>CAVYIM010000009.1:0-295439 GCA_963768655.1 uncultured Chloroflexia bacterium | reverse complement strand
GATCCCGGCGCGACGGCGGGCGTGGTGCGCACGCTAGTCGTCCATCCAACCAACCACGGAAATCCAGTCACCGGCACAAGCGAGGTGCCTCCCACCATCCAGGCCGTCTTCCGCTCGCTGGTAGAGGATGACGCTAGGACTCGCCAGGTCTGTGGCGACATCGCTGCGGCCGTGCAGTCGGGCCGCAACTGCCTCGTTCTCTCTCAATGGAAGCAGCATGTGGGCTTTATCCGAGATCGACTTGAGGAAATGGGAGTTCGCCCAGACGTCCTGGTCGGAGGCATGGGCAGAAAAGAGCGACGAGCGATCGTCGATCGACTTGCGGCGACGCAGCCCGGCGATGGCGTAGTGCTCGTGGCCACCGGCAGTCTCCTGGGCGAGGGTTTCGATTGTCCGCCGCTGGACACGCTGTTTATAGCGTTTCCGATCGCCTTCCGGGGCCAAATCGTCCAGTACGTCGGCCGCGTGCTCAGGCCGGTCGAGGGCAAGACGAGGGTCGAGGTGCATGACTACGTGGACTACAGGATCCCGTCCTGGCGCGGATGCATTCCAAGCGCGCCGGTGCCTACACCAGCCTCGGCTTCGACCTTCGAGGGGTCGTGGACCCTTGGTAGCCACGCACTCGCCGGATACTGACGACCGGATCTCACATGGATGCGCTCACCCGGCGCCTATGCCTTTGGGTTTTCAGTCACTACCCGAATGAGTGGCGCGCCCGGAGGGAAACAAACGCACGCCACCAACCTTCGCGATCGAGGGCCTGGACGAGCTGGTCGAGGCGCTTCAGGCCGCCTAGGACATCAACGGCGCTCGGTGCGCTCGGTGCGCTCGGTGCGCTCAGCATGACGCGTTAGCTCTCGCCTGTGGCTCATCGGACGTCTGGTTCGTAGGCGCAGCCGCTCCCTCAGGTCTACGAGGATTGGACGTAATCAAGGATGGCGTCGAGCTGCGTCCACAACTCCAACTGCTCGGTAAGGCGTATCAGCCTTCTGGCCAGACGACCAAACTCCCGAAAGTCGCCTCCGATATGCAGCTTCCCGCCGGCAACGGCCTTGTAGAAGGCAGTTCTGTCCTCTGCGATCAGTACCCAGAGACTCCTTGGGCCGGAAGCAACGACCGCGGGCTCCAGCGCTGTGATGTCCGGGGGCACTTCGACTCCCTCGAAAAGGAAACCCGACACCGAGGTAACCGTGCGGTCGGAACCTCGGAAGACGAGCCAGAGAGCGTCCGCCCCTCGGGCCTCCGAAATCCCCAGGCAGACGCATCCGTCCAGGCCAGCGGGCCAGGAGTCGGGCGGGCACGTGATCGCTAGGTTCTTCACGCTACTCCACGGTCAGCCTTAGCAGAGCTTAACATCTCGTCTTTTCGTTTGATGGACACCTCGTAGAAGCAGTCCATCAATTCATCGTATGTACCGTCCGAGTCGCCGAGGAAGTTCCACAGACCAGGCCCCATCAGGGCTTGCCCTCGAGCCTTCCAATCGTGTTGTGGATCCAGGAAGTACTGGAGCGGCGGCCAAGCATAGATGCCCTCAAGGCCGTTGGGGTTGTGAGGAAAGACGACCAGCGCACAAATCTTGTCGGCGCCGCCATGATGCATCGCATGGATTGTCAGGATACGAGTCTTCATCTTGTCGCAAGTGTCGTAGTTCGGTTGAACCGTCTTGATCTCAAGGAAATTCTTGATCTGGTCGTGGTCAACAAAATAGACGTCGTTCTTGATCGTGCGACTCACTGTCGGCTCGCTGGCCTCAATAATCGGCGCGAGTTCCGCTAACTCGGCGACCGTGTCGGGCATCCTGTGCAGTGTCCCCTTCGCTTTGTATCGCGCGACAATCACCTCAATCGCGCCGAGCGTTTCCGGGGAAATCGAGCCGTGGTACGAGTAGTCGTGCTGGCCATTACCGTATGTAGCTCGCGCGATGTCGGCGCCGATGTAGTCGAACGCCTTTCCTAACGAGGCACTGAGAGATCGCTCAAATGACGAGAAGATCTTCGCTTCGGGCAGCAGAAGCTTCTGAAACGGAGATGCTCCGCCATTGGCGGCACTCGCAACTTCGGACGTAAACAGTTCCTCAGCACGGTCGGTGACACGCTGAACGGCAACCTTCACTGCCTGGTCAATGTGTTGGCACACAACCTCGTGCGGAACGGTCAAGCTGATACCACTCTCACTGGTAGCGGGTCTTCCTCTTCCTCAATGGTGCCCCTTACTGCCCCGCCGCTCGCGACGGAGAGTAGCAGGTTTCCTAAGGCCTCCCCGAGTCGCACCGGCACAGCATTTCCGATCTGCTTGTACTTGCTCGCCTTGTTGCCAGCGAACCGGTAGCCCTCTGGGAAATCCTGGAGCGCCGCATGCTCGGCACTGATAGGGGCCTTTCGACATCGGGGTGGCACAACCCTGTCGCCGATGTTGTGGTTGTGTCGGGAGGGTCGGCGATGGCTTGTCCCAAGAGAGCCTCCGCCAGAAGCCAACCTTACCGCCCCCAGATGAGAACGCGCCCTTCAGTAGAGCTTCGAGCCCCTCAGGGAACAACACCGGGTTGTCGCGGACATACGTCCAGTAGCGTCCAGCTGGAATTCGTTTCCACACATTGATGCGCTCCGGACTGTAGGTGAAAGTCTCCCTCGGGTCTGGCTCTGGCATACCACCAATGGCATCTCGTAGAACGCGCCACGGCTCTATTGGGCTGTAGGGCGCCAGCCGGTGGTGAGTTGGAGGGAGCAGGTCCTGCAGGGTCATGGTCTGCCCCGTCATCTTGCGAAACGTACCCGAGCCAAACTCGTGATCTCGACTACCCAAGAAGACGAACCTATGCCTAACTTGGGCCGTGCCATAATCGGCGGCATTCAGGAGTGCAAAGACGACCTCGTAACCCAGGCTCTTCATGTTGGGCCAGAAACCTGGTCAAAGACCGAGCCAAGCCGTTGGTCTGCCTCAAGGTCCGGCTCGCCGGGGTTCTCCTTCTCGCTGGCGATCCTGTCCACATAGCGGCGATGTTTGATCGCGACGGATGCCAAGCCGCGGACATTCTCAAACACAAAGAACCGAGGCCTAACCTCGCGGATGATGTCGAAATAGCGATCGACTACCTGTCCGCGCGGCTCGTGTATCGACTGACGTAAGCCTGCAGTGCTGAACGCTTGGCACGGCGGCCCTCCCGCCACCAAGAAGGCTTGGCCTCTAGACAAGCCCGCGGCCTGCATGAGCTGCGTCGGGTGGACTTTGGTGATGTCGCCGAAGATCGCGTCTCGCCCGGTTGGGTGGTTCAGGGCAATCGTCTCGCGGGAGTCCTCGTCCTTTTCCACCCACGCGCCGAACTGGATCTCTCCGCCTCCAGCTCTGGACAACCCGAGATCCAAACCACCGGCGCCTGTGAACAGCGAGATCGACCGGAGTCCGTCTCCGCGCCGAACACGGAGTCTTGTGGGGATGCCGACCGCTTCAGGAGACCAAAGTGTCTCGGCGGTGGCTCGCACTTTGTGGCGGCGGACGGTTACCTGTGACGTCGGGCCGCCGCCGTCGTCGTCGTCGTCGCCGACCGCCTGGCGTTGGTTCGCGTTACTGTCCAAGTCGGGCGGCGATGGCATTTCCCGCACGTGAGAGACCTCCATTGGCAGAACCCTTGTTCTATTCTAACTCAGCCTCCGCGCGGACTCGTTCCGCAGCGTCGCCACCGCGAGAGCAACCAAAGGCCCAGCCCAAGCGTTAGTGTGCGACACCGAAGGTCCGGCGGCTAGGCACCCTTCCACAACTCCTGTCCACGTTCGGGGATGGCTCTGTGGATAGCTCAAACCGACAGTACCCGAGTTCGCGGGACCTACAGCGAGCCCTGAACCATTCAGTGCATCTGCCATCGTCGCGAAGAGTGCCTTGCGCTTCACACCCTACCGGGCGCCGCTCACCTGGCGCTCACTTGATCTCGTAGAGAAAGTCGTAACAAGTCGAAGGGCTGCCCCGTTGTCGGCCTCGTTGAGCGGATCGCGGCGATAACAGGCGAACCCGCCCGATGACCCCGTGCATCGGGCCATACTCGCCGGTCGCAGCGATCGAGCGAAGTCAGGTAGAGCCCGCCCTGACCGTCTCGCCGGGATCCAGGCTCGGTCCCGGTTTGTGTCCGCCAGCGGGCAGTTTTCGTGGCCGCCGGCAGCTCTCCCAGGCTCGATTTCGGCTCGGACAGCGGCCAAATCCGCCGATGGTACGCCGGATGGTACGCAGAAGCCTTGACTCTCGGAGTCGGTCGGCCTAGCGTCTTTGGTGGCGACCGGCGCAGGTCCGGCTAGACATTTCGGACCAAGACAGAGCGCCCGCCCCCACTCTTTCGAGCCGCTTAGGCGAGCTCTATCCGGCGATAGCTGTGCGCAGCGCGTCGGTTCTTTCGTGCTGTTCGAAATCAGACAAGGAGTAGATCCATGGCACTCGGCAGAAACATCCCCATCACCCACGAGCTCCTGTTCCCAGCCGGCGCATACGCGGTCGGAGGCGTAGAGCAGGTCATCGACTTCGATGCCTCGACACCCGAGCAGCGGGTCCAGGCGCACGATCGCGACTCGGGTCTGCCGCTCTGGGCGATCTCGGTCTTCGACGCCGATCCGGAGGCTCGGAACAAGGTCGTCAAGGTCAAGATCGCGTCCCGCAATCCGCCGACCCTTCCCCAGGCGCCGGCTGGTTCGCCCTTCCCAGCCGTTGCCTTCGAGGGCCTAACAGCGACCGGTTACGTGGACACGTCGGGCTCCCGGCCTCGCCTCGCGTGGTCGTTCCGCGCGACTGCGGTTCGTGGAGCGACGGTGAAGGCCCAGATCCCGCAGACGCTCCATCGCACCGAGCAGAGCGCCTGAGGATCGGGTGGTGCTCGTGCATGAGCCGGCGTCGCTGGCGGTGCTCGCTGCCCGCTACGGCGCCGGCGCACCTGCCCTCGTCGAGCTGATCCGCCGAACCGGCGGTTGTACCTCGCCGATCCGCCTGGAGGGCGAGTCGGTCGCGGCGCTGGCTTCGACTGGTCAGGTTGTCGCTCGTCGATCGACCAGGTCCGAGGCTCCGGGCTTCGTCCTGGTCGCCTGTGGCAACCGACGCGAGTCGCGGTGCCCGCCTTGCTCGGAGCGGTATCGCCGCGACGCCTACTTCCTGGTAGCCGCGGGGCTTGAGGGAAGTGAGGCCAAAGTGTCTCGACATCCGTGGCCTCGCACCCGGTCGTCTTCGCGACGTTCACCGCTCCCTCGTTCGGAGCAGTCCATCGGCGAGTCGTGAGTGAGGATCAGGTCCGCCCGTGTCATCCCGGCGTAGACGGCGCTTGCTTGCACGGCGTTCCCACAAGCTGCACGGCTCGCCATGAAGATGGCGATCCGCTCGTCGGCCAGGCCATCTGCCCCGACTGCTACGGCTACGAAGCCGCGGCGCTATGGAACGCGAACCTCGGAGCCCTGTGGCGGCGGACGATCACGTACCTGCCTCGCGAGCTCGCGGCCTTGGGCGGCCTGAGCGTGGCAGCCCTGCGACGCCAGGTCCGTGTCGCCTATGCCAAGGTCGCCGAGTTCCAGGCCCGTGGATCGGTCCACGTCCATGCGGTCATCCGACTCGACGGACCCGGCGGTCCCGACACCGCGCCGGCGGGCGGAGCGACGGCGCAGCGTCTAGCGGAGGCCGTCGCCCGCACCGCGGCGCGCGTAGCGGTCACGGTGGCGGGACCCGGTGGACGTGAGATGGTGATCCGCTGGGGTGAGCAGATCGACACGAGACCGATAACTGCGAGCCCGCAAGCAGGCGACGGGCACGGAGCCGGCGTAGCGGGCTACCTCGCCAAGTACGCCACCAAGGACGCACAGATTGCCGGTGGTCTTGATCGACGGATCCGAGTAGAGGGCGTGATCGAACGAGCCGACCTCTCTCCTCATGCTCGCGCTCTGATGCGATCGGCCTGGAGGCTCAATCCACGCTGGGCTCACAACCTGGGCTTTCGTGGCCACTTCCTGACCAAGGCTCGTCGCTACTCGGTCACCTTCGCCGCGCTGCGCGCCGTCCGGGCGGAGTTTCGAGCGAATGCGGATCCGTGGCTCAGCCGGATTCGCGCTCGTGCCGCCGGTGGCCAGGTCGTAATCCGGCGAGACTTCCACTTCGCCGGGGCAGGTCTGAGTCCCGCTGAGCGGGCCGTCGCAGCGGGTAACCGCGGAAGCGCCCGTTCGCCGGCCCTGTCCGGATGAGAGAGCAAGCGCTTCCACTCATGTCGGTGCTCGCCCGAGTCGCACTCGCAGTTGCCAGCCGGGAGGCGGCCCAAGAGAGCGTTGGGCTTCCCGAAGATGGCCCGGTAGCCGTGTCTCGGGGGCACGCATCGGCTTCGGTAGCGGCAACCCCGCCCGCTTTGGTCTATCGTGGCGAGAGGCAACGGCGGCGACCATCGAGTCGGTCCCGCCCTAGCAGGCCCTCGCCGGCGGCAAGCAACGGCGCGAGGGCAGGAGGCCCTCATTGAGGCGACAGCTCCCGCGAGCCCCAGAGCAGCTTCGAGGCCTGGTTGCGCGCGGGCCTGGTCCGCGAGTCGACCAAGAAGCAGGGTGAGAACTCCGGGCCGATCGTGCAACGCAGCGCGGCCTACGCATACGCATCGCGGTGGGGCCTGGAGCTTGCCGAGGTGGAGAACGCGGACCCGGGCGCAGAGGGTTTCGACGGCGCCTTCTACACGGACTTCGTCAGCGGCTCGAAGGCGTCGCGCCGGCCGCAGTTCCAGCGAATGATCGCCGACGCGGAAGCCGGCGCGTTCGACGTTCTCCTGGTCTACGACACGAGCCGGTTCGCCCGAGAGCGACGCGAGGCGGCGATCTACGAGCAGCGGCTCCACGAGGCCGGCGTGATCGTCGTCTACATCGAGACGAACGATCTCAGCAGCGCAGACCAGCAGGTTGGCCAGGCTGTCCACTCCGCTCTCTCGCACGAGTTCCTGACTCTCCACGGCGGGAAAGTCCAGAAGGCGTATCGGGTGAAGCGATACGAACTCGGCAAGTGGTCCGGGACCGTCCCGATCGGCTATCGGATGAGCTACGAGACGGTCTACAACAAGGTCAAGGGCGGCTCGGAGTTGGTCGAGACCGGCAAGCTCGTCCTCGACACGGAGCCTCAGCCTCGCATCGGGTTCGGCTCGACATATACGCGAGCCGACCTTGTCCGCCTCATCGGCGAAACCTACGCGACCGGGATCCTGGGTTTCGGCCGCTGGCCGCGCATATGAACCTCCTGGGTTATCGAAACGCTCTGGGCGAACCGTTCTCGGGCAGTTCGATCCGGGTGATCGTCTCCAACCCCGTATATGTCGGCCAGGTCGGCTGGCACACTCGGCCGGACAAGGAGCGCAAGGCTCACAACTTCCACGACACCGAGTGGAAACAGGGCGAGCAAGAACCGATCTGGAACGAGAGCCTCTGGCAGGCCATCAAGGCTGTGCGGGCGCGGTCGTTCCGCGGCTCAAACGGCGGCAAGCTTCACAACGTCTACCCGTTCCGCCGGCTTGCCGTCTGCGACCGTTGCGGGGCGAACCTCTACGGTGAAGCCCACCGGTCGAGCAGCGGCCGCCAGCGGTGTTGTACATGGCGTGCACGTCGCAGCGCGAGCGGCACGCCTGCGACCAGCGAGCCGTTCGCTCGGCACAACTCGAGGACCAGGTTGGCGACGTGGCTGGCCAGCCTCGTTATCCCGGCAGACTGGCGGGCTGACATCGAGCGGCTCCAGCGTCGCGAAGCTCAGATCCAACGTCCCACTGTCGACACGGCCCGGATCGAGCGGCAGCTGGCGAACCTTCGGGAACTCTTCCTGCAGGCCGACATCACCCGCGACGAGTACGTGGGCCGAAAGCGGGCACTGACCGCGTCCCTCAACGGAGGAGCCGCACAGCCGTCCTACAGCGAGGCGGTGCTGGTCCGCGCTGCGCGCCTGCTGCAAGAGCTCGGAACGCTTTGGTCCAAGGCCACGCCTACCGAGCGCGCCGAGATCGCCGGAACCTGTTCGCGGAAGTCAAGGTCCGGGACGACGAGATCGTGAAGGCGAGGCTGGCTCACCCTGACTACCTGCCGCTGATCGCATCAGCGACCGCTACGCTCGCTGGTTAGTGTGGCGCGCCCGGAGGGATTCGAACCCCCGACCCTCTGATCCGAAGTCAGATGCTCTATCCACTGAGCTACGGGCGCGCGGCTGCCGATCTTCCACGCCTATTTCGAGCATCTGATCCGATGCTACGGGTGGGGCTCGCCGCACGGAGCATGCAGAGCGTCTGATCCTGCGGCTGAGTCCTGCGGCGTGGAGACCCGGACCGCGACATAGTAACCATTCGTCGCCATCGTGGAGATGTAGCGAAGCCGGAGCTGGCTCCGACCAAGGGAGGCCGTCAGGGGATGGCCGGTCCCGCCGCGGTGCGGCGGGCAGCGGGCCGCGGTGCAGCGGGCAGCTGTGCAGCGGGCAAGAGACCGGCCGCCGCCACCGAGAAGGGAACACTGGATTGGTGCGATCATGGCGACGTGCCCACCGCGATCTCCACTTCAGGTCTCACGAAGAACTTCGGATCGACGCGCGCTCTCGACGGTCTCGACCTGTCGGTCAAGGCCGGCGAGGTCCACGGGTTTCTCGGTCCGAATGGCTCGGGTAAGACCACGACCATTCGCGTGCTGCTCGGCTTGCTTCGTGCCGACTCCGGCGATGTCGAATTGCTTGGCAAGGACCCGTGGCGCGACGCTGTCGAGTTGCATCGCCGGTTGGCGTACGTGCCCGGAGAGGTCAGCCTGTGGCCGGGCCTGACCGGCGGTGAGGTGATCGACCTCTTCGGTCGCCTGCGGGGCGATCTCAACCGGCGCCGCCGCGACGAGCTCCTCGAACGGTTCCAGCTCGATCCGACCAAGAAGACCGGCTCCTACTCAAAAGGGAACCGGCAGAAGGTTGCACTGGTGGCGGCCCTGGCGTCGGACGCCGAGCTGCTCCTCCTCGACGAACCGACCTCGGGACTCGACCCGCTGATGGAGGCAGTCTTCCAGGACTGCATCCGCGAAGTGAAGGCGCAGGGGCGAACGGTATTGCTCTCCAGCCACATCCTGGCCGAGGTCGAGGCGCTGTGCGACCGGCTGAGCATCATCCGACTGGGGCGGACCGTGGAAACGGGCACGCTCGACGAGCTGAGGCACCTCACCCGAACATCGATCACCGCGGAGACCGTGCATCCAGCGCAGGGGCTGGCCGACCTCGACGGTGTCCACGACTTCGAGATCGACGGCGCCCGTGTGCGTTTCGAGGTTGACACCGATCACCTCGACCCTGCGGTGCGCCGGCTCGGTGAGCTCGGAGTTCGGAGCCTGGTCAGCCATCCACCCACGCTCGAGGAGCTGTTCCTCCGGCACTACGGCGATGAGCTGGCACAGGAACCCGAACGTGTCGACCGGGAGCGCGAAACGACACCCTTGCCGCGTCGATGACCTCGCTCACGGGAACCGTTGCGCTGACCCGCTTCATCCTGCGCCGGGACCGCGTCCGGATCCTCGTCTGGATCGTCGCGCTCGTCGTGCTGGCGGCTCTGACGACAGTCGGGATCGAGGGCGTTTTCCCCAATCAGGCCGCCCTCGATCAGACGGCTGCCGCCACCTATGGCAACGCGGCGATGATCGCCTTCAACGGAGCCCCCCAGGGCCTGAACACGATCGGCGGACAGGTGGCGTTCCAGTTCGGCGCCGGGGGAATGGTGCTGGTGGGTCTCATGAGCATCTTCATGGTTGGCCGGCTGACGCGGGGCGAAGAGGAAGGCGGCCGCCTCGAAGTCGTGCGCTCCCTACCGGTCGGCATCCATGCCAACACCCTCGCCGCGGCGATCACGGTTACGGCCATGAACCTGATCGTTGGCGGGCTCATCGCTGCCGTACTGATCGCCCAGGGCCTGCCCGCTGCCGGGTCGGTCGTCTTCGGGGTGTCGTTCCTCCTGGTCGGTCTGGTCTTCGGCGGCGTCGCGCTGCTCGTGGCGCAGGTCACCGAGAACACCCGAGTCGTCTATGGCACCGCCGGGGCGGTGCTCGGGGCGGCGTACATGCTGCGTGCCGTCGGCGACATCGGCGACGGCACTCTCTCCTGGTTCTCCCCGATCGGAGTGGCCCAGAAGGCGCGGCCGTTCGCCGATGAGCGATGGTGGCCCTTGCTGCTGTTGGTGGCGGTCACGGTGCTCCTGGTTGTCGCGGCCACCGCCCTGACCCTCCGACGCGACCTCGGCGCCGGGCTGGTAGCGGCGCGGCCGGGCCCGGCGGCGGCAGCGCCGAGCCTCGGGAACCCGTTGGGTCTTGCCTTCCGCCTGCAGCGGGCATCGCTGCTCGGATGGAGCGCCGGTGTCCTGTTCATCGGCATCGCCTACGGCTGGATGGGGCCCACGGTGGACACCTTGATCGGCGGGAACAAGGCCCTCACCGAGTTGATGGCTGGCGCCGGCGGAGGGAGCCTTACGGACTTGTACTTCGCTTCATCCTTCCGACTGATGGCGCTCATCGCCACGGGTTTCGCCATCCAGTCCGCCGTGCGGGTCCGGAGCGAGGAAACGTCCATGCGCGCCGACCTGGTCCTGGCGACGCCCGTCTCGCGCTGGCGGTTCGCGGCGAGTCACTTCGCGGTGGCTTGCGCGGGCAGCGTCATCCTGCTCGCCGTCGCCGGTCTGGCCACTGGCCTCACCTACGGCCTCGCGGGCGGCGGCATGCAAAGCGTTCCGCGCCTGTTCGTGGCCGCCCTCGTCTACGCGCCGGCCATGTGGATCATGGTCGGGCTCGCCATCGCGCTCGACGGGCTGGTACCGCGCTTGGTCGGCGTGTCGTGGGCGATCCTTGTGGCCTGCGTCGTCGTGGGATTCCTCGGCGCGGTCCTCGGCCTCCCAAGCTGGCTCCAGGACCTCTCTCCATTCGAGCGCGTGCCCCAACTGCCTGCTGCGAGCCTGACCTTCCTGCCGCTGGTCGTGATGTCGGCCGTCGCGGCCGGCCTCACACTCATCGGGCTGACCGGGCTGCGGCGGCGCGATATCGGCCGGTTCTGACCGCCCGGCGGGCGGCATCCCGGCCGGCCGCCGCGCCGCGGCGGTGACCTACGGCAGCAGCCCTGACGACGGCGTCACGACCGGGGAGCCCGAGCAGTATTGGGCGGCTTTGCCGATCAGGGCGTACGGGCAGCCGGCGGCGTAGATCAGGTAGAGCAGCGCTCCGCGGTTGCGCGCGGTCTGCGCCGGGACCACCGAATAGGGCGGATAGACGTCCGCCGTCAGACTGCCCAGCTCCTTGGGGTAGAGCTCGAAGGTGAAGGAGAAGATCCCGTACTGGTGGTACAGCCAGTCGATCTCGTCGCCGTCGGTGATGTAGAGGTGGCTCGACTGCTCGGCCGTGTAGCCGTTCATGCGGGCCATCGTCTGGGCCATCTTGACGAAGACCGCGTAGTCGTCGGCCTTCATGTCGCCCGGGAGCGCCGTCTTCGTGTAGCCGTACGGATAGAGGATCAGCTCGCCGTTGGTATGGAGCGTGACGTGGGTCTTGATCTGCTCGACACCGTTGATCACGCGGCTGGCCACGAAGTTGCGGAGCGCCGTGGCCTCGGGTGTGCTCCAGGCGCTGGGTCCGCGGAAGTTGTAGGCGTTGGGATTCGACGACGATCCGCCGCAGCAGGCCCACCGGTACCCGTAGTTTCGGTTGATATCCGTGCCGTAGTAGCCGCCGTACGGCTGGCGGTTCTTCCGCCAGAAGTGGTAGGTACCGCCCGACAGGTCGTAGGCCCAGCCGTCGGGGTTGAGGGCGAAAACGATCCAGATCACGCGCGAGTCGACCAGCTGATGGACGGTCGGATCGGTCGCGTATCCGGATGTCAGAGTCTCCAGGAGGTAGAGCGCCTGCTCGACGCTCAGATGCTCGTCGGCGTGGTGGAGGGCGTCGACCAGCACGCCCGGCTCGTCCGTGTCGGCCGAGACGTTCTCGGAGATCTTGGCCGCCCAGATGTCGCGGCCCTGGTAGCTCTTCCCGATCGAGAAGACGTGGACGAGCGTCGGGTAGGCGATCTCTGTGGCCTTGATGAGCGTGACCATCTCGCCGTAGTCGTGATAGCCCGAGTCGTACGCGGGGTAGGCCGGGGTGGGCGCAGGCACGGTCAGCCGGCGGTCGGAGAAGCCGACGAGCTGCGCCCGAACGACCTCCGAGACCGAGCCGGCGATCACGAACCGGGAGGGCCGGGCGGCGACGATGGCGTCCCGGGTAGGGTTCGGCAGAACGTCGTCCGCCGGGACGAACAGGATCGGGGCCCCGCGGGCGGCCGCGAGCGGGACGGCCGGCAGGCCATTCGCGTAACCGGGGGTGCCGGCCATGACCTCGGCCGTCACTTCGGTCGGGGCCGCGGGAAGGAACCGAGCGGCGACCGCGGCGGCCGTGGCGTAGGCGTCCGCGCCCGAGAGCCGCTCCGTCTCCGGGACGATCAGCTTGATCGCGTCGAGCACCTCGTCGGAGACCGCGCTCGCGCTGCCGACGACGAAGACCCGATCCGGCTCGAGTCGAACCAGCTCGGCGGCGGTCGTCGCCGGCAGGCTCGAAGCGGTGGCGAGGAGGAGCGGCGAGCCGAGTCGTGCCGCGGCCGGACCGGCGGCTATCGCGTCGGACGGACTCTGGGCCGAGGCCACGAAGACGGTAGAGGCGGCGCTGCGCCCGAACTCTCGGGCCGAGAGGGCCGCGGCGGTGCCGGGGGCGTCGGCCCCGGCCAGGCGCTCCACGACCGTCGTGGCAGGGAGAATGGTGGCCACCTGATCCAGGACGTGGTCGGCGATGACGGATGTCCCGCCCAGCACTTCGACTCGGGCCGGAGCGAGACGGATGAGCTCCCTGCCCACCGCCGCCGTCAGCGAGGAACCAGACGTATACAGGATCGCCCCGCCTTCGCGGGCCGCGATCGGCCCGACAGCCAGGGCGTCGGCGTAGTTGTCGCCCCCCGCCAGATAGGCCACCGGCGCCCCGCCGTGGGGGAAGAGGCGCTGGGAGATGGCCACGGCCACGGCGTACTGATCAGCGCCGCCCAGGCTCTCCGTGGTAACTGTGGCGGACCCGAACGCGCCGGCCGGCTGCGCCGGATTGGCCCGGACCGCCGGCGGTTCCACGCCGCCACAGACCAGCGCGAGGACGCCCAGCGCCGTCAACAGCCGGCCTCGAGCACCGAAACGAGACGGCAGGGGCATCATCGACGCCAAGGTTGGCCCTCCACCGCCCGGACCGCAAGCCTCCACTCGGATCGGGGTACGCCCGACTGCCGGTCCCCTGCCGCGCCGGCCCCAACCGATTCGGCGGCGGCAGTACCCTTATCCCGTTCTTCGGGCCGAGAGCCGGCTGGGATCCGTGGGCAGCAGGCGCCATCACGAGGAGGAGCATCAAATGGGCGACTCGCTCAAGATCGACAAGGCCTCCGGTACGGCGGCCGCCAGCGGCGTGATAGCCGCGCCGGCCCCTGCCTCACCGGCCCCTGCCGCGCCTGTCCTGACCACCACCGAGAACGCGCTCGTCCTGACCGCGCCGGCGCCCGTCGCCGAGGTGGCCGCACCGGCGGCCGAGAACGCGGTCAAGCTCGATCCCGAGACCGTCAAGAAGCTCGACGAGATGGTCTCCGGCTACGTCGACGCGATCGCCTCGCTCGACGTCCACGACCCCGCGTTCGAGGCCCGCGTCGCCGACATCCGCAACCTCGGCGAGGACGACATCAAGAACTCGGCCCAGGTCTCCTCGCGGCTGCTGGACCGACCCGTGGCGGCGATGAAGCGGGGCGGCATCTCCGGCTCATCGGAGGTTTCGACCAGCCTGATCCAGCTGCGCCGTCAGATCGACGACCTCGACCCGGCCCACCAGGGCGACCTCTTCTCGCCCCGCAAGCTGTTCGGGGTCATCCCGTGGGGCGACAAGCTGCGCGACTACTTCGACCGCTACCGCTCCAGCCAGAGCCACATCAACGCCGTCATCAAGGGCCTCGGCAACGGCCAGGCGACGCTACAGAAGGACAACTCCGACCTCGAGCTGGAGAAGGCGAACCTGTGGGCGATCATGGAGCGCCTGCGCCAGTACATCTACCTGGCCCAGAAGCTCGACGCCAGCCTGAGCGCGCGGATCGCGCAGATCCAGACGACCGATCCCGAGCGGGCGAAAGTCCTGCAGGAGGACATGCTCTTCTACGTCCGCCAGAAGGTCCAGGACCTGACCACTCAGCTGGCGGTCAGCGTCCAGGGTTATCTGGCTCTCGACGTGATCCGCCGCAACAACCTCGAGCTGATCCGTGGCGTCGACCGCGCCACCACCACGACCATTTCCGCTCTGCGGACGGCCGTGATCGTGGCCCAGGCTCTGTCCGACCAGAAGCTGGTCCTGGATCAGATCACCGCCCTCAACACGACGACCTCGAACCTGATCGAGAGCACCTCGGTGTTGCTGCGCCAGCAGTCGACCGCGGTCAACGAGCAGGCCGCCTCGGCGACGGTCGACATCGCCAAGCTGCAGACCGCATTCGACAACATCTACGCCACGATGGACGAGATCGACGCCTTCAAGCTCAAGGCCCTCGACAGCATGAGCCAGACCATCGACGCCCTCACGGCGCAGATCGCCAGGGCGCAGTCCTACCTGGATCGAGCGAAGGCACGCGACGAGGCCGGTTCCGGCGAGTCAGGTCTGTCGGCGCTGCCCAAGTAGGCGCCAGGAGCCGAATGGCGGGCTCATAGTCGGACGCGGACGGGCCGGACCGGACCGGCGACCAGCCGCGCCCGGGCAATCGACGATCAGCCGGCGGCGGGAGGCCCGCCAGTGGGGATCTGCGTCGCTTCGATGAACTTCAGCAGCCGTTCGGTGACTTCCGCCCGAGTCCGCCGGAAGGCATCCAGACGCTCCTCGTCCGAACCTTCGACCTCGACTGGATCGGCGATATCCCAGTGCAGCGTCTCGTGCCGGCCGGGGAAGACCGGGCACGTCTGCCGCGCTCGATCGCAGACGGTGATCACGTAGTCGAAGGGCTGGCCGAGGAACTCGGTCACCGACTTGCTACGGGCGCCGGACCAGTTGATGCGGAGCTCTTCGAGGACGCGGAGCGTCTCGGGGCGAACACCCTGCGGATCGGTCCCCGCGGAGAAGGCGGCGAAATCCGGGCCGCCGAGGACGGTGAGCAGCGCTTCAGCGATCTGGCTGCGGGCGGAGTTGCCCGTGCAGATGAACAGGACGCGGGTTGGTTCGGGCGCCATGTCGGTCCCTCGTTGTCCTCCCGTGGAGCGGAGCCTGCGGCCGCTCAGACACGGCCGAGACGACGATTCTGAGATGGCCTCCGCCCGAATGCCAGAGGGACCGCGACCTGGCCCACCAGGCGCCCCGGCAGGTAGTCCGAGCCTCCCTAGTCGGCGGACTGAACCGCCAGAGGCCGAGCCCGGCTCGAAAGAGCCGCGACCGGCCGAGCCGGACCCGCCGCCAGCCCGCCGGCCAGCTCGCGGAAACGGGCCACCGCTTCCGGCCGGATGGCGTACCAGATCCACGTCCCGCGCCGGTCCGCCGTCACCCAGCCCGCCTCGCGCAGGACGCGCAGGTGGTGCGAAACCGTCGGCTGCCCGACTCCGCAGCAGTCGGAGAAGTCGCACGCGCAGACGGCGCCCTCGGCGCTGAGCTGTCTCAGGATCGACAGGCGCGTGGGATCGGCCGTGGCCTGGAGCAGGAGGACATCGGGATCGGTCGATCGCTTCATGCCGCCAGAATATCGATTGCGATAGATATTGACAAGTCTCGATATAGTACCTATGGTACGCTTCGAAAGGAGATCGATCCATGTCGATGTATTACAGCCCCGAGATCGTCAGACTGCTCACGGAGGAGCGCCTCCGAGAGGCACGCGAGGCCCGCCGCTCCGGCACCGGGAACGGGCTGCGGCTTTCGAGCCGGCTCCGCCTCTTCGTCCTGCCGGTGCGCACCCCCGCCCGGACTCCCGCCCCCTGCGCCTGCTGAGCGAGGCCTCCGATGACCGACATCCATGAAACCGTCCGTCTCCACTACGCGCAGGAGGCGCTCGGCGTGCTCAACGGCGAGAGCTGCTGTGGCGACGCCGGCGACTACGGCAGCGCGTTCTACTCCGCCATGGAGCGCGATGAACTGCCGGGCGCCGCGGTCATGGCTTCGCTGGGCTGCGGCAATCCGATCGCGGTCGCGGAGCTCCACGAGGGCGAGCGTGTGCTCGACCTCGGCTCCGGCGGCGGCATCGACGTGCTTCTCTCTGCCAGGCGCGTCGGGCCGGCGGGTCGAGCTTTCGGCCTGGACATGACGGACGAGATGCTGGCCCTGGCGCAGCGCAACGCCGCGGAGGCCGGCGCCACCAACGTCGAGTTCCTCAAGGGCCATATCGAGGCGATCCCGCTGCCAGCCGCCTCGATCGACGTCGTGATCAGCAACTGCGTGGTCAACCTGGCCGCGGACAAGCCCGCTGTATTCCGCGAGATCGCCCGTGTCCTACGTCCGGGCGGGCGGATCGGCATCACCGACATCGTCGCCGACGATTCGCTCACGGCCGAACAGCGTGCCGAGCGCGGCACCTACATCGGCTGCGTCGCCGGGGCCCTGACCTTCTCCGAGTTCCGAATGGGGCTCGAGGCTGTCGGCCTGACGGACGTCTCGGTGACGGTCAGCCATCAGGTCGCCGACCGCATGTACAGCGCCATCGTCAAGGCCTCCAAGCCGGCGGCGAGCGCGGCCGGGGCGCAAGCTCTTGCGCCGGCGCCCACCGCGGCCCAGGCCGGGCCGCAGTCGTGCGGTTGCGGCGGCAACTGCGGATGATCGCGATCGAGCCGGCGCGAGCGGGCGACCTGCCGGCGATCGAAGCCCTTCTTCGGGCGAGCGAGCTGCCGACGGCCGGTCTCGAACTTGCGGTCGGCATGGCTGTCGTCGCCCGTGAGAACGGCCGAGTCGTCGGCTGCGCCGCCATCGAGCCCTACGGAACGGCGGGGCTTCTCCGATCGGTCTGCGTCGATGCGGGTCGCCGCGGGTCGGGGCTTGGACGCCTCCTCGTCGAGCGAGCCGAGGCGGTCGCCGCCGCCCGCGGCATCGCCGAGCTGTTCCTCCTGACCGAGACCGCCGCCGGTTGGTTCCCGCGGCTCGGCTACGAAGCGGGCGGACGCGAGATCGTCCCCGCTGCCATGCTCGAATTGCCCGAGTTCACCGGCGCCTGCCCCGTCAGCGCCGCGCTGCTCCGCAGGCGCCTCGACCGCGAGGCGCCTGCCCCCTGATTGGACGCGGGCTGCCGCGGCGGCGGCCGCGGAGCCTGGATTCGACCGTGGATGCGGCGGCGCTCCGGGGCCGGGCTGAGTTTCTTGCAGATACGCCCACCAGGCGTGTCATCCGCGACCGGCGCCGTTCGGGGCGAACGAGACGCCTGTAGGAGCCTGGTCCACGCTCAGCCGAGCATGACGAAGCCCTGGTGGGAGCCGTTTTCGGTGCGCCGGGCCCGGCATTCGCGTCCAACACGCCCGCCAGGCGTAGATGACTCAAAGCCGACGGCATCGGGTGTTTCGAGCGCCCGTGCGTTCGAGCGTCGGCTCGCGGAGGGCGCCCGCGCCGCCGCCAGGCGTGGCGCTCCCGAAGCAATCATGGCCTGGACTGGCCGGCCGGGTGACCTGGTCAGCCACCGGGCCGGGAACCGATCCAGGCCTTGCGCAGCGCGCCGCCCAGAGCCCGTCAGTCCGAACCGGGCTCTCCCGATCGGCCGCAGCCGCAGCGCTCCATGCAGGGCCGCATTTCGTCGGAGCAGCAGCCTCCCTCGCTCATCATCCGCTCCATCATGCGCGGCATCATCGCCGGCATGAGCCGCCGCATCATCACGGCGGCGAGGACCGCCAGGACGCCGAACGCGACGAACCCGCCCATCGCGCCGGCAACGAAGGAACGTCTCATCGCCGATCTCCCTGCGCCGAGCATGAGGTCGCGGCAAGGGCGCCCTGACCCGCGGCCGCCCCACTGTATCGCGGATCGGGTCCGCGGATCGACCCGCGTCGCAGGCTCGCGGCCTATCATGGCCGCCATGCAGAATCGACAACCGAGCGGCGATCCTGCCGGAGCGGAGCTCATTCGAGTCCTCGAGGACGCCGGCCACCGCACGACCGGCGCGAGGCGCGCGGTCGCGGAGCTGATAGCGAGCCGGGACGGCGCGTTCGAGACAGCGGACCTGGTAGCGGATTCGCGGCGCCGGAAGATGGGCGTGGCGAGGGCTACGATCTTCCGGACGCTCGAGGTGCTGGTGGGCCTGGGTGCGGTCGAGCGCCTCGATCTGCCCAACGGCGAGCACTCCTACGTCCGCTGCGACTCGCGCGGTCATCATCACCACCTGGTCTGCACGCGCTGCCAGCGTGCGGTCGATCTCGAACAGTTGGGCATGACGCCGATCATCGCCGAGGTCGAGCGCCGGACCGGCTACCGCGTCGACCGCCATCGCGTCGAGCTGTTCGGGCTCTGCCCGTCCTGCCAGGCGGCGATGTCGACCTGAGCGACGCCGGGTGGCCCGCTATGCCACCGCCTGCTTGGTCCGGTGGGCGAACCGCTCCAGAAGCGTGGTCGCCGCGAGGGTCGCGACAAACACGCCGCTCTCCACCAGGACGACCGTGGCGCCGCTGGCGGAGTTGAGCCAGTAGCTGCCGTACAGCCCGACGATCGGGCTCACGACTCCGATCGTGGCCGCGATCAGGACGAGGCGGCCGAAGCTCCGTGAGAGCAGCCTGCGCCGTCGCCGCCGGGGTGACCAGCATCGCCACGACGAGGACGATCCCAACGGCCTGGAGGCTGATGACGATCGTGAGGGCGATCAGCGCCAGCAGCAGGTAGTCCAGCCGGCTCACCGGCAGCCCGGACGCTGCGGCTCCGAGCGGGTCGAACGTGGAGTAGAGCAGTTCCTTCCAGAGGAGCGCCACCGTCCCAAGGACGAGCACTCCAAGGACCGTCAACGAGATCAGGTCGCTGACGCCGATGCCCAGCACCTCGCCGAACAGGAAACCCAGCAGATCGCCGACATAGTTGGGGATCAGGCTGAACAGGAAGACGCCCAGGGCGAACATCCCCGCGAACAGGACGCCGATCGCGGCATCGCTCTTGACCTTGCCCTGGCGCGTGACCCAGCCGATCGCCAGCGCGGTGCCGACAGCGGCCAACGAGGCCCCGAGATAGAACGGCCCCTTGACCATGTACGCGACCACCACTCCCGGGAACGCAGAGTGGCTCAGCGCATCGCCCATGAAGGCCAGCCCGCGCAGGACCATGTAGCTGCCGACCGTGGCGCAGACCAGCCCCACGATGGCAGACGCCACGAGCGCCCGAACGAAGAACGCATATCCCAGAGGATCGACCACCAGGTTCACGACCTGCCCTCCGGGTGGTCCTCGTGGAAGTGGCGCTCCGTGCGGCCGGCCGGGTCGTCGTGGTGGTGGGAATCGTCCAGTATCCCGACGCGGTCGCCCAGCATCAGCAGGTGCTCGCCGTAGGTCCGCGCCAGGACGTCCGCGTTGGTCACGAGGTCGGCAGGCCCCGAAGCCACGATGCAACGGTTCACGGCGACGATCGATCGGAAATGGCGGGCAGCGGCGGCCAGGTCGTGGGTCGTGGCGACGACGGCTTTGCCGCTCTCCGCCTCGGCCACGAGGAGCGCCATGATGGCTTCCTGGGTTGGGATGTCGACGCCGGTGACCGGCTCGTCGAGCAGGTACAGGTCGACCTCGGCGGCCATCGCGCGGGCCAGGAAGGCACGGCGCCGCTGCCCGCCGGAGAGCGCCCCGATCGGCGAGCGTGCCCGATCCAGCATCCCCACGCGCTCCAGGGCCTCCTCTACCGCCTCGTTGTCGGCGCGGCTCGGCTGGCGCAGCGGCCCCAGGCGCGGATAGCGGCCCATCATCGCCACGTTCCAGACGTTGACGGGGAACGACCAGTCGACCAGCTCCGCCTGCGGCACGTAGGCGACGCGATGCGCCTCGCGGCCGGCCCGGGCGCCCAGCACTTCGACCGTCCCTGTCCAGGGCTTCAGGACCCCGGCGATGAGCTTGAGAAGTGTGGACTTGCCGCCCCCGTTGGGCCCCACGACCGCAACGAGCGCTCCGAGGGGGATCTCCAGGTCCACGTCATCGAGCGCGATTCGTTCTCCGTACCCGGCCGTGACGCCCTTGAGGCGGATCGCGGGAATCGGCGCCCCGACGGCCTCCATCGGCCCACCGACCTGGGCCGAGACAACGGCCCCGGGCGCTTGGAGTTGAGTCGCGGCGAGCGTCGGTGCTCCGCTTCTGGCGGGCAGACGCCCGATTCGGCCGCTCATGATCCCGCCCATCAGCTCAGCGCCTCGACGAGCTGAGTGGTGTCCCAGCGGATGACCTCCTCGTAGCTCGTCACGGGTGGATCGCCCAGGGCATCGTCGTACAGGTTGGCCACGACCTTGCAGCCCGTCTCCGACGCCAGTTCATCGACGAGCTTGGCCGGGAACTGAGCCTCGCTGAAGATGGCCTTCACTCCTGCGTTCTGGATGGCCGTGATGAGCTGGGCCGTGTAGCCGGCGCTGGGGTCCTGACCGGGCGCCTCCACGGCGACGCCGACGATCGTAATGCCGTACTCGCGGGCGTAGTAGGGAAAGGCGTCATGGAAGGTGACGAGCTTGCGGTTCGCCACCGGGATCGTCGCGATCTGCGCCCGGACCCAGGAGTCCAGGGTTTCGAGCTGCTGGTTATAGGCGGCGGCCTGCGTTTCGTACGTGGCGGCGTGAGCCGGATCGACCGACCCGAGAGCAGTGGCGATCCTGTCCACGTAGAGCTCGGCGTACTTGACGTCCATCCACAGATGTGGATTCTCGGTGCCCGCGGTATCGCCGGGCAGGAAGGTCACGCCCGGCAGGTCGACGCCGAGCTGGAGCAGGGACGTCCCCGTGGCCGCGGCATCGGTGATCGTCTTCTGGAGCCAGTCGTCCAGTCCGAGCCCGTTCATCACCAGGAGCTTCGCGCTGGCGACCATCCGGACGCTGTCAGGGAGCGGCTCGAAAGTGTGGACGTCCGCGTTCTTGGGCACGATGCTCGTGACCGATACCAGGTCGCCGCCGACGTTCGCGACCATGTCCGCGAAGACGGTCGTTGTCGTCACGACCGTCAGCTTGCCGCCGGAGCTACCGGCAGTCGAGGCGCCGGCGCAGCCGCCGAGAAGCGTGGTCGCCGCCAGTGTGAGGGTGATGATTCGGCTCGGTCTCAATTCGGGGCACCCGTCTACGCCTGATCGTTTGCGCGGCCGACGATAACACTATTGAGACTGAGTCGCAACTCCTGACCGGGATCGGCTGGCGGGTGCCGAGAGCCTGGGACCGACCGGGGCCGGCGGAGATTCAGACCCCGACGGACTCGTGAACCAGGATCACCGTGGTTCGGCCGGGGAAGTCGCCGTTGAGCACCAGCAGCTTGTTGATCGCGCTCCGGAAGCCGTACGTCTCCTGCGCTCGAGCGTCCTCGAGCGGATACGCGTACTCCTCCACCCGCCGGAACGCCGTCGCCAGATTCGGAACCACCTTCTGCGCGCCGACGACAAGGATCACCCGACCGGCGCCGGAAACGATCGGGCCGAGCTGGCTGCCGCCCATGGAGGCGACGACCATCTGACCCTCTTGCGTCACCGCCTGGAGGCTGTTGACGAAGAAGTCCGGGGCCGCGCCGATCTTGCGCATCTCCCGCCTCTGCGTCGCTCGATCCATGGACCGCAGCCTGGGACGAAGCGCGTCGTAGCGGCCGGTCTGCTCGAGCGCCTCCGTCACGCCCATCTGCTGGAGAGTTACGGACGCCCCCTGGTTCACCTCGGCGCCCTCGGGCACCAGGCTCAGCACGATCTCGCGGGCTTCCGTCGCGCCATCGACGATGCGGACGTCGAAGCCTCGGCTTCGCAGCGCCTCGGCGGTCCGCTCGATGGCTGCCTCGTCCGCCGGCGCGGCGAACTCCAGGTTAACCGGCAACCGCTCGATCGTCTTGTTCTCCGTCTCGGTCATTTCAGCGTTCTTCCTGTCTGGGTAGATGAATGGAGGCCCTGCGCTCGTCGGGCGGCTGTCTCGACCCCGGCGACATCATCGCCCGGACCTTATCGGTTTAGTTCCGCTCCATATGATGTAACAGTGCATCGTTACCGTGGTAACATTGCAGCTACAACAATACCAAGGAAGATAGTGAATGTCTACAGCATCTCCTGAGACAGACGCACAGGGCGTGGAAGGCATGGGCCAAGTCGCCGCGCCGGCCGGCGCGACCGGTTCCCCGGTGGCGGCGCTGGCCGTCCAAACGGCGGCCTTCGTGAACACCTTCGAGCACTGGGCGAACCGAAGGGCTATAGAGGCCGGCGCGAGCGTCCCGCGCCTGCGGCTCCTGCACGCCATCCATTGCCTCGGGCCTCAGAGGATGGCGGACCTGGCCGACCAGCTCAGCGTTACGCCCCGGAATGTGACCGCACTCGTGGATGGGCTCGAGGCCGAGGGCCTTGTCCGGCGCGTCCCCCACTCCACCGACCGCCGAGTCACGCTCGTCGAGCTGACCTGCAATCGCGACCGCGTCGCCGCTCAGTTCGAGGCTTATCAGGCTTCGATCGCCGGCCTCTTCGACGCCCTGACTGCCGAGGACCAGCGTGCGCTCCTCCGGATGCTCACGGCCCTCCACGACCAGATGCACGCCGGGGCCATTCCCCCGACCGTAGCCAAGGCACTTCCCGATGCCTGATTCGAGCTGGCCGGCGGGCGAGCGGGCGGCGACCTCCACCGAAGCGGCAGGCCGGCTGGCGGATGCGGCCGAACCGGGTCGAATGCCGGCCCTCTATCTCGGCCATGGCGCGCCCACGCTCCTCGACGACGAGACCTGGCCGGCCGAGCTGGCGGCATGGGCCGGGGCACTGCCGCGGCCGCGGGCCATCCTCACCGTCAGCGCTCACTGGCAGTCGGCGCCGCTGACACTCGGAGCCACCGCTCCGGCGCCGCTGGTGTACGACTTCTACGGATTCCCGGAGCGCTACTACCGCGTCCGCTATGACTCGCCCGGGGCGCCCGAGCTGGCGGCCCGGGTCAAGGCCCTGATGCCGCCCGGCGAGGAAGTGGCGGAGCGCCCGGACCGTGGCCTCGACCACGGCGCTTACGTGCCGCTCATTCCGATGTACCCCGAGGCCGACATCCCGGTCCTCCAGATCTCGATGCCGGACCTGCAGCCGGCGCATCTGTTCGAGATCGGCCGGCGGCTCGCGCCGCTGCGCGATGAGGGCGTGCTGGTCATGGGCAGCGGCTTCATGACCCACGGCCTGCCGTTCGTGCACGAGTACTGGGACGGACGTGCGGGCGCCCCCGAATGGTCGGTCGAGTTCGACCGCTGGGCCGCCGAGACGCTCGAGCGGGGCGACCTGGACGCCCTCTTCGACTTCCGCAACCGGGCGCCGGGAATGCCCTATGCCCACCCGACGGTCGAGCACTTCGCGCCGCTCTTCGTCGCCCTGGGCGCCGCCACAGAACCGGGCGAGGCGCCCACGTTCACGATCGACGGCTACTGGCTCGGCCTGGCGAAGCGCTCCTTCCAGGTTCGCTGACGCCGATTTGGAACGCCGTCAGGATTGCGACGGCAGAGGACCCACGGGTCGCGTCGTCCAGCTAGTCGGGCACCGTCCAGGGGTCGGCCAGGACTCCCGGGAAGTAGCGCTCGGCGCACTCGGGGCAGATACCGTGGCTGAACTGGGCGGTCGATCGCTCTTCGACGTAGGTCTCGATTCGAACCCACGTGTCGTCGGCTTCTCTGATTCGCTTGCAGTGAGCGCAGATCGGCAGGATGCCTTCGAGGCTGGCGATCGTCGACAGGGCCGCTTCGAGACGAGCCACCGCTTCGCGCAGGTCGCGGCGCTCGCGGCGGAGCATCGCCTCCGTCGCATACATCCGCTCGCGGCGCGCCTGGACGAGCCGGTTGCCTGCCGCGCTGGCCACCACCGCGCCGACAGTGAGGATCTCACTGTCGAAACGAGCAGCAGCGCCGATCGACGCCACCTGGAGCGCGATGAGCCAAAGTCCAAGCGAGAACGCGAGCCACATCAGATGAGGCCGTTGATCGAACCCGCAGAACAGCGCCGACGCGACGATCACCACCGCGTACGAGCCCATGAACAGAGCTGCCCTGTCGGGCACGCTTATCAGCGCCGACACGATCAACAGGTTCAGGACGACGCCCGAGAAGACCGCGGTCGCATACGGTCGACGCAGGACGATTCGCCGGCTCAGGAGCGGTACGCCGGATGCGATCAGGGCGATCGCAGCGGCGATGTCTATGGCCGCAGGCTTCACCCCGATGAGGGCCACGTCGACGACCACGATCGCCATGACGAGGACGATCTGGACCCGAACCGCCTCACGGACGTCGCGGCGCTGGAGGACGCGATAGCGCGGATCCCTGCTGGCCCTGGGGGCCGCGAGGTTCCACCATTTCCCGACGACTGATCTCGATCCGGACGCCCTACCGGAGGGATCGTCGCCGGCTTTGGGTTGTTCGGTTGACATAGGCTCCTGCCCCCGAGGGGTGCACTTCTTGTGCGTCGTCTCCGGCGCCCGCCTTAGGAATCGGCCCCGGCCAGTCCCAAAGCCAATGGGAAGAGCGTTCTCGTCCGATCGGCGCAGCGCGCCCACGCGGCCGCACATCCAACGGCCCGGTGACCACCCGAAACTGCCCGGCGACCGCCGGTGACGTCCGATCGTGGGGACCCCGGGGGCGATCTAGCGATCGCGCTCGGGCGGCGGCGGCGCGGTCAGCCGGGCGTAGACCGTGGCGGCAACGACCTTCTCGCCCAGCAGGCTCAGGTGCAGACCGTCGGCCGCGACATAGGCCGCGGGAAGCCTTCCGCCGGCCGACACAAGCGCCGAGTAGACGTCGACGACGGTCACGCCCTCCGCTCTGCCGAGGGCGATGATGGCCGCATTCGTCGCTCGCAACCTGGCCAGCCGGGAGCACCGGATCGCATTGTTCGGCGGGATGGTCAGTAGCACGACTTCGATGCCCTGGGCCCTGGCGGCTTCGACTATCTTGCGCAGGTCGGCGATAGTGGTGGAGACGGCATAGCCGTCGCCCACGTCGTTGGTGCCGCCCAGCACGAAGAGCATGTCCGGGTGATAGGCGAATACGTCCCGCCGGAGCCGAGCGAGCATCTGGGAGGTGGTGTTCCCGGGCACGCCGGCGTCGTGCAGGAGCGTGAGATTGGTGTCCAGGGCGGCCAGAAGGCCGGGCCATGCGCCAGTTGCGGACGGTCGGGCGCTATGCGGGGGGAATGCCCAGACGGACAGCGAGTCGCCCAGCGCGACGAAGCTTCGCGGCGCCGACGGTGGTGCGATCGCGTCGGGGGCGCCCCCCGACGCAGCGCTTGGGACACCGCTCTGGGCAGGAGTGGCGCTCGGCTGGGGCGTGGCGGTGGGAGCCGGCGTCGCGTCGGCTTGCTCGCTTCCCGCCGCCTCAGGGACCAACGGTCCGCCCGGCGCCGGCGGCGCAAGTTGCAAGGCCGCGGCGGCCACACGGTCGTCCGGAACGAGCCCGCGCCCCGGATCGTGGCCAGACACCGGCAACGCCGGTCCGGCACAGCACGCTGTGAGAAGACCCGCGAGCAGCAACAAGCCGCCGCTCCTGTGGAGTCGACCTCCGGTCACGGGGTGTCCCAAGCCGCTGTCCTTCTCCCCCTCTGGCCGCCTCCGGCGCACATGTTACGTGAGGAGTCGTCGCTTCGCCTGGCTCGCGACACATGGCCGAGGGTCCGGGTCGACCCATCCGAAACAGCTAGTTCGTTTGCATGCACCAGGGTCGGCTCGACGGCCCTGCAGTTCGACGGCTCGATCTGGCGTCTGCCATTCGCTCGCTCGGGCGGAATATCCGCCGCGCGCCAGGGCGCGCTGGAGCAGGAACGGCTAGCTGTGCGCGGGAGAGGCCGTCAGAGACCGAGAAGCCGGCGCTTCGACGCCGCGAATTCCTCGTCGCTGAGAGCACCCTTGTCGTGCATCTCCGAAAGCTCGCGGAGTCTGTCGATCGCCGTGGGGTCGTTCGACACTCGGTTGGGACCGCCGGCCGGTCCGGAGATCAGCGCCACGAAGAGCCAGACCAGGACCAGGCCGAACAGGATCGCGGCCAGCAGCCCAAACGGGCCGAACCCGAGGCCGGGCCCGTAGGCGTAGTTGCCGCGGAGCGGACCGAAAGCTACGTGGGCCGCGCCGTGGTTTGCGGCCAGGCCCAGGTTGTAGGCCACCACTCCGACGACCGCCACAGCGGCGATCCCGACCACCAACCAAAGAAGGCGTCTCAAGCCTTTGCCATTCATCTCATCAACCCAGGAACTGTTCAGTTAGGGACTTTGACTGACGAGGATTGTGTGGCCGACGGCTGAACCAGTCCTGAATGAACCTGGCGGCAGGGGGCTGTGGCCAAACGCGTCGGAAACCTTTGCGAGCACTGCCGCGCTGCTACGATGGGCGTGGCCGCCCAGACGGCGCCGGAACCGGCCCGTCGGCGACCCAACAGACCGGATCGCGCAGGCGCGCCGGGGAATCGCGGAGGAGCGGGCATGGCCACGGACGGGCAGGACGAGGGACCCAGCACCGATTGGCCGGCCGGTCAGCAGCCTCAGAATGCTGCCGACTCCGGGTCCGCCGCTGCCTTGCCGCCGCCTCAAAGTCTGCCGCCTCAGCAACCGATCCCAGCACCGGGCGACAGCCAGACGCCACCCTGGGCCACGGCGCCTGCGACGCCATCACCTGTGCCGCCGGCCTTCGACCCCGCGGCCGCGGCGACGCCACCCTGGGCCACGGCGCCTGCGGCGCCATCACCTGTGCCGCCGGCCTTCGACCCCGCGGCCGCGGCGACGCCACCCGGGTATCCGCCGGCTCCGGGCTATCCGCCGCCGGCCGGGTACACGCCCGGTTCGTGGCCACAGCAGCCGCCCCCTCCCGGGTTCGCTCCCGGCTATCCGCCGGCTCCGGGGTATCCGCCGGCTCCCGGCTATCCGCCGGCTCCCGGCTATCCGCCGGCTCCCGGCTATCCGCCGGCTCCCGGCTATCCGCCGGCTCCCGGATTCGGGCCGGGCTCCTGGCCGCAGCAGCCGTCCTCGACCGGGTTCGCTGCTGGCTATCCGCCCGCGCCGGGGTTCGCCCCTCAGCCCGGCTATCCGCCGGGGTACTGGCCACCCCCGAGCCCCTCAGGCTTCGGCTACCCAACGCCGGCATGGCCGGGTGCGCCGGTCCAGTTCGGCCCGGCGCCGGGCCTGGCCTGGGGGGGCATTGGCCATCGCTTCGGCGCGCTCATCATCGACTCCATCCTGATGTTCGTGGCACTGATCGTCGCGTCCATCGTTGCCGCTGCTTTCGGCATGCAGTACTACAGCTACGGTAACGGCGATGGGTACACGATCTACTCGACCGGCGCCTCGGCGACCTACCTGTGCTGGTTCATCCTGCTGTTCGCCTACCAGCCCACATGCTGGTGGGCCTTCCAGGGCACGCTCGGCCAGCGCGCTCTGGGGCTGCGGGTGGTTCGCGCGGCAGACGGGTCGTCGCTCGGCATCGCAATGACGACGATCCGATACCTCCTCTGGCTGGTGTGTCAGGTGATCGTGCTCCCCGCGATCATCGCCGCCGTCATGGCCAACGACAACCCTCGCAAGCAGGCCTGGTGGGACAGCGCGGCCGGCTCGGTGGTAGTCCGCCGGATCTGAACGCTCGACCGAGGCCTCGGGCCCGCCGCTCGGGGTCCGCCCGCCCACCCACCCGGACGCGCGTCAACCCGGCCTGCCCTGGCGCTGCCGGGCCGCCGGCCGGGCGTCCGTTTCGTCGGGCCGCGCCACCTGACTTCGGGCTGCGGGCTGCGGGTGAAATGGCGCGGGCGCGAGGGATCCTTCCAGACCGCCCGCGCCCGCATAACGTGGCACACGGAACTAGGACGTGATCGTAACGTCGGTCGCCGTCCGAGTGGTCGGCGTGCCCGGGCTGGCGGCAGCGTTCGGGCTCGCGTTCGGGGCTGCACCCGCGCCGTCCGACGTCTGCACCTGGACCGTCTGGCCGGCCGCGAGATCTGTGCTCGATCCGGCGGTCTGGTTGTGATAGGTGGTCGACGAGCCGGTCGCGATGGTCTCAGTCGAACCGTCGGCCAACTGGATGGTGATCGAGTCCGCCGAGACGCTGGCGACGGTTCCCGTCACAGTGAGAGCGCCGGCAAGGGCGCCACGAGCCGCGGCATCGGGAGCACCGCTGGCATTGGCGCGGAAGGCGCTGAAGTTGGGGCTGCCCGCGCTCGTCTGGCCGCTGCCCGTCAGGTGGCCCGCGGCGAACCCGACGCCTCCGAAAGCGATCAGGGCCGCGACGACGAGCAGCCCGGTAGTCGAGCTGGCGCGGCGGGCCGGGCCGCCGGGCCGCGACTTCGAGCGCAGGGCCGGCGCGATTTCGATGGGGCCGACTTCTTCGGGCGCGCCCGGATCGCGCCCGGGTTCCCAGACGGGCGGGCTGGCGGGATCGTTGCCAGGGGCAGCTTCGGGCGTGGTCATCTTGTTTTCTCCTTTGTCGAAAGGCCATGGGAACGGGCCACTGGTCCGTTACGCCATAGCGAGGCGGAAAGCGGCACGGAGTGGCGACTGGGGGCCGGCGAGGCGGCGGTTTCGTTCATGACCAGAGCTTCGCCCGGGCATGCTTTCGAACGGATTACGGCATGATCGATTGCCGGCGGACGGTCGAGCGGGCGGTCCGGCGGACGCGCGGGTCGGCCGAGGGGCCGCCGCGGTGGTACGTCCGGACGGGCGCGTCAGTCGGTGGCGTGCGGGTCGCGGCGCCCGGAGACCGAGCGCGGCCAGCTGACCGAGACGCTCGCGCCGCCGGCCGGGGACGTGCCGATCACCCAGCGACCACCCGTGGCCCGGACGATGGCATCGGCGATGGCGAGACCCAGGCCAGCACCGCCCGGAGCGTCCGTCGCTCGATGGAAGCGATCGAAGACGCGGCCTCTCTCCTCGGCCGGAATGCCGGGCCCGGAGTCGTCGATGGTGAGGCGCACGCGCCGCCCTTCGCCCGCCACGGAGACGGAGATGGGGCCGCCCTCCGGCGAGTACTTGCAGGCGTTGTCGAGCAGCACGCCCAGCAGCCGATCGAGCCATTCCGGGGGCGCGGTCACGATCGCGCCGTCCGCGCCCGCCGCGGCACTCACCGACAGCTTCTGGCCCCGAGCCTCGGCCACCGCCCCGAATTGGTCGGCCGTCTGAGCGGCCAGGACGCCGACGTCCACCGGTTCGGCGTCGGGCTGCCCACCGGTCGAATCGAATCTGGCCAGCCACAGCATGTCGTCCACGAGGTGGCGCGTCCGCTTGAGCTCCCCGTCGATCCGCCCGAAGGCACTCGCGTCCCAGGTTCCGTCGCGGTTGCGGGCGAGGGCCAGGCTCGTCTGAGCCTCGATGACCGAGAGCGGAGTGCGCAGCTCATGCGAGGCATCGGCCGTGAACTCGAGCTGGCGGCGCCGCGCCCGCTCGATCGGCAGCGCAACCCTCCGGCCCACGGCCAGCGCGCCGAGAAAGACGACGATCAGGAGCGCGCAGCCGATCCCGAACTCGGCCACGATCAGCGTCGACTCGGTGCTGGATTCGTTGTCCAGCGCCTGCGCCACGACGTAGCGCTGCGTGCCCACGGTCTGGCCGTCGATGCGGTAGCTGACGCCGCCGATCGAAACCGTCGTCGGGGCGGATACCGACCGGTCTTCGGCGGGGAGCTGCACGGAAACGTTCGGGACCTGGCTGGTTGCCGTCCCGTCGGCGCTGACGACCCAGAGCAGCACGGGCAGGCCGCGAGGATCCTGACGGGCGGGGTCGAAGCCCGGGCCAGTCTGAACGCCGCCGTCCGGCAGCCCGCCTGGCTGCCCCGGAAGCCCGCCCGACTGGGCATCAAGGACCTGGACGAGGCGATGATCGACGTCGGCCATGAGATTCCCGGAAACAAAGATCGCAACGACGACGGCAATGACCACATAGGCGATGCCGACGATCGCGCTGGCGGCCATCGCGACGCGGATCGTGAGCATGGCCACGGACGGTCCGTCGTGGTTGTGGGTGCCGGCCTGTCCAGGTGAACGGCCGAAAAGCTTCACGCTTCCTCCAGGCGATAGCCGGCGCCGCGGACCGTCACGATCCGAACCCCGGCGGCCGGCAGCTTGGCCCGCAGCCTGCTCAGCTGGACGTCGATGGCGTTCGAGCCGAGCGGGTCGGTCTCGTCGCGCCAGGCATGCTCGGCGATCGCCTTTCGATCCACCACCGCCGGCGAGCGGCGCAGGAGCAGCTCGAGGATGTTGTATTCGGTGGAGGTGAGAGCTACCGGGTGGTCCCCCACGGTGACCTCGCGGCGAATCGGATCCAGGGCGAGTGAGCCGCGAGCGATGACCGGAGCGTCCACGCCGCGCGGCCGTCGCTGCAGGGCTCGGATGCGCGCCAGCAGCTCGCCGAAGTCGAAGGGCTTGACCAGGTAGTCGTCCGCGCCCGCGTCCAGGCCGCGGATCCTGTCCGGTGGGGCGTCGCGGGCGGTCAGCATCAGGATCGCCGTGGGTTTGCCGTGCTTGCGGGCCCAGGCCACGACGTCGATCCCCTCGGCGCCGGGCATGCGCCAATCGACGACGGCGACGTCGTAGTCGTAGAACTTGAACATGTCGATGGCGTCGTCGCCGCGCTCGGCCGCGTCGACCTGATAGCCGTGGTCCTCCAGGCCCAGGACGAGGACTTCGCGCAGGCCGGGATCGTCCTCCGCCACGAGCACGCGCATCGATTCTCCCTACCGAGGTGTCAGATGCGGCGTCTGCCGGAGTCCGGCCTCGACCGCACGTTCATCGTACCGCCGGGGCGCGTCGGACCCGACTTGATTCGGTGCCGCCTCGCCCGGAGAGGGGGGAGCCGGGCGAGGCGGCACCGCGGGTATCTGCTTGATCGACGCACCGGAGGTGCATGTCCGGACGATGGACCGAGGCGTCTTTCGAAACGGTTACGGGCGCCGGAGCCTGCGGGCACACTTTGCCGCCGCCCCAAGGCCGCCGCCGAACCGGAGTGGGCGGCCGCGTACCGCTGGGCCGTTTCGCACCCCGGCATCGGCCTCGCCCGGTTCGGCGACTGACCGGCGGCCGACTCGGCCCGGTTCGGCAGAAGATCAGCCGGCCGCTCCGGCGCAGTCGTACAGGCTGGCCGAGCCACCGTAGCTGACTGCCTTGCAGGTTGCAGTGACCCATGTGTCGACGCTGCTATCGGCGCCGCCGGCGCCGCCCGCGCCCGGGAACCCCGCCCCCAGGCCGCCGCTGCCGCTTCCGGCTATCACGAACCGAAGCTTGCCGGCAGCTATGTCGGCCTGGAGCTCGGCCAGCGTGGGCGTGGGATCCGAGCCGGTGAACCCGCCCATGGCCATGACAGGAAGGCCGGTGGCGATTTCGATCGAGCCCGCCTCCTGGGCGGAGTCGATCGCCACGATCCAGGTCGCGGTGCCTCTGTTCGAGACCAGGTAGTCGAGCAGGGCCGTGTCGGAGGTGTTGCCGCCCAAGCCGCCGCCGTCGCCGGGTAGGCCCGTGGAAGGACCGCCCGGCAGGGCCCCACTCGAGCCGCCGAAAGCGCCACCGCCCGGGCCGGCTGGGCCTGCGCCGCCGAAGCCGCCCGCAATACCGCTCGTCGTTCCCGGCCCCGGATGCGGATCGCCGCCGCCGTAGGCCGTGCCGGTCGTGTCGATCGCATACGCCGCCGGCGCGATCAGCGTCGCGCAGACACCCAGCGCCGCCGCGCCGACCGCCAGCCGCTTCACTGCCGCGTTCTCGGCCAGCGACGGCAACGAGGCCACCACCAGGATGAGCAGGCCGACAGCGGCCAGCAGGATCGCCACGGTCCCGAGACCCTGGGCGAAGCTCGGCGTTCGGTCGAGCAGCGTCGAGCCGAACCAGGCCGACCCCAGGCAGAGCAGCCCGACGGCGATGCCGCCGAGCCATATCCGCGCCCGCGCCGACCAGAGATCCACCAGGCCCGCCCCGACGAGCGCGGCGATCGCCGGCGCCAGGGCGACGGCGTAGTAACTGTGGATGATGCCCGACATGTAGCTGAAGACGATCGCCGTCACGACGAACCAGCCGCCCCAGAGCAGATAGCCCGCCAGGCCGGCATCGGTGCGGCGCGCCCAGCGGCGCATCCACAAACCGGCCACAAGGCAGACGAGCGCGAGTGGGATGAGCCACGCGATCTCGCCGAAGAACTGGTCGTTGAAGAGCCGCAGCGGACCGACCTCGCCGCTGAAGCCACCGCCGCCGGCACCGCCCCCACCCGGGCCGGTCGCGCCGAAGATGCGGCCCAGGCCGTCGTAACCGAAGATGAGATCGAGGGCCGAGCCGGTCGTGCTGCCGCCGATGAAGGGTTTGCTGCCGGCCGGCAGCAGCTCCACGATCGCCACCCACCAGCCGCTCGAGACGAGGACCGTGGCGAAGGCCGCCACGAGACCCAGCAGTCGGCGGCGCAGCGTCGTGTCGGCCGAGAAGCCGAAGACGAGGGCGAAGCCCGGCAGGACCAGGTACGCCTGCAGGTACTTGGTCAGGAAGGCGAAGCCGACGCACGCCGCCGCGAGGGTCAGCCAGCGGTAGCTGCCGTGCTCGAGCGAGCGGAGCAACGCCCATGCTGAGGTCACCAGCAGGAGAGTCAGCAGTGCGTCCGGGTTGTTGAAGCGGAAGATCAAGACCGCGGCCGGAGTGAGAGCCATGACGGCCGCGGCGATGACCGCGGCAGCCGGACCGAACGACCGCTTCACCGCCAGGAACAGCACTCCGACCGTGGCCACGCCGGCGAGCGCCTCCGGGGCCAGTATCGTCCACGAGCTCAGGCCGAAGATCCGGACCGACAGGCCCATGATCATCGTGGAGAGCGGCGGCTTGTCGACGGTGATGAAGTTGGCGGCATCGAAGCTGCCGAAGAACCAGGCCGACCAGCTCTTGGAAGCGGACAGCGCGGCAGCGGAGTAGTAGGTGTTGGCGTAGCCGCTCACGGTCAGGTTCCAGAGGTACAGAACCGCGGCCAGGGCGAGAACTGCGAGGAACGCCGGGCGGACCCAGGCGGCCTCGTCGACGTTGCCTCGGACCAGGCCGCGCAGCGCCTCAACGGGCCGAAGTCGCGGCATAGATGCGGGTCTGGCGACGGCGGTCATCCTCGAGCCCCTTCCGACATGTGGAGAGCAGTCAATCTGGCGATCTGGTCGGCCGGAGGCCGATCCGCGCCCGGTCGGCGACGACCAGGCGAAGCTGTCATGACCGCAGTCTCGTCCGGCCGGCCTTTCGAACTCGTTACGCGCTCCCGGGCCCGCCGCTACCCTATTCGAGAGCCCACCGGCGCAGCCGGCCGGCGGTCGAAGGAGAACAGACGATGCCCGAGGAAGACACGCCGCCGGCCGCGACGCCCGTTGCGCCGGCCATCCCCCCGCCGGCGATCACGGTGCCGGCGAGGCCGACCGCGAGCCCGAGCGGCCGCGAGATCCTGCGGATGGGGGCCTGGAGCTACATCTCGAACCGCTGGCGGCCCAAGAACGCGGTCGGCCAGTGGGTCTTCGACATCGCCATTCTTGTCGTCGTCTTCGGCGTCCTGGCCGTCCTGCTCAAGCTGGCCTCGGGCTGATCCGGCCGCTCGGCGCCGCCCCTACCTGACGACCGGGCCGAAGGTTCGGGCCAGCAAAGCCTGGACCTCTCGCTGGCCGGGCTTGTCGTCGCTCGTCTCGTACGTGCCCTTACCCCCCGCCGCCTCGATCGTGATCCTGACGAAGTCGAGATCCGGGCCGTCTTCGCCACCTGGGCGTGACTTCCGCTCGACCTTGATGGAGCTGACCTGACCCGGCAGGAGCGCCCAGTTACCCGGCGTCTCGGCGAGAATTGCCTGCGGCGTCATGGCGCAGTAGCGTTGCCCGATTGTCGAAGCGGCCTTGAGTCCGACGCCGAGCTGGCCGAAGAAACCGCTCCCCGATGCGCCGGCCTGGGCCCGCGCTTGCTCCACGATGCTCCTGGCCAGCTCGTCGGTGAGCCGGGCTCCGAGCAGCCGCTGGTCGGTTACAACCAGGACCCACTTCTCCGCCTTGAACATGCCGGTCTTGAACCTGGCGTTGGCGATGGCGCCCAACACCGTCTCAGCCATCTCGAGTTCCTCCAGCAGCGCGGCCGCGCGGCCCTGGGCCGGCCGTCACCAGCCCGATTGTAGGAGCCCGACTACTGAATTGGGGGGATTGCGAATTCGCGATATACTACACGTCATGCAGAATGTCTCTGATACACGGAGCACAGGGGCGGCTCCGGAATCGGGCTCCACCGAGCGCCAGGCCCTCCAGCAGGAGCTGCTCGACGTGATGACCGACATGTCGCCGCGCGACCGCGAGGGGGCGTTCAAGGCCTGGCACCGCCACTCCCTCAGCCTGGTCCACCTCAATGTCCTGGCGGTGCTGGAGATGGCCGGGCCGCTCTCCATGAAGCGACTGGCCGAGGCACTCGACGTCTCGGACGCAAGCGCGACCGGCATCGTCGACCGGATGGAGAAGCGCGGCCTGGTAGAGCGGCGCCATGGCATCGACGATCGCCGCGTCGTTCTTGTCCACCCCACCAACGCGGGGCAGACGGTCTTCCAGGACGCGGCCGCCCATCGCCGTGAGCTCCTCGCCCGCGTCCTGGGCGAACTCTCCGAGACGGAGATGTCCGCTCTCCTGACCGGCATGAGGGCCATCCACGCCGCCCGTCGCCGGTTGATCGACGCCAATGCCGACCTCGCTGCGGTTGCGGGCGGCGAGCCGCACTCGAGCGGCTGAGGGAGAACGCATCACTCTTCCGAGCCCGCTTCACGCCTGCTTCACAATCCACTGCCACCCTGACCGGCAAGGCCCACCCACACGCCACCGACCAGCTAACCGCCGAGTTGAGGATCGCCCAACGATGAACATCCAGGACGCACGCCCATGATCAGACTTCTCGCCACATACCTCCGTCCCTACCGTTGGCCGCTGGCCGCGGTTCTGGTGATGGTGACCATCCAGGCTCTCGCCAACCTGTACCTGCCGAACCTCAACGCGGACATCATCAACAACGGCGTGATCAAAGGTGACACCGGCTACATCATCCGCACCGGCGGCTTCATGCTGCTCGTCACGCTCCTCGTCGTCATGTGCGCCATCATTTCCGTCTTCTTCGGGTCGAGAACGGCGATGGCATTCGGACGCGATGTGCGTAGCGCGATCTTCCGCAAGGTCATGAGCTTCTCCCAGAAGGAGACCAACGTCTTCGGAACGCCGTCGCTGATCACCCGCAACACGAACGACGTCCAGCAGGTCCAGATGGTCCTGATCATGGCCTTCAACGTCATGATCATTGCGCCGATCATGCTCGTCGGTGGCGTCATAATGGCGCTCCGCGAGGACGTACCGCTCTCCAGCCTGCTCATCGTCATCGTACCTCTTGTGGCCCTCGTGATGGGCATCATCGCGACTCGGGCGATGCCGCTCTTCCGGTCAATGCAGAAGCGCACTGACCGCGTCCAGCAGGTCATGCGCGAGACGCTGAGTGGCATGCGCGTCATTCGCGCGTTCGTCCGTACCGATCATGATGAAGCCCGCTATGACGTCGCTAACCGAGATCTCACGGATACCGCGCTCCGGGTGAACCGTCTCTTCGCGATGATGATTCCGTTCCTTTTCGGGATCATGAACGTTTCAACCGTGGCGATAGTGTGGTTCGGCGGGCTGCGCATAGCCTCAGGCGCGATGCCGATTGGAAATCTGTCCGCCTTTCTGCAGTACGTCATGCAGATTCTCATGGCGGTCATGATGGCGGCGCTCATGTTCGTCATGGTCCCACGAGCGGCGGCATCCGCCGAGCGGATTCAGCAGGTCCTCGACTCGGAGGCCGAGCTGTGCGACCCGGAGGCACCGGTGGAGATTCTGGACCCGCACGGCCTGGTCGAGTTCGACAGGGTCGAGTTCGGCTACCCGGGCGCCGAGGAGCCCGTGCTGTGCGACATCTCGTTCACGGCCAGGCCCGGGCAGACCACGGCAATCGTTGGCAGCACTGGCGCCGGCAAGACGACGCTGATCAACCTCATCCCGCGCTTCTACGACGTGACCTCGGGCCACGTCCGGATCGACGGGGTCGACGTCCGTGAGATGCGCCAGGAAGATCTCTGGCACCTGATGGGCGTCGTTCCACAGAAGGCCTACCTGTTCAGCGGAACCGTAGCCAGCAACCTTCGCTACGGCGACGAGAACGCCACCGACGACGAACTATGGCACGCCCTGGACATAGCCCAGGCCAGGGGATTCGTCAGCGAGATGGATGGCGAGCTGGAGGCCGAAATCGACCAGGGCGGCACGAACGTCTCGGGTGGCCAGCGCCAGCGGCTGGCGATCGCACGCGCGATCGTGAAGAAGCCCAAGGTGTTCATCTTCGACGACAGCTTCTCGGCGCTCGACTTCAAGACCGACCAGCAACTCCGAGCGGCGCTCAGACAGGAGGTCCGGGGAGCGACGGTAATCATCGTCGCCCAGCGAGTCGGGACGATCCTGCACGCCGACCAGATCGTCGTCCTGGACGGAGGCGTCGTGGCGGGGATCGGAACACACGCCGAACTGATGAAGACCTGCGAGACGTATCAAGAGATCGTGTACTCGCAGCTGACCCGGGAGGAAGTGGCATGAGCGGGCCAGCAGGCGGAGATACGAGAACGAACGGCTCTTCGGGTCGAGCCCCGGCACGCCCGGCGGGAGGCCCCGGCGGCTTCGGCGGCCGGCGCCGTGGCGGCGGCTTCGGGCCGATGGGCCACATGGCCATGCCGGTCGAGAAACCCAAGAACTTCCGCCGTGCTCTCCGGCGGCTGATCGGCGAGCTGCGGCCCGAACGACCGAAGATCATCCTGGTCGTTGGGGTCGCGCTGCTCAGCACTGCCGGCTCGGTCTTCGGTCCCAAGATCCTGGGCAACGGCATCAACCAGCTCATGGACGGCCTGGTCGGCAAGATGTTCCCGGCCGGGATGACTCAGCAGCAGGCGATCGCCCTGGCCCAACAGCACGACCCCCAGATCGCGTCCATGCTCGCCGGCACCAACTTCACGCCCGGCGTCGGCGTGAACTTCGGCGCGCTGGGCACCGTGCTGCTCGCTCTATTGGGCCTCTACCTCGTGGCTACCTTCTTCACGTGGGTGGCCTGGTACACGATGGCCGGTGTTTCACAGCGCACCGTGTACCGTCTGCGACGCGAGGTCGACCAGAAGCTCGGCCGACTGCCGCTCAAGTACTTCGACACACATGCCCATGGCGACACGCTGAGCCGTGTCACAAATGACATCGACAACATTGCCAACACGCTGCAGCAGAGCCTGACGCAGATCATCACGTCATTCACGACGATCATCGGCGTGTTGGCGATGATGTTCTGGATCAGCCCCACGCTCGCGGTCATATCGTTACTCGTGCTTCCGACCGCCGCGGTCCTGACGATGCTAATCGCTCGCCAATCCCAGAAGCAGTTCACCGCGCAATGGACCAGGACTGGCGTCCTCAACGGTCAGGTCGAGGAGTCACACACCGGCCACAGCATCGTCAAGGTTTTCGGCCACCAGGAAGACGCCATTCGCCATTTCGACGACGAGAATCAGCTGGTCTACGAGGCGAGCTTCAAGGCGCAATTCATATCCGGGCTGATCATGCCGGTCATGACATTCGTCAGCAACCTCAACTATGTTGCGATCGGCGTGCTCGGTGGCCTTCAGGTCGCGAATGGAACGATGTCTCTCGGCGACGTCCAGGCGTTCATCCAGTACTCACGTTCCTTCACGCAGCCGATCACACAAGTGGCCAGCATCATGAATCTCCTGCAGTCCACGATGGCGTCGGCCGAGCGTGTCTTCGAACTGCTGGACGAGCCCGAGGAGGTCCCGGAGACGGTGCGGCCGCGCGTCCTGGAGAACGCCGCCGGCCACGTCGCCGTCGATGACGTCGCCTTCCGCTACGAGCCCGAGATTCCGCTGATCGACGATTTCAACGTCGACGTCCGCTCGGGCGAAGTGGTCGCCATCGTCGGTCCCACCGGGGCCGGCAAGACCACCATCGTGAATCTGCTGATGCGCTTCTACGAGATCGATAGGGGCAGCATCAAGATCGACGGCATCGACAGCCGCCAGCTGGCGAGAGACAACCTGCGCCGAACCTTCGGCATGGTGCTCCAGGACACGTGGCTGTTCGGCGGCACGATCCGGGAGAACATCGCCTACGGCCGCGAGAACGCCACCGACGACGAGATCATCGCCGCGTCGAAAGCGGCCCACGTCGACCATTTCGTGCGGACGATGCCGCAAGGCTACGACACGGTGATCGACGACGATGCCTCGAACCTCTCGCAGGGCGAGAAGCAGCTGCTGACGATCGCGCGAGCCTTCCTGGCCGACCCGCAAATCCTGATCCTCGACGAGGCCACCAGCTCGGTGGACACCCGGACCGAGGTCCTGGTCCAGCAGGCGATGGCGCGCCTGATGAAGGGCCGCACGGCCTTCGTCATCGCCCACCGCCTCTCCACCATCCGCAATGCCGACGAGATCCTGGTGATGAACCACGGCAAGATCGTCGAGCAGGGCAGTCACGACGAGCTGATGGCGCGCCGCGGCTTCTACTTCGACCTCTACAACTCGCAGTTCGAGGAGGCGATCGCCGAAGCGGTCTAGCCACCCCGAGCCAACGGGCGCGGAGGAAGGGGCCGGGCGTTGTGCCCGGTCCCTTCCTGATTCGACGATTCGACGCGACGCGGTAACCTGCGCTCATGCACCCGTTCCGGTTCGCGGTTCAGCAGGGATCGGCGCCCTCCGGGGAGCGTTGGGCGGCCCTCGCCCGCCGCGCCGAGTCGATCGGCTACGACGTGCTGGTCATGCCGGACCACCTGGGCAGCCAGCTGTCCCCGCTCGCGGCGCTTGCCGCCGCGGCCGCGGCAACCACACACCTGCGCGTCGGCGCCTTCGTCTTCGCCAACGACTACCGCCACCCCCTGATCCTCGCCCGCGAGGCGGCGACGCTGGATCTGCTCTCCGGCGGGCGGTTCGAGATGGGACTGGGAGCGGGCTGGATGACCGGCGACTACAGCCGGCTGGGCATGACCTACGATCCGGGCCCCCGCCGGGTGGATCGGCTCGAGGAGGCGATCCCGCTGCTGAAGCGTCTGCTCGCCGGTGAGACCGTTACTCACAGCGGTAAGCACTACCAGATGGACCGCGCCTCCGCCGGCGTGATCACGGTTCAGCGGCCGCGGCCGCCACTGGCGATCGGGGGCGGCGGTCCGCGCATGCTTCGGCTGGCCGCGCGCGAGGCCGACATCGTCGGGCTCACCCCGGGCTTCAACGCCGCCGGCCGGCCGATAATCCGCCAGGCAACCGAGACCGCCACGGCCGAGAAAGTGGCCCTGGTCAAGGCGGCGGCCGGCGATCGGTTCCCGAACCTCGAGCTCAACCTCTGGCTCGGCGACGCCGGTCTGGTGGGGAGCGGCAACTCGCTGCTCGGCTCCGGCTGGGCAGCGGCGCGCTGGGCGCCCACGGCGCTGTACGGCAGCCCCTACGTCCTGTACGGCACGTTGAGATCCACCCGCGAACAGCTACTGCGACGCCGCGACAGGCTCGGTATCAGCTACTACACGATCCCAGGCCACGCCATGGAGTCGATGGCGCCGCTGGTCGAGACACTGGCGGGCAAGTAGCCCCCTGCCGGGCGCCCTGGCACCCGGGCCGATCCGGGGCTACTCTCCACGCATGAGTGAGTCCGCCCGCCAGATTCCAGCCGACCGATACGCCGCCCGCCTGGCCGCCTGTCGGGAGGCGATCGTCGAGCGCCGTTTCGCCGCCCTGCTTCTCGGCGTCGGTCCGGACCTGCGCTACCTGACCGGTTTCGCCGGCGAGCCGATGGAGCGCATCACGCTGCTGGTCGTCCCGCGCGAGGGTCCGGTCTCTTTCGTGGTGCCTCACCTGGAGGCCCAGAAGGCGAGCGCCACGCCGCTCGTAGGTGCCGGCCATGCCGAGATCATCCCGTTCGAGGAGACCGACGACGCGGCCGCGCTGGTCGCCGACCTGTTCGCGCCCCGGCAGATGGCCGCCGGCGACGCCGCGTGGGAGCCCATCGGCCTCTCGGATCGGCTTTGGGCCATGCACGTGCTCGCCCTGCAGGCTGTCCTGCCCGGCCGCAGGTTTGAGCCGGCGAGCACCGTCATGCGCGACCTGCGCCAGGTCAAGGACGCCGACGAGGCGCGGCTCCTCGCCCTTGCCGCGGCGGCCGCGGACCGCACCGTGGACGCGATCGCTTCCGGGCGGCTGGTCGGCCGAACCGAGGCGGAAGTCGCCCGCGAGGTCCGGGGGCGGCTCATCGACGAGGGCCACGACGTCGCCGACTTCGCCATCGTCGGCTCCGGGCCCAACAGCGCCTCGTCCCACCACGACGCCGGCGATCGAGTCATCGCGGCCGGCGAGCCGATCGTGCTCGACATCGGTGGCACGCTGGCGGGCTACTGCAGCGACACGACCCGGACCATCTGGGTCGGCGGCGATGCCGGCAGCGCGCCCGAGCCCGAATTCGTGCGCGTCTTCGAGCTGGTCCGCGAGGCGCAGGCGAAGGCCACCGCCGCGGTTCGACCCGGCGTCCCGGCCGAGCAGATCGACGCCGTCGCTCGGGGCGTCATCGCCGCCGGCGGCTACGGCGAGTTCTTCACCCATCGCGTCGGCCACGGCATCGGCCTCGAGGTACACGAAGACCCGTACATGGTCGCCGGCAACGCCACGCCGCTGGCGCCGGGGATGGCATTCAGCGTCGAACCCGGCATCTACTTCCCCGGCCGGTGGGGCGTGCGCCTGGAGAACATCGTCATGTGCGCGCCCGGCGGCGCGGCCGTCCTGAACCGCTCGAGCCTGGACCTGCGGGTCGTCCGGGGCTAGCGAGGCGCCGCGGCAAGCGCGGGATCGAGGAGAAACACCGTGAAGCGAACACTCGGACGCAGCGGCATCGAGGTATCGGCGGTCGGCATGGGCTGCTGGGCGATCGGCGGGCCATGGACCATGATGGGCGCCCAGGCCGGCTGGGGCGTCGTCGACGACGTCGAATCGACTCGCGCCATCCATGCCGCCCTGGAGCTGGGCGCCAGCTTCTTCGACACGGCCGCCAACTACGGCGCCGGCCATAGCGAGCGCGTGCTGGGCGCGGCCCTCAAAGGCCGCCGCGATCGGGCCGTCATCGCCACCAAGTTCGGCTACGAGCTCGACGAGGCGGCCCGCACAGTGAACCCGTACGATTCGACGGAGGAAGCGAGCGATGTCGCCGGCCACGTGCGGGAGAACCTGGAGGGCAGCCTGCGGCGCCTCGACACGGACCACGTCGACGTGTACCTGCTCCACGTTTGGGGGCTCGAGCTGCCCCGGGCCCTGGCCGTCCGCGACGTCCTAGAGCAGCTCGTGGCCGAGGGAAAAGTCCGCACCTACGGCTGGAGCACGGATCGGCCGGATGCGATCGAAGCCTTCTCGACCGCACCCGGTTGCGGCGTCATCGAGCAGGAGCTCAACGTCCTGACCGGCAGCGCCGAGCTGCTCGCCCTGGCCGAGCGGATGAACCTGGCCAGCATGAATCGCGCCCCGCTGGGCATGGGCGTGCTGACCGGGAAGATCACGCCGGAGACCAGGTTCTGCGACGACGACATCCGCCAGAAGGTCGAGTGGTTCGCGGGCATCAAGGGCGGCCGGGCGAACCAGGCCTGGCTCGACTCGCTCGCGTCGATCCGCGAGATCCTGACCACTAACGGCCGGACCCTCGCCCAGGGCGCCCTCGCCTGGATCTGGGGACGCAGCCCTGCCACGGTCCCGCTGCCCGGCTTCCGGACGGTCGCCCAGGTGCAGGAGAACGCCCGAGCCATGGAATTCGGGCCGCTGACGCCCGCCCAGATGGCCGAGATCGACCGCATCCTGGGGCGCTAGTGTCCCGATTCGGAAGTCGCTGAGGACTTCCGAACGGCTTTGGCGAGGATCTCGTCGGCAGTCTTGACCCAGACAAAGGGCGTCGAACCGGCATTCCAGCTGTCGATGAAGGCGCGGATCTTGGCGATGAGTTCCTTCACGCTCCCGAAGCTGCCGCGCCGGATGGCCTGACGGGAGAGGATGCCGAACCACGTCTCGACCTGGTTCATCCAGGATGCGGATGTGGGCGTGAAGTGAAATGTGATCCGGGGCCGATCGGCGAGCCACTCTCGAACCGCGGGGGTCTTGTGGGTGCTGACGTTGTCGAGGACAACGTGGAGCTCGCCCTCTGGATAGGCGGCCTCGACCTGGCGCAGGAACGCGAGGAAGTCCTCGCCTCGGTGACGGGCACGAGTCTGGCCGGTGACCGCGCCGGTGCCGACCTCGAGGGCCGCGAACAGGCAGGTCGTTCCGTGTCGTTTGTAGTCGTGGGTGTGGCGCTCGATCTGGCCGGGCTTCATCGGCAGCATCGGCGCTGTTCGATCGAGGGCCTGGATCTGGGTCTTCTCGTCGATAGAGAGCACGATGGCTCCGTCGGGCGGGTCCAGATAGAGCCCGACGACGTCGCGGACCTTGGCCTGTAGCTCTGGATCGGTCGAGAACTTGAACGTTTCCGTCCGATGCGGCTTGACGCCGGCCTCCCGCCAGATTCGCCAAACCGTCGTCTCGCTCATCGTGAGCCGGGCCGCCAGACGCCGAACGCTCCAGTGCGTCACCCCGTCGGGCGGAGGCTCAAGGGTCAGGGCGATCACCCGATCTCGATCCTCTCGGGTGTAGCGAGCCGGACGTCCGCTGCGATGCCCGTCGGCCAGACCGGCAAGGCCCGAGGCACCATACCGACGCCGCCACAGCTTCACGGTCGTCGGACTGACGTGGAGCTCGGCCGCGATGTGTTCGTTGGCCATGCCGTCGGCCGCCCGAAGGAGGATGCGCGCCCGCGTCACCGCTCGCTGCTGACTCGTCGACGCGCGAGCGATCGCCCTCAGGGCTGCGCGGTCGGCTTCCGAGAGCGCCAGTGCTGGAGCAGGAAGTTGTGCCATGGCGCAATCGTAGCTGCCAGCGCCATACGTAGTCAGCTAGTTGCGCAACGGGACACTAGGGCTACCGGCTGCGCCGCGCCTCCGCCAGCGCCCGTTCGGCCTGGGCGCGGTGTAGCCGGCCGTGGCCGGCCTGCAGGCGGAACAGCAGGTCCATTGATTCCGGGCCACGTTCGGCGTGGATGCCGGATCGAGCGCGATCGGCGGCCGGAGTGCGCTGCCACAGCGCAACGTTGGCGTGGCGGAGGGCGGCGAACAGATCGAGGAGCGTCGCCGGGTCGTCGTGGGTGTGGTCGAAGCGAGCGGCCCAGGCCTCTTGATCCCAGCTCTGCAACGGCGGCTCGTCTTCGGCCAGGACCCAGCGGTAGCGGGCCGACGTCACCAGCTCCGAGTCGGCCATATGGCCGAGGCATTCGATGACAGACCACTCGCCGGCCGCCGGCCTGGTTCGGAGGTCGCCGTCGGCCCGATCGATCAGCTCGCGCCAGGCCGCCACTTCGGCCGCCTGGACGTCGAGCGGATCGTCGTCCGCAAGCAGGTCGAGCACGGGCCGGCGGTACTCCAGCACGTCCGCCTCTGTCAGTCGAGCCATCGAGCCACTCCTCCCGTCGCGCCGCGTCTGTCGCCGGCCTACGGCGCGATCGCCAGTACGCCGCTCATCGTCCCGATCAGAACCTGCCCGCCCCACAGCGTCGGGGAGGCGAAGTGGGGCAGCGTGCCGACTGAGATGCTGGCCAGCGCGGCGCCGGTGGCCGGGTCGAGCGCATACAGGTGGTTGTTGGACCAGTTGGCGCTCCAGACGGCTCCGCCGCCGATCACGGCCGGTCCGCCGCCCACCCCGCTCTTCGACTCCCAGCCCACGGTGAGCTTGCCGTCGGAGCCGATCGTGACCTGACGGATCGCGGTCCGGCAGGGCACGTAGATCGTGGAGCCGTCCTGAGCCATTCCGCCGTACGCCCCGCAGACCGAGGCGCTGGACACCTGTCCACCGATTCCGCCCAGTGCCCCCTGGTGCATCACGTATCCGGTACCGCTCTTCCCGACCTGGAACACCCACCCACCGGGCACGAGCACCGGGTTCGTGGAACCGAGGTCCAGGTCGTGGGCGTTGTCGTAGGCCCAGGTCGACGGAGCGAACCGGCCGATCATCTTGAGCGTCGGCGAAAGCTCGATGACGGAGTCGCTGCCGTCGTAGCTGGTCGTCGAGCTGCCGTTGCCGGTCGAGACGTAGAGGTTGCCGGAACTGTCGATCACCGGTCCGCCGGTCGCCCAGACAGCGCCTTCGCGCGCAACCGGAACGCGGTACGAGATGGTGCTGCCCGTGCCTCTGGTCGGCACGCCTACGACTTCGCCCTTGTACTGGCCGCAGTCGCCGGCCAGTCCGCCGAAGCCGATGTACACGTAGCCGTTGACGACGGCGAGAGCGGGCCGCTGCTGATGGGTGATCGGGCTATCGCCGGACAGATCGACGTTGCGCGACCACCGAACGGCGCCGGTCGAGGCATCAAGGGCGTAGAGAATGTGATGCGGCCCGGCTTCCTCGGCGACCATGAAGACCGATCCGGTCGCGGCGTCGTAGGCGGGCGTGCCGGTGATCCCGAGCGGATCGATGTCCCCGCACGGGAGCGTGGACAAACGGACCGGCGTGCCGAGATGCGTGTGCCAGAGGATGGCGCCGGTCTTGGGATCCAGGGAGTAGGCGGTGTCGTTCTCGGTCACGGCGAGGATGTGCCCGCCGATGACGAGAGGCTCGGCGTAGACGGCACCGTCGAGCGCCGCCGACCAGACCTTGGTCAGCGTGCCGCTCGTAGCCGGGAAGCCGGTAACGAAGCCGGTGCGCTGGGCATCGAGGTGGTAGACCGGCCAGTCGGCCGCGGCTTGCGCCGCCGGGGTCGCAGAGGGCGTGGCGGTCGAGGGTGTAGGAATGGCGGCAGAGGGCGTAGCCGCCAGTGTGAGGCTGGGCCCGACTAGAGGCGTGGCGCTGGCCCCGGCGGTGGGCGTCGGAGTGGCGACCGGCCCGGTCGGCGAGGGCGTCGTCGAACCACAGCCGGCGACGATGACGGCAACGACGATGGACAGAAGCGCTTGACGAGTCTTCATGGGCTAATCCTGCCGCCTGATCGGGTAGCAGTCCAGAGTGGCCCGGCTGGCGGGCGCAATCGAGGCGCGCCGCTGCGCGGGTGTTGGCAATCGTCCTCGGCAGACTGGTGGCGCGCTCGCGGCGACGCAGGACCCGGCACGGCCGGGTCCGTCCGGCTAGGCTAGCAGGCGACCGACCGACCCTCGATCAACAGGTGCCGAGATGCCGACCGCGCCCCCATCGGACTGCGACAGCAGGAACCCCCGACGAGTTCTGGTCGTGGGCGCGGGAGCCGTCGGGTCGTTCCTCGGGACGCTGCTGGGCAGCGCCGGCTACGACGTCACCCTCGTCCAAATCTTCGAGGGGCCGTCGGAGCGGCCGGTGACGCTGGTTCGGCCGGACGGCACGCGCGCGGTCGTGCCGGTCCATCGGGTCATGCGGACGGAGGACGCGACCCGCCCGGACCTGATCCTGGTGGCGGTGAAGATGCCCGTCCTGCGCGAGGCGCTGGCGCCCACGCTGGCCTGGCCGGACGTGCCAACCCTGACCGTCGAGAACGGCATCGGCGCAGAGGAGACCGCCACGGAGATCCGGCCGTCGGCGCCGCAGATCGCCGGCTCGATGACTGCCCCGATCCGCCTCGTATCGGAGGACGAGGTCGTCTGGCTCGGGCGCGGCGGGATCGCACTGGCCGCAGCCAATCCTGCGGCGGAACCGCTCATTGCGCCGCTGCTGGCCGACTTCGCGCCCGCGGGCCTGCGCACCGCGGAACTGTCCGACGCGAAGGCGATGAAGTGGTCGAAGCTGCTGACCAACCTGATCGCCAACGCCACCGGGGCGATCCTCGACATGGATCCGGCCGCGATCTACGCCGACAAGCGGCTGTTCGAGGTCGAGCGGCGGCAGCTCCTGGAGACAATGGCGGTGATGACCGCGCTCGGGCTCAGGCCGGTCAGGCTGCCCGGCGCGGCCGTCCCGTGGCTGGCTCGCGCCGTCAGGCTTCCGTCCTGGCTGGGCCGCCCGATCCTGCGACGAATCGTGGGTGGGGCGCGCGCCGGCAAACTGCCCTCGCTGCGGCTCCACGTCCAGATGGCCGGCGAGGGGCCGTCGCCCGAGCAGACGGAAGTGGCCTGGATGCACGGCGCGGTCGCTCGCTTCGGGCTACAGATCGGGGTCGCAACGCCGGTGAACGCCCGCCTCGCGGATCTCGTCGAGGACGTGGCCGCTCACCCGGACCGCCGGTTGTGGCTGCGCCACAACCCGGAGCGCTTCCTGGCCGAGCTGGAGGAAGGCGCCGGCTAGCGGCGACCCAATTCGGCATCAACTCGCCGCCCTATACTTCGCGGCGATGCAGACCATCGACCTCGTCCGGGTGGCCGTCGCCCTGGTCGCCGGCTATCTCCTTGGGGGCATTCCTTTCGGCATCATCGTTCCGCGGTTGATCGGCGGGCCCGATCCGCGCACCGTGGGTAGCGGCCGCACCGGCGGCGCCAACGTGTCGCGCGCGGTCGGCTTCCGCTGGGCCGCCATCTCCGGACTGCTCGACGTGGCCAAGGCAGTCGTCGCCGTTCTCTTCGTAATCGCCATCGGCGGCGACCAGGTGGCGCAGGTCGCGGCCGCGCTGGCCGCCGTCGTCGGCCACAGTCGCTCGCCGTTCATCGGCTTCCACGGCGGCCGCGGCGTGGCGCCGGCCACCGGGGGCGCCCTGATCATCGCGCCGGTCATTCTGGCGATCATCTTCCCCGTCTTCGTGATCGTGATCGCGGTCACGCGTATCTCGTCACTGGGGTCGCTCACCGCAACGCTGATCGGCGGCATCGCCATGGTCGTCTGGACCGCGGTCGCCCCCCTGCCACCGATCTACTTCGTCTACGGCGTCGGCGTCCCGGGGCTCATCTGGCTCTTCCACATCGACAACATCCAGCGTCTGCTCTCCGGCCAGGAGAGGCGAGTTGGCCCCTCGGGCAAGCCTGGACCGAGCGCGGGCCAGGCGCCGGCGGGTCGCGCTGACCCGAGGCCGTAACCCGAAGGCGCGGCTCCGCGGCGGGGTCCGGCTCCCACATCCGCAGTCGGCCCGACGCGGGCCGCCGGCCCCGTCCGTCCCATCTGACGGGCCGCGTTTCATCCTGCGGGCTGCGGACGGAGTACCTCCCCGTTCGGCGTATCTTCATCGGGACTACTCGTCCGATCCCACCCGTAGGAAATTCATTTCAATGCCCCAGCAATCATCAGGGGACGAGATGGGAACGGACATCGACTTCGTAGGTTTTTCCGAGGACTGTCGCGTCGAAGGACGCGTGGACCTCGAGGACTCGCGCCTGGCCGACCTGCTCAACCGCCGCAAGACCATCACCGTCCACGACGTCACCCTGGTGAGCACGCTGGACGGCCACACCCAGGAATTCGACAAGCTCGATATCTCCCGTGACGAGCTCGACATCGTCGTGGCCAGCGGCCCTCGCGGCGACCCCAAGCGACGCCTCGCGACCAAGCCGAACGGCGTGACCGTCAAGCTCGGCCCCTACTGTGCCGAAGGCTTCATGCACGCCCCGCCGACGGCGAACCCGGTCCGCAGCTTCGACCGCAGGCCCGCCATGGTCGCGATCACGGACGCGGTGCTCGAGTACGAGTTCTGCAGCGAGCCCGTTTCGCAGTGGTTCCGCACGTTGCTGGTGAACCGCGAGCTGGCGATCTCGCTGCGCACGGTTGCAAGCCCCGGCGGAATGTCCGGCGCTGCGTAGAGGGCAGGCGCGCCTGACCGCGCGCAGTCAGTTCCGCCGCGATCATGAGCCCGGGTCGCCAGACCGCGCAGCTCCGCAGACGCAACTCCCGCAAGCGCCGCCCGGATCCCGTCCGGCGACGCAGCGTCCGCCGACAGCTCGTCCACGCCCAGGCCGACCAGGAATCTCGATTTCGACCGACTTGAAGGCGATCTCCCGGCGTTCGACGAGGTGCCACGGCACCATTCGGGGCGCTCCGTTATCGTAACCGCCGCGCCCTCGAACTCTGCCGAACCTGGCATCATGAGTGGCCACGGGGGCTCAGGCGGGAGAATCTGCTCTGTCGATGGATCGCGGCTCATCGGGCGCCGACACTTCGGACGTCCCGTCTGTCTCCGGCCTTGCGGCTCTACAGGATCTGGACGTCCTTCTGGAAGGGTTCCCGGACCTGCGAGTCAAGCGTTCGCTTTGCCGTCAGGTCATGGATGCGCGCCGCAAGCTCCTCGGTCCCGAGCACCCGGCGACGCTCGAGGCCGAAGCTCGAGTCGCGGCTATCGGGCTCGAGCTCGACGACTACTCGACCGCCCGTGACCAGTACACCATCCTGCTGGAGCGCTGCGATCGTGTCTTCGGACCGCGCCACCTCGATACTCTCTCCGCGGCTCACGGCCTGGCCGTGGCCCTCTCGTATCTGGACAGACCCGAGGAGGCCCGCCCGATCTACGAACGCGTGGTCGCGGGCCGCCGCAACTCGCTCGGCCCCGAGGATCCGGCCACCCTCAGCGCCCTGCACAACCTGGGCCTGACGCAACGAGCCGTCGCCGACGACCTCTCGGCACGTGGAACCTTCGAGGCCCTCCTGGAGGTGCAGCGCAAGACGCTGGGCCCGGACAGCCTGGCCGTCATCCGCACGCTGGCGAACCTGGGCAGCATCCTGATCTCGATCGAGGACTACGCCCGCGCCAGCGAAGTGCTCGCCGAGCGCGTCGAGCGCAGCCGCCGCCTCCTGGGGGCGACCCACCCCGATACTCTCGAGGCGATGCTCAGCCTGGCGCGGGCGCAGGTGGGGGCGGGCCACAGCACGTCGGGCCGTGCGCTTTCGGAGCAGACTCTCGCCGCCACGATCTCCACGCTGGGGCCGGACAACCCGGCGACCCTCGCCGCCCGCGGCCAGCACGGCCGGCTGCTGCTCCGCGTCGGCGACCCGGCCGCCGCCGCGCAGGTCTACGAAGACCTGTACCGCCGTCTGCGGCGCAAGGTCGGCCCCGAGGAGACCGCCACGCTCGACGCCCTGGCCGGTCTCGCCGACTCACTCGGCCGTTGCGGCGAGCATGTCCGGGCGCGCAAGCTCGACGAGCAGCTGCTGGAAGCGCGGCGGCGGGTTCTGGGCCAGGACCACGTGGCCACGCAATGGGTCCTGGGCGATCTGGCCTGGAACCTCGAGCAGCTCGGTGACCTGACCAACTCCGCGGCCCGCTACCGCGAGCTCGCCGAAGGGCGGCTTGTGACCCTCGGTCCCGAGGCGCCCGACACGATCTGGGCTCTCACGGGCCTTGCCCGCGTCCTGGCGCGCGCGGAATCGCACGCCGCCGCCCTTGAGGCCTACCGCGTCCTGTACGAAACGCAGGTCGGGATCGTGGGCCCCGAGGGGGACGATGCCCTGACGGCCCTGGAGGCCTACGCCTGGGAGCTGGGCAAGGTCGGCGAGCTGGAGAAGGCCCGCGCCCGCTGGCAGGAGCTGGCCAACGCCTACGAACGAAACAAGGGGCCCAGGAGCGAGCGCACGCTCGAGTGCCTGCTCTGGCTGGCCGAAACGCACGAGAAGCTGGACGAGCAGAGGGCCGCTCGAGCCGTTTATGAGCGCATCGCCGGACCCTACGGCCCGATCCATGCCGAGAGCCGTGACACGGCCGGACCGGACGATCCTCGAACGCTTCACCTGGGCCACAACCTGAGCATGGTGATGGAGAAGCTGGGCCAGCTCGATGCCGCCCGCGCCATGTACCAGACAGTTCTGGACGCGTACCTCCGCAACCTCGGCCCTCGAGACCGTAAGGTGGCGGACATGTACGCTCACATCGGCGACGTCCTGCTCAAGCTGGGCGATCCGGCGGGCGCCCGGGCTCGCTATGCCGATGCGCTCGCTCTGCTCCGCAAGTTCCCCGGCCCTGCGGATCCGGACACGCTCGAGGTCCTGCGCCACGACGCCGACGCCATGGCGGCGCTGGGACGCAAGGTCGCGGGCCGGAACCAGGCCCGCTATGTAGCCGAGGTGTTCCGCCGCACGCTGGGCCCCGACAACGGGCTTACCAGGCGGGCGGACGCGCACGTTGCGCAGATGACCCCGCGCCGCCGCTCGCGCTGAGGGACGCCCACCGACCCGAGCTCGCGACCGCGCCCCGTCCCGGCCCGGCCCCCGATCCGCGGTCGGCCGGTTCGCGCTAACCCGCTCGCTCCAGCGCCTGCGCCAGGTCCGCGATCAGGTCCGCGGCGGTCTCGATGCCCACCGAGAGCCGGATCACGTCGTTGCCGGCGCCGGCCGCCTCGCGCTGCTCGTCCGTCAGCTGGCGGTGCGTCGTCGAGGCGGGATGGATGATCAGGCTGCGGGTGTCGCCGACGTTGGCGAGGTGCGACCACAGCTCGACCGACTCGACGAGCCTTGATGCCGGCTTCGTAGCCGCCTTTGAGGCCGAAGGTGAAGACCGAGCCCGCGCCCTTGCGGCAGGTAGCTGCTCGCGCCAGGGCGCGATACGGGCTGGATCGCCAGGCCGGCGTAGCTGACCCACGCCACGGCCGGATGGCCGGCGAGGAACTCCGCCACCGCCCGTGCATTCGCCACGTGGCGCTCCATCCGAAGCGGCAGCGTCTCGATCCCGGTCAGGATGTAGAAGGCGTTCTGGGGCGAGAGCGCCGGCCCCAGGTCCCGCAGCGCCACCGCCCGCGTCTTCATCGAGAAGCCTAATCGCCGAAAGTCTCGAAGAAGTCGAGGCCGTGGTAGGCCGGATCGGGCTCGGTCAGGGCCGGGAACTTGCCGCCGCGCGCCCAGTCGAAGCGGCCCGACTCGACGATCACGCCTCCGATCGAGGTGCCGTGGCCGGAGAGGAACTTGGTCATCGAGTGGACGACGATGTCCGCGCCCCACTCGAACGGCCGCCACAGCTACGGCGTGGCGAGCGTGTTGTCGACCACCAGCGGAATGCCCGCCTCGTGCGCGATCTCGCCAGCGCCTCCAGGTCCACCACCACTCCGCCGGGGTTGGCCAGGCTCTCCGTGAAGATGCAGCCGGGTTCTCGGGTGATGCGCGGCCCGGACCTCCTCGAGGTTGCGCGGGTCGACGAACGTGCCGTGCCACCCAAGCTCGCGGGAAGGTGTGGCGTGAACTGCGTTATCGAGCCGCCGTACAGGAAGCTCGAGGCGACGAACTCGTCGCCGGGACCCATGAGCGTGAAGAAGGCGAGCAGCTGGGCCGAGTGGCCGGATGCCGTGGCGACGGCGGCGCTGCCCGCCCTCCAGGCTCGCCACCCGCTCCTCGAGGGCCGTGACCGTCGGATTGCCCAGGCGCGTGTAGATGTAGCCGCCGCCTCGAGGTTGAAGAGCGCCGCCGCGTGATCCACGTCGTGGAATACATACGACGTCGTCTGGTAGATCGGGACGTTGCGTGCGCCGGTCGTGGGATCCGGCGTGGCGCCGGCATGGACGGCTCGCGTCTCGATGCCATAGGAGCGGGATCGGGCGGACGCGGTCATGGTCATCTCTCCGGCGGTACTGGCTGGCGGGCAACGTGGGGCGGACGCCCGACTAGCTTAGGCCGAGCCGCGGCGCCATGAACGACCTCGCGGCCTGGCTCCGGGGCTCGATCAGCGACCGGTGAGGAGCAGCGCGGCGACAATGGCCACGATGGCCACGACGACGGCGATGATCGGATGCAGGATCAGCGGCCGGGACGAGGCGCCCGGTCCTGTCGGGCCGGCTCGGCGGCGTCGGAGAGTGCCAAAGGTGGGCTGCAAGGCCAGCGCGCGGTCGGTCTCCGGATCGGCCGGACGCCGGTCGCCGGCCTCGCGAGGCTCGGTCGGAGCAACGCCGTCCTGCTCCGGAGCACCGTTTGGTTGACTCGAAGGCATCGCTTTTCCCTCCCGCACGGAGCCAGGTGACGGATCGGCCCCATGGAGACGATGCCGTCGGTGGCCGCGGCCGTCAAGGTCTGTTTGGTCGGGGAGGGAGGACGTGAGGCAAAGATGACAAGCTAGCCAGCGACCGGCCGAGTGCAGCAACACGAGCCCACAGCCTGGACTGTAGAGGCGGTCGCGCGGGCATTTGGGAAGATTGAACCTTCGGACATCCGTGGCAGTCTTGTCGGGCACGATGGACGGGATCACCACGTGGGGGACTCAAGGCATGGGCGTCCGAGACCGCGATGCCGCCGGCGGTGACCCGGCCGTGGACTTCGCGCGCCTCGCGGATGCCCGCCTCGATGGGGCCTACCGCCTCGCCACGTTCATCTTTAGCGGGGATCGATCAGAGGCCGAGGACGCGGTAAGCGACGCAGTCCTGCGGGCCTGGGAGCACTTCGGCGACCTGCGCGATCTCGCCTCCTTCGACGCCTGGTTCACTCGGATCCTGGTGAACACGTGCCGTGATCGGCTTGGCGAGCGCCGGATCCGTCCGATTGCCTTCGCCGATCCGATCCCCGGCGCGGCACCCGACCACGCCGAGGCCCTCGCGCGCACCGATGCCCTGGAGCGGGCGATGCAGGCGCTATCGCCGAAGCACCGCATCGTGGTTGCCCTGCGCTACGTCGGCGACTACTCGCTCGACGACATCGCCGCCCGGACCGGCGAGAGGCCGGGCACCGTGAAGAGCCGGCTCCACTACGCGCTGCGTGCCCTGCGCGCGACCCTCGATGCCGAGGCGCGGGAGCGGGTCCCATGAACGACGAGCAGTTCGAGCGCGAGGTGCGCGAGGCGGCGCGACGAATTGCCGATCACCCGGCGCCCTCGACGCTTCGCTCATGGGTAGCGGCTGTGCCGACCGAGCACCCTCATCGTGTCCGCCGCAGCCGCCGGTTCGGCGGGAGCCTGCGCCTCGCAGTTACGGCGGCGACACTCCTTGCAGTCGTGGCTGCGGCAACCTTCTTCGTGGGGGCGTTGCCGCGACTCAACACCGTGCCGCCTGGGGGCTCGCGTGGCGAATCACCGACAGCCGGTCCGACTCCTACGCTTCTCGCGCAGTCACCGACAGCCGCATCTCGCTTCCGTCCAACAAGCTCGATGACCACCGGGCGATTCGATCATTCGGCGACGCTGCTCGCCGACGGCCGCGTCCTCATCGCCGGGGGCCAGGATGCCTCGGGCGGGGAGTCGGCTTCTGCCGAGCTATATGACCCCGCAACCGGCACGTTCAGCCCGACGGGCCCGATGGTCTACCCGCACATCAGCCCGACCGCCACGCTGCTCGCTGACGGCCGCGTTCTTGTCGCCGGCGGGAGCGGCATAGGGGACGTCTTAGAGCGTGGCTACTCGGCCGAGCTGTACGACCCCCAGACGGGCAGGTTCAGCCTGACCGGCTCGATGAAAGTCAGACGCTACGACCAGGCCGCGACGCTGCTGCCCGACGGCCGCGTCCTCCTCGTCGGCGGATCGGTCTACGACCTTGGCTCGAAGGCCATCGCCACAGCGGAGCTGTATGACCCCAAGACGGGCAAGTTCAGCCTGACCGGCTCGATGAGAACCGCCCGCGACGGCCCCACCGCCACTCTGCTACCGGACGGCCGCGTTCTTGTTGCCGGAGGCTCTGTCCCGACGCAGCACGGCTCGACGCCGCTCGCATCGGCCGAGCTGTACGACCCGGCAACCGGCAAATTCACGTTGACTGGCTCCATGACCACGGCTCGGGCAGGCCACACCGCCACGCTGCTACCCGACGGTCGCGTGCTCATCGCCGGCGGCTTCGGTAGCAACGGCAACATCCTCGCCTCGGCCGAGTTGTATGACCCGCAGACCGGCACGTTCAGCCCGACAGGCTCGATGGCGACGGTCCGTGATGGCCACACCGCCACGCTCCTACCCGACGGCCGGGTCCTCATCGCTGGCGGCGCCGATGCCGCGGACGACTCTCTCGCGGCCAACATCCTGGCCTCTGCCGAGCTGTATGACCCGAAGACCGGGACGTTTAGCCCAGGCGGCTCAATGGCAAGCGCGCGTCAACTCCAGACGGCGACTCTGCTCCCCGACGGTCGCGTCCTTATCGCCGGCGGCGCCGACGGGACAACCCCGCCGGGACCCGGAATGGTAACTGCTCTGGCGCTCCCGTCAGCGGAGCTGTACCAGCCGTGAGGTCCCGTGCATCCGGATTCGAGGCGGCCCCGCGAGCGAGGTCGGAGGTCGGTTGGGAGTAGAGCCTCCGAGCTCAACTGCCCACTCGTCGGGCCAGCCCGGCTGCCGTCCCACGCGCGACCGTTGCCGGCGCCTTGGCCGTGGCACTCGCAATCGACCCGGTCAGCCGAGCGTGCCGTCCTCGCCCCTGACGTCCTTGCGGGTGATCGTGAGGTAGCCGAGGAGGAGGACGATCACGATCGTCAGGGCGACGCCGACCTCTCCCGTGCCCAGCCCGAGGCCGCTCAGGTTCCGCGCTCTCCCCACCCAATCCGCGAACGAAGCGCCGAGCGGCCGGGTCAGGATGTAGGCGATCCAGAAGGCGAGGATCGCGATGAGGTCGAGCAGCCCGTAGGCCAGCGCCGGCAGCACGAACGGCACGGCGAACATCACGCCCGAGCCGAAGTAACCCAAGCCGACGGTCGTGGCGGTCATGTCGCCGGCGGCCGTGCCGAGCGCCAACGTCGCCAGGACGGCTGCTCAGTAGAAAGTCTCGCGGCGGTGGGTGTTGATGCTGTGGATCGACAGGGTCTTCTCGGTCCCGTGCCAGGCCATGAAGATGACCGCCAGGGAAACGGCGAAGAGCGTTGTCGACACGAGATACGGGATGCCCAGCCCGACATGCAGCGTATCGGCAGCCATCGTTCCGAACATGGCGACCATTACCACGGCCAGCCAGTAGATCGGGGCCACGTACCGTGGCGCCACCAGCTGCAGGAGCAGCGCGGCTGTCAGGGCGATGCCAACCAGGGGAACCACGATCACGGGATCGAACCTGTGGACCGGTAGTCCGAAGTCGCCTCGCCCATCGCGGTGGTCAACACCTTGATCACCCAGAAGTAGACCGTGACCTCCGGAACTTTCCTGATGGCCGGCCTGGCGCGCTCCACGGCGTGAACTGCTCCGCTGCGGGTGCCGACGTGGGCGGCCATCGGTACGGCGGCATGGGTCTGCTCATTGGTTCCTTCGCACGCATACCGACTGCTCGATACTAACCGCAAACGGCCGAGGCGCCTTCCGCCGGGTCGGGCGTCGAGGCCACAGGCGGCGAGGGCCGAAGACGGCGGCGGACTCGGCGGTGGGTCGCCCGACTGGATGGAGGTTGCGGTGAGCTCCAGGCAGTTCGTGGAAGTGGACGGTAGCGTCGCGCCATTCGCATGGACGTCGCGGTCGTGACGCCCACAGGTCCGACGGACGGCGCCGAGCGGTCGATCGAGTATCGCGAGGCGACTCCGTCGAGGGAGGGCTTCCTCCGGCTGTACGCCTCGACCGGCTGGGAGACGGCGCTCACGGACGACCAGCTGGCCGGCGCGCTGGCGTCGACCTGGCACGCCGTCTGCGCCTACGACGGGACTCTGCTCGTCGGCATGGGCCGGACCATCTCGGACGGGGCTCTCCACGCCCTGATCGTCGAGGTCATCGTCGATCCAGCCTGGCAGGGCCGCGGTATCGGCAGCGAGGTCGTGCGTCGCCTCGTGCGGCGCTGCCGCGACGCGGGCATCGATCAGATCCAGCTCTTCTGCGCCACGGGGAAGCGGCCGTTCTACGAGGCACTCGGCTTCCGGGCGCGGCCGGATGAGGCGCCCGGCATGGAACTGGGCCCCGCAACTGAGAACGGCGGTCCCGCGGTTCAGGGACGCTGAGGGCGCCCTGAGGGCGCGCGGCCCAGGGACGCTAGCATGACCGTCTACAGGAGGCGGCATGGGATCGATGCGACGGCGACTACCGGTCAGGGTCAGGCCGATCTGGGACCTTCTCGTCCTGCTCGCCCAGATACGGGGCGTCGCCCTCGTGTTCATCCTGGTTGCCGGCGGTTCGGGCGGGTTCGTGAGTGCCGTGGCCGGATTTGTGGCTGCGGCGCGACCGGCGATCGGCGGCGTCGCGGCCGCGGTGCTCATCGCCGTCGGCGTCGTCGCGATGCTGGTCGCGGCAGTCATCCTGCGCCGGTGGGTGCGCGACCCGCGAGTAGCTCGGAGCGGGCTTTTCGGGGACGTGGCGGCTCGGCTGGAGGGGGTTCGGCGGGACGGGGACGATCTCGCCGCGGCCCTCACGGAACCGAAGGACTCCCAGGCTTCCGCCTCCGGCAGTCGTTCGAAAGACTTGCTCGGCCGTATCGAGCACTGGCACGAGAGAGCGACTGACCTCGTGCCCCCGAAGCATCGCCCGGCGTGGGAGCGGATCTGGTCCGACGCCTTCGAGCTCGAGCAGCATGCCCAGTCGCAGGAGGATCCGGCGGCTCGCGAACGGGCCGGCCACGAGTGGCGGATCCGTCGTGCGCTCGATCTTCTCGGCACGATCCGGGACGAGACGCCAGCGGGCCGGCAGACCTGATCGGCCACCCAGACGAGTTCTCGGCGGGTCGGCTCTGACGGCCGTCGAGCCCGCTGCCGCATAGCCGCGCGTGCGGGCGAGCCGCGCCGTCGGGCGGGCCGCGCGGGCCGCGCGCGCACGAGCAACGGGTCGCGCGCCAACTCGGCGCCGTAACCAATTCGACAGCATCGGCGAAGGAAGCTGCGGATCGACGCTGGCGACGAGCGAGTCTGGTCGGCCGGTGGCTCCCGCGGTTTCACCACGGGCACAGGCGACTAGACGAGACACGAGAGGCATGAATGAATGAAGCTGAGACTGGCATCAATAGCACTGATCCTCGTGGGAGTGGGAGCCGTCGTCCTGACGGTTGTCGGCCCCGCCTTCGGAGGATCGTCAAGCTCTGCATACACCACATCCACGGTCACGACCGGCACGGTTAGCGCCACTTCCGTCGCCACCGGGACGATCTCGGCCAGCACGGTCTACGGGCTCAGCTTCGGCGTTGCGCCGGTCATCGCGAGTTCGGTCGCCACCACGTCCGGCGTGGGCGGCTCGACCGGCAGTAGCAGCGCTTCGTCGGGATCCCTGACCTGGCCCGTGCTGACCGTGGCGGTGACGGTTGGTCAGAGCGTGACCAAGGGTACGACCCTGGCGACGGCGGACTCCACGGCGGCGCAGCTCGCGCTGGCATCGGCTCAGGCCACGCTCGCCTCCGCCCAGTCCAAGCTGACGACAGACCAGGCCGGTCCGACCGCACTGACCAAGGCCCAGGCGAGTAACCAGCTCAGCCAGTCGGAGAACAGCTACAGCCAGGCGGTCGCCAACCAGAAGATCACGAGTCAGCAGAACTCGCTGACCCTGAGCCAGGCAGAGGCAGCGGTCACGGCCGCACAGGCGGCATACAAAGCCGCTCCCACGTCCCAGAACCAGGCGTCTCTCGCGCAAGCGCAGTCGAACCTGACTACGACCAGGCTCAAGGTCAGCCAATCGAACCAGCAGGCCGCCCAGCAAGTCACGAGCGCATCGCTCAGCGAAGCCGCGGCCAAGCTGCAGTACCAGAACAGCACCGCTGCCACAGCCAGCGCCACGATCACGGCCGACCAGGCCCAGGTAGCCTCGGACCAGGCGGCCGTCAATGCCGCTCAGCTGGCCGTGACCGACGCCACGCTGGTGGCCCCGGCAGATGGCCTCATCACCGCGGTCAACATCCTGCCCGGCGTCAGCGCCCCGAGCGGCTATGCCATCGAGGAGTCCGTCGGGCCCATGGTGGCCACGGCCAGCTTCGCCGAGTCGGCCATCACCGGCCTCGCGGTCGGGCAAACCGCGACCGCCTTGATCACCGGTCCCGACGTGACGGTGCCCGGAACCCTGACCCAGATCGTGCCCGTGGCGTCTTCCTCGTCTTCGAGCGGCGGCAGCGGTAGCAGCGTGGCGACCTACGCGGTCACGGTCACCCTCACCGATCCGCCCGCCACGGTTCTGGCGGGCATGAGCGCGACCGTAACGGTCACGACAGCCTCTGTCGACAACGCCCTGCGCGTGCCCGCGACGGCCCTGTCGGGCTCCGCCGCGAGCGGCTACACCGTCGAGCTCGTGAATGCCGATGGAAGCACAAGTAGCGTCGCGGTTCAGGTCGGCGTCGTTACGACTTCCTACGTCCAGATCACGAGCGGCCTGAGCGAGGGTGACACCGTGGTCGTCGGGTCGTCCTCCACCCGAAGCGGAACCACGACGACAACCAGCGGCGGAGTCAATCTCAATGCGTTGACCGGCGGCGGCCCCGGCGGGTTCGTGCCATGAGCGCCAACGCGGTCGAGCCGATCATCGAACTCGAAGGCATCAGCCGCATATACGACACCGGCAAGGTCCAGGTGCCGGCCCTGGTGGACGTCAACCTGACGGTCGCCAGGGGTGAGTTCATGGCCATCATCGGCCCCTCGGGCTCTGGCAAGTCGACCATGATGAACATCCTCGGATGTCTCGACCGGCCGACCAGCGGTCGCTACGTTCTCGACGGCCAGCCCGTCGACGAGCTATCCGACGACGGTCTCGCCTTTGTCCGGAGCCGCTCCATCGGGTTCGTGTTCCAGAGCTACAACCTGCTGCCGCGCACGAGCGCTCTGGAGAACGTGGCCGCGCCCCTGATGTACCAGGGCGTCGGCCGCCGCGAGCGGCTCCGAAAGGCCCAGGCGGCCCTGGAGCGTCTCGGTCTGGGCGATCGCCTCGGCCACGAGCCCTCCGAGCTCTCGGGCGGCCAGCAGCAGCGCGTCGGCATCGCCCGGGCCCTCGTGACCGAGCCGGCGTTGATCCTCGCCGACGAGCCGACCGGCAACCTCGACTCCCACTCCGGGGCCGAGGTGCTCTCGCTCTTCAAGGATCTCCATGCCCTGGGTCGCACGATCGTGCTCATCACCCACGACATCGACGTCGCCACGGCGGCCGATCGCGGCGTCCACATCCGCGACGGCCAGCTCGCCGAGGCGGTGCTGCAATGAGGCTCATCGACCTGCTCCGCCTGGCCATCGGCCGATTGGGCACCGGCAAGCTGCGGACCGCGCTCACGATGCTCGGCATCATCATCGGCGTGGCCAGCGTCGTCGCCCTGGTCAGCGTCGCCCAGGGTGCCACCAAGGGCATCAGCAACCAGCTCAACGCCCTGGGCACCAACCTGCTCACGGTCAGCCCGGGCTTCTCGCGTGGCTCGGCCACGCGCGGCTCCTTCGGCTCGGCCACGACCCTCACCATCGACGACGGATCCGCCATCGCCGGCCTGTCGGGGGTCCAATACGTCGCCCCCGAGCTGACCACCTCCAAGCTCGTGATCGCGGGCACCCAGAACGAGACCGCCCGCATCATCGGCACGACCCCGGGCTATCTCTCGGTCTTCGCCTACGACATGTGGACCGGCGCCTTCCTCAACCAGGCCTCGGTCGATGCCAACCTGCGGGTCGCGGTCATCGGCGGCGCGACGGCCGACAACCTCGATCTCACCAGCTCCTCGATAGGCTCGACCATCTACATCGGCGGCCTGCCGTTCGATCTCATCGGGATCATGCAGTCCAAGGGCGGGACCGGCACCCAGGACGACGAGGTCATCGTGCCGCTCTCGACCATGCAGGAGCTGTTCGTGGGCAGCTCCAGCGTGTCGACGATCGGCGTCAGTGCCGCGAGCCAGGACGACATCAACACCGTCTCGGCCGAGATCACGGCCTTGCTCGACCAGCGCCACGGCATCACCGCGGCCGAGACGGCCGACTTCTCGATCACGACCCAGGCCCAGCTGTTGGGCACGGTCAGCTCTGTCAGCGACGTCCTGACGCTGCTCCTGGCGGGCATCGCCTCGATCTCGCTTCTCGTGGGCGGCATCGGGATCATGAACATCATGCTCGTCTCGGTCCGCGAGCGGACCCGCGAGATCGGCATCCGAAAGGCCATCGGGGCCCGCGGTCGCGACATCCTTTCCCAGTTCCTGGTCGAGGCCCTGGCGCTCTCGCTCGCCGGCGGCGTGATCGGCATCTTCTTCGGGGTCCTGGCCTCATTCGGCATCGGCATCTACGCCGGCTGGGGCTTCGTCTTCAATCCGATCACGGTCGTGGCCGCGGTCGGCTTCAGCCTTCTCGTGGGCGTCGTCTTCGGTGTCTGGCCTGCCAGCCAGGCCGCCCGGCTCGACCCCGTCGTCGCTCTTCGATACGAGTAGACCGCGGCGCGGCGCTCGCAACCGAACAGCTTGCGCAATTGGCCGCGGAGCCCCTATGCTTCGCGGCCAATGAACGCCCGCACTTCGCGCCACCGGGAGAACTCGCGCCAGGCCTCGTGCCTGCGCGGTTCCATGATGTCCATGCCCGGGCGGCCCCGAAGTGCGGAGGACGGGGTCTGAGGCTCCGGCGTTGGACGCGCCACTGAGCTGAGGATCGGTCCCGGGGCCGCGGACTCCAGACAGGAGCCGCGGTTCTTTGTTTCTCCGGACGACACGTCGGATGGCCGCCCAATCCATTGCCCTGACCCAGGGCTCCCGGGACCCGTCTCGCGCCTACCTGCCGCCCGACCGGCGGCACCGCCCTCCGGAGGAACCCGTGTCCGACCAGAACGCCCCAGCCTTCCGCCGCGAAACCCTCGCCGTCCACGCCGGCCAGAGCGTCGACCCGACGACGAAGGCGCGTGCCGTCCCGATCTACGCCACCACTAGCTACGTCTTCGACAACGCCGACCACGCCGCCCGCCTCTTCGGGCTCCAGGAGTTCGGCAACATCTACACCCGGATCATGAACCCGACCACCGATGTCTTCGAGCAGCGCATCGCCGCGCTCGAGGGCGGCGTCGGGGCGCTGGGCGTGGCGTCCGGTCAGGCAGCCGAGACGCTCACGATCCTCAACCTCGCCCGCGCCGGCGACAACATCGTCACCAGCGCCTCGCTCTACGGCGGCACCTACAACCTGTTCGCGTACACGCTGCCCAAGTGCGGCATCGACTTCCGCTTCGTCGACGGCTCCAAGCTCGACGAGTTCGAGAAGGCGATCGACGGGCGGACCAAGGGCGTCTACCTCGAGACGATCGGCAACCCGCGCCTGGACGTGCCCGACTTCGAGGGGATCGCCGCCATCGCCCACAGGCACGGCGTCCCGATGATCGTCGACAACACCTTCGCCCCGATCCTGGCGCGTCCGATCGAGCACGGCGCCGACGTAGTCATCCACTCCGCCACCAAGTGGATCGGCGGGCACGGAACCGCGATCGGCGGCGTGGTTGTGGACGGTGGCAGGTTCGACTGGGCGGCCTCGCCGCGCTTCAAGGTCGATTTCGTGGACCCGGACGAGTCCTACCACGGAGTGAGTTACACGGGCACATTCGGCAACCTGGCCTTCATCCTCAAGCTCCGCGTCCAGCTCCTGCGCGACCTCGGACCGGCCCTGAGCCCGTTCAATTCCTTCCTCTTCCTCCAGGGCCTGGAGTCGCTACCGCTGCGGATCGAGCGCCACAGCTCCAACGCTCTGGAGGTCGCACGCTGGCTCGAAGGCAACCCGGCCGTCAGCTGGGTCAGCTACCCCGGCCTGGCCTCGCACCCGGCGCACAGGTTCGCCGCCAGATACCTGTCCGGTGGCTACGGCGGCGTGGTGACCTTCGGTCTCAAGGGTGGCGTCGAAGCCGGCCGCAGGCTGATCGACTCGGTCAAGCTATTCAGCCTGCTGGCGAATGTCGGCGACGCCAAGAGTCTGATCATCCACCCTGCCTCTACGACGCACCAGCAGCTCTCGGCCGCGGATCAGGTCGCCAGCGGCGTGACTCCTGAGCTCGTCCGCCTCTCCGTTGGGATCGAGCACGTCGACGACATCATCGCCGACCTCGATCAGGCAATCGGCGCCGCGACCGGGATCCGGACCGCCACGGCGACCCCAGCCGGCGCCGCCTCGTAGGCGTGGCAGCGTCAAGTAGCCCCATGAAATCGAAACCGGCAATTCGATGGATCTCGGAGGTGCGCGGCCGGCCCGCGCCCACCGGAGCCGCCATCGGAGTCGAATCTACGCGCGCCGGGTCCCCCGCGGGGCTCGGCGCGCCCGAGTCGCCAGTCTCGGCTGCGGGCGACGAGGGCAATCGGCGCGGCGAATCGGGTTTCATCGCCGCCGATCCCGGCGTTTCGACCGCACGCGCCGACCCCGGTTTTCGTAGCCTGAACGACGTGGACAAATCGAGCGACCCGCAGACCGGCAAGATCGTCTCTCGCTGGCTGGGCCGTTTCGCGCTCGAGTCCGGTGCGGTCCTGCCGGACCTGGTCGCGGCCTACCGCCACGACGGCGTCCCGATCGGCGAAGGGCGCCAGATCCTGGTCGTCCACGCCCTCACCGGCTCGGCGGACGCCGCCGGCGACTGGTGGGCGCCGCTCATCGGCCCCGGCCAGGTGCTCGATACGGACAAGTTCGGCGTCATCTGCATGAACCTGCTGGGCAGCCGGTACGGCACCAGCGGCCCGATCTCACGGAACGCCGTGACCGGCAAGCCCTACGGTCGGGCCTTTCCCAGGGTCACGGTCCGGGATCAAGCCCGCGCCCAGTGGCGGCTGCTCGACGCGCTGGGGATCGGCAAGCTCGCTCTGGCGGTGGGCGGGTCGCTCGGGGGCATGGTCGCGCTGGAGGTTGCCCTCGAGCGGCCCGGCGAGGTCAGTCGCGTCGTGCCGATCGCCGCGCCCGCTCGGATCGGCCAGCTCGCGGTGGGCTGGGACAACATCCAGCTCGAGATCATCGACAAGCTCGGCCTGGAGGGCCTGGACCTGGCCCGGCAGCTGGCCATCACGACCTACCGCAGCGAGATCGACTTCGAGCAGCGCTTCGCCGGGCGCGTCGAGCCCGACGGCACGCCCTCGATTGTCAGCTATCTTCGCCACCAGGGCCGAAAGCTGCTCGAGCGCTTCGACGAGGACACGTACCGCACGCTCGTGTGGGCGATGGACACGCACGACATCGGCCGCGACCGCGGCGGTGCGGTTGCCGCTCTGCAGCGGCTGGCCGCCTACGGGACGCGCTTGACCGGCGTCGGCATCGAAGGCGACATCCTCTACGGCACGACCCAGGTGCAGGAGATGGTGAAGGCCGCGACGGCGGCGGGCATGGACGCCGCCTACCGCGAGATCCACTCCACGAAGGGCCACGACGCGTTCCTGGTGGAGTGGGATCAGCTGACGGCACTTCTGGCCGAGGCGCTCAAGTAGCGAACGGCGCGAGAGCGGGCCCACGGCGCGGGGCGGCGCGGCGCCCTTGCCGCGCACGGCCGCCGCGCGGAGGGCGGCCGCACGGCTCCTTCTTGCCCAATAGGGCCCCGGGCGGTACCAGGGACGCGGTCTCCGGCTCCATCCACAGGATCTTAGGCTGGTTAGCCTTCCGCGGCTTACTCCCGCGCTCAGACGGGCGCCGATCGGCCGGACTCGGCCTTTCGCCGCTCGATCGGGAGCAGGCTGGTCGCGTAGCATCGCCCCCAGCGGTATTGGGCAAACCCCCGCACCAAGCGCCGCCCCGGGGCCTACGGCACCTCGAGCCAGCCCTCGCGCAGGGCCCGCGTAGCCAGCTCCGTCCGCGACTGCAGCCCGAGCCGATCGAACATGCGGCGCAGATGCGCCTCGACCGTCTTCGAGGCGATGCCGAGCTCCGCGCCGATCTCATCGTTGCTGCGGCCGTCGACGACCAGCCGGACGACGTCGACCTCGCGACGAGTCAACGGGGCCGGAGCCGACAGGTCGGGCTTGCAGCCGAAGGCGAGTCCGCCCGAGGCCGCCCTTCGAAATCGCGTCCACCAGCTCGGCGATCGGCGCCGTCTTGACCACGAAGCCGGAGGCGCCGAGTCGCAGCGCCGCGGCCGCGTACTGCGGGTAGTCGTAGGCGGTCAGGACGACGATTGCCGGCCTGGGCGCGCCGCCCCGAAGGACGGAGAGCCCGTTCTCGGGCCCAAGCCGAATGTCCAGCAGCAGCACGTCAACGAGGGAGGGAGCGAGTAGCGGGACGGCCTCGTCGAGCGACGCGGCCGTCCCGACCATTCGAAGCCCGGGCTGCCCATCCAGCAGCGCCGCGGTTCCCTCTCGAACGACCGGGTGATCGTCAACGATCGCTACTCGAATCGGGGCCGGGCTGTCGGTCATCGAGACTCCATGGCCGGCGTCACCGCGGTCGCGGCCGGCGTCGCGGTCGCGGCCGGTGCCGCGGTCGCGGCCGGGGCCGCTGCTGAGGCGGCGGGCGTTCCCGCCGCCACTCCGACTCGCGGATCGTCCCAGACCAGCCTGACCCGCGTTCCTCCGCCGGGCCGCAGCCCGACCGTGAGGACGCCTCCCATGGCTTCGGCACGCTGCGCCATGCCCACCAGCCCGAGGCGCCCGGAATGTTCGGCCAGCTCGGCGGCGCCGGGAGCGAAACCCGGGCCAGCGTCATCGACCTCCAGTTCCACGCCAAACGCGGTCTGGCGATAGCGGACGACGATGGGCGGCGCGCCGTGCTTGATGGCGTTGGTCAGCGCTTCCTGGGTGACGCGGTAGACGGCCAGCTCGACGTCGTTGGGGAGACGGCGTTCCTCGCCTTCGCGCTCCAGGCGGACCGGGCCGCCCAGATGGTCGAGGCGGTCGACGAGCCACTCCAGAGACGGGCCCACGCCCAGATCGTCCAGTATCGGCAACCGCAGGTCGCCGCATATGGCCCGCAGACGCGCGGCTATCGCCCGAGCCGCGTCGGCGTTTTCGTGGTCGCCGGCGACGTCGAGCCGGCGGACCAGCATCGTCAGCTCCTGCAGCGGGTCGTCATGGATGTCGGCCGCGATGCGGGCTCGCTCCGCCTCGGCGGCGGCCACCTCGAGGTCGCGCTGGCGGGTGGCCCGCGCCGCGAGCCGGGCCAGCGGTCGCAGCGTGAACCGCCTCGCCACCCAGACCGCCGCAAGCCAAACCAGGATTGGCCAGACGGTGTAGGAGTACGGCACGGAAGTGAACGTGAGTGTGATGCAGGCGATCCCCGGTGTTACGGCGGCCAGCGCGACGTCGGTCGACTCGATCAGGGCCCGGGGCGTGGCTCCCGTCTCAACCCCCGCGCCGGAGCCGCGCCAGCGCAACGGCCGCGCGGCGAAGAACCCGGGAACGAACGCCACTCCGGCGGCCAGGATGGCGCCCCAGGTGTGTACGCTGGTGCCGCTGGGGATGAGGAGGCTGGCCGCGGCCGAGCCAACGGCGAGCGCGAACGCGGCCGAGCCGGCCAGCCGGCGCGCCCACCGGCCCTCGACTCGGCCGAGGAAGTCGATCGCGAGGGGGAGCATAGCCAGCGGCACGAGCACCGAGCCGACCACCACTTCGAGGGCCGATTGGTAGCGAAGGATCGGCACGACGAGCAGAGGCATGGCCGTGGCGACGGGCAGGGTCACGGCACAGCGCCGGAGCGTCGCTCCCGCCCGACCGCTGCCGACCCACCACCAGCCAACGATCAGGATCGCCAGCCCGAACGCGGTCGGGCCGGGCTCCCACGGCACGCTGGTGTCCAGTACGTAGTCTCGTTCGGGTGAAGTCGGGAGCGCCCCAGGGTACGCCGGGTAGTCGATCCACATGCCGTTGGCGTCCACAGGCAGCAGATCCCACCGGACCTCTTGCCAGACATCGACCATGGCCCATTCGTATTGGGCGACGGCGTAGGCCGCGACCTGGTCGGGAGGGACTGTGACCACGACGTCCCACGGTCCATTCGATCGAGCCAGGTCGCGCCTGGTCTGATTCGAGGCCCAGAGGAGGTCCTGAGGCTCTTCGTTCCCTGTCACCGGCTGGTCGGAGCGGGCGAGCTCCACCACGACGTCGCCGGGTCGCATCCCGGATTGCTGGGCCGGCGTGCCGTAGTCGACCGACGCGACAACGACCTGGCCATTCTTGTAGCCGAGGTGAAGGCCCTGAACCGGGGCCGGAGACAACCTGACGGCGGCCGACGCGGCCACGGCGACGAGAGCCAGCGCGATCGGGACGAGAGCTCGGGCGAGCGAGGGTCGGAGCCACTTCATCGCGCCGAACGGTAGCACCGGGGACTGCGCCCATGATGGCGGGAAATCCCTCAATGGCCCCCTCGGGCTCTCCCCAATGGGCGCCGCACGATCGCGCCGATACGGTTGCCGCGTTCGTCGGAGGAGGACCCGTGACAACTACCATCGACTCGCCGCGCCTGCAGGCCTTCGCGCTGGGCAAGACCTACCGGCGACGCTTCGGGAGACAGACCGAGGCGCTGCGGGACGTGGACCTGGCAATCCCCGCCGGCTCGATCACGGCGCTCGTCGGGCCGAACGGCGCCGGCAAGTCGACCCTGATCCGCGGCTTCGTCGGCTTCGAGCGACCGACGAGCGGCCGCATGACGGTCATGGGCATCGATCCCCAGCGTGACCGCGGAAGGGCGATCGCACACATCGGTTACGTTCCGCAGAACGCGTCTCTCTACCGCTCGCTGACCGTCAACCACCACCTCGACATGGCGGCCAGTCTGCGACCGCGCTTCGACCGCGCAGTCGCCCGCCGCCGGCTGGACGAACTGGGCATCCCGCTCGACCGTCGCGCCGACGAGCTATCCGGCGGCCAGCAGGCCCAGGTCGGCCTGGCGCTCGCCCTCGGGACGCGGCCCGAGGTCCTGCTCCTCGACGAGCCGCTGGCGGCTCTGGACCCGCTGGCGCGGCGCGAGTTCCTGGGCGTCCTGGTCAGCGCGGTTCGCGCCGAGGGATCGACGGCGCTGCTGTCGTCGCACGTCATCACCGACATCGAGGCGGCCTGCGATCGGCTCGTGGTCCTGGGCTGCGGCCGCATTCTCCTCGACGACACGCTGGCCGCGGCGGTGGCGTACCACCGGATCACGGCCGCCGCCGAGCGCCTGGGTGGCGGCCTCGTCTCCACCTTTCCCGAACCGGCCGGCGAGCTGATGGCGCTGTGGCGCGCTCCTGAGGGGGGTCGGCCGGCCACGCTCGACGAAGTCGTCCTGGGCTATCTGGCCAGCGGCCGGCGCCCCCGCGCTGACTCCGCGAGGGCCGCCACGCCCGACCCCGCCGTCGCTCCCGCCGCCTCAGGCCCCGAAAGGCCGCACTGATGCTGACCCAGGTTCACCTGACTCTCCGCCTCCATCGCTTCACGCTGCTGGCAGTGGCCGCAATGGTCGCCGCGGCATCCATCGCGGCATTCATCATCGAGGCGAACCTCCGCGCCGCCTCCGCGCCCTGCTTCGACTCGTTGCCGGGCGCTGCGGTCGGCGGATCGGCTCTCGCTGCATGCCAGGCGCAAGAAGACCGGTTCCGCCAGATCGACGCCACGTGGGCCAGCCCACTCATGGGCATCTTCGGTGGCATCGCCCCCGTCGCCGGCCTCTTCGCCGGCGTGTCGCTCGTTGCCCGTGAGATCGAGGAACGCACCGCAGCCATCGCCTGGTCTCTCGCTCCCTCGCGAACGCGCTGGCTCGTCTGCCGGGTCGGACCCGTGGCCGTGATCCTGTTGATCCTGTTCTCGATCTCAGCCGTCGCCGCGACCGAGCTGCAGCGGGCTCGGCAACCGTATGTGGACCCTCTGCTCTCCTTCTACGACGAGAGCAGCCGCGGCCTCGATGTGGTCGCCATCGGGTTCATGGTCTTCGCCGCCGCGGTGCTGGTCGGCGCGATCATGGGCCGTGTCCTGCCGGCGCTGATAGTCGCCGCGGCGCTCGGGCTTGTCTTGACCGTGACTTCGTTCGTCGCCGAGGCGACCTGGATCCCGAGCCAGGCGGTGATGGTGGACGAGACATCGGGGAACTACGACGGCGCGATCCTACTCGACCAGTTCGTCCGCCTCCCGTCGGGGGATCTCGTGTCGGTCCTGGAACGCCCATTCGAGGTCGACGCGAACGGCAACAGCATCTGGCCGCCCGCAGGATCGACCATCGTCAATCGCCTCGTTCCGGGATCGTGTCACCCGTTCGCCGAGGCGGTCGACTCGGCCGGAATGATGGCCGCCTCAGCCGGTCTGCTGATCCTGACGGCTCTCGTGGTGCGACGCCGGCGCCCTCTGTAGCGAGTGACAGGCGGGCCGGCCGGCCGGGATTGGATTCGAACGTCCTATCCGCCCTGGATGCCCTGGTGCATAACCGCTCCATGCAGCCTGCATAGTGTCCGCAACACTTGCGCATCGTCGCGACGGTAGTGCATAATCCGCGGGCTATGTTCGTTCAGATCCTCGCCAAGCCCAAGTCCAAGCGTCGGCGGCCCAGCCGGGAGGCTCGGCCCTGAGGCTCTGCTGAGTTCGAGACGAACCGCGGAGCCAGGGCAAGGCTCCGAGGGCCGCGACACCGAGGGCTGGTGCCGCGGCCCTCTTGTTTTCATCGGTCCGCGGACTGGGCGGTCCGTCGGGGGACGACACTGGAGGCACCGGAATGTTGAGCATCGTCGCCGGGGATGGCGGAATGGGTCGAGCGGTCGCGGCTGTGCTCGCCGGTCGCGGCACGCCACCGAGCGCGATCCTGGGCATGCCCGTCGATCAGACCGCCGGCCACGAGCCTGGCCGCTTCCTCGGAGCCCAGGTGCTGTTCGAGTTCAGCCAGGGCGATGCCGTCCTGGCCAACGTTCGCGCAGCGCTGGCCGGAGGCATTCGCCAGTTCGTCATCGGCACCACCGGCTGGGCGGACGATCGCGCCGCGGTGGCCGATCTGCTGGCCGACTGCGAGGCCAGCGCGGTCGGCTCGGCCAACTTCAGCCTGGGCGTGATGCTCTTCGCCCGCCTCGTCGAAGAGGCCGCCCGGCTCTTCGGCCCGTTCGCGGACTACGACCCTTACATCGTCGAGTGGCACCGCCGCACCAAAGCGGACCGCCCGTCGGGAACAGCCATCGAGCTGTCGCGGCGGCTCATCGCCGCCCACCCCCGCAAGACGCGCGTGGCCCAGCAGCTCGCCCACGGCGCCCCCGCGCCCGAGGAGCTGGACGTGGCTGTGATCCGGGCCGGAGCCGCTCCGGGAATGCACCTCGTCGGCTTCGACGCACCGGGCGAGAGCCTGGAGATGCGGCTCACCGCAAGAGATCGCTCGGCCTACGCCTCGGGCGCCGTCACGGCCGCCGAATGGCTGCGGGCCGAACCGCGCTCGCCAGGCTTCCATACATTCGATGAAGTCGTCGACGACATGATCGCGGCCACCAAAGCCCAGCCGGCCGCGGCCGCCGCCCCTCCCAGATAGCCCCAGACACGCGCCACCAGCAAGGAGCGACTCGATGCCACCAGCACGACACATCCGAGGAGCCTTCACGGCCCTCGTCACACCCTTCACGCTCGACGGCGCCGTCGACAAGCCGGCATTCGACGCGCTGGTCCGCCGCCAGCTCGACGCCTGCATCGACGGCCTCGTCCTGGCCGCCAGCACCGGCGAAAGCCCGACGCTCAGCCCCGAAGAGCGAGAGTGGCTGGTCGGCACCGCCGCCGAGATCGCCTCCGAGCGCCCGTCGCGATGCCGCGTCAAGATCGTCGCCAACACCGGGCTAAACGACACCGCGGCCACGATCCTCGCCACTCGGCGCGCCGCGGGCCTCGGCGCCGACGCGGCGATGTGCGTCGCCCCGTACTACAACAAACCGGATCAGCGCATGATCGAGGCCCACTTCCGGGCCATCGCCGACGACGGAGCCCTGCCGATCGTCGTCTACAACGTCCCGAGCCGGACCGGCGTCAACGTCGAGCCGGCGACCCTGATGCGTCTGGCCGAGCACCCCAGGATCGTGGCCGTCAAGGAAGCCTCGGCCAGCATGGACCAGATCGCGGGCATCCTGCGCGAGCGGCCGGCCGGCTTCTCGGTCATGGCCGGCGACGACGTCTGGACCCTGCCGATGCTGGCGATGGGCGGCGACGGCGTGATCTGCACCTGCGCCAACGAGATCCCCGGTGAGATGGCGGCCATGTGCGCCGCGGCGTTCGCCGGCGACTGGGACACGGCACGCCGGATCCACGAGCGCTGGCTGCCGCTGATGAAGGCCAACTTCGTCGGCGGGCCGAACCCGGTCCCGGTCAAGGCGGCCCTGGCGCTGATGGGCCTGACGACGGACATGGTGCGTCCGCCGCTGCTGCCGCTCGAGGAGGCGCATCGGAACCGCCTGCGCCTGATCCTCGAGACGACCGGCGCCCTGGATCTCGACGGAACGGCCGGCGCCCGAGCCGAGAGCGGGGCCGGCGGTGACGGCAGCTCGGCCGGCTCGATCGGACCGAGTGCGCGGAAGCGTTCGACGGCGCGACTGGCAATCGTGCGGGCGACTGCGACGGCACACGCGTGACTTCGACCGAAACGAGCGGTCGATCCGCGCGATGATGGTGCCGTGAACGAACGAACCGAGCAGGACCGAACTCCATCCCAGATCCTGTCCGACCTCGACTCCGGCCGAATCCGGGTGGCCTGCCCCGACCCGGACGCGCCCGGCGGCTGGCGCGTCGACCCGGCCGTGCAGTCGGCCATCCTGGGTCTTTTCGCCAACCGCGAGACTCGAACGTGGGACCTCGATGGCGCGTTCCAGTTCCGCGACCGCGTGGGGCTGCCGGTGAAGGACCTGCTCGACTCCGCGGAGGCCCGCGCGGCGGCGGCGGCCGGCAAGCCGTGGCGCGTCGTTCCCGGCGGCACCACGGTCCGTGGCGGCGTCTACCTCGGACCCGGCGTGACGATAATGCCGCCCTCCTACATCAACGTCGGGGCCTGGGTCGGCGAGGGCACGATGGTCGACTCCCACGTTCTGGTCGGCTCGTGCGCCCAGATCGGGTCGCGCGTCCACCTTTCGGCCGCGGTCCAGATCGGCGGCGTGCTGGAGCCGGCCGGCCGCCGCCCGGTCATCGTCGAGGACGAGGTCTTCGTCGGCGCCCAGTCGGCGCTGCTCGAGGGCGTGCTCGTCAAGCGCGGCGCGGTGATCGCGGCCGGGGTCATCCTGACGGGCACGAGCCGCCTCTACGACCTGGTCCACGGCCGCGTTCTGATCGGGACGCTGGACGAGCCGCTGGTCGTGCCCGCCGGCGCGGTCGTCGCTCCGGGAGTGCGGCAGGCCCGGGGCCAGTTCGCGGAGAGCAACGGCATCGGCCTCTCGGCCGCGGTCGTGGTGAAATACCGGGACGTGCGCACGGATGCGCGAGTCGCGCTGCAGGAGGCATTGCGGTGACTTCGGAGGACGAGCCAGTCGAACCCAAGCCGGTCGAGCAGGCAGTCGAACCGACGGTCGAACCCGCGGCGGCCCAGGCGGTCGAACCGAAGGCGGAGCCCGAGGCGGTCGAACCCGCGGCGGCCCAGGCGGTCGAGGCCCAGGCGGCGGCCCAGGCGGTCGAGGCCAAGGCGGCGGCCCAGGCGGTCGAACCGAAGGCGGAGCCCGAGGCGCCTCCGATCGACGACTTGCTGCGCAACGGCCTGCTGGCCGGCCTCGCGCCTCACATGCTCGCCACCGACTTCGGCACTCCTCTCTACGTCTACGACCTGGACCTGATCGGCCGCCGCATCGACGCCCTGGGTGCCGTCCTCCCGTTCGGCTTCCGCCTCGCCTTCGCGGTCAAGGCCAATCCCGCGCTCGGAGTCCTGACCCACGTCGCCGGCTCCGGCATAAGCGCGGACGTCGCCTCGGGCGGTGAGCTGGAGGCAGTTCTGCGAGCCGGCTTCGCCCCCGTGTCGATTGCCATGACCGGCCCCGGCAAGCGCGACGACGAACTCGCCGCCGCCGTCACGGCCTGCATCGGCGTCGTCACCGTCGAGTCGCCCGGCGAGCTCACCCGCCTCGACGCGATCGCCGCGCGCCTTCGCCGCCGCCAGCCGATCATGCTCCGCCTGTCCGTCGCCGACGACGCGAAGTTCGAGCGCGTCCGCCTCATCGGCGGCGCCGCGGGAAAGTTCGGCATGCCGCTGCCGGTCCTGAAGGAAGCCGCCGCGGCCGCGGCGAAATCGCCGAACCTGGAGCTGCTCGGCATCCACGCTTTCGGCGCCTCCAACGTGCTCGACGCCGGCCGCATCGCGGATCACGTGGCGGCGCTCGTGTCGGTAGGCGAGGAAGTGGCCGGAGCGTCGGGCGTCCCTCTCCGCCTGGTCGACGCTGGGGGCGGTCTCGGGATCCCCTACGCCGACGGGGAGCAGCCGCTCGACCTGGCCCTGCTGGGCTCGCGGCTGGAGGAGTTGCGAGGCCGCTGGGATCGCGACCCCGCCCTGCGCGAGATGGAAGTGCTGCTGGAGCCGGGCCGATTCCTCGTAGGTCCAGCGGGCGCGTACCTGGCCCGGGTCGTGGACGTCAAGGGCACGCCGGACGCACCGGTCGCGATCCTGGACGGTGGCATCCACCACCTCGTCAGGCCCGCGCTCGTGCGCCAGGAACATCGCCTGGCGGTCCTCGCTCCGGACGCCGACACGCGCGACCTCGTTCCCACGACCGTCGCCGGGCCGCTGTGTACCGGCATCGACGTCTTCTCACTCCAGGCGAAGCTGCCACGCCCCCAGGTCGGCGATCTGGTCGCCGTCCTTGACGCGGGCGCCTACGGCTTCACCGAGTCGATGCCGTTCTTCCTATCGCATCCGACCGCCGTCGAGGTGGCGGTCCGCGGCGGCCATGCCTGTCTCATCCGGCCGCGCGTGTCGCCCCGCGACCTCCTCGACGGACAGATCGCCCCGCGCTGGTAGCCGCCGAGCGGGCTGCGCCGTCTGGAGCGCCGCCCGGAGCGAAGCCCGAAGCGAGGCCGCGCTCGGCGTTGCGGCGCACCGAATTCCCTGACACGCATGGTGTGAGTACTGCGCACCACCCGCGCCTTCCGGCGTCGAGGATTCGGGTTCGCGGGCCCGGATTCGACCGACGAAGACCGGGCGGGTAGCCGCCAACGGGTATCCATGACGCCACCGATCCGGGTCATGGATCGGCTGCACCGCGGCGCCCAACTCAGCACTCGCCCGATGCGTATTGAGGAATTTGGCGAGCGGCGGAGGTGCCGTTCCCGCGGCGGCGGAGGTGCCGTTCCCGCGGCGGCGGAGGTGCCGTTCCCGCGGCGGCGGAGGTGCCGTTCCCGCGGCGGCGGAGGTGCCGTTCCCGCGGCGGCGGAGGTGCCGTTCCCGCGGCGGCGGAGGTGCCGTTCCCGCGGCGGCGGAGGTGCCGTTCCCGCGGCGGCGGAGGTGCCGTTCCCGAGGCGGCGGAGGTGCCGTTCCCGCGGCGGCGGAGGTGCCGTTCCCGCGGCGGCGGAGGTGCCGTTCCCGCGGCGGCGGAGGTGCCGTTCCCGCGGCGGCGGAGGTGCCGTTCCCGCGGCGGCGGAGGTGCCGTTCCCGCGGCGGCGCTATGGCGATTCGGCGATTGGGCGATTGGGCGATTGGGCGAGCGCCGCCGCTCGTTGTCAGTAGCTCGCCTCGCCCAGCCGCACCTTGCCCTTGAACTTCCAGTAGATATAGGACGTGTAGGCGAGGACGATCGGCATTCCGATCACGGCCACGATCAACATGACCTGCATGGTCAGGTCCGAGGAGTGGGCGTTGTCGACCGTCAGGCTGCGAGCCCGCACAACGGCCGGAACCAGGTTCGGGTAGAGCGCCGTCGCCGCGGTGATGGCCAGGAAGAGGATCGTCAGGCAAGAGCAGATGAACGCCCGGAACGCCTGGCCGATGAGCGTCGCCCGGAAACCGAAGAAGATCGCGTTCACCACCAGCACCGGCCCGATCCAGGCGGCCAGGTTGGTCTTGAAGTTGTCGACCGCCGGCAGCGAACCGGCGAAGGCCAGGGCCGTGGCCGCGAGCCAGGCGACGACGACCACGATCTGGGCTCCCATCTGGACTCGGCGGGCCCGCTCCGCCAGATCGCCCTCGGTCTTGAGAACGAGCCAGGCCGAGCCTTGCTGGGTGGCGAGGGCGAGAGTCAGGACGCCCACGACCAGCGAGATCGGGCTGAGCAGGCCGACGAAGCCGCCCCGATAGACTCCGTCGGCGCCGAGCGCGACGCCGTTCAGCAGGTTGCCGAGCGCCACGCCCAGAAGCAGCGCCGCGAGCGCGGACCCAACCGAGAAGCCCACGTCCCAGCCGGTCCGCCACCAGGTCGCCGTTTCCTTGCCTCGGTACTCGATCGAGATCGCGCGCAGGATCAGGCTCGCGAGGACGAGCATCATCGCCAGGTAGAAGCCCGATAAGACGGTCGCGTAGACGATCGGGAAAGCGGCGAAGAGCGCGCCGCCGGCGGTGATGAGCCAGACTTCGTTGCCGTCCCAGACCGGGCCGATCGAGTTGAGCACCTGCCGCCGCTCGAGGTCGGTCCGGGCGACATACAGGTGGACGATGCCGGCACCGAGATCGAAGCCGTCGAGCACCGCATAGCCGCCGAAGAGGACGCCCAGGAGCACGAACCAGACAGTCGATAGACCCGGCATGTCAGCGGCCTCCCGCGCTCGCGGCCGTGGCCGCGCCCGAAGCGCCGGCTCCGGCTTTACCGGGCGCCGCTTCGGGGCCGCGACTGATCTCCTTCACGAGCGAATACAGCCACAGGAAGAACAGGAGCGTGTAGAGCAGCACGATCCCGGTGATCGAGATCGCGACGTCCGTGCTCGAGACTCCGGGCGAGACGCCGGCGGAAGTCTTCATCAGGCCGTAGACGATCCAGGGCTGGCGGCCCACCTCGGCGACCATCCAGCCGATCTCGATGGCCAGGATCGGCAGCGGAATGGCGACTACCGCCAGCTTCAGCCACCAGCGGTGCGATTCCACCGACCGCCGCCACAGGAACAGAGCGCCCAGCGCCATGAGGAGCAGCATCAGCGCGCCGATGCCGACCATGGTGTGAAAGCCGACGAACGGGATCGCGACGGGCGGCCAGAGTGACTGGTCGGGTTGCTGATCCAGGCCCTTGATCTGGCTGTTGGGATTGAAGTTCATCATCAGGCTGAGGCCGTCGGGGACGGCCAGCGCTTCGGCCGCGGCGCTGCAGTCCTGGCTCGGCGGGATCCCGAAGATCGCCAGCTCGACATTCGTGTCGGTTTTGCAGACGCCCTCCATGGCCGCGAACTTGAGTGGCTGGTAGTTGGCCACCTCACGAGTCTGGAGATCGCCGCTCACGAACATCAGCCCAGACCCGATGAACGCCACGACGATGCCGAGGCGCAGCGAGAGCCGCGCGACGTCGAGGTGGCGCCCGCGCAGCAGATACCAGGCGGCAACGCCGACCAGGAAGAAGGCGCCGGCGACGTAGCAGGCGGCAACCGTGTGGAAGAAGCGCGGCAGCGTCGAGGGGTTGAACACGGCCGCCCAGAAGTTGGTCAGGACGAGCTTCGTGGTCGTGGGTCCGCAGGCCGGATCCGGAGAGCAGGTGTAGCCGGCCGGCGTCTGCATGAACGAGTTGGCCACAAGAATCCAGAAGGCCGAAAGGAGAGTGCCGAAGGCGACCAGCAGGCCGGCGACCCAACGGACCGTCGACGAGATTCGGTCGCGGCCGAAGAGAATGAGGCCGACGAACGCCGATTCGAGGAAGAAGGCGAATACGCCTTCGGCCGCAAGCGGCGCCCCGAAGATGTCGCCGACGTAGCCGGAGAAGGTGGACCAGTTCGTGCCGAACTGGAACTCCATCACCACACCGCTCACGACGCCGATGACGAAGGTTACGGCGAACAACTTCGTCAGGAAGACGGCCATCCGATCGTAGACTTCGCGCCTCGTGCGCCAGCGCAGCGTCTCCGTGATCGCAATCAGGCCGGCGAGCCCGATCGTGATCGATGGAAAGATGAAGTGAAAGCTGATCGTCAGGGCGAACTGGAGACGCGACAGCTGGACGACGTCCACAGGCTCTCTCCTCTGGCAGATGGGCGGAACGCCGGCGACGGCGGTTGCCAGGCGCCTGCACCTGGACCGTACTGCTCACATTATGGATAGGGTCCGGTCGCGGGTCTACGACCAGCCCACTCCTCGGAGCTACGGTGCGGGCAGGAAGTAGCCGGTGATGTCGATGATGAACTGCGTCGTCGAGCCGGCGCGCGTCGCCTCGTACACCACCGCCAGCGATCCGTCGCTGTTCAAACGCACGTAGAAACCGTTCGCCCTGTTGTCGCCCTTGGGGAAGTTGACGGTCGAGAACGACGGCGCGACTCCGGGTGCGAGAGTCGGCGCGACCGTCAGGTAGCCGGCGTAGGTCTGTTGGGTCACGGTCAGGTTGCCGCTGATTCCGGTTGCGTTCAGCGGAACCGTGGCGTGACCCGCGATGGCCAGCTGGACCGGCGTAGCCTTCGCCACCGGGCCGGTGAACGGCAAGTTGTAGCGGGTATCGACGAGCCGGGTCGGCTCGATCGGCACGAACTTGGAGCCGCTCGTGCCCGCCGCGAAGTAGCCCGTGACGTCGAACACGAGATCGGCGGTGGACCCGGCCGTACCCACCCAGACGGCCGTCAGGGTGCCGCTGGCGCCGAGCATGACCGTGACTCCGTCGGCCCGAGTGTCACCCGCCGGCGCGTTGACGGTCGAACAGTTCAAGGTGGTGGGGTCCGACGGGACCGACGGGCCCACGAAAGCCCATCCCTTGCTGGTCGGACCGACCAGGGTCAGGTTGCCGGTCACAGCCAGTGCCCCTTTCGGCACGCCGTCGTTGGCGGCGTTGTTGGCAACCGCGAAGCTGCGAGCGACCTTCGTCGCGAACTTGCCGCTCAAGCCCGTGCCATTTCGGCTGTCGAGGACGCGCGCCGGATTGAGCGGAAAGAAGGTCGCCCCGGTGTTGTCCGCGGTGAAGTAGCCGGTGACGTCGAAGATGGCTTGAGTCCGGCCGGTGCCCACGTAGACCACGGACAGCATCCCGTTCGCGTCGAGGGCGACCACGACGTTGTTGGCCCTGTTGTCGCCTTTCGGGAAGTTGAGTGAGGAGAACGTCGGCGCGCCGGTGAAGACGGGCCCGAGCGTCATGTAACCCCCGGCCGTCGACCCGGTTGTGGTCAGGATGCCCGTCACCGCGACCGCGCCGCTGGGCACGTTGCCCCGGCCGGTCACCTGGAACTGGCGGGGCACCCTGTTGGAGAGGAGGCCGCTCAGGCCGTTGCCAACGCGAGTGTCGAGGATTCGGGCCGGGACGAGCGGATGGAAGGTCGTGGCCGGATACGTCACCCGCGCCGGCGGCGGCGTGAAGATCTCACACGACGCCAGGTAGTCGGCCGAGGCGCCATGGCCACCGATCACGAGCACGCTGCCGTTGGCCAGCGATGTGGCGGCCTGGTATCGGCGCCCGGTGGTGAGCGACCCCGTGGCCGTCCAGCCGCCCGTCGTCGGGTCGAACAGGTCGGCGGTGGTCAGGGCCTGGCTCGGGCTGGTCGCGTAGCCGCCCGCCGCAACTACTCGACCGTCGGGGAGAACCGTCATCGTGAACCCGGCCCGGGCGTACGACATCGTGCCGGTGAGCGTCCAGTGGCCGGTCGTCGGATCGAAGACCTCGGCCGTATTGAGGGCCGTTCCGCTGGCATCGACCCCGCCGGCGACGAGAACCCGGCCGTCGTTGAGCAGGACGGCAGCCGCGTCGAGGCGGACCTTCTTCATCGATTCGGCAGCGGACCACTTGCCGGCGGACCCGCCGGACCCCGGCTGGTAGATCTCGACTGAGGAGAGGGCCGAGCCGGGCATGAGCGAGCCGTCGTCGCCCCCCGCGACCAGCACGCGGCCATCGCTCAGGGTCGTGGCCGTGAAAGCGTACCGGCCGCCGGGGAGTGTCGGCCCGGCGCTCCACGTCCCGCCGGCCGCTGAGTAGATGTCGACCGCGCCTGTCGTGAAGCTGGCTCCACCGTCGTATCCGCCGATGACCATCACGTCGCCGTTCGCCAGGGAAGCGGCGACGCCGTACGCATGAGCGTGGGTCATCGCCGGCGTCTGGTTCCAGGTACCGCCGTCCGCCGGGTTGAAGAGGTCGCCGTCCGTGTAGTAGCTCATGGCATCGGCTCCGCCCGCGAAGAGAGCGTCGCCGTCGGGCAGTCTTGCGGCAACCTGGCCGGCTACGGCCTGCCCGATCGATCCGGCGCTGGTCCAGGTTCCGCCGGAGAATCGCTCGGCGGCAGCCGTGAACGAGGTACCGTCGGTCCCACCGGCCGTGATGACAGTGCCGTCCTTCAGCAGCACGGCGGGCGCGAAGCCCGTCGCCTGCGGCAGGCTGCCCGTGACGGTCCACACACCCGGCGTCGAGGCGGCGGCGGCCGTCGATGCGGTCCCGATCGCGGTCAAGCCCATCAGGGCGAAGGCGGCGGCAACCCGGCAGAGGGTGGTGGCTCGGCGCAACTGTCTGCCTCCGATCTCTGGGCCTTCGACGGCTGTTACCGGCCCGTTCGACGGGCCCGCTGACGGGCGCCGCCCGACTGAAGAGTCCGCCGTGGTGGAAGCGAACTCCGTTCTGTGTCACCGCTGCGTGCAGATCGCCGCCGGCGATCGGGTCGGTGCGAGTGCAGTGTGCCGCCACAGCGCCTGATCGCGCAACCCGGGGTGCGGCGTCGCGAACGTGAGGCGGCAGCCGCCGCGCGCGTCACCATGCCAAACGGTGGCGCCCGCGGCCGTTCCGTGCTACAAGGATCGATGATGGGCAGCTTCCACGACATGTCATCGGAGTTTCCAAGAGCCGGCGCTCACCGACGAGCTTCGCGTGGCTCGCGCTGGACTCGCGTGGTCATCCCGGGTTTCGCCTTCGCGCTCGTGGCAGTCGCCGCCGTCGTGGCCCTGGTGGCGGGGTCGGTCCTCATGTCGCGCCCGGCGATCGCGCCGCTGCCCACCTCGAGCCCCACGCCCACTCCTTCGCCGACACCGTCTCCCACGCCCACTCCTTCGCCGACACCGTCTCCCACAGCCACTCCGGCCCCGACGCCGTTCCCGGGCCCGCCCACGCCGACCCCGGCCTCGGAGCTGACCGGCTACGTCTGGCCGCTCGTCGACGCCCGAGTGACGCTACCTTTCGGGCCGAGCAGCTATGGCGATTTCCTGGTGAACGGCCAGCTGTTCCACGACGGCGTGGACATGGCCACCCATTGCGGCGACAACGTCATGGCGGCCCACGACGGAGTCGTCCTGACGGCCGGGCGTGACTACGTCGACTACATGGGCTGGATCGGCGATCTGACCCTCTACAAGAAGAAGTTCTCGTCGCCGGCCCTGAAGGCGTCGTTGCCGGTCGTCATCGTCATCGACGACGGGGACGGCTATCGCAGCATCTACGCTCACGAGTGGCCCGGGGTCCTGGTCAAGGCCGGACAGCACGTCAAAGCCGGCCAGATCATCGGCTACGAGGGCGCAACCGGCGACGCCACCGGCTGCCACGTCCACTTCGGCCTGTACAGCCCCCTCGAGACGGCGACCTTCGCGAACCTGCCGCAGTACATCAAGGACTACCACCTCCCGGCCACCGAAATCGCCCGTATAGACCCGTTGCTGGTGCTGCCGTATCGGAACGACGTCACGGAGATGCAGACGCTTCGGCCCGCCGACGCCGCCGCCTGGGCAGCGGCTCACCCCTCCGCGAGCCCGTCGGCGAGCCCCCAAAGCTAGAGCCGGTGAGGCGGCAAGGGGGGCGGCCGGGGCGCGCCTCTGGCGGCCGGCCCGCCGTTGCCGCGGTCGTCAACCGGTGCGGCGGTACCGCCTCGCCACCAGCGAGTAGGCGGGCAATCGACCGAGCGACTGGCTGAGCGGCGCCGCCGGGGCGCCGTCACGACCCACGATGGCGAGCAGCGAATCGGTGGCCGTGGCGTCGGCCGGGCGGGCGTCGATCTCGGCCAGGTCGATGCTCACCAGCCACGGCGTCGCCCCGCCGAGCTGGAGGCGCGCCGCAGCTCGCGTCGCCTCGCGTTCCGGCTCCTCGTAGTCGCGGCGCAGCTCGGACTCGGCACGCCAGCGCGACCGCCGCAGCAGGATCGCCTGCCAGACCCGGCCGACCGCGGGAGTGACCGTCCCGTCGCCCGGTGCCGGTTCGTCGGCGAGGGCCTCGCCTCGCGCCCAGAGAGCGGCCTGGTGCAGCAGGGCGTACTCGTCCAGGTCCGCGTAATGGCTCAGGGCCTCGGCCGGAGAAGACTCGCCAAAGATCGCCAGAATGCTCGGCCGGAAGACCTCGGCGAGATCGAGGTCGATCGCCCGGACGGACCGGTGGAAGTAGATCTGCTGATACATGAAGAGTCGGGCGCTGAGGAACATCTCCAGGGCTCCCAGCCCGGGCTCGTACAGCGACAGCCCGCGCGGCCCGACGAAGCTGTAGCGGCGCAGCCGCTCCACGTCCACCGGGCCGGTGGAGACGCCGATCATGTACGAGTCGCGCCGGACGTAGTCGAGGTTGTCGACCGTGAAAACGCCCGAGAGCAACGGCTGCAACCAGCGTAGCCAGAGCGGCATCGATGCATCCGCCAGGGCCGGCTTCGAGATCAGGAACGAAACCCAGCGCGGATCGATGCGTTCGTCCGGCGCCAGCGCATCTCGCTCGGGCACGACGCCGGGCGCGCGCCGGATCGCGGCGATCGTCTCGCCCAGCTCGCGCTCGATGATCAGCGCCGAGAGATCCTCGTGAGTCAGGCTCTTGCCCTCGCCTCGACGCGGATCGGCGGGAGCCGGGAAGTGGCAAAGCACGTGCTCGTCGAAGAAGTGGGCGAACGGCCCGTGCCCGACGTCGTGCAGCAACCCGGCCAGCCGAAGGGTCTCCACGACCAGGCCCTCGGACGGGGCCGGCCGCCCTGGCTCCACGGCGGCCAGCGCCGTCCTGAGGCTGGGATACAGGTGGCGGGCCCATAACCCGGCCTCGTGCATCACGCCCAGGCCGTGGGTGAAACGGCTGTGCTCGGCCGTAGGGAACACCCAGCGGGCGCTCTGCAGCTGGCTGATGCGGCGCATCCGTTGCAGCCAGGCCGAGTCGAGCATGTCGCCTTCAGCCGCCTCTTCAGGCGCCAGGCCGAGGGCGCGCGCGTGCTCGGGCGTGAGGCGCTTGGTCAGCTCGATGTAGCCATGGATGGGGTCGCTGACGAGGTTGACGGCCCACATTTGCGGGTGGACCTGGCCATCCATAGGGCGCTCATCACGTTCGGTGGCTCGCGCGGCGTCAGGCTTCGACTCCATCGCACAAGCGTAGCCTCCCGCGAGCCGGACTACCGCCCAACTTGCCATGCCCGGAGCGCGGGCGCCCGGTCTGCGGAAACACAGCCATCTCCGGCCGCGCGACGCCGCGCCTTCGCCGATGCCGCGCCGTCTCAGTACCGCGCCGCCGCCGCTCGGTAAGTAGCCGCGACCTCGGCCCGCAGCTCCGGAGGCGCCAGGACTTCTACTTGCGCGCCCCACTCCAGGATCCAGCGCCGGATCTCCAGCGTGCCGGGTACGCGCCCGCGCCACACCACGCCGCCGTCGGCCTCGCGCGTGACCTGTTCCGTCGGATGCCAGGTCGTCTCCGTCACGAGGCTGGCGATCGCGGGGTCGAAGCGAAGCACGACTTCGACTTCCTCCTGGTCGGCGATGACGCCCCAGGCCCGACCCAGGCTCTCCTGGGCGAGGCGCGGTTCGGGCGGCTCGAAAGTGTCGGGCGTCAGCGAGAGCTCCAGGATCCGCTGCAGCTTGAAGGTGCGAATCGCCTCGCGCGACTCGTCGAAACCCATCAAGTACAGCGCCCGCGTCGTTGCCGACGCCTCCAGCAGGTAGGGCCGGACGCGCGACCGTCTCGGCGGTCGGCCGGGACTGTAGGTTGCGGCGTCGTAGACCAGCTCGACGACCCGCCGCTCGGCCCAGGCGCGGGCGAGAGTCCGGAGATTGCGGGTCAGCTGCTCGTCCGCGGGCCGGCTCGCCAGGACGTCGATCGTCCGCTCCAGGTGCCGTGCCACGACGGGCGGCAGGATCTCCGCCAGCTTCTGGAATGCGGCGCCCATGTCGGGCTCGTAGCGGTCGGCAAACTGGGCCGTCAGCCGCGCCGCGAAGAAGAAGGCCACGGCCTCATCCAGGGTGAGGCGCAGCGGCGGCAGGAACGCCCCTTCGACGATCCCCCACCTGCCGCCCTCGCTCCACAGCGGGATCTCGATCTCGATTTCCAGGGCCTGCAGGTCCCGGTAGACGGTCCGCCTGGACATGCCCACGAAACCGGCGATCGCGTCGGGCGTGGCACCCTCGGGGTGGGCCGCCAGGTAGCGGACGACGCGGTAGAACCGGGCCAGCCGATCGTGCTTGGCCGAGGCGCGATCGGTTCCACGATCGAAGGCTCGTTCCGGTGCCGGCGCGGGGGCCGCGGCGGGCTTGGGGACCGCGGGGGGCGCCGCCTCGGCCGCGGCCGCGGAAACCGGCGCGGCGGCAGAGGCGGGCTCGGGCGCCGGTCGCTGCGGAGCCGGGCCGCTGGCTCGGTCGGGGTCGCGTGGCGCCGTCGGCGTCATTGCCCGGACGTCGGCGGCGAGATGCTGACGGGCTGGCCGCGGTCGGTCGCCGTGAGCTTGATCTGGACCGTCGCCAGCAAGCCGTGAGGCAGGATCTCCTGCGCGTTCCCGTTCACCGAGCCGGTGATCTGGCCGATCTCGCCGTCGCCGAAGACCCAGTAGTCGATCTCACCCCGCCACGTCGCCAGACTCGCGTCGGCGACCAGCCACACGACCTGCGGGAACGACGCCCCGAAGGTCGTCCCGTCGATCGCCACGCGGCAATGGCGGGCGCGCGCCCCCTCGACGTACTCGAGCCCGCGATCCTCGGCCGTCGCGCGGTTCCCGGACGAGAGAGCTTCGGCGGTGGCCGTGGCATCGACCATGTCCGAATCGAGCGAGGCGTAGGGAACGCTGTTCCAGCCCTGTCCGGGTGCCAGCAGCCATGCCTGGGAGCCGACCCGAATGGCACCGAACTCGCCGAAGAGGTCGCTGCGTACGACCTGCGCCGTCCAGGCGACGTCGCTGCCGGAGCGCTGCCCGGTCAGCTCCACGGTGCCGATGGAGCGCGTGTCGACGTCGCCCCAGACGTCGAGCGCAAGCTGTGCCGTGGCCGCCGGCTGGAACGCCTGGTCGCACTGGGGAGGCGTGAGATCGGCGGCGGTCGGGCCGAACCGCGAGTATGCGGCCGGCATGTTGCTCAACGCTGCGTTGTCGGCCAGGCTGACGCCGGCGAAGGCGCCTCCGATGATCGTGGTCGTCACAAGCGCGAAGCCGATCGCGGCGGCCAGGCGCTTGCGCCCGATGCCGGTTTCGGTGATCAGCTGGCGACTCACTCCCAGGCCGGCGAAGAGGCTGGTGGCGAGCAGTGCGACAGCCCATGGGTAGACGACCTCGGCGGACGGCAGCAGCGGCTCGGAAGTTCGCGCCAGAACCTGCGCGGTGACACTGACGATCGAAGGGACCAGCAGCAGCCCTGCCACCAGGCCGATCCAGAAGACCCCGGCGGAGCCGCGATCGCTCGTCACCAGCGGCGGCCACACGATCGGGGCCACGGCCACGAAGAGCGGCAACGCGGCGGTCACGCCCACGAGCAGATCCCATGGACCGCCCGGTCGGTAGCCGATCAGAACGATGCCTCCGCCCGCGGCCCAGAGGACGGTGAGGGCGACGGCCAGAAGCCGCAGTTCGAAGAGGCGGACGCGCACCCGGGCAGTCTAGCCCGGATCGGCCGGATCGCTGCCGGCATCTTGCTCGGCCGGGCGGCTCCGGGCCCGGCAGCGAGGCGAGCTCGCCGGGGCAGCGGGCCCGAGGCGCGGTCCACCCCACCACCGTGGGTGGCGCTCACCGAACCGGCTAATCCGAACGAACCATTGATGGACCGCAAGTACCTGGGACCTTCAGCCGTGCGGGGTATCGTGCCGGGCCGCCCCGGCACCGACCCTTCCGGTACGGACGGCAGGAGCCGGACCGAATCCATCGGTCGAGCGGCGATCCCCCAGGTTTGGGCAAGGGCTCTCGTCACCGATACCACAGCAAAGGGTCGAAAGGTTAGCGAGATGACTGGCAAGGCAGATCACCCGAGCGCAGACGGCGCCGGACAGACGGCTGGACGGCAGACGCCCTCCCGCGCTCCGCGTGCCGCACGGAACTCGCAGGCGACGCCGGTGCCCATCGGGATCGACCCATCCACGCCGATCCCCGATCCACTCGCAGACGAGACCACCGTCTCGGTCGCATCTGTCATGGCGCCAGACGTGCGACCGCGAACGATCAAGATCCAGGCGTCTTATCGCCAGCTTGTCTCGAGCGGGCTCACGGGGGCCGAGGCGGCGGGCGTGATCGGCTACGTCTCCGGTTTGCCGACGAACGTCTCGCCCTGGACGATCTCCCAGATCAATCGACTGCTGTTCCTGCGAGCGCTGTACAACGACGCCAGGTGGGGCGAAGAGGAGCGAAAGCCGGCCGACTGACCGATCGATCGCCCGATCGGCTGGCGGCGACCGGCTGCCCCGCTGGCACGCCACGACAACTCAAGAGAGCCCGCCGTTTCGAGGCCTCCTCCTCCACCTCGAAACGGGCAACGCTCGAGGCGGCGCCCTCTCTCCCGGGGGCGCCGCCTCGACGTTTGTCGGGCGCGGTTCTCGGCACATGCGGTTCGCGGCATCGCACTGCGGGGTCTACGATGCTGCCAGTGTCTGCGCCCTTTGTTTCGCTCCTGACCGATTTCGGACTGGCCGATCCGTCGGTGGCGGCCTGCAAGGGCATCATTCTGCGCATCAACCCCGATCTCCGGCTCATCGACATCAGCCACGGCATTGCGCGCCACTGCGTCGCCCATGGCGCCGCCATCCTGTGGGCCGCGCTGCCATACCTTCCCGCCGGCGTCCATCTCGCCGTCGTGGACCCCGGCGTCGGGACCGAACGGCGCGCCATCGCGCTCCGAACCGGTCGCGGAGACCACCTCGTAGGGCCGGACAACGGCCTGTTGCTGCCCGCCGCCGAGCGGCTCGGCGGGATCGTGGCGGCAAACCTGCTCGAGGCTCGGGCCTACCGGCTCGCCACGGTAAGCAGAACATTCCACGCCCGCGACGTCTTCGCGCCCGCCGCGGCCTATCTCGCCAGCGGGGTGGCGCTGGACGCATTCGGACCGGCGTTCGACCCTGCTTCGCTCGTCCACCTGGACACTCCCGCGCCCGAGCATTCGTCCGGATACCTGGATGCCAGCGTCGTCTTCGTCGACACATGGGGGAACGTACAGCTGATGGCGGAGCCGGCGGATCTCGAGGCAGCCATCGGACGAGTGTCGAATGGCGACGAGCTGAGAGTCGAGGCCGCGGACGGATCTGCGCTTGGCGGCCCAAACGGTATCGACCTGCGCTGGCGACTCACGTACGGCGACGCCGAGCCCGGCGAGCCGCTGATTTGCCTGGATTCATACGGCCGTCTGGCGCTGGCCGTAAACCTGCAGAGTGCGGCCGAGGAATACGGCCTCGAGGCGGACCGCCGGTTGCGCATCAGACGCCGCTAGGTTCGTCGCTTCTGGGCAGCGGTAGGCGCGTCGAGTTGGAGCCAGAGCCAAGGCGCCACAAGGCGCGACAGGCAGCGCCGACGGCTGGTGCGGGCAAGAGAAAACGCCCGAAGGAACCTTCTCGCTGCGTGGGCTTTGATGCCATCGCTGCCACTAGCAGTCGCTCAGCCCCTTCGGGCGTGGTCGGTACGCTACATGCGGGGGTGGCCCCGTTCAATCGGGTTGTACACCTAGATCCAACCAGAGGCAGGCCACTTATCCACCCCTTATGCACCCTCTCTGCCCAATCTGTGGAAGACCACCGCCGCGAAACGTCCAGGATCGGCGTCGGCCGCGGCTCCGGCAGCCTTGCCTCTCGTTCAGTCAGCCGCCGGATTCCGGCACTGGCGCGCGCATGTGCCGGGGAACTACAGGTGCAGTCGCTGTCGAACTGTCGCCGACTCGGACCACGCTCCCCGGACCGACGATCCGCGAAGCGCGGCCGCTGCTCCAGGCTAGGCCGTCGACCCGCCTGTCTCGAAGCGCAACCGCGTGTCGATCCCGATCGAGGCCGGGATCCAGGCCTCTTCGGCGATAGGCGCGACCAGGGCGTTGGCAAGGATCCTCAGCGTGCCCGGCGGGACCGGGAAGATGGCTGCATCGGTGCCGGCCGAGGCCCAGACCACCGGGTAGGGGCACAGATCCGGATCCATCACGACGCGGACGTCGTGGCCATGACCGAAGGGCGGAATCCCGCCGATGGAGAAACCGGTAAGGTCGCGCGCTTCACGAGCAGTGGCTCGCCGGATGGCGGCCTCGCCAGTCACCGCGGCCAGCTGCGCGAGGTCGACCCGGTTGCGGCCGGAAACCAGACACACGATCGGGACCAGGCGCCCGCCGGCCCTCGGCGCGACGAAGACGAGCGACTTGACGATCTGCCCAAGATCCGCGCCAACGACCGCAGCCGCCTCTTCGGCGGTGTGAGTCGAGTCATCGAAGATGGTTATGTCCAGCTTGACGCCCTTGCGGGCCGCCGCCTGGACAACGCGCTGGATAGCTGGGTGCGACAGGTCGCTCACGGCTCGAAATCTACCATGCGTTCGACTTGGTTTCGTTGAGAGTATCGGCGAGTGGGATGCAATCCAACAGTCGGAGGACGCGGTCCCTCAACTTAAGGACCCCAATCGTGCACCTTTGGTTCCCAGACTTTCTGTAGTCAATTCGTCGCATGCGCCGCTTTGGATCGTAGCTGCCGGAATCGTTCTTCGCACGGCATCTGCGCAACCCGCAACCGGCTGGCGAGGCTCCTCCGCGCGGGTGTACAGTCACCAAACAACAGAACAAAGACAGGGGAGCGCCGGGGCGGCGCTGAGAGTGCGGAGCCACATCCGCAGACCCTTGGAACCTGATCCGGATCATGCCGGCGAAGGGAGTCAAGCACGGAGCACCTCTGTCGAGCTCGATGGAGGTGTTTTCCATGCGCCAACAGACGGCCGAACGCGTCGCGTTGGGGCGCCGGGTTTCGACTGCCTTTTCGACTGCCGGGACGGCCGCCGCAGCGTTCGCCGCGGCGGCCGAGAACGGACGACCGTGCGTGCGCTGATCGTCGCCGACGGTGACGTCCCGAGCCGCTCCGCTCTGGACGCGGGTTGGCCCTGCTGGGACGGAGACGTCGATCTGGTAGTGGCCGCCGACGGAGGCTGGGACAAGGCCGTGGCGCTCGGCCTGCGGCCGGCATTGCTCGTCGGCGACGCCGATTCGCTGCCCGAGACTCGCTACAGGGAAGTGGCCGCGCAGGGCATCCCGATCGAGCGCTCACCCACAGCCAAGGACGAATCCGATACGGAGCTGGCACTCACGGCATCTCTCCGGCGGGGGGCGACCCACGTGACCATCCTGGGGGCCCTTGGCGGGCTGCGCTTCGACCATGCCCTCGCGAACGTCGGTCTGCTCGCTCTTCCGGACCCTGGCACTGCTGAGGTGGAGTTGCTCGACGCGACCACGCGCGTGCGCCTCCTGCGCGCTCCGGCGGGGGACGGCGCCGCGGTCCGGCTCGATCTCGCGGGGACCGCCGGCGACCTGGTATCCCTGCTGCCGCTCGGCGAGCCGACCGAGGGCGTTTCGACATCGGGGCTCCTGTACCCGCTCCTCAACGAAAACCTGCAAGCAGGCCCGGCACGCGGGCTCTCGAACGTGCGCATTAGGGCCGAGGCGAGCGTGGCGCTCCGCCACGGCCAATTGCTGATCGTCGAAACCAGAACGGACTCGGAGTACCAACGACCCGGAACAGGAGATCAGATGTGAACAGCGTCCTCGGATCCAGGATGACCGGCGGATCGCCGGCCGAATTCTGCGCGTTGGAGAACGGTCGACATTCTCGTCGTGGCCGCGATCTCGGTCGCCTTCGGCGTTGTCTTCTGGTTCTGGAACGCCTTCGTCTGGATATGGCTGAAGCCCCTTGGCGAACCGTGGGAGTACGTCATCAGCGGTGTCTGGGTAATGCCGGCCGTAGTCGCTCCGCTGGTCGTGCGCAAGCCGGGCGCCGCCCTCTTCGCCGAAATGGTGGCAGCGATCGTGTCGGTCATCCTGGGCAGCCAGTGGGGGCTCGACACTCTCCTCTCGGGCTTCGTCCAGGGCGCAGGCGCCGAAATCCTCTTCGGCTTTGTGATGTACCGCTCGTTCGGCCCGCTGATGGCCCTGCTGGCCGGCGCGGGCGCGGGCGTGGGCGAGGCTCTGCACGACATCCCGGTCTACTTCCCGACCTACACGCCGCAACTCCAGGCCGGAATAGCCGTCCTCGAGATCGGGTCGGGCGCGATCGTCGCCGGCATCGGCGGCTGGCTGCTCGTCCGGGCGCTCCGACAGACGGGCGCGCTTCAGACGTTCCCATCCGGGGAGTGACCGGAGTCGCGGCTGGCCGGCCCGCAACGAATCCGGCCGCCCCGCCTTCGATCGAGGCGGCCGGACTCGGCTGGACGTACGCCGGCAGATCCAGACCTGCCATCGAGGGCCTGACGTTCCGACTCGAGCCTGGGCACGTGCTGCTCGTTCTCGGCCCTTCGGGATCGGGCAAGAGCACACTGGCGCGCGCCCTCGCCGGGCTGGTCCCACAGGTACTTCCCGGCAGCTGGCGGGGCAGCCTCCGGGTCGGAGGGGTCGAAGTCGCCGAGACTCCGGCCCGGCTGCTGGGCGAGCGGATCGGCCTGGTCTTCCAGGACCCCGACAGCCAGCTGGTCATGAGCAGGGTCGACGACGAGGTCGCCTTCGGCCTGGAGAACCGCGCCTGGTCGCGGGCTCAGATGGTGTCGGGCGTTCCCGAAGCGCTGGCGCAGGTGGGCCTGGCAGGCTTCGAACCGCGGGGCACAGTCACTCTCTCTGGCGGCGAGAAGCAACGCCTAGCGATCGCCGACGTGCTCGCGGCCCGCCCGGGGCTGCTGGTCCTGGACGAGCCAACGGCGAATCTCGACCCACCGGGGATGTATGGCGTCTTCGAGCGGCTGGCCGGGCTGGCTCGGCGCCGCGAGCACACCATCGTCCTGATCGAGCACAGGCTCGAAGCGGCCTTGCCTCTGGCCGACGAGGTTCTCCTGCTCGACGATGAGGGCCACCAGCTGGCATTCGCCCCGGCCGGCGCAGTCGGTCGTCAGGCGGTCGAGTTGCTCGAGCGGAGTGGCGCCTGGGTACCGCGGTCCTGGCAAGGAGCGCATCTGGCCGATGCCCGAGCCGGAGCGCCGCCGGCGGAGCCGCCCTTCGAATCGGCAGTCGAGCAGGCGCCTGCGGGCAGTCGCGCGATGGAAGCCGTGCCGCTGCTCGAGGCCACCGGCGTTTGCGTCGAGTACCCCGCCGACGCGAGCGGGAGGCGGGTGGCCCTGGCCGGCGTGTCGATGTCCGTGCGGGCAGGCGAGCGCATCGCCCTCGTCGGGCCGAACGGCGCCGGCAAGTCGAGCCTGCTGTTCGCACTGGCGGGGCTGCTGCGGCCGGCGGCGGGATCCGTGCGGCTGCGCGCGTTGCCAGCTGACGCTGAGACGGCCGAACCGATGCGGGACCCAGCGCGGTTGCCGGCGGCGGAGATCGCGGCCCGGGTCGGCCTCGTCTTCCAGGATCCGGAGCTCGGCTTTGTGGCGGGGACAGCGCGCGATGAGGTGAGTGCCACCGCTCGCGCAATTCGCGGTCGCGAAGGCTCCGCCGCCGGCGCTCCTGACGGCCAGGCCGCAGACGGCGTGCTCGTCCAATTCGGCCTCGGCCACCTCGCCGGCGAGGTCCCGTTTCGGCTCAGTGAGGGAGAACAGCGCCGCCTGAGCCTGGCTGCCCTGGCGCTTCGTCCCCCCGCCCTTCTGCTCCTCGACGAGCCGACCTTCGGACTCGACAGGCGCGGAACGGCGGCAGTGCTGGCGCTCCTGGACGGCGGCCGCGCCGCCGGGCAGGGTCAGATCCTGGCCACTCACGACCCGCGGCTCCTGCCGGCCTGCGACCGCGTGGTGGCCCTCGATGGTGGCCACGTCGTCTTCGACGGGTCGGTCGACGCGTTCCTCGCAGCTCCGCCGTACGAGCCCGCCGAGCCGTGGCGGGACGGCGTCGCAGCCGGTCGGGCGGAGGCCGCCGGTCGATCGGACGCGCCCGCGGAAGGCGCCCGATGAGCGTGCTCCCCGCCCCGCTCACGCCGACCCGACCGGCGTTTCTGACCCGGACCACGCCCGTGGCCCGCCTCGTGGCCGGCCTGGCCTGGCTGGTCGCCAGCATCGTGACCCTCGACCCGATCGTGCCGATCCTGCTGTCCATCGCCGCGATCGTCGCCCTGTGGCTCTGGTCGGGTCTGCCGCTGCGGCGCATTCCCCGCCGGCTGGCCCCGATAGGCTTCGCCATCCTGAGCCTGACCGTCTTCTCGATCCTGCTGTCGAGTTCCAACGGCGACGCGTCGCTGGCGGCCGTCGCCCAGATAGGCCCGGCCCGCATCACCGGCCCGGCCATCTCAGCCGGCCTGGCGGTCGGTCTCCGGGTCGTCGTCATCGCCCTTACGACGCTGCTCGTCTTCGGTCCGTCCGACCCGACGCGGATGGCCGATTCGCTCGTTCAGCAGTGGCACGTCCCGGATCGATTCGCCTACGGCACGCTGGCAGCACTGCGAGTGGCGCCTTTCATGGCAGGCGACTGGGCCACCATAGGCGCGGCGCGTCGCATCCGCGGCCTCACGCCCAGAGGCCCTGTCGGACGAGTTCGAGAGGCAGGCGGCCGGCTCCTGGTGATGCTCGTGTCCGCGATCCGGCGAGCGGAGCGTCTGGCCCTGGCCATGGACGCGCGCGGCTTCGACAGCGGCGTCCGGCGCACCCACTTCCGCGAGCTTCGGACGAGCTGGCGCGACTGGCTCACGATCGTCGTGGCCTTCGCCGTCGCGGCAGCCGCGCTTTTCACTGCCCACTAGTCGCCGTCCGAGGGTTCGCTGCTAATCTGATTGCATGAGCAACATGCCACAAGCGGGCGAGCTCGCCCCCGATTTCGAGCTTCACGACGACCAGGGGCGGACCCACCGCCTCTCGGAGAGACAAGGCCAGTTCACAGTCGTCTATTTCTACCCGGCCGACGACACCCCCGGATGCACCAAGGAGGCCTGCGCCTTCCGCGATGCCCACGCCTCGTTCGACGACGCCCGCACGGAGATCTGGGGCATCAGCCCGCAGGGAGCCGCCAGCAAGGCCGCCTTCCGCGCCAAGTACGGGCTGCCCTTCACGCTCCTCGCCGACGAGAACCACGCCGTGGCCGACCTGTACGGCAGCTGGGTGGAGAAGCAGAACTACGGCAAGACCTACTGGGGCGTGGCCCGGAACAGCTTCCTGGTGGGGCCGGACGCGAGAATCGTCACCGTTTGGACGAAAGTCAAACCCGAAGATCACGCATCCGAGGTCCTGGCCGCGCTGCGAGAGGCCCGCTGCGGCGCTCGTCTGAACACGCCCGCCGGAGATCGCCGGTCGCGTTCGGACCCGGCGCACGCGAGAGTGTAGAGTCCCGGACAGCAACAGAGGCCTCGCCCGTGGGGGGAGACGAGCGAAGCCTCGGGCGGCATGATACCTCGGGTTCGCATGACGCGGGGTCGCATTTCCGGCCGGCTCACGCGGACTGAGAACATGTCTGTTGCCGTCGGACAACGGTGAGTTTTCACGCCCCGGAGACAGGACGCACCATGACCGAAGAAACGCCTTCCCCCAACAACTGGCGACCACGGCGCTTCATGGTCATCGTCGGCCACCCCGACGACGCCGACTTCGGTCCGGCCGGCACGGCCTCGGCCTGGATCGACGCCGGTTCCGAGGGCTGGCTGGTGTGCTGCACTTCAGGTGACGCCGGCAGCGAAGACCCCGAGGCGAATCCGCTCGAGCTGGCCCGGGCACGCGAGGAGGAGCAGCGCGGGGCAGCCCGCATAGTCGGCTACCAGGGTGTTACCTTCCTCCATCAACCCGATGGAAACCTGGTCAACGATCTTCCCCTGCGCGAGATGCTCGTCCGCGAGATCCGGACCTTCAGACCCGACGCAGTCCTGGCCGGCGATCCGGAAGTAGTGATCCACCGCGGTGGAGGCATCAACCACACTGACCATCGAGCGGCAGCCATGGCGGCCGTGGATGCGGTCTACCCGGCTGCCCGCAACCCGATGAGCTTCCCGTGGCTCCAGCGCCAGGGATTGCCCGCTCACCGGGTCAGGCGGCTGTACCTGATGTGGTCGAACCAGCCCGATGTCTGGGTCGACGTCAGCGCGACGGCCGGGCGGAAGATCGAGGCCCTGCGGGCCCACGCAAGCCAGCTCCACGATCCCGAGGCGGTGTTCGAGCGGGTGCGCGCCCGGATGGCCGAGCAGGGAGCCGCGGTCGGCGTCGCGGCTGCGGAGAGCTTCCGAGTGGTGGTCCTGGACCCGGACCCCACCGAACCCGAGCCGGCGGTCGATACGTCGAAGGCGCGATAGCTCTGTTGGGACCTGGGGGCGCAGCTAATCGCGACTGGGCAGCAGCAGCAGCGGCCGGGCGCGAGGCCAGTCATTCCAGAGATCGGATACGACCTCGGCGCGACGACCGAGCATCAGGACCAGCTCGCCCATGGTGATCGACGGGGCCTTCTCGGCCAGGAGCGCGATCGGGTCTACTCGGATGTGGCGGTAGAGTTGGGCCGCCTCATCCGGCCGCGGCCAGTTGCGGACACGGACGGTGACCAGTCCCGCCTGACCGAGGGCCATCGATAGCTCGCGCTGACCGGGAACGCGTCCGTCGGCGAACTCGCCCATGCCGTCGTAACGGAAACCGAGCGCGGCCAGGCCGCGCGCAACTTCACTGGCCTCGTCCACGGTGAGCTGATCCCAGAATGCGTTGCCCCGCGGGAAAACAAAGCAGCCGTTGTCGATCGCCGTCGCCACGACCGCGTCCACGAAGTTGGAGAGGCAGAACTGCCAGCGACGTCGCTGCTCGGGATCCGGGCCGGCCAGCCAATCCACCAGGCGACTCATCGTGGCGCCGTCCTGCTGCAGGAGTCGAACGATGGTCGGCGGCTTCGGCCCGCGGAGGTCGACCGGCGGCCCTGGCTCTTCCTGTGGACGAGCGCCGCTCGCGGCCACATCGCCTGCGCGCGACGGGCCGGTCGACAGGGGTAGCGCTCCAGCCTCACCGGCGCCGGCCTTGCGGGTTCTCGAGGCGGGCGCCGGGGCGGTGGTCGCCTGTGCCGGGGTCGCAGCCGGCTGCGCCTGCGCGGCCGTCGGCGCCACGATCAGCTGCGCCTGCGCCGGGGCGGGCTGCGCAGCCTCGGGCGCCGGGATCGGTTGCGGGGGCGACTCGCTCGCCTTGCCGGCCGCTGCACCGGCGACCGCCGCGCCGTGAGTGGCGGCCAGCGCCTCCCGAGCCTCGCGGCACGCCGCAAGAGCGGCCTCCGCCATGGCCCGGCTCGCCTCCGCGATTGCCGTGAGGCGATCGAGCTCGGCTGCCAGCGCGTCGGTCGCATCGCGCTCCCTCTGGATCCTCGTTTGCGCCGCCCGGACCGCGCCGTTGACGCGGTTGATCTCGGCCAGCCAGGTGACGGCAGCCGCCTCGACCTGATCGTGGGACGTGGCCCTGCCGATCGCCTTGCGGAAGGTCTGGTGGGCCTCTTCCTTGGCGGCCCGAGTGGCACGCGGATCGACCGCGGTCTGAGCCGAAGCAAGCGTCGTCAGCTGGGCATCGAGCTGGGCTCGCGTCTCGCCAACGCGAACCTCGGCAGCTTCCGCCTCACGACGCGCCAGTTCGGCGAAACTGCAACGTATCTCGACCAGCCGGCTCCGGCTCGACCCGAGATCGAGCGAATCGGCGCCTGTCTGGCTGCCCTGGTCATCGACCTGCACGTGGCCCTCCCCGTCCGCAGGTTACGCCCGCGTACGACGAGTCGCGCGAACTGACGGTCGCGGGTGCCGACCGGCGCACGTTACGCAGACCACCCAGTCTCGCGACCCCGGGCTGAGGACCGGTCATCGACAGGCTGGACGTTTCCGCGACGCCTGACGTGGCCGACGGCGTCAGAACACGACCGCTATGTGCGTTAGCGCCCGAACGTCAGGCCTTAGGCGCGCCCGCAGCGCGGCGCCCACGATTGGTGCGACGCTCAGGTGTGAGCAAACCAACGAGGAAACCGTCGCCGTGCTTTCGGACGGCGATCTCGACGTTGGCTTCGGCGGCTACGCGCAACAATCGCTGCCGAATCGTTATCGGCTTTTCGGTGGGATCGAGCCGAACCACGAAGACCTGCTCGGGACCTTTGAGCTGGGCGATGAGCCGCTTGAACTGGCGCTGTTGCTGATCCCGCTCCTTTGCGGCCGGGCTCAACTCGCGCGTTGGTGTGGCGGCTTTGTCCATGAGAGCCGGGTCGGCCTTGCGTACGGTGACCATCGTCTTCCTCCTCCGATCCACGACCCGTTTCGGTGAAACTCGCCGGCAGCGCCGGCGATTACGGAATCACTATACGCCTTCGTGGAAATGTGACCAGAGGTCATCTTCGAATGGGTCGAGGTGTGGGAGCGTGGTCGGTCTGGCGAGACAGGAGACCGTTTCCGTCGCCCGGAAATGTGAGATGTGCGATGGTCGTGCTGACCTCGATGCCGGCCGCACGATGGCCGGCGGTCGTGTCCCAGGAACGGCCCGGCGATCGAGCAAGAGCGGCGGTGCCGCTGGGCGCGGCACGGCCCGGCAAGCCGGGCTAGACTGTCGGGCGCGTCCTCGCTGGACGCTCCTGCCTTGAGCCGGCTGGTCCAAGATGCGTGCAGCAGGTGGTACCACCATGAAAGTTGGCGTAGCCAGGGAGATCGCATCGGAGGAACGGCGCGTGGCGCTGGTCCCCGAGGCGGTCGGGAAGCTCCGGGAAGCGGGCATGACCGTGCTCGTCGAACGAGGCGCAGGTGCCGCCGCCTCGTTCCCGGACCAGAGCTACGTCGAGGCGGGGGCGAAGGTCGTGAACACCGCGACCCTCTACTCGACCGGCGACATCATTCTGCGCATCCATCGCCCCACTCCGGATGAGACGAAAATGCTCCACGAGGGCCAGGTCGTGATCGGCCTGCTCGCGCCGCTGCTCGATCCCCGGGCGATGGCCAGTCTCGCTCGACTGAAGGTGACCGCGATCAGCCTCGACGCCATCCCTCGCACGCTCAGCCGCTCGCAGAGCATGGACGCCCTCTCGTCGCAGGCCAACGTCGGCGGGTACAAGGCCGTGCTGATCGCCGCGAATGCCTTCGGGCGTTACTTCCCGCTGCTCACGACCCCGGCCGGCACCGCCAAGCCGGCCAACGTGCTCGTGCTCGGCGTCGGCGTTGCCGGTCTGCAGGCGATCGCCACCGCCCGACGGCTGGGGGCGATGGTCAAGGCCTACGACGTCCGCCGCGACACCAAGGAGCAGGCCGAGTCCCTGGGCGCGCAATTCGTCACGCTGAAGTCCGCGATCGAGGCCACCGGCCAGGGCGGCTACGCGCGCGCCCTCACGGCCGAGGAGCAGGCCGCCCAGCAGGCCGAGCTGAACGGCATCATCGCCACTTCCGACATTGTGATCACCACCGCCCAGGTTCCCGGCCGCCGTCCCCCCGTCCTGGTGACTCGCGCCGCGGTGGAGGGTATGAAGACCGGCTCGGTGATCGTCGACATGGCCGCCAGCGAGCTGGGCGGCAACTGCGAATTGTCCCGGCCGGGCAAACTCGTGACCAGCGCCAACGGCGTCGAGATCCACGCCCCTCTCAACCTGCCGGCATCGATGCCGACCGGGGCCAGCATCTTCTATTCGCGCAACATCTCCAACCTGCTGCTGAATTTCGTCGTCGACGGAGCCATCCATCTCGACTTCGACGATGAGGTGACGGCTGCGACGGTGATCACTCACGGCGGCAAGGTCGTCCAGGCGGCGACCCTGAAGCTGCTCCAGCCGGCTCCAAAGGGAGGCGACCAGGCATGAACGTCGGCACACTGATCAACGACCTGACGGTCTTTGCCCTGGCGATACTGCTCGGCTTCGAAGTGATCAGCCGCGTCCCGGCGACGTTGCACACGCCACTGATGTCGGGCACCAACTCGATCCACGGCATCGTTCTCGTGGGCGCCATCGCTCTCGCGGGCACGGCCGACAACACGCTGACCGGCGTCCTCGCCTTCGTGGCCGTCGTCTTCGCCAGTGCGAATGTCGTGGGCGGCTACTGGGTCACCGACCGGATGCTGCAGATGTTCAAACGACGCCCGGTCCCCAAGGCCGACAAGTCCGCCGAATGACGAGGAGCCGGCCATGAACCCCATCGACCTCGGGTACCTGGTGCAGTTCGCGTTCCTGGTCGGGGCCTCGCTTTTCGCGATGGGCCTGCACCTGATGAATTCGCCGGCCTCGGCGCGCAATGGCAACCGCCTGTCCGCGATCGGCATGACCATCGCCGTCATATCGGAACTGGTCTTCGTCGCCAACTCGAGTCCTGGGATCGGGAACTGGGCGATCATCGTCGGCGGCCTGGTGGTGGGTGGAGCCGCCGGCCTGCGTCTGGCGCGGACGGTCGCCATGACCGCGATGCCGCAGCTCGTCTCTCTCTTCAACGCCATGGGCGGCGGAGCCGCGGCCGTGCTCGCCATCGACGACTTCGTCCGCCTGGGCAGCCAACGCACTCCCGAAGGCGCGCTGGCGAGCCTGGACGGCTGGCTGATCTTCTTCATCGTCGTCGATGTCGTCGTCGGATCGGTGACGTTCACCGGCTCGCTGATCGCCACGGCCAAGCTGATGGGCAGGCTCAAGGGCCAGCCGATCATTCTGCCGGGCGGGCGCTTCCTGTCGGCCATCGCGTTGATCGTGTCGATCAGCTGCTCCATCGTGCTCGTATTGGCCGGTGCCGGGCTCTTCAACTACGACACCGAGATCCTGAATGGGCTCCTCATCGCGGCCCTCGTCGGCGCTCTCATCTTCGGCGTGACGATGGTCCTGCCGATCGGCGGGGCGGACATGCCGGTCGTGATCTCGATGCTCAACGCCTTCACGGGCACCGCCGTAGCCATGGCCGGCTTCGTCGTCGGCAACGTGATCCTCATCGTCGCCGGGGCGCTCGTGGGGGCTTCTGGGGCGATCCTGACCAAGCTCATGGCCGACGCGATGAACCGTTCGATCGCCAACATCCTGGTCGGCGGCTTCGGCGTCGCGGAGGGGTCGCAGGCGGCGATGACTAGCGAGGGCGGGACGATCCGGGAGGTGTCGGTCGACGACGCCGCGATCCAGCTCGCCTATGCCAGCAAGGTCGTCATTGTCCCCGGCTACGGCCTGGCGGTCGCCCAGGCGCAGCACGGCGTCCGCGAGCTGGCCGACCTCTTGGAGGCCCGCGGGATCGACGTCTCCTATGCCATCCACCCGGTTGCCGGCCGGATGCCCGGCCACATGAATGTGCTGCTCGCCGAGGCCAACGTGCCGTACCCGCAGCTCAAAGAAATGGACGATATCAACCCCGAGTTCGAGCGGACGGACGTCGCCCTCGTGATCGGCGCCAACGACGTCACCAACCCCGCCGCCCGAACGGACCGCACCAGCCCGATCTTCGGCATGCCGATCCTGGACGTGGACCACGCCCGGTCGATCATCGTCATGAAGCGCTCGATGGGTCGCGGTTACGCCGGCGTCGACAACCCTCTGTACGTGAACCCGAAGACCGGGATGTACTTCGCCGACGCCAAGCAGGGTCTCGCAGAATCTGATCGCGGCGGTCAAGGCCCAGTAGGGCCCCGAGCTGCGCCGCCGATCTGAGGCCGCGCCGCCGGTCTCACCGCCGCGCCCGCCAATTCCCCGGGCTGCGCCCGTCTCTGAGGCGCCACCGCCTCCGATCGCAAGGTGGCCAACCTGGTCCGAAATCCGCATGGACTCGGCCATGGCGCGGTGAGAAGATGGCCGGGCTGTCGGCCGCTGCCAGGCGGTATCTGGTTCTGCCCCGAGATCACACGCGGCGGGTTCCCGGCACCGGCGGTGGTAGGGTGCGGTAGAGCCCATAGCCGGAGAATGAGGCGAGCGTGGCGGACGCAGACCGTTCCGACGGGTGCCCTGAGGACGACGCACCCGCATCCGCGGACATCCATTCGATGCTGTTCGAACAGATGTCGACCGCCGTCGCCATCGCCGAGACGCTGCGCGACGAAGCCGGGATGCCGGCCGACTACCGCATAATCGACGTCAACCCCGCCTTCGAGAGGTTGACCGGCCAGAAGGCCGAGCAGCTCCTCGGGCTGCGGGCTCTGGAGGTCAGACCCGAACTCAGGCCGGAGCTGATCGAACGGGCGCGCCGGGTCACATCGAGCGGTCAACCGGAGGAATTCGAGGGGCACGACGCGACGACCGACCGCACGGTGCTCGTCCGCCTCTCGCGCGTGGGGCCAACGTGGATCATGGCGATGATCGAGGACGTCACGTCCAGCCGGCGCGCCGAGGCCGCCACTCGCGAGCGGAACGCGTTCGTCGAGACGATCATTGCCAGCGCCGGCGAGGGGATCATCGTCTACGACGGCGACCTTCGGTATGTCGTCTGGAATCCGGTCATGGAGGAGCTGACGGGACTGGCCGCTGACCATGTTCTCGGAAGAGAAGCCCGTGAAGCGTTCCCCGAAGTCATGGCGACGGGCGTCGGCGAGGACCTGGAGAGAGCCCTTGCCGGCGAGTCGCCCACGTCGCGCGAGTTCGAGTACGTGATCTCTCGCACGGGCCGACGCGGCTGGGTCGTCCAGACCAACCGGCCGCACCGGAACGCCGGTGGCGAGATCGTGGGCGTCGTCTCGTCGGTGCGCGACATATCGGTGCGGCACGAGATCGACGAGGCCGCACGCCGATCGGAAGCTGAGTTCCGAACCGTCTTCGACAGCATCGGCGACGGCGCAGCAATCCACAACCCGGCCGGCCCCTTTCTGGAGGTCAACCGGGTCCTGTGCGAGCGCCTCGGCTACACCCGCGAGCAGCTCCTGGGGATGACCATCGGCGACATCAATACGGCTGAGATGGCGTCTCTGATCCCCGAACGCATCGAGCGAATGATGCAAGTTGGGCTGCTCGTGTTCGAAACCACGCACCTGCGGCGCGATGGCATAGAGGTTCCCATCGAGGTGGTGGCGCGGCGAGTAGAGTACCGCGGCGAGCCGGCGATCCTATCCGTCCATCGCGACATCACCGAGCGCCGCCGGTCCGAGGAGGCGCTGCGCGAGCAGGCGCGTTTCATGCAGGAGCTGCTCGACGCCCTGCCTTTCCCGATCAACGCCAAGAACGTGGATGGCCGGCTGGAGCTCTGCAACACCGCGTTCGCGGCCGGTCCGGGCCGGCCCCGCGAAGAGATCATCGGCAAGACGATCGGTGAGCTCGGCCAGCCCGACGCGGCGGTACACGCCGACCGCGACCGCGAGATCCTGGCGGACGGGACGGCGCACACGTACGAGGCCGACATGGCCTTCCCCGACGGGACTGTGCGGCGCCAGCTACTGACCAAAGCCCCACTCCGATCCAAGGGCGGGGAGATCATCGGATTGGTCACCGCCGGCCTGGATATCTCCGACCGCTATGGCGCGGAGCAGGCCCTCCGGCAGTCGGAGGAGCGTTTCCGGTCGCTCTTCGACTTCGCCAACGACGCGATCTTCATCCACGACATCGGCGGCAAGTTCGTAGAGGTCAATCGCACCGCCTGTGAGCGGCTCGGCTACAGCCGCGAAGAGCTCCTGGCCATGGGGCCGACCGACATAGATGCGCCGGAGTTCGCCGCCCTCGTCCCGATCCGCGAACAAGCGCTCACCAGCCAGCACTCGGCCTTCTTCGAAACGGCGCACGTTCGACGAGACGGGGTCGCCATCCCGGTCGAGGTCAGCGCCACCGTCATCGACCTGGGCGGCCGCAAGGCCATCCTGAGCATCGCCCGCGACGTCAGCGAACGGCGCCAGGCGGATGCCGAGCGAGCCGAACTCGAGCAGCAGCTGCGCCAGGCCCAGAAGATGGAGGGCATCGGCCGTCTCGCCGGCGGCATCGCCCACGATTTCAACAACCTCCTGACCGCCATCCGCGGCAGCGCCAGCCTCGCCCTGGCCGAGCTTCCGCCAGGCGAAGGGCCGCGCGAAGACCTGGAGCAGATAGAGCAGGCCGCGGATCGCGCCGCGAGGCTGACCCGCCAGCTCCTGGCGTTTGCTCGAAGGACTGTCCTGCAACCGGAGGTGGTCGATCTGGGCGAGGTCGTCCGGCGTTTGGAGCCGATGCTGGGTCGACTCATCGGCGAGGACGTCCGGCTGCTGACAGTCGTCCCGGATGGCACCGGCTGCGTCCTGGCGGACCCGGGTCAGATCGAGCAGGTGATCCTCAACCTTGCGGTGAATGCCAGCGACGCCATGCCCGACGGCGGCACGTTGACGATCGAGATCGCCGACCTGGACTCGACCCCGACCGTCGAGTCACAGGCCGGCGCCGAGCTGCCGGCAAGAATGACCACGCTGTCGGTGACGGACACGGGCACGGGCATGGATGCCGACACCCTGGACCACCTCTTCGAGCCATTCTTCACTACGAAGGGCCCGGGCAAGGGCACGGGCCTCGGGCTGGCAACGGTCTACGGCATCGTTCAACAGTCCGGGGGAACGGTCTCCGCTCGAAGCAAACCGGGCAACGGGTCGACGTTCACCGTCTACCTGCCGCGCGTCGAGAGGACCAGCGCCGCCAGCCCGGAGGCACCGCGGGCCGCGACGACCGGCGCCGCGAGGACGGCCACGATCCTCGTCGTCGAGGACGACAGCGGCGTCAGACGATTCGCGAGCCGCGTCCTGGAGACGGCCGGCTACCGGGTCCTGACCGCCCAGGACGGCTCGGCGGCCATCGAGGCGGCGCGCGACACCGCCGTGGAGCTGCTCCTCACCGACGTGATCATGCCCGGCATGAGCGGCCGCGACGTGGCCACGCGGCTCTCCGCCTCCCAGCCCGGCCTCCGGGTCCTCTACATGTCGGGCCACACGGACAAGGGCATCGTCCGCGACGGCGTCCTGGACGCAGGGATAGACTTCCTGGCCAAGCCCTTCACGTCCGAGTCGCTGATCTCGGCCGTGGATGCGGCTCTGGCTGCACGGCCCGGGAAGCCCGCGGCATCGGAGAAATCGGCCGACTGACCGCCGCGGGCTCAGGCCTCTTCGACCGCCGCGATCGTCTCCACCTCGACATCCCTCATCTGTCCAAGCTCCGAAAGGATCTTGTGGTCCAGCCCCCCAACCGGCAGCCGGAGCTCCAGGTCCATGAAGTGGCCCCCCTTCGTCTTCTCGCTCTGGACGCTCACTATTTCCACCCGGTTGGACAGAAGGATCTGCGAGACGCCGGCGAAGAGGTCCAGCTTCCTGAGATTGAGGCGAACCCGGACGACGCGCCCACCGGACAGCTCGAGTTTGGCAACCAGACGATGGACGGGCCACAGCGACAGCATCGCCAGCGCGGTGCCAACCGCGGCCACAAAGTACCAGCCGGTTCCGGCGGCCAGACCGACGGCGGCCACGACCCACAGGCTGGCAGCGGTGGTCAGGCCGCGGACGTTGGTCCCGAACTTAACGATCGCACCCGCGCCCAGGAAGCCGATGCCGGTCACGATCTGGGCCGAGATGCGACTCGGGTCGACGCTGCCGGTTCCCGCGACCGCGTGGAAGCCGTAGATAGATAGCACGGTGAATATCGCGGAGCCCAGCGACACGAGCATGTGCGTTCGCACACCCGCCTGGTGGCCGTGGATCTCGCGCTCCAGGCCGATCATCGCCCCAAAGCCTGCGGCCACGAGGAGCCGCGTCGAGATGTCGAGCTGGAACTGGACGTCGGTCGGCACGCCACGTCACCTCGAGGTGCGAGCAGGGCCGTGCCGCGCGGCGCCGGCTCTGGTCCGCTGGCCGAAGTGTAGGGTCAGGCTCACCGGCCGGACGACCCGAAGATCGGGAAGAAGCCCAGGATCCCGCGGAACCTCTAGGGAATAACCCTTGCCCCATTCGGCTCGGGACCTGGCAGTACCCGGCCCCGGGTCCGGTCGGTACCCTCCGTACGGATGAGCGATTGAGAATCTTGGCCAGAAAGGGATATGGTTACCGACGCTGCACACGGCCTGCGTGGCAACTTCCCAAGGGGGAGAGCAGACAAAGGAGTCGACTGTGGACTTCACGGATCTGGCTCCGTTCCTCCTGGCGTTTGTCGTGATCATTTGGGGCAAGCGCTGGTAGGTCGGATACGCCGCAAGAAACCCGGACACTGAGTCCGGGTTTCTTTGTGTCCGTCGGACGGCGCCGGCGGCGGAGGCGCTGAGCGACATCGCGGGAGACCCGCGGGCCACCGAAGCGAGCCCTCGGTGCCGCCGCCCTACGCGCTCTCGGTCAGTCCCAGCCTGATCGCGGCGGCGGCCGCCTCGACCCGTCCCGACACGCCGAGCTTGGTCAGGATGTTGCTCACGTGCACGGCCACCGTCTTGCGCGTGATGTACAGCTGCCGGCCGATCTCCGGATTGCTGCGCCCCTCGGCGATCAGTGCCAGGACCTCGAGCTCGCGCTTGCTGAGGCCGAAGTCGTGTTGCGCCTGCTGGACCGCCGAGGCGGCGAAGTCGGCCACGAAGCCCGACTCCCAGCGGGGCGCGGCCGCGCCGGCCGATCCGCCCGCGCCCTGGCCGGCGCCCTGTCCCGTCGCGCCACCACGGCTTGCCAGTGACGGAACCGCGGGCCGGGCAGGGGCTCCGGGCCGGGTGGCGATCGACCGGGTGGGAGCGGCGAGGGGCTCGAGCCGACCCTCCAGGGCCGCCTCGATGTGCTTGGGGAGAGGCAGCATGGCCCGCCGCGACAGCTCGGCAACGGCCCTTAGCAGCGGCCACGCCCCCAGGCCGTAGGCGCCTTCCGCGGCGGCGCTGAGCGGATCGCGAGCCGCGGTCCGAGTGGAGCGGCCGCGGGCTCGATCGAGGAGAGCTTCGGCCTCCCGCCAGTGGGCGCGGGCGGCTTCATACGGATCTCCCAGCTCGGCCCAGTCGGCGGCGAGCTGCGTCCACGTAGCCGGATCGTCGTGACCCTCAATTCGCGCCCGGAACGCCCTGGCCACCCGGATCGCCAGATCCGCCTGCCGGCGAGACCCGAACCTCGTCGGAACGCCGCAGCCCTTCACGACTGCCTCCGCCTGAAGAACGATCGGGAGGCTTCGCTCGCGGGCAGCCGCGAGTGAGGCGAAGTCGCGGCGGCGGTGGGCGTCCTCGGCAATGGTGGCGTCGACCTCGAGGCAGGTCGATGCCATGCGTGCCATCAGCAGCCAGTCCTCGGTGTCGCTGACCTTCTGCCAGCCACGCTCCGCCGCCCGGCGGGCATCCGCGAGGTCCTCCTGCCACAGCGCATACGCAGCCGCCGTCTGCTGGGCCGGCACGGCGAACTGCGGATCCTGGACGGTTTCGAGCGCCAGCAGGAGCTGCCCGAGCAGTCTGCCGGCAGACTCGCCCGCGCTCATGGCGACTTCGACCGTCGCGAGATTAAGGAGCGGCGAGAGGAACCAGATGCCCACCGGGTTCCAGCTCAGAGCGTCCAGACAGAGACGGCGGCACTCGGGCCAGCGGCCCATGAAGTACAGGGATTCGGAGGCGTTGGCCCGCAGGAAGTTGCCGTACACCGTGGCCTGGCCTTCCCGCTCGGCTTCGGCGATCCCTTCGTAGGCCATCGCGATCGCCTCCTCGCGGCGACCGAGCAGGTCCAGGACGGTGGTGAGGTTGGCGTACACCCGGAACAGGTCGTCGAGCCGCCCCAGCGCCGCGGCGTCGACCAGTGTCTGGCGCAGCATCTCGACGGCCGGTTCGGGCTCTTCCCCCCAGGCCTGGGCCACCGCCAGCGTGCAAGTGGCGTGGAGGAGTTCCTGGCGAGCCTCCTCGCCGACCTCGATCGCCACCGCAACCGCTTCCTGCGCGTATCTCCTCGCTTCCGAGAAGACGCCCTCGAGCATCCGGAACTGGGCCAGCGAGCCGAGGACGCGGGCCCGAGCCGCGGTCGGCTCGCGCGGGACGAGATCGACGGCCCGCTTGTAGGCCGCGAGCGATCCCTCCTGGTCGCCCGAGGCGCGGCGGTAGCGGCCCAGCTGCTCCATCACCAGGCCGAGGGCAAGACGCTCGTGGGGATCGTCCAGTGCGGCCGCGGCGGCCTCGCAGTAGGCCGAGGCGCGAGCCGGGTCGCCGGCGGCGAAGGCAGCTTCGGCGGCCCGAACGTAGAGGTCGGACAGAGGCGGCACGTCTTCTCCCAGACGTACGATCTCGTAGAGGGCGAGGGCCTTTTCGTAGTGGGCGAGCGCGTCCGCTCCGGCGTCGAGAGCTTCGGCCGCCGCCGCCGCGGCCAGCGCTGCCTGCTCCGCCTCGGCCAGCTGGTGGGCGGCGAAGTAATGCGCCAGAGCGGCTGCCGGCTGCGGAGGAATGGCTGCGACCGGATCCCGTGGGGCCGCCTCCGCGGTTGATGACGCGGAAGGCCGAGGAACGGGTCTCGAACGGATGTATTCGCGAGACGGCAGCCCCATCGGCGTGCCGGCGGACGGGGCGTCGGACGCTGGATCGCCTCGCCCGGCCGCGGCCAGCGCCGCATGGTAGCGCCGCCTCGTGGCCGGCAGCAGATCGGTGGCGATCGCTTCCGCGATCAACTCGTGGCGGAACCAGATCCGCCGCTCGCGACCATCCGCGGTGAGCCGCCCGTCGGCCACCTCGACCAGGAACCCATGTTCGAGTCCCTCGGCCGCGCCGGCGGCGATGTCTCCGTCCAGGCTGTCACTCTTCCGCCCACCGCTCGTCGACCGCGGCGGTCTTGAGGGCGCCCGACGCTCGAACTCCGTGGCCATAGCCATGAGCATCGGCCGCGTGACCGGCTCGCCGGTCAGGGATAGAAGCCGCAGCACCCGGCGGCACTCAGGGGAGCGGAGCGAAGAACGAGCGGTCACGAGCCGCTCGAACGAGCCCGCCAGAGAGACACCGGAGAGCTCGCGCCTGGCCGCGAGCAACTCCTCGGCGACGAGCGGGTTGCCGCGCGACCGCTCGGCGACCAGCAGCAGGGTCGTGGACGAGGGCCGCCCGCCTTCGATAGCCTCGATGAGCTGGCCCAGTTCGGCGCGGTCCAGCGGCCCGACCTCGGCGTTGACGACGGACGGCGTCGTCACGAGAGATGCCAGCGTCGCCCGCAACGGATCGGATCGCAACAACCGGTCGGGCTGGTATGTCAGGACCAGCATGACCCGCTGGCCCCGCGAGACCCGCGCCAGGAACGTGGCCAGGCTGCGGGTTGCGGCATCCGAGTAGTGCATGTCCTCCAGCAGCAGCGCCACCGGCTGGCGCTCGCCGAGACGCTCCAGCAATCCGAGGACTGCCTCCAGCATGCGCGCCTCGCGCCACTCGGTGGCCACGACGCGAGGCCGCTGGCGCAGCAGTTCCAAAGCCGCCAGGCGTGGCCGGAGGCTCGGCACCAGCCGGGCGATCGCGTCGCCCGTCGGGCCAACCAGCGCCGCCAGCGTCTCATCGGGAACCGGCTCGAGCAAACGCTCCAGCGCCGCGCTGATCGGGGCATAGGGCACGCCCGACGTGGCCGGCATGGCGACCCCGTGGACGGCCGCGAACGGATCCGCGAGCGCGCCGATGCGCCGCTCCGTCTCGGCCAGGAGTCGCGTCAAACCCAGGCCCGCGGTGCCTGACAGGATGAGCGCGTTGGGCCGGCCGTCGGCCACGCTCTGCAGCCCGACGGCTATTCGCTCCAGCGGGCGCTCGCGTCCGACGAATCGGTCGCTCCAGAGCCTGCGGTGCGAGGAGCGCCCGTCGAAGCCGCGTCCGCCGCTCCGCTCGATGCTGTTCGTCATGACATTCCCACCCCCCGAATGCGGCGCGGCCCATGGCAGAGCCTCGCCGTTCCCCTCGGCCCGCCTAGGGTAACCGCTGGACGCCCGGTTACGGGCGCCAATTCCGTATCGGGCGCAAGAAGGGCGGTCGCGCCTGCTAGGCTCGTCGAATGAGCCCCAGGCACCCTGACAACACCCTCAACGAGCTCTCCGGCGAGGAGTGGCTGTACTTCACCAAGTCCGTGTGGGGAACGGCCTATCCATCCGAGCTCGGACACGATCTCCGAAGACAGCACGGTGCAAACAAGCCGCCGCGGCTCATGGCCCGTTTGATCGAGTTCTTCACCACCAGCGGAGAGCTCGTCCTGGACCCGTTCGCAGGGGTCGGCGGGACGCTGATCGGGGCGGCCATCGCACGCGGTCCCAGGCGTGCGATCGGGATCGAGATCGAGGCCCGCTGGGTCGCGGTCTACGAATCGCTTCTGAGCAGCCTGGCGGCGGAGCGTGGCGGGCGCGGGCCAGTAGTGGCCGACATCGGCCCCAACGACCCGGGCGGCGAGCGGACGTTCGACCCCTCGGGGCTGCGGATGCGCCTGGGCGACGCCATGCTCCTCCTGCCCGAGATGGAGGCCGAAAGCGTCGACTTCGTCGCGACCGACCCGCCCTACAACATCCAGCTGCCGATCACGATGGTCGGCGGAAAGCTGGCCGAGAGTCACGCCAACCGCCGGACCGACTACTCGATGGTCACGGATCATCCGGGCGACCTGGCCAACAGCGCCGACTATGGGACGTTCCTCGACCGAATGGAGAGCGTCTTCTCGCATCTCGCGCGCGTCCTCCGCCCAGAGCGTTACGCGGCCGTGATCGTCCGGGATGCCTACCAGGACGGGCGCTACATCTTCACCGGAGCGGACCTGGCCGAGCGCGCGACGCGCGCCGGCTTCACCGCGAAGGGCGACGTGATCTGGTACCAGGCCGGGACTCGGTTGAGGCCTTACGGCTACCCGCGCTCTTACGTCCCGAATATCGCCCATCAGCACGTTCTCGTTCTGCGGAAGGAGCCGCGTCGCTCGACGGCGCGGGGACGGCGGGAGTAGTCGCCGCGTCGACCGCGGGTCCCGCAACCGGCTCGATCGCCGGTTCGGCCGGTACCTCGACGGCGGGCTCGATCACCGGTTCGACAAGGGGCCCGACCGCGGGCTGGGCTGCCGTCTCGGGACTCACGACGGCGAACCCGGCTCGTTCCAGATAGTCGCGAGCCAGCGCGGCGACCGACAGCCCCATGGCGGGCGCGGGCGTAGCTGCGCGCCCGGGCGCGGTCGCGGGGGCGGGCTCGATTTCGCTCGTCTCCGGCTCGACCGGCTCGGTCGCCTCGGCCGGCTGGGCCGGCTCGACCGGCTCGACCGGCTCGACCGGCGCTTCGACGATCGGGCCTGCCTCGAACCCGACCGCCTCGACCTCCCCGGCCGAGTGCAAGACGTCGCTCCGGGCTCGCATGTATGCCTCCAGGAGGCCGTCGACGTTCTCCGCCGGCGCCGCGGCTGCTGGCGCGACCGGCGTCTCAACCGGCTCGCAAGGGGGCTCGAGCGCCAGGCGAATCTCCGGCTCGACCGCTTCAGACGCGGATTCCGAAGCCGGAGCCGCAAGGGTCATCCGGTGGACCCAGCCGGTTCGTCCGTCCGGGCACAGAACTCGCCAGTAGACGCCATGCCGCTCCAGAAGCTGGACTTCGTCGCCGCGATCGAGGACGCCGATCTCGGAGGCGCGGACCTCGTCGGGGCAGTTCAGCAGCCGAACCAGGCGATAGCGGATCTGGCGGCGCTCGTAGCTCTCCAGCGGCCGGACGCCAGCCTTGGCGAAGGACATGGTCGGCGCGTCGGCGACGACTCGAAGCGGGTCGGTCCTGCGGACCTGCTGCAGTGAGGGTCGCCGCCAGCGCGGCAGCTGCGACTCGTCGACGGCTCGCAGGCCCTGCGCGGCGCCCGTCTCGACACCGGTGGCCGCAGCTGTGGCCAGAAGCGGATCGGGCTCGGAATTCTCTCCGTCCCGACGACGCTTGCCGAAGATCACAAATGCGGCCCAGGCCAGCCCGCCGGTGGTCGCGGTGACGATGGTCGGGACCATCTCGACCAGCATCGTCGGCAGCGAGGCGTGGTACCGGGCCAGCAGATCGATGCGCGACTGGCCATCGACCGGGAGGATCGCGCCCTGCGACTCCTCGACGTCTCCGCCGGCGACGTTGTTCTCGTCGGTCAACCCGGTGGCCGGGCCCATCGTCCGGCCGTCACCGGGGCTGGGATCCGCCGTCGAGATCGGCCCCTCCGGGCCGGCCGGCTTGCCGACACCCGACCCGCTGGTGGTTCCGGTACCGGGCCATTCAGTCTGGCCTGCGTTGGTGGGATCGGGGGAAGCTGCGTCCGGGGCCGGCGTGCTGCCTGGGACCGGCGTGGCGTCTGCGGCCGGAGTCACGGCCGGGGCCGGCGTTGCGCCGCCGGGGCCATCGCCAGTGTCGCTCTTGTCGGTGCCGCCCGTCCCTCGGCCACCGCCAGCCGGCGTGACAGCGGGTGTGCACCTGGCGGTCGGTTCGGGCCTGGGCGACCGGGTCGGAGCGGCCGTGGGGTCGGCGCTGGGTCCCGGGCCGTCGCTGCCCTTGACCTGGACATAACCCGCCGCAAGGAATTCCCGGTCGCCAGTTGCGTCGGTCACGCTGAAGACGATGGCATGCCGACCGGCGGCCGGCGCAACCCTGGTTTCGTAGCGCACGCCCGTCTTGAACGAGTCGGCATCGGCGGTCATCGATGAGGCCGCGCCATCCACCGACACCGTCACCGCTCTCGGCGCGGCGCCGGTGTCGTCGGTGAAGGTCACTGCCAGGACGACCGTCCCGCCTGCGGCGACCTCGCGCGGGGAAACGGACGGATCGGACAGGTGGCCCGGCGAGTGGTGCGCGGCGGCGCTGCTAACCGCCAGAACGAGCAGGATCAGCGCGAGCGGCGACGCCAGAAGCCAGCTGGCGTGGAGCCGCAAGTCGCGCTTTTTCGACAACTCTCTTACCTCCGCGGACAGGCCGGCCCGTCTTGCCCCGGACAATGGGACGGCTGGGGGAAGCGAGCAATGGTACGGGCGTCATGGCACCCAGGACCGTGTCCGGGGATGATGCCGGCGGACCTGTCGTGCCGCCTTACGGACAAGTACCGGAACGGCTCACCAGACCGCACCCGACCGCACCCGACCAATCCTGTGCTTCGTTCAAGGCTCCGATGGGCCCAACAGGGACCTGTTACATCGGGGGGTGCGCCCGTGCACCAGGCGTCGGACGCGGTGACATCGGGCAACTGGTCATGGGACGTAGTGCTTGTCCGGCCCGGCCGGCGCAGGATCCCAGCATGGCTCAGATCGCCCTTCAGGCCCCGTCCGACTCGATCGCCCGCCGCGCCAATCCGATAGAACTGACCGTCCTCGGCGCCGGCTGGCTCTCGATCGCCGCCACTCTCGCGTATGTGGCCCTGGCCACGCCGATTGTCAGCCGGCTCGTCCTCTCGGGCCGAATCGCGTCGAGCGGCGGCGCCATCTTCGTCCTCGCCGTGGCGATGGTCGCCACGATTCCTCTCAGCCTGGCCACCGCAGGGATCGCGCGATTGCTGGACGCGTTCCGGATCGCCCTGGAGCCCCGCTCCAGCGTCCTGCGGCGAGTGGCCGGCGGATTGGGGTATGACGCGGCTTTCGCCCCGCTCGCCCTTCCCGACGGCTATGTGGTGCCGCCGGTGGCTGTGGGCCGCTTCGGTGCCGTCGTCTGCCGGCCGGCCGCGGGCGGCGGCTCGGTGGGCCGTTTCGGCGATCGCTGGGAAGTTGACGTCGACGGTGAGTGGATGCCGCTCGAGCATCCCGGCCGGAAGACGCGCACCGGCTCGGCGCAGGACGGCCCCTGCCTGGACCCTGATGATCGAGACCTCGTGGTGGACGTCTACGCCGCGGTCGTGACCGCTCCCCACGAGGTGAACAGGGCGCCGTGGGCCTCGGTCCTCAGGCCCGATCAGATCCTGCCGTACCTCGCCGGCCTGCCGTCGGCCTCGCCGCGGTCCTGAGCGCCGCCTTTCAGAGGCCCCGGGCGCCACAAGACGGAGCCGCGTGGTCGAGGATCCGGTCTTTCGGCCCCCTGCCCGTCCAACAGGCACGGGACTTCCGGCCCGCATCGCGCGCCCATTGGCTCTACTCGCCGTGGAGCCCAATCGAGGAAGCTCCGACTAATACCGCTGCGGGCTCTCGCGGCGCCTCACCCCATGTCGGCGGCGTCCGCGGCGCCCGACTCCCGCGCCTTTACGCGCGAACGACACAACTGCACCAGGAGTGGTCTTGAAGATGACGTCCAACGTCATGGAAACCGTTTACGCGCGCGCACGCGCGGGGCACAAGACCGTCGTGCTGCCGGAGGCCGACGACGTTCGGACAGTGACCGCGGCCGAGCGAATCGTCCGGGAGGGCCTGGCCGAGGTCGTCCTCGTGAGCCCGCTCTGGAAGATCGAAGCCGCCGCCAAGGAGGCCGGGGCGGACATCAGCCGGTGCCGGATCGTCGACCCCGCCGTCGCGCCAGAACGAGACCGGTTCGCCGACACGCTCCTCGATCTCCGCCGGCACAAGGGGATGACGGAAGAGAAGGCGGCTCAGCTCGTCCTCGACCCGCTGTTCTTCGGCTGCCTCATGGTCCACGAGGGCGAGGCCGATGGGCAGGTCTCGGGGGCGACACACTCCACGGCCGACACCATCCGGCCGGCCCTCCAGGTCCTCGGCACGGCACCCAACTGCGGGCTGGTCTCGGCCTTCTTCGTCATGATCGTTCCGGACTGCGAGTACGGCGAGGAGGGCGCGTTCATCTACGCCGACTGCGGCCTGGTGATCAACCCCAACGCCGAGCAGCTCGCGGAGATCGCGATCCAGAGCGCGGACACCATGCGGACCCTCCTCGGGTTCGAGCCGCGCGTCGCGATGCTCTCGCTATCGACCAAGGGCAGTGCCAGGGACCCGATCGTCGACAAAGTCGTCGAGGCGACCCGGATCGCGAAGGAACGACGCCCGGATATCGCTCTCGACGGCGAGCTTCAGGCCGACGCCGCCCTCGTCGATTGGATCGGCAAGAAGAAGGCACCCTGCAGCCCCGTAGCCGGGAAGGCGAACGTGCTCATCTTCCCGGACCTCAACTCCGGGAACATCGCCTACAAGCTCACGGAGCGGCTCGCCAGGGCCAAGGCGTTCGGCCCCGTCCTCCAGGGCCTGTGCAGCCCGGTGAACGACCTCTCGCGGGGGTGCGACGCGGTCGACATCGTGAACGTGGCCGCCATCACGGCCGCCCAGGCCACGAACAACTAGCGACCCCGTGGAAGCGATCCGGCCCCGGAGGCGGCTCGCGCAGACGCGGACTGGACCGGGTGAAGGTCAGCAGCAGGACAGGCGGTAGAACACCGAATGAAGATCCTCGTCCTAAACAGCGGTAGCTCGTCGCTCAAGTACCAGCTCATCGACGCAGAGACTGAGGAGGTCGTCGCGAAGGGGATTGCCGAGTGCGTCGGTGTCGCCCAGCGACAGGGCCGGATCATCCAGGAGACGAAGCGCGATGGGAAGGTCGCGTTCGACGCCGAGATGGACTGTCACGACGAGGCGATGCGCCGCGTGTTCGCGCTGCTCACCGACCCTGAGAGGGGCGTCGTGGAGCGGGTCGACGAGATCGTCGCGGTTGGGCATCGGGTCGTCCACGGGGGCGAGAAGTTCGTCCTGCCGACGCTCATCACCGACGACGTCGTCGAGGAAATCGAGAAGGTGAGCCAGCTCGCGCCACTCCACAACCCACCCAATCTCGACGGCATTCGTGCCTGCCTGAAGCTCTTGCCGGGCATTCCACAAGTGGCCGTGTTCGACACCGCATTTCACGCCACGATCCCCGACTACGCATACATGTACGCGCTCCCCTATGACTACTACACGGCCTTCGGCGTGCGGCGATACGGGTTCCACGGCACGTCCCACCAGTACGTGACCGGCATCGCCCTCGACATGCTCGCCAAGAACGGGGTCTCGCGGGAGGCATCTCGGATCGTCACATGCCACCTCGGCAACGGCTGCAGCATGGCCGCCATCCAGGGCGGCCGCGTCGTCGACACGAGCATGGGGCTGACCCCGGCCGAGGGCCTCGTCATGGGCACGCGCTCGGGCGACCTCGATCCGGCCATCCTCGTGTACCTCGCCCGCCGGCTAGACGCCTCGGTCTCGGACATCGACCGGATCATCAACAAGGAAAGCGGTCTGCAGGGGATGTCCGGGCTGTCGAGCGACATGCGCGACATCGAGGAGGCCGCCGCCAGGGGCCACGCGAGGGCGGTGCTGGCGCTGGAGGTCTTCTGCTATCGCATCCGCAAGTACGTCGGCGCCTACGCCGCGGCCATGGGCGGCCTCGACGCGATCGTATTCACTGCCGGCATCGGCGAGAACAGCCCCGTCGTGCGGGAACGCGCGTGCCGCGATCTCGGGTTTCTCGGCGTGGAGCTGGACGCGACGAAGAACGCGAACGAGCGGGGGCGGGCGGTCGACCTCGCTACCGATTCCAGTCGCGTGCGGGTGTTGCTCATCCCGACGAACGAGGAGCGCATGATCGCGCGGGAGACGCGGCGCGTCATCGCCGGGTTGGCGGAGCCCTCGCCACTGGTCGCCAGACCCTGAGGATCGGCCCCGACACGCCGCTGCGGCCGTGCGGAGCCCGGCGGAGCGGCGCGAGCGGGCTTCGGTCCGACTCGCTCCGGGCCGCAAATGAGCCTCAGGCGCGGTCGATCAGCCGGCGGCCATCCACCCAACCACGCCAGCCGTTGACGGCGCGGACGAACGCCCAGGCCCCCGCGCGCGAGTCCACGACCAGCTCGAGGCGTTCCGGCAGCATCAGCATGGGCGGGCGTGATGGGTCGGGGGCGTTCCACGCTGCCATGCCACCCGGCGGCACGAGGTGAGTCGGGGCCCAAGGCGGGGGCCAAGGGGGCGCCAGCACGATCGGCGCCGGAGCGGGTTGGGGCTGCGGTTGCCATTGAGCCGCGGGCTGGGGCGCGGCCGTCGCAGCCGGCGCGGCCGTCGCAGCCGGCGCGGCTGTGGCGGTCTGCCCGGCCGATTTCGGTCTGCCCGGCCAGCTCGGCCAGCTCGGGCGTTGCGGCTGGTTCGGGCGTTGTGGCTGGTTCGGGCGTGGACTCCGCCGGGAGCACGGGTTCGACGGCGGGGGTCGTAACGGGCGCGCCCATCGGCGCCGGGTAGGATGCTGCCGCCGCGGGCGCAGCGGAGAGAAGTGCCGCGGGCGCGGACATCGGGGCCGCATAGGTGGCACTCATCGGGGCGGCATAGGGTGCTGCGGCCGCGACAGCCCCGGGTGTGGCGGCAACGGTCACGAACGGAACGGCGGCGAGTTGCGCTCGAATCGCCCGAATCTTGAGTCGCTGGGCCTCGAGCGCCGGATCGGCCAGGGTGTCGGATCGACTCCTGATCATCGCGTATTCGACCTGGGCCGCCTGCAGCCGCCCGGTCAGCCGCGATCCCAGTCGTCCGCGTTGACGTCCCGCCGCCGAGCGGGCCTTGCGCCTGGACCACAGGCTGCCCAGGGATGCAGTCTCCGCCTCGGTGATGACCTCAGGGTCGGGCTCGCCGGCGATGATCGCCCGGAAGTTCTTCTCCTCGCTCCTGGTGGCAAACATGACCATCAGCAGCAGCAAGAGGAGGAAGGGCGAGCCCTTGATCACGCCGTATTCGATCCATTGGAGCGTGCTCGGCTTGTCGACTCCGGGGGCAACGTTCAGAACGGACATCATCCACGGCGAGTCCCAGACGAAGTGCGCGCCGGCGCCGGCCACGAGGAGCGCGCCAAAGACGAACAGGCGCTTGGGCAACCCGGCCTGGCGCCGCGTCACGAAGTATGCAAAGCCCATGCCAGTCAGGCCGGCGAAGAGCACGTGGCTGTAGAGACCGCCGGCGACGACCCGGATGAGGAAAGTGTCGATGACCGGCCCGGTCTGATCGGCGCCCTGGAACGCCGCCGTCGCGCTGATGAAGTACGAGACGTCCTCGACCACGGTGAAGCCCAGACCGACCATGGCGCCGTAGACGAACCCGTCCATGACGCCGTCGAACTCGGCTGGGGCGATCAGGAACAGGACGACCACGCCGGTCAGCTTGAGTATCTCTTCTGTCACGGGGGCGATGACCGCCGCGCCCCAGTCAGCGGTGAAGTTCGCGCCGGCGACCTTGCCCAGGACTGAGAGCCAGGCGTCGTTGGCGTAGCCGGCCAGGCTCACGGCGATGACGCCGCCCCATACGAGCGCGGCCGCGAGCATCAGCTTGGGCTCACGTTCGAAGAGATCGAGCCGATAGACGATCAGGAAGACGGGGAGGGCGTACAGCAGAACCAGACCCCAGGAAAGGGTCAGGGCAGTTGGCAGCTGGCTGAACGTCGATTGCTCGTCGACGAAGAGATAGCCGCCGATGCCCAGCAGCACGAGGAACAGCCAGAAGGCCGGCTGGCGAGGCTGGATCAGCGAGGCCTGGACGCCCCAGCGTGGAGCGGCCTGGCCCGGAGAAGTCGGGGCGACGGAGGCGCTCATTGACCCACCTCAATGCTCGAGATCATGGCCTTGAGGTCATCCACATCATCTGCGAGATCGCCTTGAGAAGTCGCCGCCACGAACTCGACGACATTGCCCGCGTCCAACAGGCAGATCAGCTCGCCATCGACTGTGCCCGATCCCGATGAGCCCGACACGATCGCCTCGAAGCCGACCATCGCCGTTTCGTGCCCGGACATGGTTCCGTCCTGCTCGTCGCCGAACGAGATCTGGGCCTCATCCGACGAGAGCGACTGCTCCGCGTCCTGGAGGGCCTCGGTGGCAGTGCCGGAGTAGAGCTCTGCCGCCACCGTGAGTTCCACGTCCGCCTTCTGAAGCTCGACGGCACCGCCGCTGTCCCCGGTGTCGACGCGAACCCAACCGGGCGCAGCGACTATCGTCACTGAGCCACCGACGTTGACCGTTCCGGCGCTCGGCGCGGCGATGACATCGTCGAGACCGATGCCGCCCAGTACCACTCCGGCGATGATGGCCGCGACGACGAAGGTGGGCATCCACTTTCGTCGATCGCTCTGAGGTTTGCTGGCGACTGCAGGAGCGACGCCGGCTTGAGCCCAGGGCGGAGGGCCATAGCCTGGCTGGCCGAACTGCTGGGGAGCGGCCCCGGGCTGACCCCATGCGGGCTGGCCGAACTGCTGGGGAGCGGCCCCGGGCTGACCCCATGCGGGCTGGCCGAACTGCTGGGGAGCGGCCCCGGGCTGACCCCATGCGGGCTGACCCCACCCGGGCAAGCCGGCCGGCGCGGCAGCCTGATCCGACTGTGCCGGTGCCACGTCGACCTGTGCCGATGCCATGTCGACCGAGACCTGGGCGGGCTGCTGACCTGTCGGCTGCTGGTCGCCGGGGGCGGCCTGATCCGTGCCGCTCCAGGGAGGCGGCACGGCCGGCACGGCCCAACGCGGCACTGCCGCGGATTTGTCGGGCTCGGAGTCCGCTGGTTGAGGCGCGCTGGACGCGTCCGGAGGGAGAGAGTTCATCGCCGACGGACCTCTTCCTTCTTGCCGGGATTGCCGGCCGATCGACGGCCGTGGCGCCGTCGGGCACATCGTAGGGGCGCGGGCGGTGCTTGAGGAGCCCCCAATCGATCGGGCGACCCGCTACGGCCGCATCGTCTGGAGCGTGATCCGCCGATGACACTCCTGTCTGCGCTCGGGCGACCGGGCCATTCCCTGCTCGCCGTCCCCTGGCCGGTCGTGCCGACTCTGGCGTGAAGGGAGGACCCGAGCCGACGGAACGTCCGACGAGGCAGCACAATGGCCCGGCCATACCACCGAGAGCAGCGCGGGGAATTGCCAATGTCGGTAGAAGTGCCAGGCCGTCGAGGGGCCGGGAGGTTCGCCTCGCTCTCCAGCGTACCGGTACAGGGCAGCCCACGCTTCGCCCGCGCCGCCGGCCTGGCCGGCCTGCTGGTGCCGATCTCCTGGGCCACGATCGTCGCCCTGGAGCTCAGCCAGGGCCAGGTGAGCCACTCCCTCGTCTCGCGGCCGGAGCGCCTCTTCGGAGCACTCGACTCGCGCTGGTTTGTGGTCCTGCTGATTGCCGGCGTCGCGCTTCTTGGGCTGCAGCTTGTCCTGGTTTGCGGCGTGCTTCTCCGGGCGGAGCGGCGGCGCGTCGCCAGAGCCGCGTTCGCCGTCGCGGCGGTCGCCGTTGCCGCCAGATACGGCGTCGGCATCCTGGCCCCGGACCCACATCTATACGGTGTGGGCGAGGCTCGCGGCCTGGCCGCGCTCCTGCTGCTGGCGTGCCTGCCGGCCACGCTGGTCCTCGTCGGCGCGGCCCTCGGCGGCCGGAGCCGGGCGCTCGCCTGGCTGTCGGCCCTGCTCGCCGTGGCGGTGGTCTGGGTCGCGGCCGACTGGACGATCTGGAGCATGCGTTCGGGGGCACTGCAGCCCCAGCTCTCGGCGGTGGAGCCGGTCGAGGCGTTGGCCGCCACCTGGTGCGCAGTGGCAGGGCTCTGGCTGCTCGGCCTGCCGGAACGGCTCGAGGCGACGCTCTTCCCCCGCCTGCCGGCGCTCCGGCGGCTGGCGACGGTCCCCGGTCCCGGTCGCAAGTCTTCGGTCGCGCTGGCCCTTGTCCTCATCGCCGGTCTGGTCGGTGTCTCGGCTCCGTTCCTGCGGGACTACCGGACGACGATCGCGGCCCAGCTGACCGGCCGAACGCAAGTGGACACGATCCGCGTCGGCGACGTCGACCGCACCTACCGTATCTACCGGCCCGCCCAAACAGTCGCCCACCCCGGCCTCGTCTTCGTTCTGCACGGGGTCTTCGGCGACGGCTTCATCATCGAGGCGAACAGCGGCTTCGACGCCCAGGCCGACCGCCTCGGCTGGATCGCCGTCTACCCCGACGGCGTGGCCGACGGCTGGGACGCCTTCGGCAGCGGCCCGAGCTGGGGCCAGCACCCCGGCGCCGACGACGTGGCTTTCATCTCGGCGACGATCGACCGGCTGGAGGCGAGCGATGCCGTCGATCCCGATCGGGTCTACGCCACCGGCCTGTCGCGGGGCGCGATGATGACCTACAAGCTCGGCTGCGAGCTGTCCGATCGAATTGCCGCGATCGCGCCGGTTTCCGGCAACATGGCCACCGCCGACGGGAGCGCCGACGTGCCCTGCACCCTCGATCGACCCGTCTCCGTGCTGGCGATCCACGGCACCGCCGATGGCACGATCCCGATCGACGGCGGCACCGTGGACATCGCCTTCTCGCCGCTGGTCGACGTGATCGCCAGGTGGCGGGCCCTCGATTCCTGCGCGGCTCCGCAGACCGTCGCGGTCGACGGCGCCTCGACCACCACGAGCTGGGACTGTCAGGGCGGAAGCACCGTGGCGATGCGGGTGGTCTCCGGCGGCTGGCACACGTGGCCGGTCAGATCGTCGTCGGCCACCCCGGCGAACCCGGACGACTTCGACGCCTCGCGCCTGATCGCCGACTTCTTCGTCGCCCACCCGCGGGTCGCGAGCGGCGGCTGACGGAGCCGCGGCTCAGGACCTCGGCCTCGGCTGGTTGAAGCCGCCCGGCCATGACCTGCTCACTCCATCCTCGAAAGGGCCGCGCTCGCGGGTCAGCTCTTCGAGTTCGGCTTCTCGCCTCCGACGGCGTTCGGTCCATTCCGGGAAGAGCCCGGCCAGCAGCGCCCGATACTGGTACGGGTTGGTCAGGCCGAAGACGATGGCGATGACGCCCACGAAGGCCAGCCCGTTCGCGAACGAAAGGACGGCCACCACGGCGCTGAAGGCCATGCTCGCCGCCAGGGCGGCGTCGAAACCACGTTCGCCGAACGCGAGCCGCAACACGTGCATGACGGCGCTGCCGCCGTCGAGCCCGGTGATCGGCAGCAGGTTGAAGACGCTCCAGCCCAGATTGACGAAGGTCCAGATCCCGACGGCCGAGCGCAGGTCGAGGCCCTGGCCGGCGACGAATCCTTCGAGCGCCAGCCCGATCGAGCCGAGGACCAGCCCGACGCCCGGTCCTGCGAGCGACACGACCAGCCACTGGCGATCCGGAAGCCTGGCCGCGCCGTCCTGGTCGATGGGGATTGCCAGCCCACCCATAGCCCAGAAGCGGATCGTCGACTCGAGCCCGTAGTGCCGGAAGGCCAGGGCGTGGCCCAGCTCGTGGACCGCGATCGCGAACGTGCCGAAGACCACCCAGATGACCAGCTCGATGCCCGCCAGCCGGGAGATGTAGCCGAGAATCAACATCACGATCGGGAAGGCGATACCGATCGTGATCGGGAAGCCCAGGACCCGGATGGTGATCGACGCCGAATTCTTCACGACGCTCCTCGAATGCGCCGACGGACCGAGGGAGGCGAGCGGCGTCGATCGAGAGTAACCCTCAATTCGAAACGGGGCGGCCGGCGGTGGAAGCCGGCCCGAGCCTCGCGCTACTCCGGCGTCAGCTGCATGTAGTCGCCGGTTCGAAAGCCCATGGATTCGTACAGCGGCCGGCCGTCGGGGCTGGCACGAAGCCAGATCCGCCGGACGCCGGCGGCCCTGGCCTGCGCGACGACCCGCTCCACGACCGCGCGGGCCAGTCCCATCCGTCGCGCCTCGGGTCGGGTGTAGACGTTCAGGATGTACGCCTCCAGGCCGCCCGGGTTGATGGGGCCGGGCGGGTGGGCGAACCACAAGAGGCCGGCGCAGGCAGCGGGCCGGCCGTCGAGATCGGCCATCCAGGCCGTGAAGTCGCGCCCGAAGTGCTCATCGACCCAACGCTCGTTCGCCTGGCGCAGGGTCGCCGGATCGACCAGCCGGGTAGCTGCGGCGCCGGGCTCGCTACCGAACATCTCCGCCAGCATCGCCAGCCTGAACTCCACCAGAGTGGCCCGGTCCTCCGCCGTCGCCGGGCGGATCACGATGCGGGCGTCATCGATGCGGGCGGTCATGCCCGAATGATGCCCGCTGGGCGAGGGCGGCGTGTGGCCTGAGCGCAAGGCGACCCGGGCGCGGCGCCTCTGCGACCCCGGGCGCGCGCCATTCTGGTCAGATTCAAGCCCGGGTAGCACGAGACCGAAATGGCAGGCCTTCCTGACCGGCCTGGCCCGTCGGGCGTGCTCGGGAACCCGTCACCCACGCTCAGACAGCCCGCGGGCTCGGTCCCAATCGCCGATTCGAGCCGAGCGCGGCGCCGATCACCTGGTCGCGTGCTACCCCGGTTGGCGTATGGCGAACTTCGGCGCGGCCCAGCCTGAACCGTCTAGCCCGGGCTCGCGGCGGATCGCTCGATCATCTCGACCGCGGTAGTCAGGTCGGCCGCGTAGCCGAAACCGGGGGCAGGCCGGCGGACGAGCACGCCGGGAATGCCGCACCGGCGAGCCCCGGCGATGTCGACCTCGGGGCTGTCGCCAATCATCCACACGGTCTCCGGATGCCCGAGCTCGCGCAGTACGCGGGCGTAGGCCTCCGGATGCGGCTTCTCGAACCCGATCGTGGCCGATGTCAGGACGACGTCGAAGTAGCCCGTCAAGCCCAGCCCGCGCACGAGGTCCGGAAGCTCGGGGCAGTGGTTCGAGAGGATGGCCTGGCGCCAGCCGGCTCGCCGGAGTCGGTCGAGCGCCGCTTCGGTGTCGGGGAAGACGGACCAGCGATCGAGCCGGACGTATTCCGAGCGGGCCCTGCTCGCCGCCCTTTCGGCGATCGGCTTGCTCACCCCCGCCTGCTCCAGGGCTCCGCGCAGCACGGGCCGGAGGTTGGCCCACCACAGGTCCGGGTCGGACAGCTCCGGGTGTGCCCGATCCGGGTCGTGCCAGGGGAAGCCGTGCCTGAGCCCCGGCTCCACGTCCGCAGCGGTGATGCCGTGCCCTGGCGACTCCGCGTCAAGGGCGTCGATCAGCATGTGCCGCCAGGCGCCCGAGCGGCGTGCCAGCGTCTCGTCGAAGTCCCAGATGACGGCTCTCGTCAAGTTCAGTACGCCTCGTTCAGCCATTGCCCGAGCGGCCGCGACTCGGGCAGCCCCAGGTGCGGGTGGCTGCGGAGGCGCGGTCACTTCACCAAGTCACCGACGAAGACTTCGACTGCGTTGGCCCCCTGCGTGGCAACGACGATGCGGTCGCCTGAGTTAGCGATATAGGTGTTGTGCGCGCCACCGAACGTCAAGGAAGGATCCTCGGCAAGGAGTCGCCAGGTCAGACCGTCGGTTGAGACCCAAACGCTCGCCAGAGGCGGCGGGGGTGGGGTCCAATTCGAAGGCGGCGCACTTGCGGGAAGAGTCTGTTGGCTTACGCCAATTCCCACCAGGGATTCGCCGACGATCGTCACGTCGCTGAACGCCGTGGCCGGGTCCCTCGCAGGCGCCATCGATTTCAACCCACGCTCGGCCGTCCGTGGAAGACCACGAGGCCGGCGACAGGCCGACGCTTCCCACGACAACTACTCGGTCGCCGAGAGCGGTCATGGCGCTCGCACCGAAACCGGTGAGCTGCGTCGGCGCCTTCTCCCAGGTGCGTCCGTCAGTCGATGTCCACGCGGTGGAGTCCGTCGTTCCCGGGCCCTCGTCGTAAGCGACCGCCGCAAAACCATCCTTCCAGGCCGTGACGGCGCTCGGAAGGTAGCCCGCCGAGTCGGGCAGGATAGCCTGGCTCCAGACGATGCCGTCGGCTGAGTACCAAGCGGCAAGCTCGGTGGCTGACCGGATCTCTCCGGCGACCACGGAAGTGCTAGTCACGAGTTGCCCCAAGGCAACCACAGCACCGGACCGGGCCGCGACGCCAAGCACCTGAGCCGGGTCTGACGCGATCTGCTCCTGGGTCCAGGTCCGACCATCCGACGAGTGCCACGCCATCGCGGGCTGCAAGTCGTTTTCCTACGGCGGTATTGCCAACAACGATCAGGCCACCGTTGCCGTCGTCCGAGAAGGCCAGCGGACTGAACCTGGATGTGCTCGCCTCGAAGGAACCCGGCTCCGAGACCTGATCCCAAGTGAGGCCGTCGGCTGAAGACCAGACGGTGATCGGCCCAATGGACTGGACGATGCCGCTCCCGCTTGGCGTGGCCGTCGAATGCCCTTGGCCGACCATAAACAGGCGGCCGCCTGCGCTGGCAAGGAACGGCCCGAAATCCCATCTGCCTGCAGCCACCCGGGTCGCAGACTGCCAGTCGATGCCCTGGGTAGGCGCGAGCGGGGCTTGTGCCACTCGGCCACCGGCGATTGCCAGCAATGCGAGAACGAGGGCCACCGTTACGGCCAGCCCGATCAGCGCCCCGGCGACGCGGCGGCTGCGAGGCAACCTTCCTGCCCGGCCAGGATCGGTGGGTGCCGCCAATTCGTCCATCGCCCCCTCCTCTCTCCACCCTGGCCATCGCGACCGCCGTCGCACCACGTCTGGTCAGTATGCGAACGATGCCTCCTGTCGGATCAGGCGGTTGCGAACGCCGCGTCGCGACGTCGGCCACGAGATCACATCGGCCGCCGCCACGGGACGTGGTAAGGCAGAGACGAGAAGAGAGTGGTCGGCATGCGAACCGGCTGGCCGGGACGATCCGGCGGTCGCTGTCGATTTCGGGCCGGAAGCTAGAACGCCTCAATCCCGTCGGTTAGCTCGGCGATGATCCGGGTCCATTCCGGTCCGACGGTGCCGGAGGCGAGTACGCCAGGGAACCCTCCAGCCCTCACAGCTCCGCGAAGATACGAGACGAAGAGCGGATCTCGATCGACGTAGTCGATGCGCAGAACTGGCGCGTCTGCCGAGGCGTCGGGCAGCTCAATGGAGTAGGCCCCTCCCCCGCTGATGTTCACCTTGTGGTAGCGGTCCGGTGCGATCGCAAGCTCCAGCCTCGGGCGGTCGCTGGCATCACCCAACTCCGCGCGAGATTTCGTTCCACTCGTCGATGTCAGACCAGAGTTCGTCCAGCTGGCCCACCACGAGAGGGTCGACCATTTCAGGCGGTACCTCGGTCGGCCACCAGCTTGGGAGCGGACTGTCGGCTTGCGGAGCCAGATCGACTCCGCCGACGACCTGCCAGAAAGCGGCCAGCGAAACGGCGACCGGCCCGCGGCATACCTTCGCGAGGCGCCCGATTGACTTGGCGCTGACGGGACGATGTCGTGCCCGAGCCCGCAGTGGATAGTCGATATTCCCGAGTCGACGAACAAGTTCATCGATCGCTCTGGCCGCGACGGCCATCGTCTCGCCAGCAACTGCGGCGGCCTCTTGCCGTTCCGAGTCCGATCGAAGGGCTCCAAGTTGGGCGAGTTCGGACCAGACAGCTTCGTGGTCTCCGTGGCGGTAGCGGGCCAGCAGTTCACCTGGCACGAGGGGCCGATTGCGCGGTGGAGGCGGCGCCGCGAGCACCCGTCGGCGGGCAGTATCGATCTCGCCGGGCGACAGATTGGACAGGACTGTCGCGGCCCTGCCTGAGAACTTGCGGTCGCGCCGCAGCCTGACGCAAGTATCGATCCAGGCAAGATCGCCGCTTGACGGAGGCTTCGATGGAAAGTCACCCGTCGCTGACCGCCAGGCCAGGCGATCGAGAGTGTCCTCTAGGACCCTGGCCGCAGCAGCATCGCCACGGATTGCCCGATCCACAAGCTCGTCCAACGCCTTCTCCCGCTCCACGCCTCAACGTCGAGGTTACCTCCCGAACACTGGCCGGTTGGCTGAGTCGCTGGTACTACGGCTGCCAGGTCCCGTAGGGCTGGATCTGCACGGAAGCCACCGTCGCAGGATGTAGCGGGTAGGAGGCGCCGTCATACAGCGTTCGATTTCCGAGTGGCTCGGCCAGCTGGACGACCGTGAGCAGGTAGTCGTCCGGCAACGCGCATCCCATAGCAACCGGGCCGGAGGCGGTAACGACCGGCGGTGGCCGATGCGCCCAAGAAGTGATCACAACGTTCGTCGGCGAATCCTTGATCGTCCAACCGAGCAGAGTGCCGCAAGGGGGATCAGACACGTTGAGTAGCACCTGCACGGTGGTGCTCTGCGGGTCCGGACGTGCCGCCAGTTCCCAGCCCACACCGATGTAGGTCTCGTCATCGGGGCCAACCCAGCAGAAGCTAACGGATGTCGTCCAGGTGGAGTCTGAGCGGGTCGCTTGGACCGAGTCGTAGCCATACGCCTTGTTCACAGCCGGTGCGAGGAACAAGACCTCGTTCCCGCTGTCGAATACCCTGAGCCAGCCTGCAGCTGGCAAGCCGCCTGCGGCCGTCGAATCCGTGTTCGGTGGCCCAGCGATCGCGGCACGGAGCGCCGCCGCGGCACCGTCCGTGCCACTCTCTGCGTCAGCCGGGCCGTCAAGAACGTCGGGGCTGAACCGAGGACCACTCACACCACAGCTGTAGAGCGGGTTGATCGAAAGGGGCTGGCTCGGAGACCCAGATCCGCCCGGACTTGGACTCGCCGTGTTGGCCGCGCTGGCAACGGCCGAGGGATACGGTAAGGGTGTCGCAACAGCCGTGGAGCATCCGACGACGGCTGCGGCAACCATCAGCGCCCCGAACACCGACAGCGCTGCCGAACCGCGCCCCTTGTCGACTTTCGCTCTAGCTCCCACGGGCCGTCATCCTCCATCATCGGAACGAACTTAGGATGACCATTCGAGGGGGCGCGCGTGACGCCGGGCTGCGTCCGAGTTGCTGATGCGACCGGCCGGGCACTGATCTCTGAGGCGGGTCGGAAGGCACCGAGGCCGGAGAAGCGGCGATCCAGGCCGAGGCTCGGGGCGTATCTTCGTTGACGGCGCCAACGACAAGTCGACCTGACGGGGGCGGAGACGATGCCCGGCTCGATCATTACCTCAATCGAGACCTCAATCGAGCGACCTGGTCCCAGGATGCTCGATCGCGGCTCCGTGACGGCAGGCGGCTCGACCCGGGTCGCCCGCTCGGCAATCTGTGTTGCGCTCATCGCCGCGGTGGCTGTGGCGTGCACGTCGCCGGCGCCTGCCAGCCCGCGCGAATTTGGAACCGCCGCCACCGCATCGCCATCGCTCACGGCCGCTCCGACCGCAGGCCCGACGCCGGCGCTCATCTACGACCACCTCTCGGGATCGGGCTACGGCCTGTCCTTCTACTACCCGGCCGATTGGCACGTCGTGCCGCTCTTCTTCCTCGCGGGCTTTACCAACGGCGACTCCACTGCGCTGGTTCCGATCTGCTGCCACCTCGATCCGAACCAGTTGGCGGTCAGCATCTCAACCGGCTCGGCCACTCCGATCGACATCGGCGCCTTCGAATCCCCTGAATTGGACGTCAAGAGTGTCGGCGACTGGCTCGTCGTCAAGCAGAACATCCCGGCGTCGCCATCCGATCTCGTCGACGTGCACACCTACTGGATGATCGGACGCCCCGGGCCCGGCGAGACGATATACGGCGTCAGCGCCATCTTCCGCGGTCCCGACCTGGCGCCGATGCAGGCCCAGGTCGAAGCATTCGTCGACAGCATCAAGCTGGACCCGGAGCCTGCTGCCAGCCCGAGTTGAGCGGTGCTCTGGGAACGCGGTAATGGACGAGGGTGGAGGGCAGATCCAGTGCGCCGCCCGTCACACCGTGACGGGCGATCGCCAGCTCGCCTGAGGTGATGGGCGCCGGCCCTGACACTGGTCCGAAGGCTGGTAGAACAGAGTGGTCGGTATGCGAACCGACCAGCGGGCGCCATCCAGAGCCGGATCAGCCTACACTGAGCCGGCCCACCGCGCCCAGGGGCGCCGCTGCGAGCACACGTCTTCGGTTGGGGGTGATCGTCACCGCGTCCGAGGCCTGGACGTCGGAACGCCGTTCAGAGCGGCGCGGGAGGGCGCGAATGTCGAAGGGCCATCGCCTCGATCTTCTGGTTGTTGCGTGCGTGCTCGTGTCCGGGTGCTCGGGCGCCGTCGCGAGTGCGACCCTAACTGAGCCTACGGCAGGTCCGTCCTCGAAGGCGACGGCATATCCATCACCGACCGTGACTGCGGCGCCACTGCCGACGCCGACCGCCACTCCAACGTTGCCCGCCGAACCGATCCTTGTAGAGACCACCACGACTGATTCGTCCGTGGTCTATCAGATCGCTGTCGCGCCTTCGCCGACACAGCTCGATGAGGCGTCTGCACGGGCGCGCGCGACGAAGATCGGCGCGCTCGTCGGCTTGAGTGCTCCCGACTCCGTCTGGCAGGAACCCACCGATGCGGGCTGGGAGGGGGACTGGGCCAGTCGGCCCGGACAGTCTTGCCCCGCCCCAACTTGCATCGAAGGCTTCCCGATCGACCCGAGCTACCCCGCCATTCGGCTCGACATGGACGCGTACGGTACGGTTCTGTCGTTCTCGCGAACACTCGGCCCGACGGAAGCAGCACCCGCACACCTGATCAGCGAAGCGCAGGCGAGGAAGGTGGCCGGAGGAAAGCCCAACCGGGTCGAGCTTGTTTGGGCGCTCGAACCGCCGAGCAGTCAGACCTTCCGGCTGGCCTGGCGGCTCGACTACGCGAAGGTACAGCCCGATGGCGAGAGCTGGCCGTGCGTCGTGTGGCTTGACGCCGGCAGCGGAGCGCAGCTTGACACCGCCTGCGTGTCGTAGGAAGGCTGCGTCCTGGCTCGCAAGATGCCTTGGGCCAGCTCAGCCAGAGTGGCAGCTTGGCCCATCATTCGGCCATCGTCGCTGTGAGTCGCCCCTCGGCCGTTCGCAATGGGGCCGTGGTGGCGTCGCCGCCTTCAGGCGGCTGGTAGGGGAGGGAGGATTCGAACCTCCAACCGAGGCTGTATAAGAGCCGTGCTCTGACCGTTGAGCTACTCCCCCGCCGGGCCCGATGGTACACCAGCAGGCGGGCTCGGCGGCGCAGAATCCCCGTCGCCGCCGGCCGGCGGCCCGGCTAGCCGGAATTGCCGACCCGGCGCCGCGCGCCTGGGCGGCCCCTACTCCAGCCCGCCGCGCAGTACCTGGATGGTGGGCCGTTGCGGGATCGACTCGGGAGTGTGAGCGGCGACGAGCGCCACGCCGTCGCGGAAGCGGCGCAGCTCCGCATCTGTGTTGTAGAAGCCGACGCTGATACGGATGGCATCGAGGGGCGGGATCGTGCGGGCGATGCACAGGGTCCGCTTCGACAGTTCGCCCAGGGCGGGGCCGGCCTTCCAGCCGGCGATGCGGAAGGTCACGAGGCCAGCCATGCGGTCGCGCGGCGTGACGACCTCGACGCCCGGGACCTCCGCCAGCATCGCCGCCGCCTCGCCGGCCAGCCGGGCGACGCGCTCAAAGATCCAATCCAGGCCGACGTACATCGACAGCCAGGCCGTGCTTCGGGCGAAACCGAGGATCGAAGGCTGGTGGTAGCCGGCAATCTCGAAGCGTCGGGCATCGGGCCAGAGCTTTCCTTTGGCGGCCAGGTCGAGCGATTCGAAGGCGGCGTAACCCGCGAACGTGAGGCGCGGCCGATCCAGCACCGACGGCGCGCAGTAGAGCGCGCCCGTCCCCTCGGGGCCGAGCAGCCACTTCTGGCCCGGCACGGCGTAGAAATCCGCGCCAAGCTCCTCGACCGAAACTCGGATCGCGCCGACCGCCTGCGCGCCGTCGACCGCGACGAGAGCGCCGCGCGAATGCGCCAGCTCGACGATCTCCGCGATCGGGAGGCGGGCGCCGGTGGCCCACGTCACGTGCGAGAGGGCGACGAGCCGCGTCTGTGGCGTGATCGCCCGATCCAGCGCGCCGAGCACCTCGGCCGGGTCGCCGCCGCTGCCGACGTCGGCGATGGCCAGCTCGACTCCGCGGCGGTCGCGCAACGCCCACAGCGGCCCCAGCGCGCCGGAGTGCTCGAGCGACGTCGTGACCACCCTCTCCCCCGCCCGCCAGTCGATCGCCCATGTCGCCACGTTCATGCCGTCGGTCGTGGCATGGGTCAACGCCATCCGGCGCGGTTCGGTCCCGAGCACCGCGGCGACGGCCGCGCGGGCCTCGTTCATACGCTCGGCCGAGTCCTGCCAGTACGCCATGTCGGCCCGGCCGGTCCGCAGCTCGATGCCCTCCAGCTCGGCCATCGCCCGGGCGGTCTCGCGCGGCAGCGGCCCGCAGGAGCCCGTATTCAGGTAGATGCCCGCGGCCGTCGCCGGCAGAGCCTCGCGGATCGCGGGCAGCTTCTCGTCGTCGGGGAGGAATGGGCCGACCATGGCTCCGTATGATAGAGGCCGGAACGCGCAGTCCCATCTCGTGGGAGGGTCGAGCTTGGGAATCATCGGATACCGGCGACCGGAGCTGCTGGCGACGCCCGAATGGCTGGCCGAAAACATCGCCCGGCCCGGCTTCCAGGTTCTCGACGCTCGCTGGCGGCCGGACGGCTCCGGGCGGCGCGTATATGCCGCCGGCCACATTCCCGGGGCCACATACCTCGACTGGCGCGCCGACCTGGTCGAGCCCGACGATGACAGCAACATCCTGCTCCTGGCCGGTCCGCAGCGGGTAACCGCGGCGATGGCCCGAGTCGGGCTCGGCAACGGCATGGTTGCGGTGCTGTACGACGACACCGGCAACTCCTACTCGGCTCGGGCGTGGTGGAGCCTGCGGGTCTACGGCTTCGACTCGGCACGAATCCTGATGGGCGGAATTGAGGGCTGGAGGGCCCTCTCGCAGCCGGTGTCCACGGCCCTGGAGATGCGCTCGCCGACAACGTTCACGCCGCGGATGGAGTCACGCCTGCGGTTGAGCGCGGCCGAGGTGCGCGACCTGCTCGGCTCGGAGGACATCCAGCTGCTCGATGCCCGAACGCCGTCGGAATATGCCGGCCACGCCGGAACGACGCGCCGGCTGGGTCACATCCCCGGCGCGTTCAACGTCCCCGCGGCCGCCACGACCGAGCCGCGCACGGGCCGCTTCCGGCCGGCGGAGGACCTCTGGGCATTGCTTCGGCGGGCTGGCGTCAACGCCCGGCGGCGCCTGATCTGCTACGACGCGACCGGCATCGGGGCGTGCAAGCTGGCCTTCGCGCTGGCCCTCATCGGTCACCAGGACGTGACCGTTTACGACGGCGGGTGGGCCGAATGGGGCGACCGGCTGGATCTGCCGATCGACCGGTAGGGCGCGTGGCCGCGGTTGGTCGGCGGCGTGCGCCTGTGCCGTCGCGCGGGCTCGGTGTCGCCTCGGCGGCTCGGGCTCGCGTCGCGCGGGCGCGACGGCGCGGCAGGGCGGAGCGCCCCGGCCTACCAGGGGTTCGAACCGCCGTCGGAGTCCGAGTGCGCGGGACCGACCTCGCCGTGCCACTGGGCATCTGCCGCGACACAGACGTGAGCGCGGGCATGATTGACGACGAGCAGGTCCACGTAGTTGGGCGATTCGGCCACACCGTAGGCCCAGTACCTGGCGCCCGTGACGGGAAGGAAGCGATCTCCGTACGCGTCCAGCGCGATCCGCAGCTCGGACTCGTACGGCAGGTGGATCGTGCCTTCGACCGTGAATGGCGGTAGCAGCAGCGTCGCCTTGACCGGCTGCTTGGGCATCCGCATGTTCGACGCCGATTGGGTCGGTCCGTTCGAATGGACGAACAGCACGTCGCTCAGCCGGACCTGCGCCGAGCCCCCGTTGGCCACCACGCGTCGCGAGCCGACCTCCATGAACGTGGCGTCCTGGAGGACCAGGTGAGCCGTATCGGGCTCGTTGACCAGGTCAGTGAGACGGCGGACGCGCGTCAGGATCGTCCCCTGGATGACCAGCCTGTCGGTCACGAGGGTGAGCGGCAGCTCCTGCACCGGATTGAACGAGCCGAACATGGCGGCAGGATAGCGGCGCGCCGCGTCCGTTTGGATGGTCCATCCGTGGGCATCGGACAGGACGTTCGTTCGGGCCGGCGCCGCCGCGGCGGCGCGGTGCGGCTCCGGCCGGCTTCCTCAGCGACCGGTCTTGCGGGCCTCGGCGGTGACCAGGTATTCGGCCCCGGTCTGGAGCTCGCGGTGCAGCCGCTCGACCGTCTGGAGCGTGTCGATCTCGTCGGCGCTCTTGTCGAGCCGCAGGCGGACGATCCGCGGGAAGCGCAGCGCGAAGCCCGACTGATGCCGAGTAGAACGCTGGATGACGTCGAAGGCGACCTCGACCACTACCGTCGGCTCGACCAGACGGAAGCGGCCCAGCCGGCGGACGGTGTGGGCCTCGAACCACTGGGTCATGGTCGCGATCTCCGCATCGGTCAGGCCCGTGTAGGCCTTGCCGATCGTGACGAACCGGCCGCTGCTCTCGTCGCGGACGGCGAACGTGTAGTCCGACAGGACGCCGTGGCGCTTGCCGTGGCCCGCTTCCGCCCCGACGACCACGCAGTCCAGCGTCGCCAGCGCCCGCTTCATCTTCAGCCAGCCCAGGCCCCGCCGGCCCGGGGAGTACCCGCTCTGCGGGTCCTTCACCATCAGGCCTTCGTTACGCCGGGCCCGCGCCTCGCCGAAGACCCGATCGAGCGCCTCGACGGAATTGGCCGTCATCAGGTGCGACAGCGCGAAGCGTCCGCCATCGCCGGCGGTCGGCAGATCCAGAGACTCCAGGCGCCGGCGACGCTCCGAGAGAGGAACCTGGAGCAGCGCCTCGACAGGGGCGCCGACGTTGCCGGCGCCCGCTGCACCCTCAGCAGGCACGGCTCCGTCCCCGGACGCCGCTCCGGCGCGAGCGGCCCGGTCGGAGGCGCGCCGGGCTCCGTCGGCGGCAGGCCCGGCTCCGCCGGCGGACCGTGGCCCGACTGCCAGCAGGTCGAAGGCGACGTATACGACCGGCACCTCCGCCTGGACCTGTGATGTCGGCTCCTTTCGACCCAACCGCGCCTGCAGGGTCAGGAACGGCAGGACGTGGCCGTCGGCGTAGGCCAGGATCTCGCCGTCGAGAATGCCGTCCCACGGCAGATCCTTCGCCGCCTCGACGATCTCCGGGAACTGGTCGCTGATGTCGTGCAGGTCGCGCGAGTACAGGCGCGCTTCGCCGCCCCGCCGGTGGAGCTGGGCACGGATGCCGTCGTACTTGTCCTCCACCCAGACCGTCGGCCCGAGGCGCGAGATGATCTCGGCCGCGTCCTCGGCCGGCGAGGCGAGCATGAACTTGATGGGGTGGAGCAGCCGAAGACGCGCTTGGTCCAGGCGCCCCTCTTTGGCGAGGACCGCCGTCTCGCCCACGTCCCCGGTGAGCATCCCCGCCAGCTGGACCTGCGCCACGGGCCTCTCGAACGCTGCGGCGATGGCCGCCTCCAGCAGGCCGTCGCGCAGCCCGATGCGCAGTTCGCCGGTGAGGACCTTGACCACGTACTGTGCGGTGAGGCAGTCGCAGCGCCGGAGCAGCGCCCCGAAGACAGCGCCCTTGGCCGCGGCTCCGGAAGCCGCCTCGATCGCGCCGTAGGCCTGGGCCACTTCCACGATCCCCGGGGAGTGGCTCGGGTCCGGCTCTTCGGGCCGGTAGGCCAGGACGTCGGCAACGGCCCGGCCCAGATCCGAGGAGCGATCGTAGGCCTCGCCCAGGGCCCCGGCCGTGGTGCCGGCGATCTGGGTTACGGCGGCGGAGATGGCCGCCCAGCCGAGGCCGAGGGCCCGCTGGTCAGACTCGGCAAAGGGCCGCCCGGACAGAAAGACCGCTGCCGGCCGCAGCTCGTCGCTCGTGAGCTGGGCGAGATATCGGGCCAGCAGGGCCGTCTTTTCGGAGGTGCGGGTCGTTGCGCCGACGCGCTCGGCCAACTCGCTCCAGCCACGCATGGCCGGGATGGTATACCTTCGCCTTGTGAAGCCTGCCCAACGCGGTTCCCGCGGCTCACTCTGGCGAACAGACGCCCCATTGCTCGGTCATGACGCCTGGTTCGGCGCTTCCATGGGTCCGCGCCGATGACGCTCGTCCCGAACCGGCAGGCCTGGCGTCCGGAGACGATGGTCGGCGAGCGCGTCCTCCTGCGCCGCCATCGCGGCGAGAACCTCAAGGCGTTCATGCGCTGGTACACCGACCCGGAGGTTGCGCGGCTGACGCGCTATCAGGTCGGGCCGCTGACACCGGAGGAGATCGAGCGCTTCTTCCACGGCCGGATCTTGGGCGTCGACTTTCTGGCGATGGCGATCCACGTCCGCGAGACCGATCGGCTTATCGGCACCTGCGCATTCAGCCAGCTCGACGGAGACAACGGCTCAGCGCTCTACCACATAACCATCGGCGAGCGCGACGCCTGGGGGCAAGGCTACGGGTCGGAGGCGACCGCGCTGATGGTCGCCCACGCGTTCACCCATCTCGCTCTCCATCGGGTGGCGCTGTCCGTTTTCGAGTTCAACACGCGCGCGATCCGCGCCTACGAGAAGTGCGGCTTCAAGGTCGAGGGTCGCGCCCGCGACGCGATCTTCCGAGACGGCCGCTTCTGGGATGAGATCCACATGAGCATCCTCGCCGAGGAATGGGAGGCGAGGCAGAAACCGGGCTGACTGCCGTTCGGGCGGTCGATGCCGGTGTTGCTCCCTGCGCTCCTCGCTCACGGACGTCCAGGTCCGCTCGCTCCGGTGCTCGGCAGCGCCTGGGCCTCGCCTCGCCGGAACGGCAGTTCGTCCGGCGGGCGGTCGAGCCGGTGTTGCTCCTTGCGCTCCTCGCCTCGCCGGAACGGCAGTTCGTCTGGCCGGACGGTCGATGCCGTCGAACGCTACGTGGCCGCGGCGCCGACCGCCTGCTTGGCGGCGTAGGCGTCGACGATGCCCTGGAGAGTCGCCCCGCGGAGCTTCTCCAGGATTGCGCCCTCGGCCGCGAAGAAGACGTCGTGCACCCCGCATTCGCCGTTCTGGCCGCAGGCCGTTCCCCGCATGACGCAGATCTGCCGGTGGGGATCGCCTTCGACCGCCTCGATGACCGTGAGCAACGTCACGGACGATGCCGGCCGGGCCAGCTTGTAGCCCCCGGCGCGACCGGGATGGGCGTCGACGAGACCGGCCCGCGTGAGGTCACCCATGATCTGGGGCAGGAATCGCGGCGGGATCTTCATCTCCTCCGCGATCTTGCGGCTGCTCAGGAGACCATCCTTGGCCATGGTCAGCGCAAGCATGGCGCGGATCGCGTAGTCGCTGCGCTTGGTCAGATCTAGTCGCATAGTCAAACAGTATCGCGCCGGCCGCGAGAGGCAAGACCCTGCCGTTGGTCCTGCCATCGAGTGCCACGCGGCAGAAAGTGCACCGAACTAGATGGTGATTGAACGGCGCGACATCCTGGAGACGCCGAGGAGCGGCCGCCGTCGCGACCGCTCCTCCTGGTGAACCTCCGAGCGGCGGGTCGCCGCTCCACCCTTCCAGATGTCAACCAATCAGGTAGCTGACCGTGACCTGGACCGAGATGTCCGTGGTACCGGTCTGGATCGGCGTCGAGACCGAATTCTGGGCGACGCTTGCCGTGGGCGCGTATTCGATGATCGGCGAGCTCGAAGTGACCTCGCTGATGCTGGCCACGCCCTGGATGGAGACGCCCGCCGCTTGCGCCAGCGCGTTGGCCTTGCTTCTCGCGTCGGCCATGGCCAGCTGGCGAGCCTGGGCGTCGACCGAGGTGGGATCGTCAAGACGGAACGAGATGCCCTGGACTGTGGTCGCTCCGGCCGCGACCGCGTCGTCGAGGACGTTCGGGACTCTGGTCAGGTCGCGAACGGTGGCCTTGACCGTGTTGGTGTACTGGTAGCCGGTGAGCTTCCCCGAGGAGCCGCCGGAGCTGTAGTCGTAGACCGGGTTCAGGCTGACGTTGGTGGTCACGATGTCCTTGTCGGCCACCCCGTCCTGCTTCACGGCCGCGAGGACGGCCGTCATGGAGGTTGCCGCCGCGTCGCGGGCGGCCTTCGCGGTCGGCATGGTGACCGAGATGCCCAGATACACGTCGGCCACGTCCGGGGCGACGCTGACGTCGCCCGTGCCCGACACGGTGATGGTGTGCTCAGGAGTGCCCGTCGGGTCTGCGCCCTGAACGTGGCTGTTGGCGATGATCGGCCCGGCGACGATGCCGACCAGCAGGCTGAAGGCCGCGGTCGCGGCCACGATTCCGCCGACCGTCAGGAACTTGGGCCGGTGGGTGGCCTCGGCAGCGGACTCGGTCCGTTCGGCCGAGGCGTAGTTCGGTGTGTCGTTCATCTCTTCTCCCTGGCGGCGTGTCTGTCGGTTTCGGCTGTCTCGTGGACATGGCTGAGACGCCGAGAGCCAGTCGCCGGTTCCCGCCGCGACGCCGCGCGCGACGGCGCCGGCGAGGCGGCCCCGCTACCATTTGCCACATGAGCTCGACCGAGTCCAACCCCTGGCAGCGCGTTTCTCGGCGCGTCGCATATGAGAATCCCTGGCTCGAAGTCCTGCACGACGATGTCGTTCGGCCCGATGGGAAGCCGGGGATCTACGGCGTGGTCCATTTCCGGCACCTGGCCATCGGCGTCGTGCCGCTCGACACCGCAACCGACCGGGTTCTGCTCGTGGGCCAGTTCCGCTACACGATGAACCACTACTCCTGGGAGATCCCGGAGGGCGGCGGTAGCTTCGACGAGATCCCCGAGGCGGCGGCCCGGCGCGAGCTGGCGGAAGAGACCGGCTTCGTCGGCGGGACGTGGCGCGAGATCTGCCGCGCGGAGCTGTCCAACTCGGTCACGGACGAGGTGACGATCCTGTTCGTCGCCACCGGTCTCGAGGCAGGCCCGGCCTCGCCGGAAGGCACGGAGCAGCTCCAGCTGCGCTGGGTTCCGTTCGACGAGGTCATGACCATGATCGCCCGCGGCGAGATCGTCGACGCGATGACGATCCTGGCCGTGCAGACGCTGGCTCTGGAGCGGGCCACCGGCGGGCGCTGACGCGGCCCGCCGCCAACCCTACTTGATCGTGATGGAGCCGCACTTCAGCGGCGCGCCGCTCTCGTAGACGAGGACGCCCTTCGAGTCCCAAACCTGGAGCAGCAGAGAGTCCGGCGTGCCATCGATGGCTGTTAGCTGGAACGTGTATCCGGCCGCGCCGTTGACCTTTGCGGCGCCCTGGATCGTCGCCGTTCCGCCGGCTGCCACGAACCAGTCGGCCCCTGTTGCCGAAAGGCTGAAGCCAGCCGCCGAGAACGTCAGCGCCACCGTCGGCTTCGTCGCCCCCTTGGCGTACTTCGCGCTCAGGGAGAAGGTCGCCGTCGAGGCGACGCCGCACTTCGACGAGAGCTGGCAGGCGCCTGCGGGAGAGGGCACCGAGCCCGAGCCGGAGACGGACCGACTGGGGTCGTAGATGGCCACGACGCCAGGGGTCGAGGAGATCCAGATCGTCCAATCGGTCAGATACACATAGACCGGGTATAGACCGGCCTTCGCGAAGACATGCGTGCTGGTGAGCGACCTCGTGGCGGACCCGAGATCAATCACCGTGATGACACCGTCGCCCCAGTCCACCACGGCCCTGTGGGTCTCGCTGGTGCCGGGATCAGTGAACTTGAGTGACAGCTTGACCGAGGAACCCATCGTCGCAACGCCGGGAGTCGCGGTGATCGAGGTCACCGTCGGCGCCACGTTCACGACCGTGATCGATTTCGTCGCCGAGCCCGACGATCCAGAGGAAGCCGTCACGACAACGGTGATCATGAACGTGCCCGGGCGACCGTAGAGGTGATTTGGGCCCCGGCACGTCGAGCCGGTGATCGTCCCGGCCACCGGCCCCGCGCCTTCGCCGTAGTCGACCGTGCAGGAAGCGTGTGAATTGGCCGGAGTGAAGGCAGCCGAGGCGGTCACCGACGATCCCTCGTTCACCTGATCGGGCGCTGAGATTGCGCCGACGACAGGCGCCGGGTTCACGACCGTCAGCGTCGACGAATAGGTGCCAGCTCCCCCGTTCGAGTCGGCCACCTGGGCAGTCAGCGTGTAGGTGCCCGCCTTGCCGTACGAGTGCGCCGGGCCCTGGCATTCGAGGCCGACGACAACGCCGGCCTGAGGCCCGCCGCCGTCACCGTAGTCGACCGTGCAGGTGTAGGTCTCACCATCGATCTGGTAGCCGGGGTCGCCGAACGTGTAGGTCGGCGCCACAGCGAGCCCGATCTTCGTCGAGGTCGGGACCTGGTCGGGCGAGACGACGGGCGCCACGTTCTGGACGACGACCTCGACCGCGACCTCAGTCCCCTGTCCGCCGACGTCCGTGACCAGAATCGGGATGGAGTAGTCGCCCGGGTTGGCCCCGAACTGGAGCTGGATGTCACCGGGTGTCTGGAACGTCTCGTCCACTTCCCAGCGTGTGCCGTAGCCGATGTCGACCGTCCACGGTCCCGCGCTGGCATCGGTGAAAGTCGCCAGCGTGAGGAGCGAGCTCTGCCCCTCCGTCATGACGATCTTGGGCGAGGCCGTAACGAGCGGCGCTTCGTCAACGACGTAGACGGCCTTGCTCCCCGTCCCCACGACGCCGAGGGCATCGGTTACGGTCACGGTCGCCGTGTCGACGAAGTAGTCCTCGCCGGGCAGCGTCGGGCCCGTCGTCGTGTAGGTGTGGGTCAGGCTGATCGGGCCGATGGCGGAAATGGACAGGTCCTGCGAGGTTCCGTCGCCCCAATCGACGTGGACCGCGAAGGGGGCATCCGGCGCGGGATCGTAGAAGCCCGTGACCAGAGTGGCCGGTACGCCTTCCACGGCCGACACGTCGCCGGAGGCGAACACGACCGTCGGGCCGTCGTCGATCAGGGTGACGTTGAAGAAGGCGTCGCTCCACCAGCCGGCCCTGTTCTGGACCACGACTCGAACCTGGTAAGTCCCTGGTTGGTAGACATGGCCGGCGTCGAGGGCGCCCTGGCTTGCCGCCGTGCCCGTGTCGACGTTGCCGTCGCCCCAGTACGCGGTCCACGTCCATGGACCGGCCGCGGCGCCGCCAGGATCGGTGAAGGACCCGAGGTTGTAATCGTGCCAGCCCACGTAGAAGGCGTCCTGGGCGCTGTGGACGATCTGGTCCGGGGGCGCGATGACCAGCGGCGTGACCTCCGGGACGATGGTTTCGTTGAAGATCGCCGAGCCGCTGGCGCCGCCACTGTCGGTGACGACCGCCCTGAGCGTGTAGGTGCCAGTTGCCGAATAGACGTGATCGGGGAAGACGCAGCGGGGCAACCCGTCGCTCCAGCCGGTCGGGACCCAGGTGCCGGGCTGCGGCGGCGTGCCGTCGCCGTAGTCGATCGAGGTGCAAGTGTAGGTCTCGAAGGCGGCGCCCGGGTCGATGACGGCGGCTACCGCGTGCGAGGTCCGGCCGACTTCCACGTCACCCACCAGGCCGAGCCCGACAACCGACGGGGCCCAGTTCGTGTACGTCAGACCGGCCATGCCCATGCCGGAGGCCCCGCCACTATCCGTGACGAAGACCATCACCACGTATGAACCCGAGACCGTGTACTGGTGCGCCGGGCCCGTGCAGGTCAGGTCCGACACGACGCCCGTCACGAACAGCGAGCCGTCTCCGTAGTCGATCGTGCAGTTGTACGTCTCGGTTGCGGACTCCGGGTCTGTGAAGATCGCGTAGGCGTACACCGTTTGCGGCTCTACGGGATTGGGATTGGACACGAAGGCGGTGACCGTCGGGGCCACGTTCGTGTCCGCGGCGACGGCCGGAGCCGCCGCCGGCCAGACGAGGGCGACCAGCGCGCCCACGGCGACCAGCAAGCTGACTCGCCGGATCAGACCGGTTTGCATGTACCCACCTCTCTCCCGGCGGTGGCGGGCCTTCGGCCCACCCCCCTGCTGACCCCGGCCAGACTTTGGCCTGCTCCCTGGGGCCCGAGGCGGATTATGCGCCGTCGCCACGCCGCGTACGTGTCCGCTGAACCGACGTTCGTGTCCGCCGGCCGACGCCGGCCGCTGTCCATCCGGACCAAGCCCGACCCGCCAGACGACATTCGAAGCCATCACCGCGGCGGCGATGTATCATCCGCTAGCATTCATGGTGCATAGGGTTTATGCGTTGAGCCGACCGGTCGACCCCGGACAGGGACGGCGGCAGAGCGGAGGCGCGTCATGGTCGGTCCCACGGACGGAGGTCGCGATCTCGCGACGACTCACGCTGCCGCCGCGCGCCGGGATCGGGCGCCGAGCCACGATCTGGCCCCCCGCGACGAAACCCCGTTCGTAAACCTGCGCGACCCCGCCCGCGCCCTCGGCCCCGACGGCAAGCCTGCCGTCAGCCGCCGCGCGCCGATGTGGGCGGACGTGCCCGACGAGCGCTGGAACGACTGGCGCTGGCAGCTCAGCAACCGCGTGAACACGCTCGACGAGATCGGCCGCGTCCTCAACCTCACCGACGACGAGCGCGCCGGGCTCTCCTCTCCGGACAAGTTCCGGGTCGACGTCACGCCCTACTTCCTGAGCCTGATCGACCCCGACGACCCCAACGACCCGATCCGCCGCCAGGTCATCCCGACCGACTGCGAGCACGAAGCCTTCACCTCGATGATGGAAGACTCGCTGGCCGAGGACCGCCACTCCCCTGTTCCAGGGCTGGTCCACCGATACCCGGACCGGGTCCTGATGTTGGTCACCACCCAGTGCGCCAGCTACTGTCGATACTGCACGCGGTCGCGCATCGTGGGCGACGCCACGCAGAACTTCAGCCGCCACGACGTCGAGGCCCAACTGGATTACCTGCGCCGCACACCGCAGGTCCGCGACGTGCTCATCTCCGGCGGCGACGGCCTCACTCTCGCCCCCAAGCTTCTCGAGTCGATCCTCCGCGGGCTGCGCGACATCCCCCACATCGAGATCGTCCGGATCGGCTCCCGCGTGCCGGTCTTCTTGCCGCAGCGCATCGACGACGAGCTATGCGAAATGCTGGCGAAGTACCACCCGCTCTGGATGAACCTCCACTTCAACCATCCGAACGAGCTGACGCCCGAAGTCGCGCGCGCCTGCGACAAGCTGACTCGAGCCGGCATCCCCCTGGGCAACCAGTCGGTCCTGCTGGCCGGCGTCAACGACTGCCTGCACATCCAGCGAGCCCTCGTCCACAAGCTCGTCGAGAACCGCATCCGGCCCTACTACCTCTACCAGTGCGACCTGGTCGAGGGCTCCGGCCACTTCCGCACGCCGGTCGGCAAGGGCATCGAGATCATGGAGGGCCTGCGCGGCCACACCTCCGGATACGCCGTCCCGACATACATGATCGACGCGCCCGGCGGCGGCGGGAAGATCCCGGTCATGCCCAACTACCTGATCAGCTACTCCGATCACAAGGTGATCCTGCGCAACTACGAGGGCTACATCACGACCTACGAGGAGCCCACGCAGTACACGCCGCACGACTCGGCCACCTGCAAGTATTGTCAGCACCCCCGCCCCGAACCGGGCCAGGTCGGCGTCTCCGGGCTGCTCCAGGGCGAGCGTCTCTGGATCGAGCCGGCCGGCTTCGAGCAGACGCATCGCCGCGGCATCGAGGCCGCGCACCGGCTGCAGGATCCGTCCAAGTGGGTGCCCTACGGGGTCGGACCGATCGAAGGAAAGGCCGGCCAGCCTCTGCCCGGGCTGGAGCCGGGCTCGGAGAGCCGGACGCCGGGGGACGCGGTGGCCGGGGACGCGCAGGGGGCCCCCGTGCCGGAGACCACTGGCGCCGCCTCCGAGCCCCGGGCGCCGCGCGAGCCCAGCTTCGAATACGCCCCCGGCGAGGAGCCCCGTCCGCGCGAGGGCGAAGCGACGGGCTGGTCCAACGGGGAGCTGCTCTAGGCCCCACGCCGTTCCGCGGCCGGCCCCACGCCGTTCCGCGCTCGCGGCCCGGCATCGGGTGAGATCGGGCGCGTACCATCAAGGCTGGCTCCGTCGGAGCGAGCTGGGGAGGAGCGAACGTGATCGCCGGCACATGGCCCGATGTCGCGAGCAGCCCGATCTTCATCCGGACATACGAAGGCGGCAGGTACGAGGACCTGATCGAGGCGTTCCACAGCGACGCCGTTCTGCTCCTTGCCCAGGGCTATGAGCCCGCCGGCCAGCACTACGTCGAGGGCGACTGGCCGCTGGCGATGGGGTTGGTCGCAACGCTCCTGCTCTTGTTCGTGATCGGGGCGTTCCTGTGGGCCTATCTGCTACTAAGACGCCCGACCGCCAGGCTGACGGTGACCTACGTTCGTCGACCCGACGCGCGGTAGCGGCCAGGCTCGGTAAGCCCGCGGAGCCACCGGCCGGCTCCGCCGCAGGGCGCATCCGCCGTCGTGCGCTGGGCTGATGCGGCGGCGGCCGGCGAAGCGTAACTTGCGACCATGCAACGAACGATCGCCATCCCGACGCGCCACCTGGGGCGTCTCCGCTGGAACCAGGACTACGCGGACTTGGCCATGGGCGTCATCCTGGCAGCCGTGTCCTTGCTCACGATCTGGCGAGACTTCAACCGCTTGGACATCGTAAGTGCGCCGCTGCTCGTGCTGCAGACGCTGCCGGTCGCGTGGCGCCGCCGGAACCCCACACGGACCCTGTATGTCACCGGGTCGTCTACCATTCTCTACAGCCTGCTCGCCTACCCTTCGTCGCCCGCCCCGCTGGGCGTCCTGATCGCTTTCTACACGGTCGCCGCAAACGTGCCGCGGCGGCGAACCACGATCGCGGCGATCGTTACGGCCGTCGGCGTGGCGATCAGCTTCGGCGGCTACGCCAGGTTCGGTTCGGTGTCGGACTGGCCCAGCGCCCTGGTCGAGTCATATCTGGCCTGCGGCCTGGCCTGGGTCATCGGCGACAACCTCCGAGTGCGACGCGCCTACACGGCTCAGCTCGAGGAGCGGGCCGTCCAGCTGGAGCACGAGCGCGAGGAGAGGGCCACGCAGGCCGTGGCCGAGGAGCGCGCCCGAATCGCTCGCGAGCTGCACGACGTGGTCGCCCACCACGTCAGCGTCATGGTCGTCCAGGCCGCCGGCGCCCGACGCGTCATCGAGAAGGACCCGGCCCAGGCCCGAGACGCCCTCCAGGCTGTCGAGCAGGCCGGCCGGACCGCGCTGGACGAGATGCGGCGCATGCTCGAGGTCCTGCGTGCCGACGAGGCCGGTGTCGGCCCGCAGCCGGGTCTCGCCGATCTCGATCGGCTCGTCGCCCAGGTCAGGGAGGCCGGCCTGCCGGTAGAGCTGACGGTCGAAGGGATGGACCGGCCGCTGCCGGCGGGAATGGACCTGGCCGCCTACCGGATCGTCCAGGAAGCCCTCACGAACGCGGTGAAACACGCCGGCAAGGCCACGGCCCGCGTCACGGTCCACCACGAGGCCGAGGCTCTGGACATCGAGGTCACCGACGACGGGCGGGGAGCGGCCGCGCCCCTGCTCGCGAAAGCGACAGAAGGCGGACACGGCCTGATCGGGATGCGCGAGCGAGTGGCGCTCTACAACGGTGAGCTGGAGACGGGGCCCGTCTTTCCCGGCGGATACCGCGTCCATGCCCGCTTCCCGCTCGAGCCGGAACCGTGTGCCTCACTGGGGCGGGACCATGGATCCGCCCTGGCCGACGGGGCGGCGGCCGAGCCGCGCGGCCGCTGGGCGGGTTACAAGCCGCCGGCGCATGTCAGGGAGCCCGAGCCGCTCGTGCAGCCGCGCGTCGTGCCGCCGCTGATCGGGCGCGTGGTCCCGCCCCATCCGACGCCACGACCCACTCAGCGACAGAGTCCGTCCACCAACCGATCGAGCCCATCCAAGACGGGGAGGAGTGAGCCGTGACGATCCGGGTCCTGCTGGTCGACGATCAGCCGCTGCTGCGGACCGGGTTCCGGATGATCCTGTCGGCCGAGCCGGATCTCATGATCGTGGGCGAGGCCGGCGACGGTGCCAGCGCCGTCGAGGCGGCCCGCAGGCTCGACCCGGACGTCGTGCTGATGGACATCCGAATGCCCGGCATCGACGGCATCCAGGCCACTCGCGCCCTGGCCGGGCCCGGGGTCGAGAACCCCAAGAAGGTGCTGATCCTGACCACGTTCGGCCTGGACGAGTACGTGGTGGAGGCGCTCCGGGCGGGCGCCAGTGGCTTCCTGCTCAAAGACGCGCCGCCTGAGGATCTCGTGGACGCGATCCGAATCGTGGCGGCCGGCGAAGCCCTGCTCGCGCCGTCGGTCACGCGCCGCCTCCTGGACCATGTCGCCAGCCGCCTCCCTCCCGCCCGAGAGAATTCGATCCCGGCGCTCTCGGAGCTGACCGAGCGTGAGCTCGAGGTACTGAAGCTCGTCGCCCGCGGCCTCTCCAACGCCGAGATCGCGGAGAAGCTGGTGGTCTCGGAGACGACGGTGAAGACGCACGTCTCCCGGGTCCTGGCCAAGCTCGAGATCCGCGACCGGGTCCAGGCGGTGATCCTCGCCTACGAGACGGGCCTGGTCTGACCCCGCCACCCGGCGCCGCGGGTCGACGGGCCGCTCATCCCCCGGCATCGGTCTGTCATACCCAGGGATGAGACGAGGTTCACCCGCCTGGACGACCGGTGTTTCCGCATCTCGGACGACGGCGCAACACGGCTCCGCCCGTAGCTTTGGGCACGACGAGATACACGCCGGCGCGGCGCCCCTCGAAACCAGCAGCCAATGGCGCGACGGCCACCAGCGAAGGAGAACCAACGATGCGACTCGTGCGCGACCTCGGTCGCCGCAAGCTCCGCTCCGCTCTGACCATCACCGGGATCATGATCGGCATCATGGCCCTGGTCGTCTTCGGCTCGATGGCCAACAAGATCGACGCCCTCGTCAAAGGCGGAAGCACTTACTACAAGGACAAGGTTGTCATCAGCGCCAAGGGCGGCTACATGGGCCTTGGCGGAGTCCTCTCCACCAGGATGGCCGACCAGGTCGCCGCGCTGGGTGGAGTCGACGTGGTCGTTCCTGGCGTCGAGATCCTGCTCAGCGACGACCAGAGCGGCGTCTCGATGGGCACGCCGCCGATGATCGACGGCGCGGTCGCCGGCGCCGACAAGGGCCGCGAGACGTTCCAGCTCAACTACGCCACGGGCCGGGCCCTGACCCCGCAGGACGAAGGCAGCGACGTCGTCGTCCTCGGTTCGGATCTCGCCCGCCAGTTCAACGCCAAAGTGGGCGACTCCGTCACGCTCCGCGACGTCCAGTTCAAAGTCGTCGGGATCCTCGAGCCCACGCTCACCGCCCCGGACAACTCGGCCATGGTCCCGATGGCCGCCGCCCAGGAGCTCTTCATCAAGACTCTGCCGGCTCTGGTCGCGGACAAGCTCGACGCCGGCGAGCTCGCGACCAGCCTCGTGGTCTACCCGAAGCCCGGAGTCGACCCGCAGCAGATCGCCGACGAGATCAACGCCTCGATCTCCGGGGTCACACCGATGACCGGCAAGGACTTCGACCAGCAGATCGGAGCCGCGACTTCCATGCTGAACGCGATTCTGATCGGCATCGGCCTGATCAGCCTCCTCGTCGGCGGGCTCTCGGTCATCAACACGATGGCCATGTCCGTCGCCGAGCGGACCCGCGAGATCGGCATCAAGCGGGCCATCGGCGCGTCCCGCTGGCGCATTCGCCGGGAGATCGTGATCGAGTCGGCCCTCATCGGCCTGATAGGCGGACTGCTCGGGCTGGGCCTGGGCTACGTCATCACGACGCTCGGGAACGACGCCGGCCGCGACTCGGCCACGATCCTCTTCGACCTGACGTTCGGCACGGCCTTCTCGTCCGTCGCCTTCGCCACGATCCTGGGCGCGGCCGCCGGCTTCATTCCGGCCTGGCACGCCTCCCGCCTCGACCCGGTGACCGCCCTCCGCTACGAGTAGCAGGTCGGGCGCCAGGTAACTCCACGGAACCGCCAATCCAGCCGGATCGCGGGCGCCTCGAGCGGCCCGCGCAGGAGACAACACGATGGCAATCCTCGAAGGACGCAACCTCCGCAAGACCTACCGGCTGAGCCGCCGGAACACCGTCGAAGCCCTCAAGGGCGTCGAGATCTCGATCGAGCGGGGCGAGATGGTGGCGATCATGGGGCCCTCCGGATCGGGCAAGAGCACCCTGATGCACATCCTGGGCCTGCTCCACGCCCCGGATCCCAACCACGGCCCGGCCCCCGAGCTTCACCTCGCCGGCGAGGACGTGGCCGCTCTCTCGGATAACGCTCGCACGCGGATCCGGGCCCGCCGGATGGGCTTCGTCTTCCAGGACTTCAACCTGGTACCGACGCTGACGGCTCTCGAGAACGTGATGCTCGCGTGCGACTACGCCGGCGTCCGCGGCAACCAGGCGAAGCAGGCAGGCCTCGAGGCGCTGTCCCTCGTCGGCCTGCAGGATCGGGCCGGTCACAAGCCGTCCGAGCTGTCGGGTGGCGAGCAGCAGCGCGTCGCCGTCGCCCGCGCGCTCGTCAACAAGCCCGAGATCATCCTGGCGGACGAGCCGACCGGCAACCTCGATTCCGAGCGGAGCGCCGAGGTCCTGGCTCTGCTGCGTGAGTTCAACCGCGAGCACGGCCAGACGATCGTGCTCGTCACCCACGATGCCGAGGTGGGCGAGGCCTGCGACCGGGTCATCCGGATGCGCGACGGGCGCATCCGCGACCAGGGCCTGCGCGGCGCTATCGCCGCGACGCCGGTGATGGCCACCTCGGCCGCCGCGCCGGCCGTCGCCGCCACGGCCTGATCGCCCCGCCCCGGTTACCATCGTCGGCGGCGTCGAGTTGGGGCGCCGCCGGAGGAGGAGCAGCAAGTGGCAATGGATCCCGCCAGCGGCGCGCCCGTATCTCGCCGCGAGCCCTGGACGGTCAGGGTCGCGGTCTGGAGCGCCCGCCATCGCTGGCCCGTTCTGGCCGGGTGGTTCGTCCTGACGATCGGCCTCATGGCCGCCAGCATCGCCCTGGGCGGAGCGCGGTCGCAGTCGATCATGGACAAGGGCAAGACGATCGGCGACTCGCAGACGGGCTGGAACGTCTTCGACGACGCGGGCACGAAGAGCGCCGTCACGACCGAATCGTTCTATCTGCTCGTCGAGAACCCGTCCGGCAAGCTGGACACGCCGGCCAACCGCCAGGCGATCGCCGACATGACGAGCCGCCTGACAAGCCTGACGGTCACGATCGACGGGACGCCCACACCGGTCTTCTACAAGGATCCGAGCAGCCAGCTGCCGGCCGTCGTCGATCCGTACGCCCTCGCCGCAGCCGCCCCCAGCCAGGCCCCGAGCGTACTGTCGGCGGACGGCACGACGGCCATCGTCACAGCCAGGGTCTCCGGTGACGACGCCGAAGCCACGACCAAGGCGAACGCGATCAAGCCGCTGGCCGAGCAGTTCAAGACGGACTACCCGGACCTGACCATCTACGCCTTCAACAACCGGCTGATCAACGCCGACTTCGGCGTGTACATCAACAGCTCGCTCGACGGACTGCTCCTGCCGACCCTGATCGTCACCTTCCTGATCCTGCTGATCGCGTCGCGGTCGGCGGTCGCCGCCTTCGTCCCCATCGTGCTGGCACTCAGTGCGATCGTCGGCGCGATGGGCCTGGTCGACCTCTACAGCCAGGCCTTCGCGCCGATCAGCCAGTACGTGGTCCAGATCGTGGTCCTGATCGGGCTCGCGGTGGCCGTGGATTACTCGCTCTTCGTCATATCGAGGTTCCGGACCGAGCGCGCCGCCGGGCGCGACAAGCTCGGCGCCATCGAGGTCGCCAGCTCCACGGCCGGTCGAGCCGTCTTCTTCAGCGGCCTGGCGGTGACGATCTCGCTCGGCGCCCTGCTGCTGATCGACGACAGCCTCTTCAAGTCGATCGCGATCGGCGCCATTGCCGTCGTCCTCATCTCGGTCGTCGGCAGTCTCACCTTCCTGCCGGCCTCGCTCTCCATCCTCGACCGCAAGGTCATGCGCTTCGGCATTCCGTACCTGTCCCGCGACCGCGGCGAGGGTCGAGGGATATGGGGAAGCATCGTCCGGGCCGCCACGAATCACCCCGTCATCGCGGCCGTCGCGGCGACTTCGATCCTCATCCTCGTCGCCGCCCCCGTCTCGAAGCTCCAGCTCGGCTCCACGACGAGCGACGTCTCGACTCTGCCTCAGAGCGTCGAGGGCGTTCGCGCCTGGGAGCTCATCACCACCAAGTGGCCGGCCGGCCGCGATCTGACCATCGAGGTCATCGTCACCGACGCCACGCAGCCCCGGACCGCGACGGCCATCCGGACCTTCGAGACGGCGATGAAGGGCGGCTCGTTCGCGGGCGTCAACGCCGCGACTACCGCCGTCGCGTACTCCGGCGACGGCACCGTGGCGGACGTCTCCGCGGCGATCCCCGGCGGGCCGAACGATCTGGCCAACTGGGATCTCGCCCGCAGCTTCCGGGCGTCCGTCGTGCCGAGCTACTTCGGCTCGGTGCCCGGCACACGGGTCTACGTGTCGGGCGAGGCCACGTACACCATGGATTACGCGGACTGGTACGGCAGCCAGATGCCACTGGTGATCGGCTTCGTCCTGGGCATGAGCTTCCTGCTCCTGCTGGTGGCCTTCCACTCCATCGTCATCCCCCTCAAGGCGATCATCCTCAACCTGCTCTCCGCCGGCGCCGCCTTCGGCGTCCTCGTCCTGCTGTTCCAGGAGGGCTGGTTCAAAGACGTGACCGACATCCGGCCGAACGTGATCGAGGCCTGGGCCCCGGCCATGGTCTTCACCATCCTGTTCGGTCTCTCGATGGACTACCACGTCTTCATTCTGACCCGCGTCAAGGAGGCTCGCGACCGCGGCCTCGCGTCCACCGACGCGGTCGTCAAGGGGATCACGATCACCGCCGGCACCGTCACCAGCGCCGCCGCGATCATGGTCTGCGTCTTCGGTGCGTTCTTCACGATCCAGCTGGCGATCATCCAGGAGCTGGGCGTCGGGCTGGCGGTGGCGATCCTGGTCGACGCCACAGTCGTCCGCAGCCTGCTGCTGCCATCGCTCATGAAGCTGCTGGGCGAGTGGAACTGGTGGATGCCGAGCTTCCTGCGCTGGATCCCCCGGATCACCATCGAGGGTGAGCCGGAGCAGCTCCTGGGTGCCGGCGCCGGCGGAAGCGGATTCGGCGAGGCCGGCGCCACGGGCGCCTGACAACCACCCGCTGTTCTCCGGGGCGGCGATGTCGTCCTCCTCGCATCGCCGCCTTCCTCCAGATTGAGGGTGCGCCCGTTCGTTTCGTGGCGTAAGCTCTGGACGCAGCCGGCGCCCGGCGGCGACTGTCGGCGCACGGCGGCAAAGACAGAATTCCTCGGCGGCCCTGCGGCCCCCTCCCGCGGGGCCGCCCCCTTTCGGCACCGTGCCGCGGACTCTCTGCGCTCGATTGGCGGTGCGCATCTATCATGCCCGGGACGGTGTGTCGCCGGCCGGCCTCACGGTCGAGCCGAGCGGAATGGCGAGGTCTCCCGAACCTCACTACCAGCGCCGCCATCCGCCTTCATGGGGCGCCCAGCTTCCCCCTCGGCCGGGCGCCCCGCCTAATCGACGGACCGTTTCGGAGGATTACGTGAGTCGACCCGCCGCATCGAACGTCTGGCTCGACGGCAGGCTGGTGGCTTCCGACGCGGCCCACATCTCCGTATACGATCGTGGCTTCCAGCTCGGCGACGGTGTCTTCGAGGCACTGCGAGCCCGCCGCGGCGTGGCCATCGAGCTGGCCGGGCATCTGGCGCGGCTGCACGACAGCATGGCCGCGCTGGCCTTCGAGCTGCCGTTTGGCGACGACACCGTGGCTGCGGGCGTCGCGGAGCTGCTGGCGGCCGAAGGCCTGGACGGCAGTGGATCGGCGGACCGGGCGGAGGCGCGGGACGGGGCGGAGGCGCGGGACGGGGCCGCTTCCGCGGACCGTGCCGACCCTCCGGGCGATGCGGTGGTCCGAATCACCGTCAGCCGGGGCTTCGATCCCACCCGCGCTGTCCTGCCCCAGGCGGGCCTCCGAGCAACCGTGGCCATCCAGGCCTGGCCATACGCTCCACCCGCGGCGCGGGCCCTGGAGCAGGGCGAGCGGTTCATCACCAGTTGCGTCCACCGTGACGCCGATTCGCCGATCTCCGGAATCAAGACGACGTCGCGTGCGGAGCTGGTCTACGCGCGCATCGAGGCCGAGCGCGCCGGCGCGGACGACGCGATCTTCCTGACGACGGACGGGCGAATCACCGAAGCCACGACCTCTAATGTCTTGCTGATCGAGGGCGACACCTGCGCCACTCCCCGGCTCGGCACCGGGCTGCTGGCGGGCACGACGCGAGCATGGCTGGTGGAGCATGGCGACGCGGTCGGGCTGGCCATGGTCGAGCGCGATCTTCGGCTCGAGGACGTGTTCGCGGCCGACGAGATGGCCATCTGCGCCAGCATCGGGGGCGTAATACCGGTTGTCTCGGTGGACGGCCGAGGGATCGGCAACGGCAGGCCCGGCCCTCGCACGATTGCCATGCGGGCCGCCCGGGAACGCTGGATCGACGCTGTTTCGATCGAGGGCGCTAGGGCGCGGCTGGCGCGCACCTGAGGCAACGCTCCGCCGCATCTCTCCGAACAGCCCCTCTTGACGTCCGAGTGGTGAATACCTAGAGTCTCTAGGTAGTGACGGTCGCGACGAGAGAGGCCGGGCAGAGAGGGATCCGATGGCCGCTTCGATTTCGCAGGCAGACCTGCGGGCGCTCGTGCTCGGACTCCTGGCCCGACGCGAGATGCACGGCTACGAGATCGCGACGACGCTGGCTGCCCAGCTGCGGGCACCGGGCGATGGGGAGGGCGGCATCGAGCTGGCCGAGGGGTCCGTCTACCCGGCGCTTCGGCGGCTCGAGCGACACGGGCTGACCGTGGCCCATTGGGTCGAGATCGGCGAGGGCACCCCGCGCCGGCGCTACTACGTCCTGACTCCCGCCGGCGAGCGAAACGCGGCGAGGACCGCGGCCCACGCACCCAGCCCCACGCCGGCGACCGCGCGCTTCCACGGCGCACGGCCATGAGCGGGCAGCAAGTAGGCGGCCCGCAACTCTCGAGAGGGGAGTTCGGGCTGCTCATCCTGGGGCTGCTGGGGCGGCGGGAGATGTACGGGTACGAGATCGTGGCCGAGCTGCGCCGGTCGACCGAGGGGGCGATCGATCTGCCGGAGGGGACGGTCTATCCCTCCCTCCGGCGACTCGAGCGCGACGGGCTCATCGGCGGCCACTGGGTGGAGATGGCGGGCAGCGCGCCTCGGCGGCGCTACTACCGGCTGACCCGGCAGGGCGAGGACGCCCTGGCCGCCGGCCGCGAGGACTGGCTACGCTTCAAGTCCGCCGCCGACGCGGTGCTCGGATCATGAGCGAGACGGCGGTCCCGGACCCCGGGCCGCGGCTGCGCGCCCACGTCCAGGCAATCCTGGCCGGCTCCAGTGTGCCCGCCGCCGACCGGGAGGACATAGCCGAGGAGTTGTACGGCCACCTCTGGCAGCGCTGGCGGGACGCGCTGGTCGCGGGAGCTTCGGCTGCCGACGCGGTCGAGACGGCAATCCGATCGTTCGGGGAGGCCGGCAGGCTCGGACACGAGATGACCGGCGCCTATCACTCCCGCCTGTACGCCACGACGATCGGCGTCCTGCTGCCGGCCGCCGCTTCGCCGCCGGGCAAGCTGCCGGGCTACCGCCGGCTGCGGCTGCTGCTGGCCACTGGGGCAATGAGCGAGGTGATCCTGATCTGGATCGGCGTGACCGGGCTGACCCCGGTTCGGGCGGCGGTATTCGTCGCGGCTGCCGCGCTCGCCCTGGCGCTCGACGTGCTGGCTTTCCGGGCATTCGCGCGAGGACAACGCTGGGCCCTGCGGTACGCCCAGTTCATGCTCGCCGCGGTTCTCGTGCAGGGCGCCGAGTCCGTGTTCGCGGCCCCCTCGGGGACAACCACCATCCCGATACTGGGCATCATCGGCCTGTGGATGCTCCGCCCCGCGATCGGGGCGGAAATGGCGGAGTGGTTCTCGCACAGCCGGCCGATCGGGCGGATCCTGGCAGTTGCCCTGGTCGTCGCCGTCGCGGCGGGATACGGCCTCCCGTACGCCGCCGGCGCGGTGCCCGATCCGACGCAGGTGACGGCCTCCGACTTGGACCTGCAGGTGTCGGCCGTCTGCACACGCGACGCCGGCGGCGGGGTCACGGACGTCGACGTGCACACGGTGGTGCACTGGAGCCGGCTCGACCTGTTCCCGTACGGGATCGCACACGGCGGCACACCCGAGAGCTGGCCCGACGGCTTCGAGTCCGGAATTGCTTCGTCGGGAGGACGGAACTCGGCGGACTTGCGCACCGCGTGGATCTCGATACCGTCGAAGGTCCCGCTCTACATGATCTCCGGCGACCCGCAGATCTCCAGCCCAAACGGCTCGGTTGATGGGCTTGTAGTGAACGCGCCGACGGAAAGCCTCATCCGCATCGACCCCTACGTCCCGACGTCCGACGCGATCGAATTCACGCCGGGCAGCCTCCACGCCGGCTGGACGTACGAGATCGTTCAGCACGTCCAGTGGCTGAACGCGTCGGCCCAGCCCGAGCCGACACCGCCGGCGCCGGTCGATCCACTGGTCATCGTCCGTTACGCGCACCTCGACAGGTTCGTGGTGCAGGCGCTGGCGAGCTGCGACCGGACCGGGTCCGGTGTCCGGATGCAGCTGCCCTACCCGTGGGCCTCCCAATGACGGCCGAAGCTCACCGCCAGAGCACGCTGCGGTTCTGGCTGGCCGTGGTCGCCGCACTGGAGGCCGGCGACTTGATCGCCCTCGTCCTGGGCTGGACGCCCGGCCGCGCCGCCGTTGCCGGCGTGGGTCTCGGGTTGGGCGCGAGTGCCGCCCTGGCGGCCGTCATCCTGATGGGCACGACGCGGCCGATCGGCCGGTGGCTGGGAGTGGCGATCAGCGTCGTCCTCGTCTTGAGCTTCCTGGTGCCGCTGGCCGCCTTCTCCTGGGCCGATCCGACGCAGGCCCGAATTCCGGATCTGACGCTGTCGGTCACGTGCACCGCCGCGCCGGACGCGCAGACCGTCGCCGCCGACGTCACGTTCAGCTGGCACAAGCTCGACCTGTGGCCGGCCGGCGCCGCCGGAAGCACCGGCATCGACCAGCTGGCCGTCTACGCCGAACTGCCCGGGTGGATCGACGCCGAACTCGGCATGCCGCCACAACCGGGCGGCCCAATGCCGCCGGTCAGCCTCCAGAGCATGGAACCCGGCCCGTGGGTCACCTCGTCGATGGATCCGGCTGCGCAGACTCTGGACGGGCGGCCTGTCGGGGGCTGGATCACGCCGACCGAGACTGGCCTCGACCTGGCCATCGGGCCGGTGTCGGGAGGCGGGTCCGGTTCGGCTGCCGTCAGGATCATGAATGCGGCGCTCCAGGTCGGTGGCCACTACGGCCTGGCGTGGACGTTCCAGCGCAACCCGGACTACGAACCCGACACGTTGAGCCAGGACATGCTGCCGATCTTCGTCGCCGAGTACGACCATCTTCAGCGGTTCACGGTTGAGGCTTTCGCCTCATGCGGCAACCCGAGCCAGGCGTTTCCCAACCGCTCCGCGGAGTGGCTCCAGTACTGAGGTCGGCGGCCTGGGGCGTGGCCGGCAGCCGAGAGGGACCCCTGCGTCGCTGCGCCGCCGGTCGGTCCAGGCTAGACTTCGGACCGTGACAGAAACCGGCATCCCTCCGACGCCCAAGCGCGCTTCCCGCGCCGTTTCGAAGCCCGCGAAGCCCGCCAGCCCCGCGAAACCGGCTCGGTCGGCCAGGTCCGCCAAGCAGATGGCCGTGGCCGCGCCCGAACCTCCGCACCGGCACCCGAACCTCGGCAAGCCGCCCATCGACATGACGGCCGGCTTCCCGTCCGCGGCAGCGGCCCTGCGCCGCGACAGGGCGACAATCGCCGCCGATGCCCTCGTGACCGCCGTCGCAGCCGATCCCGAGCTCCAGCTCCGCTTCGACGACGCCGGCCTGCGCCAGCTGCTCCACGACGCCGAAGTGCTGATCGATCGGCTGGCCACGAGCGTAGCCGCCGATGACCCGCGTCCGATGGCCGAGTACGCCGAGTGGATCGGCCCCATCTTCCGCCGCCGCGGAGTGTCGCTCTGGGACATCGTCGCCCTGTGCGAAGGCATTCGCGAAACTGCGGCGTCCCGGCTCGGCGGCGACGAGGCCGCGGCGATGAGTCGGGCTCTCGATGCCGCCGTCGGGGTCCTTCGCAAGAACGGCCGCCTCGGCGGCGATGGGCACAAGCGCAACGCCTTGCTCAAATGGCTCTATCGCGGCGTATGAGCGCCGCACATCGGGCCCCGGCGGGCGCGACGAACCCGGGGCGGACCACGGACCGGAGGCAGCCGTGACGATCAAGTGGGTGATGGTCGATCCGCTCGTCATGCGCGGCGAGCCGTTCTGCTACGGCACGCGCCTGACCGTCCGCCAGCTTCTGGAGCTGCGCCGTTCCGGCTACGACCCGGCCCGCCTGCTGGCCGAGCATCCCGAGCTGCGCATCGTCGGCATCGCCCATGCCTATCGCTACGCCGCCGAGCACCGCGAGCGCTACCGCGAGTTCTTCGGGCGCGACGGGTCACTTGCCGGCCCGGGCCTGACGGCCGAAGATGCGGCGCTCCTGCCCGAGGATCTGCGCCTCCCCGGCATCGTGGTCGCCGGCAAGCCCGGAGCCGCTCGAGGGGCGAAGGCCTCCGCGTAGCCACATAGCCGGCCCGCCTGGTGGGCAGTCGGGACAGGGATCGGTACATCCTTGCGATCGGCGGCGGTTCCGCCCACATGCAGACACAGATTCGATCGGGGAGACGTGCGCTCCCCAGATTCCACTATTCCGACGAAACTGCTAGGATATAGAACGCCATGAGCGAACCCATGCGGGCCGTCGAGGCCCCTGCCGCCGACACCACCGCGCCCTCGCCTGCAGAGGCCGAGCCCGTCTTCGACTTGACCCGCCGGGCTACCGAGCTGGCCCTCCTGGATGCCCTCCGGGCCGTCGTCGACCCCGAACTGGGGATGGACGTCGTCGAGCTGGCCCTCATCAAGCAGATCATCATTGGCAGCGAGGCGTCCGAGATCAAGATGATCCTGACGACACCCTTCTGCCCATATGCCGGCTCGATGGTCCAGCAGATCAGGGACCAGGCGGAGTCGGTGCTCGAGCATCCGGTCAAAGTCACGCTGCTGGCCGAGCGGTGGGATCCCCGCGACGCCGGCTTGATGTGGTGAGCCTCTAGCGATCGAGGGGAGGCCATGAGCGAGAACGGCGGACGCGGCAACAGCCGGCGCAAGTCGGCCGTGGCGACAGGGCGCGGCGACGACGGCACGACCGGACTCCTCTTCGGCGGCGACCGCATCTCCAAGGACGACCCCCGCACGGAAGCCTTCGGGGCCATCGACGAGGCGATCGCCGCGCTCGGCCTCGCTCGCGCTGAGCTGGCGGTCAAGGCCGAGCTCGGAACGTTGCCGCGCGTCATCGCCGGGCTGCCCGATGTTCTCCTGCGCGTTCAGCGCGAGCTCTTCGTCGCGGGCGCCGAGCTAGCGACGGCCCCCGGCGCGGCGGATCGTCAGCGCCCCGGTGAGACGCGAGTGACCGCGCAGATGGTGAGCGGCCTCGATGCGCTGCTCGACGAAACCGAGGAGCACGTCAGACTCCCGAAGGAGTTCGTCGTGCCGGGCGAGACGCGGCTCTCGGCCTCGCTCGAGCTGGCGCGGACGATCGTGCGCCGGGCGGAGCGGCGAGCCGTCGCGGTCCGCAAGGTGGAGCCGGTCGCCGGCGACCAACTCGTGCCGTATCTGAATCGCCTCGCCGACCTCCTCTGGATCCTGGCCCGAGCCGCCGAGCAGGGCGAGTCTCACTCCGCCACGCCCTCGAGGACGCACCGGGACCGCTGAGACGCCGCCCCGGCCCCGGCGGCCGGCGGGCCCGGGGGCCTCGGGCCTCGGCGTGATGCGCGCCCCGAGTTCGTCCGGGTGGCGTAGGATCGAGCCAGCACGCGACCTTCGGGTCGCGTGTCTGAGGGCGACGGGCCACTCGGTGCCAGCCTCGGTCAAGCCTCATATCGGAGGAGATCGGTGTACAACGACTACTCGCCGGAGCGGCTGGGCGTTCGCCCGACAGCTCAACTCGCCAACCGGTTCCTCATCGACGCATTTCTGTGGATGTTCCTGGGCGTCCTGCTGAGCGGCATGATCGCCTGGATTGTCCAGAGCAATCTGAGCCTCACCGAATCGGTCGCCGATTGGCTTATTCCTCTCTTCATCGCCCAGCTCGGCCTGGGTCTCGGGATCCAGTGGGGCATCCGCCGCCTCAACGCTGGCGTGGCCCTGGCCCTCTTCTTCGTCTATGCGGCCCTGATGGGCCTGACGATCGGTGTCTGGGTGTGGTACTACGCCACCGCCAACGGCAACCCGATGTCAGTTGTCCAGGCGTTCGTCTCAGCCTCGGCCGCGTTCGGCGGAGCCGCCCTCTACGGCATCGTGACCAAGCGCTCGCTGGCGAGCATGGGCGCCTACCTGTTCATGGGCGCCTGGGGCCTCTTCTTCGCGTTCCTGATCAACGGGTTCCTCGTCCAGAGCTCGACGCTGGACCTGGTGCTCTCAGTCGTGGGTGTGGTGATCTTCACGGCGCTGGCGGCCTGGACGACGCAGCGGATCTCCAGGGGCGAGTTCGCGGCACGTACCGGCTCCATGGAAAAGGCATCCGTGCTCGGCGCCATCCTTCTCTACATCGAGTTCGTCAACATCTTCCTGATGCTGCTCCGCATCTTCGGCGGCGGGCGTCGCTGACCGAGCGCAGGTTGCGGGCCCGGTAGGCCGCGGCCGCGCCGCGGCCCGGACATACTCGAGCACGACTCCGGCCGCACTGGCCGGAGCCGCCGCCCGTGGCCGGCGTCGGCGATCCGTGCGTGCGCCGGACAACACCCGCCCGGCTGTTGCATGATGGCGGCGTGTCCGACCATTCGAGCCCAGCCTTAGGCGCCACCGGGCGAGCGTTGGCGTTGGCGATGGCCATCGTCATGGCCGTCGCAGCGTGTGGCGGCGCCACACCAACTCCGCCTCGCTCCGGGACCACGACGCCCGGCCTCGCGATCACGCCCACGGGCACAGCAGGGCCAGCCGGAAGTCCTGAACCAGCAGGCACACCGGTATCCAGCGGCACACCAGCACCACCCGTCGAGGCTATTTACCCCGTTCCGGTGTCTCAGCCGGATCCACCCGCCGCCGCGCCGGCCGCGGTCCTCAACCCCACGATGGCGGCCAATCTGCAAACGGCCCTCAACGCCGCTCGGGCCGGCGGAAGGCTCGCCGGCATTTCCGCCGCCGTGGTCTTCCCGGATGGATCGATGTGGACCGGCCAGTCCGGCTCGGCCATCCTGGCGAGCAAGACGCCGGTCACGGCCAACACCCTCTTCTCGGTTGGCAGCATCAGCAAGACCTTCGTGGCGGCCCTGGCGCTGCGGCTCGCCGAGCAGGGCACCATCAGCCTCAACGACCCGCTCTCCAAGTACGTGCCGACGTTCCCCAACGCCAGTCACATCACGTTGAGCGAGCTGCTCGATCATCGCAGCGGCATCCACGACGTCTTCACCTCGCCGGGCATGGCCGACGCCATCCTTGCGAACCCGAGCCAGATGTGGACGGTGAACGAGGTGCTCGCCCGCATCGGCAAGCCGTACTTCTCGCCGGGGCGCGGCTACGAGTACTCCAACACCAACTACATCCTGCTGGGGGTCGTGATCGAGAAGGCAACCGGCAAGACCATCGCCTCGCTCGTTCGTTCGCAATTCCTCGATCCTCTGGGCATGAAGAACACCTGGTTCCAGCCCGAGGAGAAGGTCGCCACCACGAACTTCGCCCAGGGCTATATGAACACGGCGAGCAGGCCACGGGACGTGTCGGTCGGCCAGAGCATGCTGCCCTACAACTCCGAGGCGACCGTGGCGTGGACCTCGGGCGGGTTCGTCTCGACCGCTTCCGACCTGGCGCGCTGGGCCTCCGCTCTCTACGGCGGCGGTGTGCTGGACGAGGCGGAGCTGGCTTCGATGACCGACGTGTCGCCGACGCTGCCGTACACCAAATACCCATACGGCTACGGCTTCGAGCGAACCACCATCGACAAACAGATGGCCTGGGGTCACCGCGGCCATCTCGACGGCTTCTGGTCGGCGATGTGGTACCTGCCGGACTACGGCATCACGATCGTGATCCTCACCAACGACGAATGGACGCAAACCCAGACCGTGTCGGCGCAGCTGGTGCAGACCTTGCTGGCGAAATAGCCGCCGAAGGTGCGCGGTGCCTGCCGAACGGCGCGGGCCGCCATCGAACACTGGCTCGCCGAAAGATGCCGGATCAACGGGCCGTGGCGCATGATCGGGCGAATTGAAAGAGCCCGGCGAAATCGCCGGGCTCTCGTTTTGCGCTGTGGCCTTTCGGCCGGGTACTACCCGCGACGGGCAGTGAAGCAGTCGCTGCAGTAGACAGGCTTGGCGCCACTCGGCCGGAACGGGACCTGGGCCTCGCGGCCGCAGCTCGAGCACGTCGCCGAGAACATCTCACGCGGGCCGGAGGAGTAGCCACCGCGGCTGCCGCCACCACCCATGTGGGAACCGCCACCGAAATCACCGCGCTGGGCCTTGCGGGCGGCACGGCACGAGGGGCAGCGGCGCGGCTCGCTGAACTGTCGCTCAGCGAAGAAGGCCTGCTCGCTCGCGCTGAAGACGAACTCCTGGTTGCAGTCCTGGCAAACCAGGGTCTTGTCCGATGCGTACAAAGAACGCTCCTTGCTCATGCGGCCTCAGCGACACGTCTGTCTCGCCGAGAACCGTTGAGAGGAGCGATCGTGGCAGCCGCTGGATTCCGGGGCCTATTGGCCCGTTGGCCGGAGGGTACACGCATCGCACGCGCTTTGTCTACTGTCTCAGTACGTGACCGCCATGCCGCCCCGCCGGCGGTCTTGGCGCGATACATCGCCTCGTCGGCACGTCGCACCAGAGTCACCACGTCGCCGCCTGCCGGGCGCTGCCAGGCGATGCCGACGCTGGCGCCCATCTGAAGTCGAAATGCGTCCCTGTCGGAGAGAGCGACGAGGATTCGCTCGGCGACCATTTGCGCTTCCGTCTCGATGACGTTTGGCAGAATGACGGCGAATTCGTCACCGCCCATGCGGGCGATGTCGTCCGTTTCGCGGACCACATCGCGGAGCCGATCCGCTACCGCCACCAGCATCTCGTCGCCCACGTCGTGGCCGAATATGTCATTGACCTCCTTGAAGTGGTCCAGGTCGATCCAGACCACGGCCACGCCGCGCTCGCCGACTCGGATGGCGTGGTCGAGACGCTCTCCGAACATGATGCGGTTGGCCAGGCCGGTCAGCGGGTCGTGCATCGCCCGGTAAGCCAGCTCGGCCTGCAGCCGCTCCTGCTCACGCAGCATGCTCTGCAGCTCGCGATTCGCCGCAGCCAGCTCCGCGTTGGCCGCCTCCAGCTCGGCGTTGGCGTGCTCGAACTCGCGGTCACGCTCCTCCACCCGGCATTCGAGATCCCCGGCCAGCCGGCGCAGCTCGTCTTCGGCTTGCTTGCGGGCCGAGATGTCGCGCATGATCGACTGGCACTCGCCATTCGGAAGCCAGGCCACGCTGACGTCGATCGTGATCTCGAGCCGCTCTTGCGGCGGAGGAGGCGCTCGAATCGAAGAGCCGTTCCCGCCGGCATCCGGGCCTGGCGCCGGCGACCCGCCTCTCGCTCCTCGGGCAGGTACGTGTCCAGCAGGTCCAGGCCGATGATCTCATCGGGGCCGTAGCCGCTCATCTCGCATGCCGCGGAGTTGGCCAGGGTGATCCGCCCCGCGCCGTCCGTGACGAGAATCCCATCGGCGGCCTGCTCGATCAGGATCCGGAAGTGGCGCTCGCCGTCCGGCGGCTCGTCGAGGATCGGATCGAGGCGGGGCACGGCCGGCGCGGGCCGTGGCGCCGGCTCCTGGGTGCGCGGCGACGGCGGGAAGGCGGGAGTATCGTGACGGCCCCTTCGGTCTCGGGTCGGGGCGGCGGCCGGCGCGGCAGCGCCGCCGCGCGACGCCGGTGCGCCCGCGAGTCGAACCATGGTCGTGCAGCCCATCCTGTTGCGAATCGGTCGCTGTAGGCGTCGGGTTCGCGTCGGGCAGACTTGACCCGCCCGGCCCAGCCGGAAGGACTAGAGCGGCATGCCCTTTTCGAGAAACTCGAAGGCTCGATCGAGCTGGGCCATCATGTCGATTGATGCGTCGTCCAGCATGGGGATCAGCGCGGCCGTCAGGGCGCCCATGACGGCGCCGGAGAAGATCCGCAGCTCGAAGTCGTCCGCCGGCCGGCCCAGCCGGGCGGCCAGTTCGTCGGTGACCATCTCGCCGGAGCGAATGAGCTCGTTGATCGCCACTTGCCGCAGCTCGGGCAGGGAGAAGAGAAGGCGGCCCCTGTCCATCAATTCGGCGATCTGGTCGGAGGTCATGGCCCGGAACACCTCGACCAGCGAGTTGCGAAAGGCTCGGATCGGCCCGACGTCGAGTGGCTGAGCCCGCCAGGCCGCCATGACCACGGGGTCCAGGGCGTCGTAGGCGACGACGTCTTCCTTCGTGGGGAAGTAGCGGAAGAAGGTGCTGGGCGAGACTTCCGCCGCCTCGGCGATCTGCTCGACCGTGGTGGCGTCGTAGCCCTGCTCGCGGAAGAGCCGCAGGGCGTGCTCCTGGATCGCGGCTCGCGTCCTGGCTTTCTTGCGTTCGCGCAACCCGGGTTTGTCGATCGTCGGCGACTCGCTCATGGCGCCATTGTGGCGCCTCCAGTCGCTGCCGCGCCAGCCGAAACGGCGCTGTCGGAGGCCACGGCCGGGGACCGCCGGGGCAGCAGGACCAGCGCTCCGACCATCGCCGCGACGGCGATCACCGCGGCCACACGGGACGCGTCGTCCATCCCGGCCACGAAGGCGGCCCGAACCGAGTCGGCGAGCGCCGGCGAGCCGAGCTGCGCGGCCACGGCCAGGCCGCCGAACACGCTCTTCTGGACCGTAGCGGCCGCGGTGGCAGGCAGACCCGACGCCGACACGTGGCCCTGGTACGTGGAGTTGAGAACGCTGCCGAGGATCGTGGCCCCGAAAGCCGGTCCGAGCTTGACGATCGCCTGGACCAGCGCCGCGCCGACGCCGCTCCGCTCCGCGGACAGCTCCGCGACCGCGGCCGACGCCGCGGTGGCGAGTCCAAGGCCGGAGCCGACGCCCACGACGAAGGTGAAGGCCGCGATGTAGCCGTCGCCGGTGGTCGCGGTCATGGCGCTCCCGGCGAGCATTCCGCCCGCCAGTATCGCCAGCCCGAGCGCGACGGTGATCTTCGAGCCGAGCCGGGCCGCGACTCGATCCGCCGGAATCGCCCCGACGACCAATCCAGGATCGCTGGCAGGAAGCGCAGGCCCGCGCCCTGGGCGTCGACGCCCATAATCGCCTGCAGGTACTGAGGCAACATGAACAAGACGCCATACATCCCGAAGATGCCGGCCGCCGTGAGGACGACGCCCACGCTGAAGCTGCGCGAACGAAAGAGCCCCAGATCGACCAGCGGCTCGCCGTGTGGCCGGGCGGTCAACCAGGCCTCCCACAGGACGAAGGCCGTCAGCGTCGCCACGGCTGCGATCGACGGGACAGTGGCGCTCGCCGAGCCCCAGCCGTTGTCGCCGGCCTCGACCAGGCCGTACATCAGCAAGGCCAGTCCCGCACTCGACAGCACCACGCCCAGGATGTCGATGCTGGGCCGCCGCTCGCTGCGGGACTGGGGCACGAACGCGACAGCGACAGCCAGGCCGATCAGCACCACCGGCACGTTCATCAGGAAGACCCAGCCCCACCAGAAGTGAGACAGCACGTAACCGCCGACGATCGGGCCGAGCGGCAGGGCAAGGAAGTTGCCGGCAGCCCAGATGCCCATCGCCCGCGGCCGTTCGGCCTCCGAGAAGAGGACCGTCACTACGGAGAGCGACATGACCGTGAGCGCGGCCCCGGCGACGCCCAGCACGGTGCGGGCGGCGATGAACGCATTCGCGTTGGGCGAGTAGGCGCACGCCACCGACATGATGCCGAAGACGACCAGCGCCCCGACGAGGACCGTCTTGCGGCCGTAGCGATCGCCCAGCAGCCCGGCGGGCAGCATTGCCGCGGCGAGAGCAAGGGTGTAGGCGGTGACGAACCATTGGAGCTGCGACTCCGAGGCGCCGAGCGACTTCGAGAGCGTCGGCAGGGCCAGATTGAGCACCGTGGCGTCCAGCCCGATAGTCATCAGGGCGAGCGTCAGGGCACCGAGGGCCAGCCAGCGGTCGGAGATCCGGCTGAAGCGTCGGGGCGTGGACTCAGTCATGGTAGACACCACCTTTATGCTGTAACTCGCGGGTGGTAGTGTCTAGCTTCTGCGGGTGTCTGTCAATAGCGTCGTACTATCACTCGGTGGCGTCACGCACCGCCGCGGCGAGCAGCTCGCGGAGCTCCCCGAGGGCGCCGGCAAGCCGCGCGAGATCGCGGTCGTCCAGACCGGAAAGCCGCCCGCACAGCCAGGTCCGCGTGCGGGCGTCGCAGTCCGCGAGAGCCGCGGCGCCCGCCTCCGTGAGACGAAGCTCCACGCGTCGACGTTCCTCGGCGTGCTGCGCCCTGGTCAGCAGGCCCGACCGGACGAGCCGCTCGACGAGCTGCGAGGCCGCCGGGAGGCTCGCTCCCAGGTGCTCGGCCAGCGCCGAAAGGCTCGTGCCGGGATGGCGCCGGACGTAGATCAGCAGCCGGAACTGCGCCACGGACATGCCGGCGGCGCGGCCGGACCGCATCTGCTCGCGAATCGCGCGCATGGACGGCGGGATCGTCTCGAGGATCGCGATAGCAACCTGGTCGGCGGTCGTCTCTGTCACGGACTCATGGTACATTAGTTAACGAAGATAACTGTTCTGGGTCCGCCGCTGTCCGGCCGGCACTCGAGGACCCCAGACGGCCAGCAGGAGATCGATGCCCCCAGCGATTTCGACCCGCGAGTTGACCCGGCGCTTCGACACCCTGACCGCGGTGGATGCCCTGAACCTGGACGTCCAGCCCGGCGAGGTCTTCGGCCTGCTCGGGCCCAACGGAGCGGGCAAGACCACGACGATCAAGATGCTGATCACGCTTCTACCGCCGAGCGCAGGCGATGCCACGGTCGCGGGCCACGACATCCGGCGCGACCCGCGCCTGGTGCGGCGCTCGATCGGCTACGTACCGCAGCTGCTCTCTTCCGATGGGGCCCTGTCGGCGCGCGAGAACCTGATGTCGAGCGCCCGGCTCTACCACCTTCCGGGCGATCAGCGACGCGCGCGAATCGACGAGGCGCTCGAGTTCATGGGTCTGGAGGCATCAGCCGACCGGCTCGTTCGAACCTTCTCCGGCGGGATGATCCGCCGCCTGGAGATCGCCCAGGCGATGCTTCACCGACCTGAGGTCCTCTTCCTCGACGAGCCGACCGTCGGCCTGGATCCGAACGCCCGGCGGGCCGTGTGGGGCCACATCCGGGAGCTCCGTCAGGCGGAGGGAACGACCATCCTGCTGACCACGCACTACATGGACGAGGCCGCCGAGCTGTGCGGGCGAGTCGGGTTCATGCACCTGGGCAAGCTCGTGGCCCTCGGGACGCCGGCGGAGCTCTCCAGACAGGCGGGGCCGGGCAAGGACCTCGATGACGCATTCACTTACTTCACCGGCTCGGGACTGAGCGAGACCGGCGAGCAAGGAGGTCAATACCGTGACGTCGCTCGAACGCGTCGTACGGCCCGCCGTCTGGGCTGAGCCGCCCGCCGCCATCCGGTTCGTCCTGGACGCCTGGACGATCGCCGAAGGCGAGCTGCGCAAGCTCCGCCACGACCCGACCGAGCTGCTGACGAGGGCCGTCCAGCCGATCCTGTGGCTCCTCGTCTTCGGACAGGTGATGGCCCAGACTCGGGCGATCTCGACGGGGAACCTCGGCTACGAGGATTTCCTGGCGCCCGGCATCCTGGCCCAGAGCGCCCTCTTCTCGGCCATCTTCTTCGGCATCGCCGTCATCTGGGAGCGCGACCTCGGCGTCCTGCACAAGTACCTGGTGAGCCCAGCGGCGCGAAGCGCCCTGGTCACCGGGAAGGCGATTGCGGGCGGGCTTCGCGCGCTCGTGCAGGCCGCGATGGTCTACATCGTCGCATTGCTCATCGGCGTGCATCTGCGGCTGGATCCGGTGTCGTTGATCGGGGTCGCCCTCGTCGTGGTCGTCGGCTCGGCCGCCTTCGCGACGTTCTCGCTCGTGATCGCCTGCCTGGTCCGGACCCGGGAACGTTTCATGGGGATCGGCCAGGTCCTGACGATGCCCCTCTTCTTCGCCAGCAGCGCGATCTACCCGATCGCCATGATGCCCGGCTGGCTCAAGGTGGTCGCCCAGGTCAACCCGCTCACCTACCAGGTCGACGCACTGCGGGCGTTGATGGTCCAGGGCGCAGTCGAAACCTTCCCGCTCGCCCTGGACTTCGCGGTGCTGATCGGATCGACCATCGTCCTGATCGCGATCGCCGCTCGACTGTACCCGCGCCTGGCGCAGTAGCGGCCGGGCCGGGGCGGCGATCCGGCACGAGCAGCGACGGCCGCCCCTCTCAGTCCCCGGCCGCCGACCCTGACTGACCCCCAGACCGGCTTGCCGAGGCGATCGCCCGCAGAGCTTGCTCCTTCTCGGCGTCGACGCGATCGAGCGCCGCGAAGACCTCGCCCCAGGCCCGTCGGAGCATCGCCACATGCTCTCCCGCCCGGTCCAATCCGTCTCTCACGGTGGCCGACTGTCGCTCCAGGAGGGCGCTGGAGTCGTCGGCAAGGTCGCCGGCGGCCGCGGCGGCGGCCTCCATCTGCTGCGCGGCCATGCGCTGGCCGGCGACGGCCTGGGCCACCATCACCGCCGTGCGCAGCGCGGCAGCCGTGGTGGTCGTCGCCGTTGCGAGAGCCCGAACCATTCCCTCGTTGCCGTCCTCGACGATCCGAAGCGAGGCATATCCCTGGGTCGTGACCGCGAGCTGGGTCAGGATCTCCTGGCGGCGCCGCCGGATCGCATGCAGGAGGTCGGCGCGCAGGCGGTCGGCTCGCTCGGGGTCTGTCCGGGCGATGGCCTCGATCTGGGCCGTAAGCGCCTCGTCGAGCCGGCCGGTCAGATAGGCATTCTCGCGGAGCGATTCCATCACGGTAGCCAGCGAGAGCCGCTCCTGGCCAAGCAGCGCGTTGTCCCGCTCGAGCGCGAGGCGCCCCTCGGCGAGGGTCTGCAGGATCGCCTCGACGCGGTCCTGGGAACGCGCAAAGTGCTCGAAGTAGTCGGCCAGGTCGTCCGTCTCGTCGCGCGGCGACCCCAGCCCGAACGGTCCTCGAGATCGCCGGTGTCCATCCTCCAGCCGGGCTGGACTCAGCTCGTCGACGAGCTTGCGCAGCTCGGCCAGCTGGTGGGCCAGCGGAGCCCTGGCTGCGAGCAGCCCGCGCGCCGAGTCGAGGCGCCTCTGCAGCATCCGGTCGCTCATGGCCGCGGCCGCGCTGAACTCGCGCTGGCCTAGTCGATCGATCGAAGCAACCGCCCGCAGGAACTTCTGGCCGCCCGGATCCAGCGACGCCACGGTCTCGACGTACTCGGCGACGGTCCGCTCGATCTTCTGCGCCTGGGCGGGATCGGCCGCCCAGGATTCACCGGACCCGGCGGGAGACGCCGGGTCCGATCGGTTTCCGGTTTCACTCATGGCGCGCCAGCGGCGCCTTCCAGTTCTACTTGGCCTGGCCGGCGGGCTTTGGGCTCGCCGCAGGAGCGGCGTCCTGCTTGGGGGCCGGAGCCGGTTTTGCGGCCACTGGCGCCACAGCCTTGGCAGCCGCGGCCGGCTTCGGGCCGGCGGTCGCCTTCGAGCCGTTGCCGTCGGGGCCGTTCTGGTCACCAGCGGCAATGAGAGCCGGGGTGAGCGTCTTGCGGGCCACGGCCGCAAGCGCCCCGGCCTGCTGGATGACCTCCGCCAGCGCGGCCGTCACGCCCTGGGCGCCGTTGAGGACCGTGAACTGTCCGACGTGCTCGAACGGCGAAGCCGCCGCGCGAACGATGTCGGGCATGGTCTGGGCGATCTGCTGGGCGATGACCGCTTCCTGGTTCTGGCTCAGGGCCGCGGCGCGGCTCTCGATGCCGGCCGCCTCGGCCTGGGTGCGAGCCCTGATCGCGTCCGCCTCGGCGAGGCCGCGGGCCTTGATGGCGTCGCCGTCGGCCTGGCCATTGAGTCGCGTGGCGTTGGCCTGGGCCTCGGCCTGGACCTTCACCGCGGCAGCCTGGGCCTCGGCGGCGAGACGGACTTCCTGGGCGGCGGCCTCCGCCTGGCGGATGCGGACGTCGCGTCCTGCCGTGGCGAGTGTGGTCTGGCGGTAGGCCTCGGCGTCGGCCGGCTTGCGGACGTCTACCTGGAGCTGCTGCTCCTTCTGCTGCGCCTGCAGCTCGGCGACGCGGGTTTCCTGCTCGACGACAGCCTGGCGCGCCTGGGCCTCGGCGAGTGGGCCCTGCTGGGCGGCCTGCTTCTGGGCGCGGTCGATCTCGGCCTGGAAGCCGGCCTTCTTGATCTCGGTGCCCCGGATCGACTCGGCGATCTGCGCCTGGGCGGTCTGCTCCTGGGCGACGGCGGCCTGGTCGGCCTGGGCGCGCGCGATGCGGGCGTTCTGCTCGACCTCAGCCTGGTGCGGCACGGCCAGGTTCTCGATGTAGTTGCTGGGGCTGGTGATGGCCTGGATCTGGAAGCTGTCGATGACGAGGCCGAACGACTCCATCTCGCTCGTGCAGCGATCGCGGACCTGCTGGGCGAACTTGTCCTGGTCGCTGATCATCTCCTCGACGGTCATCGAGCCGGCGATGGCGCGCAGATGGCCGACGAAGACGTTCTGGACCTTGGACTCGAGCTCCGCTGCCGGGCGATCCAGGAAGCGGCGGGCGGCGTTGGCGATCGAGCGGTAGTCGTCGCCGACCTTGTAGACGATGACGCCACGCAGGTCCAGGCGGATCTTCTGCTGGCTGACGCACGGGACGGAGATCTCGCTCTCGTGAGCCATCAGAGAGAGAGCGCGGACCTTGGACAGGCCGGGCATGACGATCGTTCCGCCGCCGGTCATGATCTTGAACCGCATGCTCTCGCCGGCCACGTTCGCCGGCGACTTTCCGTGCGCGATGCCGGAGATGATCAGGGCCTCGTCCGGCTCCGCGATCCGCCAGGAGGACCTGAGCAGGATGACGAGCACGAGCACGACAATGAGCGCGGCGACTCCGACAACGAGCAGAGTCGTCTGAGAATCAGTCATCGCGGAAGCCTCACGTGTATCGGTCGGTTCCACCTCAACTGTCCGGCCGCTCAGACTGCCGACCACCAGAACCTGAGTGTATTTCTTGATCGTCGCCTCAGGATCGGATGCGCGAGCGAGAAACCTCTCCGTCCCCGCCCGCACCTCGATCATCACCTCTCCGAGATGCCCCGGAGTGATGTCCGCAGTGACTCGCCCCATCTTGCCGATGACGTCGTACGACACGCCGTTGATCTCCGAAAGCCAGCCTGGAATTGCCCGCTCATGTTAATGCTTCGGCCGTAGTAGGACGGGCGGTTTCGAGAAGCGCACTGGTGCGCGCATCGCGGGCGTGCAACGTCACCAGTTAGACCCCGCCGGCCGGTTCCGGGTTCGGTCCGGGGCCTGAGCGGCGAGTGCAGACTCGCCCGCGAATCAGGGCGGACACGGAAGCGGCCCGCCCGGAGAACCGGGCGGGCCGCTGCTCATTGGTGCGGGTTCGGGCTACTGCTTGGGCATCTTCCCAACCGGGATCAGCGCCGCCTGAGCGGCCCCGTTCGGGTTGTCCAGGCTGACGACCATCCAGCCGAGGGCCGGGGCCGTCTCCTGGAGGGCCGGGTTGACGCTGAGCGGCAGCGTGGCCGACGCGCCCGACGCGAGCGAGACGAACTGGCCGTTCGAGACGCTCGGGGTGAAGGCGTTGTAACTTCGCGGTGCCGGGCACCGCGTCGATGTGCCGGTGATTCAGGTCCAAGCCGGTGATCGAGTAGGTGAAGCTCGGCGCCGCGGCGGTGATGCCCATGTCGCTGGCGAGGGCCGGCAGCTCGATGACCGAGCCGTTCATCGGCGCATCCGCGGTACAAGGCGTCGACGAGAGCGCCGGAGGCATCGAAGGTGTAACGAACGAGGCCTCGATGCCGTCGAACGCACCGGTGAGTAGTAGCCGAGTCGAGCGCCGACGACGAAGTAGTCCGGCATTGCCGTCGCCGTTGGTGTCGATGGCGATGTCGTACTCGGCGCGCCGCGGCGTTGGACCACTGGTGCCAGCCGTTGATCGGCGAAGACCATGCAGCCGGTCCGTGTCGGGATCGACACGTCGCAGGACGCAGCCGGCAGCGACTGCACGCCGACGGCCCGGATGCTGGCGATGCCCTTGGTGTGGTCCTTGTCGTAGATGCCCCACGTGTAGACGTCGGCAGTGCCGTCGTGAATGCCCTTGTTCCGCAGCTGACGTTGGCGTTGGCCACGCCGTCGGTCACCTTGTACGGCGACGGGCGGCCCGGCGACGACCTGCGAGACGCCGCGGGGCACGAGCAGGAACGGAATGTGGAGCGGGTAGACGCCCGTGCCGGAAGCGGTCGGCGTGGCCGTCACCACGCCCTCCACCGTCAGGACGGCGCCGGGCCCATCCCGCCGAAGTGTCGGCCGTCGGCAGCGCCGCGACCGCCGAGGAGGACATGGACAGCGTCACGGCGACGTGCGCGACTGGTGAGCCGGAACCGTGACCTTGGACGGAACGACCTTGACCTTCGCCCCGGCCGAGCCGCCGATGAAGCTGGCCGCCAGGTTGTAGGTGATCGACCTGGAGCCCTTGTTGTCGATCGTGAAGGTCTCGGACGGCAGAGTAGGCGCCGTCGAGGGCGACGTTGTCCGAACGCCAGGCTGTCGAGGCTGGTCGCGGGTCAGAGCGATCGCGGCCGTGGTCGTGGCCAGCTGCGCCTGAACCACGCCGGAGCCGGCGCCGAGCGGGTCGTAGCCGAGGATCTTGGCCGACGATGTCGTCCGCGGTGCTCATGATCGCGGCCTTGACCTCGTTCACCGTCCAGTCCGGGTGCGCGGCGATGACGAGGGCGGCGACGCCGGCGACGTGCGGCGTGGCCATGGAGGTGCCCGAGTCGACGAGAACGTCGTCGCCCGGTGCCCATGCCTGCGGCGACGATGCTCACGCCGGGAGCGGTGACTGTCAGGCTTGAGGGCGCTGTCGCCGAAGCGCGGGCCCCAGGACGAGAAGCTGGCCAGGTCCTTGTACGTGGGGTTGGCCAGCAGGCCGGCGGACGAGATGGTGACGGTGGTTCCGTCAGCACCCTCCAGAGCGCTGGCGTCGGCGGCCTCGACCCCGATGAACGGGATCGTCACGCCCGGGGATCGGGCCTTCGAAGGGCGGCAGGCCGGCGCTGGTGTTGACCATGATGACGGCCGCGGCGCCGTACTGTTGGCCGACTCGGCGCGCTGGACCCGTGCGCAGCTGCCTCGTACAGTGACCACGATCTTTCCGGTCACGACCGAGTTCGCCGGACGAGTCCGTGTAGTCGGAGGCGTCGCAGCCGAGAGAGATGGTGCCGCCCGACATCAGGACATCGAGCTGGCCCGTTACCGGGAGCGGCCCGTTGTTGGCGTCGAGCGCGGCGATGCCGCCGCCGATTCCGATCGTGGCGCCGGGGAAGGTGGCGTTGGAGTCGATGCGCGGCGACCGAGATCGCGCGGCTGCTCGAGGCCGGCGTGCTCGTCATGTAGGCGCTGGTGCCCTCGTTGCCGCAGGCGGCGACGACCACCACGCCCGCGCGCGAGGCGTTGTCGGCGGCGATCGCATCGGGCGTGTCGGAGGTGCCGAAGTCGGAGCCGAGCGACATGCTGATGACGTTCGCGCCGTCCTTGACGGCCTGGTTGATGGCCTCGGTCACGACGTCAGTCGTGCCGGTGCAGCCGAAGACGCGGTAGATGTAGAGCGGGCTTCAGGCGCAACGCCGGGGCCGATCTTGAAGTCCGTGCGATCCGTAGCTCGACGAGTTGTACGGCCCGGTGTAGGTCGAGCCGTCCTCGAGGACGCCCATGCCCGGCGAGCGTGCTGGCGGTGTGGGTGCCGTGGCTGTTGCAGTCGAGCGGGTTGGCGTCCGGATGCGGAATGTAGATCTGGGGAGCCCGCCGCGGCGCTGGCATCGTAGTCATCGCCGACGAAGTCGTAGCCCACCGGAATCTTGGCGCTCGGGAACGCCACGCTTGCCGTTCGGCATTCGTGGCCGGGCAGCGTCGTGTCGTTGGCCAGGCCGTACGTGTAGTCGGCCGGATTGCCCGAGCCGCCGAAGTCGGCGTGGTAGTAGTCGATGCCGGTGTCGATGATCGCGATCTTGACGCCGGCACCGGTGTAGCCGCTCGAGGTCCAGGCCTGCGGCGCGCCGACGTACGGCACGCTCTCGGTCAGGGCCGGCTTGTAGACCGGGATCAGGTGGATGCCGGTCGACGCCCGACATCGAGGCGAGGGTGGTGAGGTCGGCGGCCTTAACGTGGACGTGGATGCCGTTGTACGCATCCTGCATCTGGCTGATGACGACGCCGCCGAACTTGCGGACCGCATTGACGACGGGCGTCTGCGTGGCCTGGATCTGAGTCCGCCAGCTGTTCTTCTGGGAGGCGGTCACGGTCGTGCCGTTGTCTTTGGCATCGCCGACGTGGCTGGCAACCGGTTCATCGGCCAGCTGGACCATGACGTCCATGACGCGGTTCGGGTCGATTAGCGCCGGCAGCAGCTGTGGGTCGATCTTGCCCACGTTGAGCCGTTGGAACCGAGCGGCCGTCGAACCTGCGGCGACCGCTGCGGTTGGGGCCAGCGCCCCACAGACAAGGGCCGCGATGGCCAGGACGGTGAATGCGCGACGTCTCATCCGACTCCTCCCGTCGAGTTCCTAAGTGGGCTGTCGCGCCATCCCGGCGACCGTTCCCACAGCTGACGTCCTGTCGAGAGGGCAGGAACCTGCCCGCCTCGACACAGACGCCGACCGTACATCGCGCGCCGCGGCAGGTCAACGGGGAAATAGCCTGGTACTGACTGGGGTTGGGATATGACTGCCGGGAAGCGGGCCCTCATTCGCTGCAATGCCCCCAGCTGCCGCAGACCAGCGCCTGGGTGCGTATGATTCCCGCATGCCGTGCGGGATGGGATGCGGGCGATGAGGGACGAGAGGCAGGACAATACCGCCGGCCCGGACGCTCCCTCGAAAGCCGATGCGACGACTTCGCCCGGCTTCGGGTCCGCGGATGGGATGCCTCCGACCGTCGCGCTCCCGCCCTCTCAGAACCTGCCGCCCTGTCAGAGCCTCTATCGACCCCAGGGCCAGCCGACTTCACCTGCCTTCCCTTCGGCGCCGCCTCCCAGTTGGCCGTTGACCCCCCATTCGTCCTGGCCGCCCGCATACTGGTCCGGGCCGCCTCCACCCGGCTTCGCCCGGCCTTCGTATCCGCCACCACCCCAGACTCTGCCCGCGTCGCCTCTTCCTGCCTGGCAGCCCGCCGGAGTTTCATGTTCGCCTGAACCCGCCCGGACGTCGGTGCGCAACCGTCGAGGCCTCGTCGTCCTGGGGCTGGTGCCCGTCCTCGTGGCCGGTGCCGTCCTGATGTCGCAGCCGCTCATACTCGGGAGCAACGGCCCCTCATCCAGACCTACGAGCATGGCTGCGAGTTCGCCATCCGTGCCTTCCGACGGCTCCCCGGTCTTCTCCGACGACTTCCACTCCATGACTGCGGGCTGGGTCACAGGCACGCCCATGTTCGGCGAGAGCATCCAGTACGGTGGAGGCGGTTACGAGATAACCACCGACGGCAGTAACGACTACTACGTCGACTCGCCGTACTTGGAGCCAGTCTCCCAACTGTCCGTGAGTGTGACTGCGAGTGAGTCGGCGACGGCCGCCACCGGCAACGGATTCGGAGTCGAATGCTCGCGCGGCATCGGCAGATCAGCCGTCAGCTACGAGTTCCTGGTGACTTCGTACGAACACGCGATCATTCAGAAGCGTACCTTGGGGTTCTACCCAAAGGGCCTCCAGGAAGGCTCGATCCCCATCAATCCGGGACCCGCTCGCCTGACGATCGAGGGCGTCTGCGCGACGCTCGACGATGGGCAGACGACGCGGCTAATACTCTTCCTCGATGGCCAGAAGATTACCGACTTCACCGACACCACAACCGATCTGCCCGCCACCGGCTGGACCGGAGGCATTGAGATCCAGGACACGGGACAAGAGCAGACGCTCACCGTGACCAATTTCGAGGAACGCGACTTCTCGCGTTGACTGCGAGCCCGCGGAATGGGCTGCTGCAAGCTGGAACATGCGCTTGCAGGATAGGGCCCGAGACCGCTCGGCTGATTGGGGGCATTTGGGTCTCGACCGCTCGCCGAGTCTCGGACCCGTCCGGCCACTGTGCCGTCCGGCCACTGCGCCGTCCCGTCTCGCGTCGCCGTCCCGTTCACAGTCGCCGGCACTCCCCGCCCGTCGTTGACGCTCCGCGGCCGCGCTCCTATACTCATTTCCGACGGTTTAGGTCGGAATTAGCCTGCGAGTCCCGCCGGCCCGGCCGAGCGTCGCCCGGGAGCATCAAGCTGGCCACGCGGACGTACCACAGCACCGGCGCCGTCTCCTTCTCCACGAAGGGCGAATACGGCGTGCGCCTCATGGCGCAGCTCGCCCAGCGCTACGGTCTTGGGCCGGCCAGCCTGACCGAGATCGCCGAACAGGAGGCCCTGCCGCGGGCCTACCTGGAGCAGCTCGTCATCAGCCTTCGAGACGCCGAGCTGGTGCACAGCACCCGTGGCGCCCACGGTGGCTACGAGCTCACCCGCCCGCCCGGCGAGATTCGCATGGGCGAGGTTCTTCGCGCTCTCGAGGGCCCGATCGCGCCGATGATCTGCGTGACCGACGACCCCGCCCACAACATCTGCGCGCGAGCCGGCTACTGCACCGTCAACTTCATGTGGGTCAGGGTTCGGGACGCCATCGCCGGCGCCCTCGAGTCGATGACCCTGGCAGATCTGGTACCCGCGTCGGCGCATCTGGCGGCAGTCAGCCTGCCGGCGCCGCATCCGACCCAAGGAGCACACCCCTCAACGTGAGCGACCAAGATCTCGTCATCCACGACCTGCACGTCGCGCCAGTCGCAAATCCGGACCACGAGATCCTCAAGGGGATCGAGCTGGCCGTCGGCAAGGGCGAGGTCCACGCCATCATGGGTCCCAACGGCTCGGGCAAGACCACGCTCGCCTATGCGCTGATGGGCCACCCCGCCTACATCGTCCGGTCGGGCGAGGTGCTCTGGAAGGGCCACGACCTGCTCAAGCTGTCCGCCGACAAGCGCGCCCGGCTGGGCATGTTCCTCGCCTTCCAGTACCCGATGGCGATCCCCGGCCTATCGGTGGCGAGCTTCCTGCGGTCGGCGATCAACGCCCACCGTGCCGGCCTCAACCCGGACCCGAACGTCGACCCGACCGACGCCTACCGGGGCGGCATCCCGATGGGCGAGTTCCGCAAGATCGTCCGCGAGAAGATGGCGCTGCTCAAGATGGACGAGTCGATCGCGGCGCGCTACGTCAACGAGGGCTTCTCGGGCGGCGAGAAGAAGCGCCTGGAGATGCTCCAGATGGCCGTCTTGGAGCCCGAGATGGCGATCCTCGACGAAACGGACTCGGGCCTGGACATCGACGCCCTGCGCATCGTGGCCGAGGGCGTGAACGCCATGCTGAACCCGAACATGGGCGTGTTGGTGATCACCCACTACCAGCGCCTGCTCAACTACATCACGCCGGACACCGTCCACGTTCTGGCGGCCGGCCGGATCATCACCAGCGGCGGCAAGGACCTCGCGCTGCGGTTGGAGGAGGAGGGCTACGCGCCGATCCTCGCCGAGGCCGGCCTGGAGGGCGAGATCGGCGATGAGGCGCCGGAGGCCGCCGAACCAGCGATGGGGGCCGCCCACTAGGGCGGGGCGATCGAATGGCCGACCTCGCGACAACCGGGCCCATGAGCCAGGCGGCGCCAGCCCGCCTCGATCCCTACCGCCTTCGCGTCGACTTCCCGATCCTGTCGACGTCGAACCGCTTCGGCAAGCCGCTCGTCTACCTCGACTCGGCCGCCACGAGCCTCAAGCCGCGCGCCGTCATCGAAGCCGTGGACGCCTACAACCGGGAGTACAGCTCGAACATCCACCGCGGCATCTACGAGCTGGCGGAGCGCGCCACCGGCGCCTACGAAGGAACCCGAGTCAAGATCGCTCGCCTCATCAACGCCCCGAATCCCAACGAGATCGTCTTCGTCCGCAACGCGACGGAGGCCATCAACCTGGTGGCGTATTCGTGGGGCCGGCACAACATCGGCCGCGGCGACACGATCGTCCTGACCGAGATGGAACACCACGCCAATCTCGTGCCCTGGCAGCTCGTCGTCCAGGAAATGGACGGCGACCTGGAGTTCGTCCCCATCACGGACGACGGCGTCCTGCGCCTCGAGGTCTACGAGGTTCTGCTGCACTTGCGGCCCAAGCTGGTCGCCTTCACCCACGTCTCGAACATGCTCGGAACCGTCAATCCGGTCCGTGAGATGACCGAGATGGCCCACGCCGCCGGCGCCCTGGTTCTGATCGACGGCGCGCAGGCGGTCCCGCACATGCCGGTCGACGTGCAGGAGATCGGCGCCGACTTCTACGTCTTCAGCGGTCACAAGATGCTCGGCCCCACCGGCTCTGGGGCGCTGTGGGCTCGCCGCGAGCTGCTCGAGGCGATGCCGCCGTTCATGGCCGGCGGAGACATGATCCGCGAGGTTCATCTACGCCGCTCCGAGTGGAACGAGGTCCCGTACAAGTTCGAGGCGGGCACGCCCGACATCGCCGCCCAGATCGGGATGGGCGCGGCGGCGGAGTATCTGATGGGCCTAGGCATGGAGGCGGTGCGAGTCCACGAGCAGGAGATGGCTCGCTACACCCTGGACGTGCTACGCCGCGAGGTCCCCGGCATCGAGCTGTACGGCCCGGCCGCGGAGCTCCGAGGCGGGGTCGTGTCGTTCAACCTGCCGGGCATCCACCCCCACGACGTGGCCCAGATACTCGACCGCTCCGGGATCTGCGTCCGCGCCGGTCACCACTGCACGATGCCACTCCACGAACGGTTCGACCTCGCGGCCACGGCCCGGGCGAGCTTCAACGTCTACACCGTCCCAGAGGAGATCGACGCGCTGGCAGTCGGCCTGCGCGAGGTCGCCCGCATCTTCGACCGCTAGGGCCTATCCTCGACTCCGATGGACGACCTGTACCGCGACTACATCCTCGAACACTACCGGCATCCCCACAACTTCGGCGTCCTCGAGACACCCACGGCGAGCTATGAAGGCTCCAACCCGCTCTGCGGCGACCGGATCACGATGTTCCTCGGAATCTCGGACGGGATCGTGCGCGACGTGGCCTTCACCGGCCGTGGCTGCGCCATCAGCCAGGCCAGTGCCTCGCTGCTGACCGACGAGATCAAGGGCAAGACCGTCGAAGAAGTCGAGGCCATGACGCCCGACGACCTGCTGGACCTGATCGGGATCGAAATCAGCCCGGCTCGCCTCAAGTGCGCCCTGCTCTCGCTCGACACGGTGGCCCACGCTCTGGCGGACGAGGCGGCGGAGAAGGCAGAAGGCGGCTCGGCTTCGTCCTCGGGGGCGTCCTCGGCCGCGGCGCCGGCTTCGGATTCGCCCTCGGCCGCGGCGCCGGCTTCGAGCCCGAGCCAGGGCTAGCAGGCTAGCCCTTCAGCACGTCGGCGGCGCTGCTGGCGGCGGTCAGGATCGCCGGGAAGAGCCCGAAGACGAGCGTGGCGATGCCGGTCACGGCCAGACCGACTCGGAAGAGCAGCCCCGGCGACAGCGGCGCGGCATCCTCGGCGGGCTCGCGCATGTACATGTACACGACCACGCGCAGGTAGTAGAACGCCGCCGCGGCCGCGTTGAGCATCGCCAGCACCGCCAGCGCCGTCAGCCAGCCGCCGGCCTGGACCGCCGCGACGATTACGTAGGCCTTGGCCCAGAAGCCGGCGAGCGGCGGGATGCCCGTCAGCGACAGCAGGAACAGGGCCATCAGCGCCCCCAGCCACGGATCGCGCCGCCCCAGGCCGGCGAACGTGGAGATCTGGCTCGTCACTCCTGGCCGGCGCTGCAGGGCCGTGACCACGGCGAACGCGCCCATGTTCATGAAGGTGTAGGCGGCGCCGTAGAAGAGGATCGCCGAGATGCCGCTGTGCTGGCCGCCGGCGTAGGCCGCCAGCCCGACCAGGATGTAGCCGGTATGGGCGATCGAGGAGTACGCCAGCATCCGCTTGACGTTGTCCTGGGTGATCGCCACCAGGTTGCCCAGCGTCATCGTCAGGGCAGCCAGGATGATCACGATCGGCAGCCAGTCGGCCTTGAGCGGGCCCAGGGCGGCCACGAACAGCCGCAGGGCGATGGCGAAGGCGCCTATCTTCGGACCGACGGACAGGTACGCCGTGACGGGCGTCGGCGAGCCTTGATACGCGTCCGGAGTCCAGTAGTGGAACGGCACCGCGGCCATCTTGAAGGCCACGCCCGCCGTCATGAAGGCCAGACCCATGGCCAGGCCGGGGGCGATCGAGCCGGTCGCCGCAGCCTGGGCCAGGGCCGCGGCCACGACGTCCACTCGTGTGCTGCCCGTGATGCCCCACACGTAGGCCAGGCCGAAGAGCAGGATCGCGCTCGAGAAGGAGCCGAGGAGGAAGTATTTGATCGCGCCCTCGGTCGAGTAGGGGTCGTTCCGAGCGTAGCCGGCGAGCAGGTAGCCGGGCAGGACCATCAGCTCCAGGGCAACGAAGAGGAGGAGCAGGTCGGCGGAGCCGGCGATCAGCATCGCCCCGGTGATGGCGAAGACCAGGACGGCAGCGAACTCGGCAATCGGCAGGCCGCGCGGCTCCAGGTAGTCGTTGGCGAAGAGGATCGTCAGGGCCGCGATGGCCACGAACAGGATGTCGAGGAATGCCGTCAGGCCGTCCACGACGTACGCGCCCCCGAAGGCGGTCTCGGTGTGGCCGGCGAGCGACAGGACCACGGCCGCCGCCACGGCCAGCCCGGCGAGCGCCACGGCGATGGCCGGGCCGCGCCGCCCGGGCGCGATGAAGTCCACGAGCAGGACCGCCGCCGCCGTGAGGACGGCCCAGATGACCGGCGCCAGGGAGCCCAGGTCTGACCAGTTCATCTCGTTCTCCTCTCAGCCGCCGACCGCTGTGCCAGCGGCCAGGAGGAAGTGCTGGACCGGACCGTTCAGGAAGTCGAGGATCAGGCTCGGGAAGAGCCCGAACACGACGATCAGGGCGGCCAGCGGGGCGAGAGTGGCGAACTCGACCCGGCTCATGTCCGTCAGATGGTCGCCCAGGCCGGCCAGGAAATCGGACACGGCGCCGAAGGCGACGCGCTGGAACATCCACAGCAAGTACGTGGCCACCAGGACCATGACGATGATCGAGGCGACGACGATTCCGGGCGCGTAGGTGAAGGACCCCACGAAGACCAGGAACTCACCGACGAAGCCGGACAGCCCCGGCAGCCCGGCCGAGGCCAGGATGAAGAAGCCGAAGACCGTCGACCACAGCGGCATCGTGGCCGCCAGGCCGCCCATCTTGGCGATGGATCGGTCGTGGGTGCGCTCGTAGACGACACCGACCAGGAGGAAGAGCCCGCCCGTGATCAGGCCGTGGTTGATCATCTGCAGGATCGCGCCCTGGAGGGCGGTGGCCGTGAAGACGAAGATGCCCAGCGTCACGAAGCCCATGTGGCTGACCGAGCTGTAGGCGATCAGGCGCTTGAGGTCCGGCTGGACGATCGAGACGATCGCGCCGTACACGATCGCGATCACGCTCAGGACGATGATCGGCCAGGCGAACGTGTGGGCCGCGTACGGGTAGAGAGGCACGGCGAAGCGGATCAGGCCGTACGCGCCGAGCTTGAGGAGGACGCCCGCCAGGATGACCGAGCCCGCGGTCGGGGCCTCGGTGTGGGCGTCGGGCAGCCAGGTGTGGAACGGGAACATCGGGACCTTGATGGCGAAGGCGAGGAACAGCGCCAGGAAGGCCAGCAGCTGGAAGTTCTGGCCGAAGGAGCCCGCGGCGGCGAACGCCTGCAGCTTCTCGTAGTCGAATGCGCCGGCCCAGGACCCGGTCGCGGCCTGGTAGGTGAAGGCCGTGGCCAGGATCGCGACGAGCATCAGCAGCGACCCGACGAGCGTGTACAGAACGAACTTCATCGTGGCGTAGATGCGGTTCGCGCCGCCCCAGATGCCGATGATCAAGTACATCGGGACCAGGACGATCTCCCAGAAGATGTAGAAGAGGAAGAGGTCCAGGGCGACGAAGACCCCGATCATGCCGACCTCGAGAACCAGGAAGGAGATCATGTACTCCTTCACCCGGAACTTGATCGGCCCGAAGCTGGCCAGGATGCTGATCCAGCTGAGCGTCGTCGTCAGGACGACCATCAGCACGCTCAGGCCGTCGACGCCCAGCTTGTACTGGATGCCGAAGCTCGGGATCCAGTCGGCAGCTTCCTTGAACTGGAAGCCGTCTTGGCCTCGGACGAAGATGCCGAGCAGGAGCAGCGACAGGACCCAGGCCAGCAGCGACGTCCCGAGGGCCACGCGTCGGATGAGATCGAGGTTCCGCGAGGGCAGGACCGCGATGATCACCGCTCCAAGGAGCGGCAGGAAGGTGATCAGGCTCAGGAGCGGCAGGCCGGACATCGTTCCCCTCCTACCTGACCGCGAGGTATAGATAGCCGGCGGCCATGACGATCAGGCCGAGGGCGATGCCGAGCGCGTAGTTCTGGACCCGGCCCGTCTGGACGCGGCGCAGTCCCCGACCGGCGGCGGTGGTGACGGCGCCGATGCCGTTGACGGTGCCGTCGACGATCGTGCGGTCGAACCAGAAGGCGGCGGCGGCGAGTTTGCCGCCCCACTCCACGAAGAGCTTGTTGTTGAGGTCGTCGAACCACCACTTGTTGAACGAGCCTTTGTAGAGGAGCGACAGGCCGCGCCGGGTGCTGATCTCGCGCACGCGCTCGGGACGGGGCTGGGCCCGCAGGCCCAGGGCCGGGATCTCGACGCCGAAGAGCCGCCACGCCAGCACGATCGCCACGGCGACCAGGGCCGTCGTCCCGATCGCCAGCGCGCCGTCGATGCCGAAGAAGTTGTAGGCGGCCTCCGTGTGGCCGCTGGCGGCGATCGTGCCCTCGAAGACCGGCGCGAGCCACTGGTGGAGCAGGCCCGTCTCCGGCGGGAAGCCGATCGCCAGGCCGAGCAGCGCGGCCGGAATGGCGAGCACGACGAGCGGCCCGGTCATCGACCGGGGCGACTCGTGGACGTGGTGCTCGACCTCGGGATCGACGTGGCTCGGGCCCCAGAAAGTCATGCCCATCAGCCGGAACATGTAGAAGGCGGTCATGCCGGCGACCACGAAGCCGATGGCCCAGACCCACAGGAAGCCGCTCTTGAATGCCCCGCCCAGGATCTCGTCCTTCGAGAAGAAGCCGGCCAGGGGCGGAACGCCGGAGATCGCCACCGCGCCGACGAGCATCGTGGCGTAGGTGATCGGGATCTTGCGGGCCAGGCCGCCCATCTTGCGCATGTCCTGCTCGCCGCCGACGGAGTGGATCACGGAGCCCGAGTCCAGGAAGAGGAGGCCCTTGAAGAAGCCGTGGCTCATGAGGTGGAAGATCGCCGCAGTCCACGCCCCGACGCCCAGGGAGGCGAACATGTAGCCGAGCTGGGAAAGCGTCGAGTAGGCCAGGACGCGCTTGATGTCGGTCTGGGTGAAGGCGATCGAGGCGGCCAGGATAGCGGTGAAGATGCCGATCGCGGCGACGACGACCATGACCTCGGGGGCTGCGCCGAAGATCGGGTTGCAGCGGGCGACGAGGTAGACGCCGGCGTTGACCATCGTCGCGGCATGGATCAGGGCCGAGACCGGAGTGGGGCCCTCCATCGCGTCCGGCAGCCAGACGTGGAGCGGGAACTGGGCGCTCTTGCCCACGGCGCCGCAGAAGATGAGCAGCGCGATCGCGATCTGCCAGTCGTGGGGGACGCTGCCGAACCTGGCGAAGACGGCCTGCATGTTGAGCGTGCCGAGCTGGGTCCAGATGGCCATGATCCCCAGCGCGAAGCCCATGTCGCCGACGCGGTTGACCAGGAAGGCCTTCTTGGCCGCAACGGCGGCGGACCGGCGCGGGTACCAGAAGCCGATCAAGAGGTAGCTGCACAGGCCCACCAGCTCCCAGCCGGCGAAGACGAGCAGGAAGTTGTCGGCCAGGACCAGCATCAGCATCGAGAACATGAACAGGTTCAGGTAGGCGAAGAAGCGCCACCGACCAGGGTCATGGGCCATGTAGCCGATCGAGTAGATGTGCACCAGCATGCCGATCGTCGTGACCACGATGAGCAGGCAGGCGGTCAGGGGGTCGACGAAGAGACCCATGCTGGCGTTGAAGCCGCCCGGGACGTAGGCCGGGATCCAGGTCCAGAGCGTGATGCCGGCGCCCGCCGTCCCGAACGGAGAGGCATGCAGCAGGGCCATGACGGCCACGATCGAGGCCACGACCCACGACGCCACGACGGCCCAGACGGCGATGCGGTGGGCGTCCTCGGGGTAGCGGCGGCCGAGCAGGCCGGTCAGTACGAATCCGCCGAGCGGCATGATCGGGATGAGCGGGAGGAGCGCGGTCATCGTGGGCTCACTGGCTCATGGAGTCGTACTCGTCGACGAGCGGCGTCTTCTTGTTCCGGTAGATCGCGATGACGATCGCCAGGCCGACCGTCGCTTCGGCCGCCGCCACGGCGATGACGATCAAGGCTATGACCGAGGCCTGGACGTGGAGCCCCTTCTCGAAGGCCCCGAAGGCGATGATCGTGAGGTTGACCGCGTTGAGCATCAGCTCGATGGACATCAGCATGCTGATCGCGTTGCGGCGGGCCAGGAAGCCGAAGGTGCCGATGGCGAAGAGCAGGCCCGACAGGACCAGGTAGGAGTCGAGAGAATTGCTCACGACCGATCCTCCTTGCCGGCGTTCGGCTCGCGTCTGGCCAGCAGCACGCCACCCACGACGGCGGCGGTGAGCAACACGCTCACGGCCTCGAACGGCAGAACGTACTGGCCGAAGAGCATCGTGGCGATGTCCGACGTGGCGGTCCAGACCACGGCACCGCCGGACGGCCACGTGGTCGTCAGGACCGTGCCGGAGATGATGGCGCCGATCACCACCGCGGCGGCGGCTCCGACCCAGGCCTGGGTCTGGAAGACCAGCCGGGTGGGGGCGTTCTTGGTCTCGGTCAGCATGATCGCGAACAGGACCAGGATGCTGATCGCGCCGATGTAGACCAGGACCTGGGTGGCCGCGATGAGGGGATTGCCCAGCAGGACGTAGATGCCGGCCAGCGAGGCGAACGAGGCGATCATCGCCAGACCGCAGCGAATGATGTCGCGCATGGTCACGACCAGCAGGGCCGAGCCGAGGAGCATGATCGCCAGCACGACGAAGAGGACGTCGTCCCAGCGGACCGCCGTGAACGGGAGAGTCTGACCTATCGGCATGCCTGCCTGCCCTCCTCATGATGCATCACTGGCGCTCGGCTCCATTTCCGTCGCCGGGAGTGGCGAGCGCGGGCGGCAGCGCCGGCAGCTCCGCCCCGGGGTTCGCGAGTCGACCGTCGGCCACGGCGTGGGCGAGCCAGTCTCGTTCGCGCTGGATGTAGGTCACTTCGGTTTCGCCGGCCATGGCGGCCAGGCCGATCAGGTCGATCATCGGCCCGGACCGGTCGGTGTGGGCCAGCTCGTTGTCGGGCCCGCCGCGCAGCGCGTCGTACGGGCAGGCATCCACGCAGATGCCGCACAGGATGCAGCGGCTCTCGTCGACGTCGTACTTCTCCAAGACGCGCGGCTTGAGCATGAGCGCGCCGGTAGGGCACGTCTCGGCGCAGCGACCGCAGGAGACGCACGGCGTGTCGTTGAGGCTCATGTCGAGCGGCGTCGTCACGAGCGTGTCGAAGCCGATGCGCATGAAGTCGTAGCAGGCGGCGCCGACGACGTCGGCGCAGACCGCGGCGCAGCGGCCGCAGTCGATGCAGCGCGACGGCTCGCGCAGGATGAAGGCGTGGCTGTCGTCGCGGATGTAGTCGTGGTTGGCGCCGGTGAAGCGGTTCTCCGTCACGCTGCGATAGCCGGCGCCTTCGTTGTGCCGAGGCTCCAGCGTTTCGAGCGTGGTCCCGTACTCCAGGCCCAGGTTGCGCAGGTCGCAGTAGCCGATGGCCTCGCAGGTGCACTGCAGGCAGCGGCTCGACTCGGCCATGACCTCGGTCTGGGTATAGGGGATCTCGTACTCGACGTAGCTCTTGTTGCGCTCCTCCGCCGGCATTGCCGCCAGACGGTGACGGGGTTCCTTGGGCTCGTCGGTGTAGGGCGTGATCGAGAGGAACTTGAGCTCGGGCTCGGCGAGGGTCTCGCGTGAGCGCAGCTCGGAGAGGTCCGTGCCGCGCAAGAACGCGTCCACGGCGTAGGCGCAGCGCCGTCCCTCGGCGATGGCCTGGACCACGGTCGCGGCCCCGATGCGCACGTCGCCGGTGCCGAACACGCCGGGCCGGCCCGTCTCGAACGTGACCGCGTCGGCCTTGAGCCTGTACCGGGCCGCCTCGATGCCTTCGTTGCCGGGCCCTATCCACGACAAATCGGGCCCCTGGCCGATGGCGAGCAGGACGCGGTCGCACTTGATCACGAACTCGGTCCCGGGCGCGGGCTCGGGGCGGCGGCGGCCGGAGGCGTCCGGCGCGCCGGGGCGCATGCGGATGAACTCGACGCCGGTGACGCGATTCTTGGCGTTGACGATGACCCTCGTCGGGCCGGCCTGGAAGATGGCTCGAGCCCCTTCCTCGAGCCCCTCGTGGACCTCGCTGGCGGCCGGCATGTCTTTCATGTCACGGCGGTAGACGAGGGTGACCTCCTTCGCGCCCTGGCGGACGGAGGTGCGCATGCAGTCCATGGCGGTGAAGCCGCCGCCGATGACGACGACGCGGCTGCCGGCGTGGCCCGGATACGGCAGGCCCAGAGTGGCGATCTTGAGGTACTCCAGGCCGTCGATGACCCCGACTGCGTTCTCGTTCTCGACGCCGAGCTTGTTGGTGTCGTAGCAGCCGGTGGCGACGATCGTGGCGTCGAAGCCCCGCGCGCGCAGGTCGTCCAGGCTGAAGTCGCGACCCAGGGCCTGGTTGACCTCCAGCTTCGCGCCGAGGCGCCAGACCGCCTCGTACTCGGGCTCGAGAACGTCCTTCTTGGGCAGGCGGTACTCCGGGATGCCGTAGCGGAGCATTCCACCGGGCTCGGGGTCGCGCTCGAAGACGGTCGTGTCGTGGCCGGAGAGCTGCAGGTAGTAGGCCGCCGCCATGCCGGCCGGTCCGGAGCCGACGATCGCGACGCGCTTGCCGGTCCGGGGCTGTGTCTCGAACGGCAGAGGCGGTTCGATGCCGTCCTTCTGCGCGGCCAGCACGATGTCGCCGGCGTAGCGATGGCTATCCCGGATGGCGATGGCCTCGTCCACCTCGTCGCGGCGGCAGTGCTCCTCGCACGGAGCCGGGCAGACGCGGCCCAGGATCGAAGGGAACGGGATGGTGCGCTTGAAGATGCGCGCCGACTCGCGGAACTTGCCCTCGGCATTGGCCTTCAGGAAGCCCGGGATGTCGATGTGGCTCGGGCACTTGTTCTGGCAGGGCGGCAGGCAATAGGCGTTGTGGTCGCTGAAGATCAGCTCCAGGTTGGTCCGGCGCAGCCGGCGAACCTCGTCGGTCTGGGTTCGGACGACCATGCCGGCCGCCGCTTCGCGGGCGCACGAGATCGTCGGATGATCGTCGCCGTCGACCTCGACGACGCACATCCGGCAGGCGCCGAAGCCGGGCAGCTTGGGCTCGTAGCAGAGCGTGGGGACGTCGGTGCCGTTGGCCCGGCAGACCTCGAGGATCGTTTGCCCCTCGGTCCCGGTGACCTCGCGGTCGTCGATCGTGAGCTTGATTGTGGACGTCGACAGCGGCCGCTGCGGAGCCTGGGTCGTGAGCAGACGCTCGGCAGGCGAGTCGTCGAGTGGCGTAACCGTGTCGCGCGGCGCCATTGCGTCCGGGCGGCTGTCGGGGCGTCCGGCCCTGCGATTCCACACCGGTCCCTCGTTGGCGGCGGGCCGCAGGCCCTTCACGGACGGGGCGGCAGGCAGGGCCGGCAGGGGTCCCGGCGCGACTATCGGCGGATTCGCCGGGAGCCTGCTGGCGGGCATCGCGGGCGGGGCGGGCAGGGCGGGTTTGCCGGCCGGCGGTGTCGCCGGCGGGGCGCTCGGGCTGGGGCGGAGATGGGTGTCTCGCATGGGACGCCTCAGGAGACGGCCCCGGCCCGAGAGGCTGCCATCGGCTGGCAGATCCCGGCGGGGCACGTGCTACGGACGATGTGAGCGTCGAGCTCGTCGCGGAAGTACCGGACGAGGCTCAGAAGAGGCAGCGTTGAGCGGCGTTCGTGGTCGCACAGGCGGCTGGCCACGATGTCTGCGGACAGATCGTTCAGGCGCTCGACCTCGTCGCCGCGGGGCTGACCCTCGCAGAAGCGCGTCCCGATCTCGGCCATGCGGCGCAGCCCGATCCGGCAGGGGATCGTCTTGCCGCAGGCCTGGTCGGCGCAGAAGCGGGTCAGCACCGAGGCGAGGTCGACGAGACAGCTGCGCTCGTCGACGACGACGATCGACCCTGAGCCCATCCAGGCGCCGGCGGCTTCGAGGGCTTCGAACTCGTAGGGGGTCTTGCCTGCCCCGGCCGGGAGGATGCCGCCGGATGGGCCGCCGACGAGGAACGCCTTGACCGTGTGGGGCGCGGGGACGCCGCCGGCCAGGGCCACGATGTCGGCGATCGTCGTGCCGAGCGGGACCTCGGCGAGGCCCGGATTGACGACCGAGCCTGAGATCTGGACCAGCACCGTGCCGGCGCCGCCTTTGAGTCCGGCCTCGGGGTAGGTGCCGGGGCCACCGGTGATGATCCCAGGGACCACGGCGAAGGTCTGGGCGTTGTGGACGAGAGTGGGCTTGCCGTACAGGCCTCTGGTTGTGGGATACGGAGGCTCCTGCTCGGGCTGGCCGCGCCGGCCCTCGATGCCCTTGAGAAGGACCGTCTCCTCACCCAGCATGTAGGCGCCCTGAAGTGGCTTGACCTCGACGTGGATGTCGCGACCGCTGCCCAGGACATCGTCACCCAGATAGCCCGCGATCTCGGCTTCGCGGATCGAGGTCTCCAGCGTGGCGATCGCCTCTGTGGCGTCCGCGTGGAGCGCGACGATTACGTCGGAGGCTCCCACGGCGACGGCGGCGATGGCCGCTCCCTCGAGCACCGCGTAGGGGTTGCGCTCCAGGAGGACACGATCGGCGAAGACGGCGGGATCCGACTGGTAGGCGTGGACGACGACGTAGCGGCGGTCGGCCGGCGCGAGGGCGCAGGAACGCCACTTCTCGCTCGTGGGGAACCCGGCCCCGCCACGGCCGCGCAGCCCGGAATTGGCCAGCGCCGCCACGATCTCGCCGGCGGTCAGGTCCTTGATAGCCTCGGTCAGACCCTTGAAGGCACCGGCGGCAACGGCTGCGTCGAGATCAGTGGGGGCGGCGCTCGGGGCGCCATTCGCGCCACTGCCACCGGCCGCGCCACTGCCACCGGCCGCGCCACTCCCCGAGGCCGCGGGCAGCAACAGGTGGGGCCACTTGTCCGGCGTCGGAAGCACGTTCACGGTCGTCATGCCACGGTCTTCCCGGCCAGGGCAAGGCTCCACGCGGCGGCGCTCGTCTCGGTCACGTCCGCCTGGGGCTCGCCATCCAGCGTGACGAGCGGCGACGCCGCGCCGGGGATATGGGCCGCCAGCTGCTCGAGCGCCACGCCGCCGGCCGGCCGGCCGCCGAGCTTCGTCCCCAGCCCCTCGCCGATCGCGTTCGCGATCCGTCCCGACCCGGCGAGCAGGCAGCTCGTGCAGCGGCAGACCGCGACCGTTCGGGCCCGTCGCTCGAAGCTCAGGTGGCTGTAGTAGGTCGCCGTTCCATACACCAGGGCGTAGGCGGCGCCGGTTACGTGGCTGATGTGCTTGATCGCGGCGATCGGCAGGTAGCCGTACGCGGCCTGGACCTCTTCGAGGATGGGCAGCATGTTGCGCGGGTCGTAGTCGCGGGCCGCGAGTATCTCCTCGACCGCGACCAGATCGATCGGCTCGAAATGGACAAATGCCTCGTCCGGAACCGGCCGGCCGGAGCGCCGCAGCGCGGACTCCTCGCGCCGCTCGCCGTAAGTCTCTGCCGGTCCCCAGTGGGTGTAGAAGCGGCCCTTGGTGTCGTGGCCGCCCATGTCGATGCATTCCACCGGGCAGGCCTGGGCGCACTGGAAGCACGTCTCGCACTTGAGGTTGCCGAACTCATCGTACAGGAGCTGCAGCCGGCCGCGGAAGCGGACGGCGATGTCCGGCTTCGTCTCGGGGTACTGGATCGTGGCCTTGGGGGCGAAGAAGCGGCGCAGCGTCAGCGCCATTCCCTTCGCGATGCCGAGGCCGGGGATGAAGCTCATCGCGGGGTCACCGGTTGGTTGAGGATGATGATTGCGGCCGCCGTCACGAACAGGTTCAGGAGCGAGGCGGGCAGGAGCCATTTCCAGGCGAAGCCCATCAGCTGATCCACCCGGACGCGCGGCAGGGTTCCTCGCATCCAGACGAAGGTGAAGACGAAGACGTAGGTCTTGGCCATGAACCAGAAGATGCCCTGGACCCAGCCGAAGGCGACGAAGCAGGCCAGGCCGACTGCGGCGGTGATGCCGGCGCCTGCGATCAGGAAGCCGAGGCCGAAGGCCGCCGGGCTGCTCCACTCTCGGCCCCCGATCAGCCAGATCGCCGCGCCGAGGATGTCCGTGGCAACGAACAGGACGACCAGCGCGATCCCGATCCAGAGGATGCCGATGCCCGAGGCGTCGAGCCAGTTCAGGTTGTACGGCCAGGGCCAGTTGAACGGCGCCGTCCAGCCACCGAAGAAGAGCGTCACCATGAGGGCCGAGATGATGAAGACGTTCACGTACTCGGCGAAGAAGAAGAAGCCGAAGCGCATCCCCGAGTACTCAGTGGCAAATCCGGCGACGATCTCAGAGTCGGCCTCGGTCATGTCGAACGGGGTGCGGTTGGCCTCGGCCGTGGCGGCGATGAAGAAGATCAGCACCGCGAGGGGTTGCTTGAGGGCGAACCAGTCCAGCGCGGAGCCCGACTGGGACAGAACGATGTGGTTCATGCTCATCGTGCCCGCGAGCAGGACCACGCCCACGACGGAGATGGTCAGCGGAATCTCGTAGCTGACGATCTGCGCCGCTGAGCGGAGCCCGCCCAGCAGCGAGTACTTGTTGAAGCTCGCCCAGCCCGCCATGAGCAGACCAAGGACGGCGAGACCGCCCATGGCGAAGAAATAGAGCACGCCGATGTTGAGGTCCTGGCCGAAGATGCCGGGCGCGAACGGGATGACGAGCAGGGTCATGACGCTGGCCAGGAAGGTGACCACCGGGGCCAGCGTGAAGACCGCGATATCGGCGCCGGTGGGGGCGAAGTCCTCCTTGGAGAGAACCTTGAAACCGTGGAGAAGGCTCATTGCCGCGCCCCACGGTCCGATCCTGTTGGGGCCGACTCGCAGGTTCATGCGGGCGATGACTTTGAGCTCCATGTAGATCAGCACGAACGCAGTCGGGATGGTCAGGACGAGGATGCCGACGACCGCGACGACGAACCGAACCAGCGGCAGGTTCGCCCCCAGGAAATCGATCGTGGGCGGCAGGATGAACACGATGCCCACGACGGTGGCTATGGCCAGCAGCACGGCCAGCGGCACGAGGATCGCGGCCAGGCGGGCGGTCAGGGACATTCGGCCCCAGGTCCGAGCGGCGAAGGTCATCGAACGGCCCTCACTTGTCGATCCCACCCAGGACCGGGTCGAGCGAGGCGACGATGGTCATCGTGTCGGCCAGCAGGTTGCCGGGCAGCAGCGTGGGCACCGTCTCCAGATTCATGAAGCTCGGATCGTGGATTTGGAAGCGGAACGGCTGGTCCGAGCCGTCGCTGATCGTGTACACGCCGAGCATCCCGCGAGGGCCCTCGCACGCGCCCCAGGCACGTCCGGGCCGGGGCCGGAGCAGCCGTGGCAGCTTCGCCATGACCGGCCCGTCGGGCATGTTGTGCAGGCACTGGTCGATGATCCTGATCGACTCGCGAACCTCGTCCACGCGGATCAGGTAGCGAGCCAGCGAGTCGCCCTCCAGGCGAGTCGGGATATTGAAGTCGAGCTCCGGGTAGACGCTGTACGGGTGGGCACGGCGGACGTCGAACGGTACGCCGGCAGCGCGCAGGTTCCCGCCCGTGACCCCGAAGCGGAGGGCCGTAGCCCGGTCCAGGACGCCGACGCCGCGCGTCCGCCGGACGAAAATCTCGTTCTCGTTCAGCAGCCCGGAATTCGCTTCGGTCTGCCTCGCGGCGCGGCTCATCCAGTCGCCCAGGCGGCTCATGAATTCGTGGTTGAGGTCGCCGTTCACGCCGCCGATGCGGAAGTAGTTGAAGAGCATCCGCGCGCCGGTGAGAGCCGCCAGCATCTCCACGATCTCGTCGCGCTCGATGAAGCTGTACAGGATCGGCGTCAGACCGCCCAGATCCAGGGCCAGGAAGCCCATGAAGAGGGTGTGGCTGGCTACGCGCAGCAACTCGCCGGAGAGGACTCGGATGTACTCAGCCCGTCGCGGCACCTGCACGTCCATCAGCTTCTCGAACGAGAGGACCGCGGCCCACTCCTGGAACAGGGAGCTGACGTACTCCAGCGGGTCCACCTGATCGATGACGTGGTAGTAGTCCGAGTTCTCGCAGATCTTCTCGACGCCGCGGTGGAGATAGCCGAGGACCGGGTCGACGTCGACTATCTGCTCGCCCGATAGCTTCAGCACGAGACGGAGGACGCCGTGAGTGGCCGGGTGGTGCGGCCCGATGTTGATGAACATCTCCCCGTCGCCGCGGGTGTAGAACTCGGCCTCGCGCTCTGTCCGAGTTGGATAGGGCGGGATCGGCTCGTACAGGTCCGCGCTGATCTCGCGGTCGAGCATGATGCGCGGGTCGTCCTCGGAGCGGTGCTGCTCGGGCGGGCGCTGATCCTCCGGGCGGGGGGTCTTGCGGGGCGTCGGGCGGGTGGGGCGAGGCGGCATCTCGGTCCTCAACTCGCCGGCGCCCGGCGGACGCCGGCCGCCGGATCGTCGGCCAGGACGGCCGGGGCGTAGGTTCGCTCCATGTGCCGGACACCCTCGCCCGGGGATCGGGCCGCGTCGTCGGGCAGGAGGAAATCCTTGCGGAGCGGGAAGCTCGTGTAGTCGGGCGGCATGAAGATGCGGCGCAGGTCGCGGTTGCCCTCGAACACGATGCCGAACATGTCGTAGGCCTCGCGCTCGAGCCACTCGGCGCCGGTCCACAGGAACGTGACCGACGGGCAGCGCGGGTCCTCGCGGGAGATTCCGTCGACGATGATGCGCAGCCAGTCCGGGCTGGTTTCGCTCCAGAGGTGATACACGACCTGCATCCCGCGGCCCGTGTCGACGCCGGCCAGGTCCGCCAGGATCTCGAAGCGGAAATCGACGGAGTCGTGCAGCGTGCGGAGCACGTCCGGAACGTCGCCCGCCTCGATTCGAATCTCGGTCTGGTCGTGGCGCTGGCGAATCGGGCCCTGGATCTGCGCGCTCAGGCGCGCTTCCAGCCGGCGCTTCAGGGTGCGATCCATCGGTCAGATCTTGTCCGGTACGGTGGGGCCGATCTCGCGCTCGGGCCAGTGCCCGCGCTGATCCTTGACGAGCTGCCCGAGCTGGAGCATGCCGTAAATGAGGCCTTCGGGACGAGGTGGGCAGCCGGGGATGTACACATCCACGGGCATGACCCGGTCGATGCCCTGGACCGTCGAGTAGCTTCTCTTGTAGCGGCCGCCCGAGACGGTGCAGTCACCGAGGGCAACGCACCACTTGGGCTCCGGCATCTGCTCCCACAACCGGACCAACGGCCCGGACATCTTTGTCGTGAGCGTGCCGGCGACGATGAGCACGTCCGACTGGCGGGGCGAGGCCCGGAACGGGAACATGCCCCAGCGGTCCATGTCGAACTTGCTGGTGGCGCCCGACATCATCTCGAAGGCGCAGCAAGCCAGGCCCGAAAGGAGCGGCCACAGGCTGTTGGCTCGGATGAGGTCGAGGATGTAGTCCGCTTTGGTCGGCACGATCTGCAGCGCACCCCAGCGCGCGTCGTCGCGCCGACCGGCATCGGTCAGACCGAACTCGCGCAGGTGAGTAGCCTCGGCCGGACGCCCGCCGTCGTACGCCAGCGGGTTGACCGCCCGCCAGAGAGTGTTGCGAACCACGATGGGCGCGGTCAGCTCGCCCGGAGCGAGGGGCGCGAGCTGGCTCTTCGCCGGCGCGTTCGCCGCGGCCCCGACCGCCGAAGCCCCCGTCGCGGCCGAAGCCCCCGTCGCGGCCGAAGCCCCGGGCGCCGCCGGAACCCGTGGCGCTGCCGCGCCTCCGGCCGGCCGGCCGGAGGCCGCCGCCCTGGCTCCCTTCGGCCCTCGATCGCCTACCGCCACGTCAGGACTCCCTTCCGCCAGGCGTAAGCCAATCCCAGCATGAGCACGACCACGAACGTGCCCATGCTCACGAGGCCGCCCAGCAGCAGACTTCGGAAGACGATCGCCCACAGGAAGAGGAACACGACCTCTACGTCGAAGGCCACGAAGAGCAGAGCGTAGATGTAGAAGGAAACGCCGAATTGGGACCAGGTGTCGCCGACCGTGTCGATGCCGCTCTCGTACGGCAGGCCCTTGTGACGATCACCGCGGTTGCGGTGCGAAAGGACCCAGGCCAGGCCGATGACGAGGAATACGAAACCGACCCCCGCGGCAGCCAAGCCAAGCACGTACCAGATGCCGGTCATCTATCTCCAGCCGTACCTGCCGGCCGCGGGGGGCGTCCCGCGGGGCGTTCGGGCATAAGCGTTGATCTCCGGACGTGGGGACGGGTTCAATGCCCGTTCCCTCGCAGTCCAGCTGAAAGTCTACCAGCAGGGCCGGGGGAGCCGGGAATCGCAGCCGTCACCTGCGGGGGCCGCCGGAGGCTGGTGAGACAGCGGCGATTGCAGGGAGTCCCAGAAAAGCCGGCGCGGGCGGCTCGGGGCTAGTCGTGCCGCCCGCGTCTCCGGCTAGGCCGTCAGTGGGGTAGCGACTGACGGCTGCACACGGATGTTCGATATCAGCGGAGCCGACGCGGCGAGGGGCCCGATCGCTCCCGACCCGACGGCCTCGTCGCGTTCCCCCCTGCTCCGCCGCGTAGGTTGCCGCGATTGCCGAAGCCCGGCAATACGGGAGGTGCCCTATCGCGGGCCGGGTCGTGGCTCACGGAACTTCGATCAGCACGGCCTCCTCGCCGGCGATCGTCCCGGACTTGTTTCCGAGGGTGGTCGTCGGTCCCGGTGTCTCCGTCTCGCAGATCACCACGAGCGCCTGTCCGTCGAGGGACCATGACGGGTACCCGGTCAGCGGGGCCGGGCGGCGGCCGTCCCGGGTCAGCCGGGCTGACCTCCGGGTGGACCTACAGCATCGTCACGGGCCAGTGTGAGCACTCGGAAGCGGCCCATGTGGCGGGGATCGAGCATGCGCACGATGCCGGAGCGGGCGCGCAGGTAATCGGCAATGGTGGTTGCGGGCGAGGCCTGGAGCGCTTGCAGCTCCGACTCCAGCCCCGCGGCGACGAGGAACTCGGACTGGGTGGTCAGAGCCACGGAACGGAGACCGCGCCACTCCCCGAGGACCGCCAGAGCGGTGAAGTCGACGTGGGCGGTCAGGTCGGTCAGCCCGACGGCGGCGAACGGATCCTCCTGCACTCGGTGGCCGCGATAACCGAGCAGCGTTCCGGCGAGATGGCGAGGGCCGTAGAGCTCGGCGGCTTCGAAACCGTAGTCGATGGCGACCACGAACCCGCGGGCCAGGCGGGCCGCGACGGCGTCGAGCCACGGGGCGAGGCCGAGGCACACTTCGCCGACCTGACCCTCGGCGAGCTGGTCGGGCACGATCCCGACGGCGGCGAGACGGGCGGCGAGCTCGGGCGTGGATGGCTCGGCCGGTACTTCGACGAAGCCCGCCCGCCACGTGACGAAGAGCTCGAGCAGTTGTCCGCCCCGGACGACGAACCGGTGGACCGGCAGCGCGTCGAGGAACTCGTTGGCAAGGATGACGCCGGTGACGGGCACGCCCTCGTTCGAGGCGGCCGGCCCGGAGGGCGGCGGCCAGGAGCTCGAGATTGCCAGCAGCCCGGCAAGGCCGGTCTTTTCGAACCTCTCGTGGAGGTCGCCCAGGCGGTTGGGATTCGACTCGATCGGCTCGTATCGAATGGCGGCCAGCAGGTCTGTCGAGTCGATCGAGTCGTGGCGGCGGAAGCCCTCGAGAATCGAGAGCCCGAAGGTGCCCGACCCCGCTCCGTATTCGATCAGGTCGAACGGGCGCGGTCGACCCAGCTCGGCCCACATCTGCTCGATCCGGCGGGCGAAGGTCCAGCCGAAGATCGGGTGCGTCTCCGGCGCGGTCAGAAAGTCGCCGGCGTCGGTGGGGCGGTCGGCGGGCTGGCGGTAGTAGCCGAGGTCCTGCTCGTACAGGGCGAACTCCATGAATTGGGCGAAAGTGATCCGGCCGTCGGCAGACGATTCGATCTCGGACCGGATCAGGGCGGAAAGACGGGCGGAACGGTCGGAGGAAGAATTGGGCGGAGACGGTGGTTCGCCCGGTGAGGAGCCCCCGGTCGACGGAGGCCGATGAGCGGGCGTCATCGAGCCCCCGCACGAGCCCGCTGCGCGAGCAGGCGGAGTCCGCCGTTCACCAGGGTGTGGCCGCCGAGCAGGATCGGGTGGTCGGGCGGTGAGGTGGCGGCCGATCCCGTGAGGGCCCGAAGCCACGGATCGGAGATCGACGCCGGCAGCAGCAGGTCAGACGCGAAGCGATCCTCGGCCGGCGGCCAGGACGCCCCCTCGTCGACGCCGTGGTGGTGGGCGAGCAGGACGCGCGTGTCGATCAGCGCCGCGTCTGCGAGGCGGGCGACGAGGGCGGTCAGGGCTTCGGGGCCGTCACGGTCGAGCAGCTCCCCGAGTACGGAGCGAGGGGGTCGAGAGCCGGTGGTGACGCCCGATTGGGCAAGGCGGCTCGAGGCGCGGAGACCGCGCTCCTCGACGAGGGCTCGGACGCGGCAGGCGACGCCGCTCTCCAGCCAGCGGAGAGTGGCCGAGGAGACGCGGCCGGCGACCAGCAGCTCGGCGCGGCGATTCGCCAGAACTTCGGAGAGTGCTGCCAGCCGCTCGCCAATGAGCGGCTCCGTTCCGTGGCGGTCGCCGTCGCGGGCGGCGCGGCCGACGGCCGCACGCTCGCCGAGCACGATCAGATCGAGCGGCGTGTCGATGTCGACGCCCAGCCGCCAGCGTGACCGGAGATCCGAGACGGCCACTCCGGCCCGTTCCTCCAGCCACCGGGGAAGGGCGTTGTCGACGGGGAGTGGCGGCAGATCGGCCAGATCCGCCGCCCGCGAAACCGCGACAACATCGGCGGAATAGCGGTTGTTCGCCAGGGCGTGCCCGGCCGGCCCCGCGGCGACCTCCACGAAGCGTCGCAGATCGGCCGCCCGCGCGAGCGGGATACTGCCCGAACCGAGGACGATGGCGCCGCCCTTGGGGCGCTCCGCCGGGCCGCCCCCTGCCGCCCCACCGCGGCCGCCCGTCCGGGCCCGCATCGCCGCCCCGAGCCGCTCGCCAAACGACAACCCGTCGGGCGGCCCCGTCACGAGCTCCGCCTCGTCGGCGCCGGCCGCGAGGAAGGCAAGCTTCTGGCGCTCCGCCAGAGAGTGGCGCGACTCGGCCAGCGCGCTCACCAGCGGCCCGGCCCCGTCCGGGGCCGCGGCGTGGAAAATGAGCACGACAACGGGGCGCACCAGCGGAGTCTAGCCGCGGCGTTACGCGGCGCTATGTGGCGCGGCGGCGCGGCGGCGCGAGACGCGTGTGCCGCCGACGGAACGGAGGCTGACCATGCCAGCGGTTCGGGCGTACATCGGGCTCGGGGCCAACGTCGGCGATGCCCGAGCGACGCTCACGGCCGCCGTCCACGCCCTGGCGGCAATGCCCGGCGTCTACTTGGCCGGCGTCTCGCGCCTGTACGTGACGGCACCGGTGGAGGTCGTCGACCAGCCCGAGTTCCACAACGCGGTCATCGCGCTCGACGTGCCGGCCGGCCGGGGCGGCGGAGGACCCGGCCGCGTGGGAAGCAGCCGCGCCAGAGCCGGCGGCGCGGGGACTGGCGGCGCGGCGGCGGAGGGGGAGGCGGCCGGGTCCGAGGCTCCTCGGCCCGAGCCGACCGGCCCAATCGCCCTGCTGCTTGCCCTCAAGTCGATCGAGCGCGCCTTCGGGCGTCAGGATCGATATCGGTACGGCCCGCGCGAGCTGGACCTGGATCTGTTGCTCTTTGGCGAGGAGCGAGTGCTGGTGGAGCGGCCGGAGGAAGGCCGCTCGCCGGATCCGGCCAAGGCCACGCGCCTGCTGGAGATCCCGCACCCGGAAGCCGGCCGCCGCCTCTTCGTGCTGGCGCCACTGTCGGACCTCGCCCCGGACCTGGTCCCGCCCGGCTGGACCGAATTGGTCGAACAGGCCCGCGCCCGCCGCGAATCAATCGAGGGCGTCGCGGCTGTGCGTCCCGTGGCGCGCTGGGACCCGGCCGCGGGCGCCTGGGTCGACCCGGCGTAGCGCCCCCGGATCGCGGGCCAGCCGGCGTTCTTTCCAGATTCACATGACGAAGTCGTCCGGCACGGATCCGGCCGCCCGGACGGTCCACGAACCCGGGATGGCAGCCGACGAGGACGCCGCTTGAGCGTGACCGGCGCCTCGCGCGGCCGCCCGGGCCGGATCTCCGGCGTCACGGCTTGCCGGATGTCGGCGTGGTGGGAATCCGGAAACTTCTGTCCGCCGCGGGCGCCCGCGAGCGTGGCGCAGGACCGGGATCCGCCGCGCGCTCGCCCGCGCGAGCGGGCCGCTACCAGCTCTTGGCGACGGCCACCGAGCCTGTGACGGCATCGACATCGACGACGGCGCCGTGATCCGGCGTGGCGCTCGCACCGGCGCCCGGCGGGCCCAGGGTCACCGACCAGCTGGCACTGTCGAACCCGAACTGGAAGTCCGTCGACAGGACGACGTCGCCCGCGGTCGAGGCCGCGGCAAGGGCCAGCCGCCCGGCCGCGGCCGCGCCGATGGACGGCGGAACGAACTGAACTCCGAACCGCTGGTCGACGAAGGCGAACGGCGTGCCCGTCGACGGGTTGACCGAGACCGATATCTGCCCGGCGCCTCCGCTCTTGTCGGCCCACGTCACTACATATGCGGAAGTGGCTCCGCTTTGGAGCGTATCCGTGGCGACGAGGATGCCTGTGTCTCTCGAGCGATCGCTCAGGAACGACGTTGCTCGAGCCTGCGCTGCGGCGCTGGAGACTGCGGCCACGCTCGAATCCGGCAGCGCGTCCACCAGCACGAACTCAACCACCAGGCCCGTTTGCGCCTCAACGACGGCGTCGACGGTCGGACTCACCACCGTGTAGACGGGATGGCCATCGCTCGAGTAGGTCAGTTCGGCCACAAGCCCGCCCGGCTGCGTCCCGGTCGGCCCGGCCGCGAATTCGGCGGTCGCGGTCGCGGCATCCTGTTCCGAGACCGGGGGCGGCGTCCAGCCGGGCGGGCGAGTTGGTGGCAACGCGCAGGCGCAGCCGATGTCGCACGCGCCCGCGGTCAGCGGCAGGAGGCCCAGCAGCAACGTCACGGCTGCGAGCCTGGCGATGAGCCGTCCCATTTCGCACCCTCCCCGGCCGATCGAGCCTCGGGGCCCGGGGCTCCTTGCCCGAAGCGTACCAGCCGCCGAAGTCCGTGGATGCCCCAGGTATGCGAAACGGGCGACAGGGCCCTCGTCGGCTGTCTGGGCACCGACCTGTCGCCCGTTTCGTCCCCTCCGCCCGGAAGACCGGGCTTCCCTTCCTCCGACCGACCGATCGGCCCGTCAGGTTCCGATCGGCTGTCACCCTCTGATTCGGATGACCGGGCCTGCCGGATCACTCGATCTCGAGAAGAAGCACGACGCCGACGCGGTGGAGGCCGACACTCCGCCCCGGCCCCGCGCCCGCTCAGTGGCGGAAGTGGCGCCGCCCCGTGAAGACCATCGCCATGTGGTGGCGGTCGGCGACCTCGATGGCCATGTCGTCTCGGATCGAGCCGCCGGGCTGGATGATCGCCGTGACACCGGCCTGGGCCGCGAACTGGATCCCGTCGGGGAACGGGAAGTAGGCGTCGCTGGCCATGACCGACATCCTGGCCCGATCGCCGGCTCGCCGCAGGGCGATCTCGACGGCCGTCTGGCGGCTCGCCTGGGCCGCCCCGATGCCAACCGTCGAGGCGTTGCGCGCCAGCACGATCGCGTTCGACCGGACGTGGCGGACGGTCCGCCAGGCGAACAGCAGGTCGGTCAGCTCTTCGAGCGTGGGCCTTCGCTTCGTCACGACGTGGAGCTGCGTCTTGTCGAGCCCGAGCTCGTCCTTCGCCTCCACGAGCAGCCCACCGGCGATGCGCTTGAAGTCCAGGTTGGCGATGCCGTAGTCGCGCGGGCCGTCGCTGGGGCTCGCCGGCACGGCGAGGAGCCGGAGTTGCGGCTTCTGGGCGAGGATGCCGACCGCGGCCTGGCTGAACGACGGAGCAACGACCGCCTCGTACGAGTTGGCGGCGATCTCACGCGCCGTGGCGCCGTCCAGGTCCCGGTTGACCCCGACGATCCCCCCGAAGCACGACACCGAGTCGGTCTCGAGAGCGTTGCGGTACGCCTCGACCAGCTCGTCCGCGGAGGCCAGGCCGACCGGGTCGGTGTGCTTGACGATGACCGCCGTCGGCGAGGTGAAATCCATCGCGAACGCGTAGGCCGCGTCCAGGTCCAGCAGGTCGTTGAAGGAGGGCCGCGAACCCTGGATCTGAGCGGCGTCGGCGAGTGTGCCGGCGCGATGCGTGGTCTCGCGGTAGAACGCCGCCGTTTGGGTGGGGTTCTCGCCGTAGCGCAGGTCGTCGACCTTTTCGAGGACCATCGCCAGCCGGTTCGGGAAGGTCTGTCCGCACACGTTGGACAGGTATGCCGCGACCTCGGCGTGGTACGCGGCGACCAGTCCGTATGCCTCGGCGGCAAGATTTTGGCGCAGCTCGGCCGAGACGGCGCCGCGCTGCCGGATTTCACCGACCACTGCGGAGTAGCGGGCCGGGTTCGCGACCGCCGCCACGCCGGCGTAGTTGCGCGCCGCCGCGGCCAGGAGCGCCGCGCCGCCTACGTCGATCATCTCGATGGCTTCATCGATGGGGACGAGGCGGGTGCCGACCTGCGGGGCGAAGTGGCTGACGTTGACGGCCACCAGATCGATCAGACCGATTCCCTGGGCTTCGAGCTCGGCGAGTTGCGCGGGCTGGTCGCGGCGGGCGAGGATGCCGGCGTAGATCGCCGGGTGGAGCGTCTTGACCTGGCCGCCGGCGATCGGCTCCGCGCCGGTCAGCTCGGAGACCGAACGCACCGCAACGCCCTCATTGGCGAGGAACTCGCGTGTCCCTTCAGTGGCGTAGACCTCGACACCGAACGAAAGGAGGTCCCGGGCGAACGGGCCGATGCCCTCGCGGTTGGCCACCGAGAGCAGGGCTCGCACCAGGCCTACCTCCCAACTGCCGGCCATTCGGGGCTCCCGGGCGCGGTGCCTCCCTGCTTTCGGAGGCGCTCGGGCAAGCTGTGAGCCGCGCGCCGGGCAGCATGGTGGCCCCGGGTTGCCGGATTGGGCCGAGTATAGCGCCGGCCCCGTCGCCAACGACTCTGGCGTTCGCGCATCGCGGCCCGTGACCTGTCGGTAGACGCCCGCGGCGCGGGGCCACGTCAGACACGCCGCGTCATGGCATACTCAGCGGACGCAGAGATCGCAGGCGCCCGGTCGCCGGCGTCGGCAGCCGGGCCCTGTCTCGGCACCGCCGCTCGAAGCCGGCCCTGGCAGGTCGGCGAACATCCAGGTCGCACGACCACATCGACTGATCACGCCCGGAGGTCCGCGCGAACATGGCGCCGTGGCAATACCTCTTCATCGCGTTCGACCCCAGCAACTTCGCGCCGATCTTCACGATCACGTGGATGTTTGCGCTGACCATGCTCGCCGTCTCGATCTTCTTCTACAACTTCCAGGGTCGAAGGCTGCGCAACTACGCCGTCTTCCTGGACCTGAACGAATGGCTGCTCTGGACTTCGATCGGGACGTTCTGCCTGCTGCTCATGTACGCGATCTTCAACTTCGACTTCATCTTCGTCCTGCCCACGATGGTCGGCGGCGCGATCCTCTTCGTCTGGATCCGCTTCATCCATTTCCCGCCACTCATCCAGGCGTACGAGGAGCGGCTCGCTCGCCAGCGCTACTTCCAGCGATCCAAGACCGCGCACCCGGAAGCCACGATCCGCAAGCGGCCCGTCTCCGGGTCCAAGCGCCGGCGCCGCTAGTGCCCCGGCCGGATCGCGTGCGTCCGAGCGCGGCCCCGGCGAGGCGGCCCTGACAGACCGTGGAAATCCGCCGGTTTGGCATCGGACACCGGCGTCATGAAGGGCCCGCAGGAACGCACGGCGTGGACGGGCAATCGATCCACTCCGACGCGACGGGTTCGATCGCGGAGCTCGCCTTTCGGCCGAATGCGACGCTGGCGCCACACGCCAATCCGCATCTGATCTACTTCGTGGTCATCGAGGGTGGCGGTTTCGTCCAGGTCGGCGACGAGCGGGCCCGTGTCGCCGCCGGCGAGGCAGTCGTCTGGCCCCCGAATGTCGTCCACGCCGCATGGACGGAGCAGACCCCGATGCGGGCACTGGTCGTGGAGTTCGCGGTCGACGACCACGGCGTGCTGATGCTGGAGGGCGGCGCGGTCGAGGGACCCGAGCCGGCTCGGCCGCCCGAGCAGGCCGAAGGCTCGAACGCCGAATTGCGGACGATCGACCGATCGAGGTCCGAACGAAGGCCGGCCGGCGGCGGACTCGTGTCCGAGCCCGGCGGCCGGCCCGACGACCACGAATCGCCCGAACGGGAACCGTGGTAGAGCCGTCCAGACCAGGCGCCGGCCGGGAGCGGCGTCGCACTTCCGCCCGGCACGCCGGCGCCTTCGGACCTTCCGAGTCTGGCCCGACCGTTACTTGGGCGCTTCGGGTCCGCCGTCAGGCGTTGCCGCGGGCGGTCCCGCGTCGGCGATGACCGGGCTGACCGCGTCGCCGGACACGTCTGCCGCGATCGGCCCCGTTGTGCCTCTTAGCCTGCCGACCAGCCACGGGCCCCAAAGAAACGGGGCGGTGATCGAGAGGAGGAGCACCACGACGACGAAGATCAGCCAGGGCAGTATCTGCTTGAGAGTCGGGCCGCTGGTGTAGCTCGTATTGACCTCGACGGCCCCGATCGCCGCCAGGAGCGTGGTCTCGACGTCCCCGTTGGCCGCGCTCTGGTTCGGCAGCGTGTCGGTGGTCCATGGTGCACTCGTCAGGTACGTATCGAACAGGCTGCCAGCCGAGTCGATGGAGCCCGCTATCTCGTTGCCGGAGACTGCCAGCGCGATCACCAGAGCGTTGCCCAGGCCGCCCGAAAGCGACGCGCCGTTGAAGGCGGCCGTGGAGGAGGAATCGGTTCCACCGAGCGCGATGTCGATGTAGACCGGCGCGTTGAGCTGGGTCGAGAGGGTCTTGGCCGCCGCCTCGGCCTTCCTGTGGCCGGCCGCGGTCAGAGCCCCTGCGCCGTCGAAGACGTGCGCCCCGCTCAGGAAGGCGCCGGCGCGAGCCAGGGTGCTCATCATCCAGCTCGGGACGGTCTGCGATCCGATCGGCGCCTCGAGGATCTGTATCTGCGCTGAGGTGAGCTTGCCTTTGAGCGTGGCGCCGAGGGTCAGCGTCCCGCCCGTGCCCGAGGCGGTCAGCAGCATGCCGTCGATGTGGTCGGCTTCGGCCAGGGCATCAGGGTTCGGCAGATCCGAAGGGCTGGCCGCGGTGTAGATGATCACTCGGCCGCCGCCCGCTTTCTCGATCTGAGCGGCCAGCGTGCCGGCCGCGTTCCCTAACTGAGTGCTGAACAGCTTGCCGTTGTCGAACACGTGGCGGCCCGCGACGAAGGTCGGCAGCGGCCGGACGGCCCCGATCGCCGCCAGGAGCGTGGTCTCGACGTCCCCGTTGGCCGCGCTCTGGTTCGGCAGCGTGTCGGTGGTCCATGGTGCACTCGTCAGGTACGTATCGAACAGGCTGCCAGCCGAGTCGATGGAGCCCGCTATCTCGTTGCCGGAGACTGCCAGCGCGATCACCAGAGCGTTGCCCAGGCCGCCCGAAAGCGACGCGCCGTTGAAGGCGGCCGTGGAGGAGGAATTGGTTCCACCGAGCGCGATGTCGATGTAGACCGGCGCGTTGAGCTGGGTCGAGAGGGTCTTGGCCGCCGCCTCGGCCTTCCTGTGGCCGGCCGCGGTCAGAGCCCCTGCGCCGTCGAAGACGTGCGCCCCGCTCAGGAAGGCGCCGGCGCGAGCCAGGGTGCTCATCATCCAGCTCGGGACGGTCTGCGATCCGATCGGCGCCTCGAGGATCTGTATCTGCGCTGAGGTGAGCTTGCCTTTGAGCGTGGCGCCGAGGGTCAGCGTCCCGCCCGTGCCCGAGGCGGTCAGCAGCATGCCGTCGATGTGGTCGGCTTCGGCCAGGGCATCAGGGTTCGGCAGATCCGAAGGGCTGGCCGCGGTGTAGATGATCACTCGGCCGCCGCCCGCTTTCTCGATCTGAGCGGCCAGCGTGCCGGCCGCGTTCCCTAACTGAGTGCTGAACAGCTTGCCGTTGTCGAACACGTGGCGGCCCGCGACGAAGGTCGGCAGCGGCTTGGCTGTCGGAGTCGGCCGGGCGGTCTTCGTCGGCCTGGCTGTCGGAGTCGGCCGGGCGGTCTCCGTCGGCCTGGCTGTCGGAGTCGGCGCCGCAGCCGTCGCGGGCCCGGCCATTCCCAGTGCCAGACAGCCGATCAGGCCTAAAGCCAGGGCCAGAAGAAGTGCCGCCTTGGAGTTGCGCCCACGCACCCTGGGTCCAGTCGACGTCAGCTCCCCTTGCGAGCCTGTCGGCTTCCTCACTTGGGTTCTCCTCGTCCGGTAGCCGGCTCCGGGAGGCGGCCAATCCGTCTGGGGCGGGCGACGCAAGCCTATCGCATCACACCCATGGCGCGTTTCTCCGACCCACGGCTCGGTGGCACGAGTTCAATCGATGGCGCGGCTGAGCATCAGGCGGTCCTCCCCGCCGGCCCGGTAGCAGCGGTCGACGGCCAGATCCACGAAACGGCTCGAGCGGAAGTAGGCTCGTGCCGCCACGGACGCCGGAGAGATCGCGGTGTCAGCCAGGGTCCAGGCCAACAGGCGGCGGAATCCGGCCGAGCCGGCGGCGGCGGCGATGGCATCGGTCAGACTGCGGCCTACGCCGCGGCCGCGCAGGCTGGGGGTCACCGCGAGCAGGGTCAGTTCCGCGGGCGGGCGGCCATCTCCATCGAAGCTGAGCCCATCGAAACCGCGCGGCTCGTCCTCCCGGCGCGGCCGATCCCACGGGGCCCAGCTTGCCAGGCCCACGATGCGGCCGGCGATCTCGGCCACGAAAAGCTCCGACACGGGCGGCAACGAGCGGACCAGCTCAGGAGCCATCGCGGCGAGAAACGCGTCGATGCCGGCCCTGTCCGCGGGAGTCGCGCGGCGGATTCGCGGCTCCTCGGTCGGAACGGACGCCGGCTCCCCGCTGTCGGTCGCCGGGGCCGTGGCCGGCTCTGCCGCCGGGGTCGTGGCCGGGATCGCGGCCGGGATCGTGGCCGGCTCTGTCGCCAGGAGCACGCCGAGCTGGCCGAGCATTCGGGCGGTGGCGCCCCAGACGCGCTCGCCTTCGACCGGGTAGACGCCATATCTGATCAAGCGCTCGCGGATGACCCGCTCTTCGAGCTCGACGGGTGCGTCAGGTAGGAAAGCCTCGACCGGCGGCTCGATGATGCGGGCGACCTCGTCCGCGTTGGGGCGGCATGCCGGACGGCGGTCGGCGACCGCGAGCACCGGCGTCACGCGGAACCCCGACACGGAGATGTCGAAGCGCTCGAGCGGGCCGATGACCCGCAGGCCGCAGGCCTTCGGATCGAGGGCTATCTCCTCGGCCGACTCCCGCAGCGCCGTGGCGACGGGGTCCACGTCGCCCGGCTCGGCCGAGCCGCCGGGGAAGCTGACCTCGCCGGCATGCGAGCTCAGCTCCGGCACGCGGGCCGTCAGCAAGACGCGCCCCTCGCCGTCCTCATCAGGGAAGAGCAGCACGAGCACGGCCGCCTGCCTGACCGGCGCCACGGGCCGGTGCAGGAACAGGGGCTCGGGCGAGTCGATGCGGACCGGCGTCAGGATGGCTGGCGCCGCCGGCAGCTCGCGCGGCAGCGCCCGCAGCCTCTCGCGAACGAGCTCGAACTTCACCCGAACCTCCGACTACCGGCCGAGCGCCTGCCGATTCCCGCCCGCGAATGGCAACGGCGCACGCCTTCCGATGCTAGACCGCCGGCGGCTGGCACGAACCCCCGCGATCCCGTCGTCTCTGCCAGATGGCGCACCTTATCGCGCGGCGACCATCGCGCCGAGACTGTCCTGCCCATCGAGGTCGCGCCGGGCGCCTCTAATTCACCCGCTTCGGGCCCTCGTCGTCGGGGCGGCCCGGCGTCCAGATGCGGTCCGCCGCCGCGTCCGCTCCCACCGGTTCGGGCGCCGCGGAGCGCTTGCGGGCGTCGCGCCGGTGGGTGGCATCGGCCACGACCGTGGCGTCGCCCGAGCGGAAGACCAGCACGCCGCCGATCGCGTCCGCGTCGGCCACGACCTTCATGCCGGGCTTGAACTCGCCGCGCAACAGCGCCCGGGCCAGCGGGTTCTCGACGAGCCGCTGGATGGTGCGTTTGAGCGGCCGGGCCCCGTACGCCGGATCGGTCCCTTCCCGGACGATCAGCGAGCGCGCCGCCGGGGTGAGCTCCAGGACGATCTCCTGGCCGGCCAGCCGGCGCTCCAGGTCGGCGACGAGCAGGTCCACGATCGCCGCCAGGTCGGCATCGTTGAGGGCGTGGAAGACGATGACCTCGTCGATCCGGTTCAAGAACTCCGGACGGAACTGGACCCGCAGCGCCTCCGTGATCTGGTTCTTCATCTGGTCGTAGGCCTTCGCGTCGCCGGCGTCGCCGCGCCCGGTGAAGGCCGAGATGAACTGGCTCCCAACGTTGCTGGTCATGACCAGGACGGTGTTCCGGAAGTCGACCGTCCGACCCTGACCGTCGGTCAGCCGTCCGTCGTCCAGCACCTGCAGGAGGATGTTGAAGACGTCCGGGTGTGCCTTCTCGATCTCGTCCAGCAGGACCACCTGGTAAGGCCGCCGCCGAACCGCTTCGGTCAGCTGGCCGCCCTCGTCGTAGCCGACGTAGCCGGGAGGCGCGCCGACCATGCGCGACACGGAGAACTTCTCCATGTACTCGCTCATGTCGATCCGGACCATGGCCGACTCGTCATCGAACAGGAACTCGGCGAGAGCGCGCGCCAGCTCGGTCTTGCCGACGCCGGTCGGCCCGAGAAACAGGAACGAGCCGATCGGCCGGCGCGGATCCTTGAGCCCGGCTCGGGCCCGACGGACGGCGTCCGAGACGGCCTGGATGGCCTCCTCCTGGCCGACGACGCGCAGATGCAGCCGCTCCTCCATGTGCACGAGCTTGGCCGTCTCGCCTTCGAGCAGCCTGGTCACCGGCACGCCCGTCCAGGCGGCCACGATCTCGGCGATGTCGTCGGCCGTGACCTCCTCCTTGAGCAGCCGGTCGGGGCCCGAAAGGGCGGCGATGGCTGCCTCGCGCTCCTTCATCTGCGCCTGCAGCTCGGGCAGCTTGCCGTACTTGAGCTGGGCGGCCGTGCCGAAGTCGGCCTCGCGCTCCGCCTGGTCGATCCGAACCTGGAGCGCCTCGATCTCCGACTTGGTGGCCCGGATGGCCGAGATGGCGTCCTTCTCCGTCGACCAGCGCTGCTTCATGGCAGCGGCTTGCTCGCCGATCTCCCCCAGCTCGCGCTCGAGGGCTTCGAGACGGGCCTTCGAGCCTTCGTCCGTTTCCTTGCGCAGCGCCTCCCGTTCGATCTCGAGCTGGATGCGCCGGCGCTCGAGCTCGTCGAGCTCGATCGGCATCGAATCGATCTCCATCCGCAGCCGGCTGGCTGCCTCGTCGACCAGGTCGATCGCCTTGTCGGGCAGGAAGCGATCGCTGATGTAGCGGTTCGAAAGCGTGGCCGCGGCCACCAGCGCCGCGTCCGTGATCCGGACGCCGTGGTGGACCTCGTACTTCTCGCGCAGGCCGCGCAAGATCGAGATCGTCTCCTCGACCGTGGGCTCGTCCACGACCACCGGCTGGAAGCGCCGCTCCAGGGCCGCATCCTTCTCGATGTGCTTTCGATATTCGTCGAGGGTCGTGGCGCCGATGGTGTGCAGCTCGCCGCGGGCCAGCATCGGCTTCAGCAGGTTGGAGGCGTCCATCGCGCCTTCGGCCGCTCCGGCACCGACCACGGTGTGCAGCTCGTCGATGAACAGGATGATCCGGCCCTCGGACTCCTTGATCTCGCGCAGGACGGCCTTCAGCCGCTCCTCGAACTCGCCGCGGAACTTGGCCCCGGCGATCAGCGCGCCGAGATCGAGCGAGATGACCTTCTTGTCCTTGAGGGTTTCGGGAACGTCTCCCCGAACGATGCGCTGGGCCAGGCCCTCGACGACCGCGGTCTTGCCGACGCCGGGCTCGCCGATCAGGACCGGGTTGTTCTTGGTGCGGCGGGATAGGACCTGGATGACGCGGCGGATCTCTTCGTCGCGGCCGATGACCGGATCCAGCTTGCCGGCCCGAGCCTCGGCCGTGAGGTCGCGGCCGTACTTCTCCAGGGCCTGGTAGGTGGACTCTGGATTCGGGCTCGTCACACGCTGGCTGCCCCGGACGCTGACCAGTGCCTGGAGGATGGCTTCCCTGTTCGCCCCGTGTCGGTCGAGCAACGCCTGAGCCTCGCCGCCGCCCTCGGCGATGGCCAGGAGCAGGTGCTCCGTTGAGACGTAGTCGTCCTTGAGCCGCTTGGCCTCATCGCTGGCCCGCTCGATGGCGTGGCGGACCCGCGGGTCGGCGCTGAGAGAACCGCCCTGGATCTTCGCCCGCTTGTTCAGGGCCGCGGCGAGCTCCCCACGGAAAGCGGGCATGTCTACGCCGAGCCGCCGCAAAGTCTCGGCCGGGATGCCGTCGTCGGGCTCCACCAGCGCGGCGAGGAGATGCTCCGAATCGAGCACGGGGCTCTGGAGCTCCTCGGCCAGGCGCTGGGCCGCGACGATGGATTCCTGGGCCTTCTGGGTGAAGCGATCGAGGTTCATTGGCTTTCCCTCAGTGGGTCTCGCGGCCCTGTCCGGGTGCCCGCCGGGCGATCACGGAGGTCCGGTTGCATCAGCTCTTGCGTGGGTTGGGTTGGACGATCTGGCGGAGGAACTCCTCGGCGGCCTGACGCTGCTTGCCTTCCAGCTTGCCCGGCAGGACGACTTTGACCCTGGCGTAGAGGTCGCCCGAGCCCTCGCCTTTGAGGCGCGGCATTCCCTTGCCGGCCAGCCGGAAGGTCTGGCCCTGCTGAGTGCCGGGCGGGATCTTCAGCACGACGCGCCCGCCGAGGGTCTCCACCTCCGCCTCGCCACCGAGCAGCGCCTCGCCGAGGGTGATCGGCAGCTCGCGAGTCAGGTCCGCCCCGCTTCGCGTGAAGACCGGGTGGGGCCGTATCTTCGTGACCAGGTACAGGTCGCCGGAGTCCGGGCCCAAGCCGGCCTTGCCGCGGAGGCGGATCTTGCTGCCCGTCTCCACGCCGCGTGGAACCTTGACCTCCAGACGTCGATCGCCGACCTGGACGAGCCGCGCCGAACCGTGGAAGGCTTCCTCCAGGCTCAGGTCGATTTCCACGTCCATGTCGTCGCCGTGGCGTACGCCGCGCCCCGCGGCCCGGCCGTCGCCGTCCTGACCGCGCGTGACCGGCCGCGTACCCGCCTGCGTAGCAGTGGCCCCGGCCCCGTCGCTGTGGAGTCGCCCCAGCAGATCCTCCAGCGGGTTGCCCCGCCGTGTCCCGCCGGCCGGCTTGCCGCGGGCGGACCGCTCGGATGCGGGGCCGGCGGGTTGGGCCGTGCTCGTCGCGGCCCGTGCCCCGCCCGCAGCGGCCGCGGCATCGGCGCCCCCGAAGAACATCCGGAAGAAGTCGGAGAAGTCCTCCGACCCGGCCGAGTGGAATTCGTAGCGGACGTTGCCGCCGCCCCCCTGGCCGGCGTAGCCCGCGAACGGACCGCCCGGCCCAAATGGATCTCCGGCGCCGGCCCCGAAGGGACTGCCGGTCGCCCCCGCCCCCGGGCCGCCGGCCCTGGCGTACTGGTCCCAGTTCGAGCCGAGCATGTCGTACTGTTGGCGCTTCTTCGGATCGGCCAGCACCTCGTGCGCCTCGTTGACGTCCTTGAACCTTCGCTCGGCGGTCTTGTCGCCGGGATTCCGGTCAGGGTGAAGCTCGCGGGCCAGCCGCCTGTACGCCTTCTTGATGTCCGCCGGGGTGGCCGTGCGGGCCACGCCCAACGTCTTGTAGTAGTCCTTGTATTCCATCGACGGCCTCCCGGTCGCCGTGGGCCCGGCGACACGCCGTATTCAGTTGCTCGCCACGCGCGGAGGCCGGCGTTTCCGCCGGCCACCACGTTGCCTGTTGGCTGCTCTGTGAAGACTACCGCTGCCGTCGCAGCGGGGACTATGCCATCGCGGGAGGCTGATCGACCGGAGGTGGCGGGAAACCGGGCCGGATCCGTCCTTCGGGGACGGTTTCCGTCTCGGACTCTTTGCCGCCCCCGGCGGGCTTGCCCGGTTCGGTGCTGAGCGGCATCGGCTTGCGCCGGAGGGCCGCGTCGAGGACCTGCTCCATGTTCTCGACCAGCACGAGCTTGATCTGCTTGCGGATTTCCTCGGGGATGTCCCGCAGATCCTTCTCGTTCTTCTTCGGCAGGATGATCATCTTCGCGCCCGACAGATGCGCGGCCAGGATCTTGCTCTTCAGGCCGCCGATCGGCAGAACCCTGCCGCGGAGCGTGATCTCGCCGGTCATCGCCACGTCCTTGCGGACCGGGATGCCCGTGAAGGCGCTGACCATAGCCAGGGTCATGGTGATGCCCGCCGACGGGCCGTCCTTGGGGATGCCGCCGGCCGGAACGTGGATGTGGAGGGTGTTCTTCTCGAAGACTTCGCGCTTGATGCCGAGCTGTGCGGCGTGGGCACGGATCCACGACAGACCTGCCCGGGCCGACTCGCGCATCACCTCGCCCAGCTGGCCGGTGAGGATGAAGTCCTCCTTGCCCTCCATCAGGGTGACCTCGATGGCGATCACGTCGCCGCCGACCTCGGTCACGACCAGGCCGGTGGCCGCACCGATCTGGTCCTCGGACTCCAGCTCGCCATACTCGAAGCGCTGCGGCCCGAGGTACTCGACGAGCTTCTTGCAGTCGACGACGGTCTTGCGCTTGCGACCCTCGGCCACTGCCCGAGCCACCTTGCGCATGACATTCGCGATCTCGCGCTCCAGGTTGCGCACGCCGGCTTCGTGGGTGTACGAGCGGACCATCTCGACCATCGCCTCGTCGGTGATGGCGATCGTCTTCTCGGACAGGCCGTGGTTCTTCATCTGCTTGGGGATGAGGAACCGCTTGCCGATCTCGATCTTCTCGGTCTCCGTGTAGCCGGGCAGCGGGATGACCTCCATGCGGTCGCGCAGCGGCGCCGGGATCGGGTCGAGCAGGTTGGCGGTCGTGATGAAGAGCACCTTGGTGAGGTCGAAGGGCACCTCCAGGTAGTTGTCCTGGAAGGTGTTGTTCTGCTCCGGGTCGAGGACCTCCAGCAGCGCCGAGCTCGGGTCGCCCCGGAAGTCCATGCCGATCTTGTCGACCTCGTCGAGCATGAAGACCGGATTGTTCGAGCCGCCCGTCTTGACGTTCTGGATGATCCGGCCCGGCAGCGCGCCGATGTAGGTGCGCCGGTGGCCCCGGATCTCGGCTTCGTCGTGAATACCGCCCAGGCTCATGCGCACGAACTTGCGGCCCATTGCCCGGGCGATCGACTTGCCGAGCGAGGTCTTGCCGACGCCGGGTGGGCCGACGAAGGCGAGGATCGGGCTGCGCAGCGTTTCGGCCAGGCTTCGAACGGCCAGGTACTCGAGAATGCGCTCCTTGATCTTCTCCAGGCCGTAGTGGTCCTCGTCGAGGATCTTGGCCGCGGCCTTGATGTCCAGGTTGTCCGTCGTGGAGACGTTCCAGGGCAGCGCGATCAGCCAGTCGACATAGGTCCGGATGACGCCGACCTCGGGCGAGGCGGATGGGATCCGGCTCATGCGGTCGATTTCCTTGAGCGCCCGGGACTTGACTTCCTCGGGCATTCCGGCAGCCTCGACCTTCTCCCGCAGCTCGTTGATCTCGGCCTGCTGAGGGTCGTCTTCGCCGAGCTCCCGCTGAATGGCCTTCAGCTGCTCGCGCAGGATGTACTCCCGCTGGGTCTTGTCCATCTCGGACTTGACCTCGGACTGAATCTTGCCCTTCAGCTCCAGGATCTCGATCTGGCGGCCCAGGAAGTTGGAGACGATCTTGAGTCGCTCCAGTACGTCTGTCGTCTCGAGAAGCTGCATCCGCTGCTCCGTCGAGAGATCGGGGCTGTAGGCGACCATGTCGGCCAGGAGGCCGGGCTCGCTGATATTGCGGGCGGCCACCGCCGCCTCCGGCGGCACGGGCGCGCCGTTGGCAACGTACTGCTCGATCTGGGCCTGGACCGTGCGCATAAGGGCCTGGACTTCGATGCCTTCGGGCGTCACGTCCGGAAGCTCTTCGACGCGCACGATGATGTAGGGGCTGGTCTGGACGAACTCCAGGACCTTGAGCCGGCCCTGGCCCTGGACGATGGCCCGGACGGTCCCGTCCTGGAGCTGCACGACCTGGGCGATCTTGGCCAGCGTTCCGACGGAATAGAGCTCCTTCGGATCCTCGATCTCCTCGCGTTCCGCCTCAATCTGGGTGACGAGGGCGATCGGGCCGCTCGCGGCCGTGGCCGCGTTGAGCGCGGCAACGCTCTTGTCCCGCCCAACCTGGAGCGGCACGATCATCTCGGGGAAGATGACCGTCTCTCGCAAGGCAACGAGGGGGAGTTCCCGAACGCCCGACACGTGGACCTGCTGTTCTTCGGTTTTGGGGTCCTCGCCGTCCTGGACGAGCTCGTCGTCCTGTTCGGCCGGCCGGTCAGTCATTGGAGTCTCCTGATCGAGTCGTGGTTGCGCGGGTGGCCACTATACGTGTGATGGGAAGTCTGGTCGGTTGCGCCGGCCATCGGGCCTGGCCGGCGGTCCGGCCGTCCTCCGAGTCGCCGAAGCCATCTCCATCGGAAGGGGTTTCGGCAGCGCGATGGTTCTGTGTCTCGGTGGATTCACCGGATTGAGGCTGTCGCGCCGCGGCGGCCGCACCGGCCTCTCGAGCCTGGTTGTCGTCGAAGAGAGCCTCCAGGATTCGAGTCTGGAGTCTCTCCTCGAGCTCGAACAGCAGCTTGACGCCGGCGAGGTTGACGCCTCTCTCTTGAGTCAGGCGCCTGATCCAGAGGATGCGCCGGATGTCGTTCTCGGAGTAGAGACGGATGTTCGTCGGCGTTCGCGCGGGCGAGAGCAGGCCCTCGTCCTCGTAGATCCGCAGCGTGCGCGGGTGGGCCTGAACCAGACCGGCCGCGACGCTGATCACGAAGCACGGGCGCTCCGGGTCTCGCTGGAAACGTCGATCGGACACCGCCGGCCTACTTCGTCCCGACCGCAGCCGGCTGCGTATGCTGGCCATCGCCGGAGGTGATCTTGATCTGGCGCGGCTTGACCTGTTCGGCCTTGGGGATGCGAAGGGTGAGCACGCCATCCTCGAACGTGGCCGTTGCCTTGTCTGCCTCAAGGCCGTCGGGCAGGGTCAGCGTCCTGCTGAACGTGCCGCGGCGGATCTCCTGGATCAGCGTCGAACCCTCCTCGTCCTTGCGGCTGGAGCGGGTTTCGCCGGCGATCGTCAGGGTATTGCCCTCGACGGTGATGTCGACCTCCTCCGGCTTCACGCCGGGGAGGTTGGCCTCGATCAGGAGATCCTGGTCCGTGGCGTAGACATCGAGCGCGACGAGCTGGTGCTCGCCCCAACTCCACGTTCGCGGGTTGACGAAGCTCTCCTCGAACAGGCGGTCCATCGCCTGACGCAGCGAGAGCAGGTCTCCGAAGGGGGCCGAAGAGCGGCGAATGAGCGTCATCGTGCACCTCCAACCGGCCGGGTCCTGATTATCTGGCGGCCCACAGCGGGCCTGACCGACCGACCGAACGACGCACTGGGACCATAGAACCTTGACAACGCCGTTGTCAAGTCTATTGCCTGAGTGGGAACCGTATATCTTGCGACGGTTGCGTACAGTGGGCCGGCCCGGCACGAAGGGCGGGCACGCTGTTGCCGTCGCCAACACGCAGGCGCCGCAGTGATGTCGATAATGCACCGTCGGGCTGAGGCAACCCTGAATGGAGCCGGCCAGCTCCGAAGCGGGACAACCAGGAGCGAGCGAAGCGTTGGCCGAGATCCGTCGTGAGAGACCCGAAGACATCCTCGCGATCCGCAACGTCAACGACCGGGCATTCGGCCGGCCCAACGAAGGCGCCGTAATCGAACAGTTGCGCGGGGTCTGCGAGGGGCTCGTCTCTTTCGTGGCGGTGGCCGAGGGTCACGTGGTCGGCCACATCTTCTTCAGCCCGGTCGCGCTCGAAGCCGCGGACGGCGGGGTCCTCTGGGGCATGGGACTGGCGCCACTGGCCGTGCTGCCCGAGTGGCAGCGTCGCGGAATCGGGACCGAGCTCGCGTCCGCCGGCCTGGCCGCAATTCGAGAGACAGCGTGCCCGTTTGTCGTCGTGCTGGGGCACCCAGCCTACTATCCGCGCTTCGGATTCGAGAAGGCTTCCGGGCATGGGATCCGATGTCAGTGGAACGTTCCGGACGAGGCCTTCATGGTGCTGGTCATGGACTGGGCCGCCATGCGGGGCGCCTCGGGCGTGGCCCGATACCACGCCCAATGGGACGCGGCCACGTAGGAACGGCGGTCTTCGGCCGCGTGCCGCCGGCAGGCGGGGTGGGTCGAAATCGGCTCTTGCAGTCGTCTCGCACAGATCGCAGACTTTGGGAAGTGGTCGTCGGGGGTGTCCGATTTGCGGGCGCGGCGACCTCTCAGGGGATCGATGGCGAGCAAGACCGAAAACCCGACAGCGGACTCAGCTCAGGCCGACGAGATGGCCAGCTGGGTCGCGGCCGCCGAGCGTTTCGTGGCCGGGGCTCCACCGGCGCGGGCCGCCAAGATGGACTTCACCTGGCGCAGCCTGAGCGAGGTCGACCTCTTTGTCGACGTGCTCCTGTCTATCGAAAGCCCCATCACACTCAAGACCCGGATGGAACTGGCCGCATACGTCGGCGAGGTGCTCGTCCGCCAGTTCGGAGGCCGGTGGGCGACAGGCGAGCATTACGGCGAAGTGCTGCCCCCGGACACCAACCCCAAGAAAGGGAAGGCGAAGCCGGAGCCGGCACAGCCCACGCGCATGGTCGAGAAGCGGCTGACCGCGAGCGAGGCCCTCCAGCACCAGGTCTTCGAGCAGAGTCGAGCCTGGGCCGTCGAGAGCGGCGTCGTCGGCCCGACCGCGCCCCCGTCCGCGAACGTGGATGGGCCGGCCGCGATGATGAGACTCGCTGCCGACGCCTTCGTGAAGTCGGCCGGCTCCAACGGGGTCACCTGGCTCGACTACTCACCCGAGAGCGCGATTCGTCTGGACGAGCTGATCGACGAATGGTGGCCCGCCGCCCCGGAGCGAGACTCCTACGAGTCGATGGTCCCGGCCATGGGCGCGTACGTCGGCGAAGTGCTGATCCTGAACACCGGGGCACACTGGATTCGCGACCCCAAGGAGGGTTACGGCGTCGAGCTGAACGGGCAAGTCGCCTTCCCGATGGACCAGGTGTCCAGGCGGTTCGAGCTTGGACCGGAGCACGCCATCGCCCAGTTCTACCGCGAGACATCGATCGACTGGCTCTCCCGAAAGACGGAGACGCCAGATGCCGGGCAGGCCGCCCCGGTCAAGAAGGGCCGGCTCTTCGGCCGCGGGCGCGGCTGACAGACCAGCCGGGGCATGGCGCCCCGCGCCGCTGCGCCGCTCCCGGCGACCAGCCCCGTTGCGCCGCTGCGCCGCTCCCGGCGACCAGCCCCGTTGCAATCTCGCCCCGCAGACGTCGGCGGTCATCTGCCGTTACCGATGGCCCCTCGGCTCGGGCCATCTGGGCTAACGAACAGCGGCCAGGTCCATGTACATTACGGCGCCTGACCCGGAGATGGAGACCTCGCCCCTTGGCCATTCACCGCGACGCATCCGACCGCGTTGACGCGCGCGCGAGCGCCGCCTGTCCTGACCCGACTGTCGCGCCACGGGGAGACGTCCGGTGATCGCGGCGCTTTTCGCCGCTCTCTTCTCGGGCATCACTCCGGTTGTCGCGGGTCGCGGGATCAGGCTGATCGGCTTCGTCCGCGCCAACGTGCTTCGGCTGTCGTTCGCCGTCGTCATCCTGGGTATCTGGGCCTTTGCCTTCGGCCAGGGGTTGAGGGGCCAGACCTTTCTGTTCGTGACCGCAGGCGCGATCGGCTTCGGCGTCGGTGGTCTGTCCCTCCTGGCCGCCCTGCCCCGACTCGGCGCCCCGCTCGCGTCCCTGGTCGAGGAGACCGTGGCCGCTCCAGTGGCGGCGGCGGTGGCCTGGGTCTGGTACTCGGACCCGCTCACGACACGCCAGATCGTCTTCTGTGCGGTCATCCTCGCAGGGGTCGTGATCGGCCTCCTGCCGTACGTTCGAGGCAGCGCCGTCGGGAACGCTCCGGGCAAGGGCGTCGCGCTCGGCATCGGCCTCGCGCTCCTGGCGGCCGTCGGGCAGGGTATCAGCTTCGCGGCCACTCGCAACGGCATGTTGCTCATGAAGGCCGCGCATACCCCGCCCGACGTCATCACCGTTGCCTTCCAGCGACTGATCGGCGGCTTCCTCGTCGCCGTCGTCGTCTACGCTGCCGCTCGCTGGGCCTGGCGCAAGAAATGGGGCTTCGCCGCAGCCGACGGTTCGACCAGGTCGGTCCTGGGCTCCGACGGCGGCAGGCTGACCACTCGGCCCCTCTTCTGGGGCAGCTTGAACTCGCTCTTCGGTCCGATCCTGGCCGTCAGCGGCACGGTCTGGGCTCAGCAGACCATGAACGCCGGCGTGGTCCAGTCGATCGTGGCCATCGCGCCGATGATCAGCGTTCCGTTCGCCTTCTGGCTGGAGGGCCACAAGCCACCGCGCCTGTGGTACGTGGGTGCGGCCGTGGCAATCCTCGGCCTCGTGCTCGTGGACCTGAACAGCTAGTTCGTCGCCGAATCCCGTCCGCTCGCCCCCGCCCGGAGGTCCCTGGGCGGTCAGGCCGTCGGTTCGTCCTCACCCAGAAGGAGCCGGTGCAGCTCTTCCTCGCACTCGGTGCGGCCGATGCCGATGAGCTTGTCGCCCTCGCGCAGCTCCGTGTCTGAGCGCACCGACAGGGCGCGCTCGTCGCGGATGACGGCGAAGATCGAGCAGCCTTCCGGCAGCGACAGGCTGCTGGCCGTGCGGCCGACAGCCGGCGAGCCTGCGCGCAGCTGAGCCTCGACGAGCTCGAGCTCGCCGCCGCCTAGGACGGCCAGGTGGAGCAGCTCGTGGACGGGGATGTCCGCCTCGATCGAGCCCAGGATCATGCGCGTAGGCGACACGATCTCGTCCACGCCGAGATGCTTGAACAGGCTCTCGTTCTTGGGGTTGTTGACCCGGGCGATCGTCCGCGGGACGTCGAAATGATGCTTGGCCATCTGGCAGATGACGAGGTTGTCCTCGTCGTCGCCGGTAACCGCGGCCACGATGTCGGCGCGATTGGCCCCGGCCTCGCCCAGGTACTTGCCCTCGCAGCCGTCGTGCGCGATGACGATCGACCCGATCTCCTCGGTGACCTGCGCGGCGCGGGCTCGGTCGCGCTCCATGAGGGCGACCTCGTGTCCCGACTGGATCAGCTCGCGGGCCAGGAAGTACCCGACCTTGCCGCCGCCTACGACGATGACGAACACGTCTGCCTCCTACCCGCGCTCAGCCGCGCCACCGGCGGAAGCCAATGCGCTGCGCCCTGACGGCTTCAGCCGCGGCTTCGGCATGTTGCGGAAGCACCGCGCGCTCAGCCGACGAGCGAGGTCTGGCGGGCGGACCCAGCGGCGACGAATCCAACCCGGTTGTCTCCCCCGCCACGGGCAGGCCGCGCGAGGTCGGATGAGGATGCTCGTGGCCCGGCGTTTCGGGCGTATCGATGCCGGGGCCAGTGGACATCGGCAGGTTGAGGTACTTCGCCACCGTGTCGACCATGAGGTTCGTCCGGCACAGAGTTACCACGCCCAGCTCGGCGTAGGCCGCAGCCCGGACCGGGTCGTTGATCTTGGCGATCACCTGCGGGATGCCGAGCGATTCCGTGGCCACCTGGGCGGCCATCACGTTCCGGTTGTCGCCCTCGGTCAGCGACAGGAATACGTCGGCTCCGTCGGCCCCACCCCTGCGGAGGACCTCCAGGTCGGTCCCGTCACCACGTATGGCGGCGCCCTTGAAGGTCTCCGGCAGGCGGTCGAAGGCGGCCGTCCGAATGTCGAAGATGATCACCTCGTGGCCGTCCGCATCGAGGTTCTCGGCTAGCGTCGAGCCGACGCGACCGCAGCCCACGATCACGATCTTCATCGAGACTCCTCGCCCATCGGCTCACGCACCACCCACACTGTGCAGGGGGCATTCTTCAACGCGTACGGGACGGCCCGCCCGATGGCGAAATCGCCGCCGAAGCGGGTCCGATAGGGCAGGCCGAGTATCAGCAGGTCGGCCTCTCGGGCCGCGGCCTCGTCGACGATAGCCGCGCCCACGTCGCGTGCCTGAACGAGCACGGATTCCATCTTGGCGTGCTGCGACTCCGCGATTGCCTCCGCCGCATCGAGGACGCGCTGGGCTTCTTCGGAGCGCTCGGCCACGTCGGCGTCTAGCGGCTGCGTCCAGTCGAGCTCCACCACGTGCACGGCGATCAACTCGGCGTGGGTGTGGCGGGTCACCTCGAGAGCCAGACGCACGATCCCGGCGTCGATCGAGCCGCCGTTCAGGGCGACGACGGCGCGCCGGAAGATGGGCGCATTAGCCTCGGGCACCTGACCTCCGATCTCGACCCAGGGCGGTGGCGGTTGGGGCCGCATCCGCCCGGGAACGATACCACCGGCAGGCTCGTGTGGAGGTGCCGAAGGTCAGCGTGACGCCGGGTTCGGTCGCCCCGCCCCTGCGCCGTTCGGCTCGACCGTCGGCCCATCGGACCCGACCCGTCCGAGCCATCATCGGCGCTCGAGGTCGCCCCGCAGCTCCGCGACACGCGTCCGGATCGCTTCTCGATGAGGCTCCCAGGCCGCCCATACCGAGATCGCCCAGCACCGAACGGCGTCACGGTGCTCCTCGGGGGTCGCTGCGGCCAGCACGTCGAGAACGGTGATCGAGCCGAGCGACGCAGGGGCCTCGAGCCATTCGAACCTGACATCGGGAGAAGCCGCCCGGGCCTTCGCCCTGGCCGAAGCCAGGCCGTCGTAGCCATGCTCCAGTGCCAGGCACAGGCCGATAAGGTGGACCCATACCGACTGGCTCGCCTGCCGGCCGGGATCCCCGGGATGCTGGGCCATGTAGGCGTCGGCCGCGATCATGCGCGCCTCGAAGAGCCCGGGGTCGGCCATCTGGCGTCCGATCAGTTCTGTATAGGCCGCCCAACAGCCCGGCGCGGCGCCGCCGTACAGATGGTCTGCTCGCAACTCGGGGATATCCGGCACGAGTGCCCCGCAATCCCGGCAGCGTACGGTGCCACTCATCGGACTTTTTCGCGCGCGTCAGTGGGGCCGGCCGTTGTCCGCCGCCACCAGGGTGCCGGCCGGCTGCTCCTCTGCCGTGACTGCCGGCCGGGTCTCGTCGCGCCGGTAAGGCACGTTGATGACCACCGTGTGCGGCCGGCCCAGCAGAGCCGCCCGCAGCTGCTTGGCGGCCTGGTTGTAGAGCATCCGCTCCCACCAGCTCCGGGCTACGTACTCGGGGATGAGGACGAACGTGATCGGCTCCTCCTGCTCGTTGGGCCAGGAGCGGTCGAGGACGTCGAGGTAGGCCACGACGGGGGCGATCAGGGCGCGGTAGGGCGACTCCACGAGAACCAGCGGCACGTCCGGCACCGCCTGCGTCCACAGCTCGCGGATGGCGTCGCTGTGATGGGGGTCGTCCGAGACGTAGACCGCCCGAATGTCCGTAGTGATGGACCGGGCCACGTTGAGCGCCTGGACGACCGCCCGGTTCACGCCCGAGATCGGGATGACGACGCGGTTGTGGCGGTGCGGCTGCGGGACCGCGGCCCCAGGCCGCATCGTGAGCTGCCTCGCCGAGGAGGCGTACTGATGGCGGATGAACATCATCATCGCGATCAGCGACGGGATGAAGATCAGGACCATCCACGCCCCGTTGAAGAACTTCTCAGAGGCTACGACCAGGAAGACCACGCCGGTCAGGACTGCGCCGCAGCCGTTCACCACGCTCCGCCAGGCCCACCCGGAGCTGCGCTCCTTGCGCCAGTGGACGACCATGCCGGCCTGAGACAGCGTGAAGCAGATGAACACGCCGACCGAGTAGAGCGGGATCAGGGCGTCGACCGAGGCGTTGAAGGCGTAGAGCATGCCGATGGCGACCGCGGCCAGGACGACTATCCCCCAGGAGAACGCCAGCCGGTCTCCGCGGAAGGCGAATTGGCGCGGCATGCAATCGTCCTGGGCCAGGATTGCCGCCAGGCGCGGGAAGGCGTTGAAGCTGGTGTTGCAGGCCAGAAAGAGGATCAGGGCGGCGCTGACCTGGAGCAGGATGAACAGGAAGCCGCCACCGAAGACGGCGCTGCCCACCTGCCCGAGGACCGTCGGACCCTGGGGTGTGGTCGCCATGACGCCGTACTGGAGGCCGACGAAGGTCAGCCCGACGAAGATCGTGCCCAGCAGCAGGGCCATGATGATCAGCGTATTGGCGGCGTTCTTCGATTCGGGCGGCTTGAAGGCCGGCACGCCGTTGGCGATCGCCTCCACTCCGGTCAGGGCCACCGAGCCTCCCGCGAAGGCCTTGAGCAGCAGGAGCATCGTGAAGGCCTGGACGCCCGGCTGCTCCGCGAACGGCGGCGGGCTGAGGTGATGCGCGGCGCCCGTGGCGGTGTTCACCAGCCCGACGCCAACGGCGAGCAGGGCCGTTCCCACGAAGAGGTAGGTAGGAATCGCGAAGATGTTGCCCGACTCCCGCACGCCCCGGAGGTTGGCCGCGGTCACCAGGACGATGACCAGCGCCCCCAGCTCGACCTTGTAGGGTGCGATCGCCTCGAAAGCCGTCGCCAGGTTGGCCAGGGCCGAGGCGCTCGAGACGGCGACGGTCATGACGTAGTCGACCATCAGCGCCGCCGCGGCGATCAGGCCGAAGTTGGGCCCGAGATTCTCCCTGGCGACGACGTACGCACCCCCACCGGAGGGATACCCGCGGCATACCTGCCGGTAGCTGAAGGCGACGATAGTCAGCATCAGTGCGATCGCTGCGGCAACCGCAATCGACCAGGTCATCCAGGCCAGACCGGCCAGGACGAGGACGCGCAGGATCTCGTCGGTCGCGTAGGCCGAGGACGAGATGGCGTCCGAGCTGAAGATCGGCAGTGCCAGCTTCTTGGACAGCCGCTCTTCGATCTCCTGGGCGCTCGAAAGCGGCTTGCCGAAGACGAGGGCCCGAACGCGCGCCATCCGGCGCCCGAAGGCGGTCATGGGCGCGCTCGCGGCGGCCTTGGCGACCATGACGCCCGGGCCGGCGTAGCGGAAGTAAGCGGAGTGCGGTCGATCGACCACCACGCGCCGGTCGCCGAGCTTGCGGCCCCGGAGCGGCGAGTTGGGAGCGGTCATCGACCGGTCGGTCCTCTCTGATGCGGGCTCAGATGCGCGAAGAACCTGCGGGCTCCCACCGAGCCGCCTGCGGACCGGCGCCGGAGCTGGCTGCGAGCCGGTTCGCAGCCGACGAACCCGTGCAGGCCCGGTTCGACGCGCGCGGGCGGATCGCCTCGTCGAACGCGAGCAAGGCTAGCACGACACCCGATCGCTGGATTCGTGCCCGCGTCAGATTCGCGCCATTTACGATGGCAGTGCTCGAGGCGGGGCTTTCACTGGCCGAAGCTGAGCCGGCGAGCCAGCCGCGGCGGCAAACCGGCGTCGCGGATCGCCGCCTGAGTGGCCTCGATGTTGTACTCCACCCGATGCCAGGTGACCAGGCCGGCGTCCGTGTCCATCAACATGTAGCTGGATCTCGGGTCGCCGTCTCGGGGCTGGCCGACGCTACCCGGGTTGAGGATCATGCGACGGTCGTCCAGCTCGAGGCGATCGCCCTCGCCCACGAGCATCGCCTTCATCCGCCCTCGCGACTCGCGAAAGACCAGCGGAACGTGCGTGTGGCCGACGAGGCAGTACGGTGTCTGGAAGGCGGACAGGTTCACCTCAGCGGCCGCCGGCGAATCAAGGTACTCCCAGATTGGATCGCTCGGGCTGCCGTGTGCGAGCGTGAAGCAAGATCCCTCGGGCACCCGGCGTTCCGGAAGTGCGGCCAAGTAGAGCCGCGTCGTCTCGTCGATGTGGGTGCGGGTCCACTCCATGGCGCGGTACCCGTCCGGGTTGAACCACTCTATGGAGGTACCGCCGCCCGCGGCGTCGTCGTGGTTCCCCCTGACCCCGATGGCGCCGGCCGCGAGCAGGCGGTCGACCACGGCCTGGGGCTCGGGGCCGTAGCCGACCGTGTCGCCGAGATGCCAGATCGCATCCACGCTGCCGACCGCGCCGAGAACGGCGTCCAGCGCCGGCAGATTGGAGTGGATGTCCGAGATGACCGCGATGCGCACGGACGTCACCCTACAGCGGGCGCCGGCGCCGCGCCGCCGGGTCACGGGGGAACTCCGGCGGAGTGGCACCGACCTTCTCGACGACCGCCAGAACGTGGTCCTCTAGACCCGGCACCGCCACGGCCTCGCAGGAGACCACGCGACCGCCCAGCTGCGCCACCGCCCTCTCCGCCCGCAAGAGCTCCTCGTCCAGCGGGCGCCGCTTCCAGGCCACGAGCAGCCCGCCCGCGGCCAGGAGCGGCAGGGCCAGCTCGGAGAGCTCGGTCAGGTCCGCCACTGCGCGCGAGACGACCGCGGGCCAGCGGCCCCGATGGCGAGGGTCGGCGGCGATGCTCTCGGCCCGGGCCGCCGCAACGGCCACTCGGTCGGTCAGTCCGAGAGCCGCAACCGCAACCTCCAGGAAGCGGGCCTTCTTGCCGATCGACTCGACCAGCAGGGCCCGTCGCGCCGGCAGCGCGATGGCGAGCGGCAGGCCGGGATAGCCGGCCCCGCTCCCGAGATCCACGAACTCCGCGATCCCCGCTTGCCGTATCAAACGGAGGGCGGTGAGGCTATCCAGGACGTGCTCCCGGGCGACCATCTCCGGGGCGCGGATACCGCTCAGGTTGATCGCCTCGTTCCAGGCGAGAAGGAGGCGGACATGATCGTCGATCGCGGCTCGGGCAGCCGCCGGCAGGTCCCCACCCGCGACGGCGGCCAGGCCGGCGCGCAGCACAACCCCGTATTCCACGGGGAGTGGCGCAAGGCCGGAAACACGCGCCGGGAGCGGATCGCGGACCGGAGTCGGGGCCGTCTCAGGCTCCCGGACACTCTGGGCCGCGCCGCTCCCGGCGTCGGCTCTTGTCGCACCCGGCGTCCCTAGGTCTTCCCACGCCAGTTCGGTCCTCGGTCGGGTTTCCCCGGACCCCTCGCGAACGCGGTTACCCATCGACGGGCCGCAGCAGCGGTGCGGAGGTCGGAAGATAGGTCCGGCGTCGTGTGGCGTCAACGCGGTTTTCCACCAAGAATTGCCAGTCATCCACTTTCGTGGATAAGTACTTCACACGGCCCGGCGCGGTGGACGAGGGCGGATGACTTCCCCGGGCGCTCGCAGGGGCGCCCACGACTGAGCCGTCAGACGCGTGGTCGGACCGGCTTCCCGAGCGTTCGGCGGACGACATCGAGCACCTCCTCGATGTAGCGATCGGCGTCGCCTTGCTCGGCGGCGGTCTTGACGCAACCCTGGACATGGTCCTCCAGAATCAACAGCGCCACGGAATCCACGGCGGCCCGCAGGGCGGCTGTCTGCTGGAGGATGTCGACGCAGTACTCGCGGCGCTCGATCATTCGCTCGATGCCACGCACCTGTCCTTCGATCCGGCGCAGACGCCTGACAAGCGTCGCCTGGTCTCGCGAATAGGCGTGGCGGAAAGAGCCCTCGAGATCGCGCTCGTCCGCAGGCTCGAGCGTAATCTCCGGGTTGGGCCGAAGGATGCCCACGGCGCCGCCGGGGCTACCGGCTTCCGGCGCGGCTCGCTCGGATCGAGCCAACGGGCGCGTGCCGCCCGACTTCTCGGGATCATCTGTCGCCAAGCGTGACCTCCCGACTCGGATCATACCCCCGGGGAGTATATGGAGCAACGTCGGGGCGGTTCCGAGTGGGATCGAGAAGCGTCTCTGCGGCGGCCTCGATGGCGTCGCTCCGGTAGACTTGCAGGGTGGATCCGCGAGAGCGTCTGCGCATGGCTCTGCTCGGTACCGGCTGTACCCGGTGCGGTCAGCCCTATGCCGCCCACGGCATCCGGGTTCTCGCGCAGCGCCAGGAGATAGCCTTCGTGCAGCTCGTCTGCTTCGCCTGCCAGACACAGACGCTGGCGCTGGTCACGGGCGCACCGGCCACCGATGACGACGCGGACGGGCTCAGTGAGGGGGCCGTGCGCGATTTGCCAACGGGCGAACGAGCTGGAGATGCCCCAGGACTCCCGGCGGGCGCGACAACCGATCAGCGAGGCCGACGTCCTGGAGATGCGAGCCTACCTGGCCGATTATCAGGGCGACGTGCGCGGCCTGTTCGAAGGCCCGCCCGACGAAGGAGACCCGGGTCGCGGTTCCGACCACGACGAGACGGACACGCCGGGATGAGCGAAGCCGGCACGCCGCGCGATCACCTGGCCGCCAGCACGTTCGCCCACGCCAGCGAGGCCGAGTTCGCCCGCATCCTCGACTTCTATGAGGTCACCTGGGAGTACGAGCCGCAGGTCTTCCCGATCCTGTGGGATCTGGACGGCAATGTCCTCGAGAGCTTCGCCCCGGACTTCTTCCTGCCCGACCTGGACCTCTACATCGAGCTGACGACGCTTCAGCAGCGCCTGGTCAGAAAGAAGAACCGCAAGGTACGCCGCCTGCGAGAGCTCTATCCGAGCCTCCGGATCAAGCTCTTCTACGCGCGCGACTTCCGGGCCCTGATGCTCAAGTACGGCCGCTCGGCGCTCGTCTCGGAGCTGAGCGGGACGCTTGGCCAGGTCGGGCCGCGCCAGAACCCGGAACCGGGGCCGGAGGCGAGCGTCGCCGCCGCACCTCCGACCGCCGGGCGGCAGCTGGATCGGTCGACTGAGCCCGCCCAGCCGCCGCTCGACCCGCGTGCATCGCACGATCGCCGCTCCCGCGCGGCGCGCCGCCGCGCTGTGCGCCGGGCCGCCGCGGCGTACGCTCCCCACTCGACCACCACGTGATGTAAGAGGTAGCGATGAAGCACTCCCAGGACTTGAACGAGGACGTCGCGGAGATCCTGCTGTCCGAGGACCAGATTCGTGTCAAGGTGGTCGAGCTGGGGAAGCGGATCAGCGCCGACTACGCAGGCCGTGAGCTGACTCTGGTCAGCGTCCTGAAAGGATCGCTTCCGTTCATGGCCGATCTCATGCGGCAGATCGATCTTCCGTTGCGAATCGATCTGATGGAAGTGTCAAGCTACGGTGGAACGGCCACTGAGTCATCCGGCCTCGTACGAATCCTCAAGGATCTGAGCGCACCGATCGACGGTCGCGACGTCCTGCTGGTCGAAGACATCATCGATACCGGCCTGACGCTGAATTACCTGTTGCGATATCTTCGGGGCAAGAACCCGCAGTCGATCAAGGTGTGCGCCCTTCTCGACAAGCCGGCCAGGCGCCTGATCGAGATCCCTATCGACTACGTAGGGTTCGAGATTCCCGATGCCTTCGTCGTCGGTTACGGGCTAGACTTTGGTGAGGTTTATCGAAACCTGCGTTTCGTGGGTGTGCTCCGCCCCGAAGCATACGAATCCTGAGGGGGTCGACGATGAACCGAAGTCCCGTTCAAGGCGGTCGCTGGGTCGTCACTGTCGGCGCCATCGTGATCATCGCGTCGACGTTGATGCAGTGGTGGCAGATCGGCGGCGGCCCGGGCGAGCTGCCAGCCCAGAGCGACGTCGGCATCTCTGACGGTCGGGGCTTCGTGCTGTTCCTTGCGGCTGTGGCGACGCTGCTGCTGGTCTCGTTGCCATATGCCGCCGAGGCGCCAATCGCGATCGATCGACCGATGTCGTATGTGCTGTTGCTCGGAGTGGCGTTCGTTGCCTATTGCCTGCGAATTGTCGAGATGCTGCAGGACGGGCTGCTCCTCTACACCGGCCAGACGCCCCCGATCCAGCCGCTCCGGGGCCCCGGCTTCTGGGTCGCGGCTGTTGGCCTGCTCATCTTCGCCCGCGGCGTGTTCGAGCTCTGGGAGGCTCGCCGGCGCTTCTAGCGGTCCCCGCGCGACGAAACGAGGCGACGAGTTCGACAGCCCCGGCGAGCGATGGCGTATAGTAGGACAAGGCGAGCCGAACGCATGAGCGCGGCCGCCAACCCCGTTCTGGCGTGGCGCTCGAGCCCCAAGAAAGCTCGCCGCCCGAGAGTCGGCACGAATGCGCGCGGCCATCGCGCCAATTAGGACGTCGTGGCTGCAGCGGTAGTGCGATCGCCATCTCGCCACGAGGTTCGTGCATTCGAGTGGATTACCTGGTCAGACAGGCCCGCATCACCGATATCGATCGGTTGTATGCGCTTTGCGTGGAAATGGGGGCTGCGCCCGGCGCCGGCACTCCATTGGACGCGATAGGCCTCTTGCGCCAGCTCATCTACATGCCGAACGCAAGCGTCGTGGTAGCCGAGGCGGGTCGTCAGATAGCCGGCGGTGCGGTACTCGGCCTGAGACCATCGGTCCGGGTCGGCGGGTTCGTAGGCACGGTCGACGTGCTGGTCGTAGCCCCAGGCCACAGCGTCGAAAAAGTGGCCGATGAGTTGATCCTCGAGATCATGACCTCGGCGCGAAGAAAGGGCTGCACCGTAGTAGAAGTCATGCTGCCGGAGAACGCCGAATTGCGCGCGTGCTGGATCCGGCATGGCTTCGCTTCGGACCAGGCCACCACTTACCGAGCGGAAGTCCCGGTCAGGGCACCGGCTAACCGCTAGCAATACCGTCGCAGCCGAGCTGCCAGGGAGCGCCGGCGCCACGGGTTCAGGCCGACGGCAAGGGCCACCAGGCCATCACATCAAGGAGTCACTTGTGAGCAAGAACGTCGCCGTCTTCGTGGACGTGGCGAATATCTTCTACGCCGCGAAGGCGGCGGGGGCGGACATCGACTACGTCACGCTCCTCAAAGCCGCCGTGGCCGGCCGCGATTTCGTCCGGGCATACGCCTATACGGGGCTCGACCCCGAGAACGAGAATCAGCGGAACTTCCATAGCTTCCTTGCGCGGCATGGGTACAAAGTCGTGAGCAAGGACATTCGCAAGTATGGCGACGGCAAGGTCAAGGCGAATCTCGACATCGAACTGGTCGTCGACATGATGAAGACGGCCCGCAACCTGGATGTCGCCATCGTCGTGAGCGGGGATGGAGACTTCGCGCCAGCAATACGAGCAGTGCAGGAAATGGGTGTCCGTGTCGAAGTCATCAGCTTCCGCGGCAACACCAGCTCCGACCTGATCGAAGCTGCCGACGTCTTCTACGACATAACCCAACTCGCCCGAGTTGACCGCGAATCGACTCGCTCGGGGCGGCGCGTGGCCGGCGACGAGGAAGACCTCTCGATGACCGAGGTCCCCGACAAGCAGACCGAGGGTCGCGGCGGGCGCCGTGGGCGTGGCGGGCGCCGGACCGGGCCTCGTGAAGGCGTGGAGGTCGCAGCGGCGGCGAACGAGCGAGCGCCACGCGGCGAGGGTCGCGCAGCCGAACGCGGTGCCCCCGCTCGGTTGGTTGCTCTGCCCGGTGAGAAGCTTTCGCGGGTGCAGGCTGGCGGCGCGGAATCCGACGTGATCGAAGCGCCCGTCGAGGATCTCGCCGAGAACCCCGATGAAGGGCAGGCGGCCGAGGGCGGCGAAGACGTCCAGGGGACAGAAGGCGGGCACCGCCGCCGGCGCCGTGGCGGTCGCGGGCGCGGCCACGGCGGCCGAGGCCGCGAGCTTGTCGCTGGTGCCGAAATTGCAGAAGAAGTGGAGGCTGGCGAACCGGAGAGCCCAGCGGCCACTCCGGCGACCCGACCCAATCAATTCGGATCAATCTGGGACTCCCAGATCGGCATGGCCGGCCGGCCGGAGCGCCTCGCGCCGATCTCACCATCGGATGAGGACGACTTTGCCGAGCCCGAAATCCCGGAATACCTGCTGGCCGAGCGGCGGCGGAGCGGTCGGGGTCAGGGCCAGGGCCGCGGCTCGGGTGGGCGTGGCGTTCGGAGCGCCTACGCCTCTGCCGTGGAGCGGGAACGCTACGGCCGATCCTCGACGCGCTTCCCCGAGCCGGTTCGACAGGCCCAGCCGCAGCGCCGGCGCGACGAGCGGCCGCAGCGCCAGCCGCAGCCACAGCAGCATCGGGGCGGTGGCGGAGCACCGCGCAGCACCGGCCGCGATTCGGCCGAGCCGTGGAGTGAAGTCCCGCCCGAGCTCGAGGAGCTCCTGCGAGCCCAGCTCTCCACGAAGCTGAGCCGTCAGGCCGAGCCGGCGAGCGCGACTCCGTCCGAAACCGCCGCGGCTGGAATGGGCGCCGCGGAGACAGCAGGCGGAGAGACCGTGGCCAAGGGCGGCGAGACGGCCAGGGCCGGCGCCCGCCGCGGTGGCCGTCGCAAGGCCGAGGCCGCTCCGATCGAGGCAATCGAGGCCGTCGCCGAGGTCGCCGGCGTGGCTGCCGAAGCGCCCGCCAGGCCGGCAGCTCGAGGCCGGCGCAAGCCCGCGGCAACCGGGTCCGCCGCCGAAGCCGCCGAGGGTGGCGAAGCCCCGGCAGCAGGCGCGCCCAAGCGTCGTGCGCCGGCTCGCAAGAAGCCGGCCGCAACTAACGGCGAGACGTCCGCGGAAGCCTCCGGCGAGCAGGCCGGCGACTAGCCACCCGGCGCGTGCCCACCACCCGATCGTGATGTCGGGCCCGGTGCCGATAGAGAACGCGGCGACGCGAGGCCAGCCTGGAGGGCTGGCCTCGATCGCGGCCATGGTGCGTGGCTCCGTCCCTCATGCCGTCCTGATCGTCGGGCCGGCATCGAGCGGCAAGACCACGCTCGCCCTGGACCTGGCCGCGGCGCTCCTGTGCGTCCACCCGGACACTGCGGCGCGACCGTGCCGCGCGTGCCGGGGCTGCCGGCTAGTCGACTCGGGCAATCACCCGGACCTGCACCGACTCGCGCCGGACGGCCCCGGCGGCCAGGTTCGGATCGGCAAGGCCACCGACCCGGAACCCGGAACGATCCGCCACCTCATCGGCGAGCTGGCACTCCTGCCCGTGGAGGGCGGTGCGCGCGTGGCGATCGTCGAGCAGGCCCACCGCATCAACGACGACGCCCAAAACGCACTCCTCAAGATGCTCGAGGAACCGCCGGCCGGCGTGACGATCGTTCTCTGCGCCGACGAGGAGGAATGCCTGCTGCCCACCGTTCGATCGCGCTGCGTGCGGGTGCGCCTGGGTCCAGTCGCCGGGCGCGAGATCGAACGCTGGCTCGGCGAACTCGGCGTCGCCGACGCGCCCTCGGCCGCGCGGTTCGCTCGACTCGCCGGCGGATGCCCGGGCCTGGCGCTGGCCTACGCCCGCGCCCCCGAAGCGGCTCGGCTTCGGGGCGAGATCGCCCGTGGTCTGCTTGACCTCCTGACGGCCGGCCGAAACGAGCGGTTGACGTCGGTGCGCACGCTGATGGGCTCGGCGGCGGCGCTCGAGGCGGCGCTCGAAGTGGCGCGCACGGCCGGCGGCGGCGCAGACGGCGGGGCCACCGAAGCCGGCACGGGGGCGGCGGGGCGGCGCAGGAAACCGTCGCGCGCGGCCGCGGCCACCACCCATCCGAACGACCAACAGGCCGAAGGCGAGGCGGACGCAGCCGCCGAATTGGCCGCACCGAAGGCTTCGGCCTCAGATCGCCGCGCGGCCGCCTCCGCGCTGCTGGCCATCTGGGCTTCGGTCGGACGCGACCTCGCCGTCGTGGCGCTCGGAGGTCGCCGGCTCCACGACCCGGAACTGCTCGACGAGCTGGCCGCCGTGGCGCCCACGGTCCCCGCGGGTTCCGTGCACGCTTTCCTCGCCCAGCTGGCGACGGTCGAGACCCAGCTGGACGAGAACGTCAACCCGGAGCTGGCCCTCGACGTGCTGGCGCTGGCCTGGCCCCGACCCGGCCGCGCGGCATGACTGCCACGTGGGCCGCACGCGATGACCCGCCACGTGGCGCGCGGCATGGCGGGCCGATGAGCCGGCCCGGCGAACTGGCCCGCCTCGAGGCGAACGTTCGCGGCCGTGTCCAGGGCGTCGGCTTTCGCTACTTCGTGGCCGCCCGTGCGATGCGTCGCGGCCTGACCGGGTTCGTCGCCAACGATCAGGACGGCAGCGTGCGTGTCGTCGTCGAAGGCCCGCGGGCCGATCTCGAGGATCTTCTGGAAGCCCTCCACGAGGGCCCGGCATCCGCGATCGTCGAGCGCGTCGACGAGGTCTGGCTGCCGTTCACCGGCCACTGGGGCACCTTCAGCATCGAATCGCGGGGTCACCGTGGCGACTGAAAGCGGGGCTCCCGGGAGACGCGGTTGCCTGCGCGCCGACACCACCTTCCGGCGGCGCAATTGGCCCGAGCATTGCCTGCCGCCCACCGCCGGCCCAATGCCAGCGTCGGTCAGATTCGTCCGCCCGTACGGACCGGCCGAAAACCCTGGTGGGACGAACCCGTCTTCCGGCCTGCAGACTTGTCATCCGTGCTCTCCGATGGAGTGCCCGGGCTCACGGCACGTCCACGGCACGGCATCGCGAGTCGTCAGTGGGACGCCCTCCCACGACGCCGCAACAGAAATGGCTGAGAGACCGCTGAAGTGATGCCTCCAAGGGCGTCGGAGCCGTTGACCCGTGCCCTGACGTTCGCCGTCCTCGCCGACGGGTTGGCGGGCGAGTACCAGAGCGCCGTCGTCGGCGGCGTGGTGGAGGCCGCGCGCGAATCCGGCGTCAATCTCGTGATCATCGACGGGTGCTTGCTCCGGGCACCGCTGCCATTCGGCGAGCGGCATAGGGCCGTCTACGACCTGGCTCGTTCCGAGGGCATCGATGGTCTCGTGATCCAGGCCGGCAGCTTCGTCAACTACCTGGGCCTGGACGATCTCGCCCGCTATTGCGAGCACTACCGTCCGCGGCCCATGGTCAGCCTCGCCGCCGCGGTCGAGGGAACAACCGGCATCCTCGTCGACGGCGAGCAGGCCCTGCGAGAGGGGATTCGACATCTGGTGGAGGACCACCAGTACCGGCATTTCGCATTCCTGGGTGGTCCGGAGGCCAATCTCGAGGCGCGAGATCGCCTGGGCACTTGCGGTGATGTGCTGGCCGCCTATGGACTCTCCCCGCCCGATTTGGCCGTCGTGACTGGAGACTTCCGCTACGAAAGTGGCGTCGATGCCGTGCGGGTCCTGCTCGATGAGCGGGGCGCCGTCTTCGACGCGATGGTGGCCGCCAACGACCTGATGGCGCTCGGGGCAATCGACGCACTGCGCGCTCGCGACATCAAGATGCCAGGAGACGTGGCCATCATCGGGTTCGACGACATCGGCGAGGCCCGCTACTGTGACCCGCCTCTGACCACGATCCGCCAGCCACTCCGGCAGCAGGGCAGGCTCGCCGTAGAGATCCTCTTGCGGCGCCTTCGCGGCGAGCGAGTCGATGATGTCCTGGTCCTGCCTGCGGAACTCGTCGTCCGACGCAGCTGCGGCTGTAGCTCGGACGAAGGTCGCGTCTCGACGACTGGCAACCAGCCGGCCCCGCTCACTCCCACCGAGACCGAGTTCACCGTCGACGACGCACTCAGGCTCCGCCGCCCCAAGATCCTCGAGGCGATGCGGGAGGCCGTGGGCGGCCTCGCCGATGCGCTTCCGGCGGGATGGGAGGAAGGCCTGTTCGACGCCCTCGCAGCCGAACTACGAGATTCTCCCCGCGCCTTCGCCGAACGGCTCACGATGCTCCTCAAGGAGATGATGCGTCCTGGCGTGACGGCAGATCACTGGCAGCCGGCGCTCTCCGCCTTGCATCGCGAGCTGATGCCCTGCCTTGCCGCGAACCCGAGCATGGGTCTGCGGGTCGAGGATCTTCTGGAGGAGGCGCGGGTTCTGGTCGACGAGGCCGTCGACGCCCAGGCCCACCATCGGCTGATCCTGGAGCGCCGCACGCAATCGCTGTCCGAGGCCGCCGAGACGCTGAGCGCGGCGTTCGATCTCGAGTCGCTCGGTGAGGCGCTCCGCGAGTGCCTGCCGCGACTCGGCGTGACGAATGCCTTCCTCGTGCTCGATGATGACGTTCCACCGTCCGGCGCGAGGGTTGTCTTCGCCCAGGATCCGGCCTTCGACCCGTCAGCGCTCGAGGACCCGCGCGACGCCACGGTCGAGGGGACCTCCATACCGGACGGGCTGCTGCCAGCCGACCGCACCTACGCCATGGTCGTTGAGCCGCTCTTCTTCAAGGACGATCCGTTGGGCTACGCGGTCTTCGAGATGGGGCCCACTGACGCGTTCATCTACGACGCCCTGCGCGTTCGGATCAGCGGCGTCCTGAAGGTCGCTCTGCTCATCGAGGAACTCCAGCTCCGCGCCAGCCAGCTCCGCCAGGCCCAGAAGATGGAGACGCTCGGCCAGCTATCTGGAGCTATCGCACATGACTTCAACAACCTGCTTCAGGCTATTCATGGCTATGCCGAACTGGCGAGGGCGGCCAATCCTCGCAACGTCGAACTCGCTGCCGACCTCGAGGAGATCGTTCGGGCTGCCGACCGAGCCTCCGAGCTGACGCGGCAGCTGCTCACCTTCAGCCAGCCCGCCAGGGCGAACGCGCGGGTCGTGGACGTGAATCTGTGCGTCAGTCAGACGGTGCCGATGATGCGACACCTGCTCGGCCCGACGATCCAGCTGTCGACTGTTCTGCGGCCGGAGGCGGGCTACATCCTGATCGACCCGACGCAGCTCGAACAGGCGATCGTGAATCTGTGCGTCAACGGACGTGACGCCATGCCGGACGGCGGCTCCCTGACGATCGAGACAGGCCGGCGTTCGGTCGCGCAGGGGATTCCATCAAACCCATCCACTCTGGAGCGGAGCAGTTGGACTCCCAGGCCGGTCCCGGCTCAGGCTCTGACCTTCGTGGACGTATGCGACACGGGCGTGGGAATCGCTCCCGAGATCCGAGATCGGATCTTCGAGCCATTCTTCACCACCAAGGATATCGGCAAGGGCACAGGGCTTGGCCTGGCGATTGTCTACGGCATCGTTCGCAACGCGTCTGGCGACATCCTGGTCGACTCCGAGCCCGGTCACGGCACGCGCTTCTCGCTCGTGTTCCCCGCCTGCGGAAGTCCCCAGGAAGCGAGCGCGGCGGGAGGCGAGCCGCCCATCCACGGCACCGAGACCGTCCTTCTCGTGGAGGATGAGCAGGCCATCCGTAAGCTGACTGAGCGAGTCCTCGCTGGCCGGGGCTACCGCGTTCTCAGCGCTGCGAGCGCCGCCGAAGCGCGTGAGCTGTGGTCGGAACACGCGGGCGACATAGACCTCCTCCTGTCCGACGTTACGATGCCGGGGGAGTCCGGCGTGGCCCTTGCGGCCGAACTGGAGGCCTCCTCTCGGCCTCCGCGGGTCCTCTTCATCTCGGGCCATATTTCCGGTGAGGCCGGTGGAGCTGCCTTCCCCGAGGGAGCCAGATTGCTCGGAAAGCCGTTCAGCGTGGCCGCCCTGCTCGAGGCAGTTCGTGAGACGCTGGATGCCCCGACAGTCGCCGGGGACGTGGACTCCGGAGCCTGATCGCACGACGCCGGTCCCAGTCGAGCCACCCGTCTTGTTGGACCGCTCGTCTCGTGCCCGCGATGCGGGAGCGCCAGGTGATAGCAGCGACAGGGCCAGTTCCGCGCGATGGGGGTCATCTATGGGCTGCTCCCCGTCCACTGGCGGTCGCTTGTCGGTGGTGAGCCCGCCCAGTTTCCCGCTGAAGGGGAGCCGAGTGGCGACCGACAACTGGAAAGGGCTCCTCTCCCAGCGATGAAACGGCCCTGCGCATGGCGTCCCGGGGAGTCTCACGAAGCAGATCGTGCGGTCAAGGAGCGTCGCCAGCTTGAGGTTCGAGGCGGAGTAAAGATGACACCGAGATTCCTGCGCTCGACGGTCTCTGCCGCCGGCCCGTTGCTGCTTCGAGGGGTCACGTACGCCGGCCTGGGGCTTGGCCTGCTGTGCATCTCTGTCTGGGTCATAGCCACCCTGGCCGGGGCGTCGGTAGCCGGAAGCGCGCCGGCGATCCTGGGCCTCGGGATGGCGGCAGGTTGGGCCGTGACGCTCGGGATCGTGCGACTGACCATGTCGCGGCCGCTGGCCCGCATCACGATCGCCACGGAAGCGCTCGCCTCGGAGGATGCCGCGGCCTTTGCGGACATGCTCAGCTCCGTCGCGCAGGGCGATCTGACCAGCCGGCTCGAGCCTCGTACGCGCGCCATCGCATTGGACTCCACCTGCGCAGCGGAGGTCAGCCACCTCGGCGAGGTCGTCAACGAGATCGCGGCCAGGCTCGCCGAAGGCGCCGAGCAACTCAACAGCGTTACCGACGAAGCCTGCCGGCGACTCTTCTATGTCGGTCCCGACGGGTACCTGCAGGGTCAGACCTGCGGCGACCTGATGGGCCGGACGCTCGGCGGCCGCGGCCAGGTGATCGTCCTGTCGGGCAACCTGCGCAACACCGGCCTCGAAGTGCGCCGCAGAGGCTTCGGGTCGATGCTGCGCGAGAGGTATCCGGGTATCGAGATCGTGGAAGTCCTGGAGTCGACGGACCAGGCCGAGGTCCCAGCTTCGCTCTTGCGGAAGTACCCGCGCCTGGCGGGCATCTACTGCACCGGCCCGGCCACCGGCGCCGCGCTGACGTTGGTCAACGCCGGCCTGGCGGGCCGCGTCACGCTCATCTGTCACGACCTGACCGACGAAGTGATGCCCTACGTATCTAAGGGCGTCATCTCGGCGACGGTCGGCCAGGATCCCTACGCCCAGGGCCATGACGTGGCGATACATCTGTTCAACCACCTGGCCGCAGGCTGGCAGCCGCAGGATCCACGCCTGCTGACCGCGATGGACCTGGTCACAGCAGAGAACTGGGGCCAGTTCTGGCGGGCGGGCAAGGGCGTGATCCAGTCGCAGGCGACGATCGAGCGGCGGCCCAGACCGATGAAGACCTCGCCCCGCAGGCTGCGCATAGGCATCGTCGGGATCGAGGACAGCTCGTTCTGGTATCCCGTCCGCGATGGTGCCCTGGCCGCCGCCGAAGAGCTTCGACCATACAACGCGGACGTGGAGTGGATCGTCCCCGAGCCGAACCTGGCGTGGGATCTGTCGATCCGTGGCCCGGCCATCGAGTCGCTGGCGCACCAGGGCTACGACGCGCTGGCAACGCCGGTAAACGACACCGGGCTCGTCGCGTCGATCAACAGGGCGGTCGCCGCGGGCGTGCCGGTCGCGACGTTCAACTCTGAATTGTCCAGCCTGCGCGGGCTCATGTATACGCTCAGCCATCGGGCCCAGCGGCTGATGGTGGTGAGCACCGATCTGGCGACCACGGCGGAGTCATCCGGGACGGCGACAAGCGACATCGCCCACACCGTCTCGCAGATGGCAGAGGCGGCCAACAACGAAGCCGCCGCGGTGACACGCGCAAGCAACAGCCTTCACCGTATCGCGGAATTGGTCGACGCGATCGCCGCGGGTGCCCGGGACCAGGCGCGATCCGTTGGCAGCCTGTCACAGACGGCCGCCCACATAGCCCATGCCGTGGAGGTCGCCGCCTCCAGCTCGGAGGCCGTCGTGGCCGCGACGACCCAGGCTGTGGTCACGGCTCAGCGCGGATCAGAATTGCTCCGCCAGACGCTGGCGCAGATGGAGTCGATCGAGCGGGCCGTCGATTCGTCCGCGACGATCATCCAGCAGACGAACGCCCACGCCGAGGAGATCGGCGAGATCGTCGCCACGATCGAGGACATCGCCGCGCAGACCAACCTGCTGGCGCTGAACGCCGCCATCGAGGCCGCCCGAGCGGGCGAGCAGGGCAAGGGCTTCGCCGTCGTCGCCAGCGAGGTTCGCAAGCTGGCGGAGAAATCGGCGGCCGCGACCAAGGAGATCGGGACGATCATCGGCACGGTCCAATCCAGCGCGCGGCACGCCGCGGAGGCGATGGACGCGGCCATGGAGAAGGTCCACGAAGGCTCGTCCCTGGCCAGGCATTCGGGTCAGGCGCTGGACGAGCTGCTCCAGTCTGCGGCGACCACGCAGCGCGAAACCGCCGAGATGGTCGATGCCAACCAGGCGGTGGCGAGCGTCATGGACGATCTCACGACGGCCATCGAACAGGTCTCGACCGTCGTCGAGGCGAACACGGAACGATCGGAGACCGCCGCCGCCGGCATCCGCGAGGCGCTCGAAGTGGTCGAGAACGTGGCCGCCATCAGCGAGGAGAACGCTGCCTCAGCCGAACGCGTGGCGGCCACGACCGTCGAAGTATCCCATCAAGCCCAGGAAGTGAACGACGCCGCGTCGGCGCTGACGAGCATCGCCCGCGAGCTGGAGGGCTCCACGGCCAGGTTCAAGATAGATCGAGACGATGCGGAGGGGGCCGAAGCCGGGACCGGGGCGAGCCAAGGCCCGGCCATCGTCGCGCCGGCCGATCCGCCCAGTCGGGAACGCCGGCACGCCGAGGCCGCCTGACGCCGAGCGGCCGGTGCCCCTCGTCCGGGCTACGGCAGGCCGCGCAACGAGCCGCCGTCGATCGGGACGAAGGTGCCGGTCTGGTAGCGGGCCGGGTCCGAACAGAGCCAGGCCACGTACGCGCCGAGCTCGTCTGGGTCGCCGTAGCGGCCGGCCGGAATCGCCCGCTCGAATGCCGCCCTGACATCCGCGGCGGTCGTGCCGGCGCGTTCGGCCCGCGTCCGGTCGAGCGAGGCGACCCGCGCCGTGTCGAGCCGGCCCGGCAGGACGCCGTTGACCGTCACGCCATCGACGATGACTTCGAGCGAGATCGTCTTGAGCCAGGCGGCCAGCGCGCTCCGGCACGCGCCCGAATACACAAGCTCGGGAATAGGCTGTCGAATGCCCGACGACATGATCGACACGACTCGGCCCCACTGGCGCTCACGCATGCCCGGGAGCAAGAGCGTGGTCAGCTCGATCGGCGTTATCGCCAGCAGCTGGAACGAGCGCCGCCACTCCGCGGGGTCCGTCGCGGTCGCCTCGGAGGGAGGCGGCCCGCCGGCGTTCAGGACGACGATGTCGACTCGGCCGAGAGCCTTCTCGGCGGCAGCCGCCACCCGACCAGCCGTCGCAGGATCGGCGGCGTCGCCGGAGATCGTCGTCACCTCGACCGAGTGAGCGCGCCGGATCTCACTTGCCGTCCGCTCCAGCGCCTCGCCGCCGCGCGACCACAACGCCAGCCGGCAACCCTCGGCCGCGAGCCGCTCCGCGCTGGCGCGCCCGAGGCCGGCCGAGGCGCCGCCGACCAGGGCCGTCCGCCCTGCCAGACCCAGATCCATCGCTCGCTCCTCCGCTTCACGGCTCGATTCGATCGCCGTCTGCCACTACCGTAGAACGAAACGGCCGTCTCCGGCGTGTACAAAGTGATGATGCCGATCGTCGTTCCCGCCGCCACTGCGTCGGCCGGCTCCGCAGAGCCGACGAGGCGCGCCTTCGAGGGCGCCTACGCGGATTGCTGGACGCCGGTCTTTCGCCTCGCCCTGGCGTGGACGAACGACTGGCCGGCCGCCGAAGAGATCGCCCAGGAGTCGTTCGCGCGACTCTGGAAGCGGCGCGACTCGGTCGACTGGGGCGAGCCCATGCTGCCCTGGCTTCTGACGACCGCCCGCCACCTGGCCACGGATCGCTTCCGGCGGCTGCGCCGGCTGATCGGCCCCCGCGCCATCGAGACGGCGCTCGATCTCGACCAGCGCGCCCGCTGGCTCGACGTCCGGGCCGCGTTCGCCCGGCTCAGCCGGCTCGAGCGCGCGGCCCTGGCCCTGACCGCGGTCTCGGGTCTCGATTCGGAAGAAGCGGCGGCGGCTCTCGGTACGACTTCCGCGGCGGTTCGGTCCGCGGTCTTCCGCGCCCGGCGGAAGCTGGAGGAAGCGTGATGAACGGCCAATCGACGGAAGATCGCGGCGGCGCGGATCGCCGCATCGGGGAGTGGGCGGATCTCACGGCCATGTCGCGTCCGCCCGCGGCGCGACCGGAAGTGCTGAGCGCGAAGGTCGAGGTTGGCGTGATGAAGCGAGGCCGATCGCGGCATTCGGTGGCTGGTTTGGCTGCAGTCCTGCTGATCACCCTGGTCGTCGCCGGCGTTGGCTTCGGCCTCTCGCGCCAGCGCTCGGCCGTCGCGCCTTCGGCCTCTGCGAGTGCCGTGGTCAACCCGTCCGGGTCGCCGATCCTGTCTGGGTCGCCTAGCCCGTCCGCGTCGCCGCTGTCCTTAATCGCCTCACCAGGACTACGTGTCGCCGCCATAGGGCGGATCGACGAGACGACCGGCTGGGCTTACGTGTCGAGCTCGGCCATGTTCACAACCCCGCACCTCATCATCACTGACGACGCCGGGGCGACCTGGCGGGATGCCACGCCACCCGGCCAGTCAAGCCAGCCGATCATCGAATTCGTCGACGCTAATCACGGCTGGTTCCTCGGTGCCGACGGCCCGCTCTGGCGGACGGCCGACGGCGGCCGGAGCTGGCAGGAAACCGCCTTGCCGGCCGGGAGGACGGGCATGAGCGCCAGCATGAGCTTCGTCTCGGCATCGACGGGCTACTTGCTGCTATCGGCCGACAACAGCCAGAGCGCGGAACCGTGGGTACTGTACAGGACCGGCAACGGGGGAGCGAGCCTGCAGCGCGTCCGCGCCGTGACGCTGCCCGACGAGCCTCCGATGAGCGGTCCTCTCCCGGTCATCGTCTTCTCGGGCCCGCTCGATGGCGTGATCGCGGGCTGGCGGGCGGTCCTGCGGACGCAAGATGGCGGGGCGCACTGGTCCACCGTGAGTCTGCCCGCTACCAGCGGATCGGCGGCCCCGCGGTACGCCGGTGTGTCTCTACTGCGCGCCTTCGGCCCTCAGCTGGTCCTGCTTGCCTTTATAGGCGGCCCCACCACCCCTTACGAGCCTACCGCATACGTGAGCGCCGACGCCGGTCTGAGCTGGCGGCCGGCGTTCACCGCGTCTGCCGAATCGGAGACGGACGTCTGGGCAATCGTGGACGGTCAGACATGGCTGGACTTCACGACTGGCGATGGGGCCATACAAGTGCGAGCCACTTCCGACGCCGGCGAGACCTGGACGACCTCGACCGGAGCCGTCCCGGCCGGCTGGCACATCATGGCCGTCTCGTTCGTGAGCGCGACGGACGGCTGGGCCATCTTCGAGATCAACCCGGTCTGCCCGCCGCCCGTGAACGGTTGCATGGGCTCGCTGCCCGACAAGGGCGAGTTCGCCGAGACCCACGACGGGGGCCTGACCTGGATCTTTCCATAGGTCGGCGCCTCTGCGCATCCGGTACGCTTGGCGGGTGAGCGAGAGAGCCGACGCCGCCGAACGCGCCGCCGTGGCCTACCGCGCCCTGGCCGACCTGGCCGAGACGGTCGAGGACGAGTGGCAGTACGTCACGGATTTGACCGACGCGTATCTGCCGAGCATCCGCGCGTTGGGCGGCGGGACGGCGCCGCTCCCCGTCGGGGCGGCTGCGGCCGTGGACGAGGCGATCGCCGAGATCGGGCTGATAAGCGACCCGCATCGGGCCATCGACTGGCTCTCGACCTTCCCGCACGTGGTGGCGATCGCACTCGGCGGAGACGTCGAGGGGCCCGAGTCGGCCTCGGCCGAAGGCACGGAGGCGGCCGGGCCCGAACCGCCGGGTCCCGACGACGACTCGCCCTTCGGCGTGCTGCTGCGGTTCCACCGATCGAGATTCCAGGACGCCGCCCGCGACGCTCGAACCGTGGTCTACGCCGGGATACAGGCCGACCCGCTCGTCGCGAGAGTGGCGGTGCTGCTCGCCGCTGCCACCCCGGCGGAGCGCTGGATGGCCCGCGCCGTGATGAACGGCGAGCGAACCGACCCCGAGATCTGGCGGTGGATGTTTCCGGCGCTCTTTGGCGAGGGGCCCGCAGGCGCGGGGCCCGCGGCCGAGTTGCGCGCCCACGCCGAGAGCCTCCTTGCGGCCTCCCTCGAGGTCGCCAATCGCGGCGAGCAGGCCCGCAGCTCGTACCGCGGCGCCGTCGTCGAAGAGTTGACCGCGCAGCTGCTCGCCCGCCGTGACGGACCCGTGCGCCGGGAGCGGCGCGTCCTCTTCGACGGCGTCCCGGCGGAGATCCACCCCTACGACGTCACGGTCGAGTTGCCGGAGCGGCCTGCCGTGTACGACTGCAAGTGGGGCGCCCGGGGCATCAACGCCGACGTCCTCAACCAGCTCGACGACGCCCGGTCGCACGCCGCCGACGAGGAGGTCGACCTCACCGTCGCCCTGGTGGTCTTCGACGCCCGAAGGTCGGCCGCGATCCGGCTCGCTCGATCGACCGCCCGCCGCGAGGGGACGCGGCTGGTCGCCCTGGAGACCATCGACGAGCTCGGGGGGCTCGCCCGTGAGTGAGTGGGTCCTCGACGAGGCCGCGACGCCTGCCGGCGCGCCGGAGATTCCGGCGGCCCTGCGCGACGAGCTGCCCTACCGGATCGTTCGTCCCTTCAGGGTCCGCTTCGAGGAGTCGACCGTCAGCGAGACGATCCGGGCGGCGATCTACCTGGCCTGGACAGCCGACGTCGCCTGGCAGCACTCGACGCTGCTCGGGTTCGGGCGCGATTGGTACACCGAGCGCGGCCTCTTCTGGCTGGTTCGGGCGATCCGCCTGGACGTCCTGGCGCCGATCCACACCTACGACGGGGTGTTCGTGAGCACGCGAGTCGCGGGCTATCGGCGCATCAGCGCCCGGCGCGAAACCGACGTCCGCAACCCGTCGGGCGAGCTACTGGCGCGCCTGGAGATCGACTGGGTCATGACCAACGAGCGGGGCGTTCCGACGCGCGTGCCGGACGACTTCCACAAGTTCGTCGTCGACGGCGCCGCCAGTTTCGAGATGCTCAAGGTGGCGCTGCCGCAGGCGCCGCTGGACGCCGTCGAGCGGCGCTTCCACGTACACCGCCGCGACCTGGACCCGCTGGACCACGTCAACAACAGCGTCTACCTCGACTACTTCGAGGAGGCGCTGGAAGCGGCCGGGCAGGTCGAGGCAATGCGGACGGTGCCGCGCCGCTATCTCCTGGACTTCGCCAGCTCCGCCGAGCGCGACGAGCCGCTGCTGGGGCGGACCTGGCCGCACGAAGGCGGCTGGGCCTATCGCCTGACCGGCCAGAACGGCACCGACATCTTCAGGGCGCGCCTCGAAGGACTGGGCTAGCGGCGCGGCCCGAAGGGCTGGGCTAGCGGCGCGGCCCGAAGGGCTGGGCTAGCGGCGCGGCCCGCCCGCCGCCGTCGGCGTCCTGCCCGAAGGGCTGGGCTAGCGGCGCGGCCCGCCCGCCGCCGTCGGCGTCCGTGCCCGCCCTCGGCCGTTCTTTCCGAATTCCCACCAGAACGTCATTGGGCAACGATGGGAGACCGCCGGAACGCTCGACGGGCCGTCCTGTCACGTCCGATCGGCCGACTCGAGCGCATTCGAGCGTGCACCGGGCTCGCAGGGCGTTCGTCGGGGTCGCATTCGGAGTCCGGCCCACCCGAGCCTTTTCCGAATGCCCACGTCATGTGAATCCGGAAACCTCGGCTGGGCCGCCGCGGGCTGAGCCAGCCGCCGACCGCCGTTCACCGCCGCAAGCCCGCCGCCGCTGGTCCGCCGCCGCCTGCCGGCCTGCTCCCCCGCTACGCCTTCGGTGCGTCGTCCGGCTTGGAGCCTTCGTCGGTGCCCTCGGCGTTTCGGGCGCGGGCAGCCTCGGCGGCCTTTCGAAGATCCGCGGCGAGGTCCTTGCTCCGGGCCGCCAGGCGATCGCCGACATGCTCGGTCACGTCCGCTGCCTTGTGCGCGACCGGGCCGGCATTCTCGGCCGCGACGGCGGCCAGCTCGGCGGCCTTCGCGGCCACGTCGCGGAGGACTGGACCTGCGGTCTTGCCGGTCTGGTCGATCATCACCTGGAGCTGCGCGATCATCTTCTCGGCCGCGGCTCGGGCTTGTTCCATGCGCGGTCCGCCGCCCTGATCGCCGGCTCCGCCAGTCTCGCCACCCTGCTCGTTCGGTTCCATTTCATCACCCCGATCTGCGGCGAGGAACTTGCCCCTCGACGTCAGGCACGGTCAATCCTACGCCCGGAACGGACCCCGGTCGAATGCGGGGCTCGGTGTGGCCGGCCGGCGCGACGCCCGCGGTCCAGCGTGGGCGGCCGGTGCGACGCCCGCGTGTGAGCCTGAGCGGACGTCGGTCGGATCGGATGGGTCGGTCGGGTCGGACGGCTCGGACGTCAGGCGGACGGGCCCATCAGGATGCCGGAGACCGTCGTGCTCTGGTGACCGGCGCTGTCGGTCAGGATCAGCCGGTAGCGGTAGCAGAACAGCTTGCCGAGCCCGGTGGACGTGACGGGCGACGCGGAGTTGGTCGAGGTAAGGGCGCCCCACTGCGCGCCGGCGCAGGTCCCCGGAGCCGCCTGTGCCGCCCGCTCGGTGACGAGGCTGCGGCTGATCAGGTGCGTCCCGGCCGTCAGCGTCTCGGTCCAGCGCACCGGGGCGGTCGTGCCGCCGATCGCCGTCACGACGTTCGGATGCGGGCTGGTGAAGGTTCCTTTCGGCGCCGCCGGATCGACCAGCATCGTGCCGGACTGCCACTCGGTCGTGGCAGCGGTTGAGTCCGTCAACGCAACGACAGCGCGGTAGCAGTACCCGGCATGGAGACCCGTCACGGTCTGCGGCGACGCGGCGGTGGACTGCCACGGCGGCGCGGCGGGCACCCAGCGGTCGACGGCACAGCTGCCGTTGAGCGGCAGAGCCATCAACAACGAGACGTGCCGGCTGGAGATCGTCGTCCCGCTGGCCGGTTGCTCCACCCACGCGAGCGTCGCCGAAGTCCCGACGGTCACCTGCTCCTGCTCGGCTGGCGACATGAAGATGGCCGAGGGCGTGGCAGGTGGCTCCCAAAGCGCCAACCCCGGGTCGAAGTAGACGTGGAGGATCTGGTCGACCGTCATCCCGGCCGAGGCACACGCCCGCGAGCTGTGCTGGTACAGGTGGTAGCCGTCGGCATCGGCGCCGCAGGCGACGGACGCACCGGAGCGATAGCCCATCAGCAGAAACGAGCCGTTCTTGGTGGCCGACTCGGTCCAGGTCGCGTTTGTCGCGGCGACCTCGTCAGGCCTGGCCGCCCGGCTCGGGTCATAGATCTGGTCGCTGTTATCGTCGCGCACGTCGTAGCAGGATCCGTGGGCCGTCCCGCCACGCCAGTGCATCGTGTAGTACCAGCCGAATTGCTTGACGGCCATCGCGCCAGCCTGGAGCCCCGCCACCGGCCAGGTGGTGTCGGAGCCCCACTCGGCTCTCATCACGACCTGGACGTACGTCTCGAAGTTGACGACCTGGACCTTCCCGGTCGCCGTCCGAAGCACGCGGATCGTGTTTGGCGGCACGCGCGCACTCGTCCAGCCGGTGCAGACGGAAGCGGCGCTGGCGGTGGGTGGTGGCGTGACCGCGGGCAGCCCCATCAGGGTCGTGAGCGCCAGGGCCGCCGCGAGGAGGAGTCGCATTTCCGGCAGGCTAAGCCCGTGGACGGGCGCGAGTCAAATGGCCCGACCTCGCCCCACCTCGCCGGAGCGAGCGTCAGCCCTTCTGCTCCTCTTCCCAGGCCTTGACGCGGTTGGCGATGTCTGTCTCGCCCGCGGGTCCCGTGGTGTCGAGCAGGCCGGCGTCGTATGCCGCCAGCGCTTCGCGCGAGGGCTTGCCGATGTCGCGCGAGACGTCCCCTGTCGCGCTCATGACCGATCCGCCGGCGTTCTCGATCTGCGCCTCGAGCTCCATCTTGCGCATCTCGAGCCGGACGGCCTCGCTCGGCGGGAGGATGGCCTCTTCATTCTCGACCCGGTCCTCGTAGCCGGCCCGCAGCCAGGCTTTCGGGTCGAAGGCATCGGGGACTACGCCCTCGCCGGAGCCTAGCGTGGCTTTGCCGTCGACGACCGTGACGCCGGGGATCTCGGGCGCCACTGCGCCTTCGACCGTAGCGTGGCACTTGGGGCAGGCAGACGCTCCGGCGGGGATCGACGTAGAACACCAGGGGCAGATTCGGCTGGTCTCATCCATGCGGCGCACCCTAGTCCTCCGCGAACCTGATCGGCTATCCAACCTTTTGGCCATGGACCAGCCATGACCCAGGATGGCCGTATCGCGGACTCTCCGGAACGATAGAAGAGCGGCGCACCTCGCGTGAGGCATTCGCGCGCAAACGCGGCACGCCGAGGTGGATCCGGCGGCCGACGACGCAGGCCGCCGACGCAGGCCGCCGGGCGGGCCTGAATCGCCGAGCTTGTCCGGGGTGACGATTTGGCATGTATCAAATCGTGGCTATCCTGACGCCATGGATCCGCAACTACTGGAAGCTCTCCGCGCCCTGGCCGATGCTTCGCGTCTGCGGCTGGTCGGGCTGTTAGCCGGGCGTCCGATGGCGGTCGAAGAGCTGGCGGCGGCGAGCGGGCTTTCGGCCGGGACCGTCGTCCACCACCTCCAGCGCCTCGAGGCAGCTGGCCTCGTCGAGGCGACGCCTCGCCGCCCGTACGTGGAGTACGCCCTTCGTGTCGATCGGCTGGCGGCGGTCTCGAAGCAGCTGGCGGGTCTCGAACGGGCGGACGAAGCCGGCGCCGAGCTGGCGGGCCCGGACGGCGAGTCGTTGCCGGCCTACGACGCCAAGGTGCTCCGCGCCTTCATTCGCGACGGGCGGCTGGTGTCGCTACCGGCCCAGGAGCGCAAGCGGCAGGCGGTGCTGCGCTATCTCGCGGCGCACTGCTTCGCCGACGACCGGCCGTACTCCGAGCGCGAGGTAAACGAGCGCCTCGGCCGGTACCACGAGGACGTGGCCGCTCTGCGGCGCTACATGGTTGTCTCGGGCCTGATGACCCGGGCCGGCGGCGAGTACCGGCGGGCTGGCTGAGGGCCACGCCGGCGGCGAGTACCGGCGGGCGCTGAGGGCCGCGCCGGCAGAGGGACCCGGGCGAGCCCGCCTAATCCACCGCCGCGGCGAACATTCCGTCGGCCCCGAAGTCGATCGCCTCGAGCGGCGCCACGATCTCGCAGCGCCCGGTTGCCAGCACGTCCGCGAGCGCCGGCTCGCTGACGTAGAGCAGCTCGAGGTGCTTGGTGTCACGGATGCGGACGATCCGCGCCTCGGGCGGCTCGACCTCGATGGCGCTGGCAATGGCAATCGAGAGCGCCTCCCGGTCCGTGTCCACGGTCAGCGCGACCCGCGCCCCTTCGGGCGTCTTGGCCGTGATGCAGTTCATGTACGTCTTGTGGGCGTCCATCTTCTCGACCGCGCGCCGCAGCACCACGTCGGCCATGCCGATGCCGACGGCATTGCCCTCGGTCTCGCCGGTCAGGTCGCGGACGACGATCCGCTGGATGCTCGGACCCGCGCCCGTCGGCCCGGCGTAGTAGCGCCCGACGACGTTGGAATCCATGCCCAGCCCGCTGATGTCCTTGCCGATGAAGTCGAGCACCAGGACGTCGATGGTGTCCAGCGGCAGGCGGGCCATCCGCTCGCGGGCCATCACCAGCAGCTCTCGCTCGCGATCCCAGATCCGGTCGCGTCGCACCGCCTCGATCCGCCACAGCCTGGCATACCCGTTCTCGACCAGGGCCAGCCCGAACGGTATGTTCACCTTCGAGAGGGTGAACTCGGCGACCGCCGGGATGAGCTCGTGGAAGATGGCGAAGCCCTGGCGATGGAAGGTGTCGGCGCCCTTCTGCTTGCCCAGCCCGATCGCGATCATCTTCATCAGGCCGCTCTCGATCTCGCCGGTGAAGTCCGTGTGCGGCTTGACACGGTTGATCGGGACGATCGCGTCGGCGCCTTCAAGGGCGAGGCGGTCGACGAAGACCGGGACGCCGGGCCGGACCTCGCCCAGCTCGACCGTCTCCATGCTCGAGCGGATCTCGCAGCCGATCGACTCGGGCGTCATTCCGTAGGAGGCGAGCACCTCCAGCTGGCCCTCGGGCGTGGCGCCGCCGTGGCTGCCCATCGCCGGCACGACGAAGACCTCGGCGCCGGCGGCGCGGACCCAGGCCACCGCGGCGCGAACGACCTGGTCGATCCGATCGATGCCTCGGCTGCCGACGGCCAGGCAGACTCGCGAGCCGGGCCGGATCGCCTCGCGTTGCGGATCGAGGGCGGCCGCGACGGTCGCGGCGATGTCGGTCACTTCAGTGGGGTCCATGTGGTGCCGGACCAGGGCCCAGCGAGGCAGATTGACGCGCATGAACTCCGCGAACGGCTCCTGGCTGGAAGCGCGCGACGGTGCGGGTCCGCCGGCCGCGGCAGGGGCGGTCGGGACGGGCGGATCGGCAAGCGCCTCGGGCTCGAGCGCGCGATGGGGCGTCTTGTCGTGTTGCATCGGCACAACTCTACACGTGCCGGTATCGGGCCTCTCGCGGGCGGGCGGGGCGGCTCCGGCGGATGGGATGTATCGTCACGCCGATGCCATACCACGACCTGCTGGAGCGCGCGCAATCCGGGCCGGCCGCCGCCGACCCGGTCGTCCTGGCGCGGTTCGGCCGCCTGCTGGAGATCGTCGAGGGACTCGGCTCCTGCGTGCTGGCGCTCTCCGGCGGGATCGACTCGAGCTTCCTGCTCGCGGTCGCCTCGCCGCTGCTTGGCGAGCGCTGCCTGGCGCTGACCGCCGAATCGGCCGCCGTGCCGGCCTGGGATCGGACCGACGCCGCGGCCGCCGCCGGAGAGGCGGCCCGATACGGGACCGGATGGCGGACGATCCCGACGAAGGAACTGGACGACCCCCGCTACGCCCGCAACCCGCGTTCCCGCTGCTACTTCTGCAAGCTCGAGCTGTACGGCGCCGCCGCGGCGATCGCGAAGGCCGAGGGCTACGCCTGGGTCGTCGACGGGACGAACGCCTCGGACACGCAACGGCTCGACCGGCCCGGCATGGCGGCCGGCGCCGAGCTGGGCGTCCGCTCGCCCCTCGCCGAGGCGGGCATCACCAAAGAGCAGCTTCGCCTGCTGGCCCGATCGATCGGCATCGAGGGTTGGAACCGGCCGGCGTCGGCGTGCCTGGCGAGCCGGGTCCCGTTCGGCGAGATGATCACGGCGGACCGGCTGCGGCGCGTCGAGGCGGCCGAGCTGGCGCTTCGGGCGATGGGCTTCCGCCAGGTTCGCGTTCGAGACTTCGGTAGCCATGCCCGCGTGGAGGTCGAGGCGGAGGATCTGGCCGGGCTGGATCTTCGGGCGGCCGAGATCCGGACGCGCCTGGCCGATCTCGGGTTCGAGAGCTGGTCTTCGGATGCGTATGCCGGAACCGGCGCAGGAGACAGCTCCAATGCCTGAGGGCGACGGGCCGGCAGGGAGACCGGCGCTGGGAGCCTCCTACTCCGCCGCCCTGGAGGAGCTGCTGCGCGGCGTCGCCGACGGCAGCGTTCCGACCGAGACCGCGCTCGAGTCGCTGCGCCGGCTGCCCTTCAGCGACCTCGGCTTCGCCCGCGTCGATCATCACCGCAACCTGCGCCAGGGCATCGTGGAATTCGTCTACGCCCCGGGCAAGACTCGCGAGCAGCTGCTGGCGATTGTCGAGGCGCAACTGGAGCACGACGAGTCGAGCGTCGTCGTGACCCGCGTCGCCGCAGATGACGCCGACGCGGTCCGGTCCCTCGCCGAAGCCCGCGGCCTCGAGACGATCTGGCGCGAGCGAGCCGGCCTGGTGGCGATCCCCCGCGCCGTCCCGGCGGCTCGAGGCCGGCTGCTCATTCTCACCGCCGGGACCTCGGACCTGCCCGTCGCCGAGGAGGCCGAGACCGTCGCCTCGCTGCTCGGGGCCGGCGTCCGCGTGATCGGCGACGTGGGCGTCGCCGGACTCCACCGCTTGCTCGGCGAGCAGCCGGAGATCGAGCGGGCCGACGCGATCGTCGTCATCGCCGGCATGGACGCCGCGCTGGCGAGTGTCGTCGGCGGCCTGGCGCGAGTGCCCGTCATTGCCTGCCCGACGAGCGTCGGCTACGGCGCCTCGTTCGGCGGGCTGAGCGCGCTGCTGGCGATGCTCTCGTCCTGCGCGCCGGGTGTCGCGGTCGTCGGCATCGATGATGGAGTCGGTGCCGGCACGATCGGCGCGCTCATCGCCCGCGGTCGGCCCTAACGCCGATCCGACGGCCCGGTGATCATCGAGATGCGCTGATGCTATGATGCGGATATGGCCAAAGTCCGAACTACCCTGACCGTCGATGACGAAGTCCTGCGCGCGGTAAAGGTCCGCGCGGCCCGCAGCGGCAAGGGCGACAGCGAGGTCATCGAAGAGGCGCTCAGGCGCGACCTGGGACTGGATCTGCTCGATCGACTCTGGGCGACCAATGACCTGCCGGCGGATGTCGCCCTGGCGCTGGGCGTTGAGGCTCAGCACGAGACTCGCAGCCCGCGGCCGTAGGTTGCGCGCAGTCCTCGACGCCAACGTCCTGATCTCAGCTCTGCTGTCGCGGACGGGCGCCCCGGCCCGACTGCTGCTGGCCTGGCAGCAGGGTCGGTTCGAGCTGATCGTGTCGCCCGCATTGCTCGCCGAGCTGGGCCGGGCGCTCGCGTATCCGAAGCTTCAGCGCCTGATACCCACGAGCGACGCCGAAGCGTTCATGGCCTGGCTGTCTCGTTCGGCCTTTCTCTCCAGGGACCCCGACGCCTCTCCGCCAGTGCGCTCGGTTGATCCGGGTGACGACTACCTGCTCTCTCTTGCGGCCGACCAGCGCGCCGTCCTGGTTTCCGGCGACGGACACCTGCTCGCTCTGGCCGGCGAGTTCCCGATCCGGACGCCGGCGGCTTTCCTCTCCGGGCTTGACGAATTCGAGCTGTTGACGACCTGGCACCGGACTGCCGCGGCCTCAGATCGTCATCGCGCTGAAGCCGCCGTCGACGCGAACGAGGGCTCCGGTCACGAAGCCCGAGGCGCGCTCCGAGGCGAGCCAGATCATCGTCCCGACCAGCTCGTCGGCCTCGCCCAGCCGGCCGGCCGGCGTGTGGCGGAGGATCGCCTCGGTGCGGGCCTCGTCGAGCAGCTTGCGGTTCTGCTCGGCCGGGAAGAACCCCGGCACGATGGCGTTGACGCGGATCCGATGGGGCGCCAGCTCGCGGGCGAGATAGCGGGTGAGGATGTTGATCCCCGCCTTCGAGACGGAGTAGGTGAGGACGCGGGACAGCGGGACCTCCGAGGAAGTGGAGGAGAAGTTGATGATCGTCCCGCCCCGACCGCGGTCGACCATCGCCCGACCGAAGACCTGGCAGGCGATGAAGGCCGACGTCAGGTTCGTGTCGAGAACGCGGTGCCACTCGTCCAGACCCAGCTCGAAGAACGGAGTCGAGCTGTTGATGCCGACCGCGTTTACGAGGATGTCGACTGGCCCGAGAAGCTTCTCCACATCCACGCGGGCCCGCTCGACGGAGGCCCGATCGGAGGCATCCAGCACCAGGGCGGCGGCGCGGGTGCCTTCGGCCTCGAGCGCGGCCACCCGCTCGTCCGCCCGCTCGCGCGAACGGTCCATCACAGCAACCGTGGCGCCCGCCCGGCCGAAGCCGTGGCAGACGGAGCTGCCCAGGACCCCGGCTCCACCGATGACCGCGGCCACCTTGCCGGTCAGATCGAAGAGGGCCACACCGGCTGCGCCCGAAGTGCCCGCGTTGCCCGCGTTGCCCGCATTGTCTCGCGCCATCGTCATGACTCCTGGACCCAGGCGTGGGCCGGGTCGAAATAGGGGGCCATCTGGCGCCCGTCGCCGGCCATGACCCACAGGTAGTAGAGCGAGTAACCGGGCGCGGCGATCACCGGGTGGTATCCGCTCGGGATCGCGACCACGTCGCCGTCGCGAACGATGAACGTTTCCGCGCCGGCGTCGTCGTACCGGATCTGGACACCGAAGCCGCCGGCCGGGTCGACCTTGTAGAAGTAAGCCTCCTGCAGCCGGACCTCCTCGGGCGGCGCCTGGCGGTCGTGCTTGTGCGGCGGATACGACGACCAGTTGCCGGGCGGGTTGATCGTCTCGCCGAGGAGAAGCCGGCTGGCGGCGTGCTCGGGGCCGAGGATCGTGCGGATGTCGCGGCGCCAGTTGCCTTTGCCGGCCTCGCCGATCCGCTGGTCGCCCGGCCCGATGATGCGTGCCTTCGACGGGGCTCCCGCGCCGCCGGGAGCCGTGGCGATGGCAAGTTGAGCCGGTCGCGTGGCCACGAGCCGCAGGGTCGCGCCGGGCGGCGCGTAGATGGTGTGGCCCGGGCCCTCGAAGACGGACGATCGCCCGCCCGCCGACCCCAGCTTCTCGCCGGCTGCCTCGACGTCGACGACGCCGCTCAGCACGACGACTGCCGTGTCGAGCTGGCCGGGAGACTCGAACGATCCACCCGCCACGAGGTCTGCCAGCGCGAGTCCGATGAGGTCGCCTTCTCGCTCGGGGGCGACGAGGGTTCGGATCACTGCGGTCCTTCCATTTCTCCGGCGCGCTGGCCCGGATAGGCGAGCTTGTGTCAGACTCGACTGGCTGTCGCCCATAGTGTTGCCCTATCCGCGAGGAGATGCCAGTGGCACAAGCCGGACGTTGCGCGTGGATCGATGCCTCGGCCGGCGCGTCGGGCGACATGCTGCTGGGCGCGCTGCTCGACGCCGGAGCGCCCCTCGAGGCGGTGGCTGCGGCTATCGCGGCGCTGGGCGTCGAGCCGATCGAGATCCGACCCCGGCAGGTCCGTCGCCACGGGCTGAGGGCGACGAAGGCGGAGGTGGTGGTCCACGACACGGCGGCGCGGCGCACGGTCGGCGACGTGCTGGCTCTCGCCGCCGCGGCCAAGCTTGCGCCGGCCGTGGGCGCCTTTGCCACGGACGTGTTCCGAGTGCTCGGCACCGCGGAGGCCGCCGTCCACGGCGAGGACCTGGCGCAGGTCCACCTGCACGAAGTCGGCGCGCTCGACTCGCTGGCCGACGTTGTCGGCTGCGCCGCGGCGCTGGACTCACTTGGCTTGCTCGAGCCGAACGCGCGCGTGGTTGTCGGCTCCCTCGCGCTGGGCTCCGGCAGCGTGGAGACGGCGCACGGCCTGCTGCCAATCCCGGTGCCGGCGGTCCTGGCGATCCTCGCCGGGCGAGGCGTGCCCGTAGTCGCGGGCGGCGACGGGGAGCTGTGCACGCCCACCGGGGCGGCGCTTCTCGCGACCCTCGCCAAAGAGTGGGGCGCGCTGGCGCCGATGCGCATCGACTCCACCGGCGTCGGCGCCGGCTCCGCGGATCCGCCTGAGCGTGCCAACGTCCTGAGGGTCGTGCTCGGCACCGCCCTGGCGCCGGCCGGCGTTCCGTGGCGCAATGACGACCTGCTCGAGCTGGCGGCGACCGTCGACGACCTCGATCCGCGACTCTGGCCGGCGGTGCTCGACGCACTCGTTGCCGCGGGGGCCGTCGACGCCTGGCTGACGCCGGTCGTCATGCGCAAGGGCCGGCCCGGGCACGTCGTGACGGCGCTGGTCGGCGAGGAGGTCGTCGACGCCGCCGCTCGGGTGCTGTTCACTCAATCGACCACGCTCGGCGTTCGGGTTCGGCCGGTCACTCGCCGGGCGCTGCCCCGCGACGAAGTCGTCGTCTCGGTGGATGGCTGCGCGGTTCGCGTCAAGCGCGGCCTGCTCGACGGCCGGCCGGTGACGGTGCAGGCGGAATACGCCGACGCGGCGGCCGCGGCCGAGCGACTGGGGCTGCCGGTCCGCACCGTCCTGGAGCGCGCCGCGGCGCTGGCTCGTGGCCGCGATGACTGACCCGGGTCAGCCCTCGCCGACCACGACGATCGTCGTCATGGGCGTGTCCGGCTGCGGCAAGTCGACCGTCATGCGAGCGCTCGCCGACGAGCTCGGCTGGCCGGCCGCGGAAGCGGACGATTTCCACTCGCTCGCCAACGTGGCGAAGATGCGCTCGGGCACGCCGCTCACCGACGAGGACCGCTGGCCCTGGCTGGAGTCCCTCGCGGCGTGGATCGGCGAGCGCGAGCGAGCCGGGGAGAACGCGCTGGTCACTTGCTCGGCACTGCGGCGCGCCTACCGCGACCTGCTGCGGCGCGGCCACGCCTCGGTCTGGTTCGCTCACCTTGTCGTCGGGCCGGACGTCATCGCCGATCGCCTGGAGCACCGGCAGGGGCACTACATGCCCCCCGCGCTCCTGGCCAGCCAGCTCGAGACGCTCGAGCCGCTCGAACCCGACGAGCCCGGCGCCGCACTCGCCGCGCACCGACCCCCGCCGGAGATCGTCGCGGACATCCTGCCTCGACTTCGCCGGACCGCCTGAATTGGGGCCACCACGGCGAGCGAGAGACCGAGACGACAACCGAGCCTCCAACCGATGGACAGGCGCCACATCGGTTCACCCGGAGCGGCGGCGCCCGCGCCAGGACGCGCCCCTCGTAGTTGTCGCACGATCGAGCCTGATCTCGGCCTATCTGACAGGGTAGGATTTGCGCACGACCTTCTCTCGTGCGGATCGTCCTCTCGCGTTCCGAATCGGTTGACCTCGCCGGTCCCGTCTGTCTGACCTCCAGGCGGCGCCGTCGGAGGGTCAAGAGGCTCGCCAGCGAGACGGCCCGACGGCTGAAGGTTCAACGCTGCGTTTCTAGGAGGGCTCCAGTTGGCGGACGTGATTGTGTGCGGGCGCTGCGGCGCTCGATCGTGGGCCGGGGCGACGTCCTGTTACGCCTGCGGCTCGAGCCTGGCTTCGAATGGGCAGGCCGTCATCCCACCGGGCCAGCCCCCGACCCCATATGCCTCGGTTCCGCCGGCCTTCACGGCCGCGCCGACCCCGGGCGCCCCTGCCGCTCCGCCGCAGTTCGCGGCGCCGTATCCGCCCGCGGTCGCGGCGCCGCAATACGCGCCGCTCGGCGCGCCGCCGCAATACGCGCCGCCCGGCGCGCCGCCGGTCGTGCCACCACCATGGCCCGGGGCCGGAGGGGCGCCCCAACCCAGCCCGTTCGGTCAGTCCGGAGCCCAGCCCGCTCCGCCCTGGAACGGCGCCACCGGACCCTATGGCGCGCCGCCGGCCGGCTACCAGGTCGGCAGCCCGGCCGTGACCAGCGCAGCGCGGCCGTTCGGGATCTCGGTCCTGGCCGTAGTCGAGGTCGTCATCGGTCTGGTTGGGTTGTACGTCGCACTCGACCTGTTCGGCTGGGCCAACTGGGCCACCAGCTACGGGGACAACGGGGAAGTCGCCGTCGACTTCATCATGGGTGTGGCTTACTTTGCGACGTCGATCGCCGTGTTCGACCTCGCCAGATCTCTATGGGCCATGCAGCAGTGGGCGTGGGGCCGAGCATGCCTCCTCAGCCTCGTCCTGATCGGCCTCATCGCCATCTCGCTGTACCTGTGGGGCTTCGACACCTCGGACCTGGTCGGCGTTGTCGTCCACGGTTCGATACTTGCGTACCTGAACACGAGGGCCGTCCGGGCGCTCTTCGGCCGGCCTCCGGCAGCCTTCTTCTAGGGCCGAGGCTGACCGGCGCGGTCGATGACCGCCAGAATCTCCGGGCCGTAACGCTCCAGCTTCATAGGGCCCATGCCGCGGACGCGGCGGAGCGCGGGCAGGGAGCGCGGGCGCACGTCGGCTATCTCTGCCAAGGTGGTGTCGTGGGCGACGACGTAGGCCGGCACGCCGTCGGCCGATGCGCGCTCGCGGCGCCAGCGGCGGAGTGCTTCGAGCAGCGCGTCGTCGGGGGCGGCCGGCTCTGCCACCGGCGCGCCGGGCAGGACGCGGGCGCGGCTCGACCCTCGGCCGGCGGCGCCGGCCGAACGCGGCGCCTTCGGCTTCGCCGGATCCAGGGCCGCGAGGAACCGCGACGGGCGGCGCGACGATGACGAGAGCGCCAGGAACCTGCGGGCGCGGGTGATCCCGACATACAGCAGGCGGCGCTCCTCGGCGATCTCGTCTTCCTCCTTCGCCTGGCGGATCGGCAGCAAGCCTTCGTCGAGCGCCGGCAGGTAGACGGCATCCCATTCGAGGCCCTTGGCACGGTGGTAGGTCAGCAGGTTCACGCCGTCCGCCGAGTCGGCGGCCTCAGCCGTCGCGCGGCGATCCAGCTCGGCGAGGACGGCGTCGATGCCGAGCGCCGGGTCCGCGGCCGCGAGGTCCTCCAGGATGCCGAGCAGCAGTTCGAGCGACGCGGCGCGCTCGCGGCCTTCGGAGCCGGCATCGGCGGCGACGTCGTCCAGGCCCATCCGCTCCACGAGCAGCCGCTCGACGGCGGCGACGAGCGCTCCGCCCGACTCGGCCGGCCGCTCCCGGCTCAGGAGCCGCACCGCCTCGCGGATCTCGCGCCGATCGAAGAACCGCTGGCCGCGAACGGTGAACGCGATGCCGGCGCGCGTCAGCGCGTCCTCGATGGCCGGCAGCTGGGCGTTGACGCGCACGAGGACGGCCGTCTCCGATGCCGCGACTCCGGCGGCGCTAGCGGCGCGGCGCCAAGCGACGATCTCGCGCAGCTCGGCCTCGGAATCCGCGAAGCGATGGACGGCGGGCCGCGGTCCGTCGGCCCGGGTCGCCCGCAGCGCGCCGCGCGGCCCGCCGGCGACGATCCGGTTGGCCAGCTCCAGGATCTGCGGGCTGGAGCGGTAGTTCTGCGCGAGCGTGACGGTTCGCGCGCCGGGATGGCGCTCGGCGAAGCTGAGCAGGAACTCCGGCGTTGCACCGGTGAAGGAGTAGATCGTCTGGTCCGGATCGCCGACCACCGCCAGATCGCGAGATTCGCCGAGCCACAGCTCGAGGAGCCGTTCGGACAGCGGATTCGTGTCCTGGTATTCGTCGACGCTGAACCAGCGCTTACGCGATCGAACCAGCGCGGCCGCCTCGGCGTCGGCCTCCAGAAGCTCGACCGTCTGGACGAGCATGTCTTCGAAATCGAGCAGGCCGGCGTCTGCCTTCGAGCGCTCGTAATCGCGGTAGACGCGGCCGAACAGGTCGGCCGGGATCGGGGCTCGATCGCCGCCTTCCTGGACCCAGCGCCCGGGCCGGATGCGGCGCACCTTCGCCCATTCGATCGTGTCGGCCACGTCTTTCGCCGGCGTGAAGCGATAGCCGCCCGGCAGCCGGCCGATGAGCGGCACGATCAGGCGCAGCTTCGAGTCGAGGATCGCGGGCAGCGGCGTGCCGTCGTGGCGGCCCGGCCAGAAGTGCCGCAGCTGGGCGAGCGCCGCGGCGTGGAACGTGCGGGCCATGACGCCGCGATGGCCCAGCGCCGTCATCCGCCCCACCATCTCGCCCGCGGCCTTGTCCGTGAACGTCACGAGCAGGATCTGATCCGGCGGAACCGCGCTCGTTTCGATGGCGTACGCCGCCCGCCGGCTGATGACGCGCGTCTTGCCCGAGCCCGCGCCGGCGATTATCGCGAGCGGACCCGAAGTGGTGGTCACGGCCTCGCGTTGCGATGGGTTGAGGTCTTCGAGCAGTCGTTCGGCGGAGAGCGCGGCGGTCAACGATCCGACCTCGGGGAGGGCCAGCCTCCAGCGACGCGAGGCTCGGATCGGAGCTTAGCAGCCGGTCATTCGGCCGGGCTTACCAGCCAGTCATTCGCGGGCTTACCGCCGGCCTGGCTGAGGTCGACCGCAACTCCCCGGCAGCGGCGGGCTGGCTCGCGATCGAGGGGTCCATCTCGCCGGCGCCCGTGGCCGCGACCTTCTCGTGGTCCGCCGAACGGCGGCTTCGGACAGCCGGGCTCTCGCGAACCAGGTGGATGTGGGTGAGCCCGGAGATCGGGCCCCGGTGCGTTCCAGCTATCGCCATCGAACTGCCTCACTGTTCCGGCTCCAGTTTAAGGCCTCTGACGGCGGCCTGCCCTGTGCCATTGACCCGAATCTGAACCGCGCAACCTTTCGATTCCCTGAACCTGATGTGTGAGTCACGTGGCGGAATAGGGGAGAATTGCGCAGGCGGCCGCGATTCTCGGCCATCCGCCGCCGGTCGCCGCGGCCCCGGCGCCGCCGGCCGGGCCCGAAACCCAGGGAGGAGCCCAAGTGTCCGCAGCCATCGCTCCAGCGCAGGTCGACATCCTGGTGGTCGGCTACGCCGACTCGCCGTCGGTCGCCGGAACCGTGGGCCTGGTCCGCGACGGCGATCGCGTCATCGTCGTCGACCCGGGCATGGTCAGGAGCCGCTCGCTGATCCTTGACCCGCTCGAGCGGCTCGGCATCTCGGCGGACGAGGTGACCCACGTCTTCGTCTCGCACCACCACCTCGACCACACCGTCAACATCGCCCTCTTTCGGCAGGCGGAGGTCGTCGACTTCCGCTCGGCTCGACGCGACGACCAGGTGAACGCGCACCAGGGCGAGGGCTTCAAGCTCGGGCCCAACACGACGATATGGGTCACGCCGGGTCACACCCCGCAGGACGCCAGCCTGATCGTAGACACGGCCGAAGGACGCGACGCCTTCACCCACCTGTGGTGGCGCTCCGACCGAACACCCGAGGTGGATCCGTACTCGACCGACCCGGCCGAGCTTGCCCGCAACCGCCAGCGCCTGCTCGACGGCGTCGACGTCGTGATCCCCGGCCACGGCGCCCCCTTCCGCGTGCGCTGACCGGGCCGGCGCTCGGCGCGAGGTTCGAAACCATGCAGGTGGTCGGGGCGAGAGGATTGGGGCCGGCGATTCTCACGTGGCGGATCGTCGTGCCGAGTTGGGTCGCGGTCGGCCTGGCCGCGGCCATCCATGAACGGCGCTTCAGGTCTGACCCGTCTTGCCGCTATGCCATCATGCCGGTATGATGGCGCCATGGCGACGAAGAAGAAAGTGACCCTGTATGTCGATGCGGACGTGATGCGGGCAGCTCGAGTTCGCGCAGCCCGCACCGAGAAGCGCGACTCGGAGGTGGTGGAGGAGGCGCTGCGCGCATACCTCGGCTTCGACGTTCTCGCGAGCGTCTGGGCCCGCTCCGGTCTAGGCGAGGACGAAGCGATGCGTCTCGCGGTCGACGAAACCCACGCGGCCCGGACCGAGAAGCGTGCCTCGCGCGGTTCTTGACACCAACGTCCTCGTTTCGGCGCTGATAAGTCCGGGCGGTCCGAGCGCGGCGCTCCTGCTTGAGCTGCGCGCCGGCGCATTCGAGCTCGTCGTCTCGCCGAACCTGTTGGCCGAGCTTGGCGAGGTCCTAGGGCGCCCCAAGTTCCGCCCCTATGTCACCGCGGCCGAAGCCGCCGCCTACATGGAGCTCATCGGCCATGAGGGAACGATCCACGACGACCCGCCGCCGGCCGGGGAGTCGCTCAGCGCTGACCCGGACGACGAGTATCTGCTCGACCTTGCGCGTGCCGCGGCTGCGGACGTGTTGGTGTCTGGCGACTCACACCTGCTTGTTCTCCGGGACGTCGTGCCGGTCATGACTCCCGCCGAGTTCTTGGCTAGCCTGGCCAATCGGTGAGGCAGTCGAACGGTCGGCCACAGATCCAGCCGAGCGCCCCAGGGAGTCTCGCCAAGCATGGATCGTGCGGGCGGAATCAGTGAGGGTAGGCCGCAGAACTGCCTGAATGGTCACCGCGAGAGGACTTGAGCCTCCGACCTTCGGCTTCCGGGGCGGACCTGCGGCCGAATCCCACGGGAGCACGCTGCCCCGTGATCGGCGGTCAGCCGGGGCGGTTGCCGAGGCGGACGATGCGCTCGCCGGGAAGAGCCGCTAGCGGGGCGCTCGGCTCGCGCCGCTGGGACGGGTGGGGCGCCTCGCGCTCGGCCGGTCGGGCGAGCGGCGTTGGGCGGGCGTGGCCGTTCGGCCGGCGAGCCGGCATGTAGCCGATCGACGATGCGCTGTTTGCGGGCTGACGGAAGTCAGCCGGCACGGGTCGGCGGTAACCGCCCGGAGCGGCCGCGCGTGCGGCCGGACGAGCCGCGAGCCGAGTGGCGGGACGGGCCGGTGCCTGCGGCCGGTAGCCGCCTGGCGCCGCCGCCGGACGAGTTGGCGACGCCGCCTGGCGAGCCGGGGCGCGTCGGCCGGCGTTCGGTCGGAGGTCGCCGGAGCGCTGGCGGATCGGCTCGCGGCGGATCGATCGGTCGACTTCGAAGCCGGGGACGACCTCGCGCCTGATCGGGCCGCGGAGCAGCGCCTCGATCTCGCCGAGCAGCAGGTTCTCGTCGATGCAGACCAGCGACACCGCGTCGCCCTCCATGCCGGCGCGTCCTGTCCGCCCGATGCGGTGGACGTAGTCCTGGGCAACCATCGGCAACTCGTAGTTCACGACGTGCGGCAGGCCGTCGATGTCGAGGCCGCGCGCCGCGATCTCGGTCGCCACCAGGATGGCGACCCGTCCGGCCTTGAAATCGTCGAGGGCGTGCACGCGCTGGCTCTGGCTCTTGTTGCCGTGGATCGCCGCGGCGAGGATGCCGTCCTGACCGAGCTGCTCGGCCAGGCGGTTGGCGCCGTGCTTGGTTCGAGTGAAGACGAGCGCCCGGTCGATCCGCCCGCTGCGGACGAGGTAGCTCAGCAGCTCGCGCTTGCGCTCGCGGTCGACCGGGTAGACGACCTGGCGAACCAGCTCGATGGGTGCGTTTCGGCGCGCGATCTGGACCTGGGCCGGCTCGTGCAGCAGGCCGCCCGCCAGCTCTCGGATCTCGTCCGAGAAGGTAGCCGAGAAGAGCAGGTTCTGGCGCCGCGCCGGCAGCAGGGCAAGGATCTTGCGGATGTCGCGGATGAAGCCCATGTCGAGCATCCGGTCGGCCTCGTCGAGGACGAGGATCTCGACCGACCCGAGGTCGATCGTCCCCTGGCCGGCATGGTCGAGGAGCCGTCCGGGCGTGGCGACCACGATCTCCGGGCCGCCGCGCAGGGCGTTGACCTGCGGCTGGAACCCGACGCCGCCGTAGATGGTGGTCGAGCGAATGGGCCGCCCGGCGCCGTAGGTTCGGACGCTTTCCTCGACCTGGAGCGCCAGCTCGCGCGTGGGCGTGAGCACCAGGCAGCGGATCGGCTGACCCGTCGCGCCACGCGGCAGGCCCCGGCCGGGCGAGACGGGCCGGGGCGCGACCCGGCTGGCATGGAGGAGCTGGAGGATCGGCAGCACGAACGCCGCGGTCTTGCCCGTGCCCGTCTGGGCGCTGGAAAGGAGGTCGCGGCCGGCGAGCACGATCGGGATCGACTGGGCCTGGACCGGAGTCGGTTCGGTGTAGCCCTGAGCGGCCACCGTTCGAAGAAGGTCGGGCGCGAGGCCGAGCCGGTCGAACGAGGGGGCTGGGCGGCCGGCGGCGACTGGGGCGCCGGCGACTGGTTTGCCGGCCCCGGCCGAGCGCGCGGCGCCGAGCGCTCGGGCGCACGCCCGAGTTGATATGAAGACATGAGAGCAAGGCTCCTGACGGCCCACCCGCGTTTGTCCAGCGGGACCGGTCAGGGCGAGAAGTGGATCGAGATCGGACGGCGCATCACCGGGGCGCAGACCGGAGCGCCCATTCGTTCACGAAGGCACTAAGCATACACGGCAATCGCGGAATGGGCCGCCGGCCCGAAACCGAGCGAGTGCGGCGGGCGCCGCGGGGCGGGGCGACTGAGCCGCGGGGCAGGGCGCGGGGCAGGGCGGGGCGCCGCCGATCCGAGTTTCCGTCAGATACCAGCAGTGGGCGTGCAATCCACAGTCCGGAGCCCGAAACGCGGCCCACGAGCGCTCAGCGGAGCACGAATCCGCCCGTCCCACGCTCGGAGCCCGGCGCCCCGGCCTCCGCGGTCGGCGAAGTCCGCGGCTAACACTCCTACCAGGCGTATGTGGCGAAAACACGCCGGCCGCGCCGGCCCGCGGCGCGCCCCGCGACTGAGCCGCGGCGACGCTCCACTCGCAGGCGCGATGTCGGCGTCCTACTTGCCCCCGGCCAGGCAGCGGTCGATCTCGGCCAGCTCCTCCGGCGCGAAGTCGAGCTTCTCGAGCGCCCGGACGTTGTCCTCCAGCTGGTCGACCGAGCTGGCGCCGATGATCGCGGAGGTCACCCGCGGATCGCGCAGCACCCAGGCCAGGGCCATCTGGGCCAGGCTCTGGCCGCGGCGCCCCGCGATCGCGTTCAGGGCGCGAATGCGCGGCAGGTTCTTCTCGATCTCCTCGACATGGAGGAACGGCGAGTGCGTCGCCCGCGACCCGGCCGGGACACCGTCGAGGTAGCGCTTGGTGAGCTGGCCCTGGGCCAGGGGCGAGAACGGGATGCAGCCGACCTGTTCTTCGCCGAGGACGTCGAGCAAGCCGTCCTCGATCCGGCGGTTCAGCATCGAGTAAGACGGCTGGTGGATGAGCAGCGGCGTGCCCAGGTCGCGGAGGATCGCCGCCGCCCGGCGCGTCTCGGCCGGCGGGTACGAGGAAATGCCGGCGTACAGCGCCTTGCCCTGACGCACGGCCGTATCGAGCGCGCCGAGCGTCTCCTCGAGCGGCGAGTCCGGGTCGAGGCGGTGCGAGTAGAAGATGTCGACGTATTCGAGCCCGAGCCGCCGCAGGCTCTGGTCGAGGCTGGCCAGCAGGTACTTGCGCGAGCCCAGGTCGCCGTACGGCCCCGGCCACATGTCCCAGCCGGCCTTGGTCGAGATGACCAGCTCGTCCCGGTACCGCCCGAAGTCGGAGCGGAGAATGCGCCCGGCGTTCTCCTCGGCCGAGCCGTAGGGCGGGCCGTAGTTGTTGGCCAGGTCGAAGTGACTGATGCCGAGATCGAACGCGCGACGGACGATGGCCCGCTGCGTGCTGAGCGGCGCCCCGTCCCCGAAGTTGTGCCAGAAGCCGAGCGAGAGAACGGGCAGCTTGAGCCCGCTCCGGCCGGACCGTCGATAGAGCATGGCCTCGTATCTCGCGGCCGGGGCCACGTAGGGCGAGCTGTCCAGGGCCGGTTTCTGCGTCATCTTCAGGGACCTCCTGCGGTTGCCGCTAGGGTACGACGTCTCGCCGCACCGGCGTCCCTGGCGCCCGCCGAGCCCCGCCCGGCCAATGGTCTTGCGCCGGCTTCGGACGCTCGGCACAGACGGTGTCCGGAGCGCCCCACCATATTGTTCCAGGGCCGCCCCGCCGCCGGCTCAGCTGACCGTGACTGTCTGAGACCCGGTGATGGACGCGGTCGTCTTGTCCGTGGCACGGACCCACTGGCTGCCAAGAGTCTTTAGGACCAGAGCGAGCGAGAACGTATGGATACCTGCGTCGGCGGCGGTGAAGGTGTAGTCGGCGGGCAGTGTCGCCTTGGGATCGGAGCTGGTGAAGTGGATGGTGCCGCGATAGCCGGTGGCGACGTTGCCGTAGGCGTCGAGAGCCTTGACCGTGACGCTGTGGGTGCTACCTGACGGGAAGGGGTTGAAGGTGCCGACGGAGAGGTGAGTGGCCGCGGCCGGAGTGACGGTCACGGTCTTGGCCCCGGTAATGGACGCAGTGGTTGTGTCGGTAGCGCGGACCCACTGGCTGCCGGCGGTCTTCAGAACGAGCGCCAGGCTGAACTTGTGGACGCCCCCGTCGGCGGCGGTAAAGGTGTAGTCGGCAGGCAGAGTCGACTTGGTATCGCTAGTCGTGAAATGGATCGTGCCGCGATACCCCGTGGCGACGTTGCCGTAGGCGTCCTTAGCCGTGACCGTGACGCTGTGGGAGGCACCCGCGACGTACGGGTTCACGATGCCCGACACCGCCAGCGTCGCGGCCGCGGCGGGAGTGACGACGATGCCACTCTTCGAACCGGTGATGGTGCTCGTGACCGTGTCGCGGGCCCGGACGGCCTGGCTGCCGGCGGTCTTGAGCGTGAGCGCCAGGCTGAACTTGTGGACGCCCCCGTCGGCTGCCGTGAAGGTGTAGTTCGCGGGCAGGACCGCCTTGGCGTCGGTGCTGGTGAAGTGGACCGTGCCCCTGTATCCGGTGGCGACGTTGCCGGAAGCGTCGCGGGCGGTGACCGTGACGCTGTGCTTGCTACCTGCGACGTAGGGGCTCACGATGCCCGAGACGGACAGGTGTGTCGTGCTGGCCTCGGGCTCCAGGGCGAGGTTGTGGTAGGCGCCGGCGGCGATGGCGGTGACGCTCGACAACCCGGGCGGGATCGTGATCTGGCCGTCGCCATTGTCTCCCCAGGCGACGAGCGTGCCGTCCGACTTCAGTGCGAGGCTGTGCTCGTACCCGGTGGCGATTGCCATGACGCCCGACAGACCGGCCGGAATGTTGGTCTCGCCTTCGCCGTCCCAACCCCAGCCCACGACGGTGCCGTCCGACTTCAGGGCGAGGCTGTGCTCGTACCCGGTAGCGATTGCCATGACGCCAGACAGGCCGGCCGGGACGTCGGTCTCGCCCTCGTCGTCATTGCCCCAGGCCACGACGGATCCGTTCGCCTTCAGGGCGAGGCTGAAGCCGGCTCCTGCGGCGATCGCGACGACGCCCGACAGGCCGGCCGGGACGTCGGTCTCGCCGTCGCTGTCGTCGCCCCAGGCCACGACGGTGCCGTTCGACTTCAGGGCGAGGCTGTGATCCTCGCCTGCCGCGATCGCGATGACATCCGATTGGGCAGCCGTGGGGACGTCCGTCTCGCCGTCTTCGTCGTAGCCCCAGCCCACCACGGATCCGTCCGACCTGAGGGCGAGGTTGTGATACCAGCCGGCAGCAACAGCCTTGACGGCAGACTGGGCTCCCGCCGGGATGACAGTTAGGCTATAACCGCTGTATCCCCAGTCGATCACGGCGCCGTTCGACTTGAGCGCGAGGCTATCGGCGAAGTCCGCGGTGAGCGCTTTGACGCCGGTCAGGCCCGTCGGGACGGTGGTCTGGCCGCTGGTGTTCCGGCCCCATGCGACCGGGCTGGGGACCGGGGCCAGCAGGGCGAGGATGTGGTAGTAGCCGGCGGCGATCGCGGTGACGCCGGACAGCCCGCTCGGGATGGTCGTGAAGCCGTAGCCCTCGTCGTCCCCCCAGACCACGACCGTGCCGTTCGACTTGAGGGCGACGCTGTAGTCGAACCCGGCGGCGATCGCGATGACGCCCGAGAGGCCGGCCGGGACGTCGACCTGGTGGCGGGAGTCGTCGCCCCAGGCGACGACCGTGCCGTCCGATTCGAGGGCGAGGCTGTGGCAGCCGCCGGCGGCGATCGCGGTAATGTGCGCGGTGCTGGAGTTCGTCAGGGCGGTCGGGACGGTGGTCTGGCCGTAGTCGTTGTTGCCCCAGGCCACGACCGTTCCATTCGACTTGAGGGCCAGGCTGTCGTACTTCCCGGCGGCAATCGCAGTCACGCCCGAGAGGCCGGTCGGGACTGTGGTCTGGCCGAAGGTGGTGTTGCCCCAGGCCACGACCGTTCCGTTCGACTTGAGGGCCAGGGCGTGGTAGCCGCCGGCCGAGATCGCGGTCACGCCGGAGAGGCCGCTCGGGATATTGGTCGCGCCGTAGTCGTCGCCCCAGCCAACGACCGTGCCGTTTGACTCGAGGGCGAGGCTGAAGTCGATGCCGGCCGCGATCGCGGTCACGCCCGAAAGGCCCGCCGGAATGGCGGTCTGGTAGTACGTGTCGTCGCCCCAGCCGACCACCGTGCCGTCAGACCGCAGCGCGAGGCTGTAGAACTGACCGGCGGCGATGGCCGAGACGCCGGTAAGGCCGGTCGGGACCGTGGCCTGGCCGTCGCTGTTATCGCCCCACGCGACGACCGGGCCTGCCGGCGCGGTCGCCTTCGCCGGCGCGGCCAGCGGCCCTGTCCAGACGGCGAAGAGCCCGGACAGCAGGAGCGCGACCGGGACGATGCCCCGCAGCCGATCCAACGGCCGCCCCGAGGTCTCTGAGCCCACCTGAGAGTGAACCGCAGCCACGGCGAGTGACTTCACCGAACCCACTCCTCTCGGTTGTCGGGCAGATCCAGGTTCCGCCCGCGGACCTGCTACGGATCCCCAAACCGACCGGCGGCGCACGCCATATGTTGAGCCCCCGTTGCTCGTCCGGATGGCCTGCTACCCGATGGACGAGCGGCTGCATCATACGCGCCGGCGGGCGCAGCCGACGCACCTTGTTTCTGCACTGCTGTCAGCGCCGCCGACGCGTCAGCGACGATCAAACAGCTCTCCGCGAGCCCCTCGCCCGAACCGGGAACGCCGACCGGCGCTCGACGGGTGCGGCTACGGCGGGGGTTCTCCAGCCCCGACCGGGGGCCGATCATGCCAGTCCGGAGGCGCGCCGGCTCCGCCCCGTAGGCGACTACGGGCAGGTATTGGCGGGCGCGGGTTTCCCGTACCAGGTGCTGTCCGTACCGAACCACTGGACCGACAGCGCGGCGACCTTCGCGTTGATCAGACAGGTGGACGAGGTCACGCTGCTGATGCCGGTGGCGGAGTACGGCGGCCCCAGCACAACCTGCTGGAAGTTACCGCTCGGGACGTTCTGAGCGTCGGCCACGTAGTCGGCCACCTGGCCGGCCGGGAAGTCGGTGGCAATGCTGGATCCGAGCGTCGTGATGAGGTCCGGCAGCTTCAACAGCTGGTCGGGCTCGGCCATCTTGTGCAACAGGGCGATCAGCACCTGCTGCTGGCGCGAGGCCCTCTTGTAGTCGCTGTTGTCGGCGCCGTGACGGGATCTGACGTAGGCCAGGGCGTTTTTGCCGTCCAGGTGGTGCGGACCTGCGGACAGGTAGAAACCGTGCGTCTTGCCGTCGAGCCAGTCATAGGAAGGGTCATTGATCGCGCTCGGGTTGACGATGTCGATCCCGCCGACCTTGTTGATCATGTTCACGAACGAATTGAGATCCATGACCGCGTAGTAGTTGATCGGGATGCCGACGAGGAAGCTCACTTCCTTGACGAGAGTCATGTACGGGCTATCGGGCGACTTGATCCAACCGTTCCTGACGTACGTTGGAATCGAGTTGATTTTCGTCACAGCCGAGTCCACGCCGCCGAAGTAGAACGGGAAGCTGGCGCTGTCTCGCGGCACGCTGATCATCTGGACCGAGTTGCTGTTCGGGTCGTAGCTCACGACCATGATCGAGTCGTAGAGATGCTCGCTCCGCGTCGGGGCGGCGTCCACGCCCGTGAAGAGGATCGTGACACGGCTGCCCGGCGGTGCCGTCGGCAGCGGCTCGTCTGTGACCTCAGGCGTCGGCGTCTGGCCTGGAGCCAGAGTCGGTCCCGGAGTGGCCTCGTCGAGCAGAGGGTTGTCGCCGGGGGAGCTGAAGACCTGCGCCCCGGCGTTCGAGTATGTCAGCAGGTAGTAGCCGCCGCCAAGGTGGCTGATGACGATGACTGCTGCCAGCGCGACCAGCACCGCCCGGTCGAGGATGCGCCGTGTCTTGAGATGTTGGCCGCCCACAAAGGCGTGCACGACGGCCACGAGCCGCCACGCACCGACCAGCAGCACGATCGCGACAGTGACCAGCCCGACGGTCCGGTCGGCGAAGAGCTGCGCCGCCAGGACGATCTCCCCACGCCTCAGCGCATAGGCCAGGAGAAGCAGCACCAGGACGGGAGGTATCGCGAAGACCACCGCAGCGCGGCGATTCCGGATGTAGAGCTGTCCAAGGCCGGGCCACAAGAACGAGAGGAGAGCGGCGAGGGATGGCGATCGCCTGCGGCTTCTCGCGGTCGGCGCGTTCGTATCCAAATCGTTCCGACTCTACCACACCATTTCGGAGCAGGCGGTTGGGCCCCTCGGGGCGGGTTCACCGGGCCCACGTCTCCGCGCCTACCTGCCGCCTGGGCATCTTGCGGGCGGGAAGGGTCGGCTGGACAGGCGCCCTTGCCTGAGCCGCTGGCTTGAGCAATGACGCCAATCGCCCCGCGCAATCACGACCTCGCCCGCGGCCGCTCGTGCGACGCGACAGACCGGACTCCCGGACGAAGCTCATGGCTCATTCCATGGGACTTTGCCCGATCCCACGACTCCCCGTCTGCTTCCCCCCTATTGTGTACCAACTTGGTGTTAGATCTGGAACTCCAGGTCAGGGAGAGTCTGACGCCAGTCCGCTCGGGGTATGTGCCGATGTTGAAGCTGTATCGGGTCTTCGGAGCCCTGTTGCTCGTCGTCGCCGGCCTGCTGGTTGCGGCGCCGCCGGCAGCCGCGGCCAGCGCCACGGGCAAGAACTTCACGTTGCCCGCCGTGACCAAGACCACCTACTCGATCTCGGGCACCGTCCGCGCCAAGGCGACGGGGCTCCCCGTGCCGAGCGTCGAAGTCTACGCGTCGAGCACGACCATCTCCGGCTCGTTCGCCTCGGGTGCGGCAGTCACGAACGCAAGTGGCGTCTACACGATCAGCCACCTTCTGCCCGCCACCTACTCGATTTACTTCGACCCGCCGCGGGCCACCAATCTGCAGCATGGCTTCCGTAACGCCACCGGGCCAACGTACTTCAGCGTATCCAGGACGGCCGTCGTCACGATCACGACAGCCTCGTCTACCGGTCAGAACATCTGGCTGCCAGCCGGCTACAAGATCTCGGGCAAGGTCACTCGTTCGAACGGCACGACCGCCATCGCGAACGTCATTGTCGGTGCCGAAGGCACGAACGGCGGCGACTCCACGACGACGAACTCTGCCGGCAACTACACACTCATGGGCCTCTCGCCCGGATCCTATGAGGTCGTCTTCGGACACGATGCCGTGGCCGACAACCAGACCGGTTGCTGGTACACGGGAGTGGCGGCCAAGTTCGCCGCCAACTGCTCCGCGCACACGGCCGTGGTCATCACCTCGGCGAACGTGGCCGGCATCAGCCCCAAGATCTGGAACAGCCTCAAGATCACGGGCTACGTCAAGACGAGGGCCGGGACACCGGCGCCGATCGTCGGCGCAACCGTGTGGGCGATGGGATCTTCCCTGAGCGAAACGGCCGTCACCGACGCCACGGGCAAGTACACGATCAGCGGCCTGAACCCCGGCAAGTACACGGTCGAGGTGGACGGTCCGTACGGTTCGCGCGTGCCTGACGGTTACTACTCCGCCACCGGGCCCTACTACTGGGCCAGGCTGACCGCGAGCGAGTCGTCTGTGACCATATCCACGCCGGTCACGACTTTGGCGACCATCGAGCCGCCTACCGGCTACTTCATCAAGGGCAAGATCACTAACACCTCCGGCACGGCCCTCGACTTCGTCGAGGTCCAGGCCTCGGGCGGGACAGGCACGGCCGTCGCGGATCCGAGCGCCTTCACCGACGCCTCCGGCAACTACTCCATTGGGCCGCTCCCGCTCAACAACACGTACACGATCGAGGCGTACCCGGTCTTCTCTTCCGATCCCACTCTGCAGGCGGGTTGGTACCTCAACAGTCCGCCCAACGACTTCACCTCCGTATCGTCTTCCGCGCTCTCGATCGTCGTCACCGGCGACAAGACCGGGATCAACATGCGCCTCCCGAAGGGCGCCTCGATCTCCGGCACGGTGAAGATCACCGGGGGCGCTGCGTGCAGTGGCTGCTCGGTCGATGCGAACAGCGTGGCCGGATCCTTCTTCGCATACTCGAGCACGTCGAGCACCGGGGCGTACACGCTAGAAGGTCTTGCTGCCGGCAGCTACCGCGTTGAGGCGTTTACTGCTGACACGACCATCGACGCGACGCACGTCCGGCTAATCAGTTCGGGCTACTACAAGTCCGGTGCTGCCCCGAACTACAGCGCCACGCTGGCGGGTGCCACCGCTATCGCAGTCGCCCCCTAGCCCATTCACCCTCTCTGAAATCGCGACGAGACGGCCCCCCAAGGGCCGTCTCGCGTTTGGAACATCCCCCGATGTCCGCGAGTAAGTGCGGCTTTCGCAGCGTACAGGCGAGATGAGCGACGAAGGGGCCATCGCGGGGAACAAGATAGGGGGCTGGCGCGAGGCTAGCGCCGCAAGGCGTAGACGCGGCCCTGCTTGAGCTCCAGGTCCTCCAGTTGCGTCGTCGAGCGGACGTCGTACGAGGCGAGTTCGACCAGTTCGTCGTGGGGCAAGTAGCGACGACCGGGGTCGCCGACCAGGACCTCGATACCACGGTCGCGAGCTCTCCGGAGCCACGGCAGGACCCGACCGGCAAGGTTGACGTCATAGAAGCAGTCGCCGGCAAGGATGACGTCGACGGCGGGCGGCTCCTCATCGAGGACATCGCGATGCACGATGGTCACCCGACGGCCATTGGCGCGGGCATTGATGTCGATCGCTGCAGCGGCGAAGGCGTCGATGTCGGCCCCGGTCGACTCGGCCGCGCCGGCGCGCAGCGCTGCGATCGCGCACAGCCCGGAGCCGGACGCGAGATCGAATACCCGCCGACCCGCCACGACGTCCGGGTTCTCACGCAGGTACTGGCCTATCGCCAGCCCGCCCGCCCACGCGAAGGCCCAGTACGGGAGCGCGGTGTCGAGATCATCGGTCTCGATCTGGAGGGCGTGCCACAACGGCAGCACCTCGTCGGCCAGGTGGAGTCGGATCTCTTCGAGACCCAGCACAGGACCCAGGTGGGTGTGGCGCAGTACGAAGGCATGGGGCGATGCGGTCATCGCCCTACTCTACCGGCGGGCGTACGATCGTGGCGCCCTATGATCGAGCGATGGCGTCGGCACGCCAGACGATCGCGGCACGGATGGGCACGATCGGCGACCCCCCACCGTCGCCAGCCGCGAACAGGCTACCGGCGGTACATCGAAGAACCGCTCCGAGGTTCGAGTGAATCAGCCGCGCTCGTCTGCCTCAACCGGGCAGCGTGACCCCCAGCTCGTCGAGCGACTCGAACAGGTCCTGCGGGTCCCGATAGACGCGGAATGCCCCGGCCTGGATCAGCTCGTCCTGGCCGTAGCCGCCACTCAGCAGACCGACGCTCAACATCCCGGCGCGGCGGGCCGCGAGCAGGTCCCAGACTGCATCCCCGACCACGTAGCAGAGGATGTCCCGCTCGTCGTGGAATTTCAGTGAGGGTCGGGTCTCCAGGTTGCTGATCATATCGGTTGGTTGGTAGCGCTCGCCTCGCTTTCGATGTGGAGCTCGCGCTTCAGCGCAGCGGCAAGAATGGGCAGCTCCCGATAGCCACAGACTCGGCGGAACTGAGCCTCTGCGGCGAGCATCCCAGCGGCGGCCCAGCGCAGCGCCATCTCGCCCGACTCCCAGTTCTTCACCCGGCGGGCGTGCGTCTTGACGATCTCGATCATCAATTCCATCGGGTTGGTCGACTCGAGCGTCCTCCAGAGCGAGCCGCTGATGCCCAGACGCGTCAGGGTGAGCGTGTCGTCGAGCCCCTCGCGCAGCGACGCGGCGGCTCCCGGACGGCTGTGGGCCAGACTGCGGGCCAGGGAGTGGAGGGCCGCCTTCGCCCTGTCCGGATCTCGCTCGGCCCAGGCGGCCCGAAGCCGGCGCTGGGCGAGCGGTCGTTCGATCTCGGGCAGGTGCTCTAGAACGTTGCGCTCTTTGTGGCGATGGCAGCGATGGATCGCCACGCCTTTGCCCAAGAAGGTGCGGATGGCCGAACCGATGGCGGAGCCGCCGTCGACGACGAAGAGGACGCCTGCGCTTGTGTCCAGACCGCGATCGCGCAAGTCCGCCAGGAGCGCGTTGACCACCGCGCTGTTCTCGGTCGTGCCCTCGACCACGCCGAGGGGCACCTTGTGGCCGGCGGCGTCGATCCCGAGCGCGCCTACGAGCAGGTGATCGCCCAGGCGAAAGCCATCGAGCATGAGCACGAGGTAGCGGCGGTCGTCGAGTCTGCGCCCGAGCAGCTCAGCCAGGCGCTCTGCCGTGGCGGCGAGGAAGCGGCGGCTGACGGCGGCGTGGCTGGTCGAGACGGCGGCCTCCTCGATGGCCTCGCCAACAGGCTCGAGGCCAACCGGATAGTCGCGAGTCGAGAGCCCCGCGAGCATCCGGGCGACGATCCCGTCGGCGAGCAGATCGCTGGCTCTCGCGGCCTCGTAGGTCGCGAGCGGCAGCTCGGCTGCTCCATCGGCACTTCGCACACGTGGCCGCTCGACGCGGAGTCGGCGGCCGCCCAGGGTCACGGTTCCGGCTTCACTGCCATGGCGATAGGCAACTCGATCCGCTCGGTGGCGGCCGCGTGGGCCGGCCAGGCCGTCAACCTCAGCCGCCATCAGCTCGTCGAGGACCTCGAGGCCGACCGCGGTCGAAGCGGCCAGCAGGCCCTCGCGCAGGTGGCTCGCGAACGTGGCGAGATGGCCCTCGAGCCGCCCTGTCAGCTCAGCAGGAAGCTGGTGAACGAGACGGCGAGGTCGGCGGCATCGCTTCTCAGGGCGGGGCCGGACGTGGGACGATGGCATGGGTTCCTCCAGTTCGACTTTCCGGGTCTCCCGTAGCGTGACAGCTCACGCTCCGGGCTGGAGGACCCTCCCCTCAACTCAAATTCCACGGAACTCGGGACAACCTCACGTAGCAATCCTCGCGCCGCACACCCATGCGTTGCTGACAGGCCAGGAAGAGGTCCGGCTCGGGCTTGGCACGCAGTACGTCACCGCGGTCGAGGACGACGACGTCGGCGGGCACGTCCAGCGCGTCGAGTGAGGCGTCGATCTCCGGATGCAGGCCCGACGTTGCGATGCCGAACGGCACTCCGCCCTCGTGGAGCGCCCGAAGCAGGTCCCGCGCGCCGGGCAGGGGTCGCCGCGACGGAAGCATCTCCAGGTACAACTCGCCGTGTCGACGCTGCAGCCGATCCTGTTCTTCGGTCGAGAGCGGTCGGCCGATCTCTCGCGCCAGCGCCCGGGTGAACAGTCCGCCGCTCATGCCGATGCGGCGGTGGATGCGCCAGCCGTCGATGGGTATGCCGGCTTCCTGAAGCGTCCTCTGCCAGGCCACCACGTGGGCGTAGACGGTGTCAACGAGGGTGCCATCGAGATCGAATATGAAGGCGCGCATCGGCGCCGATTATGTCATGGTGCTGCGCTCGTCCGGCACCTGCGTGAAGCATGGGAGCGACCACCTCGTGCCCGCGGCGCTCGCAACGACCCCTGGCTCTAGCCCCTCCCTGCCCTCGCAAGTGACGACCCTTCTGCACGAGGTCACCCTCCGGCCCTTCGTCGCCTATCAGGGTCAGACGCGCCGATGCGGGCGTCGAAGGCTCACGACCGAGTCCTGACCGCCTCGGACGGTCCCGCGGCCATCGAGGCGGCGGACGGCGTGGCTGTGCAGCTGCTCCTGACCGACGTGGTCATGCCCGGCATGAGCGGACGAGACGTGGCGACGAGGCTCTCCGCCGCTCAGCCCGGCATGCCGGTCCTGTACATGTCCGGCCACACGGACAAGGGCATCGTGCACGACGGCGTGCTCGAACCGGGCATCGAGTTCCTGTCCAAGCCCTTCACGGCAGAGACTCTCCTGGAAGCCGTCGACAGGGCCATGGCCATGACTCCCGGCAGCTGACCGACCTGTACCGGAACACGCGAACGACCGTCCACGACAAGACAATGACCTGGTCGTGACCTCCCGGACCGGCCGCGTGCGGATGTCATAGCCATCGGCCCGGCCGCCCGTCACCTGGCATCGCCCCGGGTTCACTCCGGGAACCGCCGCGGGAGCGACGGCGGACCAACACCTACAGCCCCACCTCGAGCCGGATGTCCAGCGACGGGCGCTCGGTCCTGATCCTCACGGAACGTCCGAGGACCATGCCCAACACGTCGGCGAACTGCCCCACGCTCACGATCTTCGGCAACACCCGTTTGATTGTGCGGACCTGGTCGGCGGACAGCGGCTCTCGGGTGACGATGTGGAGATGCAGGCCGTGCCACTCGAGGCTGGCGACGCTCTCCGCATGCGCCACGCTCGAGATGGTCTGACTCGTGTCGGCCATAGATGCTCCTCGTACCAATCGTACGCGGGGCGCCTTGCATTGGACAGTGCCGATCGGTCAGCACCAACCACTCTCCACGAACGAACGTCACGAACGTGAGCCGAGGCCTCCGAGCGTCTGCGACGGTCGCAGGAGACGCGGAGCGAGCTCGCTCCGCGTCGTGGCGGGCGTTTGGGCCAGTGTTCGGCCGACCACGCTGTCGAGATCGGGGCAGGGAGCCAGCAAGAGTGATGGCCCCCGGCGCTCACCGGGGGCCATCGGTACTGACTGGGCGGTTGGGGCTGCTAGCCCTTCTTGTCCTTCTTGTCCTTCTTCTTGCCGGCCACTTCCGTCTCCTACAGCGGATCGAAACCCTACCAGTGTAGGCCGGTCAGATTCGGTGTCCCGCAGCCTGAACTCGGGCCGACGACCGGCCGCCCGGCAGGCTCGCGAGATCGTCGAGGGCGCGGCTTCGACGGCCACTGGGCCGTCCTCCCCGACGGTGCCGCGCAGTCCCGGGCGAGGAACTCGCGATGGTCTCCGGCGAGTCCGATCAAGGACAGACATGTCGCAGATGCGCCGGCGCCGCCGCCACACTCGCACCTCCCCGCGGGTCTCACTGCCCGCAGCGATCACGATTCTGCGGGCAGGTGCAGACTGGATCGCTGCAAAGCGAACAGGACCGCGTCTCAGTTCGCCCAGACTCGGAATGGCCTGGATTCTGGCCCGGCGCGGGGCCGCGCGACAGTTGAGACTGGAGTGACACGAGGCCGTGGAAACCAGCTCGCCATCGCCGCAGGCTGACCCACCTGCGCCAGCAACCGGAGCGCCCCCAACGGAGAAGCCAGCGGCGGGGGCCTCGACATCCGCTTCCCGCGCCGCAAAGTCGCCGCTGTTGGCCGCGGGACTGTCATTCGTGTTCCCTGGCGCCGGCCAGCTGTACCTGGGCCGCCGCGTCTCCGCGATCGTCTTTGCCGTTCCAGCTATGTTCGTGGTCCTCTGGACAGTACTTCAGCTCAGCCAGGGTCTGGTCTATTTCGCCCTCGGCATGCTGGACGAGAGCTATGCGCTGACGGTCATGATCGTGGCCGCTGCCTTCACTGCCTGGCGCGTCGCGTCGATCGCGCATCCGTTCCTCGTCGAGCGCCCGAGACGCATCGGTTTGTGGGCCGGCGCCGCCCTGGCCATCCTCCTCGTCTTGACGTTGGGCATGGGCGATGTGGTCTTCTCCAACGCCTTCGATGCCTACAGCGCGGCCCAGCAGATGGCCTCGAACGACTTCGCCGACATCGCAGCCTCGCCCACGCCCTTCCTAACCCCCTCCCTCACGCCCTCCCTGTTGATCGCAGGTCCAAGCCCGAGTAACGGGCCGACCCAAGGTTCCTCGCCACTGCCATCCGCCAGCCCAGAGATCTCGCCATCCCCCGGTTCGCCCTGCGGCGCTTCGGGTGATGTCCAGCCGATCCCCTCGAACGAATTGGCTGATGTCGCCGCATCACCGATGCCCTTCGTGCTGACGTCAGTCCCGGGCCCGGCTTCCCCTTCAACCGGCAGTGGCTCGCCGTCGCCGTCGGCGTCGGCGTCGCCGTCCGCGTCTCCCAGGATCTCGCCGTCACCGGGCCCGACTTCCGCTCAGACCGTCAGTGCCTCGCCGCTGCAAACACCGTCACCCGCGATCTCGCCATCACCGAGCCCGACCTGGGGCCCAGGCACCGACCCGAATTGGGTGACAATCCTGCTCGCGGGCGTGGACTTCATGCAGGGCCGACATCACGCCTTGACCGACACGCTGATGCTGGTGAGCCTCGACCTCCAGACCCGAACGGTCGCCATGGTCAGCGTGCCTCGAGACACGTCCGCCTTCCCCTTCTACTGGGGCGGTCAGGCCCCGACCACCTTCAAGATCAACGAGTTCGCCAATGCCATCGCGGCGGGGCGGTTCGGGTCGCCCGATTCGCCCATGGTCACCCTGGCGAACGAAGTCGGCTGGCTCGTGGGCGTGCGGGTCAACTACTACGCCGAGATCGACATCGACGGTTTCTCACAGATGATCGATCTCGTCGGCGGCGTGGACATCGACAACCCGACTCTCCTCAACGATCCTTCGACGTGCACGTACATTCCGGCGGGTCCTGTCCACCTGGACGGGCCGACAGCCCTCAAGTACGTCAGATCACGAGAGACGACCAACGACTACGAGCGCGCGCACCGTCAGCAGATCGTGCTCGTAGCTCTCGAGAAGAAGATGGCGACTCCGGCGATGCTGCCCAAGCTCGGGAGCCTCCTCGCCCTCGCGGGCAAGTCTATCGCGACCAACTTTCCCCTGAGCACGGCCAAGAACTACGTCGCGACCGCGCAGCACCTCAGCTCGATATCGCAATGCGTGCTTGGGCCGCCCTACAACTACCACCCAGCCTCCACGCTCACGCAAGGCACCTGGACCAGCCGGCTCAGGCTGAACGAGGTCGCCAACCTTTCGGTCCAGCTCTTCGGGACCGATAGTCGCTACTACGGCCAGCCGGGAGTCGTGCCTGCTCCCTGCCAGAACCGAGATTGAGGCGCTCGTACAGCCAGAGAATGGCCGAGGTTGGCGGGAAGGAGGCGAGCCCCACTCGCCCGAGACACCACCCCGCCGCCGACCCACGGCAAGACGCCTGCGTCGGGATGCTCTGGTCCGCCTGAGGCGCGGCCCCGCAGCTTGAGGCTCAGCGAGTCCGAACCGATACCCCTTGTCTGCGGGGTCCACTCGTCCAGAACCAGGATATCCCCCGCGAAGGCGAGGTTGTCCCGAGTTCCGTGGAATTTGAGTTGAGGGGTGGGTCCTCCAGCCCGGAGCGTGAGCTGTCACGCTACGGGAGACCCGGAAAGTCGAACTGGAGGAACCCATGCCATCGTCCCACGTCCGGCCCCGCCCTGAGAAGCGATGCCGCCGACCTCGCCGTCTCGTTCACCAGCTTCCTGCTGAGCTGACAGGGCGGCTCGAGGGCCATCTCGCCACGTTCGCGAGCCATCTGCGCGAGGGCCTGCTGGCCGCTTCGACCGCGGTCGGCCTCGAGGTCCTCGACGAGCTGATGGCGGCTGAGGTTGACGGCCTGGCCGGCCCACGCGGCCGCCACCGAGCGGATCGAGTTGCCTATCGCCATGGCAGTGAAGCCGGAACCGTGACCCTGGGCGGCCGCCGACTCCGCGTCGAGCGGCCACGTGTGCGAAGTGCCGATGGAGCAGCCGAGCTGCCGCTCGCGACCTACGAGGCCGCGAGAGCCAGCGATCTGCTCGCCGACGGGATCGTCGCCCGGATGCTCGCGGGGCTCTCGACTCGCGACTATCCGGTTGGCCTCGAGCCTGTTGGCGAGGCCATCGAGGAGGCCGCCGTCTCGACCAGCCACGCCGCCGTCAGCCGCCGCTTCCTCGCCGCCACGGCAGAGCGCCTGGCTGAGCTGCTCGGGCGCAGACTCGACGACCGCCGCTACCTCGTGCTCATGCTCGATGGCTTTCGCCTGGGCGATCACCTGCTCGTAGGCGCGCTCGGGATCGACGCCGCCGGCCACAAGGTGCCCCTCGGCGTGGTCGAGGGCACGACCGAGAACAGCGCGGTGGTCAACGCGCTCCTGGCGGACTTGCGCGATCGCGGTCTGGACACAAGCGCAGGCGTCCTCTTCGTCGTCGACGGCGGCTCCGCCATCGGTTCGGCCATCCCCACCTTCTTGGGCAAAGGCGTGGCGATCCATCGCTGCCATCGCCACAAAGAGCGCAACGTTCTAGAGCACCTGCCCGAGATCGAACGACCGCTCGCCCAGCGCCGGCTTCGGGCCGCCTGGGCCGAGCGAGATCCGGACAGGGCGAAGGCGGCCCTCCACTCCCTGGCCCGCAGTCTGGCCCACAGCCGTCCGGGAGCCGCCGCGTCGCTGCGCGAGGGGCTCGACGACACGCTCACCCTGACGCGTCTGGGCATCAGCGGCTCGCTCTGGAGGACGCTCGAGTCGACCAACCCGATGGAATCGATGATCGAGATCGTCAAGACGCACGCCCGCCGGGTGAAGAACTGGGAGTCGGGCGAGATGGCGCTGCGCTGGGCCGCCGCTGGGATGCTCGCCGCAGAGGCTCAGTTCCGCCGAGTCTGCGGCTATCGGGAGCTGCCCATTCTTGCCGCTGCGCTAAAGCGCGAGCTCCACATCGAAAGCGAGGCGAGCGCTACCAACCAACCGATATGATCAGCAACCTGGAGACCCGACCCTCACTGAAATTCCACGACGAGCGGGACATCCTCCGCGAAGGCAGGTCCTCGGTGCACAGGAACACAGGCTCCCAGGTCGGCGGCACAGGCCGCCGGTCCAGAGTAGGGCGGATCGCTGCGCGGCTGTCGGGCAGCCTGACGGTCAAGCTGACGGCCATCACTCTCATCGGCACCTTGTTCATGACGGTGGCCCTCACCGTCGTCGACACGAACCAGGTTGACGGCCTCACCAAGCAGGCGATCGACGAATCCGACGCACAGAATTCGACCTACCTCAAACAACTCTCGCTGGACATGGCTAGCCTGGTAAGCCTCCAGTACGACTCGCTCACAAAGCAGCTCGACATCGCTCTGCCGATGGCGGTCGACGCGGTGCAGGGGCTCGGCGGTTTCGCCGAGGAAACGACCACCACGACCTGGACGGCGACCGACCAGGCTTCCGGCAAGACGGAGCAGCTGACCCTGCCCCGGCTCGACCTCGGCGGAACCTGGCTCGGGCAGGTGACCGATCCGACCAGCGAGGTCCCGTCGATCGACGGACTGGCCAAGACGACCGGCACCCAGGTGGCCGTGTACCAGCTGGACGGAACCGGTACGGGTCTGCTGGCCGTCGCCGCCACCGACCTCACGGCCGACGGCAAGAGCCGGGCGATCGGCACGCTGGTGCCGGCGACCGACGCCGACGGATCGGCCGATCCGTTCGTGACCGCTGCGCTGGGGGGCACCGAGTACCGCGGCCCCGCGCAGCTCGGCGCGACCTGGTGCGAGATCGCGGCCACCCCCATCAGGGACCAAGCTGGTCGCGTCCTAGGCGCGCTGGTCCTGGGGCTCGATCAGTTCGCCGGCGGGACCCTGCGCCAGACGATGCTCAACACGACCGTGGGCACGACCGGCTATGTCTGGGTGATCGGCGGACACGGCGATCGCCGGGGCTACTACATCCTGTCCAAGGGCGGGACGCGAGACGGCGAGGACATCTGGGATACCGAGGACGCACAGGGCAACTACCCGATACAGATGCTCGTGAATGACGGTGTGGCACTCTCGCCCGGCCAGGTCGCCGTGGACACCTACCCCTGGCAGAACCCCGGAGAGACCGCGGCTCGCACCAAGATCGCCTACGTGAGCTACTTCGCGCCGTGGGATTGGGTCATCGGAGTGGCCGGCTACCAGGACGACTTCACCAGCTTCCAGGGCCGGCTCAACGCTAGCCGCGACAACATCGTCCTGACCACGATCGGGTGCGGCCTGCTGTTCACACTTCTCGTCTCTATCGGCGGCTGGTTCCTGGGCCGGCGCATCGGGCGAGGTGCTCGATCCGTCCAGCGGCTCGTCTCGTCCGTGGCCGAAGGTGAGGTCGTGGACCTGCAGACGGGACTCGACGCCATCGCCGCGGGCGACCTCACGACGCGTGTCGGGCAACGGACGGCGCCCATCGCCCAGCCCGGCAAGGACGAGATCGGTCAGACGGCCGCCGCGGCGAACTCGATGCTTGCGTCTCTCCACGCGGCGACGGCCTCGTACGAGGTCGCGCGAGCCCGCATGAGCGACGCCCTGGCCGAGGTCCAGGAGAGGGCTGTGACGCTGTCGTCAAGCTCGGCTAATCTCGACGCGGCGGCGAGCCAGTCGGGCCAGGCCTCGACCCAGATCGCCGCGACGATCGGGCAGGTGGCCGCGGGCGCGACCGATCAGGCGCGAGCGGCGTCGGATGCCGCGAGAGCCGTCGGCGTGCTGAACGGGCTCATCTCGCGGGTCGCCAACGACGCCAAGCAGGCCGCCTCCGGCATGGATGCCAACCGGGCCGCCATCGAGCAGGTGAAGGCGGCGATGGTCGTGGCCGACCAGGCCTCGCGTGAGATCGAGCCGCTGGCCGAGCGAGCCGCGGAGGCGGTCAGCAAAGGCACTTCCTCCGCCCAGGAGACGGCCGCCAAGATGGCTCACATCAAGTCTGCGGTCTCCCAGGCGAGCGAGACCGTCTCTGCGCTCGGGGCCAAGTCCGACCAGATCGGCGCGATCGTTGAGACGATCGACGACATCGCCGAGCAGACCAACCTGCTGGCGCTCAACGCCGCCATCGAGGCCGCCCGGGCCGGCGAGCAGGGCAAGGGCTTCGCCGTCGTAGCCGACGAGGTCCGCAAGCTGGCCGAGCGAGCCAGCCGCGCCACCAAGGAGATCGGCGAGTTGATCGCCGAAGTCCAGCGTGAGACCGGAGCCGCCGTCGACGCGATGCACGTCGGAGCGGCCGAGGTGGACGATGGCGCTCGACTGGCCGAGGCCTCGACGGCCGCCCTGACCGAGATCGGCATCGCCGCCGGGGCCCGCGAGACGGCGTTCGCGCGGATCGGCAATGCCCACGAGGCCATCAAGGCCGGCGTCGACCAGGCCGAGTCGTCCGCGGCCGTTATCTGGCGCACGGTCACGTCTACGTCGGAGGCCTCCGTGGACATGCTCGACAGCGCCAGAGCCGTCACTGAGTCGACCGAGTCCATCGCCGCGGTCGCGGAGGAGAACTCCGCGTCGGCTGAAGAGGTCTCCGCCGCCACGGAGGAGATGAGCGCCCAGGCCGAAGAGGTGATGGCGTCCGCGGCTAGCCTGACGGAGCTGGCGACGAGTCTCGAGGCCGTGGTGGCGCTGTTCAAGCTCGATCGGGCTGGCAGGGCGGCAGAATACCGCGTGGCCTCGGGCAGACCTCAGGCAGCCAATGCCGGCACGGCGGCGGTGGTCGCCTATCCGGAGAGGCGTGAGGGTCTGCGCCGAGCCTCCTGAAGCAGGCGAGCCGCAACCGGCGTCCGGTGCGCGGGACCCGCTGCCCACCCGTCAGCCCTGCGGGGAGAGGTGAGCAGCCAGCTTGTCCAGACGGCTCGATGAAGCCCGCCGCGACCGGGCGCCTCTTGTCCAGCCCCTGTCATCGAGTCTGGAGTCCCATGAAGACGACGCCCTTCTCGCCAGAGAGGGTCGTCTCCTCGTAGACCCGCCTCCCCGCTCGGGCGGCGGGGCCCACCGACTGCGCCCGGCGCCGGCTCAGCGCGCGCCTACTCTGCGTCTCGAGGAACCGCCAGTTGCGTGGCCGCCACCTGTTCTGATCCCCGAACGTGTAGCGGGTGAAGTACCGCCTCGCGGCGACGATGTTCGGTGAGCAGGATGAACCGCACAATGCGCTCCTGGTCGACGGCCGTGATGCGCGTGAACTTGACCGCCGCCTCGGTGCGATCGAGCCCGCAGTCCCCGCCGGACTCTCCCTCGTCCGCTGCTCGGACTCGCAGCACGACGCCGTCCATCTTGACCCCATCGCCGCCGAAGAGGGGCAGCGTGAGTTCCAGTTCTTCATCGACGTTCACGGGAGTGTCGCACTCGAAGAGCAGCCCGCCCGCGCTGACGTTCACCGTCGTGCCGCTGGCTACCGGGCCGTACGGCTCCCGTGTGGTCGGGTCGAGGCGACGGAAGTGGATCGGCCAGTCGAACTGGTAGCGAACATGGGCTCGTCGTTGAACCCGTTCGAGGACGCCGGGCCAGGAGACCGCGAATACGCGCAGCCGGCTGCCCTGGAGCGGTCGGAGGAAGCGCGACTGGCTCGTCAGGGCGGCTCCCTCGCGAGAGACCGTGAGTCGGACCGTCTGGTCAGCCGCCATCGTCTCCAGGCGTTCGTCGGGCGACGCCAGGCCGAGCCACAGCTCGGTCGGGCAGATCCGCACGATCACCGCTCGCAACGATGCCGGGCGACCATCGATGTCAGCTTCGACGAGCACCCGGTCCAGGAGTGCTAGCTCGTTTTCGGGGCTGTGTCCGTCTGCCATCTGTCCATACCTGAGCAGGCCGTCCGGGTCGGCCCGCCCGGGGTGCAGTCCGACCCAGTTGCACGAAACGACCAATCAACGGAGGAGTCGGCGCACTGCCGCATCGATGTAGGCGATTTGGCGGCCAGCGCGGCTCCCCGCCGCACGATCGGGCGATCGTCCGGGTGCGCCTCATGCCCGGCGCGTACGTGTAGGGGCTCGCCACGGCGTTGCCGCAAGAGGTGGAACTCGCGCCAGAGTCGGCCCTGGCGCGCCCGACATTGGCGCGCCCGACAATGGCGCGCCCGACAGGATTCGAACCTGCGACCTTCGGCTCCGGAGGCCGACGCTCTATCCGCTGAGCTACAGGCGCGCGATACCACCGGGCCCGGTCGAAGTCGACCGGCCGCGCGGGAGCCAAGAATAGCAGCGGCGGGCGGTCCGGGGGAGCGGCGTCTCTCGGGCGCCGGACGGCCCCCGAGCAGTTGACCGGGTTGATGCGGCATCTGGGACGCGACGTCCCGGCAGTCGCGGCAGCCCCCAAGACTGCCCGAGAATCCGAAGCGGCTCCCGAAGGAGCCGCTTCGTTGCTGTCCCGGTGAAGGGTCGACCCGCCGAGACGGACCGTCTTCTGCCACGCTACAAAGGCATCTATCACGTCGGCTGCACCGACTACCCTAACCCGACCTACCCATGACCTTGTAACTGGGGCAGCAGGCTGACTGGCAGCTTCTAAAGTCTACTGCCCCTTCAGCCTACAAACCAAGGGTTTTGGCGTGCGAACGGGTTAATATCCCGCAACTTTGTGAGGGTTACGTTACGGCTTCGTTGCGTCCTGTGGAACGGCCTGCAAAAGTCGTTGCAAAGCCGTCACAAGGCCGTCCGCCGGCCAGGCGTTGCCACCCCGCCCGTTGGCGCCCGACCGAACCTCCGGCATCCTCGGGACGGCCAGGCGGCAGCCGGCGGTCAACTGGCGATCTTGACGGAACGCATCGCGGTCGGCTCGATGGGGCGGTCGCGGCTGTCTCGCTTCGATGCCGCGATGGCATCGACGACCTCCATGCCCCTGGTGACACGACCAAAGAGGGTGTACTGCTTGGGCAGCCGACCGCCCGACAGATCGGCCAGGCAGATGAAGAACTGGCTGCCATTGGTGTTCGGGCCAGCGTTCGCCATCGCCACGGCGCCGCGGACATAGTCGCCCTCGAACGGCTCGTCGGCGAACTTGTAGCCGGGGCCGCCGGTGCCGACGCTGCCGTTGTCCAGCTTGTCGATCTTGCCGTACTGCCCGTCCCCGCCCTGGATCACGAAGCCCGGGACCAGCCGATGGAAGATGACGCCGTCGTAGTAGCCCTTACGCGCCAGTTCGATGAAGTTGGCAGCCGCCTTTGGGGCGCTCTTGTCGTTGATCTCGATCTCGATCGTGCCCTTGTCCGTCTCGATGGTCGCCTTGGTCATCCGTATCTCCTCGGTGAGGCGTTGGCCGGCCCGGCGCAGGCGAGCCGCGTTTGACTGGCTCGGCTCCGGCTCGGGTCAGGTGTCGATCAGGGGGTCGTCACCGTCGTGCTGGTGATGACGGCCGGTACCGTGGGCATGTCCTGGGCAGCGTCCGTGGCGGCCGGGTCGCCGCCCAGCGGCAGCTGCGCGATCTTGTCCACGACGTCCATGCCGGAGGTGACGTTGCCGATGATGGCGTAGGTCGTCGGCGTCCCGCTCGTCCAGGCCGTGTCGCTGAGGACGATGAAGAACTGAGAGCTGCCCGTATCGGGGGAGCCCGTGTTGGCTATCGCGACCGTTCCCCGCTTGTATTGGGTGGTCACGGCGTCGTCGGGAATGGTAAAGCCCGGGCCACCCTGGCCCATCTTGTCGGCGTCGAAGCTGGGCAGGCGCGCATACTCGCCGTCGCCGGCCTGGATGACGAAGCCCGGCACGACGCGGTGGAAGAGGACGTTGTTGTAGTAGCCGCAGCTGGCCAGCGAGGTGAAGGCACCGGCGCCGTTGGCCCCGAGTGAGGCGTCTACCTTGATGACGATCGTGCCGAAGTTGGTCGTCATCGTGACCGTGGCCGTCGTGCCGGGGGCCATCGAGGGCGGCGCCGAGGTCGGGCAGATACCGGGAGTCGGGCCGAGCGTGTAGGCCGGTGGACCGGCCGGGATCGTCGGCTCGGCCGTGGGCGAGGGCGTGGGCGCGCTCATGGGCACGGCGCAGGCGGCTGCCAGCAGCGCGATGAGGCCTATGGTCGCGACCCGGCGCGGAGTCGACAGGAGAGAAGCGAGGATCATGCGGCGGCCTCCAGGGCTTTGGCGAAGTCTACGGCTCCCGACAGGAGCGGTTCTCCGAGGATGATGCCTGCGATCGACGTGTCGCGCAGGACTCGTATGGAATCGAGATCCACGGACCCGCCCGCGACGAAGATCTCGGCGCGGATCGTCCGCGCCATCTCGGCCAGGGACTTCGGGTCCGGACGCGCTCCGCCGTGCGACAGGACGAGCCGGCGTACCCCGAGGTCCACCAGCTCGCCGGCCAGGTCGATCAGGCTCGGCGGCGCGGGTCGGTGCCAAGGATACGCGGCAATGCGGTCGGGGCGTGGGTCGAGTCCGACAGCCAGCCAGTCGCCAGCCACGGCCAGGCATTCGCGCAGCGTTTCCCGGCGATCCGCCATGACCATGGAGACCACCACGCGAGTGGCTCCGGCGGCAAAAGCAAGGCGGATGTTGTCCGCGCCCTCCATGCCCCCGGCCAGCTGGAGTGGCACCGCCACGCGGCTGGCGATCCGCCCGATGGCCTCGAGATTCGCGGGCCGCCCGGCCCGCGCCCCGTCCAGGTCCACGATGTGTATGAGCGTGGCGCCCGCCGCGACGAACCGTTCCGCGATCCGATCCGGCCGGTCGCTGGGCGTCCCCACGCCGGTGGCCGCGCCCGGCCAGTGGACGATGCGCGAGCGGCCGTTTTCGATGTCTATGGACGGGACTATCAGCACGAGGGCACTATCCGTTCGCCGCTCCGGCCGCCTTGCCGTCGGCCTCGGCCGCCAGCAACCGGCGGTGGAAGCTGATCGGCAGGCTGCCGTTGTTCAGCAGCGAGTCGTGGAAGCGCATCAGGCTGAAGCGATCGCCGAGGCGTCGCTGCTCGTCGCCACGGAGCTGGAGCAGCAGCACTTTCCCGAGCAGATAGCTGAGCTGGTAAGTGGGCGTGTAAGTGTAGCGGAAGACTTCGGCCTGGGCGTTGGCGTGCTCGAAGCCCGTGTGCTCGACGAGCATCGCCGTCGCCTGGTCGACGGTCAGTTCGCCGCGGTGCATTCGGACGTCCAGGATGATCCGGCAGGCCCGCCAGATGGCGTCGGTGTGCATCGCCAGCAGGAATTCGGGCCCATCGTCGAAACCCTGCTCGCGCATCATCTGCTCGCTGTACATTCCCCAGCCCTCGACGAACTCGGGGGCGTCGGTGAGCAGCCGAACGATCGACGGATGGGCCATCGCGGCCGACAGCTGGAGGTGGTGGCCCGGGTAGGCCTCGTGGACGCTGGTGTTGCTGATCGAGGCGAAGTAGTGCTCGCGCATGCCGTTGGGATCGTCGCGCACGGACGGCGTGACGATGTAGATGCCCGACGGATGCTTGTCGAACTTGGGCGGCTCGAAGTAGGCGGCGAACGGGATCACCGTGCGCAGGTACTCCGGAGTGGGAATGACGGAGATCTGCTCGCCGGGGGGCATCGTGGCGATGCCGTGTTCGATGATGTAAGCCCGGGCCCGCATCATCGCGTCCTTGTAGGCGGCCAGCGCCTCGTCGAAGGTGTCCGGGTGCCTGGATTTGACTCGGTCCACGACGGTGCGCTCGTCGACGCTGGGGTCGATGCGCCGGGCGTCGTCCACGCGGGCGGCCTTGTTGAGGGCCAGCTGCTGCTCGCCGATCTCGAGGATCTGTGAGGCGTCCAGGCCGTCGAAAGCGCGCAGGCTCACGAGACGGTCGTACGCCTCGGAGCCGAGGGCCCAGCTCTCGACCGTCGAGCCCATCCTGGCCTTCAGGGCGTCGACGTAGGCGGCAACCGCGGCCGAGGCCTTCTCCACGGCCTTGTCCAATCGGGCCTGAGCGCGCTTGTCCAGCGCGCCGTGACCGGCGGCCTTGACCTCGTCGAACAGGATCGGCATCTCCCCGCCGGACTCTATCTCGAGCTCCTGCCAGAGCCGGACCTGCGGCGCCGTGGCGCGGGTCTTGTGCTGCTCCAGGAACGCGGGCACGGCCTCCAGGCGCGAGGTCAGCGACGCGAGCCTATCGCTCAGCGGGGCGAAGTCGCGGGCGAAGACGGAGAAGAGGGCGTCCCCGACGGCGTCCATGGCGGTCGAGCGGCGCTCCCAGACGCGATGGACCTCCATGTCGAAGAGCTCGCGGCGGACGTTGTGGAGGGCCAGCTCGCGCTCGAAGCGGACGCTGTCGGACAGCTCGTTCGGGTCGATAGCCTCCAGCTCGCGCTCGGTCCGGTGAGCCTCGGCGATCTCCTGCGTGACGGCGTCGCGGGACGCGTCGTCGAGACGGTCGTCTCCCTCGTGCAGCCCGACGTACGTGGCCATGATCGGATGCTGCTCCACCATGCGCCGGAAGTCGGCCTCGACGATGCCCCAGAAGCTTTCGTCGGCGGGGCCGGCGGTCGGCCTGGAGGCGGGCCGGGGGAGAACGAGCTCTGCCATGTGAGGCCTCTCCTGATGCTGGATGGTGACCTGGCTAGCTGGCCGGCCCGGTCGCGGCCGCGGCTACGTCGACTGGCGACGTCTCGCGCAGGGCCGCGGGGCAGGCGGCCAGCACGCGCTCGACATCGGTCGCGTCAACGCCGTAGTGGGTCACGGCTCGGATGGTGTTGTGCCCATACTCGACCATGAGGACACCGCGGCCGCGGAGTACGTCGAGGAACTCGGCCCGGTCGCGGCGGACGCGGAAGACGACGAAATTGGTCTGGACGCGGTCCGGATCCAGGGGCCCGGGTGCCGGCTGGGCGAGCCCGCCGGCCGATTCGATGCCGTCCAGGGCCGCCAGCCCTTCGGCCATGCGCCGGGCGTTGGCGTGGTCCTCGGCCAGGCGCTCGATCATTCCCGCCGGGCCGTCTCTCAGGGCGACGAGGCCCGGCGCGGCCAGGACGCCAACCTGGCGCATCCCGCCGCCGACGAGCTTGCGGCCGCGGCGGGCCCGGGCGATGAAGTCCCTGGGCCCGACGACGAGTGAGCCGATCGGGCAGGCCAGGCCCTTCGACAGGCAGAACGTAACCGAGTCGGCAGGTTGGGCCAGTTCGCGGGGCCCGACCCCGAGGGCGATCGCCGCATTGAAGAAGCGCGCCCCGTCGACGTGGAGTGGCACGCCGTGTGTGTGAGCGATCTCGGCGACCTGGCGGACGTAGGGCAGGGTGAGTGGCCGGCCCATCGTGTGGGCGTGGGTGTTCTCGAGGGCGACGAGACCGGTGATGGGCTGGTGCGGGTCGCGCGGATCCCGGAAGGCGTCGTTCAGCTCGTCGAGGTCCCAGGTGCCGTCGGGGCGCTCGGCCATCTGCGTGATCGAGGTGCCGACGACGACGGCATGGCCGGCCTGCTCGTCCGAGACGATGTGAGTGGACGCGCCTGCGATCGTCTCCTGGCCGCGGCCCAGATGGCCCAGCTGGGCGACCAGGTTCCCCATCGTGCCCGACGCGACGAAGAGTGCGGCGTCCTTGCCGAGCAGCGCCGCGGCCCGCTCTTCCAGGGCGTTGACGGTGGGGTCGTCGCCGAAGACGTCGTCGCCGAGCTCCGCCTCGTACATGGCCCTGCGCATCTCTGGCGTGGGGTGGGTGACCGTGTCGCTGCGCAGATCGACCAGGCCGCCACGGCCATCGAGTGTCATGGCGTCGAGTATAGGTCGGCTGGCTGCGCCCGCGGTTTCGCCGCGGCTCATCGCCGCTCACTGCGGCTCCGTTAGGCCGCGGTCCCTCGGCCTCGGCGCTCGGACTGCATCGCTCGGACACGGCCGCCGCCACATGCTATTCTCCACCGTCGGCGCTGGGCTCGTGGTGTAGCGGCCTAACATGCCAGCCTGTCACGCTGGAGACCGCCGGTTCGAATCCGGTCGAGCCCGCCATCGCCTTCGAATTCTCTAAGCCCCGTCCCCGCCCGGACGGGGCTTTTCCTGTCTGCGGCGCGGTCTCTGTCCGCGGCGAGCGCGCAGCCGCGGCGAGCGCGGGGTCGTGGCCCGGCGAGAACACCGTGCCAAGTGTCCGGCGCTGCCGCACAATCAGGCTGCAGCAGCGGCCGGTCCACGCGGCCGGAGCCGGCGCGCAGGAAGTGGAGGCACGATCGTATGAGCGGCCGCGTGATCGTGGTCGGCTCGGTCAACATCGACCTTGTCGCGCGCGTACCTCACCTGCCCCACCCGGGCGAGACGGTCACCGGCGGCAGCTACGATCGGCACCAGGGCGGCAAGGGCGGCAACCAGGCTGTGGCGGCCTCGCGGTTGCGGCGCCCCACGCTGTTCATCGGCGCGCTCGGCGATGACACGTTCGAGGTCGAGGCGCGCCGAGCTCTTGCGACCGAACGGGTGGACGTCTCGATGGTCGCCTCGCTGCCGGGTCAGGCCACCGGAGTCGCCCTGATCCTGTACGACGCGAACGGCGAGAACCAGATCGTCGTCATACCCGGGGCGAACGGCGCCATCGAAACGGGCTATGCCCGCGACTGCCTGAGCCGATTGGGTCGGTTGACCGGCGACGTCGTGCTCCTGTCCAACGAGGTACCACTCAACGTCGTCCGAGAGGCGCTCGTCTGCGCCCATGCCGCCGGAGCGACCACGATCCTGAATCCGGCCCCGGCTACGGGGATCGACCGCTCCGTCTTCGCCCTGGCCGACATCGTCACGCCCAACCGCAACGAGCTCTCGATGCTCCTTCACACTGAGGCCCTGCGCACCGGACGAAGGACCGATGCGAGCCAGGAGATCCCCTCTCGGGCCCGACGCCTGCTGGATCCAGGCCCCGAAGGTCCCGGGGTCCGCAAGGCGGTCATCGTGACCCTCGGCGCGGCCGGCGTCATGGTCCTGGAGCGAGAGGGAGCCGGGCTGGGTCGGTCGGCCGTCGCACCCGGAGGCGAGGTTCCCGGAGGCGGGGCTGCCGGCGGCAGGCCGGACGGAGCGACGGCGGGCGAGGCCGGCGGCAGGCCGGACGGAGCGACCGCGGGCGAGTCCGGCGGCGCCGCACCGGCCGGCCCGACTGTTGCGGCCGCGAGCGCCCGCAAAGCCAGGGAATCCGACGGCGTTCGCATATGGGAAGTGCCCGCCGAGCGCGTCCCGACCGTCGACTCCACCGGCGCCGGGGATGCCTTCAACGGGGCGCTGGCTGCGGCCATCGCCGAGGGCAGGCCCCTCGCCGAAGCGGTCCGCCGCGCTGTGGCCGCGGGCGCACTTGCTACCACACACGTGGGCGCCCGCGAGGGTATGCCCACTGCCATCGAACTCGAGGAGTTCCTGGCCACGCGGTAGGCGCGACGGCCCGGCGCGACGGCCCGGCGCGGCCGAGCGACGGGCCCGGGTCCGCAGCGCGGCGCGACCGGCCCTGCCGGCCTCAGCTCAGGGCAGGCTCAAGCGCGAGTCGGGTACGATATGCGAACGTTTGGGCCGGCCTCGCCGCCGACCGCGTAATTCGAAGGCAGGAGCATGACCGACACGACAGGGGCGAATGAGCCCTCCGGACTCGCCGGCCTCTGGGGCCGCATCCGGCACATCCATCCAGGCCTGGTTCTGGCAACGCTGGACTTGATCGGTCTGGGGATCGCCTCGTACCTCTCGTACGAAGAGCTCAGCGGCGGCCAGCTGGTGTGTCCCAGAGGCACGGTCCTGGGCGGCTGCCAGACCGTCGCCAACAGCCCGTACTCGCGTCCCTTTTTCGGGATCCCGGTGGCGGTATACGGGGTTTGCCTCTCGATCACGCTCTTCTGCCTGGCGATCTACTGGTGGCGCACCAACAACTACCGGATCCTGCTCGCGCACTACGGTCTATCGCTCGTCGGCGTCCTGTTCGAGGGCTGGTTCCAGTTCGCCCAGATCTTCCTCATCGGCGCCATCTGCATCTGGTGCGAGTCCTACGGAATCTCGCTCATCCTTCGTTTCCTGATAGCCCTGTGGGTCTTCCTGCGGACGCCGAAACCCCAGTCGGTTTCGGCCGACGAGCTGGCCTGACGGGCAGTCGTCAACCATTTCGAAAGAGGGAATTCCTCCATGACTCAAAGCCGTCCAGGCGGTCGACCGGGCCCCACCGGTAAGAGCACGCCACCCACGAGCCGGCGGTCGGCTCGGCAGCAGCGCCTGGCGCAGAGAGAAGCCAACCGAGCGCTGGCCCGGGCCAGCACGTCTGGTACCTCCGGCACCGGATTCGGCACGCTCATGGTCTGGACCGCGATCGCGGTCGTGATCGGCGTAGTGGTCATTGGAGGCGCCTTCCTGCTGACCAAGCAATCGGGGACGGTTTCCCCCTCGTCGAGTCCCATCACTCCGTTCGTCGTAACGCCCAGCGGCCTTCCCTCCGACGGGCGGACCCTCGGCTCGGCCGACGCCCCGATCACCATCGACGCGTGGGAAGACTTCCGGTGCACGGCATGTTTCGACTTCACCACGACCGTCGAGCCGGAGCTGGTGACCAACTACATCAAGACCGGCAAGGCCAAGTTCGTATTCCACGATCTTCTGACCATCGACTCGCATTCGACGCCACCGAGCACCGAGTCTCGTGACGCTGCCAATGCGGCGCTGTGCGCCAACGACCAGGGCCAGTTCTGGCCCTACCACGACTGGCTGTTCACCAACCAATCGCCTCGCGAGGCCGCGGGCGCCTTCACGCTGGACCGGCTGATTGCCCTCGGACAGGCCGCGGGGCTGAACATGGCCACCTTCGAACCTTGCGTCAAGAACGGGACACACCTGGCCGAGGTGGCGGCGGAGCAGACGGCAGCTCCCGCCGATGCGACGTCCACGCCGAGCATCTACGTCAACGGCAAGCTCGTAGTGGCCGCGGCCGGTGCGAACGCCGTGCCGACCTACGACGACGTCGTCGCGGCGATCAACGCCGCCCTCAATCCCGCCTCGCCGAGCCCGTCTGCGTCGGCCGCCCCGTCGACGTCGGCAGCGGCCGCGACGCCTACCGCGGCCCCGACGGCCACGTCGGCGTCTACGGCGACCGCGGCACCCACGGCTACGGCCGAGCCAACGGCCAGCCCATCCTGACCTCGCGCCTCCGCCGCGGTGCGGAGTCAATCGCAGAAACGCAGCGACGGCGCCCGCAAGGGCGCCGTCGCACTATCTGGCGGTGAGCGGGCGGGGGGAGGGGCGGCCGGGTGGCAGTGGCGCGCCGATCACTCCCGGGCGATGGCCTCGATCGCGCCGAGCTGCCGGCGCAGCTCCGCGGCGGCCTGCCAGTGCTCGGCCGCGGACGCCTCCATGCGCTGGACCTCGCGCGAGCTCCAGTCGGCCAGCCAGCGATTGGCTTCGCGCAGGCCGCGGGCCTGCCCGAGCTTCTCCCGAACGTGTTGTATGAAGGCGCAGTAAAGCGTGAGCGGGGACGCCTTCGCCACGAGCGCCTCGGCGCCGGGCACGAAATCGATCGGCACCTTGATCCGGGCGAAGAACGCGCCGACCTCGGCCGCGAGCGGATCGACGCTCTGGCTGTGGCCGCTGCCGCGCAGGATGGGCGCATGCGAGCCGAAGTCGAAGAGGACCGTCGTGTCGGGCGTAACCTGGGCTCGCAGCGCTCCGCCGAAGCTGAGGAACTGGTTGGTGACGCCCAGCCTGTCAGTCAGCGAGATCAGGCCCCACGAGTAGTCCGTCGAGATCGGATAGTGCGTCTCGCGTTCGAACCTGGCTGCCTTGCCGCGGCCCGCCTCGCAGGTCCAGCAATCGATCGTTTCGGGATCGAAATGCCGCAGCGTCGCGGCCGGCCGGATGGCCACCAGCAGATGGCTCGTGTCTTCTCCGGCGACTCGATCCGGCTCGACGAGCTCGAAGCCGAGATTGGCGAGACGGCGGCCGGCCTGCTCGAGCCAGCGGCCGTCGTCACCGGGGGTGGAGCGCTGATCCATCGTCATTGCGACGACACCATAGCCCTCCGGAGCGCTGTCGTCTCGTCCCTCATGCAAGTTCGGCGCGCGAGGCGAGCGGGGCGGCGGAGGCGGGCGAGGCGCGAGGCGGACGGGGTCGCGCGCCCTCCGCCTGGTGAGAGGCCACCGGCGGGCGGAAGGTTGGCGGTCAGGCTCCCGGCGCGGCGGCAGGGCAGCGATTGGGCGACCAGCCCAGGCGGATGAGTGCGACCACGCCGCCGATCGAGCTGACCGCCAGCGTAATGACGTGGATCAGGAGAGCCAGTGCGAGGCCTTCGGACGCGCCCAATCCGAATGCCAGGGCGATGGTCTGGCCGGCGTACTCGAAGGTGCCCAGGTATCCCGGCCCGGACGGGATCGCCGTCGCCAGGTTCGTGCCTGCGGCCAGCAGCGCGCCCTCGCCGACGGTGAGTTGAATGCCCAGCGCCTGGCCGACGGCCAGGACCGCGACGACGGTGCAGCTCCAGGCGGCGACGCTCAGGATCGCGGCCGCGGCGACCGTTCGAGGCAGGGCCGCCACGCGAAGGCCATCGCGCAACCGCGTGGCCACGCCGACGATCCTCGGCCAGCGTCCGAGGAAAGCGGCCGCCCTGCCCGCCCCGGGCAGCCGATGCGCGGCCAGAGCCACCGCCAGCGCGACGCACAGCAGCCCCGCGATCGCCACTCCGGCGAGTATCGCGCTTACGACCACGCCACGGACATCAAGAACCACGATGGCCAGGGCGCCGATCCCCACGAGGACCACGGTGTCGACGACCCGCTCCACAACCACGGTACCGAGCGTCGCGCTGCGGCTGATGACCTCTCGGTCGCCCAGGTAGTGAGCTCGCACCAGCTCGCCGAGACGCGCCGGCAGGACGTTGTTGGCCAGGTACCCGACGAGCATGTAGGCGCTGAGGCGGCGAAGGGGCACGCGGCGGATCGGTCGCATCAAGACCTGCCAGCGCAGCGCCCGGAAGACGAGATCGCTCGCGACGGCCGCGACGGCCAGCGCCAGCCAGGCGGGTCGGGCACCGCGCAGCAGGTCGGCGGTCTTTCCGAGATCGACGCCGCGCAGCACGAGATAGACGCACGCGAGCGAGATCAAGACCCCGATGGCCCCTCGGGCGAGGCCGGAGTTCAGCCGCCGGCTCATGCGCGGTCGCCGGGTCGGGAGGAGCGCGCGCGTCCGTTCGGTCGGACGGTTCCTGCGTCGCTCACCGCGTGGGCTGGCTTCGGTCGGCGAGCTTGCGGCTGCGGCGCAACCGCATTCGGTGCAGCGTGAAGCGCAGAACGACCTTCATGGTCGAGAGCCCGTAGACGACGCTGCGCCGGAAGCCGACCGAGCTCGCTTCCTCGAAGTAGCGCGTGGGCACCGCGATCTCGCCGACCCGCATGTGGCAGGCGACAGCTTGCGCCACCAATTCCTGGTCGAAGACGAAGTCGTCGCTGTTGAGCCTGTAGGGGATCGACTCGAGCAGATCCCGGCTGTAGGCGCGGAAGCCGGTGTGGTATTCGGACAGGTGGAGGCCGAAAGCGCGATTCTCCATGATCGTGAGGAAGCGGTTGCTGATGAACTTCCAGCGCGGCATACCGCCCGCCAGCGGATCGCCCAGGAAGCGGCTGCCCAGCATCAGGTCCTTCTCGCCATCGAGGATGGGCTTGACCAGCGCCGGGATGCGCGTGGCGTCGTACTGGTAGTCCGGGTGGAGCATCACGACGGCGTCGGCACCGGCCTCGAGAGCGGCGTCGTAGCAGGTCTTCTGATTGCCGCCGTAGCCGAGGTTCTGGCGATGGATGATCACGTCCAGGCCGAGCTGGCGAGCGATCGCGACGGTGTCGTCCCTGGACACGTCGTCGACCAGGATGATCTTGTCGACGATCGAATGGGGGATGTCGCGATACGTCCGCTCGAGTGTCCTGGCGGCGTTGTAGGCCGGCATGACGACGACGACGCGTCCCTCGCGCGCAGCAACAGGGCCTGACCCGGGGGCCGCCGAGACGGCTGCCTGGGCCGCGTTGCTCCGTCGGGTGGCCGGCTCCGGCCCCTTCGCTTTCACGAGGGAAGCCTACCGCATGCGTTCGCCTGCTTGCGCTGGCCTACTCGGAGGCCGCAGTTCAGCCGATGGGCCTACAGCTCGCGGCGGCGGAGAGTCAGGATGCCGATCGCCAGCGCGGTCACGATCCAGATGGCGCACCAGGCCAACCATGCCAGGGGCGGCGGAGTGCCGGCGAAGAAGGGGCTCACTGTGAAGATGCGGGCTTGGGAACCCGCTGCCGCGAGGACGTCGGGCGGCGGCTCGAGCGCGTACATGGCCCCCCGCCAGAGAGTGTCGCTCGGCAGGATGAGATGCGCGATCAGGCCCGCGTTTCGCAGCGTGTCGTTGTTCAGATAATCGCCGATGCCGCCGGCGACGCCGCCCATCCACGCCAGCCCAAACCCCACGACCGCGATAGAGCCCGAAGCCACCGGCGCGATCCGCGTGCTGAAGACGAGGGCCAGCGTCAGCAGGATGAGCGACTCTCCGGCCAGGTAGATCGGCGCCACCATCGGGTCGACGGGCGTGTAGCCGGTCATCAGCCGCACGACGGCAAGTTCCATGTAGCCGGCCGCCAGCGCATAGACGACGACCACGGCCGCCAGGCCGAGCCAGCGACCCAGGAGCACGTCCGCACGCCTGACCGGCCGGGCCAGCACCGCCAGGAGCAGCCCGCTCTCGATCTCCGGCTCGATCGCCGGCGAGGCCGCGAAGGCGGCCGTCATGGTCAGGACGAAGCTGAACATGAAAGCGATCATCACCAGCAGCTGCGACAGGACGAGTTGCTGCTCCCCGCCTTCGAGGGGATTCAGCTCGGCGGCCTTGCCGAATAGCCAGCCGGTGACGGCGACGAGCAGCAGCGTAAGCCCGACCAGCGCCCAGAGCAGGCGGCGGCGGAAGGCCTCCCGCAGCGTCAGGCGGGCGATGATTCCGATCGCGCCTCGGCTCATATGCTGGACTCCGGGCTGTCGGGCGCCGCCACATCGGGCGCCGCCACATCGGCCGCCGGCCCATCGGGTCCGTGCCCTGCCCCGTCCGGTACTCGCTCCGCCGGCCCGTCCCGTGTCGGCCCGTCCGACGCCGCCCCGAGCAGCGAGAGGAACCGCTCTTCCAGCGTGTGGCGTGTCGGAACGACAGCGTGGACGGCGCCGCCGCGAGCCACCAGCTCCCCGACCAGGGCGGGCACTGCCTCGTCTGCGATCGAGTCGAGAGCCAGCCACTCCCCGTCGAGGCGGGCATGGGCGAAGCGGCCGGCGATGGCCCCGGCATCCGGCAGCCCGGTCACGAGGAGTCGGACGCCACTTCCCTGGAGCAGCTCCGCCATCCGCAGCTCCGCGACGACGCGACCCCGATCGACGATCGCCACGCGGTCGCAGACCCGCTCCACCTCGGTGAGCAAGTGCGAGTTGAGGAAGACCGTCGCTCCGCGAGCACGCAGCGTGCCGATGATCGCCCGGACGTCCTGCCGCCCGACCGGATCGAGCGCCGAGGTCGGCTCGTCGAGCACGACCAGGTCCGGCTGGCCGAGCAGAGCGACCCCGAGTCCCAGGCGCTGCTGCATGCCTTTCGAGAATGTCTCCACGCGGTCGTTCGAACGATCCGTCAGTCCGACCAGATCGAGCGCATCGTCGATCGCAGCCCGCCAGCTCGAATGTCGCAGGCGGGCCAGCTCGCAGTGCAGGGCGAGCACCTCGTGCGCCGTCATCCAGCCCTGGTAGCGGAACAGCTCGGGGAGATAGCCGATTCGTTGCCGCGTGTCGAGATCGCCCAGCGGCGCGCCCAGGACCCGTCCCTCGCCGGCCGTCGGCGCCGACAGCCCGAGCAACAGCTTGACCGCCGTCGTCTTGCCCGCCCCGTTCGGCCCGAGGAAGCCGAAGACTTCGCCGCGGCCCACCGTCATCGTCAGGCCGGTCAGGGCGACGATCCGGCCGTACTGCTTGCGCAGCTCGTGCGTCTCGATGGCCGGGGCCGGCGAATTCCCGCCCCCCGCGCCACCGGCGCCCGTTACGGCCACGGGGCTACTCGTCTATCCGTTCGACGACCGTGGCGATCCCCTGGCCCACCCCGATGCACATCGACGCCAGCCCGTACCTGCCGCCGGTCCGGCGCAGGCCGTGGACCAGCGTCGTTATCAGCCGCCCGCCGCTCGCGCCCAGCGGGTGTCCGAGCGCGATCGCCCCGCCGTCGACGTTGACCTTCGCCGGGTCGAGGCCCAGCGCACGGACGCACGCGATCGACTGGCTGGCGAAGGCCTCGTTGAGTTCGATCAGATCCAGGTCCGCAACGCCGAGGCCGGCCCGCTCCAGGGCCTTGCGAGTGGCCGGGATCGGACCGAGGCCCATGACCGCGGGGTCCACGCCGGCGACCGCCGTGGCAACGATGCGGGCCATCGGCGCAAGCCCCAGCGACCGCGCCCGTCCAGCCTCGACGACGAGCGAGGCAGCGGCCCCGTCGTTGATGCCGCTGGAGTTGCCCGCCGTGACGGTCCCGCCCTCACGGAAGACCGGCCGCAGCTTCGCCAGCGCCTCCATCGATGTTTCTCGCGGATGCTCATCGCGATCCACGACGATCGGCTCGCCCTTCTTCTGCGGGATGGTGACCGGCACCATCTGCCCGTCGTAGCGACCCTCGGCGATCGCGGCGGCAGCCTTGCGCTGGCTGGCGAGGGCGAACGCGTCCTGGTCCTCGCGGCTGACGCCCAGTCGCTCGGCCACGTTCTCGCCGGTCTCGCCCATCGAGTACGGGTGGTGTCGCGCCGCCAGCGCCGGGTTGACGAAGCGCCAGCCAAGGGTCGTGTCGACGAGCTCGCGCGCCCCGCGCTCGTACGCCGCCTCTGGCTTGAGCATCACGAAGGGCGCTCGTGTCATCGACTCGACGCCACCGGCGATGAAGACTTCGCCGTCGCCGGCGGCGATGGCATGAGCGGCCGAATTGATCGCCTGGAGCCCGCCGCCGCACAGGCGGTTCACGGTCAGCCCGGCGACCTCGACCGGCAGACCGGCCAGCAATAGGGCCATTCTCGCGACGTTCCGGTTGTCCTCGCCGGCCTGGTTGGCGCAGCCCAGGATCACGTCTTCGATCACCGCCGGATCGATGCCGGTGCGGTCGACGAGTGCCCGGATCACCGCGGCTGCCAGATCGTCCGGTCGGACCGACGCCAGTGCCCCGCCGTATCGTCCGAATGGCGTGCGCAGGGCGGCGACGATCCAGGCCTCGCGAATGGGTCGATCGAGCTGGCGGGTCATATCGGGCCGATTGTACGGCTCCGGCGCGTCGAGCCCGCACTCGTGGCGGGCGACGTGCGGCTCGTAACCGGTCCGCGGCTGGCGGGCTAGGAAGAGATCTTGGCCAGGGCCTCGACGACCAGCGATGCGTCGTCGGTGATGATGACGTACATGATGTCGCCCTGGGCGTAGATGTAGGCCGTGCCGTTGCCGCCCGCCTGGGTCGTCACCGGGTCGACGATCTCCATGACCGTTTCGGGCCCGATCGATGCCGGGCTGGCCGGCCATCCCTGCGCTTTCGCCACGTTTGCGAACTCGCTGGTGAGTGACGAAGCGGCGACGCCGGGCATCTCGATTGCCTGCACGGTGAAGTGCTCCGTGCCGGTCAGGTCCGACGCGATGGCCATGTTGATGTCGTCCGCGTTCTTGCCGAAGTTCACGAGCCAGGGCGTGTACAGGACGCTGTCGCCGGTGCCCTTCAACGAGGCGATGTAGGTGGAGAGCGGCCAGCTCAGCTTCGTGAGCTGGACGCCGCCGATGACGTCGGGGAGCTTGTCCTCCAGGGTGGGGTCAACGTGAGCGAGCGGCAGGGTGGCTTCGGGGCTGGCGCTCGTCGAAGGCGCTGCGGAACCGGACGGCACCGGCGAAGAGGTCCGAGTCGGCGCCGGTGTCGCGGTGGCGCTGGGAGTGGATTGAGCCGTTGGCGACGCGGTCGCGCCGGCGCCGCCGCAGCCGGCCACCAGCATCGCCGCGATACCGATGCCGAGAAGCGTCGAAGGGAACGGACTTGGGCGGCGATGCATTCGTTACCCCGATCGAAATGGTGCGCTCGCCCGGGCGGGCCGGGGCGTCGCGATTGGTCTGGGCGAGCATGCGGTCGGTCACGCCTGGCTGTCAAACGCACCCGGCGGCGGGCCGCCCAGGTAGGCGCCGGACCGAACGTTGACCCCGCACACCACTTCCGGGCCAGCCTGTAATCCCCGCCCATCTGCGGCGTTTTGTTGTCAAGCGGTTGGCCTACCTGCCGCGCGGACTCATTCATCTCAGATTGAGTGGAGCGATCGGAATGGAAAACCAGACACCTGATCAGGAGCACGGCTCCTCGCCGTCCCAGGGCGCACGGTTGGAGGACGACTTCGTTAGGCACCTCACGCCGACGAAGGTGTCGCCTCGCCGTTTCGCCGCCTCACTGCCGCTGGCGATAGTCTCGATCCTCGTCGTGGCGACCGTCGCCTTCGGCGCGACCGTCGTCAGGCCGCTGGTCCTGGGGCCGATGGCGAGCGCCACACCGGTCGTCGTCGGCGACGACGGCCCCACGGCCGCTCCGACGACAGCTCCGGCCCCGACGACAGCGCCGACGACAGCGCCGACCGCAGCGCCCACGGCCAAGCCCACCACACCGGTCGCATCGGACCCGATGACGCTCACGGCCAAGCTCAGCAGCCGCAAGGTGGTCCTGACCTGGACCGCCTACGACGGTGCCGACTTCGCCTACTACAAGGTCATCCGCTCCTCGGACAAGGAGGCCAGCTGGCCGCTCGGCGACGGCGACTCGCTCGCCGCGGCAATCAGCGACCAGTCCACGCTCACCTACACGGACTGCCCACCTGCCGGCAAGACCTGGTCATATGAGGTCTTCGCGGTCAAGTCCACCGACGACGGCTATGTCGTCCTCGACTCCACGAACCTCGTGACGATCGCCGTCCCGGCTATCCCCAAGCCGACTCCCACCGCCAACCCGGCGGATCTCGGCAAGCTCCAGGCCGTCAAGAACTCCGATGGCACCTACACGTTCACCTGGGCGGCCTATACGGGCGACACCGACTTCACCTACTACAAGCTCGACGGCCAGCCCTACCCGGCTACGCCCGGCTACGTCGAGAACGACGGCAACTACTGGGCCTGCCTGGACAACAGCACCACCAGCGTGACCATCAAGGTCGATCCAGGGACCTGGAACGTCAACGTCGAAGCCGTCTACTTCCCCGACAGCGGCGCTGCGGCGGCCGCCAAGACCGAGACTCTCAAGCTCGTCGTGGCGGCGGCGCCGATCCCCTCGCTCGGCCTGACCGTGACCGTCGGCAAGGACGGCTTCGCCCATCTCACCTGGGACCAGTACCAGGGCGACCACTTCGAGGACTATCTGATCGCCCGCACCGAAGACGGGACGCCGACGCAGGACGACGTCATCCAGGAGATCGGCGACGTGTCCGTGACGTCCTGGGTCGACCAGAACGTCGAGCCCGGCCACACGTATCACTACCGGGTTTTCGCCTGGACCTCGGAAACCTTCTGCAACGGCGGGACCATCCTGGCCGAATCCCCGGTGAGGACCGTGACCATCCCGGACGCGGCGACTCCGACTCCGCCCGCCGATCCGACCGAAGCGCCCAGCGCTTCGAGTGAAGGCTAGGCGGACGGCCCCGCCGGCCGGGCGCAAGGTGCCGGGTCGATGACAGGCCTCCGTCGAGAAATGGCACAGAGCGAGCGGGCTCCGACGCGAGTCGGAGCCCCTCCCTCGCCCGGCAGTTTCAACCGGGCAGAGTCAGGACGACGCCACCGCGGGCCACGGACGATGGCAACTTCGAATGGATCCCGAACCGATCTGTCGGCAAGAACCGCTTGCCTTCCGATTGCCCGGTGCCGATCCCGTGGCGGGCGGTACTTCTCAGTACAGGTGGCCGATTGCCGGCTCAATCGTCACTCCGTACCGTTCATGGCTCCATGGCAGATGACGGAGCATCTCGAATGGCCGCCGACCGCGAGCGGAAGCTCGTGGAACGGTCGCGCGACGACTGCGCCGCTTTCGGCGAGCTCTACGACTTCTACCTTCCTCGCATCTATGGCTTCATCTTTCGCCGCGTCCAGGACCGCTGCCTGGCCGAGGATCTCACTTCGATGACTTTCCAGCGAGCGCTCGAGAACGTCCGCCGCGCCGATTTCCGAAACGATTGTTTCGGCGGCTGGCTGTTTCGCGTGGCCTCGAACGCCGTCGTCGACCACGCCCGCCGCAATCGTCGCCTGGTCTCGCTCGGCGACCTGCAGGGGGCCGATGAGCCGGGCGATCTGGCTCTCGATGCCCTGGCTGCCGCCCTCGACCGAGACCAGCTCCGGCGGGCCCTGCTGACACTGCCGGCGGGCCATCGCGAGCTCCTCGTGATGCGCTTCTACGACGACCTCGACACCGAGGAGCTGTGCGCCTCGTTCGGCTGCTCGCGCGAGACTCTGGCCGTTCGGCTGCATCGGGCGCTGCGCGCTCTGCGCGCGGAGATCGCCAAGGAGGCGGCCGATGTCGCTTGACGACCGCCGCGAGACGGAGCAGCTCGCAGGGCTGGCCGCCGAGCTGACCGAGGCCGGGGAGATCGCCCGCGCCGCCTCTGCTCGCAGCGAGACACCGGATGCCGCATTCGCGGCAGAGTTGCGCTCCCGGCTGATGAGCGAGCTCGCGGGGGCACGGCCGGCGCCGATGGCCGCGGCCTTGCTAGCGGGGTCGCTGCCGGACGCCATGCCCGTTCCGCCGGACCGGCCACTCGCAGTCCCCGAGAACCTCGCCGGGCGGCGCGGCCTTCACGGTGCCGCAGCCGCCGGCCGCCGGGAGCGGACGGTCATGGCCGGGCAGGGCCCGCTGGGCTCGGCCAGCTCGGCGGCCGGAGACGAGGGAGGCGCCTCCACGCCTGACGCCGGCAAGCGCTGGCGCGCGCGCCAGGTTCAGCCGATCTCCACGACGCGGCCGCACGTTCTCCCCGCTGTCGAGCCCACCGACCTCGCACCCGCGCCGGCCGACCACGTCGCCGCGCTGCGACCTTCGGTGCGCTGGCGTATGTCGACCCATATCCTGCCGGCCCGCTGGGTAGCCGTCGGACTCGCGGCCACGATCGCCATGGCCAGCTTCCTGTACGGCAGCACACTGCTCTTCCCGATGCGCCCGCAGGCGACGGCCGACGTGGCCGTTGCCGCCACCGTCGTTCGAGGGGGGGTCTCGAGCCCGCTCGTTCAGGGTGCGCAGCTGCTCGAAGGCGACGAGATCGAGGTTGGAGCCGGCGGACAGGCGACGCTCGCCATAGGCGCGAGCTTCGTGCGGATGGCGCCGGGGTCTGACGTTCGCCTGGACGGCCTCGACGCGAACCAGGTCGTCGTCGATCAGCTCGGCGGCCGCGCCTACTACCGCGCCGCAGCCACCGGCGCGTACACGGTCGTGACCGGCTCGGTGAACTGGGTCGCGGCCGGCACCGCCTTCGACCTGGATCTGCAGCCGACGGCGGCAGGCGGCGAGGAAGCGTGTGGCCTGGCTCTCCTCGACGGGCTGAACCTTCAGGGCCCGAAGGTGCAGGTCAGCCTCAGCCAGGGTCAGAGCGCCACGGTCGAGCTGGCCGCAGGCGGGTCGGCCGAGGGCCAGCCGGTCGTCACCCAGATCAGCGCGCAGGTTCTGGCCGACTCCTGGCTCGTCGAAAACGCCCAGCTCGACGCCCTGGCAGGGCTCGCTCTCGGTGAGCTGGCCGTGGACGTGGGGCCCACGTCGAGCCCCAGCCAGACGCCGTTGCCGGCCGTCGCCCCGACGGCGGCGCCGACGGTTGCGCCGGTGAGCGCGCCGACGGCGGCGCCGACCCGCATACCGACTCCGACGCCAGTTCCCACCCGCAAGCCGACACCCAAACCGACAGCCAAGCCGACTCCCGCCGGGCCCGCCAGCCTGGGCAAGCTCACGATCGTCGACAACGGCGACGGAACCTATACGTTCTCCTGGCCCGAGTACAAGGGCGACGGCTTCACGTACTACAAGCTCGTCTATGGCGACTGGGGGACGAAGCCCAACTACCCGGACTCGCCATTCTGGGCTTGCAACGACAGCCGCGACGAGACCACCTGGACCGGCCCCGTCGACGTCGGCGACTACGCCGTCCGGGTCCAGGTGGTGGACGAATCGAAGGGCATCGTCATCCGGGCGCAAACCGGCATCGTGCATCTCAACGCGACGCAGCCTGCCCCCACCGACCCGCCGGTCCAGAGCCTGGGCACCCTGGGCGTCGCCGATGATGGCGGCAGCAACTACACGTTCACGTGGAGCGCATATACCGGCGGCTTCAGCTTCGACGCCTACAAGCTGGTCTGGGTCGCCTGGGACGGCAGCCCCTCGTATCTCGACGGCGACTGCTACGTGGCGTTCGGGACGGACACGACCAGCTCGGGGCCGACCGAGATGCCGTCAGGCGATTGGTCGGTCCGTGTCCAGGCCATCGGGTCGTTCGCCGGCAACACGGTCGTATTTGGCCAGACCGGGATCTCCCACGTGACGGTTCCGTAGGCGGCACTCGGCCGAGACGCCACGGGCGACGCCATAAGCGGCGGCGTCGCCGCCACGAGCCCTCGAGGCCGGCCGAGGACCTCCCGCCGGGGGCGGTACGGCGGTCGATCGGCTTCAGGTTTCCGACGGGCCTGCGAAGAGCACCAGCTCGCCATCCACCAGCTCGAAGAGACGCGGGTCGATCGGATCGTCCGCGCCGTGCGATCGATCGCTCGTGTAGGCAGCCAGCATGGCCACGAACTCGTGGTCGCCCCCGGCCAGACCCGTTGCGATCAGCAGGTCCCGCTCTGGGACACCGACCAGGACCTGCCCGCTCCCGCCCAGGTCCGCGGCCAGCTGCGCCCGAACGTCGGGCAGCAGGATCCGGGCCGCGTCCATTCCCTCGCCCCAATCGGACCAGACGATGCGCCTCGACCCGCTGATCTCGTCCACCCACGGCGCCCCACTCGACCAGACGGCCAGATTCGCCATGGCCGCGGCGTGCACTTCGTCGGGGCCGACGCCCCAGGAAAGGAGGTGCTCCGCGCCAATCAGGACGTCGAAGCCCGGCCCCGGGATGACATACCCGATCGCCAGCCCGGCGGGCCCGGCCACGATGAGCGGCTTGCCCGGCAATCCCGTCCCGGACGGGACCTGAAGGTTGCGACCATCGACCCCAACCGTCCCGGCCGGCCGGAGCGCAGGGCGCAGAAGACGGGACGCGGCGGACCATTCGTGCTCGGGCGCGAGGGACGGAGCCGGGCGCGGTGCCGGGTCTCGTTCCATGCATACCTCCAGCTCGGATCTAGGGCCGATCCGTACCTGGTCAGGTTATACGCGCCGGATAGCAAACGGCGGGCCCGCAGGGACCCGCCGCTTGCTGGGTAGTGGGGCCGCTCGCGCGGCCGAGGTTAGCGGCGGATGCTGCGTCGCTGCGCCTCGACCGTGATCAGGGCGAGGCTACCGAACGCGAGGCAGATGAGCAGGGCGAACAGCGGCGTGCTGTTGTCGTTCGATCCGTGGCCCGACGAGGTATCCGTCGCCGGCGGAGTGGCCGATCGGCGAGGAGTGCCCGTGGCGCCCGCGAGCGATTTGCTGGGTTGCGCCTTTTCATTAACGGTCAGCGTTACTTCCTTGGAGTCGACCGTCTTGCCGTCGTAGGCGGCATGGCCCTGGGCCGTATTGGTGACGTGGCCCGCGTCGATGTCAGCGTCGGTGATGGTGTAGGTCGCCGTGCAGGTGATGGTGTCACCGGGGGCGAGGCTGGTCGGGGTGGCCGGGCAGGTGACCGTGGTCTTGTCGTCCGTCACCGTGAACGGCCCGGAGAGGTCCACGTTGCCGGTGTTCTTGATCTCGTAGCTGTAGTCGAGGATGTCGCCGGTCGTCACGTAGGTGGTTTCTTTGGCCGTCTTGGTGACTACTAGTGCCGGACCCTGGACCGCGTTCACGGTCACGCTGCCCGGATCGGAGTCGACCGCGGTACCGGCGTAGCTGGCATGGCCAACGGCGGTGTTGGTGACCGAGCCTGCGTCGATGTCGGCGGCCGTGATCG
>CAVYIM010000008.1:0-97583 GCA_963768655.1 uncultured Chloroflexia bacterium | reverse complement strand
CTGGGTATGGAAGGGACTCGACTATGGCCGCGCCTACGTCGTCACTGCGTCCGGCAGGGGTCTGGTTGTGGTGTCCGATCAACCCCTCGGGCAGCCCGGTAGCCAGATCACCGTCACTGGGTTCCTATGGCGTGGATGGCATGTGTGGGCGAACGGGAGCAACTGGAACGACTGGGCCCGCACAACGTACCCATCAGCAGGGGTGATGGACGACGTCTATATGACGCACGAGGGGCCGCCTAGCAGCGGCTCTGCCGCTGTGGGTCTCGGCCTGCTCGCGAGCGCTGGGCTAATCATCGCCTTATATGTGCGTTGGGGCGTTCGAAGAAAGACTCCACCAAGTTGGTCCGTCGTATATCCCGGCTCGTGGCCGTCGCCGTACGGACCAGCATGTGCAGAAATGACCGGCTACAGGCCGCCTCTACCCCAAGTCGGCATCCCGGTGGCCCCCGCATGGCCGCCCTCAGTGGTTGGGGCGGAGCCATCCCCGACGGGATCTACCGCCTTGGCTGGACGAGGACCGGCAACTGACGGTCCGGGAACGCCCTGCTCCGTTTACCCGATCCAGTCGCAGGGAGCGACAATTCTCCCGACGAAGTTCGACGTTCAATTCGCCGCAGACTCTTTCCAGGGCGCATTGGTACTGGCCCTGGCCGAGAAGCTGAACCCCAAGTTCCCTGACTCAGGTTCTCCGGACTACGACCTAGTCATCCGCTCTCGGATCATTCGTGCCGATCCGGGAAGCAAGTTCCTGCGTTGGCTCTTACCGTTCGTTGCCGGAAGCGCGGTCTTCGAGGTTGAAGCCCAGATAACGGACAGGGGAGTGCTCTTGGCGCATATCAGGGGCAATGGGACGCGACGGTTTGGCTTGGGCGGAGGCAGCTCGCAAGACCTCCTTGCGGATGCCGCAAAGCTCGCCGGAGAGCATGCCGCAGAGATGCTCCTTGACGTTGTGGATGCATCAGGGGCAAGTCGTGGGAAATAGTCGGACCATTCGGGACTTTCAAGTTCCATTCCCTGTCGCGCCCGCAGCCGACGCATGGGCGTCTGCGAATGGCTTCCAACCCGTGTTCGTCGAGCCGGATGGAAGTCGGCGTTATCGATGCCAGCGGGCGATGGGCGGTGCATGGTTCTGTGTTGTCCGTCAGCTAGGGCCGAACGCCCGCATCGAGGCATGGATGTACACCGCATGGTTCAACCGAATCCCATTCCTTATCCCGGGCGAACTGTCGGTTGAGTCGGGGCATTTCGTGGGCGCTCTCCCACGGAGCAAGTGCCGCAACGCCGTGAACCAGCTTCTCGCCCAGCTTGGTCAGCCGCTAATTCCGTAGAGCGAGCGCCTCATGCAGAACGCACCGATCGCAGCGGTGGCCTGATGCCGCCAATCGTCACGAGTACGCGGCCCCGGTAGAGACGTGGGATCCAGATCCCCGACGAGCGGGTTAGCCGCGGCCCGACTCCTCTCGCCCCGACCATTCGAGTAGGTAGCCACTTCGGCTCCTCGATTCCACGCTTGAATCCGCCGCGTTTCGGTCGATTGGCCGCTCGCGTGACCTGCCCTTTCGAGCGGCATCTTGACTTGACCGACCTGGATGTCCCGATTTCGACCCGGAACCTGGTTTGTGACTGGCCTTGTCACAACTGTCACAAAGCCGGCAGGCCCGGACGAGACCGTGGGCAGTCGTCGACATTGATCGCCGGGCGACGCCTCGGCGGTGCTAGACCGGCAGAGATTCGCTACTCGGGAATGACCTTGAGCGTCGCGCGGACGGCCTCCGCATTGACGACCGTGCCGACCATCCTGGCGCCGTAGTGGTCGTACTTCTCGTGGTAGGCGGAAGTCACGGCGTCTGCCTCGTCAGCCGCCGGTTGAATGAACAAAGCATCGCGTTCCAGTCCCCCGCCTCGGATTCGGCCTCGCCCCGCTTTGAGGGCTCGCTGGAACCAACCGTTGTTCCAGCCATAGGCCGAGCGGACGTAGATGGCATCTCCGCTTGGAACTGCCCAGATGGTCACGAACGGGCGGAGGCTGCCGTCGGGACGGCGCGAGGAGATCTCGATTTCGGTAGCGCGGCCGATGCGGCCGAGCTCGTCCTCTGTCCAAGCGCTCATCGCGAAGCCTTCGCCGAAGCCGAAGCAGCCACGTAGTCGGCATCGCTGACCAGCTCGCCCCAGTCGGCCTCCGCTCCGTCGTCGGCGGCTTCCCAGATGGCGAGGTGGGTCATGAAATGCTCGGGCGTCGCACCGTGCCAGTGCCACTCCCCTGCCGGCGTGAAGATCGTGTCGCCGGGATGCATCTCAAGCGCGGCCTGGCCGCGGGATTGGATGAGGCCAATGCCTTCGGTCACATGAACGGTCTGGCCGACGGCGTGTGAGTGCCAGGCGTTGCGGGCGCCCGGCGCGAAGCGAACCATGCTCACGCGAACGCGGGAAGGCTCCTCGCCCCGAACGATGACGTCGAACCAGGCGTCGCCGGTAAACGTGTTCGAGGGTGCCTTCGTGGTCGGCTGCGGATGAAGTCGTTGCATCTGATCTCCTCGACCTAAAGCCCCGTTCGGGCTTCGAGCGCTTCTGGATAGCGGGCGCCCTGGACCTCGATCTTCGACGCCGCGGTCTGGATCCCGCCCAAATCCGCCGGCGTCAGATCGAGCGTCGCGGCGCCGAGGTTCTCCTCGATCCGCGAGAGCTTCGTACTGCCGGGGATTGGCACGATCCAGGGCTTCTGGGCGAGCAGCCACGCGAGGGCGACCTGTGCGGGCGTGGCGCCCTTCCGCTGCGCAATCGAGCGAAGCAGATCGACCAGGACCTGGTTCGCCTGACGAGCTTCGGCTGAGAAGCGAGGGATCGCGTTCCGGAAGTCGTTGGCGGTGAACGCCGTCTTCTCGTCGATCGCACCCGTGAGGAAGCCCTTACCGAGCGGGCTAAACGGGACGAGGCCGATACCGAGTTCCTCGAGCGTCGGGATGAGGGCCTCTTCCGGGCGTCGCCACCACAGCGAGTACTCGCTCTGAACGGCGGTGACCGGCTGGACGGCATGAGCGCGCCGGACCGTCTGGGCACCCGGCTCCGACAGTCCGAAGAAGCGGACCTTTCCCGCGGTGATGAGGTCCTTGACCGTCCCCGCCACGTCCTCGATCGGCACGTTCGGGTCGACCCGATGCTGGTAGTAGAGGTCGATGTGGTCGGTCCGAAGTCGGCGCAGGGAGCCTTCAACGCTTTCGCGGATGGTCTCCGGCCGGCTGTCGAGGACCTGCTCACCGAGTTGGAACGACTTGATCCCGAACTTGGTTGCGATCAAGACCTGGTCGCGAACGGGCTCCAGCGCCTCGCCGACGAGCTCTTCGTTCACGAACGGGCCGTAGATCTCCGCCGTATCGAAGAAGGTGATGCCTCGATCCACGGCCGCGCGGATGACCGGGATCATGTCGGCGCGGTCCGGGATGACGCCGTAGCTCTGGCTCATGCCCATGCAACCGAGACCGATTGCCGAGACCTCGAGCCCCTGGCCGATGGTCCTCGATGGGATTGTCATGTCGGTCACCTCAATTCGGGATTTGGAAGGCGTGACGGCGGGCATCTAGCGAGGCGGGTTCCGGCCCGCCGCGGACTCCGGTATCGAGTCCATCGATGGCCAGCATCTCGTCCGCGCCCAGCTCGAAGTCGAAGACGTCGAAGTTCTCCGCGATCCGGGCCGGCCGCACGGACTTGGGAATCGCCGAAGTGCCGTGCTGGATATGCCAGCGGAGAATGACCTGAGCCGGACTCTTGCCGTGTGCCGCCGCGATGCGTGTGAGAACCGGGTCGTCGAAGACGTTGCGTCCACCGCCGGGGCCGGAGGCCTGATACACATAGATCTGCCCCAACGGCGACCAGGCCTGCGTAACGATGCCGAGCCGTTGGTGAACCGCCCGCAGCTCGGGCTGAGCGAAGTACGGATGGACCTCGATCTGGTTCGCCGCCGGCACGACGCCGGTCGCGTCGATCAGCCGCGCAAGGAGTTCCGCGTTGAAGTTCGAGACGCCGATGGCCCGTGTCCGGCCATCGTCGAGGAGCTTCGCCGCGGCCCGGTAGGAGGCGATCGTGGCCTCGAAGTCGCTCGGCAGCGGTTGGTGCAACAGGTAGAGGTCCACGTAGTCGAGGCCGAGCTTGCGCGCGCTCACGTCGAAGGCTCGCAGGGCTGACTCGTACCCGTAGTCGCTGAGCCAGAGCTTCGTCGTAACGAACAGCTCGGCACGCTGGAGGCCGCTCCGCGCCACCGCTTCGCCGACCTGGCGCTCGTTGAGATATGCGGCGGCTGTGTCGATCAGCCGGTAGCCGACGCGCAGGGCTTCGGACACCGCTTCCATCGTCACGTCGGGCGGAGTCTGGAAGACACCGAATCCGAGCAGCGGGAGCGTGACTCCATTGTTGAGTGTGGCCGTGGGCTGGGTGCTCTTGCTGCTCATGCCGTCGCTCCAATCCGCAGCAGGCTCTTGATCGCCCGCCGCTCGTCCATCGCGGCGTACGCCTCACGCACGCCCGCGAGGTCCGTCTCGAAATCGAAGACGCGCCCAGGATTGATGTAGCCAGCCAGGATGTCGTCCATCAGCGCGGGCATGTACGCGCGGACCGGTGCCCCGCCGCCCTTGACACCCCAGTTCTTTCGAAAGATGTGACTGATCGGGACGTCGTTGTGCGGGACGCCGACCGCGCCGACCATCGATCCGGCACGCGTGATGTCGAGGGCGGTCGTCAACGACTCGCTCGTCCCGACACATTCGGCGGTGGCGTCCGTGCCGATGCCGTTCGTCATGTCCAGGACCGCCTGCACAGCCCGATCGCCGCGCTCGGCCACGATGTCGGTTGCGCCGAAGTCGCGGGCAAGCGCCTGGCGAGCCGGGTTACGGCTGAGGGCGATGATCCGGCCGGCGCCGAGACGCCGAGCGGCGAGAACGGCGCACAGCCCCACCGCGCCGTCCCCCACCACGGCCACAGTGTCTCCCGGCTTCATGCCGGCGCAAACGATCGCGTGGTGGCCCGTTCCCATCACGTCCGACAGCGTGAGCAGCGATCGAAGGGTCTCGTCGGAGTGTCCGGTTCCGGGCACCTTGACGAGCGTGCCATCGGCGAGCGGGACGCGGACCTTCTCCGCTTGGCCGCCGAGGCCGTTGCCGCCGAAGAAGCCGCCGACCAGGCACGCCGTCTGGAAGCCGGCGTCGCAGTTCGGGCAGACGCCGCAGCTGTAGGCGAACGGGGCGACGACGAAGTCACCTTCGGCAACCGTTCGAACGTCCGCGCCCGTCTGCTCGATGACGCCGATGAACTCGTGGCCGATGAGGTCGCCGACCTCATGCGGCGATTGACCGCGGTAGTACCAGAGATCGGAGCCGCAGACGCACGCGAGCACGACTCGGACGATGGCGTCCGTTGGTTCGACGATCTGTGGATCGGGCACGGTCGCGATGCCAATGTCGCCGGGCCCGTTGAAGGTGGCTGCTTGCATGAAGTCCTTCCTGGATTCGTTTGATTGGAGCCATCCAACCACGCCACCATCACGACAAGAGAGACGCTGCCTAGGGGTGGTACTGGCGGTACCTGGCTAGTGGCAGCCTCTACCATTGCACCTGTGAGCGCAGAAACAGACATACGAAACTTCCTCGCCTCGCGACGGGCACGCATCACGCCCGAACAGGCCGGGCTGACCACCTTCGGCGGGCGCCGTCGGGTGGCGGGTCTTCGGCGGGAGGAAGTCGCGATGCTGGCGGGCATCAGCGCCGAGTACTACACCCAGCTCGAGCGCGGCGACATTCGCGGTGTCTCCGAGGAGGTCCTCGACGCGGTCATCCGCGCCCTGAGGCTCAACGACGCCGAACGCTTGCATCTCGCCGACCTCATGCGGGCCCTGAACAGCGCTCCAGCGCCAACTCATCAGGCCGGCCAGCGGGAGGTGCCTCTAACCGTTCGGCTCATCGTGGACGCTCTTTCGGTTCCCGCCCTGGTGCGCAATCGCCGCCTCGACATCGTCTACTCGAACCCGATCGGCAAGGCCTTCTACTACGACTTCTATCCCGAAGACCTCGATCATCCGGGCGAGCCGCCGAACCCAGCCCGCTTCCTCTTCCTGGATCCGGCTGCCCGCGAGTTCTTCGTCGACTGGGAGCGCGGCACCAGAGACATGGTTGGCTTGCTCCGTGCCGAAACCGGTCGTAACCCCTACGACTCGGGGTTGTCGGCACTCATCGAGGAGCTATCGGCGAAGAGCGAGGTCTTCCGGGTGCGCTGGGAGGATCACGACGTGCTGTTCCATCGCGCTGGGGTCGGGCGCTACCGTCACCCGGTCGCGGGCGAGCTCACCCTGTCCTTCGAAGACCTCGATCTGCCGCGAGATCCCGGGCTGACCATCCTCGTGTTCACCGCGGAGCCCGGGTCAGATTCGGAGGCAGCGCTGAAGCGACTCGGCGACGGGATTACTGCCAAGTAGTCCACTGCCCGACTCGCTACCCTGCGAGCTCGGTCCATCGGCTCCGGCCGACAAGTCGGCACTCGAGCAGGAGTGGGACATTCAGGTCGTCGGTGTCGGCTTGTCTCCTCTCGACCCGACCATTTCGACCTCATCTATTCCAAATGCTTCGGGCAGGCCCCGTGCGGCGGCTTCGAACGTCGGTTCTATTATGGCCCTTCGCGTGCCCAGGACCCTGATCTTGGCGAAGAGCGTCTCCGCGAGGGCCTTGCGATCCTCGGGCCCCACTGCCGCCCACCACTCCGGAAGATGCTCGAGATACCGCAAACGCAGAGGCCGGGGCAAGGCCACTTGAATCGAGGGTCCACTAGAGGATTGCCCGTCGGACAACGACCGCGGCGCTCCCTATGAGCAGATATTCTCAACGCCGGTAAGCAATTCAGGCTCCGCCCTCTACTAAAGGAGTGTGGACGCCATCTCTGCCACACCAGAAGCGCTCAACTACTTCGATGCGGCCTACCCGAAGCTCTTCGACGAGCTTTGTCTGCTGTGTCGTGCGCTTGGCGCCCCCGACGAGGCCGAAGACATCGCCCAGGAGGCGTTGTTGTACGGCCGTGCGCATCTTCGCGATCTGCGTGACGAGCGGAACCTGCGGCCCTGGCTGCGACGCATCGCGGCCCGAGGCGCAGCGGCTGCGCGACGGCGCCGGCTCCCCAGCCTGGACGGAACGGAACCGAGCTACCTCCCACTGGACCCGGAGATGAGGCTCGACTGCTCCGAGGCGGTCGCCAGATTGCCAGAACGCCAAAGGCTCGCGATGGCGTTGGTCTATGGGCTCGGCTATGGGCAGGAGGAAGCGGCTCAGGTGCTCGGGGTTGCGCGGGGCACCGTGGCCGCGAGTCTTTGGAAGGCCCGGCAGAAACTCGCGCGCGAGCTCGCCCCCGCGACCGGGAAGGAGCTGGAACGATGAAGGCGATTGGACTCCTGGCCCACCACGTGGACGAGCACAGGCTCGCCGAGGCGGCGGAGGGCGGTACCGGGGTGATGCTGACGGACGCCGAGCAGCGGCACGTAGCTGCATGCGACCGGTGCAGCCTCCTGTTCGAGGGGCACCGGCGCACCCTCCATCTCCTGAGCGCACCCTGGCAGCGCATGGACGTCCCTCGAGTGTCCGTCCCGTTCTGGCGCCGGGACAAGGTAGGACGGTGGGCCGAACTGGCCGCGGCAGCCGCAATCGCGCTGACCCTGGCGGCCGCCCTGCTCTACTGGCGCCAGGCGGGGCCGCAGACGATCGGCGTCAGCACGTCTCCGAGTAGCCTCGCGACCTCAGTTCCGAGCGCGCTTAGCTCCCCGCTTCCTACGACGACACCGTTTGTGACAGCCACACCCTGGTCGGGGCTCCCGTCCGCCACGACACTGCTCGTGGTGCCCGGCGCGATGCGGACGAACGTCCCGCTGCCAGCCGGTGCCGAGGTCGAAACGGCGACGCTGGTAGCGGACAGCGACTGGCTGGTCATGGGCGTCAGCTTCCCGGACGCGCCGACCTCCGAGGCGCTGTATGCCGCCAACCTCCACACGGGTGCGCTGCGCAAGATTCGCAATTCGGCGACCTTTGATTCGGTCCCGACTGCGATATCGGTCGCCGGCTCCCAGGCGGCCTGGGCGGACTCGACCTGCGAGTCATCGTGGCCATCACCAAAGCCGACCGAACAGGCCCATCAGATGCCGCAGGTTCGGTGCAGCAGCTGGCGGGTCGTCCTCACCGATCTCGACACTGGGTCGACCACAGTCGTTGCCCAGGGGAGCAATCCGGACATAGTCAACGAGGTCATCAGCCAGGACGCGCCGGTTCCGGTTGTGCCAAACGTGGCCCTTGGGGACGGCCAACTCGCCTACACGACCGGAGATCTCAGCCATGGCATCGTCCTGAACATACTGACGCTCTCGTCGGGCGCGACTCGAACGCTGCAATTGGGTGGCCCGATCGAGGAGATGAGCTGGGCGGGCCAGAACCTGGCCTGGGTCGAGGATGACGATCTCCATGCCGCCGGGACGGGACCGGCCGCTGGCTACGGCAACCCGTATTACCTGGGGTCTCATCTCATGTGGCTGCCCCAAGGTTCCTCCGAGGCCCACCAGATCGCTGACGACGCCTACTTTCTTGACGCCGACACGGGTGAGATTGCCTGGGACACAGGGGGCTGCGAGATGTGGACCGCGTCGGCCCCCGGCTGGCAGCCCGCGGACACCGGGTACGAGGGCTGCCCCGCGTTCGTCTCGGGCGGTTGGCTCGGCTGGAGCGACGCCTTTCGAAACGCGTCGCTCGCGATCCTGGCGCCCGGGGATTCGCAGCCCCGCGGAGTTCCCGACGGGGTGGCTCTTACGGGAGGCTGGCTCATCCTGGGCTCGCAGCCGGGCCAGCCCACGGGATACCTGGTGGCCCCAACGCAGCTGGACGTGGTCCGGGTCTCCGACCTGAAGTAGTCGATGCGCGACTCTTCCTCGGACACGATCCAGCGATCGTGCGCCCCCGGCTCTACCTCGGCCGAATGCAGTGGAGCGGCAGGGCTGCGGAGCGTGAGGTTGCGAGCGATGGAGCCGTCGATTGTGGTGCGATCGGCGCCATCAGCACCGCTGTCTGGATCAACCAATCAATGGTGGACCGCTTAGAGTGGAGCGATGATCTCGACACGGAACCTCAGTGAGATGCCGGACCTCGTGGGCTTCAGGCGGCTCGCACGTTCGGTGGCGATGCTCGATGCCATCCTGTCACCGGACTGGGAGTACCGGTACTACTCGTTCAACTCGAAGTGGGCCGAGGGCGAGATGATGGCGTCAATGCGCGACGGCAGCGGAGACCAGTGGTTCGCTTTGCTGTCGGCGCGCGGAATCGGTCTCATCGGCCTAGCGCACGAGTCCTCCATGCACCATGCAGACGATACATGGCCAGGCGTGCTCGACTCGGTGCCTCCAGCGTTCGCTGGCCTGGTTGCCGAACCCGCGTTCGACTCGAAGAACGCGACGTTCTGCATCTGGCGCACGCCTGCGGACGCCGCGTGGCAGGTCGGCGCAATCAAGTACCCGTCGGCTGATGACCCGGACGGGTCTGAGGCTCTGTTGGCTATTCTCGATGCGGACCCACGCACATACCAGACTTGGGCGGAAACCTACTACGAGCGCAAGGTGGATCTCGCCGCAGTCGAGGCCATCTACGCGCACCAGAGCCTGTCGGACAGCCTAATCCGGTCCCTGAGCCGTGGTGTCACGCTGGGTTCGCTCGAGAAGGACGTGCTCGAGATTGGGTATCCCGACTGCTGATCCAGCCGCTCCCACAGCAGACGTGCCTTGTCAACACGCCGGCGAGCGGAGTCGCCCATTCGCACGAGCAGGTCGTAGCGTCGACAGTCTCGCCTCGATCGCCACCAAGTTCCGCGCGAGCTCGGGCGGATTGCCCAGGTGGGGCCGCTGTAAGATGGCCCGGGGTTTCAGATCCGCAGACGCTCCGTAGACATCCTGGATTACAACGTATTCCTCATGTGCTACGAGAACGATCCTGCGTGCACGCCGGACATGCGAGCCGCGGCCGATGTCACCGACGACGGAGTGGTCGACCAATACGACTACAACCTGTGGCTAGGAATGTGGTGGGGCTTTGACTGAACCGGGGCTCTCGCGAGCGGCCCTCCCAGCTGGTCAGCCATCCTCGGAGGCTGACCAGCGTCGACGGAGCGACGTCGCTTCGTCCCCACCGTCACGACGCAGCCGTAGTGCGCAGGACCTCAGCCGAGCCGGAGCCGCCTACCGGAAATGGTGCCGCAACCGAGATTGACGAGGCCTGGAGGCTCTGCGAGACTCGCCAGCCTGAGTGACTGCTACCAGTAATAGGCACGCGGAGGCGGAGCGTGAGTGAGCGACGCCGGGACAGACTCGAAGCGGTCGTCGTGTGCCTTCCAGACCTGCCCGAGCGGCACCAAATGGGCGAGCTCCCGGCGAACGTGGAAGTTATCCTTCTGCCCCGCGAGTCCGGCCCGCCTCCAGACCTGAGCCGGGTGGAGTTCCTCGTCCCAGCCGATTGGTCCAGGCAAGTCGTACTGGCCCAGTTGGGCGCGATGGCTCGCCTGCGGGTGGTCCAGACGCTCAGCGCGGGCGTGGATTGGCTCCGCGGGCGGGTACCCGAGGGCATCGTCGTCTGCAACGCTCGGGGTGTCTACGACGGCCCGGTGGCGGAGTGGGTAATGGGGGCGATCCTGGCTATGCAGCGAGGCCTGATGACAACCCGTGACGCCCAGCTGGCGGCAGACTGGCGCCCGTTCGTGGCCGACGAGCTGGCAGGCTTGCGCGCCGTGATCCTCGGTTACGGGTCGATCGGCTCCGCGGTGGCAGAGCGCCTGCAGCCCTTCGGCGTCGAGGTCGTCGGAGTGGCCAGGACGCGGCGGGAGGGAGCCCTCGGGCTCGATGACCTGGACTTGGCGCTGCCCACCGCCGACATCCTGATCGACCTGCTGCCGCTCGCTGCGGAGACGACCGGGCTGCTGGACGCTCGCCGCCTCGGGCTGCTACGGCCCGGCGCCCTCCTGGTGAACGCCGGGCGGGGCGCGACGGTCGATACGCCGGCACTCGTGGATGCCCTGCGGGACGGCCGCTTGCGCGCGGCGCTGGACGTGACCGATCCAGAGCCGCTGCCTACAGATCACCCGCTCTGGCGGTTGCCGGGCGTCCTCATCAGCCCACACATGGCCGGCGACTCGCGGCGGTCGCTCGCCCGCGCCTACGCCCTCGCCGGCGATCAGATCCGTCGTTTCGCGGCTGGCGAGAAGCTCGACAACCAGGTGCCTCGCCACCTACTTCTCTGACATCGCAGCCGGCAACTGAACCCGCTGTCGGCCCCACCTCGCGATTCCAGACGTGCGCAGCGGGCGATGAGGCTTGAGTCTGGGCCGCTGGCCGGTGTCGCTATTAGGCCGTCGTGCGTGGCTGCCAGACCGCGCGCCGTCCAACGATCCGGCACGCTTGGGTCGGAGGTTTCGGTCGGCGGAATGGCGGCGCCGCGAACGCGGCCAACTCATGCTCCGGTGCCTATCCTTGGCTGTGGAGGAATGTTAGGGACCGACAATGACAACCTCGGTTGCCGTGCACCCATCCAACCGTCGCTTCTCGACGTTCGCCGTTCCCCGGCCCGTGCTCGCAATTGCGGGCGTAATGTTCGTCGGGCTGATGGTCGTGTCGGGCGCCTACGGCTTCCACGGCGACGAGATGTACTACATCGTCGCGGGCCAACATTCTGCTCTTGGCTACGTCGACCAGCCGCCCCTCACGCCGCTACTCTCGGCCGCGTCGGTGGCCTTGTTCGGGGTTTCGCCCACGGCCATCCGGCTGCTGCCCGCGCTCGAGATGGCACTCGTGATGATCCTCGTCGCGCTCATCGCGCGGGACCTCGGCGGCTCGCGGCGGGCGCAGAGCCTCGCGGCGATCACGGCCGCCCTGTCTGGCTATCTCGGCGCAGGGCATCTCGACACTACGACCGAGCCCGACCTGCTCGTCTGGGCGATCGTCCTGTGGCTGCTCGTGAAGCTGCTCGCGGGCGGTGACGGGCGCCTCTGGCTGGCCGTCGGCCTGGTGACCGGGATCGGCCTCGAGAACAAGGACACGATCCTGTTCCTGGGAGCGGGTCTGGCAGTCGGACTGGTTCTCGCCCGACGCTGGGATATCGTGCGCTCACGCTGGGCGTGGGCGGCCATCGGGATCGCGCTCCTGATCTGGGCTCCGAACCTTGTCTGGGAAGCGACGAACGGCTGGCCGCAACTCACGATGGCGCAGGCCATCTCCCAATACGCCGCCGACAACCGCGGCCAGATCGTGCCGCTGCTCTGGCTCTTCACGGGCCCGTTCCTCTTCCCGGTGAGCGCGGCGGGTCTGCTGTGGGTCCTGCGGTCGAAGGCAGGGGAGCCGTGGCGCGCAATCGGGATCGCCGCCCTTGTTGGACTCGCCCTCGTCGTGATCAGCGGCGGCAAGGCCTACTACGCGATCGGCTCCGCGCCCGTGTTCATGGCGGCCGGCGCGATCCTCCTCGACCGCTGGCTGGCCCGTGGCCACTTCCGCCTCAAGGCCGGGAGCTTCGCGACTGCCGCGGTGCTCTCCGGTGCCCTCATCGCCTACCTGACCCTGCCGATCCTGCCGCTGGCTACGTATGCCAAGACGACGCTGCCCGCCACGGTCCCCGATGTTGCGAACACCGTCGGCTGGCCGCAGTTCGTCGCAACGGTGGAGCACGTGGTGGACGCACTGCCCGCAGACGAACGAGCCCACGCGGTGATCCTGACCAACGACTACAGCGAAGCGAGCCCGCTCGAACTACTCGGCACGGGACTCCCGCCGGTCTACTCGGGCCACAACTCGTTCTGGTCGTGGGGACCCCCGCCGGCCGACCTCACCGTCGTGGTGCACGTGGGTGACTGGAGACCGGCCAATCCGGGCCAGTTCTTCGTCGGCTGTCACGTCGTCGCAACGATCGACAATGGGCTCGGCATCGAGAACGGCGAGCAAGGAGAGCCCGTCTCAGTGTGCACCGGCCTACGGGCGCCTTGGACCACGATGTGGCCGAGCCTCCGGACTATCTCCTGAAGTGGCGATAGACAGGCAAAACCGACCTGCGCGAATGCAGGCATCGTGTGTCGACTCGCCACTGGCGAAGAGACGAAATCGACCGTCACCGGAAATCGACCGTCACCGGCAGGGCGTTGGTGGTTAGCACGCGCGCGGCCATCGGCACGCGCTGCCTGCTAACCCTTCACCGCCGTCCAATTGCCTTTCGCGTTGCCGCACGCCGGGGCGTCATAGGTACCCTTCATACCGCTGCCGGAGATGCTGCCGCTATAGGTGATCTTCACCTGGCCCGAGACAGCCCCAAAGCTGATCGTGCTGCCGGTGATCGTGCCGGTCACGGTTCCACTGGTCAGGCAGGGCGTGCCCTTCACGGCGATCGTGCCCGACAGGTTGCTGCCCGTCTGAGTAAACGTTACGGCGAACGTGCCGCCGGACGTGTCTGGCGAGGTGTCCTTCCATTTCCCGTTCCACAGCCCCGTAAGGCCGGGCGCCGAGGCCTCAGATGGTGCGGGGGTGTTCGTCGGAGATGGTGCGGGGGTGTTCGTCGGAGATGGTGCGGGGGTGGGCAAAGGAGTTGTGGTGGGTGCGACCGGAGCCACGGTCGCGGCCATATAGGGTGTCGCGGCCGGCGAGGCAGTCGCGCCCGAGGCGCTACACGCCGCCAGCACGATAGCCAGCGCAGTCATCAAGGCGATCAGACGCAATAACGAAAGCTTCATCGGGTCCTTCAGAATGTGGTGCTTTGCACGGCCATCGTCGGGTCGATGACACCGCGGGGCAAAGGTTGTCGCATGTCCTGGGACGTCGTACCCGAGCCGCGGGACAGCGGCCGGTCCGCGCTGGCAGGAGGCCTCGCAAGGGCTGCCCTCTCGGACCGCGTCGGCGCCGCTGCCGTGTTCGATCGGTAACATTCAAGCTATCGTCGTCCCACAGACCGATCGGTCCCGCTCCGCCCGGCATCTCCGATGTACCCCGTCAGGCAAGTGTTGTAATACCCTACCGGTGAGCTTAGGATTGCAGCCCCCGAGCGGCTCGGCCAAGACGTCGGGCGATTCTCGGAGATCCCGCGCAGGAAGGCGACGGATGGCGATCTCATCGCAGGTCGGCGTCCAGTCGTCGCGACCGAACCCTCGAGCGCAGCACCCCTGTCCCGCGCATGTGCGGGCGATGGCTCTCTGGCCGCGACTGGATCGACGCTCCCTTACTCGTTGTGGATGTGACCCAACCCGCGTTGCCAGGTACGTTTCGCGCCGGACTCGAATGTCCGCCAAATCGATCGAAACGCTCCTCGGCCAGTAGTCGTTCAGTGGTCAACCCTTACCCATGGCTACTGGACAAGTGGTCCTCGGGCTCGCGACCCGGTTCGCGGGCGTGATGGGTACGCCGCTCGTGGCCCTGATCTTCGGTAGCTTCAATCGATAACCAGGATGCGAGGACTTGTCGCCCGACATTCCTTCGCGTACCCGAGAGGCGGCGGGCCTGACGGCTCGCCGCCTTTTCGTTAGAGGACCGTCCGGCGGGCCGTCGCTGCCCGGCAAACGCATCCCTCATCACACGATCGTTCCATGGTGTCGGTCGTCCCGGGCCTTCGAGCGCCCCGGAGTCACTCGCCCTCCCCCTCGCCGTGGGGCCCGCTGTGGCCAACCGGCCGGCCGCAGCGGGCGATCGAGTTGACCGGCGTCCGGAAGCGCTCATCACAGGGCTGTCGCCCGGCCGCCGCCACCGAGCCCGTCCGCGCGGTGGCCTCGGCGGCGAGTTGCCTCGCATGGCCGCTTGGACGGGCCTGCAGCTCGAGCAGAATCAGATTGGGATGGGCGCGGTAGCCGTCAAGGATGTGGCCGCCGACGTCAAGGTCGTGGGCGTTCCAGCCGAACCGATGCGTAAGACCGGCGAGCCTGCTGGGTGAGCCATGACCGCGGCCGGGAAAGGACGTCCGTCGGGCGTCGAACGACTCTGACCAATGACCGCCTGACGTGCCTGTCCGTTTGCTACGATCGTCCGAGCGAGCTGCGTGCGGGGTCCGCTTCGCCCAAACCGTATCTTTGCGGTGTCGACGCCGGAAGGAGTTCTGAGATGAACGCGTGGCGGATGCAAGTCTGGTGCTGGGTGATCTTCGTCGCCGGCTGTGTCCTGATGCTGCCGGCGCTGCTCTTCGGTGTGCTGGGGCTCGTCATCGAACAGGTCGTGACCTGGGCCGCGTTCGTGTACGCGATGTACCTGTCGATGGCGGTGATCCGTGGCGGCGACAGGCGCCTCGCCAGGAATGGTGTGCCCGGTACGGCGCTCGTCCTGTCGGCCGACCAGACGAATACGGTCGTGCAGGAAGGCGAGTTCGCCTGGAACGCGCCGTACGTGTGGAAGTATGGCCTGGAAGTGACCGTTCCCGGCTGGCAGCCCTACAAGACGATGCTGTACATATGCGCCAGTCTCTCCCAGGGGGAGACGATTCCGGTGCGAGTCGCCAAGTTCAACCACAAGCGCGTGACGATCGATCCCGTCGCCTACGCCCAGCAGTACAACAAGCGAGTGCGCCAGGCGCCAAACGCCAGGTCGGCGGGATCGAGCGACGATGTCGACGCGACTCTGGAAAACATACAGGCGATGACGGCCCGATTGAGGGATACGCAGGCCACAACGGCGGAACCGGACGTGGCCGACGAACTGACAAAGCTCGCCACTCTGAGGGACAGGGGGATCCTGACCGACGCCGAGTTCGCCACGCAGAAGGCGAAGCTGCTCGCCAAGTAACGAGCGCGGCGCAAGCCGGCGCGCGAACCTCGTGGTGGGGGCATTACAAGAGGCCGTCGACCGCCGGCGGCAAACGGACCGTCGGCCGAAACGAGCGCTTCAGCGCCATAGGCGAGCGTCACAGCGGCCCGATGTCTGACGCAAACCGGCCCAGGGTCTCAAGGGCTCGTTGGGACTCGACATCAACGAGGCCGGCACCCTTCAGGCCCGTGGGGGTCAGAAACCCTAAATCGCGATAAGGCGGATTCTGGCGAGCGTCGCAACAACCATGAGTTTGGGGGCCAACGACAGTCATCCCCTCCGGGTCTGGCGGCCTCGCCTGGCGGCCTCGCCGAGCGGTGACGAGTTTCTCTACTGCATCAGGACCGCCGTGTGGGATGCCACTATTCGGTCGTAAGGTAGGCGACGGGGCGATCGCGATTACACCTCAGCGTGTTGGGGGCCCAGTTGGAAGGACACCTCCGAGCTACGCTCGCTGCCCCCTGTTTCCGCCTGGCTCGGGGTGACGCATGCGCAGATACCGCCCAAGGTCGATCCCGAACCGCCCGACCTGAATATCCCGATTCGGCACATCGCACCCAGCCTGTGACCGCCACCGTCCAGTTGTCACGAACGAGGTTGTGACGGCCCGCATGGGCTAGATCAACAGGCCGCAGGCCAAATCTACAAACGAGGGTGTTGCGTGGCGAGTCGGGGTTCTCGACCCCCACGATCCGTCGCGCGGTCCTTTCCGCGTTCCGGCCAACAGACCGTTCAGCGTCGGCTTGTCGTTCGCCGTGCCACGCGCGTCGCCCAGAGAGTGGCCGCGACACACAGCCCGCCGATGACGGCGAAGCCGGATGTCAGTTGCCCCGGGCTCCAGCCGCTGATCAGGACGCCACGCATCGACTCCAGAACGTACGTCGTCGGGTTGAAGGCGGCGGCCACCTGAAGCCAGCCCTGAAGCTGCGCGCGCGGCATGAAGGTCGGCGCCAGGAAGACGAGCGGAAAGAATACGAACGTGGCCGCCTGAGCCGCCGCGGCGTTACCGGCCAGCAGACCGGTGGCCACGGCATAGCCGGCAAACGCCATGCCCCATAACAGCGACAGCGCGAGCACGACCAACAGCCCAGCCGCGCCCGTAGCGGAAGTCGCCCCCAGGAGCATGCCCACACCCACGACCAGAGCGGCCTGGGCGAGAACCAGAATGGCGCCCACGATCATCGGCGCAAGAACAATTGCCACTCGGCTTATGGGCATTGTCTGAAGACGCCGTAGGTACCCGGTCTCGAGATCCGTGACCAGGAGTTGCCCGGCGACCGAGCCGGCAAGGGATGCGTTCACGATCGACACCGGCAGGATGAACGTGAGGAAGTTCGCCCCGATGAGCTTCTCGAACCCGGGCGAGGCGCCGAACGCACCCGTATACACGGCGAGGAAGAACAGACTGATGGCGAGATTGATGTAGGTCGTCGGGGATACGACCAGCTGGCGCAGCAGGCGCGCGAGCAGGATGCCGACCTGTGTGACGAAGGAGGGCGATGCGGGCAGCAGCGCCGTTTCCGGTAACCGGCTGACGGTCGCGTTCATGCGGCCACCTCCTGGGGCTCTGACTTCTCGATGAGATGGCCGCCGACCACGCGGCGGAAGACGTCGTCCAGCGTGGGCCGAGCAAGAGCCACGCTCACGGGTTCGATCCCGGCCGCGGTGAGGGTCGCCAGGGTGCGCGGCACTGCGGCACCGCCGTCGCGAACTTCCAGGGCAACTCGGCCACGCCCTTCGCCCCGGCCGCCCAGCAGCGTCGCCGCACGTTCCTCGAGGTCCGGCCGGACGTCGATCGTCAGCACGTCACCGCCTATGCTCCGCTTGAGCTCGTCGGCGGTACCCTCGACGCGCAAGCGTCCGGCGGCGACGATTCCTATCCGGTCTGCGAGCGCGTCCGCCTCCTCGAGGTACTGCGTGGTCAGCAGCACGGTCACGCCATCGGCGCGGAGGCGTGCCATGCGCTCCCACAGCGCCTGGCGGGAGATTGGATCGAGACCTGTGGTCGGCTCGTCGAGGAAGACCACGCTGGGTCGACCCACCAGGGCGAGCGCCAGGTCGAGGCGCCTTCGCATGCCCCCCGAATAGGCCTTGAGCCGTTTCTCGGCGGCGTCGGTGAGATCGAACTCGCGGAGCAGCCGATCGGCACGCCGTCCGGCCTCCGATCGGGAGGTCCCGAGGAGCCGGGCATGCCTGGCGATCAGGTCGCGTCCGGTGGCGGCGGAGTCGACACCGGTCTCCTGGAGGGCAACGCCGATTCGCCGCCGAACCTCGACGGCCTGCCCGACGACCTCAAAGCCCGCGACGCGCACCGTCCCTGACGTAGGCAGGAGCAGCGTGGCCAGGACACCAATCGTGGTCGACTTGCCGGAACCGTTTGGCCCCAGAAGGCCGTAGATCTCTCCCGGTCGAACCTCGAATGAAAGGCCGTCTACAGCCGGCGGAGCGTCGGGGGCGTATCTCTTGATCAGATCGTCTACGACTATGCCGGGCGAGTAATGTGGGTCCATGCGTGTTCCTCACTGGGTTGGTTACTCCCAGTTCGAGAGATGTGTCCATTCGGATGGCGTCCGAGCGGAAATGCGCCGTCCGGGTCGCTTGCTGCGTCCCGAGAGGGGCACCGACCGGGACCCGGACCGCCCGATATACTCGGTTGCGATACGGCGGCCTATCACTGCCGCCCGCTGCGAGGCGATGGTGGAGGACACGGAACTGCTGGCACGGATATCTGCCGGCGACCAGCACGCCATCGAGATCCTCCACGAGCGTTTCGCGCCGGGCATGTACTCCGTGGCCATGCGCGTGACCCAATCCGAGCGGCTTTCCCAGGAAGCGGTCCAGGACGCCTTCATGGCCGTGTGGCAGGACCCGCTCAGGTTCGACCCCGCCCGTGGCTCCCTTGGACCGTGGATGTTCACGCTGGCCCGCTACAAGGCAATCGACGCCGTGCGCCGCGAGGCGGCCGCCAAGCGCCAGACGGCCGAGGTGGACCTCGAGCTGTATGAGGCTCCGGACGACGTCCACGACGAGGTCTGGCGGGGGCTTCGCCGCCGGCGACTGAACGACGCGATAAGCCGCCTGCCCGAGGATCAGCGGCGGGCGCTCAGCCTTGCCTTCATCCAGGGGCTGACCCACGTGGAGGTCGCCGAGCGCGAGGGGATCCCGCTCGGGACAGCGAAGACACGCATCCGGACGGCCTTGCTTCGACTCCGAGCGTCTCTGGAGACGGATCTGTCTGAAGGCGAGTCGCCAGGCGACGGCGGCAAGTCGCGCGGCGTCCCCGGCACGGGAGATCGCAGGCGAGCAGCGGAGGGCCCGGGCGGTCGAACGCAATCCGGTTTGGTTCGATGCGCCATCCGGTTTGGTTCGATCATCGAACAGGCATTGAAGATAGCCCAGTTCGTGACGGCACCCTTCGATGCCGAGCCCGCGGCAGCGGCAGGAGGATCCCGATAGTGAATGACTCGCCGATGCCGGAACTCCCCAAGGTTGCGGCCCAGATTGCGCCGGACGGAGACATCGCGGCGCCCGAGTTCCTGGCTTCCCTCCTGGCCGATGGCGACGACGACATGGCAGCCTGGGTCATGAGCCAGGCCCTGGCCGAACGCTCCAGGGCCGAGGTCTACGACGAGGTAGTGCGACCGGCGATGGAGCTGGTTGGAACTCGCTGGCAGGAGGGCCAGTGGTCGGTATCGGTCGAGCACCTGGCCAGCGTCGCGCTCAACCAGGCGCTGTCGCGCGTGAGGCCACCCGAGACTCCCGAGTCGCGCATAGGACCCACGGCCGTGCTCGCGGCGCCGGAGATGGAACAGCATGTCGCCGGACTCGCCTGCCTCGCCCAGGTCCTCGAGGACGACGGCTGGCATGTCGAGAACCTCGGGGCGAACGTCCCCGCCGACGACCTCGTGACCTTCATATCCGCACGGGAAGTGGCCCTGGTGGCCCTGTCCATCGGAACGGCCGATCGGCTGGAAGCGCTCCGCCGGACGGTCGATGCGCTCCGAGCCGCAGGCGGGAGCGTGGCCGAGTTGCCGCTCATGGTCGGCGGGAACGGGATCGCCGCCATCGCGGAGCTCGCGGGGGCCAGCCTGGTCTGCCACTCACTGGCCGACGCGCAGCGGTTCGCCCGCTCGCTGAGCCCGGGCCCGGAGGATGTCGATCGCCGCTGATCGGCGCCAGAAGCCGTTCGGCGGTCAGCCCTCGAGGCCGCGCTTCTTCTCCAAGACGAGCTCGAAGTCCTGCGTCAGGCCGGTGGCGAAGCCGGCTTCGCTGATCGCCAGGTAGTACTCCCACATCCTGATGAAACGCTCGTCGAAGCCCTGTGCCTTGACCGCATCGAGGTTCCCCATGAAGCGGCTACGCCACTCCTGCAGGGTGCGCACGTAGCTCGACGCGATGTCGGTCACGCCGGAGACCACGAGCCGGGTCCGATGAAGCGACCTCTCGATGACCGAAAGGGACGGCAGAAGGCCGCCCGGGAATATGTAGAGCTGGATCCAGTTGGCCCCTCGCCGCTGCCGTTCGTAGGCAACATCCGGAAACGCGATCGTCTGCAGGCTCAGTCGGCCGCCCGGCTTCAGCGCTCGATCGCAGGCCTCGAAGAAGGCCTCGTAGTACTCGGCGCCCACGGCCTCGAGCATCTCGATAGACACGATGGCGTCGAAGGTGCCCTCGATCTCGCGGTAGTCTCGCAGCTGGATGTCCACGAGATCCTGCAGTCCGGCGGCCCTGACCCGCTCGACCGCCAGGTCCCGCTGGGCCTTCGAGATCGTGACCGACGTCACGCGGCAGCCGAGCTCGCCCGCGGCGTAGATCGCGAAGCCACCCCAGCCCGAGCCGATCTCCAGGACGTGCATCCCGGGTCGCAGGCCGGCGCCTTCGGCGATGCGGCGGTACTTGTTCCGCTGGGCCTCGGCGAGCGATTGATCCGGCGACTCGAACACGGCGCACGAGTAGGTCATGGTCTCGTCGAGGAAGAGGCGGTAGAAGTCGTTGCCGAGGTCGTAGTGGGCGGCGATGTTGCGTCGGCTGCCCGAGACGGTATTGCGCCGCGATCGATGCAGGAGAGTCCGCGGCAGCTGCGTGATGGCGTGCCACAGCCCGCCCGACAGGTCCAGGGCTTCGCGATTGAGCGCGGCCAGCGAGAGAAGAGCGGCCAGGTCGGGGCTCGACCACTGCCCGTCCATGTAAGCCTCTCCGGCACCGGTGTCGCCGTTCATGACCACGCGCAGAGCCGCGGCCCTGTCATGGACACGTATCTCGGCCCGGCGATCGGAGGAATTGTCGCCGTACACGTGGCGGCGGCCGTCAGGTTCAACAACTGTCAGGCAGCCGATCCGGATGCGCGAGGCCATCGTCAGAGCCGCTCGCCAGGCAGCGGCTTCGAGACCCGGCAACCGAGCCAGGCCCCGCCGTTCGGAGACTCGGGCGGGCGCAGCGATTCGAGCGCTCATCGAGCCGTCTCCGGACCGGGTGGCAGGGAACCGGCGACACTCGTTGCGTGGCTCCTCGCCGTCCCGTGGCGGTGGAAGGCCGCCCCCTTCAGCCACAGGCGCAGGGCGTGCCAGTAGATCGCGCCGATGGTCTTGAGAGTCACGAATGGGTAACGGACGAGAAGGCGTCCCACGGCGCGATTGGTCGCCGGGAGGCGCCGCAGGACAAGGCTGGCCGTCAGCACGGGCGAGCCGTGCTCAGTCTCGTTGATCGCGATCCGCAGCTCTTTCGGGCGATCCCACGTCCGGACCGTGTAGCCGGCGTCCATGTCGATGAAGGGTGACACGTAGAAGTCCTTCGCCATCGAGGCCCTGTGCTCGTCACCTCGCCGCTCCGGCCATAGCGTATACAGCCGCCGCTCGCCGTGGGTGTTGTTGACCTCCACGATCACGGTGCGAAGATCGCCGCCACCATCGCGGCACAGGTAGAAGCTGGCGGGGTTGAAGACGTGTCCCAGGATCCGCAGGTTCGTGACGAGGGTGATACGCCAGTCCGCCGGGTCTACGCCGTGGCTCGCGAGGTGCTCCCGCACGGATTCGGCGAGCGACGCAGCCGGAGGCAGCATGTGGTCGTCGTCGCGGAAGGTCAGGACGTTGCGCCGGTTACGGCTCACCAACCTGATCTTCGAGGCGACCTCGTCGATCTCGTCCAGGTCCAGCGCGAAGTACCAGACATCGTGCTCGAGCTCGTAGACGAACGGGCTCGAACGGCGATGGTAGACCTTGCCCGCCAGCAGGTGCGACCTCATGCCGCCAGCTCCTCGATCGAGGTCGACACCATCGCCGCGGCTTCGTAGCCGGAGCGGCAGCCGTCCTCGTGAAAGCCGTAGCCGAGGTGCGCACCCGCGTACCAGGTCCGATTCCGTCCCTGGATGGCGCGCAGGTCTCCCTGCGCCTCGAGCGTCCGGAACGTGTACATCGGGTGGCTGAACTCGCGGGCGACGATCACGCGGTCGGCTGCGATCTCCCTCCCCGGGTTCAGCGACACGAAGTACTGTTCGGGGCCGGGCAGCGACTGCAACCGGTTCATGTGGTAGGTCATGGTCACCTCGCCGCCCGGGCGGCGGCAGTCGGCCACGTCCACATTCCAGGACGCCCACGCCCGCCGCGCCTTCGGCATGATCCGCTCGTCGGTGTGGAGCACGACCTGGTTGCGCGAGTAGTCGAAGCCCGAGAGCGCGTTCCGTTCCGCGAGGTCCGCGTCGCGTAGCAGCGCAAGGGCATCGTCTGCGTGAGTGGCCATCACCACCGCGTCGAACCGCTCCGCGGTGCCGTCGGTCGTGGTCACCGTGGCACCGTCGCCGTCCCGCGTGACCGACACGACGCCGCTATCGAGGCGGACGGCGCCTTCGGGCAGCGTGGCGAGGATCTTCTTCACGTATTCGTTGGAGCCGCCCTTCACGACTCGCCACTTGACCTTGCTCGGATAGCCGATGAGGCCGTGGTTGTCGAGGAAGTGGAGCAGGTAGTCGGCCGGGAAGTCGAGAATGCGATCGGCGGCCGTGGACCAGACCGCGGACGTTACCGGAACGATGAAGTGGTTCCGAAAGGCCGAGCCGTAGTGGCCGCGATCCAGGAAGTCACCCAGGGTGTCGCGCGTGTTGGCGCCTGAGTCGAGGCGCTGGCGGGCGTCGGCGTAGAAGCGCAGGACCTCGCGGATCATGTTCCAATGCGAGGCCCGAAGGACCGTTCCTGGCCGGGGGAACCAACCGCCGGCTCCGCGGCTGCTGAATTCGATGCCGCAGGCGCCGCAGGTGCAGCTGAAGGACATGTCGCTGGGCTGCGTCTCGACGCCCAGCTCGGCCAGGAGCCGCGTGAACAGCGGATACGTCTTTTCGTTGTAGACGATGAAACCGGTGTCCACCGCCACGCGTCCGCGATCAGTCTGAATCGAGACGGTGGCGGTATGCCCGCCGGCGGCGGGCTCTCGCTCGAACAACCGGACGTCGTGCTCGCCGTTCAGCACGTACGCAGCGGTCAGGCCGCTGATCCCGGAACCGACTACGGCAACCTTCATTCTGTCCATCGGCCACTGTTCGAAGCGAACTCGAAAACGGATGGGGCAGGAGCGGCGGGAAGATCACGAGCCCGCGATCCGGGCCGCCGTCGCTATCGCCTGCGAGCCCACGGTCTCTCGTGCCGCCATCTCGCTCAGCGTCTTCTCCATCCCCGCGAGCGCGTCCTTCGCGATCTTCCGGAACGAGCCGCCGAGAAAGGGCTGGACCAACCTCAGCAGTCCGCCCAGCCGGATGTCGGCCGTGTAGTCGATGTGGGTGCCCGTCCCCGATCGCTCGAACCGGATCTCATCGACGGCCGAGACTCCCGAGCCCGAACCCGTGAGCACTACGCGGTTCAGGGGCTCCAGCGTTGAAACCCGGTATTCCATCGGGGCGAACCGGCCGCCCATCCGAACGACGAGCGCGTAACGCGCGCCGACCGCCAGCGGCCCCGGGTCCAGGCGCTCGGACGACTTGACGCCCGGGTCCCACCGACTGGAGTTTGCGAAATCCGCAACAAACGGAAACGCGACATCCAACGGCAGCGCAGTTTCGATCTCTTCATGAAGCCTGGTCATCGATGATCTCCTGTAGGGTCCCTTCCGGGACCGGGCATAACGAGGTTCAAATTGGATCCGAGGAACCTTCTCGACTGGACGCTCGAGCTGACGGTCGTCGGCAGCTTCGGTCGCCCAGGACTAGTTCTCCGTCGACGGCTGTTCGGATGGGATTTGCCCGCGGCGAACTCCATGGCGGGACGGACCGTCCTCGTCACAGGCCCGACCTCCGGGTTAGGGCGAGCCGCCACCGAAGCTCTGGCAGCGGTCGGAGCTCGCGTGGTCCTCGTCGGCCGAAACCCGGAGCGGCTGGCCGCGCTTCGAGATTCGCTGGTTCGAGAACACGGCGAGGATCGCTTCCCCTCAGTGACGGCGGACATGGGCTCACTGAACTCGGTGAGGGCGGCCGCGGGCCGGGTTCTCGCCACCGAACCGCGGCTCGACGTGCTCATCGACAACGCCGGAGCCATGTTCTCGGAACGCACCGTCGGGCCGGACGGCATCGAGTCAACTCTGGCGACGCTCGTTGTGGGCCCGTTCGCGCTCGAGGCTGCGCTGCTGCCGCTGATGGCCCGCACACCCGGGTCGCGCATCGTGTCGGTGACCTCAGGCGGTATGTACACCCAGCCCGTTCGCCTCGACGACCTGCAGTACGAACGAGAGCCGTGGTCCGGGGCGCGAGCCTATGCACGGGCCAAGCGGATCCAGGTGGCACTGATGCGGGAGTGGGACCGGCGGCTTGCCGGGGCCGGAATCGACGTCGCCGTGAACGCCATGCATCCGGGCTGGGCGGACACTCCGGGCCTGGCGGAGGCCCTGCCGGGATTCTACCGACGCATGCGGCCAATTCTGCGGACCCCGGCCGAAGGGGCAGATACGATCGTCTGGCTCGCGACGCGCCCTGGTGCAGGAGGCGGCAAGCTCCACCTCGACCGGCGGCCGCGACCTTTCGACCGCCTTCCGAGCACCAGGCTCAAGGCCGCGGACCGGCGTCGGCTGTGGGACGCCGTTCTGGAGCTATCCGAGTCACCCGATCCCATACAAGGCTGACCACGCTCGCATCGGGCACCCGTCTCATCCGGCAGCCGCATCAAACCAGCGGCCTCCACCGATGAGCTCACATGAGAGCGCCAACGGGACCTTCAGGTCGATACGATCGGCTTGACTCCTGACGCGACGCCGATGGGCCACCGCGTTCCTCCCGAGAAGGTGGGCGTGCTTGGCCCTGGAGTGAAGCTGGCCGTTGCGGTGAACATGGCCGACAAGATGAACGAAGTGGCCATCGACTGGGACAAGTCGCCGCTCGCGTAGATGCCGCGAGCTTTTGCGCTGGGCCGCCGCCGTTCACGCCGCCCCACCGCAACTGGCTGAGTCCCAAGTCTGCCCGGGGTCCGTCACGACCGGGCCGACCGCCTCCCGCCCACATCGAAGCCGAGGCTCGCGTAGGCAGTGAGGCGCCTGGTATGCATGCGGGCAAGAACCGTGACTCGGACGTTCACGTCCGCGCTCGAGTCGTTGGTCGTCGACGTCGCGGTGGCCGCGGCGTTGCGGCCTCCACCTCCGGTCGTGGCCCGAGAAGCGCCCGTCACCGCCACCGGGTACATTCGACGCTGCGCGGCAGTCCCTCTTCGCGGCCGAGAAGAACGGTCCATGCGATTACCGCGGAGAGTTCGCGAGGGGTGCCCCACGTCGGACGCCTCCCAGAGGCACAAGGAGCGAGTCATGTCCTACGTCGTGGATTTCACCAACGTCTCGACCATCGGCCTGGAGTCATCTCCCGTGGCTCCCGCGCTCGCCGGCCTCCGGGCGAACGAGGCCCGCTACTTCAAGAACAAGTACGACCACGATTTCACGGTCGAGCCGGCGAACGAGGCCAGGGAGACCATCGACTGGGTGCACCGCATCCTGCGGGAAGAGCGCGATCTCGCAATCTCCTCCCGCCCGCTCGAGGCGACGGGCTTCGGGGTCGAGAACATCAAGTGGGCCTACGTCTTCTACGAGAGCGGCCTGTCGATCAACGTGCTGTACACCCTCGACGACGCCGCCAAGCGGGCGGTGGGGTTCAAGCTTTCCGATGGGATGGAGGTCCCGGCCGAGCTTGCTTCGCGGTTCAAGTTCGCCAGGCAGAAGTCCAAGCTGGCCGGCACGATCCGGGGTTCGTTCTTCGTTATCAAGGGGGAGTACTGATCTCGGAGCGGACGCGACCCGCGATCGAGACCCACGTTCCGTCGGGCCCGACCGACCGCTCGAGGAGTTCGCGAAGATCGGGCGCGTCCTCGCTGAAGGTGCGTTGGGGTCCAGTCGCGTGGCAGGGTGACCACGTCATCTCTTGCGACGATCGTTGGCGCGCGAGGCCTGCCACGGGTCGGCGGCCTCGGGTGGCCCGCTTCAGCCCGCCTTTCTGAGCGCCAGCGCGTTCGCTGGCGGGACGATAGTCCGCGGAACGGGAAGTGCAGCCGCCTTTCCTCTCGCCCCGTGTCGGATCGCGGACGCGTTGATGCATGGCCCGGCGGGTCGACGCGCGTTCGCAATCACAGGACGCCCTGCCCGTGCGTCCACGGCGCGCCCTTCGGGCGCGATCAACCAAGTGCCGCTGGACCAAGGGGGACACGCTATGAGTTCCATCGCATCCAGCCAGTGGGAACAGCTCGTGGGGTGTTTCAAGCGCGTGCTGGTCGGCCTCGCGGCCACTGGCCTCCTCGCAGGCTGCAGCGGCGCAGCGGCCTCGCAATCCCCATCGAGCGTAGTGCCGTCCCCGTCCGGTGGCGCATCGACGGCCGCGTCGACCGTTCCAAGCGGAACGCCTTCGTCTATGCCCAGCATCGGCGCGGCCCCCACCGGCGAGTGGACCGGCATCCGCTGGACTGCCGCCGGCCCGGCGTTCCCGCAGACACCTGCCGCCGGGACGGACGTAAGCGTCACCGTCAGCCTCTACGGCTGGAGCCGCGGCTATGTTGGCTTCCGCGCGGCCATCGACCACGTCGCACCGGGGGGCGACACGGTGGTCTCCACGTCGTCGGCCGACGGTCTGCACTGGACAGCAGGCCGGCCGATGAACCTGGGCGGTTTGGAGCCCGAGGTGGATGTCGACCAGGTCGTCGAGGGTCCGTCTGGATTGCTGGCCCTGGGCCGCCAGGTTCGCACTCAGGTATGCGCACGGGAGCCGGCAACGATCCACGTTCTGTGGACCTCAACCGATGGGTTGACGTGGAGTCTCGTCCAGCCCTCAGCCGATTTCGCGCCTGCGAATGTCTACTGGGTCGGCGGCGGCTCGACCGGCTTCATCGCCTCGGGCACGCTGAAGGACGGCAAGACCCAGGCCGTGTGGCTTTCAAAGGACGGCCTGACCTGGACTCAGGCCCCTCTGGCGAGCAACGTCGCTGGCAAGTCAACCGTGAACGCAGCCTCCCGCTTCGCGAACGGATACATCATCTCCGGAGTAACGGGCCTCCAGTGCAGCGAGAAGCCGGCCACGCCTTCCGTTTGGTGGTCCGCGGACGCCACCATCTGGACGCAGAGCCCGTTGCCCAGCGCCGCGACGTCAAGTCTCGCGTCTACCTCTCTGATCAAGATCAGCGATCACGCCCTGGTGGCGGTCGGTTGCGAGAACGGCTTTGTCAGCCAGCAAGTCTGGCTTACCAACGACGGCCGCACCTGGAAGCTCGTCGCCGCGCCGTCGAGCCTGCTTGCATCAGCGCTCTACCCCGGCGGTGTCATCCTCACTGACGGGCGGCGTGGCCTGGTTGTGGGAGAAAGCGAGGACGGATCCGTAACGCTCGCCACGGTCGGAGACGACCTGGCGGTCAGGGTCCTGAGCCAGACGGGCGACGTCCCGATCTACTCGGCTTCGTCCCAATCGACGATGTGGCTCGCGGCCCTCGGTCCAACCGGAGTCGTGCTCCTCAGCCTGGATGGCCTCGCCGTGTGGGTGGGTTTCCCGACGGCTGCCTGAGACCACCGCTGAGCTGGCCCCAGGCCGGCGGAGAAAGCAACGCTATCGCGTGAGTCGGCGAGTACGATCCCTGCGTTCGCTTACGACCGCCCAATGAGGAGGATTGCAAGATGCCAAGCGTGGTTGTGGAGGCTGGTCCCAACCAGATCATCGTCGTTTACTCACCGACCGACACAGGCGCAGAGGTTGATGTCGCCGCCGCCTACGGGGCAGTCGCTGCCGACGCCGCCGATAAGTCCGCCAGCGGCTGGCGCATCGTTTCAACGACGGCGGTTACGACGCGCCATGCCCAGGCGTTCATGGGTCGCGAGGGCAGCGGCTACGAGACCAAGATGTCGGTCGTGGTCGTCTACTCGAAGCCATGACCTGATGGGCGGTCTACCAGGCGCCGGTGATCGAGTCTCGGCGCCGTGCATTGGCCGCGGCGAGAAGGACCTGAGAATGGCGCGCGTGCGCCGGCGTTGCCGGGTCAGCGTTGGCGGTTGTGCATTGGTCGTGCTGCTGGCCGCCGCTGCCTGTGGCAGCGCAAACCCGGGGGGCCACACAGCCTCGCCGCCGCCAGCCACCGTGAGCGTGCCGTTGCCGATGGTCGCCAGCCCGAGCCCGACCGCGGGCCCGACCGGCAGCCCGTCCCCGAGTCCCGAGGTCACGGCACCGCCCGCCACGGCACCGCCCGCCACGCCACTGCCTCTGGCCGGCAGCCTTCCTGTGGTGGACAGCTGCGACCCGGCCTCAGTCCCGAGCGCCACGCCCGTGACCGCTCCGGCTGGCGGCAGGACAAGCTCCTTCACTCTTCACGTGCCGATACTGATGTACCACCGGATCGTGCCGGTTGCCGACGCGGGCAACTCGAATTCGAGGGCTGGTCGTGCCCCCGAGCGACTTCTCCACTCAACTCACTGGCCTGCAGCAGGCGGGCTGGCACACCATCACGATGGCGACCCTCGCGAACGACCTGCTGGCACACATCAAGCCGCCGGCTCGGACGTTCGTGATCACGATCGACGACGGCTGGGACGACGGCTACACGTATGCGCTGCCAATCCTCCAGAGCCATGGCTTCGTCGCGACTTACTACGTCATCGCCGGCCGGATCGATCGGCCTGACTTCCTGAGTTCCGCGCAGCTGCAGGCCCTGGTGGCCGCCGGTGACGACATCGGCGACCACACCATGGACCATTACCGGCTCTCCGCTCGAAAGGGTGCGAGCCTGACCTACGAGATCGATGCCGCAGCCGCACGGATCGCCCAGGTCACGGGTGTCTGGCCCGACTCACTGGCCTATCCATACGGCAGTGTGAACGCCCGGGCCACCGCAGCAGTCGAGGCTTGCGGGGAACTTCGGATCGCGGTGCTGGAGGGTCCTCTGGCGATCGAGATCCCCGCCGCGGCACCAAGGCCCAGTGCGAGCCCCGCGCCTCGCACGAGCGAGGAGATCGAGGCTTACGAGACGTGGTCCGACCGCTTCCAGGTCCCACGTCTGCGGGTCACGGCGGGTACGACTGCCGCGGATCTGCTGGCCGAGCTGGGATAGGCCTTGGGCAGCCGAGCGTGATCGACCGAGCCGTCGGCAAGCCGACGCGGGAGATGCCAACTCGATGGATGGGCATCGTGCCGGCATTCCTGATTGGTCGGCGAGAAACCGGGGCGAGGCAAAGCCCATCAGTTCGCCGTATTGTCTCTTCGATCGCCTCTCAGACGCGATGTGTTCGGGCCACCTCGTTGCCCAATTACGCACGGAGCCGGCACCCCGAGTGATGTTTGACCAAGAGCGCAACCGCGCGGCCGGCGAGGAGATCCTTGAGCGTAGGATCGCGCTCGCCTCGCTGGTGACCCAGTTGCAGTTCCGTCGAACCCCCGGGCTGAGGGAGTCTCTCGGTGCTGCCGGCTGGGCGAAATCCATCCGGGACGCGGAGTCCAACCTGCAGTTCCTGAGCGAAGCCGTCGCCTCTGGTGATGCCGACAGTTTCGGGGCATATCTCGTGTGGCTGGACGGCGTCCTCACTGGCGTCGGACTCGAGCGCTTGGTGCTCGACGGGCATCTCGACTGCATGGTCGAAACACTGTCCGCCGAACTCAGCCCCCCGGCTCGGGAGCTGGCATCCGAATACATCCGTTCTGGCCGTGACGCTTTGGCATCGAGCCGAGCGAAGGTCTCGCGATGATTAGATGGTGCGCCTACTGCCAGGGATTCATCGACGAGGTCGAGCCGTTCGATGACTACCGGATCTCCCACGGCGTGTGCGCGGCGTGCACGTCTCGGTCATTCGACTTCGATCAGTCGGATAGGACCAAGCTCCAAGCGATCATCGACTTCTATGGCGGATTGAAGGAAAGAGTCCTAGCTGAGGCTCCCGCCAACGTGACGTCGATCCTGGCGGAGAGTGGCCGGCTCGGCATCCGACCCCTCGATCTGATGTTCGCGATGCTGGCGCCGTTGCTCGCACAGGTCGGGGACGCGTGGGCTGCGGGCAAGGTTACGGTCTACAGCGAGCACCGCATCAGCGCTGTGGTCGAAGCGTTGATCTCGGGCATCCGCAGCGAAACTCTGAGCGCGAACGATCAGCCTGTTGCTCCGGCACTGGTTCTGGTCAACGCTGAGGGCAACTACCATACTCTCGGCCTTCAGATGGCCGAGGTCTACTTCGCCGCCTGCGGTATCCCGACCCTGACCGTTCTGCCTGGCCTTCCGACCGGCGAGGTCTTGGACCTCCTGGATTCCGTCCGCCCAAAGGCCGTCGGGTTCTCTGTGGCCCTGCCCACTCAGATGAGACAGGTGCGCGAAGTCAAGGGGCGCCTCAGAGAGCTGCCCAGTCCGCCCCAGCGCATCATCGTAGGGGGACCCGCGCTGCGTCTAGGCCTGCACCCGGATGCCTCGTTCGGCTTCGACGTCTGCCGCAACCTCTCGGATGTGCCGGGTGTCCTGAGCGCGACCTGACGCCTCGGGAACGGCGCTCGCCACGACCGTCACGCGGGGCCGCACGCCCTCGCCCTGGATGATCCTTAGGGGCCACGATCCCGAATTTGCGGGTCGTGCACAGGTGCCCTACGCCGACCGGATGTCGCGCCGGTCGAAGGCAAGCGCGCCGAGGACCGCGAGCAGCACGGCTGGCCCACCGAGGAGCAGGTACCGCCAGATCTCGGCGCCGTTGACGAGCGGGTCGCCGCCGAGCGCCCAGCCCCACGGTGCGATCTCGCGCCAGGGGGCGAGCAGCGAGCTGAGCGGGAAGAGCGCGAGGATCAGGTAGCTGATGTAGGCCACGCTGAAACCGACTGACTGGACGAGCTGCGGTCGGGCCACGAACCCCGCCACTGCCAGACACAGGCCGGCCACGAACGCGCCCAACAACCCGCACAGCACGACTGTGGCGGCGATTGGTCCGGCGCCGATCGTCACGCCGAAGATCTGATCCGAGGCCAGCTGCGCCGCCAGCGCGACGAGCGTCAGCACGGCGAGCCAGGCGAAGACGGCGACGCATCGCCCGGCGAAGAAGGAGGCGCGCGAGATCGGCTGGGAGACAAACAGCTCGAGGCGCCCGGCGTCCTCCTCGCCTGCGGTCGCGCTGTTGGCGAACAGGACCCCGGCCGCGGCGAACACGAGCGGTATCACCAGCTCGTAGAGGCCGCCCCGCAGATAGCCGGCTGGCGTCCCGAAGCCCTCCAGCCCGAAGGCTCCCAGCAGCGGCGCGGGCAGCTGATCGATCGCCTGCGTGATGCCCGAGGCGCCCCGGAAGGCGGGCCAGAAGGCCACTGTGCTGACGATCAGTACCACCAGGGCGATGCTCCAGCCCAGACCGGCGCGCCAGGAGGCACGGAATGGACCGCCGATGAGCTCGGCCCACCGGCCGCTCATGACGCCGCCTCGTAGAGGTCCAGAAAGGCCTCCTCCAGATCGGGTTCTTCTACCAGCAGGCTCACCACATGTTGCCGGACCAGGACGGCGAGGAGCGGCTCGATCGATCCGGCCAGCAACGCGGTGAACCGGTGGTCCTCGATGTGCTGGTTCACGAGCTCCGGCAACGCCGCGAGTTCCTCGGTTGGGGCCGGGCCGTCGAACCACACTTCCACACGCTGACGCGCTCGCCGCCGCAGCTCGTCGACGCCGCCCACTGCGACCAGGGTGCCCTGGCGCAGCACAGCGACACGGTCCGCGGCACGTTGCACCTCACTCAGCACATGCGACGAGAGGAAGATGGTCCTGCCGTGCTCTTTGGCCTCCCGCACGAGCGCAAGAAACTCACGCTGCATCAATGGGTCGAGCCCGTTTGTCGGCTCGTCGAGAACGAGCAGCTCCGCGTCGGCGAGGAAGGCCAGCAGCAGGGCGACCTTGCGCCGGTTGCCGCTCGAGAGATCCCGTAAGCGCCGGGAGAGATCGAGATCCAGACGCGCCGCCAGCGAATCTCTCCGCCGCGTGTCGATCCCGCCGCGCAGGCGACCGACGGCCGCGACCAATCCCGCGCCCGTCATTCGCTCCGGCAGGCGAAGCTCCCCGGGCATGTAAGCCACCTGGCTGCGCAGCAGAAGGCTGTCCCGTCGTGGGTCGAGGCCCAGGACCTCGAGGCGACCCGCTGTAGGCCGGAGCAGGTCGAGCAGGCAACGGATCGTGGTGGTCTTGCCGGCGCCGTTTGGTCCGAGGAAACCGAAGACCTCACCGCGATGCACGTCGAGACTGATCCCCCGAACCGCGTGTACCGTGCCGTAGTCCTTGGTGAGGTCCTCGATGTGGATGGCCGGGCCGTCATGTCCAACGACCGCTCGGCTCGCCTTCACGTCCATCAGCCAAGTCTAGGTGAACCACGATAGTGTCGCGTCGGGAGGGAGCCACCCCGTGCCCCGGCGCCCAGCCAGCCGTAGGTGTCCTCATCCAGAGGCGAGTGCCATCCTCGCGACCGCCCGATCCTGTGGCACCGGAGTCGCGAAGCGATGAGCGGCGGCGAATCACAGGCAGCGAATCTCGGCTTGACGGACTCCGGGCCAGGTCAGAGCATTGGGTACAGAGTCGTCCGCGCTCACCCGCTGCCGGCAGAGAGGCCGAGAGATGGCGACACGTCCTGGAACACCTCGAGCGGTCACCTGGCGCGCCATCGGTAATGCACGGCTACGCCGAGGGCCTCGCCGGTTGATCTGCCTTTCGCTGGCTGGCCTGCTCGCCGTCGCAGCCTTCGCCGGGTGCAGCGGAGGCTCCTCATCGCCCGTCGCAGAACCCACGGCGAACACTCACTCGGCCGAGCCCACGGCCACCAGGCCACTCAGCGAGACGGCCACGCCCGCGGCGACTCTGGCCCACGGGCCGACCGGGTTCAGCGCCACCGGGTCGATGGCGACCGCCCGCGACGGCAGCACCGCAACGCTGCTGTCCGACGACCGCGTCCTGGTCGCCGGAGGCTCCGGCGAATTGGGGGCACTCGCCACGGCCGAGCTGTACGACCCCAGGACTGGCGAGTTCAGCCCGACCGGCTCGATGACGGAGCCTCGCGCCTACCACACCGCAACGCTGCTGTCCGACGGCCGCGTCCTGATAGCCGGTGGGCAGGGCAGCTCAGGGAAAGGTCTCAACACGGCGGAGCTGTACGACCCCAAGACCGGCACGTTCAGCCCGACCGGCTCGATGGGTGCCGCTCGCCAGCTTCACACGGCCACGCTGCTGTCCGACGGCCGCGTCCTGATCGTCGGGGGGGCGGCGGTCGCCTTCGGTGGGCCGGCTCTCGAGTCGGCGGAGCTGTACGACCCGGCCGGCGGTACTTTCAGCCCGACCGGCTCGATGGCCCACCCTCGCGAGGCCCACACCGCGACACTGCTCCCCGACGGTCGGGTCCTGGTCGCCGGCGGGACGACCATCACGTTCGGGACGTCGACGTATGACGCCTTCGCCGAGCTGTACGACCCGACGAGCGGCACGTTCAGCCCGACGGGTTCGATGGCCAAGGCTCGTTACTGGCACACCGCCACCCTCCTCCCTGACGGCCGCGTCCTGATCGTCGGAGGAGTGGAGCAAACCCTTCAACTCCCCTCGGCCGAGCTGTACGACCCGAAGAGCGGCAAGTTCAGCATGACGGGCTCGATGGCCACCGATCGATCCGAGCACACCGCCACGCTGCTGAGCGACGGGAGCGTGCTCGTCGCCGGAGGCACTAACGGCGCCTCGAACGCCAGCGGTGGGTACGCCGCTCTCGCCTCGGCAGAGCTGTACGACCCGGCGAGCGGCAAGTTCAGCAAGGCCGGCTCGATGACCGTGGCGCGCCTGGACGACACCGCGACCCTGCTTTCCGACGGCCGCGTTCTCATCGTCGGAGGCGACGACGCCAGCGGCAAGGTCCTTGCCTCAGCCGAGCTGTACCAGCCATAGCTTCGACTACTCGGCGCTTGCGACGGACGCCGTGCTGACGGCGGCCAAGGGCAGAAGCGATCGGGAGCGCAAAGCCCCCGCGGATCGTTGCGCGCCCTGGGATGAGCTGGCAACTTCAGCATGACTTCAGGGTTCGCCGCGTCGAATGACTCCCCCACCACAGGAGCCGACAGATGAGCGACGACGCCGGCAGCGGAGGACCCAGCGAACCGAGCAGCGGGGAGCTGCGGGCAGGTCATGCCACGCGGACACCCATGGGCGGCGGGCCGCGCCTCACCCGCCGTGCCTTCCTGCGCGCCGCAGTTGCGGGCGGCGTCGTTGTCGGCCTGTCCTCGCTTGGGTACTGGCGCGCCGAGTCGGAAGCGCCGCTACCTTCCGCGATGCCTCCAACGCCCATGCCCTCACTCCCGCCAGGCTCTCAAAGCTACCGCTCACGACCGGATCTCTGGAGTCCGCTCATCTCAGTCACCGCGCCCGGACTTCAGGCTGCGGCCGGGCAGGTATTCCTGACACCGGCCTCCGCGCCGGGACCCGTGATCGTCGACAACACCGGCTCGCCCATCTGGATCCATCCCACTCCGGGGAAGCGGGCGTTCAACCTGCGGGTCGGGACGTACCGGGGGGCTCCGGTTCTCACGTGGTGGGAAGGCGCCCTCGTCCTGGGGACCGGGCAGGGCGAGTACGTGTTGGCCGACGGATCATATTCCGAGGTCGCCCACGTCCGCGCCGCCAACGGGCTGATGGGCGATCTCCACGAGTTCATAACAACGCCCGAGGGGACCGCGCTGTTCACCGCATATGCGCCGCGCCCGATCCCGGTGGCATCTCCAGGGGCCACGCCAGGGGCGACGCAGGCACCGACTTCGGGGACGTCACCGGGGGCGACACCGGGAGGCGCGCAACTGCTCGAGTCCATCGTGCAGGAGGTCGACATCGCCACCGGACAGCTTCTCTTCGAATGGCGCAGCGCGGACCATGTCGATCCGAGCGAGTCGTACGTCGGACCTTCAGCCGGCCAGCCATTCGACTACTTCCACATCAACTCGATCGACGTCGATACGGACGGCAACTTCATCATCTCGGCCCGCCACACGTGGACCGTGTACAAGATCGACAGGCGGAGCGGCGCCGTGATCTGGCGGCTCGGCGGGAAGCTGAGCGACTTCGCGATGGGCGCAGGCACGCAGTTCGCCTGGCAGCACGATGCCCGGCGCCAGCCGGACGGCTCGATAACACTCTTCGATGACGGCAGCGACGGATCGAAACCGCCGACGGAGAGTCAGTCGCGCGGCCTGGTCCTCGATGTGGACGAGTCGGCCCACACCGCGACATTACGCCAGGCCTACACCCATCTCGGCGGCATCCTGGCGAACAGCCAGGGCAGCATGCAGCCCTTGCCGAATGGAAACGTCCTGGTTGGGTGGGGCGATCAGCCGTTCTTCACGGAGTTCGCGGCCGATGGTAGCACCGCACTGGATGCGCGCCTGCCCGACGGTTCGACCTCCTATCGCGCCCTCCGATTCATCTGGCAGGGCCAGCCGCCGGATCAGCCGGCAGTTGCCGTGGAGCAAGGCGATCCCTTCAACACCACGATCTATGCCAGCTGGAACGGAGCGACGGACGTGGCGGCGTGGGTCGCCCTCGGCGGCGATTCCGCGGAGTCGCTCGTGCCGCTCGGTTCGCGGCCCCGTTCGGGCTTCGAAACCGCCGTCGTCGTTCCAGGCCGGCCGCGCCTGGTCGCCGTCAGAGCCCTGGACGCCTCCGGCGCGGTGCTGGCGCAGTCGTCGGCGATCAGCGCGTGATCGACCGTGGGCAGGCGAGTCGGCCCTTGCCGACCCAGCTCGATCGTCACCGCCGCGGCCGCCAGTGACCTACGGCCCCAATGTGTGTTCAAAGAGCCCGTGACAGGCTCCAGAAGGCAATGTAATAAGCGCGTGTGGGCACGCCCAACGTCGCCATTCGGGGTCCCGTGCTCGTCCGCCCGCCCTTGAGGTCAGGTTCGACGGCCGCCTGCAGCTGCGCCGACTCCCTCTCCTCGTCCCGTCGGGCTGGCGGCCGTTCGCGGTCGCGCGTCTCTCTTCCCCGGTCGCCAGCCGGCCTGCCCGGGCCGGCGTTGCTCGACCGGCCGACCACATGGAGCGTCCGGTCCTCGATCTGACGGCGGTTTCGGGGGGAATAGCTCTTGGAGGCCCTTCGGAAGAGGAGTGAGCGCATGTCCGTCGCCGCTGGGGATCAAGGGGGCGCACCGGCCGAGGGAGTCGGCCTGAAACGGGTTCTCACGACCCGGGATCTAGTTGTCTTCGGCGTCATGATGATGTTCCCGCTGGCGCCCATCGCGGTCTACGCCGCGGTGAGCGGGTCGACCGCGGGCCATATGGCGGCGGCCTATCTCGTGGCCATGGTCGCCATGCTCTTCACCGCCCTGAGTTACGGGGCAATGGCCGGCGCGTTCCCCAAGGCCGGCTCGACGTACACATTCACCCGAAACGGGCTCAACCAGTACCTCGGGCTGCTCGCCGGCTGGGCGATCATGCTCGACTACCTGCTCTTCCCCACGCTCAACTTCATCATCATCGCCGCCTTCGCCCAGCAGCTGGCTGGGACTGTGGGGTTGTTCCAGGGTTGGGACTACTGGTTCTGGGTCATCGCCGCGATCGCCGTCGTGACGATCTTCAACCTGGTGGAAGTCAAGTGGCTGGCCCGCGTTTCGGCCTTCCTGGTCATCATCTGCCTGATCGTGATCGCCTGGTTCGTGGTTGCCTCGATCGGCACGCTGAACGGCGGAACCGGCGAGGGCACGATCATCTCCACCAAGCCGTTCTTCGGCGACGGCCTCACGTTCAACGCCCTGCTGGCCGGCACGGCCATTGCATGCTTCTCCTACCTCGGCTTCGACGCGATCAGCACGCTGGCCGAGGAGACTCACAATCCCGGGCGCAGCGTCTCCCTGGCGATGGTCATCTCCCTGGTCATCGTCACCTTCCTGTTCATCGTCCAGGCCTACTTCGCCCAGCTCGTCTACCCGAACTGGGCCGGCCTTCCGCAGGACGGCTCGGCCTTCTCGGTCATCTTCGCCGTCGCCGGCGGGAACCTCCTCTCGACGGTCCTGTCGTATGCGGTCATCGCGGCCGCGCTGGCCAACGCGATAGACGCCACCGGCGGCGCCTCGCGCCTGCTCTTTGGCATGGGCCGGGACGGCGTGATCCCGAAACGGATCTTCGGCTATTTGCACCCCAAGACCGCGGCGCCGGTGATCAACGTCGGGATCATTGCGGTCCTGGCCGTGTTCGCTTGTACGCGCGACCTCAACACGATTCTGGCCATGATCAACTTCGGGGCTCTGTTCGCGTTCACGCTGGTGAACCTGGCGGTCATCGGCCACTTCGTCATCCGGGGCGGCCGGCGCTCGCCGAAGGATCTGCTGCGCTACCTGGTCGCACCCGGCATCGGCGCCTTCGTCATCCTGTGGCTGTGGACCCAGCTTTCGAGCATCAACTGGCTGTTCGTGCTGCAGTGGCCCAGCGACCCGGCTGAGCTGATTCCTATCGCCTGGCTGCTCATCGGCATCGCGTATGTCGTGTGGACGAGCCGGTTCTTCCGCCTGCCGCTCCCCGAGCTCAAGGAGACTCACCTCTAACATGTCCGGCACCGACGCGGGCGGGCGGACCCCAGGGTCCGCCCGCAAGCCGGTTGCGCCGTATATGGCCGTCGGCCTCTCGACGATCGTCTACGGTGTGGCCGAGCGCAAGCACATCAAGGTCAACCTCGACATCATCGAGGACAACATGCACGCCGCCATGTCGATGGTGAACATCAACATGCCGGTCAAGCTGATTGCCCTCGCGGAAGGAGCCCTCACCGGCTTCACGGATGAAGCCTTCGACCTGCCACACACCCTGGCCGCACGCGAGCTGTTCATCGACATTCCTGGGCCCGAGACAGATCGTCTCGCCGGGCTGGCGAAGATGTATCAGACGTACATCATCGTGCAGTGCAAGGCGCGCTGGCCGGAAGTCATGGACAACCGGTTCTTCAACACTCTCTTCATCATCTCGCCGGCTGGCGAAGTGGTGCATCGAGCGGCGAAGAACCACATCTGGTGCCGCGAGCGCTCCTGCGTCCCACATGACGTCTACGACCGATGGGTGGAGCTATTCGGCGACGGCATCGATGCGTTCTACCCGGTCCTCCGGACGGACGACATCGGCAACGTCGGCACGATCTGCTGCAGCGACGGCGAATACCCGGAGGCCGTGCGGGCTCTCGCGTTCAACGGCGCCGAGGTGGTGTATCGCCCCAGCGAGGCGATGCCGATGACCGGCAACTCGTACCCGGGTGGGGGCGGCTGGATGATCCAGAACCGCGGCCACGCCCAATTCAACAGCCTGTACATGGTTTGCCCGAACGTCGGCCCGGTGTATCTGCATCCCAAGATGCGCCATCCGGTCGACATCGCGGGCGGCAACTCACACATCGTCGACTACTACGGCAACATCATGTCTTACTCGGCTTCGGGCGCCAACACGATGGTGGCCGCAGTCCTCGACATCGAGGCCCTCCGTCAGTTCCGGGCGATGAACCTGAACAGCAACTGGATGAAGGACCTGCGCACCGAAGTCTTCCGGCGCATGTACGAAGAGCCGATCCATCCCAAGAATCTGTGGATGAATCAAGACCCGCTTACGCACGAGTCCGTGGACGAGATCTACCGTGGGAACATCAAGCGGCTCGTGAAGCGCGGTGCCTTCACACCTCCGGCGATCGAATTCCAGGGCGCCTTCTACCAGGGCGAGGCCACCACCGAAGAGGCCTGGCAGGAGATCAAGCACTTCTGGGACGGCTGGGGCGAGGAGGAACCAGGGTAAGCGGCCAGGCCGACAGCGAAGCGGCCAGGCCGACAGCAAAGCGACCGCAACCGACCACTCGGCAACCGACCACTCGGCAACCGGACCGGAGGCGGGGGCCGAGTGGTCGTTGCGCGCCGAGCATCTCGAACAGCGGGTCTCGCGTGGGTCCGCAGGGATCGCCGCGATCGTCGTGTATCGCTTGACGTGAGACGGTGTCCGGCTGACGATCATCGCGTCGAAGGGCACCCGCATGCTGGGGACCTCATGGAGCCTTGTCCTCGCGAGACGGGGCTCGGACCCGCAGCGGCCGGACAACGACAGGAGGTCACGCCTTGGGCGAGCGCATCCGTATCGCGGCCATCGACATCGGCAGCGACACAGTCCACCTCCTGATCGCCGACGTTTCGGGCTCGTCCGAAGGCCCGCTCGTGAGCGACGTCGAGCAACGAGGCGAGCTCATCGAGCTCGGCCGGCTCGTCGCCACGACGGGGGCGGTTGGCAAGCGGGCGGCCACGCGGCTCGAAGGCTATGTGACCAGCTACCTGAAGCGCGCCCGACGGGGCAGCGACCGAGTCGTCATCGGGGCCACCGAGGCATTGCGGCGGGCGACCGACGGGCCGGCCCTCGTCGCACGACTGTCGACTGAGCTCGGTGAGCCGGTGCGCGTCCTCACGGGAGCACGAGAAGCGGCGCTCGGCCTCGCCGGCGCGTCCCGCCGACTCGATCCCACAGGCTCGCAACTGCTCATCGACTCGGGCGGAGCGTCGACCGAGGTGACCCTGACCGAAGGCCGCCGTGCGGTCGCGGCCGCGTCGCTGCCGGTCGGCGCGGCTCTCCTGGGTGCGGATCTTCGCGGCGACCCGCCCGAGGCCCTGAGCTGGGCCCTGGTTGGCGTGTGCATCGGGTCCGCTCTCGCGCTGGCTCCGGCCGGCAAGCCGGTCCGTGCCTGGGCGACCGGCGGCTCGGCCCATAACCTGGCCGGCCTCGAGCGGACAAAGGGTCGCTCCGGTGATCAACGTCTGGCCATGGCCGAGCTGTCCACGCTGGCCGCCCGCCTCCTGGCGGATCCGGCTCGAAAGGTCGCCCGCCGCAGGGCGGAAGATCCGGCCCGCGTGGCCATCCTGCCGCCCGGTCTGCTGATCATCGCGGCCATCCTGGCCCACTACGGCCTGGACGAGCTGACCGTGGTACCGGAAGGTCTGCGCGAGGGAATGGTGGCCGCCGCATTCGAGAACGAGGCCGGCTGGTGGCAAGATCCACCTGCCAAACGCTGACCGGCTCGCAGCCACCTCGGCGCGCAACGGCCTGGCGGCGTCCCCGATCTCGCCGCGCGACAATGCGGCGATGAGCACTCGTAGCTTCGATCTCGTGGCGGACGTGAGCTCGGCCGACCCGGCGGCGATCGAACCCATGCTCCGCCGTCTGGTCGACGGAGAGATCACGCCGACCCCGGACGGTTTCCACGTGGTGGCCACACACTCCGGCGAATCCGCCAAGGAACTCAATCGGTCCCTGCTCTCCGCCCTCCGCCGCGTCGAGCGTCGCACCCGCCTGCGGGCGGCGTGGACTGCCGGCGGGGTCACCGAGCGCTTCTTCGACTACGTCTCCAAAGGTTCGCGGCCGGCGTCTACCTAGCTCCGATCCCGGCGCGCCGGGCGCCCGACCCCGCACTTGGCCACCGCCCGCAACTCAGAGCTGTCGGATCACGCGGCAGGGATTGCCCACGGCGACGACCCGCGGCGGGATGTCATGGGTGACGACGCTGCCCGCGCCGATCACAGTCTCCGCGCCGATGGTGACGCCCGGCAGGATGATGACGCCGCCGCCCAGCCAGACGTCGTCCCCGATCGTGATCGGCTCAGCCGACTCCAGGGGGCGCGGTGCGGTGCGAGTCGCCGCGTCGAGTGGGTGGGTCGCGGTATAGAGCTGCAGGCCGGGCCCAATCCAGGTGCGTTCGCCGATCGACACCGGGACACTGTCGAGGATGATGGCGTTGTAGTTGATGAATGCCCTCTTGCCGATGCTCAGCAGGTAACCGTAGTCGCACCTGAAGGGCGGCAGGATGATGACGTCCTCGCCGACGTGCCCGAGCAATTCCTGGAGAATCGCGCGCCGTTCGGCGTCCTGGGTGGCGCTCGTGGCATTGAACCGCTCGCACAGCAACGAGGCGCGCAGGCGGTCGGCGATCAGCTCGGGATCGGACGCGTAGTACAGCTCGCCTCGAATCATCCGGTCCTTTTCCTGGCCCACAGCTCTCTCCTTCCGGCAGAACCGATGACGAGTTCGCGCGGCGATCGCGAGTCGCGACGTTGAGGCGGTCACGAGGATGGGCGAATCTAAACACGGGCCAGCCGTTCGAGTCGGCCTGCCGCGGGGTTGGCGGCCGCGGGTTGTTCCAGTCTGACCGTGGAACGCGCGCCTCGCTGCCAAAGACCCCGCGTCGGGCTGGGCACCGGCTATGCCGATGCTAGGCATTGGGCCACATCGCGAGGTACGCGCGACGTATGGCGCCGAGTGCGGGAGGAGAGATCCGGAGGCGAGCCAGATCGCGACCCTGTTGATCGCATCGCCATGATGGCATCCCGCTTGCCCCTGATCCCCGCCGGCCCAGTCCGTTGCGACGCGACCGCGGGGAAGGAGCGGGGTACCGTGGGTGCATCGATGTCACGCTGGGGTCGTCGACCGCGAGCCGGGGCGGCGCCAGTCAGGGCGATTCTCGCGGCTGCCGTCCTGGTGGCCGGGCTGTTCACAGCGACGTCGGCGACCGTCCGAGGGGAGACAGGTGGGGCGACGCACTTCGATTCCTATGACAACCTCGACCCTAGCGTGACGGCCGGCACGCCATGCAGCTTCTTCGTGGAAGCATCTGATGCCCATGGCGAAGACTCGATCACCGCAGGGACCGGTGGTCTGTCCTACTACCCGATCGCACCGGTTCGGGTTCTCGACTCCTCGGTCAGTCTCGGACTGTCGGGTACCTTCGCGAGCCGGAGCGCGAGACTCTTCACCATCGTCGGTACCGGCGGTGTCCCAACTGGCGCCGCCGGCATCAGCGGCAACCTGACCGTCCTATCTCCCTCATCGGCAGGCTGGGCTCTCGTATCACCCGAGACCGTCGCCACTCCGACCACCTCTACCCTCAACGTCGCCTCCGGCCACAGTGAGGCCAACGGCTTCGATGTCGCTCTGGGAGCCTCGGGTCACGTCGCACTCGATATCACGGGCTACTGGAAGTAGGGAGCGGCGGAGAGCCGTGGGGCGCCCGCGAACAGGCCATCGTGGTGGGACAACATCGTGGATCGCGGTTTCCTCTGGTAGCGGGATTGCTCTGAGGCCAGTACCACTCCTAGGCACGGCCGCTTCGCGTCCATGCAGCCTGCGGCTCTGTGGGAACGGGGCGCCAGGCGTGCCCGTCCCACCACCACCTTTCATCCGGAGAAAGTACCGGCGGCCCCGTGGCGGCCGAACCGGCCATGGGCAGGGCGAAGGCGAGCACCAGGGCCACTATCCAGCCGATGACCGTCCAGGCGGCGAGGAGGTCGAGCAGCCCGACGAGCTGCCAGTGCATGGGACGGCGGACCAGGACCGCGATGGCGGGCAGGAAGTACGCGAGGAAGAACAGGCTCACCGAGACGAAGATGATCGCCGCGATCTCGGCGTCGGAGGGACCAGCATCCCACCAGCGCAACGAGTCGTCGCTTGTATCGAACGCGACTGGCGTGGTGGGAGTCTTGTCCGAGAGCACCGTGGTGGTTTGGCCCGGCCCGACCAGGACCGCGTCCCTGTGGAACAGGTCGGAGATCTCGATCTGGCCCTCAAAGACCCAGAAGATGGTCTCCGAGTCAGAGACCGTGACGCTGAACTCCGTGCCCATCACGAGGACGCCGGCCTGGGGCGTGGTCACGGTGCGACACCGCACGCCGATCCAGTCCGCAAGGGTCGTCTCGGGCGAGTAGGGCCGCGTCCAGGGCGGGCAGTGGAAGCTGACCGGGTCCTCCTGCAGGTGCATCATTCCGTGGCGGACATCGAGGTTGAAAGGCGGGTTGGAGATGACCTGGCCGCCGGCCCCGACATCGACGCGCCCGCCCCCGGCCACCACGAAGCGACCGGGGCCGTTCATGGCCTGCGGAGTGGTGGGGCCCGACCCGCCGCTCGATCCGGGCTGAACGCTCGGCGCGGGTTGTGCGCTCGTCCCGGGCGACGCGGGCGGTGAGTTGCTCGCTTCCGCCAGGACGGTGAGCCGGCCTACGTCGGAGTAGTGCGGTGACAGGCACTCGGTGGGCAGGCCCTTGTCCTTGTAGCTGCAGGGCTGGCCGGTCTCGTGGTTCTCGCCGTTAACTGCGACCTGGAAGTAGTAGACACCGGGGAGCAGCGCGTCCCACGTCGTGGCCGTGGTCGCCGCGTCGGAGACGTCCTGACCCTTGCAGTGCTGGCCGTAGATCCACTGGCCCTTCGTCGAGTCACCACCGAACGGGTTACCGGCGAGTGGCTGGCCATAGCAGTCCACCAGCGGGAGACCGTAGTGCGTGTCCCAGTTCGCATACGGCGCGGCGACCGTCCCATCGCCGGTGCTCCACTTGACGTCGATGGACCCCTGCCACGGCTCCTTGCTCCACGTCACGACGGCATGGTTGTTGGCATCGAGCGTGATGCTGACGATGGAAGGGCGCGCGTCCGCCAGAACCGGCTCCGCGCCGCCAGGCATCAGCAAATAGACCAGTGCGAGCAGGGGGGCCAGCAGCGGCACGCACTTGCGGATCGCCACGCCAGAGCGACTCCTTTGGTCCCACGTTTCGGCAGAACGCAAATGAGTGTCGGTCAGCCTGGGGGACAGTCAACGCCCCGATCGTGCTACCCAGCAAAGCTGACTGGCGCCGGGCTTCCGGCTACGCAGGGACGGCTCGATCGGGTAGTATCGATGGGCACGCCCTCGAGGCCCGGAGCGCGCTTGCCCGGTGCGATGGACGCCCGAGCCGGCACCTCGCGAGTGCTGGCGCGCCGACCTCGGCGCTTGGGGTGGTGAGATCTCTCTCTCGAAACGGGCCTGGGCTATACGGGTCAAGGAAGAGCGGCCTGCGGCGTAAGGCAGGGGTCTACGGATACCGGAAGGAGCGGGGTTCGGTGAAGTCACTGACGTCGGCGCTTGTTCGGTCTGGGTGTGCCTCGCCTGCTTCACACCGGCCGATTGGCCGGTTCCTGGGGATTGCCCCGGCGGCGGTCCTGCTCTCCGGACTGCTGACCGTATGGGGCGTGCCGGCCGTCACGCCGGTTGCGGCAGCCGCCGCGCCCGGGCCGGCGGTTGCGGCCCCCGTGCCTGCGATTGCGGCGCCGACCGGCACCGTTGTGGGCTGGGGCAGCGACGGCTTCCACCAACTCGACATCCCTGCCGGGTTGTCGGGAGTCGCGGCGATCGCCGCCGGCACCAACTACCACACCCTGGCTCTGAAGTCTGATGGCACTGTAGTGGCTTGGGGCGACACTAGCAGCGACGACATAGTTCCGACGGGCCTCTCGGGCGTTACCGCGATCGCTGCCGGCGGCGACTTCAGTCTCGCCCTGAAGTCGGACGGCACGGTCGCAGCCTGGGGCGACGATACCGGCGGCCAGACCGACGTTCCGGCCGGGCTCTCGGGGGTCATCGCGATCGCTGCCGGCGTAGAGCACAGCCTCGCCCTCAAGTCGAACGGCCAGGTCGTCGCCTGGGGTAAGGCCTACTACGGCGAAACGACCGTCCCGGTTGCCGCTCAATCAGGAGTCATCGCGATCGCCGCCGGGCCGTTCTTCAGCATGGCCCTCAAGTCGGACGGCACGGTCGTCGTATGGGGGCGGAATGACTATGGCCAGTCTGACGTCCCAGCTGGCCTCTCGGACGTCAAGGCGATCGCCACCGATGGTGCCGGCTGTTTCGCCCTCAAGTCTGACGGCTCCCTGACCGCCTGGGGTTGGGATTACTCCGGAGAGACCGAGGTCCCGACTGCTGCTCAATCGGGCGTGGTTGCGATCGCCGCCGGTGGCGGCCACGCTCTCGCCGTGAAGTCGGACGGCACCGTCGTCGCCTGGGGCGACAACGAGTTGGGCGAGAGCACCGTCCCGGCCGGCCTCTCCGGTGTCATAGCCGTTACTGGCGGGTACCATTTCAGCCTCGCTTTGATGGCTCCGGCTTCACCCGATCCTGTGGCCACCTGGGGCCTTGACACTTCCGGCCAGACGAACGTCCCGGCCAGCCTGACCAGCGTCAAGGCCATTTCCGCGGGTATGTACCACAGCCTTGCACTCAAATCGAACGGCACGGTGGTGGCCTGGGGCCAGAACGTCCCCGGCATCGAGGCCGTTCCGACCGCCGCTCAAACTGGCGTCGCCGCCATCGCCGCGGGTGGCAACTTCAGCATGGCCCTGAAGTCGGACGGCTCCATCATCCCCTGGGGCGACAACAGCTACGGCCAGACGAACCTCCCCTCCCTGACCGGGGTCAAGGCAATCGCCGCGGGTTACGAACACGCCCTCGCGCTCGAGTCGGACGGCACAGTGGTCGCCTGGGGGCGCAACGGCAACGGCCAGGCCACCGTGCCTGCTGCCGCCACATCGGGCGTTGTCGCGATCGCCGCCGGGGCCTATTTCAGCATGGCCTTGAAGGCGGACGGCACGGTCGTCGCCTGGGGCGACAACAGCCAGGGTCAGCGCGCCACATCTACCTTCACGGACGTCAAGTCCATCGCCGCCGGTTGGGCCTTCGGCCTCGCCCTGCGCTCGAACGGCACCGTCTTCGCCTGGGGCCAGGACACACACAACCAGACTGACGTTCCGGGTCTGGTAGGCATCAAGGCGGTCACCGCCGGCGACCAGTTCAGCCTCGCCCTGGCCTCCGACGGCACAGTCGCCTCCTGGGGCGATGACAGCGACGGCCAGACCGACATCCCGGCCGGCCTCTCGGGCGTCACCGCGCTCTCCGCCGGTGGCTTCCATGCCCTGGCCCTGGCTCCGGCCACGGGGCTCACGGTTTCGGGGTTGACCTCGCCGCGGACCGCGGGAACCACAGGCACGATCAAGATCACCGCAAAGTGGGCGGGCGGCGGCACTGACACCCTGTATCGAGGCACCGTCCAGTTCAGCAGCAGCGACGGTTCCGCGACATTGCCGGCGGCCTACACCTTCACCGCGTCCGACGCAGGCGTCCATGCGTTCTCCGTCGCCCTCAAGACCGCGGGCACCCAGTCGGTAATCGCAACCGACACGGCCACTAGCTCGATCACGGGGTCCCAGAGCGGGATCGTGGTCAATCCGGGCGCGGCGACCCACCTGTCCGTCTCGGGCTACCCGAGCCCGACGACTGTCGGTGTCGCGCACAGCGTGACCGTCAAGGCTCTCGATGCCTACGGCAACACCGCCACCGGCTACACCGGCACGGTCCACATCTCGAGCAGCGATGGCGCCGCGACCCTGGCGGCCAACGCCAAGCTCACATCGGGGGTCGGCACCTTTGCCGTCACCCTTCGCACACCCGGCACCCAGTCGGTGACCGCGACGGACACGACGACGGCCTCCATCACCGGCTCCCAGAGCGTCGTGGTCGCTCCGCCCGCCTCCACGTACCACGCCACTAGCCCGGCGCGGGTGCTGGACTCCCGCCCCACAGGCTCGGGTCACACCAACATCGGACTATCCGGTAAGTTCACCGCAGGTACGGTCCGGACCTTCGCGGTGGCCGGTGTCATCGGCGTAGGGGCGAGCAGCGTCGCCGTACCGACCAATGCCACCGCGGTCACGGGCAACCTGACCATCGTGAACGAGACCGCCCCCGGAGTGGTCGCCCTGGGACCGACCATGACCGCCAGCGGTGCCACTACCACGATCAACTTCGTCAAGGGCGACATCCGGGCCAACAACGTGACTATGGGGCTAGGAGCCGGAGGTAAGCTCTCGGCGGTCTATCGCTCGGCTACCGGCGGAGCCACGATCGATCTCATCTTCGATGTCACAGGCTTCTTCACCCCCGATACGAGCGGCGCCACCTATCACGTCCTGACACCGGGCCGGATCCTCGATACCAGACCGACCGGCTCGGGTCACACCAACATCGGTCTTGCGGGTAAGTTCGCGGACAAGAGTGTCCGGACCTTCGCGATCGCCGGCGTCAAGGCCCTGGGCTGGTCATCCGCCCTGGTACCGTCGGCCGCCACCGCTGTCACCGGCAACCTGACCGTGACCGATGCCAGCTCTATCGGCTATGTCTCGGTCGGTCCCACGATCGCCGCCGTACCCTCGACCTCGACTCTCAATGTCGCCGCCGGAGCCACCGTCGCCAACGGTGTCACCGTGGCCCTCAAGAGCGGCAAGCTAGAGGCCGTCTGGGATGGCACCGCCGGATCATCGGCCGATGTCATCTTCGATGTCACCGGCTACTTCACCGCAGGGACCGGTGGTCTGTCCTACTACCCGATCGCACCGGTCCGGGTTCTCGACTCCTCGGTCAGTCTCGGACTGTCGGGTACCTTCGCGAGCCGGAGCGCGAGACTCTTCACCATCGGCGGTACGGCCGGTGTCCCCTCTGGCGCCGCCGGTATCAGCGGCAACCTGACGGTGCTATCTCCCTCATCGGCTGGCTGGGCTCTCGTATCACCTGAGATCGTCGCCACTCCGACCACCTCTACCCTCAACGTGGCCTCCGGACATTCCGAGGCCAACGGCTTCGATGTCGCTCTGGGAGCCTCGGGTCACGTCGCTCTCGAGTGGGCCGGCACCACCGGCTCCAGCGCCAACATCGCTCTCGATATCACCGGGTATTGGAAGTAGCGGGCGGAGGCTCGCTACTCGGCTCTTTCGACCCTCGCAGACGCTCGGAGGCCCCGGCTGGCGCCGGGGCCTCGGACTACGTGGCGGCGGCGAGCAGGGCCTCGCCCCTGCTTCCCGAATAGAGCGTCGACGACGCGAACTCGCGCCCCAAGGCGCAAGACCGAGTTGGAGTAGATCCGTCCGGCCAGCCAGGTGAGCACGCCCTCATGGTGCGATTCACGATCGGGAAACCCGTCGCCGGAGAGCCTCTCGCCAAATCCTGCCCGGGCATGCCGGCGGCCTTCCGACGGGTCGGCGTTCCGCTCGTCTAGGCCATGCTCGCCGCTGCGCCCCTGGGTAGGGTGCAAGCCCGATCGAGATCCTACAGAACCGTCGCCGGCGACCGATGCCAGAGGGTAGACCGATGCCAAGGCGGTTGAGGTTCCAGAGGCGGGTCGACATGCATCTCTTGCGGCGCGTGCTTGCCACGGTTGAGCTGACGGTCATCGCATCGAGCGGCGCGCTCGCATTCATGATCGTCGCCCCGGCCCAGGTCGACGCCAGCAGCGCAGCCCCGCCCGCTTGTACCTATGCGGACATTCCGACCGTGTATAGCTCGTACAGCGACTGGGCCGTCACGCTGCTCGATACCACTCGAAGACTTCCGTCGACCTACTCCCCGCCCGACCTCGTCTCAACCGGCCTTCCGGGCGGCGGCCGAGTTCGCAGCCTGGTCAAGCCGGATCTGCTTGCCATGGCCCGGGCGGCGAGCGCGGCCGGCGCCCCCCTTCAGATCGCGTCCGCATTTCGGAGCTACTCGACCCAGGCCTCCACGTTCAGGTACTGGGTCAGAGTGGCTGGACTCAAGACGGCCCTGCTCGCGTCCGCGAGGCCCGGACATTCAGAGCACCAGCTCGGAACCGCCATCGATTTCACTTCTCGCGGTGGATCCGCTCCCTGGCTCTACTCCGATTGGGCCAAGACCAAGGCCGGTGCCTGGATGGCCCAGAACGCCTGGGAATATGGCTTCATCATGAGCTACCCCAAGGGTAAGAGCCCATCAGTGACCTGTTACAAATACGAACCCTGGCACTATCGCTACGTCGGCCGGGCCGAGGCCAGCGCCATTCACAGCAGTGGCCTCACGACTCGCCAATGGCTCTGGGACAACACCCAGGTGCTCACCATGTCCGGCCTGGCCTCGCCCAGAGACCCGGGCAGTTCGAGCTCCCTCACGGTCACGGTGACGGATGCGTCCGGCGAGACGGTGACCGGGTACCACGGCACTGTTCACTTCACGAGCACAGATCGAGTCGCGGTCCTGCCCCCGGACTACACGTTCACGGCGACTGACGCGGGAGTCCACATCTTCCACGTGACGCTGAAGTCGGCCGGCACGCAGTCGATCACCGCGACCGATACGGCGATCCCATGGATAGGCGGGTCTCTTACCGGCATCGTCGTGCGGCCCGCCGCCGCCTCGACACTCGCCCTGTCCGGCCTCCGTAGCCCCGAATCGGCCGGAACCGCGGGCTTGCTCACGGTCACAGCCAGGGATGCATACGGCAACACCGCAACCGGCTATCGAGGCACGGTGCACTTCACCAGTTCAGATGCCAGGGCGGTCCTTCCAGCCGACTACACGTTCACGGAAGCCGACAACGGGGTTCACGTGTTCCACGTCACGTTGAGAACGGCCGGCACGTGGGCCGTTACGGCGACCGACAAGGCGGCCGCGTCCATCGAGGGCAGCCAGTCCGGGATCGTCGTCAGCTGAGCCTGCTCCGCGCCATTGTGGCGCGGGCGACAGGCTAGACTCGGAGCGTGAGTACCCACCGCACCATCGGCGAGCGCGAATCCGGCGTCTGGCTCGGCCTCGACGTCGGCACGCAGAGCGCGCGCGCCCTGGCCGTCACCGCCAGCGGCGAGGTCGTCGGGGCGGGCACGCAGCCGCTCACCAGCCACAGGTCCGGCGTTCGGCACGAGCAGGACCCGGAGGCGTGGTGGCGGGCGATCGCCGCGGCATCGTCCGAGGCGATGCAAACGGTGTCGGCTGCGGCGGTCCACGGCGTCGCGGTCGACGCGACCTCGGGGACGCTCTTGCTGGTCGACCGCAAGGGGTCACCGCTGACGCAGGGCCTCATGTACGACGACACCCGTGCCGCGGGGCTCGTCGATCGCGTCAACGGGGCGGGCGAGCGAGTCTGGGCCGAACTGGGCTATGGCCGGATGCAGCCATCGTGGGCCCTGCCGAAACTCCTCTGGCTGCTCGAGGAGTACCCGCAGCTGCCCCGGGGCGCGAGGCTCGCCCATCAGTCCGACTTCGTCAACCGCCGGCTCGCCGGTCGTGAGGTGCCGTCCGATCTGAGCAACGCGCTCAAGACCGGTGCGCATCTCGTCGAGGAACGATGGCCGGCCGAAGTCATGGCAGCCCTCGGCGTGCCGGCGGATCTGCTGCCGGAGCTCGTTCGTTCGGGGACGGTCATCGGAGAGGTGAGCCGCGCCGCCGCGGCCGCGACCGGCATCCCGCCGGGCACGCCCGTGGTCGCGGGCATGACCGACGGCTGCGCGGCACAACTCGGCGCCGGAGCGCTGCGCCCCGGCTGCTGGAATTCGGTCCTCGGCACGACGCTCGTCGTCAAGGGCGTCGCCCACGAACTGATCCACGACCCGCTCGGTGCGGTCTACTCACACCGCGCGCCAAACGGGGACTGGCTCCCCGGTGGCGCGTCCAGCACCGGCGCGGGGCTCATCGCCCGGGACTTCGCCGGTCGCGATCTGGACGAGCTCGGTCGCGCCGCGTCCGCCCACGAACCGGCCGCGATGCTCGCCTACCCGCTCGTCTCGGCGGGCGAGCGCTTCCCGTTCGTCGCGCCGGCGGCGCAGGGTTTCGAGCTCGGGGGCGACGGCTCGGAGGCAGGGCGGTTCGCGGCCATCTTGCAGGGCGTCGGCTACGTCGAGCGCCTCTGCTACGACTATCTGGACCTCCTGGGCGCCCCGATCGACGGGGATCTCGTCCTCACCGGCGGCGCCACGCGCAGCGAGTACTGGTGCCAGCTCCGGGCCGACATCCTCGGGCGTCCGGTCGCCCTTCCGGAGAACTCGGAGCCCGCGCTGGGGATGGCGGTTCTCGCGGCCAGCGTAGGCCGGGATGCTGCCGACGTCGCCGCCGAGATGGTGAGGATCCGGGTGACGATCGACCCGCGCCCGGGTTCGGGGGAGCGTTTCGCGGCGGCGTACGTGCGCCTGGCCGACGAGCTGGAGCGTCGTGGCTGGCTCGGCACCGCTCTGGCGGCACACGCGCGGGAGCGAGCCGAGCTATGACCCACCTCTTCCTGGTGCGGCACGGCGAGACGCTCTGGCACGCCGAGAACAGGTACGCGGGGGTGTCCGAGGTTGAGTTGTCGGCGCGCGGGCTCGAGCAGGCCGCGCAGCTCGCGGCGTGGGCTTCCTCGGCCAGGCTGGCCGCGGTCTGGTCGTCGCCGCTGGGTCGGGCGCTCGCGACCGCGACAACGTGCGCCGACGCGGCGGGCGTGCGCCTGCAGGTCGATACCCGGCTCCGGGAGCTGGACTTCGGCGACGGCGAGGGATTGACTTCGCACGAGATGGAGGAGCGGTTTCCGGCGGCGTTCGCCGCCTTCGGCCTCGACTCCGTCGCCAACCACCTGCCCGGAGGCGAGGATCCCGTCGCGGCCGTCGCACGGTTCGCCTCGTGCCTGGACGACATCGCCGGAGCCCAGCCGGATGGCCGCGTCCTCGTGGTGGCGCACGCGACGGTGATCCGGCTGGCCCTGTGCCACTTGCTCGGGTCGCCGCTGGGCGACTACCGGCGGCTGTTCCCGCTCATCGGGAACTGCGCGCTGACCGAGATCCGGATGACCGGCCGGCGACCTGCCCTGCTGGCGTTCAACGTGCCGGCGGCACCGATCGAGCCGAACGGCCGCCGTGCCGAGCGTGCCGAGGCTAGCTGAGCAACCGTCCCTCGCCGGCACTCGAGCTGCCCAATCGCACGATCTCCGTTTGCTGCGGGAGTGCCGCTCCTGCCGCCGGTGCCGTTGCCGCACGTGCCGGCAGGTACAGGACGGCCACGACCAGGCCGGCGACGGCGAACGCCACTCCGACGAGGCACGTCCAATCCATCGCCGCGACGAACGCGGTCCTCGCCGCGCCCAGGAGGGCCGCACCCGGTTGCCCGCCGAGCTGTGCGGCCACGGCGGCCGCCCCGGCGAACGAGCCGCGAACCGCCTCGGCCGCGTCGTGCGGCAGCACGGCCGCGGCACCGGCAACGCGATCCGCGTATGAGCCCTGCCACAGGCTGCCCAGGATGGCGACGCCGAGGGCGCCGCCGAGCTCCCGAGTGGTGTCGTTGACGGCCGATCCCACGCCGAACTTGTCGGGCGGCACGGCGCCCATGATGGCGTCCGTGGCGGGCGTCATCGACAGGCCGATCCCGGCAGCCGCCACGAAGAGGATCGCCAGGATCTGCGCATCGCCCGTCGAGACGCCGATCGTCGCGGCCAGGCCCAGGCCCACGGCGATGATGGCGAGCCCGAGGGAAGTGGTGAGCCTGGCACCGGAGAGAACGGTCAGCCGGGCGGCGATCGGCGAGGCCACGACGACGCCTGCGGCAATCGCGATGAAGCGAAAGCCCGTGTCCAGCGGCGAAAGGCCTCTGACCTGCTGCAGGTACAGAGTGAGCATGAACAGGGCCCCGTTGAGGGCGAAGAACGAGAGCGTGACCGAGACGCAGGCGGCGCTGAAGCGGGCGTTGCGGAAGAGCCCGACCTCGACCATGGGGTGGGCCAGGCGGCGCTCCCAGGCGACGAAGAGGACGCCAAAGAGGACGGCGACGAGCAGCGCACCCACGATGCGCGCGTCCGACCATCCGTAGCCAGGCGCCTCGATGATTCCGTACGTGAGAGCGACAAGGGCGATGACCGAGAGCAGGGCGCCGACCGGGTCCATCGGGATGTGCCCGGGGGCCTTGGACTCCGGGATGATGGCGAGAGTGGCGATGAGCCCGACCACGACCACCGGTACGTTGACCACGAAGACGGACGGCCAGGCGAAGTGCTCGAGCAGGAAGCCGGCCAGGATTGGACCGGCCACGATCGCGAGTGCGGCGGTCCCGCTCCATACGGCGATCGCCTTCGGTCGTTCGTTCACGTCGAAGACGTCGGCGATGATCGAGAGCGTCGGCGGCATCGCCAGCGAGGCGCCCAGACCCATGAAGGAGCGCAGGGCGATGAGCTGGTCCGCACTGCCCACCAGCGGCGTGAGGGCCGAGCCCAACCCGAACAGGCTCATCCCCAGGACGAGCATCCGCCGCCGGCCGAACCGATCGGAGAGTGCACCCGACATGAGCAGCAGGCTCGCGAAGACGAGCGTGTAGGCGTCGACCATCCACTGCAGCTGGCTGGTGTCCGCATGCAGATCGTTCGACAGAATGGGCAGGGCAACCATCAGGACCGTGTTGTCCATGCCGATGCCGAACAGGGCCAGTACGAGGACGGCGAGGATCGCCCATCGACGCGGGTGACCATGGTGCGGCGGGGTCATCGCCGGGCTCCTTTCTGCCTTGGCTGCCGATCTGCCGGTCGAAGAGCCGCTGTCGCACGCCGCTCCATGACTCGCACAGTGTTCGGGCGCCACACTACTAGCACGGCGTGCGAGTGTCAAGTACACTGTGCGAGCCGGCGAACATGGTTCGAGCCGCAGTAGAATCTCGACCACACGCCTGCGTGGGTAACGGAGGAGCGGTCGGATGACTGGCGAGGGATCGGACGGCAAACCCGCGGGGCTGGCCTGGTGGCCGGAGGTGCGCGATCGGAGCGGGGACAGGCAGCCGCTGAGCCGGGCCCAGATAGTCGCCGCCGCCATCAAGCTCATCGATGCCGAAGGTCTGGATAGCTTTTCGATGCGCCGGCTGGGCCAGGAGATGGGCGCCGGCGCGACCTCCCTCTACTGGCACGTCAAGGACAAGGATCAGCTGATCGACCTGGTGCTGGACGAGCTTGTCGAGGAAGTCCGGCTCGACGACGATCCCGAGCAGCCGTGGCGAGAGCGGGCCGCGCTCCTGGCTCGCGAGTTCCGAACGGTGATCAAGCGGCACCGGCATCTGGCGCCCCTGGTCGGAGCGCGGATCAGCCTGGGCCCCAGCACGCTGCGGGGCATGGAGCACCTGCTGTCGGTTCTCCGCGCCGGTGGCTTCGATGGAGACCGCTTGACGCTGGCCTTCGCCTCGATCCTGACCTATGCGCTCGGCAGCGCCGTCATGGACACTCGCGAGTTGACCGGCCCGGGTACGGCGGGCAAGAGCGTCCAGGAGCTCCAGGCGATGTACGCCGGGATGATGATCTCCCTGCCGGCCGACGCGTACCCGAACCTCGTCCGTCTGGTCCCCGAAACAACTCCCAAGGCGATGGACGACGACGCCCAGTTCGAGTACGGACTCCAGCGGATGCTCGATGGCATGGAGGCGGACCTGGGTCGTGGGGACGGTACGGCCGCGGGGCCGCAGAGCTGAGGTCGCGCCGCCGGGCAATAGCAGCGACGGGACCGGCGCACAGGCGGGTTGGACGCTCGCAACAGCAAGTCGGTCTGGCCATGAACGAGCCGGCGTCGTAACGTGTCATTCGGGCGGCGCGTCTGTCGTGCCGCGAGGAATGAGGATCCGGTGCACATTGCTCACGCGTCTTGTGCTTTCATGATGCAGGTCGATCGACACCGATAGAGGGGAACGATCATGGCAACGGACGAGCTGGACCTGGTCGACGAGATATTCGGCCCCGCGCCGGGTGATCATGCCGAACAGCCGGCTTCGCGCGAGCCCATCAGCTGGGAGCCGACCCCGACGGCGGGGTCCACGGTCGCCGTCGGGCCCAGGGTCGGAGCCGACCTGCGCGGCCCCCTCACACGGCGGGCATCGGCCCGTGCTCGACTGCTCGGGCTGGCCAGGCTTGTCCTGGTGTTCGCCATCGCCCTGATCGTGACCCTCATCCTGGTCGCGGGGGCGGCCCTGGCTGCCCAGAATGCGTACTCGAACCGGGTCGTCCCGGGCGTCCGGGTCGGTTCAATCGACGTGTCGGGCCTCAGCCGAGACGAGGTGGTCGCCAGGCTGCAGACCGACTACGCCTACCTTGGCCAGGGCGAGATCACGGTCACGACACCGGTCGGCGTCTCGACGATTACGTACCAGCAGGCCGGCCGCGGGCCCGACGTCGATTTCATGGCCGACGCGGCTATGCGGATCGGGCACACCGGCAATCCGATCGACGACGCCGTCTTCATGCTCCGATCCGCGATCAACGGCGAGTCCGTCCCGCTCGTGGCCCGCGTCGACCCAATGGCCATAGCAACGCAGGTCCGCCAACTGGTCGGCGCGACCCGGGTGTCTCCGCAGGACGCGCAGGCAGCAGTCGACAACGGCAGCTTCGGCATCGAGGCGGCGACGCCGGGACACATCATCGACCAGGATGCCGTCTGCAGCGCGATCGTCGACGGCCTGATACAGCCGGACGCGCCTGGCGCTTTCCAGGTGGGCGGCGCTCTCGTGACGCTCGAACCGCGGATCAGCGACGCCGCCGCCCAGGCCGCAGCCGCCGCGGCCGATCGGATGGGCGTCGCCGTCTACCTGACCTGGGACGCCGACCCGCAGAGCCAGAGCCCGAGCCCGAGCCAGACCACGACTTCGGCCACGACCTACGCCATCGATGAGGCCACGATCCGCAGCTCGATCTCCTTCGGCACCCTGCCCGATGGCAGCTACGGCCCAACCATAGATCCGGCACCGATCCAGGCATTTCTGTCCGAGCTCGCGCCGCACGTCGCCACCACGCCGGTGGAGCCGTCTGTCGTCTTCGACAAGTCGGGTAAGCCGACCGGCGTCAAGAACGGCAAGGACGGCGCCGGAATCGATGTCGCCGCGACGACGCAGGCCATCGTCGCGTATCTGGGCAGCCTTGGCTCCGGCGGGAACCCGGGTTCAAGCGTGGCCATCGTCACCGAGCCCATTTCTCCCACCATCACGCCCCAGAGCCTCGCGAACTATGTCGTGATAGGCAGCTGGACGACCGTCTTCTACCCGGGCATCACCAACGGCTTCGGCGCCAACATCCGGGTCCCGGCCAATCTCCTCAACGGCACGATCGTGGCCCCCGGCCAGCGGTTCAGCTTCCTGGCGGCGGTGAGCCCGGTTGACCGGGCCCACGGCTATACGCTGGGCGGCGTCATCGAGAACGGCAGAAGCAACCACACCGGCGCCATGGGCGGCGGCATCTGTTCGGCGTCGACGACCATGTTCAACGCGGCGGCGCGGGCCGGCCTCGAGATCGACGAGCGGCACCCGCACTTCTACTACATCGACCGCTACCCTATCGGACTCGACGCCACGGTTTTCTCCAGCGGCGGCGACACCTGGGATCTGAAGTGGACCAACGACACGCCGAACCCGATCGTGATCCGGGGCTATACGACCTACGGTTCCAAGAGCACGATCACGTTCCAGCTGTGGAGCCTGCCGCTCGATCGGACGGTCACTTTCAGCCCAGCGTTCAAGGCGAACATCGTGAAGGCCAGCGACCACACGGAGTACGTGACCACGCTCAAGCCGGGCCAGGAGAACCGCGCCGAGTACCCGACTGCCGGTTTCGACACCTCGCGGACCCGCACCGTCACCGACTCGACCGGCAAGGTGATCCATCACGACGTCTGGGTTTCTCACTACGGGAAGGTGGACGGGCTTCTGGAGATCGGTCGCGCGAAGACTCCCAAGCCGACTCCAACGCCCGGCACGCCGGCATCGACCCCGGCCGCGCTGACCCCAGCGGCGCCGGCCACGATCCCGGACCCGACGCCGGGCCTCGGGCGCCGTCGGGCCGCGTAGCCGCGCTGCCTCGATCTGCCACATAGGAGACCGCACATGAAGGTCTTGTTCATCGGTGGCACCGGCCTGATCAGCAGCGCCTGCACACGCCTGGCCGTGGACCGTGGCGTGGACCTTTTCCTGCTGAATCGCGGCAGCAATCCGGACCGGGCGCGTGGCGCAACGCCGCTCGTCGCCGACCTGCACGACGAGGCGGCAACCGAGCGAGCCCTCGCCGGCCATCGGTTCGACGTGGTCGTGGACTGGCTGGCCTTCACCGTCGAGGACATCGAGCGCGACCTGCGGCTCTTTCGCGGCCGGGCCGACCAGTTCATCTTCATCAGCTCCGCAAGCGCCTACCGCAAGCCGCCCGGCGACTGGATCATTCGCGAGGACACGCCCCTCGCCAATCCGTTCTGGGACTACTCGCAGAACAAGATCGCCTGCGAGGAGCGCCTGATGCGCGCGTACCGCCAGGACGGCTTCCCGGTCACGATCGTCCGACCGTCACTTACCTACGGCGACACGCAGGTGCCGCTTTCGGTGAATAGCTGGGAGCGACCCTTCACGGCGATCGCGCGGATGCGCCAGGGCAAGCCGATCATCGTGCCCGGCGACGGCACGGCACTTTGGACGATCACCCACAACAGCGACTTCGCCGTCGCACTCGTCGGCCTGCTGGGTCGGCGCGCGGCGATCGGCCATGCCTTCAACATCATGTCGGACGAGGTATTGACCTGGGACGAGATCTACCGCCAGACCGCCGCCGCCGCAGGCGTTGAGCCGCGCCTCGTCCACATCGCGTCCGACTTCATCGCGGCCTGCCTGCCGGAATGGAGTGGCACGCTCCTCGGCGACAAGTCGGGAAGCGCCGTCTTCGACACCACCAAGATCAAGCGTTTCGTGCCCGACTTCCGCACTGCGACGCCATACGCCGAGGGGATCCGGCGGACGGTCGCCTGGTTCGACGCGGACCCATCCCGACAGGAGATCGACACCGAGATGGACGCGCGGTGGGATCGCCTGATCGCCGCCTACGAGCAGGGCCTGGCGAACGCGATGAAGGTGTTCGCGCCGGGGACCTGAGTCGCGAGCGGCGCGCGTCGCGGACGGGCCGTCGGCCATCCCGATCAGAGTCGTCTCGCGCCGCCAAACCTCCGGCGTCAAGTCACGTACGCGTGCTACGTCTTGGAATCCTGAGGTCCACCATCGGTCTGCAAGGCTGGATTGGGACCGCGTCTCCCCCTACTTCCAGTAGCCGGTGATGTCGAGAGCGATGTTGGCGCTGGAGCCGGTGGTGCCGGCCCACTCGAGTGCGACGTGACCCGATGTGCCCAGAGCGACATCGAAGCCGTTGGCCTCACTGTGGCCGGAGGCGACGTTGAGGGTAGAGGTGGTCGGAGTGGCGACGGTCTCGGGTGATACGAGAGCCCAGCCTGCCGATGAGGGAGATAGGACGGTCAGGTTGCCGCTGATGCCGGCGGCGCCAGTTGGGACACCGCCGGTACCGACGATGGTGAAGAGCCGCGCGGTCCGGCTGGCGAAGGTGCCCGACAGGCCCAGGGACACGGAGGAATCGAGGACCCGGACCGGCGCGATGGCATAGAAGGACAGACCTCCGGCACCTGCGGTGAAGTAGCCGGTGACATCGAAGATGACATTGGCGCTCGAGCCGGCGGTGCCGCACCACACGACCGATAGCTTGCCGCCAGAGAGGCCCACGCTGACCCCGTTGGCCACGGTCGAGCCGGCAGCCACGTTGACGCTCGAGGTCGAGGGCGAGGCGGTCATGGTCGGCCCCACAGAGACATAGCCAGCGCTTGTGGCGCCGGTCACGGTCAGGTTGCCTGTGACCGCGACCGCGCTAGGCGGCACCAGAGCGCTAGACCCACCCAGCGGCGTTACACCGGCTACGGGGAAGGTCTTGACGGTCCGGTTGGGGAGCTTTGTCAGGGGGCCCATATGGGTCACCCCGCCGCCGGTCGGTCTGGTATCGAGGACCCGGCCCGGTGCGACGGTGTGGTAGGTAGCTCCAGACGTGCCGGGTAGAAAGTAGCCGGTCACATCGAAGATGAGATTGGTGGTGGCACCCGACGTTGAGGAGCGATAGACAGCCGAGAGTGAACCGTCGGCCGCCAGGGCGAGGGTCACGTTGTTGGCACGGACGTCGCCCTTCACGAAGTTCAGGCTCGACTTGGTACCGCCGGCGGAGACGGCCGGACCCAGATCGATGACGCCGGCCGCGGTCTCACCCACGACCGTGAGATTGCCGGTCACCGCCACCGCGTTGGCCGGGACCGCTGGGGCGCTGCCACCCCCCACGTACTCTGCCCCGGCGATGCTGAACTTGCGGACGGTGCCGGCGACGAACGGGTTCGACAGGCCGATGTTGGTGTGGCCGCTCCCGGTCGGGCGGGAGTCGAGGACCCGCCGCGGGCTGATGGCGGTATAGCTCGAAGCGGGCAAGATCACCACGATGCCGCTCTGCGAGCCCGTTATCGAGGCTGCGGTCGTGTCGGTGGCCGTCACTGACCAGGTGCCGGCGGAGTTGAGGGTGACGTTGAAGGAGTGGGCGCCCTTGTCGGCGGCGGTGAACGTGTAGTTCGCGGGCAATACCGCGGCCGGATCGGTGCTGGAGAAGTGGACGGTGCCGCGATAGCCGATGGCGGTATTGCCGGATGCATCCCGGGCGCGGACGGACACCGAGCCCGCCACCCCCGCGGTCCGCGGCGAACCGATCCCCGAGACGGAGAGATGCGTGGCCGGGGCCACGAGGGCGAGGCTGTGAGCGCCTCCCGCGGCGATCGCAGTGACGCCCGACAGGCCTGCCGGGACGGTGGCCTGGCCGTGGTCGTTGTAGCCCCAGGCGACGACAGTGCCGTCCGACTTCAGGGCGAGGCTGAGGTCGCCGCCGGCGGCGATCGCGATGACGCCCGACAGGCCTGCCGGAGTGTCGGTCTGGCCATAGGTATCCCAGCCCCAGCCGACGACCGTGCCGTCCGACTTCAGGGCGAGGTCGAATTCCTCCCCGGCGGCGATCGCCTTGACGCCCGACAGGCCGGCCGGGACGTCCATTGTGTGGTTGTAGTTCTCGCCCCAGCCGACGACCGTGCCGTTCGACTTGAGGGCGAGACCGTCGTCGTACCCGGCTGAGATCGCGACGACGCCCGACAGGCCGGCCGGGACGTTGGTCTGGCCGTCGCCGTCATCGCCCCAGCCGACGACCGTGCCGTCCGACTTGAGCGCGAGACTGAAGTCGTACCCTGCAGCGATAGCCCTGACGCCTGAGAGACCGGCCGGTATGTCGGTCTGGCCAAGGAAATCGTAGCCCCAGCCGACGACCGTGCCGTTGGCCTTGAGGGCGAGGTTGTGGTCGCCTCCGGGGGCGATCGCGGCGACTCCCGTCAGGCCCGCCGGGACGTCGGTTTCGTGGACGTTGTCGAAGCCCCAGGCCGCGACCGTGCCGTTGGTCTTGAGAGCGATGCTGTGATACTCGCCCGCGCCGATCGCCTTGATGCCCGACAGGCTTGTCGGACCATCGGCCTGATGGTAGTCATCTAAACCCCACGCGGCGACGGGGCCATGGCCGGCCGAGGACACCAGCGCGAGGCTGTGGCTTCCTCCGGCGGCGATCGCCGTGACGCCCGAGAGACCGGCCGGGACCGTAACCTGCGTACCGCTGAGGTCCGCGCCCCAGGCGACGGCCGTTCCATCAGCCTTGAGGGCGAGAGAGTCGAAGGCCCCGGCAGAGAGAGCGACGACGCCCGAAAGAGCGGCCGAGGGAACGGTAGTCTGGCCGTATGCGTTGCTGCCCCAGGCGATCACGCTGCCGTTCGACTTGAGTGCCAGGCTGTGGTACCCCCCGGCGGCGATCGCCGTGACGCCAGATAGGGCAGCCGCGGGCACGTTGCTCTCGCCCTCGCCGTCGCTGCCCCAGGCGACGACCATGCCGTTCGACTTCAGGGCAAGGTTGTGATTGTCGCCGGCGGCAATCGCGATGACGCCCGTCAAGCCGGCCGGGACTTCGGTCTGGTGAAAGTAGTCGTCGCCCCACGCGACGACAGTTCCGTTGGCTTTGAGGGCGACGCTGTGCGAGTACCCGGCGGCGATCGCGACGACGCCGGTCAGGCCGGGCGGGACGGTGGCCTGGCCGTAGTAATTCCAGCCCCACGCGACGACCGTGCCGTTCGACTTCAGGGCGAGGCTGTGATTGTCGCCGGCGGCAATCGCGATCACGCCCGTCAGGCCGGCTGGCACGTTCGTCTGGCCTTCGGCAGTGGCACCCCAGGCAACGACCGTGCCGTTCGACTTCAGGGCGAGGCTGAATCTGTACCCGGCAGCAACGGCCTTGACGCCCAGGAGGCCGGCTGGCACGTTCGTCTGGCCATTGCTGTCTTCACCCCAGGCTGTGACCGTGCCCGACGCCGAGCCCGACGTCGACGCCGGGCTTGCCGCCGCCACAAGCGCGGCCAGCGGCCCGGCCCAGACCGCCAAGAGGCCAGAGAGCAGGAGCGCCGCCGGGCCAAGGCTCAGGAGCCGGACCAGCGGCCGGCGCGAACCGGGAATGGTACCGCGAAAGGGAATCCCAGCTGCCGTGAATGACTTCACCGAACCCCGCTCCTCTCGGTACCGCCAGATCCGAGCTCCTGCCCGGATCTGCAACGGATCGCATCGACCGACTATGGCGACGCGCGATCGACGTTGGTACACCCCACCAGTGAGCCGGATCGGACGGTACCGCCCGGTCGGTTCCTGCTCGTCGGGATGGCCTCCTGCCCATGGCGGACGAGCGCATCCATCTTAGGGGTTTGAAGTTGAGCAGATGTAGCCGATGGCCGCGGCCTCCGGCAGGCGCCGGCGAGCGATTGCTCGGAGACCGCTTCGACGTGCCCGTCCTGGCGAAGTAGGCGGGAATCGCGCTGCGGCAGCGCGGGGTCAGCCATCAGGTCTGGGCGCCGGCCCGCCAAAGTGGCGCGGTTGCTGCGCGGGCCGGCAAACGGTAGCCAAGTTTGGAAGACGGGCGGACCGTACGGTTCGCCCGTCTTCTGCGTCGCGCGGGCGGGGGCGGCCGGGGGCGATTCTCGGGCCACGTGGGCCGCGACGCCCTATAGTCGGGGCATTGGCCCCGGGGCCTGGGAGCCGCCGCACCGCACGCTCGCTATGGTTACCGGAACAGGTCACGCCGAACACTCGCCGCCACCATCGCCGCCCGAGGCCGCGCGTTCCTCGAAGCCGGAAGGAGAGAACTGATGCCGCAGGCAGAACGAGTCGTCGACATCCTCGCCGGCCGGGCGGCGGCTGGCGCCCGCGCGACGGTCCAGGGCTGGATCCGGTCGCGGCGCGATTCGAAGGCCGGGCTGTCCTTTCTGCACGTGCATGACGGGTCCTGCTTCGACGGCCTCCAGATCGTGGCGCCGGCCACGCTCCCCAACTACCAGGATGAGATCCTGCATTTGACCGCCGGCTGCGCCGTCACTGTGAGCGGCACGATCACTCCCTCGCCGGCCCAGGGTCAGGCCGTCGAGCTCCTGGCCGACTCCGTCATCGTCGTCGGGTGGGTTGACGATCCGGAGAGCTACCCCATTTCGCCCAAGCGCCACACGTTCGAATACCTGCGCGAGGTCGCCCACCTGCGGGCGCGGACGAACACCTTCGGCGCGGTCGCCAGGGTTCGGCACTGTCTCGCCATGGCCATGCATCGCTACTTCGATGAGCACGGGTTCTACTGGGTCCACACGCCGATCCTGACCGCCAGCGATGCCGAGGGTGCCGGAGAGCTGTTCCGCGTTTCGACCCTCGACCTAGCCAACCTGCCGCGCACGCCCCAGGGCGCCGTCGACTTCTCCCAGGACTTCTTCGGCAAGCCGGCCTACCTCACGGTCTCGGGCCAGCTCAACGTCGAGACGTACTGCCTGGCGCTCTCGCGCGTCTACACCTTCGGGCCAACCTTTCGGGCGGAGAACTCGAACACCAGCCGGCATCTTTCCGAGTTCTGGATGGTCGAACCTGAGATCGCGTTCGCCGACATCACGGCTGACGCCGATCTGGCCGAGGATCTGCTTCGGTTCAGCTTCCGCACAGTCCTGGACGAGCGCGCCGACGACATGGCGTTCTTCGCCGAACGGATCGACAAGGAGGCGGTCCGCCGGCTCGAAGACTTCGTCGAGTCGAGCTTCGCGCGAATGGAGTACACGGAGGCCATCGACGTCCTGAAGCGGTCGGGGCGGTCGTTCGAATTCCCCGTGGAGTGGGGCGTCGCCCTGCAGGCCGAGCACGAGCGATACCTGTGCGAGGAGTACGCGAAGCGGCCGGTCGTGGTCGTCAACTACCCCAAGGAGATCAAGGCTTTCTACATGCGCCTCAACGACGACGAACGCACCGTTGCGGCGATGGACGTGCTCGCCCCCGGCATCGGCGAGATCGTCGGCGGCAGCCAGCGCGAGGAGCGTCTCGACGTCCTCGATGCGCGAATTCGCGAGACGGGGCTCGATCCGGCGGTTTACTGGTGGTATCGCGATCTGCGGAGGTACGGGACCGTGCCGCACGCCGGGTTCGGGCTGGGGTTCGATCGGTCGGTGGCCTACGCCACGGGCATGGCGAACATCAGAGACGTCATCCCGTTCCCGCGCACCCCCGGCAGCGCCGACTTCTAGTCGAGCAGGCTGCCGAGAACCTGGCCCTCACCGACCACGCCCGACTGCGGTGCGCTGCGCCGGATCAGGAAGCTGGCCAGCGGGGGAACGACCACGACCGTCGCCAGCAGCGCCAGCAGGACGTCGATCACAGTTACCGCGCCGAAGTCGCGTATGGCAGGGAATGACGAGGCGAGCAGTGCCCCGAACCCGGCCGCGACGGTCAGGCCGGACGCGGCGATGGCCCGCCCAATCCGGGACACAGCCTGGTTCATGGCCTGGCGCGGGTCGGCGCCACGACCCAGCTCCTCCCAGTAGCGCCCCAGGAGCAGGACTGCGAACTCGGTTCCGATGCCCACGATCAGGGCGCTCATGACGGCGGTCAGCGGGTTCAATTCGATGCCCAAGAGCCACATCGCGCCCGACGACCAGCAGGTCACCATGATGATCGGCACCACCGGCGCCACCGCCCGTCGCCAGCTCCGGTAGATCACCACCAGGCCCAGGAAGACCGCCGCGAAGCCGGCCAGGGCAATCTCCAGGCGGCCCTTCGTCAGTGAGGTCAGGATCGAGGCGGCCATGTAAGTAGATCCTGCCGGGACTGCTGTGACGCCGCTCGGGGGATCAGCTTCGGCCTGCATCGACTGGATCAGGGCGGCGACGTCCGACGTGGACAGCTGGACGGTGTTGAATGTGAGGGAGGCCGCCTTGTGGTCGTCGGTCACGAAGCCGAGACGGATCGGCGCCGGGACCTGGGCCAGCTCGGCGGCCACGACCTGGGCGCCGGGCACCTGCGACCCGGGCGTGACTGCCAGGAGGCTGGCCAGGCTGGAGACGCTGACGATCAGGGGGTGCTTCTGCATCTCGCGAGCCGCGAACTCAGCCATCCAGTCCAGCGCCGCCGGCGAGGTGACGTCGTCGGAGCGGACGAGGAACTGGATGTACGAGCTGCTGCCGGTGGCGTCTTGCACCTGGTTCATCGCCACCACGCCGGGCGCGTCGGCAGGCACGAGCTTCTCGATGTCCGTCTGCACCGGCACGAGGTGGTCCACCGCCAGGCCTCCAATGGCCAGCACAGTGGCCGCGACCAGGACGATGGAGCCAAACCTCACCGACAGCGAGGAGATGGCGGCCATACCTCGGCCGACGTCCAGGCGTGGCGTGTGCTGCGCCCGGGAAGGCGGCGTGCCGGCGATGTGATCGTCCCCGGCCGGCCTCACCTCATCGGCGACTGCGGCGACGCGCGGGGCTTTGTCGAAGCGGTAAAGCAGGGCGTTGAGCGCAAAGAGTGCGACGCAGTAGAGGATCGCAACGCCCAGGGCGAGCAGCGCGCCGAAGTCGCGGACTGCCGGGACAGACGAGAGCGATAGCGTTACGAAGCCCAAGATTGTCGCCAGGACGGCCGCGCCGACGGCGGGACCGATGTGCGTGAGAGCCTCGATGAGGCCCGCCGCGGGCGTGTCACCGCGGGCCAGCTCCTCTTCGTAGCGGTTGTGGAACTGGATGGCGAAGTCCATGCCCAGGCCCAGCAGGATGGGCAGTCCGGCCATCGTCACCAGGGTCAGCGAGACGCCTGCCGCTCCCATGATGCCGAACGTGAACAGCACGCCCACGACGACGACAGGCAGCGCCATCAGCCGCCGGCGGACCGGGAAGACGAGGTACAGGACGACGACCATCAGAAGGACCGCGACAAATCCCGTGACGGCCATGTCACGAGTGATGCTGGAGGCTATCTCGGAGTAGAGGCGCGGATAGCCCGCGACGACGGTGCCGTCCGGCAAGCCGGCGCTCTGGACCGCCTCCTGGACCCGGTCCGACACCTGGCCCTGTTGATCGATGGTGAGACCGGGGCTCAGGGAGATCTGGATCAGCTCGTGGCCGCTCGGAAACAGGCTGGCAAACGCGGCCGTGGGCTTGCCGTCGGCGGCGAACACGATCCCCGTCGCGACGCCTGGCTGTTCGAGCGAAACGCCGGCGGGCAGCGCCGCGGTGGAGAGCAGCGTCAGGACGCTGACGATCGAACGGACCCCCGGATCCTTGCCCAGCTGGTCCGTCAGGGTCCTGATCCTGTCGACAGCCTGCGGACTGGTCAGGTCCTGGGGCGTGCCCGGGATCATGACCACCAATGGGTCGCCGCCGAAAGCCGCCGCGTAGGCCACGCTGTTCCTGGCCGTGTCACTGTTGCTGTCGACGAAGGCGTCCTGCGTTGTGACGATACGAGTTTGGCTGGCGCCCACTACCGCGAGCGCGATCAGCACGAGCGTGGTCGCGAGAATGGATCCCGGCCTGGCCTCGACGAAACGTCCCAGTCTGATGAAGAGCGTTCGCATGATTCACCTTTCCCGGCGCACGACGAATGGATCCCCTTGCTGCGCTCTGACGCGGTGACTGGCTGCGTAGCCGATAAGGCGGGCCGCCTGATCTACCAGATGGCGGCCGCTGCCGGACTGCCGATCTCTCACGGCGGTGCCTGGCTGGGGGGCTCCGCTGGGTGTCCTCGCGAGCCGGGACGACCGAGGGGTTCGGCCAGCCTGCCGGCGAAGCTGGCAACCCGGCGCATACCCTCCACCAGCGCGTCCAGCGTGGCGGCGTCGTAGTCGTTCTCGATGGCGGCCTGGATCTGGTGCTCGAGGCCTTCGGTCAGGCCGACAAGCAGTCGGTCGCCGGCCGCGGTAACGGCGATCCATACCACGCGCCTGTCCTCGCCCTGAGACCGCGCGACGACACCTGCGCTCACCAGCCGATCGACGAGGGCCGTGGCCGCCGGCGACGAGATTCCGAGCCGACCCGCGATCTCCCCGGCTTTCATGCGTGCTTCCGGTGCCGAGCCTACGAGCTGCAGGGCCAGCAGCTGGTTAGGCGTGAGGTCGGCGGCCGCGTGGTCGAAGAGCGCCGTCAGCCGCAGGTTCACAGCGACCGCGGGGAGGAGCCGGACGAGCTCGCGAGCTGCGTTGCTGCTGGTGACCACGGCCGGAACAGTACCACGATACTTCCAGGACGTGAATACTTCCAATGCATGCAATACCCGCCGGCGACAGCGGACAGCGTGCGAGAGTTCGCGGAGGCAGATCCGATCACGGCATGCACTGATTCGTGTCGTCGGACGTTGCCGGTAGCGCGCGGAACGCGCCGCCCCAGAACTCCCGCCGGCTGCTCGGACACGACGCCGGGCAGGTCGCCCTGGTCCGACAGCTCCAAAATCTGGCCCATCCTGACTTGGGGCTCAGCCCAGCGGGACGCGGCCGATGGACGGCCCTTCTCCCATCCTGCGCCCGGTGTGTCGCCGCATTCCACCCTCCAGGTCCGCGAATTGGAGCGGCCAACGGGACCATCTTGGCCGCGCCGCGGGCCGACGCACCGCTGGAGCTTACTGGACGCGGCTCGGCTGCGGCCTACACGACCCAGGCCAGAGGCGTATGTTGTCGTCCTTGGACCGGCACGAAAAGTGGGAGCGCTCGACATGGGGTTCTTGAGACGGTTGGTCGGTGGCAGTGCGCGGCAGTCTTCCTCGCCAGGCGCACAGCAGTGGCCGCCGCCTGGGCCAATCACGACATGGCCGGTCGGGGAATCCTTCGCCTCCAAGTTTCCTGCTGTCGTGTTCTCACCAAAGGGCGGGGCGACAGTTGAGGTTTCAGGGGATGCGGACTGCCAGGAGACATTCGGACGCATCGCAGGTGGCCGGACTTTCGACGGCCCCCAGAAACCTGACCACGTCGCGATGCTGCTGCCCGAACCGTCGAGCCCGTACGACCCCAATGCGGTCAGAGTCGTGATCATTCCGATGAGACCGAACCAGCCCTGGGGGAAGGTTGGCTATCTTTCCCCCGAGGATGCCGAGCGGTATCGGCCGGTGATCGACCGAGTGGCCTCCACAGGGAGAGTGACCGCTTGCCAGGTGTCGCTGAAGGGTGGGCGGGACCGAGGCCCCGAGGGCCGTGGATACTACGCCGCCACGCTGCACCTGGACACGCCAGCGAATTTGATGCTCGTGTTGGACAAGGAACTGCGGGCCTGATCCCCGCTGGCCGTCACCTGCTCCGCGCGGCCGACTTTGAGGCCACGGTGGCGTGCTGTTACTGGGGCACCGGCATGTGCGCAAACCGCTTCTAGCCCAACGCCGGCGCGGCTCTCTCTACCCCGCCCGACACGTCGCGATCAGTGACAACCCAGTGCGATGCGAATGCCATCGACGATCAGGCCCAGCCCGAACTCGAACGTGCCCTCGCCATTGGGTGATTCGATGTCGTCGATCGCGGCATCGAGATGTGGCACCGGCTGCGAGGCGTGCGTCGGGATCTGCGCGGCCCCGGTGTGGGGGTGAGCCACCGGCTCTGCGTGCGAACGAAGCAATTCGGCCTCCTCGTCGAGGACGAACCCACGAACGAACGTCGTGATCGTGGTGAGGCATTGCAGCGCCTGGCCCGGGCCACAGCCCGTCGCCTCTTCGAACGCGGCGATGCAGCCGTCGAGCAGTGGGAGGCTTTCAGGGAGCGGTCGGGCGCCGGCGACAAGCTGGGCCCCGTCGCGGTGGGAGAGCAGCAGCGTTCTATAGCTGCGCGCCACGTCGGTAAGCCAGTCGTCCCAGCGCCGTCCGCCCGTCTCGGGGACGGCCAGCAGCCACGGCCGCGTCAGGGCATGAGCCATGTGGTCGAGCAGGTCCTGCTTATTCGCGAAGTGCCAGTAGAGGGCCGGCGCCTGGACGCCCAACTCGGTCGCCAGGGCTCGAAGGGTCAGCCCATCGAGGCCCGCCTCATCGAGCAGGCGCAGGGCCGTCTCGGCCACCTGGTCGCGATCCAGGCGGGGAGTTCGGTTCAGTGCCGTTTGCATGCTTGACAGCTTACCACTGTTAAGTCCATCCTTTACAGCGATAAGGCCTTAACGACGATAAGGAGCGCCACGATCCAGGCGCCAGGGACGCGGGAGCACCGAGCCGGCGCACCGACGAGGAAGGTAGAGCATGGTCACCGCCATCACCAACGCGCGAGTCTTCGATGGCCACGAGATCACAGGAACGAGCACGGTCCTGATCGACGCCGGCATCATCCGCCGGGTCGGGGGAGATGTGCCGGCCAACGCCACCGTCGTCGACGGCGGCGCGGGGACCCTCCTGCCCGGCCTGATCGACTCCCATTGCCACACCAGCATGGGGAGCCTCCGGCTGGCCCTGCGTTTCGGCGTCACGACCGAGCTCGACATGATGGGCTACTGGCCAGCTCGGCAGCGCAGGGTGGTTGCGGAGAGCGATGACCTCGCCGATGTGCGCACAGCCGGGATGGGGATTACCGCTCCGGGCGGGCACCCGACCGAGTACGCCCCGCCGGAAGACGAGGACTTCGAAGGCGGCGAGCCGAGCGACGGGCACGGCGATGCCGGCGACTCCCCCGACTTCGAGTTCCCCTTCTGTTCGACGCCGGAGGAGACGGTGAGGATGATCGAGCAGCAGGTCGCGAACGGCAGCGACTACATCAAGATCTTGATCGAGGATGGCACGGTCGTCGGTTATCCCGGCCTGCCGGTGGTCAGCGACGAGGTTCTCGCCACGGCCGTCAAGGAGGCTCATCGCCACGACCGGCTGATCATCGCCCACGCCACCAAGGCCGACGCCGCGCGACGGGCGGTCAGGGCCGGCGTCGACGGCCTCGGGCACCTGTTCGTCGACGGTTCCCACCCCGATCTCGTGTCCGAGATCGCCGAGGCCGACACCTTCGTCATCCCCACGCTGACCGTCGTCTCCTCCGCGCTCGGCCACACGGGCGCCGCCTTCGCCGCCGACCCGAGAGTGAGCGCCAGGTTGCCGCCGGCCTGGCTCGAGTCCCTCCGCGGCAGCGCGAATGTCTATCCGCAGGGCCGCCTGGAGGACGCGCTCGCCACGGTGGCGGCGCTCAGGGCAGCCGGAGTGGACCTCCTTGCCGGGACCGACACCACGGCGCCCATGCCAGGCTTCGGTGGCATGGCGCACGGCGCGAGCGTGCACCACGAGCTTCAGTTGCTCGTGTCCGCGGGGCTGACCCCCATGGAGGCCCTGCGAGCGGCCACGTCCACGCCGGCACGCCGGTTCGGCCTCATCGACCGGGGTCGGATCGTCGCTGGCGCCCGTGCGGACCTGCTCCTGGTCGACGGCGACCCCACGACCATCATCTCGGACACGCTGTCGATCCGTGCCGTGTGGCGCCGGGGCGTCCGTCAGCCAGCCGCAGCCTGACCCGCTCGGTCAATGGCGAAGGGCAGTGGGCGGCGCCGATCACACCCATGGCCACCAGACGTCCGTGACACTCGACTGGCCTGGCATCGATCCGTTGCCGATTGGGCCGGGGTGCCGCAGTTCACGAGTTGACGTCAGCCGGCGATGGTGAGGTCGGGGGCGGCCAAGGGCCACAACTTCCGACACTGTTAGATCATCGTGTCGCCGGAAGGTCCCCGGTGCCCACTCCGATCGGGGTGACGTCGGGCGCAGTATCGTGGTTGCCCGGCACGACTACGTGTACGGGTTGGAGGCAGCGGCGATGACGGTGCAGAGCGTCGAGGAGTATCTGGCAGCCTGTGACCCTGAACAGCGGGCCGCCCTCGAGAGGCTACGCGCCACGATCAGGGCGGTCGTGCCCGAGGCGACAGAGGTCATTAGCTACCAGATACCGACCTTCCGCGCCAACGGGCGCATGCTCGTATCCTACGCAGCCTTCAAGAATCACCTGAGCCTGTTCCCGCTGAGCCGCGCCGTGCTGGCCGACTTCACCGAGGACCTGCGGCCGTACTTATCGGGCAAGAGCACCATCCGTTTCCAGGCGGACGAGCCTATTCCCGAGGTGCTGGTCCAGAAGCTCGTCAGAGCTCGCCTGGCTGAGAATGCGGCCCGAGGCCGCTGAGGGCAGCGGGTCTCTCCACCGCGCACCCACGGGCCACGATGTGAACGACATGTACTCGCACGTCTCGCCTGACCTTCAACCGGAGGCCGCCAACAAGCTTGGCGCAATCCTTGAGCAGCGGGCTACGTCCTGGGCCACCTGGCGGTCGACGGCCTTACCGGTGGCCGGCCGCGTCCGTGGCTCGCGCCAAGGCAGGATCTCGAAGCTGCCGCCGTCGATCGGCCGAACAACCCCGAAGTGCCTGCGATCGAGGGTTACGACGGTTCGTGTCTGATGGCGGCCGGCAAGGACGACAATCGACGCGTCGGCGAGCCCGGTCGACTGGTCGGCGTAGCGCTCGACGATCGCGTGTGCCCGTGCTAGTTCCTCGGTGCTGAAGGCGGCGAGATCCCAGGCGCCGCCCGCCAGCTGGCGCAGCACGGCGATATCCACAGCACCGTCCCTGCCCGTCGGGTGCGGAGACCGAGGAAGTGGTGATGTTCAGTCGGCGTCTCGCGCTTGAGGGAAGAGCGCGGCGATGCCGCCGGTGAGCATCGTAAACAGGCCCGTTGCCAGGAGAACGGACTCGAACCCAAGCGGGGAACCGAGGATGCCGGCGAGTTGCATGCCGAGCAAGTACGCCGCGCCAACCATGGCTCGCCTCAGCGCGATCACTCGGCCCATCATGGCGGCGGGCACGCGTTTGCCGAAGAGGGCCAGGCTCGGGATCACATAGACCATGTTCGCGACCCCACCCGCGACCACGATGGGAATCGCGACGAACAGATTCCGACTGACCGCGTAGAGAGCGATGAGCAGTCCGCTGCTGACATACCCAGTGATCACCAGCCGACCCGGCCGGAACCGATGACTGCTTGCGCCGACGATGACGCTTCCCAGGACCAGGCCCACTCCAAGGCCTGTCTGAATCGCACCGACGGCAAACCCCGGAGCGACGTTGCTCCCGCTGGCCAGCAAGGCGGTGGCATAGAGAGGCATAAGGACCACGCAGACTCCTGTGCTCACCTGACCGAGCACGCCCTGCACGGTGTTCGCGAAAAGGGCCGGCTCTCGGCGCAGGAAGTTCCAGGCTGCCGACATCTGGGTCCTGACGTCCAGAGCAAAGGGCGGCGCCGGGATCGGCTCTGCCAAGCGGGTGCCGGCGCGAGCGATCGCCAAGGCGGATACGACGTAGCTCATGGCGTCCAGATAGAAAGCCAACGGCAGGTTTGCCGCCAGAATGACTACGACTGCGCCGGCCAGGGGATAGCCCGCCAGGTCGGCCAGGTTGTCGGCAGCCATGAGAGAGCCGTTGGCGGCCGCGAGATCTTCTTTGGCCACTGCCCGGGAAACTACGGCGAAGCGTGCCGGGCCAAAGGCTGCCGAGGCGGAACCGATCACCAGCAGCAGCGGGATCGCGAGCCAGAACGAGAAGACGACGGCCACCGGGATCAGGGCGACCAGGACCGCCCGAAACAGGTCCAGGGCTATCAGGAGCCTTCGCTGATCCACCCGATCTACGAACGCCCCAAGCAGAGGTCCCAGCACGATGGCGGGCAGCATCGCCGCAGAGAAGACTGCGGCCATGGCCAGCGAAGACGATCCAAGGTTGACCACGAGCATGATCAGCGCCATCTGGTTGATGCGGTCGCCAAAGAGGCTCACCAGCTGGCCGGCCCAAAGCAGAACGAAGCCACGCTGATGCGCGAGTCGCACGTATGGGTTCTCTCGAATGGCCACTGGCGCACCGTGACGGAAGGGGTGGTCGCTGCCAACGATACGTGGTCTCGGGACTGAAGTTCCCGCGCGGACCCCCACCGACGAGCCATTGGCGGTAACCTGCGCCGCTGCAGATCGTGCCTTCATCACTTCAGCCAGAGGCATCGAGGGACGCGGACAGGCCCAGATGGAGCGAATCGATTCAACGAAATGGCGGCAGCCGAGACGAAGCGAATTGAAGCCATTCGAGACGGCGTCATCGCCGCCTCCCGGGTCTGGCTAGGCCGCTAATCCCTTTCGCCTGCGGGACAGAAGCTTGGGCTGGGTCTTCTCGTTGGGCACGGGTGGCCTGTACGCCGCCAGCCATGGAGCCAGTTCTTCGGCCGGCATCGGACGGGCGACCGCATAGCCCTGGATGTAGTCGACTCCCAGTACCCGCAGGCGATCCAGCGTCTCCAGGTCCTCCACGCCCTCGGCCACCACCGTCTTGCCGAGTCTATGCCCGAGACTCAGGATCGTCTCGACGATCGCCGCGTCCTTGTCGTAGGCGAGCACACCCGACACGAAACTCTTGTCGATCTTGAGCGTGGACACCTTGAGTTCGCGGAGTTGCGCAAAGGACGAGTAGCCGGTTCCGAAATCGTCGAGGGCCAGCCTGACTCCGATTCGTTCGAGTCTCTCGGCGAATCTGGCAGCCTGGCCGGGATCGCCCAGGATGCCCTGCTCGGTGATCTCGATCTCGATCTCAGGACCGCGGAGACCGTAGCGGGTCAGCGCTGCGGCGACATGGTGGCTGTATTCCTCATCGAGAAGCGACTCCCGACTGGCGTTGACCGCAACTCTCATGTTCAGCCCGGCGTCCCGCCAGGCGGCGGCCTGATGGCTGGCGAGGTCCAGGGCGATGAGATCCAGCTCTCGAATGAGACCGACACGCTCGGCCAAAGGAAGGAAGTCGCCGGGAGGAAGCGTGCCTCGAAACGGATGATTCCAGCGCAGAAGGGCTTCGCAGGCGTCGACCTTGCCCTGTGGGCTGCGCAGGAAGGGCTGGTAGGCGAGAACGAACTCGCGGCGCTCGATACCAGAGTGCATTTCTCCCAGTCGGGAGAAATCAGCTCCGCCACTGGGAGCGATTCGGAGGTCGTTCTCGTACGCGACGACGCGGTTGTGCCCTTGCTTGGCGGAATACATCGCGACTTCGGCTAGCCTCATCAAGTCCACCCCGGTCGAGACGATCCGATCTGCCAGGGAGGCTACGCCCATCGACGCGGCGACCGTGACCTGACGGCCGTCGAGCAGGAAGGGCGCCTCTAGCGTCTCGGCGACCTCACGAGCGATCCGAGATGCGTCGTCGCGGGAAACGCCTCGGAGGATCGCAGCGAACTCATCTCCACCGAGCCTTGCCAGCGGGTCGCGCGAGCGGAAGGATCGCTCGAACCGGCGGGCGACGGCGATCAGCAGTCTGTCGCCGAACGGATGGCCGAGCGCGTCGTTTATGTGCCGGAAGCCATCGAGGTCCACGAGGAGGAGGCTCAATTCCTCGTCGAGCCGGCGCGCCTCGTCTATCTGGGTCGCCATGACCTCCAGGAACGCGCGGCGGTTCAGGAGCGTGGTCAGCGTATCGCGGCTGCCGGCGAGTCGGGCTTGGACCTCCGCTTCGTGTTCTCCGGTGATGTCGCGGATTACCCCGTAGACGTACTCCACTGCTCCGTCACCGTAGAGGCAGGCCTCGTCGCTCACCCAGACGGTTCTCCCGTCCCTTGTCAGCACTCGGTATTCACTGCGAACGCTCTGGCCTGGACGCGCGTCGTCCAAACGCGGCGGAGAGCCACTCGATGGATCCAGCAGCGACGGCCAGAGACCAGCATCCGCGAGGATCTCGTCGGGAGTGTGCCCAACGAGCACGAAGACCTGGGGGCTGGTGTAGAGGCGGATCCTGCGTCGCGTCCCCGATTCGATCCTGTCGATGTAGGTGACAACCGGTAGTCGGTTGAGAAGCTGGCTGCCGATCGCGTCCGTGGGGGCAATCTGTTCGAGCGGCCGTTCGACGAGGATGCCTCGGACCACTCGTCTCGACCGGCCAGCGACTTCACAAGCGTCGACTATGGGAACGATCGTGCCGTCGGCACGCACGATCCGGTATTCCGCCTGACCGCCGATTGAATGCAGGCGGCGGGCAACGGGCCGGTCTGGCTCAAAGACGACGTCATCGAAGCCCGGGCCGCTCATGAATCCGGATGGCGTGTAGCCTGCCATCTCGAGGATGTTCGGACTCACACGGGCGCTGGCCGTGCAGGTCCCCTTTACGCCGATGGCGTAGGAGTAGGACACGATCGGCAGACCGTCGACCAGCGGCCTGCGTCGTCGGCCACCGCGCCCACGACTGCTGACGGAACGCAGGGTCGAGCGGCGGCCGAAGGATGGGTCGCTGCCCATAGGCTCGCTTCTGTGCAATGCCGTCTCGCTGTTGAAACTAGTGCGGTCGGGAGTGCTTGTTCACTTACGAGGCGCGAGCGATCACGCCGATCACAATTCGTGCCATTGGTCTCGGCCGCATGCCCGCTTCCCTTTAGTGGTTCTCCCCTAGGAAGACCAACGGTGCGGATAGGCCACGGCTTCCAGCGGAGCTGCACAGCTGGAGGACCCCGTCAAGTCGGATGGAAGTAGGGGCGTGGATCCAACGCACCACGGGTCGGTGCGTTTGTGCCACGAGGAGGAGGGCCTGGCGGCCGGGCCAAGACATGCAGATGCCCCGATCTGACGTGACCGGGGCATCTCATCGATGCGTTGTCACCTGCGTGGGCCCGCGTCTCACACGAACCAGGGTCCCCTTCGGTTCATGTCAGGTGACTTCAAGCAGCCTTTGCCGAGACTACCAGTGCCGGCCCATCGAAGTTCCTCCTCGGGCAGCTGGCCGGTGAATCCGACCTTCCGGCGCATAGTAATGGGACCCCGTACGTTGGTCAATCCGCGTTGGCACCATTGTGCGGAGATCGGAGGCAACGGCACTTGGCCGTGCGGTGGCCTCGTCAACGACTGGGCGGCATGGTCAGAGCAGATTGCCGTGAGCAGACGCTGGGTTGGGCAGTGGTACGGGGACGGGAGTGACCGTTGCCTGCGGGCGCCAGCAGCTCCGGGGTCAACCGAGAGCAAGGCTCAGCCGATTACTCCCAGGGTTCTCCTGTCCGTCGAGTTGGACAACCGTGTCTCGGTGCGGCAGCCAGGGCGGCGGCAGGGCGCCAGCACGTAGGGGACGCTGTGATCCTGATTGTTGATGACGAACCGGCTTCACGGACTCTGTTGGAGATGGCCCTCAGAGCTGAGGACGTTGTCATCAAGCAGGCTGCGTCCGGCCTCGAGGCGCTGCACGTCCTGGGGAGCGGCGAACCATGCCAGCTGGTCATCAGCGACATCCGCATGCCCGAGATGGATGGCCGCGAACTGCTGGCCCGTCTGCGAGCGGATCCGCGCACGGCCACCATCCCGGTGATCATGATCACCAACGTCGCCGATCGTGACACGGTGGTGGACATGATCGGCCAGGGAGTTCGCGACTACATCGTCAAGCCCTTCAAACCCTCGACGGTCCTGGCGAGAGTGCGGGCCGCCCTGGCGGACGAGAACGCGATCATCGAGCTGCGGGAGAGGACCCTGGAGCGCCTGAAGATCGGCGAGGTCGAATACGCCCCACTGGCGAGCGCCACGGTACCCGTCCTGGAGCGACTCTCGGGCGAGCTGGTGGCCGCGTTGAGAGCCCGCAACGCCAAGGCTGTGCGAGCCATCGCCGATCGCGTGGACGAGCCCGCGGCTCTATTCGGCGGCCGGCTCGCTATCGCGGCGGCCTGTCGCGTCCTGAATGCGGGCAGCGACCTTGAGGCGCTGCACTTCGGAACCGGCCTCGTGGCGGAGCTGGGTGAGCTGCGCGCCGCCCTACAACGCGTGGCCGCCGTCCACGCCATCTCGTAGGGACACGACGTGGTGAGCGCGGAGACGGGGAAGCTCAGGCCACCATCTAGGTGGGGCATACCCGGAATGGTCCATCCCCGCGCCTTCCTCGTAGTCCTGCTTGCGGTCGCCACGACCGAAGCCGGCGCAGTACTTGCATCGGTCTTGTTTCTGCCCCCCAACGTGCTGGCGGGCATTGCTCTTCGGCCATTCGGGGACTCGGCTTTCGCCATCGTGCTGGGCATCGCCCTCTGGACCACGATCACGATGCTGGCATCAGCCTTTGAGGTGAAGTTCCCGGACGGGACGCTGTTCTCTGTGTCGGCAGCACCGGCGGTTGCGGCCATGGTGCTGGGCGGTCCCGTGGCGGGAGCGGCTGTTGGTGCGATGGGCAGCCTCGTATGGCGTGAGGTGCGCGGAAAGGTTCCATGGTATGGGTTCGTCGGCAACCGCACGGAGTGCGCGATCGGTGGTCTGCTTGGTGGCTTCGCGTTCCTGGCCACAAAAAGCGTCATTCCCGGCCAACCGGGGGTCGCGATGGGCGCCCTTGCGGGAGGTGCGGCCTTCGTGGCCGGGAACTTGGGTGTCGGTATTGCCTATATGACCTGCGCTTTGGACAGCCAGACCAATGACGTGAAGAGAGTGATGCTCTCCGCCGCTCCGACCAGCTTCTCCCTGGCCGTCATCGGCTATCTGATGGCCGAGTCAGCCACGCAGGCCATCTGGAACGTCGCATTCTTCGTGGTGCCCCTGGTGGCCATCTACACCGTCTACAAGCGCCTGTTGACCGTGCACGAGCAGGACCTCCTCAAAGCCGAGAAGGATGCCGCCGAGGCCGCCAACCGGGCCAAGAGCGCCTTCCTGGCCATGATGAGCCACGAGATCCGGACGCCCATGAACGCCATCCTGGGCAACGCTCATCTGCTCGGCGACGCGGCGCTGGCACCCGACGAGCGAGAGAGCGTCCAGACGATCGAGACGGCCGGCAACACCCTCCTCTCGCTGATCAACGACGTCCTGGACTTCTCCAAGATCGAGGCCGACCGGATGGAGCTGGAGCGCGCCGGCTTCGCTCCGGCCAGGCTCGTCGACTCGGTCGTGAAGCTGTTCGGCATCAACGCCCGAACCAGGGGCATCGGACTGACCGCCGAGATCGGCCCCGAGATCCCGGCCGTGCTCGCCGGCGACTCTCTGCGGCTGCGTCAGGTTCTCTCGAACCTGGTCGGCAACGCCATCAAGTTCACCTCGCAGGGCGGAGTCACGGTTCGGGCACGCGTGGACACGACTCTCGAAGGAGCGACCCGGCTTCGCTTCGAAGTCAGCGACACGGGCCTCGGCATCGACGAAGAAGGTCGGGCCAGGCTCTTCCAGCCCTTCAGCCAGGTCGACAGCTCAACTACGCGGCGCTTCGGCGGCACGGGGCTCGGCCTGGCCATCTGCAAGAAGCTCGTGAACCTCATGTGCGGGGAGATCGGCGTCGACTCGGTCGTCGGCGAGGGTTCGACCTTCTGGTTCACGGCCGTCCTGGCGACGCCAACTCAAGCCGAGATCGCCGGCGTGGAAACCGCCGATGAGCCGCTCGAACGCGACATCCGAATCGAGGGAGCGCGGGTGCTCGTGGCCGAGGACAACCCGGCCGGCAAACGCGTGGCGGAACGAATGCTGGCTCGCCTGGGCATCGAGGTCCGGGTGGTGGGCACCGGGCTGGAGGCGGTCGAGGCCGTGCGGTCGGGCGGGTTCGATGTCGTGCTGATGGATTGCCACATGCCTGAGATGGACGGTTTCGCCGCCACGCAAACCCTGCGAGCCGAGGGCTGGAGGCTGCCGATCGTCGCCCTGACCGCCGACGCCATGACCGGCGATCGCGAAGCGTGTCTGGCTGCCGGGATGGACGACTACCTGTCCAAGCCGATCGTCGCCGCGGACCTGGTGAAAGCCCTGCGCAGATGGCTCGCCGAGCGGCCTGTCATCGACGCTGCCGCGCCTGTTCCTTTGCCTGCGGCGGGTTCCTACAGGCAAACAGGAGAGCTGGATTCGGACCAGATCGCCGAGCTGTGCCAGCTCGATCCAGATGGATCGTACGGTTTCCTCGCCCACATGGTCGCCGACTACGAAACGACTGTGGCCGAGTGCCTTCCACGGATCCGCCTGACCCTCGAGACGGCTGATCCAAACGGCCTGGAAGACGCCGCCCACAAGCTGAAGGGCGCCGCGTCGCAGGTTGGCGCCCGCCTCGTCGAGGACGCCTCAGCCCGCCTCGTCGCCCTGGCTCGTTCGGGCGAGACTCAGAGTGGGAGAGAGGTTCTCGTCGAGCTGGAGGCCGCCCTCCCCCGAACGTCTTCCGCCCTGCACGCCGTCATCGCTGAGGTCGGGCACGCGGATCTCCCGCTCGCCTCATAGCGAATCTGCCGGGGGCCGGTCGCGGATCTGGGAACGCTGGACCGCTTCCTGGTGGCAGCGAGCCTTGGACGGCGACCATCCAATGTCCTGAGGACCCGCAGCCGGTGGTCTGAAGACGAGCCACTCGCAGGCGGAGCCTCCTGAAGCAGACGGGGTGATGGAAGAGGAACTCCGGCAACTGGTCGAAAAGGCGAAGGCAGAGGTCGCCAACAGCCTCGTCCAAGGCGCGAGTCGGGTACCAGTCTAGTGTTGGCGCGCCCGGAGGGATGCAAACGCACGCCACCAACCTTCGTGATCGATGGGCTGGACGAGCTGGTCGAGGCTCTCCTGGCCGCTTAGCCCATCCGCGCAGTTCGCCGCGAGGGCATCGCCCAACCGGGCCCGGCGACGCGACCCGTTCGGCAGACTGCTTTGCGAAGATTGCAGACGACTGCCTGATGGCGTTGCTAACGACCTCCCGACGCCATTGCTAAGGACCCCTTGGCCCGCTTGACCTGAGCGGAGCTACGGGTCACAATCCGAGGGCCAAAGACATGAGCGGCCCGGCAACGGGGTGTGAAGGAGCGAATGCCCGAGTATCGACCGCGCGTAGTGGACTCGGAGCTACGCGAAGCGCTCGCAAGCGTTGGCGCCGTGCTCGTCGAGGGGCCCAAGTCGGTCGGCAAAACCATGACAGCCAGCCAGATCGCACGCAGCCAGGTGCGCTTTGATGTGGATGCCCAAGCCCGTGCCGCAGCCGAGCTGGACCCATCGCTGGCTCTTGTGGGGGACAATCCCCGCCTGATCGACGAGTGGCAGCGAGTCAAGGATGTCTGGGATGCCGTACGCAGAGCCGTCGACGATCGCGGAGTAACCGGCCTTTTCATCCTGGCAGGCTCAGCCGTACCACCTGACGACGAGACGCGACATGTAGGCGCCGGACGGTTCCTGCGGCTGAGGATGCGTCCGATGACGATCTATGAACTCGGGCGATCGACCGCAACGGTCTCGTTCGCCGAAGTCCTCGATGGGGCACCCGTCCGTGCGGGCGACTCGGGGCTCACCATCCGCGATGTCGCGGACCTGGTCTCCAGAGGCGGCTGGCCTCAGCTGCTGGAACTCTCGACCTTTCGTGCGCTGCGGGCGATGCGCGGCTATGTGGGCGAGATTGCCCGGGCCGACGTGGACCGAGCAAGCGGTGGCCGCCAACGCGATTCGGCGCTCGTCCGGAAGCTCCTCTCGTCCTACGCCCGACACGTCGGGTCCGCGGCGTCACTAAACACAATCACCGCGGACGTGAACGGCTCCGACGGCACGAGAAAACCGGAGACCGTTTCAGGCTACCTCGACACGCTCGCGCGCCTGATGGTGATCGACGAGCTGCCGGCCTGGAGTCCGAACCTACGTTCTCGTAGTCGGTTGCGGGGAGCACCAATTCGGTACTTCGTCGATCCATCTCTTGCAGTCGCCGCACTCGCAATCAACGATGAGGCTCTGCTGCGCGATCCCAACACACTCGGGTTCTACTTCGAGAACATGGTCATCAGGGACCTGCGCGTATATGCCCAGGCGATCGAAGCCTCCGTTTTCCACTACCGGGACAACACCGAGCTGGAAGCAGACGCGGTCATCGAGCTTGCCGATGGTCGCTGGGCCGCGTTCGAGGTCACGATCGGCCTCAACCAGGTCGATGAAGCCGCTAAGCACCTGCGCAAGCTGGCCGACGAACGCGTCGATACCTCGAAGATCGGGCCGCCGCTCGCGCTGGGAGTAATCACTTCCACCGGCTACGCCTACACGCGTCCCGACGGGGTGCACGTCATTCCGGTCGGATCCCTTTGCCCATGAGGGCTTGTTGGTCCGGGTTCCCGGGCACCAGCGGCACCCACGCAGCCAGTGGCTGATCGTTCAGGCCACATTCCTGTGCGCTCACGGGACGACCTCGAGCGCGAGACCGATCTTCTCCGGGCAGAGAACGCGCGGCTTCGCGAGATGATCGGAACGCGCGCCGACAACGTCGATACTCCGCCTCCGCGGTGGACTCCGGAGCTCGCTGCCGGCGGCACGACCCTTTTCGGCGATGGTGATGTCGCTCCCCTTCCAAAGCTCGATGCCAGGTCGTCGGCCGCGGCGAAGATCGGGGTGTTTAGAGCCCTGTTCTACGGGCGTGACGATGTCTACGCCACTCGATGGGACAACTCTCGCACGGGCAAGTCGGGCTGGAGCCCTGCGGTTGTGGGCGGGCCAGCCAACGCAAGAAAGCCTGACCGCACATATCTCCCGCTCAGCGACGAAGTCATCGAGGCCCATCTGTCTGGCCGCATTCACGTCGGTCTGTATCCGTTGCTGCCAAATGACAGTTGCCGCATGCTGGCGTGCGACTTCGACGGGTCGACCTGGCCGCTGGACGCGCGAGCCTACCAGGACGCCGCCCGGGCGTTGGGGTTCGACGCCGCGCTCGAGCGCTCGCGTTCGGGCGACGGCGCCCATGTTTGGATCCTTTTCGCGGGAGCAGTTCCAGCATCCGCCGCACGCAGGATCGGCGCCCATCTGCTCCGAGAAGCAATGACCATCCGCGCCGAACTCGACCTCGCGAGTTATGACCGCTTGTTCCCGGCGCAGGACTTCATGCCGAAAGGCTCGTTCGGCAACCTGATTGCACTTCCGCTTCAGGGCACTTGTCGTAAAGGCGGCACGACCGTGTTCCTCGACGACTCCCTTACGCCGCACGACGATCAGTTCGCCTTCCTCTCGGGTCTCCAACGGACCTCTGTGAGCGGGGTGAACCGTCTCGCGCAGCAGCTTCGCGAGGTTGCAACCGGCCCGGTCGAACCGACCTACCGTCGCCCGTTCCGCGGGGACGGACCGAAACCGCCCGACAAGATTCTGGCCGTGGCCGGTGCGATGCTCGCGATTGATCGCATCGGCCTACCTCCTGCACTCGTCGCGGCTCTCAAGCATCTGGCCTCTCTCCACAACCCTGAGTACTACGAGAAGGAGCGCCTGCGCCTCTCGACCTGGAACACGCCGCGGCTGATCCGCTGCTACGAAGAGTCGATCGACCAGCTCCTGCTGCCGCGGGGCCTGCGTGACGCTGCTGTGTCTCTTGCCGTCGAGGCCGGCAGCCATCTGGAAGTACGTGAGACCGCCTGGGCCGCCCGGACCATTGAGGTTCGCCTCGGCGCTGTGCTCGACGCCGACCAACAAGTCGCGTTCGATGAGCTGCGCCGTCACGAGCTCGGCGTTCTTGTCGCACCGCCGGGCACAGGCAAGACAGTCGTTGGCTGCGCCCTGATTGCCCAGCGGGAGACCAGCACGCTCGTACTCGTCGATCGCCAGCCCCTCGCCGAGCAGTGGCGCGAGCGCCTGCAGGAGCATCTCGGTCTCAAACGCCGCCAGATCGGCACGCTTGGTGGCGGAGCTGGCCGTCTGCGGGGCGTCGTCGATGTCGCGATGGTGCAGTCGCTGGCGCGCCGGGAGGACATCCGCGAACTGACCTCTGGATATGGGTTCGTGATCGTCGACGAATGCCACCGTGCGCCACGAGGCGCCATTTTCACCGGGTGGGATGAAAGGCCCACCTCCGGTCGCCGCGACGGCCGGAAGAAGCTGGGGGCAGCCCGACTCCCGAGGTGGGGAGAAGGGCGGGAGCAGCCCCGACAACGTAGGGACGGCCGCCGCCAGCGTGCCGTGCCCGCAAGCAAGGCAGACAGGTGCAGGGAAACCGAACCAGTGGTTGAAGCCCCTCGACTCGTCACCAGCCCCGAACCTGGCGGCTATGGGCTGTTGTGGTGCTCGAACCTCCGCGGTGAGTGGAGGCCGTCTCGGTCGTTCAGCGGTGACTTGGATGATCGAGGCCAGTCGGCTTGTTGCGGTGCCAACTGGCGATGCCACAGGGGTAAAGCTGGACACCGATCCTGCCAACCGGTGAGTGGTCAACGTGGGAAGCGCTCCGGCGGTGCCCGTCGGGTCCGAGCGATCGGGCTCAGGGCAGGTGCACCGTCCGCTGTTACTGCCGGAGCGTGGCGGAGCCGCCGCAGTACTCGGAGGCCGGGAAAGCCGGCCACATGGGGAAGGGCGGCAGCGAATACGCAGGTTCGCTTGATGGGAGGAGGTCGCCGGTGAATGCCGACGCACCGAGTCTGGGTCTCGAAGAGGCCTGGGAGCGGGTACTCCACATCGAACGCAAGCTGCACAAGTGGGCGTCGGATGACGCCGAGCGCAGGTTCTGCGATCTGTGGAACCTGGTTTGCGATCCGGCCACGCTCGCCGTGGCCTGGTCGCGGGTGAGCCAGAACAAGGGGTCACGTACAGCCGGGATCGACGGCACGACTCGCTACCACATTGAGCACAGGCACGGCGTTGAGCCGTTCCTGGCCGAACTGCGTAGCGAGTTGCGTTCCGGACGCTTCCGGCCGGTCCCGGTCAGAGAGCGGGCGATCCCCAAGCGTGGCGGCAAGCTCCGCTACCTCGGGATACCGACGCTCCGCGACCGGGTCGTCCAGATGGCCCTGAAACTCGTGTTGGAGCCGATCTTCGAGGCCGACTTCTATCCCTCGTCCTACGGCTATCGGCCCGCCCGAAGGGCACATGACGCGATCGCCGAGATTGTCCACTTCGCTCAAGATCCCTCGGCCTACGAGTGGGTCATCGAGGCGGACATCGAGGCGTGCTTTGACCGGATCGACCACGGCCAGTTGATGGCCGAGGTCAGCCGCCGGATCGGAGACCGTCGCGTCCTGGCGCTCGTGCGGGCGTTCCTTCGGGCCGGAGTGATGCGAGAGAACGGACGCTTCGAGCGGACCGTCACGGGCACGCCACAGGGCGGGATCATCTCGCCCCTGCTGGCGAACATCGCGCTCACCGCCCTTGATCGCCGCTACGCGGCGGACTGGGCGGCGATGAGCCGCTATCGGGGTTTGCGCCAGTATCTGCGTCGAAAGGGTCAGCCGACGTACCGGCTTGTCCGGTTCGCTGACGACCTCGTCGTCCTCGTCAAGGGGACACGCGAGCAGGCGGAGGCGCTCCTTGGGCAGCTCTCTGAGCGCGTTGAGTCAATCGGGCTCCATCTGAAGCCCGAGAAGACCGGTCTGGCTCACATCGACGCGGGCTTCGTGTTCCTCGGTGTGCGGATTGTCCGCAAGCCCAAGGGCCATCGACGCCCCGTCTTCCCGCATCCGTCGGACGAGGCATTGGCCTCGGTGAAACGACGGGTGAAGACTCTCACCGGCCGTTCCACGACCAGCCTGGATCTCGCCTCGCTGTTGCGCAACCTCAACCCCGTTCTTCGGGGCTGGGCGGCCTACTTCCGCTGGACCGCGGCCAAACGGACGTTCGCCTACCTGGGCTACTACGCCTGGTGGCGGGTGATCCGCTGGCTTCGCAAGAAGCACCCGCGGTTGACCTGGAAGCAGGTCCGTCGGCGCTACTACGGCAAGGACAGGATCAGGGCCGGCGGATTGATCCTGTACAACCCGGCGACGATGCGCATCCTGCGCTACCGCCACCGGGGCCAGTTCATTCCGGACCCGTGGGCCGAGGCTCCCGCCGACCAAGCTCCCTGGCGCCATCGGCGCGCATCGAGCGGGGACCCGGCGTTCCTCGGCTGGCTGGCAGAGGCGCTCGCATGACAACGCTTGCTTCGTGTGTTCGTGGAGAGCCGGATGCGCGAGAACGTGCACGTCCGGTTCGGAGGGCGGCGGTGGGAAGACCGACGGCCGAAAGGCCGCACGGCGTCCTGCCGCCGACCCTACACGTCCCTGCCGTTACCTTCGAGCGCGTGGTCCGCGAGATCGGCGCGCCGGTCTGGTTGGGACTGACCGCCACGCCGTACCGCCGAGACGGGCTCGAGGGACTGATAACCATGTACTGCGGGCCGGTGCGACATCGGATGAGCTGGGATCCAGGCGCGACGGCGGGCGTGGTGCGCACTCTAGTCGTCCATCCAACCAACCACACAAGTGCGGTCACCGGCACAAGCGAGGTGCCTCCCACCATCCAGGCCGCCTTCCGCGCGCTGGTAGAGGATGACGCTAGGACTCGCCAGGTCTGTGGCGACATCGCTGCGGCCGTGCAGTCGGGCCGCAACTGCCTCGTCCTCTCTCAATGGAAGCAGCATGTGGACCTTATCCGCGATCGACTTGAGGAAATGGGAGTTCGCCCAGACGTCCTGGTCGGAGGCATCGGCAGAAAAGAGCGACGAGCGATCGTCGATCGACTCGCAGCGACGCAGCCCGGAGATGGCGCGCTGCTCGTGGCCACCGGCAGTCTCCTGGGCGAGGGCTTTGATTGTCCGCCGCTGGACACGCTGTTTGTAGCGTTTCCGATCGCCTTCCGGGGCCGAATCGTCCAGTACGTCGGCCGCGTGCTCAGGCCGGTCGAGGGCAAGACGCGGGTCGAGGTACATGACTACGTGGACTACAGGATCCCGGTCCTGGCGCGAATGCATTCCAAGCGCACCGCTGCCTACACCAGCCTCGGCTTCGACCTTCGAGGTTCCGTGGACCCTTGGTAGCCGCGCACTCTCCAGCTACTGACGGCCGAATCTCACATGCATGCGCTCACCCGGGGCCTATGCCTTTGGGTTTTCAGTCACTACCCGAATGAGTGGCGCGCCCGGAGGGAACCGAACGCACTCCACCAACCATCGTGATTGAGGGCACTAAGGAACTGGTCGAGGTGCTACTGGCCGCGTAGCTCTGCCCTATCCCCGCACGGAATAATGGCACCCAACAGGCACACTGGCACCAACGCCCGGCAGGTGGATCTTCGTTACTCGACCTGGGTCGAGCCGTGCATACTCCGCCGACCGGGAGGAGGCAGGGAGCAATATCTCCCACCAGCGCGGCGTCTCCATAACGGTCGCTTCGACCGCCGCGCAGGGCCAAGAGCGAGACCGACCGCCCCGGGCGGGTCACCAACCCAGAAAGGACGCTATGGCGTCATCGGTAGAGAACAAGGCCGTTGTCAGCCGCTTCATCACCGAGGTCTTGCAGGGCGGCAAGGTCCATCTCGTCGACGAGTTGCTTGCGCCAAACTACGTCAACCCCGGCATGGGCAATGCTGATCGGGACCACTTCAAGGGGATATTGGGACCGTCTGTCGCGGCCCAATCCGACGGACCTCGTTGGGGGGCAGCGACATGAAACAGAAGAACCTCGCCGATCTTTACGGCCTCGATCCTATCCCGTGGTCGCGGGCGCTGGAGGCACTCGAGTCGGCCAAACCCAAGACCCAGACACCATTCCTTGCGACGACCCGCCCGGACGGCCGTCCACATGTCGCGGCGGTTGGCGCAATCTGGGATAGCGGCAAGATCTACTTCGTGAGTGGCGCCGGGACTCGCAAGAGCCAGAACCTCGCCGGGAACGCCAACTGCGTGATCTCAATGTCCCTGACGGGCATCGACCTCGTCGTCGAGGGTATAGCTGAACGAGTGACGGACGACAGCACCCTCGAGCGACTCGCGAAACGCTACGCGGACCAGGGCTGGCCGGCCACCGTCAAAGATGGGGCCTTCACATACGAATTCAGTGCGCCGAGCGCCGGCCCTCCGCCATGGGACCTCTACGCTGTCGCTCCGACAACGGTCTTCGGCGTGCTAACTATTGAGCCGGGCGGCGCTACGCGGTGGCGCTTCGACCCCTGACTTCTCAACCTACGCCAACGGGTTGCCATTGACCTACCCGAGTAAGTGGCGCGCCCGGAGGGTGACGGACCCGCGTTAACCGCCTGCCGCATTCCGATCGAAGGCCGCGATGAGTGGCTGGCCGCAGCAAGGGTCAGATCGGCATGACCGGCACGACGCTCCTGGCGGTCGAGCAGGTCCCGATCGACCAGCTCCGCGCCGATCCCGCGAACCCGAGACGGATCAGCGAGGAGGAGCTCGAAGCGCTCACGCGCAGCCTCCGCCAGTTCGGCTTCGTCGAGCCGGTCCTGGCGCGGAAGGAGGACGGCACCGTCATCGGGGGTCACCAGCGTCTGGTTGCCGCGCGCCGGCTGGGGCTGACCACCGTCCCTGTGACCTACCTGGACCTCTCGGCCGAGCAGGCCCGCCTCCTGAACCTGGCGCTCAATCGGATCTCCGGCTCCTGGGACGAGCAGCTCCTGGCCAGGCTCCTGGCTGACCTGCAATCCAGCCCGACCATCGATCTCTCCCTCTCGGGGTTCGGAGAGGACGAGATCGCCGACCTACTCCGCAGACTGGAGACCCGCGAGAAGGCCGAACGCCCGGAGAACTTCGACCTCGACTCCGCTCTCGAAGAGGCGACCCGGGAACCTCGGACCAAGCCCGGAGAGCTGTGGGCTCCAGGTGAGCATCGCCTCCTGGCCGGCGACGCCACCAAGCCCGAAAGACGTCGAACGGGCACTGGCCGGCAAGCATGCCGGCATGGTCTTCACTGACCCGCCATACAACGTCAGCATCGGGGACCACGGCGGCCACCAGCGGGGGTCTCGAAGACGCCGCATCGCCAACGACTCGATGGACCCGATCGCCTGGGAAGCCTTCGTGCGGGCCTGGGCGAGAACGTTGCTGGCCGGCGTCGAGGGTGCGATCTACTGCTGCATGTCGAGCAAGGAGATGCCGCTCGTCTCGCGGGTCCTCGTCGAGGAGGGCGGCCACTGGTCCGACACCATCGTCTGGGCCAAGGACCGCTTCGTCATCGGCCGCGCCGACTACCAACGCGGATATGAGCCGATCTGGTATGGCTGGCGAGAGGGAGCGAGCCATCATTGGTGCGGGGATCGCGATCAGGGTGACGTCTGGGAGATAGCCAGACCCGCCGATGCGCCGCTCCACCCGACCATGAAGCCCCTGGCGTTGATGGAGCGGGCGATCGCCAACAGCTCCGAGCCCGGCGATCTCGTACTCGATCCGTTCCTGGGCTCAGGCTCGACCCTCATCGCCTGCGAGCGGACCGGCCGGATCTGTGCCGGGATCGAGATCGACCCGATCTATGCCGACGTGGTCCTTTGGCGCTGGGAGCGGTTCAGCGGCCTGACGGCGGAGCGCATCGATGGCTAGACGAACAACACACGCTTCGCCGTCGGCCGACACGGGCCGTCGTGCGCGGCGATCGTGGCCGCAGTTGGCCAATGAGCCGACTCTGGCCCTGCTCGCGAACGTGGCGGCCCTCGAAGCCGTCTCCCGCAGGACGCCCTCGTACGAGCCCGCGGCGATGCTTCTGCGTTCCCATCGTTTGCCCCTGGTGGCGGGGTCGCCTCACGCGGCAGACGCGGCCCAGACATCGGGCGTGCTCGATGGGCTCGACGACCACGAGAAGGCCAACCTGCGGATCATCCTGCGCGAGGCGATCGCGGCCCAGGAGGAGCTCGAAAAGGCGGCCCAGCCATGAACGGCCGAGCCCGCTGCGGAGCCCTCCGGGATCGACACTATGGCGAGATGGTGACCCCGCGGTATACCAGAGGTAAACGATGGTAAACCGCGGCTGCACCATCCTCATGCCCGACGGCCTCGCCTGCCGGGCCCCGGCCTTGCGGGGCAAGAGCGTCTGCTACTGGCACGACCCCGACTCGGCCGATGAAGCGGCCGAGTCCAGACGGATCGGCGGGATGCACCGGCGCAAGGCCCGCAGCGTCGCGACCATCTACGACTTCGCCGGGCTGCGCAGCATCGAGGGTGCACAGCGCCTGCTGGAGACCGCTGCCATCGAGACCCTGGCGCTGGAGAACTCGATCGCGCGCAACCGCACCCTCATCAGCGCCGCCGCGGGTGCCGGCAAGCTCATCGAGGCCGGCGACATAGACGGTTCAGAGGGCCCCGCTGGTGAAATCGTGGGTTCTCAACGGAACCAATCACCAGGAGGCCCATGGGATGTTATACGCCGGGTTGGACCTTTCACGCCAGAAGCTCGATGTACACGTCCTCGATGAGACAGGTCAGACGGTCGAGATCCTCGCCGTGCATCCTGATGCCGACGCTCTCCGCACGCTGACGGCGCGGATTGCCCGTTACGGCCAGCCCGTCGAGGCGGCGATCGAGTCGATGAACGGTGCCCGCTTCGTCCACGACACCCTGGAGCGCTTGGGCTGGGACGTCGAGATCGCCGACGCCGCGAAAGCGAGGGGCCTGGCCCCACTGGCCGCCAAGACTGACAAGATCGACGCGCGAGTACTCGCCGAGCTGGCCCGACGGGAGTTGGTGCCTGCGATCTGGCTGCCCGATCCCTCGATCCGCGCCGAACGCGAGCGAGCCCGCTTCCGGCTGTACCTCGTTCACTATCGAACCTCGCTCAAGAACCGGATCCACGCCACGCTCATCGCGTTTGGCCAGTCGGTGCCGGTGTCCGACCTGTTCGGGATGCGCGGGCGAGACTTGCTCGCTTCCATGCCAATCCCAGAGCCCTGGGCGACGACGCTCCGAACGAGCCTGCGCCTCGTGGACGATCTCGAGGCGAAGATCGACGAGATCGAGGCTGAACTCCGCGCCACGGGTGCCGACCATCGGTACGTGCCCCTGCTGCGGACCGTCCCAGGGATCGGCTGGGTGCTCGCGTACACGATCGCCGCCGAGATCGGCGACATCGGCCGGTTCGCGGGCCCCAAGCAGCTCACCGGGTACACCGGGCTCTGCCCCGCTGTGTACCAGTCCGGCCTATCCGATCGGCGTGGACCCCTCGCCAAGACCGGACCCAAGTACCTGCGCTGGGCGCTCATCGAAGCCGCCACCACCGCATCGCGTGATCCTCGATATCACGATCGTTACGAACACACCAAGCGCCGGCTCGGCAAGCAGCGAGGCAGCAAGATCGCTCGGGTAGAGCTCGCCCGCGAGCTCGCCGGCGTGATCTGGTACATCCTCACGCGCCAGGAGCCGTTCCGAGCGGGAGGCCCCACATCAGGTCTGGTCGCTTGACGACCCTCTATGACTTGGGCCACCGCTGTCTCCCACCCAACCGAGTCCTCCCCTCCGAGGAGGCAATAGAGACATGAGAAGCGCATTCCCCTCGCTCAAACGGGCACCCCCCCGCGCGAAAGCCCTTGACACTCAGACCCTCTGCATAGAGACCTGTTCGTGGGTAGGTGGCGAGCGCCGGAGCGTCCTCCGCTCAAGGGAGTTCGGCTGTGCGCCGATTTCCCGGAGGGGCCTCGAGGAAGGCGACCGGGCCTTCCTGCCATCTAGCTCCCGTATCTGCGGAGTCGCGACCGGACCAGATGCGAGCGTGGGCCGGTGCGGAAAGACGCCGGCCGCGGCGACGGGTCGCGCTAGACTCCTCGCAGCTCATTGCGACAGCTGCGAAGGGGGACTCCGCCGCCGCAACCTCTTCCGACCAGGTAGGTGCCGAACCCTCGCTATGGACACAAGTGGCGATGATCGCGCTGCGGCCACGCCAGGCCACGGGCAGGCAGGCAACCCGGCGTTAGGGAGAGCCGAGATCGAAGCCGCTCTCGCCAAGGCCCAGGCCCTGTATCGAATCAGCAGTTCGCAGGTCGCGGGGGAGACGCTCGAGACGCTGCTGCAGCGCGTCGTGGAGGTCGTGGCCGAGGCGCTCCCGGCCATGCGAGTCAATCTGTTCGCCATCGACACAGACACGCGCTCGGTGACGGGCAACTACAGCGCCGGCCCGGCCGCCAATCGGTTCACCGACATCGACTTCGACGAGCTGATGGAGGGGCTCGCGGGCTGGGTGATCGACCATCGCCAGGCCACTCTCTCGACGGGGAACGTTCGCGACCCGCGAGAGTCGCCTCGGGTCGACGAGCGACGACGGGCCACCGGACCGGGTTCGATGATGGTCGCCCCGATCCTGTACGGCGACCGGGCCCTGGGCGTCGTCGTGGCATCCAATCGGCCCGGGGATCGCGAGTTCGATCAGGCCGATCTCGACATGCTCTCGGCCATGGCCAGCCAGTCCGCCATCTCGATCGAGGATGCGGCCATGCGCGAGCAGCTCCGGGCTGCGCGCGACGAGCTCGAAGGTCGAGTCGCCCAACGCACCTCTGAGCTTCAGGCCAGTGAAGAGCGGTACCGTCGCATCACCGAGACGATCACGGACTTCGTATTCACGGTGACCGTACAGGACGGCCGGGCCAGCTCCACCGTCTACGGCCCGGGCTGCGTGGCGGTGACCGGCTACTCATCCGACGAGATGTGGCAGGACCCTCATCTGTGGCTGCGCGTGATCGTCCCGGAGGATCGCGAGGCGGTCCGTGAGCAGACTCGCCGGATCGTGGCGGGGGAACAGGTGGGCCCGCTGGAGCATCGGATCGTTCACAAGGACGGCCGGATCCGGTGGGTCCGCAACACATGCGTGCCCCAATTCGGCCCCGAGGGCACGCTTCTCTCATATGACGGGCTAATCCAGGACATAACCGAGCCACACACCCTCGCGGAGCAGCTGGCGGCGGCCCAGAAGATGGAGGCGGTCGGGCGCCTCGCGGGCGGGGTGGCCCACGACTTCAACAACCTGCTGACGGCCATCCACGGGTTCGCCGAACTCCATCTCGCCGAGCATCCGCCGGGTGACGAGAGCCGATCGGACGTCCTAGAGATCGAACATGCGGCCGAACGAGCCGCCCAGTTGACGCGCGGCCTGCTCGCCTTCAGCCGCCGAGCGGAGGTGCACCCCACGCCTCTCGATCTGGCCGCCCTGGCCCGCGACTCCGTGGCGCTCCTGCGCCGCCTCGTAGGGGAGGACATCTTCGTCAGTCTCGACGCGAGCCCAAAGGTGTCCCGCGTTCTGGCCGACCGGGTCCAGATCGAGGAGGTCCTGCTCAACCTCGCCGCGAACGCCCGCGATGCGATGCCTGCCGGCGGAACGCTCGGCATCGCCGTGAAGCCCGTGACGCTGAGCAGGATCTTCGTCGGATCGCATCCAGGGGCGCAGGCCGGCCGCCACGTCCTCATATCGGTGTCCGACACCGGCGTCGGGATGGACGAGAACACGCAGGCGCATCTGTTCGAGCCGTTCTTTACGACCAAGCCCCGAGGCCAGGGCACCGGCCTGGGCCTCGCCAGCGTGTATGGCATCGTGAAGCAGGCCGGTGGTTACATCGACGTCGAAAGCAACCCCGGCGGCGGCAGCGTCTTTCGCATCTACCTGCCAGCACTCAAAGAGGCTGCGGTCGAGGCGCCGAGCGTGCCCAAGGTCGGTCACGGCCAGCGCGGCGGGACCGAGACGATCCTGCTCGTCGAGGACGAGCCCGCCGTGCGCCTGTTCGCGGAGCGCGCCCTGCAAGAGTGTGGCTACCGCGTGCTCTCGTTCGGCGATCCTATGGCTGCTCTCGATGCCGCAACAGGGGACCCGGGTGCGTTCGACGCCCTCGTCACCGACGTCGTCATGCCGGTCATGAGCGGCCCGGTGCTCGCGGAGCGTATCGCCGCCATCCGACCGGGACTGCCGGTCCTGTTCATGTCTGGCTATGAGGCGGGCTCGCTCCCGGCTGGCGCACCGCGGCCGCTGGCGAAGCCCTTCAGCGCGTTCGACCTCGCCGACGTCGTCGGCGCCCTATTCGGACGGAGTGCCTGAGTGTCGGCATCCTCATCGTCGCGTACGTCTTCGCCATGGTCATCTACCGCCGCAAGATCTCCGGGTAGGGCGCTGAGCGGGGGTAGCTGGCGCTCGGCGTGCGCCGCACGCGTGACGACGAAAGTTGGAGTAGACGGCCGGGAAGGGCAGGTGGGAAGGGGAGCACCTACCTGAATGGTCGGAGCGAGAGCGCTGAACGGTCAGGAAAGCTCGTCGTCGACGAACTGACGCACCTCGATCGGGAGGCCGATCGCGCGGGCTAGCCCGGTGCCCCACTCGAGCGCATCGTCGAGGTTGGCGACCCTGATGATCGAGAAGCCGCCCAGGTACTCCTTGCCCTCAGCGAACGGGCCGTCCGTCATTAGCACCTCGTCGTCCTGCAGGCGCAGCGCGGTTGCGCTGCTGGGCGCCTCGAGCCCCCCTGAGAAGACCCAGGCGCCTGCGTCCTTGAGATCCCTGTCGATCGCTGCGACTCGCTCCATGATCGGGCCGAGCACTTCCGGAAGTGGGGGCGTCCCGCCGGTGGGCGTGACCACACTAAGAAGGTATTGCTTCATGGTTCGCGCTCCTCATGCCATATCGGGCAATCGCACGCTTGCTGTTAGGGTCGCGGAACGTAAGCATCGCGGCCGTGCCGGGCCAGCGTTGCACCGACCTGGGCGGGTCGGATGAGGGCGATGGTCGTACCCGCGGCGCCTCGTGGCGCCACCTCGGTAACGAGCGTACCCGATCGCTGGCAGGCCCCCCGCGCCCGGCACGGGCCTGGCTACCGCGGCGTCGTCTTGAGCAATCCGAAAGCCGCACCCTGCGGGTCACCGAGGATCGCGAAACGACCACCGGGGAAGTCCTGCGGGGCCAGCATCTCTCGGGCACCCGCCTCGATCGCCTTTCGGAACGAACCATCCACCTCGTCAACGAAGAAGTACACCATCCAGTAGCTCGGCACCTCGGCCGGGACCATGGGGTTCATCTCCAGGCCACCCGCAATGCTCTCGCTGCCGACCAGGAACTCCGTGTACGGTGGCTGGCCCTCGCCCATCGGGCTCATCCTGGGGACCCAGCTGAAGACCGCGCTGTAGAATGGCAGGGCCTTGTCCAGCCCTCGGGCGTTCAATTCCGCCCACCCGAACGCGCCCGAGGCGTCGGACGTGAACCCCCTCATCGCCATTGGCTGCCAGGCCCCGATGAACGCGCCCGAGGGGTCCTGGAAGACGGCCATGCGGCCCTGGTCGCCGACCTGCATAGGCGGGGCGACTACCTTGCCGCCCGCCGCCCGCACCTTCTCCGCCAGATCCGCGGCGTCCGGCGTGCCAATGTAGATCGACCAGGCTGTCGGCGCGTCGGGCATCATCTTGGGGCCGATGCCCGCCACGTCGCGGCCGCCGTTCTTTGCCAGCGCGTAACCGCCGTACTGCGGATCAGGGTTCACTTCGACCTGCCAGCCGAAGAGCTTCGCGTAGAACTCCCGCGAGGCGGCCGGATCGGAGCTGGCCAGGTCGATCCAGATGGGCTTGTTGGTGGCCGGGGCAGTTGTGTCAGCCATTCGTCGCCTCGTTCTTCTGTCCTCGTGCTTCGGCGTTGCTGTCTCGAGCCGGTCGGGGCACAGATCCTGGCACAGGATCGTTCGCGATCCAACCGCAGTCTCGGCCAGTGCGTCGTGACATCCGCCGGCGGTTCGCCAGTGGACCAGCCGCGATCGCCCGGCAAGATGCCTTCGTCGAGATCTGCGCTCGCCCCTGCCTGAGCGCCCGTCACGTCAGAAGAGCCGGGCGCCGTCCTGCATCACGACTCGGCCGGCAAGTTCGTTGGCTGCGCGCCAGGTTTGGATGCCAAGGCGGAACGAGAAACAAAGTAGAGCAAGCGACCCGGGCCTTCAGATTGACAGTCGGAAGCTCAGGTCGACAAGGCGGATCGGCTCACCCCGACGTGTACTGGCCAGGGCCCAGCGTTATGCGGCTCGAGCGATTACCTGGCCAACCTGCTCACGGGTCGCTCCGAGCCCCAGCAGTGACTTGACGAGCAGATCGACTGAGACGGAGGCGTCCGCCGCCTCCATCTTGGCGAATCGCGATTGGCTCGACCCAAGGCGCTTCGCCGTCTGCGCCTGCGTCCACCCCTGCTGCACGCGCACGTCGCGTAGGAAACGGGCCAGGGCAAGCTTGAGCTCCATGAACGCCGTCTCCTCCGGGGTGAGTTCGAGGAAGTCCTCGGCGTTCCCGACGCGCCAGCCGGCTCCTTCGAGGCGATCCTTCTTGTTCTGATCCATCTTTGCGTTCACTCCCTTCCGCCGACGATTTCGTCGTACAGGCGGAGCCGCCGTTGGCAGGCCTCGATCACGTCTTTGGGCGTCGCCTGCGTCTTCTTCTTGAACACATCCGCGATTACGATCGCGTCGTCATCGATCTGATAGACGACCCGCCAAGTGGAGTCCTCGTCCACAATTCGTAGTTCGTGGCACCGCTTCCCGATCAAGGGCATGGGCCGTGAGACAGGCATCCCGAGAGGTTCGCCCTGCTGTATCCGCCGTAGCAGCACGCCAATCTCGATGCGTGCCTGTTGAGACAGCGGAGGGGTTCTCACCTCTCCATGAAGCCAGACCAGCGGCTTGTCGTCCGCACTCACGGTCGGCAGTATATGTCCGATCCGACATAGTCGTCAACCAAGGATCGCACGCCAGCGCGGACACACCGACACTCAGATCTACTCCTCAGAAGCTCCCTGGCGGCCGTAGTTGACGCCCTTGGCGCGATGAATCTCACAGAACTAGCGCCAGGCCGATAGAACCAGCGCCGGGCGATGGGCATCTGAAAGTCGTCAGTTTGGTCGGGGCGGGCATCTGACAATCCTGACCGACGGACTGGGCATCTGACACTTCGGCCGTCGCCGGCGAGCCACTCAGGAAAACGCGGCGTATAGCGCCTCGGCGAAGGCTCGGGTTCGGGGACCTACTCGAAAGAGTGGCGCGCCCGGAGGTGTCAATGGCGCGCCCGGAGGGATTCGGACGCACTCCACCAACCATCGTGATTGAGGGTGTGGACGAGCTGGTCGAGGTGCTACTGGCCGCTTAGCCCATCCGCGCAGTTCGCCGCGAGGGCATCGCCCAACCAGGCCCGGCGACGCGACCCGCTCGGCAGACTGCTTTGCGAGTACGAGCTCGATGCTGATGATTCAATAGTGGCAACCCACACGACACGGTGCCCAACGTAGTCGGCCTGGAGACACAGAGGCCAGTCCAAAAAGATTGCAGACGACTGCCTGATGGCATTGCTAATGACCTCCCGACGGCATTGCTAATGACCCCTGACCAGCTTGACGTGAACGGAGCCCCGGACCACAATCCGAGGGCCAAAGACGCGAGTCGCCGGCAACGAAGTGTGAAGGACCGAATGCCCGAGTATCGACCGCGCGTAGTGGACTCGGAGCTACGCGAAGCGCTCGCAAGCGTTGGCGCCGTGCTCGTCGAGGGGCCCAAGTCGGTCGGTAAGACCATGACAGCCGGCCAGATCGCACGCAGCCAGGTGCGCTTTGATGTGGATGCCCAAGCCCGTGCCGCAGCCGAGCTAGACCCATCGCTGGCTCTTGTGGGTGACAATCCCCGCCTGATCGACGAGTGGCAGCGAGTCAAGGACGTCCGGGATGCCGTACGCAGAGCCGTCGACGATCGCGGAGTAACCGGCCTTTTCATCCTGGCAGGCTCAGCCGTACCACCTGACGACGAGACGCGACATGTAGGCGCCGGACGATTCCTGCGGCTGAGGATGCGTCCGATGACGCTCCATGAACTCGGGCGATCGACCGCAACGGTCTCGTTCGCCGAAGTCCTGGCTGGGGCACCCGTCCGTGCGGGCGACTGGGGCTCACCATCCGCGACATAGCGGAGTTGGTCTCCAGAGGCGGCTGGCCTCAGCTGCTGGAACTCCCGACCCCTCGAGCGCTCCGGGCGATGCGCGGCTACGTCGGAGAGATTGCCCGAGCCGATGTCGGCCGAGCGAGCGGTGGCCGCCAACGCGATTCGGCGCTCGTCCGGAAGCTCCTCTCGTCCTACGCCCGACACGTCGGGTCCGCGGCGTCGCTAAACACCGTCACCGCGGACGTGAACGGCTCCGACGGCACGCGAAAGCCGGAGACCGTTTCAGGCTACCTGGACACGCTCGCGCGCCTGATGGTGATCGACGAACTGCCGGCCTGGAGTCCGAACCTGCGTTCTCGTAGTCGGTTGCGGGGAGCACCAATTCGGTACTTCGTCGATCCATCTCTTGCAGTCGCCGCACTCGCAATCAACGATGAGGCTCTCCTGCGCGATCCCAACACGCTCGGCTTCTACTTCGAGAACATGGTCATCAGGGACTTGCGTGTATATGCCCAGGCGATCGAAGCCTCCGTTTTCCACTACCGCGACAACACCGACCTGGAAGCAGACGCGGTCATCGAGCTTGCCGATGGTCGCTGGGCCGCCTTCGAGGTCAAGATCGGCCTCAACCAGGTCGATGAAGCCGCCAAGCACCTGCGCAAGTTGGCCGACGAACGCGTCGATACCTCGAAGATCGGGCCGCCGCTCGCGCTGGGAGTAATCACTTCCACCGGCTACGCCTACACGCGACCCGACGGGGTGCACATCATTCCGGTCGGATCCCTTTGCCCATGAGGGCTTCTTCGTCCGGGTTCCCGGGGCACAAGCGGCACCCGCTCAACCAGTGACTGATCGTTCAGGCCACAGTCCTCCGCGCTCGCGCGACGACCTCGAGCGCGAGATCGATATTCTCCGGGCGGAGAACGCGCGGCTTCGCGAGATGATCGGAACGCGCGCCGACACTGTCGATACTCCACCTCCGCCATGGACTCCAGAGTTCGCTGCCGGCGGCACGAACCTTTTCGGCGATGGTGACGTCGCTTCCCTTCCCAAGCTCGACGCCAGGTCATCGACCAGAGCGAAGATCGACGTGTTTCGAGCCCTGTTCTGCGGGCGTGACGATGTCTACGCCACTCGATGGGACAACTCTCGCACAGGCAAGTCGGGCTGGAGCCCGGCGGTTGTGGGCGGGCCAGCCAACGCAAGAAAGCCTGACCGCACATATCTCCCGCTCAGCGACGAAGTCATCGAGGCCCATCTGTCTGGCCGCATTCACGTTGGTCTGTATCCGTTGCTGCCCAATGACAGTTGCCGCCTGCTAGCGTGCGACTTCGACGGGCCGACCTGGCCGCTGGACGCGCGAGCCTACCAGGACGCCGCCCGGGCCTTGGGATTCGACGCCACGCTCGAGCGCTCGCGTTCGGGTGACGGCGCCCATGCCTGGATCTTTTTCGCCGGAGCAGTCCCAGCATCTGCCGCACGCAGGATCGGCGCCCATCTGCTCCGAGAAGCAATGACCATCCGCGCCGAGCTCGACCTCGCGAGTTATGACCGCTTGTTCCCGGCGCAGGACTTCATGCCGAAAGGCTCGTTCGGCAACCTGATCGCACTTCCGCTTCAGGGCACCTGCCGTAAAGGCGGCACGACCGTGTTCCTCGACGACTCCCTTACGCCGCACGACGATCAGTTCGCCTTCCTCTCGGGTCTCCAACGGGCCTCGGTGAGCGGGGTGAACCTCCTCGCGCAGCAGCTTCGCGAGGTGGCGACCGGCCCGGTCGAACCGACCTACCGTCGCCCGTTTCGCGGGGACGGACCCAAACCGCCCGACAAGATTCCGGCCGTGGCCGGCGCGATGCTGGCAATTGATCGCATCGGCCTACCTCCTGCGCTCGTCGCGGCTCTCAAGCATCTGGCCTCTCTCCACAACCCCGAGTACTACGAGAAGGAGCGCCTGCGCCTCTCGACCTGGAACACGCCGCGGCTGATCCGCTGCTACGAGGAGTCGATCGACCAGCTTCTGCTGCCGCGGGGCCTGCGCGAGGCTGCTGTTTCTCTTGCCGTCGAGGCCGGCAGCCATCTAGAAGTACGTGAG
>CAVYIM010000007.1:0-301200 GCA_963768655.1 uncultured Chloroflexia bacterium | reverse complement strand
CCACGGCACGAACATCCTGGCCCAACAGCAGGGCGGCGCACAGGAGCGCTATTGCCGCGCCGGGACCGAGGACGTGGCCGGGGCCGTCGGGATGGCCGTCGCGCTCGAGCTGGCCACTGCGGAGCGGCCGGCGATAGAGTCGCAGCTGGGCGTGCTGCGGGACGCCCTGGCGGGCCTGCTGCTCGGCATCGAAGGCGTGCTGGAGACCGGGCACCCGGTCGAACGGCTGGCCAACAGCGTGTCGGTCGTGATCGGTGGGCTCGACGGCGCCTCGCCGGTGATGGCGCTCGATCTGGCCGGCCTGGCCTGTTCGACCGGCTCGGCGTGCGTGACCGGCTCGAGCGAAGTCAGCCACGTTCTGACGGCCATGGGATATCCGGAGGACGAGGCGAAGAGCGCTCTCCGGCTCTCGCTCGGGCGAACGACAACGGCGGCCGAGATCGAGCAGGCCGGGCATTGGATTGCTCAGGCGATCGAGACCCAGCGCGATGCAGCCGGAAAGATGGCGGCGATCGGCCGCCCGGCCACGCCCGGCCACGAGGCCGGGGCCGCTGCAGCGGAGGCGACGGCCGGGTGACGCGCGTCCTCGTCGCGATGTCCGGCGGCGTGGACTCGTCCGTGGCGGCGGCGCTTGTGCGCGCCGCGGGCGACGAGGCCATCGGCGTGTGGATGCGACTCCACGATGTCGCCGACACTCAGTCTGAATTCAAGAGGAGCTGTTGCTCGCTCGACGCGGCCGAAGATGCGCGCCGTGTCGCGGCCGAGCTCCAGATTCCCTTCTACGTCATGAATTGCAGCCCGAATTCGACGCGGGCGTGCTGCAGCCGTTCCTGCGAGCCTATCTGGAGGGCCGCACGCCCAGCCCCTGCGTCGACTGCAACAGCGTCGTCAAGTTCGGGGCGCTGCTGGGCCGCGCCCGGTTCATGTACCAGTGCGATGCGGTCGCAACCGGCCACTATGCCCGCGTCGCAGCCCCGCGCGGCCCGGGAGCGGGATTTGAGCTGCTGCGCGGCCGGGACCCGAACAAGGACCAGAGCTACTTCCTCTACGGTCTCGGCCAGGAGGAGCTGGCGCACACGCGTCTTCCGCTCGGCGACATGACCAAACCGCAGGTTCGCGAGCTGGCGCGCTCGCTGGGGCTGGTCACGGCCGAGAAGCGCGACAGCCAGGAGATCTGCTTCGTGCCGCGGGGCGACTACCGCGACGTCCTGCGCGAGCGGGCTGGCTGGAAAGCCGAGCCGGGCCCGGTCGTCGACGTCGACGGCCGTGAGGTCGGCGAGCATTTCGGGGCCGCGTCGTACACCATCGGGCAGCGTCAGGGGATCGGCGTGGCGCTTGGCGAACCGCGCTATGTGTGGAAGATCGACGCCGTCGCGAACATCGTCCGCCTGGGCCGCCGGGCGGATCTCGAAACGAGACGGTTCGAGGTCAAGCTAGATGCGCTTCGTCGCCGGCGAGCCGCCGGCCGGGGCCGCAGCCTTCCGACGCGGAAGCCCAGGTTCGCTACCGAGGCCGCGTGGCCGGCGCGACCGTGTCGCCGGCGCGGGACGGTCGCTGGACCGTCGAGACCGACGACCCCGTCTCGGCGGCTGCGCCGGGTCAAGCCGCGGTCCTGTACCGCGCAGACATGGTCGTCGGGGGCGGGCGGATAGCTCGGGCGGGGATTGGCCGTCGCCTGACAGCCTGGTGGTGGGTAACGGGCTCCTATACTCACGCCGAAGTCGCCGGAAAGCGGCATCCCCCAATGAGGAGTTGAGTGGCTCTCCGTACTGCTCCGGTGCTGGCCGTCCTGGTCGGCCTGTTTCACACCGGTCTGTTCGTGTTCCTGCGAGGCCGGGCCGGCGGGCGGACCGTGCTCGTCGCATGTGCCGCCATCCTGGGGGCGTGGGCGGGCGATGCAGTGGGAGGACGCCTCGGCGTCGATCCGCTGCACGTGGGCGACTTCCACGTCGTCTCGGCTTCCGTCGTGGCCTGGGTAGGCATCGCCTTCGTTTCTGTGATAAGCGTGCTCGGACCGGCGCCTTCCCCCGAGGAGCCGGATTGATTTCTTGGTCGCTGGTCTGGTTCCTGGTTCGCCGCCGCGTGGTCCGCCGCCGTGCCGGACGGGATTTCAGGCGATCCACGGCTGATCGCGTTCGCGCGGGGCGTGGCTCTGGGAACCCTGGTCGGTGCGGCCATCGCCGGTTCGACCATCTGGAGCAGGCGCCGGAAGCTCGATTGAAGCGCTTGCCCCCTGGTTGGATTGCCGTGACGTCCGGTTCGTGGCCCAGCTGACCCGGTCGCGCCGGGCGCTCGCGCGGTTTGGTACCGTTATCAGCGATGCCTGACCTGCCCATTCCTTACCTCGAGGGGCCGAGTTCGTCGCCGCTTCGTCGAGTTCTTCGTCCAGCGCGGCCACACGGACGTCCCGAGTGCCTCTCTCGTGCCCGCCGGTGACCAGACCCTGCTGTTCACGAACTCCGGCATGGTCCAGTTCAAGGACGTCCTGACCGGGCGGGGAGAAGCGCAGCTACGTCCGGGCGACGGACTACCAGCGTTGCCTTCGGGTGGCCGGCAAGCACAACGATTTCGAGGAGGTGGGCCGAACGCCGCGCCATCACACCTTCTTCGAGATGCTCGGCAACTGGAGCTTCGGCGACTACTTCAAGCGCGAGGCGATCCACTGGGCCTGGGAGCTGCTGACCGAGGTCTACCGATCCCGGGCGACCGGCTGGCCCCGACGTCTACCGCGACGACGACGAGGCCCATCGGATCTGGCGCGAGGAGATCGGCCTGCCACCCGAGCGGATCGCCCGCTGGGGCCACGTGGAGGCGGGGGACGAGGCGAACTTCTGGCGAATGGCCGAGACCGGCCGTGCGGTCGCTGCTCGGAGATCCACTTCGACCGCGGGGCCCAGTTCAGCGAGGGGCCGCACTGCGTCCCGGACCACTCCGAGCACTGCCCACGCTGGCTCGAGGTCTGGAACCTGGTCTTCATGGAGTTCGAGCAGGGCGCGGACGGCACGCGAGCGCCGCTGCCGATGCAGTCGGTGGACACGGGCATGGGCCTGGAGCGGTGACCAGCGTGATCCAGGGGGTGCCCACCAACTACGACACGGACCTGTTCACGCCGATCCACGCCGCCATGCGCGACCTGCTGGGCCACGATCCGGAGGCGTTCGAGGCGGAGCGATTCAGCTACCAGGTCATCGCCGATCACTCCCGCGCCGTCACGTTCCTCGTCGCCGACGGCGTCATGCCCGCCAACGAGGGCCGCGGCTACGTGCTGCGCCGCATCATCCGCCGGGCGGTGCGCCACGGCCGCCTGCTCGGGCGCGAGGAGCCGTTCATGGACGTGACCGCCGGTGTCGTGATCGACGTGATGAAGGACGCCTATCCGTACCTGGCCGAGCAGCGCGAGAAGATCCTGCGGGTCGATCCGCCAGGAGGAGACGCAATTCGCGCGCACCCTCGAGTCGGGCACGGGCCAGCTCGAGGCCGCGCTGGCGCCGCTGGCCACGGGCGAGCGATCGATCGGACGCCGGCCCGAGAGCCTCCCGCAAGACGCCCCGGTGTTGCCCGGGGAGGTCGCGTTCCGGCTTCACGACACCTACGGCTTCCCCGTGGACCTCACGGTGGACATGGCCGCCGATATGGCGTGCGGGTCGACCGGGAAGGCTTCGCGCGCCATGGCCGAGCAGAAGGAGCGAAGCCGCAAGCGGCGCAAAGGCGGACCTGGCGCGCCACGCCGAGCTGGGCGATCTCTACCAGTCGATCCTGCGCAGCGTCGGGGAGACGCGCTTCCTGGGCTAAGACGCGACCGAGGCCGAAGGCCGGGTCGTGGCGATCCTGCGCGACGGCATGCGAGTACCAGGAGTTGACCGGCCACGGCGAGGCCGAGATCATCCTCGACGCCACTCCCTTCTACGGCGAGGGCGGCGGCCAGGTCGGCGACCGCGGCGAGATGCTCGAGGCGGGTGGAGGGAGCCCGCTCTTCACCGTCGAGGACACGCAGAAGCCGATCGCGGGCCTGTTCGTGCACCGCGGCACGCTTCACGGCCGGCTGAAGGTCGGCGAGACCGTCACCGCCCGGGTGGACGCCGAACGGCGGGCCCGGACAATGCGCAACCACACGGCGACGCACCTGCTGCACCGCGCCCTTCGGAACGTCGCGGCCCGGAGGCGCACCAGGCCGGCTCGCTCGTCGCGCCCGACTATCTCCGCTTCGACTACCCGATGGACCGGCCGCTGACAGCTGCCGAGAAGCGGGCCATCGAGGACGAGGTTCGGCGGATCGTGCGCGAGAACCGCCCCGTGACGACCGTGGTTCAGCCGATGGCCGATGCCATGGCTGCCGGTGCCGACGCCTTCTTCGACGAGAAGTACGGTGAGCGCGTTCGCACCGTTCGGGTCGAGGGCTACTCGCTCGAGCTGTGCGGCGGCACGCACTGCTCGGCCGCGGGCCAGATCGGTGGCTTCGTCATCACTGCCGATCGGAGCATCGGGGCGGGCACGCGGCGCATCGAAGCCATGACCGGCGACGGCGCCGACGCCCTGCTGCGCGAGCGCACTGACCTGCTGGAGCGGATCGCGGCGACGGTCGGGGCCACGTCCGTGGAGGGCGTCCCGGAGCGCGTCGCCGCCCTGCAGGACGAGCTGCGCGAGGCTCGGAGGCGACTCAAGGCAGGCGGAGGCGGCCATCCCAGGCCGGCCGAGCTGGTCGCCCGCGCCGAGGAAGTGGCGCCCGGCGTGAGGCTGGTCGCCCATTCCGGTGCGTTCGATTCGTCCGAGCAGTGGAAGGGCTTCGTCAAGGAGATCCGCGCCGCCCTTGGCTCGGGCGTGATCGCCGTCGCGTTCGACGCCGACGCCCCGCAGATCTTCGTGACCGTCAGCGAGGACCTGCTCTCACGCGGCGTCTCGGCCGGCGAGCTGGTCAAGGTGGCCATGAAGCCGATGGAAGGCCGCGGCGGTGGTCGTGCGGAGATGGCTCAGGGGATGGGCACGCGCCGCGAAGGTATCGTCGCCGCCCTGGCCTCGATCGCGGATACACTAAGAACGGCAGGCAAGTAGAGGCTAGGGGAGCGGCCGTGGCGTTCTGGCGCAGAATCTGGGGCCGCGAGGAGCAGTCGGCGCTGGCTGCCTGCACGGCGCTGGACATCGGCACCGAGTTCGCAAAGGCGCTCGTCTTCGACATCGACGAGACCGGGCTCGGCACCGTGCGGGGCGTCGGCCGCAAGCGCCAGGGCCTCGCTCACATGCAGTCCGGCACGGTGACGGACATCAACGCGGTCGTCGACAACTGCTCCATCGCGCTCCAGGAAGCCGAAGAGATGGCCGGCTTCCGGCCGACGCAGTGCGTCATCGGGATCGCCGGCGAGCTGGTCAAAGGCTTCACCACGATCCGATCCCACGAACGCAAGCGGCCCGACGCCCCGATAACAGACATCGAGCTGCATAAGCTGATCGACGGCGTCCAGCATGACGCCCTGCGCGAGGCCGAGCGGGCGATCACGTGGGAAACAGGGCTGCCTCAGGTGGACGTGCGGCTTGTCCATGCCGCGGTCACCGGCGCCCAGATCGACGGCTATCCGGTCACCAACCCGGTCGGTTTCAAGGGCCGGAACGTCAAGATCAGCATCTTCAACGCCTTCGCGCCGCTCGTTCACCTCGGTGCCCTGCAGAGCGTGGCCGAGCAACTGGACCTGGAGCTGCTCGAGGTCGTGGCCGAGCCGTACGCGGTAGCCCGCGTGCTGGCCAGCGAGCAGGTGCAGCAGTCCGGGGCGCTCTTCATCGACATCGGCGGCGGCACGACGGACGTTGCCCTCGTCAGGCATGGCGGAATCGAGGGTACGCGCATGTTCGCTCTCGGCGGCCGGGCCTTCACGAAGTCGATCGCGGACCATCTGGACCTGCCCTTCCCGCGTGCGGAAGAAGTCAAGGTCGACTACGCGAAAGGCAGGCCGGTGGAGCACCGTGCCGACGTGGCTCGCGTGGTGGCCGACGACGTCGCGATCTGGTCGGCCGGCGTGGAGCTGGTTCTCGAAGAGCTGGCCGAGGGCGACCTGCTGCCGAGTCGCGTTTACATGTGCGGCGGCGGCTCGCACCTGCCGGAGATCGCCGCGGTATTGCGCAGCGAGGAGTTCTGGAGGCGCCTGCCGTTCAGCCGGCTGCCCGAGATCCAGGTGATGGCCCCGGCCCAGGTCGAGCGGATCAAGGACGCCACGCATCTGCTGGTCGACCAGCAGGACGTCACGCCGCTCGGTCTCGCCTACCAGGCGATCGAACTGCAGACCAACGAGGATCCGCTGGATGTCGCTTTGCGCCGGGTCCTCCGAGCGATGAAGATGTAGCGCCATGGCTATCTACTACATCGACGTCGACGACGAGATCACGTCCGCGGCTGCACGCAATCCGCGACGCCAGCGACACGCGCATCGCGCTGGTGATCCAGGGCGGCTCGCGCCTGGCGACGTCGCGAATCAATTTCCGGCTCCTCGCCCGCGAGGCGCGCCATCGGGGCCGGCGCCTGGCTATCATCGCCGCCGACGCGACGGTTCGATCCCTGGCTCAGACGGCCGATCTGCCGGTCTTCGCCAGCGTTGCCGAGTACCAGAAGGCGGAAGCCGCGCGGCCGCCCGGCAATCAGCCAGGTGGTGCCGACGCCGTCGGCGACGCGCTCGACGAGCTGGCGGCTACGGTCGGGGCCGGAGAGGCGGACCGGACCGCCAGGCGTGCCGGCGGTGGGCCCGGTCGGACGACCGGCGGTGGGCAGCCCGCGGCGCGCACGGTCCGCCGGTTCGGTCCCGGGGCCTGGCGTTGGGTCGCCCTGGGGCTCGTCGCTGTTCTCCTCGTAGGCGGCCTCGGCGCATTTCTGCTGCTGCCGAGCGCCACCGTCGTCCTGACGTTGAGAGAGGAGGCGGTCGGCCCCGTGAGCCTGGCGATCAGGGTCGATCCCGGAATCAGCGCTCCGAACGACGCCATGCTGGCGGTTCCGGGCGTGGCCAAGGGGTTCGCCGTGCAGGCGAGCGGCACGTTCAACGCCACGGGCCAGAACGTCGTCGACACGGCCGCCACCGGCACGGTCACCTTTACCAGTGGGAACACGGGGAGCCCCGTGGTGATACCCGCCGGTACGCAGGTTGAGACCGCGGCCGGAGTTGCGTTCGCGACGAACTCCACGATCACGGTGCCGAAGGCCGTGATCACCGGCGCGAACACGTTCACTCCGGCAACTGGCGACGTGGCCGTGACGGCGGTGAAGAAGGGCCTTTCTGGGGACGTCCCCGCCGGGGCCATCGTCAACGTACCGGCCTCCTTGGCGGCGGCGCTCGTCGTCGCCGACCAGGTGACCAACAAGAAGGCCACGTCGGGCGGCACTCACACCGTGACGTCTTTCGTGCAGCAGTCCGATATCGCCGCCGCGGAAGCCAGTCTCACGGCACAGCTCGAATCGGCGGCGCAGGCCAAGATGGCCGATCCCTCGTCTGTTGCGGCGGGAATGGAGTTGTTTCCCGCGACGGGCAGCCTGGGCGATCCCAGCTTCGCCCCTGACCCGGCCACGCTCGTGAACCAGGGCCTGTTGAGCTTTGACCTGGCCGCGAGCGCCACGGAAACCGCTACATTGGCCGACCTCTCGTCAGTGCGCAGCCTCGCCGGTCGCAAGATCCAGGCCATGGTTCAGGCCGGCCACGTGCTCGTCGGCGGCTCGCTCGCGGTCACGTTTGGGACGCCGACCGCTGACGGATTTGTGGTTACTGTCCCCGTGGTCGCCAGCGGGCTCCAGACGGCAACGGTAGACGTGAACCAGCTGCGCGCCGCCATCAAGGGCAAGTCCGCGACGCAGGCCAGCGCTTACCTATCCCAGTACGGCACCGCGCAGGTTTCCACCTGGCCGTTCTGGGTGTCGACAATCCCGGGGTTCGACTTCCGGATCAAGGTGAGCCTCATCGCACCGACCGCGCCGCCCGGCCCCGGAGCCTCCGAGACGATCGCGCCGATTCCCACGGCGACTCCGACGCCGGTCGCAACGTCGACCGGCAACGCACCGCCGAGTGGCGAGCCGACGCCGACCGAGACTCCGACATCGACCCCGAGCGAGACTCCGACGCTGACCCCAACGCCGACGGAGACGCCGACGGAGACTGCGACCCCGTCGGCAACTGCGACGGCGACGCCGTTCCCTTCCGCCGCGCCATCACCGAGCCCCACTCCGACGCCGGCGGCGACCGCTTCGACCGGGGCGAGCCCAACGGCCACGCCATGAGCGTCGATGACGCCCGTGGAGGCGCCCCAAAGTTGCGCCGGGTCCTGGGCATAGATTTGGGCGAGCGGCGAATCGGCGTGGCCGTAGGGGAAGTGGAGACGCACTCGGCCGTGCCGCTGGCCACGCTTAGTCGGGCGCGGACCGTCGACGAGGACGCTCGCACCGTAGCGCGCCTCGCCGCCGAGCAGCGGGCGGACGGCCTGCTGGTCGGCCTGCCTCTCAACGCCGACGGGAGCGAGGGCCTGCAGGCCGCCAGGACGCGCGAGTGGTCGGTCGCAGTAGCTGCCGCGACTGGCTTGCCGCTGCGATTCCGCGACGAGCGTCTGACGAGCGTGCGCGCCGAGCAGCGCATCGGCGGCCCGGCCAGGGGCAGATCAGGTGGCCCGCCCAGCGGGGCGCAGCGTGACGCACGTCGGGCCCGCATCGATCGCGAGGCGGCGACGCTGATACTTCAGGACGATCTTGACGCCACAGCCGGAGCCGCAGACGAGTCTGCGTTCGGTCAGACGAGCCCGTCGAGCGAGGAAGCTAATGAGTCTTCGTAGCGACCAGGACCCGAACAACCAGGGTCGCCGGGGCGTCAGGAAAGGATCGCCGACCATACCGCGTCCATTCGTAGACACGGGCTGGGATGGCTACGATCCGGCCGGGACCGAGGCGGTGGGCCCCGGCTCCAAGGTGGACTCGGGCACGGAGGACCGGCGCGACTACAAGTCGCGCAAGTCGGGTGGAGTTGGCACGGTTCTGCGCTTCGCCGTGTTCACACTCGTGCTGGCCAGCCTGGTCCTCGGGGGACTGTACTTTCTGGCGCGGCCGGCCGTCGTCCATGCCATCGCCGAGTGGGCAGCGGAGAATCCGACCGCCCTGAAGCTTCCGCTGGTGGCCGACATCGTCCGCAGCGACCTGGGCACGAGTCTCACCCAGCCACTGGACGCACAGGATTTCCGCCAGATCCCTTTCGAAGTCCAGTATGGCGACACCACAGCTGACATCGGCCAAGCGCTCCAGAGCGCGGGCATCATCGCCGACGCCCGGGCATTCGTCTTCGAGGCGATCGAGCGGGGTGAGACGTCCAGCTTCATCGCCGGTCGCCACGTCGTCAGCAGGGCAATGACCGTCGACGGGATCATCGATGCCCTGATCTCGCCGATCGTAGTCGCGCCCACCGTCCGCCTGACCTTCCGAGAAGGGCTCCGCATCGAGCAGATGGTGGCCGAGATGGAGTACCTGGAGGCCAATCCGGTCGATCCTTCGGCCAAGCTCACGCTCGACGTCGCGCAGTACTACCAGCTGGCGACCAACCCCCCGGCGAGCCTTCTGGCTCAATACAGCTGGCTGAGCTTGCCGCAGGGCGCTTCCCTCGAAGGCTTTCTGTTCCCGGCCACCTACAACGTCGACCCGAACATCACGCCCCTGGAGCTCATCGAACAGCAGCTCAACGCCTTCGTGGCGCAGGCACCGCCGGCGCTGTTCAAGCTGACTCCGGACCAGATCTACCAGACCGTGCAGATCGCTTCGCTGGTCGAGCCCGAGGCGGTGCTCGATTCGGACCGGCCGCTGGTGGCCGGGGTCTACGTCAACAGGCTCGACCTGAAGAAGTGGCCGACCGGCCTGCTCGAGTCGAACCCCACGGTCGACTACGCGAATGACTCGGTATGGCTGGAGTCGCATCCGATAGCGAGCTGGGTGGGCTACACGTTCTGGGTTCCCGTCGGTGGAACCACGCCGCTGGCGCAGATCGTGTTCCCCGACAACATCGCTCCGTACAACACCTACCACCATGCCGGCCTGCCCCCGACCCCGATCGACTCGCCTGGATTGGCTTCTCTGGCGGCCGCGCTGACTCCGGACACTGCCGACGGGTACTACTACTTCCTCTCGAAGAACGACGGCACGGGGGCTCTGGCCTTCGCTCACACCAACGCCGAACAGATCGCCAACGAGAAGAAGTACGGCTACATCAAGTAGGCCGATCGACTGCCGCGACGGACGCGTAACATTGTCCAGGTGACTGCAGTCGTGCGGCGTCTGCCGCATCCAGCCGACTTCGCGGCGCCTCCGGCGGCGGGCGATCTGGACCGCTGGGCCGAGGCCGACAGGTCCGCGCGCCCGGCTCGCCTGGTCAGGCTGCGCGCCCGGCTCGCCGCCGATGGGATCGACGCCTACTTCGGCGTTCGCCCCGAGCACATGCGCTACCTGACCGGCTTCATCCTCGAGGACGGCGAAGATCGGGTCGCCGGGAACTCCGGCCGCTTCATGGTTTCCGGCGAGGAGGTCGTGGTTTTGGCGGATACGCGCTACCGCCTGCAGGCGATGGCGCAGGCGCCGGAGGCCCGGATCGAGCCGACGACCTACGACCTCGCGGCCGGCTGGCCGGCCCTGGCGAAGAGCGTGGGTGCGAAACGAGTGGCGGTGGAGGGTGGATTCGTCAGTCACCAGCAGTGGCTGGAGCTACAAGAGTCCGCCCCCGACGTCGAGCTGGTGCCCGTGAGCGGCTGGGTCGAGGCCGATCGGGCGACCAAGGAACCGGCCGAGATCGAACGGATCAGGGCGGCCTGCGCGGTCGCCGACCGCGCTCTCGCCTCCATCGTGCGGCGAATCAAGCCTGACGTGACGGAGCGGGAACTGGCAATGGCCCTCGAGTGGGAGATGCGCACCTGCGGCGCGGAAGCGCTGGCGTTCGGCATCGCCTGCCTGGCCGGACCGAACGCCGCGCTGCCTCACGGCTCGCCCTCGGGGCAGGAGGTGTGCGGTGGCCAGGTGCTTCTGTTCGACTTCGGAGCCATGGTGGCCGGCTATCGCAGCGACATGACGCGGACCCTCTTCGTGGGCGAGCCGGCGGCGCGCGACCTGGCGATCTACGAGATCGTGGCGGCAGCCCAGAATGCGGCCATCGAGCTGCTCGGCGCGTCGGCGCGCCGCGAGCGTGCGGCGGCGAACGGCCGCGAAGGCGACGCGGCGGCGCGTCAGGTGATCGAGGCAGCGGGGCACGGCGAGCATTTCGGACACGCCACCGGCCACGGCATCGGCCTGGCCACGCACGAGCTGCCGTCGCTGAGCCGAGCTGCGATCGAGGATCCGCTGCCCAGCCCGACGGTCTTCAGCGTCGAGCCGGGGATCTACCTCGACGGCGAGACGGGCGTCCGGATCGAGGATCTGGTCCTGTACGACACGGGAGCGCGGCACGCTGGAGCCCTGACTTGCTTCCCGCGGGACGTGGTCGTCGTCGGGGTCTGACGGTCCGAGGCGATCCGGAGCGGCCGTGTTTCCGGCGCTCGCTCCGGTACAATTCGGGAGCACGATATCGATCGATCCAGGCGGCCGCCGGTCGGCCTGCTATCCAAGGAGCCGTCCTCGACCATGATTTCGACAAGCGACCTGCACAAGGGTGTGACCATCGAGCTCGATGGCGACCTGTGGCAGATCCTCGACTATCACCACCTGAAGATCGGGCGTGGCTCGGCGCAAGTCCGCATCAAGCTCCGCAACATCAAGCGCGGCCAGACGATCGAACGGTCCTTCCAGGCCGGGGACAAGTGGCCCCGAGTCCAGCTGGAGCACCGCCAGATCCAGTTCCTCTATCAGGACGGCAACGACTTCCACTTCATGGAGACGGAGAGCTACGACCAGTTCCACCTGAGCGCCGAGCAGCTCGACGACGCCGTCAACTACCTGAAGGAATCCATGCTCCTGGATCGGACCAGCTACGAGGGCGAGACGATCGGCGTCGAGCTGCCGGTCACCGTCGACCTCAAGGTCGTCGAGACCGAGCCCGGCTTCGCAGGCGACACTCAGACGGGCGCGCGCAAGGCGGCCAAGCTCGAGACCGGCCTGACCATCCAGGTCCCGATCTTCGTGAACGAGGGCGACACGGTCCGGGTCGACACCCGAACCGGCGAGTACCAGACCCGGCTCTAGCGTTCGGCCGGCCGGAGGGCGCGCCGCCGGTTCGATCAGGAGGATCTGTTGTGAGTCGCAGCGGGCCTCCGCAGAGCGAGCCCCTCTGGGGCGACTTGCCTGTGGACGAGCCCGCGCCTGTCCCCGACGGATCGACGCCGCCCGACTGGGCCCTGCCGTCGTGGGACGCGATTCCCGCACAGGACGCCGGATCCGCGCGACCGACCGAGGCCGCACTCCCGCGGCCGGAGCGTGCGACGGCTGAAGCGGCGCAATCGGCGCGGCTCGAGCCGGCGGCAAGCTTCACGCTCCGGATCCTGCAGGTCAGCGAGATAACGCGGGCCGTACGGGAGGCAGTTCGGGCCGAAGACGGGCTGCGCGACGTGTGGGTCGAGGGCGAAGTCGGGCGGGTGACCGTCTCGTCGGCGGGCCACGCCTACTTCACGCTGAAGGACGAGCGGAGCCAGCTCGCGTGTGTCTTCTTCCGCGACGACCGGCTGAGCTCTCCGTTCGAGCCGCGGACCGGCCTGCGAGTCGTGGTTCACGGCCGCATCGACGTGTTCGAGAGCCAGGGCGTCTATCAGCTCTACGTGGCGGCTATCCAGCCCGCCGGCTTCGGCGATCTCGCGCTGCGGTTCGAGGCGCTGAAAGCGAGGCTGGCCGCCGAGGGCCTGTTCGACACCGCTCGCAAGCGCTCGCTGCCAGACCGACCGGCCGTCATCGGCGTGGCCACCAGCGCGACCGGCGCCGTCTGGCACGACATCTGCCACGTCGTCGCGCGGCGGTGGCCGCTGGCTCGGCTCCTGCTTTCGCCCTGCCAGGTCCAGGGGGAAGGGGCCGCGGCGAGCGTGGCGTCGGCGCTGGATCGTTTGGCGCGCTGGGGCGAGCAATGTCGGGCGGAAGGACGCCCGGAGGATGCCCCGGAGGTGGTCATCCTGGCACGCGGCGGAGGCTCGCTGGAGGACCTGTGGTCGTTCAATGACGAGCGCGTCGTGCGTGCAGTCGTGGCTCATCCCGTTCCGGTCGTGTGCGGGGTGGGGCACGAGGTCGACGTGACGCTCGCCGACTTCGCGGCCGACGTACGTGCCCCAACCCCTTCGGCGGCCGCAGAGCTTGTCGTGCCGGACAGCGCCGAGATCGTGGCGGTTCTGCGTGAGCTGACCAGACGTGCCGGCGCATGCACGGTCGGCGTCATCGCCGCTGCACGGGCCGAGCTCGGAGCGGAGAGCCGCGCTCTGGAGCGGCTGCGGCCCTCGGCGCAGCTGGCCGGGGCGCGGGAGCGGGCCGGCTACCTGTTGGATCGGGCAACCAGGGCCCTGCGGGACGAGATCGGGCGGCGGGTCGATGTGGAGCGGCGCCTTGCGGCGCGGCTCGACCCCATGGTGGCGGTGCAGCTGGCGGCGCGGCGGTCGGCCCTGGAGCGAAGCTCGGCGGCGCTGGCGGCGCTGGGGCCACAGGCCACGCTGGACCGCGGGTATGCGATCGTGAGGCGCCGCTCGGACGGAGCGATCGTCCGCGAGCCCGACGAGGCGCCCCCCGGCCAGCAGCTCGCGGTCCGAGTCGCCGGGGGCGAGTTCGAGGCGACCGTCGACTCCCATGCCGGCCCGACCGCCGGCACGAGGCGCCCATCGTCGAGGCGTGGTCGCTCGTGATGCAGGAGCTACTGGTTGCCGCGCTGCTGGTGGCGGGGGCCATCGTGGCATTCGTGTTGTCTATCCGGGTTGGTATCCTGCTGGGGCTTCGTCTGGACCGTGCCGTCGAGGCACGCGCCGCAGACGAAGAGCCCGCGCAGACAGATGAGGTAGGTGCCGATGAGTGACCAGGCGGCCACCCAGGCCGTGGACATCGACTCGCTCACGTTCGACGACGCTCTGGTGGAGTTGCAGCGGACGGTGGCGGAGCTGGAACAGGGCGGCCTCCCTCTCGAGCGTTCGATCGAGCTGTACGAGCGCGGCGTGGCGCTTCACGAGCACTGCGCCGGGCTTCTGGGCCAGGCGGAGCTCCGGGTTCAGCGTCTTCTGGATCGCGCCGCGGGTCAGCTGGCCGTCGCCGAGGCCAGGGCCGAGGAACAGGCGGACTAGCTGTAGACTGCCCGGCAGACGACTTCGGTGGCGCTCGACCGATAACTCGACCGGTAGGTGAGCGCGCGCGCAGCAAGGGCGAGAAGGGGGGTCGCCCGGGAGTGATGACTTGGCAATCCTGCCCACTCTGCAGGGCCCGAGCGACCTGCGGGGCCTCAGCTACGAGGAGCTGAACGACCTCGCGGCCGAGATTCGCGAGTACATAGTCACCACCGTTTCCAAGACCGGCGGCCACCTGGGCTCCTCGCTGGGCGTGGTCGAGGTGGCGATCGCTCTACACCGCGTGCTCGAGTCGCCGCGCGACAAGATCGTCTGGGACACCGGGCACCAGGCCTATGCCCACAAGCTCCTGACCGGACGCTATGCCAGGTTCGGGACGCTGCGGCAGCTGGGCGGGATCGGGGGATTCCCACGCCGAGCCGAGTCGGAGCACGACGTCTTCGACGGTGGGCACGCCGGCACCGGGCTCTCAATCGCTCAGGGCCTCGCCACGGCCCGCGACTTGCGCCACTCCATGGAGCAGATCGCGGTGGTAGTGGGCGATGCCGCGCTGATCAGCGGTCTCTCGCTCGAGGCTCTGAACGACATCGGCCACCGCCAGACTCAGCTGCTGATCGTCCTCAACGACAACGCCATGTCGATCAGCCCCACTGTGGGCGCCTTCAGCCAGTACTTCTCGACACTCAAGCTGTCGAGCGCCTGGAAGCAGAGCAAGACCGCCTACGATCGAATCGTCGAGTCGCTGCCGGTCGTCGGCCGGCCGGCGCTGAGTTTGTCGCGCCGAATACGGCGCATGGTGGTCAACTTCGCCCAGCCCGGGCAGCTCTTCGAGGATCTCGGGATCACCTACCTCGGAGTCATTCCAGGTCACAACATCCGCGGCCTGGAGCACATCTTCCGGGCCGCGCTGGAGGTTCCGGGTCCGGTGCTCGTCCACGTCAGGACACGCAAGGGACGCGGCTATCGGCCGGCGGAGCGCGACCAGATCGGTTTCCACGGCGCAGCGCTGCCCCCGATGCCCGAACTCGTCGACGGCCGCGCTCCCGAAATCCATGCCGGCGCCGGCCACCCGGCGCTGACGGGCGCGGCGCTGTCGCGTAAAGACAGTGGCATGCCGACCCCCGGGAAGCCGGACGAGGCCCCCTTCGAGCCGTCGGGCAACGGCAGCTCCGTTCCCGGCGGCGCGGACATGGGTACGCCTTCGGCGGCGGCCAGGGTTGCAGCGGCGTCGAAGCCGCCCAACTACACGTACCACTTCTCCACGGAGCTCATCGACCTGGCACGGACAGATCGCCGAATCGTGGCCGTTACCGCCGGGATGCCCACCGGGACTGGCCTTCACTCGTTCCAGGCCGAGTTCCCGGATCGCTTCTTCGACGTCGGGATCGCCGAGCAGCATGCCGTGGCGCTATCGGCCGGCATGGCCCTCGCCGGCGAGCGGCCGGTCGTGGCGCTGTACTCCACGTTCCTGCAGCGCGCCTTCGACCAGGAGGTCCACGACGTCTGCCAGAACGATCTGCCTGTAGTGATCGCCGTCGATCGGGCCGGCCTGGTCGGCGAGGACGGGACGAGCCACCAGGGCATGTTTACGCTGCCCACGCAGCGCCAGCTGCCCCACATGATCATCGCTAGCCCCAAGGACGAGCAGGAGCTTCGCTCGCTGGTCCGGACCGCCTTCGCTCAGGACCACCCCTTCTCGCTGCACTACCCGCGCGACCCCGGCTACGGCGTCCCCGTGCGAACGCCCGAGATTCTCCCGATCGGCGTGGGCGAGGTCCTGTGCGAGGGCAGTCAGATTCTGATAGTGGGCTTCGGCCCCATCGTGGAGCGCGGCCGTGAGGCGGCCTGCATGCTCGAGAAGGACGGCTGGTCGGTGGGGGTCATCAATGCCCGCTTCGCCAAGCCGCTCGATCGCCAGCTGATCCTGGATCAGGCGCGCGGGAAGAAGCTGCTGCTGACCCTCGAGGAGAGCGTCGTGACCGGCGGGTTCGGGGTGGGGGTCCTGGAGCTGGTCGAAGAGGCGCGGGTGGCCGATCCGGCATATCGGGACGTGACGGTGCGTATCGTCGGCATTCCCGCTGACCGGTTCGTGGACCATGGCTCCGTCGACGATCTGCGCCGCCTGCTGCGCCTGGATGCGGAGGGCATCGCGGGACAGATACGCGAGACGCTGGCAAGAATGCGGGTGACGCCCTCGGTCCGACAGACCGAAACCGCGGCAGCGGGGCGCCCGAACGCGCCGCTGGCCTGATTGCTTTCTCGGTGGGCGGGTTGGCGCCGGGCTCAGCCCGTCAAGCGCCGGACCGCGCGCCAGCGCAGCACGAGATGATCAGGGTGTGCCACGATTGAAGGCATGAGCCCTGCTGCTCGGCCAGTTCGACAGCGCCTCGACCAGCTCCTGGTCGAGCGAGGCCTCGCCGAATCTCGGACGCGAGCCCAGGCGTTGATCCTGGGTGGTCACGTACGAGTCGGAGAGGGCGAGGCAGCCCGAACCGACCGCAAGTCTGGCGATCTGGTGGAGACCACGATCGCTCTCGAGGTTGAGGCGCCTCCGCCGTTCGTGTCGCGTGGCGGTATCAAGCTGCGCGCCGCCTTCGACGCGTTCGGAGTGGAGCCGGTCGGGCTCGTCTGCCTGGACGTGGGCTCATCAACCGGCGGTTTCACGGATCTGCTGCTGCAGCGGGATGCGAGCCGCGTCTACGCGGTTGACGTCGGCCGCGGCCAGCTGGCGGAGACGCTCCGCCACGACCCGCGCGTCGTCTCCATGGAGCGGACGAACGCCCGCGCCCTCGGGCCCGGGATACTCCCCACGGCGGTCGATCTGGCTGTGGTCGACGTGTCGTTCATCTCGTTGGACCGCATTCTCGGTCCGGTGGCCACTTGCTTCGGGCCCCTCGGCGGCATCATCGTGGCCCTCGTGAAGCCCCAGTTCGAGGCGGGCCGCGCACAGGTCCGTGACGGCGTGGTGCGAGATCCGCAGATACACCGCCAGACGCTCGAGACGGTCGGCCGGCACGCGCTGGCGATCGGGTTGAGGCTGCGCGATGCCGTGGCCTCGCCGATCACCGGTCCGGCAGGGAATCGCGAGTTCTTCGTCGAGCTGGAGGTGCCGGCGGGATACGTCCCGGTCGAGGGCGGCTCCGTCGAGTTGCCGCCCGAGTGGGCGATCAGGTTCGGAGAGCTGGCCGGAGCATGACGCTCGATCGCATCGGCTTTGCGTACAACCCCACCAAGGAGGCGGCGCTGGACCTGCGTGAGCGTGCCGAGGGCTGGTGCGAGGTGCGGGGCATTGCTCACTGGGCTGCCCCTGCCGGCGAGACCAAGGCCGTCGTTCGCGAGCTTCCGGACACCGGCGCACTGGTCGTTCTCGGCGGCGACGGGACTTTCCTGCGGGCGGCCCGGGCCGTCGCGGAAGTGGACGTGCCGCTCCTGGGCGTGAACCTCGGCAAGGTCGGCTTCCTTTCGAAGGTCGAAACCGGCGACGTGGAGGCGGTGCTCGCCCACCTGGCGGCGGGCGACTTCGCGCTTGAGGCGCGCATGGCGCTGCACGCGGAGATTCATCCGGCGGGCCGGCCCGAGGCCAGCGAGACCTTCTTCGCGCTCAACGACATAGCCGTAGCCCGCGGTTCGCTGGCACGCGTATGCCGCATCGAGGTGGAGATCGGGCCGTCGCATCTCGCCACTTTCACGGCCGATGGACTGGTCGTCTCTAGCCCGACTGGTTCGACCGGCTACTCCTTCTCGGCGGGCGGCCCGATCGTGGATCCAACCAGCCGAAATCTGATCGTGACCCCGATCGCGGGCTATCTCTCCGCGATCCGGTCCGTCGTGGTCAGCCCGAGGCACACCGTCCGAGTCCGTATCCTCGATGCGTACGACGTGCTCATGAGCGTCGATGGGCGTGAGGACCGGCGATTGTCCGTCGGCGACGTCGTCTGCGTGTCGGAGATGCCCCGGCCGATCCGCTTCATCGAGCCGCGTGGTGCCATCCCGTTCTGGGATCTGCTTCGCCAGAAGTCGGAGCTGCTGCCGTCATGACCGAGTCTGCGCGGGCGCAGATCGTTGCCGAACCCGGGCGGAGCCGGACAGACGAGGACGCGCCGGGGGCCGACGCTGGCATGGACGGCGCCGCGGTTCCAGGCCCGGACGTAAACGCGGTGCGACCCATGGCCGCCGGCCGGCTGGCGGAGCTGGCGGTTCACGACCTGGCCCTGATCGAGAAGCTGCGGATCTCCTTCGAGCCCGGGCTCAACGTCCTGACGGGAGAGACCGGTGCCGGCAAGAGCCTGCTCATCGATGCCCTGGGGCTGGCTGTCGGGGCGCGCGCCGACACTTCTCTGGTGCGCCACGGGTCGGACTCGGCGCGGGTGGAGGCGCTCTTCGATCGTGCTCCGGAGCCGCTGATCTGCGTGCGGGAGGTTTCGGCGGCAGGGCGGTCCACCGCCCGGATCGACGATGAGTCGGTCACCGCCGCCCGCCTGGCGGGCGTCGCCGGACGTCTGGTGGAGATACACGGGCAGCACGACCAGCAGCGTCTTCTCGACGAACGCTGGCAGCGCGAGCTCCTGGACGCGTTCGGGGGCCTCGAGGCGGAGCGCGCCGCCACGACCGCGGCGGTCGAGGCCTGGCGGGTGAACCAGGCCGCGCTGGCCGAGCTGGCGCTGGATCCCCGGGAGCTGGCCCGCCGCCTGGAGCTGCAGGAGCACCAGGTCGCTGAGATCGCCGGCGCCAGGCTGCGTATCGGGGAGGCCGCGGAGATTCGAGGCCGTCTTTCGTCGGCGCAGCACGCCGAGTCGATCGCCCGCGGGAGCGCCGAGATCCACGACCTGCTGGCGGGGGAGGGGACCGGCGCCCGGGAAACCACGGCCGAGGCGGCTCGTCGGGCTCGCGACCTGGCGAAGCTCGACGAACGCTACACCGCGTTGGCCGAGCGACTCGGCGGGTTGGCGGCGGAGTTGGAAGACGCGGGCGCCGAGGCGGCCACGCTGGCGGAGAGCGTCGAGCACGACCCGGCCGCGCTTTCGCGACTGGAGGAGCGTCTCTCGGTCATCTACTCGCTGGAGCGCAAGTACGGCGAGGACGAGGCCGCCGTCATCGCCTACGGCGAGCGAGCGGCGGCCGAGGACGAGCGGCTGCGGACGCTGGAGGTTTCGCGTGAGAGGCGCCAGGCAGAGGCGGTGCGGCTGCTGGAAGTGGTGGCGACAACCTCCGCGGCGCTTTCCCGCGGCCGGCAGACGGCGGCTCAGCTGCTCGCCAAGGCGGTCGAGGAGGCCCTCGTCGGGCTGGGATTTCGCCAGACCAGCTTCCAGGTGGCCGTGACGCGCCGCCAGCCGGGCCCCGCCGAGCCGGCAGTCGAAGGTCGATGGCGAGCCTGTCGCGTTCGACGGCATCCGGCATCGACGCGGTGGTCTTCCTGATCGCGCCCAACCCCGGCGAGCCCGCACGGCCTCTGGCGCGCATCGCCAGCGGCGGCGAGCTCTCTCGCGTCGCTCTGGCCATCAAGCAGATCCTCGCCGAGGCCGATCACACCCCCACGCTCGTCTTCGACGAGATCGACTCCGGCATCGGCGGACGGAGCGCCGAGCCGGTCGGTCGCAGCCTGTGGGAGCTGGCGCGGTCGCATCAGGTTCTGTGCGTAACCCACCTCGGCCAGATCGCCGCGTACGCCGACGCCCAGTTCCGGATCGAGAAGCGCCAGCGCGACGGTCGGACCGTGACCGAGGTTCGCCGCCTCGGACCGGACGAGCGCGTCGAGGAGCTGGCCCAGATGCTCGCCGGCGCGGAGGGCGGCGCCGGGGCGCGCGCGAGCGCGGAGGAGCTCCTGGCCAGAGCCGATGCCTGGCGCCGCTCGGCCCGGGGCGAATGAGATGGCCGGCGCCGCGGCGGACCAGTCGGCGGGCGGAGGGCGGCACCCGACGGCCGGCCCGACGGGCCGGCTGCCGGCGGCCATAGACGAGTTCCTGATGCACCTCCGAGTGGAGCGCGGGCTGTCCGACGCGACGCTGCGGGCCTACCGCGCCGATCTGCTCGACTTCGCTGCCAGTCGCGGGGCCGCCGCGGAGTGGGATGCCTCGGCGGGGGTGGCAGTTCGATACCTGGGCATGCTGGCCTCGCCGGGCCGTAGTCGCAGGCCGCCGCTGCGGCCCACCAGCCTCCGCCGGAAGGCGGCCTCTTTGCGCGGGTTCTACCGGTTCTGCTACGCGGAAGGACTGATCGCCACGGACCTGGCCGCCCGGTTCGAGCTGCCGCGCCAGCCGCGGCTTCTGCCCGAGGTGCTGACGGTCGAGGAAGTGGACCGTTTGCTGGCGATGCGAACGGCCGACACGCCGGCCGGCATTCGCGACCGCGCCCTGCTCGAGCTGCTGTACGCCAGCGGCCTGCGCATATCCGAGGCGGTTGGCCTCGATCGGGACGACCTGTCGCTCGAAGAGGGATTGGTGCGGGTCGTCGGGAAAGGCGATCGGGAACGACAGGTACCGGTCGGAGAGGTAGCCCTCGGCTGGCTGCGCCGGTACATCGGCGAAGTCAGACCGGCGTGGCTGGCACTGGCTGCGCCGCCCCTGGCGCACGGTGGGCCCCTGTTCTTGTCCGTGCGCGGCGAGCGGCTCGACCGCCGGCGGGCCTGGGAGATGCTCGTCGCGACCGCCCGTTCGGCCGGTCTCCAGAATGGCGTCAGCCCACACACATTGCGGCATTCGTTCGCGACTCACCTCTTGGAGGGAGGCGCCGATCTGCGTATCGTTCAGGAGCTACTCGGGCATGCGAACATCAGCACGACACAGCTGTACACGCATCTGACCGGCGAACGGATCAAGGACGTCTACGCCCGCGCCCACCCACGGGCCTGAAGAGCCTGACGGCCCGACGGTGGACGGGCAGAGAAGGAGACGAGGATGAGCTACGCGGATACTTTGATGGCGAAGGACGAGCAGGTGCTCTATCGAGGCAGGCAGTTCTGGCTCGCGCCTGTGTCGGACGCGCGGAACGGGCTGCTGGTGTTTCTCGCTGGGGTCGTGGTTGCGCTTCTGGAGCTGGTAGTCCTGCACATCAGCCTGTTCTCTATCGCCGGGTTGTTGCCGGCGGTGCTCCTCGTGGTCGGCTTCGTCTGGATCGCGATCGTGTACTTCACGTGGAAGGCCGAGGAATACGTCATCACCAACCGCCGGGTGCTGAAGGTCGAGGGACTGCTCGACAAGAAGAGCGGAGACAGCTCGCTCGACAAGATCAACGACGCGGTCCTCAAGCAGGGCCTGCTCGCGCGAATGCTGCACTACGGTGACCTGGAGATCCTGACCGCGAACGACGACGCGATCGACCGCTACGAGATGCTCTCCCACGTGGTGGACTTCAAGAAAGCGATGCTGAACGCCAAGAACAACCTCGAGGATGGCTACCGGGGGTCGATGAGCCCCGCTGCGCCGGCACCGGTCGCGAGCGCTCCTGCCGCGAGGTCGTCGAGCTCGGACGATGTGACCGCCACGCTCGCCAAGCTGGCCGACCTGCGCGACAAGGGCGCGATCACCCCGGCCGACTACGAGGCCAAGAAGGCCGAGCTGCTCGGCCGCCTGTAGCTGGAGACGTTTCATCACGGTTGGCGACGGGCGGCACGGTAGGATACCTCCGCCCGTCCCGCAGCCAAGAGGTAGAGCGTGCAATCGATTGACGTCGCCCGAACGGTCATCTGGATCGCCCTTTTCTTCCTGGTCGCCGGGCCTGTCCACGAATGTGCCCACGCCTACACGGCGCTGCGACTGGGTGATGGCACCGCCAAGCTGTTCGGGCGCGTCTCCCTCGATCCGGTCGTCCATTTCGATCCGATGGGTGGTGGGCTGCTCATCTTCACGGCGTTGCTGGGCCTCGCCTACGGGGGCGGGCTGGCCTTCGGCTGGGCCAAGCCCACGCCGGTCAACCCGTACAACCTGCGGGGCCGCTACGCGGACGCCAAGGTGGCTGCGGCGGGCCCGCTGTCGAATCTGGCGATGGCGGCGGCATTTGCCGTGGGAGTCCGAATCCTATGGTCGGACGGCTACTACCCGGGCAACGACTCGGCCATGGACATGCTGGAACTCGTGTTCGTCACCGGCGTTTCGCTCAACGTAGTTCTGATGCTCTTCAACCTGGTGCCGGTGGCACCGCTCGATGGCTCGCACGTCCTGATCGACCTGCTCGATCCGGCGACCGGCCGGCAGGTCCAGCAGTTCATGAACCAGTACGGCATCGTGATCCTGATCATCCTCGTGCTCTTCGCATTCCAGTTCCTCGAGCCCCTCATCGGCTCTCTGGTAAATCTCCTCCTCGGCTTCCAGTACTACATCGTCTAGCGTGCGCAACTGGTGGGCCGCGAGGATCAGGAGGACCTGGTCGTACGCTCGGGCGCGGGTTGCGCCGTCGGAGCGCGACGATCTGGTGATCTGGCTGACGCCAGCGCAGCTCGCGCTGTTCGATCGGATGCAAGTCGCGGACCGGCGGCACGGTCTGGACGTGGTAGCCGGGCTGCGGAAGGCCGGCGCGACGGACCCGGACCTGCTGGTTGCCGGGCTGCTTCACGACTGCGGCAAGGGTCCGCACCTCCGTCTCGCGCATCGCGTGGCCTGGTCCATCGGGCAGCGCTATGGGGAGTGGATCTGGCGGGCGTCGAGCCACCTGCCGACGTTTCGCTACGGGCTGGAGCGCCTGCGCACCCACGCCGAACGGTCGGCCGAGCTCGCCGCCGCGGCGGGCTGCAGCCCGCGAACGGTGGAGTTGATCCGGCTGGCGGAGAATCCGGTCGATGAGGCGGGCAGGCTCCTGCTCGCCGCCGACGAGGCGAGTTGATGACGTCAGCTGAGACAACGCCCCAGGAGCGGCTCACGCGCGAGCGGGTTTCGCGCGCCGATGCTGCGCGGACTGCGGCGCTGGCCCGCCTTGGCTCGGCGCCCGAGGTCGTGTTCGAGGAGGGGCGGCTCGAGCGGGCCACGCACGTCCGCATGGCGGACTTCGACGGACCACTCGCACTCCTCCTCGCCCTGATCGAGGCCCGCCAGCTCGACGTGCTGACCGTGCCTCTGGGGGGCCTGGCGGAGGCCTATCTGGACGCCCTGGCCACGCTGGAGGGAGACCGCCTCGGAAGTGTGTCCGGGTTCGTGGCAGTGGCTGCGCAGCTGATCCTGATCAAGAGCCGGGCAATTCTGCCGCGCCCGCCGAAGGTGATGGCGGTGCCGCTCGATGACGAGCCCGATCCCGAGGCGGAGCTGCGGGCGCGACTCATCGAATACCGTCGCTTCAGAGACGCCGGCGCCGCGTTGAACGAGCGGCTCGGTGTGTACCGCCTTTTCCGCCGCGACGCCGAGGTCGCCGCTCTCGCTGGCAGGGCCGGAGCTCGCCCGCCGGAGAGGCCGCCGCTCCCGCCCGCGGTCCTGGCCGCGGCGCTAAACCGGCTGGCCATGATCGTTCCGCCTCCGGAGGCCCCCGTAGAAATCGTCGCCAGAACAGTCACTATGGCGGAGCGGGCGGCCGTCATTCGCGCCGCCCTCTCAAAGGCCGATCACGTCGTGCTGCAGGAGCTGCTGGGTGGAGTCAGAGACCGTGTCGTGGTCGCCGTGACCTTCCTGGCCATGCTGGAGCTCTTCAAGCGCCGCGAGATAACGCTCGAACAGGCGGAACCATGGGGGCCGATCGTGGCGCGACGAGCGACGGTCACCGGATCGTTCGACGTCGAAGGCGAGATCGACGAGAGCCTGGGTTCGTTCGCATGAGTGCGGAGGATGTGATCGGCTTGGACATCGGGGCCCAGTCTCTCGAGATCGGGAAAGACGAACCGCCGGACGAAGCCGAGGCTTCGTCCGGCGCCCGCTCCGGTGAGCCCGCCCAGCCGGGCGAGCTGAGTGAGGCGCAGCTCGAGGCGCTGCTGTTCGTGGCTGAGAAGCCACTCGCCCGCGCCGAGATCGCCCTGCTGGCCGGGGTTGACCGCGAGACGGTGGACGCTCGAATCGGCGACCTGGCCGTCAGCCTGGGCGAGCGTGGCATCCGGCTCGTGGAGGCGGGCGAGAAGGTGGAGCTGGCCACCGCCCCGGAAGCGGGCGCGCTGATCGCCCGATACGTTGGCGCCGACGCGCCGCGGCTGTCGTCGCCCTCGCTTGAGACGCTGGCCATCGTCGCCTATCGCCAGCCCTGCACCCGCGCCACCATCGAGCGAATTCGTGGTGTCGACTCGGAGTACACGATCCGAACCCTGCTCCACCGTCGCCTCGTGGCGGAGCTGGGCCGCTCGGCGGCCCCCGGCCGCCCGATCCTGTATGGAACCGGCTTCGACTTCCTGGAGCGGTTCGGCATGACGAGCCTCGACGAGCTGCCGCCGCTGGACGCGCCGATCGCGGAGCGGCTGTTCGCACCAGGCGACGAAGAGGATGTTTCGGCCGGAACGACGGCCGCAACGGCGGTCGGCATCGCAGCCGGTGGGCCTGCCTCCGGCTCGGAGAGCGAGGCCGGCTGAAGTGACCCGCGAGCGGCTGCAGAAGGTGCTCGCCACTTCGGGCATTGCCTCGCGACGTTCGGGCGAGGATCTCATCCGCGCCGGGCGAGTCACGGTGGACGGCCGGCCGGCGGTTCTGGGCGAGCAGGTCGATCCCGACATGCAGCGCGTCCTCGTGGACGGCAAGCCGCTGCCGGCGATCGAGCGCCAGCGTTCCTACTGGATGCTGAACAAGCCCGTTGGCGTGGTGTCCACGGTTCGGGACCGCCACGCCGACCGAACCGTCATGGAGCTGTTGCCGCCGAATGCGCGCCGGGAGGCGCGGCTCTATCCGGTCGGCCGCCTGGACGAAGAGTCGGAGGGGCTGCTGCTCTTCACCAACGACGGTGCCTGGGCGAACCTGCTGCTGCACCCCCGCTACGGCGTCGAGCGCGAGTACATGGTCGGCCTCGATCGATCGGTAACCAGGCTGCAGAAGGTGGCGCTACGCAACGGCATCGAGCTCGAGGAGGGCCTGGCTCGACTCGACATGCTCGAGGATGCCACGCCCGCCCAGGTTCGAAAGCTGCTCGATCTGCTGACGCCGCCGCACGCGGAGCTGCGCTGGTACCGCGTCGTGCTGGCCCAGGGCTGGAAGCGGCAGATACGGCGGATGTTCGAGGCCGTCGGACGGCCGGTGCGCCGCCTGGTTCGGGTCCGAGTCGGCTCTCTGAAGCTCACCGACATACACGCGGGCGAGGCTCGGCCGCTCGCCCACCACGAAGTCACGCAGCTCGCATCGTGCGCCCGGCGACCGACGACGACGCGCCCGGCGAAGCCCACCCCGCCGATAGCTCGGCCGGCCGCCGCCGCGAGCCACGACTTGCCCGAATAGTCCGGGCTCCGGGACGGTATTCTCGGGTCGTGAGCGCCGACCAACGCACCGAAGGCCTCGTTGCCCAACCCGCCGATCTGGCCGGGGCGAGAAGACGCCTCGTGGTGGCCGTCGACGGGCCCAGCTCGAGCGGCAAGAGCACCGTAGGCGCCGAGGTCGCGCGGCGGCTCGGCTACCGCTTCTGCGATACGGGCCTGCTGTATCGCGCCGTGGCCTGGCTGGCCGTGGAGCGCGGCATCGCGCCGGACCAGACGGAGGCGCTGGCGCCACTGGCGGGAGAGGTGGAGCTCGTCGCCGACAAGCGCGGCCGGCTTCGTCACGTGGAAGCCGCCGGTCGCGACGTGACCGCCGAGGTTCGCGGCCCGGTCGTCGATCGCGCCGTCTCGGGCTACTCGAAGGTTCCCGAGTTGCGGGCGGCGCTGGTTCCGCGCCAGAGAGCGCTCGCTGCCGAGGGCGGCATCATCATGGCCGGGCGGGACATCGGGACGGTCATCCTGCCCAACGCCGACCTCAAGATCTACCTCCACGCCTCTCCCGAGGAGCGGGCGCGCCGGCGGGCAGCGCAGCGCCGGGTCGCCGCGGACGAAACCGCCGCGAGCGGGATTCTCGAGGACATGCGTCGCCGCGATACGATCGACTCCGAGCGGGAAACCGCCCCGCTCCGGGCCGCCGAGGACGCGATCGTGGTCAAGACGGACGGCAATACGTTCGAGCAGACGGTCGCGGCCGTGCTCCAGACAATCAGGGAGGCCGAGGTGGCCGGAGGAGGGGACCGTGGGCGGTAGGCGGCTGCCGTTCTTCCCTCGTTTCTCCGGCGCCGTGCTTCGAGTGGTCGCGGCCTGCTTGACTCGCGTCGAGCGTCAGGGCTTCGAGAACCTGCCGGCGTCGGGGCCGCTGCTGGTCATCTGCAACCACGCTTCGAACGCGGACGGAATCCTGTTGATGGCCTACCTGGTGCCCGCGATGAAGAGGCCGATGGCATGGCTCGGCAAGGAGGAGGCCCTGCGCTGGCCGCTCTTCGGCTGGGCGATGAGGCACAACGGGATCTTCGGAGTCCGCCGGGGCGCCGGCGATCTGGAGGCGTTCAGGCTGGCCAAGAGCGTGCTCGACGACGGTCGGGTCCTGGCGATCTTCCCGGAAGGCACTCGCTCGCCGACCGGGGCCCTGCAAGAGGCAAAGGAGGGCGCCACGGTGCTGGCCGTCCGCAGCGCCGCGCCGATACTGCCGATCGCCATCATCGGCTCGCAGCGCTTCTGGCCGAGGGGCAAGCTCCTGCCGCGCCCCGGGCGGCGGATGACGGTCAGGGTCGGGGAGCCCTTCACGCTCACGATGCCAAGAGGCGCCGACCGCCACGAATCGCTGCGGGCCGCCACAGCCGAGATGATGGGCCACGTCGCGGCGCTGCTGCCCGAGGAGCAACGAGGCGTCTACGCTGAGACGGCCGGGCGGGTGCGAGATGGCGAGTTCGCCCCCGGTGCGATACTTAAGCGCAATGGGTAACGTTCGAGAAGTCCGGATCGCGCGGCGCACGGGGTTCTGCTACGGCGTGCGCGAGGCCATCGACAAGGCCAAGGAAGCGGCGGCGGTTGGCAAGGTGACGCATACCCTGGGTCAGGTCGTCCACAACGAGGGCGTGATCGCCGCGCTGGCGGCCCAGGGGATCGAGACCGTCGATTCGCTCGACCAGGTCACCGAGGGAGCCGCGGTCGTCATTCGCGCCCACGGCGTCCGGCCGGACGTGCTGCACAATGCGCAGGATCGCGGCCTGGAAGTGATAGATGGCACCTGCACGTGGGTGATCCAGGAGCAGCGCGAGATCACCAGGCTGGTCGAAGAGGGCTACGCGATCGTCCTGCTCGGCACGCCGCGCCACCCCGAGGTAGTGGGCTTGCTCGGCTTCGCGCCAGACGCGATCGTCGTGGACGAAGAGGAGGACTGGGATCAGATCCCGCGCCGCAAGAAGATGGCGCTGCTCAGCCAGAGCACGCAGCCGCCCTGGAAGTTCGAGAAGCTGGCTGCCTTCATGGTCGGCCGCTGTCACGAGCTCAAGATCGTCAACACCGTCTGCCCGGTCACGATCCACCGCCAGCAGGACACCATCGAGGCCGCACGAGGGGTAGACCTGATGCTGGTCGTCGGCGGTCGGTCGAGCGCGAACACCAAGGAGCTGACCCGGCTGTGCGGGATCGTCGGGACGCGGGCGATCCAGATCGAGTCCGAGCGCGACCTGATGGACGCGTCGATCTTCGGGGACGCGCGAGTCGTCGGCGTGACCGGCGGAACCTCGACCCCGATAGAAGACCTTCGGTGCGTGGCGGAGCGGATCCTCACACTCGCCGGCACGCCGGAGGCCGCTGCTCGCGCCGGGGAACTGGCCGGCGCCGCCCTGGCCGCGGCCGCCACGCCGGCCGGCCGGACTACGTCGCTTCCGGACCCACAGCTCGCCGTCACGCGCTGACCGAGCGCGGCTCGCCGTTCGTTCGACGCGCCGCGGCCAACACGGCCCCATAATCCACCCGTGATCCCACTCCCCATCGTTGCCGTCGTCGGGCGCCCGAACGTCGGCAAGAGCACGCTGTTCAACCGCATCGTCGGCCACCGCGCGGCGATCGTGGAAGACCGCGCCCGAACCACCCGCGATCGCATCTACGGCGAGGCCGAGTGGAACGGCCGCCGCTTCATCGCGGTCGACACCGGCGGCCTGGAAATCAAGCCCGGCGACCCGATCGAGGAGAAGGTCCAGGAGCAGGCCCGCATCGCCATCGCCGAGGCGGACGCCATCGTGCTGGTGGTCGACTCGATCACCGGGCTTACTCCGGCCGACATCGAGGCGGCCGATCTCCTGCGGACGGCGAAGGCGCCGGTGCTGGTTGCGGCCAACAAGGCCGACAACGACAAGCGCGAGCTCGAGGCAGCCGAGTTCTACTCCCTGGGCTGGGAGGAGACCCATCCGATCAGCGCCGCGCACGGCCGTGGCGTCGCGGATCTGCTGGACGCAATCGTGTGGGCGCTACCGCCGGAGAGTCCCGACGAGATCGAGCGCAAGCGCCGCGAGGCTGAGGCCGACGACTGGGCTCGCGAGATGGCCGAGGGCCGGCTGGCGCGCGTTCGTGACAGCGACGCCGAGGCGATCGAAATAGACGGCGACGAGGCCGGCGAGGACGGCCAGCCGAGCTTCGGCGACGAAGACCAGAAGGTGTCGATCGCCCTGGTCGGCCGGCCGAACGTCGGCAAGTCGAGCCTTTTCAATTCGCTGCTCGGTGAGGAGCGGGCGATCGTCAGCGACATACCGGGGACGACCCGCGACGCCATCGACACGCACTTGCAGTGGGGCCGCAGCGACATCGTCCTGATCGACACCGCCGGCATGCGCCGTCACGGCAAAGTGGCAAGCGGCCCCGACGCGGAGCGCTACTCGACGCTTCGGGCGCTCAAGGCGGTGGAGCGGGCGGACGTGGCCGTCTTGATCATCGACGCCTTCGAGGGCCTGACCGCCCAGGACGCCCACGTCGCCGGTTTCGTCGTGGAGGAGGGCCGTGGCCTGGTCCTCGCCCTCAACAAGTGGGATCTGCTGGCCGAAAAGACGGACCGCTCGTTCGACGAGTTCGCGACGGCCTTGCGGGCCGAAGTGCCGTTCCTCGATTTCGCGCCGGTCGTCTCGATCAGCGCCAAGACCGGTCAGCGCGTCGGCAAGGTGCTCGAGCTGGCTCTCGACGTCTGGGGCGAGCGGCGCAAGCGTATCTCCACGCCGGACCTCAATCGCGTCCTCCGCGTGGCGTCGCTGCGGCAGGCGCCGCCGGCCGGCAAGCTCGGCCCGCCCAAGATCTTCTACGCGACCCAGGTGGCCGTGGCCCCGCCGACGTTCGTCTTCTTCGCCCGCCATGCCGACCAGGTGCACTTCAGCTACAAACGGTTCCTGGAGAACCAGCTTCGCGCCGAGTTCGGCTTCGACGGAACGCCCATCCGGCTGATCTTCCGTGAGCGGGCGAGCGATCGAGCCGGACGCGAGAGGAGCCCGGGCAAGGCTCGACGGCCGAGTGGGCCGCGGCCCGGCAAGCCGCCGTCGGGGACGCACTCGGCGTCCGGCGCAAAGCCCGGCCGCGGAGCCACCGGTAGCGTGAGACGCTCCCCGGGCCAGCGCGGCCACTCGGGCTGAGCCTTTGCGGCGGGCTGAGCCTCTTCTCGGGTCTGCTATGCTGTCGGCCGATCGGGGCGTGGCGCAGCCTGGTAGCGCACCTGAATGGGGTTCAGGCGGTCGAGCGTTCGAATCGCTCCGCCCCGACCATCTACTGAGCGTGAGAAGGCCCCCGGATACGGTCCGGGGGTCTTCGTTCTGGGTCGGTACCCCAGTCCCGTAGCCTGTGATCGGCCCTGCCGTTCGCCGCGGAGCAGCCGGCTGCGTCGCGGACCCTTGCGGCGGCGAGCGTCCGGCGGCGACCGGCGGCGCCACGATCGCCAATGGCGGTGTCGTCGCCCTCGGCTCGGGGACGGCCGAACGTCAGGTCACCCTGGTCGTAGGTGGCTCCCGGGAGCCAGGACGCAAGTGATCGTCGATATCACCGGCTACTACCAGTAGCTCCGGGAGACCGGGGCTGTGCCAGACCCCGAATGCAGGCCCGGAACCTTTGCGATCGCGGGCGCCACGGCCGGGAGCCTCACACGGATGGGCTATCGGCCCTGACCCCGAAGTGCTATGCGGCCCCTTGAGCCGGGGGCCGAAGCCTCACCTGGCCGAATTGGCCGACGCACTCATGAGGTGGCTCATGTTCCTCCGCAAGGCAGAAGGCCAGGGCCTCGCCGAATACGCCCTGATCCTCGCCCTGATCGCGATCCTGGCGATCACCGCCCTCATCTTCCTCAGTGGCCAGATCAACACGATTCTGAGCACCATCGGGCACAGCCTGTAACCCTCGCCAGGGCGATCGGAACCGGGTCGCGGATGACGCGGCCCGGTTCTTGTCTGTCGCGCTCCCCCTTTGTCGCGCTCCTCCGTCCCGCCATCTGCGGCCCGTGGCCGGCGGATCCAGGCCTCTCGCGCAGCCCAGGGTAAACTCGATCGCTGAGGCCGATACAACCGGCCGGGCGAGCCAACCTGGACGAGTGACGAGCGTGGACGAACTGAGCGGGCGCGACACAAGCCGAGCGCCCAAAGCGGGCGGACTGGACGAACAGCAGCGAGCCGGCCTCGGAGACATGGCGCCGGTTGACTTCCGGGCTGCCGCGCACGCCGCCGTCGACATCATGGCCGACTACCTCGAGGGGGTAGGGGAGCGAGACGTGATGCCGGCCGTCGAGCCCGGATCGCTGCGGCCGCTCTTTCCGGCCGCGCCACCGGAGTCGCCCGAGCCGATCGAGACCATCCTCGCGGACTATCAACGCCTGATCGAGCCGAACATCACGCACTGGCAGCATCCGCGCTTCCTGGCGTACTTCAGCAGCGCCGCGTCTGGGCCCGGGATCATCGGCGAGATGCTGACGGCGGTCCTGAACTCGAATGTCATGCTGTGGCGCACGAGCCCGGCCGGGACCGAGCTCGAAGAGGTCGTGGTCGACTGGTTCCGCCAGGCCCTTGGCCTGCCGGCGGCATTCGACGGCCTCCTGACCGATACGGCCTCTACGTCGTCGCTCCTGGCGCTGGCCGCGGCCCGCCAGGCGGCCGGAGTGGACGCCGCGGCGAAGGGATTGCCGGGCCGGGCGGACGTCCCGCAGCTGCGCGTGTACGCCTCGGCAGAGGCGCACTCTTCGATCGAGAAGGCCGCCATGACACTCGGGCTCGGTCAGGCCGGCTTGACGAAGATCCCGACGAACGATCGGTTCGAGCTGCGCCTTGACGCTCTCGAGGAGGCGATCGCGGCAGACCAGAAGGCCGGCGTCCTGCCCATCGCGCTCGTCGGGACCATCGGGACGACCTCGACCACGTCCATCGACCCGATCCCGGGCATGGCCGACGTCGCCGCCCGGGAAGGCATCTGGCTCCACGTCGATGCCGCTCACGCGGGCGCCGTGGCACTGATTCCGGAACGGCGCGGCCAGTTCGCCGGCTGGGAGCGCGCGGATTCCGTGGTCACGAACCCGCACAAATGGTTCTTCTCGCCGGTGGATGCGTCGGTCCTGCTGACGACGCGCATGCCGGTTCTGCGCGACGCCTTCAGTCTCGTGCCTGAGTACCTGCGCACTCTCGATCGCCAGGGCCCGATCCGCGACTACAACGAGTACACGCCTACGCTGGGCCGGCGCTTCCGGGCCCTGAAGCTGTGGATGCTGCTCCGCTATTTCGGCCTCGAGGGCCTGCGGCGGAGGATTTCCTACCACCTCGAGCTGGGCGAGCGTTTCGCCACCTGGATCGACGGGGCTCCCGACTTCGAGCGGCTCGCGCCGGTGCCGTTCTCAACGATCTGCTTCCGCTACAGGCCGCCATCGCTGGCGGGCCGGGAGGACGAGCCCGCGGTCGCCCAGGAGCTCGATCGCATGAACGTGGCTCTAATGGACGCCATCAACCGGACCGGCGAGGTCTTCCTGTCCCACACGCGCCTGCGGGGCCGGTTCACGATCCGAGTGGCTCTGGCCAATCTCCGGACGGAAGACGCGGACCTCGAACGGGTCTGGGCGATCGTCCGGCGTGAAGCCTCGGCGCTGACCGTTTCGGCGAGTTGAGCCGGGCTGAGGCGCCGCCGCCCGGGAGCGGTACGATTGACGGGTGAGATTCCCACTTGCCCAGGCGCTCGGCACCGTGCTCGTCGTGCTGGCCACGCCGTGTGTCACGGTCGCCGTGGCCGTGCTCCTCTTTCTCAACCCGATCTGGGTTGGCTTCGATCAGGGCCGAAGCGACGTGTCCCAACTGACCGGCTACACGCCCGCGCAGGTCAGCCAAGTCACCGGCAGCATCCTCTCCGATCTCGTCTTCGGGCCGCCGAACTTCGCCGTGACCGTCAACGGCGCGCCGGTCCTTGACGTCGCCGAACGGAGCCACATGGCCGACGTCCGCACCGTGCTCCTGAACCTAGGGCTGGTGGCACTCATTGCCGCGCTTGTCCTGGTGCTATTTGGACTCGCGAGTCGGGGCGCGGCGTGGTTCTGGCGGGCCGTGGAAGCGGGCGGAAAGCTGCTGGTGGGCGGCGTCGTGGTAGTCGGCCTGGCCTTCGCGTTGTTCTTCGACCAGGCCTTCCAGCTGTTCCATGAGATCTTCTTCGCACCGGGCACGTACATGTTCGATGTCCGGACCGAGAAGCTCGTGCAGCTGTTCCCGGATCAGTTCTGGTCCGAGACGAGCGTTGCGATCGCGCTGGCCGTGCTGGCACTGGCGCTCGTGGTCGTCGCCGGCGCGGGTCGGATCGCCGGACGAACCGGTTTCGCCGTCCCGACGCCACGGGCCGCGTCTTCCGCGGTGACGCCGCCGGAAGTCTCGAAATGAACTCCGGGGTCCCGTTGGGCCGTGTCTTCGGGACCGAGATCCGAGCTCATTGGACGTGGATATTCCTCCTCGCGCTCATCACGGTGGTCCTGGGAGAGGGACTGGCGGCTCAGGCGACTACCGGCAGCGACATGGCCTGGGCCTGGGGCTCGGCGGTCGTGACGGCCGTGCTGGTCTTCGCGTCGGTGATAGTTCACGAGCTGGCTCACGTCCTGGTCGCGCGGCGCAACGGAATCGGCGCCAACGTGGTGGTAATCCAGTTGCTGGGCGGCACGTATCTAATGGAGGCTCGGCCCCGCAATTGGGGTCAGGAGTTGAGGGCGGCGCTGGCCGGTCCGTTCGTGAGTGTGGTTCTCGTCCTGGCGTTCGGCACGGTTGCCGGCGTCCTAGAGATCGGCTGGGGCAACTCGAGCAACGTGCCGGACAGCGTTGCGGCCGTGACCTTCGTGTGCGAGGTGCTGGCGCTGTTCAACCTCTTCCTGGCGGTGACCAACCTGATCCCCGGTTATCCCATGGACGGCGCCCGAATTGTCCACGCCATCGCGTGGGCAAGATCGGGGCGCGACGAAGTCGCGACCAGGGTCGCCAGCCGGGTCGGCCGAATGGTCGGCATCGGCGTCATGACCCTGGGTGTGGTCGTGGTCGTCTTCGTGGACCTCTGGCCAGGGCTGGCGCTGCTCGTCGCCGGTTGGCTGCTCGTGGGTTCGAGCCGCCTTCTCGATCGCCGCCTCTTCCTGCAGGGGCTCGTCGCGGGGGCGCACGTCTCGGACGCGGCCGACTCCGATACGGCCAGGATCCCGCCGCAGCTGACCCTCGACGTGTTCGCCGGCGAGTATCTGGGCGAGAGGCTCGGCGGCGCGGCGCTCGTGGAGCGCGGCGAGGAGTTGCTGGGGCTGATCGGAACGGCGCAGATAAAGCGGATACCGCGCCGCAACTGGCCGGCGATGCGGACCGAGCAGGCCATGGTCCCGCTCCGGAGCGTGCCCTGGGCGCGCGGCGACTCCGATCTGTGGCCGGCGCTGGAGGTACTCGAGCGGTCCGGCCTCGATGGGCTTCTGATCGGGACCGGCGAGCACGTCTCGGCGCTGCTCACACGTCGATCGATCTCGCTGCTCATTCGTGAACGAGCCACGCAGCAGGCGCTGGCGTCGCGGGCGCTGCTGCAGGTTGCCCGGTTCCCCGGGCGTCGGACTCCACCGGCGCCACCGGGACCGCCGGGACCGCCGGCAGCGCCCGGCCCGCCGGCCGGCCCTGAGGATTTACCCGGGGGTTCGTCGGACGAGCCTCGCGATCGATGAGCGTGCAGAGGTGAGGGCCTGATGAGTGTCGACGGCAAGCCGGGAGAGAGCGGCTTCGAAGACGGTTCACGCGCGGAGCGGCGGCGGGGCGGGCACGTCGATCGTGCGGGCAGGCCACGAATGGCGGACGTGACCGACCAGCCTGTCAGCGCGCGGCGCGCGGTCGCCGAGGCGGAGGTAGCGGTCTCTCAAGAGACGCTGAGCGCCATCGTCGACGGCACGAACCCGAAGGGCGACGTCCTGAGCGTGGCCGAGTTGGCCGGCGTCATGGCCGGCAAGCGCACCAGCGACCTGATTCCGCTCTGCCATCCCGTGGCCCTGACCGATCTGCTCGTTCGCGGCGTACCGGACAGAGCTGCCGGCCTGATCCGCATCCGCGTGGAGACGGCGGCGATCGGCCCCGGTGGCGTCGAGATGGAAGCTCTGACGGCGGCGGCAGTGGCGGCTCTCACGGTGTACGACATGGTCCGGGATGTGGACCCTTCGGCCGCCGTGCGGGGCATCAAGCTGCTCTCACGCTCGGGCGGCGAGAGCGATACGTGGCAACGCCCCCCGGAAGCAAGCTCCGGGCCGGGCCCCAGGCCCCCGAGGGGCGCACGGGTCGCCGGCCGAATCTCGGGGCCGTCGCGCGGGTCCGGCGGTCGCATTCCGCCGCGCCGGTTCGGCTCGTAGAACCCGTCCACTGGGGAGCCACGCAGACGGTTCGAAGCGGCTCGGGCGGCAGGACGGGTAGTACGTTTGGGGCGGGCGGCGGGTTCATCTTGGGGCGGGTCGCAGCTGAGAAGGATCGTTAGATTTAGCGGCGCGCTTTCAAGCGAAGGATTGAGCCGTGCCCGAAGCGAGAGTCTTACTACCGCTCGCGATCTTCTTCGTCATGGGTGCCGCCATTCTATGGCTGCTCTGGCGAGTCGTGGTCGCGGGCGGCCGGGTGCGACGCGACACGGCATCGGGCGTGGCGGCGGCCGAGATGGCCCGCCGTTCTGAGACTCTTCTGGGGGACCTGCTGGTCGTGGTGGACGAGATGCGACGGCGCAAGATCGCGCCCGAGGACGCCCAGCCGAAGATGGCGGCCGCGCAGGATGCCCTGGGGCGCTACATCCAGGATGCCACGACACTCAGCCGAAACGGACCCTGGGCGACCACGGCCGCGGCCCTGGTGGCAGACATGGAACGCGCCCAGCGGGCCATAGACCTGGTCGCGCATGGGGGCGAGCTGCTGGCGGACGTTAGCGGCGTCGATTGGGGTGAGGGGGAGACTTCGGTGAAGCGGGGCTATCTCAACCTGGTCCACGCCCGCGAGGCGATCCGAGAGCGGCGCGAGACGATAGTCCAGATCTCCCAGGCGAGTCATTCGAGCTGGGGCGGGTGAGCTGAGCCTCCACGCGGCGCGGGCGGCGGCGCGACCGGGGCTCCGGGCCGGCAGACCCGCGGTGATATCCTCCACGGCAGGCCACGGGCGTCGTGGCGGAGGAGACGGAGCCGATGCGCTGTCCGCGATGCGGCGAACGCGAAACCCGGGTCATTGACTCGCGAGACCTCGACGAGGTCAGCATCAGGCGCCGCCGCGAGTGCTCGGCCTGTTCCGCCCGATTCACCACGAACGAGCGGATCGAGGCCCCGCGCCTGGTCATCATCAAGCGCAACGGCTCCCGCGAGGAATTCGATCGCGAGAAGCTGGCGTTGGGGTTGCGCAAGGCCCTGGTGCGCCGGCCCGTGGCGGAGGACGCCTCGGACCGCGCCGCGGACCAGATCGAGGCCGAGCTGCGGGCGTCTGGCTCCTCCGAGGTCGAATCCTCGGAGGTCGGCCGGCTGGCCATGGAGAAGCTGAGAGCCATCGACCAGATTGCCTATATCAGATTCGCCAGCGTGTATCAGAGCTTCGAAGACCTGGAGGCCCTGAAGCGCGAGGTGGATAACCTCTACGCCCAGCGCGAAAGCGGGGCCACGGTCAAGTGAGCGTCCTCTCCGACCGCGACATCGCGGTCGCCCTGGCGGCCGGCCGGATCAAGATCGCGCCTTACGATCGGGCGGATCTGCAGCCGTCTTCCATCGATCTGCACCTGGATCACAGCTTCCGGGTCTTTCGCAACAACCGCTATCCGTACATCGACGTCAGGTCCGCGCAACCGGATCTCACGGAGCTTCTGACGGTGGCCGACAACGAGGCGTTCGTGCTGCACCCCGGCGAGTTCGTGCTGGGCCAGACGCTCGAGTGGGTCGAGCTGCCGGACGACCTGGTGGCTCGGCTGGAGGGCAAGTCGTCGCTTGGACGCCTCGGCCTGCTCATCCATTCGACCGCCGGTTATGTCGACCCCGGCTGGAAAGGCAAGCTCACGCTCGAGCTGTCGAACGTCGCGAAGCTGCCGATCGCGCTCTACTCCGGCATGAAGATCGGGCAGATCAGCTTCCTGACCATGTCCAGTCCGGTCGAGCGGCCCTACGGCTCGGCGGGCCTGGGGTCGAAATACCAGGGCCAGGCCGAGCCGACGGCCTCGGCGTTCTTCGAGGACTTCGAGCGAGGTCGTCGAACCCTAGCGGCGCCCAGGAGGAAGCGATGACGACGCTCAACGACTCCGTCCACTGGTCGGCCGAGCTGGGCGGAGGAACAAGAGTCGCGCTGATCCAGGCGGGCCAGTTCCGCTCGGATGCGGGCGCTCTGCTGGGTGTGGTGCCGCGCATGATGTGGAACGACCTGGTCGCCCCGGAGATCGACGACCAACACCGCATCCTGCAGGCGCTCAACTGCCTGCTCGTGGAGACGCCCGCCGGTCGAGTGCTCGTCGAGACCGGCATCGGAGAGCGGGTCAGCGACAAGGTTCGGACGATGCGGGCGTACGAGGGCCCATGGATCGTCCCGGCGCTCGAGAACGCGGGCTTCGACCCGGGTTCGGTCGATGCTGTGGCGGTGAGTCACCTCCACTTCGACCATGCAGGCGGCCTGCTGCGCGCGAACGGAGACCTGGCCTTCCCCCGAGCCAGGTTCGTCGCCCAGCTGGCCGAGTGGGAGATCGCCATGGGGGGCAATCCGCGCCTGGTGGCCAGCTACGACCAGCCAGAGCTGCGGTTGGTGCGCGATCTGGGGCTGCGCGGGGCCGCGGACGGGGAGGCCGAGATCCTGCCCGGCGTCAGCGTCATGCCGACGGGCGGCCATTCGGCCGGTCACCAGGGAGTCCTGATCCGCGGCCGGGACATCACGGTCGCGTTCCTTGGCGATCTCTTCATGCGGCCCTGGAGCGCGAACCCGCGCTGGGTCACCGCGTTCGACGACTTCCCCCTCGACTCCGTGGCCGTCAAGGCGGCGCTGTTCGCCCGCGCAACCGAGGAGGACTGGACGATCGTCCTCTCCCATGAGCCTTTCCACCCGGTCGGTTGCCTGGTCCGCGATCGCGATCGCTATCGGTTCGAGGCGGCGGTCTAGGCCTGAGGCGCACTGCAGGGTGTGGTTGTTGTCCGCGGACGCGGTAACATCGGTCCGGGCCCCCGTAGCTCAGTGGACAGAGCGCCGCCGTCCTAAGGCGGGCGTCGTCGGTTCGAGTCCGGCCGGGGGCGCCAAACCCCAGGTCGCCTTGCCCGGAGGGACGCCCTTGCCGCGGCTCAACTACAAGCAGGAGGCAATCCTGCGGAGCCCTCGGGCGTCTGCCCCGGACGGCTCCCGGAACCTTGCGGACACGATCGCCCGACGGCATCGCCGGGCCGTGATGGACTGATGGACGGCGCCCCCGTGGCCAGGCGGCCCGAGCGCTTCCGCAGCGCCGCGATTGCGGTCGTCGTGTTCGCGGTGGCGATGGCTTACCTGGAGGCGGCGGTCGTCGTCTATCTGCAGCGCGCCCTGAGCATCACGCCCGATCAGCTCTTCCCGCTGCGCGGCCCGGAGGTGGTCGGCGACCTGGCCGCGATCGAGGTGGGCCGTGAGTTCGCCACGCTGGTCATGCTGGCGGGGATTGGCTGGCTGACTGGACGGACCTGGCTCGAGCGGCTGGCCTGGGCTGCGGTCGCCTTCGGCGTGTGGGACATCTTCTACTACGTTTGGCTGTGGATCTTCGTTGGCTGGCCACACTCGCCAGGGACGTGGGATGTGTTGTTCTTGATTCCCGTGCCCTGGATCGGGCCGGTGTGGGCGCCCGTGGCGGTGAGCGCCGCCCTCGTTGGATTTGGATTGACCGCCGCACGCCGGGCAGAGAGCGGAGTGGCCCTTGGCACCGGGCGGCGCGAGGTGGGGCTTGGACTCGTCGGCGGCCTTCTCGTGGTGCTGAGCTTCACGGCCGACGCGCCCCGCATCATGGCCGGCGGCCTGCCGGGCTGGTTCCCATGGCCGCTCTTCGTTGCCGGGATGGCCACTGCGGCAAGCGGCGCCGTTCTCGTCCTGCGACGAGGCACGCGCGGCACCGAGGCGCCCTGACGGCGTCGAGCCGAGGAGCCGCGTTTGACGGGCCGCGGCTTGAGGGTGGCGCTCTTCTGCCGACTTCTTCCGTGGAAGCAGTTACCGGTCGGCCAGCGGCCGGCCGCCCGGCCGGGCAAGCGCAGGAGAGACTCATGGAACCGAGCATCCGCACGGACTTCAACGAACTGCTCACTCCCATGCTCGGCCTGGCGGAGCGGATGCTCGAGGAGACCGGCGAGTTCCGGCCCTTTGGCGCTCGGCTGGCGGCGAGTGGTCAGCTGGCGGTGATCGACGTGGCCCCCACGCTGCGGGACCCGTCCAATCCGCTGATCATCGATTCCTTGTACGCCACGTTCCGTCTGCAGGCCCGAGCGGGCACGATCAAGGCATGCGCGGTCTGCTGGGACGCGTTGGTGCCAAAGGAAGAGGGCGGCGGCTTGACGGAGGCTATCGCCATAGGGCTGGAACACCGGGACGGGGACCCGACGGTGGTGCTGTGCACGTACGAGCGCGAGGCTTCCGGCAGCGTCCATTTCGACGACCCCATCACCGCCCTGGGTCGGCGCCATGTCTTCGGGACGGTTCTCTTCTCCTGAGGCGGCGAAGAGCGCCAGGTGCTTGGCGCGAGGGGCGGGCGCGGCCTCGCACGATGCCCTGACGGGCTCGGTTTCCTCGGTCTTGGCCGAGTGGGCGTATCCTGAGTCAGACGGTTTGGCGCACGGCTGTCCGTCACGCAGTCCTGGCCCGCCGCGTCTTTCGGCAGCGCCGCGGACGCGGCGGACGGGACGATGCGGAGGAAATGCGGCTTGATGGCGCGGCGGTCGAAGTCACGGTGGCGGGCTCTGGTTGGGGTGGGGGCCTACGTGGCGGTTTGCGTGATCCTCGCGTCAGCGGCCTGGGTCGCCGTGGGAACGGCGGCCGCCAATGGTCCATCTGCGACGCGGTCGACGATCACCCCCGCCCCGACGCCGAGCGAGACGCCGGGCGAGACGGCGCCGCCCACCGACTCGGCAACTCCCGACGCAACCGGCACCCCCTTTGTCTGGCCGTCCTTCCCAACGCCGGCGCCCACGCCTGCCCCGTTCAGCATAGACATCTATCGGGCCGGAACGTTCGTCTCGCAGCACGACAGGGAAGCGTGCATGGCCGGTGCAGTGCAGAACATGCTCAACATCATCGGGCCGAAGATAGATCTGACGACGGCGCGCCAGCTGGTGATCAGCAACACGATCGTCGCCAACACAACGAAGACGGACAGCCTCAACGGTGGCTACGGCCCGGCTGGCTGGGCCATCACGATGACCCAGTTGAGCGGCCATCGCTACAAGCTTGTCGTGGACAACACTCTCAACCAGGCGCTGGACGACGCGGCCACGGCGTTGCGCAAGACGAACCTGCCCGTTGGGTTGCTGGCCTGGAAGGGCGCCCATTCATGGGTCATGACCGGTTTCCAGTCCACCAACGACCCGCGCTACTACCCCGGAGGCTTCGCGGTTCTCGGCGCGTACATCGTTGATCCGTTCTATCCGCGCCTGAGCTCGATCTGGGGCCAGACGCTGCCCCCGGACACGTTCCGGGACATGACCGCCATGGCCAAGAACTACCTTCCGTGGAAGCGACCCGAGGGGCACTACCCGGGTCGTGACGGAAAGTGGCTGCTGGTGGTTCCGTACTAGGGGGCGAGCCAGGGCCGGAAGTCAGTCATGGCAGCCGGCGCAGCGACCAGAGATCGTCACGTGCGAGAGATCCACGACGAAGCCCAGCTGCGACGCCAGCGCCTCCACGATGACGGCTCCCGTTTCAGGCCGGATCTCCCACGTGGTGCCGCAGCCCACGCAGTAGAGATGACCGTGGACCTGTTGGGGGAGGATGTGGTACTCCTCGCGCCCGTCGTGTCCGTGACCGTGCTTGACGAGTCCCAGATCCTCGAGCAGATCCAGCGTCCGATAGACAGTTGAGGGGGTGGTCGTCTGGTCGCGCTCCCGGCAACGCGCGATCAGCTCCGTCGCCGTGACGTGCCCCTCGCGTTCCCGCAGGACTTCGACCAGGGTTCGCCGTTGAGGCGTCCAGCGGAGGCCGCTGGCTCTGATTCGATCGGCGGCCTCATCCCATGGGCTCGCGCCGGTCACTCCGGCGCCTGGGTTGGGTTCTGCCTGTGGCACTGGGCGGTCCTTTCTGCGCCCCCGATTGTCGCGCATCGGCGCGAGGACGTAGACTTGCGTCAGCCGCGACGCGTTGCAATAGCAAACTGTAGCGTCAGGCGGAACATCTGGAGAGCCCTGGTGCACATACCCGACGGCTACCTTGCGCCAGCCGTCTCTCTCGCCCTCGCGGTACCGACACTACCAGTCTGGGCGGTGGCGACGCAGAAGGTCAAGAAGGTCCTGAACAACAGGACCGTGCCGCTGCTGGCGATCTTCTCGGCCCTCAGCTTCACGATCATGATGTTCAACGTCCCGGTTCCGGGCGGCACGACGGCACATGGAGTGGGAGGGACGCTCATCGCCGTCGTCCTGGGGCCATGGGCCGCCTGCATCGCCGTCAGTACGGCGCTGATTCTGCAGGCCCTCTTCTTCGGTGACGGCGGCGTGCTGGCGATCTTCGCGAACTGCCTGAACATGGCCATCATCCTGCCGTTCGTCGGGTATGGGACGTACCGCCTCCTCGCCGCGGGCTCGCCGGTGCTGTCCACTCGTCGGGCCGTGGCCGCGGGCATCGGTGCATACGTGGGCATCACCGTCGCGGCGTTCACCGTAGGCGTCGAACTCGGCATCGAACCGATCCTCTTCTCCCAGAACGGGCACGCTCTCTATAGCCCGTATGGGCTGTCCGAGGCGATCCCGGCGATGGTTGCCGCGCACGCCTTCGGAGCGTCGATCGTGGAGGGTCTGATCACGGGCCTCGGAGTCGCGTATCTGCAGCGGCGCCACCCGGAGTACCTGACGAGCATGAGCCGGATCTTCGCGCCCGACGCGGTTGCGGAAGGGACCGTCGCCAGACGCCCGCTCTGGCAGCTTGTCGCGGCGTCTGTCGGCGCGGGAGTCGTGGCCCTGGCCGCCATCGGCCTGATCGAGGGTGGCGGCAACCCCAATCGCATGTTCGGCGCCGACTGGTCGCGGGTCGACTGGCCGTCGGTGGCGACGATGCTGGTCGTGACGATCGTGATCGGCGCCATCCTGATACCGGCCAGCTACTTGCTCCTGCCGCGGGCCGCCAAGCGCATCGGTGCGACCTTCGTGGCGATTGCCGTGATTGCTCCGCTCGGTCTCATCGCGCCCGGGATCGCGTATGGGGAGGGCAGCACCGAGGACGTCAAGGCTGCGTTCGGCTACGTGCCCTCGGGCCTGCAGCAGCTGTCGGGCGTCTTCGCGGCCCCGATGGCCGGCTACAACCTGCCCCTGCCGTTCTTCTCCGAGGCGAGCGCGCCGCTCTGGCACGCCGCAATCGGCTACGAGGTCGCCGGCATCATCGGGATCACGCTCATCGGCGCGGTCGTATACGGGATCGCCCGATTGCTAAGCCGCGGCAACGGGCAGGCTGGGGCGGCCGCGGAGGCCGGCTCGTGACCGCGGTCGCAGCCGGGCGCCCGGCAGCTGACGGACGCATCGGCTGGCTGGAGCAGACCGTCGGTGGCATCACCGCCAACATCGAGCACGCCATCTTCACGGAACGGCACGCCCGCTCCGACGGATGGCTGCAGCGACGCGATCCCCGCGCGAAGCTCGTCGGCTTCCTCATGGCCATCGTAGCGGCCAGCCTGGCGAGCTCGGTCGTCGGTCTCGCGCTCCTGTATGCCGCCACCCTCGCGGCGGCGCGGGCTAGCCGCGTTCCATTCGGCTTCTTCATCAAGCGCGTCTGGCTCGGGATCCCGTTCTTCGCCGGGATCGTAGTCGTGCCGGCCATCTTCTTCGTGCCCGGGGTACGGGTCTTCGACCTGGCGCTCGGGCCGGCGCACCTGGCTCCGTCCTGGAATGGCCTCGCCGGAGCGGCGATCTTCGTCAGCCGGGTGGGAGTGTCAGTGTCGCTGGCCGTGCTGATGGTCCTCACGACCCCGTGGGCGGATGTTCTCAAGAGCCTTCGCGCGCTTCGAACGCCGCAGGTCTTCGTGCTCGTCCTGTCCATGACCTACCGCTACATCTTCCTCTTCCTGCACACGGCAAACGGCATGCTCCTGGCCCGCAAGAGCCGCGTGGTGGGCCGGACGAGCGGCGGAGAGCAGCGCCGCTGGATCACCGGCACCATGGGCAACCTGATGAGCCGCGCCTTCAAGATGAGCAACGACGTGTACGCCGCCATGCTCGCGCGCGGCTTCACGGGAGAAGTGCGGGTCTACAGCACCTATCGAATGCGCATGGCCGACTGGCTGGCCCTCGGCGCCACCGGGGCCTTCGGCGTCGGCGCGGTGCTCGTGTCGCGAGTCGTGGCGTGAACGGCCGAAATCTCGACCCGGCGGCCGGCGATCGAAGGGCCGAGGCTGTCGGCCCCGGCGAACCCCTGTTCAACCTTCGAGACGTCGGCTACCTCTATTCGGGCCGGCAGACCGCCCTCGACGGCTTGACCCTCGACATCTGGCCTGGCGAACGAGTCGTACTGCTGGGCGCAAACGGCAGCGGAAAGTCGACGCTCCTGAAGCTGCTCGACGGCATCGCCGCCCCGTCGAGCGGCACGATGCGCGCCCTCGGCTCCGACGTCGCCGCAGTCGCGGCCGGGCAGGAGGCCTTCACCTTCCACCGCCAGGTCGGTCTCGTCTTCCAGGACCCGGACATTCAGCTCTTCAGCGCGACCGTGCTCGACGACGTGGCATTCGGGCCGCTTCAGCTGGGCCTGGCCGCGGACGAGGTCAAGCAGCGCTGCGACGAGGCCCTGGCGGCGATGGAGATCGCGCACCTGGCCGACAGGGCTCCATTCGAACTTTCAGGCGGGGAGAAGAAGCGCGCGGCGATCGCCTCCGTTCTGTCCCTGAGGCCGGAGGTACTCCTCCTGGACGAGCCCACGGCCTCGCTGGATCCGCGCACCAAGTGGGTTCTGGTGGATCTGATCCAGCGTCTCGGAGCGGCCGGCCGGACGCTCATCGTCGCCACTCACGAGCTCGACATCGTGCCCCTGATCGCGGATCGGGCCGTTGTGCTGAGCGAGCAGGGGAGGGTCGTCGCGGACGGCGATCCGGCCACGATCCTGGCCGACACGGACTTGCTCGTTCGCGCGAATCTCATCCACGAGCACCTGCACCGGCACGGTCCGATCAGCCACTCGCACCGACACGAGACCGCCGACGACGGTCACTACCACGCGGCCGCTCCCCTGGATGGGCTGTCGCCTGCCGAGCCGGCCGAGAGCGATCGATCGGCCGCGACTCTCGTGGCTCCAATCGAGCGCGGCTAGCTGCATCGGGAGTCTCACCCCCGAACCCCCACGCTTGGGGGATGTCCTATCGGTGGCTGGCGTGCGAGAGCCCCCGAGTCACAATTGCCGGCAATGGAGAGCCACAGCTTCGCCCTGGAGTCCGGTCGGCCGTTCGAGGATGCCGCCCCGGAGGTCGCTCCGACGCTCGCGCGTGACCCGATCGCTGCCGATTCCGAGCTCCTGGACAGCGAGACCGAGCGGGCGGCCCGAGCCCGCCTGTTCGACGAGGTGCTCGCCGGCGTGGAGCTCGTGCTCGTGGCGGACGGCGTCGCGTTCTGGCGCGAAGAGGCTGATCATTCGCTGGTCCTGACCGCCAGCCGGTCGATTCCGAGGGATGTCCTCGACGCCCTGGACCACCACGTGATCAGTCCGCTGCAGTCGATCATGCAACGCTGGCCGGACAGCCCACTGGTCGCGATCCCGCTGGACGACGCCACGAACCCGATTGCGGAAGAGATCCGGGCGGTCGCGCAGAAGCAGGAAATCGTCGGTCTGGCCGGGGTGCCGTGCCGCGTGCCGGGTGAGATGCTCGGCCTGTTGATCGTCATTCACCGTCGGCCCCACCCCTGGACCGTGAGGGATCTCGGCCTGGCCACGGGTTTCGCGGGCCAGCTGGCGACCGCGATGCAGAACTCCCGGCTGTACGCATCGGTGCGATCGCTGGCAAACCGACTTACGGCCATCCACGAGCTGAGCCTTCGGCTGGCCCAGCTTCGGGACGTCGAGGCCATCGTGGAGGCCATCGTCGCCGAGGTGGGGCGTTTGGTCGACTGCGATACGGTGCGGGTGTACCGGGACGATCCCGTCCACGGGGGCTTTCACCTCGCTGCCGCTTCCGGCACCTTCGTCGGCATCGTCTCGCCGCCGCTCGAAGTCATCTCGTCCGGGTACGCGGAGACGCTGCCCGGGTGGGTGGCGAAGCACAACGAACCCGTGATCGTCGCCGACGCCGCACTGGAAAGACGGTCGATCTTCCGGTCGACGATGGGGCCCGAGTCGCTGCTGCTGGTTCCGATGGCGTACGGCGAGGCAGTCCATGGCGTGCTCGTCGTGTCGAAAGCCGGGGCCGGGCGCTACGACCGGGAAGACGAACAGGCGCTGTCGATCTTCGGCCGGTACGCGGGCCAGGCGATAGAGAATGCCGACAACATCGAGCGCCTGGAACACCAGCAGACAGCTCTGGAACGCCAGCTCGCCGGGGAGCGCAGGCTGCTGGATGTAAGCGAGCAGTTGGTGTCGACCCTGGAGCCGCGCCAGGTGCTCGAACAGATAGCGGACACCATCGGCAGCGTCGTCCACTACGATCGCCTGACGATCTACAGGCACGACCGCGAATCCGGTGGCATCGAGGTGGTCCTGACGCGCGGCGACTCGGGGGCGGAAGCAGTCGCCGGCCAATCTCGCCACGCCCTGGACGAGGGTCTCACGAGCTGGGTCATCGGTCGGGGTGACGCCGTCTGCGCCAACGACATAGCCGAGGGCGTTCTGGCGGGAGCGCTCCAGGGCACTCTGCAGAGCGACGCGACTCGATCGACGAGTGCGGCCACGGATGGGAGCCGGCGCGACCGGGAGGCAGCGACGGCCGGGCAGGCGGGCGACCGCGTCTCGCAGAACGTCATCGTGGTCCCGCTGCGTGTTCACGGCGATGTCGTCGGGAGCCTGAACCTGGCCCGCGTGGGGGGCGCGGAGGCCCATTTCAGCGAGCCGGAGTTCGAATTGAGCAAGCTGTTCGCCGGTCAGGCCTCGATCGCTCTTCAGAACGCCGAGACCCACGTGACCGTGTCGACACGCGCGGACCTCGACGCCCTGACCGGACTTCGCAATCACGGCACATTCCAGCGCGACCTGGATGGGCTCGTCGACGCCGGCAAGCCGTTCTCGCTACTGATGATGGACCTGGACTCGTTCAAGGCATTCAACGACACCTACGGCCACCCGGCCGGCGACGCGCTCCTCCAGACGGTAGCCAGGGCGATCGTAGGGGCCACGCGACAGAACGACCGGGCGTATCGATACGGCGGCGACGAGTTCGCCCTGCTCCTGGTCGGCGCCAGCCGCGCCAAGGCCGAAGAGGTGGCGGGCCGCGTTCGCGTAGCCGTGAGAGAGGCCGTCCGAGTCTCGCCCATCGGAGGGGCCGACTTGCCTTTCGGAGCGTCTGTCGGGGTCGCCTACTGGCCTGCGGACGGACCCGCCAAGGCCGAGCTGGTGAGCGCCGCGGATGCGGCCCTGTACGAAGCGAAGCGACGTCGAGCAGCCGGCGCCGGACGTGTGCCCGAGAGCCCGCCCGAGGCCGTCCCGGGGGCGATTCTCGACGCGGCCAGGGACCTCCTGACGGCCGGCGGCGCGGAAGAGGTCGCGCTGGTGACCCTGCGGCATGCAGCCGCCATCGTCGGTTCGCGCGACGGGCTGGTGGCCCTCGGAGACGCCGCGCGGGGTTTGTCGTCTGTCGTAGAACCGGAGGTCATGCGCCAGCTGGCGGGCCTCGGCAGGTTCGAGGAGACCGGGCGGTCGATCCATCGCGGCGAGGGTTTCTGGGGCCGGCTGTGGTCCAACTCCAGCGTCCTGACTGAGGACGACAACGGGAACGGCGTGCTGCTGAGCCTCCCAATTCCGGTCGACGGCCAGGTCTGCGGGCTCATCGTGGTGGCTCTCCCAGCCGCGGCGGTGGTTTCGCCCGAGAGACTCCGGATGCTGGACCACCTGGCTGCGCTGGCCGGAGCCGCAATCCAGCGCCTCGCTCCCGCGCTGCGGGACGGACGTTAGGGAAGGAAACGCCGCGGTGCCGTGACGGCTCGAATTGGCGAGCAAAGGCAGCGTAGAAGCTGACGCCCGCGCATTCCCAGACGCCGGCCGCGGGAAGCCTGGAGCAGCAGGGCAACAAAGGCGTGTCCGCATATACTCCCGGGATGCGCCGCTTTCTTTGTATCGCAGCCCTGATCGGCCGGTTCTGCGGGCAGGGATACGTCTGGCGCGTGGTCCCGCCCCCTCGGCCGGTACCCATCGAGAGGCCGCTCCAGGTGGATGGCCGTGACGGCACTTTCCTCGCCTGGTGGCTCGTTCGCTGATGTATGCCTGGCCCGCCCCGCCCCCGCGTTCCGGCCAGCGCCGCCCCGCCTTGGTCGCGATCGGCGTCGCGCTCGCGCTCGTTCTGGCCATAGCCGGCGGGACCTACCTGACGGGGTCCGGCCGGCCCGGCCCCGGCGCCAGCCGAGGCGTCAGCCCTGGGGTCAGTCTGGGGCCCTCTGGATCCTCGACCGGCTCGGTCACCATCTTCGGGAGCGAGCCTGCCTCGCTCGACCCGGCGGTTCAGTCCGACATGGGCAGCGCCCAGGTCGTGGCCCAACTCTTCGAGTCACTGACTGCGATCGATACGGCCGGACACGTCCAGCCTGCCCTTGCCGACAGCTGGCAGACCTCGAATGCCGGCAAGAAACTCGTCTTCGACCTCCGACCAGGGTTGGTGTTCTCGGACGGCTCGCCCCTCGTCGCGGCCAACGTGATCTCGAGCTGGATGCGGGTCCTCGATCCTGCTCAGCCGAGCCAGCTCGCCTCGCTCCTCGATGATGTCGTCGGGGCCTGTGCGTACCGTGAAGGCAGCGGGGCAAAGTCGGCGGTAGGTCTGTCTGCGATCGGCGACGACCAGGTCGAGGTCGACTTCACGAACCCCTCGCCGGAATTCCCCGCGATAGCGGCCAGCCCGACGCTGGCGGTCGTCCCGCCGTCGATCGATTCCAACCCGGACGCGCTGACGCCTGACGGCTTCGTGGGCAGCGGTGCATACGTCCTCTCCGGCCTGACCGACACAGAGGTAACGTTGACCGCCAACAGCCATTACTGGGCCGGTCCGCCTCCCATCGAAACCGTCCACCAGCTGATCTCCATAGGCGGCGACAGCCCGGTCTCCGATTTCGAGAGCGGCAAGCTCGATTACACGCCGATCACCTATGACGACGCGTCGTGGATCGCGTACGACCAGACGCTCGGGCCGTTGCTGCACGTCGATCCGTCGCCTTCCGTCGAGTTCTACGGCTTCGACACGTCGCGGCCGCCATTCTCGGATGTCCATGTCCGGCTAGCATTCCAGATGGGGATCGACTGGCGAGGCATCGTCGGCCTGCAAGCCGACCCGCTGATGGAGCCGGCGACGGGGATGGTCCCGCCCGACGTTCCCGGGCATAGCGCCACCGATTTTGGGCCGGTCTTCAATCTCGATCAGGCGAAGGCCGAGCTCGCCACGGCGGGGTACCCGAACGGAGTGGGCTTTCCGAAGATAACGCTGGTCACCGCCGGCGCCCCGCTGGACGAAGCCATCGTGCGCCAGCTCCATGACAACTTGGGGATCGATATCGGTTATGAAACCCGCGACTTCCAGTCCTACTACGCGCAGCTCGTGAACGACCCGCCGGCCTTCTGGGAGATGGACTGGGAGGCGGACTATCCCGGAGCCGACGATTTCCTCGGACTTCTCCTCGGGACCGGGCAGCCGAACAACTACGGGAGGTGGAGCTCGACCGACTTCGACACCGCCATCAGCCAGGCGCTGGCCGCCGGCGATCAGGCATCGATGCAGCAAGCGCTGGATCGGGCACAGGCGGTCGTGCTCGACCAGGCGCCCGTGATTCCGGTCGACTACGACGGGGGCTATTCGCTGGCGAAAGCGGGTCTTCTGGGGGCCGTCACGAACGGCCAGGGCCTGATGCGCTACGCCAGCCTGGCCTGGGCGAGCGGCTCATGAAGCTGTCACTGCGCTACAGGCTCGTCCGCGTCGCGTTCATGGCGGCCGTGCTTGCCCCGGCGGCGGTCGGCGCCAGCGCGGCGTCGGTTCTCGGCGCTTCGATCACGTTCGGAACGCCGACTGCCACGTCCACTTTCGGTAAGGGGATCGACTTCACTCAGCCCTATACCGGCGGCGGAACCTTCAGCGAGGTCGACATCGTCATCACCTATCCGGGCGACTACGGGCCTTCCGTGATCAAGCTCGAGAGCCCGGGGACGGGCAGCTTCGACTACGAACTCGACACTTCGTCCGGGGAGATGCAACCGAACACGCAGCTAGCCGCCCATTTCCAGGTGGTCCTGGCGGACGGCACGGTCGAAACCGGACCCGACGTTCAAGTCAACTACCAGGACGACAGGTTCGACTGGCAGACCAAGGTCGGGACGATCGTCCGGCTTCATTGGTACGAAGGCGACGACACGTTCGCCCAGCAGGCATTGCAGATGGGCGAGGACGGGATAGCCAAAGCGTCCGCTTTCCTGGGCTACGACGAAACCGCCCCCATCGACTTCTACGTCTACGCCGACCAGACGCCCTTCTACGACGCTCTGGGTCCGGCCACGCGGGACAACGTGGGTGGCGAGGCCAATCCGGACACGAGGACGCTCTTCGCCCTGATCGCGCCCGGCGATCTCTCGTACGCCTCGACGGTTGTGCCCCACGAGCTGACGCACGTGGTGTTCGCGGATATCACCGGAAACCCCTATCACGACCCTCCGCGCTGGCTCAACGAGGGCATCGCCGTATACGTTTCGCAGGGATACGACAGCTCGGACAAGCAACTGGTCGCCCAGGCTGCTTCCGACGGCAGCCTGATGCCGCTCGCGGCCCTCCGGGGCGAGTTCCCGACGAGCCAGCAGGGGTTCTACCTGGCCTATGCCGAATTGGTGTCGGCAGTGGACTACTTCATGCGGACTTACGGCCAGGCCGACCTGGACAGGCTCGTCAAGACCTACGGCACGGGCGTGTCGGACGATGACGCGTTCAAGACGGCCATCGGCATCGACACCGAGGCGTTCGACCAGGCCTGGCAGAAGGACAACGGCGCCACACCTGTCAGTTCATTCGGCCCGCAGCCGGAGCCAACCGGCCCGGTCCCGTCCGACTGGACCACGACCGGGGCAGCCGGATTCACTTCAGCTCGAACGCCGCTGTCGGTGCCCGGCGCCCCCGCGAGCCCCGGTGCCGCGGGCGCCGGTTCGCAACATGGCATCCCGGCCGCCGCCTACGCGATTGCGGCCGCAGCGGTCGTTCTCGTGGGCCTGATCCTGGTAGCAGTCGCCGTTTCGCACCGACGTTCGTCGCGAGGGGCGCCTTGAAGGACGCCCTGATGCGGCCGTCCGGATGTCGCCGGGCTCGGTGCGCCAGGTCGTCGTTCGATCCGCCGCCACGGCCGCCTTCGGCTCTGATAGGCTGAGCGGCCATTATGGAACCCGCGTCCTTGCACTCAGCACAGGTCGACAACAGTGCCGTCTCCTGACCAGGGTGTCGTCGAGTTCAGACTCGGGGACATCGTCCGGTTGCGTCGGTCGCACCCGTGCGGCGGGCACGACTGGCTCGTGGACCGGCTCGGCGCCGACATCGGTCTGCGCTGCCAGGGCTGCGGCCGGCACGTGTTGCTCGATCGCCGCACGCTCGAGCGGCGATCTACCGGGTTCGTGGCCCGAGGCGACCTGGCCTTGAGTCGGGCCGTGGCCCCGATTCCTCGGGACGCCGACCTGCCCCCGGCAGGCGGCGAGGGCCGGCGATGAACATGCCGGGCCGGGCCGCGCGGCAGGCGGGCGTCGTGACCGCCACGCGCTCGAGAGTTGCCGCAAGCCGCGCCGCGGACGTGGAACCGGCGCAGGAATTGAGCGCCCTCGCAGTCCTGCGCAACGAGCCGTTCCTGCTGCTGTGGCTGGCCCAGCTGTCGACGCAGGTCGGCGGCAACATGGTCATCTACGGTCTGACGATCCTGATCACCACTCAGACCGCCTCGTCCACGGCCGTGGGCGCCCTGCTGCTGAGCTTCCTCGTTCCGGCGATCGTCTTCTCGGCAATCGCCGGCGTCTTCGTCGATCGTGTCGACAAACGCCACATCCTGCTCGTCACCAATGTGCTCCGCGGGCTGGCATTCCTAGCGATCGTCGTCGTCCACAGCAACCTCGCGCTGCTGTACCTGCTGATGATCTTCGTGGCGACGGTGACCACCTTCTTCGGCCCGGCTGAGGCGTCGATGATCCCGTTCCTGGTACCGCGTCGCCAGCTCCTCGCGGCCAACGGACTCTTCACCCTCACCATGAACGCCGCTTTCGCCCTGGGGTTCGCGCTCGTCGGACCCTTCCTGGTAGCCGTGGCCAGCCCGCAGGCGCTGATCGTGATCGTCGGCATCCTGTACTTCGTGGCTGCCGCCTTCTGCTGGACACTGCCGTCGGCGCCTCCCGTGGGCGGAGACAGGGCTACCAAGGGGCAGGCCGTGGCAGACGCCGAGCGCGCCGTCGAGACGATGTTCGGGCAGCTGACCGAGGGACTGGCATACATCCGCGACCACCGTTCCGTTGGGTGGTCGCTGTCCTACCTCGGCATCACGGGTGCGCTCATCGGCATCCTGGGCGTCCTCGGGCCTAAGTTCGCGACGACCACGCTGGCTCTCGGAACCAAGGACTTCGTGGTGGTGGTCCTACCTCTTGGACTCGGGGTAGTGGCCGGAATCATCGCCCTCAACGCGTATGGGCACCGGCTGCCGCGGCGACGGACCATCGAAGCGGGAATGATCGCAATGGGCATCCTGCTGGCGATCCTGTCGTTCGCCGGCCCCATTTCGCGCTTCCTCGAGGACAACGTCGCGGCTCAGATCGCGGAGTCCAGCCGCGTCGTCTCCGTGCTGTCTCTGGTGGTCGTCATCGCCTTCCTGGTCGGCTTCGCGTTCTCGATCGTCTCGATCGCGTCGCAGACGCAGCTTCAGGAAGAGCTGCCCGAAGACGTGCGGGGTCGCGTATTCGGCGTCTTGAACATGCTGGTGTCGATAGCCAGCCTTGCGCCGATCATCATCGTCGCCCCTGTGGCCGACTTCGTCGGCACTGAGGGCGTGATCCTGGTCGTGGCCATCATCGTGTGCCTGTGGGGGGTCTCAAGCGTCGTTAGGCGAGGCGCGCTGCTGCCGGCCGAGGCGGAAGCCCGGGCCAGCACTCCGCCAACCGGGGCACCGGTAGATCCAGTGAGCGTGGTGATCGTGCCACCGGAGATGGCCGGCGGTACGAATCTGATCGCTCCCGAGCCCGGCCGAGACGGGAGCCAGGTCCGGCGATGACAGGCCGCGCAGCGGGACGGACGGCGTGACCGTCCGCGCGCCGGCGCCGAAGGAGTCACGCACCACGCCCCTCGCCTGGCGGGTGGCGGCAGCGGGCATCCTCGCAGGCGGAGCGGCCGTCGGGTACGTCGGGAGCGGGCATCGGCTTGGCAGGCTCGCCGCGCTCGGCACTGCCGGCGTGGCCATCGGCTGCGCGGTGCCCGTGGCGATCGCGACGCGGCGGCCACCTATCCCCCCGGAAGCGGCCGCGGAGGCTTTCGAGACGCTGGCGTCCCCGCCCACCTTTACCGTGCTGGTCGGAGCGCGCGACGAAGCCACAGTGCTGCCGCGCATAGTGCGCGACCTGGCCGGCCAGAACTACCGTTCGGCGGCAGGAGAGCCGCTGTTCGAGCTGATCGTGGTCGACGATCGTTCCCGCGACGGCAGCGGCGAGGTCGTGGTGGCCGCGGCTCGGCAGTTCGGGATCGAGAGCGTGACGCGCGTGATCCGGCGCGACGGCGACGGACTCCCGGACGGGAAAGGGGCCGCGCTGACGGCCGCCCAGCCTGACGTCTGCCGCGGACAGGTGATCCTCGTTCTCGATGCCGACGCGAGGATCGAACCGTGGTTCTTGCGGCGAGCCGCGGGCTACTTCGCGGCCGGCGCGAACGCAGTCACCGCCAGGCGCCGCATTCTGGACGCCGACTCCGGCTGGCTGGCCGGCGCTCAGGCTGATGAACAGACCATGGACGGCGAGCTGAACCGAGGTCGCTGGGCGATGGGCGGCTGCTCGGAGTTCCGCGGCGACGGGATCATGATCAGGCGCGAGTTGCTCGCAGCGGCGGGCGGCTGGAGCGCGACGGCGCTGACCGAGGACATCGACCTCTCCAGTCGACTGGCTTCGATCACTGGCGAGCGAGTCGCGTGGGCGATCGACGCGGAGGTCTGGGAGGAGCCGGTCCGGACGATCAGAGGGCTCTGGCGACAGCGCCTTCGCTGGGCGGAGGGAGGCTTCAGGCGCGCCTTCGAGCACGGACCGGCCGTTATCTCCAGCGCGCGCCTGGCGGCCCGGTCGCGGCTGGATTTCGTCGCCTACGTCGGCCAGCTTGCCGTGCCAACCGTCGTCGCCGGCGCCGCAGCCGCGAGCGTGGTGCGGGGCCGCAGACGGTCGCTGGTCGCGCTTCTGGGCGGCTACCTCGGTGTCAGCGCGGGCCTTGGTTGGGACGCTCTTCGCTGGGAGACGGGGGCCGGCGGCGGGGCGCTGGGTGGGGCAGAGCGCGCCCGGCGCGCCCTGCGAGTTTCACTCTTCAACGCGCTCTGGCTCGCTGTCGTGCCGCGGGCGCTGCTGAACCTCGCCCTCCGAGGCGGCCCTGTTCGCTACGAGAAGATGGCGCACGATGGGACTGGGAAGGCGCGCTGGGACAGTGCGGCGAGCGCTGGGCCGCGCGACTGAGACGGCGCCCGCGGGCGGCCGTGGACGGCCGGGGCAAATCACCGGATAAGCCGCTGATAAGCGGTCGAGGGTAGAGTCCCGCCGTCGCACGTTGGGCCTGCCCTGGTAAGGGTGCACGAGGGGGCGGGCCCACCGGCGCCAGGGCCGGACATCGCCCCTTGGACGGTGACGCGCTCGCCCGCGAAGGAGGTGTTCCGCCGGCCTGTCATCCAGCCGCTCAGCTTCCCGCCCGCCTCGACCCGCCGCCGGCAAATCGATCCGCCCGCCGGAATGGGAGGAGATTTCATGAAACGAGCATTCATGTGTCTCGTTTCGATGGCCGTCGCGGCCTCCACGATCGCGGCGCCAGGTCAGGCTGCCGCCACCTACGACGCCCATGTGTGGTCCAACTCGGACGCGTTCAAGGTCGGGTGCCTGGGTGTGAACGACACCTATCCACAGCAGCTCTACAGCCTGACCGTCACGCAGCTCGGCAAGCTGGGCTTCGCCCCGGTGGCGGGAGCCCTGGGACCTGGGTTCACCCGCGCTGCCGTCCTGGGCGACGTTCTCAACGATTGGGCCGTGTACGTCCACAGCCACGGCGACAACTACTGGGCAGCGAGCGGTGCACCGAACATCGACTCCGGGTTCCTCCAGGATCCCGGCGCGGGGAAGTGCAACTCCTCGAAGGACATCATCAGGGCGAGCTCAATCAAGGCCGCCACCCAGGGCTCGTTCTACAACATCGTCATCATGTCGACCTGCATGCTGGGCTCGAATTCCAGCACGATGCCGGCCGCGTTCCAGATAGAGAAGACGAAGCAGGCCACCGACTACGAGTTCTACCTCGGCTACGTCTATCACACCTGGGACAGCTCCAGTCTTGCGTTTCGAGAAGGCCTTCTGGAGCTACGCGAACGGTGGGACTCCAGGATCCCGGACGCTTTCCGCCGCTTTTGCCTATGCCTCAGGGATTGGCGGCTACGAGAGACGTCAGTTCAAGCGAGCCCTTCCAGGCCAACTGGTGGGGCGATCCCTACTACAGCGGCACGCCTATGCGGCCGGTGTCGAGGTGACGGAAATGCGAGCCTCCATCATCAAGAACGCAAGATCCTCCCTGGCCCTGGGCGTGATAGCTCTGATGTGCGTTGCCGTATCGGCGGGCCGCATCGAGGCGGCTCCCAGGTCGCCTGACTCGCCGGGCGAAACCATCGGGAATCCGTCTCGAGTCGAGGCCGCCCTGGACGCGAATACCGACGCGGTGCTGCTCGCCCGCGAGGGCCTGGCGCGCGAGGCGTTGGGCTTCCCGGTGGGCGTCAAACGCGTCGGTCGTCACGTGCTTGATGGCTTTGAAGACGCCGAGTACGACGAGGTCACCGAGCTCGACTCCGCAGGCGACGTCGAGTCGGTCACTCAGTTCGATTCGAAGGGACGTTTGCGGGCCGCGGTTCGATTGGATGCCGCCCCTGCGGCGGGCCTTCGAATCACCCAGGACAGCGCCGTGAGATCGGCCCAGAAGTCAGTCCTGGCGGCCGGCCTTGGCGTAGGAACTCCCACCTCGACCGAGGCCGATCAGGCAACGGGCGGGTGGACGGTGCATTGGGCTCGCACGCAGGACGGTGTCCGGGTGCGTGGCGACGAGACTCGCGTCCAGGTTTGGCCCGACGGGCGCATCGAGAGTGTGGCCCGTGCGGAGCACGAGCTGGCTGCTGCGCCGCTCAGCTCGATTCCTTCGGAGACGGCCCGCCAGATCGCGGCAACGAACCTCAACCGCTGGTTCGCCGGCCGGAACTCGGGATATGCGATCCAGAAGCTCGACCTGGAGTGGGTCGGGCCCAATGCGGCGTTCGATCCGGCCGGGATCAGCGCCTCCGAGGCACCGTACAGGCTCGCCTGGGTGAGCGAAGTGAAGCCCTCCGGCGACGCGGCCAACTACGTCTGGCTGATGAGCATCTTCATCGATGCCGGCGACGGCACCATCATCGGTGGAGATTTCGTGGAGTGAAGGCGATGGGGTTCGGCCAGTGATGGCAACCCCACCATTCGGCGGCCCGCGGCCGTCCGGTTGGGCGGGCGCGGGCCGCCTCAGAAAGGGGGATCACATGATCCACGGTTCGCGTACCCGTATCAAGGAACTCGCAGCCACGCTGAGTCGCCAGTTGGTTCCAGTCGCGTTCTGCCTCTCCGTGGCGGCGACCGGCTGCGCCGCGGGCGTGGGCACATCTGGCGGCACAGCCAGCGGTAGCGTCGCGCCTCCAGCGACCACTGCCGTCTCCATTCGTCCAACCGACCCGACCGAAGCCACGGTTTCGGGGTCGCCGGTCGCCACGGGCGTGCCGGCACCGCAGCTGCTCGTGCTTGCCGATGGGGTCCAGGGTGGCGTCGGGCTGTGGACGTATACGGGCGGGACCTGGGCCCCGCGATGGCCGCTGCCGGAGGCTACCGCACTGGCTCGAGACGGACAGACACTCGTCCTGGGAATGGGTGGATCGCTTGAATTGCGAGCCGACGCCAGCCCACAGACCACCGTGGCGACGATATCGCCTCGTTCGGGCAACCAGCCGCTCGACGGAACGATCGTCGGTGTGGATCGCTCGGACGCCGGCGTGACGGCGATCGCAGTCTCAGCTTCGGGTGGACTGGCATTCCGTGTGGTCGCAACGGATGGGTCGACCGTCGAGCTCCTGCCGGCGCCGGATTCACCGTTTGGTCCATCAGTCGCATGGATCGACTCTCAACGGCTGGCGGTGATATCGGACGACGCCCGCCAGATCCCACGTCTCGCGGTCGTCGATACCGCAAAGCGCACGATCCTTCTCCTGGGCGGGTTGGGGGGCGTGCGTGTCTTCGCCCTGTCGCCGGATCGCGAGAGCCTCGCTGCGGCAACGGAGTCAGCGGTCTACGTGGCGCCCGTCGCCGATTGGCTGGGGGGCAAGGAGCCGCCCACCGCGGCGTCGCTCGAACCGTCGCAGGTTGTCTGGGATCTGGCCCTGAGCGCCGACGGTTCGCGCCTGGCCATGCTTTCCGGCACAGAGGACGCGAGCGGCGTTGTGGCGGGTATTCATGAGCTCACCTACGTTCGAAGCGGTTCGGGCTGGTCGAAGGAGACCGACTCGGCCGCTCCGTTCACACGGGCGGAGGGCCAGGTCTGGCTTGGGTGACAGATCGACGTCCGGCGCATCCTCGCCCTCAGCCCGAGTGTCAGGCCGTCCGCCCGAGCGGCTCCGGCGTCAGCCCCGCCACAGGCTGATGCGTTATGATGCGCCCCGCACCCGGGCGGTTAGCTCAGTTGGTTAGAGCTTGACATGCGTTGAGCCCCCGAGCGGTGTAGCCAGACGCCAATTCACGCACGGATCGGGCGAGCGAAGGCCCGTCGATTATTGTGTTCGCAGGTCGACGGCACGAACGGGGAGGGCGCCTGAGATGAAGTGGCTGCGAGCGGCGCGGGCCTTGGGGACGCTATCCCACATGGCCGCCATCGCCTCGCTCGTGCTAGTCGCCGGCGTGCTTGTCTGGGCACTTGTCACTCCTGGCGGTGTCGCGGTTGACCCTGGGCCCGGACAGCTGTGCGGCCGACCAGGACCCGGGAACCTCACAATCGCTGATGCGGTCGAGTGGTTCTTCGGGGCTGGAAATGCCTGCGGCGTAGATGTGTTCTTCTATGGCCTGTGGGCCTTGGTTGCAGTGGCTGCGTTGGCTATCGCCGTAGGCGACCTGATCGGTGTTGTCAATTGGCTCAAGCGGTCGGCGCTTGGCCTCCTTCTGTGTGTCGACGGAACCTATCTGGCTCTGGCCCTCCTCGCCTTGCTTCTCCTGAACCCTCTTGGCGAATGGACGCTCATCACGTGGCTCGCGGCCGCTTCGGCACTCCTTGGGCCGTTAGTCGGTGGAAGCCGAATGGCGAGGGCTGTGTTGGCATCTGAAGCGCTGCCTTAGTTAGTACTCGGCCCGCTCGCCGCGACCGCCTGTGCTACGATCCGCCGCGCACCCGGGCGGTTAGCTCAGTTGGTTAGAGCGCATGCTTGACATGCATGAGGCCAGAGGTTCAAGTCCTCTACCGCCCACCATCGAGGCTGCCCAGGCGGCGCCCCGGAAACTGCATATCCAAAGCGACGAGCGGGACACGCTTCGCCGGCAGGATCCAAGAGAGTCGTCGAGGTGGCATCGCCACCGCTGAGATCGATGACGATCGTCGCCGGCGCTGGCACCAACCGTGAGCGGCCGGGGAACCGGCCCGGGATCCGCCCGTGAGAGCGGCATGAGCGCGCGGCGCCGGCGGATTGACCGTGGGCGGCGCGAAGGCGGGTGGAACCGCGAGAGAAGCCTCTCGTCCTGTCGGACGGGAGGCTTTGTGTTTCGATCGCTAACGCCGGTTTGATAGCAAAGGCGGGCTGACAGGATGAGCAACGATCAGGAGATCCAGGCGGCTCAGTCGGGCGGAGCCGAGCCCGCAGAGCCAGAGGAGTTCTTCGACGCGGTCGACCGCGGCTCCGTGGATGAACTCCTCGACGCCGGCGCCCACTCCGATCTGGACGCGATGCGCCATTCGGCGGCCCATGTGATGGCCGAGGCGGTCGTGGCACTGTTCCCGGACGCTCAGCTCGGGATCGGGCCGTCGATCGAAGACGGCTTCTACTACGACTTCCTGCTGCCTCGCCCCCTGACCCCCGACGACCTCGCCGCAATAGAGAGCGGGATGCGTGCCTCGATCGCCGCCGACAACGCCTTCGTCCGCAAGGAGATTCCGTTCGAGGAAGGCCGCGCCTTCTTCGAAGCTCGTGAGCAGCCCTTCAAGGTCGAAATCCTAGACGACCTGGCCGCCCGATCCACGGAGGCCGGCACACCGCTTCCTCCGACCTCCACCTACCAGCACGGTCTCTTCATCGATCTCTGCAAGGGCCCCCACGTCGCCAGCACGGGCAAGATCGGCCCGTTCAAGCTCATGACCGTGGCGGGCGCGTACTGGCGCGGCTCCGAGAAGCGGCCGATGCTGCAGCGCATCTACGGCACCGTATGGCCGACTCAGGGGGAGCTGGAGGCCTATCTTCACCGCCGCGAGGAGGCAAAGCGGCGCGATCATCGCCGGCTCGGTGTCCAGCTCGACCTCTTCAGCTTCCACGACGTCAGCCCCGGGTCGGCTTTCTGGCACCCAAAGGGTCAGCGACTCTGGCGAACGCTGGAAACGGCCATTCGCGAGGTCCAGGACCGCCGCGGCTACCAGGAGGTCAGCACGCCGCTTCTCGTCCACAAGAAGCTGTGGGAGCAGTCGGGGCACTGGGCCAACTACAAGGACAACATGTTCATCCTCGAGTCCGAGGGTCAGACCTTCAGCCTCAAGCCGATGAACTGTCCCGAAAGCACGTTCATCTACAGGAGCAAGCTGCGCTCCTACCGCGACCTGCCGCTCCGCTACTCGGACTTCGGCCGACTGCATCGAAACGAACGATCGGGCACGCTCTCGGGCCTTACCCGTGTCCGCCATTTCGTCCAGGACGACGCCCACATCTACCTCCGGCCCGACCAGCTCCAGGACGAGATCAAGGCCCTGTTGGGCGAGGTCTACGAGGTCTACGGCTGGTTCGGCCTCGAGCCCAAGTTCACCTTCGGCACCAGGCCCGACAAGGCGCTCGGCGACCCTGCCCTGTGGGAGACGGCAGAGGCGCAGATCAAGGCCGCTCTCGATTCGCTCGGCAAGCCGTACCGCCTCAAGCCGAAGGACGGCGCGTTCTACGCCCCCAAGATCGACATCCAGATCGAGGATGCGTTGGGGCGGGAGTGGCAGACAGCCACCATCCAGGTCGATCTGGTCATGTTGCCCGAGCGATTCGACTGTACCTACATCGATGAGAACGGCCAGGCCGTCCGCCCGATGACGATCCATCGGGCCATCTACGGCTCGCTCGAGAGATTCATAGGCGTGCTCGTGGAGCATTTCGCGGGCGCCTTCCCGGTGTGGTGCGCACCGGTACAGGCCGTGGTGATCCCGATCGCCGATCGGCACGTCGAGGCGGCCCGCGACCTGGCGGGCCTCCTCAAGGGGCGAAAGCTGCGCGTGGAGGTCGACGACTCCGACAGCCGGATGCAGAACAAGATCAGGCTGGCCCAGGAGCAGAAGGTGCCGTACATGCTCGTGCTCGGAGATCGGGAAGTGGAAGCGCGCACGGTCGCGATCCGAAACCGCGCCGGCGAGCAGGAGAACGGCGTCGCCTGGGACGCGTTCATCGATCGACTGACCGAGGAAACCGCCGCCCGCAGACCATGACTCACGACCGAAGGGTTGGCTAGTGAGCCTCGTACAGGAGCCAGCCGGTCTTGGTGGGATTGACCACCCAGATCTCCCAACCCGCGTAGGCCGTTGTGATTGAGGTCCACTTGACGCTGACCAGGTAGGCGTGAGCCTGGTCGATCTGCGACATCCAGTTGGCTCCCTCGATCCACTGGCGCAGAGTCAGCGTGTTGGTAGGGCTCAACTCTTCCTGGAAGTCCGTGCCGGCAGTGGCCAGGAAGGCAGCCCGCTCTTTCGTGAAGCCGGCGAGCGTGCCCCATTTGGCCATGCTCTGGCTGCTCTTGCTGAGGAGCGCCCAAGCCTTCGCGTAGTTTCCGGCAAGCAGGTCCTGCTCGTAGTTGTTGACCGCGTAGTACGCTCCCGGGCCACCGGTCGGCAGAGGAGTCGGAGAGGCATTCGGGTTGACGGTGGGCGTCGGCGACGGGGTCGGAGTAGGGGAGAGGATCGGAGACGGAGTGGCCGTCGCAGATGCAGTGGGCGTGGGACTGGGGCTCGGGCTCGGGGATGGCGTGGGTGTGGGTGTCGTGGTCCCGCACCCGGCGATTGTCGCCACGACCAGAAACAGAGCCAGCGCAGACGCCAGAATCGACCGCCCCATCAGCACTCCTCAGATCCACTTTGCGAGTGACGCGGGCATCATCACACACCGCGCGGAAAACGACGGCGAAACGGCGCGAAACGTGTCGGTCGCGCGTTTGCCGGTGCCGGAATCCGTGTGCTATAGTCCCGCGGGCGACAGCCCGGCGCAGCCGTGCCCCGGGTTTGTGCGTCCGCCTGTCTCCGGGCAGAGTGGCCCGGTCGCCGGCAACCGGAACACGTACAGAAGGGGTTCGCCATCAGCCGAGACCTGCGCATCAATCAGATGATCCGTGTGTTCGACGTACGGGTTGTCGACGAAGACGGTAGCCAGCTTGGCGTGATGCGAACAGCCGACGCCTTGAGGCTTGCGCAGGAGCGGGGGCTCGACCTGGTGGAGGTCGCACCACTGGCCAGTCCTCCCGTGGCGCGACTCCTCGATTTCGGTCAGTACAAGTACGAGCTGACCAAGCGTGAGAAGGAGGCCAAGCGGCGGCAGCGGTCTGTTACGTTCAAGGAAGTCCGCCTGAAGCCGAAGATCGGCACCGGCGACTTCGATACGAAGGTCAGACGCGCGATCGAGTTTCTGGAAGAAGGCGACAGGGTCAAGGTTGCGGTCCAGTTCCGCGGCCGCGAGCTGACTCACCCGCAGATCGGGCGCGATCTGCTGGACAAGTTCGCGGAGCAGATCAAGGAACACGGCGTTGTCGAGCGGCCTCCGCTGCTCGAAGGCAAATCGATGCACATAAGCGTGGCCTCGGTCCACAAGCCAAAGCCGCATGAGCCGACAGCGGCGGCGAAAGGCCACGCCGGCGCAGGTGACGGGGCGTCCTCTCTGGACGCCGAAGATACATCTAGCGTGGAGACCCCGGACAGACCGGCGGCTCCCGGACCCGAGCCGGAGGACGGCGCGGCGTCAAACGGGAAGGTGAACTGACGTGCCCAAGATGAAGAGCCACAAGGGGGCCCAGAAACGGATTGGGGTCACCGGCAGTGGCAAGGCGGTCCGGGTCAAGTCGTGGCGCGGACACCACCTCGAACTGAAGTCCTCGCGGCGCACGCGCCGCTATGAGGGCAAGGAGCTCGTCAGCGGCGAGTCTCTCGACCAGATCCGCCGGCTGCTGCCGTACCTGGGAGTCTGATCTTCGATGGCACGCGTCAAGCGAGGCGTAACCGCCCATCGCCGCCATAAGCGGCTTCTCAACGACGCCGAGGGCCGGTCCGGCACCAACTCGAAGCTCGTCAAGCGAGCCCATGAGTCGATGCTGCACGCGCTGGCGTACGCGACCCGCGACCGCAAGCAGCGCAAGCGCCAGATGCGCGAGCTCTGGATCATCCGCATCAACGCGGCCGCTCGCCAGAACGGCACGACCTACGGCAAGTTGATCGCCGGTCTCAAGGCCGCGAACATCGACCTCGACCGCAAGGTCCTGGCCGATCTGGCCATTCGCGACGCCTCGGCATTCGCACAGGTAGTGGCTGCCGCCGGCAAGGCGCCGGCTTGAGCCGGGCCGGCCGGAGACGGCCGGCTGACAGGAAGTAGAGGCGAGGACGGAGAAGAGGCGAGGACAGATCCCCCAGGGAGGACGGGTCGGCGACTGGAAGCCCGTCCGCGATCGATCTCGCCGGTTCGCTCCAGAGCCGTCCGTTGAAGCTCCGACGCACAGGCGTCCGAGTGAGTAGGCGGACCGGTCGGTCCCCCGATATCGGGCCCACAAGCGCCCTGGCGGCACACCGGCCACCGGGGAAGCGGGGTGGTACCGCGAGCCCTCGACTCGTCCCCGTGTTCGAACGGATGCGGACAGTCGAGGGTTCTGGATTCCTGGAGCGACCGATGTCGACGCCGAGCCACCCGGCCCGGCGATAGAGCGAGGAAACGTGGCGTGGACTTCGACAGCCTGAGCGGTGACCTGCGTCGCCTCATGGATCGCGCCCTGGCTGAGATCGCGAAAGCGGCCGATCCCGCAGCGCTCGAACAGCTGCAGATACAGTACCTGGGCAAGAAGGGGGAGCTCACGGCCGTCCTGCGCGGCATCGGAGCGCTGCTGCCGGAAGACCGGCCGCGTGTCGGCGCCGTGGCCAACGAGATCGGAGAGGCTGTCAAGACGGCCCTGGCCGAACGCAGCGCCGAGCTGAGGGCCGGCGTTCAGGCGCAACGGCTCGTGGCGGAGAAGGCGGACGTGACGCTGCCGGGCCGGACCGTTCCGCGAGGCACGCTCCATCCCATTCCCGAAACGGTCGCGGCCATCGCGGAGGTTTTCGGGCAGTTCGGGTTCGTCGTCTATGAGGGCCCCGAGGTCGAGGACGACCTGACGAACTTCCAGATGCTCAACATCGCGCCGGACCATCCCGCTCGGGACCTGTGGGACACTCTCTACGTGGACATCCCCGGGCACCTGTTGCGAACCCACACCAGCCCGGGCCAGATCCGAGTGATGCAGTCGACCCGACCGCCAATTCGGGCGCTGCTGCCGGGTCGCTGCTTCCGTTACGAGGCCGTCGACGCCAGCCACGGCTTCGAGTTCTTCCAGGTCGAGGGGCTGATGGTCGACGAGGGCACCTCGATGGCCGACCTGAAGGGCCTGCTCGACGAGTTCGCCCACGCTCTCTTCGGGCCGCGCAAGACACGCTTCCGGCCCGGATATTACCCGTTCACGGAGCCGTCGGCGGCGTTCGACGTCGAGTGCGTCGTCTGCGGCGGCGCCGGCTGTCCGGCCTGTTCGAGGACGGGCTGGATGACGATCCTGGGCGCCGGCATGGTCCACCCGGTGGTTCTCCAGTACGGCGGTATCGACCCCGAGCGATACCAGGGCTTCGCCTTCGGCATGGGCGTGGAGCGCATCGCCAACCTGCGCCATGCCGTGCCCGACCTGCGCTACTACCTCGAGAACGATCTGCGCTTCCTGGAGCAGTTCCGATGAGAGTCCCGCTTGGCTGGCTGCGCGAATACGTCGACATCCAGCTCTCGCCCGAACAGCTGGCCGAGCGCCTGACTCTCCTCGGCATGGAGGTCAAGGGCGTCGAACGCTGGGGCGCCGACTGGCGCTCCGTCGTCGTCGGCGAGCTGTTGACCGTCGAGAAGCACCCGTTCGCCGACCGCCTCCATCTCACGACGGTCACCATCGGCTCGGGCGAGCCGCTCCACATCGTCTGTGGCGCACACAACATCGCCCCCGGCCAGCGTGTGCCGGTTGCCTTGCCCGGCGCCGTCCTGCCGGGAGATCGCCGCATCGAGCGGACCGAGAAGATGGGCATCGCCTCGGAGGGAATGCTCTGCTCCGGCGACGAGCTCCACATCACCAGTGACGCGGAGGGAATCCTCATCCTCCCACCGGCGACGCCACTCGGCCGTGACCTGAGCGAGCTGTACGGCGACGAGGTTCTGGACGTGGACGTGAAACCCAATCGCGGCGACGCGCTATGCCTGATCGGCCTGGCGCGCGAGGTATCGGCGGCGACGGGTGCCGGCCTCCGCTGGCCCGAGATCGTCGTCGAGGAGACGGACGGTCCCGTTTCGGACCATCTGAGGGTCGAGGTCCGAGAGCCCGAGTTGTGCACGCGTTTCGTCGGGCGATGGGTGAGCGGGGCGAAGATCGGGCCCTCGCCGGACTGGGCCCAGATGCGCCTCCAGGCCGCCGGCATGCGCCCGGTCAGCAACGTCGTCGACGCATCGAACTACGTCATGCTCGAACTCGGCAAGCCGACGCACACGTTCAACGGCGCTGCGGTGAGGGACGGCACCATCATCGTTCGACGCGCGGTCGTAGGCGAGCGACTGGAGACCCTCGACCATGTCGAGCGTGTCCTGACGCCGGAGACGCTGATCATCGCCGACTCGAGCGGTCCGATCGGGATCGCGGGGATCATGGGCGGCTTCGACAGTGAGATCACGGACGCGACCACTGAGATCGCGATCGAGTCGGCCGTCTTCGACCCCGTCAGCATTCGTCGCACGGGGCATCGGTACGCTCTCCGGTCCGAGGCAAGCCTTCGCTTCGAGAAGGGCCAGGAGTTCCGCCTCGCACGAATCGGCGCGGATCGGGTCGCACAGCTGACGCTTGCGTGGGCAGGCGGGGCGCTCTCGAAGGGTCGCGTAGACACGGCGGCCACGGAGCCGGCGGCTGTTCGGGTCGCTTTCCGGCCGGCCCGCGTCAGCAGGATGCTCGGTACCGAGATCTCCGTCGCCGAACAGCGCAATCTGTTGCGCCGGGTCGGCGTCGAGACGGAACCGGCCCCGGCCGGCACACACATCCTGGTGTCCGAGGCTCCGAAGCCGCTCCTCATCAAGCCGGGCTCAGAGCCGACGCTGGTCGCAATCGTACCGACGTGGCGCCGCGACCTCGCCATCGAGATGGACCTGGCCGAGGAGGTTGCCCGCGTGCGCGGGTATGAGACGACGCCGGCCCATCTCCCGGACACGCTGACGCCGGCCTACCGGCCATCGCCCCTGCGGGTGCGCGAGCTGGTGCGCGAGACTCTGGCCGGCGCCGGAGTGAGCGAGGTCGTCACGCACGCCCTCGTTTCGCCCCTGGACGAAGCCCGACTTCGCTGGCCCGATGACGCCAGCGAACCGGCTCTGCCCACCGGTCTGGCGGCCCAGTCCGGGGACGAAATCGTCGTTACAAACCCACTTGCGGCCCAGCATTCCGTCCTGCGCCGGCATCTGGCCGGCAGCCTGCTGGACGTGCTGTCGCTGAATGAGCGTCAGGGCCGTTCGGAGGTAGCCATCTTCGAGATCGGCAAGCGCTATGCGCGCGTCGATGGGCGGCCGGGTGAGTGGACTCGTCTCGGGATCCTCCTGACGGGCGCCGCGGAGCCTGCCGCCTGGAATCGCGCTGCTCGACCGTACGACCTCGACGACGCCAAGGGCCTCCTGGAGCTGCTGTGCCGTCGCCTGGGCCTCGCAGAGCCTTCGTACGTGCCCGACACGCGTGGTTTCCCATTCCATCCCGGGCGTGCGCTCCTGGCCCGGCAGGAGTCCGGCGGCGAGGCGATCGCAGCCCGCGTCGCGGAGCTGCACCCGGACGCGGCGGCGGCGTGGGACCTGCGCGCTCAGCGGGTGATCGTCGCCGAGGTGGCCGTCGCGGGGCTGGACGTCGCCGCTCCGTTGCGCGTACACGTCGAGCCGCTTCCGCGCTTTCCGGAAGTCGAACGGGATCTGGCCGTGATCGTCGCCGAGTCCCGCACCGCCGCCGAGGTTCAGGCCACGATTCAAAAGCACGGAGGCGCGCTCCTGCGCCGCGTCCGCCTCTTCGACCTGTACCGGGGTACGCCTCTGGCGGCCGATGAGAAGAGCCTGGCCTATCGGCTGGTGCTGGGGGCGAAGGACCGGACTCTAACGGAGGCGGAAGTCGACGCCGCCGTAGGGGCGGTTCGAAAAGGACTCGAGACCGACCTCGGAGCCCACCTCCGGATGTGAGTTCTCGTTGCCGATATGGCAGTGATAGCCGGCCGGGCGCACTTGAAGTCACGTGCCCGCCCGTACGCTTTGCCAGTTGAAGCGCGAGCCGGGGCACTGGTAAGGTGCGGCGCGGTGGCGCGCGCGCTGCTAACCTAGCCGCGTTCGCGTCAACCAGCCTCTTCTCCGTTTCGAGGATGCGAGGGAGACCAATGATCGGAGAGATCCAGTCCGGTTCGCTGGTCGATCTGGCGATCGTGATCGTCCTGTTCGGTGCATTCGTCGTCGGGGCGATGCAGGGAGCCATCCGGCGGATTCTGGGGATCATCTCGATCGTATTCGCCTTCCTCGTCTCGGCAAACCTGCGCGATCCCGTCGGCGGCTACCTGGCCGCGCAATGGCAGCAATACCCCGCCGGCTACGATCACCTGCTGGCCTTCGGCATCTTGTTCTGCGCCCTCACCATCGGTTTCTCAGTGCTCATCCAGGGCTTCTACAAGCGCACCGAACTCTCGGCGGCCCACCCGGTCATCGACGACGTCGTCGGTGGCCTTCTTGGACTTCTGGAAGCGTTCATCGTGCTGACGATCGTGGTCATCATTCTTGGCTCCTACACACTGCCGGATCCTTTCCCGGGAGAGATCGACCAGCTTCGGAGCCTCTACCAGGTCATGGATCAGTCCCAGATCGCCAGCGCGATACAGGCCAACGTGGCGCCGCCGATCGTTCACGTATTGGCGGTTCTGCTCCCCGGCGACCTGGTCTCGCTCTTCCCCTGAGCGAGCCTGACACGATCGAATCCTGCCTCACTTCCTCGACCGGCGCGTACCCGCGCGGCCTGCTCGAGGAGGACAGTCTCGCCGCGGCGCGCGAGTTGCTGGGCGCACGACTGGTCCGAAGCGACGCTTCCGGCGTAAGGGTAGGCAGGATCGTCGAGATCGAGGCCTACATCGGGATCGACGATAGGGCGTCTCACGCGCGCTTCGGACCGACGAAGCGCAACGGCGTCATGTTCGGCCCGCCGGGCCACGCCTACGTGTACCTTGTCTATGGGATGTACCACTGCTTGAACGTCGTGACCCAGCCGCGCGGCTTTCCCGCGGCCCTGCTCGTGCGCTCCGTCGATCCGGTAGACGGAGCGGACCTGATGCGCCGCGCCCGGCAGGAGTGGATCGTGGCCCGAGCCGCTCGGCATGATGACGGCCTCGCGGGAGCCGCGCGGGCCGCCGCCGCCCGCCAGAGAGTGGCCGCGCTGCCCATCGAGCGGCTCGCCTCCGGACCGGGCCTGGTCTGCGCCGCTTTCTCGATCGGACGCGACGAGGACGGCGCGGATCTGTGCGATCCGGCTGCCTCGCTCCGCCTGGAGCCGGCCCGCCCGGACGACCCGGCGCTGGAGCCGACGTTCGGTCCGCGCGTCGGCCTCGGCGCCACGCCGGAACCCTGGCTCAGCAAACCGTGGCGGGTCTGGGCGGCGGGCAATCCGGCCGTGTCGGGCTCGAGGGCGACTCGATGAGCGCGTCCGGCCTCGACAACGTTGCGGCCGGCCACGCGGCCGCTAAGCCTGCAATTGCCGGCCCCGGCCCGGGCGCGCACATGGATCGGCGCTCCATGGCGCTGTTGGAATTCCCGCTGGTCCGCGCGCGGCTTGCCGCCGCGACCGGGTTCCCACCGGGGCGCCGCCTCGCGGAGGCTCTCGAGCCGTCGACCGATCGTGTGATCGTGGCCCACGGGCTCGAGGAGACGACTCAGACGCGCGCTTTCGTGGCCGCCCACCCGGGCGCCGGCATCGGCGGCAGCAAGGACATCGGACCGGCGCTGGAGCGCGCTGCCCGCCGCGGTCGCCTGGATCCGGGCCAGTTCCTTGACATCGCCGCCACGCTCGAGGCCGCCTCCCGTCTGGCCGAGGCGCTGTCCGGCGATCGGCGCCCGATCCTGCATGATCTCGGCCGCGAGATCCACCCGCTGCCGGCCCTGCGCAGCGTGCTCGGCCGCAGCTTCGACCCAACCGGTGAGCTGCTCGATACGGCGTCACCGCGCCTCGGTGGACTCCGCCGCGCCGTGCGCGTCGCCTACGACCGGCTACGCACCCGCCTGGATCAACTGGTCCACTCCGGCGACATTGCAAGCGCCCTTCAGGAGCCGCTGGTGACGCTGCGCGGCGGCAGGTACGTCATCCCGGTCCGGGCCGACGCGCGCAGCCGGGTGAAGGGCATCGTCCATGACGCCTCCGGCAGCGGCCAGACGCTGTTCGTGGAGCCGCTCGTGGCCGTCGAGCTCGGCAACGCGTGGCGCGAGGCGCAGGTCGCCGAACAGACGGAGGTCGAGCGCATCCTCGACGAGCTGTCCACTCTCGTGGCCGGCCAGGCGCCCCAGCTCCGCGAAACGCTCGATGCGCTGGCCAGATTCGACTTCTGGGCCGCCAAGGCGCGCCTGGCCGAGGATATGGACGCCATCGCCGCCGAGATCGCGACTCGACCCGAGATCGTGATGCTCGGCGCGCGTCATCCGGGCCTACCTGGCCGGGTGGTGCCGATCGACATCCGCCTCGGAGACGGCTACACCGCGTTGCTGATCACTGGCCCGAACACGGGCGGAAAGACGGTCGCGCTGCGAACGCTGGGTCTGCTCAGCCTGATGCACCAGGCCGGTCTGCACGTGCCCGCCGAGGCGGGCACCAGCCTGCCGATCCTCTTCGACGTCTACGCCGACATCGGGGACGAACAGTCGGTCGCGCAGTCTCTCTCCACCTTCAGCGGACACCTGCGCTCGATCGTTCGAATCGTCGAGGCCGCGGGACCGAATCACCTTGTTCTCCTGGACGAGCTCGGCGCCGGGACCGATCCGACCGAAGGATTCCGCGCTGGCACAGGCCCTGCTCGATCACTTCATCAGGGCCGGCGCCCTGGTCGCCGCCACGACCCACTACGCCGAGCTGAAGCTGTACGCCCACACCACGCCGCAGGCTCGAAACGCCTCCGTCGAGTTCGACGTGGAGACGCTCCGCCCGACCTACAAGCTGTCGATCGGCCTGCCGGGCCAGAGCCAGGCCTTCGCCATAGCCGAACGGTTGGGCCTGCCGCCGGCGATAGTGGCGGAGGCTCGATCGAGGCTCACGGACGAGCAGCAGGCCTTCGAGGAGACGCTGGCGTCGATCAAGGCCACTCAGCTCGAGACGACCGAAGCGCTCGCCCGAGCACGCACGGCCGAGGACCGGGCCAGGGCTGCGCTCGCGTCGGCGGAGGACGAACGACGCCGCGCTCGGCGCGAGCGAGACGAATCGGTCAAGGCAGCCCGGGACGAGGCCGAGCGGCTCGTCGACGACGTCAGGGCCGAAGTTCGGACGATCCGCCGCCAGCTCGAGCGCGAGACGGTGACGCAACGCAGTCTCGACGAAGGGCTCGAGCGGGCCAGGACGCAGCTCGAGCGCCTCCCTCCGGCAGATCCCGAACCGATTCGAACGGTACGCCCGGGCGCGGTGGCCTGGCACACCGGAATGCGCGCCCGCAGCATCAGCGGCGGGTGGGAGGGCCGCATCGCCGCGCTGGAGAAGGGCGGCCGGCGCGCCACTCTCGAGGCCGGAGGCATACGCGTGACGGTCCCGCTGGAGGACCTGGAGCCGGCGGTCGGCGGAGAAGGGGAGGGAGCGGCCATCGATTCGAGGCCGGGCGGCCGCCGACTGGCAGCGACGGGCGATGGGGAGGCCGGGACGACCGCCTCGCGGCTGCAGCTGGAACGGGCGCGAACCGTCGCGTCCTCACTGGATCTTCGCGGGGCGAAGGTCGGTGAGGCGCTGGAGGTCCTGGACCGGTACCTCGACGACGTCTCGCTGGCCGGCCTGGAGCAGGCCACGATCATCCACGGCCTGGGCACGGGTGCGCTCCGCGACGCGGTCCGCGAGTTCGCGTCGGGCCATCCGCTGGTGAAATCGTGGCGTCCCGGCGGGCGAGGGGAGGGCGGCGACGGCGCTACGGTGGTCGCCTTCTGAGCTCCGATCGGACTGGCCGGCACGCGGGGCTCACCCGTTATCCAGACTCAGCCCGCGCTCTGTGCCGCAGGATGCGAGAATTGGTCACCTGCGGCCCGGACCGTCACGCGTCGCGGCCCTGTGGAGGAGTTGGTGCAGACAAGGCAAGCGGCCGTTTCCGCCATGCCCCGCGTCATCGACGCGAGTGGCTGGGCGGCGGCGGATTGGGACGCACTGGCGGCCCGCAGTCCGCTCGGCGACGCGTTCCAGTCGTACGAATGGGGCGAGATCAAGCGCGGCCTGGGCTGGACGCCGCTCCGCTACGCCGTCGAGCTGGACGGCCGGCGCGTCGCCGCCGTCTTCATCCAGGAGCGGCCTCTGCTGCGCCGCGCGCCGGGGCCGGTGCGCCCGCACATCCACTACGCCCCACGAGGCCCAATCCTACTGGAAGCGACGCCCGAGGCCGCCACGGCGGCTCTGGCGGCCCTGAGGGGCATTGCCCGGGCGCATCACAGCCTGACGCTCACGATCGACCCCACCTGGCGCGAGGACAGCGATTTCGCGGCGACGCTGCCCGGGTCGGGGTTTCGGCCGGCGGCCCGGGAAGTCCAGGTGTCGCGCACGGCGATGGTGGTTCCGCTGCGCGCCGACGAGGAGGAGCAGCACGCGCTCCTGGACGACTCGACGGCCACCAACATCAACAAGGCCCGGCGCGCGGGCGTGACAACTGAACGGATCGACCTGACGTCGCCGGCGGTCCGCGAGGCGGCACTGGCCGAGTTCTTCGAGATGCACGCCGCCACCGGCCGGCGCGAAGGCTTCGTTGTGCGCGACCGAGAGTACGAGCTGAACCAGTGGCGGAGTCTCGGCCAGATGGGCCTGGCGAGCTTGTGGTTCGCCAGCGCCGAGGGCCGCCGGCGAAGCGGCCTTCTGCTCCTCCACAGTGGCCGATACGTGGTCCTGTTCGCGGCAGGATCTCACGACGACGCCGATCTCCGAAAGAACCGGGCCAACCACCTGCTGCACTGGTCGATCATGCGATGGGCCGTCACGGCCGGGTTCGAAGGCTACGATCTCGGCGGCGTGGACACGCACGAGTTCCCCGGCCTGCCTGCGGACAGCTCGCATCCGCTCTGGAACCTGTACGAGTTCAAGCGCCGCCTCGGCGCGGTCGGCGAGGTCCGCATTCGGGCCCACGAGTACGCCCCAGGCGCGCTCTCGGGCGTGTTCTGGCGGCTCGCCGGGCGTTTCCGGTGAGCGGCCATCGCCGGCCCTCCCGCCACGTTCCGGGTAGCCAGCGACTGAGCTCGCCACGCCACGACGAATGGCAGCCGCGCCGAGCGCTTCAGCCCGCCCGCGAGGTCGCCGCGGGTGACGCCGTGCTCGCCGGCGACCCGACGAATCCGGCCACTCCCGGCCTTTCCGAAGCGTCCGCTGCCCGGCTCGGCGGTCGCGCCATCGCTTTGGCCGGAATGGTCGTCGTGGCCGGGGTCTTCGTCTCTCGTCTGCTGGGCTGGGTCAGGGTTGCCGTGTTCGCCGCCCAGTACGGCGCCGGACCGCAGATCGCGGCGTTCTACGTGGCTTTCCGCATCCCAGATACCCTGTTCCAGCTCGTCGCCGCCGGCGCAGTCGGCTCCGCGCTGGTACCCGTAGCCTCCGCACTCCTGGCCAATGGCGAGGATCGCCGCGCTCGCCGTCTGGTGGCCACGATCGCCAATCTGATGGTCATGGCCCTGGTGCCGCTGGCGGTGCTGGTGTGGCTGGCAGCGCCGCTGATCGTGCCGATCATCGGTCCCAGCAACGACCCGGCGGAAATCGCCCTCGAGATCGACCTGACGCGCTGGATGCTGATCTCGCCGATCTTCCTTGCGCTGGCGGCGGCCTTCACCGCCGGCCTCAACGCGTCCGGCATCTTCGGTGCCCCAGCACTGGCGCCCAACGTATACAACCTCGTGATCATCGGGGCCACGGTCGCGTTGACGCCCTTCATGGGCATCCAGGGACTTGCGGCGGGCGTGGTGCTGGGGGCAGCCGGGCACATGGGAATCCAGACCTACGCCGTTCGCAAGCAGGGCCTGTACGGCCTCGTGCTGGATGTGCACGATCCCGCGGTCAAAGAGACGCTCAAACTCATGGCGCCGCGGGCGCTCGGGCTCGGCGTGACACAGATCGTCTTCCTGGTGAACACCTTCTTCGCGTTCCAGCTCACCAACCTCGGGGGCCAGCAGATCAACGGCATCGACATCTACACATATGCCTTCACGGCCCTTCAGATCCCCGTCGGCCTGATAGGTGTGCCGCTTGGGATCGTGCTGCTGCCTCCACTGTCTCAGGCTATTGCGAAGGGCGACAGGGAGCGCTTCGGCCGGCTGGTGGATCAGGCTCTGCGACTGACGCTGTACGTGGTCGTTCCGCTCACCGGGCTGATGATCGTGCTCGCGACGCCGACACTGACCCTCTTGTTCCAGCACGGCATCTTCACGCCGGAGGAGACGTCGATAGCGGTGCCGGTCTTCGTCGTCTTCCTGCTCGGGCTGGTCGCCCACGTGCTCATCTCGCTCCTCGCCCCGATCTTCTACGCGGGCAAGGACACACGCACTCCGGTAACGGCGGCGCTGCTGGCCGTCGCGATCGATGTCGTTGCAGCGGCAGTGCTCTTCCCGTATTTCGGGCTCGGAGGCCTGGCGCTGGCCATCGGCATCGGGGCGTGGGCAGAAGTCTCGATGCTGTTCTACTTCATGCGGCGCCGCCCGGGCTTCGATCTTCGACCGCTCGGTCTGACTGTGGCCTTCGCCATTCCGGGAGCGTCGCTCACGGCCGCAGGGGCACTCGCGACGGACCGGTTTGTCAGCAGCCTGACCCACGGCTCGACGTGGTTCCCGGCCCTCGTCCTCGAGCTTGGGGCGGCCTGCCTCGCCGGCGCGGGAGTCTACCTCGTTTGGAGCCGCATCCTGCGTCTACCTGAGCTGGCGATCGCGACCGATCTCGCGAGGACTCTGCTTCGACGCTCGTGAGAGGCGGCCCCGGAGCGTCCGACCCTTTCGGCCGAAGAGCGAAACGAGCGCGAACCACGGGAACATCAGGGCGGACGTGGCCGGCGATGGCGGCGCGGGTGCCGGCGTCGGAGTCCCAGTGGGCGTCGGCGTGGGAGTTGGAGCCGCGGTCGGCGCCGGTGTCGGTGTAGGCGGCGGCGTAGGCGTAGGCCCCATGGTCGGCGCGGGCGTCGGCGTGGGTGTCGGCGGCGCGGTCGGCGTGGGCGGCGTCGTTGGACTGAAGCTCGGCGTCGGCGGCGGTGTCCCGGTGTTGGAGGTGCAGTACGTCGTGGGCGGGAACGGCGCGCCCCATGTGTTCCCATACGGGGTCCAGAAGCCGGTCTGGTAGAAGTACATGGTCTCGCCGTTGTTGGGGCCGCCCCTCTTACCGACGCCGGTCATGGCTCGCTGTATCCAGATCTGGTCGTAGTACTGGAAGTTGGCGTTGCCGGCGTCGACCTGGCTCAAGTTCAGGAACCCCCTCGTGTCCTCGACACCCGGGCAGTCGTACGTCCACAGCGTGTTCGTGACCGTGTCGATGTCCATCGGGACCTTGGTGTCGTCGACCTGGGTCGGCACCGTGCCGTTGATGAAGACCTCTCGCACGGTCTTGGCGGAGTAGGGGCCCGGCAGCATTCCGCTGTACGCGTCGACGTTGGCCCAGGTCAGGCCTCCGGGCTGCTGGAAGTCCGTCTTGGGTGTACCCGTGGTGACGTCCTGCATGAACCCATGCCAGATCGGCGCAGCCAGCTCCAGGGACATCACGCTCCTGCCGGGCGCATCGTCGCTGTTCCCCGCCCACACCCCCGCGACAATTGCCGGTGCGTTCGGATCGGTGGGCGGCGCCACGTAGCCGACCGCGAACAGATCCTGGGTCTGGTCGGAGGTTCCGGTCTTGAGGGCGGCGACGCGCCGGCCGTTGTCGTACAGCTTGTACTGGCTCCACCAGTTGTTCTGGCTTGGATCGGTGTTGCCCTTCAGCATGTCGGTCATGATGTAGGCGGCCTGCGGCGTCGTCGGATGCGTAGTGGGCGGCGGGTCGTTCTTCAGTGACCAGATGACGTTGCCCTGCGAATCCGTGACAGACAGGATCATCGAGCGCTGCACCAGGGTTCCTGCGTCGGCGATGGCGCCGTACGCGGACACCAGGTCGGCCGGCCGTACCTCGAGCGTGCCAATGCCGATCGACACGCCTGGGTTCGAGTTCGCGGGGAAGGACAGCCCGAAGTCCTCGGCGCGCTGCATCAAGTGGTCCACCCCGTTGATCGAGGCGGCCTTGACCGCCGGGATGTTGAGCGAGTATTGGAGGGCCTCGCGCATGCGGACCGGACCGCGCTCATAGTTGTCGGCGTCATGGGGCGTATAGCCGCCGCCGAAGTTGGTGGCTACGTCCATGAACAGCGACGCCGCCGTCATTGTCTTGTCCTGAAGACCGACGATGTAGTTGATGGGCTTGAACGAGGAGCCCGGCTGGCGGTAGCCATTGCTCAGGACGTCGAACTGCGGATCGAACAGGTTCTGCCCCGGCTTGGTCGGGTCCGGCACCGGCGTCTCATAAAACCCGGCGCTGCCCGCGTAGGCGAGCACCTCGCCGGTCCGGTAGTCGACCGCCATCAGCGCCCCGTTGTGCATGTTGGCATTGAGCAAACCGGTGGCCAGGCCGGTCGACGGCTGCGGCCCGACTATTCGGTAGTAGTCGTACGGGTCAGACTGGGCCGTGATACCAATCCCCGCGAGGTAGGTTATCGCGGCCTGCTTGGAGCCCTGATTCGGGGCCAGGATGTAGGCCTCGAGCCACTTCTCGGCCGAATCCTGCATCGTTGTGTCGAGCGTCGTAACCACTTTGTAACCGCCGGTGTCCACCTTCTCGCAGTCAGACGGGTCGACTCCGGGGCCGCATAGCAGGGCCGCGAGCTGTTCGCGAACCTGCTCGTCGAATTGCGGGGCTATCAACCGGCTCTGCGGCTGAGGATGAACGACCACCGGCTCAGACTCGGCCGCGAGAATATCCGCGTCCTTGTAGGTCCCGCGCAACAGGCCATCCAGCTGGTTCTGGCGCATGTCCTCGAGGATCAGGTTGCGGCGCTGGACGATCTCGGAATCCGCCGGGACAACCCAGGTGCCGTCCGGCTGCTGCACCGCGTTCTGAATCAGGTCGTAGGCGGTCGGGGCTTGTAGCAAGGCGGCGAGGATCACGCTCTGGGCGATCGTCAGCTGGCTGAGATCGGTGATGCCGAAATACCCCTCGGCGGCCGCGGCGATGCCGTAACTTTCATTTCCGTAGAAGTTCAGGTTGAGATAGTCGGTGATGATCGTTTCCTTGCCCTGCACGCCCGGGAATTCCTGGGTGAGCTTCACCGACTGGATGATCTCCTTGATCTTGCGGTCCACGAGGCTCGTGGTCGGCGGGAGGAGTTCCGCTCTGACGAGTTGCTGGGTGATCGTCGAGGCTCCTCTGGGGGCACCAGAGAGGGCGTCGCGGAATGCCGACAGGACGGCGGCCGGGTCGAAGCCTTCGTTCGTCCAGAAGGTCTTGTCTTCGGCGCTGGTGGTCGCGTCGAGAACGACGTCTGGAATCTCGTCGAACGTGAGGACGCGGCGATTCTCGGTCCCGTACGAGGCGAGTGAATACTGTCCCGTCTTGTCGTAGAGGACCGTCGGCTGGCTGAAGTTGATGCTTTGCAGGAGCTGCCTGGGATCCTGCAGATCGCGGCTGTAGGTGGCATAGATATCCACTGCCCCGACGAAGCCGACCGCCCCGATCAAGACCATGACCCCGAGAAGGATCATCGGGAGAATCAGGGCGAAACGGCTGACGGCCCCCCCGCGGGAAGCTCCCCGGCCGTTGCGGCGACGGCGTTGGCGTCGGGCGAGGCTGGTCTGCATGGCGGCTCGCAAGATAGCATACGTGCGAAGGCGGTCATCGCACCCCCGACCGCCGGGCCTTCGGACGGGCCGACGGCGAAGCCTGTGACGCAAGTTAGGAGCGGGTCTGGCGATGACGGCAGCTGACAGGAGTGGCGGACGAGGGTCTGGGAGCGCTACCGGCCTGGCCGGTCTGCTCGACGAGCTGCGCTGGCGGGGAATGCTGCACCAGCACAGCAGCGGCCTGGCCGAACGGCTCGCGACCGGCGTTCCCATCAAGGGCTACAACGGCTTCGATCCCACCGGGACTTCGCTCCACATCGGCAGCCTGGTGCCGATCTTCGGGATGCTCCACCTGCAGCGCGCCGGCGGCACGCCTGTGATCGTCGTGGGCGGCGGGACGGCGATGATCGGCGATCCGTCGGGGAGATCGTCCGAGCGGCTGTTGTTGAGTCGGGCGACGGTCGAAGAGAACATCGTCGGGATCCAGGGCCAGCTCTCCCGGCTCCTTGACTTCGACGGTCCCAACGGCGCCGAGCTGGTCGATAACTACGAATGGCTGAGCTCGTACTCGCTGCTGCGGTTTCTGCGGGACATCGGCAAGCAGCTGACCGTGCCCTACATGCTGGCCAAGGATTCCGTCCAGATCCGCCTCGACCAGGGCCTGAGCTTCACGGAGTTCAGCTACATGCTCCTCCAGGCGGCAGACTTCCTGCACCTCTACCGCACCGGCGGCGTGGAGATGCAGATGGGCGGCGCCGACCAGTGGGGCAACATCACCGCGGGCCTGGAGCTGATCCGCAAGGAGTTCGGCACCGGGGAGGCGCAGGACCTGGCGTACGGGCTCTCGTACCCGCTTCTGACCAACGAGAGCGGCGCCAAGTTCGGCAAGACCGCCGCAGGGACGAGCGTCTGGCTCGATCCCGGCAAGACCAGCCCCTACCAGTTCTACCAGTACTGGCTCGATGCGGACGACCGGGACATCGGCCTGTACCTGCGCTGGTTCACCCTCTTCGATCGGGCCAAGGTCGAGGATCTCGAGGCCCAGCAAGCCGCGCACCCCGAGACGCGCGTAGCCCAGAAGGCGATGGGCTACGACCTGACGGCGCGCGTCCACGGCGACGAGGACGCCAGGAAGGCGGTCCGCATCAGCGAAGCCGCCTTCTCGAAGGAGCCGATCCGCGACCCGGAGCTGCTGGCCGGCCTGTTCGAGGCCATCGACCACTTTGAGTACACCCCCGGGGACCTCGCCGGCGGGGCGTTGGCGCTGGCGGTCGTGAGCGGTCTGTTCACCTCCAACGGGGAGGCTCGCCGGGCGATCTCGCAGGGCGGGCTGTCGATCAACGACCAGCGCGTCGGCGCGCCGGAGGACGCCGTGCCCTCACCGATCGATGGCCGCTACCTCGTGGTGCGGATGGGCAAGAAGGCCCTTCGGATCGGCCGACTGAAGAGCTGAAGATCGGTCGTGGACGGCGCGCCTACGGCTTGTGGCGTTCACGGAGGCGGCCGACGACCGCCGCCGGCTCCAGCCCTCGTTCTCTCAGCAGCACCAGGGTGTGATAGAGGAGATCCGCCACCTCGCCGGCAAGCGCCGCACGCGTCGCGTCCCGGCGGTCGGCAGGGGCCGAGGCGTCGTCCTTGGCCGCCATCAGCACTTCGGTGGCCTCTTCGGCGATCTTGCGCGCCGGACCGTCGACGCCAGCGGCCAGCAGGCGGGCCGTATAGGACGCGGCCGGGTCGGCGGCGGCGCGGGCGTCGATCGTGGACCAGAGCGTTTCGAGCCAGGCGAAGCCCTGGATGCCGGGCGCGTTGGGGCCGAGAGGACGCCTGCCGGCCTCGCCGTCGGCCGGGTCGAAGCAGCTACGCGTGCCGCGGTGGCAGGTCGGCCCGACGGGCTGCACCTGGATCAGCAGCGCGTCGCCGTCGCAATCGAGGTCGACGTCGACCAGGCGCAGCACGTTGCCGCTGGTTTCGCCCTTGCGCCAGAGGCGGTCGCGGGAGCGCGAGTGGAAGTGCACCTCGTCGCTGGTCATCGTCGCGGCGAGCGCTTCGGCGTCCATATAGGCGACCATCAGGACGCGGCCGTCGGCGACGTCCTGAACCACCGCCGGCACGAGGCCGCTCGGCCCCCACGAAATCAGTTCTTCGAGCGCCCGTCTGGCTGTCATGCGGCGGCCTCCCGAACGGGCCGGACCGGCAACCCGGCCGCGGCCATGGCCTTCTTGACCGAGTCGATCGAGTAGATCCGTCTGTGAAAGACCGAGGCCGCGAGCACGGCGTCGGCGCCCCCGTCCCGGACGGCGGCCACGAAATCCTCCGGGCCGGATGCGCCACCTGATGCGATCACCGGCACGCGCACTCGAGAAGAGATGGCCCTCAACAGTTCCGTGTCGAAGCCGCTCCGCGTGCCGTCGCGGTCCATCGAGGTGACGAGCAGTTCGCCGGCGCCAAGCTCGACCGCCCGCCGTGCCCACTCGACGGCATCCAGGCCGGCAGGCGTTCGACCTCCGTGCGTGACGACCTCCCAGCCAACCGCCGTCTCGAGCCGCGCTCCCGAGGATTCCGGCAGGCGCCGGGCGTCGATCGCGCAGACCACCGCCTGGCTGCCAAAGCGCCGCGCACAGGCCGTGAGCAGATCCGGCTGGGCCACCGCAGCCGTGTTGAACGAAACCTTGTCCGCGCCGGCGCGTAGTACGTCGCGCATCTCGCCCACGCTGCGGACACCGCCGCCTACCGTGACTGGCACGAATGCCCGGCTGGCCGTTCGCCGAACGACCTCCAGCATGGTGCCACGGCCCTCAGGAGCGGCGGCGATGTCGAGGAAGACGATCTCGTCCGCACCTTCCCGGGCGTAGCGCTCCGCCAGCTCGGCCGGGTCGCCCTCGTCGGTGAGATCCACGAACCTGGTGCCCTTCACAACGCGGCCGTTGGCCACGTCAAGGCAGGGGATGACTCGGCGGGCAAGCATCACGCCACTCCCGACGCGGCCGAGCCGGCGGAAGCCGCGGTCGTGGCGCGACCCGCGCCCGCCTCGCCATCGCTCGTGGAGACCAGCCGCAGGAAGTTGGCGAGCAGCCGCTGGCCGGTCTCGGCGGACTTCTCAGGATGGAACTGAAGCCCGTACAGCGAGCCTGCTGCGACAGCGCTCACGAAGGTGCCACCGTGCGTCGTGCGGGCGACGACGACGCTCTCGTCCTCCGGCACCGGCGCGAACGAATGCACGAAATAGAAGTGCGACCCATCCGCGATGCCGTCGAAGAGAGGGTGCTGCCGGGTCAGGTCGACGGTGTTCCAGCCGATATGGGGCAACGTTGGCGCACCTTCGAGGCCAATCGTCCGTCCGGCCAGAAGACCCAGCGTCTCGGCGCCGCCTTCGGAACTTCGCTCGAAGAAGAGCTGATAGCCCAGGCAGATACCCAGGCACGGACGGCCCGCCCGAACCCAATCGCGCAACGGCTCCAGCAGCCCCGCCTCGCGCAGATGAGCCATGGCCGGGGCGGCCGCTCCAACGCCCGGGACAACGATCGCGTCGACTCCGTCAAGCCCGGCCGCGTCGACGGCCACGACCACCCGAGCGCCCGCAGTCACGAGCGCCTGGCCGATGCTGACCATGTTCGCGGCACCGTAGTCGAGGACCGCCACGGTCGGTTGGCCGGTGGCCATCAGCCCAGAGACCCCTTCGTTGAGGCGACGCCGGCGCGGCGTGGATCGACGGCGCACGCGGCGCGCAGCGATCGGCCCAGCGCCTTGAACGCCGCCTCTGCCAGGTGATGATCGTTGCGACCTCTGCCCGTAACGTGGAGCGTGACCCCACCCGCGCGGGCGAACGACGCAAGGACGTGCTCGATCAGCTGCAGCGGCAGCTTGCCGACACGCTTGCCCCTGAACGGCAGGTCGACGACGGCGTAGGGGCGTCCGCCGACGTCGACCACGGCCGTGGCCACCGCCTCGTCCATGGGCACGGCCGCATCGCCGAAGCGGACGATGCCGGAGCGGTCGCCCAGGGCTTGCGCGAGCGCGGCGCCCAGGACCAGCGCCACGTCCTCGACCGTGTGGTGCTCGTCTATCGCCAGATCGCCGGTGGCGTCGACGTCGAGGTCGAAGAGCGCATGGTGGGCGAGCGAGTGCAGCAGATGGTCGTAGAAACCGACGCCGGTCGAGATCTTGCTCTCGCCGGTTCCGTCGAGTCGCAGGGTGACGGTGATCTGAGTCTCGCGCGTGGCGCGGGCCACCGTGGCCCACCGATCGCCCGATTCGACCACGGTGCCGATCTGGTTGCTCATGCCGGTATCTCCCTCGGTGATATCTCCTTCGCGGCGCGGATCAGACGGTCGTTCTCCTGGACCGACCGAACGGTCAGGCGGAGACAGTCGGCCAGCGGATGATCGGGGCCGAAGGTCCGCGGGACGAGGCCCCGGCGCAGCAGCGACTCGGCGGCTTGCGCCGCGATCTCCACAGAGCCGAAGCGGACCAGGATGAAGCTGGCCTGCGAGGGATACGGACGCCAGCCGAGGCGGGTCAGCTCCCCGATGAGGCGGGCACGCTGCCCCGCGATCCGGGCGACGTTCGCCACGGCCAGGTCGGGGCGGCGCAGGGCGGCAGTCGCGAGGGCCGCCGAAACCGTCGCGACCGAGGCCGGAGCGCGATACGACAGGATCGGTGCCAGTGTTTCGGGCCGCGCCACAGCGAAGCCCACGCGGGCCCCGGCCAGAGCGTGCGCCTTGCTCAGCGTCCGGACGACGACCAGACCTTGATACCGGGCCCGGAGCGGCAGCACCGAGCGGCCGACGAACTCGGCGTAGGCCTCGTCTACGGCCACCGCCGGGGCGGGCCGTCCTTCTCGGGTCGCGTCCGTCGCCAGCAGGTCGAGCAGTTCGGCAATACGCTCCGGCGGCTCCGCTGTGCCGGTGGGGTTGTTGGGCTCGCACAGCCATACCAGGTCCGCGCCGCGTGCTGCCTCGGCGAGCGCCGGCATGTCCAGCTCGAACCCGGCATCCGCGGGCAGCCGCGAGACGGATCGGAACCGCGCGCCGCGTTGCTCGGTCACGATCTGGTACATCGCATACGTGGGCACCGCGCCTACCGCGACCGAGCCCTCGCGCAGAAACGCCCGAGCCGTGAGGTCCAGGGCCTCGTCGGCGCCGGCCGTGGGCAGGATCTCGTCCGGAGCGACGCCGTAGGACTCGGCGGCTGCGGCCACGAGTCCGGCATAGTCACTCGGCGGGTACTCCGACAGCGGCGGGTCGAATGGGCCGGCCAGGACATCGCGAAGGTCGGGCGGAACCGGCGAGGTATTCACGTCGAATTGCACGATCGACTCGCGCGGCAGCCCGTACTTGGCCGCGAGGAAGTCCGTCGTGGGCTCCCAGACGTAGGTTGGGAGCGGCTGGCTGGCTGCCTGTTCGGCCGGCCGTTCGGTCGACGCGCTCATGGCCGGGCCTCGAATCTGACTTCGACCGCGCGCTTGTGGGCGATCAGACCCTCGGCCTCGGCGATCGATTCGACCGAGTCACGGATTGCCGCCAGACCCTCTCGGCTGATCCTCTGGACCTGCACGAACTTGCCGTAGTCCTCGGTGGAGAGGGCGCCGCACGAGCGCGCCAGCCCGCCGGTAGGCAGGACGTGGTTGGCTCCGGAGGCATAGTCGCCGGCCGACTCGGGCGCATAGGGACCGACGAACAGCGAGCCCGCGTTTCGGAGGCGCACGACCGCCTCCTCCACATCATCTACGACAACGGACAGATGCTCCGGCGCGTAGTCGTTCACGAACCGGAGGGCAGCGTCGCGGTCCGGCGCCAGGACGGCGAGCGCACCCATCGCGAGCGAGCGCTCCAGGATCGGGCGCCGGGCAGCGGTCTCGAGCTGGCGCCCCAGCTCCGCCTCGACCGCGCTCGCGAAGACTGCGTCCCAGGTGACAAGCAGGGCAGGGGAGTCCGGCCCGTGCTCGGCCTGGGAGAGCAGGTCCGCAGCGACGTCAACCGGGTCGGCGGTGCCGTCGGCGACGACCATGACCTCGGACGGACCGGCCGGCAGGTCGATCCCGCACTCACCGAAGACTTCCAGCTTGGCGGCCGTCACCCAGGAGTTGCCCGGCCCCACGATGCGGTCCACCGGCGACACACCAAGTTCCGACAGCCCGTACGCCATCGCGCCGACGGCCTGAGCGCCGCCCGCGACGATGAAGACGTCCACTCCGACAAGCGCGGCAGCGCCGAGGAGCGTCCGGTTGAGCCCGCCCTCTGCGTCCGCGGGCGAGGCCACCACGACGGTGCCGACGCCGGCGACCCGTGCCGGCACCACGCCCATCAACAGGGAACTCGGATAGGCCGCGGAACCGCCCGGGGCATATACACCGACACGAGCCAGCGGCGCCCAACGCCGTTCGATCTCAACACCGGGGACGATCGTCGTGACACGAGTCTGGGGTCGCTGAGTCTCCGCGAAGCGGCGAATGTTCTCGATCATCTGCTCGAGTCCGGCCCGGATGCGCGGCGGAAGGGTATCGCGCGCGGCCTCCATCTCCGCCCGGCTGACGAGCAGCGAGCCGTCGGCGCGGCCGCCGCCGAAGCGGGCGTTGGCCTCGCGCACCGCGGCGTCGCCGCCGGCCTTCACCGAGGCGAGGATCGCCCTTGCGCCCTCACGAACCTGCTGATCCGGTACGGCGCCGCGGCGCAGCAGCGCCTGGATCTCGGCGGCCACGGTCGGATCCGTGTCGGCGGCGGCCAGATCGAGGCGGCGAATAGCTACGGACGTTGCGCTCATTGGACGAGCTTCTCGATGGGCAGGATCAGGATGCCGGACGCGCCGGCGGCCTTGAGGCGGGGCAACAGCGACCAGACGGCGTCGGCCTCGACGACCGAGTGAATGGCGACCATGCCCTTGTGTGCCAGCGGGATGATGGACGGCGACTCCAATCCGGGCAGGAGATCCTCCAGCTCGATCAACCTGGTTTCGGGGGCGTTCATCATCAGGTACTTGCGATCGCGCGCGGCCAGCGTGGCGCTGAGCATCGTCTGGATCGTGTCGAGGGCGTCGAAGCGGTCGCGCAGCGCCGTCGGGTTGGCCACCAGCACCGCCTCCGAGGCGAAGACCTCCTCGATCGGCCGCAGGCCGTTCACAACCATGGTCGAGCCGGTCGACACCAGATCGACGATCGCCTCCGCGAGGCCAAGCCGCGGCGCGACTTCAGCCGCGCCCGAAACTGGAATGACGTCGACGGGAATGGAACGACCCGAGAAGAAGCCCTTCGTGAGGTTCATGTGCGACGTGGCGACGCGGAGGCCCGCCAGATCCTCCGGCACGCGGTACGGCGAGTCGTTCGGGACGGCGATGGTGAGGCGGCACTTCCCGAACCCGAGGCTGCGCAGCTGCGGAGCATCCGAGCCCGCCTCCGCCAGCAGGTCGAGCCCGGTCACGCCCAGCTCGGCGACGCCGTCGCTCACGAATTCGACGACGTCGTTGGTCCGCACGAAGAGGATGTCGAGATCGAAGTTCTGGACGCGCGCCACGAGCGCTCGCTCGCCGGCCTCGAAGACGAGCCCGGCATCGCGCAGCAGGCGGACGGTCGGCTCGACCAGCCGGCCCTTGTTCGGGATTGCCAGGCGCAGCCGGCGCGTCATCGTGTCTTCTCTCCCGGATTGGCTGGCGCGCCGCCTTCGCGGAGGCGCTCCAGGGCGCGCAGGTAGCCACCCTCGCCGTGGTGAAGCCACTGGGCGATGCGGGTGACGGTGGCCGTGCTCGCACCGGTCCGGTGCGAGATCTCGGCGTAGTGCATGCCCTGGTCGAGGAGCCGAACGACCGCCCAGCGCTGCGCCATGTCGTGCAGCTCGCCGAGAGTGCACAGGTCGCGGAAGAACGCCGAGGCTTCGTCCACCGTGGCGAGACGCAGCACGGCTTCGAACAGTTCGCCCGTGGCCTCGTCGCGCCAGCCTTCCATCGAGCTCATGATCGGTTCCCCTTCTTGACGGCCTCTCACGGCCCGTTGTCGTGTAGTAGCATAGTAGCATGCTAGAAGAGACGCAAGCCGAGGAGGCGTCCAGGAGACCCCGAAAGTTCGAGGTCATGCCTGCCATCGACCTCCGGGGCGGCCAGGTGGTCCGGCTGGCGGAAGGCGACTTCGCTCGGGAGACTCGCTTCGCTGCAGAGCCCGTCGAGGTCGCCTGTGGCTTCGTGGCCGCCGGGGCGCGGTGGATCCACATCGTCGACCTCGACGGCGCCCGGGACGGTGCGGGGCGCCAGACTGAGCTGGTCGGCCGCATAGTCGGTGCTGTGGGGGGACGCGCGGCCTGCGAGGTGGCCGGCGGGCTGCGAGACGAGGAAGCGGTGGCGGCTGCTCTTGACGCGGGGGCGGCGCGGGTCGTTGTCGGCACCGCGGCGTTGCGGGATGCCGCGTTCGCCGGTCGGCTCGTCGCCCGTTTCGGTGTCGAGCGCATCGCGATCGCTCTCGACGTCCGCGACGGCATGGCCGTGGGCCAGGGCTGGGTCCCGGGCGCCTCGGGCATGCCGGCCGAGGAGGCGCTGGCGTCGCTGGCGGATCGCGGCGCGCGAACCTTCATCGTCACCGCGATCGAGCGCGACGGCCTGCTGATGGGCCCGGACTTCGATCTCCTGCGCCGCATGGTCGAGCCTGGCCGGGGCGGAATTGTCGCCTCGGCCGGGGTTTCGTCGCTGGCCGACATTGCGGCCGTCCGCGCCCTCGGCTGCGTTGGTGCGATCGTCGGCCGAGCGATCTACTCGGACCGCCTCGACCTGGCCGAGGCGATCCGACTGACGGCGTAGCGCGCAGGCAACGATAGGCTCAAGCCGTAGGTCGGGCTCGCCGACGACTGAGCTGGAGGCGTCGGCTCTGGGGTCGGTCTTCACGGGCTTCGGCCCCGGCATCTTGGGACGTCACCCTGCGGTTCTCTGCGGACCCGGCGCGAGGAACGGCCGTGTGCCGGTCCGCACAACCACAGACAGGCACGCGGGCCCCTTGCCGGCCGGTACGGGGCCCGCTATTCGTGTCTCCGCCCGGGCAAGACAGCCACCCGTCGCCGCCGAGGCGCTGACCGCCGGCCCAGCCGCTCGCGACGGACGCGCTTGCGCGTTTCGGGTCGCAGAGGCCCTGACCCGACGCCGCCGCCCTTCCGGCGCCGCTACTCCTTGTGCGCGGCCTCCACTTCCTTGCGATGAGCCTCGATGACCTTCTCAGCGATGTGGGCGGGCACGTCCTCGTAGCGGTCCAGCGTGGCCTTGAAGGTGCCCCGGCCGCCCGTGAGAGAGCGCAGCTCGGTGGCATAGGTGAAGAGCTCGGCCTGGGGCACGGTGGCGGTGATGACCTGCTGACCGTCCTTGGTGTCCATACCGAGAACCCGGCCGCGGCGGCCGTTGAGATCGCGGTTCACGTCGCCCATGAAGGCCTCCGGGATCCGGATCTCGACCGTCATTATGGGCTCCATCAGCGCCGGCTTGCACTCGAGCACGCCCGACTTGAGAGCCATCGAGGCCGCGATCTTGAAGGACAGCTCGTTCGAGTCGACCGCATGGAAGGAGCCGTCGTACAGGGTCGCCTTGAAGTCGCTGAGCGGGTAGCCGGCCAGCACACCTTCGGCCGCCGTCTCGCGGACGCCCTTCTCGACGCCGGGGAAGAAGTTCTTGGGCACGGTGCCGCCGACGACCTTCTCGGCGAACTCGACGCCGCCGCCCGGGTTCGGCTCGATCTCGATCCAGACGTCGCCGAACATGCCGTGGCCGCCGGTCTGCTTCTTGTAGCGCCCGTGGCTCTGCGTCTTGCCTCGGATCGTTTCCCTGTAGGCCACTCTGGGGGTCTTGGTCACGATCGCGGCGCCGAACTTGCGCTTGAGGCGCTCGCCGAGCACGGCGACGTGGGCGTCCCCCATGGTCAGCAGGATCTGCTCGCCGGTGTCGGAGCGCTCGACGCGCGCGGAGGGCTCCTCTTCGAGCATGCGCTGCAGGGCCGAGCCCATCTTGTCCAGGTCCGCCTTGGTCTGCGGCTCGATGGCGACCTGGAGGGTCGGCACCGGGAACGAGAGAGGCGGGAGCGTGACGGCCCCTTCGCGCGTTGCGCACAAGGTGTCGCCCGTCGCGGTCACCGTGAGCTTCGCCACCGCGCCAACCTCACCGGCCTGGAGCTGGCCTACCGTTTCCTGGTCCTTGCCGTGAAGAAGCAACAGTTGACCGATTCGCTCGGGCTCGCTCCGGGTGGAGTTCCATGACTGGCCCTGGCCGTGCAGCGTCCCGGAAAGCACGCGCAGGTAAGTCAGCCGCCCGACGAACGGATCGGCTGTCGTCTTGAACACGCGAGCCACGAGCGGGCCGGTCACGTCCGGAACGATCTTGACCTCTTTGCCCTTCGCGTCCGTGGCGACGATCTCGCCAAGGTCGGCGGGGGAGGGGAGATAGTGGACGATGGCCTCGAGCAGGGCCCGCACGCCGACGTCCTTGCTCGCGCTGCCGACCAGGACCGGCGCCACCATGCCGGACCGGACGGCCTTCTTGAGGCAGCTCTCCAGCTCCGCGTCGGTGATCTCCTCGCCCTCGAGGTACTTGGTCATGACGTCGTCGTCCGCCTCGGACGCGGCTTCGATCAGCTGATCGCGGCGGGAAGCGACTTCGGCGGCGAGGCTGGCCGGGACGGCGACCTCGGTTTCCTTCCCGCCGGCTTCCTGGTAGGCCTTGCGATGGACCAGGTCCACGTAGCCGCTGAACGACTCCGCCGTGCCGATGGCGACGTGCAGCGGCGCGATCTTCTGACCAAACGCGGTCCTGAGCCCGTCCAGCGCGCTGCCCGGGTTGGCGTTCTCGCGGTCGCACTTGTTGATGAAGAAGAGCGCCGGCCGGCCGTTCGCGCGAGCCAGCGCCACCGCCGACTCGAGACCGGCTTCCACATGCCCCGACGCATCCATCAGCAGGACGGCCGCGTCCGTGGCAGCGAAGCCCTCGACGACCTCGGCCGCAAAGTCGGCGTAACCGGGAGTGTCGACGAGCTGAACCCTCGTTCCCTCGTGCTCCAGGCTGGCGACCGCGAGAGTCAGCGACTGCTTGCGCTTCTGCTCCTCGGGCTCGTAATCCAGGCTGGCAGTGCCGTCGTCGACGCGGCCGAGTCGCGTGATTGCGGTCGCGTCGAAAAGGAGGCGCTCGGCTAGCGTCGTCTTGCCGGCCCCGGCATGGGCCGCAATGACGACGCTGCGGAGGTGGGGGAGGTCGACACTCTTGGTTGTCATCTGCTCAATCGATCCTCTGGTGGCTTCAGATCGCATCAAACGAGCGGCTCGACGAAGGGCCGGCCGCGGTCAGGCCATGATAGCCCGGCGCGTGTTCCCGGACGAGGAGGGCGTGATGCCTTGGGAGCCCGAGACGCCGGCGGTTTCTTCAGCCTGAGCGGCTGGGAGGCCCGGCCGGGCGCTATACTCCGCCCGATGTCAGGACACTCCAAGTGGTCGCAGATCAAGCGCCAGAAGGGCGCGAACGACGTCAAGCGCGGCGCCGTCTTCACGAAGATGGGCCGCGAGATCAGCGTCGCCGCGCGAGCCGGCGGGGGTGACCCGGACGGCAACTTCCGCCTCCGCCTGGCCGTCGAGCGCGCGCGGGCGCTCAACATGCCGCTCGACACCATCAAGCGCGCCATCGAGAAGGCGACCGGCGGTGGCGAAGGCGAGCAGTTCGAAGAGATCACGTATGAGGGCTACGGCCCGGGCGGCGTGGCGATCCTTGTCGAGACGGCCACCGACAATCGCAATCGAACCGCGGCCGAAGTCCGATCGATCCTGACCAAAGCCGGAGGCCAGCTGGCCGCGCCGGGCAGCGTCGCCTGGCAATTCGAGCAGCGCGGCGTCATCACGCTGGCCGCGGGCGGCAACGCAGAGGAGCTGGAACTCCTGGCCATCGATGCCGGTGCGGACGACGTCGACTCTTCGGGCGAGCAGGTCGAGGTCTACACCAGGCCTCATGAGCTCGAGGCGGTCCGCCGAGAGCTCGAGGCTGCCGGCGTCAAGATCGAGTCGGCCGAGCTATCGATGACGCCCAAGAACACGGTCGAACTCGACGAGGCGAGAGCGCGCCAGTCACTCCGGCTGGTCGAGCTGCTCGAGGATCACGACGACGTCCAGCGCGTGACCGCCAACTTCGAGATTCCGGAGGCGCTACTGGCCGAGGTCGGCGGGTGATCATCCTCGGCATCGATCCCGGGACGGCGATGCTCGGATACGGGGTCATCGAGAGAACCGGGCCCCGGCTCCGGGCCATCGACTTCGGCGTCATCTCGACTCCGTCGACCCTCACCCTGCCCGAGCGCCTCGAGTCGATCTACCTCGCCCTGACCGACCTGATCGAGTTGCATGCGCCATCCATGGTCGGCGTGGAGCGGTTCTTCTTCACCAAGAACGTCCAGACGGCCTTCGCCGTCGGGCAGGCTCGAGGGGTCGCGCTGCTCGCGGCCGCTCAGCACGATCTGGAAGTGCGAGAGGCCACGCCCAACGAGGTCAAGGTGGCCACGGCCGGCCACGGCGGCGCCGCCAAGGAGCAGGTCGGGCGGATGGTCCAGGCCATCCTCGGCCTGGCCGAGATGCCGGCCCCGGACGACGCCGCAGACGCCCTTGCGATCGCGATCTGCGTCGCCAACCGCGAGCGCTCCGTCAGTCGCATCCCGACCGGGGCGCTGGATCGTTCCGCCCTGAACCCCGCGCCGAGCGGCGTCACACCGTACGAGAAAGCGGTCCGTGAAGCCCTCCGCCGCGAACGGCTGGGCCTCGATCCAGACGGGCGCTCTTCGCGCGTGCCCGAGCCCAAGACCGCCGTCTAGGCTCGGAAGCAGAGCCTCCGTGATCGCCTCGCTGGACGGCATGGTCGGCGCCGTCTTCGCAGATTCCATGATCGTCGAGGTGGGGGGGATCGGCTATCGCGTGTACTGCGCGCCCGCCGTGCTGGCCGCGGTGAGAGTAGGGGAGCGGACCAAGCTGTTCACCCACCACCTGGTGCGTGAGGATGCCCAGGCGCTGTACGGCTTCCGTACGCCCGAGGAACTCGGCTTCTTCGGACTCCTCCAGACCGTTACGGGTGTCGGCCCGAAGGTCGCTCTCGCGATCGTCGGGACGCGTGCCGTTGGCGATCTACAGCTGGCGATTCTCTCGGAGGATCTGGCACTGCTGACGGCAGTCTCCGGAGTCGGCAAGAAGCTGGCGGCTCGAATTCGTGCTGGAGCTCAGGGAGAAGGTCGCGGCCGCGGGCGTTGCCGCGGGCGCCACCGCAGGTTCTCCAGCCGGCGAGCCGGAGGTGGTGGCCGCGCTACTGGCCCTGGGCTACTCCGCCGGCGAGGCCCGCCAGGCGTCCCGTGACGCGCTCTCCGATACCTCCGTCGGGCCCGGCCTGGAGGATCGCGTCAAGGCCGCGTTGCGCACCCTGCTCAAGGGGTAGGCCGAACGGAAAGCCGGATCACAGCTGCTGTGGGGCCGCCGTCTCATGGGCAGGCAAGGCGTCAGTAGGGAAATGGACGCGGCTTGCCGAGACCGGGGGCTTGGAGAATGAGATCACACGGCAGAGGAAAGGACCGGATCTCGCTGACGGCGTTGGTCGCGCTTACTGATGAGACCGCAGCCGTCGCAGCGCCACTTCGTGAGCGCAGAGTGGCGCTCACACGACCCGAAGCGTGGAGCCGCATGAGCGTGCTCGAGCGGATCGTGGCGGCCGAGAGAGAGGACCCGGCATTCGATTACGCGGCCAACTGAAATCTTCGCTCCGGATGGCTCGAACCTGGAGCGATTCCGAAGGTAGAACACCCGTTCGGTCTGGTATGATCCGCGGCATGAGCGAGCGCGCCGGTGACTGACTTCTCGCGCATCCTGGCCCCGGACATCCAGGAAGACGCCGACGTCGTCGTCGACCGGACGCTGCGGCCCAAGACTCTCGGTGAGTACATCGGCCAGCGCGAGCTGAAGGCCAATCTCTCGGTCCTGCTCGGAGCCGCCCGCCAGAGAGGGGACGCGGCGGACCACATCCTGCTCCACGGCCCGCCCGGCCTGGGCAAGACCACGCTGGCCACGATCGTGGCCCGCGAGCTCGGCGCGAACATTCGGTATGCCAGCGGCCCCGCGATCGAGCGGGCAGGGGACCTCGCCGCCATTCTGACGTCGCTGGACGAGCGCGACGTCCTCTTCATCGATGAGATCCACCGCCTCAATCGCGCTGTCGAGGAGATCCTCTACCCGGCGATGGAGGACTACGCCCTCGACGTCATGATCGGCAAGGGGCCGTCGGCCCGCAGCCTGCGCCTCAGCCTGAAGCCGTTCACGATCGTCGGAGCGACCACGCGGGCGGGTCGAATATCCAGCCCGCTGCGCGACCGTTTCGGCGCCACCTACCGGCTTGACTTCTACGATCTTGCGGACCTGACGGCGATCGTCGAGCGGTCCGCTCGGCTGCTGGGCGTGGAGCTCAGCTCGGACGGGGCCGCCGCGATCGCCCGCCGCGGTCGCGGCACTCCACGCGTCGTGAACCGCCTGCTGCGTCGCGTGCGCGACTACGCCCAGATCCACGGCGATGGCAGGGTCGACGCCGCCACCGCCGATCAGGCACTGGCCGCTCTCGAGATCGACGACGCCGGCCTGGACGGGACGGACCGCAAGCTGCTCGCCGCCATCGTCCAGAAGTTCGGCGGCGGGCCGGTGGGAGTGCAAGCCTTGGCCGCGGTTCTGGCAGAGGAGCCGGAAACGGTCGAGGACGTCTACGAGCCCTTCCTTCTGCGGCTGGGGTTCCTCGACCGGACCCCACAGGGTCGTATCGCCACGGACGGCGCTCGCCAGCACCTGGCGCGCCTCGGTTACGAAGTACCGCCGCCGCGGCGCAGCGATGCCGACCAGCCGGCGCTCTGGGACGGCACGACCGACCCCGACGCATCCGCTCGCTGATGGCAGACGCACCGGATCGCCCGCCCGCCCATCGCATCCCCAAGACATCTCCGGTCCGCTACGAAGTCGAGGTCGCGCCGCCCGGCGATGGGTCCACTCAAGGTCGGGTCGGGCGGCTGACGCTGCCCCACGGGGTCGTTGAGACGCCCCAGTTCATGCCGGTCGGCACCAACGCGACGGTGAAGGCGCTCGCTCCCGACGACCTTCGCGAGGCCGGCGCCACGATCATCCTGGCCAACACGTATCACCTCTACCTTCGCCCCGGACACGAGCGAATTGCGCGGCTCGGCGGCCTGCACAGCTTCATGGCCTGGGACCGGCCGCTCCTCACCGACTCAGGCGGGTTCCAGGTTGCCTCGATGGGCGAGTTGCGCAAGATCGACGACGAGGGCGTCACCTTCCAGAGCCATCTCGACGGCTCCTACCATCGCTTCACGCCCGAGCACTCGATCGCCGTGCAGGAGGCGCTCGGCGCAGACATCGCCGTCGCTTTCGATCAGCCGGTGCCGCCCGCCTCGTCGACCCCGCAGGCCGTCGCGGAAGCCATGGCTCGCACTCATCGCTGGGCCGAGCGCTCGCTCGCCGCGCACACGCGACCCGATCAAGCCCTTTTCGGCGTCGTCCAGGGCGGCCTCGATCCGCGGCTTCGAGCCGAGTCGACGAGTTTCATGGCGGGCCAGCCGTTCGACGGCATCTGCATCGGCGGCCTGGCCGGCGATGAGACACCCGCCCAGCGTGAGGCAGCTCTCGCCGTTGCCATCGGCCTGCTTGCCGACGATCCGCGGCCGCGCTACCTGATGGGCCTCGGCTCGCCGGCGGACCTGCTCGAGGCGGTGCATCGCGGCGTCGATCTGTTCGACTCCGTGCTGCCGGCACGAGTCGCCCGCAACGGTCAGCTGTGGGTCCCCGGCGGCCGCCTGAACATGCGCAACGCCCAGTTCGTGGAGGACCGCCGGCCGGTCCAGGAGGGCTGCCGCTGTCTGCTGTGTCGCAACTTCTCGCGCGCTTATCTGGCTCACCTGTTCCGTGCCGAGGAGCTTCTCGCCTACCGCCTGGCAACTTGTCACAACATGACCTTCACCCTAGACTTCATGGCCGAAATCCGCGACGCGCTGCGCTCAGGCACGTTCTCCGATCGGCTGCCCGGACTCCGGGCGCGGACCCCTCCGTCAGGAGCGCGTGCATTGCCAGTGCAGCCGGAGTGAAGAGCCCACCAGTAGCCTGTGGAACGCGGAGGCGCACCCGATGGCGAGCCGAGACCGCCCGCACCGTGAAGAAAAGAAGAAGCCCAAGGACGCTGGGAAGAAGACCCCCCAGATCCAGCCCATGCTGGAGCCCCCCACCAACGTCGAGGTGTGGAAGCCGAAGCGGAAGCCGCGGACCGACGAGACCGAGAGCTAATAGGCGGGCGGACGCCGTCCGGCGACCCGTTCCGCTAATCCCAAGTCGTGGCAACGATCGAGGACAGGAGCGAGGAGCTAGGTGGCGATGATCGAGCGAGGGACCGAGGCCCGGGCAACAGGCGCGGAGCGCTCTACCGAGCGCCCGAATGAACGCACCAAGGCCGTCGACGCGGCGATTCTGGCCATCGAGAAGCAATTCGGGCGAGGCTCGATCATGCGTCTCGGCTCGTCGGAACGAGCCCAGGTTGACGTCATACCAACTGGCTCGATAGCGCTGGACCTCGCCCTGGGCGTGGGTGGAATCCCGCGCGGTCGCATCACCGAGATTTTCGGGCCCGAATCGTCGGGCAAGACCACGCTGTGTCAGCACATCCTGGCGGAAGCTCAGCGCAAGGGCGGCGTAGTCGCCTTCATCGACGTCGAGCATGCCCTCGATCCGGGCTACGCGCGCGCCTGCGGCGTCAACGTGGACGAACTGCTCGTCAGCCAGCCCGACACCGGCGAGGACGCGCTGCAGATCACCGAGACGCTGATTCGCTCCAACGGTGTGGACGCCGTCGTGGTGGACTCCGTTGCCGCCCTCGTGCCCAAGGCCGAGATCGAAGGCGAGATGGGCGACTCGTTCGTGGGCATCCAGGCCCGGCTGATGAGCCAGGCCCTTCGCAAGCTCGCCGGCGTCGTCAGTCGATCGAACACCAGCCTCATCTTCACCAATCAGCTGCGCGAGAAGATCGGGGTCATGTTCGGGAATCCCGAGGTCACGCCGGGCGGCCGGGCCCTGAAGTTCTACGCCAGCGTGCGCCTGGACATCCGGCGCATCGAGACGATCAAGTCGGGCACGGACTCTGTCGGCAACCGCGTCAAGGTCAAGGTCGTCAAGAACAAGGTCGCGCCACCTTTCAAGGCCGCCGAGTTCGACATCATGTTCGGCCAGGGCATCTCCAAGGAAGGCGGCCTTCTTGACGTCGGGACGGCCATGAGCCTGGTCGCGAAGACCGGGGCCTGGTTCACCTTCGGCGAAACCCGGCTGGGCCAGGGTCGGGAGGCCGCCAAGGAGTTCCTGAAGGCCAATCCAGACATCGCGGCCGAGGTCGAGAAGCAGATCCGGGCCAAGATGTCCGAAGTCTCGCTGCCGGTGGAGGGCATCGAGGAGGCCGAGTAGCGGGCTCATGCCTCGCACGTACGCGCAGGACCACAGGGAATTGCTCCGTGAGCGCCGCGAGCGCCGCGCTCTCATAGACGACCCCGCCATCGTCCTGAACGCCGCGGCGCGGTTCCTCGAGGCTCGATCCCGCTCCGTAGATGAACTGCGGCGCCACCTCACCGGGGCCGGGTATCGAGCCGACCTGGTCGAGGCGGCAATCGTCCGACTGACGGAGCTCAGAATGCTCGACGACGCCACTTTCGCCCGCACGTGGGTGGAATTGCGCGACCGAGCCAGGCCACGCAGCGAGGCTGCCCTGCGCCGCGAGCTGGCGCTCAAGGGCATCGACAGAGATCTGGCGGCCGAGGTCCTCGGCGAGAGGCGGACCGGCCACCTCGGCCCCGGCACTGCCGACGAAGGTGGTGGCAGCGATGTCGGCGAGGCACGGGAGGGGCCGGACATGGCCGCAGCCGAGCGTCTTCTTGCCCGACGGGGCCGCGTCCTGGCGCGCATCGCCGACTCACGAGCCCGCCGCCAGCGGGCGTACGCACTGCTAGCCCGCAACGGCTTCGACCCCGACGTGTGCCGGGAGGCGACTCGCCGGTTCTTCGCGGCCGCCCCGGAAGCGGGGGACGATCCCTCGGCCTGGGAAGACTGACGACGGGCGGCCGGTTGGCGCGCGGCACCGGCACGCCAACCGGAACGAGAACTCCCCGTTTCGCGCGCGCGTGACCGGATTGGCCCGTCCGCCGTAGACTACGCGCGAGACGAACAATGCGTCGCCAGCCACGCCCTGGCCGCGACGCCAGCTCGAAATCATCTACAACGCGGCTTGGTCCAATGGCGCCCCGGGAGCGGGCCCAGACCGGACACGGCCGCCCCAGCCAGTTTCGACGTACCTCCGGCCGCGTCATCGGCCGGACGGGAGGCAAATGAATATGGAACTAGCCCTTGTGGCCACAGCCGCTGTGGTTGCCCTTGCCGTGGGCGTGGTCGTCGGGTTCCTGGCTCGCGGGCAGCTGGCCAATCAGGCGGTGAAGAGCGCCCAGGACAAAGCCGGTCGCATCGTCGCCGAGGCCCGCGCCCAGCAGAAGGAACTGATCCTCGAAGCCAAGGACGAGAAGCTAAGGCTGGCGCGTGAGGCCGAAGACGAGGCCCGTGCCAAACGAGCGGAGCTCTCCGGCCTGGAGAGCCGTCTCCTCGCCCGCGACGAACAACTCGATCTCCGGTCCGACATGCTCGAGCAGCGCGATCGCAAGCTCCTGGAGCGCGAACGCGAGCTCGAGAACAGCCGTCAACAGCTCGCCACGGCCCAGCAGGAGCACGTTGCTGCGCTAGAGCGCGTGAGCGGAATGACCGCGGCCGAGGCCAAGGCTCAGCTCCTCGACGCGGTTCGTGACGAAGCCGAGCACGATGCCGTCCGCATCGCCAAGGCGATCGAGCGGGCCGCCCGCGACGAGGCCGAGGATCGCGCCCGTGAGATCGTCATCACCACGATGCAGCGCATCGCGGCGGACCACACGGCCGAGCACACGGTCAGCGCCGTCCATCTGCCGAACGACGAGATGAAGGGCCGCATCATCGGTCGCGAGGGTCGCAACATACGGGCCCTGGAGCAGGCCACCGGCGTCGACCTGATCATCGACGACACCCCCGAGACGGTCGTCATCAGCGCCTTCGATCCGGTCCGCCGAGAGGTCGCCCGCCTGGCCCTGACCAAGCTCATGGCCGACGGCCGCATCCACCCCGGACGCATCGAGGAGGTCGTCGCCAAGGCGCGCGCGGAGGTTGACCTGGTCATGCGCCAGGCCGGCGAGCAGGCCATATACGACGCCGGGATCCCGGCCCTTCCCTCGGAGATAGTGAAGTTACTGGGCCGCCTCAAGTATCGGACCAGCTACGGCCAGAACGTGCTCGTCCACTCCGTCGAGACCAGCCGACTTGCGGCAATGATCGCCTCGGAGCTGGGCCTGGACGTGCAGGCGGCCAAGGTCGGCGGCCTGCTCCACGACATGGGCAAGGCAGTCGACCACGAAGTCGAAGGACCGCACGCCCAGATCGGAGCCCAGATCGCGCAGCGTCACAACCTCTCGCCGAAGGTCGTGAACGCCATCGCGGCCCACCACCAGGAAGTCGAGTACGCGTCCATGGAGGCTCCCATCGTCCAGGTCGCGGACGCGATCAGCGCCTCGCGGCCAGGCGCCCGCGGCGAGTCGATGGAAACGTACGTCCGGCGTCTGGAGGACCTGCAGGCGATCGCGGAGAGCTTCGAGGGAGTGGAGAAGAGCTTCGCGGTCCAGGCCGGTCGCGAGGTTCGCATCCTCGTGAGGCCGGAACAGATCGACGACGTCACCGCCACCCGCCTGGCCCGCGACGTGGTCAAGAAGATCGAGGCCAGCCTCACCTACCCGGGCCAGATCAAGGTGACGGTCATCCGCGAGACGCGGGCCGTCGAATACGCCAAGTAGCCGCCCGTGTCCGTCCCCGCCGGCCCGCCCCTTACCCCGGCAGGCCGGCGTGCCTGCCGCATCCTCATGATCGGCGACCTGATCGGGCGGCCCGGCAGGCTGGCCGTCGAGGCGCTTCTCCCCGGCCTTCGGCACGAGCGCGACATCGCCCTGGTCACCGCCAACGGCGAGAACGTTGCCGGCGGAATGGGCCTGACCGCTTCCACCGCCGAGGGCATGTTCAAGTCCGGGATAGACGTCATCACCTCGGGCAACCACATCTGGGACAAGCGCGAGATGTACCAGGAACTCGAACACGACGAGCGGATCCTTCGCCCGCACAACTACGGCACGGACGGGGTCCCGGGACGCGGCTGGGGCATCTTCCGCGCCGCCGACGGCACGGACGTGGCCGTGCTCAACTTCCAGGGCCGCACGTACATGACCCCGATCGAGAATCCCTTCACCGACTTCGACCGCCTGATCGACGAGGCCTCCGAGCCCTTGCCGCCGGTCCGCGTCGTGGACTTCCACTGCGAGCTGACCAGCGAGAAGAACGCCTTTGGCATCTACCTCGACGGTCGAGCTAGCGCGGTCGTAGGGACGCACACCCACGTTGCCACCGCCGACGAGCGGATCATGCCAAAGGGCACGGCCTACCAGTCGGATCTCGGCATGTGCGGGCCTGTTCACAGCGTCATCGGCTTCGATCCGGCCACGGTGATCCCTCGCTTTCTGAACGGCCTGCCGACGCGCTTCGAAGTGGGGACCGGTCCGGTGGTCTTCAATGCCTGCCAGATCGACGTCGATCCCGACACGGGTCGGGCGCTGGCGATCGAGCGGGTCGCGCGCGTCGTCGAGGTCTAGCGTGACCGACGACCAGCGGCGCCGAGACGAGCTTCTCCGGCGGGCAGCCCGCGCGAGCGAGAAGGCCCCGACGGGCTCCGCGCAGAACGATCGCGCACGCGCCCCCAAACCGGCCGATCCGCTGAAGGGCGACACCGGCTCCTACCGGTACCGCAGCACCGCCTACCGGGCCACTCAGGGCGATCGGGTCGTACCCCCGCATCCGTCACGGGTGGACCTGCACACGCATAGCTGCCGCTCCGATGGCGTTCTCGAGCCGCGCGAGCTGGTCGGCGCGGCCGCGACGTCCGGCGTGCAGGTCCTGGCGCTCTCCGACCACGACACGCTGGCAGGCGTCAGGGAGCTGCTCGCGCCCGGCCAGCCGCCCCTATCGCTCGAGCTGCTGCCGGCGGTCGAGATCAACAGCGTCGCCATGGGCATCCCCCAGCTGTGGGAAGGCGAGCTGCACATCCTCGGCCTGGGCGTAGACGTCAACGACGACTTCTTCGAAGCGACGCTCGAACGCCAGCGCTGCTTTCGCCTGACCCGGTTCAGTCGGATCGTCGACCGGCTGGCACAGCTCGGCTACTCGGTCGACGATCAGGTCCACGAGCTGCTGGCCGGACAGCCGGCCGCGTCCGGCGCCGCGCTCGGCAGGCCACAGATCGCCCGCTGCCTCGTGACCGCGCGGTACGCCTCGAGCGTGGACGACGCGATGCAGCGTCTCCTGGGCCGCGGCAAGCCGGCATACGTGCCCCGAGAGGGCCTGGGTCCGAACGAGGCCATCTCCGCCATCAGGGCCGCCGGCGGACTGCCAGCACTGGCCCATTTCGCCGATGCCTACGAGCGCCGCGAACTGGTCGAGGACCTGAAAAAGGTCGGGCTGGGCGGGCTAGAGGTCCACTACCGCCACTTCGATTCCGACACCATCGCCGAGCTGGCCGACGTCGCGGGTGAGCTGCGCCTGGTTCCCACGGGCGGGAGCGACTATCACGGCGACGGGGAGACGTATGCTGAGGCGCACGCCGCTCTCTACGTACCCGACGAGGACGCCACGAACCTGTACGCGCTGCTCGGCCGCCGCCGTTTGACGATCCGCACCGAGGCCTCGCCTTCATGACGGTGCGGCCGGAGGGCGCTCTCGCGCCGCCAGCTGTCCCACGGGTCGAGCTGGCGCCCCGCGCCGTCCCGCCGGCTGTGGATCCGGCCGTCGCCGAGTTCCGGCCCGGCCTGCACGAGATGCCCGGCTTCTTTCTCTGGACCCTCGGCTGCCAGATGAACCAGAGCGACTCCGAAGAGATGGCCGGCCAGCTGCTGGCCGTCGGCTGCGAGCGGGCGCCCTCGATGGAGCTGGCCGACCTGATCGTCATCAACACCTGCGCCGTCCGCGAGCACGCCGAGGCGAAAGTCATCGGCCGCCAGGGCCAGCTCGCCGAACTGAAGCGGGCCAAACCCGGTTTGCGGGTCGTGCTGACCGGCTGCGGCGTCCGCGAGTCCGAACGCGCCGGCCTGGCTCGACGCTTCCCGGCGGTCGACATGTTCCTGCGGCCCGACGAGGAACCCGAGCTGGCGCTGCGGCTGGGCCTGGTCTCCGCGCAGGCTCCCGTCGGCCTCCGGGCGGCGGCGACGGCGGCCACGACAGTCGTCTCCGGCAGGCCGGTCAGCGCCGCCGACAATCTGCCGCCCAGCCGGGCAACGGCCCTGGCCGAGGGCCGCGTCGCCCGCTCTTCGGCCAGCTCTGCCTGGCTGCCGATCGTCTACGGCTGCGACAAGACCTGCACTTACTGCATCGTCCCGTTCTCGCGCGGACCCGAGCGCAGCCGGCCATTCGATGACATCGTCGCCGAGGCGGAAAGCATCGCCGCGGCCGGGTTCGCGGAGCTGACCCTGCTCGGCCAGAACGTGAACAGCTACGGCCACGATCTGCCGGCGGAAGAACGGTTCGGCCACATCTCGACGGAAAGATCGAGCGGGCACAGGCTCGACCTGCGCGGCCGCCCCGATCTGGCCGAATTGCTGCGCGCGATCGACTCGATCGAAGGCCCTCAGGGCGGCCCGGCCATTCCGCGCCTGCGCTTCATAACGTCCCATCCGTGGGATCTCTCGGACCGATTGATCGACGCCATGGCCGAATGCCCGAGCGTCTGCGAGCACCTGCATCTGCCGATCCAGTCGGGCGACGACGCCATGCTGCAGCGGATGGGGCGCCAATACACGGTCGACCACTATCGCGAGCGGCTCGCCGGGATACGCGAAGCGGTGCCGGGGATCGCGGTCTCGACGGATGTCATCGTCGGGTTCTGCGGCGAGACGGAGGCGCAGTTCGAGGCCACGCTGCGCGTAATGGAGGAGATCCGGTTCGATACGGTCTTCGCCGCGGCCTACTCGCCACGGCCTGGAACTCCGGCGTTGCGCATGGCCGACGACGTGCCCGCGGCGGTCAAGCGGCGCCGCCTGAACGCCCTGCTGGCCTGCCAGGAGTCGATCGGCCTGGAGTGCAACAGGGCATGGCTCGGACGCGACGTCGAGGTGCTCGTGGAGCTGATCACGCCGCTCAAGCGCTCCGCCTCAGCCGCGGAAGAGGACCCGCCCCCGGCTGACGCTTCGCTCCGAGTACCGAGTCTCTATGGCGCCGCCGGGGCCGGCAGCGTCGCCCTCGCGGGTCGGACTCGCCACAACAAGCTCGTCCACCTGTCCGGCGACCCCGAGCTCGTCGGCCGCACCGTGACCGTCCGCGTCGAGTTCGCGGGCCCGTTCGCGCTGCGCGGGCGGATCGTCCCGGGGCGCGCCGTCGCCCCGACTTCGTAGGTGGCCGCGTAAGTGGCCGCGCCCGCCGGCCTCCCGCCCCTGGTCGTCCTTGCCGGTACCACCGCCAGCGGCAAAACGGCCCTGTCGCTCGCCCTGGCCGAGGAGCTGCGCACGTGGGGAGTGGCGGCCGAAATCGTCTCCGCCGATTCGCGCCAGGTATACCGCGGCATGGACATCGGCACCGCCAAGGTCACGGCCGCCGAGCGCGCCCGGGTGCCGCACCACTGCCTCGACCTCGTGGATCCGGACCGGGCCTTCAGCGTCGCCGACTACTCGGGCTGTGCCGGCGAGGCGCTCGCAGGCATCGCCGAGCGTGGAGCCGTGGCGCTGCTGGTCGGCGGCACGGGCTTCTACATCCGTTCCGTGGCCCGTGGCCTCGCGGTCGACGAGCTGCCCTGGGACGCCGACGTGCGCGCATCCGTGGAGGCGCGGCTGGCAACGGATGGATTACCCGCGCTCGTCGGCGAGCTGCGCGAGCGCGCTCCGGCGCGAGCCGCAGCCGTGGATCTCCGCAACCCACGCCGCGTGGTCCGGGCCGTCGAGATCGCCCGCCTGCGGGGTGACGCACCACTTCCCCAACCCCGCGGCTACGGCCGACCGGTGCTGTGGCTCGGTATGAACGTCGAGCCGCCGGTCCTGCGCGAGCGCGTCCACGCCCGAGCGCGGGCCCAGTTCGACGCCGGCCTGGTCGATGAGACGCGCGCCCTCGTCGCCCGCTTCTCACCGACGCTGCCGAGCTTCTCGGGGATCGGCTACGCGGAGGCGCTGGCTGTCATCGAGCGCCGCCTGCCGCTGGAAGAAGCAATCGCGCAGGACGCCCGCCGCAACATCGTCTTCGCCCGCCACCAGGCCACGTGGTTCCGGCGCGAGGCCGACATCCGCTGGCTCGACGCCACGCACGAGTTACCGCTGGCAGAAGCGCTATCCGCGACGCGGGAATACCTCGCCGTTTGACGCACGCCCGACCCGGGTGTGGTCGCCGACCTCGCCGCTCAAGGCCCGTCGCCCGCCGGCGGCCCGCGACTATGCGATCGGCGGCTGGCCGAGCTGCGCGAGCAGGTTGTTGACCGATCCGCGCGCCATCGACCGCGGCAGGACGCCCCTCACACCGCCCGACTCGATGCCCATGTCGCTCGGGATGAGGAAGACGGCGCAGATGCGCGCAAGCAGCGTGGCGTGGATCCAGGCTTCCAGGTGAACGGCCGGGCCGGCCTGACGGACCGTCATGGGCATGGCGCCCGTAAGGAATCCGTTGCCGCGTTGGTAGGTGCGGGTCCCGTCGGGCGAGACGCCACGGAAGCCATAGTGATTCGCATGCGCCCACGCATCCACAAGTGGCGCGATGTCGAATCCAACCTGGAAGTCGCGCACGGTCCGGGCCGCCATCTGCTGTTCTCCTCCTTGTGCCGATCGCCGAGGGGTGTGACGGACCTCGGTGCTGGGGACGCAGCCAGCTGACGGAGTATAGGCTCGCGCCGGGCGGGCGCACCGGTCGCCGCCGTCGGGGCCGGTCGCCATCGGCCGGCCGCCGTTCAGCCGCACCGTGCCAGCCGGCCGTTCGGCTATCCTGCCCGTGATGACCAGGAACATGATCGATCTGACCGCGCCGGTGGAGCGCGCCTTTCTCGTCGCGGTCGACACCGGCGACGATCCCGGCTGGACGGCGGAGGAGTCGATCGCGGAGCTGGCCAGCCTGTCCGACACCGCCGGCGCCGAGGTTGTCGGCGCCGAGTGGCAGAACCGCCGCCATGTCGACCCCAACTTCTACGTCGGCAAGGGCAAGGTCGACGAGCTGGTGGCCGCCCGATCAGAGACCGGCTACACGCTCCTGATCACCGACGACGAGCTGTCACCCGCCCAGCAGCGCGCCCTCGAGGAAGCCGTCAGGACCAAGGTGATCGACCGATCGCGGCTGATCCTGGACATCTTCGCCCTGCACGCCCAGACGCACGAAGGCCGCCTCCAGGTGGAGCTGGCGCAGCTCGAATACCAGCTGCCGCGCCTGACTCGGATGTGGACGCACCTCTCGCGCACCGGCGGCGGCATCGGCACGAGGGGCCCCGGCGAATCGCAGCTCGAAACCGACCGGCGCCTGGTGCGTGAACGGATCAAGAAGCTCAAGGAGCGCGTCGACCAGGTGGCCGAGCAGCGCCGCACGGCGACCCGCGCGCGCGACCGGAGGCTCATCCCGACGGTCGCCATCGTCGGCTACACCAACGCCGGCAAGTCAACGCTGCTGAACGCGCTCGTCGGCCAGGAGGTCGTCAAGGCCGAGGACCGGCTGTTCGCGACCGTCGATCCGACGTCCCGCCAGGTCAAGCTGGGCGAAGGCCAGACCGCGATCGTCACTGACACCGTGGGCTTCATCCACAAGCTGCCCCATCAGCTCGTCGACGCATTCCGGGCGACGCTCGAGGAGGTCACACGCGCCGACGTCCTGCTCGAGATCGTCGACGCCTCGGACCGCCACTTCGCCGAGCATCGCGCGACCGTCCAGACCGTGCTCGAGGAGCTCGGTGCTGGCGACAAGCCGCGCCTCGTGGCGTTCAACAAGGCCGACCTGATCGAGGCGGCGGCTCGCGACGGCGACACGCCTGCGCCGGCGATCGCGGGCACGGTCCTCATCTCGGCCGTGACCGGATACGGCCTCGAGACGCTGAGGGCCGAGCTGTCCGCCCTGCTGGCGTCGCTCTGGGTGGACGTGGACGTGGCGATCCCATACCGCGCCGGGGAGCTGATCGCCCGCATCCGCGAGCGTGGCACCGTGGATCTCGACTATCGGTCCTTCGACGTGCGCGTCCGGGGACGTGTCAGCCCGCCGCTGGCGGGCGAGCTGAAGGCAGTCGCCGCGCGCTACCGCGAATTGCTCCGAGCCGACAACGGAACCCCCGCCGGCGCCGCGTCCGAGGACGCCTGATGGTCCACTGGGAAGCGCGTCAAAGGCCCGCGGACGGACCCGGCAGGGCGGGGGAGTACTAGAACAACCGTTCTCACTCGTCCGCACTAGGGGTTCGCGCCGACCTACCCTTGTTGGCAGGAAGTGGACAACTGCCAAAACTGTCTTCCCAGGCACCGAAAGTGGTGGATAAGCCACTTCTCCCAGCGGGGGCCCGGACCTATTGTCTGTCTTGCCCGAAGGGGCCAGCGAGATCGACACCGACTCAGCGGTTTCAACGGAAACGGTGACCGATCTACGTGAAAGACCAGGAGCCCGCAACGGTTCTCGGCCCGGATCGCAGATCGTAGCCGCGGAAGGTGGAATGTAGAGGGGTTGGTGGCAGTTCCGGCAGTGGCCGGAGCGCAGGTCGCCGTTCGAGCGAGGAGTCCTCGGACCTCTTGCTTGCGGTGGTCAAAGCGGCCGGTACGCGCGAAACCGCAGTCCGATCGAAGTGGTTCCTTCGGGCGTTTCTTTGTATCCGACGGCAGCAAGCCCAACCGGCCCGCGGGCCCACGTTGAGACCCGAGTCCGGCCCGGCACGGCGCGCTGCGGCCAGCAGGGTAGGGGAGACAGAGGGTATCCTCGGCCGCGACCCCTTTTCGCAGCCAGGAAGCCGATGCCGCCCACCGCCCCGTCCGCGACTCCGAGCCAGATCTCCGCCGCGCCGTCCCGCATCTGGGTTGTCGTTCCAACGTTCAACGAACGCGAGAACGTCGGGCCGATCGCCGATGCCATTCTCGCGACGGTGCCCCAGGCGAACGTGCTCATCGTCGACGACGGCTCCCCGGACGGCACCGGCGAGCTCGCCGACGAGCTGTCTCGCAAATGCCCACAGATCGCGGTGTTGCACCGCCAGGCCAAGCAGGGGCTGGGACGGGCCTACGTGGCCGCCTTCCGCGACGTGCTCGCCCGGGGCGCGGACGTGGTCGTGCAGATGGACGCCGACTTCAGCCACCCGGTCAGGTTCCTGCCGGCGCTTCTAGAGCCGCTGGCGGCGGATCGCGCCGATCTGGTCCTTGGGTCGCGTTACGTCCGGGGCGGGCAGATCCCTCGCTGGAACATCTTTCGCCGCCTGATCAGCCTCGGTGGCAGCGTGTTCGCCGCAGTCGTGCTCCTGATGCCATATCGCGACCTCACGGGCGGCTTCAAGGCCTTTCGCGCCTCCGTGCTCCGCGCCATCGACCTCGACCGGCTCCACGCCGGCGGATACGCCTTCGAGATCGAGACAACCTTCCAGGCTCGCCTCGCGGGCGCGCGCGTCTTGGAGGTGCCGATCACGTTCGAAGAGCGTCGTGCCGGCCAGTCCAAGATGAGCATGGCCATCTTCCTCGAAGCCTTCCGCCTGGTGCTGACGCTTCGCATCAAGACGCTGCACCGCCGGCGACGCGTCCTTCCGTCCTGACGGCCACCAGAACGGGTGTTCTGTTCGCCTTCGACACGCAGGTCGGTCGCGCCGGTCGGTGTGCACGGCCCGTGGACAGTACTCCGCATCCCTCGGCGATCTTCAGGGAAAAGTGGACAAGCCGGTTGGCACGCCGCGGCCCAACGACTACAGTCAATCCTGCCCGGAGGGGCCACGAAATACCGAACGACTCGACCGATTCTCGGATCGGCCGAACGATGCGGGGTCGCGGTTCCTCCGGGCGTTCCATATCTGCCACAACTCCGCCACTCGCGGCCCGCCGAGCGCCCTTTGCCGGCGGGCCGCCTGGATTCCCCGGGCCAGCCGTTTCCAAGTCAGTCAGCTATGAAGGCCGCCACGCGCAAGCCCGCTGACGCATTCCTTCGCCGATGGCGACCTGCCATTGCCGCCGGTGTGTGCCCGGGCGATCTCTGGTTCGACTGCGCGTCGATGGGCCAATTCCCGAGCGTCGCCTAGCCTCGGCACTTCCGATAAGAGAGGTTATGTCCGTTCGGGCGAACCTGGTCTGTCGAGCCGCCATCGGTGGGTCACTAGCGCATCAACCGTTGCGGAAGAATGGCCTACGGCTTGTCTCGATTGGCAGAAGCCGGATCGTCTTCTTGGCTGATCCTGATCGCGAAGCTAAGTCGTCGCCAGGAGGCGGGCTGCTGCGTGGGCAGTATTGGATGCTGCATAGCCGCCGGTCCCTGGGCGATCGTGCGTATCGCCGCGCTTAGGGGAGCGCCAGGCGATTCCCACAGCCTGACTGGCGAGGGCATGCCCGCACCGGAGTGGTGGATGTCGAGGTATTCATGACCTCGCTCCTTGCCGACCACCACGTCTTGGATCTCCGACGCAAGAACTGCGTGTCGCCGAACCAACCAGGGCTTGACCAACACGCCGGCGGGATAGACCTCGACGAGGAACAGCGGACCCCACACTGAGACTCGGCCGCTTGAGCCCGAGAGGCGCCGCGAACAGAGCAATGGCCCCGAACGCCTAACGAACCTGACTCGACTATCGATTTCTCGGGCGGCAGTCCCATTGAGGACCCTGTTCTCGGTCGCCACGATCCAAGAGCCACCGGCAAGGAGCATCAGAGGCCACAGGATCGGCAAAGTGCGGTTCGCGAGCAAGCTCAGCTGCCAGATAGTCTCCGAAACCTCCTGGTAGCCGGTGTGGGGGCGATTCCAGATGTAGAAGTGGCCTGCGCGCTCAAAGCCACCGGTTGCGTCCCCGCCGTAAGTCCAAGCAAGCACCCAGACGGTCAAGAAGCTCGCGATCGCAGCAACGGCGATGGCGGCCACGACGAAACCGTGGATCTTGCGGATCATTTCCCGACCTTATGCCCAAGAAGCTTGGCCGGCACAAGCGACTTAGCGTCCTTGGCCGCCTTCGACCGCCCCCGTCCCCCCATTACTCGCCCTCTGTCCATGTCAGGATGATACCGGGCTACTTCCCGATCAGTCCCGTCGATTCAGGTTCGGTGTGAACTACTCACGCCACGGTGATGTACCGCGCGGCCACCAAGAGGCTGGTCACGAGATGGTCACCGATGACCAAGATTCATGGCCAGTCACGAAATGGTCGTCAGACGACCGCTCGACAGGTCAGCGACCACTCCGCCAACGGTTGGGTCCCTGTCAGCCCTCCGCGCACTCCTCGAGCAACTGCCGCAATGCGGCGCTCACGCCTTTGGCTTCGCTGGCGGCGCGCGCCGAGACGCGGCGATGAAGCGCTTCGGGGACCCGGGCTTCGATGCGAGGGGAATGCGCACCCGGCTCAGCGCTCAAGGAAGGGTCGAGATCGTCCCCAGACAGCCGGCGGCCACTCCTGGGAAAAGTGCCCGTGGACTTCACTCTCGGCATCTCATCACCCACACGCACGTCTCTCCATAGCTGGCCCTCAATCGCATCGCGTGGGTGACCAGCAGATCGCCGCCCTCGGTCTCGACGGCGACAACCTCGAGTGGCACTCCGCGTTGATCGGGGCCGAGGAACGATCACGAGGTCCCGCTCCCCTTCTCCGGCATCTGTCGGATAGAACGGGCATGCGCACCGCTCCACCACGTAGCGGGCTCGTTCATCGCCGATCCCATGCTTCGCTGCCGAAACGACGCGCGCATCGGTCGCTTATGCGCGCGGGGTCGGTGGTGTCGGCGCGGCTCCGGCGACTCGTCCGGGCACGTCTCGCGTCACCCGCAACGCCGGCCACGGAGCGATGAGCCGTCCGCCCGGGTTCGTCAAGATAAGGGGAACGGCACGCACTGCATCGGAGGCGACGATGGGCAAGCTGGTCTACTTGATGAACGTCTCGCTCGACGGCTATGTCGAGACTCCCGACCACTCCCTCGACTGGACGATCGTCGACGAAGAGACCCACCGCTGGTTCACCGATCGATCCCGCGAGACGGATGCGTTCCTTTACGGGCGGCGACTGTATGAGGTCATGAACGCATACTGGCCGACCGCGGAGTCCGACCCGTCTGCGACCGACTACATGCTGGACTTCGCCCGGGTCTGGAACGCGACGCCGAAGATCGTCTTCTCGACAAGCCTCGCCGGCGTCGAGGGGAACAGCCGGCTCGTAAGCGGCGACGTGGGCGACGTGCTGGCCCGGCTGCGGGCCGAATTTCCCGGCGAGTTGAGCGTCGGCGGGCCGACGCTGGCCGCCCAGTTCGTCCGGCGCGGCCTGATCGACGAATACCGCGTCGTCGTCCACCCGGTCATCCTCGGGGCGGGCCGGCCGTTCTTTCCCGGGCTCGAGACACCGGTCGGCCTCCGGCTCACCGAGACGCGGCAGTTCGCGTCGGGCGCCATGTATCTCGGCTACGTGCCGGGTAGCTTCGGCGCTGGCGCGCCGGCGTCGAACGGTCGACCTGCGCGCCGCAACTACCCGAGCGGGCTCCGGCGAGATCAACGGCGAGGGCCGGGTGTAAGGGGATATCTGCGGCGCGCAACCGCGCGCGCAATGACGACGCCATCAACGATGGACTGGTAGAGGTCCTTCAAGCGGTTGATTTGCCATCGCCGGTCAGTCCAAGATGGCGGCAGTCAACGTCAACTAGGTTGCCGAGCGCCATGAACCGAAGAGGCGTCTGTTACGACGTCGGCCATGTCATGGGCATCAACTGGCGCCCGGTCTTCGACATGGCGGTGGTCCACCGCGAGCTGGAGATCATCCACGGCGATCTCCACTGCAACGCCGTGCGGATCGGTGGGCGCGATCTGAAGCGTGTGGTCCGGGCGTCCGAGGACGCCCTGGCCCAGGGCCTCGAAGTCTGGTTCTCCCCCGTGCTCTGGGACAAGAGCCCCGGCCAGACTTTCGCCTACATCGTCGCGGCGGCGGAGGCGGCCGAGAAGCTGCGCCTCCGCCGGCCGGATCGGCTGGTGTTCGTCGTCGGCTCGGAACTGACGCTCTTCATGCAGGGCATCGTGCCTGGCAAGAGCCTCGTCGCCCGGATGCGGAACCTCGGCACCATGGTCGACTTCACGCTGGGCCTTCACTCCCTACCGCTCGTCGGACGGCTGGTGCGACCGCGACTCAACGGCGTCTACGTGCGCGATGAGGAACTCCAAGCCCGGGAACTTGCCGAGACCCTCGCGATCCTGGATGCGGCCGGGGTCGACGGCGCCTTCGTCAGCACATTCTTGTCCGCGATCCACCCCTACGACGAGGACCCTCGATACGATCTCGACATGGCCGCCTCAACCCTGGTCAAGACCTTGGGCAGAGGCAGGCACGGGACGACATATCCGGACGTGCCTTGGGAGCCGAAGGCGTCGTTCTGGGCGGTCGCGGACTACTACACGCGCCAGAGTTAGGCCTCGCGCGGACGGTTACCTAACCCCACCTAACCTTCCTCGTCCGCACCAGCGACCGGACGTGGGTCAGGTTGCTGCTCGATCACGCCGCTGGTCGTTCAGGCAGAGGGTGACACGGCCGTGAGGAGTTCGGCCCGTTGCGCAGAAAGGAAGGGACCACAGCGTCTTGTGGGAGAGCGGCAGGTCCGGCGACTGGGCAACCGTTGTGCGCGTATCGGCGACTAACCGGGGGTCGTTAGGCGCCGCCCGGGTGGCCCGCTTCGAGCTCGATGACATAGCCGTCCGGGTCCAGGCACTTGAAGACTGCGAAGCCGGGTTCCGAGATGGATTCGACTAGCGGGACGCCATCGGCCTCCATTCGGGCCTGGAGAGCGCGCACGAATTCGACGTCGTTGAGCAGGAAGCCGAAGTGCAGGCTCGACGGCCATTCGGGCGGGTTGGGGTCGGGGGTGAGCGCCAGCGCGAAGCCTTCGGCGTTGCGCACGACGAAGGTTTCAGCCTGCCATTCGGACGGCCCGTCGAAGCCGAAGTAGCGTTCGTAGAAGGCGCGCGAACGTTCGAGGTCTCGAACCAGCAGGTACAGGTGGTTCAGTTGCATCGACGACTCCCTGTGGGCGGCCACGATGGTCACCGCCAACCGTCACAGCCGACCCCAGCCGCCAGGACCCGGAGCAGCTTGTGCTGCACCCAGCCCCGCTGGGCTATGACCGTTGCCTGGCTCCTACAGTCCACTCTTCGGCTCATGGCACGCCAGCCTCGATTGTACGCATACATACCTGGACCAACTGGTCAGCGTGGTGAAGGAAGGTGGCCAGCGTTCAGGAACCTACGCTCCGTGAGGTCCCGGCGCCAGTGGCCTTTCGGACGCCTACGGCGGCAGGTTGTTGACCGCCACCCCAATCGTCGAAGTCGGACTTTTCGATGACGTCGCGGGTGTCGGCGTCGATGGTGCGCTCAGCGGCGCTCTCGAGTTGGCTCACGCGCTGGTTGCTCATGCCTAGAAGCATCCCCGTGTCGCGTGACGTATAGCCGGAGTCCCGGATCTCTCGCACGGCATGTCGGATGGCGGCGGAAGCCTTCGACTGAGCACTTCGGCCGCATCTCGGGCTGCAAGCGCCTCCTCTATCGAGTCCTTCAGCGGGCCGAGCGACTCCAGGTCGGGTTCGACCGTGACGTCGAAGGCGTCCTCCCCCACTGCAAGGAACAAAGCAATCGCCTCCCTGGCTATCGACTCGACCTGGTCCAGTCGGCGCGACTGCGAATGCACGCCAGGCAGCTCGGGAACCTCGATCGCCCACCATCGACCGACCCTTGTCGCCGTCACGTGATATTGGGTCTTCATTGCCGTCACCAACCTTCACCGAACCAACTCCCACTCGACTCCCCTCTCGGCAGCCGCACGTGCGATCTGTCGGAGGAATCAGAGGCGATGCACCTTTGCAGGCCTACCCCTGTTGGCTGTGGCAGGCAAGGGGCCCCGGCTAGCTCTAGCGGCCATTGTCGGGCCGGTCGAGCGCCTCCAGGCCGACCGGAGCGGCGCCGCTTCTGTTCGTCCTCCAGGCCCGCAACCCGCTACCCTTCGCAGATGCTTGTCATCGTTCGGCCCCCAGATGCCGCCTTCCGCGACGCGCTCTCGACGCACCCGGCCCATCACTCGATCGACGTTTCACGGGCGCGAGCGCAGCACGCCGCGTTCTGCGCGGCGCTCGAGGACGCCGGCCTGCCGCTGCTGCGCCTTCCTGAGGAGCCGGACCTCCCCGACGCCGCGTTCGTCTCGGATTCGCTCGTCGCGCTCGTGCCAATCCTGCCCGATCGATCGCCGGTAGTGGTGGTGGCGCGGCCTGCTGTCGCATCCCGGCGCCTCGAGGTCGATTCCGTGCTCCGGTCCGCCCTCGCGCACCTGACGGCGGACACGCAGGTCGTGCGAGTGCAGGATCCCGGGACGCTCGAGGGCGGCGACGTGGTCGTCTATGGCGACCGCATTGCGATCGGCCTCAGCGGCCGGACCAACGTCCTGGGCGCGCGGGTCCTCGCCGACGCCGCTCGATCCCTCGGATACCGGCCGCTCCTCTGCCCCGTGGCGGATCGCCTTCACCTCGCCACGGCCGTCACCGCCGTAACGCCGGACACGCTCATCGGCACGGCCGCCGGCTTCGCCTCGCTCGACGCGGCCGGCCCTGACGCCGCACCCGCGGGCGAGGTCCGCCGCCTGCTGCTGCCCGACGACGAACTGCTGGGGGCCAACGTCCTCGCGCTCGGGGGGCACGCGTTCCTGGGCTTGGGAAGCCCGACCGGAGCCCGGCTCCTGCGTGAAACTGGGATGGCAGTTCACGAGCTAGAGCTGGACGAGTTCGCGCTCGCCGACGGCGGCCCGACCTGCCTGGCGAACATCCTTCCCTGACGCCGGCGCGCTCGCGCGGCGTAGCCCTACTGGCCGAGCCAGGAGTCAGGGGTAGACGCAGACCCGGTTACGAGGCGCCCACGCTGGCCAGAGGCGAAGTGAGCGCGACTCCTGCCGTCCCGGCACTATCGATCCGACGGGTCCGCTTCGCCAGAAGGTTCGCGCGGAGGCAGACCGGGCGCCGGCGCCCTGCCATCAATCGGGCCGAAGGCCAACGCTTCCATCGACCCCTGCGACCTCACTCAGTCGGCAGGCGGACCGGCTGGGGGTCTTGAGGCGGCAACGGGACTTCGAGGGTTTCGTGAAGCTCCCGGTAGAAGCGTTTGTACTCGGCCCGGGCCCGAGGGTCATCCGGCATCGGATCCTGCATCTGGAGCAGGGAGATGAAGCAATTGGCGTCGACGTGACTGATGAACTGCAGCATCCGCTGCTGTTCGGCGGCCGGACCGCTGCTTTCCACGGCGCCCAGCGCCGGCATCGGGTCCGGCTCCGCCGGCGAGACGCCCGGGTCGCAGGAAGCCGGCTCCGAGTCGCGGTTCGCGAGCGACCGCGCCTGCAGCGAAGGCAGCGAAGGCAGAGACGAGCCGATCGCGAGGATGCCGTCCATTCTTGAGCCTTCGGTCGACCGGACCGGTTCCGTAAGGCTCGCCCGCGGAAGCCGTTGGCCGCGCACAACGGGGCCGTCGTCGAGGCGCGGCCTTGTTCTGGTGTTCGGCCTGCCTGCTGTCCCATGCCCCACCGCGCGGGCGAATCCTCGCCACAATGGCCCCATGCCATACGACCTCGACCGGTTCCTCGTGGAGCAGCAGGACGTCTACGCCGGCGTGCTCGAAGAGCTGCGGCGCGGGCGCAAGACCGGCCACTGGATGTGGTTCATCTTCCCTCAGATCGCCGGCCTCGGGTACAGCTACATGTCCCAGCGCTTCGCCATTGGCTCGCTGGATGAGGCGCGCGAGTATCTCGCCCACCCGCTGCTTGGTGCTCGCCTGCGCGAGTGCGCCGGGATCGTCCTGGAGACAGAGGGACGCACCGCGGAGCAGATCTTCGGGTCGATCGACGCGATGAAGCTCCGCTCGTGCATGACGCTGTTCCACCGCGCCGCGCCCAATGAACCTGTGTTCGCGCAGGTTCTGGGCCGGTTCTACGGCGGCCTGGCGGACGAGGCGACAGACGCGCGGCTGCCCTGACGCCGCCTAGTACCGCGTGCGGCGCGTCTCTTCCTTCTTCGGCGGGCGCGGTTCGTTGCCGGGGCGAGGCGGATTCGGAGCCGTTCCGGGGGCCATGTCCGGCTGAGGGGGCAACGGTCCTCGGGCGCGGGCCGCCTCTACCTGGGCCGCGAAGGACGCTGCGCGCTCAGCCGGAACGGCGCGCTCCCAGTCGGCAGTGATCTGCTTGACGCGCACATTCTCCGCCGCTCGCTGTTCGCGTTCGTGTCTAGACCTTTTCGTCATCTGGCCCTCGTCTGGGATGCCCGGCAACTCCGCCGATGCGGATGCCATTCTGCGCTCATCGTCGACGCCTGTCGCGTCGACACCGACGGGCGCGGGGATGGACTCGATCAGTCGCCCGAAGTGCGCTGTTCGGGTCCGGACAGCCAGTCCTCATAGCGGGACTCGAAGAGAGCGGGAACGCCGCCGGTGGCCAGGAAGACGACCGCCCTGGCCTGCAACTCCGACCGAGGCAGAGCCATCAAGCCGGCCATCGCCTTGCCCGAATAGACGGGATCGAGGACGAGGCCTTCCGTGCGAGCGGCCAGGCGGATCGCGCTGAGGCACGCCCCTGTGGCGGCGCCGTAGCCATCGCCGACCTGGTCCCCGGCAATCCGGGGCTCGCCGGTGGGCGCAGGAAGGCCGCGCAAGGCGGCCACCTCGATGGTCAGGCGGCGAACGGTCCCGATGGGGTCCGCCACGGCGCCCACGTCGATCCCGATGACACGCTCGTGGCCCAGCCGCGCCGCCAGGCCTGACTGAGTGCCGCCGGAGCCCATCGCGGTGACCACGAGCGCATCGTCGTGACGGAGGTCGGCCAGTATCTCGTCGGCGGCCGTGACATACGCGCTGGCGCCAAGCGGCGACGAGCCACCGATCGGGATCGTGTAGGGTCTGCGGCCCGCGGCGCGGAGCTCGCCGGCGATGCGCTCGACGGCGGCATTGAGATCGTCCATCGCGATCGGCCCAAGGAAGCGGCGCTCGGCACCGAAGATCACGTCAAGGAGCTGGTTGGATTCCGTCCCGCTCGGTCGATCGCTGTTGAACGCCAGGACGCATCCTATTCCGATGCGGGCTGCGGCGGCCGCCGTCTGACGAGCATGGTTGCTCTGAGGCCCGCCGGCGGTCACCAGCACGTCGGCGCCGCCGGCGAGGGCGTCGGCGACGAGGAGCTCGAGCTTGCGCGCCTTGTTCCCACCGGTAGCCAGGCCCGTGCAGTCGTCTCGCTTGACCCAGAGGCGGCCCGGCTCGAGGCCGAGCGCCGCCCCGAGGCGATCGGCCGGCTCCAGAGGCGTCGGAATGTGGGCGAACATCGAACCTCTCCGCGAGCGGGTATCTCTGGCGGTACTTCGAGACTGACGGGGTCTGGGTCCGCCGTGCGCATGGTGTCACATCGCCGCGCGTTCGCCACTGCGACCCTGACCGCTTCCGGCGATGGCTCTTCGCGCACGCCGGCCGTGTCATCATCGCGTGGGCCGCAGATGGCCTGGCCAGGGAGGTTCGCATGCTGGACATTTCAGGCAAATGGGTGCTGCTCACCGGTGCCAGCCGTGGCATCGGCAGGCAGGTGGCCGGGGCGCTGGCCGACGAGGGCTGCCGTCTCCTCCTCCAGAGTCGCAAACGCGAGCACACCGCCGCGCTGGTGGCCGAGTTTCGAGCGCGCGGCCTGACCGTGCACGGGCTGCAGGCCGAGCTGTCGGACCAGGCGCAGGTGATCGCCCTGGCCGAGGAAGCCCTTCGCATCTCCGGCGGCATCGACATCCTCTACAACGACGCGGCCGTCCAGTCAGCCTGGCACGAAGACATGTTCGCCGCCGAGCCGGACGAGTACCGGCTCTGCTTTCAGGTCAACACCCTTGCACCCATCACGCTGTGCAACCTCCTGTTGCCGGGCATGATCGCGCGCAAGTTCGGTCGGGTGGTGAACGTGACCTCGGGGATCAAGGATCAGCCCCAGCTGATGGCCTACGCCGCGTCGAAGGCTGCGCTCGACAAATACGTCTACGACATGGCGCCCCACCTGCACGGAACCGGCGTGACCATGAACCTGCTCGATCCGGGCTGGCTGCGAACGGATCTGGGTGGGCCTCAAGCCCCCAACGCCGTGGAGACGGTGCTTCCCGGAGCCCTCGTGCCGGTGCTCCTGGAGGATGGCAGCTGCGGCAGGTGGTTCAGCGCCCAGGACTATCGGTAGAGGGGCGCGCTGGTCGCGCCGGGCGGGCCCCACCGCCGGCCGAGCCCAGACACGGGCTCCGCCGCGACGGCCCGTGAGGATATCATCGCCCCACCTTGCCGATCCTGGCATCTCGAGCGGGTCATTCCAAGTTCGAAGGAGCCCATCGGAGTGAGCACTGTCGCTCCCGGCGGACAACTGGCGAACACGCCGTATCGCGATCCCGATCTGCCGATCGAGGTCCGTACCGCTGATCTCCTGGGCCGAATGACCCGTCGGGAAAAGCTGGCGCAGGTCGTGTCGGTTTGGGCGGCAGACGTTCTCCATGGCGCCCAACTCGCCGGGCCCGCCGCCCGCACGCGGCTCCAGTACGGAGTCGGCCAGATCACCCGCCTGGCCGGCGCATCAACCCTGGACGCCCGCGACGTAGCGCGAGCCGGCAACGCGATCCAGAGGTTCCTGGTCGAAGAGACGCGCCTGGGCATTCCCGCCATCCTGCACGAGGAGTCGCTTCACGGCCTGATGGCCCGTTCGGGGCCCTGCTTCCAGCAGTCCATCGGCGCGGCCGCCGCGTGGGACCCGGAGCTGCTCCAGTCCATCGCCGATTCGATTCGCCGCCGCATGAGGGCACTCGGGCTGCGGCAGGCACTGGCGCCGGTCCTCGACCTGGCTCGCGACCCGCGTTGGGGCCGGATCGAGGAGACCTTCGGCGAAGACCCCTATCTCGCCTCGGCGATGGGATGTGCCTACGTGCGAGGCCTCCAGGGAGTCGATCGAGGCGATCTGAGAGACGGGGTGGTCGCCACAGGCAAGCACATGGTCGGTCATGGGGTCCCCGAAGGCGGACTCAACCAGGCTCCGGCTCACCTCGGGCCGCGAGAGATCCGCGAGGAGTTCCTCCTGCCCTTCGAGGCCGCCGTGCGGGAGGCGGACATGGCGAGCGTGATGCACGCCTATACCGACCTCGACGGCGTCCCGTGCGTCGCGTCCGAGGAACTGCTGTCGCGCATCCTCCGCAACGAATGGGGCTTCGATGGCGCGGTCGTAGCCGACTTCGAGGGCATCGAGCAACTGGTCACCCAGCACCGGATGACGGCGGACCTTGGCGTCGCAGCCGAACTCGCCCTTCGCGCCGGGGTCGACGTCGAGACCCCGGCGCCCGCGGCATACGCTGAGCCTCTGGCCGCGCGGCTGGACGGCGGGGCCGTGCCCGAGTCGCTGCTGGATCGAGCAGTGGCTCGAACGCTGTCGACCAAGTTCCGACTCGGGCTGTTCGAGGATCCCTATGTAGATGAGCAGGCGTCCTCGGCGTTTCTCCGGCCGACGGAGGACGAGCGTCGGCTGGGTCGCGAACTCGCCGGCCGCTCGCTTGTGCTCGTCGAGAATCGCGACTTGTTGCCGCTGCCGGCCGGCGTCCGGTCGGTCGCAGTCATCGGTCCCCTGGCCGACAGCAGCCGCGAGCTGCTCGGCGACTACAGCTACGTGGCGACACTCGAGATTCTCCTGGAGGCGGCCGATGAACCACTCGGGCGGCAGTACATAGAACGGGGCGAGAACCTCCTGACCGATGAGCTGGCGAGCCGGCGCACGGTCTTCGACGCACTGCGGGATCGATTGCCAGGTGCCGACGTCCGTTGTGAGAAGGGCTGTGGCCTGACCGACGGCACGCCGGCGCAGATCGAGGCGGCCGTGGAGCTCGCCCGGTGTGCCGAAGTCGCCGTCCTTGTCCTGGGCGAACGATCCGGCTTCTCGATGCCGTGCACGACCGGCGAATCGCGCGACCGGCTCGACATCGGCCTGCCGGGCCGCCAGCAGGAGTTGCTGGACGCGGTCGCCGCGACCGGTACGCCAGTCGTGCTGGTCGTCATGAGCGGTCGACCGCTGGCGCTCGAAATCGGCGGCCCGAAGCTGCCGGGCCATCCTGCTGGCGTGGGCTCCGGGTGACGAGGGCGCGGAAGCCATCGTCGGTGCCCTCTTCGGCGACCAGAATCCAGGCGGCAAGCTTCCCTTCACCGTGCCCCGCCACGTCGGCCAGGTGCCGGTCTGCTACCGCCACAAAGCGTCTGGTGGCATGTCCCACTGGCACGGCGACTACGTGGACGGGCCGGCCACGCCACTCTGGCCGTTCGGGTTCGGTCGGTCCTACACCCGGTTCGAGCTCTCGAATCTGCGGCTCGACCCAGCCTGCATTCCTACCCTGGCCGGAGAGACGACGGTTCGGGTCGACATCCGCAACGTCGGCGAACGTTCAGGCGACGAGGTCGTGCAGCTCTATGTTCACGACCTGGAGGCGAGCGTGACGAGGCCGATCGAGGAGCTGCGCGGCTTCAAGCGAGTCAGGCTGGGTCCCGGCGACGCATGCACGGTCGCCTTCCGGCTCGCCAGCGAGCAGCTCGGCTTGCTCGATCGAGCGTTCCGACAGGTGATCGAGCCGGGTCACGTCCGGATCTGGGCGGGGAGTTCGTCAGGCGACCTGAAGCTGACGGCCGACCTTGAGCTGACGGGCACGCCCCTGGAGATTACGGATCGCAGGCGCTACTTGACCCCGAGCACGATCGAAAACCGGGCGACGTAGGGCGGGCAGCCGGGGTTGGAGTGGGACTGCCCGGAGCCAGGGGCACGCCGGGGGTGAAGATGGAGCCGAGAGCCGAGAGCCGGGCGGCCGAGGCGGGCGCGCCGGGCTTGGTCCCCTACCCCGCCGCCGGCACAACGGCCGGGGGCGGTACGTCTAGCCCATAGATCAGGCCTGTAACGCACGCGAACGTCGGCGAATACAGGCAAGCGCGGGGCGCTATGCTCGTCCCGCGGCCGTCCCGCAGGGACGCGGTCCGCACGAGGGCCGGCGAGATGAGGCGTCTGGCGAAACGAATCGTCGGGGTACTGGTCGTCACCATCGGAGCGGCCGGCGTCCTGTTCATGTACCCGGGATCCCTGGCCGAGGCGACCCGCGCCTCACAGCCGGCGCCGCTCGCGCAGACCACGGCTGAGCCCGGGGCCACGGCCACCACGACGCTTTCTACCGAACCGCCGCCGCCTCTGCAGACGAGTTCTCCGTTGCCGTCGGCGCTGCCGACTCAGACGCAGGCCCCGAAGCCGCGCGTGCTGGCAGACGTAGACGCAGTTTCGTCGGTGGGCACTAGCTTCCCGTCAGATTCCGTGACGGAGCCGACCGTCGCCGTCAGTCCATTCGACCCCGATCTGGTCGCGCTCGTCTATCAGCGCCTGACGGCAAGCTCCGCCTGCGGTCTCGACACCGGAATCCGCATCTCACATGACGGAGGGCGGACGTGGCAGAACGCCCCCGGGCGCCCCTGGACGGGGACGGGGCGTGGGCCCAACTATCACGGAGTCGTAGCCTGGGGACCTGGGCCCACTGCCGGGTCGTCCCGTCTCTGGTGGGCGGACACCACCGTACCCAACTGCAATTACGGCGCGCATTCGGTGAGCGTGTCCTACAGCGACGACTTTGGAAAGACCTGGGCGCCGCTGCATGTGGAGCGACGCACACCGCCCTGGATCGGTGGCTATCCGGACATCACGGTTGACTGCAACGCCGCCAGCCCCAATTTCGGTACGGTCTACGTTGCCTACAACTGGCAGGCGGATGCCCAAGCCGGGCCGGGCCTGGCCGTCCTGGCATCGGCAGACGGCGGCCGTAGCTGGCAGATCGCGCAGGTCGCGCGGGTGGGCCTGAACGGATTCCCGGCCGCCTGGAGGATCGACTATCGGGTGCGAACAGCGCCCGACGGATCTGCCTACGTTGCCTTCTACGAAGAAGACATGCGCCGGTGGAACGACCGCGAACCCTTCGCTTCGGGCGGGCTCGACAACGTCGGGCGGGTCGGCTTCGCTGTTGCCCACCTCCACTACGACCGCATCGCCAAAAGATTGACAGCAGAACCAGCAGTCTGGGCGATTACGCTTGCCCGCAACACCTACACCGTGAACGGTGTCCCGGCCCCGGGGACGACGGACGCCCTGCGCCCCGATCCCAAGTGGGACATGGGCTTCGACATCGACCAGTCCAGCGGACGCATACTGCTCGCCGTTTCCAACTACACGGCCGCGGCGGGCGCCGGCGGTGCCCACGGCACCATCGAGGTCGGCTACAGCGACGACGGCACCGATTGGGAATGGCGGACGCTCCCGGCCCTGCCCGAGATTGGCGGGCTGCCGCAGTCCGCCTTCAAGCCGACGCTCGCTGTCCGGGATGGCACGGTCTTCGTCGGCTTCCACGGGCTGACGGACGTGCCGAAGGGCGCCAGCCTCCGCGCGACCGTCGGCACCTACTACTCCGTCTCCTACGACGCCGGCGAGACATTCATGGCACCGGCTCGGATCACGACGGCGCGCTGGTATCCGGCTGATGTGGCCGCCGACTCCAACGGGGTCGGATTGCGTGAGCGAGCCGATTTCGGGCCTGACGGCATCGTGCGCTATGCCTACGGCGACGGACGCCTGGCCGCCGCGTACCCGGGCCGCTCGGCCGTCTACGTGGCACTCGTCGACCCGGGGCACTCCTAGCTCCGCCTCGAAGCCAGTTCCGGCCTGGACGCCGGCGCGGAGCCGGCATCGCAGTCGCCGGCACGGCCCACCGGTCGCCAATTCGCGGTGCCACGTGCGCCCGACGCACCGTTTGACTGCCGCTGCCGCCAGCCGCAAGCTCACGTCCACACGTTCCGGAGAACCGCATGGCATTCCAGCCCGGTCAGCTTGTCCCGTTCGCCGATGCCCAGACCAGCTTCCGGCAGGCACATCCCGAGTTCGACGCGACTCACTCACTCGATGAGCTGCGGGCGACCGACTACGCGCGCCTGGACCGCGACGGCCACGTCTTCCTCGACTACACCGCGGGAGGCGTCTACGCCGACTCGCAGGTTCGAGCCCATGCGGAGCTGCTGATGAGCGGCGTGTTCGGCAACCCGCACTCGACCAACCCGGCGTCGCTCGCCATGTCGCACTGGGTGGAGCGCGCCCGCGCATCCGTGCTGGAGCACTTCAATGCTTCACCCGACGAATACGTGGCGTGCTTCACGCAGAACGCCAGCGGCGCTCTGCGCCTGGTCGGCGAGGCCTACCCCTTCTCGCCGGGCGGGCACTATCTGCTGACCTTCGATAACCATAACTCGGTCAACGGCATTCGCGAGTTCGCCCGCGCGAGGGGCGCGCGCGTGACCTACGCGCCGGTCATTCCGCCGGACATGCGGATCGACGAGGGACGCCTGGCCGCCTGCCTCGGCGAGGCCGCTGCCGGGGCTTCGAATCTGCTCGCCTACCCGGCCCAGTCGAACTTCTCGGGCGTCCAGCACTCGCTCGAATGGATCGCCCGAGCGCAGGAGCGAGGCTGGGACGTCCTGCTCGACGCGGCGGCCTTCGTGCCGACGAACAGGTTGGATCTGAGCCGCTGGCACCCCGACTTCGTACCGATCTCGTTCTACAAGATCTTCGGTTACCCGACCGGCGTCGGCGTCCTGATCGCCCGCAAGGCGGCGCTTCGGAAGCTCCACCGCCCCTGGTTCGCGGGGGGAACGATCACCGTCGCGTCGGTTCAGGGCGACCGATACTTCATGGCCGAAGGGCCGGCCGCGTTCGAAGATGGGACGCTCGACTACCTCTCGCTGCCGGCCGTGGAGATCGGCCTGCGTCACATCGACCGGCTGGGCCTGGACCTCATCCATACGCGGGTCCAGTCCCTGACCGAATGGCTGCTGGGCGCGCTGGCGACGCTCTGCCACAGCGATGGGAAGCCCATCGTGCGCGTCTACGGCCCTGTCGACGCCACCGACCGCGGCGGGACGATCGCGCTGAACGTGTACGACGCCGGTGGTCACTTCATCGACCACCGGATCGTCGAGGAGCGCGCAAATCGGGCGGGGATCTCGCTCCGCACCGGCTGCTTCTGCAACCCCGGCGGCGGCGAAGTTGCTCTGGGCCTGTCCGCGGACGAGCTCTCGTCGTGCTTCGTCGGCGTGGCCGATCGGCTCGCGCTCGATGAATTTCGGCGCTGCATCGACGACAAGAGCACGGGCGCCGTTCGCGTGTCTCTGGGCCTGGTCACGACCTTCGCCGACGTGTACCGCTTCGTCGAGTTCGCGGCCAGTTTCGCGGACAAGACGGCCGCACAGGCGTAGGCGGCGCGCAGAGGGCTACCTCGCCTCGGGCGAGCTCATGGTTCCCCTGTCGCGTGGAGCGTGATGAGCACCTCGCCGATGACGAGCTGCCCTGAGGGGATCCGAATCTGCCCGGCCAGAATCTGACCTGCGCCCGAGGCATCGAGTAGACGGGTCGGGTCCTTGGCCGCAAGATCGCGCACGATCCAGCTGCCGGCGCTCCACTCGATCATGGCGTGCCGCCGACTGACTTTCGCATCCGAGACGCGAATATCGGCACCCAGATCTCGCCCGACGATCACACGCTCGCCTTCGCCCACACTGAGCGTCGAAGACCGGCCTGATTCGAACACTGTGATACGGCCCGCCACGCCTGCCACGGGTTCGCCTGCGGGCACGGTCGTCGGCCGAACGCTCCCATACCGCAGCAAGGGCGGCCGCGCGCCGGCCGTGATCGGGGCGCTTAGCGATGGGCCTGAAGGAGAGTCTTCCGCTCCGGATGCGGGCAGGACGACTCTGGCAACGGCAAGTGCGGTGCCAGCCAGGGCGGCTGCCAGGAACAGCAGCAGACCGGGGCCCCGGTCGATGTCGTCGCCCCATGGGCCCCAGACGAACGCCGCGTTCCCCGACTCCGTGAGAGTCCAGGCCACCCCGACCAGCGACGCCGCGAACCCACCGACGGCGATCGCTGCGACCACAGACGCTAATCGGTCTCGCAGCTTCACAAGGCCTCCGATAGCCGCCAGAAGCGCGACGAGGGATCCGAACGTGATGAGATCGGCCTCGAGGGCCCTCATCCAACCGGAATTGAGGAGGAGGTACAGCCACGAGGACGTCGCCGCGTCGGAATTGCGAGCCTGAAACCAGGGCAGCAGGAAGGAAACGATCAGCAGACCGGCAGCGCCGATCTCGGCAATCTCGATCCACCTGCCGCCTGCGTCTCTGACGTTCATCGCGCGCAACTTCGCTTGCCCGTCCCGGATCTGCGGCACCAGGTGAAGCCGACTGTCACACCGGAAAGCCCATCCGCCGCGGCTTCGTTGCAGAGCGGGACGCGCTCTCCACGTCCGGTCCCTCCGACCAGGAAGGAACAGGCGAACAAGGATGGGGCCCTCCGAATGATTACGGCTTCCTCGGACATGCCGCTGGTCTCCTTCGAATCATCGACGGCGCCATCGAAGCCAGGCCCCCGGTGGTCGACCTGCCCACCACCGCTGGATGCGACAGCACTCTTCCTCTTTGTCGCCAGTCTATCTCGACCTCGGACGTGAGCGATGCCGGCCGGCTCAATGACGAAGAGTAGCGACGAAGAGCAGCGTCCGCCCGCACGCCCGGCGCCAGCCCGCTCAGTCGGCGGTCAGCGGCGTCTCGGGATCGCGAGGCCGGAGGTGGAAAGCCACGCCGTAGACCTCGCCGCTGCCAGGGTCGATCCGCGGGGCGGCGGTCATGCGCCACGTCTCACCCGCCAGGCGAACCCAGCGAGCCAGCGGGCGCCCTTCTCGAATGACGGCGTCCATCAGAGTGAACCCGGTGCGGGACAGCCCGAGCATCCCCTCGCGTGCCGGGAGGCCCACGGACCCCACCCCGAAGATGCGCTTGAAGGCCGGATTGCCGTGCACGACGATCAGCCCGGCGCCGTGGCAGACGCCGGCCGGGTTGGTCGCAGGCCCGTCCTGCGTCTGGTCCGGATCGCCAGACGGATCGGTTGACGGATCGAACGGCTTCACGAGTCCCCATCCAGATCCTGTGGTCCACGCAACCGCCCGAGCGCTCCGCTGCCGATCGCGCGGACGAGCCAGCGCGGGTGGCCGACGCCACGATTCTACGCGCGACTCGGCCCGGGTCGCGCCGAGGCTACGCCATCGGTGCGTTCCGCCCGACCGGCCTGCATGCTCGAGATGGCTCCAAACCGGGTAACGTTGGGGCAAAGCACACAAGCCTGCAAGCGAGCGAAGATGTCCGCCATCCGAGACCTGTATAGACCCAGCCTTGCCACTCTGACCGATCTCTACGAGCTGACGATGGGGTCCGGGTATCTCGCGACGGGTCTGGCCGAACGGCAGGCGGTCTTCACGCTGAGCTTCCGCAGCTTGCCGTTCGGCGGCGGATATGCCGTTGCGGCCGGCCTCGACGATGCCCTCGAGATCCTCGAGCACCTGCGCTTCTCGCCCGAGGACATCGACCACCTGCGGGACATGCGCGGGGTCACCGGGCAGCCCCTCTTCTCAGGGGAGTTTCTGGAGCTCCTCGGCTCCTTGCGTTTCAGCTGCGACGTTGACGCCATTCCGGAAGGCACGGTCGTCTTCGCCAACGAGCCGCTGGTGCGGGTGAGCGGGCCGCTACTACAGGCCCAGCTGGTCGAGAGCATGCTTCTCACGATCATTGGATTCCAGACCTTGATCGCCACAAAGGCGGCCCGTGTAGTGGAGGCAGCCGGTGGTGGAGACATCCTGGAGTTCGGGCTGCGGCGCGCCCAGGGTCCCGACGGCGCGGTTTCCGCAGCCCGCGCCGCGTACATCGGCGGCGTGTCGGCCACGTCCAACGTGCTGGCGGGGCGGCTCCATGGAATCCCCGTTCGCGGCACTCACGCCCATTCCTGGGTCCAGGTCTTCGGCGACGAGCAGGCGGCCTTCGACGCTTACGCCGACGCCCAGCCGGACAACATCACGCTCCTGGTCGACACGTACGATTCGCTCGCCGGGGTCGCTCGGGCCATTCAAACGGGCCAGAGGTTGCGCGCTCGCGGCCGGACCCTCGATGCCATCCGGCTCGACTCGGGCGATCTGGCGTATCTATCCATCGAGGCCCGTCGCATGCTCGACGCGGCCGGGTTCCAGGACACGAAGATCGTCGCCTCCAACGATCTCGATGAGCACCTCATCGAGTCGCTGCGCGAGCAGGGTGCCCGAATCGACGTCTGGGGCGTGGGCACGAAGCTGGACACGGCCTTCGACCAGCCCGCTCTCGGCGCCGTCTACAAGCTGACAGCCGTCCGCGACTACGCCGGTTCGTGGCGCTTCCCGGTCAAGCTCTCGGAGCAGACCGCCAAGATCTCCACTCCCGGCATCCTCGGAGTCCGCCGCTTCACCGATACGACCGGCCGTCTCCGGGCCGACATGATCTACGACGAGGCCATGCCACCTGACGGGCCGGGAGGCGTGATCGTCGACCCGGCGGACGCCCTGCACATGCGCTCCATCGACGACGCGTGGGCCGCCTCCGAGCTCGTCCTTCCAGCACTGCGCGCCGGCCGTCGCGTTGCCGCCTCCCCGACCCTCGACGAGATCCGCGCCAGAGCCCGCAGCCAGATAGGCGCTCTGCATCCCGCCATCCGCCGCCTGCTCAACCCGCACGTCTACCCGGTCGGCCTCGAGCGCCGTCTCCACGAGCGCCGCACTCAGCTGGTCCTCGAGCTCAGGCTGCCGCAGCCGGTCCGCTAGAGCGGACCGGCTCCCCGCGGTCCCCTACTCTGCCGGAGGGAGCTCCTGCGGCGCGTCCATCGGACGGGCCGCGGCGAGTTCGTCGGCGAGTCCTTCGGCCGCCTCGATGAGCTCGACTTCGAGCTCCTCCTCGAGGGTGGCTTCGAGCGCCGCCTCCACGGCAACTTCGACATAGGCCTCGACAAGCTCTTCAGCCGCGCTTTCGAGGGCGCCGCCTCCCTCGTCTTCCGCCTCCATTCGCGTCTCGAGCGTCACCGGAGCCTCGTCGGATGAAGGGATACCGTCGGGCGTGGTCCAGTGCGCATCCATGGCCAGGTGCAGAAGCGCCGGCCGTCCGGCTTCCAGAGCCTGCCGCAGCGCCGGCTCGAACTCGTCATCGGAATTGACCGACAGCCCAAGCGCCCCGCACGCCTCGGCGATCGCAGCGAAGTCCACGGCGCCGAGCCTGGCCACGGGGCCACTCGGACCGCCACGGAGCGCCTGGTGCCGCCAGATCGTCCCGTAGCGGGCGTTGTCGAAGACGATCGCGATGACGCGCGCCCGCTCTCGTACCGCCGTCTCCAGTTCCGCCATCGTCATCGCGAAACCGCCGTCACCGGCGAGGGCCACACCGAGCCTGCCGGGCCGGGCCAGCGTCGCCCCTATCGCTGCCGGCAGCCCGAACCCCATCGCTCCCGAGGTCGAGCCGAGGAAGGTTCCGGGCCGGCGGAACCTGTATCCGCGGGCGGCCCAGGTCCCGAAATCGCCGGCATCGGTGGCAACGATCGAGTCGGCCGGCAGGACGCGCCCGAGGGTCGCAACGACCCGGCCTGGGTGCACACCCGGCCCGTCCCACGGCTCCGCGTCGACCGTCGATGCCATCTCGAAGGCCTCCCGGTCGGCTACGTTCCGGAGGCGCCGAGCATCAAGAGTCGCAGCGTCGAGTGCCGCATTCCCGAGCACCCGCTGGGTCATCCGCAGGAACGCCGACGCGTCGGCAGCCAGCACGATCTCCGGGCGATTGGCCAGCGCCGCCCCTCGCGGATCCACATCGACCTGCGCCCAGCGTGTCCCGCCGACGGGAATCGCGTACCCGTATGTCGTCATCTCACCCATCCGGCAGCCCAGCACGAGCAGCGCGTCCGCTTGCTCCATCCTCGTCCTGACACTCGCCGGAGACCCGAGACCGGTCATGCCCAGATAGAGGGCGTTGTCGTTGGGGAAGACGTCACCTCGACGCCACGAGGCCACGACTGGGACCTGAACTGTTTCGGCGAAACGGACCAGGGCGTCCGTGCCGCGGCTCCTCAGAACTCCGGCGCCGGCGACGATGAGCGGCCGCTGCGCCCCGAGGAGGACATGGAGGATCTTCCGGACGAGGACCTGATCCGGATCGGCGGGGTGCTCCAGATGAAGACCGACTACCTGTCCGCCCTCCGCGGGCAGGTCGAGCACGTCTTCCGGCACAGATAGGAGCACAGGCCCGGGCCGGCCCTTCGTCGCGGTCGTGACGGCTTTCTCAACCATCACGGCCACATCGCCGGCGTCCTTCGCCTCGCCCGCCCACTTGACGATGGGCTCGAAGGTCCGGACCAGGTCCATCTCCTGGAAGGCCTCGCGTCCCCGAACCTGTCGCCTCACCTGGCCGACGATCGCGATCACGGGCGCCGAATCGGATTGGGCGGCCTGCAGACCGATCATGAGGTTGGCCGCTCCGGGCGCCCGCCCGGCGAGGACGAGCGTCGGCCGTCCGGTCAGCTGGGCGACTGCTTCGGCCATGAATGACGCCGCTCCCTCGTGACGCGCCGTGACAACCCGAATCTTGTGTGCAGCCAGGCGGTCGAGTAGTCCAAGAACACTCTCGCCGGGGACAGTGAAGGCGATCTTCACGCCGGCCCGAGCCAACGCTTCGGCCATAGCCTCGCCGACCGTGACGGTGGCGCTCTGGCCTTCACTCATCGACATTGCCTCTCCTTCAGATCACCGCGCCGGATTCGGCCCGTATGCACCGATCGCCTTCGATCGATGCCTCAGCACTTCCCGGGTGGGTCTCATCGGTAGTTCGTGAATTGCAGTGCCACCGGTTCATCGAGCTCCCTCAGCCGGGCGATGACCCGCTGGAGGTCGTCCTTGTTCTTTCCGAAGACCCGCAAGGCGTCGCCCTGGATCTGCGGTTTCACCTTCGGGAATTCCTCTCGAACGAGCTTGCTCAACTTCCGCGCCAGATCCTCGTCCAGACCCCGGCGCAGCGTGATGTGCTGGCGGACCTTGTCACCTCCGGCGGGCTCGATCTTGCCCCAGTCGAAGATCTTGAGCGACAGGTTTCGCCGAACAGCCTTGCTTTCGATCAGCTCCTTGATCGCCTTCGCGCGGAACTCGTCATCGGTAAGCAGCACGAGCTCGGTCTTGGCCTGAGTCAGCTCGAATGTTGCCCCCTTGAAGTCGTGGCGCTGCTGAACCTCGCGCCTCACCTGGTCCAGCGCGTTGCGCATCTCCTGGTCGTCGAAGTCGCTGACCACGTCGAACGATGACTCGCCGGCCATCTGGCCTCCTGACTTGTTCCTCTGGGGCTAACGCCGCCGGGGCACGCAGATTGTGCAGCAGAACGAACGACTTTGGGGACCCCCGGCCGCGTGGGTCGCACTCAGGGCGGCACGCGGCGACGGAGTCACGAGTGGAGCGTCGACCGGTCAGTGCCCCAGCGCCTCCACCAGCAGCTCGGCAATGCGATAGCTCCGCCCGCCGCCCATGACCAGGACCGCGTCGCCTGATCGAACCTGGCCGGCCAGCCAGCCGGCCGTCGCCTCGACAGAACCCGGGGCCGCAGCCGGAATCCGCGGGTTGCGCCGGGCGACCGCATCGGCCAGCGCTGCCGCCGAGGTGACGGTGGTATCCGGGTCCCGGCCCGCCCATATGTCCGCAATGGCGACGCCATCCGCGGCGGCTAGCACTTCCGCGAATTGCTCGAGCATGGCCGCGGTCCGATGGTAGGTGAGTGGCTCGTAGACCGCCCAGATGCGCCTTCCGGGCTCTCTCTGGCGGATGGCCGCGAGAGTCTCCCGGATCGCGGTCGGGTGGTGGCCGTAGTCGTCATAGACGACGACGCCCCTCCCCTCCCCTTTCCGCTCCAGGCGTCGCCCGACGCCATCGAAGCTCGCGAGGCCGGCAGCGATGGCATCCGGCGCTACGTCGAGAGCCAGCGCGGCGCCGACGACTCCAAGGGCATTGGCGGCGTTGTGCCGCCCCGCCAGGCGCAGTCTGGCGGTCAGCGGCGCAGATAGCGCCGACCCTTCCACCTCCAGCGTCGTCCCATCCGGGGCCACCTGCGTGACCCGGCCGAGAAGCATTTCCACGGCTCCGCCCGGCGGCGAATACCCTCCTCTGACACCGGAACGGGCGCCAGGCCGGAGTTCGTTGTGCGCCGGCCCCTCAATGCCCACGCAGAGCAGCCGCCCGCGCCAGCCGTCACGTTGCAGCCTCTCGACGACCGCCACCACACCCTCGTCGCCAACGTTGGCGACGAGCACAGGATCGACGACAGAGCCGGCGGCGCTCGCCAGCCAGTCGACGAAGCCATCGACGACGGCAGCGCTGTCTGCGAACACGTCGGGGTGATCCCACTCGGCGGACGTCAGGACGGCCACGCCGGGCCGGTATGGATCGAAGTTGCCGGCGTATTCGTCCGCCTCGACAACGAACGGCTTCCCTGTTCCGGATCGGGCAGTCGAGGGCAAACCGCCAGTGATCGACGCCGGAAGCAAAGCCCCGACGAACGCCGATGGATCGAGCCCCGCCTGAACCAGCACGTGCACGAGCCAGCCCGAGGTCGTGCTCTTCCCATGAGTCCCGGCCACGCCGACGAGACGACGCCCCACGGCCGCGTCGGCGACGACCTGCTGCCAGGGCTCGATCGGGATGCCGGCCGCTCGGGCCGCCTCCAGCTCGGCGTTGTGGGGATCGATCGCCGTCAGCGCCTTGGTGACCGCCAGCCGCTCCGGCGCGGGCCAATTCGTCACGTGGCTTGGATCGTGGCTGCCCGCCAGCCAAATGCCTCGGGCCTCGATCGGCGGCGTATACGGCGAGTGCCCGGAGGCGTCACAGCCGCTCACGGCAGCCTTCTGGTCGTCCGCCAGGATGACCGCGGCGCTCGCTCCGGCACCAGCCGCACCGACGACATGGATCCGTTCACCGATCCGGATGGCGCGAGCCGGGCGCGCAGCAGCGAGCCCGAAACCGACCGAAGCCGCGCCCCTGACGCCGCTCACCCGGCCGCCCCGGCCTCGGCCTCTCCGCTCGCGGGTGCGGCGCCCTCAGGTGCCTCGCGCTCGGGCGCCCAGTGCTCGGCTCCGCCCTCGGCAGTGCCAGAGCCGGCGGATGCCGCGCCCGCGCTCGCCCGCAGGAGCAACATCTCCAGAGCGGTTCGGGCGCTCGACTCCTTGTTGCCGAGGCGGTCCCCGGCCCATGCGAGGCGCCTGACCTCCACGCCGGCAGCGTCGGCGACGGCGACGTACGTCAGGCCGACAGGCTTGGACGCGCTGCCGCCGCCGGGCCCGGCAACACCGGTCACGGCGACCGCAAGATCAGCCGACAGACTTGCGCGCGCTCCCACGGCCATCGCCTTCGCGGCCTGGGCACTGACTGCGCCATGAGTCTCCAGCACCTCCTGGGGGACTCCCAGGAGCCCGATCTTGGCCTCGTTGGAGTACGCGACCACACCGCCCCGGAAATACGCACTCGAGCCGCTCAGATCCGTAATGGCGCTGGCGACGAGGCCACCGGTACAGGACTCCGCAGTCGCCACCGTCAAGCCCAGCCGCAGACACAACTCCTGCAATCGCTCGACCAGGACAGCCAGCGGATATTCCCCCACGATCCAATCACCTGTCGTTGGAAGGCATCGGCGCCCCGAAGGCGGTGATGCGCCAGCTCGTGGCAGTGTGGCCGGTAGTCAGCCGGCCAAACGGGACCCCGTTCACGGTCACCAGAACGTGATTCGGCCAATTCGCGTAGAACCACACGGACTGGTTGGCCACGATCTTGATGTCCTTCCCGTTCGTTACCACGATGTTGTTGTACGAACCCATGACCTTGCCGTCCTGCCAGATCTTGATGACGGTGTCACCGCTCCGGATCTGCAACAGCACGACGAGGGAGCCGGCTGTCACGATCACGTTGCGTACGACCGGCGCAGTGGTTATCCCGTCGATGGTCGTGCCGACGACCGACAGCTGCCATCGACCGGACGCCAGCTGCAGCTGGGCCGTGAAACTGCCATCGATCTTCGGCATCACCTGCACGGGCGCCGGGTTGATCGATGAGGTCGGAGCCGGCTTGGGCGGCGTCGTCGGCGCCAACAGCGGAGTTTCGGTTGGCACCGGCATGATCGTGGGCTGCTCCGTCGGGATGGGCCCCGGCGACTTCACCGGCTTCGGCGTCGGCAACGAAGATGGCGCCGGGCCCACGTACGTGGCCGTCACCGTTACGGCCGTGATGGCGACGGTGGTCCCGCTGACGGTGATGTTGCCGTTTACGAATCCCTGGCCATCCGTCGGCGTGTCGACCTGCAGGAAAGATGCGACCGGCGACGCAGTCGGCGTCGGGACGTTGATGACCCGCGTCACGGTCGCCGAATTGTGCGTGGTCTCCATGTCGGTCGACCAGACGTCGAACTGGTTGTTCCCGCTGTGCAATGCGACGACGAAACTCCAATTGCCCGACGCGTCCGCCTGGGTGTGCATCGGGTCGCCGAGATCCCAGGAGATGTTGATCTCGGCCTTGGGCGTGGCCTTGCCTTGGAGTGTGTAGGCCGTCGACCCGATAGGAACGTTCTGCAGTCCGCCAACGGGCGCGATGACCGTCAGTGTCGGGTTCTGCACGACCCGCTGGGCCTGATTGCCGAAGAAGAGCAAGACGGCAACGATCACGACGGCGAGCAGCAACAGCACGACGTGGATCGGCTGAAGCACCAGGGATCGTCCCGGCATCGCGATCGGTTGCGGCCCACCGAGGATCGGCTCCCCTGCCGTCTTCGCATCGCGCTTGCGCAGTGCCGCAATCCTCCCCGAGATAGATCGCCGCTGCCAGCGAGGCGACTCGAGCATGGACGGGTCGGACTGAACCGACCTGGACACCCCTGGAGCCGGGTCCGGAGCGGCAGGCAGCGCATCGGCCGTCCTGGACGGCGGCCACTTCACCCCGGGCAGCTTGAACCAGGCCCGCCTGACTCCGGCGGGCGCTCCACCCTGCGCCGGAACGACCGAGGCGCCGGCCGCGGCCGCGCCGAGCGGCTCTGTCGCCGTCTTGACCGCGGGCGTCTTGACCGCGGGCGTCTTGACCGCGGGTGGCTTGACCGCGGGTGGCTTGGCCGCAGGCATCGCGGCTGGCGGCTTGGCCGCGGGCATCTTTGGAGGGACTCGGAAGTTGCCCCGACGCCACTCGCTCTCGGCCTCGTCAGGATCCAGCCCAAGATAGCTGGCGTAGTTGCGCAGGAACCCGCGCGCATAGACGTCCGCCGGCAGCTCCGAGAACTCGCCCTGCTCCATGGCGGCCAGGTACTTGATGCGGATCTTGGTGTCGCGCTCGACACGGAACAGATCCACGCCCCTCGCCTCGCGGGCGGCTCGCAGTCGCTCCGAGATCGGAAGATCGGCCGCGGCGCCCTCAGCGCCGGGCACAGCCCCCTCCCCCACCTGGCGCCTCAGCTGGCGCGGCTGTCTGTTCGTCGTCATACCTCATCCTCGCCGGGCCCGGCGTACGGGTGCGCTGGCCCGGGACCATCTCTGCGCAGCACCTGCCGCGCGTTCGATCCGTCGAACGGACCGATGTAACCGCGCGCCTCCAGCTGGTCGATGATCCTGGCGGCACGGGCGTAGCCAATCTTGAGGCGCCGCTGGAGAAGCGACGCCGAGGCACGATCGTACTCCTGGATGACGCCGACGGCATCGAGCAGCAAGCGGTCGGCATCTTCATCGGGCGGCTCGAGAGCCCCTTCGGTCTCCTCGCCGGTCTCGACGATACCCATGTCGTAGTGCGGCTCCGCCTCGGCTCGCCAGTGCTCGGTGATGTTCCCGATCTCTTTGTCGGACACGAAGACGCCCTGCAGGCGGATGGGCCGCGGCAGATCGGCCGGCTGGAAGAGCATGTCGCCGCGGCCGATCAGATCTTCGGCGCCCGGCATATCGAGGATCGTGCGTGAGTCGATCTGGGAGGCCATGGCAAAGGCGATGCGACTCGGGAAGTTGGCCTTGATCAGGCCCGTCACGACGTTCACCGACGGCCGCTGCGTGGCCAGGACGAGGTGGATGCCCGTGGCGCGGGCCTTCTGAGCGAGCCGGACGATCGGATCCTCGACGTTCTTTCCCTCGCGCATCATCAGGTCGGCCAGCTCATCGACGATGATCACCAGGTACGGCAGCCGATCGGCCGGGTCGACTCGAGATTTCGTTGAACCCGGTGATGTTGCGTGCGGTGGCCCCGGCGAAGCGCCGGTAGCGGTTCTCCATCTCGGAGACGGCCCATTTCAGGGCGGCCTTGGCGCGTTCGGGCTCGGTGATGACCGGCACCATCAAATGCGGCAGGCCGTTGTAGCCCGACAGCTCGACGCGCTTCAGGTCCATCAGGATCAGCCTCACCTCATCCGGCGTGGCGTTGCACAGAAGGCTGGTGATCAGCGCGTTCACCATCACGCTCTTGCCCGAGCCTGTGGCGCCGGCTATGAGCAGATGGGGCATCTTGGCCAGATCCGTCGCCCGAGCGTGGCCGGCCACGTCCCGGCCGAGAGCGAACGTCAGCTTCGAGGCGACGCGGAGGTCGACCTCCTCGAGGATCCGCCGCAGCGCGACGATGTTGAAGTCCTTGTTCGGAATCTCGATCCCGACCACGCTCTTGCCCGGAATTGGCGCCTCGATCCGGATCGTGCGCGCCGCGAGCGCCATGGCCAGATCGTCCGAGAGAGCCTCGATGCGGGATACCTTGATGTCCGGCGACGGCTCCACTTCGTACTGCGTTACGACCGGGCCGGCGTTCCAGACCGCAACACGCGCCGGAATGTTGAAGCTGGCCAGCTTGGCCTCGATGATGGCGGCGTTGCGCTGGTGATCCATCGTGCTGTCGCTGCTGCGAGGCGCGATGTCTTCCAGCAGGGCCAGGGGCGGGAGGTGGTATTCGGGACGCGGCTTCGCCACCTCGATGGCTTCGGCCGAGCCGGCCAGGCCTTCCGCCGACGCGGTCCCGTGCCCGCCGCGGACAGGTCCGCCGTTCCGCACGGAGCCGCCGGCGCGCAGCGCATCCGCAATGGGCGCCGTCTCGCGCAGCGGCCCGCCGTCACGAGTGGTGGCGCCGGGCGCGACCGGAGGCGCGAAGGTCAGGGAAGTGGGCCCAAGATTGGGGATCGCCGGCGGAATGGACGGCCCGCGCTGTTCGGTGACTTTGCCTCGCGGCTCGACGGCGATGGCTTCCCGCCCCAGATGCTCGGCCCTGTCCGGCCGGGAACCCGGGCCGCCCGGGACTTCGACCTTCTCAGGGGCGGGCCGGAACAGCTTGTTGGCCGCGTTGGCGCCGAGGCGCGCGAAGGGCGCGACAGCGGCGGGCAGTGACATGTCGAGCGCCAGCAGCGCACCGGCGATCATGATGATCGTCAGCAATATGAACGTTCCCGGCGCGGTGATCAGACCAGGCAGGTTGTGCGCCAGAGCCTTACCGATGATGCCGCCGCTCTTGGGAATGACCAGCTCGATCAAGCCCAGGCTGGCACCGAAGCCAACCGCCGTGCCCAGCGCCGTGAGTTCCCAGTCGCCGCGGACGCCCTTGGCCCGCTCCACCATCCACCAGCCCACGATCAGCATGAGGAACGGCAGGACGCGCCTGCCGGAGCCGAACCATGGGGCCATCGAGTCCCGCCACCAGTCGGTGAGCTTACCCTCGCCCGGCAGCATCAGGGCCACGAGGGTCGCCGCGCCCAGCAGCATCAGGGCGAGCCCGATGAGCGATCGCACCACGTCCGGCGCGATCCGCGGAGTGCCATTGCCGCGACTGCTTCGCCGGCGAGCCGCAGCGGGACGGCTGTTGCGACTGGTGGCCGAGCCGCTCCGCGTTGACATTCAGACCTCCACCACGACCGGGAAGACGAGCGGCCGCCGCCGCGTCTGCTCGTAGAGATACCGCGACACTTCGTCCTTGATCTGGCTCTTGAGAAGGCCCACCTCGCTGGTCCGATCGCCCGGGCTCTCGACCGCGGCCATGATGTGCTCCACCGCCCCGTCGATGAGCGGGTCTCGCTCGTTCCCGTGTATGAAGCCGCGAGTCACGATCTCGGGCCGAGCCACCACTTTCCCGGTCTGCTTATCCACGGTCACGACGATGATGAACATGCCGTCGCTGGCGAGCGCCCGCCTGTCGCGCAGGACCACTTCGCCGACGTCGCCGACGGACAGCCCGTCCACGAGCACGTAGCCGGAGGTTACGGGGGCGGCGCGCCGGGCGGTGCCGTCCGCGAAGAACTCGATGGCCTGGCCGTTCTCGATGATGAACACGTTCTCAGGGGCCACCCCGGTCTCCACGGCGAGGCGGCCGTGCTGGACAAGCATCCGGAATTCGCCGTGAATCGGGATGAAGTACTTCGGCCTGGTCAGGCCCAGCATCAGTTTCAGCTCTTCCTGGCTGGCGTGGCCCGAAACGTGGGCGTGCTTGACGGTGTGGTAGTAGACATTGGCGCCGGCCTTGAAGAGGTTGTCGATGGTCCGAGCCACATACTCTTCGTTGCCGGGGATCGGGCTGGCGCTGACGATTACGGTGTCGCCCGGCTGGATCTCAACGAAGCGGTGGTCGCGGTTGGCCATGCGGGCCAGGCCGGCCATTGGCTCCCCCTGGGCGCCGGTCGTGGCGATGACGATCTTGTCCGCCGCCGTGGACCCGATCTGATCCTTGCCCACGATCTGGCCTGGGGCATACGTCAGGTACCCAAGGTCAGTCGCGATGCGAAAATTCTGCTCCATGGAGCGGCCCACGACCGCGACCTTGCGGTCGAACGTCGCGGCGGCGTCGATGACCTGCTGGATGCGGGCGATGTTGCTGGCGAACGTGGCCACGATGACCCGGCCGTCCAGCGGCTCCATGATCTCGCGGAAGGTCTCACCGACGGTCCGCTCAGAGAGCGTGTAGCCGGGACTCTCGGCCCGAGTCGAATCTGAGAGCAGGCAGACCACGCCGTCCTCGCCCAGGCGCGAAAGCATGGCAAAGTCGGACCGGCGGCCGTCGACCGGCGTGTGGTCGAACTTGAAGTCGCCCGTCGTGACGACCGTCCCGATCGGCGTGTGGAGGGCGATTCCCATCGCGTCCGGAATTCGAGTGGCTGATCCGGAACGGCTCGACGCGGAACGGCCCGATCTCGAGGTTGTCGCCCGGATCCAGGGGCAAGAGCGGGTTGTTGTGGAGCTTGTGCTCCTTGATCTTGATGCCGAGCAGGCCGCGGGCCAGCGTTGACGCATACACGGGCACGCCGGGGAAGTACGGGAGCACGTATGGCAGCCCGCCGACGTGATCCTCGTGGGCGTGAGTGATCAGGAAGGCGCGGACCTTCTCTCGGTTCTCGCGCAGGTAGGTGACGTCGGGGATCACCAGATCGATCCCGAACATCTCCTCATCGGGGAACATGAGTCCACAGTCGACGACGACGATGTCGTCGCCATACTCGAAGACGTACATGTTCTTGCCGATCTCCCCCACGCCTCCGAGGGGGATGATTCGAAGCGGTATCTGTGATTCAGGCATCGGTGCTCGAGTGACGGGACGTAACGGTTCTGTCCATCCTAGAAGAGGCCGAGCTGGGCCGTCGGGTCGAATTCGACGCCCGGCTCGGCGGCAACGGCCCGTGAAGATTCCGGGTTCGCTGTGGCGGCCGTGGCGGCCTCAGCGACCGGAGACAGCGCCGGGGCATTCGTTGCGGATAGTTCATCCTGGTCCTGGCGGGCGGCCCGCAGGGCGCGGGCCTCGGTCAGCGCGCCGGGCACGCCCTGCATGTCGGCGACCAGGGTCTGTTTCAGCGACCCCTGATGCAGCGCGGCCGCCGGATGGTACATCGCGAAGGTCAGCGCCTTCGGCGCGCCGGACGCGGCGTCGGCGGGCCGGAACGTGCCATGGACCTGCCCAATCCGCGCGCCGGGGCTGAAACGAGCCATCGAGAAACGGCCGAGCGTGACCACGAGAGCCGGATCGAGAGCCTCGAGCTGGCGCGTCAGGTAGGGCGCGCAGGCCGCGATCTCGTCGGGCTCCGGATCGCGGTTGCCGGGCGGGCGGCACTTGACCACGTTGGTGATGAAGACCTCGTCACGCGACCACAGGACCGAGGCCAGCAACTCGTCGAGGAGCGAGCCGGCCTGACCAACGAACGGGCGGCCCTGGCGGTCCTCGTTGAAGCCCGGGCCCTCGCCCACGAAGATGACTTCGGTTGCAGCCGTGCCCTCCCCCGGCACCGCCCGCGTCCGACCTTCGTGGAGGCGGCAGCGCGCGCACGTCGCGACCTCCGCCCCTATTGCGTCGAGCGCCGCCTGACGCTCGGCATCCCTCATGAGGCTCCCCCGGCCCCGCTCGGGGCCGCCCGTCGGGAGCGTGCCTGCACCCAGCCACGCTCCAGAAGGGTCTCGGCGATCTCCACGGCGTTCGTGGCGGCGCCCTTACGCAGGTTGTCGCTGACCACCCAGAACGCAATGCCGCGCTCGACCGAGGGATCGGTTCGGACTCGGCCGACGAAGACGTCGTCCGAGCCGGCGGCCTGAGTGGCGATCGGATAAGCGTGGCTCGCCGGATCGTCGATCACCACGACGCCGGGGACAGCCGCGAAGGCTCGCCGCGCTTCGTCCGGAGTTATGGGGCGGGTCGTCTCGACGTGGACCGCTTCCGAGTGGCTCACGAAGACGGGCACACGGACAGCCGTGCACGAGACCCGCAACTCCGGCAGATGGAGGATCTTGCGGCTCTCGGTGACGACCTTCCACTCCTCGCGGGTGTAGCCGTTGTCGAGGAAGACGTCGATCTCGGGCAGCGCGTTGAACGCGATCGCGTGCGGGTAGACCGACGCGACTTTGGGCTGCCCCGCGACGTGAGCGCGGATCTGGTTCTCGAGCTCGGCCAGCGCCTCGGCGCCGGTGCCCGAAACCGACTGATACGTGTCGACCACGACTCGCTCCAGGCCGACCGTATCCCGCAGCGCCATCAGAACGGGCACGAGCTGCATCGTCGAGCAGTTGGGGTTGGCGACGATGCCCTCGTGCCACTCCCCGTCCTCCGGGTTCACCTGGCTGACGATGAGCGGCACCGCGGCATCCATCCGCCAGGCGTTGGAGTTGTCGATGACGGTGGCGCCCCGCTTCGCCGCCTCAGGGGCCAGCTGCCTCGACACGTCCGTCCCGGCCGAGAAGAGGGCGATGTCCACACCGTCGAAGGCCTCGGGGACCGCCTCGTCCACCGTGAGAGTCCGCCCGTCCGCGCTGACGGTCGATCCGGCGGATCGGCCGGAGGCGAGCAAGCGAAGCTCACCGACGGGAAAGTGCCGCTCGGAGAGGACTTGAATCATCGTCCGTCCGACGACTCCAGTGGCGCCGACGACCGCGACGGTCAGCGGTTGAGCTTCTCGGGACATGGCTCCACTACTCTTCTGGGCTTGCGGGCACGCCCAGAAGTATACCAGCGGACCGGGTCAGGCTGGTCCGGACGTGCATACGCTGACTGCGATGCGGATGGATATGCACCCCGTGTATAGAACGACCGGTGGACCGGCCTCGCGGCTGATCCACCGGCCACTGAACCAGGTTCGGTCTCAGCTCTCGGTGCGGGCCAGATGACGCTGCATCGCGGCCTTGCGGGAGAGATTGACGCGGCCCTGCCTGTCGATCTCGGTGACCACGACCATGACCTCGTCGCCGACTGAAACCACGTCCTCGACTGTGGGCACGTGGTAGTCGGCCAGCTCTCCGATCCGGACCAGGCCCTCCTTGCCCGGCAGGATTTCCACGAAGCAGCCGAAGCCCATGATCCGGGTCACCTTGCCCAGATACAGGCCGCCGATCTCCACGTCGCGAGTGAGCGACTCGATCCACTGGACCGCCTTGCGCGAGTTCTCACCCGACACCGCGGCGATCTGGACCGTGCCGTCATCCTCCACGTTGATCTCGGTGCCGGTCTCCTCCTGGATCTTGCGGATCACGGAGCCGCCCTTGCCGATGATGTCGCGGATCTTCTCGGGATTGATCTTGATGGTGATGATGCGAGGCGCGAAGTTGCTCATCTCCGTGCGGCTCGCCGGGATGACCGCATCCATCTTGTCGAGGATCGCCATTCGAGCGGCGTGGGCCTTCTCCAGGCCCTGGCGGATGATCGCCTCGCTGATGCCCTTGACCTTGATGTCCATCTGCAGCGCCGTCACGCCCTCGCGGGTGCCGGTCACTTTGAAATCCATGTCGCCGAAGGCGTCTTCCTTGCCGAGGATGTCGGTCAGGATCACGAACCGTCCGTCCGGCTCGCTGATCAGGCCCATCGCGGCGCCGCCGACGGCGGCCTTGATCGGCACGCCGGCGTCCATGAGGGCCAGGCTGGAACCGCAGGTCGAGGCCATCGAGGTCGAACCGTTCGAGGTCACGCACTCGCTGACGAGGCGGATGACGTACGGAAACTCGTCCTCCGACGGCAGGACCGGCAGCAGTGCCCGCTCGGCGAGGTGGCCGTGACCGATCTCGCGCCGACCGGGACCGCGCATCGGCTTGTTCTCGCCGGTGCTGTACGGCGGCATGTTGTAGTGGTGTAGATACCGCTTCTCCGTCTCGGGGCTGATCGTGTCGATCCGCTGGACGTCCGAAGCGGGACCCAGCGTGGCCACCGTCAGGGCCTGGGTCTGGCCGCGCGTGAACAGACCGGAGCCGTGGGCTCGTGGCAGCACGCCGACCTCAACGGAGATCGGGCGAATGTCGTCGACGCCGCGGCCATCCATGCGGATGCCCTCGTCGAAGATCAGCTTGCGGACGGTCTTCTTCTGGACGAGCTGGAAGAGGCTCTTGCTGACGCGCGCCTGGCGACGTGCGGCTTCGAGCAGGGCCGCCGAGTCCTGGCCTTCCTGGCGGTTGGCCCGGATGGAGACGGCGATGGCGTCTTCGAGCAGCTGGATGCGCGGCGGCAAATCCCTGGCGAACTCGGCCAGAATGGCGGCCGTGGTCTCGGCGTCGGCAAGACCGCGATGGGCCGTCTCGACCGTGAGATTGAAGAAGCGGGCGATGTCGCCAAGCTTGTACGACTCGAGATCCGGGTAGCCTTCGCGGGCGATGGCCAGAGTGTCGAAGTAGCTCGCCTCGGCGAACTTGCCGGGTTCGCCGAGCGCCTGCTCGATGAAGCCCAGGTCGAAGCCGACGTTGTGCCCGATCAGGCTGCTCGTGCCGGCGAACTCGAGGAAACGCAGCGCGGCGTCGCGCGGGGCCGGGGCGCCGGCCACGTCCGCGTCCGTGATGCCGTGCATCTGGGCGCCGAAGATCGTGCGGCCCGGGTTCACGAAGGTGGAGAAGCGGTCGACTATCTCGCCGTCGCGGACACGCACTGCGCCGATCTCGACGAGGTCCGCCATCTTGGCGTCGCGGCCGGTCGTCTCGGTGTCCAGGACGACGAACTCGGCGCCACGTTCGCTCACCTTGTGGACGAACTCGAGGACCGAAGCGGTGCCCGGCTCGAGGTAACCCACCGTCTTGGGCTTGCCGACGGCCGCGCGCATCTCATCCTGGATGTCGATGAGCGGCTGGAGGGCGCGATGGCCGAAGAGGATGGCGTCGGCCATGACGTCTTCGGGGACGATCGAGGCACCGGCCTCGACCATCATGATCGCGTCGCGAGTCCCCGACACGATGAGGTCGATGTCGGAGCGCTCGAGGTCGCTGATCGTCGGATTGACGACGAACTCGCCGTCGATGCGGCCGATACGGACGGCGCCGATGGGTCCGAGGAACGGGATGGCGCTGATCGTCAGAGCGCACGACGCGGCAAACGTGCCGAGGACGTCGGTCTGGTTCTCCTGGTCCGTGGAAAGGACCGTGATCACGATCTGGATGTCGTCCTTGTAGCCCTCGGGGAAGAGCGGCCGGATCGGGCGGTCGGTCAGGCGGCAGGCCAGGATGGCCTGCTCCGACGGACGCGACTCACGCTTGATGAAACCGCCCGGGATCTTGCCGGCGGCGTACATGCGCTCTTCGAACTCGACCGTGAGGGGGAAGAAGTCGAGGCCGGGCCGCGGATCGGCCCGGTTTGCGGTGCCGAGCACCATCGTGTCGCCGAAGCGGACCGTGACGGCACCGCCGGCGAGCATGGCCAGCTTGCCGGTCTCGATGCTGAGGGTGCGTCCTGCGAACTGCGTCTCGAATGTTTGAGACACGGGCTTGTATTCCTCCTGAGCCAGGAGGACGGACGGTGTTCCGAAACTCGCCTGGACCGGCCGAGCGCGTGAGCCGCACCTGCGCGAGGTCTCTGCCCCGCGCCTCGGCTGCAGCGCTAGCGGCGAAGTCCGAGCCGTGCGATGACGGCGCGATAGCGGGCGTTGTCCTTCTTGATCAGGTAAGCAAGAAGGCGCCTTCGCTGTCCGACGAGCTTGAGGAGGCCGCGGCGGGACTGGTTGTCCTTCGGAAAGCCCCGCAGATGCTCCGTGAGCTCCTTGATCCTTTCGGTCAGGAGCGCAATCTGCACCTCTGCGGAGCCAGTGTCGCCCTCATGGACGGCGTAATCCGAGATCACCTGTTCCTTCGCTTCCCGCGCGAGCGGCACACGATCCTCCGACTAGCTCTCTAGAACGTGGATGATTCTTCTCTCTAAATGCCTGGCGGATGGTAGCAGGCTTCGCCGCCCCGCGCCAGACGGGCGAGACCCCGGGCCACTCCGTTAAGCGCTGAAGACGACTCTCAAACGATCCGGCAGATCTTCCCAGGCCCCATCCTCGAGCGTCAGCCCGTCGGCGTCCACCACGCCCGTCGCGGGCCTGTCGGCACGGAGGGCCGGGGCATCCGCCTGCCACGGCGCGCCGACCAATACCGCATAGCGGCCTGGCGGCGGCAGCACGACGGGCAGGTCGAATCGGATGCGAACCGCGCCTGTGCGGCCCGCAGCCGCGTCAACGCAACCCGTGACCGAGAGCGGCCGGCCGAGCATCCGCTGGGCGGCCGCCAGATCGCCGGCAGCGACGCGCCTTCGAATCTCCGAGCTGCGGACCTGCTCGCCGTCGAGGAGCAGCGAGTGAACGATGGTGACTTCGAAGCCCGCTTCCCGACCCAGTGCGGTCAGCGCCTCGGGCGTCCCGCGGCGCTCGTAGCCGAACGCGGCGTCGGGCGTCATCACGAAGCCGGCCAGGTCCACTCGATCGCGGATGCGGGCGACGAACTCCTGATACGTGGTCGTGCGAAGCGAATGGTCGAAATGCTGGACGACGGTGACCTCCGCGCCCGCGGCGCTAAGTCGGACGAGACGCTCGTCCGGATCGCACAGCAGCGGCGGTGCGAGCCCCATCACGACTTCTTCGGGATGAGCATCGAACGTGATCACGGCCGGCCTCGCATCTGTACGCGCCGCGGCATGACGAAGCTCCCGCAGCAGGTAGAGGTGGCCCCGATGCAGGCCGTCGAAGACGCCCACTGCAACGTACAGCCGGCCCATCTCCGCCCGAAGCGCATCCACTCCGGGGACGACCTCGTGCGGTACACCGGCTCGAGCGTATTGCAGCCGCGGCTCGCCGGGCAGGCTCCGCGAAGCGGGCGCTTCGGCATCGACCTGGCGATTCGCCGAGGTCGGGACGACGAACATCTTCTCCGGCACGATCCGCCCTGACCGCCATGACCCGATGCCGACGAGTGCTCCGCGCGCATCAACCAGCCTGACCCTGGATCCCTGCTCGACATGGGGCCGCTGCGCGGGCTTCACCTGCTGGCCGCGCGCCGTCGCCGTCACCTCGTCGTCGGCAAGGGGCGCGGCCGGGATCGACTCGAGGCCGACGTCTACCGGCAGCAGGAGTCCGGCCAGGGCCACTCGCCCGCCTGCGGCTGCGGCCCGCACGGCGTCGAGATCGTGCGCCGCCTCCAGGCGGAACGGCCCGCTGCGGGTTCGCGTGAGAGCTCCCAGATAGGCGCCGCAGCCCAGCCGCTCCCCGAGGTCGCGCGCCAGCGACCGGACGTAGGTGCCGGCCCCGCACTCGATCTCCAGGACCGCGGTGGGGCGATCCGGGTCCGAGCCGTCCCACTCGACCAGTTCGAGTCGGTCGATCCTGACGGTCCGAGAAGCGAGCGCGACTGGCTGACCCTGTCGAGCCAGCTGATAGGCACGCCGCCCGCCCACCTTCATGGCGCTGAACGCCGGCGGACGCTGCTCGACCGACCCGCGGAATCCGGCGAGCGCCTCCACGACCGCCTCGCGAGCCGGCGCCGGCCCATCGCCGGGGACGAGCTCCCCGTCTCGATCGTCCGTGGGCGAGCTGGCACCGAAGCAGATCGTGGCTCGATACGCCTTGTCATCGCCCATGTGGTATTCGACGACGCGCGTCCCGAGTCCCAGAAAGACGGGCAGGACGCCGGACGCGAAGGGATCGAGTGTGCCGCCGTGTCCAACGCGCCGAGTGCCGCTCAGGCGACGTATCAGGCCGACCATATCGTGTGAAGTGGGGCCGGATGGCTTGGCCAGGACGAGAACCCCGTCCATCCCGCCTTCCGTGGCGCGGCCGAAGTCGCTCATTGCGCCTTCGGCCCGCCAGCTTCCACCAGTTCGACGGCACGAGCCAGCACCACGCGGCGCGCCTCGATCAGCGGCAGGCGGACGGTCGCCCCGGCGGCGCGAGCATGCCCGCCGCCGCCGAACGTGCCGGTCAGCACGGTGGCATCCACGCCGTCGCGCGTTCGGACGCTCATGCGTGTCGCCCCGTCAGCTTCCTTGAAGAGAATTGCGACGTCGGCGTCGCGGGCCTGGGCGAGCATGTCGACGAGACCCTCGGACTCGTCCGAGCCGGCCCCCGCCGCGGCCAGGTCGGCCAGTTCGAGCGTGGACCAGACCAGCCTGCCACCGCAGTCTGACTCGAGCCTCGACAGGACGCGGCCGAAGAGAACGAGCTGGCTGTTGGGCTTGGTGCGGTAGATCCGGCGGGCGATCTCGCTGAGTGGCGCGCCCGCCTCGCGCAGGGCCGCGGCCACTACGAGGGTGCGCGGCGTCGTATTGGTGTGCTGGAAGTTGCCGGTGTCCATGACCACGCCTGCCGCAAGGGCCGACGCGAGCGTCCCGTCCGCCGCCGTCAGCGGGACGCCCATTCGCCAGGCCAGGAGGGTCACCATCTCGCACGTGGCCGAGCTGCGCGGATCGACCCAATCGAAGGCGCCGAAATGCCGGTTCGACACGTGGTGGTCGATGTCGAGGATCGGCACCCGCTCGAAGAGCGCCCGGTGCGATTCCAGCACGGGCCCGATCCGCTCCAGCTCGCCGCAGTCGCCCACGACCAGAAGGTCGTAGTCGAGATCGGCGGCCGGCTCGCGCCGAAAGCGGTCCATGCCCGGCAGGAAGCCGTACACCGCCGGCATCGGGTCCGCGCACACGGGCGTGGCCACTCCCCCACCCGCTTCGACCAGCAGCGCGATCGCGAGCGCAGAACCGAGCGCATCGGCCTCGGGGTTCTCGTGGCAGATCGTCAGAACCCGCCGCCCGGCTCGAAGGCGGTCAACCACCTCCTGGGGCACCGCGGCCGCGAACTCGGAGAGATCGACACGCGGCTCGGTGGCGCTCATCGGCTTCCTCTCCGGCCGTCTCCGCGACCGGGCTTTGACGCCGGCTTCGACCCGGATTTCCCGCCTCGGCCGGCCGCCGGCCGGCGCCCCGGCTTCGTTCTGGGCTTCGACGGCGGGAGCACGGCAGAGCCAGGTTCGGGTACGTCGCCCTCGTGGGGCAAACGTGCGACCGGGGTCGGAAGCGACTCGAGCGGGGCCGCGGCCTCCTCCGGATCACGTCCGGCCTCGAGCTCGTTGATCAGATGCAGCACTCGCGTCCCCCGTTCGATCGAATCGTCCAGGCGGACGTCGAGTTCGGGTATCCGCCGCAGCCGAATCTTCGAGTTGAGGCCGTGACGGACGTACGGCATCGCCCGACGCAGCGCCGCCAGCGTTTCTTTGCGCTGCTCCTCCGTCCCGATGACACTCACCCAGACGCGCGCGTGGGCCAGATCCGGGCTCGTCTCGACGTCGGTGACGGTGACGAAGCCGATCCCGGGATCGGCCAGCTCGCCCTCTAGCGCCCGCCCGATCTCCTGGCGAAGAAGCTCGTCGATTCGTTCGGTTCGTTGGCTCATCGGGCTCGCTTACTCCGACTCCGGCAGGGGTCGCGGCGACGGGTCAACCCGCCGCCCGGCTCACCATTTGCTGGGTGAAGCACTCGATGACGTCTCCTTCGACCAGATCGTTCGACCCCGCCAGCCCGATGCCGCATTCGAAGTTGGTGGCGACCTCGCGGACGTCGTCCCGGAATCGTCGCAACGACTCGATCCTGTCCGTGGTGATCACCTTGCCGCCACGCCAGACGCGCGCGCCACCGCCGCGAACGATCCGTCCGTCGGTCACGTAGCAACCCGCGATGACCGCGACCTTGCCGACCTTGAAGATCTGGCGAACCTCGGCCCGACCTTCCACGGTTTCGACCTGCTCTGGCTCGAGCATGCCCCGGAGGGCCGCCGAGATGTCGTCGGTGAGCTTGTAGATGATGTCGTACAGGCGGACGTCGACCTTCTCGGACTCCGCAGCGCGCCGGGCGGTGTCCGTCACCTTCGTGCTGAAGGCCACCACGATCGCGTCGGATGCCGCCGCGAGCATGATGTCGTTGTCGGTCACATCGCCGGCGGCCTCGTGCAGGACGTTGATCCGGACCTCATCCGTGGAGAGTTGCTGCAGGGCGTGCGTGATGGCGCCGAGCGACCCCGACACGTCCGTCTTGAGGATGATTCGCAGCTCCTTGGTCTGGCCGGCCTGGATCTGCGCGTACAGATCCTCGAGAGTGGCGCGGCCGCTGCCCTCCGTGCGGGCGGCCGTGGCGGCCTTTCTCTCCTCGACCATGGTGCGGGCTGTCTTCTCGTCGGCAACCACGCGCAGGATGTCGCCGGCCTCCGGCACGTCTGCCAGCCCCAGCACCACCGCCGGGCTCGACGGACCGGCCTTGGTAATGCGCTTGCCCAGGGCGTTCTCGAGAGCGCGGACCTTGCCGTAGGTCTCACCGACGACGATGACGTCGCCGACTCGCAGTGTCCCTGTCTGGACCAGGGCCGTCGCCACCGGGCCTCGTCCCTTGTCCAGCTCGGCCTCGACGATCGTCCCCACGGCGGGCCGCTTGGGATTGGCCTTGAGCTCCTGCAGATCCGCCACGAGATTGATCATTTCGAGCAGCTCGTCGATGCCGAGGCGGGCCTTCGCCGAGACGGGCACCATCGGAACGTCGCCGCCGTACTCCTCGACGACCACGCCCGCCTCCGCCAGGCCGTTCTTGACACGGTCGGCGTTGGCGTCGGGCTTGTCGATCTTGTTGAGGGCGATGATGATCGGGACCTTTGCTGCGCGGGCGTGGTCGATCGCCTCGAGCGTCTGAGGCATGACGCCGTCGTCCGCGGCCACGACCACGACGGCGATGTCGGTGACCTTCGCGCCGCGGGCGCGCATCGCCGTGAAGGCCTCGTGACCCGGCGTGTCCAGGAAGACGATGTGGCGGCCGTCCTTGACGACTTCGCTGGCGCCGATGTGCTGGGTGATGCCGCCCCGCTCGCCGGCCGCGACCTTGGTGGTCCGGATGGCGTCGAGCAGGGACGTCTTGCCATGGTCGACGTGGCCCATGACGGTCACGATCGGGGCGCGCGGCTGCAGGAGCGACTCTTCGTCCTCCACGTAGAGCTGCTCTTTGGTTGCAGCGCTTACCGGTGCCGTCTCGGGCATTGACCCGTCGGCGTTGGCAGTCTGGCCCGACACTGCGACTTCGGCGACTTCGTAACCCAGCTCCTCCGCCACCAGCGACGCCGTCTCGCGATCGATGCCCTGGTTGATGTTGGCGAAGATGCCGCTCTTGATGAGCTCGCGGATGACGTCCGCGGGATTGACCCCCAGCAGATCGGCCAAGTCCTTGACGGTGATGCTCGAAGGCAGCTCGATGGCGCCGCGCTCCCGCGGATCTAGAACTGCTGCGGCGCCCTGCGCAACGGCGTCGCGGCGCATCGGCTTGCGCGGACCACGACGGCCCCGCGTGCCGCTCCTACTCTTGGCCACGACTACCTCCTGCTTCGATCCTGCTCGCCTCCCCTGTCAGCTCGGCCCGGAGCTCCACCGGGATCGGCACTTCCAGCGCGCGCTGGAGCGATCCTTTGTCGAGTGCCGCCGTCCGGCACTCCTGCGTTCCACACACATATGCTCCGCGCCCAGGCAGCCTGCCTGTCGGGTCCAGGACGACACGCCCGTCCGGCGTCCGGACCACGCGCGTCAGCTCACGCTTCTGCCGGGGCTGGCGGCAGACGACGCACGATCGGGTCGGATAGCGCCGCGGGGGCGCGCCCCGGGCTACGACGGCACCTCCTCGGTGACCGCCGGTTCGGCAGCAGGCTCGATGTCCTCGGACTTCGCGGCCGCCTTTCGGCGCTTGGGCTTCGCCGCGACCGGCTGGTCCGCAGCCGTCTCGCCCGCCTCGGTCGATTCCGTGGTCGTTGCCGCCGCGGTCTGGGCGGCCTCGACCCGGGCCGCTTCGGCGACGGAGACGTCGCTCCGGATGTCGATTCGCCAGCCCGTCAGCTTGGCTGCCAGACGAGCGTTTTGACCCTCTCGGCCGATGGCCAGGGAGAGCATGCGCTCGGGCACGACCACGTTGGCGATGCGGTGCTCTTCGTCGATCCGGACCTCGATCACCTGGGCCGGGCTCAGCGCCTTGGCCACGAAAGTGGAGGCGTCCTCGGACCATTCGATGACGTCGATCTTCTCCCCACCCAGCTCGGCCACGACGGCCTGAACGCGCGCGCCTCGCTGACCCACGGTCGCGCCCACCGGATCCAGCCCCGGCTGACGGGACGCCACGGCAACCTTCGAGCGGCTGCCCGCCTCGCGGGCGATGGCTTTGATTTCGACCGTGCCGCCGTGGATCTCCGGCACTTCAAGCTCGAAGAGGCGGCGCAGGAACCCCTTATGGGTCCGGCTGACATAGATCTGCGGCCCCTTGGCGCTGCGGCGCACTTCCAGGACGAAGGCCTTGACGTTCTGGCCGATGCGGTAGTGCTCGAGCGGCGACTGTTCCGTGGTGGCTAGGATCGCCTCGGCCTTGCCGACGTCGAGGATGATGGCGCGCGGCTCGATACGGGAGACGGTGCCCGTCATCAGCTCGCCTTCGCTGCTGGCGTAGTGGTCGAAGACGACGTTGCGCTCGGCCTCGTGGAGCCGCTGCAGCACGACCTGCTTCGCCGTCTGGGCATGGATTCGGCCGAAAGCCTCCTGATCCAGCTGTTCGGTCTCGACCAGATCGCCCGGCTCGGCGCCCGGCTGGAATGCCTGGGCGTCCGCGACGCTGATCTCAGTCGCGGGATCCTCGATTTCATCGGCCACGACGCGGGCGCGGAAGACGCGCACCTTGCCCGACTCGGCATCGATGCGGACGTGGATGTCCTCGTCCCCGGGCGTCCGGCGGTATGCCGACTGGATGGCCTCCTCGACGGTCCGAATCAGCTGCTCGCGTGAGACCCCCTTCTCAGCGTTGAGCTGCAGGAGGGCGCCGACGAAATCTCGACTCATTTCGCGCCTCCCGACTTGATGGATTCGACCGCCGGCCGGCTGCCCGGCCCACCAGCCACTCAACAAAAGACGTGGGGGTCACCCACGTCACGAGCGGCCGGTAGATTGGGCAGAGTATACACGGCGCCCAGGGGCCATCCAAGGGGCCCCCATCCGGAGCCATGCTGCGAATTGAGCCGATCGGGCCCGTCGCCGGCTGTGAGCTCGACGGCACGTAGACATAGACGTCGGCGAAGTCGTCAGACCCCCCGAACGTGGCCGCCAGCCGATAGTGAGCGTGAACGTAGCTCCGAAGCGGCGCCAGCGTGTCGTAGTCGGGCGGCTCCGCGGGGTCGGCCTGCGGCGCAAACATGGGGACGTTGGCCGGACTCTCGACGATCACCGGCGGCGGCGAGGCAGTCCACGCCGACAGGATGGCGGCGGTCTTCGCCGCAGACCAGTATCCCGCCGTGACCATCGGATACTGGTACACGTGCCTGTCGTACGGACGCCTGTCGGCGGCCAGATACAGGTCCGTGTCGTCACCCCAAAGGAAGAGCGTCGTCGATGCCGGAGTGTTTGCCTTGATCCAATCCGCGGTGCGCTCGGTGACGGCCTGCGCCTGTGCCGAGGCGGAGGTCGTAATGCCGAACAGGCCGGCGATCGTCAGGCCCGACACATAGACCATTACCAGAGCCGCGCTGACGACGACCAGACGCAGGCTTCTGCGCCTGCTGCTCGGCGACACTCGGACGGCAGATATGAGCCACTCAACGCCCGGGGCCGCCAGGAGGACGATCGGCGGAACAAGCAGGATCAGGTAGTGGAGGAACACGCGATTCTCGTAGTCGATGATCGCGACCTCCGCCGGGATCCAGACAAGGCACGACCACGACACACGATCGAACTCGTGCGGAGCCCGGAACATGCGCAGGAGGGCAATCGCAACCGGAATGGCGAGGCACGCAAGGATGGCAAACGTGACGGGCAGCATGTGGCCCAGGCCGGTGCTCGAGTCGCGATACGAACCGTTGTAGACGACCACCTGGTCGATGGCGTCACCGATCGCCCCGCGCCCGGCAAGCCAGCCGGCGATCACCAGCGGCACGCAACATCCGCCGGCGAGGGCGCCCACGGAACGGCGAGCGGCCTCCGCCGGCCTCGAGCCGACGAGCACCGCCGCCCCGGCAAGGACCAGCGACGCCGGTAGAGCCTGCACCGAGAACAGGCAAGCAAGGCTCCCAAGACCCGCGACAAGAGCGGCCGTTCGCCAGCCGGATCGTAGCGTCGAAACCGCCCACAGAGCCAGGACGAGAGGCAGGATCGCGAACGTCTCCGTCATACCACCGCCCAGGGCGATCGGATACGACGCGATCCCCACCAGGCATACCAGGCTCACCAGGAAGGCGGCAACGGGCGACAGTCGCCTTCCCAACAAACGGCGCACGACGAGGATCGTGCAGGCCGTGAACACCAGGCTCAGGATCCAGGCCACGAGCCAGGGGTCGAGCCACGGCAGGAGCGTCTGGCCGAATGCGTTGAGGAGGTACAAGCCTGGCGGCTTGTTGTCGAACAGGTCCGTGTACGGCATGTACCCGTCGCGAATCCGAACGCCGGCCAGCGTGTACACCGACGCGTCGAACCCGGGCCCGAGCCACAGCCCGGGCGAGAGCAGCAGAGCGGCGGCGGCGACCAACGAGAGCGACGGCGCCGTTCGCAAGACCCGCTTCAAGGCTACTCACGCTCCTCTGGAGGGCCGATCCGGACTACACCCGCCAGGCATCCGACCGGCTGCCCGGAGCGGAGACAGGAACGTCGCTCTGGTGAAGATTCTACGATTCACCCTCCGGGCAACGCGGTCCATTTTCGCCGGACCCCGGCGGTGGCGCGGCGACGTTGCGGCTCCGGGCATCCTTGGCGTACCTTGGCCAATCACCATGACCGTCACCATCCCGTCGCGGCATCTACCGGTACCCCGCTCTCGCGTCGCCAACGCGGATCTCCTGTTTGGGGTCGCGGTGCTCTTCGCGTACGTGGCGGCGACGGCCCTGGCCATCAGCCTGGACTCGCTCAAGCCGGACATGATGATGACCGTCGCCGAACGGGCCCTGAGCGGTCATCTTGACTCCGATGCCCTGAAGGGCGGCGTCGACACCGTCTACTTCGACGGCCGCTACTACCTGGCCCTGGGCCCGATGCAGCTGCTCCCCTACCTGCCGTTCGCCGCCGTGCCGGCCCTGCAGGGGATCGGCCGCTACGTCGCCTGCCTGCTCTTCGGCATTCCGGCGGCGTGGCTGTCGTTGCCGCTCGCCCGCGCATTCGGGGCGAAAGGAACGGACGCGTACTGGATCGCGGCTTTCACCGCCTTCGGATCGCTGCTCTTCTACGTCTCCGTCGTCGGCGACATGTACTACCTGGCCCACGCCGAATCCTTCCTGGCGCTGACGGTCTTCCTGCTGGAATGGAGCCGTCGCCGCCGATCGGTGGTTCTCGGCGCGATGCTGGCCGTATCCTTCCTGGCCCGGCCAACCACCCTGATCGCGGCCGCGCCATTTGGAGTGGTGTTTCTCTGGAGGCAGCGACACGAACTGCGGGCGGCGTCGCGTAGCGCCGTGGCCTTCGGCCTGCCGATCGCCGGCTCCCTGGGCGTGTATTGCTGGTTCAACTGGGTTCGGTTCGGGTCCCTGCTCGAATCCGGCTACGCCATCTCGTACATCAGCCAGCCGAGCCTGGTCGAACGCAGGGCAATGGGCCTTTTCTCGATTCGCCAGATACCGGAAAACCTGCGCCTGGCCTTTCTGGCCCTCCCGGGCACGATGAACAGCCTCCCGTTCCTGGTGCCGAGCAGGTGGGGCATGTCGATGCTGCTGGTCTCGCCGGCGTTGCTGACGTCCGCCTGGGCTGGCATCCGCGACCGAACTGCGCAGCTGTTGTGGATTGCGACGGCCTTTGTCGCCGTGCCGGTCTTCCTCTATTACGGCGGCGGCTTCGTCCAGTACGGCTTCCGTTACTCCCTCGACTTCACGCCATTCCTCGTGGCGCTCATGGCAATCGGGTCGCGGCGCTGGGTCGGCTGGCCGGAGCGGCTCCTCATCGTGGCGAGCATCGGCTCCGTCTATTTCGGCGTCATCTGGGGCATCGCCTGGCACGCCTGAACCCGGCGTTCGGCATCCCTGGGTCGAAGCCTCCCGCCGCCGGCGAGAGCGCGCCTCAGTAGGCGCGGGCGAAGAGCACCCGTCGCTCCGAAACCGCCCCGCAGACGATGCACTTGCCCGTCTCGTCCGGTGAATCGAACGGGATGCAGCGGATCGTAGCGCCGGTCTCCTCGTTGACCTGCTTCTCACACTTCGCGTCACCGCACCACGGCGCCAGGAAGAAGCCACCCTCGCCGTCGAGGCCGTCCTTGAGCGCCTGGTACGTGTCGACGTGATGCGTGTTCGAGTCGCGGAAGTCACGGGCGCGCGCGAGCAGCTCGGCCTGGTAGGCGCGCAGACGAGCCGGCAGCTCGGCCGCAAGCCGATCGAGCGGGACGGCCTCCTTCGACCGATCGACCCGCTTGACGACCACAGCCTGGCCCGCCGCAAGGTCGCGCGGCCCGATCTCCAGGCGGAACGGCACGCCGCGCAGCTCCCAGTGGTTGTACTTGAAGCCCGGCGAGTCGTCGCTCCAGTCGACCTTGACCCGGACCGCCCTTCCTTCGGGCGTCTCGGCCAGCGCCGCCTGGAAGCGATCGATCGCCGCGGCGACGGCGGCCCGCTCCTCGTCCTTGCGGAAGATCGGCACGATGACGACCTGGACCGGCGCGACGTTGGGTGGCAGCACGAGCCCGGAGTCGTCGCCGTGAGCCATCACCGTCGCCCCGACCATGCGGGTGGAGAACCCCCACGACGTTCCGTACGGGTTCTTGCGGACGTTGTCCCGGTCCAGGAACTCGATCCCGGCCGCCCTGGCGAAGTTCTGGCCGAGCATGTGGCTCGTGCCGGCCTGGAGGGCCTTCTTGTCGCGCATCATGGCTTCGATGCACCACGTGAACTCGGCGCCGGGGAACTTCTCGCTGTCCGTCTTGCGGCCCTTGATGACCGGGATGGCCAGCCATTCTTCGGACACCTTGTCGTAGCAGTCGAGGCCGGTCGCGACCTCTGCCTGGGCTTCCTCGCGGCTGGCGTGGAAGGTGTGGGCCTCCTGCCAGAGGAACTCCGCCGTTCGCAGGAACAGGCGCGTGCGCAGCTCCCAGCGGACGACGTTGTTCCAGATGTTCATCAACAGCGGCAGGTCGCGGTAGGACTGGATCCAGTCCTTCACGCTGTCGGCGATGATCGCCTCGCTGGTGGGGCGGATGGCCAGCCACTCGTCGAGGGCCTTGCCGCCGGCGTGTGTCACCCAGGCGACCTGGGGGTTGAAGCCCTCGACGTGCTCGGCTTCCTTCTCCAGGAGCGAGCGCGGAACGAACAGCGGGAAGTAGACGTTGCTGTGGCCGGTCGCCTTGATGTGGCGGTCGAGCTCGCCCTGCATCGATTCCCAGATAGCGTACCCGTACGGCCGGATGATCATGCAGCCGCGAACCGGGGAGTAGTCGGCCAGCTCGGCCTTCAGGACGACGTCGTTGTACCACTCCGGGAAGTTCTCGGACTGGCGGGTGATGCTGGTGACGAAACCCTCGCTGGGCACTGTCGCTCCTCCGGCCGATCCTACCGCGCTGAATGCGCGCAATCGTACCGCCTGGGCATGTCCGGCGAACGAGGTCGGGGCGCGACCGCCCGGCCCGGCCGACCCGGCGGGCCGCTAGCGAGCCGCTCCGACCGCCGGAAAGCGCCTCTCTACGTAGCTCTCGAGGATCGCCTTGAACTCGTCGGCGATGTGGTCTCCGCGCAGGGTGCGGTCCAGAGCCCCGTCGATGAAGACCGGCGCCACCGGATCCTCGAAGGTGCCCGGCAGGCTGATCCCGATGTCGGCGTGCTTGGACTCGCCGGGACCGTTGACGACGCAACCCATGACCGCCACGCGCAGATCCTCCACCCCGGGGTGCCCATCGCGCCACAGGGGCATCTGGTCGCGCAGGTACGCCTGGATGTCGCGGGCGAGCTCCTGGAAGTAGACGCTCGTCGTGCGGCCGCAGCCGGGGCACGAGGAAACCTGCGGCACGAACGACCGCAGCCCGAGCGACTGCAGGACCTGCTGCGCGACCGCCACCTCCTCAGTCCGGTCGCCGCCCGGCTCGGGCGTGATCGAGACGCGGATCGTGTCGCCTATGCCCTCGGCCAGCAGCAGCGAGAGTCCCGCGGACGAGGCGACGATCCCTTTCATGCCCATGCCCGCCTCGGTCAGCCCCAGATGCAGGGCGTAGTCGCCGCGCGCCGCCAGCCGCCGGTACACCTCGACCAGGTCGCGCACGCCGGAGACCTTCGCCGAGAGGATGATTCGGTCGTGGGCCAGGCCGGTCGCCTCCGCCAGCTCGGCCGATCGAACGGCGCTCTCGACCATCGCCTCGATCATGACGTCCCGGGCGTCTTTCGGCTCGGCCAGGCGCGCGTTCGCGTCCATCAGCCCGGCCAGGACCGCCTGATCCAGCGAGCCCCAGTTGACGCCGATCCGGACCGGCTTGCCGTTCTCGATGGCGATGCGGACGATCTCGGTGAAGTGATCGTCGTGATGGCGACCCGGGCCGACGTTGCCGGGGTTGATGCGGTACTTGGCCAGCGCTCGGGCCGCGGCCGGGTAGTCGCGCAGCAGCTTGTGGCCGTTGTAGTGGAAGTCGCCGACGATCGGGACCGCGGCGCCCAGACCTCGAACCTTGCGAACGATCTCCGGGACGGCGTCCGCCGCCGCCTCGGTGTTGACCGTGATCCTGACGAGCTCAGAGCCGGCGTGGGCCAGCCGCGCGACCTGCAGCGCCGTGGCGTCCGCGTCGGCCGTATCTGTATTCGTCATCGACTGGACGACGATCGGGTGGCCGCCGCCGACGATCACGCCCTCGATATCCACGGCCGCGGAGCGCCGGCGCGCTCCGAACTCGGTGCTCTCCATGGCTACGGGGCGCCGCCGCGGACGATGTCGAAGTAGCTGATCCAGGCTATGAAGGCGAGCAGGCAGGCCATTCCCGCGACGTTCGCCGCCGCCTCCACCGCGCTGACGCCGCGCGCTCCGAATATCCGCTTGACGACCAGCACCAGGACCTTGCCGCCATCGAGCGGCGGGAATGGCAGCAGGTTGATCAGGGCCAGGTTGGCCGAGAGAATCGCCGCCAGCAGGACGACCACAGGGGGTCCATAGTCGGTCAGCACCAGGCCGACGTCGCGAGTGATACCGACCGGCCCCTGGATCCCGGCCGGCGCCGAGGTCGGGTGGTTGACGAGCGACGATCCAAGCTGGCCCAGGCCCGTGAAGACGAGACCCAGGGCAGTCCTCGTGTTGTCGATCGCCGTCTCCATCCCGGTGACGGGATCGGACTGAGTGAAGGTCACGACGGAAACCAACGGCCCGTCGTTGCCGGGCCCCTTGATCCCGAGGATTCCCGTCGTCCTGTCGGTTCCGAGCGTGACCACCACGGACTTGTGGTTGCCATCGAGGTCGACGTAGCCGAGCGTCACCGTCTTGCCGGCGTCGGCCGAGATCGCGTCGAGCAAGCCCGTGCTGGTCATGAAGCCGAAGCGCTGACCGTTCAGCGAGTCGACCGTCTCTCCGCCCACGAGCCCGGCGCGCTGAGCGGCCGAGCCCGGAATGACCTGCGCGAACTGGATCCCCTGGCCCGGGCTGAAGACGCAGGCGACCACGAAGAACAGGAACACGGCGGTGAGAAGGTTCATGGTCACACCGGCAACCATCACCAGAATCTGCCTCGGCAGCGACGCGGCCGCGAACGCCCTCGGGTCGTCGGAGTCCGACTCCTCGCCCTCCATCAGGCAGAAGCCGCCGATCGGGAGGTAGTTGAGGGTGTACTCGGTCTCATGGTCATGTCCGAGCACCTTGGCCCGCGGCGGGAAGCCGATCCCGAACTCGATGACTCGGATCCCCGACAGACGAGCCGTCACGAAGTGCCCGATCTCATGGACCACCACGAGCAGCGTCAGGATGAGGAGCGTCAGGGGAATCGCGACCACGGCAAAGAGCAGGCCCTGCAGCGTCACCGGGCCCCCTCAGCGAATGCGCGAACCTGCGTGTCGAGCGCCATGAGTTCCTCGAGACCCGGCTCGCGGGGCTTGCCGGAACCGAACTTCTCCACGGCTGCCCCCAGGACTCGCGGAATCCCCGGAGAAATCGAGGCGGCCGTCCAGGAAGCGGGCGACCGCGACTTCGTCGGCCGAAATCAGCGCGGCGCTGGCCCGAGGCCCGGCCAGCCCGGCCTCCCTGGCGATCCTCAACGCCGGAAAGCGCTCCTCATCGGGCGCCCGGAACTCCAGCTTACCCGCGGCAATCAGATCCGCCGCGGCGGCCGGCGAAGACCGTCGGGCCGGGTATGTCAGCGCATATTGGATGGGAAGTCGCATGTCCGGGGTCCCGAGCTGCGCCTTGATCGAGCCGTCCACGAACTCCACGGCCGAATGGACGACGCTCTGAGGGTGGATGACGACCGAAATGGCCGAGAGGGGCACATCGTACAGCCAGTGCGCTTCGATGATTTCGAGCCCCTTGTTGGCGAGGGTCGCGGAGTCGACGGTGATCTTCGCGCCCATTCGCCAGGTCGGGTGGCGCAGGGCCCGTTCGGGGGTGACCGTCGCAAGGTCCGCGACACTGGCATCGAGGAACGGCCCGCCGGACGCGGTGAGCAGCAATCGCGCGATGGCGCGGTTCTCCTCGCCAGCCAGGCACTGCCAGATGGCTGAATGCTCGGAGTCGATAGGGCGCAGCCAGCCGAGGGGGCCGGCGGAGGTCCGGCCTGATATCGGCGACGGCATCAGCGGACGATTTCGATCGGCCAGGGCCCATGCCAGCGGCATGACCAGGTGCCCGCCGGCCACGAGGGTCTCCTTGTTCGCCGTGGCGACCACCTTGCCCGCCTCCAGGGCCGCCAGCACGGAACGCAGCGCGACCAGGCCTCCCGTGGCCACCAGAACCAGATCCACGTCGGGCCGCGCCACGATCTCTTCCAGCGCGGCCGCGCCGGAGGCCCGGGCCACGCCCGATGGGAGATCGAGACGGGCCGCGGCAGTCGCATCCGCCAGCGCCACGATCTGCGGGCGGAACCGGCGGGCCTGCTCTTCCAGCAACTGCGCTTGCGACCCGGTGGCCAGAGCGACGATCCGAAACGCGTCGGACATCTCGCCCAGCACGTCGATGGCCTGGCGACCGATCGAGCCGCCCGAACCCAGCAGCGCGACTCGCACGATCGGGGAGGCGTCGCTCATCGACGCGTTGCTCATCGGGGCGTTGCCAGCGCAGCCGGCCGGCCCACAGTGCGGCCGCTCCCCTCCCCCGCCGGTTCGGGGCCCGAATCAGCGAACGAGCGCGGCGACATAGAGCGCGGCGACGGGCGCCGCGAAGATGAACGAATCCACGCGGTCAAGTATCCCGCCGTGGCCTGGAATCAGCCCGCTGGAGTCCTTCGCGCCCGCCGCGCGCTTCAACATCGACTCGGCCAGGTCGCCAGCCTGCGCCGCAAGCCCGATCAGCGGGCCCATCGCGAGCCCCAACAGCGGTGGCTGACCGAGGGCCAGGAAGCCGGCCACCGCCACCGCCGTACAGGCGACCAGGCCACCGAACAGGCCCCAGTAGCTCTTCGAGGGCGAGATGTGAGCCAGGAACTTGCGTTTGCCCAGGGCGATGCCCACCAGATACGCCCCGGTGTCGTAGGACCAGACCAGCAGGATCACGAGAAGAATCCAGCCCCGCTCCGCGCCGAGCTGCGTGGCCGGGGCCGACGACGCGAGGGCCGGCGCGGCCAGGCCAAGACGGACCAGCGCCGCCAGCAACCCGACGTACACCGCCCCGAACGCCGTCGCCATCCACGCCGCGAAGCCGACCTTCGTGTCCTTCTCGACGAAGGCGGCGATTCCCGCGGCGACGACCACCGCCGCGATGAGCAGGTCACCGTAGCCCGCCAGCCACGACGGGGCCGCCACGTCCGCGGCCACTGCCAGCGCCGCGGGCACGATCAGCCATGGCATCGCTCCGTATCCGGCGCCACGCAGCAACCGACCGGCCTCCCAGGCCCCGATAGCGACGAAGACCGCGATCAAGGCCCCGAACCATGGCTCGCCCAGGGCCAGCACGATCAGCAGAGGCGGCACGAAGACCAATGCGCTCAGCGCCCTCTGCCGCATGCCCGCCTCTAGCGCCCGAACCGGCGCTGCCGGCTGGCGAACTCGAGGAGGGCCGCGTCCAGCTCGGCCGGCCCGAAATCGGGCCAGAGCGTTGGAGTGAAGACGATCTCGGCGTACGCCGACTGCCAGATCAGGAAGTTGGAGAGACGTTCGTCGCCGCCGGTACGAATGACCATGTCCGGATCCGGCAGGCCGGCCGTGTACATGGCCGCGGCCATGGCGTCCTCGTCGACCTCCTCGGGCCGCAGACCCCGCGCGACCAGCTTCCGGGCGGCGTCCACCAGCTCCGTTCGCCCGGAGTAGTTGAAGGCGATGTTGAGCTGGAGCCGCTGGCCGCCCACCGTGGCATCGAGCGCCTCGTTGAGCGAAGCCTGCGTCTCGGGCGGCAGCTCCTCCATCCTCCCGAGTAGGCGGACGCGCGCGCCCTGGGCCACGAGCTCGGCCGTCTCGTTGCGGATCGCCTTCTCGAGAAGCATGAACAGGCCGCTCACCTCGTCATCGGACCGCGCCCAGTTCTCCCGACTGAACGCGTACAGCGACAGAACTTCGATCCCGCGCCGGACGGCGTGGCGGATGATCCCGCGAATTCCCTCGACTCCGGCGGAGTGACCCTCCATCTCGGTCAAGCCGCGGGCGCGGGCCCACCGCCGGTTCCCGTCCATGATGATCGCGACGTGGCGCGGCATCTCCTGGGGCGTGACCGGGAAGACGTCGGCGGGCGCCGCCGCAGCCTCGGGCGACATTGGCTGCGACAGCCCCGGCACCAGGGCCGCCTGCGACGCCGACGGACCGCCGGCCGGCTCGGCCGGAGCCTGGCGCTCGCGGTGGACGATCGACGGAGAGTCGGTCGGCCGGTCGATCGGACGGGCCACTAGACCTCCAGGATCTCCTGTTCCTTCGCCGCGCCGATGCGATCCACGTCGGCGATGTGTTTGTCGGTGACGCGCTGCAGGTTTTCGTGCTCGCGCCGCCCTTCGTCCGCGCCCATCGTGCCGTCGTGCTCTTCCTTCTTGAGCTGATCGGCCGCCTCCCGACGAAGGTTGCGGATCTCGACGCGGGCTTCTTCCATGCGCTTATGGACCTGCTTCACGAGGTCCCGCCGACGCTCCTCGGTGAGCTGCGGAATGTTGAGACGGATGACAGTGCCGTCGCTGTTGGGCACAAGGCCGATGTCGCTCTTCTGGATCGCCTTCTCTATCGCCTGAATGGCATTGCGGTCCCAGGGCTGGATCACGATCTGGTGCGATTCGGGGACGCTGATGCCAGCCAGCTGATTCATGGGCGTGGGCGCGCCGTAGTACTCGACCACGATCCTCTCGACGAGCGACGTGGAGGCGCGACCCGTGCGAATACCTTGCAGATCTCGCTCGAGAACCTCTACTGCCCGCATCATCTTGTGTTCGGTGCCGGTCAAGGTCTCGCTGCTCATGCCGGGCTGCCTCCGTTGATCAGGGTGCCGACGGTTTCGCCCGCGGCCACCCGCGTGATGTTCTCGGGCTTGTTCAGGTCGAACACGACGATCGGAGTGTCATTCTCCATGCACAGCGAGACGGCCGTGGCATCGAGAACGCGGAGCCGCTGGGCCAGAACCTGGGAGTACGTGAGCCGCTCGTAGCGCGTGGCGTTCGGGTTCTCGACCGGGTCCGAGTCGTACACGCCGTCGACCTTGGTTGCCTTGAGAATGACCTCGGCCCCGATCTCGACGGCCCGGAGCGCGGCGGCGGTGTCGGTCGTGAAGTACGGGTTGCCCGTACCTGCGGCCAGGATGATCACTCGCCCCTTCTCCAGGTGGCGCACGGCGCGCCTGCGGATGTATGGCTCGGCGACCTCGTTCATCCCGATGGCGCTCATGACTCGGGTCTGGACGCCAGCCTTCTCGATAGCGTCCTGGAGTGCCAGCGCGTTCATCACGGTGGCCAGCATGCCGATGTAGTCGCCGGTGGCGCGGTCCATTCCCTTGGCCGCGGCAGCCAGTCCGCGGAAGATGTTCCCGCCACCGACGACGATGCCGATCTGGACACCGAGTCGGTGAACCTCGGCGACCTGGGCCGCGATGAATGCGCAGAAGTCTGGATCGACGCCGTACTGGCGAGACCCGAGCAGGGCCTCTCCGGACAGCTTCAGGAGGATCCGACGATAGCGCGGCCGCGTGGCGCCCCCGTCGACAGATTCGACGGCGACGGCGCCTGCGGACGTGGCCCTGGCCGCTTTGGCCTCGCTCACATTTCCTCCCCCAGTTCGAAGCGAACGAACCGGCGCACCTTGATGTTCTCGCGGGTCCTGGCTATTGCCTCGCCGATCAGCTGGCCGACGGTACGGTCCTGATCCCGGAATGGCTGCTCGACCAGAACGACCTCGGCGAACCACTTCTTGAGCTGGCCGTCGACGATCTGCGCCCGCACGGCCTCGGGCTTCGCCTGGACCGTGTCGCTCGCCATGAGCTCGGCGCGCTTGGCCTCGAGCGTAGCCGGCGGGATGGCGTCGATGGTCGTCCAGGTGGGACGCAGACCCGCGACCTGGATCGCGAGGTCGCGGACCAGGCGCTGGAACTCATCGGTGCGGGCCACGAAGTCGGTCTCGCAGTTGACCTCGATCAGGACCCCGATCTTGGCGCCGGTGTGGATGTATTGGCCGATCTGGCCCTCGTTGGCCTCCCGGCCGGCGCGCTTGGCGGCAGCCGCCTGGCCCCGCTCCTTGAGAAGCGCGGCTGCCTTCTCGATGTCGCCGCCCGCCTCCTCGAGAGCGCGCTTGCACTCCATGACGCCTGCGCCGCTCTGCTCGCGGAGGATCTTGACGGTCTCCGCAGTGATGGTCGCCATCGTGTTCTCGTGTCTCCTGTCGCTTGCATATACGCGGCCGGTCGGCGGGTCGGCGCCGGCCGCCCGGCGGATGAGTTCGTTGGGTCAGTGGGAGCGCGCGGTCTCTTCCCGAGTTCGGGGCGTCTCTTCGCGACTGCGGGGAGTCTCTTCACCCTCGGCGTCGCGCGGGTGGGACGGGATGGCTCGCACGCCGGGCAGCAAGACTTCCTCCTCATCCACGTCGGGTTCGAACGTGAGGGCGCCGCCGCCCGCAAGGGCCGCGACGAGCTCCTCGGAGGCAGTCTCCTCGATCTCGGGTTCGGCCGGCGCCTCGGGTGCCTCGATCTCGGCGCTGGCACGTGCACCGCGCTCGCGCTGGCCCTCGACGCAGGCATCGGCCACCAGCGAACAGAGCAGCCGAATGGCACGGATCGCGTCGTCGTTGGCCGGGATGATGTAGTCCAGCTCGTCCGGGTCGACGTTGGTGTCGCCAGTACCGATGATCGGGATCTCGAGCTTGCGGGATTCCGTCACCGCGATCCGCTCGCGGTGCGGGTCGACGATGAAGACCATCCCCGGCAGGCGCTTCATCTTGCGGATGCCGCCGAACGCGTCGCGCAGGTGGTCCATTTCCTCGACAAGCTTGGCGACTTCCTTCTTCGTCAGCCGCTCGAAGTCACCGCTTGCCTGGCGTGCCTCGAGCTGATCGAGGAGGGCTATGCGCTTCTTGATCGTGATGAAGTTGGTGAGCATGCCGCCGAGCCAGCGGCGGTTCACGTACGGCTGGCCGGCGCGGGTCGCCTCCTGGGCGATCGGCTCCTGGGCCTGCTTCTTGGTGCCGATGAAAAGGACGCTGTCGCCGCGCGCGACCGTGTCGCGGGCGGCATCGAGGGCGACGTCAAGCCGCTTGACGGTCTGGGCCAGGTCGATGATGTGGATCCCGTTGCGCTCCGCGAAGATGAACGGGCGCATCTTGGGATTCCAGCGACGAGTCTGGTGGCCGAAATGGATCCCAGCCTCCAGGAGCTGTCGCATCGAAACGGACGGCATGAACTGACCTCCTGCGGTTGCTTCCTCCGCAGCGCTCCTGTCGGGAACCGGTCCGCCAAACGCGGCTCCGGCACCGCCCCGACACGGCAACTCTGCGTGTGATCTCCGCTCCGCCCGCCATGACGCGGACACGAAGCGGGGGCCCTCGCGACGCGACGGCCGGCGGGGAGTGTAGCACAGCGGCGACCGGCCCCAGCCGGCCGTGTCGATGCGCAGCCGGCTGCTTGCGTGGCCGGCGGCTCACCCGGTCCGCGGCAGCCAATCCCAATACGCCGCGATCAGTCGGTCGTCGGTCGCCAGAACTGGCGGTCAACCCCCAAGCGCATTCCGGTAGAGGCGCACGACAGGAAGGCCGCCGGTCCCGGGTTCGACTGTCGCCAGGTCCAACGCCGGCGCCAGGCGAGGCAGCTCGATGCCGTCGGGCAGACACCCCGCCTCCAGCATGCGGGCCACCCCGGCCTTCAGATGGGCCTGTTTTCGACGGTCAAAGGTCTCCTCCGCCAGTCCGAACTCCCTCGAGCGCCGCCACCGGACCTCGACCACGACGAGCCTCCCCGGCGGACCCGGGTCGATGGCGACGATGTCCAGCTCGCTGCGTCCGAAGTGGACGTTGCGGGCCAGGATCTGCCAGCCCCGGGCCGCCAGGCGTTCGCAGACAAGGCTTTCGGCCGTGTCGCCGGCCTTCTGTCGGTCCGTTCGTTCGGCCATGGCTCCTCCGGCAGGCGTCAGTCGATCGGCTCGACCTCCTCGAGCATGACGGCCTCGTCGGCCCGCTCGCCGAGGGCATCTTCATCGGCGGCGTCCGCTCGCGCATCCTCCCACAGGCCCATTTGCTCGCGATCACGACAGGGCGCGAACGAGAGGCGATGAATCGGGCATAGACCCAGAGCGGCCAGGCCGGCGCGATGCTCGGGCGCGGCATAGCCCTTGTTACGGGCCAGGTCGTAGCCGGGGTAGCGCGCGTCCATCTCCACCATGAGCCGGTCGCGAGCCACCTTGGCGATCACCGAAGCCGCCGCCACCGACGCGCACAGCCGATCCGCGGAGACGAGCACGCGCTGGTGGACCCGGACCTCGGGCAGTGAGACGGCATCGAGCAGCAGGGCGTCGGGCCGGATCGGCAGGCGGGCGGCGGCCAGGGTGCTTGCCAGCAGCGTCGCCTGGAGAATGTTGATGCGGTCGATCAGCTCCGGACCGACGAACGCGATCGACCACGCCAGCGCCCGGCCACGGATCTCCACGTCGAGGCGCCGCCGATCCTCGGGCTTGAGCAGCTTGGAGTCGCGCAGGCCCCGCGGCCTCCAGTTGGGCGGCAGGATGACCGCCGCCGCGGCGACCGGGCCCGCCAGGCAGCCTCGACCGACCTCGTCGATGCCGGCGACGTAGCGGAAGCCGCGCGACCAGAGGATCCGTTCTTCGGCGAAGTCCGGGTCGAGTCTCTCACTATGCCAGGGCGCGACCTCGAACCGGCCGGCACGGGCACCGGGCGCGAATACAGTGGGACCCCGTCGCATCGCCGAGGGCGCGCGGCCGGGGTCCTCGATCCGGAAGCTGGAGTGTCGGGCGCCGGGCATGTGGCTCCCGAGCCGGTCTAGCTGCTGACGCGGCGCTCGCGCAGGGTAGCCGCCTTGCCCACGCGCTTGCGCAGGAAGTACAGCTGAGCGCGGCGCGCCTGGCCGTGGCGCACGACTTCGATCTTGTCGATGCGGGGGCTGTTCACCTTGAAGGTGCGCTCCACGCCGACACCACTGGCGATCCTGCGGACGGTGATCGAGCGCTGGATGCCGCCGCCGCGCAGGCGCATGACCGTCCCTTCGAAGACCTGGATGCGCTCGCGGTTACCCTCGACGACCCGCGCAGCGACGCGCACCGTGTCGCCCGGGCTGAGCTCCGGGGTGTCTGTCCGGATCTGTTCCTGGGTGATCTCGTCGAGCACGTTCACGGCGTTCCCTACTCTTCGTCAAGCTGCGCGAGCGGCGGGGCTGCGCTCAGTAGCCGATGTTGCCCGCAGCCCGGCTGCGATGAAGACACATGAAATGCGGCCGCCAGAGCGGCCGACGGCGAAGGATACCACAACCCGACGCCGTCGCGGCTCGGTTCGGGTTGCGGCAGATTGCGCCGGGCAGGCGAGAAGCTACTCTCCGGGCCACTCTCCGGTTTCGCGGGCAGACGGCGCCGAGCGACCCGGCGCCGCGGCGCCGTCGGCCGTTCCTGCCGCGTCGGCCGCCGCGACGCTCTCCTCGTGGCTGACCTCCGCCAGCAGCTTCGCCTCTTCGCGCGTCATCGGCCTGTCCTCGAGCAAATCCGGCCGGCGGCGCCAGGTCCGGCGCAGCGACTCCTTGAGGCGCCACTTGCGGACGGCTTCGTGGTGGCCGCTCGTCAGGACTGCCGGCACGGCCAGATCGCGAAACACGGGCGGGCGGGTGTACTGCGGGTACTCGAGCAGGCCGGCGGCGAAAGACTCCTCGGCCGTCGATTTCGGCGTCGATGGCGCCTGGGAGCAGCCGCAGGATCGTGTCCACGACCACCAGCGCGGGAATCTCGCCGCCCGAGAGCACGTAATCGCCGATCGACACCTCGAGGTCCACGAGGGAGCGGATTCGCTCGTCGACGCCCTCGTAGCGGGGGCAGAGCAGGACCAGGTGCGTGCGCTCCGCCAGGTCGTGGGCGCGCGCCTGCCCGAAGACCTCGCCGCCCGGGTCCAGCAGAATAGCCGTGCTGTCGGGCCGGCGGAGCTCGTCCAGGGCAGCTGCCACCGGCTCCGGGCGCAGGACCATGCCCGCTCCCCCGCCGTAGGTGTAGTCGTCGACGGACTTGTGGCGGCCAAGGCCCCAATGGCGCATGTCGTGGATGCGGACCTGGGCCAGGCCGCGAGCCTGAACGCGCCCCGGAATGCTCTCGGAAAGGGGTCCCTCGAGCATGGCCGGGAAGAGCGTGAGCAGCTCGATCTCGAGCGGCGGCCGAACCGGCTTGCCGGCGGGTTCGACGTCGCCATCGGTGGCCGAAGGCTCCGTCGTCACGCCTCGGGCTCCGGCTCGACGGTGTCCTCGTCTGGCTCCGCGCCGCGCAGGCCCAGCGCCTCCCCGTCGATCACTATCTCCCCACGGGCCGGCGCGAATACCCGGACGACCGATCGGACGAGCGGCACATCCAGCTCGCCGGCGGGCCCCGACACGACGATGACCTCGGCGCCGCCGGCGCGGTAGATGTCGACGACCTCACCGAGTGCTCCGCCATCGACGTCCGCAACCGCGGCGCCGATGACCTGATGCCAGTAGAACTCGCCTCGCGGCAACTCTTCGCCCGGGGCTACTACCGCTTCGAGGTACGCGTCGCGGAGGCCCTCGGCGGCCGTCCGGTCCGTCACCCCGGCGAAGCGCACGCGCCAGCCAAGCGAGTCGGGCTCCGACTCGACCACCGTCAGCGGGGTGTCGCTGCCCTCGACGAAGAGCGACCTGCCCACGGCGAATCGCATCTCTGCCCGGTCGGTGAGCGACTCCAGCCGCACCGTCCCGCGCAGCCCGTGGAAGCCCCGGACGCGGGCCACCACGAGCCTCTCTCCGGCAGTCACGGCCGGATGCTCAGCTGATCTCCAGCGACACGATTTCACCGTCGCGCGCGGACATGACCTTGAGCAGAGTCCGCAGCGCCTTGGCGACGCTGCCGTTTCGGCCGATCACCTTGCCCATGTCCTCTTCGGCGACGTGGAGCTCGATGACCGTCCCATCCGGGCCGGTGTGGACTTCAACCTGAACGGAGTCTGGGTCGTCCACGAGGTTGCGGGCGACGTATTCGACGAGATCCTGGGCTGCCATTGGCTACCTCTTCTTGTGGTGCCCTTTTCCGCGTCAAGCTGGGACGGGGCGGCATCGAGCCGCCACAGGACCCGGCTACTTGGCGACTGGGGCTGCCTTTCGCTCCGTCTTTGGCAGGACGCCGGCGCCCTCGAGCAGACGGGCCACCGTGTCAGAAGGCTGGGCGCCCTTGGCCAGCCAGCTCTTGACCTTGTCGACGTCGACGACGAACTCGACCGGGTGGACCCTGGGGTTGTAGTGGCCGATCGTCTCGATGGCGCGGCTGTCCCGGGCGTTCCGGCTGTCGGTGACAACGATGCGGTAGGCGGGCTGCTTGGTGGCCCCGACGCGGGTGAGGCGGATTCGAACTGCCATGTGCGAGCGTGCTCCTCCTGGGTGCTGGCGACTCGGGCCCGGCCTACTTGGCCGTGAAAACGAATCGCAGGGTAACCGTGCTGCCGTCGATGTCGGCGAAGGCAGCGCCTCCGACGTGATCGACGTAGGGCTTGTAGTTGAGGTTGTAGTAACCGGGGTCTGAGGGGAAGAGGGCCTGACCGATCTGGTTGGCGACCGCGGAGATGTCGAAGTACCCGTACTCCATGTTGGACTGACCGGCCGCGGCCATCACCGTCTGGTAGTCCGACTGAGCCGCCAGCGAGTCCGCCGACGTGGTGTCGAGGACCGCTTTGACGAACGCGTCGCCGTAACCGGCCACCAGCAGGTCGCCCTTAGTGGCGATGGCAAGAGTCATTGCCTCCGGCGAGATGCCTTCACTGCCGGCGATGTGTACGGTCGTGATCGTCGCGCCCTTGTACGTCTCGTCGGACTGGGTGATGCCAGAGCTCCCGAGGCCGGCGAGCGTGATCAGGTTGGTGATCATCGCCATCTTCGCGGTCGCGGTCGAGCTGTCGGGAGTCCTGACGACCAGCCCGCCGCCGTACGACGAGCCATTCTTGGTCACAACTACGTCGGCGTCGCCGATCCAGTCGATGCCGCCGATCTGGGACAGAGCGTCCTGGACCTGCTGGATTGAGTCGGGCGCCGCAGACGCGAGGGCCGAATTCTCGAGCGTCTTCAACTCATCGTCAACGAGCTGGCCGAGCGAATGAACCTCGATGACGCCGACTGTAGAGCCGGGCAGATCGGAAGCCACCGCCGACACATCGTTGCCCGGGCTGGGCGTCCCCTTCACCTTGGGCATGGTCGTCGAGACGGTCATGTAGCCCGACTCGGCTCGCACCGAGCCCACCACCCACGCCGGCATGTCCGCCGCCGTCAGGTTCATCCCCCCGGCCGACAGGTCACCCAGAGCCGACAGGTCGGTCATCGTCGACTGCAGGAATGCCTGCGGGTCCATGTAAAACGTCGCGATGCAGTCACCCGAAAGCGAATGAACGGCGGCCTGGTAGTTGGCGTTGTCCGCGAGAGATCCCTTGGTCGGGGCATCGAGCCCGGCCTTGACGGCGGCCACGTCACCCGCCAGCAGAACCTTGTCGGTGAAGGCGTAGGCCGCGGTCATACCCTCGACAGGCTTCTGGGCCACGTACAGCGTCGTGCCGTCATAGCTCTGCGATGTGAACGGGATTCCGGTCCTGGCGATCTCCGAGCTGACCCACGTCTCGCCTGCGGCCCGATCCTTGAGCGCGACGATGAGCGCTCCGCTGGGCGGCGTGGACGCGACATCCGGGATCATCAACGGGCTCGTGATGTTGCCCGACGCATCCGTTGGGAAGGAGCCGATGCCCTGAGTCAAGCTGGTCATGCCGGCGCTGCCCAGACTCGTCACGGCCACCGAGAGCTCGCCGGTCGTCCAGCTCTGGAATGCCGACGTGTAAGTCAGGTCGGGCGAGATCGCGCTGGTGATCTCGTTGAGAATCTCATCGTAGGCATTGTCGAACTGGGCCCGGTCGGCAAAGCCAGGAAAGTGGCTCATGAAATCGGCCAGCTTCTCATGCTGGTCGCCCGGCAGGTCAGTACGCACGTCCACGAACATGATCGTCGCCTTGGGCGCGCTGCCGGCGGTCAGCGACTTGGCAGCACCGCCGGCTCCGGACAGGACGAATGCCCCACCCACGGTCACGAGCGCAACGCATAGAACGACGCCCAGGGCTATCGCCCAGCGGAACCGGCTGGTCCCCGATCCGAGCCTGACCGGGCCGACGCCGCTGGCCCAGGTCTCGCCGATCGGCTCGAGGCGAGCCATCGGCGCGCCCTGCGGCGCCACCGGTCCGGCAAAGGGCTCCGGCGAGCCCGCGGGGTACTGCTGTTGATTTACGGCAAACCTCCCTCTCAAGCCTTCCCGGGCATTCCGGGAATGCGCCGGGCGAACCGGCCGCTCGACATCTGTTTCATCATCTTCTGAAGCTCACCAAATTGCTTGACGAGTTGGTTCACATCCTGCAGGCGGGTCCCGGAGCCGTTGGCAATCCGGCGCCTGCGCGAACCGTTGAGGACGTTCGGGTCCCGCCGTTCCTCCGGCGTCATCGACCGAATGATCGCCTGGACGCGCCGCAGGTCGCCCCGGTCTACCGCGGCCTGGGCCTGCTTGGCGACACCACCGAGGCCCGGGATCATTTCGATCAACTGGCCCATCGGCCCCATCTTCTGGACCTGCTCCATCTGCTCGAGCATGTCCTCCAGGGTGAAGCTGTTCTTGCGCAGCTTCTCGGTCATGCGGGCCGTTTGCTTCTCGTCGTAGGTCTCCTGGGCCCGCTCTATGAGCGTAAGAACGTCGCCCATGCCCAGAATTCGACCGGCCAGCCGGTCCGGATGGAACGGCTCCAGCGCGTCGGTCTTCTCGCCGGTGCCCAGGAACTTGACCGGCAGGCCGGTAACGGCGCTGATGCTCAGCGCGGCTCCGCCGCGGGCGTCGCCGTCGATCTTGGTCAGGACCAGCCCGGTGACCGGCACCGCAGCCGCGAACGCCTCGGCCACGTGAACCGCTTCCTGGCCGGTCATCGCGTCGACCACGAGAAGCGTCTCGGCGGGCTTGAGCGCAGCGGTCAGGTCGGCAATCTCCTTCATGAGAGCCTCGTCGACGGTGAGCCGGCCGGCGGTGTCGAGGATGACGGTATCGCGGACCTGCTTGCGGGCAGCCTCCATGCCGCCCCTGGCGATGGCCAGGACCGTCGTGCCGGCCTGGGCGCGGAAGACGGGCACGTCCAGAGACTTGCCGAGCGTTGCCAGCTGGTCGGCGGCGGCAGGTCGGTAGGGGTCCGCCGCGACCATGATCGGACGGCGGCCCTGCTTGACCATGAGGCGGGCCAGCTTGGCGGCGCTGGTCGTCTTGCCGGAGCCCTGCAGGCCGACGAGGACGATCACCGCGGGGTTCCCGGTGAGATGGAAGGTTCGATCGCCCGCGGACAGGAGCGCGACGAGCTCCTCGTCGACGATCTTCACGACCTGCTGGCCGGCGGTCAGGCTCTCGAGAATCTCGGCGCCGGTCGCGCGCTCGCGCACCCGAGCTACGAAATCCTTGACGACCTTGAAATTGACGTCCGCCTCGAGCAGCGCCAGCCGCACCTCGCGCATGGCGGCGTCGACGTCGGCTTCGCTGACTCGCCCGCGACCCGTCAGGGCACCGAGGGTCTTGCGCAGCCGCTCGCTCAGCGCGTCGAACATTGGTGGCGTGGACTCCTGATCCGTCCCGCCGGCCCGAGGCAATCTGGACCGGCGTTGGGCCGCGGATTCTGGCGGCACCGAAAGCTCGCGGAGTGTACCGCATCAAACGTGAGGTGGACAGGGGCGGAGCGGCGGCGGCTGTCTGGCGCGGCGCTGGTGCGAGCCGCACGCGCGAGCCGCGGGCGCGAGCCGCACGGAGAAGGTCCCCACCATCCGTGGATTCTGCCCGGATAGATATGGGAACGTGACCACGAGGCCGGGTACCCGCCCTTGATGCTCGCCCGCCGAGCACGCGCGACCAGGCGCGACGCGCTGCTGAACTCACTCGTCGGATTTGCGCGGCCAGACATACAGGCTTGACCAGGCGACTCGAGAATCGGGCCCATAGGAGCGGGCGCTCGTCGGAAGTGTCCACACAGCCATCACATTCGACGCCCGCCGGTCTCCTCTGGGCGTCACCCGGTCGGACGTGCTCACCTGGTGAGCACCGGGCTGCTCGGGCGCCTGCCGCGCAGAATCAGGCTCTCACTGGTCCGGAGCATGCGCTGGCCTCTCGATCGCCGACGCGGGCTGTTGGGACGCCGCGCCCGCTTCACGAGTCGCCCAGAGTTGCTTCGATCTCAGGCGAACAGCGCGCCGACGAAAGCCGCGGGGTCGAACGGCAGCAGGTCGCCGAGCTTCTCCCCCACTCCGACGAAGCGGACGGGCACATGAAGGGTGTCCTCGATGGCGAAGACGATGCCGCCCTTGGCGGTCGAGTCGAGCTTGGTCAGGACGATGCCGGTGAGGCCGACGGTTTCGTGGAAGACCTTCGCCTGGGCCAGGCCGTTCTGGCCGGTCGTGGCGTCGAGGACGAACAGGACCTCGGGCGCGGCGCCGGGCAGGCGGCGGTCGATGACGCGGCGCATCTTGGCCAGCTCGTCCATCAGGTTCGACTTGGTGTGGAGGCGGCCGGCGGTGTCGGCGATGACGATGTCCACGTGGCGGGCGACGGCGGCATCGATGGCGTCGTAGACGACGGCCGCCGGGTCGGCGCCGGGGGCGTGGGCCACGAACTGGCAGCCCGAGCGATCCGACCAGATGCGCAGCTGGTCAATCGCAGCGGCGCGGAACGTGTCGGCGGCGGCCAGCAGGACGCTGCTTCCCTCGGCGCGGTAGCGGTGGGCGAGCTTGCCGATGGTCGTGGTCTTGCCCGTGCCGTTGACGCCGACCATCAGCAGGACGGCGGGCTGGTCCGGCCCGGCGCGTCCCGGACGCCAGCTCGGGTCGCCTGGGATCAGCAGCGCCGCGAGCTCCGCGCGAACGGCGGCTTCGGCGCTGGGGGCGTCCTTGCGGGCGCGGGCCCGCTCGACGACGTCGGCCGCGAGCGCGCCGCCCACGTCGCCGCCGATCAGCAGCTCTTCGACCGAATCCCAGTCGGCCGCGGCGGGACCACCTTTGAGCAGCCCTCGCAGCCGCGACATGAAGCCGCCGCGAGTCTTCTGTAGACCTTCGGTCAGGTCGCCGGGAGTCTCGTCGGTTTCGGCCGGCGCGGAAGCCGGAGGTTCGACCGGAGCGGGAGCCGGAGGTTCGACCGAAGGCTCGACGGCAGGTTCGACCGAAGGCTCGGACGTCGACGGCTCGACCTCCCACTCGGCCGAAGGCTCGACCGCCGGCTCGACGACCGGTTCGGCCTCGACCTCGGGCGCCTTCGGCTTACGGAAATGGAACATGGCTCGATACCTCAGCCGGCGTTCGCGGCGTTCTTGCGCGCCACCTGATCGGCCAGCTCGCGGGCCTCCTCCAGGCGAAGGCTGATGACGCGACTGACCGCGTCGTCGCCGACCGTCACGCCGTAGAGGGCGTCGGCGCTCTCGATCGTGCCGCGATTGTGCGTGATCACGATGAACTGCGTCTGGTCGGCCAGGCCTCGAAGCGCCTCGGCGAAGCGCCCGACGTTGGCCTCGTCCAGGGCCGCGTCGACCTCGTCGAGAACGCAGAACGGGACGGGGTGGACCTCGAGCATGGCGAACAGCAGAGCCACGGCCGTCAACGCTCGCTCGCCGCCGGAGAGCATGCTCAGCGGCTGCATCTTCTTACCGGGCGGCCGGGCGACGATTTCGATGCCGGTCGCGCTGAGGTCATCGGGATCGGTCAGGCTGAGGCGCGCGAAGCCGCCCCCGAATAGCTGGCGGAATCGCCCGTCGAAAGCGGTTTCCAGGGCCTCGAACGTGGTACGGAACTGCGTGGAGATCATCACGTTCAGCTGCTCGATCAGGGCGCGGGTCTTGGCGATCGCGTCGGTCAGATCGGCGCGCTGCGTTTCGAGCCCGTCGAGCCGTGCCCTGACGGTCTGGTACTCCTCGGCCGCGAACGGGTTCGGCGCACCGAGCTCGTGGAAGCGACGCCGCAGGGCGGCGAGTCGGGCCGCGGCGGGCGGCTCGACGGCCGGGCCTTCGACCCAGCGCTCGGCCGCGGCGGCGAGGGCACCCTCGAGAGAGTCGGCGGTCGAATTGTCGGTGTCTTCGTCGGCACCGAACCGGTCCGCGGTCGGCGCCGCCCCGCCAACGTCCTCGTCGGTGTCGCTCTCGATCGCGAGCAGGCGCAGGCCGAGATCGCCCAGACCGGCCAGCTCGACGCACACCTGCTCTCGGATGGCATCGAGGCCGAGGCGCGCTTCGAGCTCGGCCACCTCGGCGTTGCGGACCCGCTCCTGGCAAGCGCGAAGGCGCTCGCGCGCGTGCGCGGCGGCGTTCTCGGCTTCAGCCAGCCGGGCGCGTGCCGCAGCCTCGGCGCTGCGAATCTCGTCCAGCTCGGCGCGCAGGGAGGCCTCGCGTCGGCCGGCTGCGGCCAGGCCCTCGCCCAGCCCCGCGCGTTCCGTGGCGATGGCGCGCTCGCGCACGGCGAGCTCGGCGGCCTGGCGTTCCAGCGCGATGATGCGGGTCTGGTCGAACTCGGCGGCCGCGGCGGCGCGGGCGCGGCGGCCCTCGGCTTCGCGGCGAACGACCTCGAGCATGGCCTCTTCGGCGGCAAGCTGGTCGCGACGGGCACGCAGCGACGCGGCGCGAGCCTCCCACTCGCGCAGGGCGCCGACCTGCTGGGATTCGGCGGGAATGCCGGGCTTGGTGGCGGCGCCGGGGGGAGTGGCGGCGCCCGCGGCCGCAACCGCCGTGGGACCGGCCGCGCCGCCAGGAGTGGCGGCGGCTTCCGCCTCGCGGACCGCGGCCGCCAGGCGGTCCCGCTCGGCCTCCGCGTGCGCCGCCTGGGCCGCTCGCCAGGCCGCTTCTCGGGCAACATTCTCCAGGACGCGCGTCGCGCGCCGCTCCGCGTCCTCGGCCTCTCGTCGGGCAAGTCCGGCCCCGCGTTCCGCCTCGCGCGCGGAATCCAGAGCGCTGCGAGCGGCGGCGGCGCTCAGCGTGGCGGTGGCTGCCTCTGCCGCCGCCGTCCGAGCGTCGACCTCGAGGCGCGCGACTTCCTCGCCCAGCCGCTCCAGCTCAGCCCGCCGATCCAGCAGCGACTCGGAGCGGCCGAGCGTCACGACGCCCGTTGCCGTCGCCACGGCGCCGTCTCGCGTCACGGCGATCCAGCCCGCGGCCAGGCTCGGTTGCACGGCCAGCACCGCGTTCAGGTCCGGTAGCCACACCGCCTGTGCCAGCAGCCGCGTCGCCGCCCCGTTGGGATCCACGCGGACCGCGTCGACGAGCTTGCCGCCGCCGTGGCCCTCGGCTGCGGCAATCGCCGCCTCGCCCGCTTCGGCGATGCGCCCCGCCGCTCGTTCAGCCGCCCTGGCGGCGGCGCGGCCCGCGCCCGCAGCAGCGCCGGCAGCGGCGCCTGTAGGAGCGCCGCCCCCAGCACCGCCCGCCTCGGTGCCCTCGAGGACCAGGGTCCCGCGCTGTCCGTCGAGGCCCATCACGCCTGCGCGACCCATGACGTAGCCGCGCATCGCCTCGCCCAGGGCCGCCTCCACGGCAACCCGGAATCCGGCCTCGACCTCCAGACCCTCAGCCAGCGGCCTCCCGCCAAGGCGCTTCGCGGCCTTTGCGATGCCGCGCGCCTCCTCTTCGGCCAGCCGGGTCTGCACCGCCTCACAGCGTCCCCGCAGGCTCGCCGCCTTGCTCGCAGTCGAGCCGGCGCGTTCGGCCGCGGCCTGACGCGCGCCCTCCAGGGCATCGAGTTCCGCCCGCGCCCTCTCACGCGCGGCCACGGCGACCTTCTCCGCGTCCGCCGCGGCCGCCGCCGCTGCCCGTGGGGCCGCGCACGCGGCCTCGGCATCCGACAGCCGGCTGGCCGCCTCATCGGCCGCGGCTCGCTCGTCCGCCGCTGCTCGAGACGCCTCGCCCAGCCGCCGGCGCACGGTCTCGAGCTCAACGGCCCGCGCCGCCTCCACGCGCTTCAGCGCCGCGAGGGCCTCGCCCTCGGCCAGTCTTGCCGCCCTCATGGCGCCCAGCTCTTCGAGAGCCTCGCCGAGTGCCCGCTCCGCCTCCGCCACCGAGCCCGACAGGGCCAGGTCGCGGGTCGGCACCGGAGCCCCCATCTCGCGTCGCTGGACGGCGAGATCGGCCTCCGCCTCAGCCAGCTCGGCATCGAGCCGGGCACGGTCGCGCTGAGCGCCGGCCGCGTCGCTCGCGGCCCTCGCATCGCGAAGCTGCAGCTCGGTCAGCAGCCCCCGCGCCGCCTCGTGCGCGGCTCGACATTCGGCCTCCGTCTCCGACCGCGATGCCAGATCGCGCGCGATGGTGGCGGACCGCGCCTCGGCCTCTCGCAACGCCGTCAGCGAAGCGTCAGCATCGCTCCGGCCCGCGCCCAGCTGCCGCTCGGCCTCCCGCAACCGCCCGGCTGCGTCGACCCAACGCGAACGCGCCAGAGCGATGATCGCCCGACCGTATTCGCGCCCGGCCGTCTGGCGTGAGGCCTGTTGTTCGGCCTGGGCTGCCAGCCGTCGGGCCTGGGGCCGCAGCTCGGCCAGGACGTCCTCGACCCGAGCCAGATTCGCTTCCGCTTCGATCAGCTGGTCCTCGGCCCTGGTCTTGCGCCGCTCGTGCCGACGCACGCCTGCGACTTCCTCGAAGAGGGGCCGCCGCTCTTCGGGTCGAAGGGCCAGGGCCTGGTCGACCATGCCCTGGCCGATGAACAGGAAGGCGTTGTCGGCCAGATGGGCAGCGTCGAGCAGGTCGACCAGATCCGTGAGGCGGACGCGTTGCTTGTTCAGCAGGTAGTCGTTCTCACCGGAGCGGAAGAGCCGCCGTCCAAGCTCGACCGTTTCGTAGTCGATCGGAAGGAGGCGGTCGCCGTTGCCGAAGACGAGAGTGACGTCGGCCATGCCGAGGGCGGAGCGCCTCTCCGAACCGGCGAAGATGACGTCCTCGGACTTACGCAGCCGCAGGGCCTTGCCCTGCTCGCCCAGGGCCCAGCGCAGCGCGTCGGCGAGATTGCTCTTGCCCGAACCGTTGGGGCCCACCACCGCGCTTATCCCGGGTCCGAACTCGACGAGAGTCCGCTCCCCGAAGGACTTGAAGCCCTGCAGGCGGAGCGCGAGCAGGCGGGCAGGTGCCGTCATCGGGCCCGGCCCGCTCGGCGGCGGTCGTCAGCGCCCGGGCGTAGCCGGCGGTACCGGATCGTCATGACCTGACTGTCGCCTCGACCCGCCTCCGAACCGGCATCGGGTGTCCCGCCGCCAGCTTCGCCCGGGAGCTCGAGATCGAACTCGAACCACGGCTCGGCCGCGGAATTGCCCGGCTGACCGAACGTCTCCCACTCATCGACCTCGTCCTCGTCCTCACCTTCGCCGGACCCGAAGGCGACCAGTTCCGGCGCCCCTTGCGTCTGGGCGGCAAGGTCGCCCGGCGTCTCGCGCAGGGCCTCGATCGCTCGGGCGGCGGCTGCCGTCTCTGCCAGGCGGCGCGAATGCCCCTCCCCCACTCCGATGACGCGACCGGCCACAGCCACCTCGACGCGGAAGACCTTGTCGTGGTCCGGCCCGACGGCATCGACCACGCGGTATTGCGGCCGCTCGCCGGATAGACGCTGGGTGAACTCCTGTAGCCGGCTCTTGGGGCTCTTCAGAGACCCAAGCGACCGGTGGGCGGCGAGCTCGGGATCGGCCAGGGCGACCACGAATCCGGCGGCGGCCTCGTACCCCAGATCCAGGTACAGCGCGCCTACGACGGCCTCGAAAGCGGATGCGAGAAGAGCCGGCCGCCGCCTGCCACCGCGCTGAGACTCGCCCTCCCCAAGTAGGAGGTACTCGCCGAGCGACAGACGCCCGGCCAGACGCGCCAGCCCGGCCGTGCTGACGATCGAGGCGCGCCTGGTCGAGAGAACGCCCTCGTCGTCGTCGGGGTGGCGGCGATAGAGGGCGTCCGAGATGGCCAGGCTGACCACCGAGTCGCCGAGGAATTCGAGGCGCTCGTTGTGGCCGACGGCCAGGTCCCGATGTTCGTGCAGGTAACTGCTGTGTATCAGGGCCTGCTGCAGGAGTTCGAGGTCGCGGACCGCGAGCCCCAGCCGCTCGGCGAGAGCGGCTGCGGGTCGCATCAGTCGGGAGGCGGGCTAGGCCGCGTGCTCGTCGATGTAGTCGACGGCGTCCTGCACGGTCCGGATCTTTTCGGCGTCTTCGTCGGAGATCTCGGTTCCGAACTCTTCCTCGAGGCTCATGATCAGCTCGACGAGGTCGAGCGAATCGGCGTTCAGGTCGTCGACGAACGAAGCTTCCGGCTTGACCTCGTCCTCGTCGACGCCGAGCTGCTCGACCACGATCTTCTTGAGTCGCTCGTAGGTAGTGGCCACTGACGCCCTCCTCGGGGTTCCTTTGGGCTTGCGGTTGACGGTTACTGCGGCTCCGACTCCGGGGCGTGGCGCGCACCGGCGACGGAGTCGCGAGTGATCGTCCCGAGTACGCCGTTGACCAGACGCCGGGCGGGTTCGCCACTGTACGTGCGAGCCAGCTCGACCCATTCGGCAATCGCCACCCGGGGCGGCGTGCCGGAGTGTAGCACCTCGCCGATGCCGCTACGTAGCAGAGTCCGGTCCATTCGGGCCAGCTGGACAACCGGATACGCCGGCGCGACCTGCTCGATCAACGCATCGATCCGATCGCGGTTGTCGACGACGCCCGCGACGAGCACCCGGGCGAACTCCGCAGTGGGTTCGTCGGACCCGCCCTCGGCCAGATGACGCTCCAGGATCGAGGCCGCGGTCCGCTGCCCGAACTCGGCCTCGAACAGGGAAACCAGGGCCAGCCGGCGCCCGAGCCGGGCTGCCGTGACCTTGTCGGGCGCCCGCTTGCCCGCTCTGACACCGCTTCGGGGCCCCGCGTCGCGCGCGGAGCGGGTCACGAGCCCCAGCCCCCGACCCCGTCGACGACCACTGTGACTTCGCCCAGCTCGAGGCCGAGCAGGCGCTCGATCGTCGCTCCGACGGCCTGCCGCACCTGGGCCGCCAGCGGTGCGAGCGCATGACCGGGTCGGGCCACGATCCAGACGCGGACAGACACGCGTCCCTCGCCGAAACGGGCCCGCACAGGCGAGCCGGACAGCCGGGCCAGGCGCCCGCCGCGGCTCACCTTCAGCACTCCTGGAACTTCGAGCGCCGCGACGCGAACCATCTCGACGATGACTTCGTGGCTGACCGTGAGCGGGTCGCTCGGCGCCTTGTGCGCAGCCGGCGCGGGACTCGGGCCGGCAGTGTCGTGAGCGTGGCCTTCCATGTCGTCTCCGATCAAGCCTGCGGCTTTCGGGCCTGGCCGCGGAACGCGCCGGCGATGAGCTCGGGAATCCGGGCCCGGGCCGCAGTCGCGCCCGCTTCCACTGCGAATTCGATCATGCGCCGCTTGGCGCTTCCGTGCGTGATCAGGACCATGCCCTTGACTCCCAGCAACGGCGAGGCGCCCAGCCGCTCGTAGTCGAAGGTATCGCGGATGCGATGTACGCCAGAGCGCATGAAGACGTAGCCGAGCGGTCCGCGGATACCGCGTTTGAACTCTTGTCGCCACAAATCGAAGATGAAGGTCGCGAGCCCCTCAAAGAACTTCATGGTGACGTTGCCCACGACGGCGTCGCTGACCACCACATCGGCCTTGTGCTTGACCAGGTCCCGGCCCTCGACGTTGCCCACGAAGTTCAGGCTGCCATCCTCGTCCAGCAGCTGGGTGGCCTGCTGGATCGCCTGGTCGCCCTTGCCCCTTTCCTCGCCGATCGAAAGCAAGGCCACGCGCGGACTCGCCACACCAAGGACCCGCTCGGCATAGATCGAGCCCATGTGCGCGTACTGGTACAGGTTGTGGCCGGTGGCGTCGACGTTGGCCCCGATGTCGAGCAGCACGAACGGTCCGGTCTCGGTGACCATCTGAACTGCCAGGGCCGGCCGGTCCACACCCGCCAGGCGGCCCAGTCTCAGGACCGCCGCGGCCATGCCGGCGCCCGAATGACCGGCCGTGACCAGGGCGTCCCCTTTGCCCTGCTTGATCAGGTCCATGGCGACCATGATCGAGGAGTCTCTCTTGTTCTTGAGGGCGAGCGCCGGCGACTCGTCCATCTCGACGACCTGGCCGGCCGCCACTAGCTGGACGTTGGAGGGCAGCGGTCCGCCGGCTGCCCGCTCGATTGCCTCCGGGACGCCGACCAGCAGGATCGTGTCGGTCGGATGCTTGCGGGCCCAGGACAGGGTCCCGCTGACGATCTCGAGGGGCGCGTAGTCGCCGCCCATGGCGTCTACGACGACGCGGACGGCGCCTGTGTCGACCGTTCGAACCGTGCTCAGGTCCACCGGCTCAGGCGGACTGCTGCGGCTTTTCCTGCTTGATCTCGACCGTGGGCCGGCCGGCGTAGTAACCGCAGTTGGGGCAGGCGTGATGGACCTGCTTGGGCTGATGGCAGTGCGGGCACGGTTCGAGGTGAGGCACGGAAACCGCGAGGTGCGCGCGGCGGTCGCCCTGTCGGGCGTGCGAGACTTTCCTCTTGGGAACACCCATTGGTCTGACTACTCCTTGTGCTCCGGCGCGGGGCCACTGGGCCGGCCGGGAGGTGGCGCCGGGGCGCGACGGTCCTGTCCGCGATCGAGTATGAGAAAGCATACCCTGCATACAGGGCCGACGGCGGAGTTTACCTGACATGGGCCTCGGCGTCATCGCCCCGGTGCGGGCGGGCCGCGGAGAACCCCTAACCCAGATCCCTCGATACCGTGATGATGTCCTTCAGCTGCTCGAGGCGGCTCATGACTCTGGCGAGTTGCGCCACCGAGGCGACCTCCAGGGTGGCCTTCACGGTGGCCGTTCGGTCGGGCGTGACCGCGACGTTCGCGGCCATGATGTTGACCTTGTTCTCGGCCACCACCTGGCTGATGTCCGACAGCAGACCCGTGCGGTCATAGGCCTCGATCCGGATCGAGATCGGGTAGGTCTGCTGGACCTGGCTCTCCCATTCGACGTCGATCATGCGCGCTGTCTCGCGCTCGTTCAGCACCGTCTGGCAGTTCTTCAGATGGACCGTAACGCCTTTGCCGCGAGTGATGAAGCCGATGATCGGGTCGCCCGGGATGGGATGGCAGCACTTGCCGAAGCGGACCAGCAGATCGCCGACGCCCTTGACTCGAACGCCGCCCTGGCGCGACGGGCTGGGCGGCGGCGCCGTGGGAGGCAGGGCCAGCTGCGCGTCGTCCACGACTCCAAGACGAGTGACGACCTGCTGCGCCCCGACGGCCCCGTACCCGACCGCGGCGTAGAAGTCGTCCAGGTTGTCGAACTTGTAGGCCCGCGCGATGTCGAGGATTTCGATCCTGGCCGACCGCGCCGAGGCTCGTCCGGGCCAGGCGCCGCAGCTCCCGTTCGAGCGACTCGCGCCCGTGGGCAATGTTCTCGTCGCGCTCCTGGCGCTTGAACCACTGGCGGATCTTCTCGCGGGCGTGGCTGGTTCGAACCAGGTTCATCCAGTCGCGCGAGGGACCGTGCTCGCCCTTGGTCGTCACGATCTCGACGATGTCGCCGTTCTGGAGCTTGTAGTCGAGCGGGACCAGGCGGTTGTTGATCTTGGCGCCGATGCAGCGATGGCCGATGTCGGTGTGGATGCGGTAGGCGAAGTCGAGCGGGGTGGCGCCGGCGGGCAGATCCTTGACCTCACCCTTGGGCGTGAAGACGAAGACCTGGTCCTGAAAGACGTCGAGCTTGACGCCCTCGACAAACTCGGTCGCATCCGAGACGTCCCGCTGCCAGTCCATGACCTGGCGCAGCCAGGCGAGCTTGGCGTCGTACTCGCGGTCGGCCCGCGACCCCTCCTTGTAGCGCCAGTGGGCGGCGATGCCGACCTCGCTGACCTGGTGCATGGCGTGGGTTCGGATCTGGATCTCGAGCGGCTGGCCGTCGAGCGACAGCACCGCGGTGTGAAGGCTCTGGTACAGGTTCGGCTTGGGGACGGCGATGTAGTCGTCGAACTGGCCGGGGATCGGCCGCCACAGCGAGTGCACGACGCCCAGGGCGGCGTAGCAGTCCTTGACCTCGTCGACCAGGATCCGAATGGCGTAGACGTCGTATATCTCGCCGATCTCGGCGCCCTTGCGCTGCATCTTCTTGCGGATGCTGTAGAGATGTTTGGGCCGGCCCGACAGCTCGGCCTTGATGCCCGCCCGAGCCAGCTCCGGCCGAAGCTCCTCAATGGCTCGATTGATGAACGACTCCCGGCTCTTGCGGCGAGTATCCAGCATGCGCGCCAGCTCACGGTAGGCCTCGGGCTCCAGAGTCTTGAAGGCAAGGTCCTCGAGCTCCCACTTGACGCTCCATATGCCCAGCCGCTCCGCCAGCGGGGCGTAGATCTCGAGAGTCTGGCGGGCGATACGCAGCTGCTTGTCCAACGGCAGGGCGTGGAGAGTCCGCATGTTGTGCAGCCGGTCGGCCAGCTTGATGAGGACGACGCGGATGTCCTCGGCCATCGCCAGGAACATCTTGCGGATGTTTTCGGCCTGCTGCTCCTCGTGGCTGTGCGTGCTGAACTTCGACAGCTTGGTGACGCCGTCGACGAGCTGCGCCACTTCCGGTCCGAAGCGCTCCTCGATGTCGTTGAGAGTGAAGTCCGTGTCTTCGGGGACATCGTGGAGCAGGGCGGCCGTGACGGCCACGGGATCGATGCCGATGTCGGCGAGGATCTGCGCGGCGGCCAGTGGATGAGTCACATACGGCTCGCCGGTGACGCGGGTCTGGTCGTGGTGAGCTTGCGCCGAGAACTCGAAGGCCTCGCGAAGGGCAGTCAGGTCGGCCTGGGGGTAGTGACGCGCCAGCGAATCCTGGAGGTGCCGGAACCGCGACTCCGGCGAATGCGAGCCGGGGATGCCGGCCCGCAGTCGCTCTGCCACCGAGGGCTTTGGCAGCGTCGGGTGCGGTGCGGGGGCGCGCCCTGGGGCGTCGGCGGGCGCTTCTGGGCCAGATGGGTCGATGGACATTTGCTTGAGTCTACCAGCCAGATCCGAAGATCCAGACCTTCAACCCCGACTGTTCTAGCTGAGCAGATTTTGGATATCGATGGTGCCGCCAAGAGTCAGATTGGCCGAGCCGATGCTCACGGACGTCACGCGCAACGGGTTGGCGGTGCCCGGGGCAATGAGCGTGACGGTAGGCAGAGTGTTGCCGTTGGGCACGAGTAGCAGGGCGCCGTTGCTGGTTACCAGGCGGCCGGCCTGCGACTTGCCTCCGGCCGTGACCGTCACGAGGTTCGGGCTCTTGAGGACAACCGTGGCAACGATGCCCGTCTGGGCTTTCAGTTGCGACTGGACCAGGGCCTCGGCCTCCGCGATCGTCAAGGTGGCGGTGGCATTGGTCGCGATGGCCGATCCCTGCAGCGTGACTTGATCGATCGGGACCGGATCGCCGTTGGGAGCGGCGACGCGGACTCCACTCATCGTGCCCGTGACGGTGCCGATGTTGCGGCTGAGCAGATCGACAGAGCCGAGCGTCACGTCGACGCCGGCGGCATCGAGATCGCCCATCCGTGCGTCGCTGGACCGAATCCGGATAGTGTCGGCATGTCCGGTGAGCAGCATGAAGGGAGGATTGGCCGACACCTCGACCTTGGTGCCGGTGCCGCTGAAGCCGGTTGCATTGAGGGCGGCTGTGGCAAGCGCGCTGACGCCGAGTGGGAGGCCAAACCACACAAGGCAGAAGACGACCACGACCGTGATGACGATCTGGATCAGGCAGGATCTCATCTGCTCGCGGCCTCCGTGGGTGCCTTGGGGCCCCCGCTAATCTCTTTCATCGCGCCCGTGACGGCGGAACCCCATCAGCCTCAGTGCCGCGACCGCCTCGGTTCGCTCATCCCAGGCTCGGGGTCCGTCGCTCATGATGATCGATTGCTCGTGACCCTTCCCGGCCAGCAGAACGACGTCGCCCGGCCTGGCCCGCCCGAAGGCGGCGGCGATCGCGTCGCGGCGGTCCGCGATGCAGAGCAGGTCGTCGCCGCGACGCTTGCCCGCGGCCTCCGCGCCCGCGGCGATCTCATCGAGAATCGCCTCTCGATCTTCGCCCCGTGGATCCTCGTCGGTGACGACAACGAGGCGACAGCGCTCGCCCGCGATACGGCCCATCATCGGCCGCTTCTGGACGTCGCGCTCCCCGGCCGACCCGAAGACGGCGATAAGCCCGCCACCGCCGGACGTCAACGGCGCAAGCTGATCCAGGACCGTTTGCAGCGAGGCGGGCGAATGGGCGTAGTCGACCAGAACGCCGAACGGCTGTCCACAGTCCACTCTCTCCATGCGTCCAGGAACTCCCCGAACGCCGGCCAGGCCGCTCCGAATCGCGGCCGGCTCCAGCTCGAACGCCTCGCCGAGAGCGATCGCGGCCAGGGCGTTGTGGACGTTGAAGCGGCCCACCAGCGCCAGGGTGACCTCGCCGCTCCAGCGCGGCGTCTCGACGTTGACTCTCAGCTGGCGGGCGTCTTCTTCGACGACGACGGCCCGGACGTCCGCCTCGGGCGAGAAGCCGTACGTGACCAGCGCGGCTCCGCTCGGGGCCGCAGTCGCCTCGAAGAGAGATGCGGAGGGGTCGTCGTGGTTGACGATCGCCGTCGCCGGCCACGGGAGCGCGAGGCGCTTGCGCGCCGGATGCTCCGCACCCAGCCGCCGGAAGAGGCTCAGCTTCGCTTCACGGTACGCCTCGAAGGTGCCGTGCAGCTCGAGGTGCTCGTGGGTCAGGTTGGTGAAGATGGCGACGTCGTAGGCGACTCCGCCGACACGATCGAGGGCCAGCCCGTGCGACGTGGTTTCGACGACGGCGGCCCGATTCCCGGCATCGACCATGGCCCTCAGCGTGCGCTGGAGATCTGGCGCTTCCGGCGTCGTCACGTGCTCCGGATTCGCCGTCCGAAGCTCGCCGACTTTCAGCTCGGCGGTGGTCAGCAGGCCGGTGGAAATCCCAGCCGCCTCCAGCACAGCCAACGCCAGGAACGAGGTCGTCGTCTTGCCATCCGTGCCGGTAATGCCGACCACGCCCATCTCGCGGCTGGGGTCGCCGTACCACCACGCGGCGGCGACGGCCAGGGCGGCCCGGCTGCGATCGACCACGATCTGCGGCGCCGGCAGACCTTCGACGGGCCGCTCCACGACCACGGCCGCGGCCCCGAGGGCAACGGCGGCAGCCACGTAGTCGTGCCCGTCGACGTGCTCGCCTGGAACCGCCACGAACACGCAGCCGGCCCTGACCCGCCTGGAATCGAAGGTGACGCCCAGAATCGGCAGCGAGCCGGACGCAACGGGGACCGCCGGGGCCTCATTCGACGGCACTTCAGCGGCGCGAACGGTTCGCAGCCTGCCCTCGCCCTCGAGTCGTTCTATCAGCTCGCCCAGCCGGCGAGCCGCCTTCGGCTCGGCCGCTTCGATCATCTCCGCCAGGGTCCGCTCCGCGGCCGCGCCGGACGTCACGCCCCACCCTCCGCGCCCGCGCCGCCGGCCTCGTCGGCGCCTCCCAGGCCGGCCGCTTCCCTGCGGCCGCCTCGAACGCGGCGGATGCCGTGGCGGAGCCGTCCGATGCGGTCCTGCCAGACCTGCGCGCTGTCGAAGGCCAGTCTTCCGGCGGGGTCCAAGACAAGGTCCCAGGCTCCTACGTAGCGGATCTCCCGACCGCCAAAACCGCTCTTGAACTGCTCGATCCCCTCGTGCGAGAGGCCCCACATGTCATAGATAGCGGCACCCCGCTCCCGCGACGTCCGGATCGCCTCCCACTTGAGCAGGTAGTTCGCGCGGCTCTCGGCACCTTGCGCTGTCATCCCGCCGTACGGCTCGATGACACGATCGCCTACGCGCAGCAGAAAGAGCGTCGCCAGCCCTTGCCCTTCGCTGGTTTCGGCCATCAGCAGGCGGGCCATGCCGAGCCTGGCGAAGGCCTGCCAGACCGTCAGATACGAGTCGTAAGTTCGGATGATGAAGCCGGCCCGCCTGGCCGTTTCCTGGTAGATCGAGTAGAACTCCGGCAGGCGATCGACCGCGGCGTCGACGACCCGGATCTCGTTCTTGCGCGCCTTGTTGACGTACTGGCGCCACTTCTTGCGCAGGTCGCCCCACAGCGCCGCCTCGTCCGACCGCAGGTCTATCTGGCGCGTCCGGGGCGGCTGGACCGGCGTGCCGGGACGCCAGCCGGAGTGGCGCAGCGCGTGGCGCAGCTCGCCGTCCACGTCCCATGGCCCGTTGAGCTCGATCTCCGGCTCGATGCGAACGTGCGAGACTCGCTGCGGAGCGGCAACGAGAGCCCGTCGCAGGCCCGTGGTGAACGCTCCGAGCGTCGCCGGATCCCAGGCCTCGAGAACGGGCCCGCGAGGGGCGTAGGCGAAGGCCCATGGAAAGAGCCGCGGCCGGCGAAGGAGCATCTGCACGCCGAACGCCGTCTCGCGCCGCGGCTGCTCGTCAGCGGTCGCGTCTTCATGCTCGGGTGCGTCAGGGTCGGCCGGCGGCTGGCAGGCATCCGGACGGCTCACCACGCTCGAGCCCATGAAGCGCAGCGGCTTCCAGCCGTTCGGCGCCTTCACCTCGGCCCAGGCCGAGGTCTGCAGGTACGAGCCGGGGTTCGAGCGCGAGACGAACGCGTCCCAGGCGCGCGCATCCGGCGCGAGGTCGACGACGGAAGCGTGTCCCGGCGTGTCGATCTCGGCGTCGGTTGCGTTTCCAGGGACTCGCCCGGGCATCCAGCTTGCCTCCGTATGTCGCGCGGCGGATGGGTTGCCACTTTGACGAGCCGGCGGCCCGGCCAGGGCAACCCAGCCGCTACTCCGCGGTGCCATCCGACGAAGGGCCGGCGTCGGCTGCTCCGTTCGCGTCCTGCAGCCGCGCCCGCGGATGGGAGGCAGTGTACGCGGCCCGCAAGCGCGCCGGCGAAACATGCGTGTAGATCTGCGTGGTCGCCAGACTCTCATGGCCGAGCAGCTCCTGGACCACTCGCAGATCCGCGCCGCCGTCGAGCAGGTGCGTGGCGAAGCTGTGGCGGAGCGTGTGGGGCGAGACCCCCTCCGGCAAGCCGGCAGCGACGCGCAGCCGGTCCAGCCGCCAGCGCATGCCGCGCGCGCCCAACGCCGCACCTCGGTGGTTCAGGAAGAGGACGCCGGTGTCCGGCCCTGCCGCTTCACGGGCGCCGCCAGCGCTGCTGGCCACACGGCCGGCTCTGGTGGCCGCGCCCCGGGGCGTGCCGTCTACCGCCGGCGCCGCCCGTCTGGCGAGCGCCGGCCGCCCGGCGTCGATGTAGGCCGCCAGCGCCGCCCGCGCGGGGCGCCCTAACAGCGAGATGCGCTCTTTTCGGCCCTTGCCGGTCACGCGCACCTCGCCGCGGCGCAGGTCCACCGAACCTATGCTGAGCGCGGCCAGCTCCCCGATCCGCAGGCCGGCTGCATAGGCCGTCTCCACGATCGCCACGTCCCGTAATGCCAGGGCGCGCTCCAGCACCGCGCGCGCCGTTCCGGCAGGCGCCCAGTCCCCTTCCTCGCTCGCTGTTTCGATCAGCCGCTCGGTATCGGCAATCGAGAGAACGGCCGGCAGCCGGCGCGGTTGCCGTGGCGTCGGCAGGGCCGCCAGCGGGTTCCCGGCGACCAGCTCCTCGCGCGTCGCAAAGCGATAGAACGACCGCAACGCGGCCAACCGCTGTGCCACGGTGCGCCGGCCGTGCCCTTCCGACAGCGACCCCAGGAAGGCCCGCAGAGCGGCTCGGGATGGGGACCGCCAGTCGAAGCCGTTGGTCGACAGCCAGCTCGTGTAGCCTTCCAGAGCCGTCCGGTAGGAGCGGATGGTGTGCACCGATGAACCCCGTGCCCGGAGCGCCTGCAGGAACCTCTCGACCGCCGCCGCGGCCCCGTCAGCGCCCGGACCCGCGCCCGAGGTCATCCGTCGTCGCGGGCGCCGGAGGCGCGTTTCCCCGCGGTTCTGCGCGTGGAAGAGGCACGGGACGCCCCGCCACTCCTCGCGGATCTGGCCCGGGATCGTCGGGGCGCGCCGTTGGAGTTCGGCCGGGCCAGCGCCGCGGGATTCGGCTCGCCGCCCGGCAGCCGCTTGCCCGCGAGATCCTTGCCGGGTGGCAGCTCCACGGCCGCGCCGCACACGAGACACAGGGCCCCGTCGCCGGCCCTGGCCACCGGTCCACCATCGGCGTCGTGGACGGCGCCGAGAGGCTCGTGCGAGGTCGTGTAGTCGCACTTCGGGTAGCGCGAGCAGCCCCAGAAGAGCGAGCCCGTGCGGCGCGCCCGCCTCGTCGCGAGCTTCCCCTGATGGCAGGTTGGGCACGTCACGTCGAAGCCCAGAGGATCAGGTGGCGGCGGACCATCCTTCTTGATGTAGTCGCAGTCGGGGTACCGCGAGCAGCCCATGAACGGCCCGAAACGGCCGCGACGCTGCACGAGCACGCCGCCTTCGGCCTCCCCGCACTTGGGGCAGGCTTCGACCGGCGCCGGTTCGGCCGGCGCCCCGTCGGACCCGACAGCCGGCGTGCCCGGCGCTCGACCGTCGGCCCCGGGGAGCTCGCGGGTCTCCTTGTGTTCCGGGTACATCGAACAGGCCAGGAACTCGCCGTATCGGCCGAGCCTGATCACCATCGGGTGGCCCTGCGAGCACACCTCTTCGGACGGCCGCGTCGTGAAATCCGCCCGCCGCAACTCCTTGGTCTTCTCCTCGATGCGGGTCCGGAATGGCGAATAGAACTCCCGCACCACCGGAACCCAGGCTCGTTTGCCGCTGGCGACGTCGTCGAGCTCCTCCTCCATGCGAGCCGTGAACTCGAGGTCCACGAACTCGCCGAAGTGGCAGACGAGCAGGTCCGTCACTATCTCGCCCACCGGCTCGGGATGGAGCCGGCGCTCCTTCACCTTGACGTAGCCGCGATCCACGATCGTCGAGATCGTGGCCGCGTAAGTGGACGGTCGGCCGATGCCGTGGTCCTCCAGGGCCTTGATGAGTGTTGCCTCCGTGTAGCGTGGCGGCGGCTCGGTGAAGTGCTGCTGGCTGTCCACTCCCCGGACGGTCGTCACGTCCCGCTCGCGCAGCGGCGGCAGACTGCACTCCTTCTCTTCCTCGGAATCGTCCTGGCCCTCGGTGTATACGCGTGAGAAGCCGTCGAAGGTGGTCCTAGTGGCAGTCGCTCGGAGGTCATACTCGTCGGCCGCGAGTTCGGCGGTCGTCGTCTCCTGCTCCTTGGCGGCCATCTGACTGGCCAGCGCGCGTTGCCAGATCAGCCTGTACAGGCGTGCTTCGTCGCTCTTGAGGAACCTGGCCGCGGCCTCCGGGTCACGCCAGAAGGAAGTCGGCCGGATCGCCTCGTGGGCTTCCTGGGCATTGCGCGTCCTGGTCTTGAAGGCGCGGCCCCTGGGCGTGGTGTAAGGCTCGCCAAAGCGGGACTCGACGACGCGCGCCGCCTCGGCCATAGCCTGGCTTGAGAGCGCTACCGAATCGGTTCGCATGTAGGTGATGAGGCCGACCTGGCCCTCGTCAGTAGCAACGCCTTCGTACAGGCGCTGGGCGGCACTCATCGTCCGCTTGGGCGAGAAGCCGAGCTTGCGGCTCGCCTCCTGCTGCAGGCTCGAGGTGGTGAACGGCGGCGCCGGGTTGCGGTTGGCCTGCTTGACCGAAACCTCGGTCACGATCGGGTGGCTGGACCGGATCGCCGCGGCATGGCGCTCCGCCGTCTCGCCGTCGCCGATGTCGGGCTTCTTGCCGCCGATGCGGGCCAGATCCGCCTCGAACGGCGATCCATCGGGCGCGAGGAGAGTCACCTTGAGGGTCCAGTACTCGCGGGCCAGGAAGGCGCGGATCTCGCGCTCGCGATCCACGACCAGCCGAACCGCGACTGACTGGACGCGGCCGGCCGAAAGCCCTGCCCTGACCTTTCGCCACAGCAGCGGGCTCAGCGTGTAGCCGACCAGGCGGTCGACCACTCGGCGCGCCTGCTGCGCGTCCACCAGGTTTATGTCGATGGAGCGCGGTTCCGCGAAAGCCTTCTTGATGGCCGCCTCGGTGATCTCGGAGAAAGTCACTCGGCGGGTCCTCTCCGGAGCCAGCCCGGCCGCCTCGGATACGTGCCAGGCGATGGCCTCGCCTTCGCGGTCGAGGTCGGTGGCGAGGTAGATCAGGTCGGCGCGCAAGGCCTCCTTCTGGATCGCCGCCAGTTGCTTCCTGCGGTCCGCCACGACCTCGTACACGGGCGCGAAGTCGTGCTCGACGTCGACGCCGAGCTGGTTCTTGCCGGGGTTTTCCGGCAGGTCCCGGACGTGTCCGTACGACGCCAGAACCGTGTAGCCCGGGCCCAGATAGCGTTCTATCGTCTTCGCCTTGGCGGGCGATTCGACGATCACAAGGTTGCCGCTCATCGGCGGGAGTCTAGCATCAGGCAATTACCCGGCCGTTCCGCTGCTCGGTGCGGGCGCGAATCGCGAGAGTCGAGAAGGCAACCTCAGACCTCGCGGACGCGCCGCAGGAGCTCTCCTTCGTCCACCTCGGCCATTTCAGACCCCTCGGTCACCTCCGATGCCGGCTCCGCAGGAGGGGCGCCCGCATCGCCGCTGACCCACGCCAGTCGCTGCAGCGGCGACGCCGCATAGTCGGCAGCCTCATCCCCGGGCACAGCGGGCTTGCCACTCTTGCCGCTCCTGCCGCCCCTGCCCGCTCTGGGCTGCTCGGCGGCGACCTGTGGCGGTGCCGCGGCTTCGCCCTCCACGGCCGACGCCGCGCGGATCTCCACGAATTTGATGTGGGCCAGCGGAAAGACGAACGTCGAGTCGCCGCGCTCGACGAATACCGGCGTCTGGCCGTTGGTGGTTCGCAGGTTCGTGCATATCAGGCACGTATCGGTCGCGGTCGGCTCCGCCACGAGGTCGGCCAGAATCGGCTGTTCGTTATGAAGGTGGACCACGACGTCGCGGAGCATGCGTCACCCACTGGCCGCCCGGCGAGCGGCACTCACGGGAGTTATCGGCGTTGCGAGCCCCGCCGTCCACGGACCTGACGTACTGCGCCTGCTCAGCCGCCGGTACCGCGGCGGTGGCGCCGCCGCCGGACGGGGCCCTCCCCGGCCGGACGGCCGTCAGCCGTAGAAGTCGATCGTCAGCCTGACGTGACCATGGGAGACCCATATGCCGATACCGGCACTGTGGAAGTACGGGTCCATGATGTTGTAGTAGTGCGCAAACTCACACTGGCCGCGCTGGCAGCGGTATTCACTCTGGAAGTAGAGCTCGGTGTGAATCATCCCGGCGGCCCCGGATGAGATCGGCGACGACAGGTTCTCGCCCCACGAGCCGCTGGGGAAGCCCGCAGCGGTCAGCCGCGAGTGAACCGTCGTGCCGTTGAGGTAGTGGGTCAGTAAGCCGCGGTCCGCAAGGGCTTTCGAGTAAGGTCGCGAGACCGCGTTGGAGATTCCGGCGTTGTACGAGAGCGGATCCTGGGCCGGCATCACGTGGTGCGTGACGGAGCTGCAGGAGCCGCTGGCGGTGACCCAGCCGCCCGTCCGAGTGCAGTTCATCAGCTTCAGGTAATAGAGCTCCATCGGATGCCATGGCGCGGTCTTCGAGGCGACTCCACCCGACCAGCTGATCCGGTAAACCGTCGGCCGCACGACCTTGAAGCTGGCGCTGGCCGCCGCGGCCAGTCGCTGTCCGGTAGCCGAGCGAGCCGTCGTGGCGACGTGCATGGTGACGGTCGAATTGAGCGTCAGCTTGACGTTCGGATCGAGGACGAGGACGGTGTTGTTCTCGGCCCAGCTGATGGCCCCGCGAACTCGCTTGCCGTTGTCCAGGACCGAGAAGGCGGCGGCGGTCGAGGCCCGGTTCATCGGCACGGAGAAGCGCACGGAGAGGACCTGGTTGGGATCGGCCGTCGAGCTGCCGTTCACCGGCCGGAACTTGATGACTTCCGGTGCGGCCAGGGTCTGGACCGTGAGCGGATCCACCGGCAGGAGGGCCACGCCGGCGGAGTCGGTGGCGTTGGAGCTATCGAAGCTGACGGTATAGGTGGTGCCGCCCGCCAGGATGTCGTCGGGCGTGAAGGTGAAGACCTGGGAGCTGACGTCGGTGGGATCGTCGCCGCTGATCGTGCCGGTCACGACCGGGCTGATGGAGAGGCGAGCCTGGACGGTGGCGAGCTTGACCGGACTGGAGAAGGTGATCTGGAAGTTCGAAGTGGGCGCTACGTTGGCACCGCTCACGGCGGTCGCGGTGATCTGGCCCGAGGTCAGGGCGCCGGTGGTGAACCCGGCGGTCACGGGCGAGCCCAGCTGCATGCCCGACTCATCCATGGCCGAGCCCGCGACGCTGATGACGTAGCTCGTGAAGGGCGCCCAGTAGGTGGCCGGGGCGATCGAGAGCGTCTCGCCCGCGGCATCCCAGGCCAGGCGCACCGGGGCGGCCGGCGTGATGGTCAGCGAGTCGGCGACGCTGCCCTGGTTCATCGGCTCGGTGAACGCCAGGACGTAGGGCGCTTCGACACCTACCTCGGCCACGCTGGCGAGAGACACGGTGGGCGAGGCCGGGTCGTAGGGCGTGGGCTCCTTGGCCTCGGTGGTCCTGGTCGGCAGGCCGACCAGGAGACCGCTCACCACGAGGGCGACGGCTACGCCGGCGATCGCCAGCTGGGTGAAGAGGGAGCGGCGGCTGACGTAGCGGGACAGATAGCCCAAGGCCGCAAGCGGGACCTCGAGAACTGCCGCAGCGAGTTGTCGCATGTGTCAGTCTCCCGTGACAGGGGGTTCGCGCGGGGGCGTCGGGTTGGCAACCCAGGCCGGCAGGTTACCACCATGTCCGAAAAGTCGGCAAATCGGCGGGTTCGGCAAGATCCTGGCCACGTGGGGGCGGGGTGGCGCCGGACCCGGTCGGCCTCGCTGTCCCGGGCAGGCTGCGGTATCGCGACGCGTCCGGTGGCGGCGTAGTCTCTGCCCGCGCGGACGTCTCGCTGCCCCTGGCAGGGCGCCGCAGCGCGACCAGAAGGCACCGCCGGACCGGCCGCTGCCGATCAGCCGTAGAAGTCGATCACGACGCGGGTGTGTCCCTTGGTCACCCAGACGCCGATGCCGACCCTGTTGAAGCTCCCATTCATGACGTTGGCGTAGTGGGTGAATTCACACCGGCTGTGCTGACAGCGGTACTCGTTCTGGAAGAAGAGCTCGACAGCGATCATGCCCGACTGTCTTGGATTCGAGGGCGAGGCGATGTTCTCGCCCCAGGTGCCGCTGCCATAACCTGCAGCGGCCAGTCGCGAGTGGGGGCTACCAAGCAGATAGTGGGAAAGCGCGTTCCGGTCGGCCAGGTACCTCGCGTACGGCCGCGACACCCTGCTGGCGATGCCTTCGTCGAACCCGAGCGGATCCTGGGCCGGGAGGACATTGTGCGAGACGGAGCTGCAGGAGCCGCTGGCGGTGACCCAGCCGCCGGTCCGAGTGCAGTTCATCAGGGCCAGCATGTAGAGTTCGGCGGCATGCCAGGGTGCGGTCGTCAGGGCAGGCGGGCTCTTGACCTTGACCGGGGTGATCTTGTGGACCGTCGGCCGCACGACCTTGAAGCTGGCGCTGGCCGCCGCGGCCAGTCGCTGTCCGGTAGCCGAGCGAGCCGTCGTGGCGACGTGCATGGTGACGGTCGAATTGAGCGTCAGCTTGACGTTCGGATCGAGGACGAGGACGGTGTTGTTCTCGGCCCAGCTGATGGCCCCGCGAACTCGCTTGCCGTTGTCCAGGACCGAGAAGGCGGCGGCGGTCGAGGCCCGGTTCATCGGCACGGAGAAGCGCACGGAGAGGACCTGGTTGGGATCGGCCGTCGAGCTGCCGTTCACCGGCCGGAACTTGATGACTTCCGGTGCGGCCAGGGTCTGGACCGTGAGCGGATCCACCGGCAGGAGGGCCACGCCGGCGGAGTCGGTGGCGTTGGAGCTATCGAAGCTGACGGTATAGGTGGTGCCGCCCGCCAGGATGTCGTCGGGCGTGAAGGTGAAGACCTGGGAGCTGACGTCGGTGGGATCGTCGCCGCTGATCGTGCCGGTCACGACCGGGCTGATGGAGAGGCGAGCCTGGACGGTGGCGAGCTTGACCGGACTGGAGAAGGTGATCTGGAAGTTCGAAGTGGGCGCTACGTTGGCACCGCTCACGGCGGTCGCGGTGATCTGGCCCGAGGTCAGGGCGCCGGTGGTGAACCCGGCGGTCACGGGCGAGCCCAGCTGCATGCCCGACTCATCCATGGCCGAGCCCGCGACGCTGATGACGTAGCTCGTGAAGGGCGCCCAGTAGGTGGCCGGGGCGATCGAGAGCGTCTCGCCCGCGGCATCCCAGGCCAGGCGCACCGGGGCGGCCGGCGTGATGGTCAGCGAGTCGGCGACGCTGCCCTGGTTCATCGGCTCGGTGAACGCCAGGACGTAGGGCGCTTCGACACCTACCTCGGCCACGCTGGCGAGAGACACGGTGGGCGAGGCCGGGTCGTAGGGCGTGGGCTCCTTGGCCTCGGTGGTCCTGGTCGGCAGGCCGACCAGGAGACCGCTCACCACGAGGGCGACGGCTACGCCGGCGATCGCCAGCTGGGTGAAGAGGGAGCGGCGGCTGACGTAGCGGGACAGATAGCCCAAGGCCGCAAGCGGGACCTCGAGAACTGCCGCAGCGAGTTGTCGCATGTGTCAGTCTCCCGTGACAGGGGGTTCGCGCGGGGGCGTCGGGTTGGCAACCCAGGCCGGCAGGTTACCACCCACCCAGGCAGGCGACAATTCGACCGGGGTCCGACAGGAGGCGCTATCGAGTCACACCGTCCGACCGTTTGACGTCCCACCGGGCCGCGCCGCTCTAGGGTTCACGAGGATCCCGTAGCGGCGGCGTAGGATCTCAGTCGACAACAACGTGGCGGTCGCCGGACAGAGGTTTCAAGGCGGATGAGCGACCCCGGAAAGCCAGCGCCTGAGTCGGCTCAAACTGACCCGGCCTCGAGGCCAGAACGCCTGCCCGAGGGCGCTCCGGCCAGCCGGGCTGCGGGACGATCACGGCTGCTCGCGGCTGTGCTGTCGTGCGTTTGGCCGGGGCTCGGGCAGCTCTACAGTCGCCGGCCAATCTCCGCCGCGATCTTCGCGGTCCCGGTCGTGCTTGCCGCCGCGTGGCTGGTCCTGCTGCTCGCCAACGGCCTGGACTACTTCGGGGCCAGCTTCCTCGACGATTCCTTCGCCCTGAGTTTCGCCGCCGGCGTCGGTCTCATGGGCCTGTGGCGCATGGCGTCGATCATCCACGCCTACGCCGTCGCAGGCTCCGGGCGCCGACCGAGCACAGTTGACGTCGTGGTGGTCGCCATCCTACTCGTCGCGGTCGTGGGGGTCCACGGCTTCGCGGCCGACCTGGCGGTGGGGGCGTACAACTTCGACAACGAGGTCGCCTCCAACCAGCTGATACCCGACGAGCCGACCCCGGCCCCGACCGGCCTGGCAACTGCCCCGGCCACCGCCAGTCCCTCGCCTGCGGCGGCCTGGACTCCCGCCTCGACCGGCTCGCCCGAACCCACGCCGAGCCCCAGCCCTACCGCGGCCCCCTCTCACCGGATCACGGTCCTGCTCACCGGCCTCGATTTCCTGGCCGGACGACACCATGCTATGAACGACTCGATCCTCATCGCGAGCGTCGATACCCAAACGTACAAGGCCGCCATCCTCAGCATCCCCCGCGACACGTCCAACTTCGACTTCTACTGGGGCGGCAGCGCCGGCGTCAACACCAAGATCAACGACTTCGCCAACCTCGTCGCCCAAGGCGCGATCCACGCACCCGATCCCCCCGCCACCGCCCTCGCCAAAGAAGTGGGCTGGCTCGTGGGTTTGAAGGTCGACTACTACGTGATCGTCGACATCGCGGGCTTCGGCAAGCTAGTGGACGCCGCCAACGGCGTTTGCGTCACTAATCCGCGGGCCATCAACGATCCCTCGACCGGCACGTTTATTCCGGCGGGCTACCAGTGCATGGACGGGGCCACCACGCTCAAGTACGTGCGTTCTCGCGAAGGTTCCGGCGACAACGACTACACGCGTTCTCGCCGCCAGCAGGACGTACTGATCGCCCTGGCCAAGAAGCTGACCAGCGCCGCCGGCATCGGCTACATCACGAGCGTCCTGGCCGTTGCCGGCAAGACGGTCCAGACCAACTTCCCGCTCAAGACGGCCCGCAACTACGTCTCGCTGGCCCAGCACGTCGCGGCCACCACCATCTCGCAGTGCGTCCTGGGCCCGCCCTACAACTACCATCCCGCGTCCTCGTTGACGAAGGGCACCTGGACCAGTCGGCTGAAGCTATCCATGGTCGCCGGGCTGTCCGTCTACCTCTTCGGTGCCGACAGCCGCTACTACGGCATGGAAGGGATCACGCCCGCTCCCTGCGCATAGCGGAGTCCCGCGCCGCTCCCCGGGCCGTGGGTCAAAGTCAGGTGGCACGAGTCCCCGATCGGCTCGATCTCCCAGCTAACCCGAGACGTGCCCTACCCCTTCACCGCCTCGCTCTAGCGCGGCCGGCCCAGGCTCTGGGGCCCTGGCGAACTGGGCCAGCACGACGCCCGCCAGCACGATGGCCGCCCCCGCCGCTCGCACCGCGGTGAATGCCTCACTCAGGAAGAAGACCCCGAGAAGTATCACCACAACGGGCTGGACTGTGGTCATCAGCGAGGCGCGGGCGGCCCCGATCCGGGCGGCGGACGCGTAGAACGCCTGGATGGCGACCGCGGCGGAAAAGACACCTATACCGATCAGGCCCGGCCACGCGGCCCGGGGGATCTGGGTTGGCAGCAGCGGCTCACGAGCTAGGAGGCCGAGCGCCAGCGTGGCGATCCAGGAGCCGGTCGTCATGATCGCCCCGGCAACCGGTGGTGGGACTTCGGCTCCCCTACCCCGAGACCGCATGTCCGCCGTCTGGCCCGGCCGCTCGCCGGCCATCCGGGCCGCCAGCACGATGTAGGCCGTGTAGGCGACCGGAGCCAGGAGAGCGAGGATGATCCCGACCTGGTTGGTGTTGGCATTGATCGCGCCGATGGTCAGGATCGTCCCGGATATGACCAGGGCAAGCGATCCCCAGGCCCGCGTGCCCGAGAACCTGTAGCCGAGGCGAAGAGACACGACCGCCACGAGAGCCGGGTAGGCACTCGCGATGAGGGCCACCAGCGAGATGTCGATTCGCTCGACGGCCGCGAAGTAAAGGCTCGCATCGACGACGAAGACTGCGCCCGTCAACAACAGCCGGGCGATGGTGCGGCCGTCGAGCTCCCGAAGGGCCGCCCGCGCTCGCGGCTGGGACAGCAGCCACGCCCAGCTCACCAGCGCGGCCAGTGCGAACCGCCACATCAGCATGGCGATCCAATCTACGCCGGCAGGATGAACGGTGGCCTTGAACAGGAACGGTCCGGTTGCGTAGCCGGCGCCGGCGAGCCCGCCCAAGCCGATGCCAACGACACGTCGGCGATTCATGAGAGAAGGCTAGCAGCTGTTTGGCCGTCGCTGTCACTGCCCCAATCGTGTGGGTAGGTATGAGGCCTGTCTCACTCACCTGAACGTCGCATGGACTCGCCCAACCTCCGGTGCGAAGATGAGCGTCATGGACTGCCGTGGACAACTCTGGGCAGCGCTGTGGGGTTGGGAGTGGCCGCGTCCCGCATCAGGGGGCGAGGACCCTGGCACCCATCGAGCCGGAGGGCGGTTAAGCGCGACGGACTCCGGCCGCGCCGGGTCGATGCCCCACTCCGCCTTCCGCTTCCGGGGTATCGACGGCAAGGTGCGAAGTACGGACCGGCACTTTTCGACAACCCCCTGGGACAGTGGGTCGGACGGGTTGCACCCGTGAGGGACGGGGATGGCGGTCAGGTCCACCACGGCACCGGGCCTGCGTCGGCCAACTTCCACCGGCTGCTCTTCGAGCAGATGCCGAATGCGGCAGCCATTGGGGAGATCGTCTTCGATGAGGCCGGCAGGCCGGCCGACTATCGCATTGTCGATGTCAATCCGGCATTCGAGAGCCTAATCGGCCAGAAGGCCGATTAGGTGATCGGCAGGCGCGCCTCAGAGGTCCGCCTCGGGCTTCGGCAGGAACTGATCGATCGCCTGGGCGAGGTCGCCGTCAGCGGGCAGCCCGTTGAGTTCGAAGGACACGACCCGGCGTCCGACCGATCCGTCCTGATCCGCCTCTCGCGCGTCGACCCAAACTGGCTGACGGCACTGATCGAGGACGTCACTGAGGCCCGCCGCGCCGAAGCCGCGCTGCGCGAGCGGAGTGCCTTCGTGGAGACGATCATCGCCAGCTCCGGCGACGGGCTGGTCGTATACGGCCGTGATCTGCGCGTCACCGTCTGGAACCCGGCAATGGAGGAGGCGCTGGGCCTGACGGCCGCCCAGGTCCTCGGCCGGCGGCCGAGTGAGGTGTATCCGGAAGCCGTCGCGGCCGGCCTCGAGGGGATCCTCACCCGGGTCATGGAGACGGGCGAGTCGCAATGGCGCGAGTTCGAGCTGATAAGCTCGCGTGGCGGTCGCAGGGGCTGGGCCCGGGGCTTGTACCGGCCGCACCGCGACGCCGGCGGGCAGATCGTCGGGGTTGTCGCATCGATCCGCGACATCACGCCCAAGCACGAGGGCGAGGAGTTCCTCCGCGAGCAAGCTCGCTTCGTCCAGGAGCTGCTCGAGGCGATACCAAGTCCGATCGTCGCCAAGGACAGGGACGGTCGCGTAACGCTCTGCAACACCGCCTACGCTGTCGGCAACTACGGACGTCCGCGCGAGGAGGTCATCGGCAAGACCAACCGCGAGCTGGGGCAGCCCGAAGCCGCCATCCACGCCGAACACGACCGCCGCGCAATGGAAGGCGGCAGGCCCGAGGTCTACGAGGCGGACAGATACCTTGCAGACGGGACGGTGCGGCGTCATATCGTGACCAAGGCTCCTCTCCGCTCGAGCAGCGGCGAGATCACCGGAACCGTCACGGCCGACCAGGACATCACCGAAAGGCACGCGGCGGAGCAGGCATTGAGACAGTCGGAAGAGCGCTTCCGCAAACTGTTCGACTTCGCCAGTGACGCAGTCTTCCTCCACGACATCGACGGCAAGTTCATCGACGTCAATCGCACGGCCTGTGAACGGCTCGGCTACAGCCGCGATGAGCTCCTGACGATGTCCCCGGCCGAGATCGACGCGCCGGAGTTCGCCGCTCGCGTTCACGAGCGCACAGAAGCGTTGCTGAGCCAGGGTTCGTCCTTCTTCGAAACGGGCCACGTGCGGAAGGACGGAACGGTCGTGCCGGTCGAGTTGAGCGCCACGGTGCTCGACTTGGGCGGCCGCAAAGCCATCCTCAGCAGCGCCCGCGACATCACGGAACGGCGCCGCGCCGAGGCTGCACGGATCGCCCTGGAGGAGCAGCTGCGCCAGGCCCAGAAGATGGAGGGCATCGGTCAGCTCGCGGGCGGCATCGCCCACGACTTCAACAACCTCCTGACTGCCATCCGCGGCAGCGCCAGCCTGGCCCTGGCAGATCTGCCGCCCGGCGAGGGGCCGCGCGAAGACCTGGAGCAGATAGAGCAGGCGTCCGACCGCGCCGCCGGCCTGACCCGCCAGCTCCTGACATTCGCCCGACGAAGCGTCCTGCAGCCGAAGGTCGTGGACCTGGGTGCCATCGTCGGGCGGCTGGAACCGATGCTCGAGCGCCTCATCGGCGAGGACGTAACGCTCCTCACGGTCGCCCCGAGCGGAGCATGCTGCGTCATGGCGGACCCGGGCCAGATCGAGCAGGTGATCCTCAACCTGGCATTGAATGCCAGCGACGCAATGCCCGACGGCGGCACGTTGACGATCGAGATCGCCGTCAGCGAGGACGCCGGGGCGACCGCACCCGCTCGGGCTGAGGAGACCGGCCCAATGGTGACCATGTCCGTGACCGATACCGGGATGGGCATGGATGCCGAGACCATTGGGCACCTCTTCGAGCCATTCTTCACAACGAAGGGCCCCGACAAGGGCACCGGTCTGGGCCTGGCCACTGTCTACGGCATCGTTCGCGGGTCCGGCGGGACGGTCACGGCTCACAGCGAGCTGGGCCACGGATCGACATTCACCGTCCAACTGCCACTTGCCGCGGCGAAGGCCGAGCCCGGGCTCGAGCCATCGCGCGCCGCGTCAGCCGCCGGCGCCAGGACAGGCACGATCCTTGTGGTCGAAGACGACAGTGGCGTCAGGCGATTCGCGAGCCGCGTCCTGGAGACGGCAGGCTACCGGGTCCTGACCGCGCCCGACGGCGCCACGGCCATCGAGAAGTCAAGCGAGGGGCCGGTGCAGCTGCTTCTCACGGACGTGGTGATGCCCGGCATGAGCGGCCGCGAGGTGGCCCGAAACCTCGTCGCCGCCCAACCCGGAATGCGGGTGTTGTACATGTCGGGCCACGCGGACAAGGTCATCGTCCACGACCGGGTCCTCGAACCGAACGTCGAGTTGCTCGTCAAACCGTTCACGTCCGACGCTCTGCTCGAAGCCGTCGACCGGGCCATGGTCCAGGTCACCTCCGACTGAGGCGATCGTACGCCCATCCTGGGGCGTGGAGTCGGGCGTAACTCGGGCTGCGGCTCGCCCCTGCGGCAGCCAAATCGATTCGAGGCTGGTCCGCGCCCCCATCCAGGTCACGCCGCTGGCGTCGGTCGGGTGTGCGTCGATCCAGTGGTCGGTTGAATGAGCCGCCTCGGCGCCGGCTACGGCCCGCTCCATGAGATCGCGGTCACGACCAGGACCGGCTGCGGGCTGCACGACGACGTCTCCGCGCAATCGAAGACCTGGGATCGCGCCACATCAACCACCACGAGTCTGCCAACGACGTCCGGCGGGATCTCGATCACCGTCCTTACCGCCACGCCGCCGACCTTCCAGGCGGAGCAGGCCGGTGCCGCGCCTCCGCCAGATGTGGCTGCCGGCTGGCTGCTCGGACACGACCCGTTCTGAGTCAGCTGGCCTCCGAGCAGGAACGAGGCGTCTGTCGGGAGGCTGTCACTGCGATAGACCCGCTGGCCTTCGATCGTCGTCGGTATGCCGTCGGCTCCCACCGGCCCCACCGGACTGGCCGTGACCTCGGGGATCGCGTACGGGGCCGCGTAGGGGTCGTACGACCACACCGCCTGCTCGACCACGATCGCCCGCTCGCAGTCCGACCTGACGTCCGTCGAGCACCCGGCGGCAAGAGCATCGTTCACGTGGGCGCGGACGACCGCGATCTGGTTCGCGGTTGGCTCGATCTTGCTGGCTGGCGCGATCTCTTCACCGTCGATGGACACAGCGGGGCAACCAGGCAAGTACGCCTGATCAGGCAGGAGTAGCTGATCGGCCGTAGGTTTGGCGGGGACTTCACAGGATTGATCCGACGGCTCCGTCAAGAGGGTGGATGGGCCGCCAAACGGTGAGTCGACGACGACACCACCCAGAAGGAAACTACCCTTGAGCTTGTCGAACTGGGCCGAGTCCGCCGCGCGATAGACGTGCTGGCCATCGACCTCAGACGGCACGGTCGGCCAGACGACCTGTTCGACCACGATCGCCGATTTGCACGAGTCTCGGATCGAAGCGTCACACTCGGCGGCTTCGGGGTCGTGAGTGTGAACGCGAACAACGGCGAGTTCATCGTTCCAGGGTGCGAGGACGCCCGAGCCTCGGGGCGCGACCATCACCTCGGGTCCGCTGGTCCCGCCCAGGAGGGCTCCGCCGCACTGCCAGTAGAGGTCGAGTGAGGCTTGCTCGGCCGGCCCAACCGGGCCGGTCGAAACCACCTCACCGCCCCAGCAGGGGAACGCTGCAACAGGCGCCCCCAAGAGGAAGCTGTCGCTGAGGTTCAGCCAGTCCACCAGATCCTGGGTGCGGTAGACGCGCTGACCGTCGATCTGGTTGGGAATCCCGTCGGGGCCGACGGTGACGGGCGCAATGTTCGGACCTGAGCCCGGCCAGTTGAGGGCGCCAAGACCGACAGCCAGGAGCGCCGCGACCGCCAGCACCGGCAAGGCCAGTCGCAGGCGTACTCGGCGGCTCCTCGCGGGGCGCTCCGCCGCCCCAACCAATGGCGCGGGTGGAGTCTCCGGAAGCGGAGGCGCTCCGCTCTCGTGCGGACCGTCGGCATCGAACGTGGCCATGATGTCCCTCCTCATCATCTAGCGCTGTTGCCCAACGGTAGCAACGCTCCGGGCGTGCGTCGAGAGCCGCCGCGATCAAAAGGGTCGGCGGTCCGCACGCGGACTTGATAGGGGCTGGAGTCTCCAGGATTCCCAGGGCGTCAGCGGCCCACGTCGCGACTACGCAGACCCCATCCGCCGATGAGCAGGCCGACCGCGGCCAGTACGAGGCAGGCGACGACGCCGGTGAGGTCCCACGAGCCGACCATCGGCTGGCCCAGGTGCGACGTCAGGGCGAGCTGATGGAACCAGTCCGGCAGGCTGAGAGCGGGCGCCAGCAGGTCGATCAGGTACGTCGCCACGACGACAATGGCCACTGTCTCCGCGGCGATGGATGTCCTCCATCCACCGACGGCGAACCCGACCCCGGCCAGCGCAGCCGCGTACAGTCCCAGGACAATCGTGCCGGCCATGGGTGTCAGCGCATCGCTCCCGGCCGCGGCCGCGCCGATGCCGACGCAGGCGGCCATGATCGCGGTCATGACGATGATCGAGCCATATACCCCGAGCCCGCTGAGGATCGCCCAACGAGGCCGGGCGAGCGGCGTAGACAGGAGCATCTCGAACCGGCCTGAGGTCTCGTCCGAGGCCCAGCCGGAAACCAGCGTCGCGGCCGCGAAGCCGACCACTATGTACTCGAGCTGGATCATCAACTGCAGGAAGCCGCCCGCGGTCGTGATGCCGAAGCCGGGGAAGATCTGGCTGAATGTCTTGAGCAGGTCGGGCGACTTCGCGACGTCGTCGGCAAGCGCCTTGCTTATTGCCGCCATCGCCAGAGTGACGACGCCCAGGCCCAGGCTCCAGGCCAGCGCCAGCGGCAGCCGTTCGCCGATCGAGCGTCCGATCGGGCCATGAAGGCCGCGGAGCGGACGCGGCAGTCGCGGCGTTCGAACAGCCTGATGGGCCCCGATGTCCCGCCGCGCAAACGCCTCGACGCCGATCGCCAGCAGCGCGGCGGCGGCGATAGCCGTCGGGATCAGCGACGGCCAGTTGTACTGGCCTGCCAGCGGCAGATGGTCCGCAGTCCAAGCCAGGGGCGTCAGAAGCGCGAACGGCGTGAACGCGGGCACCGTCGCGGCATAGCCCTGGAGGAGCCAGCCCGCGATCAGAGCGAAGCCGGCCACGCCGGCTCCCACCGCCCGCCCGAAGAACTGGGCCAGGGCGAACGCCAGCCCGCCGAAGAAGAGACCCGCGAGCCCCACCCACAGGGCGTAGCCGACCGCCGCCTGGACCGGAATGGCGTCTTCAGGCAGGGTCGCGAATGCGGCGCCGGCGAGCCAGGCGGCGAACCCCAGGATCACCATGGCCAGAGTCATGGCGGTGAGGTGAGCCCCAACTTTCTCCAGCGCGATGCGGCGCTTGCCGAACGGCGACGCTGCCACGAACTCCAGGCTGCCGCCGTGCGCCTCGCCTGCCAGCGTGCTCGATAGCGCCAGCATCGACCAGATGGCTGCCACGAAAAGGAAGAGCGGGCCGTACTTCCACTGGACGTAGCCGCCCATGGACCCTATGTTGACTGCCTTGCCGGCGATCCCGGACGCCACGCCGCTGACGCTCGTGGCCAGACTGGCCAGCTCGACGCGAGACTCCGCGGTGGGATAGGCCTTCGTGATGGCCGCACTGACAACGAGCATGATCCCGCCCATCAGCCCGGCGGCGACGATGAACGCGAGCCGCGAGTCGCGCATCGTCTTCGCATAGATGCTGCCCAGGCCGTAGAAACGGCTCCGAAGGGAGATGTGCCAGGGCGCCGCGACGGGGGCTCGTCCGACTTCAGTTGCCATGATTGGCGACCTCGACGGCAGTATGGCCGTACAGCGCCAGGAAGGTTTCCTCGAGGCTCGGCTCTCGGCTCACGAAGTCGGTGATGTCGAAGCGGGCCGCCGCCTTCACGACGGGGGCGATGGGCCCGGTGACGTGCATTCGCAGCACGTGGTCCTCAGCGACGACGTTGCTCACACCGGACAGCGCCTCGAACTCGGCCGCGGGCACAGGGCCGGTGAAACGAAGCTCGACCTGATGCGCGGCCAGGTCGCGCAGCGCATCGACGCGATCGACCATCACGATGCGCCCTTCGCGAATGATCGCCACCCGGTCGCAGGCCTTCTCGGCCTCCGAAAGCACGTGGCTCGAAAGGAAGACGGTGTGGCCGTCCGCCACGGATTCGCGGAGGACCGTGAAGAAGGTCTGCTGGACCAGCGGGTCGAGGCCCGCTGTGGGCTCGTCCAGGATCAGCAGCTCGGGCTTGTGCTGCAGGGCGGCCACCAGGCCCACCTTCTGCTTGTTGCCCTTCGAGTATTCCTTGAACTTGCGAGACGGATCGAGGTCGAAGCGTTCGATCAGCGACGCCTGGTAGGCCCGATCGAGGCCGCCGCGAAGGTTGGCGAAGTACTCGAGCGTCTCACCACCGGTGAGCTTGTCGTAAAGGGTGAACTCGCCCGGGAGGTAGCCGACCCGCCGGTGGATCGAGATCGGATCAACAGTCGTCTCGATGCCGAATACGAAAGCCTTGCCGCCGGTCGGCCGGATCAGGTCGAGCAGAAGGCGAATTGTCGTCGTCTTGCCGGCGCCATTCGGACCGAGGAAGCCGAAGACCTCACCCTGCTGGACCTCGAGGTCGACGTCGACGATCCCGCGATGGGATTCCGTACGACTTCGTCAGCTTCTCGGTCTTGATGATGGCTGCCATGGATGCTCCTTTGAGGGATCCAGCGTCAATCGAACCAGGCATGAAGGGCTCGTGGATCGTTGAGTGGCCAGGACCCGGGGGAGAGCCCGAGGATCCTCTCGAAAGCTTCCGCGTAGGCACCGAGGGTGAGCTCCACATCTTCGAACGAGACGGTGCCGGCGCGACGTGCCAGGAATAGCTGAGTGGCCTTGTCGTTGAGACCCAGGACGAGCGAAACGAAAACGTCCGCGGAATGTTCCGGAGAGCCCGTGGAGAACGTCCCTTCGGCCGTCCCCTGTCGCAGGATCGCCGCCAGAAGCGGCGTCAACCTGGCCTGGACGCCGCGTCGGAGCTGATCTCGAACGATGGAGTTGGCGTCGGAGAACCACACGCGGACCAGCTCCATCATGAGATCGGTCCGTTCGCCCTTCCACTCGGCGATTGAAGCGAACAGGCGGCTGAGTTTCTCCAGGGCGGGCACGTCCGGATCCATCGCCACCGGCCCCGCGGCGGCGGTCGTCGTTTCCACCATGCGGTCGACGACGGCCGCGAGGAGCGCTTCCTTGGAATCGAAGTAGTGGTAGAAAGCGCCCTTGGACGCGTGGATCTCCTGGAGCACGTCCTGAACGCTCATCTGGTCGTAACCCTTGGACTGGATCAGGCGCTGCGCGGCGTCGAGGAACGCGTCGCGCCGGACCGCGTGTGCCACCGGGTTCAGAGTCCGCGCCATCGATCCTCCAATAATAAACCGACCACCGGATTATCATACGCGACAGTCAACGGTCGCAGGTCGAGGATCCACTGCCCGGAACGCTTGGTCTTGGATCGGAGTGCCGGCTGCCGGCTGACCGCCGAACAAACGAGCGGTGCTCACTCAACACGCTGACACCATCGATCTCGGCGAGCCCGAGCCCGGTCTCTGGTCCTGTCTTCTCGGTCGTGTTCAGGACTGTGTCGGTGTCTGACCGGCAGTCGGAGCCTCGGTCGGACGAGCCGTCGATTTCGCAGTCGGCGCCTCCGTCGGAGCCTCGGTCGTCGGGGCCGTCGGACCAAGGGACGGTGTCGGTGTCGCCGACGCGGACAGTACCTCGAATGTTCCGGTCGCCGTCTTGGAGTTACCGTCCATATCGGTGCAGGTTAGGGTGAACTCACCGTGGCCGGGCGCGACGCCGGGAGAGATGTACATATCGTCCGAGGTCACCTTGCCGGCGCTCGCATCCACCTGGGTCCCGCTGCCAGCGCTTAGATCCGATAGGACGTAGCTCACATTACAGATGGCGTCGACGCTCGCGGTGAACTCGAACTTCACCCATCCGCCGGGCTTGGCATTGGAGGCAGAAGCGGTCAGCGTCCATGCAGGGGGAGAAGACGGGGCTGGTCTGGGCCCGGGGCTCACGGTTACCGGGAGCCTCCACGTGTGCGCGGCGCCTATCAGGCCATCGCTCCAGCAAGTCACCTCCACATAGAGGGTCCCCGAGAAGTCGTCCGCGATCCCGTAGGTACGGTAGCGCGGTTGACTGCTCGGAGTGCCAAAGCCGCCGTAACTGCCCCGGAGATCGCCGCTGAAGTAGACCATCAGCGTGCATTGCGTTGGCTTCGGGGTGATCACCTCGACCCAGTCCGCCTGATCCCCGCCGTAGGCCTGGCTCTGCGCATCAACCGTTATGGCTTTCCACCAGCCGCCGCCGCCTCCGCCAGGAGCCGAGGTGGGGTCCGCCGTCGGCGTGTCGCTGGGCAGCGCGGTCGGCGTGTCGCTGGGCAGCGCGGTCGGCGTGTCGGTGGGGCCGGCCACTGGGAAGCTGGCATCGTCGGCGACCGTGGTCGGCACGCCCGTCGTCGGGGCAGCGGACATGGCTGCGCGCGCGCTCGGGACGGGCGCATCACCAGAGTGAGACAGGACAAACGGCAGGCCCAACGCCGCCGCGGCCAGGGCGACGACAGCCACCAGGGCGATCATCGCCGGCGGCCCGGAAAGGCCACGGCGGACGGGCCCGCGCCGATTCGGAAGCCCTTCCAGCTCGAGACCGAGGGACGGGTGCTCTGCGGACCCCGGGGTGCTGGCTGGGTCGGATGGGGACTTGCGGTCCAACTGGTCCTGGCCCGACTTCCTCTTCATTGCGGTCCCCTTCCCGCTCGTTATGTTCGAGCCTGTCGACCCCGGGGCTCAAGGGCACCGTCGCCGTGACTCGACGATTGTACCGAACCGACCTGGCTCCAGCGTCCTGCTCGTGAGCTGCGCCAGGCGCGATCGGCCAGTCACCAGCCGGAAGTTGGGCAGGGCTCGCACTCTGGCACTCGGCAGTAGCTTCGATGGCCGCTCTGGCTGAATAGCGACGGGGTCCGCCAAGAGGACGGATCGACCACACGGCCGAAGAAGCGGATCGCACCGGTCTTGCCGTCCGTGACGGCGGGCACAAATGGTCGATCGAGGTAGCCCGGCTCGGAGCGATCGGCACAACGCTCGGCGTGACCTACTTGCGACGGTCGATCAACCACCATGCCGCCGCCACGACGACCACGATGATGACCACCGCGATGAGTGCGATGTGGGTTGGCACGCCGAGGATGGCGAGTGTCATTGGAGACCGCTCCTGTCCTGATCCGCTACGTAACCCGAGGTGAAGGTCGGTGCCAGTCTGTCTCATCCCACGCGGCTGTCGTTCGACCCGGGACTGGCCAAGTATGGGCTGAAACAGACGAACTGCGATTGACGTGCCGGCTGGTCGAGTGGCGCGGGGCTGAGGCCACGAGGCGAGGCTGCTTCTGGAGCGCCGCTACTTCGCTCGATCGGCTTCCCGAGGGCCGGCTGGCGGCGGTCGAGAGGGTTGCCGGCACTATAGTGGCCTGGACATGCCTCCACGAAGACCGACTCAGCTCCCGCCCGTGGCGCCGGAGCCGCCGACCGTCTCACCAATCCCGGACCCTCGATCGGACGCACGGCTCGACGAGGCGGCGCTGGTCACCCTGGCCGCCATCCGCGGCGCCGCCGAAGTGATCCGGGGCGTAGTCGTGCGCACGCCGCTGCTGCCCTTCGGGCGGCCCGAGGACGGCGACCCACTTGGGCGCACCCGCGCTTGGCTGAAACCGGAGTCTCTCCAGCCGATCGGCGCGTTCAAGCTGCGTGGCGCCTACTACAACATCGCCGCGCTGTCGGCGGAACGCCGCGCCGCCGGCGTTGTGGCGCACTCGAGCGGCAACCACGCCCAAGGCGTGGCGCGCGCCGCTCGACTCCTCGGGGTCCGCGCAGTGATCGTGATGCCCTCGGATGCGCCACGGATCAAGGTCGAGCGTGTCCAAGAGGACGGCGCCGAGATCGTCTTCGTGGGTCCATCGAGTGAGGAGCGTGCGGAGCGGGCCGCCGAACTGGCGCGGGTCGACGGTCTGTCGCTGGTCGCGCCGTACGACGACGCGGCCACGATCACCGGCCAGGGAACCATCGGACTCGAGATCGTCGAGCAGCTCGCCTCCCTCGACGAGCGCAAACCCACGACTCCGAGGGGCCGCCGGACCGAACCGGCACCATTCACCGTGCTGGTCCCGGTTGGCGGAGGCGGGATCGCCAGCGGCGTGGCCGTAGCGGTGAAGTCGCTTCGGCCGGACGCCGTCGTGGTCGGCGTCGAACCGGCTCTGGCCGCGGACGCCCGTGACTCGCTCGAGCAGGGCCGAATTGTGATCTGGCCGGCGGACATGGTCGGACGGACGATCGCCGACGGCCAGCGGACTACCCACATCGGGCGCATACCGTTCGAGCTGCTGCGCCACTATCTCGACGGCATCGTAACCGTGACCGAGGATGAGATCGCCCGGGCCATGGTCCGCGCGTCGCGGGAAGCGCGGCTGGTACTAGAACCGTCCGGCGCCACTACCCTCGCCGCCTGGCTGTTCCACGAGGACGAACTGCCGGCGAGCGGGCGCGTGGTGTCCATCCTGAGCGGGGGGAACGTGGATCCTGTGCGCTACGACGAGCTCCTGGCCCGGGGAGTCGCGGCCGGCGGGTGATCGCGCGGAGCCAAGAACCACTGACGCGCCGGCGTCGAACGGCGGCAACACGATGGCTGCATCGAGGGCGCTTCTCGGGCGATAGCATGTGCCGGGGAGGTCGTCGTGGCGTCGACTGATGAGGTTCTTGCTCTGCTCGACCAACCGCTCGTTGGCGCGGCGCTCGGGGCTGCTCTGGAGCTAGGGCTCTTCTGGCTGCTCGAGTCGGAGCCTCTCGACACCACGGCGGTCGGCGAGGCCCTCGGAATCCCCAGAGCGCGCTGTGCCGCGTGGCTCGATTTTCTTCATTCGGTCGGGTTCGTGGATGAGTCGAGAGCGTCGTGGCGTCCTTCGCAGCTTGCCCGGGACTCCGTCATCGGCGGCTACAGTCCCGAAACATGGCGCTTCTTGGCCGAAGAGGCCCGCGAGCGCTTCGAGGCCATGATTGACCTGCCCGCTTCGCTGCGAGCTCCGGACGCGCCAATTGCGGCCGGAGGATACGTGGAGCGGATGGCAGCGGACCCGGACCGGGCTCGGCGCTACACGCGGATGCTCCTGGAGGTCCACCAGGATCAGGCCGACAGAGTGGCCGCCACTCTCGATCTGTCGGGCGTCCGGCGTCTGATGGATCTCGGTGGCGGATCAGGCGTGGTCGCGATTGCCCTGGCTCGCCGCTGGCCGGACCTGAGCGTGACCGTCGTGGACATCGCCAACGTCTGCGTCAGCGGTCGGGAGATCGTTGGTGAGGCCGGCCTCAGCAACCGGGTAGGTTTCCATGCCGCCGACTTCACGAGAGACCCACTTCCGGGTTGCTTCGATAGCGTGCTCCAATGCAACGTAGCGGTCTACTCAGAGGCGGTCTTCCGCGTTGTCCGCGATGCCCTCGTCCCGGGCGGGCGGTTCCTCATCGTTGGTGACTTCGAGCCAGAGGCGGGCGTCGCGGATCGAGGGCGACTCGGCTGGATGTTCGTCCGAACCCTGACCGACCCATCCTGGTCGCCTTGGACCGTGGCGCGGACCCGTGATCTGCTGATTTCGAGCCGGCTTCGAAGATGCCGCTGAATTGAAGCTCGCCGAGCAACCCGGCGTCCGTGCTCGAACGGCCGGAATGACCGCCCTGCAGTGTCGTAGACCGTCCCGCTGACGGGAGCTTCCGGCGGATGCCGCGGCCGCGCCGAGCGCAGGCTCATCGGCCATTTCGGTCACGCGCACGATGACACGCACGATGACCTGTTCGTGCCCTCAGCCCGTGCTCCTGCTCCCTACTTCCAGTAGCCGGTGATATCGAGAGCGATGTTGGCGCTGGAGCCGGTAGTGCCGGCCCACTCGAGAGCGACGTGACCCGAGGCTCCGAGAGCGACGTCGAAGCCGTTGGCCTCACTGTGTCCGGAGGCGACGTTGAGGGTAGAGGTGGTCGGCGTGGCGACGATCTCAGGTGATACGAGAGCCCAGCCCGCGGATGATGGGTTGAGCACGGTCAGGTTGCCGCTGATACCGGCGGCACCAGTTGGGACACCGCCAGTACCGCCGATGGTGAAGAGTCTCGCCGTGCCGCTGGCGAAGGTACCGGACAGACCGATGGACTTGGAGGAGTCGAGAACCCGGACCGGTGCGATGGCGTAGTAGGACAGACCACCCGAGCCAGCCGTGAAGTAGCCCGTGACATCGAAGATGACATTGGCCGATGAGCCTGCGGTGCCATCCCAGACGGCCGCTAGCCTCCCGAACGACAGGGCTACGCTGACCCCGTTGGCCACGGTCGAGCCGGCCGTGACGTTGACGCTAGAGGTGGAGGGTGAGCTTGTCATGGTCGGACCTAGAGAGACAAAGCCGGCACTCGTGGCCCCGGTCACGGTCAGGTTGCCGGTCACGCCGGTGGCGCTAGAGGGTACGAGGGCGGATGACCAGCCCAGGGCCTTCACGCCGGCCACCGGGAAGCTCTTGACGGTCCTGTTGGACAGCTTGGACAGGCCGCCGATGTGGGTCACTCCACCACCGGACGGTCTGGTATCGAGGACTCGACCCGGAGCCAAGCTGTGATAGGTAGCACCACCGCTGCCGGGGACAAAGTAGCCTGTGACATCGAAGATGAGATCGGTAGTGGCAGCGGCGGTGCTGCTGCGATAGACGGCCTCCAGTGAGCCATCGGGGGCCAGACCGATCGTCACGTTGTTGGCCCGGATGTCGCCCTTGGCAAAGTCCAGAGTGGCGGTCGACCCGGTCGCGGTCACGGTCGGTCCCAGATCGATGACGCCTGGCGCGGTCTCACCCACGACCGTGAGGTTGCCTGTCACCGCCACGGCATTGGTCGGGATGGCCGCAGCGCTCCCACCCCCGACATACTCCGCTCCGGCGACGGTGAACTTACGGACGGTACCCGCGGTGAACTTACCCGCCAGACCGATGTTGGTGTGACCCGACCCGGTGGGCCGGGAGTCGAGAACGCGACGCGGGCTGATGGGCGTATAGGTGGCGGCGGGGTAGGTCAAACCGTACGCATAGAGATCCTTGTCGCCGGACCCGACGTAGACGACACCGTTTGAGACAGCCGGCGATGATTCGATGCCGGCACCGGTCGCGGCCGTCCAGAGCGGCGTGCACGCCCCGCCTCCGCTCGCACAGCCGGTCGCGTACGCATACAACTTGGCATCGCCATTGGTGGAGCCGACGTAGACGACGCCGTTAGCGACCGCAGGGGAGGAATCGACCGGGGCGCCGGTGAGGCCCGTCCAGAGCGGGGAGCAAGTCCCACCACCGCTGGCGCAGCCCACCGCGTACGCATACAGCTTGCCGTCGCGGGAACCAACGTAGACGATGCCATTGGCCACCGCGGGCGATGAGACGACACGGCCAATCCCGGCGCTCGACCAAAGGGGCGTGCAGGACCCGCCGTCGGAGGCACAGCCGACCGCGAAGGCATGCAGCTGGCCACGGTAGGAGCCGATGTAGACGACGCCGTTCGAGACAGCGGGCGAGGAAGCGATCCCGAAACTGAAGGGGGCGTCGATCGTCGCGGTCCACAGCGGCGCGCACGATCCGCCACCACTGGCACAATCGACCGCGTACGCGTAGAGTCTGCCGTCCTCCGAGCCGACGTAGACTACGCCGTTCGAAACCACGGGCGACGAGGCGATGCGGCCGTCTGTAGTCGCCGTCCAGAGCGGCGTGCAGATGTCGCCACCGCTCGCGCAACCGACCGCGTACGCATACAGCTTGCCGTCCCATGACCCGACGTACACGACGCCGTCTGTCACGGCAGGCGAGGAGTTGATGCTGCCCCCGGTCGTTGCGGTCCAGACCGGCGTGCAGGACCCGCCGCAGCCGACAGCGTACGCATAGAGTTTGTCATCGTAGGAACCGACATAGACGACGCCGTTCGAGACCGCCGGCGAGGACACGACCAGGCCGCCGGTGGTGGCCGTCCAGAGCGGTGCGCACGACCCGCCATCCTTGTTACAGCCGACCGCGTAGGCGTAGAGCTTGTCGTCGAGGGAACCGACATAGACAACGCCGTTCGAGACCGCCGGCGACGACGTGATCGGGCTCCCGGTCGTACCGGTCCAGGCCACGCCCAAGCCGGCGACATCCGACGCAGAGAGAGTCGTCTCGGCGCTGTTGTAGCCGTCGTGGGTAGCATCGTTGTGGAACTGAGGCCAGTCACCGCTGGCGACGACGGAGTGCGGCTGTACCACCGTCGTCGCTGGCGTTGCCGCGGGTGCTGCCGCCACGGCAGGTCTTGCTGGCGGACCGGCCGGGACCGTAGAAAGCCCCGACAGCAGGAGCGCCGCCGGAGCGAGGACCAAGAGCCGCGCGAATGGTCGGCGCGGACTCGGTGAGGCCCGACGGGAGCCGACCGCAATTGACACGGGTGACTTCATCGAACCAAGCTCCCTCTCGCTACCGGACACAGTCGAGGCCTCCATGTTCCGGATCCGTCGCTCGTTGCGAGGGCCAATACCCGATCGCCGACAAGCGAGTTCATCCTACCCACGCAGGCGGGGCATGGCTAGGCGCATCGGCACCGACCCAAGCCGGGTGGCTGGTCGCCGCCACGACGATCGCCACGATCGCTGGATCGTGCCGGCTTCAGCTTGAATGTGGACCCGCATCGCGCCGTGGTCGACCTACGACGCGAACACCCCGGCAGCGACCATATGCGCGGCCCAAGCCTCCACTGCACCTGGGAACAGGTGCCGCGCCTGAACCCAGCCGTGCTTAACGTTGGCGTCTTGCACCACGTAGGAGTAGCCCTGGGCGGCCAGCAGGTTCTCAAACGCGGTGGCCTGGGGACCGTAGAAGGGCTGGCTGGCCTCGGCACCCACGATGAAGAAGAGCGAAGCACGCTCCGCCGCTGGCAGCTCGGTAGCGACGACCATTGGCGAGGCGGCCCTCAAGGCAGCGGCGTTCCCGCCGAATGGAAGCCTCGAATTGGAGCCGGCCGCTCCTGCCCAGTAGTAACCTGACATCGGGATGGCGGTACCGAAAACGGTCGGATGGCGGAGCGCCAGGATGGCGGCGCAGTAGCCGCCCTGCGAGAAGCCGGTTATGGCTCGTGCGCTAGCCTGGGCGATTGTCGAGTAGTGCGTGTCGACGTACGACACAAGCGTCTGACTGATGAACGTATCCATCCACTCCGCGCCGTCGACCGAGTTGGCGCACTCTGTGTCGGGATACGGCCCGTCGCCCGAGTTCACGAAGACGACGATCATCGGCGGAATCGCCCCCTTGTCGATCAGTGCGTCAAGAATCCCCCTGATGTTGATGGCCGAATCCCAGCTGCCGTATCCGAAGGGCGTCTCGTATAGGACGGGATAGCGCCGGCTACCTCCTCGCTCGTACCCCGGTGGCGTGTAGATGGCCACGTCGTTCGTAATCGGGCCACCCGTCCAGGGAGCCCGCATAGCCGGCCACGTGACCGAGCCGCCGCCCGATGGCAACCAGGCCAACCATGGCTGCGGGTCGACCGGCGAGGGAGTTGGCTGTGGCGTCGAACCCAGGCCGGTCCCCGTCGGCTGTGGCGTCGAACCCAGGCCGGTCCCCGTCGGCTGTGGCGTCGAACCCAGGCCGGTCCCCGTCGGCTGGGGCGAGCTGGCCGTTGGCGTCGGGGAGTCGACCTGCCCACCCGGAACGAGTCCCGCCGCCGGGGGTCCGCCGTCAAGCATTCTCGCATCGGGCGTGTAGTTGACCATGTCACCGAAGACCGGCACGGTGATGATCAACAGGACCAGCACAAGGGCCGCGGCGAGAGGCAGTCGCAGCCGACGACGGTCGAGTTGCCGGCTCGCGATGGCGTCGCGCACGGCAGAGCCGGCCTCGATCAACCCCGGGCGAAGCGACAGAGCAAGCACGGCCCCGATCCAGCCCGAGATCAGGCCGACAGTCAGCAGGGTCAGCAGGGTCAAGAGCCAGCCGCTGAGATCGAAGTAGCCTTCGAATGCGGGCGATGCCAGGGCATCGCCGGTCTCGCGAAGAAAGGTGTGGCCGAACAGAGCGACGAAACCACCGAGGCCCAGCAGCGTCGCCTGGCCGCCTCTCCCGGTGGCGAAGGTGGCTGCGGCCGCGGCTACTCCCCCTATCAGCAGCGAGCTGATCAGCTCGGCGCGATCCGGATCGAAACCCATGAGCTCGAGAGTGGTGTTCGATGAATCTCTGGCTCCGGAGACGACCGACGCCACGATCATGACGGCCGCGACGGACGCGCTGAGGAGGGGGGTCCGCAGGCCGCTCAGCGCGCGCAAAGACGCCAGGCGGGTCATCGGGCAGAAGAGCCGCTCGCGGCCAGGGGGACCGGGCGGCGCCATCGCGGCAACATCGATACTGGCCTCACATGTACTAGCAACAGGGCAACAACGAAGCCGACGATATCGCGTCGGTGTCTGATGGCGCCGTAGCGGGGCACCCAGATCGGGTCGAACTTGCCTTTGAAGAACGCCAACCCGCGCACGTCGTACCAGCGACGGACCACCCACGCGCCGAGACGCAGAAGCCGCTCCTCGGCCACCCCGTCCGCTTCGAGCCCGGCCAGCGGTGCGAGTCCCAGCGACAGGGTCTTCGAGCCGCCGGCCCGGAAGGCCGACGCCGCCTCGGCGATGCACCACTCGACGACACCGGGCGGAGAGTCGCCAGCCCGGCGCATGAGGTCCACGACCCAACCGCCATCTGTGCCCGTGCGCCTGAACGTCGCAAAACCGAGCGGGTGGCCGGTCTCCGAGACCGCGACCGCGACTGGCTGCCAGCGCAAGTTGGCCGCGTCGAACTGGCTGATCGTGAACCCGAGCTCGGGTCCAACTTCCAGGCGCCATCTCTCATCTAGCGCCGCAAGCTGGGCACCGAGCCCCGGATCGACAGCCGGGTCGATGCCCGAGGCGAACCAGCGAATCGAGACGCCGGCTCTGCGGCAGCGCGTGATCGTGTGTCGCAGATTGGCCCGCCGTGGGCCACTTAGATCGAAGGTGCCCAGCTCCACCACCGCCTCCTGGCCGACACGGAACACGCGAAACCCGGCCTGGGCCAGGGCACCGCTGCCGGGGCCGCTGGCCTGATAGAAGACCAGCGTCCTGCCGACTCTGTGGCATCGAGCGAGGAAGGCGGCCAGAACCTTGGAAGTCTCCTGGGCGGGACCGATCGGGTCGCCCAGGACCACTGCCGTACCGGCCGCGACGCCATAGACGACCATGCCGTCGGCGTCGGCCGGAACGAAGACGAACTTGTCGTCGCCGAGTTGGAACGGCAGTAGCGCCCCGCAGCCGAACCGCCTACCTATCTCCCGCGCCCGAGCCCGGGTCGAGGGGTCGGGCGCATGCTCCGGAGCAGGGGAAAGGACCCCGATCGCGGCCAGGACGATCGGCAGGCGGGCAGCCACGATGAGCAGCGCCAGAAGCACATTGTGGCTGGTGACCCTGAGCAGATCACCCGCCGTGGCGTCACTGATCCCAAAGGCATTGCCCAAGGCTGCCGTCGCGTCGCTGAGGAGGCCAAGGGGACCAGGCCATGAGCCCGTGGCAGCGATGACGAGTGAGGTCTCCAGGCCGACGAGCACACCCGCCGCCACCATCAGGGCTAGAGCGCGCCGGCGCCAGCTGGCAGAGGTCTCGACTTCGTAGTGACGGTTGTCGGCGACGAGAACAGACAACAGGCCGCCCACGACGACGACACCGAGCGGGTGCGCGAGAGTCGCAGCCTGGCACAGCAGGGCAACGACCAGGGTGGCAACCGCCAGCCACCAGGCAACGGCTTTGCCTTTCAGGAGCCCGACGCTCAGGGCTCCCAGGCCGACGGCGGACAGAAGCGCGAAGCTCGGGCTGGCGTCGCCTGCATCGATTGGCCAGACCGCGTCGACTCCTCGGGCAAGGGGCCGCAGGAACCCTAAGAAGTATGCGAGTGAGACGATGGAGAGGAGGGCGAGGATAAGCGCAGGAATGGCGACGCCCCAGCTGAGGGCCGCTCGCGCCACTCGAGCCGTTCGTTTCTGCGGCTCAACCAGGGTCATTCCCACTCCCCGCTTCGAGAGAGGCACCGGGTGAGTACGGATGAAGGATCGCCCTGGAGCGTCAGAGCCTCGTCCACCTAGGAGACGCCTGACCTACGCTGGTTGTTCCGCGCCGGCAGCTCAGGAGAATACCGCCTCCCCCGCTTGCCGGCTGGCAACGAGTGCCAGGGTCGGACTCAGCCCGTACCGGACTTGAGTCCAGCTGTGGTGCTGCGGAGAATCGATAACCGCGTACGCGTATCCGGACCTCTGTAGGACTGCCACGAAGGCCTTCCCCTCCGGCCCGTAGAGGGGTTGAGCAGGATCGAAGTCGATGACGAAGTACAGGCTGCTTATCGTACTGGCCGACAACTGCGGCGCCACCAACGCCGGCGAGTACTGATCCAGGACGCTCTGATCGTGGCCGAAGGGACGCCAAGCGTTCGCGCTCCCGAGCCCGGCGTGGAAGTAGCCCGAAATCGAGACGGCATTGCCGAAGACGTTGGGGTAGTCGAGGATCAGCATGGCTGCGCAGTAGCCGCCCTGCGAGAACCCGAGCAGGGTTCGGGCGGCGGGCTCGGTGATCGTCCGATAGTGGGCGTCGATGTACGTCGGAACGGTCTCTCCGAGGAACCGACCCATCCACTCTTCGCCGTCCGTGGAGTTGGCGCATTCGCTGTCCTGGTACGGACCACCTGAAGTGTCGATGAACACCACGAGCGAGGCGGGGATCGTGCCTTGATCTGTGAGCACGTCGAGCTCCGCCTTGACGCCAAATGCCTGATTCCACCTCGCGAACGAGTCGAGCGGTTCGTACTCCACCGGGTAGCGTCGTTGACCGCTGGTCTGGTATCCGGGCGGAAGGTACACCGAGATGTCGAGGGTGTGCCCGCCGACCCATGGGGCGGGCAGCCCGTCGGTCTCCACCCGGCCTGGCCCGGACGGCCTCCAAGCCAGCCACGGGCGAGGCCCTGAGTTCGCAGCCACAGAGGCCGAAGCGCTCGGGGTCAGGTCCGGTCCACTCGTGGGCGTCTGAGAGGGTGAGGGCGAGGGCGTACCCATGCCGTTCATGTCGCCAGGTCCTGCAGTGGCCGACGGCGTGGAACCGTCGCCACCCGCGAGGCCCTCCAGGGGCTGTCCGCCGGTCAACATGTGCGAGTCGGGCGTGTAGTTGAGCATGTCTCCCAGAGTGGGGACTGAGACCGCGAGCAGAGTCGCAATGACCGCCACCACAATCGGCCCGGCCAGCGCTCGCAGGTCGATCCTCCGCTCTCTGACGGCTCCAACGAGAACCTGGCCTGCCGCTATGAGGTGCCGCCGAATTGGGCCTGACAGTGTCGCGGCCGACCAGCCGACGACCACCGCTGTAGTCACGAGCGTCACCAGGGTCAAGAGCCAGCCACCCGGATCGAAGATGCCGTCAGCTCCAGTGGAAGCAAGTGCCGAGGTCGTCTCCTGGGCAAAGGTGTCTGCGTACAAGATGGTCGCCGCGAAGAGGCCGAGAAGCACTGCGGTCACGAACAGATCGCTGCACAGGTAAGCCAAGGCGGCCGCGCCAGCGCCCACGAGCAGAGAGGTAATGAGCTGGGCTCGATCTGGGTCGAATCCCATGATCACGAGGCTCGCATCCGAGCCCTGCACAAAGCCCGAGACGTTGACCGCGAGAAGCATGAAGGCAGCCGCCGCGACGGCAACTGCAAGGCGGACGTGTTTGCGCAGGGAAGAGAGTGGCCCAACCAGGACGCGGAGTGCGGCTAGCCGGCCCGCTGCACTGGAGAACACGCCTTTTCGCACTGCGCCCTCCCTCAAGGATCCAACCCGTTCGTTGCACCTGAGGTTGCCGATGAGGTTGCCGAAACGATTCTGCATGAACGGGCTCCACTGGTGACGCACATGCCTATGGGGCGTGGGCCACCAGGTCGGCACTAGGACGGCCGCGAACCCGACGCTGTGGCGGCCAGCCAGGCGCCATCTGGGACGCGCGAACCCGTTTCAGCCGTCATCCGCCCGGTCGGGCGGACACCTCGCCTCGTTTCCAGTCCTACTTGCCGACTGGAGCAGGAGCTGACAGATCGTCAGAGAACGCCCAACAAGGGCAGCCAGCCGACCGTTTGTCACAATCGACACGAGCTGCTCATAGCGACGGCTTCGGTCGTGGTCCGACGGGCAATCCTCTAGTAGACCCTCGATTCAAGTGGCCTTGCCCCGGCCTCTGCGTTCGCTATTCGCTGAGGTCCGGGGTGACCGTCCACGTCCCAGAGGCGCTGATCGCCAGCAAAACGGTTCCGGCCGGCAACTGTGTGTCGCCGCTGTACTTGCCGATCTCGTTTACCAGCAAGTCGGCGCCGCTATCGCTGTACGCCCAGACGGCGAAGTTGCCGGAGCCCGAGTACGTGATCGTCGCCGTCGCAAGGCCCGCTATCTCCTGCTGGAGCTGAACTACATCATCGCCGCGACCGGTCAACTTCGACACTCCATCCCACGACCGAGCGAGCTGAAGAGGCTTGATTGCTATCGTCCACGAACCATCCGACTCGACGCTGAAGGCAACCGAGTGCTCATTCGCGCCCGTGTCGAAGAGCACGGTTCCGGAGTAGCTGCCGATCGTGTTCACAAGGAGGTCGAGCTGCGAGCCATCCGCAGCGATTGACCAGACCACGAAGTTGGCACTGCCGTGGTTGGTGATAGTGGCGATTCCAGCCGCGTCTTCGGGGATCGTGAACTTCGGAACCTTGTTTCCCCGCCCGGAAAGACTGATGGGGTTGAAGTCGAGGCCGAGCGTCGGCACGGCCGTAGGTGACGGAGTGGGTGTCGGCTTCGGCACGGCCGTCGGCACCGGCACGGCCGTCGGCAAGGGAGTCGCAGTAGGCACAACCGTTGGCGTCGGCAAAGGCGACGGCGTAGAGGCGCTCGTAACGGCGCCCACGTTTCCTGGGGTCCCACCGGCGGACGGGTTGGGAGAGCCGCCGGCTCCTCCGCTCGCTCCCGAACTGCCTCCTATGGCTGCCAGTACGAGGATGGCCATCACGACGGCTACGCTCGTCCCGATCTTCCCTCGGCGCGAGAGCCGGACCCACCAACCCACGAACCTTTGGTGCACATACGTGGGCTTCGGCGCGGGTGCCTGAGCCCACGGCGGCGGTGCCGGTGGGCCCACGGGTGGGACCGGCGATTGCGCCCACGGCGGCGGACCGGGTGCCTGCGCCCACTGAGGTGGGGCCGTCGGTGGAGCCGTGGGTGGGACCGCGGCACGTCCGACGGCCAGACCGCAGGCCCCGCAGAAGGCAATGCCCGGCGTGAGTGCTGTGCCGCATCGCGCGCAGGCTTGGACGCCGTCCATTTCTCTACCCCCCATCCTTGTCGCGGGAAGCGCCTTGTCAGCTTCCATGTACGACGGGCGGGCTCCCTGCCCCGGTAGCATCCCGGGCCAGAGCGAAGCTCGATAGTGCCCAAGAGTACCGAGCACGGATCCCGACCGGACGTGCGAACTGGCTGGCACCGGGCCGAGATCGTCGGTAACCGGCGGAGCTGGGCGGAGTCAGGCTATTGAGTCGGCGCGACGCGTGCGTGCACCGCTAGACCTCGTGGAGCCGTTTCGTCGCCCAGACCTCGATCTTCGGCGTTCCACTGCACACGGGATGGTAGAGATCGCGGAGGACCGACGGAACCCTGGCCTGCTGGGGTGACAACACCTACAGCGAGGCCACCCCACCCGCCGGCACCTTCACCGCTGTGAGCGCCGGCCGCTACCACACCTGCGCCATCGAGACCGATGGAAGCCCTAACGAGAATACCAACGATTCTGCCGCCTCCGCCGGGCTGTACGACCCCACCACCGGCATTCACCTGATCGGCTCGATGAACACGCCCCGAGGTGATCAGACAGCAACCCTGCTGCCCGATGGCACAGTCTTGATCGCCGGCGGCAGCGCCGACGGCGGGCATTACGCCATTTCCACGGCCGAACTGTTCAAACCCTGATGGGCGGCCCCTGAACCCGACTCCCGGATCGGACACGCGAACTCTGCCATCGGGTTCGGCCTCCGACCGCGACAGGCAAGAGCTGCGCAGATCGAGGGTGTCCAAGATTACTGACGGCGGACAAGCGGGTCCCACGCCGCCGTTCTCGCGACAACACCTCTAGAGTTCCGGCTTCGTCAACAGCGCGCTTCGACGGAGAACTGGTCACCCGCCCTGTGCCATCAGCAGCAGACCTGACACAGCCGCCAAAGCAAGAGCCGCAAGAATTACCGGCACCGCAGCCTTCACACCAAGCTGAGACGGGTAGCGAGGGTTGAGGAACGTCTTCGCCAGTGTCCTCCAGAACCACAACATCCACACCAACCATACTGCTATCCCGCAGTAGTCAACAACATCCCACGCGCTCATCTTCTCTCACAACCTCAGATGAAGCTGTTTTCGACAACGTGTTATGGCCAAGGGCTTGGCTCAGGTGCAGCCGCGTCGGACCCTGATGGCTCGGCCGCAATCCGCTCGTTCGCGGTGCCGGCCGCTGCCGCAAGCACGATCCGGGCCCGCATCGCGAGTCGCTGCTCGGTCGTTCCCGCTCGTATCAGGGCCAGTAGGGATGCTCGTTCAGACTCGCTGATGACCAACGGCGGAGCTGGATGGTTCGGCATAGCCGAATCGTAGCTGCAAACCAGTTACCCTGCAGCGGCTCGGGACACTAGGTCGTAGGTCCGGGCGAGGGTGCCCGCGGAGCTCGAGCCGAACTTGATCGACAGGCTCGCCTATGGCATCGACGGCGGCATAGGTGGTTGCGCGGACGCCGGTCTCGGAGCTGACCTCAGGCTGGTGATCGTTCCTACCGCACCCAACAGGACTACGAGGAGCGCGATCAAGACGAAGCCACCCCGGTTTGTGAGCACCAGTCCCCTGGGCCACCATGGTGGCGTGATGAACGCGATCACCGCAGCAATCGAGCCCGTCGCTACATACTCAATTGAACGGACAGTCCCGGCGCAGCGACGAACGAGGCTCTCGAGCCTGTCCCCAACCATGCCAGTCGACGTGTGAGACGCATCCAAGGCGGGACTAAGCCACCGGACGAGAGCGATCGCCGCTCTCTCCGGCGCGAGAAGCCGGGCGTATGGATACGCCTCGAACACGACGCCAACGACAGGTAAGACGATCAACACAATCCAATCGCCCGGAGCAATAAGCGCGATGGTCTGCAGAAACGGCCACGAGCCCAGGCACAGGCAGCACAGAATCGCTGGCCACCGTCCTTCGCCGTGGGTCTGACCGATGAGATCGGCCCCGGTGCCTCTGGCAACGAGCTGACCCCTAAATTCCAGAGGTCGCCCCCAACTCTGCCGCCTGGAGCCAGACGATGGGCCGACCACGCTTGCCTCGACCGTGTTCTCCTTCAGTCGAATCACTGGACTGGCACGGCCCCCAGATCCTGCCGGGAAAGCTCCTCCAACGCCAAGCCCAGCCCCCAGGCGCACGCGACATTGATCGAGAGAGAGAGGCGATTCGATCCAGAGTCGTACCGTGGCCGTCATGACAACTCCATTGTCTTCGGCGCCTATCGAACTCTCGACCGTGGCAGGCGAGCGAGATACCAGAACCACCCGACTTGAGCGAGCAGGTACGCCACCGACACGAATTGCTCACCGACCTCCGATCCGGGGTAGACGAGCACAACGACGAATATGGACACGCACAGACCCACCAAACATAGATCGACGACCCGACTCAATGATCCGACCATGCCATTGGACTGCCCGCGCCGCTCGGCAGTGCGCCACATCTGCCGACGGACGAATCCGGGCAGCGCCTCGTATGAAGTGCCCAAGAGGTCCATCGCCATATCGGACGAGAACAGCGCTGCCAAGTAGAAACCACACACCGCGACAAGAGACGCCTGCGCCCAGGTTGGCATGATGAGATGTCCTTAGCTACGGGTTGTTCTGGTACGGATCAGGGATCATGCCGGCCTGCCTCAAGGTCGGCAAGGATTCGAGCGCGATCTGAGGGCCCGGCGTTGGCGACCTTGGAGGCTTCAGATGAAATCAGTGATCCCGCCTGGAGCGACAACACTTCGACTGCCAGAAGCTTCATGAGCAGGGCGTAGTACGTCTGCACGGTGAAAAGGAGCCTCGGCAGGCCCGTACTTGGGGGAACGCCGTACAGCTTCGCCAGGAGTCCGGCATCGCGACGTGCCTTGTTAGTGTCCTGCTCGTACACGGCGCCGAAGGAGCGCATCCACTCGGCATAAAGCAGCTGGGGTTTCGGTGGAGCCGCCGGGTCCGCGATACGAGACAGCAGGTGGGCGACGAAATCCCGAGCCAGCGGTGAGCTTCCCGCCTCCGGACCAAAGGTGTCGGCCAGGGATCGGCCGTCAAGTCGTTTCCTGCCGAGCGCCCGGAGGTAGAGCAGGAGCTGGCTAACCGAGCCGGTGCTCAGCGGATATGGCCCCTCCAGCGGGATCATCTTTTCGAGCTGGACCAGGAGTGGGCCCGGGCCTGAGGGTCCAGTCGCGCGCAGGAAGCCGATCTGCCGTCCGTCAAAGACGATGCCCGCGTGACGCCGCAGGGCGTCAAGCTCGTGGGGCCTCGAGACCGAGGCCGACAGCAGCATGTACTCCCGAGCCTGCTTGGCCGCGTGGGCAAGGCCGCCGGCCGTGGACAGGGCGCCTGGCGGCTCGTACTCAATCACGAGGCCGCCGTACATCGTGTCGGCCCGGCCTCGGAGCGTAACGACGCTGTTCCTGGCGTCTAGGGTCTTCTCCCTTTCCGGATCGGTGGCTACTCCCAGCCCAACACGAGCCATGTCGATAAGGGGCTCGATCCGGATGCGGAGATCGATTTCATTGGCTGAGCTGGCGGCTTGGGCCTGCAGGTCAGCAGTTAGAGCCGGGATGTCGACCGACATCTGGCCTCCCCCTTGGGTAGTGTCTTGCGGTGAGCGGTCCACCACTTCTCTTGCCGAGGTTGTCCCGAGTTCCGTGGAATTTGAGTTGAGGGGAGGGTCCTCCAGCCCGGAGCGTGAGCTGTCACGCTACGGGAGACCCGGAAAGTCGAACTGGAGGAACCCATGCCATCGTCCCACGTCCGGCCCCGCCCTGAGAAGCGATGCCGCCGACCTCGCCGTCTCGTTCACCAGCTTCCTGCTGAGCTGACAGGGCGGCTCGAGGGCCATCTCGCCACGTTCGCGAGCCATCTGCGCGAGGGCCTGCTGGCCGCTTCGACCGCGGTCGGCCTCGAGGTCCTCGACGAGCTGATGGCGGCTGAGGTTGACGGCCTGGCCGGCCCACGCGGCCGCCACCGAGCGGATCGAGTTGCCTATCGCCATGGCAGTGAAGCCGGAACCGTGACCCTGGGCGGCCGCCGACTCCGCGTCGAGCGGCCACGTGTGCGAAGTGCCGATGGAGCAGCCGAGCTGCCGCTCGCGACCTACGAGGCCGCGAGAGCCAGCGATCTGCTCGCCGACGGGATCGTCGCCCGGATGCTCGCGGGGCTCTCGACTCGCGACTATCCGGTTGGCCTCGAGCCTGTTGGCGAGGCCATCGAGGAGGCCGCCGTCTCGACCAGCCACGCCGCCGTCAGCCGCCGCTTCCTCGCCGCCACGGCAGAGCGCCTGGCTGAGCTGCTCGGGCGCAGACTCGACGACCGCCGCTACCTCGTGCTCATGCTCGATGGCTTTCGCCTGGGCGATCACCTGCTCGTAGGCGCGCTCGGGATCGACGCCGCCGGCCACAAGGTGCCCCTCGGCGTGGTCGAGGGCACGACCGAGAACAGCGCGGTGGTCAACGCGCTCCTGGCGGACTTGCGCGATCGCGGTCTGGACACAAGCGCAGGCGTCCTCTTCGTCGTCGACGGCGGCTCCGCCATCGGTTCGGCCATCCCCACCTTCTTGGGCAAAGGCGTGGCGATCCATCGCTGCCATCGCCACAAAGAGCGCAACGTTCTAGAGCACCTGCCCGAGATCGAACGACCGCTCGCCCAGCGCCGGCTTCGGGCCGCCTGGGCCGAGCGAGATCCGGACAGGGCGAAGGCGGCCCTCCACTCCCTGGCCCGCAGTCTGGCCCACAGCCGTCCGGGAGCCGCCGCGTCGCTGCGCGAGGGGCTCGACGACACGCTCACCCTGACGCGTCTGGGCATCAGCGGCTCGCTCTGGAGGACGCTCGAGTCGACCAACCCGATGGAATCGATGATCGAGATCGTCAAGACGCACGCCCGCCGGGTGAAGAACTGGGAGTCGGGCGAGATGGCGCTGCGCTGGGCCGCCGCTGGGATGCTCGCCGCAGAGGCTCAGTTCCGCCGAGTCTGTGGCTATCGGGAGCTGCCCATTCTTGCCGCTGCGCTGAAGCGCGAGCTCCACATCGAAAGCGAGGCGAGCGCTACCAACCAACCGATATGATCAGCAACCTGGAGACCCGACCCTCACTGAAATTCCACGACGAGCGGGACATCCTCCTCTTGCCGCTGTCACGAGACTAGATCAAGGCGGAGGTCCACGTATGCCATGAGTGTCTAGGGCTCGCGTCGCCAGCATTCACGATGCGAACATCGTGACGCAATGGCCAGAGAGACGACGACCGCGGCGCGCGCCAGTGTTGGGTTTCTCCCGCACAGCGGGAATGGGCCACGCTCCCTACCTTTCGAGGTTGCGGAGACTAGGGTCGCCCAGACGTTCCAACTCGACCGTCAGGAGCAGCAACCTGCGCTTAGCGAACGCCGCGATGTCGTCCAATTCAGCGCATGAGACAGTGGCTGACGGGACCTCTCCTTGAAGGAGGTAATTCGCTGGATAGAAGAACCCTGGCCATGTCGGCCTGTCTGGGAAGATGGACAAAACCGATGCCACCGCCCACCGGTCAGCTGAGGACAAACGGTCGATAGGCCGCGAGAGAGGCCAGGGACCCGAAGGCGAGCCGGTCGTGCGCCGGCATTCGTTGACGTTATCTAGGAACCTAAAGATCACATCGGCTGCCGCTCTCAAGCGCGCCTTTCGATCCTCCGCCCGCCGAGCATCTAGGTCCCACGTCCGCTGAAGTCTCGCAACAAGGAAGCCCGACAAGCCGCCAACGACAGCGCCAACGACAGCGGCGACGAGGGCAGACTGGCCAAGTTGATCCATACGGCTAGCCAGTATGACCCGGCAGATGGTGGGTCGCCACGGGTCCGGTCTGAGCGGGCCCCCGACGTAGCCGCCCGAGCGGCCAGGCCGGGATCGTCGGACGAACAGCGCGGCACGGCGCACTGGAAGTCCCAACGACATGATCCGCGCATAGCAGCGAAGCGGGCGGCCGGTGACCAGATCCCAGACGCCGCTGCGAGTGCTTGACTGAAGTCCACTGGGGCTCCCAGCATTCCTGGCTAGCTCTGCCGGCGCAGCGGAATCTCCGATGCCTTTTCGTGTCGGTGTTCCTACGGTTGTTGGGCGACCAAGCATTCAATAGACAAAGGGAATGAGGGCCTTCACTTCATCCCGATACTGCCGGTAGGCTGAACCGAACCGCTCACCCAGGAAGGCTTCCTCTGTTCTGATCTTGAGGACGACGACAGCCAGCACAAAGACGACCGACAGCAGGCCTCTCATTTCTCCAATGACGATCGCGGTGCCCATGACTCCCACCAGGCCACCGAGATAGATGGGGTGGCGCACAAGGTGGTACGGGCCGGTCTGGATCAGCTGGTGGCCTTCTGCAAGCGCAACACGGGCGCTCCAGTACTGCCCCAGCTGTCGACGCGCCCAGACTGCAAACCCTGTGCCGAGCAGCAAGAGAGGATGTCCCGCTCGTCGTGGAATTTCAGTGAGGGTCGGGTCTCCAGGTTGCTGATCATATCGGTTGGTTGGTAGCGCTCGCCTCGCTTTCGATGTGGAGCTCGCGCTTCAGCGCAGCGGCAAGAATGGGCAGCTCCCGATAGCCACAGACTCGGCGGAACTGAGCCTCTGCGGCGAGCATCCCAGCGGCGGCCCAGCGCAGCGCCATCTCGCCCGACTCCCAGTTCTTCACCCGGCGGGCGTGCGTCTTGACGATCTCGATCATCGATTCCATCGGGTTGGTCGACTCGAGCGTCCTCCAGAGCGAGCCGCTGATGCCCAGACGCGTCAGGGTGAGCGTGTCGTCGAGCCCCTCGCGCAGCGACGCGGCGGCTCCCGGACGGCTGTGGGCCAGACTGCGGGCCAGGGAGTGGAGGGCCGCCTTCGCCCTGTCCGGATCTCGCTCGGCCCAGGCGGCCCGAAGCCGGCGCTGGGCGAGCGGTCGTTCGATCTCGGGCAGGTGCTCTAGAACGTTGCGCTCTTTGTGGCGATGGCAGCGATGGATCGCCACGCCTTTGCCCAAGAAGGTGGGGATGGCCGAACCGATGGCGGAGCCGCCGTCGACGACGAAGAGGACGCCTGCGCTTGTGTCCAGACCGCGATCGCGCAAGTCCGCCAGGAGCGCGTTGACCACCGCGCTGTTCTCGGTCGTGCCCTCGACCACGCCGAGGGGCACCTTGTGGCCGGCGGCGTCGATCCCGAGCGCGCCTACGAGCAGGTGATCGCCCAGGCGAAAGCCATCGAGCATGAGCACGAGGTAGCGGCGGTCGTCGAGTCTGCGCCCGAGCAGCTCAGCCAGGCGCTCTGCCGTGGCGGCGAGGAAGCGGCGGCTGACGGCGGCGTGGCTGGTCGAGACGGCGGCCTCCTCGATGGCCTCGCCAACAGGCTCGAGGCCAACCGGATAGTCGCGAGTCGAGAGCCCCGCGAGCATCCGGGCGACGATCCCGTCGGCGAGCAGATCGCTGGCTCTCGCGGCCTCGTAGGTCGCGAGCGGCAGCTCGGCTGCTCCATCGGCACTTCGCACACGTGGCCGCTCGACGCGGAGTCGGCGGCCGCCCAGGGTCACGGTTCCGGCTTCACTGCCATGGCGATAGGCAACTCGATCCGCTCGGTGGCGGCCGCGTGGGCCGGCCAGGCCGTCAACCTCAGCCGCCATCAGCTCGTCGAGGACCTCGAGGCCGACCGCGGTCGAAGCGGCCAGCAGGCCCTCGCGCAGATGGCTCGCGAACGTGGCGAGATGGCCCTCGAGCCGCCCTGTCAGCTCAGCAGGAAGCTGGTGAACGAGACGGCGAGGTCGGCGGCATCGCTTCTCAGGGCGGGGCCGGACGTGGGACGATGGCATGGGTTCCTCCAGTTCGACTTTCCGGGTCTCCCGTAGCGTGACAGCTCACGCTCCGGGCTGGAGGACCCTCCCCTCAACTCAAATTCCACGGAACTCGGGACAACCTCCAGCAAGATGGCCAAACCTATGAGATTGGCCCCGATCTCATCTGGGATGAAACGCCACAGCAGGGGTCCGTAGAAGGGCGGGTCGAACACGAGCAGGGCAATGCCCACTACCAACAAGCTCAAGTAGACCAACCGCGCGGACAATGCCTCGCGGCGCTCGGCAGGCGAGGGACTGAGCCGGGCAGAGACGGCCCAGTAGAGAATGAAGACACCCCAGACGACCCAGGCCACCTTGGTGAAAGTCATTCCCATCCTTTCTCTTCGGTCGACTGTATCCCACCGCGTCATGGAGCCACGACCAATGTTGGGCTTCCGTTGCGGCGGGCATGAAGGTCGCGCATAGGCTAGCAGCGAGACATCGGTGCCAGGCAGTTTCAAGTCTGGGCGAGGTCGCCCTCGCGTGGGCGAGTGTGCGCCAATGTCACCAGGGGGCGGGGCCTCGGCCGGGCCCGGCCGCGGTTCAGTTGGGTGGCCGTGTCATGCCGGCGATGGAACCATGAATTGGCGTAGGTACATGAACCAGGCCGCCTCGACGACGAAGAACGCGACGCACTCAAGACGCACTGCCCCGGGGCAGTCGAGCCACCAGGACAACAGCGTGAAGCCCGGCACGACCTGCCAGAGTCCGAGGAAGATCCCCCATACACGAGCCACGGAGCGGTTTACGCCTGTCCTCTGGCGCCGACGCCATGCCAGCAACGAGACCGGTCGCGACAGCGTGGGCGAGAGCCGGCCGCGCGCAGCAAGGCCCGCGACGGACCCGTAGGCGACCATTGCCAGAGTCACGCCCAGGAGCGCTGCGTATTGCCAAGTCTGCGTCCATGAATCCACGACAGGTTCCCTCGCCCGGTTCGCTATACACGGCGCGGGCTGAGTCTCCTGGGCCACCTGGGCCGGCCCGACGCGGCGACTCTAGCATGGGCGAGTGTTCGTCTATGTCGCCAGCGGGACTGGCCGGGCCTAAATGCCGCTATGTCCGCCGAGTGGGGACCGCCGCGCGTCCGAAAGCCCAGACCACATCCCGGTCCGGGCAAGAACTCTTCGGCCGCTACCGAACCCTTGCGCGCGGCAAGCGAAGCAGATAGCAGACCCATCCGAGCAAGACGATGAGGCCGCCTGCTGATACGACTCTCTCCTCGGCGGGCGATCCACCGTAGACCAGCGTGCCGACGAAGACGAAGAGGCAGAGAGCAATCAGGCAGAGATCGAAGCCGCGGGTGAAGTGCGCTAACGCGCCATTGCGCGCGCGGGGCGTTGGGTTGCGCCACATCTGCCGACGGATGAATGAGGGTAGCGCTTGGTACGAGGTGCCGAGCAGGTCTACTGCTAGGTCGGACGAGAACAACGAGGCCAGGTAGCAACCGCAGGCTGCCAGAAACACAGCGCCAGCCCAGTTCGCCATGGCGAGGAATCCCTCAGTTGCGGGTTGCATGGGATTGTAGCGACCTGGACCGGTAGGGAATGGCCCCGGCGATAGCGGGGAAGGAGGATAGATGTCGACAGAGAGCCGTCCACTGCCCCCCAGGCCGAGGGCCGGCAGGCCATGCCAGCGTGGGCCAGCGTGCGCCAATGTCGCTCGCGGGCAGCGGCTTGCTAGAGCATGCGGAGAGAGCTACTGGGAGACGGTCGGAGCCGAGCCTGACATGTTCAGAAGGGCGAGGAATTGCCGAGTAGCCTCGAACGCAGGAGAGTCGAGCGGGAACAGGTCGTGGTCGACGGCCTCTCCAACGCGCAACCTTGGGTCATCTGATGAGGCGATGTAGCTGTAGAGCTTGGACTTGGCATCCAATGGACTCCTACCGGGGACTTCCTTGTCGATGCACTGGAGGAAGGCCTCAACGCAGGGCATGGCCGGATCGTTGTGCACGGACGCGAGCAGCAGGTCCTCTAGCTCTCCGGGAGAGGTGATGTCCGGCAACACAAGTACGGTCACGGATGGGTGGCCGGGGGCCGATGCGGTTGACATGGCCTGCCTGGGAACGGGTAAATGGGCGCTCCGGAGCGCACCGATGGCCCGGCGAAAAAGCCGCCTCGGGATCTTGGTCGGCATCTTGGACGATCCCGAGTGACGAGACCCTGCGGAAACCCGCAGTCAGGGCTACGGCGGACAGCAGGGTAGACAGTTTGGACTTGCCCCAGGTGGGAACTACTTCGAGATCCGTGATGCCGCAATGCGCTGCTAACCTATCGAAGAAGCGGACATCATCGGGGCCGTCGACCAGTAGGAGCTTCGGCTTGGATGGCTGGAATAGCAGCGGAGGCGTCACACTAGCGGACCTCTAGCCCGGCATCGACGGGGGGTCGCCTGCCTCCTCCTCGTCTGCGCACTCCTGGGCTGGAAGGCGAGTCTCTTCGGGGGCACCGTTGGCGTCGCGGTTCAAGGTTTGCGCCACATCGAGGCGTCTCGTGTCCAACTGGCGAAGGCGAGCAATCCAACTCGCTCGCGGCGGGCCGGCCTGCGTTGGACACTCCTGGCATGGATTGTTGCCCTGCTGGTCGGCATCACCGTATGGCAGAGCGCAACAACACCCGCCCCATCACCGCCTCCTCCTGGGACGGTCTGGTTCGGCACCGGCTACGACTACGGTCTTCCCGGCCTGACTGGACGCGCGAACACATTCCCGCAGGGAACGACGGTATGGATGACCGTCGATCTGGAAAACCGCTTTCCGACCAGGATGGGATCACCGTCATGATCGACGGGGCGGCCGCGACCAACATCCCCGTGGACGAGGGCTGGCAGGTCTTCTCAACCGCAGTACCCGGAGGGCAAGCCTTGGGATCGCACACCGTCTCGATCGAGGACGGACAAGGCACCACGCGCACCACAGGTACATTCACGATCGCGCCGACGCCAATTGGGACTCACTGAGGCTTGTTAGGGGCTCGACGCCATTCGGTCAACGTGCCGGACAGAAGCTGGCCGCACGACAAGACAGCGGATCGAGTCGCAGGTCCAATTCCAGACGCGGCAACGCCGTCTGGGGTCAGCTGTCTGCCCAGAGGACGGTAATCGCGACCGAAGGTGTTCCCGGCGTTCAGCTCCCGGGGCGGCTCCGACGGACCTGAACTGGCCGCCTTCATTCGTGGCCTCAGAGCACACTGTCCTGGCAACTGGTTGGGGCGGTCAGCCGTATCTTCTCCGCGCTGAACTGGCCTAATGGATGATAAGCACGGCTGACGAAGCCCGACACCGCTTCATGCGGCCCACTAGGTGAAGAACAACATGCGCCTGATGCACAACCGATGGTCGGTCCCGCTCGAAGATGGCACCCGTCGGCCATTCGAGGCCGCGCCGGGAGGGCCATTTACCATCAGTGTCACTTCGGAGGGGAGGGAGGTCGCAAGATTCGCAGCGCCTACGGCCACCACGCGATGGACTGAGTCAGCCCCGCTCGCTTTCGACGGGAAGTCCCTCATTTTCGGAGCTCAGTACATCCGGGGAATCACCGACGCCATCCTGTGCTACGTCTTCCACGATGGGATCGCCTCCAGAGGTGGGCGCCCGATCGAGGAGTTCCGAGCGGCGGCCACGGTGAAAGGGGCGGGGAGCCTCGCCTTCGCAGAGCTGTTCGTGTCGTGGGCGCCGTGGATGGGGCTGATCGGGGTGGCGCGAGGAATCGGCCCGGCCATCAGCGAGCGCAGTGCCCCGGCTATCGGCGTCGGTCTGGCTGTCTACTTCGTGGCCGCCCTAGCCGCGGCCAACATTGGCGGCCGGGCCCTGGCGAGAGCGAAGAAGTCACAGCAGCTCGTGGGTCTCAAGGCTGGCCTGATCGCCTTGGGCGTGTTCGTCTTCTGCGGAGCCGTGGTGCTGGGGGTCTTTCTTGGGCCGTTGCGGCTCTGGCTCGTCGTTTCTCAGTAGGAGCCGCGCGCTGGCCGGGCCGGCCACATTCCCTCTGCGCCGCGGGTTCGCTTGTTATCTCGGCCTCAAGTCCTCTCGCCCCGACCATCGCCCCGACACGAGCGGGCGATGGTGCCGGTCACGTCACGTGACTGCTTTGGTCACGCCGCCGACACGAGGACCTTCGCCAGTTCGGCGAGGTCAGTCAGGATGACGGTCGAGTGTCGCTGGTCGAGCTTCGCCTCACGCATCAAGCCGGCGACAGCCAGCCTGTTGCGCGGCGATAAGCCGACGCTACCCTCTGGCTAGGATCACGAGCCACCGCCGAGCTACGCGGCGTCAGCGACCGGGTGGAAAGAGCGGCATTTCGCCCGCTGAAAGCGAATACTAGTGCAGACGAAGCCGGACGCAGCCTCGAGAGGTTCGTCGCTCGGTGACCTGAGACAGCACGTCAGGGAGCGGCCATGGGTGCCTACACGTTCAAGATCGGGACCATGGACTGCATCGCCGTCAGCGACGGTGACACGGACTACGACGCGACGGACTACGTGGTCAACGCGCCACCGGATGAGGTCGCGGACGCGCTGAGAGCCCACGGCCATCAGCCGGACAGGATCCCATCCCCGTACAGCGGCCTCGTCATCCGGACGGACTCGAACCTTGTCCTGATCGACACGGGAGCGGGCGACATGACGCCCAACGTTGGCAAACTGAACGGCAACTTGCGACGTGCCGGGATCGAGCCCAGTGAGATCGACGTCGTGGTCCTCACTCACGGCCACCCAGACCATATCGGTGGCAACGTCGATGCGGATGGCTACCTGGCCTTCCCGAACGCGCGCTATGTCATGTTCCGCAACGAGTGGGACTACTGGACCGACGAGGCCATCCTGGCGGGCCTCGCGCCGTTCTTCGGGGAGTGGGCCCGGGCGAACCTGCTGCCGCTAGGGGACCAGGTGGAGCTGCTCGGCGGCGAGACCGAGATCGTCCCCGGCATCCTCGCGATCGACGCCGCTGGGCATACCGCGGGCCATATGGCGGTCGCCATTCGCTCCGGGAGCGAAGAGTTCCTGTACCTCTCCGATGCGGCGATGCATCCGATCCACCTGGAGCATCCCGGCTGGTATCCGGTCTGGGACTACGATCCCGAGGCGGCAGTCGCGACCAAGCGACGGCTCTTCGACCGGGCAGCGAGCAACCGCTCCCTGGTACTCGCGTTCCACTTCCCGCCCTTCCCGAGCCTTGGGCATGTCACGAAGCGTGGCTCTGCCTGGCGGTGGGAACCTGCGCAAGCGGCCAGTAAGTAGGCACTCGCCACCCGTGGCCGTGTGGAGCTAGCGGTTCTGGCAGTCCACCCAGAACACGTGTGCCTCAGCGCCGGGTCCCACGTACAGCCAGTCAGCCGCGATCCGCAAGCCCTTGACCGAGCTCATCTGCGGCAAGCACGTCGGCCAACCGCTGTCATGGAAGACGCCCCCGCTGTCGGTCCAGCTTGGTGGAGACTCGAAGCCGTAGGTCGTGCCACCGACGATGCATGATCCGCCAATCTCTCCGGTGTCGCAGCGGTCGGCGGTGTAGATGGCCGGGTGCAAGCCATTGTTGCCTCGGATCCAGTAGCCCGCGCCGAATGCCGCGGCTACCACCAGCACCGCGAGCAACGCGACCAGCAACTTCCTCGACATGCCCATGTCTCCCCCCGAACGTTCGCAGAGCCAACACCGAGAAGATGGCGCCCTAGCCTGGCCCCGTCAAGGGGACTCGTGACGCACTGGCACACCCGCGACGGACCAGGCAATCGCCGGAGCACAACCCGAAAGCTTCATGTATTGCGCACGGGTTGGGGGTGAGCTGTCCTGTCGGGGTCTTCGAGCGCAAGTAGGCGGCCCAGGGCGCTTGTCGTTCGAGGCGAGGCGGGCCATGCTGGACTGGCTCCGGCTCGTATGAACTCTGGGGGTGAGATCGTGCAATCTGTGACGGGCTGCGCCAGCAGACACAGGGTGCTGGTGATCGTAGCGGTCCTGATCTTCGTGTTCATCGTTCTGCCCGTCGTGGCGTTGCAACTCGCCACGGTGGCGCACTGAGCCAGACCGGCGAAGAACCCGAATGGCTGCTGCGCTCTGGCAGGACGGGCGGCTGTCTCGTCCACCATGGGCAAGGGCCAGCAGTCCGCCGGCGACGATGCCGCGATGGTGTTGCTTTCCGCGGCCGGCTGAGTGATGGATGTGGGTGATCCATCTCGCACCCGAGGACGCCCACGATGACCGCTCAACCCCTCCCCGCCCTAACCAGCGGAGACCCCTCCGCCTGGGACCAGGCCCTCTACGCCTTCCTGGTAGAGAAGGGCAACCGCTCAGGCTCCCGACGGACGGTGGAGTCCTACAGCCGGATGCTCTGGCCCTTCTTCGCCGACCTCGGCAAGACGCCCGACCGAGTCAAGCCGGCCGACGTCCTGGCCTTCGTCCACGGCATCGGCAAGTCCGGGCGGACACCATCAGCCACGACGGTGGGAGCCAGGATCGCCTGCCTGTCGTCCTTCTACCGCTTCCTGATCCGGATGGGCCTGGTCGTGTCCAACCCCTGCGACGCGGTCGAGCGGCCGCGAGCCGTCCAGTCGGTTGCCCGCGGGTACGGAGCCGAGGAAGTGCGGCGGCTCCTCGCGGTTGTCCCGGACACCGTGGCAGGCCGGCGTGACCTGGCCCTCCTGCTGACCTTCATCCTTACCGGCCGACGGCGCACAGAGGTAATCGGCCTGACCGCTGGGGACATCAGCGTCGAGGCGGAGACGGTGTTCTACAGCTATCGAGGCAAGGGCGGCAAGAGAGGTCGGCGCGAACTCCCACACCCTGCCTACGAGGCGCTGTGCACCACCTTGACCGACGCCGGACTGTCACTGGCATCGATGGACAAGGGCGCGTCGCTCTGGCAAGCCGGGGCCGGGGTTCGAGGCGTGACTGGCTCGACCTTCTACAGTCGGTTCAGGAAGTACCTACAGGCGGCCGGTCTGGCGCCGACAGGAATCCACGTCCTGCGCCACACCGCGGCGAAGCTCCGTCGGGACGCCGGCGAGTCGATCGAGGCGGTATCGGCGTACCTCGATCATTCGAACTTGGCCACGACGACGACCTACCTGCGCCGCCTCGAAGGCACCGAAGACCACGCCTGGCCTCAGGTCGCGGCGGCGATCGGACTCTAGAGCGCGCCCGCCGGTCGGCTCAGCGACTGCTGTTGCTGCCGCGCAGCCGCCGGCGAAGCTCCTCGCCCTCGGCGTTGCCGACACTGAGCCTCGGATCAGGGAAGGCCCCCATTACGTCCACGTGGGCGCCGCAAACCCAGCCTCTCTTGCTGGCCCTAGTGTCGCACGAGCCGGCCCTCGGGCTCAACCGCTCGTGAGACCAGCGCCAGGCGCCAGACAGAACAGGGCATGGGACGAGAAGAGGCTCCCGGCATCCGAGGGGGAGGACGACGGGAGCCTGCGGGACCGGCTCACCAAGGGCGAGCGGTCGTGGGGCACAGTCTAGAATCCGGGAGGACTGGTCGCAACACGAATTGGACGTATCCAGATAAGCCGCAGATAAGCGGCGTTCGCTATGGTCCGACCGGGTCGGGCTCCGCTCTGTGACCGGGCCGATGCCGGACGACGGTGAGCGAGCCAGCGAGGGTGATGCCACAGGCGTCCCGACCCACGACATCCGATGGCCGGGCCAGCGGCCGCTGCTAGCCTGTGGAGCATGCCGAGCCGCGCGCGTCTCATCTACCCGATCGACGAGTGGCACGCCTGGTACAGCGACGTTCTCGCCGACATGGAGGCCCTGACTCCGGCCGACGTGCTTGCTCGCTGGGTCAAGATGGCTGCTCCAGCGTACGACCCGGTTGGTTCAAAGCCCTCCGCGGACGTACTCGCTGCGGCGCCTTGGCACAAGTACCTGGAGGCCGACGGCCAGTGGTGGGTCCGTGACGATGACGCGTCTGAGAAGCCCCTGGGCCGTTCGGGCATCTCGTTCGATGTCGTCGGGCCCTACCTGCGACTTCGCAGCGGAGAGATCATCCGGGACCGCGACACTGCCCGGCGCCGTCTAGGAAAGATCGCCGACGATCCAAATGTGGCGGTCTTCCTCAGAGCCTTCCTGACGGGCCGCCAGGACGACAAGCGCAAGACGATGTCGCGGGAGATCCTGGCCCGCGCTGTGGTCGTCCTTGGACTGCGCGACGCTGGCCTCAGCCATCTTCGTGCCGTGAGGACCTGGCTGAGCTGGGAATGCGAATCCGACGGCGCCCTGGCCGCCCCAGACATGCACGCGGTCCTGAAGGCAGGCTGTCGCGCCAACGCCGTCGACCGCCAGCGGCTCAGGGACTACCAGCGCACGGTCTGTCTCACCAATCGCCGAACATGGACTCAGGTGGGCCTGCCAGTGAGGGTCCCGCGCGAATTAGCACCACCGCTATAGCAAGGCCAGGCCGTCATTCTCTGTGCCTGCGAGCGCTGGCGGGCTGGCACTCGCCGAGCGGAGGTCCAAGCGGCGTGACGGGCAAGTGGGCGCAAACGAAGGCCGAGCGGTTGGCGATGAATGCCACCGCCTGCTTCGCCGCGGCGTCCGCCGCGGCGAACCCCACGCCCTGGCCGCGCCGCCTTGCTAACCCGCCCGAGATAGAGCGTTCATGGACGCCGGACCGCGAGGCGATGGCGGCTGCCCTGCGGGTGGTGCTTGGCCTCCCCCGGCAGCTTCCCGAGCGCGGTTTGGGAGGTGTCCGATGAGCATGGCTGCAGCGGTCCCGGCGGTTCGGCGGGTGGCGACATACGAGCGGGTCAGCAGCGAGGACCAGCGCGAGCGCGAGACGATCCGCACCCAGACCGACGAGATCGCCCGTCACCTGGAGCGCCAGCCCGGCGTCGAGCTCGTGGGCCGCTACGTCGACGACGGCGTATCGGGCACGATCCCGATCGCCGAACGGCCTGATGGTCGACGCCTCCTCGAAGATGCCGTCGCCGGGCGCTTCGAGGAGCTGTGGGTCTACAAGGTCGACCGCCTCGGCCGCGACGCGGTGGATCTCCTGGTCGTCCGCCGCCGCCTGGATGCTCTGGGCATCGCCCTGGTGTCGGTGGTCGAAGGGCAGCCGGATCTCCTCGGCTACGACGTCCAAGCCGTCGTAGCCGACCACTACCGCCGTGAGTTCGCCCGACGCAGTGCCGACGGCATGAACCGGGCCGCGAGAGAGGGAAGGTACTGCGGCGGCATCGTCGCCTACGGATATCGCCCCGAGGGCCGCAAGGAGTCGGCGAGCCTCGTGCCCGACGAGGCGAACGTCTGGGCTGACCTATCGGCGGCAGGGGTGGTGCGCCGGATGTACGAGTGGATCGCCCTGGCGGGCTGGAGCTGCCGGCGCGTCGCGGGCGAACTGAACGCCCTCGGGGTTCCGACCGCCTATGCCCGCGATGGTCGGGGTGTCCGGGGCAGGAGGACTCAGGCCCTCTGGCGAGCCGGCCTGATCCGCAACATGGTCACCAACCCGATCTATCGGGGCCAGCTCTCCTACGGCCGGCGCACCAAGAAGAAGGACCGGCAGGTGATCGTGGCGCCGATCGAGGGCTTGGTCTCCCCTACTCTCTGGCAAGCCGCTCAGGATGCCCTGGCTGCCAACCGCCGCTGCACCAAGAACACCAACCGCGTCTACCTGCTCAAGGGTGTCGTGCGCTGCGGCATCTGCGGCCTCACCTACGTCGGCTCGTGGAGCCGCGACGCCGGCTGGTATCGCTGCGGCGGGCAGCTCGTCGAACGCGGCGTCCTCGCCGGTCGCTGCCCGGGCTGCTCGGTTCGGGCCGACTCGATCGAACCTGCCGTCTGGGCCGACATCGAGGCCTGGCTGCGAAACCCTGGTGATGCCCTCGATGGACTCGATGGCCCCGCCGAGCGAGACGCTCAGGCAGCTATTGCTGAGGCCACCTCGATCACGCTCGCTCGGGCGCTCGATGCTCTCGACAGCCAGCGCAAGGCGGCCATCGCCCTCAACATCCGCGGCCGGCTGCCTGATGACGAGCTTGATGCCGAACTCGACCGCATCGCCACCGAGCGGACCGCCCTAGAAGCCCGCGTGACAGCGCCGCAGGCGCCACGTGCCGAGGTCGTCCCCCAAGAGGTCCATGACCTCCTATCCGAGGTCCGCGCCCGCCTGGACGCAGGCCTGACCGACGCTCAGCGCCAGGAGATCGTCCGGCTCCTGGTCGGCATCGTCGTCCACACCACCATCGGTGAGGACGGCCGCAAGACCGCCAAGGCGCTCGTGACATATCGCTTCCCGTGTGTAGTTCCCACTTGCACGGGCATCCCTGCAAGTCACAACTACACCGTCCTGCGCCGCGTGATCGAGCTGCCGGTCGGTCGCGGGAGGGTAGTGGTGGGATGAGCACCTTCGAGCGCCTCGGAGACAGTGCTGCAGCCCGCAAGGTGTTTGCGCGTGTCAGCGAGAGCGCCCAGGACGGCGTTCCCACGATCAAGCCCCTCGTGCCCCTCGCCGAACCGCTCGCGACGATCGATCTCTCAGAGGTCCGGACCCGGCCCATCGACTGGCTGTGGCGCGGCTACGTCCCTCTGCGCAAGGTCACGATCCTCGATGGCGACCCTGGGCTCGGTAAGTCGACGATCCTGCTCGACATTGCGTCGCGTGGCTCGGTCGGCGGCTCGTCCCCTAGCGGTGAACCTCTGGGCGACGCCTTCACGACCATCTACATCACGGCCGAGGACGACGCCGAGGACACCATCCTGCCTCGGCTGCTGCGCGCCGGCGGAGACCCGTCTCGCTTCCATCTGGTGCGCGAGCTCGTCCTGCCCGACCAGATCGATCGGCTCGAAGCCACTGCGAGCAACCTGCGGGCTCGCCTCATCGTCATCGATCCGCTCGTCGCCTACCTCGGGGACGGCGTCAAGACCAACGACGACCACCGGGTCCGCCGGGCCCTGGAGCCGCTGGCACAGATGGCCGGCCGCCTCGACGCCGCGGTCGTCGCCATCCGTCATCTCAACAAGCGCGCCGGCGAGGACGCCCTCTATCGCGGCGGTGGCTCGATCGGCTTCACCGGACTCGCCCGCAGCGTCCTCGCCGTGGGGCGCGACAGCAGCGACCCCGATCTTCTGATCCTGGCCCCGATCAAGCTCAACGTCGCCCGACGACCGCCGTCTCTGGCATACCGGATCGTGGCCGATGGTCCCTACGAGCCGTCCCACATCGCCTGGGAAGGAACCTCGGAGCGCACGGCCGAGGACCTCATCGGGCGGACCCGCGAGGAGGCTGTCGGGCGCTCCAAGACGGCCGAGCTGGCCGACGCGATGCGGGAGCTTCTGGGCTCCCACGGCGGCTCGATGGCCGCAGCCGACGCATACCGTGCCCTAGAGGCACAGGGCTTCGACATCAGTTCCCAGGACAACCTCGGGCGCGCCCGGGAGCGGGCCGGCGTCCGCACCGCCAAGGAGGGCTTCGGGGGCGGGTGGGTCTGGTCGCTCCGATCGTCAGCCCAAAGATCGGAGCCTTCGGTGCCTTCGGTGCCTTCACCGGTTCCATCGAAGACTCCGAAGAGTCCGAAGACACCGACCAAGACACCGAAGACACCGATCTCCTCCTCTAGGGAAGAACCGGTCTCTTCGCGTTCCACGCCATCCTCGCAGCCAGGAGCGGCCAGCCTCTGGGACGACGACTCCCTCCTTGGAGGAACCGTGTCTGGCAGTCCCACTCGATCCCGCCAAGGAGAACCAAGATGAGCGTCCCCACTCCCCTGCCCTCTCTCGCCCTCGAAGAGGTCGCAATCGATCTCCTGCATCCGGACCCGGCCAATCCCCGAAGGATCTCCGATGAGGAGCTGGAATCTCTGGAGCGCAGCCTCCGCCAGTTCGGTTTCGTCCAGCCGGTGCTCGCGCGCCGGGAGGACAAGACCGTCATCGGCGGCCACCAGCGTCTGCTCGCCGCGCGGCGGCTTGGACTCGCGACGGTCCCGGTGACGTACCTGGACCTCTCGGCCGAGCAGGCCCACCTGCTCAACCTGGCCCTGAACAGGATCTCCGGCTCCTGGGACGAGCAACTCCTGGCTCGGCTACTGGCCGACCTCCGAGCCAGCCCGGAGATCGACCTCTCGCTCTCGGGGTTCGGAGAGGACGAGATCGCCGACCTGCTGCGGAGCATGGTGACCCGCGAGAAGGCCGAACGCCCGGAGAACTTCGACCTCGAGTCCGCGCTCGAAGAAGCGACCCGTGCACCTCGGACCAAACCCGGAGAGCTCTGGGCTCCAGGTGAGCATCGCCTCCTGGTCGGGGACGCGACCAAGCCCGAGGACGTGGATAGCGTGCTGCGCGGGAAGCGTGCCGGCATGGCCTTCACCGATCCTCCATACAACGTGTCGCTCGGCGACCACGGCGGCCACCAGCGGGGGTCTCGAAGACGCCGCATCGCCAACGACTCCCTGGACCCATCCGCCTGGGAAGCCTTCGTGCGGGCCTGGGCGAGAACGTTGCTGGCCGGCGTCGACGGCGCGATCTACTGCTGCATGTCGAGCAAGGAGATGCCGCTCGTATCGCGGATCCTCGCCGAGGAGGGAGGTCACTGGTCCGACACCCTCATCTGGCACAAGGATAGGTTCGTCATCGGCCGGGCCGACTACCAACGAAGCTATGAGCCGATCTGGTATGGCTGGCGGGAAGGAGCGAGTCGCCACTGGTGCGGGGACCGGGATCAGGACGACGTCTGGGAGATAGCCAGACCCGCCGATGCACCGCTCCACCCGACCATGAAACCCCTGGCCTTGATGGAGCGGGCAATCGCCAACAGCTCCTCAGCTGGAGACCTCGTCCTGGATCCCTTCCTCGGATCAGGCTCGACGCTGATCGCCTGCGAGCGGACCGGCCGGACCTGCGCCGGCATCGAGCTGGACCCGACCTACGCCGACGTGGTGCTGGGGCGCTGGGAGCGCTTCAGCGGCCAAGCGGCGGAGCGCATCGATGAATGAGCCGACCCGCAACCTGCCCGCGAACGTGGCGGCCGTTGGCGCGTCCCCAACCCGACCATATGACGCGATCGTGGGTAAGCAACTGCCGCTGCGAGTCAAGCAATGACAAGCAAAGTCAAGCAATGACAACCAAGAGGGTCTGCCGGGCCGCCACTGCCGACGGCAAGCGCTGTCCGGCTGCGCCGCTGCGCGATGAGGAGTACTGCTTCATGCACTCGCCCGACCACAGCGTCGAGGCAGCCGAGGCCCGCAAGCTCGGCGGGCTGCGGCGGCGGCGGGAGAAGACCCTCTCGCTCGCCTATGACTTCGAGGGTCTGCGGACCAGCGACTCGATCGAGCGGGTCCTCGAGATCGCGACTCTGGATGCTCTGGGGCTGGAGAACTCGATCGCCCGCTGCCGGGTCCTGATCGCAGCCGCCACCGCAGCAAGCCGGCTCCTCGAAGTCGGTGAGCTCGAGGCCCGCCTGGCTGCTCTGGAAGCGGCCCTCGGCCAGGCGCGAGCTGCCGACGGCGAGGCCGCCTTCCCGGCCGAGGAACCGCGATGAGCCTGAGCCGGCGCGTCGAGCGGCTCGAAGCCTCCCTCTCCCCAACGCAGCTGGTCCTGCGCTGGCTGGCAGGGGCCCATGGCTTCGGTGACATCGAGTCCTACGTCGGCTCGCTCCTGGCGGCGGATCCACCGGTGGCACCGCTGGACGGACTGGCTCGGGAAGCGGCACACGTGGCCCGGACAGCCATGCGCGGCAAGCGTCCGGAAGTAGTCGATGCCGCGGTTCGGACCGCCCTGCGCGAGACGGTCTTTCGGTTCGAGCTGGTGATGCGGATCAACGTCACGGCGCACGAGCTACTGGAACGCGGGCAACTCCTCGATGCCCTCTTCGCTGCCCAGCTGGCTCTGCTAGCGAAGGAGGACGCCAAGGGTCGGGCCGGCCCGGCATACCGCGAGCGGTTCGCCACCGTGATCCGCCTGCTCGCCATACAGGTCGGGGAGCTCGATGCCGCCCAGCGGGCGCGCGAGATCGTCGAAGGCCGCTACCTCGATGGTCATGCCGCCCTCTTCCCCGACGTGGCAGCGGCCTGGGACGAGCAGGTCCGGAGCACCGAGGGGATCGCGGATACGGCGAACCGTCTGGCCGACCTCGACGGCGTTCCAGCGGCCGAACCTCCAGACCCCGAGGCACTCTCCCGGCGCACAGCGGAGCTCGTAGCCGACCTCGTCGAGCCGGCCAAGTCGACGGCGCTCGACAAGCTCGGGGAGGGCCGAGGGGCGCTCGGTATCGCGGCAGGCTGGGTGCGATCGAAGCTGGCCACGGCAGATCTGTCCAAGCGGACGGCACATGACGGCGCGACCGACTGCTCCGTCACGGGGTAGATCATGATGGCGTCCCAACCCTGTTCGATGAGACCGCGGCAGCACAAGGGGATGGCATGGAGTGGGCATCTGATCTGGGTCACGGCAGCAGGCGGGGTTGCTTCTGGCTGGCGGCGGTGGTGCTGATCGCCCTCACCGCGGCGGCGTGCACCGCGGCGGCCAGTCCGTCGCCAACCGCGTCGGCATCCCCATCTGCTTCACCGTCGCTCTCCGCCTCGGCGACGCCATCGGCGACCGCGAGTGGTTCGACGGAGACCTCTACCCCGAGCCTGGCCGCCCTATTGTCGCCGGATCTCGCCACGCCGACCGCCACACCGGCGCCGACCGCCACTCCGAGCCCGATCCCGATCGCCACACCCACGCCACCCCCGCCCACGGGTCCGCTGCCAAGCGTCGGCCCCACTCCCACCGCCACCTGGACCGGCCTCGACTGGATCGCAATTCCCGGTGGCCACTCGCCAGCGGTGCCGCCCCGATCCGAGATTGCCGTCGCGAGTGGCGTCTACAACGCCACACTCGAAGCCTGGAGCGGCGGCTACGTCGAGTTCCTATGGAACCCGAAGAGCCGTGCCCTGACGCCCTGGGTTTCGGCGGATGGGCTGACCTGGAGCTCCGGATCGACCATCGACATCAGCGTCTGGAACTCCTGGTTCAAGAGCTATGACAGAGGACTCAACGCCGCCGAGCGAGCCGACTGCGTGTTCGAGGTCATCCAGTTCCAAGAGGGGCCAGACAGCCTCCTGATTCGGGGGCAGGTCGACTGCGGCAGAATGTGCGGCGCGACCTCGCCCGGACTCACGCCCGAGACGATGTGGTCGTCTTCGGACGCGAAGTCGTGGACCCCGATCGACATGCCGAGCGTCTTCGGAGCGGGCGGGATCGGCCCGATCTCTGGCGGCTCCAGCGGCTTTGTCGCACTTGGGACAGCCTACCTCAAGCAGAGCATCTGGACCTCGAGCGACGGCAGGAACTGGCAGCTTGGCGCGCTCCCAGCGCCGGCTCTCACGACCGGATCATGGGCATACGACCCGGTCTCGTTCGCAGGCGGCTACGTCCTGCCCGGTACCATTCTCAAGTCGAAGGGCCGAGAATTCTTCCCATATCAAGGTCCCTTTCTCGGCTGTGGCGTCGTAGAGCCGGACACGTCCATCTATCAGGTCGCACTGTGGTGGTCTCCCGACGGCACGACCTGGAGCCCCGAGGACTTGAGCGGAACCAGGGCCGGTCCGTCAACCATCAGCATGAACGTCTATCGGATAGACGACCACATGCTAGTGGCGCAGGAGTGGTCCCCCGATACAGGGTCGGGCTTCCTGGCTTCCTGGGTCTCCACCGATGGGAAGACCTGGAATCTCGTCAAGGGATTCCCGCAGCTGTTCTTACAGCCCATATTGGCTGGCCGAAGCTGCGGACTTGGGTGGGGCTGGGCAGCATCAGATAACTCTTCGCTGACCCTGATTGCCCAGGATGACAAGCTCAAGCTGGTCACCCTCAAGCAGATCGGCGACCTGCCGTGGTGGGATAACCCCTATGTGGCTCTGGGCCCTACAGGGCTTCTCGCCACCGATGACGGCTCACGCTTCTGGATCGGAGTGCCGACTGCCGGCTGACCGCTAGACAAGACGAGCGGCACTCCGCCGAGACGATGACTCCATCGATCTCGGCGAGCCCTAGCCCAGTCTCTGGTCCCGTCTTCTCGGTCGTGTTCAGGACGGAGTCGGCGTCTGAGCAGCAGGCGGAGCCTCGGTCGGACGGGCCGTCGGTTTCGCAGTCGGCGCTTCCGTCGGAGCCTCGGTCGGAGGGGCTGTCGGAGCTGCCGAAGGCGTCGGTGTCGCCGACGCGGACAGTACCTCGAACGTTCCGGTCGCCATCTTGGAGTTACCGTCCATATCGGTGCACGTCAGGGTGAACTCACCGTGGCCGGGAGCGACGCTGGGAGAGATGTACATGTCGTCCTCGGTCACCTTGCCGGCGCTCGCATCCACCTGGGTCCCGCTGCCAGCGCTTCGATCCGATAGGACGTAGCTCACATTGCAGATGGCGTCGACGCTCGCGGTGAACTCGAACTTCGCCCATCCGCCTTGCTTGGCGATCCGACTTGGCGCCAGCGTCCTGCTCGTGAGCTGCGCCAGGCGCGATCGGCCAGTCACCAGCCGGAAGTTGGGCAGGGCTCGCACTCTGGCACTCGGCAGTAGCTTCGATGGCCGCTCTGGCTGAATAGCGACGGGGTCCGCCAAGAGGACGGATCGACCACACGGCCGAAGAAGCGGATCGCACCGGTCTTGCCGTCCGTGACGGCGGGCACAAATGGTCGATCGAGGTAGCCCGGCTCGGAGCGATCGGCACAACGCTCGGCGTGACCTACTTGCGACGGTCGATCAACCACCATGCCGCCGCCACGACGACCACGATGATGACCACCGCGATGAGTGCGATGTGGGTTGGCACGCCGAGGATGGCGAGTGTCATTGGAGACCGCTCCTGTCCTGATCCGCTACGTAACCCGAGGTGAAGGTCGGTGCCAGTCTGTCTCATCCCACGCGGCTGTCGTTCGACCCGGGACTGGCCAAGTATGGGCTGAAACAGACGAACTGCGATTGACGTGCCGGCTGGTCGAGTGGCGCGGGGCTGAGGCCACGAGGCGAGGCTGCTTCTGGAGCGCCGCTACTTCGCTCGATCGGCTTCCCGAGGGCCGGCTGGCGGCGGTCGAGAGGGTTGCCGGCACTATAGTGGCCTGGACATGCCTCCACGAAGACCGACTCAGCTCCCGCCCGTGGCGCCGGAGCCGCCGACCGTCTCACCAATCCCGGACCCTCGATCGGACGCACGGCTCGACGAGGCGGCGCTGGTCACCCTGGCCGCCATCCGCGGCGCCGCCGAAGTGATCCGGGGCGTAGTCGTGCGCACGCCGCTGCTGCCCTTCGGGCGGCCCGAGGACGGCGACCCACTTGGGCGCACCCGCGCTTGGCTGAAACCGGAGTCTCTCCAGCCGATCGGCGCGTTCAAGCTGCGTGGCGCCTACTACAACATCGCCGCGCTGTCGGCGGAACGCCGTGCCGCCGGCGTAGTGGCGCACTCGAGCGGCAACCACGCCCAAGGCGTGGCGCGCGCCGCTCGACTCCTCGGGGTCCGCGCGGTGATCGTGATGCCTTCGGATGCGCCACGGATCAAGGTCGAGCGTGTCCAAGAGGACGGCGCCGAGATCGTCTTCGTTGGCCCATCGAGTGAGGAGCGGGCGCAGCGGGCCGCCGAACTGGCGCGGGTCGACGGTCTGTCGCTGGTCGCGCCGTACGACGACGCGGCCACGATCACCGGCCAGGGAACCATCGGACTCGAGATCGTCGAGCAGCTCGCCTCCCTCGACGAGCGCAAACCCACGACTCCGAGGGGCCGCCGGACCGAACCGGCACCATTCACCGTGCTGGTCCCGGTTGGCGGAGGCGGGATCGCCAGCGGCGTGGCCGTAGCGGTGAAGTCGCTTCGGCCGGACGCCGTCGTGGTCGGCGTCGAACCGGCTCTGGCCGCGGACGCCCGTGACTCGCTCGAGCAGGGCCAAATCGTGATCTGGCCGGCGGACATGGTCGGACGGACGATCGCCGACGGCCAGCGGACTACCCACATCGGGCGCATACCGTTCGAGCTGTTGCGCCGCTATCTCGACGGCATCGTGACCGTGACAGAGGATGAGATCGCCCGGGCCATGGTCCGCGCGTCGCGGGAAGCGCGGCTGGTGCTAGAACCGTCCGGCGCCACTACCCTCGCCGCCTGGCTGTTCCACGAGGACGAACTGCCGGCGAGCGGGCGCGTGGTGTCCATCCTGAGCGGGGGGAACGTGGATCCTGTGCGCTACGACGAGCTCCTGGCCCGGGGAGTCGCGGCCGGCGGGTGATCGCGCGGAGCCAAGAACCACTGGCGCCGGCGTCGAACGGCGGCAACACGATGGCTGCATCGTCACGGTGCTCGGGCGACGTTGTTCATCCTGAGCTGAGGGCTCGGCTTGGTTGCGCGACGGCGGTGGCTTGACCTCGAGTTGCCGTCGCTCTAGCGTCCCTGCGTACCCTGTGGGAGGCCGGCCGATGATCCGAAAGGACGTGATCCGCGTCGGGGCGCATGAGGTTGAGATCCTTTGCGACGGCGTCGCCGCCTACGAGGTGGCGGACGTGTTCCCGGACGTCGAGCCCACGCTGATCGGGACGCTCCTTGAGGGTCGGCTCAACCCCGACGGCTCGCTGCCCGTGCCCTACCGCCCGCTCCTGGTGCGGACGGCCGACGGGCCGATGCTGCTCGACGCCGGGGCGGGCGAGGAGCTGGCGGCCGAGTGGGGTGCGGCTATCGGGGGAACAGAGGCGTCCCTCGCCGCTGCCAGCCTCACCCCCGACGAGATAGCGTTGGTGCTGATCACGCATGCCCATGCCGACCACATCGGCGGGCTCACGAGGGTGCGCGACGGCGTCCGCGTCCCCCGTTACCCGAACGCCCGCCACGTCATGTCGGCGATCGAGTGGGACTACTGGCTCGAGCCGGGACGCGCGCGGGCCACCGACGCCTACCTCGCGGCGATCGCGCGCCTCCATCTCCCGCCACTCCGCGAGGCCGGCCTGCTCGAGCTGACCGACGGCGCGGTGGAGGTCGGCCCCGGTGTGCGGATCGTCCCGGCGCCCGGCCACACGCCTGGTCACGTGGCGATCGAGATCGAGTCCGGCGCGGCGAAGCTGCTCGCCCTCGGCGACGCGGTCTTCCACGAGTGGGACTTCGCGCACCCGGACTGGACGACGGGCATGGACGCCGACCCCGCGCAGACGGTGGTTACACGTCGTCGGCTCCTCGACCGCGCCGCCCAACGCCGCTCCCTGATCCACGGGTTCCACCTCGCAGATCTCGGCCACGTCGAGCGCGCTGGAGCGGCGTACCGGTTCGTGGGAGTCGAGCCCGCGGGCTGACCGCCATCTAGGCTGCCCTCACAAACGAGGTTCTTCTGGGTCGGGCTCAGAGGATTAGAGCCGACACTATACGGGTAAGGTGCGGAGCGGGGCTGAACACGCCTTCGCCGACCAGTGGGTCGTCGACAGGACCCATTCGGCTTAGCGTCGTTGCTATGATCCATCGGTGGACCCCCTGAACCAACCCACCGCCAGAACCGGCCCTCAGTGGCCAGGCGGTCCACCGAACCCCAGTCCAGCAGCCAGACACCACTCCGCGTGGCTCTACGTTGGAGTCGCGTTGGCAGCCTGTCTGCTGGGGGTGTTGTCCGTCTGGATCGGCATGAGGATCGCGGTTGCCGCTGCCGACGACTGCGGGGTCTACTTCGACTCGGGCAATGACCCTGCCTTGGGGCTCCAGTTCGTGCTACTGGCCCCTACAGTCGCTGCGGCCAACTGTCTCCTGTCCCTCCTTGCGGCGCGAATCCATCCGGCCGCTGGATTCCTGGTGGCCGCAGGGCTCGCGGCAGTCGTCGCGTTTGTGTTGGTAGGCACCCACTCCCTCTCCTGGGCGCCGTCCGGACCCGACATGCGGGGCTACCTGTGCCCGTCCGGGGTGCCGACCTGGTGGCCGTGGTGGATGCCACGATAAGGCGGCCAGTTCTCGATCGGATCGGAGCCGTCTTTGGAGTCAGCCCGACACTTTACGGGTGAAGGTGTGCGGCCCTGTGGGCTCGTCGGCAGAGTTGGCGGGCTGAGGCTCGGCTCGATAACCTAGGGAGCGCGACTGTGGGGTGAGTCCGAGCACCGTTGGCCAGTTCCGGCGAGCACCGTGGGTTCGCGTAAGGCCGCCGTCTCGACCAGCCACGCCGCCGTCAGCCGCCGCTTCCTCGCCGCCACGGCAGAGCGCCTGGCTGAGCTGCTCGGGCGCAGACTCGACGACCGCCGCTACCTCGTGCTCATGCTCGATGGCTTTCGCCTGGGCGATCACCTGCTCGTAGGCGCGCTCGGGATCGACGCCGCCGGCCACAAGGTGCCCCTCGGCGTGGTCGAGGGCACGACCGAGAACAGCGCGGTGGTCAACGCGCTCCTGGCGGACTTGCGCGATCGCGGTCTGGACACAAGCGCAGGCGTCCTCTTCGTCGTCGACGGCGGCTCCGCCATCGGTTCGGCCATCCGCACCTTCTTGGGCAAAGGCGTGGCGATCCATCGCTGCCATCGCCACAAAGAGCGCAACGTTCTAGAGCACCTGCCCGAGATCGAACGACCGCTCGCCCAGCGCCGGCTTCGGGCCGCCTGGGCCGAGCGAGATCCGGACAGGGCGAAGGCGGCCCTCCACTCCCTGGCCCGCAGTCTGGCCCACAGCCGTCCGGGAGCCGCCGCGTCGCTGCGCGAGGGGCTCGACGACACGCTCACCCTGACGCGTCTGGGCATCAGCGGCTCGCTCTGGAGGACGCTCGAGTCGACCAACCCGATGGAATCGATGATCGAGATCGTCAAGACGCACGCCCGCCGGGTGAAGAACTGGGAGTCGGGCGAGATGGCGCTGCGCTGGGCCGCCGCTGGGATGCTCGCCGCAGAGGCTCAGTTCCGCCGAGTCTGTGGCTATCGGGAGCTGCCCATTCTTGCCGCTGCGCTGAAGCGCGAGCTCCACATCGAAAGCGAGGCGAGCGCTACCAACCAACCGATATGATCAGCAACCTGGAGACCCGACCCTCACTGAAATTCCACGACGATCGGGACATCCTCCGCGCTGAAGTCAATGACCCGAGACCTACGCGTGCATCTGGCGAGCGCGCCAAGGCGATCACCCGACCGGACAACTCCGACACTTCCGCCGGTTTGCGCTTGGCTTTAGCGGGTCGGGCCTCTACCTTTCTGGGCTGACCTTCCAGCCCAAGCGCTCGGCAGCCACATCGACAAGCCTATGATGGCGAAAACCACGATGGCCGCCAGGTAAGCATCGGCTGCCGGCACAGCCTGAAGCCCGAAGAAGACGGCTGCATACGCTGTCAGCGTTACGGGAGTAACTACCCGCTTGGAGGTTTCCAGCCGCCGGAGCGCGTACTGAGTGGCGATGGCGGCCCCGAGAAGGAAGCCTGCGACCACCAGAGCCCCCGGGATCCGGCTCTGGCCGTAGGCCACGGGCGCACCTACTAGTGCCCCAACCGAAGCACCAGCTCTGGCCGCTTGAGTCACCGCCCAAGACCTGTCCATAGTCTAGCCTCCGCTATGTGCGGCGAACCTATTGGCCCTTTCGTTGCCCATGCTCCGTCGAGTATGCCCAGCACTACCCCTATAGCATGTCGAAAAGGATTGGGATGAGGCCCACGGCCGAGACGAGGATGGAGGCCTGGTTGTTGTTCATTTTGGGGCACATGGGAGTGGCGCCATTGTAGCCACTGAACCAGTCCGGGTTGTTGAGCTGCCAGGTTGAATACGTGAAGTAGTAGCGGCACCACCAATCACGATAGGATTGCCTCATCTTGATCCATATGCGCACCTGACTGATTGAGCAAATGCGGCTGCCCGGCGGGCAATAGGACAGTACGCGCAGGAACACGTGCGGAGTCTCAACCATAACGTCCCATCCAGTGGAGCCCTTTGCCTTCTTTCCTGCCAGCGACTCTAGGAACCCGCCAATTGGCGTGCTCCCCAGGATGTATCCGCCGATCGTGCAGCCAGCACCGACCGAATAGCCAATCCAGCTGGTGAAGAAGCCGCTGAAGCTCGTGAGTCCGCAGACAAGGCCTACGGCTAGATTGGCGAGGCCGTAGTCTTGCCCTTCGTAGCCCCACTCAACCCCCCATATGAGTCGCGGGATGGCAAACGTGCCCGTGGGATCTGCGTGCCCAACGGGATCATTCTGCGAGTAAGCGTAACCGAGATCCTCGCCGCTTGGATCAGGCTGCAGGAACCGCCCCAACGCAGGCGAGTAGCTCCTCGCGTGCATGTACTCTAGGCTGATACTGAAGTCATTGTCCCACTGGACATCGCCCGAGCCGATGTAGAGGAAGCGGAAGGCCAGGTCGCTGGCGCCGCTGGCCACGCTTGTCGTTGGCGTTCCCCAGGTCGAGTAGCTGTAGCTGTTGACCGGGGTGAGCGAGCCGTCGCCGTTGATCAAGTTAAGGCTCGTGGCGTCATCGTGACCGTTCCAGGTCACGATGTAGGTCCCGGCTTCCGAACCGCTCGGAATGGTCATCTCGGCCATCGAGCCGCCGGCTGCTAGGTAGCCGCGCGACGGCGTGCCGTTGACCGACTCGCCGACCATGATGCCGCCCTGGTAGGTGAAGGTCGTGGTGGTAGCGACGCCTCCTGCAGTCGTGTCAACGATCTGGGTACGGTTGCCGTCGCCATCGTACGTGTAGTCGACTCGGTTGAAGCCCGAGCCAGTGCAACTCGTGCTCTGGCAAGCCGAAACCAGACGGCCCGCCGAGTCGTAGAGGTAAGACCAGCCGTTGTAGGTCGCTGTTCGGCCGGCATCGTCGTAGGTGACGTTGGGTGAGCTGCAGGAGGTCGCCCCAACGGCGCACAGGCGGCCGTCGCTGTCGTAGGCGAAGTTCGTAGTTACGCCACCGACGGTCGCAGTCAGGCGGTTGCCGGAGTCGTCGTACGTGTACGTCTCGTCGGGATTGGTCGCGCACGAGCTGCCCGACTTCTCGGCGACGAGCCGGTTGTTCGCGTCGTAGCAGTAGTAGTCGTTGGTCGTGGTAGCGCCGTTGTACTCGGTGACCTGCGTCCGGTTGTCGTTGGCATCGTACGTGTAGGCGTCGGAGCCAACGACGTTCGCACTGGTGCAGGAGTGGCCAGTCGAGAGGGTGCAGTCCTGGTGGGTCAGCGCCGTCACGCGTTGCTTGGAGTCGTACGTGTAGTAGGTCTGATACTCGTGGCCCGAGCCTGTCGGCAGGTATGTGGCGGCGACCGCGTAGTCGTGAGTCGGGTCGTAGGTCGTGGTCATCGCGGTGGCGGCGTCGGTCGAGGCGATGGTGTGATTACCAGCGTCGTAGACCGAACTCGTCGCCTTGGTCGGCGGGTTGGTCCATGGAGTCGTGCCCACCGGGTAGCACGAGCCAACCGTGGAGCCCGAGGCCCACAGACAGCTGTCGGACACGTTGCCGGCTGGATCATAGTCGGACTTCGTAGTGGAGCCATCGATAGCCAGAACGCTCATAGCCTGGCCGAGCAGGTTGAACTGCGTGGTGGCGGTCGCCACCACACCGGACTTGGTGGTCGAGTCGGAGAGCTTGTCGCCCGCGGAGTCGTAGACATCGTTGGTTGTCTTGTCTCCGACGTTCACGCCCGCAGTGATCTGGGCCAGCGTGAGCCGACCCAGGCCGTCGTAGGTGTTGGTTGTCGTGGAGCCGTCACCGCCATCGGTGCAGGTCCCGGTGTTCAGGCCGCTGGTAGTGGTCGTGGTCCGGTCCTGGTAGTCGTACGTGCTCGTCGAGCAGGACAGGCCGTCGTCGGTCGTGAGCGCTCGGCCTCCCAAATCGTAGGTATAGGACGTACCGCCGACTGAGTAGTCGTCTGCCGTCTTGCGCCCGAGGGCATCGTAAGTGGTTGTCGTCTCGCTTGAGATGTCGGGGCTGGACCCCGCGGCGTCGGTGACGGAGACTTGCTGCCCGAGATCGTCATATCCGTAGGCGGTGTGACCTAGGGCGCCGTTGGCGACCTGCCGCGCGTCCTTGCTGGTGGCCAGGCGACCGGCGGCGTCATAGGTAGAAGACGACGTCTGTGAGGCGCCGAGAGGCGAGGGGTCGATCTCATAGGTAGCGGTCGAGTTGCCACCGGCATCGAAGGCTGTGCCGGTGACGATACCGTTCAGGTCGGTTGCAGCTCGGACCGAGCCGAATTCGTCGTAGACGCTCGACGAGCTCTTCTGGGGACGCCGCTGACCCCGGGAGTCGTCGGGGTGGTCTGACTCAGGTTCTCGTTGAGGGCATCGAAGGTGGAGCGGGTGACATAGTCGTCGGCACCCGCAGATCCGAGAGCGAGTTCGATCGCGCGGCGCGGGTCGGCAACGCTGACCTCGTTGCCGGCGGTGTCGAAGGTGTACGTGGTCGTCAGGTCTGTCCGGGCGCCGCTGGCATCGGGAGTCACGTCGGTGCCGCCGGTCACCTGGCCGTCGGCATAGTTGGTGATCGACGCCGTCACGTCGCCATACGAATTGTAGACCGACGCGTCGATGCGGTCGTCGAGGTCAGCACCTGCTGCATCACGGTTGTGGCGCGTGGTCCGGGTCTTCTGCCCGTAGGCGTCGTAGGCGTAGTCGGTCCGGACGTTGGTGTCGTTTGTGGCAGAGCTACCCGAGACGTAGTCGTCGATTTCGCTGAGTATCGACAGGCCGCTGCCGCTGAGCGAGCAGCCGCTGTCGTAGCAGTATCGAGTGGTGGTCTGAAGGGTCGTCGAGCCATCCTGGCTGACGATCTCTTGGGTCACGTCGTTGTTGGCGTTGTACGTGTAATCGGTCCGCCGGTCGGTCGTCGCGGTCAGAGGCTCGACCTCCCGCGCCAGGTTGCCCATCGAACCTGCGAAGTACGTATACGTCACTGTCCGCGAGGGCGTGCTCAGAGCTCCGGTCGAGTTGTCGGTGACCGAGTCGGGCAGCGTCGGGAAGGCGGCGTCCCAGACCGTCGTCTGCACGATCGGCGTGCCCGACAGGCTGCGCGAGACCGAGGTGACACGGCCGTACGGGTCGGCTGCCGCGAAGGCATATGTGACCGCGCCGCTGGCCGGCCGATGAACGGTGGTCTGGCCCGGTGTCGAGCGGTCGAAGGTAGTCTGGTTGGTCAGGGCGTCGGTGACGCCGGCCACGTCGCCGCTAGAGTAGGCGAAGCTCGTCGAAGCCACGCGGGTGGCAGCGCCCAGCGAGCTGCCGTTGAAGGTGGTGTAGGTCTGCGTCTTGGCAATGCCGGTCAGCTGGCCGCCGCTGTAGGTCAGGCAGGTCAGATGGCTCCCGCCGGTCGGGCAGGTGCCTGACGCGTTGAGCGGGTCGGCCCAGCCGATCAGGGCGCCGCTGCCGTCGTAGAAGAAGCGATAGGTCCGGCGAGAGCCGGTGGCGCTCGTCTGGACGACGCCCGAGCTGTTGATCCAGGCCCAGTCGGTGATCGAGGCGAGCTGATGGGGCGAGGTAGTGGTGGTCCAGGTGAAGTTGATGACTCGGGCCGTGTCGTCAGTAACGGTCGAGATGTCCTCGGTTCCGCTGTTGTAAGCGATCGTCACGCCATTGCCGAAGCGATCCTGCTGGCGGACCAGGAGCGCGTCGGACCCGGAGATGAGGAAGCGGTCAAGGGAGAGGTCCTTGTAGGTCAGGGTGAACTGGCTCTGCTGGCTCGTGTCCTCGACCAGGGTCGCGAACAGAGCCGCCGGCCGCGCGTAGGTCGTGACGGTGCCGTTGGTGACGGGGTTCGTGAACAGGTATCGCGCCCCGTCGGAGTCGACGAGGGTCACGCTGCCGTCGGGGTTGAGCGTGAGCCGCCGCTGCACGTTTACGCGCCAGCCGGTGCCGAGACCGACGTTCGCGAGATCCTGGCTGTTGTAGGTGAGATCGAGCGAGACCGAGCTGCCGCGGATGGGCAGGCTCACGATCGAATGGCTCACAACCAGGTCGCCAGTGACGACGTTGACGTCCGCCCCGTCGCCCGATCCCAGAGCCCAGGAATTCAAGGCTCAGCTGGCTCTGTTGCCCGAGGGCGCTGCTGGTGTCGCGGATGACCATGCCTGACGTGCTGGTTCCGACGTTGCCGACGGTGTCCGTAAGCGTGAGCACCCATTGGTAGCAGTAGCCGGCCACCGGAGCGCTGAACGTTGCCGGGGAGACGCTGGTGATCGGGCTACCGTCGTTGGCGAAGGTGACTCCGGTACAGGTGCCGGCCGTGGCGACGGTCCCTTCTGACGCTGCAGCGAGCGGCTCGCGACGCCAGATCCAGTCTCTGTCTCAGTCCAGGCGACCGAGTAGCTCGTGCCCGATTGAACGACGAGGCTGCTGCCGGGCGTGGTGAAGGAACCTGTGATCGTTGAGTCCGGTGTGAAGGTGATGGTCGTGGCGGGCGAAACGAGTCCGGCATTGTTGGTGGTGGTTATCTGGAGCGTCGTGCTGCCGGCCGTGCTCGACCAGGTGACGCTCTTAGAGGCCGGGTTGCCCGTGACCGTGCCCGAGGTATAGGTCCAGCCGGTCGGAGCCGAGAGCGCGCCGAAGGTCGAGGAGGCGATGCCAGACTCGTTGTCCGTGCCGGTCGAGGTCAGGCTGAGCGTGCCGGCTGCTGCAGGCCGGAAGTAGATCGTGTTGCCGACCCGATAGCAGGAGCCGAGCGAAGTGCAGTTGTCGGTGACCGTCGGGGCGTTGGCCGAGGTCGTGTCGACCAGGACCGAACCCGACGTTAGGGTCGCAATGTTGCCGACGTTGTCGGTGAGGGTCAGAGCCCAGCGATAGCAGTTGCCGCTGACCAGACCGGTGGCGTTGACCGGTGAGGCAGATGTGGACGGGCTACCGTCGTTGGCGAAGGTGACTCCGGTACAGGTGCCGGCCGTGGCGACGGTCCCCTTCTGACGCTGCAGCGAGCGGCTCGCGACGCCAGATCCAGTCTCTGTCTCAGTCCAGGCGACCGAGTAGCTCGTGCCCGATTGAACGACGAGGCTGCTGCCGGGCGTGGTGAAGGAACCTGTGATCGTTGAGTCCGGTGTGAAGGTGATGGTCGTGGCGGGCGAAACGAGTCCGGCATTGTTGGTGGTGGTTATCTGGAGCGTCGTGCTGCCGGCCGTGCTCGACCAGGTGACGCTCTTAGAGGCCGGGTTGCCCGTGACCGTGCCCGAGGTATAGGTCCAGCCGGTCGGAGCCGAGAGCGCGCCGAAGGTCGAGGAGGCGATGCCAGACTCGTTGTCCGTGCCGGTCGAGGTCAGGCTGAGCGTGCCGGCTGCTGCAGGCCGGAAGTAGATCGTGTTGCCGACCCGATAGCAGGAGCCGAGCGAAGTGCAGTTGTCGGTGACCGTCGGGGCGTTGGCCGAGGTCGTGTCGACCAGGACCGGGCTGGAGCTGTACGTACTACTTGGGTTGCCGACTGCGTCCGTGGCGAATACGCCGACTCGATAGCACGTGGCGCCAGTCATGGAGGAAACCGCGTAGCTGGTGGTGGTTAGGGGCTGGACCGTACCGAGAATTCGACCATGTCGTGGAGCACACGTTGGCTGTAGACGAGATCGCAGCCGTTTGGACCTGCAGGCTATAGCCAGCGACCCCGGACCCGGGGGAATCGGTCGCAGCATTCCAGGCGAAAGTGTAGGAGGCCGCCGACTGGTCGACCTGCGCAGCGGGCGCGGTGAAACCCTTCCAGGCTGGCGCCGTGGCGTCCCAGCGGAACTGAGCCGCGGCGGTCCAGGCCGACCAGATATGGCCATCGGAAACCTCGACTCGCCAGTAGTAGGTCGTGCCGTTGGTCAGGGTGGTGCCCGATGGGATCGCGTAGCTGGAGGCAGCGCCCGATTGGCTGCCCGTGTTGACGACGAGGTTGGTAAAGCCAGAGTCGGTCGCAACCTGGACGTCGTAGGCGGCTTGGGCCGGGCCGTCGGTCGAGGTGTAGGCCCAGGTCAGGGTGCGGCTGTTGGTCCACACGTTACCGGTCGGTGCGGACACGGTCGCCGTAGGCTTGCTGTAGGTGATCGCTAGCGTGGGTATGTTGGCGCCGGTCTGCTCAGACGAGATCACGCGCTTCCAATAGGTGCCGCCGTTGCCGTTCTCGTTCAGCTGGATGCCGTAGTTAGTCGAAGGGGTGTCGACCCAGCCCTGCACGAAACTCGTGATGTCGAATGATCCGGTCGTGCCCTGGACTGTCGTCGCCGTCACGGCGCCGGTCGTGGTGATGCTCGGCTGGTTGTTCCAATCTACGCTCCCCGCGCTCCAGCTCGATGTCACCTGGTCGACCCAAGTCGTGACCGCGCTGTAGTGCTCGTACTGCCAGTAGGGGAAGATCTGGAGCGTGGCCGAGTCGATTGTCGAGCTTGCAACCGCGGCCGGCATCGTAAAGCTGAGCAGGTCCTTACAGACTTGCGTCGAGTTGTCGGGGTCTTCTCCGAGAAGCATCTCGTAGTAGTAGGGGGAGTCCGAGCGTTTGAAGCCTTCCCAGTTCTCTGTCGGGTACATCGCGTCGACGAAGGTGTCCTTCATGTTGGCGGTGGTACTCACATTGACCGACGGGTCGACATAGACCGGATAGACCGCGCTCGCGAGCCAGGTCGGATCGACGCTCACCGTGAGCAGGGTGGTGGCGCCCTGGGTAGCGAGCGAATAGACGACGTCGACCGTCATCTGCCCGCTGCCGCGCTGATCGTCGGGCGTCGAATCCTCGGCATAGGGATGGGGCATCGTGGCAACCGTCATGCCGCTCTTGTCTAGGAAACTGATTGAGCCGTCGGGTTGCAGAGCAGGGGTCAGCCCGGGTGAGTCCAGCTCAAAGGTGAACGAGGGGGAAGCGGGTCTAGAGGCGAAAGCGAGGAACGTGTTGAAGCCAGAGGGATTGGCGCTGACCTGTAGATCAACGCCTGGGAGCAGGCCAGCAACCTTGGCGCCGCCCGCTGCGGCCACAGGCTCCGATGCCGAGCTGCCCTGCTTGGCCCCAGAAACGAGCCGGAGGCTGATCACGCCCTCGCCGGTGTCGACACTCACAAAGCCAGCCGCGTCGCCGGGCGCCCCGACCTCGACCGGGACCGGCGTCATCCCGGCTCTGACTCGGCCGCTGCCGCCCGAGATCGGCGCGAAGGACAGATCGATGGGCGTCCAGGCCGCGCCAGCCGTCGGTTGGTAGTTGATAGGATCGGGGCTCACGTGGACAGTGAACGTGCCGTCGTGGTTGTCGTAGGTGTCGCTATACGCCGTGCGCAGAGACGGGACTTCGGTCGGGGCCATGCCGGAACCGGCGGCATCAGGTGCGCCGGCCGTCGGCCTCGACGTCTCGGCCGTGGGAGCGGTCGAGCGGGCCAGGCTCTGCGCGGCCGAAGGATCGATCCTAGGCGTCAGGACGGGCGGGAGAGGTCCGGGCCTTGTGGCAGCTATGACCGGCAACACGGGCGACAGACCTGCGACCAGGATTGCGACGGTGACTACAGCAGCGAGCCTGCCGTGCCGCATCGTTCGATTCATCAATGCCGAACCTGACGTACGCACACCGAAGCCCTCCTCGATGCCTGCAAAGCCGGTCGAGCGCCCCTGCGCTACCCCATCGGCGGCCCTGCGTAATTCGCAGGGCCAGTCGCAGGCTAATGTATCACGTCATGAATGCGGACTTGACACGAAAAGGCCCGGGGCGGAGCCGCGGAATTCGCCAGCCGAGGCGGAGGCGCGCCGAAACGCTTGCTCAGCGAGCACAGGAATTAGTCTTTGGGCTCGGCGCGGGCCGGATGCTGTTCCGGCCACAACTGGCTGGTCACCGCCAGGATTGCCTGGGCCATTTTCGCGTAGCCAGCGGCGCTCGGGTGGATGCCGTCCCCACATTGGTAGGCCGGAACGTAGGCGTCGCCCTTGCCCACCAGCGCGGCGTAGATGTCGACTAGCGGCGTACCCTCGACGGCGGCCAGTCGCCGAATGGCCGCATTCATCGGGAGGATGCGCGCCAGGCCCAGGCAGGGTGGGATCGTCATCAGCACGACCAGTACGCCGGCGGCGTGCAGGCGTTCGATGATCGCGCGCAGGTTGGCAGCAGCCTGGGCCACGGTGGCCGGCTGACTCCGTAGGCAGCGGTCGTTCGTACCTCCCATGAGAACCACCACGTCCGGCTGATAGGCCAGCACGTCACGGTCGAGGCGGGCGAGCATCTGCGCGGTGCTGTCGCCCGCCACGCCGGCGTTGTGCACCAGCACCAGGTGCGGACTGGCGGCATCCACTGCGGCCGGCCAGCTGCCCCAGGCGGTGATGCTGTCGCCCAGCACCACCAGGCGCAGCGGCGCGCTCGCCGTGGCTGTCGGCGCAGATGTCAGGGCCGCGGTCAGCGGGGCTGTGGCCGTTGCCGACTCAGTGACCGCAACCGCGGTTGTGGCGGCCGCTGTCTGAACCGGCGCTGTAGAGGCACCCGGGGCCGCTGGGGCTGCGCTCGTGGAAGCACAGGCAACAGCGACCAAGCCCAGAGCCAGCACAGGGAGCAGACGAGAAGTGGCATGCATCAGCAGCTGCTTGGTGAACCAATCTGCGCAGAGCGAGAATCGTAGATACCCCCGGCCCTGTTGGGCCTTCAAGTCCAACACAGCGCCGGTACGCTACCAGCGGCTCTTCCCGCCGATGAGCGGGTCGCCGCCTCGAAGCCTCGCGACGGTTGTGCTGACCCTTGGGGCAGGAACCGCCGGGTAGTCTACCCTGTTTGAACTGGCTGGTCTAAGCAGAAGCACACTCTCGGCTGCTGCCGTTCGCGGCGGACACGGCCAGCGGCTGCACGCTCTCAGAACCGGCGACTCTGCCCGCTCTGGGCTCACGCTATCGCTGGATGGTGACGATATTGATCGGCCGGGTCGACCCGCCCCCTATCCTGGCGGCCGTTGAGCGGCTGCTTCGAGGGCGCTCCGCCTGGCGTATTCTGCGGGCCATGAGCGGCTCGAGGGCGGCATGATTGTGCGGCGGCTGCTGGCGGGTCTGTGCGCGGCCCTGTTCACGGCATATTTCGCTGCGCTGGCGACCCTCGTCGCGACTGATCCCAAAGCCGCTGACAAGGCGGGAACGTTGACACCGTTCCTGGTCGCGGCAGGTGTCGCCGGCGTTCTGGCCTACGTCGCGAGTGCCCGGCCGGTGGTAGCGCGCGTGTCGTTTCTTCGGCCCGGTTCCTTCGAGCTAAATCGGATCCTCCAAGCTGGCAACGCGCTGATCAAGGAGCTTGGCGCCGTGAAGTTGGGAACCGACGGGGCGTCCGATGAAACCCTCCGGGCGCAATGGGAGACCCGGATCGACGCCTGGTACCAGGAGGCGAGGCGGAGCGTTGAGCGGTATGCCCCCGACTACCTCTCACACTTCGAGAGCGATGCCGACTTCAGCGGGGGCGTGTACCAAGGAGTTCCCGAATGGGCAAACAAAGGGATGAACTTCATCCGGCGTAGGCTCTCCCGGCTGAGCGACATCCTGATGAAGGTCTGACACCAAGTTACTCGAGGCGAGTCGCCGTCTGGGCCTGACCAACTTATCTGCTCATGGTGCAGCCTGGGCAGGGCCAAGGGATTGTCCCTGCCGATGGAGGTGAATACCCTGTCCCAACATGATACTGAGCCCCAAACCTGGCTTCGATCTCGACCAGGACTTCCTACACCGAACGCATCCAGGCGTGCCGGCCTCGGTGGCGGCGTTCCTTACTGACGCCGCTCGGGTGTGCCTTTGTCGGCATCATCGTCCGCCCGCAACAGCGAGCGTTTGCGTGCAACCTGGAGCGTCCGTCGAGGTTGAACTGCGTTGGACCGAGCCTGACACGAGGCTGGTCCGGGCTTACAGAAATGCGGTACAGGCGACCGAGAATGGTGCTTGCGCGCTCGCTTTGGGTGCGGCAGAACTCCGCGTGGGGCTAGTGACGATCGGCCAGGCCTTGGCCGAATCAGGAGGGGATTACTACTTGGTCCCGGCAGGTGCGGAGGCGACGGACGATCCAGACCTGAACCTCGACAGAGATGACGTCGTGCTGTTCGAGGTGTCGGGCATAGACCTCGACGACGAAGCCAAGATGACTCGGCGACTGCGCGAGAAGATCGAACAGGTTCGCGCCCAAGGTTGGTCGAAACCGGCTATGGCCGGGGTCGTTGGCTTCCTCAACGGCCGCATCTGGCTGAAGGAGGCCTAGATCGCAGTGTCTCTTGATCTTCACCGTCGGGCCGAGGCACTGATGATTCGTGGCAACGATCTTCTAGCGCGCGGCGAGGAACAGGCTGCGTCGGCGGCGTACCTTGAGGCGGCCCACTGGGAAGCCGCTGCGTTCGACAGAGTCCCGTCTGACCGCCCACGCACGCGTGGCGTCGTGGCAATAAGCGCAGTCGCGCTCTATCGGAAGGGCGGCAACGAGCCTGAAGCCCGTCGTCTCGCCAAGCACTACCTTGAGGTGGGCGACCTCCCCCGACCCGCGATCGAACAGCTCCAGCGACTACTAGGTGCGGTTTCCTCCGCTCAATATGTCGGCGCCCTGGACCAGGGCACCACAAGCACACGTTTCATGATCTTCGACCACAGCGGTGGCGTGGTCGGGATCGATCAGAAAGAGCACGAACAGATCTACCCCAAGCCGGGCTGGGTCGAGCACGACGCGATGGAGATCTGGACCCGCTGCGGCGAGGTCATCCGTGGCGCGCTCAAGAAGGCGGGCATCGCCGCCTCGGACCTCGCTGCGGTGGGAGTCACCAACCAGCGCGAGACGACGGTCGTCTGGGATCGCAAGACCGGCAAGCCGGTCTACAACGCGATCGTCTGGCAGGACACCCGGACGGACGTGATCATCAATGAGTTTGCCAAGCAGGGCGGCCAGGACCGCCTGCGGGCCAAGGTCGGCCTGCCGCTCGCAACTTACTTCTCCGGTCCGAAGGTCAAGTGGATTCTCGACAATGTCGCCGGCGCCCGCGCCAAGGCAGAGGCAGGCGACCTGCTGTTCGGGAACATCGACACGTGGTGCATCTGGAATCTCACCGGCGGCGTCAACGGCGGCGTTCACGTCACCGACGTGAGTAACGCCAGCCGGACGATGCTCATGAATCTTGCGACCCTCGACTGGGATCCCGAGATCCTAAAGCTCATGACCATCCCGCGCTCCATGCTGCCGGCGGTCAAGCCGTCGAGCGCCGTCTATGGCAAGGCCGTTGGCGATCTCGCTGGCGTGCCCGTTGCCGGTGACCTAGGCGACCAGCAGGCCGCCCTCTTCGGCCAGACATGCTTCTCGCCCGGCGAGGCGAAGAACACCTACGGCACCGGCTGCTTCATGCTCCTCAACACGGGCACGAAGGCGGTGCCGTCCAAGAGCGGTCTGCTGACGACGCTCGGCTACAAGATCGGCGACCAGCCCGCGGTCTACGCCCTCGAGGGCTCGATCGCGATCACCGGCGCCCTCGTCCAGTGGCTGCGCGACAACCTGGGAGTGATCAGGATCACCGCCGAGGTCGAGGATCTGGCCAAGACCGTCGATGACAACGGCGGCGTGTACTTCGTGCCGGCCTTTTCCGGCCTGGTCGCGCCCCACTGGAAGGGCGATGCCCGCGGCGTCTTCGCCGGCCTCACCCGCTACGTGAACAAGGGCCACATCGCCCGGGCGGTTCTCGAGGCGACGGCCTGGCAGACCCGCGAGGTTCTCGACGCGATGAACGCCGACTCCGGCGTTCCGCTCAAGGCCCTCAAGGTTGACGGCGGCATGGTGTTCAACGAGACCCTGATGCAGTTCCAGGCCGACGTCCTGGGCATGCCGGTCATCCGGCCCAAAGTCGCCGAGACGACCGCCCTCGGCGCCGCCTACGCAGCCGGTCTGGCGGTCGGCTTCTGGAAGACCGTCGAGGACCTTCGGGCCAACTGGCAGAAGGATCGCGAGTGGAAGCCCAGGATGGACGCGCCCACTCGCGAGACGAATTACGCCCTATGGAGGAAGGCGGCGAGCGAAGCGCCCGACTGGGTCTCCTAAAGGGAGTGCTTACCTCGCTCGTCCGACCACCGACCTGACGGTGACACCCGGCCACGCGTCCGAGATTGAGCCGGTCACGATCCGCGCATCGTGTCGCCGGGTCCGGCACGCTTCGTTCGCCAGCGTGCGCCAATACGGTACCGCTCGAACGCTCGACCACGGAGATCTACAAGTCGAAGGGCTCGGAAGGATCGAGCGCCGTGCCGAGCTTCGTCACGCTCACCGTCATCGGTAGTAGGCCGGGCCCTTCGGGCGGCCGCAGCTCGTGGAGAACCAGCTCGCCGCCGTACTGACGGACAACGTCTCCAGTTCGCTGGAGCACGTCGATTGTCCGAGCGTCCGGACGCCCGGTGTACGTGTCAATGACGATCGCCCATGGCTGGGCGGTGAGCTCCGGATAGAGAGCCACCATGCCGCCGTCGAGCGCAAAGCCCACGTAGTTGTGGATCTTCTCCTGCAGCGACCTGATCTCGGGGTCAGATCCTGTCCATTGCTGGTCCCGGACTATGTAGAGACGGGCGTCGCCGCTTCTGGTGGATGCGACAAGGTCGACCGTTGTCGGATCGAACAGAGATGACGGTGGCTGAGGAGCTGGCTGCTTCCGGCGAGGGAACAGCGGGCTCAAGCGCGTGCCTCCTGATGTTGGGTTGAACTCAGACGTGGCTTGGCCGCTCTGACGATCTCAGATGCGTCGCCGTGTCTCCAGAGGATATGGTGCGCCTTTTGGCGGCGTGCCGACACCGACCCGTCGCGATGTGGTCATGGTGTCGACGCGTAATAGTCTTGCCCCGCAATGGTCTTTGAGGGCGCACCCACCAACGGATTCGCGTGGGCTGGCCTACTACGCCGGGGCGGCAGGCCGGAGACGCGGGCCATTCGCGCAAGCGTCCGGTCCCTGCCCAAACTCTTGCACGGCCCAGCGCGGCGAGTAGAGTGAGCGCCGGTCCGGCGGCCGCGGGGAGGAGCGATGTAGGCGACCTCCCCCGTTCGTTGCCGAACGGGGGAGGTATCCATGACCGCACCATCCTTGAGCTGGTTTCCAGCACCGCACCCGGAACGCGAAACCCACGCCGGCTGGCGCGCCGCCTTCCTGCTGACCCTTGCTTTACTCCTCGGCGCGCTCCTCGTTTGGACCTTTGGCCTGCCGGGGCCCATCTCGGGCGGGATACGCCAGGACCTGTCAGACGGATCGGTGGCCGTCGTGATGACAACGCTTCTGACCGCCGCTCTCATCCTCGGCCACAACGCTTACAACGAGGCCTACTGGGCCACATTGCTGGCAATCTCGCCGTTTCTGCCAGTCATCGGCGCTGTGGCCGTCGTCCTCGCGTACCTTGCTCCCGGAACCGGACGGGTACACCAGGAGGCGCTCTATCTGGGCACGGCTGTCGCCCTAAGCCTGTGGGTGACAGGCGGGGCGGCATTCCACTGGATGGCGTGCGCCAAGACCGCCCAGTCTCGAAGCTACGGCGAGCTTCTCCCTCGCGCCAGAAGGCTACGCAGTCTGCTGGACTCCATCGCCTGGCGCATGGGATACGAGAGTTGGTGGCAGCTCAAGCCCGTACCAGCCAACCCGCAGGCCTGGGATCGACTGGCTGAAGCGCGCAGCTACTCGTCAACGCTTGACATCGAGCTTGGCCAATCAGGCCTTCGCTTCGCGATGGCGACGGGGTATGTGAACCTCTGGCGCACGCTCCACCGTGCTGAAGAGGCCCTAATCGAGATCGACCGTTCGTCGGCCGTTGGCGACGCGATCTACGACTACAACCGACTGAGCGGATCGAGCATCCCCAACTGTGCCACGCTGCAGAAGGAAATCGAGGCAGCCATCGGCCCGGAGGTCGTCAAGGGCCTGTTTGGTCCCACCGGGGCAGTGGGTGGTTTCACACCGTCCGAAGACGCCTCCGCCGTCGTGAAGAGTGTGCGTACCGCGATCAACGAGTACCGCGACGATCAGTGGGAAGGTCTCATCCGGGAACGCAATCGTCTCCTTCGTGCCGTCTTGGCCACGGCCCTCGTGACATTCCTCATGGTTGGTCTGGCAATCGTGTGCGAGATCAGCCGATCGGCATTGGTGGCGGTAAGCGGGTACTTCCTTACCGGCGCCATTATTGGCCTGTTCAGCCGGCTTCGCGCCGAGGAGCAGGCCGACTCTGCCGTCGACGACTACGGCCTATTCGAGGCCCGACTCATTGCGACTGCCCAGATCTCGGGGCTGGCCGCGGTAGCGGGCGTGTTCCTAGTCGCGCTCGCGCCCGTCGTGTTCGCGACCCCGGATGTTGCTGCCGCCGTCGCCGGTTCCCTTTCCAAGGTCCTCGATCTGGGCAGCGACGCGCGTGGCCTCGTTGTGGCGGCCGCGTTTGGGCTCACCCCGGACCTACTGATCGCCGGCCTGAGCAAGTCGAGCACCGACATCAAGCAGAAGATCGTTGGCAGCGAGGCAGCTGGCGGCAAATAGGCCGGCCTCGGGGAGGGGCGCGAGGAGCCGCTTGAAGACGCAGTAGCCAACGGGATTGAGACCTTGATCTCAACCTGAGAGCGTCGCTCTCGCGACCTGCCAGCACCGAGTGGCCTCGTCCTCCCGTGCGCTATCAAGCCATGGCGGTCGGGTGCTACTTGAAGGCGACGTCGGCCCTGGACCATGGCGCTTCTCCCTCAACTGCCGGTCAGAGCTGCAACGGGGATGGTCCAGTAAGTATCTCGCCCGTATTCGTCGGTCACGTCCACCAAGACCGAGCCGTTGGCCATGGCGCACGTGGTCCAACAGTTGACCGGCGGTGTGCTTACCAGCAGGCGATCGCCGGCGCTCGATGACCACAACACGACCCAATCAGGACTGAAGTCATCTGCCCAGGCCAACACCTTCGGGTCGCCGCCGCAGGTCATCAGCGCGTCGGTGCCGTCAAAACCCTCGAGTTCGCAGATTGCGCCGGTTGGGGAGATCTGCGCGAGCTTGCCCGTCGCGAGGTCACGGAGCCAGACCTTCCCCGTCGAAAACCCGTCCCATGCAAGTAGGTTCCCCGAGAGCCAGTATTTCGGAGCAGTCCAGTGGTCGCTTTCGCCGGGCGTCTTGTAGACGAGGAAGTTCTGGGCGCCCGGGCTCGCCGCGGTGGATATCCGGAGCGGCAGACTGGTCGCCACATTGCCATCGAACTCCATCCAGACCAGGTTCGGACCTGACAGCTGCAGGGAATCCACGTAGTCGGGGACAGTCAAGTCGCGAACGGTCGAGCCATCGGCCAACGAACGGACCAGGATCTCGGACCCGAACGGTTGGCCGACAGATGGCTTCTCAATGTTGTAGGCGATCAAGCCGTCGCTCATCGCGACCGTGGGCAATCTCGGGTACGCACAATCATCTCCTTCGGCGCCTGTGTTCGACGGGCCAACGACCTTCAGGTTGCTCTGACCCACGGCAAACACCGTGGGGGCTGAAGGCTTCCCGCTGCTATCGATGACGGCGACCAGGATTTGCCAGGCAATCGCCGCCACGTAGCCACACCCCCCAGCGGCGCCGGCCTCCAGGTCTATGTCATATTCGGTAGTAATCACCACGAACTGGTCGTTCCAAGACAGGTCCGGGTAACCGCCAGTAAGCGGGTCATTCAGTTCATCCTTGGTCAATGGGACCGGAATCGATCCCTTCGCCTTGCTGGTGTCGTAGTGAAGAGCCGCGCTGCCGGATCCAACGGTGACCCAGTACGGGTCATTGTTGGCCGCATCGGATTGGAAGCCGGAGACATCCACGGTCGTGAGCTTCGCCAGCGCCGGAGGCGGCCCCGGGTTCTCGTCTGGATATGGGTAATCAGACGGCGAAGCCGCAGCGGTAGGGACATCCGTTGGGACCGACGAGGGCGCCGAGGATGGCAAGCTGGTAGGGGCTACCACCGACTCACTGGCAGCCGCGGTTGGCCGCTCAGAAAGAGCCGGGCTGCGTGTGGCGGCCGTGCAGCCCGTGATGGCGACGAGCAACAACCCGGTCAGGACAGCGCCCACCCGCGGCCTGCAAGTCTTCGTCGACCCCATCAGCGACTCCCCGTCGGCTACCAATCACCTGTGGCGTCGCCCCACGGCAGCAGTATGACTGAGTGAATGATTGGCCTGTGGCGCGGGCCGGCGAGAACGAGGTCCGACTGCTGGCCGCCTGCTCCCCAAGGGTTGACTGTGAACCAGCGGCCAATCCGATGGTCGCGATCTTCCTCCTTTCGACTCCTCACGATCGGGCGATGGTGCTCGGTGACCAGGGACTACTAGCAAGGGCAAGCCTGTCGCATCGAGGGTCGGGGTAAGACTCGTTGGTGGGTGACGACAGAGGCCAGCGCCAACCGTTGGGTCAGACAGGGTCGAGGCCCCGCCAGGGAAGGCCGGACCAAATGGCCGACGGAGGCTCGGGCGAGCATCTGTTCGCGGAGCGGGCCCGGAGTCTGGCGAGGCAGCGGGTCGCCACGGTGTCGAGAAGGCGTCATGTGGACGTGCAACGCTGCGCCAGAAAGCGCCACCGCCCAGCGCCGACAAGGAACCCCCGCTGCGTTCTAGACTCCACCTATTGGGCGCGTTTGATCCCCCTCAGGACGCGCTTTTCTTCGGGGGCAACGAGGAGAACCATGACCAACGCTGAGATAGTTGCTCGGATCAACGCGGCCGCCCAGCGCATGGCCAGGCTGGAAGGGCTGGCCCACACCATCGCGGCACGGGTATCCAACGCCACGCCTTCACGAGCGGAGGTGGAGCAGATCGAGGTTCAGTTGCTTCTCATCGACTATGACCTCGGCCTGACGGAGAAGGAGCTGAACGGTCTCTTCAGCCTCTTCGCCAAAGTCGACTGACCGCCGCACGCGAGAAGGGACCGCAGGCGGTCGTCACGACGCCGCGATAGCGTCCGTTCGCCATTGCGCTCCATCCTGCCAGCGCCAACGAAACGCGGTAGAACCTAAACGACAGGGCCGGAGTCACAATTGTGTGAGTGCAACTTGAACCACGAGTTGCCCGGTTTGAGGATCCGGAGGCAGAGATGGCGATCGGCAGGAGCCTGCTCGTCTACGACGGCGTTACCTATGAACTCTCCGCCGACGCCGCAGAGGATTTGCTCGAGCGCGGCATCATCGTCGTCGACCCGCCGAGCGACATCTACTCGCTCTCCCTAGAACACGGGATCGAGGAGGTTGAACCATTCGCAAATGTCGTGGAGCGGAGTGACGCCCCAAGAGTGCCCCGGCTCGGGCGGCTGCGGGTGCGTGAGTTCAGCCTGTTCGGAGGGGCGCGCCAGATTGGGAACCAATCGATCAACCCGCTGGCGCCTGAGCAGGACCCGCCCGGCGATCGCTGACGCCCCGACTCGGTCCGGCGTCCATGGGCACCATTTGGCCATGGTGTTGCTATCTGGGGCCGGCTGAGTAACTGATGTGGGCGTCCAGCCCGTACCCGAGGACGCCCACCATGACCGCTCAACCACTCCCCGCCCTGGCCAGCGGAGACCCCTCCGCCTGGGACCAGGCGCTCTATGGCTTCCTGGTCGAGAAAGGCAACCGCTCAGGCTCCCGACGAACGGTCGAGTCCTACAGCCGGATGCTGTGGCCGTTCTTCGCGGATCTGGGCAAGACGCCGGATCGGGTCAAGCCAGCCGACGTCCTCGCCTTCGTCCACGGCATCGGCAAGTCCGGGCGGACACCGTCGGCTACGACGGTCGGAGCCCGGATCGCCTGCCTGTCCTCCTTCTACCGCTTCCTGATCCGGATGGGTCTGGTCCTCTCCAACCCGACCGATGCGATCGAACGACCGAGAGCCGTCCAGTCGGTGGCCCGTGGATGCGGAGCGGACGAGGTGCGGCGGCTCCTCGCGGTAGTGCCCGATACCGTTGCGGGACGACGAGACCGGGCGATCCTGCTGACCCTGGTCCTGACCGGCCGCCGGCGAGCGGAGGTGATCGGCCTCCGGGCAGGAGACCTCAGCCTCGAGGGTGAGACCGTCTTCTACTCCTACCGGGGCAAAGGCGGCAAGCGCGGTCGACGGGAACTCCCCCGGCCCGCCTACGAGGCCATCTGCGCAACCCTGGCTGACGCGGGCAAGGAGCTCGCGACGATGGCGCCAGACGAGTCGCTCTGGCAGGCCGCTGCGCGGCCGCAGGGAGTCACGAGCGGGACGTTCTATGCCCGCTTCCGCCGTTACCTGCGGCTCGCCGGCATGGCGCCGACCGGGGTACATATCTTGCGGCACACGGCTGCGAAATTGCGCCGTGACGCTGGCGAGTCGATCGAGTCGGTGAGCCAGTTCTTGGACCACTCGAGCCTGGCGGTCACGAGCGTCTACCTGAGGCGACTCGAGGGCCAGCAGGACCGAGCCTGGCGCGAGGTGGCCGATGCGATCGGTGTCTGAGCGCGGCCCGGTCTGGGGCAGGGCGAGCGCGGTCCACCGGGGGGAGGGTCGCTGCGGAGGAGGCGCCCGACCCGCAGCACCCCGGCACAGGACCCTCGCCGTGTGTAGCAGTCTGGGGCTTTCCCGTGGGCGGTAGCGGTCCAGCTCCCAAGGCGCCCGGAGCCCGTCGAGGAAGGCGCCCCCTCGCCCGTGGCGACTGGCAGGTGACCACCGCCATGGGCTGGCAACATGGCCCCGTTCCGCAACCGCCCGATGGCCTCCTGCCGTCGTCGGTGGAGGCCTGGGAGGCGTGGTTCGGCTCCTGGTGGGCCGCTCACTGGGGGCCGTGGGACGTGCCCGGGCTGCGCTGCGTGGTCTATCTCTACGATGCCATGGAGCGGGGCGACTTCGCTCGTGCGTCTGAGTACCGCATGTGGGCGGACACCTACGGCATCACTCCCAAGGGCCGTCAGGATCGCCGCTGGCTCCCGCCAGTGGCCGAGCCTCCGAAGACGTCCGACCCTGACCGCTACCGTCACCTGCGGCCCGTCCGATGAGGGCCGCGACAAAGGGGAAGCCCCCGCCGCCTGAGGGGGAAGACAGCGGGGGCTTGTGGAGAAGGCGACCACCCCGGGTGGAAGAGCGGCCGTTTGGCCGTCAATCTAGGGCCGCGATGATAAGGCGCAGATAAGCCCCGGATAAGTGGCGCTTGCTAACGTCGGGCCGGGTCGGGCTCCGCTCTGTGACCGGGCCGATGCCGGACGAGCGTGTGCGAGCCGGTGAGGCGGCTGCCCCAGGCGTCCCGACCGCCCTACCCCTGATCCCGGTTGTCAGTCCGCACCCGGCGCGGGTTGTTGTCTTCCGTTCGACTTGGCCCGGCGACGCCCGTTTTGGTCACATCGGTGGCGTAGATTCACCGTGTCTGGAATCCCGCCAAGCACTGCGGCGGCGACTGGCCGGCCCCGCTGAGGCGCGTAAGCGCGATGGCACGACAGCAGTGGGACGGGGAATGACTGGCGGATACGACCCCCGCAATCCGGATCATCGCCGGCAGAAGCGGCTTTTCGATCTGGCGCGGGCGGTGACCGTTGGCTGGGTTGGACACCCCGCGGTGGCGAGAGAAGTGGCGGCCGCCAGGCCGGCGTTGGAGTTGCTCGTAGAGCCACTCGCTCTGCCCAACCAGTACGTCGTCTCCCTTGTCGCGGTCCGCTTCCTTGACGCCACGCCCTACTGGCCTGACGGCACCGAGTGGCCGAACCCATTCAACTTCGTGTCGGAGGCAGTTCGAGAAGAGGCGGCTCGCATCGGGCCGCTCTTTGTTGAGCAACTCCGGGGACTGGCCATGCGCATCGAGTCAGCTGGCGCACCCCTGGACCCAACTGATGTGGGCGTCCTGCTCGTTCTGGCGCAGCTAGCGCTCCTGGAGCCGGATCTCACACGCCCGGCGGGAGATCTCGCGGACGATCTCAATCTCTTGCCACCGGGCGGCTTCTACCGCTCGGCCGCCCTCCTGGGTCAGCTCGCGACACATTCGAGCCGGCACGGACGAAGCGCCCGCTTCCAGGCTGACCTTGCTGCCAGCGCCGAGATCTTCATCCGTCGCGTCGGGCCTCCAGCCATCCGCCCGCCCTACTCCGGCGGTCGGAAGCGAGCAACCCGACGCGACACATTGGGGCTGCGGAAGGCGCTAGCACTGCTCGTCGCGCAGGACCCGTCGCTCACGCCGACCTCCTTGCTGGGCCTGGTCGGAGGGGCGGACCATCCCGCACTCGAACGGCTGCGCTCCGCCCTCGGCGCCGAGACCGGCTGGCAGCCCAACCGACGCACGATCGAGCGCAACTGGCCCAAATCACGTCACTGAAAGCGTCGACGCGTTCGCTGACGTGACACCCGCCCCACGTGGCTCCATAACCGGAGGATGTCGAATGCGCGTGATCTGGATCTGGACCTGGCCTCCGCCCCGTCAGTTACCTCCGTCGCGCCGCCGAAGAGACAGCGACTTGCCAGACCGCTCGACATAGAGCGTTCATGGACGCCTGACCAGGAGGCGATGGTCGCTGCGCTGCGGGTGGTGCTTGGCCTCCCGAGGCAGCTGCCGGACCGCGGTCTGGGAGGTATCCGATGACCGTGGCCACAGGGGTCCGGCGGGTTGCGACCTACGAGCGGGTCAGCAGCGAGGACCAGCGCGAGCGCGAGACGATCAAGACCCAGACCGACGTTCTCGATCGCTGGCTGCTTCGCGAGCCCGAAGTCGAGCTGGTGGCCAGCTACCGCGACGATGGCGTCCCGGGCACCGTGGCGATGGCGGATCGCCCCGATGGTGGAAGGCTCCTCCGGGACGCCGCGGCAGGTCTGTTCAACGAGCTGTGGGTCTACAAGACCGATCGCCTCGGCCGAGACGCCCCGGAGACCCTCCTTATCCGGCGCAGGCTGGCGTATCTGGGCATCCGCCTGCTCAGCTACGCCGAGGGTGAGCAGAGCCCCCTGGCCTTCGACATCCAGGCCGTCGTCGACGACCACGCCCGAGTCGAGTTTCTGCGCAAGTCCGCCGACGGGATGGCGCGGGCTGCCAGAGAGGGTCGCTACACCGGCGGCATAGTCCCGTTGGGCTTTCGAGTGGACGGGCTCAAGCAGAAGGCTCGACTGGTGCCCGACCAGACCATTGCCTGGGCCGACCTGACGGCTGCCGACCTCGTCCGCGACGTCTACGAGCGCGTCGCTCTGCGAGGTCAGAGCTGCAGGGCCATCGCCAGCGAGTACAACGCCTTGGGTATCCCCACGCACTACGCCCGGGATGGGCGAGGGGTCCGTGGCAAGGCTACCCAGGGCCTGTGGCGGGCAGGCCGGATCCGCAACCTCGTGGTCAACCCGGTCTACCGCGGCGAGCTGCAGTACGGCCGGCGGATCGATCAGCGCGGCGAGAAGACAGAACGTCGCGGTCACGAGATCACGTCTGCCCCGATCGAGGGCCTGGTCTCCCCTGCCCTATGGCAAGCCGCTCAGGAGGCCCTGGCCCGCAACCGCCGGTCGGCCAAGAACAGCGGTCACGTCTACCTGCTGCGGGGAGTGATCCACTGCGGCATGTGCGGTCTGACTCTGGTCGGCTCCGCAGACCGCTCCGGGGGCCGATACCGCTGCGGCGGCGAACTGGTCGAGCGAGGGCCGATAGCGGGTCGCTGCCCATCCTGCTCGGTTCGAGTGAAGGCCATCGAGCCAGCCGTCTGGGCCGACGTGGAGCGGTTCCTGCGTGACCCAGGCGATGTCCTTGATGAACTCGATGGAGTCGCCGAGCGCGAGGCGCAGGGAGCCATAGCCGAGGCGGAGTCGATCACCCTCGCGCGGGCTCTCGAAGCGCTGGAGGGGCAGCGCAAGCAGGCCCTGTCTCTCAACATCCGCGGCCGGCTTCCCGACGGCGAACTCGACGACGAACTCGACCGCATCGCACACGAGCATGACGCCCTCGGAGCCCGCGTGGGCGCGCTACAGGCTCCACGTGGCGAAGTCGTCCCGCAGGAGGCCCGTGACCTCCTATGCGAGGTTCGCGCCCGGCTGGACGCGGGACTGACCGACGAGCAGCGTCAGGAGCTCGTCCGGCTGCTCGTGGGGATCGTCGTCCACACCGACGTCGGGGCCGACGGCAAGAAGACCGCCAGGGCCCTCGTCACCTACAGATTCCCGTGTGTAGTTCCCACTTGCACGGGCACGGATTCATGGCCGCCACGAGCTGGAACCGCGAGGGGAAGACTGCCGCCCGGCCCACTCGCGCGATCGCAATCTGGCCGTCCTCGAGTGGCTGGCGCAGCGCCTCCAGGGCTCCCCGGTCGAACTCCGGCAGCTCGTCGAGGAACAGAATGCCGTCGTGCGCCAGAGTCACTTCGCCCGGCGACAGGTGGGGGCCGCCGCCGACCATGGCCGCATAGGAGATGGTGTGGTGAGGCGCTCGGAACGGTCGCGTCCTGACCAGCCCCTTTATCGGCGACGGACCGGCGACCGAGGCGATGATCGTCGCCACCCGTGACTCGTCGTCGTCCAGAGACGGCAGAAGTCCCGGGATCGTCCTCGCCAGGAGCGTCTTGCCCGATCCGGGCGGGCCGATCATGAGCAGGCAGTGGCCGCCCGCGAGTGCAATCTCCAAGGCCCGCCGCGCCTCCAGCTGGCCCCTGACCTCGGCCAGATCCGGTGCCTCGCCGCCATCCGCGGAGGCCTGCGTCGCCGCTGCGTCCCGCGCCACTCCGCCGTCGGCCTCGAGGCCGAGCGAGTCCGCCAGTTCCACGCGTGGCGGTGTCTCCCGCGGCCGCCCCCGCCGGTTCGCCCGCACTATCGTCGCAGCCTCTGCCAGGGTCGTCGCCGGCACGACCTCGACACCGTCCGCCAGAGACGCCTCGGCCGCGCCGTCGGCCGGAACGATCACGCGCCTCACGCGCCGGCGCGCCAGGGCGGCGACCATGGGCAGCAGACCGGGCACCGGGCGCAGGTCGCCGCCGAGCGACAACTCGCCGAGAACGGCCCAGCGGCCCGTCGCCTTCACCTGCTCCGACCCGACCATGATGCCGAGGGCGATCGCCAGATCGAGCGAAGCGCCGCCCTTGCGGAGATCGGCCGGGGCGAGGTTGACCGTGATGCGCCGCGGCGGGTACTCATAGCCGCTGTTGCGAATCGCCCCTCGGACCCGCTCCCGGGCCTCCTGCAGCGCTGTGTCCGCCAGCCCGACGATCGTGAAGCCGGGCAAACCCGGGGCGACGTCGACCTCGACCCGAACGATGCGGCCGTCCAGGCCGTGGAGAGTGGCCGAAAGCAAGGAGGCGAGCACGTCGGCGACGCTACGCCGGCCGGCTCAACTGCGGCTTATCTGGACCTTCACTGGCTGGACGCCGACCCGCCGAGCGTCACGCCGAACCCCTCCGCCGATCTCGCGGCCGGCTCCGAATGAGACCTACCGGGCGACCTTGGCGGTCGGATGCTCGGTCAGGTCCTTGTCCATCTCCTTCACGAACTCGAGCATGTTCCGGCCGAGCGCCGAATCCGACTTCGTATACATGAAGGGAGCGCCGCTGTTCAACGCGCCGATCGCGGCGCGGTACTCATTGACGATCTGATAATCGATCCGCCGCTTGAGGGCGCTCTCCGCGTTCTTTACGTTGATGCCCGTGAACGCGTTTGAACGGTTCAGGATCAGCTTGACTTTCGCGTCGGAATAGCCGAGATGGCCGATCGTCTCCAGCACGAGGCGGACGTTCTTCAAACACGGGAGGTCGGCAGTCATCACGAGGTAGATCGTCTGGACGACGTCCATGATCCTCGAATTCACTTCGTCCAGCCGCTTGTCCACGTCGAGCACGATGTAGTCGAACTCGTTCATCATCAAGTTGATGATCTCGGGCAGATGGTCCGACGTGACCAGCTCTGCAGTTTCGGGTGAGGGCGGTGCGAGCAGCAAGTCGACTCCGGATTCGTGCTTGATCAGAATCTGGCGAATGAGGTCCAGATCGAAGCCCGGCGACGTCGCGAGATCCACGATGCTCATCTTGTCCAGACCCAGGTCCATGAAGACTCGATGGTCGCCGAACTGCAGATTGGCGTCGATCAGGCAGACCCTCTTGCCCATTTCCTTGTGCAGGGCGATGGCTGTGTTGATCGCGATCGTCGTCGTCCCGACGCCGCCCTTAGCTCCATAGAACAGGATCACTCGGGCCGGCTCGCGACGCCTGGAGATCGCCGCCGGAGCGGTGCGATGGGCAGGAGTAGGCGCCGCGTCGGCCGGCGCGTACCGAGACAAGAGGCTGCGCATCCGGGCCATCAGCTCGGCCGGATGGAAGGGCTTGATCAGGTAGTCGTCGGCGCCCGATCGAAGGGCCTTGCCCCGATGCTCGGCTTCGTTCTCCGCAAGCAGCAGGATGACCGGCGTATGGGTGGAGGGACCGTCCTCCATTCGCAGCCGGCTGACGATCGTGAACCCGTCGACGCCCGGCAGGTTCGCCGCAATCAGGACGAGCGCCGGCCGGTCCGTTCGCGCGACGCGCAAGGCCTCGGCGCCGTCGCCCAGGGCGATCGGCTGATATCCGGCCTGGGTCAGCGCATTACTGAGAGCTCGCTGGACGGTCGGGTCGGCATCGACTACTAGGATCCTGACGGCCATCAACTCACCTGTTGTAACGGACGCACCCGGTCATTCAGTTACCGTGGCGGACAGCCGCCCTCAAAGACCGGGACGCTCGCAGGACGCTGTGATTATAGGCAGCCTCCCGGACCGGCGGCATAGTCCCCAGGGGGCTACGCCAGGCCGGCCGGGAGGCACCCGGGTCAACCCCGCATGGCCGTTGCCGAGCCGTAGTCTCGCAGGCGAGCCGGCCCGGCAGGGAGCCACCTAGCCGCGCTTCGCGGACGGGCCGGCATCTCCGGCCTGCATCCCAGACTGGACCATCGCTCCAAGCGGGCCGAGGAGTTGCGTGAACTCGAGCGGGATCACGAACTTGGTCGCGGGCCCGCTGCCGAGTGTCTTGAGGGCATCGAGGTACTGCAACGTCATGGTCTTCTGATCGATGTTCTTGGCGGCGCCGAAGATCGTGTTCAGTGCCTCGCTGAAACCCTGGGCACGCAGGATCGCGGCCTGCCGATCGCCCTCGGCACGAAGGATGGCCGACTGCTTGTCGCCCTCGGCGACGTTGATCGTGGCCTGGCGCGTGCCTTCCGACTCGGTGATGACGGCGCGGCGGGTTCGCTCGGCGGAGAGCTGCCGGTTCATCGCCTCCTGCACAGCCGGCGGAGGCAGAATCTCGCGGATCTCGACGGTCGTTACTTTGCCACCCCAGCGCTCTGTGACCTCGTCGAGCTTGAGACGCAGCGTCTCGTTGATCTTCTCCCGCTGCGAGAGCACGTCGTCGAGCGGGATGTCGCCGATGACCGAGCGGAGCGACGTAGCAGCGACGCCCTGCAGGGCGCCGGCGAAGTTGGCCACGTTGATCTGGCTCATCATCGGGTCAACGATCTTCCAGTAGATCAGGAAGTCGACGCCCAGTGGCGCGTTGTCCTTGGTGATGGCGGTCTGGCGCGGAACCTCGATGAACTGCTCGCGCAGGTCGACCTGGACGCCCCGGTCGACGATCGGAATCAGGAACCTCAGGCCCGGTCTGCGAACAAGGCTCTCGTTGACCTGGCCCCAGCGGTAAACGACCAGTTGCGCCCACTGCGGCACGATCCGAACCGAGATCGCGGCAAAGACGATCAGCAGAGCGGCCACGATGAGCACCACGATGAGCAGCACCGTTGTCCCGGTCGTATCCATTCCCCGATACCTCCAGCAGCACAGAGCCCAAGCGGGCGGTTCTAGCGGGCGACCACCACGTCACCCAAAGACGTTCCATTCCCCGGCGAACCGAACTGTTCGATCTCCACTGCTCGCTACCCTACCACCCGATCCCGCGCCGATGACAGCCGTTGGCGATGCACGGCGGCCAGACACCGCGACGACGAGCGTCGCCGCCATGCCTACTCCACAACCTGCACGATCAGAGTCAGACCCTCCTTGCGGACCACCTTGACCCGCGAACCCCGAAGTGCGGCTCCCTCTCCAACCAGCTTGGCCGTCCACGATTCGCCACCCACGTAGACGGTTCCGAGAGGCGAGATGTCCTTCTCGACCACGCCGGTCATCCCCGTGACATTCACCGTCCCCACCAGGCCAGATCCGACCGGGACGGCCTGGTATCTCATCCGCAGCAGCGTTCGGACGAGGAGCAGGCCATAGGCGGCAGCGGCGGCGGCCATCGTGACGATGATGGGCCACGCGACCGTGGCGGCTGGCAGGTAAGGTCCAGGCGACCCGTAAAAGGCGACCGCGCCCACGACGAAGCTGACGAGACCGCCCAACGTAAGGATCCCGTGGCTGGGCAGGTTTGGCTCGAGCACGATCATCCCTATCCCGAGGATGACCAGCACGACCCCCAGCACGTTCAGAGGCAGGCTGCCAGACCCGTAGAAGGAGAGGACCAGAGCGAAGGCGCCCAGCAATCCCATCACCAGCGTGGGGTGGAAGAACTCGACAACTACGCACAGGACACCCAACACGAGCAGGATGAACGCGATGTTGGGGTCGTCGAGCCCGTGAAGGATCGACTGGATCAGGTCCTCGCCGAGAGTGACCGTCGTCGCGCCCTTCGTATGGACGATCACCTGTGCGCCGTTGACGGTCACCGTCTGGCCGTCGGCCTGGCTCAGTACGTCATCGAGGCTCGTCGCGATGCCGTTGATGCCGTGGGCGGCAAGGGCCTCCTCGGCCGAGTACGACTGCGCGTTCGCCACCGTGGTCGCGGCCCAGTCGACGGCCAGCGGATGTCGTTCCTGGGCGATACTGCGGATGCTGGCCACGGCGTCGTTCATGACCTTGTCGGCTTCGGTCTGGCCGTACGTAGCGGCTATGTCCCCGCCCCCGGCCGCCACCGGTGAAGCCGCCCCGATATTCGTGCCCGGCGCCATGTAGGCCAGGTTGGCGGAGAGGGTGATGAAAGTGCCCGCGCTCGCCGCCTTCGCCCCCGAAGGTCCGACCCACACGATCGTCGGGATCGTGGCGCCTTCGAGGCACTCGTAGATGCTCTGCATCGAGCTCTCGCTGCCGCCCAGCGTATCCAGCTGGACGATCACGGCCGCGGCGTTGTCCACTTCGGCCTGGTGCACACCCCCGGCGACGTAGCTCGCCATGATGTCGTCGACGGTGCCGCTCGTCGGCAGGACGACGACCTCGGGTCCGGCCGGGGCATCTGACGCCGGCGACGGGCTCGGTCCGCTCGGCTGCACGATCATGTCCGCGGCGGGGGCGCGGCCATGAGTGTTGTTGACGAGGAGCAGGAGCCCGAACGCCACGGCCAGCGTGGCGGCGATGCGCACCGCCCCGTAGAGGGCCCGACCGGCTAGCCGCCACACCGAGTCGATCGGGAGAAGCCTGCGCAGGAGGCTGCGCCGCGACGCATCGGACTGGACGGTCCACGGGAGAGCCGCCGTCTCGGCGGGAAGTGGCGGCGTCCTGGTGCTCGCTGCGAACGTCCGCAGCCGCTCTTCCATGTCGAAGTCTGAATCGCTCATCTGATGCCCCCTGTCGCCGGTTCGATCTTGCGGCGCAGCGTCTGCAGGGCAGCGTGGTGTCGGGACTTCACGGTGCCGACCGGAATGCCCAACCGATCGGCTATGTCGGCCAGCGGGAGATCCCCCCAGTAGCGCAGGACGATGACCATCCGTAGCTCGGTGCTGAGACTTGAGAGTGCTCGCCCTATTGCGTCGCGCGCGAGGGCCGACCGGAATGGGTCGCCGCCCTCCAGATCCACCTCATCGACGTCCAGGGTGCGCTGGCGAGCCCGCTTGCGGAGCCTGGTGCGGCATACGTTGACGAGGATCTGGCTGAACCAGGAGTGGAACTTCTCCCGTTCCCGCAGATTGGATAGACCTCGCCAGGCCCGAACGGAGGCCTCCTGAACGGCGTCCTGAGCTTCGGCCGCGTCGGCGAGAAGGTAGCCGGCCAGCCGATAGGCGCCATTCAGCTCGTCTGTGAGAGCCTCGGCGAATTGCCAGTCGATGGTTCGGCCGCGGGCGCCGGTCGCTTCAACGGGCGCCCGAACGACATCGGGCTGCAGATAGGCTTCCTTGACGAACATGCCACGCTCTCTGGGCGGACCGACGTGGTCGCTCATGCGTGAGACTCCGAAGGCGCGGAGCAGGTTCGGTCGTCGAGGGCGTCGAGTACCAGCTGACTCCACGTTTCCATGCGATCGTAGACCGTCCGGACGACGTCGATCGGCTCGAAGGCGCCGCTCAACTTGTCAGTCTCGCGCACCGCCACGGGCCTGCCTGCCGCATCGGCCAGGTAGACGACGCCCAGGTGATGCCGGCCGACCTCGACCTGGTCATCGTTGAGCAACCCGAAATACTCGAACTCGGGGAGGAAGTCGGCGACCAGCTCCTCGCCCCATTCGCGTTTGAGGCACGTAAGGACCGACTCGTCGCCGGGGTTCATGTGCCCACCCACTCCAATCGAGTAGTGGTCGTGGAGCCTGACATCGCCACCGGCCCGACTCCGCTTCATCAGGAACATGCGATCCGCGTCGCGCAGGACCAGGTAAGGGATGAGCTGCTTGAGGGCCGTGTCGGCCTCGGCCGCCGGCCTGGGGTAGAAGTCGCCGAGATCCAGGCGTGCCAGGATCTTCTCGGTCCCGGCAGTTCGCACGCCTCGCCAGGTCGAATCGCCCATCAGCACGTCCCGCGGCACGGCATAGACAAGCTCCGGCCCCGCGCTCATCTCTGCTCGGAGTCCTCCAGGCGTTTCTTCGCCGAAACGAAGCGCGACTGAAGCACCTCGGCATCGGGGCCGCCCTTCCGATCCAACTCGGCCAGCCACTCGTCTATGGCCGCCCGCACGTCGCGCAACCGAGCGGCGATGGCGGCCGAATTCGTCGCCGCGATGCCGGCGCCCATGGCCGGATCACCGCGGGCGAGGCGCGTCATGCCGGCCCAGCCCGTGGCGGCCAGAGCCTGAGCGGCCTGCCAGTCCACGCGCTCTGGAGCACGGAACCCGCCCGCAATGGCTTCGACGAGGACGGCGGAGACGATCAGAGGCATGTGGCTGATAGCCGCGACGGCGTCGTCGTGAGCTGCCGCCAGCATAGGAATCTGGATAGCTCCGCAGGCCTCTATCAACTCACCTACCCGCTCGGCGTCGAGGAGTCGCGCGTAGGTCCCCGGGACAGTCACCCACGGCCGCCCGACGAAGAGGTCCGGAAGCGCGGCGGAGTAGCCGCTGGCCTCACGACCTGCCATCGGGTGCCCCCCGACGAAGGGCAAGCGCACCGCGTCGGCACGGGCCACGATCCGGGCCTTCGAGCTGGCCGCGTCCGTGACCGTGGCGTCCTCGGGCAGCGCGCTGCGCAGCGTCCCGCCGATCTCGTCAATGAGGCCCAGGCACGTCAGCGGCGGTGCTGCCAGCACGATCAGGTCCGAGCCACGAACGGCATCTTCCAGCGTCGCGGCGGCCGTGTCGAGGACGCCGTCCCCAACGGCTTTCTGCACCGGCCCCGGCGTGCGGCTCCAGGCCGTGAGGTGCCACTCCCCTGCTCCTCCACGGCTGCGCAGGGCACGCGCAATCGAGCCGCCGATCAGACCGAAGCCGACGATGGATACTCTCACGCCGCCATTATGGGGCGGCGCGCCTGCACCCGAATCCACCTGTCGCTCTATACATTCTCGCAACGATCTCGCACGCAGCCGATCGATCGCGGGCTGCATAGTGCCCGCCCGGGGTACTCATTCCGGGTGCCGCGCCGCCAACCCGGATGAATGAGTGCGCGGAGGCTGAAAGTCCGATTAGAATGCAAGAGGCGTTGGGGCCGGTATTGCTGCTCAACCCTCCCCGTCGGCGCCGACACTCAAGAAGGGTCACCAGCAATGCTCGAATCGTATGGCGAGACCAGACCGATCCGGGTCCTCCTTGTCGACGACCATCAGCTCCTGACTGGCGCCCTGTCGCAGATGCTCAGCCGCGAGCCAGACATCATCGTTGCCGGTGTCGCCGGCAGTGTGGCCGAGGCCAAGGCCATGGCCCGCGAACGCCTCGATGTCGTCCTGATGGACTATCGCTTGCCCGACGGGACCGGGGCCGAAGCCACTCGGGCCATCAAAGCCCGCTGGCCCGCCGCTCGCGTCGTGATGCTGACCGCCCTCACGGACGACGAGACGGTTCTCGAGTCGATCCAGGCCGGAGCGGACGGCTATCTCACCAAGGACCGGGCGATCGACGAGGTCGTCAACGCGGTCCGGGCCGCGTACGCGGGCGAGACGCTTCTGCCCCGGTCGGTGATCGTCGGCATTGCCCAGCGCGTCGCCGCCGCGAGGGAGCGTGGCACCGAGCGCCGCCAGATCGAGCCACTGACACCGCGCGAGCTAGAAGTGCTCAAGGCCCTGACCGAGGGACTGGCTACGCCGGAGATCTGCGAGCGTCTCTACATCGCCCCCAACACGCTGCGTACGCACGTCCAGAACATCATGGGCAAGCTGCGAGTGCATTCCAAGCTGGAGGCCGTGGCCTTCGCGCTCCGCAACAGGCTCGTGGAGCCGCCCAAGTCGGACGACAGCCTCTTCTAGCCCAGAGGGCGAGAGCAGAGAGCGAACGCGCCCTGGTTCGGATGCCGGGGATCGAGACTCAGGCCGCGCCAATCGCCGCAGCTCGCCCGCCCGACCGCTACTGACCCGCGAGATCAGGCGGCGCTGCGGCGGCGCCGGACGGTTCGGCGGTCCGCGACACGACGTTCCTCACCGGTCGGCGAGATCCCCACGCCCCTCTCACGCCTGGCATAGTCGCGCCGATCCCACACTCGCCGATCGTCGCGAAGCGATGCTCCGCACCGCGGGCACCGTCGCTCTTCGGCGAAGAGCGACGCCAGCGGAACGGTCGCCCAGATAGTCCGGCCGCAGGAGAAGCAGGCGAGTCGTGGCATGGCTTGATGCTACGCCATCGCGGGACAAATGGGGCCATCGCGCATCGACCGATTCCGGGGCTCCGATCGTGTGCCCGTGAATACGTTGGATGCACGATGCCACGTGCCGATCTAATACTCATGATATTTAGGTTCGCCAGCGATGGCGAGGCGACGGTCACTCGGGCAAGTGACCGTGTCGGCGGGTCGCTTCGCTCCCCCCGGAGCGACCCGCTCCCCGCCTCCTGCTCTGTTCCTGCCGATCGCTATCCCCTCCTCCAGCGATCGGCTGCCCGCCGGCAGCGAACCGTCCTGAATCCGAAGAGCCGCGCCTTCCGGCGCGGCTCCTGAACCTTGATCGGAACAGGTCAGCCCGCGTGGGAGAGGGCCTCGCGGATCTCCTTGGCGGGGTATTCGTAGTCCTCAAGCAGACCGCTGAGGTATCGCTGATAGGACGACAGGTCGAAGAGCCCGTGGCCGGACAGGTTGAAGAGGATGACCTTCTTCTCACCCGACTTCTTGGCTGCGATAGCCTCGTCGACCGCGACGCGGATGGCATGCGTCGACTCGGGCGCCGGGATGATCCCTTCTGTCCGCGCGAACTGAACTCCGGCCTCAAAGCAGGGACGCTGATGGAGGCTGCGGGCCTCGATGTAGCCGTGGTGCTTCAGCAGGCTGACCTGCGGCGCCATGCCGTGATAGCGCAGCCCGCCGGCGTGGATCGGCTCCGGCACGAAGTCGTGGCCGAGCGTATACATCTTGGCCACCGGCGCCAGCTTGGCCGTGTCCCCGTAGTCGTACATGTACTTGCCGCGCGTCAGGCTCGGTGCCGCCAGAGGCTCGACCGCGATGACCTGGTACTTGCGGCCGCCCCGGAAAGTCCGGCCCAGCCACGGGAAGGCGATGCCGCCGAAATTCGAGCCACCGCCGGCGCAGGCGATGATTATGTCGGGCTCCTCGCCTGCCATCTCCATCTGGAGGATCGACTCCTCGCCGATCACCGTCTGGTGGAGCAGAACGTGGTTCAACACGGAGCCGAGGGAGTAGTGCGTGTCGTCACGCTTCATCGTGTCCTCGACCGCCTCGCTGATCGCCATGCCCAGCGAACCGGGGCTGTCGGGATGCTCGGCCAGGATGGCGCGCCCTGAGTCGGTCTCGTTGCTCGGGCTGGCGACGACGCTCGCGCCGTAGGTTTCCATCATGAGGCGGCGGTATGGCTTCTGGTCGTAGCTCGCCCGCACCATGTAGACCTTGATCTCGAGACCGAACATCGCGCCCGCGTGGGCGAGCGCGCTGCCCCACTGGCCGGCACCCGTCTCGGTGGCGATGCGCTTGATACCTTCCTGCTTGTTGTAGAACGCCTGGGCGATGGCGGTGTTCGGCTTGTGGCTGCCGGCCGAACTCACGCCCTCGTACTTGTAGTAGATGTGGGCCGGCGTATCGAGCGCCTTCTCGAGCCGCAGGGCACGTACCAGCGGGCTGGGCCGATACTGGGCGTAGGCGGCGCGCACCGGTTCGGGGATCTCGATCTCGCGCTCGGTCGAAACCTCCTGCATGATCAGCGCCATCGGGAAGAGCGGCGCGAGGTCGTCGGGCGTGAGCGGCTGGTGCGTGCCGGGATGGAGCGGCGGCGCCTGAGGAACGGGCAGATCCGCCGAAATGTTGTACCAGGCGCGAGGGATCTTGTCCTCGTCCAGCATGTAGCGCGTGCGCTCGACCATCCGACTCCTCCCGCCGGCATCCCGGCGACCTCTAGCTCGAACCCCCTCCCGCCCATCGACGCGGTTGGAGCGCAAAGCCTACGGCTTCCGCCAGGGCTCCTGCACGGCGACTGCGCATGGCGAGCCGGCGGCGTGGCCAGGCGCCCGGCCCGCCATCTCTGCGCGCCAGGCGCCCAGCGCCGGTCGTGGGCCGCCGGCCGTGGGTCGTGGGCCGCCGGCCGCAAACCGCCGAGCATCGGCCGCCACCAATATTCCGGGGCGCCGACGGTCACGAGATGAAAGCGACGATCGGTCGATTCGGCGAGGTCAACCCCCCAGGCGCGCCTCGCTCAAGGCTTCGTAGTGTGTCGGGCCCCGGCCCAGATGGCTCTTGTAGAGGATGAGGCTGCCCGCCAGCCACGCCAGCCGGACGTCGCGCGCCAGCTCGATCAACCGCCTGGCCTTCTCGTCCGACCCTGCCACGCCGTCGGTGCGGGCGAGCGTCAGGTGAGCCTGGAACGGCCGGTTCTCCGGCGGCCAGCCCAGACGCTGCAACTCTCCGTCCAGCCGCCGCGCCAGGGCTCCCAGCTCCGGCGCTCCCGCCCCGATCCCGATCCACAGCACTCGAGGCCGCTGGGGAGTCGGGAAAGCCCCTCCGCCGCCCAGTTCGACACGAAACGGTGCCACTCCGCGTGCGGCGGCAGTCACAGCCGCCGAGAGCTCCTGGACGCGGACGTCCGGCGTGGCCCCCAGGAAGCGGAGCGTCAGATGAAGCCCCTCGACTCGGACCCAGCGCGGCTGGCCCGGGCCGCGCATGTCGATCGGGGCGCCGGCCAACTGCTCCATCAACCGCCCCACAGCCTGACGAACGTCGTCGGCGACGGGCACGGCCACGAAGAGCCGGCTCGTCCCCGGAGGGTCGTCGGCCGGCCGCACGAAGGGCCGCCGCCGGCCGTCGCCCGGCCTCCGGCCATAGCTCATCGGGCGCTGCGGGTCAGTCGTTGTAGAGGCGCTCTTCGATCAGCTTCTCCTGGACGGTCCGGCCGTTCGGATCGAAGCAGGAGTACTCGAAGTGCTTCTCGAATTCCAGATCGATGTTGTCCTGGCCGCCGCGGTTCTTCTCGATCGAGACGACTACCCACTCGCGGAAACGCTGAGCCTGGTACGGGTTGAACTCGATGTTGACCTTGGCGACGATGTGGTACTTCTCGTTGATGATCAGGATGATGTCGGCTTCGTAGTTGATCGCCGACGAGCCGCGGAGGTGGTGGTTCCGCAGCCGCTGGGCCTTCAGGCCCTCCTTGTCGGCGGCCACTATCGAGATCATCGCCACTTGCTCGGTAAGGGCGATGTCTTTGAGACCGTTGACGATGAAGGTGACCTTCTCGGCCTCGGTGCTGGGCTCCGGGTACATCGGAACCTTCTGCATGTAGTCGACCACGACCAGCAGCCGGCGGTCGCCCGAGAGCGCGCGATGCTGTTGCACGAGCTTGCGCAGGTTGTCGATCGTGCTTGCGGTCTGGCTTCCTCGCATCAGGAAGAGACTCTGGCCGTACCGGGCGATCCGATCCAGGCTGGGGCGCAGCTTCTGATTCGCGGTCAGGCCGGCGCCGCCGGCGCCTTCGGCCATCCACGAAGCCATGATCTCCTTGCGGACGTCCTGGATCTTGATCGCACCGGCCTTCTGCGGGAGGTGGGCCAGGGCCGATTCAAGGGCGACGAGCCGGTTCAGCAGGTATTGCTCCTCGTGCTCGAAGCACACGTACAGCACGTTCGCCTGGCCGCTGGAGGCGACGTTGCGCGCCATCTGTAGGGCCATGGTCGTCTTGCCGGTCCCCTGCGCGCCGCCGATGAGCAGTAATTCGCCTGCTCGAAGTCCACCTCCGATCGTCTTGTCGAGGAGGCCGAACCCCAGCGGCACAGGCTGGTACTCGCCGAATCGTCCGCTGGCCAGGTTGTCGTTGAGGTCGACGAGCACGTCCAACGCCGACCGCGGGGCCAGGCTGCCGTTGTCGGTGTCGAGCCGCCAGGTACGCTGGGAAGGTGTTTCCGTGTCCGCCGGGCGATCTTTCGCCGTCACGATTGCCTCCAGCGAGTTGTTAGTCGTGATGCAAGCCGATTCATCCTACCAGCGACCATGCCGTGCAAGTACCCATCTGGAGTGCACACGTCCGCTCGGGCCTCCACATCCGCATGTCAACTCATTCCCTGGCGGAGCTTGAGGCCTGCCACCTCGTCCCAGTATCGCGCAATGGTCCTGATACCCGTTTCGAAGTTGGACATCCACATCCACTCGTTCGGGGCGTGAAACTGTCCGTCCGCCGGGGCGAAGCCGAGCAACACAGTGGACAGCCCGAGGATCGACTCGAAGCTGGCGCAAACAGGCACGGAGCCTCCCTCACGGATGTAGAGAGGCGTGACTCCGAAGGTAGACTCGATCGCCCGCGCCGCAGCCTGGGTCGCGGGGTGGTCGATCGGGGTCAGGCTCGGCCGGCCGTCGCCCAGCCGCTGGAACGAGTAGCGGATCGACTTGGGCGCGACCTCCGCGACGTAGGCCGCGATGAGCTCGAAGATACGCTCCGGCTCCTGGTTGGCCACGAGCCGGCAGCTGATCTTGGCGTGGGCATGAGCGGGAATGATCGTCTTGGCACCTTCGCCCTCGAAGCCGCCCCAGATGCCGTTGACGTCGAGCGTGGGCCGCGCCCCCAGTTGCTCCAGGATCGTGAAGCCCGGCTCGCCCAGGAAGGCGGGCACGCCGATGCCCTCGCGATAGGCCTCCTGATCGAACGGGAGCGCGGCGAATGCCTGGCGGTCGAGCTCTGTCAGCTCGGCTACGTCATCGTAGAAGCCCGGCACCTTGACGCGTCCATCGGGCCCTTTGAGGGCTGCCACGATGGCGCACAGGGCATTCACCGGATTGTCGACTGCCCCACCGTACACGCCCGAATGCAGGTCGATGCGGCTGCCCGTGACATCGAGCTGGAAGTACACGAGGCCGCGCAGCCCGACCGTGATGGCCGGCAGGTTGCCCTCGAAGAAGCCCGTGTCCGAGATCACGGCGAAATCGGCCTGGAGGCGGTCGCGATTCGCCTCGAGCCAGCCGTCCAGGTGGACGGAGCTCGACTCTTCCTCGCCTTCGATCACGAACTTGAGGTTGACGGGCAGGGACTTGCGGGTCGCCAGGAGCGCCTCGACGGCGCGGGCGTGCATGGATACGTGGCACTTGCAGTCGGACGAACCGCGGGCGAGCATGCGGCCTTCCTTGACGACCGGTACGAAAGGCGGCGACTCCCACAGGTCCACCGGGTCGACGGGCTGGACGTCGTAGTGGGCATAGGCGAGGACGGTGGGCTTCCCGGCGGCATGCAGCCAGTCCGCGTAGACCACCGGGTGCCCGCCGGTCTCGCAGACCTCGACATGCTCCATGCCGATCTCGCGCAGGTCCGCGGCGATGAACTCGGCCGCGGCGCGACAGTCGGGGGCATGGGCGGGGATGCCGGAGATGCTCGGAATGCGGAGCAAGGCCTTGTACGACTCAAGCCGCCGATCGGCGGTCCGCGCCAGGTATTCCTCGAGGGCGTCGTCGCGAACGATCGGATGCGTGGATGCGTCGGCCATTGGAGCTCTCCCGCTTCGGCGGCTGCGGCATGCGCGGCCACTGCGGCGATTCTACCCACGACCGCCCGGGGGCTCCTGGGCGAAACACAAGAACCGGGCGACCTTTCGGCCGCCCGGCTGTCCTGTTGGCGCTATCCCTCTCAGGAGGGGCTTGGGCTGGGAGCGGTGGCCGGGGGCGGCACACTCGGCGTCGGGTCGCTGAAAGTGACGCCCGGCGTCGGCACAAGGCTTATGCCGTGCAGGTTCTCCTTGGGGGGCAGGTCGCTGAACAGCTGCTCGAATGCCTCGGTTTCGACTGTCTCCTCGGCGATGAGCTTGTCGGCCAGGGCCAGCAGCCTCACCTTGTTCTCGGTCAGAACCTGAGTGGCCCGAACGTAGCCGTTTTCGATGAGCGCTCGGACCTCTTCGTCGATGAGCTTGGCAACGTCGTCGGAGTAGTTGCGCTGCTCGCCGATCTCGCGGCCCAGGAAGATCATCTCGTCGCGCTTGCCGAAGGCCAGCGGACCGAGCTTGTCGCTCATGCCCCATTCGGTGACCATCCGGCGGGCCAGGTCGGTCGCCTTCTCGATGTCGTTGCTGGCTCCGGTGGTGGTGTCGCCGAAGATGAGCCGCTCGGCGGCATTGCCACCGAGAAGGCCCGCGATCTTGTCCTCGAACTCGGTCTTGGACTGGAGGTAGCGGTCCTCGACGGGCAGCGCCATGGTGTAGCCCAGGGCCATGCCGCGGCTGATGATCGTGACCTTGTTCACCGGATCGCACTTGGGCAGGACGCGCTGGACGACGGCGTGGCCGCCTTCGTGGATGGCGATGATCCGCTTCTCGGCGTCCGAGATGATGCGGCTCTTGCGCTCGGGGCCGGCCACGATCCGCTCCAGGGCCTCGTTGAACTCGGGCATGCCGATGGTCTTGCGGTTGCGCCGCGCGGCCAGAATGGCGGCCTCATTCACGAGGTTCGCAAGATCTGCGCCAGAGAAGCCGGGGGACTGTCGGGCCAGGTTCTCCGAGTCGACAGTCTTGTCGAGCGGCTTGCCCTTGGTGTGCACCTTGAGGATGGCCACGCGGCCCCGCAGATCCGGTCGATCGAGGATGACCTGGCGGTCGAAGCGACCGGGGCGAAGGAGCGCCGGGTCCAGGACATCGGGCCGGTTTGTGGCAGCCACGACGATCACGTTGGTGTTCGTGTCGAAGCCGTCCATCTCGACCAGGATCTGGTTCAGGGTCTGCTCGCGCTCGTCGTGAGAGCCGCCCAGGCCGGCGCCGCGCTGGCGCCCCACGGCATCGATCTCGTCGACGAAGACGATGCAGGGCGAGTTGCGCTTGGCCTGGTCGAACAGGTCGCGCACGCGGCTGGCGCCTACGCCGACGAACATCTCAACGAACTCGGATCCGGAGATGGAGAAGAACGGCACGCCCGCCTCGCCGGCTACTGCCCTGGCAAGGAGGGTCTTGCCGGTTCCCGGAGGCCCGACGAGCAGCACGCCGCGCGGAATGCGCGCCCCCAGAGAGTTGAATTTCTCAGGGTACTTGAGGAACTCGACGACCTCTTGGAGGTCCGCTTTGGCCTCATCGACGCCTGCCACGTCGGCGAAGGTGACGACCGTCTTGTTCCCGAGGAACATGCGCGCCCGGCTCTTGCCGAAGCTCATGGCCTGGTTGTTCGTGCCCTGGGCCTGGCGCATGAAGAAGACGATGAAGAGGACGATCACGACGACCGGCAGCAGCGTCGAGAACAGCAGGACTATCCAGCCCGTGTCGGCCGGCTGCTTGTCCGTGTAGTTGATCGGGGTCGTGATGCCGCCCGCCTTCAGCCAGCTCTGGATCTCGTCGTACTCGCCGTTGACAAGATCTGCCACGACCGTGTAGGTCATCCCGTTCTTGTCCGTCACGGTCAGAGTCGTGCCGTCCATCACGACCTTAGTGACGTTCCCTGACTGGACGTCGGCCTGGAAGTCCGAGTAGGCCTTGGTGTTGGGAGCGGCCGGCTGGATAAGGATGTAGAGCAGCAGGACGGTCGCGGCCACCAGGACGGCCATGACGATCCCGTTGCGGAGAAAGCCTCTGTTCAAGGTGTAGCGGAGCCTCCGGATGTGGCGACCGGTTCGGCCGGTCGGCCGAGGCAGTATACGCCCGAGGACTGCTCGGCCTGCACGATCGGGCAGTCAAGCGGGCCGGTCACGCGAGCGGTCGCGGGCTGCGCGACGACGCCTGCACGTAGAGGACTCCACACGTCGTGGGGACGTTCGCACAAACCGGACCCGCAGGTCGCCGTCGCGGCAGGAGAGCTGCACTTCGAAGGACGAAGCGACCCGGGCCGATGCCCGGGTCGCTTTGAGATTCATTGGTAGCGGAGACTGGATTTGAACCAGTGACCAAGGGCTTATGAGTCCCCTGCTCTACCACTGAGCTACTCCGCCGTGGCGCGGCGGTAGTGTACCGGATGGGCCGAGACGCGGCCACGGCGCTCGACGCTGCAGCGGCGCCGCGGCATCGCCCGGGGCGCCTCCTGCGCCACGTCCACGACCGTGCCGGCTGGGCATCGCCGTCGACATACTTGCCGATACGCAACCTTGATGGGTTGTCGCGCCGCGAGGTACGCCCATAGCCTGTGCCGAGATGCACGGACGTGACGGCGCGTCCCCGAGGTCGGCCAGATGCGCTGGTCCGCGGCCCCGGCGGGTCCGGATGTCATGGGAGGACGCGTGAAGCGCATTGTCAGCATCCTGTCGGCCAGCCTCCTGCTCGTGGCTTTACCGGCATCGACGTCGGCCGCGCCGGCCGGCGACTGGGCACAACCCATGTTCCGGGTGAGGCCCATGGTCACGTCGGCTCCCACCGGGCTGTCGCCCGCCGCCATCAAGGCCGCTTACGCCTTCTCGACCAGCGCCACGGCCGGGGCGGGCCAGACGATCGCCATCGTCGACGCCTATGACGATCCCACGGCCGAGGCCGACCTGGGCGTCTTCAGCACGCAGTTCGGCCTGCCCGCGTGCACCACGGCCAACGGCTGCTTTGCGAAGGTCAGCCAGACAGGCTCGAGCAAGTATCCGAAGACCGACTCAGGGTGGGCGCTCGAGATCAGCCTCGACATCCAGTGGGCCCACGCCGTGGCCCCCGGCGCGAAGATCCTGCTGGTGGAAGCCACCTCGGCCAGCACGTCCAACCTCATGACGGCGGAGGACTACGCTCGGGCCCACGCCCAGTACGTCTCCAACAGCTGGGGCGGCAGCGAGTCCAGGAGCGAGACGTCCTACGACTCCCACTTCTCCCAGGCTGGCGTGAGCTTCTTCGTCTCGGCCGGCGATGACGGCACGCCGGCCGAATGGCCATCTTCGTCCCCCGATGTGATCTCGGTCGGCGGCACCACCCTTCACTTCGACGCGAGCGGAAACGTCACGTCCGAGACCGGCTGGGCCGACGGCGGCGGCGGCTGCAGCGCCTATGAGACGGCGACCGCGGCTCAGTCCGACTTCGCCGGCTACGCCCAGGTCAACTGCAAGGGCAAGCGCGCCACACCGGATGTCTCGCTCGACGCCGACCCGGCGTCCGGAGTCTCCGTCTACGACAGCACCCGCTACAGCGGCAAGTCCGGCTGGTGGGTCGTCGGCGGAACCAGCGCTTCGTCGCCGATGTGGGCGGCCAGGTCCGCCGACGCCGGCGTGGTCGTGAACTCGGCCTATGTCTACGGCACCAGCATCACGTTCCGCGACATCACCAGCGGCAACAACGGCGCCGCCTGCCTGGTCGGCTTCGACCTGTGCAGCGGCGGCGGCAGCTGGATCGGCGCCACGCCGTAATCCCCGCCGCAAGCACCACGTCGCACCAAGGGCGGCGAGGCGGTCATCCGCCCCGCCGCCTTCGCTTTTCTAGCCGCGATCGAGAAGTTCCAGGGCCGGCGCCAGGTCTTCGAGCGACTCGATGGTGATCGGATCGACGACGAGCTGGACTTCGGCGACGCCGGCGCGGGCGTAGGCGCGCAATTCCTCGGCGATCGCCTCCGGCGGGCCCTGGAGCGGGTTAGGCGTCCTGTCGAGCGTGCCGTCGCCCTGGCGTCGCCCCCTGCCACCGGGCATACGCACGAGGACGACCACCGTGGCTTCGACCGTGGCGGGATCGCGGCCCACGGCGTCGCAGGCGGCGGCGACCCTGGTCAGCAGCGGCGCCACGCCAGCCGGGCTGTTGTGAGTCTCGGTATGCCAGACGTTCCACGACCTCACGTACGGCAGCGTGATGCCGAGCATCCTCTCCCCGATGGAGCCGATCATCAGCGGCGGGCCGCCGGGTCTGGATCGCGGCACGAGCTGGCAATCCCGGGCGCTGAAGTACGTCCCCGCAAAGTCGATCTCGCCGTCGGCCAGCAGCGTTCGGATGATCGTGAACGCCTCCTCGAAACGCGAGACGCGGTGGTCGAACGGGACGCCGAAGCCGCGGAACTCGGTCTCGTTCCAGCCCGCGCCCAATCCCAGGATCAGCCGCCCGCCGGAGATCTCGTCGACCGTCGCCGCCTTCTTGGCGAGCACCGCGGGGTTGTAGAAACCGACCGGCGTGACGAGCGGCCCGAGCTTCACCCGCGACGTGATCGCCGCGGCGGCGGCAAGGACGCTCCAGGCGTCCCACGGCGCGTCGGCCGTGCCGTCGGCCAGGTGGTACAGGAAGTGATCGCCGGTCCAGATCGAGTCGAAGCCCAGCGCCTCGATACGCCGGATCATCGCGGCCAACTCCGGCCAGCGTACGGGGCGCTCGATCTCGGGCAGCTGAACCCCTACTCGAAGCGGGCGGCGATCATGAACGTTGGTATCCACTCAGACAATCCTAACGGCGAGGCACGCGCTGGCGCGCGCGTTCTGGCGCGGCACGGCCGAGGGGCAGATGGCGGGGCAGGGCCGCGGGGTCAGGCGACACGCGGAAAGTCGGACGCCCGAGCTACCTCGAGCCGAAGAGTGCCTGCAGCCAGGCGTCGAGCGGAGTCTCGGGCTGGGAGACGGCCTGCGGATTGATGCCGGTCGAACCCGGCGCATCTGCAGGCAACGCAGGCGCCGCGGGATCGATCGTGAACGGGATCTCGCGCGGCGAGCCGAGCATGTAGCCCCGCGCCGTGAAGTCGATGAAACCCGTCTGCTGGATAACCTCGAGCTCGGCCTGGAGCGAATTGATCTCTCTCACGACCGCGGCATTGCGGGCCCGCATCGCATCGACCTGGTCTGAGGCGGCGGCCGCCTCCCCCACCTGGTGGGCAAAGACGCCGACCAGCCACAGGCAAACCAACCCGCCCACGATCACGGCCAGCTTCCGCCGTGAGAGCCCGAGCGACAGACCGGCCTCGGCAGCGGCCCGCGCCTCCTGCTCCGCGTAGGCGTCCACTTCGTTCCGTCGCATTCCCGGGATCGTAGCTCGGCGGCAGCTGACGTGTCAACCGAACCACATGCTTGCCCACGCTGCTAGACTGTTGGCTGGTTTCGTACGGACGTTCTGTTTGAGGTACGGCGATGCGCTACTACGAGCCCGCCGGTGTCGAGCGGGTGCTGGCCCAGATCATGACCGAACCGTCCATGTCGAGTGGCGTAGTCCATCGGGCCACGATCCCCGCCAGACCGGCAGCCTTCGTTCCGATGCCGGACTGGCTCGATCCGCGGATCGTCTCCGGCCTCGGCGCCCGTGGCATCGTGAGCCTGTACCGCCACCAAGCCGAAGCCGTCGAAGCGGTTCGCGCCGGCGATGACGTTGTCGTGGTCACGCCGACGGCTTCGGGCAAGTCGCTGTGTTATCTCGTGCCCACCCTGCAGGCCCTCGCCGAGGACCCGACGGCCCGGGCTTTGTACCTCTTCCCCACCAAGGCACTGGGCCAGGATCAGGTCGCCGAGCTGGGCGAGCTGAGCCGCGCCGCCGGCCTCCAGATCAACGCCTCCACGTACGACGGGGACACTCCCAACCCGATCAGGTCCGCGATCCGATCGGCCGGTCAGGTGGTCGTGACGAACCCGGACATGCTTCACGCCGCCATCTTGCCCCACCACACGAAATGGTTTCAGCTGTTCGAGCAGCTGCGCATCATCGTCGTCGACGAGCTGCACACCTATCGAGGTCTGTTCGGCAGCCACGTCGCCAACGTCCTCCGGCGGCTACTCCGGATCTGCGCCCACTACGGTTCGCACCCGGTCATCGTGTGCTGCTCGGCCACGATCGGCAACCCGGCGGAGCTGGCGGCCGCCCTGACGGGACGGCAGGCTCGACTTGTGGACCGCAACGGCGCCCCAACCGGCGAGCGCCACGTGCTCATGGTCCAACCGCCGCTGCTTGATCCGGCCACCGGAGCGCGCGGCTCGGCGTTGACGCTGGCGACTCGCTGGGCTCTCCCGTTCCTGCGGGCCGGCCGCCAGACCCTGGTCTTCGGCCGCTCGCGAATGGCCGTGGAGCTGATGCTCTCCACGCTCCGGGAATCTCTGCGGCTGGGCGACGGGCCGCGCAGCCGCGTTCGGGGCTATCGAGGCGGGTATCTGCCCACGGAGCGCCGGGCCGTGGAGCGGGGCCTGCGCGACGGCGAGCTGCTGGGCGTCGTCAGCACTAACGCCCTGGAACTGGGCGTCGACGTGGGCCAGCTGGACGTCGCGATCCTGGCCGGCTATCCGGGCTCGATCGCGGCCACCTGGCAGCAGATGGGCCGCGCCGGACGGCGGCAGGAGACGAGCGTTGCGGTCCTCATCGCGGGCGGCGGTCCGGTGGACCGCTACGTCGTCGAGCACCCGGAGTTCCTGCTCGCGTCCACGCTCGAGGAGGCCCGCCTCGACCCCGACAACCTGCACGTCCTGCTCGCGCACCTCAAGGCGGCCTGCTTCGAGCTTCCGTTCGAGCCGGGCGAACGGTTCGGCCCAACCGATGCCGAGCCGCTGCTCGCGTTCCTTGGCGAGGAGGGCCTGGTCCGGCGCGCCGGCGACGATCGCTGGTACTGGTCGAACGAGAACTTCCCGGCTTCGTCGGTCTCGCTGCGGGCCGCGGCCGAGGAGAACGTCGTCATCATCGACACCACTCCGGACCGGCCGCGTGTGATCGGCGAGATCGACATCTTCGCGGCCCAGACGCTCGTCCACGAGGACGCGATCTACATCCACGAGTCGGCGCAGTACCACGTCGATCGGCTCGACTGGGACGAGCGCAAGGCCTACGTCCGCCGCGTCGACATCGACCACTACACGTACGCAGACCGTGCGGTAACGCTCAAGCCGCTCGAGACGTTCGACTCCGCGGCTGCCGCCGGCGGCAGCCGGGCCCACGGCGAGGTCATGGTTTCGAGCCTGGTGAGCATGTTCAAGAAGCTCAAGTTCGGGACGGACGAGAACCTGGGCTGGGGACCGGTCCACCTGCCCGAGATCGAGCTCCAGACGACGGCTTACTGGCTCATGGCCGGCGGGGCGGCGCGGGGCTGGCGGCGAGCCGACCTGGACGTCGCCCTGCTCGGCGCAGGCCGGGCGATGCAGGCGGTCGCGGCGGTGCTGCTGATGGTCGATCCGCGCGACCTGGGGTTGGTGAGCCAGGTCCGTTCGCCGCACAACCAGGAACCGACGGTCTACCTGTACGAGTGCGTGCCCGGCGGCGTCGGCCTGTCAGAGCGCCTGTTCGAGCGCCACGCCGAGCTTATCGCGGGCGCAGCCGAGCTGATCGCCGGGTGCGGCTGCGCCAGCGGCTGCCCGGCCTGCACGGGGCCACGTCTCGAGCCGGACGTGGACGCGAAGGCGCTGGCGTTGCGGCTACTGGGCGCTCTGGTGGCGGATGAGGCGCGCGGCGCCGTGGCGAGGGGCGCGGCGGAGAGGGGCGCGGCGAGCGGCGGGGCGCCCGGCCGTGCCGCCTCGACGGCCGCCTGAACCGTGGACGGCACGCGGCTCGGGCGCCGCATCGAGGATCTGCGCCGGCAACGGGCCGCCACGGGGCGCGTCGCTGCGGCGCGGGCCGAGCATTCCGGCGAGGCCGATCCCGACATCCGCCGGGCGATCGCATCGATCATGGCCGCGGCGGATTCGTTCGGGCCGCCCGAACCGGTCTGGCGCGACGTCGGGCCGGTCGATCCCGCGTCTCTGGCCCGCCGGCTGGCAGCGGGCCTGGACGGCGATGCCATCGAGACGCCGCGCGGCTGGTACGTCCGACGCGAGCTCCGGCCGGTCTACCTGCCGGTCGATCGGTATCGACTGGCCGGCCTGCCGGGGATGCCGTCACCCTCCACTCCCCTCCTCTGCCTGGATACCGAGACGACCGGTCTGGGCAGCGCCGCCGGAACCGTGGCCTTCCTGATCGGGCTGGCCTGGTGGGAGGGCGACCGGCTGCGGCTGCTCCAGCTGGCCCTGCCGGACCACTCCGAAGAGGGCGCTCTCCTCGACGCGCTCCGGGCCGAGACGCCGTCGAACGCCTGGCTCGTGACCTACAACGGTCGAAGCTTCGATTGGCCGCTCCTGGAGACGCGCTTTCGAATGAACCGCGACCGGCCGCCCTCGACCGACGGCCACCTGGACCTGCTTCTGCTGGTCCGCCGGCTCTTCCGCCACCGCCTGCCCGACGCACGCCTGCAGACCGTGGAGCGGCATCTCCTGCGCCGCCACCGCGCCCCGGACATTCCCGCGTCGGAGATCCCCGCCGTCTACCACTCGTTCTTGCGCGGCGGACCGGTTGGACCGCTCCGCGTCGTGGCCCGCCACAACGCCGAGGACGTGGTGACGCTCGGGCGGATCCTGGCGCACCTGGAGCGCGGCTACGGCGTCGGCGAGGTGCGGCGCTGGGCTCCGAAGGGCGATCTCGTGCGGCTGGCGCGGCTCTTCCGCCACGAGGGTCGGGTCGATGAGGCGGTGGCGTGCCTGGAGACCGCCGGCGAGGGCGTCGACGGCGGCGATCCGGAGGTGGCGCTGGCCACGGTCGAGCTGGCGCGGCTGCTGCGCCGCGCGGGTCGGACGGCCGAGGCGGGCGTGGCGTGGAGCCGCCTGGTGACCGCTCCGGGTCCGCTCGCGGCGCTGGGCTGGATCGAGCTCGCGAAGGAGCGCGAGCATCGCGAGCGCGACCTGGCGGGCGCCTGGGCCGCCACGGACGAAGCTCTCCTGGCGCTCTACCGCAGCCGGGGGCACGACCAGGCAGCCCTGCGCCGCGGCCTCGAAGCGGACCTTGCGTGCCGCCGGGCCAGGCTCGCGCGCCGCCTGGAGCGGGCGGGGATCTGACGCCGACCCGCTAGACGGCCGGGCTGCGCTCCAGGTCAGGCAGCGGCCGTTCCCGGGATTCGGCCGCGTCGCCCCGCGAACATGAGCGCGACGGCGCAGAGGAGGCCGAGTCCGACCGTCGCGGTCATCGCCATCGCCAGACCGACTGTCACTGACAGGAAGCCCATTAGCGTCGGAAGGCCGATCGACCCGGCGACGGCGGCGGTCGTCGTGTAGCCGCCGACCGCGGCCGATCGATCGGGATAGCGATCGCCGGCGACGACCACGATCATCGGAGCCACGGGCCCGGCCGCCAGACCGGCCAGCCCGAACAGGACGATGGACGCCGGGACCGACGGGACGACGATAGCGCCGGCAATGGCGATCGACATCGCCACCGCCGCCAGGGTCGCGTATCGGACGTGATCCACGCGATCGGCGAGGCGGGCCGAACCGAGCCGGCCGAGGGCCATCGCGCCCCAGAACAGTGCCAGGGCCGACGTGGCCACGGTCAGCGGCGCGGCCTCGAGGAAGCGGACCATCCAGTCGCTGACCCCCACCTCCGAGGCGATGTAGCAGCCGATCGCCACACACAGCAGAAGGAGCGGGATCGGCAGCCGCGCAAAGCTCGATCCGGTCGCTCCTTCCGACCGCCGCTCAGGTCTCACAGCCGCCCGGCGACCCGCGGGCATCGGTACCGCCAGCAGCGGCAGACCGAGCAGCAGCGCCACGACGGCCGTCGCCAGGAGCGCCACCTGCCAGGGCATGCCTGCTTCGACGAGAGGGCCGACAGCAAGGGGCGCCAGGAGCGCACCCAGGCTGAAGCACAGATGGAGCAGGTTGAGGGCCCCACCTCGACTCGACGAGAAGACATCCAGATAGAGGCCGTTCGCCCCACCGTCGAGCGCCCCGACGCCCAACCCAACGGGAATCGCAGCCAGGATGAAGGCCTCCCACGACGGCGCTATTCCGAGTATCGCGAGACCCGCGGCCAGGAGTACCGAAGCGAACGCGAGCACCGGGCGACGTCCGATGCGCTCAGTGACGACGGCGCCCCCGAGCGATCCGGCGGCGTAGAAGAAGGCGGCGACCAAGTAGTAGATGCCGACTCCGGCATCCGACTGGTCGTAGCTTCTTTCGATCGAGCGGATCAGCGACGGGACGAGCAGCCCGCACCATCCGACCAGGAAGTAGACGAAGGCGCCCAGGACTCCCGCGGCCGGGAGCAACGAGCGTCGGCGGGAATCCATCCGCCGGATGATAGCGAGCCACGGCCGGGTCAGACAACGCCCATCGTTTGCGCTGGGGCAGGCGTCGTCAGGCGCGGCGGTGGGCTCGCTCGGCTACCTGAGCTTCAGTCGGTACGCCCGCCAGGCCCGCCCCCTCCACCGCGCACGAGCCGGCGGCCGCCGCGAAACGCAGAGCCCGCGACGTGGCCAATTCCCCCCGCAGCAGCCACGCGGCCATCAGCGCCGCCAGGAACACGTCGCCGGCGCCGGTCGGGTCGACGACGTGTAGGGCTGGGATGGCCGGGTAGCGGACGAGGTGCGAGTCGCGCATGGCCAGGCCCCCGCGATCGCCGGCAGTCAGGACCAGCGTCGCCCGAGGCGCAAAGGCGCGCAGCTCCGCAAGGCCCAGGCCGGGGGCCACGTCATCGACGCTGGCACACACCAACCCGGCCGATTGCAGCAGCGGCGACGGAGCCGGGTCGATCCGCTTCACCCAACCATCGGGGGCGAACTCGCGCAGCAGACCCTGCCAGCCGACCGCGACGCACGCGTCCTCGCGGGCCGAGGCGACGGCGGCCCACTCCACACGCACTTCCCCGGCGACCGGCCCGAGCAGCCAGCCTCGCGCCCCGCGCCACTCCTCCGGCAGAGCCGACACCGGCACCACGTCGCAACTCGACAGCCACCGCTGGCGCCGATGCCCGTCGCGCTCGATGTTCTCGAAGACCGGGCCGTGCTCCAGCCGCACCCGCCGTGCCAGCACGCCCGCCGCCTCGAGCAGGCTCAGCTCGGTCGCTTCGGCCGCCGGTCCGTCGACACCGATCACGCAGCCCACGCGCAATCCCAGTCGCGCCGCCGCGAGCGAGCAGTACGACGCCGCGCCGCCGAGCCGCCAGCCCCGCGGATCGTCGGGCGTGACGTCCCGCGACGCGGCGCCGACGACGACCAGATCGACCGAGCCGCCCGAACCCCCGGCCGACCCGTCGTATACTCCCTGCGCCTCTGACATGCACACTTCCCTGGAGTCGAACGTGTTCTTCTACGAGCTTCGCGAAGGCGACGATGACATCTTCGCCGACGTGCTCCTTGTTCGCGAGGAGGAGATGGACGCGGACGACTTCTTCGAGCTGGTGCAGGAGATCCGCCGCCGGATCCAGGACACCTTCACCCAGGACACCCTGATCGAAGCCATCGCCGAGGAGCTCGAGCGCGACCACGCCTTCATCCCGATCTCCGACGACCGGCTTTCGGCGTCCGTCAACGTCTCGAAGCTGGAGGACGAGAACTACCTCGCCAGCATCGACTCCGACGATGACGACGATCCTGACGGCCCGGACTACCGCGGCATCTTCCTCGACCTCCCCCGCGACGGTTTCCTGCCGAACTGAGCCGGGGACTGCCCGGCGGGCGCCGAATCCCGCCGGTGGGTGGCGCCGCTCTTGCCCAACTTCGCCCACGGCCATGCAAAGGAACGACGCCGCGGCCCAGCGGCGGCGCCGGGGCTGACGGCCGGCCGATCCACGCTGCGGTCCCGACCGCCCCGGGCGAAGATGGACACCGACCGCGGGCGGGGCGGGGCCGGGCCGGGCCGGGCCGGGCCGCGCCAGGTATTGCGGCCACGAGCGGCGGCCGCCGCCGCGCGCCGCCCCTCGCCCTACTTACTGAACAGGATCTCGATTACGTCGCCGTCGTGGACCTGGTATGTCTTGCCTTCCGAACGCAGCTTGCCGTGCTTGCGGGCCTCGGCCATCGACTTGAGCGCGAGCAGATTCTCGTAGGGCACCACTTCGGCGCGGATGAAGCCATGCGCCAGGTCCGTGTGAATCGCTCCGGCCGCGTCGACGGCGTTGGACCCGTCTGGGATCGGCCAGGCTCGCACCTCATCGGGGCCAGCGGTCAGGAACGAGATCAGGCCGAGCAGCCGGTAGCTCAGCCGGATGACCCGGTCGAGGCTCGACTCCTTCAGGCCCAGCTCGTCCATGAAGACGGCCGCCTCTTCGGGTTCGAGCTCGCCGAGCTCCATTTCGATCTTGGCCGACAGCGCATCGACCAGCGCCCCGGCGTGCCCGTACCGCCCGGCGATCCCGGCCACGATCTCCGCCTCGCGCGGCAGATCGGCCTCACCGACGTTGAGCAGGACCAGGACCGGCTTCTGGGTCAGGAAGCGGAAGCCACGGATCGACTTCTCCTCGTCTGGCGTCAGGCCCTCGCCACGCAGCGGCCTCCCGGCCGCCAGGGTCTCGTGCAGCCGCTCTAACAGCGCCAGCTCGCGGTCGTTGGCGTCGCGCTCCGCCGGCGTCCCGTGGTGGCCGCTCGCTTTCAGCCGCTCCAAGCGCTTCTCCATCACCGAAAGGTCGGCCAGCGTGAACTCGAGGTCGAGACGTTCGAGATCGCGCCAGGGATCGACCGAACCATCCGGGTGCGGCACGGCCGAGTCCTCGAATGCCCGCACGACGTGCAACAGGGCGTCGGCCTCGCGCAGACGGGCCAGCTGGTCGGCTGGCAGCTCTTCGGTCCCGACCCGGCCCTCGGTCGAGGCGGGAGGCGCGGGCAGGTCGAAGTAGGTGACGTCGGCGTGGACGATCTTCTTGGGCTTGAAGATCTCGGCCAGCCGATCGAGCCGCTCGTCGGGGACCTTGACCGTCCCGACGTGCAGCTCCATGCCGCCGTAGCCGCCGGTCTGGGCGTGGCCCCGGGTCAGTGTGTTGAAGACGGCCGTCTTCCCCGATCCCGCCAGCCCGACGATGGCGATCTGCATGTGGCCCTGACCTCCTCCGCGGGGCGCGGTCGCGCCGCGCACATGCTAGCTGACGGCCGGACGCTCGGTCGCCGCGGCTCGGTCGCTGCGGCTCAGTAGCCGGCCGCAGGATCCACGAGATGCTCGAGCGGCGCGCCCGAGCGGTAGAGACGCAGGTTCTCGCAGAAGACGTCGAGAGCGCGGTCCAGAACGACTTTGCTCCACCAGCTCGTGTGGGGAGTCACGATGCAGTTGGAGAACCGGTAGAAGAGAGAGTTCTCAGGCAGCGGTTCCTCGCGGAACGCGTCGAGGATGGCGCCGCCGAGCGGCCCGTCGCGCAGCGCCCGGATCAGAGCCCGTTCGTCGACCAGCGCGCCCCGGGCTACGTTGATCAGCCAGCTGCCCGGCTTCGCGCGGGCCAGCGCCTCGTCGTCGATCACGCCCTCCGTCGCGGCGGTCAGGGGCAGCGCCAGCACCACGAAATCCGAGACGGATAGCAGCTGCGGCAGCGCCTCGAGCCCGCCCAGGACCTGAACTCCGGCCGGCGTCTCGCCCGCTCCGACCCGCCGTCGAACGGCGACGATCTTCGGTCCGAACGGAGCCGCCAGTCTCGCGACCTCGCGGCCGATGCCGCCCAGGCCCACCAGCCCGATGGTCGTCTCGGCCAGCTCGACCGCCTCGATCGGCTGCCAGGTCCGCTCCCGCTGCAGCTCCAGCAACGCCGGCAGGCGCCGGCATGTGGCCAGGATCATCGTCATCACGTACTCGCCGATCGGCTGGTCGAAAACTCCGCGGCCGTTGGTGATCGTCAGGCCGCGCAGGCGGACCACCGGCGTCAGCATCGCCTCGACGCCGACGGACACGGAATGAATCCAGCGCAGCTTCGACGCCCGGCCCGCGAAGCGGTCCAGCGCATCGCCGCCGAGCGACCAGCCGCGCATCAGGACCTCGATCTCGTCGACCGGCTCGTCGGCGATCCCCTCAGCCGAAACCGGGATCAGCCTCGATCCGGGCGCCGCCTCGAGGATCTTGCGGCCCATAGCGTCGAATGCATCGCGACCGGTGAGCACCGGGCTGATGCCGATGGCCAGCGGCGATCCGCCCGGACCGTGTCCCGGACCGACGACCCCGGTGACGTTCTGCGAGCTCATTCCCGCCTCCGCTGTGCCGGAACTACCTGGAAGCCTCCCGCCGCCCCGGCGCAACCTCCGTCAATCATGTCGCACCGCGCGACCCCTGCGCCGGCAAGATTCGAGCCACCCACAGCGACGGCAGATCGATTTCGTCGGGCCGGGGCAGGGTCTCCGGGCCGCGCCACAGGGTCCGCAGGGCTTCGGCGCCGCGCGCCCGCGCGATGGCGGCCACGAACGCCTCACCCTGCCTGTACTGCTCCATCTTGAGGTCCAGGCCTGTGACTCGCATGATGGCCCGCTCGGCTCCCGTGGACTGCGCGCGTCTGGCATGGAAACGGCGACTGATCCGCTCGACATCCGGCACCAGGTCGGCGCCCACCTCATCCATGACGTAGTCCCCGAAGCCCTCCAGCAGGCTCATGACGGCCTGGATCTCGCGGAACTCGCGCCGCTGCTCCTCGCCCATCAGCCCCTCCATCCAGTGCTCGCCCGGGCTCTTGCCGCGGAGGGAGCGACCGAGCCGCGTCACGGCTTCGCGGCTGAGGAGCGACGCGCCCGACGACAGCGAAGTCAGCTGCCGCTCCAGGCGCTCGGCCAGGTACGGCCGGAGCCAGGGATGCGCCTCGAACTCGAAGGCATGGGTGGTCTCGTGCAGGGCGATCCAGGTCCGGAACGGGTTGAGCGGCACGCCCAGGCTCTCCGCGGTCCGCCTGATGTTCTCGTCCAGGAAGAGCAGGCGTCCGGGCGTCGATTCGGCCGAGAGGATCGCCAGGTCGTACTGGCCGAGCACCCGCTGGCCGAGGAATCCGAGCAGGAAGCCGAACTGACGCGTCGACACAGCCCTGTTGGCGATCGCCATCGACGCCTTCACGAAGCCGGAGCCCGGAGGCAGGATCTGGTCCAGCAGATCGCCTTCGATCTTGCCGAACAGGCCGGCGAAGGTCGTCACGTTCGCGCGCACCCATTCTTCACGGGCCACGACGGCGCTGCGCTCGACTATGCCGGGAAGCTCCGTCCCCAGCGCGGCTTCAAGAGCGGGCACGATCTCCCGCATGGCCGCCGCATACACCGGCTCGGCGGCGGCGAGCTCATACGAGGCAAGCGTTCCCGGGGAGCGGCGGACGCGGTCGACGGCGATTCGCTCCGCCACTCGCCAGTCGATCAGGCCGCGTCTCGCCGAGCGCTCCATGCGACGGCTCATGACGGTCGCGGCAGCTCCCAGTGCGGCACCCACGAGGAACCCGGCCTGCAGGAACGCGTCCCGGCGCCAGCTCGAGCGACCCGAGTCTCTCGAGCGAGCCGCGCCGCCTGAGCCGCCTGAGCCGCCTGACGTGCCTCGCGCCGACGAGGCACGGTCCCGTGGCGGCTCCGGCCGATCGCTCACGACACTCCGATCCGGCCTGCCCCTGCGGCTGCCAGGTCGATCGCCTCTATGTCAGGAAACTCCCCACCGAACATCCGCTCCGCGACGGCCCTGAAGGCAGCCACGTCGCCGGTCGTCAGTTGGTGATGCGCCGCCATAGCGAGAGTCTCGTGCGGCGGCTCGTGGCCGGCCATGCCCGCGTCGGCGGCCGTGCCGCGGGTGGTCCCGGGCGCCTCGAGACCGTTGACCGAAAGCAGCTCGGCCAGCGACGAGGCCGTCGCCGTGGCCGAATCCACGATCGCGACGCCATCGCCCACGCAGCCACGCAGCACTCCGGCCAGCAGGGGGTAGTGAGTGCAACCCAGCAGCAGCGTGTCGATTCGGGCGGAGGGCGGCAGCGGGAAGATGAACTCGCCGCCCTCGTTCCGCTCACCCAGGAGAGGAGCCAGTTCCGCGCGGACCGCCGCCTCGACCTCCGGGCCGGAGAGTCGCCCGGCCTCTACGAGGGGCACCAGCGTCGGAGTGGCGTGTTCGTACACCTCGACGGCCGGATTCTCGTCCTTGATGGCGTTGAAGTAGGCGCGCGAGCGAACCGTCGCCGGCGTTGCGATCACGCCCACGCGTCGAGTGCGCGTGGCCAGCGCCGCCGCCGCCGCCCCCGGCCGGACGACGCCCAGGACCGGCAGGTCGTAGCGACGCCGGAAGTCGGCCAGGGCCACCGAAGTCGAGGTATTGCAGGCCACGACGAGTGCCTTCACATCGCGACGCACCAGCGCGTCGAGCGCCTGGACGCTGAAGCGCCGGACCTCGTCGTCGGTGCGGACGCCGTAGGGAGCCCGGGCATTGTCGCCCAGGTAGACCGTCGATTCGAAGGGCAGCCGGCGCAGGATCTCGCGTAGAACGGTCAGGCCTCCGACGCCGGAGTCGAAAACGCCGATGGGTCGTGGGTCGGACACGGCCTCAGTGTCTCACCGGAGCCCCGGCCGTGCGTCCGGCGATCAAAGCCGCCGCACGGCGAACGTCCCGACTGACCGCGGCCTCGGGGCTGGCGACCACGAAGGGCATGCCCTCGTTGTTCGCCTGGACGACGAGGCGGCCGTCGGAGACCACTTCGAAGTCGGGCCTTCGACCGAGCGCCCGGGCCAGCTCGTCGCGGCTCATGCCGCCGCTCGAGTCCGCCCGGTTCACCAGGTAGTGAACTTTCTCCGCCGTGTAGCCAATGGACGCGAAGACCTCCCCCACCGAGACAGTGTTGTGGATCGTGGTGGAGTCATAGGTCACGATCGAGAGGATCACGTCGCACGCGTCGAGGAAGGCCAGCGTGACCTCAGACAACGTCACCGGAGTGTCTATCACGACGGCCTGGTACAAGCGGCGCAGGATCGAGATCGTCTTTTCGACGTCGCGGGCGGTGACCATCTCCGCCATCTCGACTCGCGGTGGGGCGAGCAGGATGTCGACTCCCGCCGGGTCGCGCCACATCACGTCGCGCAGATCCGACTCCTGGACGCGATCCGTCGGCAGGTCGAGGATCGAAGGCACGTCGTCGGGAACCTTGAGCAGCGCCCGCAGATCGCCGTACTGGAGGCTGCCGTCGATCAAGGCCGTGGCTACGCCCAGCTGACTCAACGACACGGCCAGGTTGAATGAGATCGTGGTCTTGCCGACGCCGCCTTTGGGCGAGAAGACCGAGACTACCCGGCATGCTCCGGCGGCCCGAGACTGGCGGTCGGTCATGACGTGGGCCAGCGTGTTCACCAGCTCGAAGCCGCTGAACGGGAGAGTCAGGACCGCGTCGATACCGCGGCTCGGGTCGCGAGCCAGCGGGTGCTGGGGCACGGTCAGGACCACGACGGGGACATCCAGCCCCGAGTCGCGCAGCTTTTCGATGAGCTGAGGCCCCTTGACCTTGCCCTGGAGCAGCAGGTCGACCATGACGACGTCCGGGCGGAGCTGTCTGGTCGCTTCGACGACCTTCGAGCCGTCGGTGAAGACTTCCAGCAGCTTCACCTGCGATTGGATGCTCAACAGGTTGCGGACGTGCTGGCTCACCTGCGGAACATCTTCCGCTACGAGCAGTCGGATCGAGGTGGTGGTCGCCACGTGCCCGACTATAGCAAGGAAGCGGGTCCGGTCCTCCCCCGCCTCCGCGCTATAAGGATGACCCGTTCGTCATGGTTGACCAATGGCTCGAGATCGTATGAGCCTGCCAGAATCTCGACGATCAAACCGGCCTCCTCGGCCATTTCGGACAGCTCGTCCGCCTCCAGCAGCCTCAATCGGTCCTGTCGAACCCAGCGCCGCGTGGGCCCGCCTTGCTCCCCTTCCTCGTAGATCGAGGTCAGCTCGACGTGGCCGCGGGTCGGTTCGTGCTCGGCGCTCGCGATCTTCGTCACGATCAGGTCGGTCTCGGGGTCCGTTCGGACGTACTCCAGGCTGAGGCGCCCGTCGTAGCGGGCCAGCTCGTTCGCGGCCGGCAGCCACACGTCGACGACCGCCACTCCGCCAGGGGCCAGGTGACGGGCCATCGTCTCCAGAGCCGCTCGCTGCTTCTCGCGGGAGTCGAGCAGCAGGATCGAATTGAGGGCCAGCACGGCAAGCCCGAACTTGGGACTGCCGGGGATGTCGAGCCCGACCAGGTCCCGCTCGACGAGGTGGACTCGGCCGGCTACCTCGGGCTCGCCCGTGGCCATCTCCTCGAGCCTGTGACGAAGGCGGGCCAGCATTGCCGGGTCGTTGTCTACCGCGGTGACCTCGTAGCCTGCCCGGGCCAGCGGGACCGCGATCCGCCCAGATCCCGCGGCGAGTTCCAGGATCGGACCGCCGGTCCGGGCCGCCAGGGCGAGGTACAGGTCGATGTCGCCGGGATCGTCGATCAGATCCACGTCGTACAACCGCGCCAGGGCGGCGGCGGTGTCGGCTTTGCCACGCAAGTCCGTCATCGGGTACAGCGTAGCGCCCCGCCACGCCGGCCGGAGGGGGCGAGCGCGAGTCCCGGCCTCAACGCTCGGCCGAGAGAATCATCTCGGCCAGGATGACGAGGGCCGCCACGAAGACCGCGATCGGGAGGCTGAGCACGCCCTGAATCCGGAGAGCGACGAGAATCACCACGACCAGCGCCACCCAGGCGCCACGTCTGATCGCCCGCGACCAGTCTCCTCGGAAGGCGATCCGGCGATGGCGGGCGAACACGGCCAGCCAGAAGAGCGGGACCGCGGTCACGCCGCATGCCAGACCGATGGCCCCGGCGCCCACCAGGCCGCTGGTCGGGTTCTCCCTCGGATAGGTGGTCGTCACGACCGCGAAGACCACCGCCCATGCGGCGATCGCCAGGAGCACGAAGAAGTAGTTGACGGTCCGATCGCGCAGCTCCATGGCATTACCGCTTTCGGCGAGGCATCGCCCCGCCGGGCCTCGTCCCTCGCGGCGGCTGCGGGGCCGGGGATCTTCCTCTACGTCAGCGGCACGCTCGGCGACGCCGCGCTCGGCCTTCAGCTACGTCTTGGGCAGGCCGATTTCGAAGCCACATTATCCGCAGAGAACCGCGACTCTCTCCTCGGCGTTACCTCTACCCGGAACCGAGGCTGGATTGTCCGAGGCCCTGGCACGCCATGCGTCGGCCGCGATGGACATATCGGATGGGCTCGCGCTCGACCTTTCGCGCATGTGCGCTGCGTCACGGGTCTGCAGACGTCGCGGTGTCCTCAATACCTCTATCGGCGGCGGCAACCGTCGCTTTAGCGGCATCGCCGGATCGATTTCCGCGATCCTATCCGGAGGCGACGACTATGAGATCCTCTGCGCCGTTCCGGCCGACCGCACCGCTGCCTTCGAGACGGCGAGCGGAGGCGGTGGCGTGCCCGTGACGCGCATCGGCATCATGAAAGCAGGAGAACGCGCCCCGGCTTTCATCCAAGCCGATGGCACATCCCTCGAGCTCCCCGTTGAAGGCTTCCAGCACTTCACCCTTTAACCATATAACGAAAATGTAATCCGCCTTGTCCCCTTGCCTCGCTCAAGATCTGCGATATTCAATCATGCACCTTATCGTTGTATTGGCCGGTCATGAAACTTGAACTCCTACGCGAAGCGGCGCCTAACCCGCAAAGCCCGTCAAGCTGCTTTTCGTTCACGGGATTGCACCGGCGCCTGGGTGTGGGAACCGAGTTTCCTGCCTTTCTTTGCGGGGCTCGGCTATGACAGCTATGCGCTGAGCCTGCGCGGGCATGGCAAGAGCGAAGGCCGCAAAATGTCCGGCAGTTCACCCTGCAGGATTTCGCCGAAGACATCGGCTGGGCCTGGATGAGATTGGCGGACCCACGGTCGTGATCGGCCACTCGCTCGGCGGCGGGGTGGTTCAGAACTTCGTGCAGCGCGGCGGCAAGCCTGCGGGCGTTGTGCTCCTCTGTTCCGCTCCTCCGCACGGGCTGATCCGGGCAGCTGCGGTGATGTACGCCTCAAATGCCAAGCTCGCTCATGAAATGAAGGCGGTGCTGCACAAAGGGATGGACGCCGCAAACCTCGACATCATCGAGGACGGCTTATTCGCCGAGCGTCCCTCCCGCGAGCTTCGGCGGCGCTTTGCCGAAGGCATCGGCGATATTGCGGAGACGGCGAGCCGGCAACTCATGGGATGGATGCCATTCGCCCCGTTCCCCTGGGGGATGCCGAAGCTGCTCGTCGTAGGTGGCGAGAAAGATCAGTTCATGCCTGAAGCCGATGTGCGCCTGACCGCGATCTATTACGGCGCGCGCTGCGTGATCGTGCCGAACGGCGCGCACGCGATCATGCTGGACAAGAACTGGCGCGACGCCGCTCAGCCGATTGCCGATTGGCTCGCGAAGACATTCAAAGGCTGAGAAGCGGCGCCGCGGCGCGCAGCGAGGTTGCCCGGCTTCGCCACGGCGATCTGTAATCGACGCCCCCCATTTATTGCTCCCTACGTGTTATTTCCGTGACATTGGCTTTGTAAGCAGAGTTTGACAAGCGAAGCAGACTGTCCGGGGCGGTATCAGGCCGCGCCGCGATAGCGCTGCTTTGCTCATCTTGCTAAAAGCGATTTACACACAGTGCATGGAGCTCATATCTTGGCCAAAAAACACGGCGCTAGTAACGGCTTAAGACTCCTGAAACGACCCCGGCGGCTTCAGCGGCGCGAGCCCCTCCCCTGGAATGCTCCGAAATCCACCAAGGAAGATCCCGAGGCCCACGCCCGGATTGAAGCGATCCTCGACAGTCCGAGCTACCGCAGGGCGGATACCGACTTCGACTTCCTCGCCCGGGACGACTTGCGCGGCCTTCGCCTCCAGATCGACTATCTCAAGCCTGACCTCCTCCTGCGGGAAGCAGGGGTACGCCAAACCATCGTGGTTTTCGGGAGCACCCGTATCTGCGAGCGTGCGGAGGCATCCCGTCAGGTGGAAAATCTGAAAAAGGCCCTCGCAGCAGACCCCGGCAACAAAGAGCTGGAGCACCGCCTCGCCGCCGCAAAGCACATCCTTGCCAAGAGCCGCTATTACGACGTCGCCCGCGAATTCGGACGGATCGTCAGCGAAGCCAACCGCAACAACGGCCAGGACGAGCACCGCCGTCGTCATGACCGGGGGCGGCCCCGGCATCATGGAGGCGGCGAACCGCAGCGCGCGTTCGATGCCGGCGCCAAGTCCGTCGGCCTCAATATTGCCCTGCCGCATGAGCAGTTTCCGGAACCCTTACATCACGCCTGACCTATGCTTCCAGCTTCCATTACTTTGCGATACGAAAGTTTCATTTCGTGCTTCGCGCGAAAGCGCTCGTGGCTTTTCCCGGTGGGTACGGAACGTTCGACGAGCTGT
>CAVYIM010000006.1:0-310894 GCA_963768655.1 uncultured Chloroflexia bacterium | reverse complement strand
TCAACAGGCCCTGGTTCACGAGCGTGGCCGGGGTCAGGGGCGAAGCTGGGATCGCCCAGGCTGCCCGTCGCGGGAAACAACTCCATTCCCGCCGCAACAGACGAGGGGATTGGCCATCTTGGCCTGCGCCGCCGATTTCCTCGAGCTGTGCCGTGAGACTGGCTTCCGCGGCGGCGATATCGGACTGCTGCACGAAAGACGTCACGGTGTGAGTGCCGCCCGACGTGGCCTTCTTGTTGGTCACCTGGTCGGCGACGACGAGCGCCGCCGCCAAGGAGGCCGGTACGTTGACGATGGCCCCGGCGGGGACGTCCCCAATAAAGGCCCTTCTTCACCGCCGTCACGGCCACGTCGCCAGTTGCCGGAGTAACGCGTTCGCGCCGGTGATCACGGCCTTCGGCACCGTGATCGTGGAGTTCGTCGCGACGCAACTCCGGCCGCGGTCTCAACCTGCGTACCGGCGGGTATCACCACGGGGCTCCCCGTGTTCCCACTGGTAAAGGTGACCGTGCCGGTGGCGGCCGTGTCGACGACGTTCTGGCCCGTGGCGTTGAACGTGCCGCTCGCCTGCACGGCGAACCCCTTGGCCACGCCCGGAACCGCCAGCACGGCGTCGTTCGGAGCGCTGATTTCGGGATCGACCCTGATCGCCAGGCTCACGGGGCCGACCGCCTCCTCTCTCAACGTCAGGACGACGGGTGGCGCTCGGCAGCAGCAGAAATGCGCCGAGGCCGCCGACGAGGAGAAACAGCGACGAGCCCCAGGGCGACCCAACGCCGGCCCCGGTACTGAACCGGCGGACCGTGCGCGCCGCGGGCCGCCCACCGCCGGTCGTCCGACCGGGCCCACCGCCGGCACGCCTGGCGGTCCGGTCCGCCTCTCCGGCCCCGACCGTAGCCGCCAGCTCGTCGAGCGCGTCGCCGACGGCGTCGGCACCACCTGGCTGATTGCCGGGCGGCCGCGCGGCTTCCGCCTTCTGGTACTCGGCAACGCTGGCGAAGACCGGCAGATCGGCCGTCTGAGCCAGGGATCGCACCGTCGCGTCGGCGGCGATGATCGCCAGGCGCCGGCCCCGATGGCGCGCCTCGCGGGCGAGCAGCCGGAAATTGATCCGCGACGTCGCCAGGCGCGAGCCGCCCGACATCACCAGGGCGATGCGCGTGTCGCCGAGCGTCGCGGATTCGTGCAGCCGCGGACGCGATCTCGTCGTCGACGTCGATGTAGTAGATCGCCATGGCGCTACATCTTCATCGCTCGCAGGACCCGGCGCAAAGCGACATCCAGCGGATCTTCGTTGGTCTGCAGTTCGATCGCCTGGTAGGCGAGGCCGAGCGGCGTGACGTCCTGCTGGTCGACCAGCAGATTCGTGCCGTCCTTGATCCGCTCGACCTGGCCCGGGGCCATCACGACGACCTCGGGCGGCCGGCTGAACGGCAAGCGCTTCCAGAACTCCTCGCTGCGCAGGATCGGCTCGATCTCCGGCAGATGCGAGCCGCCGCCGCACATGTAGACGCGACCCGGCAGCAGGTCGCCCTCGGCCAGCTCTTCGAGCACCAGCTCCACGCCGGCCGACCAGATCGCGACATCGTCGGCCACGACCTGGCCACCTCGGCGCGGTGGTCCACCGGCATGCCTCGCGCGTAGTCGATCTTCACCTCTTCGGCACGCGGGAAGGGCAGGTCCAGATGGTCCGCGATCGACTTGGTGAACGCCCGGCCGCCGAGCGCGAACATGCGCGTCCCCTCGATGCCGCCATGCCGGACGAGGGCCACGTCCGTCGTGCCGCCGCCGATGTCGACGAACAGCGCGCCGGACTGCTGCACCTGCTCGCTGGCCAGGACACGGGCTACCGCGTACGGCTCGGCGACGACCTCGAGCAGCTCCAGGTCGAGCTGCTCGGCGACGCTCTGCAGGGCACCCAGGTGAACGAGCGGCGCAAAGGCGTTGAAGACGCTGATCTTGACGTTGCGGCCCTTGAACCCGACCGGGTTGGTGACCGGATAGCCGTCGATCTGGGCGCCGGTGACCGCAGCATGAACCAGCCGCACGTCCACCTGCGGCAGCCCTGTTTCCCAGGTGATCGCCCGCTCGGCCTCGCGCAGGGCATCATGCTGGACGCCGTCGATCAGCTTCTGCAGCTCGATCGTCCGTTATCGGGGCGTCGGGGCGCTTGCGTTCGTGGGATGCGTCGTGGTGAAGCCTTTGACCAGCTCTCCGGCGATCCCGATGACGCACTGCGTCGGCCGGAAGCCGGCCATCTCCTCGGCCTCCTGGAGCGCGGTCGAGCAGTTGTCGACGACCGCGTTGATGTCCGTCACCGTGCCGGACTGCATGTGGGCGAGGCCCTGGCGCTTGCGGCCGACGCCCCGCACGGTGCCGAGCCCGGTCTCGTCGATGTCGAAGACGAGCGCCTTTACGAACTCGGTGCCGATGTCCAGCGCCGTGCAGGCAGCCAGCGCCGACTGCCTCCTCGCGGCCCCAGATTCTGCGCCAGAACGCCACGGCCGCTCCCCTAGCCTCTACTTGCCTGCCGTTCTTAGTGTATCCGCGATCGAGGCCAGGGCGGCGACGATACCTTCCCGGCGCGTGCCCATCCCCTGAGCCATCTCCGCACGACCACCGCCGCGGCCTTCCATCGGCTTCATGGCCACCTTGACCAGCTCGCCGGCCGAGACGCCGCGTGAGAGCAGGTCCTCGCTGACGGTCACGAAGATCTGCGGGGCGTCGGCGTCGAACGCGACGGCGATCACGCCCGAGCCAAGGGCGGCGCGGATCTCCTTGACGAAGCCCTTCCACTGCTCGGACGAATCGAACGCACCGGAATGGGCGACCAGCCTCACGCCGGGCGCCACTTCCTCGGCGCGGGCGACCAGCTCGGCCGGCCTGGGATGGCCGCCTCCGCCTGCCTTGAGTCGCCTCCGAGCCTCGCGCAGCTCGTCCTGCAGGGCGGCGACGCGCTCCGGGACGCCCTCCACGGACGTGGCCCCGACCGTCGCCGCGATCCGCTCCAGCAGGTCGAGTGCGCTCGCGCAGCAGGGCGTCGGCGCCGTCGCCGGTCATGGCTTCGATGCGCCGCGTGCCCGCCCCGATGCTCCGATCGGCAGTGATGACGAAGCCACCGATCTGGCCCGCGGCCGAGCAGTGCGTGCCGCCGCACAGCTCGAGCGAGTAGCCCTCGACCCGAACGGTGCGAACGCGCTCACCGTACTTCTCGTCGAAGAAGGCGTCGGCACCGGCAGCCATGGCATCGGCCATCGGCTGAACCACGGTCGTCACGGGGCGGTTCTCGCGCACGATCCGCCGAACCTCGTCCTCGATGGCCCGCTTCTCGGCGCCGTCAGCGGCCGGTCCATCGGGTAGTCGAAGCGGAGATAGTCGGGCGCCACGAGCGAGCCGGCCTGGTGCGCCTCCGGGCCGACGACGTTGCGCAGGGCGCGGTGCAGCAGGTGCGTGGCCGTGTGGTTGCGCATTATTCGGGCCCGCCGTTCGGCGTCCACACGGGCAGTGACCGTTTCTCCGACCCTCAGCCGGCCGTGAAGCTTGCCGCGATGCACGAACAGACCCGCGATCGGCTTCTGCGTGTCCTCGACGGTGAAGAGCGGGCTGCCGCCGTCGGCCTCGAGCAGCTCGCCCCGGTCGCCGACCTGGCCGCCGCCCTCGCCGTAGAAGGGAGTGGCGTCGAGGACCACCTCCGCCTCACCGTGGCCGGTCAACTCCTGGTACTCCATCCCGTCGCGCAGGATCGCCACGACCCGGCCTTCGGCCTCCGTCGCGTCGTAGCCCAGGAAGCGCGTCTCCCCGGCCCGGCGCAGGATCGCCTGGTAGAGATCGCCCAGCTCGGCGTGACGCGCCAGCTCCGCCTTCGTGCCCTTTCGACTTCGCTCCTTCTGCTCGGCCATTGCGGCGGCGAAGCCTTCCCGATCGACGCGCACGCCGTATTCGGCGGCCATGTCCACCGTGAGGTCCACGGGGAAGCCGTAGGTGTCGTGAAGCCGGAACGCGACCTCCCCGGGCAAGACCGGGGCGTCTTGCGGGAGCGACTCGGGCCGGCGACCAATCGATCGTTCGGACCTGGTCAGCGGCGCCAGCGCAGCCTCGAGGTGGCTCGTGCCCGTCTCAAGGGTGCGGGCGAATTGCGCCTCCTCCTGGCGGATCACCTTCAGGATCTTGTCCCGCTTCTCGACCAGGTTCGGATAGGCGTCCTTCATCACATCGATCACGACGCCCGCGGTCACGTCCATGAACGGCTCGCGGCGGCCCAGGAGCCGGCCGTGACGCACCGCCCGGCGGATGATGCGGCGCAGCACGTAGCCGCGCCCTTCGTTGGAGGGCACGACCCCGTCGGCAACGAGGAACGTCACGGCCCGGGAGTGGTCGGCGATGACCTGGTAGCTGAATCGCTCCGCCTCGAACGCCTCGGGATCGTGACCGAGCAGGTCGCGCATGGCGGCATGGATCGGCGTGAAAAAGTCCGTGTCGTAGTTGGTGGGCACCTGCTGGATGACGCTGGTCAGGCGCTCCAGGCCCATGCCCGTGTCGACCGACTGCATCGGCAGCGGCACGCGCGTGCCGTCGGCGCGCTGCTCGAACTCCATGAAGACCAGGTTCCAGACCTCGAGCCAGCGTGGGCAGTGCTCGGAGTGGTCCGGAACGCAGTGCGGCCCCTCGCTGAACTCCGCCCCGCGGTCGAAGTGAATCTCCGAGCAGCGACCGCACGGCCCGGTCTCGGCCATTCGCCAGAAGTTCGCCTCGTCGCCCGCCTCGACGTGGCCCCAGCGGGCGATCCGCTCGGGTGGCAGGCCGATCTCCTCGCGCCAGATCCGATAGGCCTCGTCGTCGTCGCGGTAGACCGTCGCCGCCAGCCGGTCGCCGGGGATCTGGTAGACCTCGGTCAAGAGCTCCCAGGCCCAGTGGATCGCCTCGCGCTTGAAGTAGTCGCCGAAGCTCCAGTTGCCGAGCATCTCGAAGAAGGTGTGATGGCGCGGCGTGCGGCCCACCTCCTCGAAGTCGTTGTGCTTGCCGGCCACCCGCAGGCAGCGCTGGTAGTCCGTCGCCCGGACGTAGCTGCGCTTCTCCCGCCCTGTCAGGACGTCCTTGAACTGGACCATGCCCGAGTTCGTGAACAGCAGGGTCTGGTCACCGGCGGGCACGAGCGAGGCGCTCGGGACCTCGGTGTGACCACGCTGGACGAAGAACTCGACGTAGCGGCGGCGCACCTCGGCCCCTGCGAGGTAAGGGATCGGCAGGTCAGGCATCGCTGATAACGGTACCAAACCGCGCGAGCGCCCGGCGCGACCGGGTCAGCTGGGCCACGAACCGGACGTCACGGCAATCCAACCAGGGGGCAGACGCTTCAATCGAGCTTCCGGCGCCTGCTCCAGATGGTCGAACCGGCGATGGCCGCACCGACCAGGGTTCCCAGAGCCACGCCCCGCGCGAACGCGATCAGCCGTGGATCGCCTGAAATCCCGTCCGGCACGGCGGCGGACCACGCGGCGGCGAACCAGGAACCAGACCAGCGACCGAATCAATCCGGCTCCTCGGGGGAAGGCGCCGGTCCGAGCACGCTTATCACAGAAACGAAGGCGATGCCTACCCAGGCCACGACGGAAGCCGAGACGACGTGGAAGTCGCCCACGTGCAGCGGATCGACGCCGAGGCGTCCTCCCACTGCATCGCCCGCCCACGCCCCCAGGATGGCGGCACATGCGACGAGCACGGTCCGCCCGCCGGCCCGGCCTCGCAGGAACACGAACAGACCGGTGTGAAACAGGCCGACCAGGACGGCCAGCACCGGAGCAGTACCGAGAGCCACTCAACTCCTCATTGGGGGATGCCGCTTTCCGGCGACTTCGGCGTGAGTATAGGAGCCCATTTCCCGCCACAGGCTGTCAGGCGACGGCCGAATCCCCGGCCCGAGCTATCCGCCCGCCCCCGACGACCATGTCTGCGCGGTACAGGACCGCGGCCTGACCCGGCGCAGCCGCCCAGACGGGGTCGTCGGTCTCGACGGTCCAGCGACCGTCCCGCGCCGGCGACACGGTCGCGCCGGCCACGCGGCCTCGGTAGCGAACCTGGACTTCCGCTCGGAAGGCTGCGGCCCCGGCCGGCGGCTCGCCGGCGACGAAGCGCATCTCCTCGACCTCGAACCGTCTGGTTTCGAGATCCGCCCGGCGGCCCAGGCGGACGATGTTCGCGACGGCGTCGATCTTCCACACATAGCGCGGTTCGCCAAGCGCCACGCCGATCCCCTGACGCTGCCCGATGGTGTACGACGCGGCCCCGAAATGCTCACCGACCTCACGGCCGTCGACGTCGACGACCGGGCCCGGCTCGGCTTTCCAGCCAGCCCGCTCGCGCAGGACGTCGCGGTAGTCGCCCCGCGGCACGAAGCAGATCTCCTGGCTGTCGCGCTTCTCGGCCGTGACCAGCCCCAGCGAGCGCGCCAGCTCGCGAACCTGCGGTTTGGTCATGTCGCCGAGCGGAAGACGCGTGTGCGCCAGCTCCTCCTGGCCGAGACCGTAGAGGAAGTAGCTCTGGTCCTTGTTCGGGTCCCGGCCGCGCAGCAGCTCAAATCCCGCTCCCGGGCCGCGCGGGGCTGCGACGCGGGCATAGTGGCCGGTTGCGACCGCATCGCACTGGTACATGAACCGGGCGCGGCCCAGCAGCGCCCCGAACTTGACGACGCTGTTGCAGTCGACGCAGGGGCTGGGCGTGCGGCCCTCCAGATAGGCTCGCAGGAACGGCTGCAGCACGCCCGCGTCGAATTCGGGCTCCAGATTCATGACGTAGAAGGGAATCTGGAGCTGGGCCGCGACACGGCGCGCATCTTCGGCCGCGTCGAGCGAGCAACAGCTCCTCTTGAATTCAGACTGAGTGTCGGCGACATCGTGGAGTCGCATCCACACGCCGATGGCCTCGTCGCCCGCGGCGCGCACCAGCGCCGCCGCCACGGACGAGTCCACGCCGCCGGACATCGCGACGAGGACGCGCGTCACCCGGCCGTCGCCTCCGCTGCAGCGGCCCCGGCCTCGTGGCCGGGCGTGGCCGGGCGGCCGATCGCCGCCATCTTTCCGGCTGCATCGCGCTGGGTCTCGATCGCCTGAGCAATCAGATGCCCGGCCTGCTCGATCTCGGCCGCCGTCGTCGTTCGCCCGAGCGAGAGCCGGAGAGCGCTCTTCGCCTCGTCCTCCGGATATCCCATGGCCGTCAGAACGTGGCTGACTTCGCTCGAGCCGGTCACGCACGCCGAGCCGGTCGAACAGGCCAGGCCGGCCAGATCGAGCGCCATCACCAGCGAGGCGCCGTCGAGCCCACCGATCACGACCGACACGCTGTTGGCCAGCCGTTCGACCGGGTGCCCGGTCTCCAGCACGCCTTCGATGCCGAGCAGCAGGCCCGCCAGGGCGTCCCGCAGCACGCCCAGCTGCGACTCTATCGCCGGCCGCTCCGCAGTGGCCAGCTCGAGCGCGACGGCCATCCCGACGGCCCCGGCCACGTCCTCGGTCCCGGCGCGGCGATAGCGCTCCTGTGCGCCGCCCTGCTGTTGGGCCAGGATGTTCGTGCCGTGGCGGACGAACAGGGCGCCAACGCCCTTGGGTCCCTCGAACTTGTGCGCCGCCAGAGACAGGAGATCCACGTCCAGGGCCGCCACGTCGATGGTGAGATGGGCCGCGGCCTGGACCGCGTCCGTGTGGAGCAGCACGCCCCTGTGGCGGCGCACGCACGCGGCGATCTCCGCGAGCGGCTCAATCGTGCCCACCTCATTGTTGGCGAGCATGACGCTGACCAGGATCGTCCGGGGAGTGATGGCCGCCTCGATGTCACGGGGGTCTACTCGCCCGTAGCGGTCCACGGGCACCTCCACGATCTCGAAGCCGAACTTTTCCAGGTAGCGCATGGTGTGGCCGACTGAGTGGTGCTCCACGGCCGTCGTCACGATCCGATGGCCGCGCGCCTTGCCGGCCCACGCGGCACCCTTCACGGCCAGGTTGTTCGACTCGCTGCCGCCCGAGGTGAAGACGATCTCGCGCGGCTGGGCGCCGATTGCGCACGCCATCCGCTCGCGAGCTTCATCGAGCCCGGCGTGCGCCACCCGTCCGAACGCGTGCGGCGAGGAAGCGTTGCCGAAGTGCTCCGTCAGGTACGGCAGCATCGCCTCGAGAGCCTCGGGCCGCAGCGGCGTTGTGGCAGCGTGGTCGAGGTAGATCGGCATGGCATCGATTGTACGCCGAGCCCCGCTGGCATCCCTCCGCCGGCCTGCTGTACGAGGCGCAGCACGGCCCCGTTCTTGCCCAACATCAGCCGCTGCGATCGCAACAATGACTCGCGGTCGAGCCGCGGCGTCCGGGCTGATCGCGGCCGATCCACGCTGCGTTCCGATGCGGCGAGCCGCCGCGGAGGATCCGTCGGGTCCGACGCGGACTGCTGCTGCCCCCTATCACCGCCCCGGACGAAGATGCGCAAGGCCCGGCGGCCGCCGGGCCGACCGGCATGTCGCCGCGCCCCGCGGCTCGAGACTCCTACACGACTTCGGCCCTAGAGCGCGAAGATCATGTTCCGGCTCGGCGCGGAGCTAACGAGCTTACCGAGCCTCGCGCTCCGCGATCGCTCGGTCGTACTCACGGCCGGCGATGCGGCGCCGATCGTGCTGCGAGAGCACCCGCTTTCGCAGACGGATCGACTTGGGCGTCACCTCGACCAGCTCGTCGCCGCCGATGAACTCGATGGCCGACTCGAGAGTGAGCTCCCGCGGCGGCGTCAGGCGGAGCGCCTCGTCATGGGCGTGAGTCCGCATGTTGGTGAGCTTCTTCTCCTTGGTCGCGTTGACGTCCATGTCGTCGGGACGGGAGTTCTCACCGATGACCATGCCTTCGTAGACGTCCACGCCGACGCCGACGAACAGCTCGGAGCGCTCCTGTATGTTGAAGAGCGCGTAGGCGTTCGAGACTCCAGGCCGGTCGGCCACGATCACGCCCGTCGTGCGGTGTGTCACTTCGCCGGCCCATGGGCCGTAACCCTCGCCGATCTGGTGCATCAGGGCCGTGCCTCTGGTCTCGGTGAGCAGCTGGCCACGGAAGCCGATCAACCCGCGAACCGGAATGACGTACTCCATTCGAACCCGCCCGTCGGCATCGGTGCTCATCTGTTCCAGACGCGCTTTGCGATCGGCCAGCGCCGCCTGCACGGGCCCGATGAAATCCGGCGGGATGTCGACGGTGATGCGCTCGTAGGGCTCCTGGGTCTCGCCGCCGACGTCGCGGAGAATGACCTCTGGCCGGCTGACCTGTAGCTCGTAGCCTTCCCGGCGCATCTGTTCGATGAGGATCGCCAGCTGCAGCTCGCCACGGCCCCGGACCTCGTACGTATCGGCGGACTCAGTCGGCGAGAACTCGATCGAGACGTTGCCGAGTACCTCCCGCTCCAGGCGCTGGCGGATGTGGCGGCTGGTGACGTAGCGCCCCTCGCGACCGGAGAGGGGCGAGGTGTTCGCCCCGAAGGTCATGTGGAGCGTGGGAGCGTCCATGTCCAGGCGCGGCATCGGCCGCGGATCGCCCGGATCGGTCAGCGTGTCCCCGATCGTGACGTCGGGGATGCCGGCAACCGCCACGATGTCGCCGGCGCTGGCCTCCGCGATGTCGACCCGCTCGATGCCGTGAGCCGTCGTCAGGCTGGTGACCGTGCCGATCAGCGTGACCGTCCGCCCGGGCTCGACCGCGCCGGCCGTGTCCTCGGCCTCCTCGCGGACGATGACGATCCGCTGGCCCATCTTGATCGTGCCGTTCCAGATTCGCCCGATCGCCATCCGTCCCACGTAGTCGTTCGCCGAAAGATCGGTGACGAGCAGCTGCAACGGGTGGTCCGGTACGTAGCGCGGCGCCGGCGTGTGCTGGATCAGCAGCTCGAAGAGCGGCCGCAGATCCGTACCCGGGCTCGTCGATGCGGAGCGTCGCCGTGCCCGTCTTGGCGTTCGTGTAGACGACCGGGAAATCGATCTGAGCTGCATCCGCGCCGAGGTCCATGAACAGCTCGTAGACCGCGTCGAGCACCTCCGCCGAGCGCGCGTCCGAGCGGTCGATCTTGTTGATGGCAACGACCACCGGCAGGTCGTGCGACATCGCCTTCTGCAGGACGTATCGGGTCTGCGGCAGGGGCCCCTCGGCCGCATCCACCAGCAGCAGCACGGAGTCGACCATGTTCAGGCTGCGCTCGACCTCACCGCCGAAGTCGGCATGACCTGGCGTGTCGACGATGTTCAGGCGAATGCCGTCATAGTCGACCGCAGTCTGCTTGGCGAGGATGGTGATGCCCTTCTCGCGCTCGAGGTCGTTGGAGTCCATGACTCGTTCCATGACGATCTGGTTGGCGCGAAAGGCTCCGGCCTGGCGAAGCATGGCGTCGACGAGCGTGGTCTTGCCATGGTCGACGTGGGCGACGATGGCCAGGTTCCGGACGTCGGCGCGGGCGGCCGTGGCGGGGCTCGCGGGCGTGGCGGAACCGGGTGAGTCACTCATGGGCAACGGAATTGTCGCACAGTCCCGAGCCAGGAGCCGCCTCGGGCTTCGATGGCCACGCCTCGCCGGTGGTCCGGCAGGCGTTACACTCGGCCCGAGGAGACAGCCATGACCGTTGCCGCAGTTGTGATAGTGCCGGAGCCCCACTCCGCTCTCGCCCCGATCGACGGAGAACCAGCTCTTCGCCGCGTGGCCCAGGTCGCGTGGTCCGGTGGCGCCCTGCCGACGGTGATCGTGGCCGCCGAAGTGCCCGCAGACCTGCGGCGGGCGGTGGCCGACCTCGGCGTGACCCTGACCAGCCCCGGGCCGGACGAGCCGCAAGGCATCGCCTGGTTCGTGCACGGGATGAGCACCGCCGTCGCCGCGGTGGCCGAAACCTCGGCCGCGATGCTGTGGCCCTTCAGGTTCGTGTGGGTCGATCCGGAGACCGTCACCTCGCTCGTCGAGGCGCATGGGGCCACTCCCGATGCGATCGTTCGTGCGGCCTACGGTGGCCAGCCTGGCTTCCCGATCCTGTTTCCCGTGACCCTGGCCGACCGTCTGGCCGCCCTGTCCGGGCAGCATGCCGAAGAGGCCGCCCAATCGCTGGCGGCTGCCGGTGTCCCGATCCGCCACATCGAGCTGGGCGACCCCGGAATCGTTCACGACGCGTCGACGCCACGCGGCGGCCTGCCCGACTACCAGGGCCCGCCCGAGCCCGTCGCCGGGCCGCCGCCTGATTGGGGCTCGGCGGTGGCGACCGAGGACCAGGACCAGCCTCGATAGCCCGAGCGGTCCCCGACCGCGGCCCGGTTCGCGCCGAACCTACTTCATCGTCGGCGACGGAATCGGCAGGACCGCGCCCTCATTCGAGAACGTGTAGGTCGTCGAGATGTTCAGCAGGTTCGTGCCCGTGCCGTCGTGGGCATCGGTCCAGGCTCTGAAGGTCGCGTAGATCGGTGAACCGTCGGCGGCCACCCACAGCATGAGCTGCGTGTGCTCGGGGTTGATTGGTAGCGTGGCCACGTCCAGGCCACTCAGCTTACCCGAGTCCGGGGTCCACCACTGCGTACTTTCCAGCTTGATGGCCTCAATCCCATTCACCTGGTCGGGACCATCGTATTGGAGCATGCGGGGGTTCGTAAGCGAGAACAGCGGGCTCAGGATCACGAACGGGGAGACTGTGCCCTGGGCTTTCCAGGTCCCGGTCGGCAGACGCCGCGTGTAGTACGTGCCATCGACCAGCCGCCACTCGTACGTGACTCCGCCTGCCGTCTCCGTGCCCGACTCGTTCCCGCCGGCGCAATCGACCGCCATGTTGACCGTGCTCGCTTGCGAACGACCGGTGACCCGGGCGTTCACCGAGACGGTCGTCTGGATGACCAGGTGCGTGTTCAGATTGGGATCGGCGAGCTGGATCAGCGTCTGGCTCACGATCGGGGGCAGCGTGGGCATGGGGGTCGGCGTCGGCGTGATGGTGACGACGATGTCGTGGCGGGGCGTCGCCGCCGCCGGCGCGTCGAAGGCCCCCAGAGCGACCAACCCACCGACGGCCAGCGCCATCACAACCAGGGCCACGCCGATAGCGAGCAGGAAGCCCAGCCCGGACCGATGGGCCGTCGGGACCGACGGTGTCAGATCCAGCGGCTCCGAGAACTCCGTGCCCGAGTACTTGTCGGCGTACGAACTCGTCGCAGCCACAGACGGATCGGCGGCGGGAACGTAGGCTGCACCGCACCGCGGGCAGTTCGCAAGCCCATTCTGGAAGACGTCGTGGCAACGCCGGCAGCGTACGTATCTCTGGTCGGATCCCGGTTCCAAACCCGCCCTCCGATTTCGGCCGCCTGGCCGCCCTGATGCCGTGTCCTAGCGGCCGCCGGTTTGCTGCGACGCCGCGCCCTCAAACCGCAGGCCAAGCTCAGCGTACTGCTCTGGATCGGGTTGTGAAGGGGCTTCCAGCATCAAATCAGTCCCGGACTGCGTCTTCGGGAAGGCCATGACCTCCCGGATGTTGGTCTGGTGCGAGAACAGGGCGGCCCAGCGGTCGATGCCCATGGCGATTCCGCCGTGCGGCGGCGCGCCGAAGTCGAAGGCCTCGAGTATCCCGCCGAACAGGTCGTGCATCTTCTCGCGCGAATAGCCCTGCAGCGCGAAGCTCCGCTCCAGAAGCTCTCGCTTGTGGATCCGAACCGACCCGCCGCCGAGCTCCCAACCGTTGAGGGCGATGTCGTACTGCATTGCCCGCGCCCGCCCGGCCGGATCCCCGCGCGAGGGCCTGTACGGATCGCCGGACGCCGTCACGAGAAGCCCCTCGTCTTCGGGCAGAACGCCGCTGAACGGGTTGTGAGTGGCGTCCCAGCGTCCTCCCCCGGCATCCCACTGGTACATCGGGAAGTGGAAGACCCAGCAGTAGGCCAGGACGTCGGGATCCGCGAGACCGAGCCGCAGGCCCAGCTCCTGGCGCAGGCGGCCGAGCACATCGGCCACGACCTCGGGGCTCGCATCGGCGACGATCAAGATGAGATCGCCGGGCCCCGCTGAGGCGGTCGAGGAGATGGCCGCGAGCCGCTCGTCACCCAGGAACTTCGCGATCGGCGAGTGGGCGGTTCCGTCGGCGCCGAGGGACACGTGCGCCAGGCCTTTGGCCCCGTAGCGGCGGGAGAACTCGGTCAACTCGTCGACCTGCGAGCGGCTGGCGTCGGCCATGCCAGGCGCCACGATCGCCTTGACTCGCCCGCCGGCGCCGAGCGCTTCGTCGAACACGCGGAAGCCGCTGCCGTCCGGAAAGGCCGCCGCGAGATCGACCAGCTCCATGCCGAAACGGATGTCGGGCTTGTCCGAGCCGAAGCGCTCCAGCGCATCGTGGTAGTCGATACGGGGGAAGGGCACCTGCTGGATCGGCCGGTCCGGCACGACCTTCCTGCTGACGTCGACGATCATCGCCTCGACGAAGTCCATCACCCGCTCTTCGGTGACGAAGCTCATCTCCAGGTCCAGCTGCGTGAACTCCAGCTGACGGTCGCCGCGCAGGTCCTCGTCGCGGAAGCAGCGGGCGATCTGGAAGTAGCGGTCCATGCCGGCGACCATCAGCAGCTGCTTCAGCTGCTGTGGGCTCTGCGGCAGGGCGTACACGGTGCCGGGCTGGAGGCGGCTGGGGACGATGAAGTCGCGCGCTCCCTCGGGCGTGGACTTGAGCAGGATCGGCGTCTCGACTTCGACGAAGCCGGCCCGATAGTGGGCCTCGCGGATGGCGTGGACCAGATCGGAGCGCAGCATCAGGCGGTCGAGCATGGGCCGGCGCCTGATGTCGAGGTATCGATACTTCAGCCGCAGGCTCTCGTCGACGGGCGCATCGGGATCGTTGATGTAGAAGGGCGGCGTCTCCGCCTCGTTCAGGATCTCGACAGACCTGGCCCGAACTTCGATATCGCCGGTTGCGAGCCGTGAATTCTCGCTGCCCGCGAGCCGGTGAGCGACATCGCCTCGGATCTCGAGCACGAACTCGTTGCGAACCCTTGCGGCCGCCGCCGCAGCCTTGGTCTCGGCCCTGTCGATCACGACCTGGGTGATGCCGTAGCGGTCACGCAGGTCCAGGAAGATCAGGTGGCCGTGGTCCCGGCGTCGATGGACCCAGCCGGCCATGCGGACTTCCCGGCCGGCGTCGGCAGCGCGCAGTTCGCCGCACGTCACGTCACGGTAGGGCGTGGTCAGGCCGAAAGCTGCTTCGGGCGAGGTCGAGGACGGTGTGGGCTCACTCATGCCGCGCATCGTAGCCGAACGTGGGCCTGCGCCGGGCTATCCGTCAACAGGGCAGAAGTCCGTGCCCGAGACGCCGCTGGCCCAGCGGAAGCTGGCGACCAACGCTTCGACCTGGGCGATCGATTCGGAGCCGCTGGTCCACGCCTCGACGAAGATGTTGTTCGGCCACCCGAACTCATAGCCAGGGAAGCGGATCTCCCACAGGAGCGCCGAGCCCTGGCCGGTCAATTGGACGGCATTGGGTCCGAGCGTCTCATTCGCCTGACCGCCCCCACACATGGGAGCCGGGCCCCCGACGCGCTCGAAGATCTTCACCACGACCCTGCCGCCGCTGACGTCGACGGTGTCGCCGGTGCACCCGGCGCCGTTGTCCGTCCAGGTGCACCCGCTATGGAACACGCCGGTGCCAAGCACCGCCACCACGTCGTAGGCCCTGGTCTCGTAGTAGTCGCCGCTCAGTACGGCCCAGCCAGCCGGGTAGTAGAACGAGAACTGGCCGTTGTCGAAGCGGCCGGCCGTGCCGGGCAAGGACGGCCCGGCTGTCTGCGACTGGCAGTAGTCGCCGGCCTTCTCCCAGCGGAAGGTCGCGACGAGAGCCTCCGCGTTGGCGAGCTCGGCCGGATTGTCGGTCACGGCCTGGATCCAGAGGTTGCCGGTCATGCCGAAGCCGTAGCCGGGGCGGCGGATCTCCCACCGGGTCGTCGGCTGGGTGGCCTCCAGGGCGCTTTCGTCGTATTGCCGGATCCACGCCGTGCCGAGCGGCGCCGCCGCAAGACCATCGTCCTCGGAGCAGTACGCCGGCGGCCCGGGGCTCTGCGCCCACATCGTGACGACGATGCGTCCGCCCGAGATGTCCGTGATCTCCTCGCCGCACCCGGTGGCCGAAGGCTGGTCGGGGCAGCCGAGCCTCCAATCGCCGGTGCCCAGAACGGGCAGGCCATTCTGATCGACGGCGATCGTCCGCCACGAGCTCGAATAGTCGAAGGCGAACTGGCCGTTGTCGAAATGCGCCAGTGACACGGCCGGCCTTCCAATCCCGAGCTGCGGTCCGGCGAAGACCGCCATGACCGCGACCAGCACTACCGCCAGGGCGGCGGCCATGCCGACCGGCAGGCGGCCCCGCAGGACCCGATCCCGTGAGACCGGCTCCGTCAGCACTCCGGAATCGAAACGGAACGGCTCGGACGTGGCGCCTTCATGCAGCGCGGCCCGGAGTGCCCCCGCAGCACGCTCTTCAATGGCCGTCAGGATCGGTTCATCGGCGGACATCGTTGTTCTCCCATGGCCGCCGCGAGGCGGCCGAGCGCGCGGTGCAGTCGGGATTTCGCCGTGCCCAGAGGGATCCCGAGAGCGGCGGCGACGTCCGCCACCGCCAGATCGGCGCCGAATCGCAGGCCCAACAGGGCCCGATCTTCTCTGGCCAGAAGCTGCAGAGCCGCCATCACGCTCGCCCGGTCGGCCCAGCCGGAGCTTGGGTCATGGCCGGCCTCGCTTGCGGCCGAATCCAGGTTGACCTCGCGCACGCGAATCCGGCCCTGCCGGCCAGCGCGATCGAAGGCCTGGCGGACGGCGATCCGGCGGAACCAGGCCGGCCAGCTGTCCGCCTGCCGCAGCCCCCGAAGCTGACGCCAGGCTCGTATCGACGCATCCTGCATCACCTCCTGGGCATCCTCGGGCGAGCGGACGATCGCCAGAACGGCGCGGTAGGTGCGCGGGGCCTCAGCGTCGATCAGCCGGGCGAAGGCGACCTCGTCGCCAAGCCGGGCCGCGACCACCAGCTCCTGCTCCACCGCTCCCTCCATTGGCCTGCCACTACGTATGACCGACGCGGCACGGCGATTCGTTCCCGTGGTCCCAGGAATGTCCACGCGGCGCGGAATCCGAGTCCTTCGGTCGCCCGCCAGAGAGTGGGCCGGATCTTCGAATCCAGCCGGTTCACATCGGGTCGCCGATCTCCACCATGTGACCGTCGGGATCGTGAAACCGGAAGACCCGCTGCCCCCACGCCTGGACCTCGATCGGATGGATCACCTCGGCGCCGGATGCGCAGACCTTCCGGTACGCCTCCTCCAGGTCGTCTGTCTCGAAGTAGATGTCCAGGTTGTCCTTGCCCTGTGGCCCGGTCGTGAAGGCACCCGGCTTCTTGTACGTCTTCTCCAGCAGGTTGACGCCGTCGTGGATCTCGAAGCCATGCTCGAACACCACGACTGTGCCGTGATCCTGGCTGACCGGCTGCCCCAGGACATCGCGATAGAAAGCACTCGAGCGCGCGACGTCGTCCACGAAGATGATCGTCGCGACATGCCGGATCTTCATGCTCCCCCTTTCTCGGGCGGCGGATCACGCCCGGACCGCTAGCCGTGGTGGTGGCTCTTCGCCGCCCGTGCCAGCTCGCGAGCGAGCTCCGCAAGCGGAACCAGCCGCTGAGTACCCGCCTCGAGATCCTTGAGCTGGACGTGTCCCTCGTCGAGCTCGTCGCCGATGATGACCGCGAAGTGGGCGTGGTCGCGCGACGCCGTCTCGAGCTGCCGGCCCAGCTTGCGCTGCGCCAGCTCCGCCCGAACGCACAGCCCCTCGGCCCGAAGCAGGCTGGCTACCCGCAGGCGCGCGATCGTGTCGGCCGGGTCCGCTCCGACGATGACCGCCAGCGGCGGCGTCTCGGCCGCGGCCGTGGCGCCGGTCTCGTCGAGCGCCAGCAGCACCCGATCCAGGCCCAGGGCAAAGCCGATCCCGGGCGTCGGCCGGCCACCCAGCAGCTCGACCAAACCGTCGTATCGGCCGCCACCGCCCAGCGCCTGCTGCTGGCCCTCCGCGCCGCGACGGTAGTACTCGAACGCGGTCCGGGTGTAGTAGTCCAGGCCGCGCACGAGCGTCGGCTCCACCCTGTATGGGATTCCGAGCGCGTCCAGGTGCGCTCGAACCGCGGCGAAGTGCGCCGCGCAAGCCTCGCACAGGCCGTCTCCGATCCTGGGCGCGGCCGCGACCAGAGCTGTCATCGCCGGATCCTTGGAATCCAGCAGGCGCAGCGGGTTCGTGTCCAGCCGTCGCCGCTCGAGTTCGGGCAGTTCGGTCTCGTGACGCCGGAAGTAGGCCGTCAGCCGATTCAGATAGGCCGGCCGGCAGGCCCCGTCGCCTATCGAGTTCAGCAGCACCTGCACGTCCGGCACGCCCGCTTCCACGTAGAAGCGGTAGCCCATCTCGACCATCTCCGCGTCCACGGCCGGCCCCGGATCGCCGATCGCCTCCGCGTCCCACTGCCAGAACTGGCGGTAGCGGCCGGCCTGTGGCCGGTCATAGCGGAACATCGGACCGACCACGCTCAGCTTCACCGGCTGAGGCCAGGTGTGCATCCCGTGCTGCACGAATGCCCTGACGATCCCGGCCGTGGCCTCGGGCCGGAGCGCCCAAGCCTCCGCCTCCTCGGTTCGAGGCGCGAGCCGGAACAACTCCTTCTCGACGACGTCCGTGACTTCGCCGATCCCGCGTTCGAAGACGGCCGTCTGCTCGAACATCGGGATCTCCATCTCGCGGTAGCCGTAGCGGCCGGCCAGCGAGCGGGCCATGGCTTCGAGTCGATTCAGACCGGACCTGACTTCGGGGAGCAGGTCGCGTGTGCCCCTGGGGGCGCGGAATGACGGCATGGCCGAAGTCTAGCGGCTGTGCAGGGCTTCCAACCGGCAGAGGCGGACGCGGGCGGAGCGCGGGCCAGACGCCGTCAGGAGCCCGGGGCACGACCCCCGTCAGGCGACGACGTTGCCGGTGTCCTGCGATATCGCGGCCTCGATGCAGGACAGGAAGCGACGCGCGGCCATGACCACGGCCCGTTTGGTGATGCCCCCATCGACCGGAATGTAGTAATCCAGGAAGAATCGACCGTCGCTCATGACCGAGGCCCGAATGAGCTTGACCTGGTCGTTGACCCGATTCACGTACTCCAGCTTGCCGGCAGGCTGGGCGGTGGCGTTGGCGCCGAAGATGGCGTAGAGAGCGATCAGCTTGCCGTCGGGATCCGGGCGCAGGAAGCAGCTGTACTTGTCCTTGATCCGTACGTCGCCGTCGCTGTCGATCGAAGTCTCCATGTAGGCGTCATCGAACAGCTGCTTGAGCGAGGTCGAACTCACTTCCTCAGGGTGAATGAGCTCGTCGGACACACACGCCTCCTGCCGGCTGCATTGCCCGGGTCGATCGCCCTAAGCGACGGTTCGAGACGGACGTGAAACCGGTCGACCGACTATAGCGGACCGCTGGTTCGCCGCGTCAAGTGCCGACGAGATCCCCGGCTCAACCTTCGTCCGGCAGCCGAAGATCGCGCAGCGGCTCGAGGCGCGGGTCGATCTCCTCGTCGGGGTGGTGGTGCGGACCGCTGCCCAACTCCTGACCGCAAACCACGCATAGCCCCGGGCAGTCCTCTCGGCAGAGGGGCGCGATCGGCTCGGCCAGAAGGATTGCCTCGCGGACCTCTTGCTCGAGCTCCAGCTCGTGGTGGCCCGAAAGCCTCAGGACGTCCGGCTCGGCCGACGTGTCGAGCGGCAGGCCGCTGGCCAGATCGATCGTCGGCAGGGCCTCTTCCTCGATTTCGAGGTCGATCGGGTAGTCGATCTCGCGGAGACAGCGGCTGCACTCCTGGGCGATGGAGGTGAAGAGCCTGCCCTGCACCAGCAGTCCACGGTTCGTTCGAGTGAGACGCAGCTTCCCGGCCACGCGGCGGTTCTGGTGCAGGTCCGGGCCGAGGTCCAGCGGCGGCGCGCTGATATCGAGATCGCGGATCGATCCTGCAGGTTCGGCGAGCAGGCGCGCGACGTTGAAGGTCAGCGCGTCACTGGCGGACTGGCTCTTCGGTGCCTGTCGACTGTTCGTATTCATCGAGCGCCCCTTCTCCATCGGAATCGTCCGCGACCGTGGGGACGGCGCGCCTTTCATCCAGAAGATCCAGCCCCAGCCTGATGCTCTTCAGGGTCCTCATGACTTCGACTTCGAGCTTGGCCAGCACCTCGGCGGCGTAGTCGTCGGCGCCGCGGCGCACGCCATCGGCCTCGGATCGCGCCTGGCGCACGATCTCCAGGCTCATCTCCTCGGCCTGGCGCGTCAGCTCACGTTCCTCGATCAGGTACGTCGCCTGTTCCTGGGCGCGGGCGAGGATCTGCTCCGCTTCCTCGCGCGCCTGCTCCAGCAGTCGATCAACCTCGGAGTTGACCCGCTTAGCGGTCTTGATTTCCTCGGGAATCGCCATCCGCAGCTGGTCGACCAGATCGAGGGCATAGGCCTGATCGACCATGACGCTGCTGGTGAAGGGAAGCTTCCGGCCGTCCGCCAGCAAGGACTCGAGTCGCTCGACGAGGTGGATGATGTCGATCGGACTGGCCCTCCTGGGGCGAGGTCTCGGGCTGCCGGTTTCCTGGATTATAGACTCGGGATCCGCGCCGTCAGCCGTCTGGCGACGGCTGCCGGAACCATTTGCGTCACGTCGCCGCCGAAAGTGGCGATCTCTTTGACCAGGCTCGAGCTCAGGTAGCTGTGCTCCAGCGCGCTCATGAAGAAGACCGTGTCGACCTCCGCGTCCAGCTTTCGGTTCATGTGGGCCATCTGCAGCTCGGACTCGAAATCGGATATGGCCCGCAGTCCTCGAACGACGAAGTTGGCGCCCCGCCTGCGGCAGAACTCCACGGTCAGCCCGTCGAACGACTCGACGTCGATGCGGGCCGCGACGTCGGCCGGACAGCACTCGTCGACGGCTTCGCGAATGACCGCCAGTCGTACGTCGGTCGGGAAGATGGGCTCCGACTTGCGGGGATTGACGAGGACGGCGAAGACGACCCGGTCGAAGACGGCGGCAGCCCGGGCGACGACGTCGAGGTGGCCGTTCGTCATCGGGTCGAACGAGCCCGGGTAAACGGCGATCTTCACCTGGCTGCCTCCTCCGCTTCGGTGGCGGGTCGATCCGGGCTGACGGCGACCGGCTCTTCCGCGACCTGCGGCCCGGCGCCCGTCCGACGGTAGAACGTCAGGGCGGTCTCTCCAAACCGTCTGGTTCGGACCGATGCTAGCAGCCCAACGGCCGGTGGTGGAGGGGTCCGCCAGAAGTGCTTGGCAACGACCCACGCCTCGGGCGTCAGGAGCGCGGCCGGCGCTGCGGCCAACCGCGCCAGGCTCGACTCGAGAAGCCCGGGCTCGGCGTAGGGCGGATCGATCAGGACGACGTCGAATGGACCATCAGAGGCTGCTCGTCCGCCGAGATAGGTGAGCACATCGGCCCGCATGGCGTGGCCCCGATCGGCAAGATGAGTCCTCGTCAGGTTCTCGCCGATGACGCGGACGGCGATTCCGTCCCGCTCCACGAAGACGGCGTGCGCGGCTCCCCGCGAGAGAGCTTCGATGCCTCCGGCGCCAGACCCGGCGAACAGGTCGAGCATGCGTGCGCCCGGCAGGTCCGGCTCCAGGATCGCGAAGAGCGTTTCCTTCACTCTGTCGGCGAGTGGCCTGGTGGCCTCGCCCGGAGCGGCCAGCCGCGTACCCCTGGCCGTTCCGGCGATGACCCGCCCGGCCTCGCTCACGCGGACACCTTCCGAGTCGCCGCGGCGCCCGTCGCAACGGCCGCAGTGTGCGGCCCGCCCGCCGCGTCCGCGTCGGCGACCTCCGCCAGCACATCGCCCGCGCCCACCCTGGCCAGCCAGCCGACCCGCAGCTCCGCCGCGAGCGCCTCATGGCCCGGCAGAAGCGCGCCCCGTTCGTCGAGGACCCGCTCCGCGACGGCTCGCGCTTGAGCGGCCCGATCGCGGTCCTCCTTGTTCCGCAGCGACGCAATTCGCAGCGTCGGCAGCCCGCTCTGGTGCAGGCCCAGCAGCTCGCCCTCCCGTCGCAGCTCGAGGTCCAGCTCGGCCAGCTCGAAGCCGTCGTTCGTGTTCGCCAGCGCGTCCAGGCGCGCCTTCGCCGTTTCGTCGTTCGAGTCGGAGACGAGAATGCAGTACGCCTGTGCCTCGCCGCGCCCGACGCGGCCACGCAGCTGGTGGAGCTGGGCGAGGCCGAAGCGATCGGCGTCGAGGATGAGCATGACCGTGGCCTCGGGCACGTCTACGCCGACCTCGAGCACCGTCGTGCCGACGAGCACATCGAGCTCTCCGCCGCGGAACCTGTCCATCGTGGCGTCGCGATCGGCCGCCTTCATCTGGCCGTGCACGACGCCGACTCGCGGCGCGGGCTCCGCGCCCAGGCCGATTCGGGCCGCGGCCTCGGCGAGCTGCGCAGGCAACGCCGCGGCGACCTCACCGGCGGAACGAGCGGCCGATTCCTCGTCCTCCTCCACGAGAGGCACGAGGACGAAAGCCCGATGCCCGGCCCGAACCTCGCGGACGATGAGCGGATATGCGCCCTTGGAGGGCTCCGCCGCCGTCCCGGCCAATTCCTCGGCATGGCGAATGCCGGTCCTGACCTTCAGGCGACCGGCCGGCGGCGTCCGCAGGTCCGAAACGTCGAGATCGGCCAGCACTATCTGGCCGAGGGTTCGCGGAATCGGCGTCGCGGTCATCAGTAGAACGTGCGGCGAACGGCCCTTCGTGGCGAGCGCCTCGCGCTGGGCGACGCCGAAGCGGTGCTGCTCATCGACCACGGCCAGGGCGAGATCGGCGAACTCGACCGCCTCCTGGACGAGCGCATGGGTGCCAACCACGATCCGGCCACTCGTGAGTCCGAGCAGTCCCTCCGTCGCGGGCGGCGCGGACAGGAGCTTGAGCGCGTCGCGTCGCTCACCGGCGGGGAGCGACCCGGTCAGCAGCGTCACGCCGTGACCCAACGGCTCGACCAGCCGCCGCAGCGCCACGGCATGCTGGCGGGCCAGCAGATCCGTCGGCGCGAGCAGCGCGCCCTGTCGGCCCGCGTCCGCGACGAAGGCCAGCGCCAGCGCCGCGACGGCGGTCTTGCCGGATCCCACGTCGCCCTGGAGAAGCCGCATCATCGGCCGGGGCTGGGCCAGGTCGGCGACGATCGCCGCCACTGCCGCCGCCTGGTCCGGGGTCAGGCGAGCCGGGTCGGAAGCACCCATTCGGGCGCGCACCTGCTCGGTCAGGGCCGCCTCCACGGCCTCGACGGCCTCCCGAACACGTGCCCGGGGCACGGCCACGGGTTCGCCAACGGCCACGCGACGCTGCCGGTCGCGAGCGACCATGCCGATCTCCAGCGCCAGGAGCTCGTCGAAGCCGAGCCGGCGGAGGGCCGCGTCGCGTCGCGCGAAGTCCTCGGGATAGTGGGCGCTCTCCAGCGCCGCCGAGATCGGCATCGGATCGGCCGCGCTCGCGGCCTCGGCGGGGAGATAGTCCGCGTACGTCGCGCCGACGACATCGAGGGCTTGCCGGATCGCCCGCCGGAGAGTTGCCGCCGTCAAGCCCGCGGTGAGCCTGTACACCGGCACGATCCGGCCGGCGTGCAGGAGCGCCGAGCCGTCGTCGGGCCGGAACTCGGGGTTGTCGAAGCTCGTCGTGAAGCCGCGGCGGCGGATCTTGCCGCTGATCACGATCCACTGCCCCTCACGCAGGCGGTTGGCGATGAAGCGACGCCCAAACCAGGTCGCCTCCGCCTCGCCCGTGTCGTCGCTCAGAAACACCGTAGTTCGCTCGACATGGCGGCGGAAGGTCGGTGCCACGCGGACGCCGCGGACCTGGAGCCTGGCGCTGGCCAGTTCGCCGTCGGGCACCCAGGCGAGTTCACGCGCCGTGCTCAGGGCCCGCAGATCGTCGTAGCGGCGGGGCAAATGGAACAGCAGGTCCCGGACCGTGAAGATTCCGAGCCGTGGCCCCACGCGCCGCAGCGCCGTCGCGCCGGCGAAGCCGCTCTCCCCTATCTTCGTTGCCGGGCCGACAGGGGCGCGCGCCACGGCCACCCTGGTGGCCCCGCCACGCGACGTCGAATGGCCCGGCCCCCGCGTCGCCACTCCTCTACTCGGCCGCGACGAGGTACCGGTAGTGGGGCTGTCCGCCGTGGATCACCTCCACCTCCACGCCCGGGAGCGCCTCCCCGATCCGGCCGGCCACGCTCTCCGCCTCTGCGAGGTCGGCGCCGTCGCCGTAGTAGATCGTCACCAGCTCGAAGCCGGGCTCCAGGGCCCGCAGGGCCGCGAGGACGGCCTTCATTCGATCGGTGTTCACCGCCAGCAGGCCGTCGTCCGGGTCGAGCACGATCGTCTGGCCCAACCGAACCCTGCGGCCGCCGATGACGGCGTCGCGAACCGCTTCGGTGACCTGCAGCGTCTGGACCGCCCGGCCGGCCAGCGTCATGAACTCGGCGTTGGCCGTTGCGTCGCGATCCGGATCGAGGGCGAGGAGTGCGGCGAAGCCTTCGGCGGCGTTTCGGGTGGGCACGACCCGAACCCGCCGCGTGGTCATCTCGGAAGCCTGTCGGGCCGCCAGAACGACATTCGGGTTGTTGGGCAGCAACAGGATCTCGTCGGCGGCGATCTTCTCGACCGCGTCGAGCAACTCGCCCGTGGACGGGTTGTTGGTCTGGCCGCCGTGTACGACCGCGGCGACGCCGTACGAGTTGAAGATGCGCGCCAGCCCGTCTCCGGCGGCGACCGCCACCACTGCCAGCGGAACTGTTTCCTCGGCCGCGGCGCCGTCGCCCGTCCCATCTGACCCGCTCGTCTCACGCGGAGCGCCTTCGGCCTGCGCGTCGTACATCTCGAGATCCACGTGCGGACGCGTCTCGTGACGGCCGCCGCGCGCGCGGCCAGGATTGCCGGCCCCATACAAGCCCGGCTCGTCCGTGGCCCCGACCTGTCCCGGTTCCTGACCCACGCTGAGCTCGGCCTCCCTCTTATCACGGACTTCCTGGCTCTGTGAGTCGAGATTCTCAACGGTTATGCGCGTCAGCGAGCCCATGGACAACCCGAGCGCTATGACTCGGTCCGGCCGGTCGTTGTGGACGTGCACTTTCGCCGCCCGACCGTCGCCGGCCACCAGGACCGAGTCGCCCATTCGCTCGAGGCCGGCCCGCAGCCGCTCCAGGTCCAGCGGCGCGTCTCGGGTGTGGAGCAGGAACATGGTCTCGTAGCCGAACTCCCCGTCGGCGGGGGCAGCCGGCCTGGCGATTCGCCTGTGGGCGGCTCTATCGGCCGTTGCTGCCGGGGCCGGGTTCTGGGCCACGATGTACTGGAGAGCCCCCTGCAGCAGCCGCAGCAGGCCCTGCCCACCGGCATCGACCACGCCGGCGTCCCGCAGGATCGGCAGCATCGACGGCGTCCTGGCCACGGCCTCTTGGGCCCCCCGCACCGCGGCGGCCAGTACCGACTCGAGATCGCCGCCCTCCTCGGACACGACCACCGCGGCCGCGGACGCTTCCCGGATGACCGTCAGAATCGTGCCCTCGACCGGCTTGGCGACAGCCTTGTAGGCCGTGGCCGTTCCCTGAGTCAGGGATCGGGCGAGATCGGCGCCGTCGAAACGATCCTTCCCGCCAAGTCCCTCGGCCATGCCGCGGAAGATCTGCGAGGCGATGACGCCGGAATTGCCGCGCGCGCCCATCAGCGCCCCGAAGCTGATGGCCATGGCCACGCGGTCGGCCGACCTCTCGGCCACTCCCTCCGCCTCCGTGAGCGCCGCGCGGACCGTGGCGAGCATGTTGCTGCCGGTGTCGCCGTCGGGCACGGGGAAGACGTTGAGGGCGTTGACCTCGTCGACGTGGCCGGCGAGGTTGTCGACAGCGGCTCGGAAGGCCGCCAGAAGACCGGCCCCGTCGCCAGCGCGCCGCGTCATCGGGACACTCGATGGGTCATCTGGTCCTGCGTCGTCTCGGAGCCCGCTCTCCCTCGGCCGGCGCCTTGTGGGCCTGATCCAGGCCGGGCACGTCCTGGGCGACATCCCGGGTCGGTTCCTCGGCCTCGCCCGGCTCGCGTCTGATCGCCTCGGCACGCTCCACGGCGGTGGGCTGGTATCCGAGCCCGTCGACGTGGATCGTCATCCTGGCGATCTCCACCCCGACAAGGCTCTGAAGCGAGTAACGCACCGCCGAATTGACCTGGCGCGCGACCTCCGCGACGGGCATCCCATAGGCGACTTTGATGTACAGGTCCAGGCTGAGGCCGCCCTCGGTCGCGAGCTCGATGCCGGGTCGATCGAGGCCGATCCAACGCGACAGCCGGCGCGCGAATGACGGGTCGCTGAAGCCTGTCACGCCGTAGCTGCCCTGAACCGCGGTTCGGATTATGTCGACGATGGCACGCCGGGTTACGATCGATCTGCCGGCCACCGAGCGCTCGGGCATGTGCGTGCGACTCCCAGCCTGGAGGGCGGAAACGGTGTGCTATCATACCGCCCCGTTCGGCCCCGGTCGGGGCCGCCTCTTGTGTTCAGTAACCGTGAGGATCTCATGGCTCGCTCCTGCGCCGTCTGCGGGAAGGTCTCCATAGACGGCTTCAACCCGCAGTCGTCCGGGATGAACCGGGTCCGCGCCCACCGGCGCTACCACCCGAACCTCCAGCGGGCGACGATCGAGCAGAACGGCAAGATGGTGAAGACCCTGGTCTGCACCCGCTGCCAGCGCACCCTCTCGCGCGGCGCTCGCTGAGGTCAGACCGGCCCGCCGCGGCCGGTAGTCACTCGCATCCGCTCGGCGTCGGGCCCCAGGCCCGGCGCCGATCGTGATTCCGAGGCCCGGCACGCGGCGCGAACTCCAGCGGCACGGGTCCGGGCCGGAGGTTAGCCCTATGCCGGCGTCGGGGCGATCCCGAGCTCGTCCGAATCGAGCCAGATCGTGAACGGACCGTCGTTGACCAGCTCGACCGCCATCTCGGCGCCGAAGCGGCCCTGGGCCACCGGGATGCCGGAGCTGGCCAGGATCTCGCAGAAGACCTCGTAGAGCCGCTCGCCGACGATCGGCCCGGCCGCCCGGATGAACGATGGTCGGCGCCCGCGCCGCGTGTCCGCGTAGAGCGTGAACTGGCTCACCACCAGGGCCGAGCCGCCCACCTCAGTCACGGATAGGTTCGTCAGACCATCGGCGTCGGCGAAGATCCGCAGGCCCGCCACCTTGGCCGCCAGGCCCGACGCGACCCACTCGTCGTCGGCCGGGCCAACACCCAGCAGTATCAGCAGCCCAGGCCCGATCGAGGCCACGGACTCACCTTCGATCCGGACCTCAGCGCGAGAAACCCGCTGCAGCAGGGCGCGCATTCAGATCCTCCCGTCGCGCCCGGCTCAGCGACTGACCAGGCCGACAGCGGCGCGCCACAACCCGCCGAGCATGGCCAGCCACGCGACCAGGTAGAGCCCGCTCTGAGAGCCGCCGAGCCAGTCCTGCGTGTTGATCGCGTACGCGGCGGCCAGGCCCAACACCGCAACCACGCCGCCCTGGATGACCAGCGCCCAGCGTACCCGCCTGCCGATCCGGCGCAGGGCTCCAGCTTCGCCGGCATCCTCCGCCTCGACCCCGGCTTCGATCTCCTCGTCGGCGACCTGCTTCAGGAATCGCCGCCCCCACGCCGGCCCGTGCAGGATTACCAGATAGGCGATCGAGGCGTAGACGACGCCGCCGATGATGTCGACGACCCAGTGCTCGCCCAGGTAGACGATGGCGAACCAGACGCACGCGGTATAGGCCGCCATCAGCCAGCCCACCCTGCCGAAGGCGCGCCTGGCGAACAGGAACGCCAGGAACGGGTAGGCGGCATGGAGCGAGGGGAATGCCGCCACGTCGTTGGAGCTGATGCTGTAGAGCGAATACGTGTACAGGTAGTTGTTCTTGCCGAAGCCGAAGAGGCTCACCAGCCCATCGAAGCCCGTGTCGCGCAGATGCAGGACCCCGGTGATGTAGCCGTTCTGGGCGGCCCACCAGGGCGGCGCGACCGGCAGGAGCAGGAACGTCACGAAAGCCGCCATCGACAGCAGGATCAGCGCGGCCACATAGTCGTAGTAGAAGTGGCGCTCGTGGATCCACAGCAGGAACCCGACGGCCAGCGGCAGGGGGAAGTGCAGGAAGTAGAAGATGACCGAAATCGTCGCCACGTTGTCCGGAGCGGATGCCGGGCCGTGGTGCAGGAGCTGCTGAAGGTAGCTCGTGGGCAGGCCGCCGAGGCCGATGATTCGCTCGATCGAGATTACGTCCGTGACGTGGATCGGCAGGCCGAACTTGTCGGCATAGCCGCGCATCAGCTCATAGGCGAAGAACAGGGCCAGGAACGGGATCCAGTCTCGCAGGAAGAGCTTCCCGCGACCGAGCAGCAAGGCGGCGAGCCCAAAGGCGACCACGATCAGCTCGGGCGTGACCGAGATGCCCCGCGCGATCATCAGGATGGAGAGGATGACCGCGTAGGACGCGATCGCGGCCAGCAGCAGCCGGTCGTTGCGACGCCCCAGGTGGGCGTGCGGCACATCCGGCCCGGCCTCCGAGGCGCCGTCCGTGTGGAGAGCGCCCGGCGGCAAGGCCTCAGTCGCCGGCAGCGCCTGACCCGCGGCTGCTTCCTCGCTCACGCAGTCTCTCCTTGCTCGCTTCGGGCCTCGGCAGCCGGCTCGCACCGGGCCTTCGCGGCGGATTGAGCCTGCTCGCGCGCGCGGCCGAAACGCTCGATCGCGGCGGACTCGCTGGCGGCGGGTATCAGCAGCTCGTAGTCCCGCGGCCCCCCGGACCCGGCCACGCGGTCGGCGCGCAGCTGGATCACGGCAATTCCCGCCGCCTCCATCGCTTCGGCCAGCCGCCGGCCGATCGACCTTGGAAGGGTCGCGAAAGTGAGCCACTCATCGTGTGGGATGGCCGCCCTGCCCCTGCCGGTGCCATTCTCGTAGCCCTCGTCCGCGAGCGCCTTGATCAAGCGTATCTCTCGGGCGATGTCCACGCCCTTCTTCCACAGCGTGGAGCCGACCACCAGCACCTCCGCTCCAAACCCACCGCACAACTCCGCCGAGTGGCGATTGACGCCCCCGTCGACGTGGACCTGTCCGCCCGGCAGCCCTGGCGCGCGGTCGCGGAACAGCTCGTGCGCCGGCAGGATCTTGGTGGCCGCGTCCGCCATGAACGATTGCCCGCCGAAACCAGGCTCGACGGTCATCACCATAACGATGTCGAGCAGCTGACGGTACGGCTCCAGCGCCGATAGCGGCGTCGCCGGCCTCAGTGCCAGGCCCGCCTGCCGGCCGGCCTTCCGAATCTTGAGCAGAGTCGGCTCGATCGGCTCTTCGACCTCGACGTGGAATGTGATCGAGTCGCAGCCGGCCTCGATGAATTGGTCCATGTACCGGCCCGGCTCGGAGATCATCAAGTGGGCGTCGAACGGCTGCTTGCCGATGTGCCGCAGGCGCTTGATGACCGTCGGTCCGAAGGTGATGTTGGGGACGAAGTGGCCGTCCATGACATCCAAATGGAGCCGGTCCGAGCCCGCCCTGAACGCCCGCCGACAATCGCGGGCGAGATCGGCCAGGTCGGCGTCGAGAATGCTCGTGCTGACGAGCATGCGGCGGCGGGCCATCAGCGGTCACCCGACGGGCCTGCGACCGCCGCCTCGAGGTCCGCCGGCAGGCGCTCGGCGCTGCGGTCGCCCCTGAGGGCGGCCTCGCTCTGGCGGACGATGACCTCGCGCCGGTGGGCCACGGTCGGAGCCGGCGGCTCGCCGGCCCGATCGGCCGCCAGCTGGCCGCAGGCCGCGCCGGCGTCCTGGCCGCGGTTGCGCCGGACAGTAGCGCCGATACCGCCCTGCCGCAGGCGCGCGGCGAAACGCGTAACGCGCTGCGAGCTGCTGGCCTGCCAGGGCGTGTGCGCGACGGGATTCATCGGGATCAGGTTGACGTGGGCCAGGTCGCCACGCAACAGGCCGGCCAGGGCATCCGCGTCGACGTCTGTATCGTTCACACCGGAAATCATCACGTACTCGTAGCTCACGCGCCGGCCGGTTGTGCGCGCATGGTCGCGGGCCGCCCCGACGACCTCGGCGACGGGCCAGCGGCGGTTCAGCGGGACGAGGACGTCGCGCAGAGGATCTCGGGCGGCGTGCAGGCTGATCGCCAGCGTGAACTGCGGGTTGAGCTGCGTGAGGCGGCGGATCCCCGGCACTACCCCGGAGGTCGAGACCACGACGTGGCGAGCGCCCAGGCCGAACCTCTGCGGGTCGGAAAGACCCGCCACCGCTTCCAGCACGCGATCGAGATTGAGGAGCGGCTCGCCCATGCCCATGAAGACGACGTTGGTCGGGTGGTCGCCGCGGGCCGCCAGACGCCGGGCTGCGTGCCGTACCTGGTCCAGGATCTCGGCGGTTTCGAGGTCGCGTCCGAAACCCAGTTCGCCGGTGGCGCAGAACGGACACCCCACGGCGCAGCCGGCCTGGCTGGAGATGCACAAGGTATGCCGCTCGCGATGCTCGGGCCGGCCATCCTCGCCCCGCCCGCGCGCCGGGTAGTGCATCACCACCGACTCGATCAGGGCTCCGTCGGAGAGCAGGTGGAGCGTCTTCTCGGTCAACCCCTTGTCGGAGATGGTGACCTCGTCGGCGGCGATCGTGTCGAAGCGGAAGGCCCGGTCCAGGCTGGCGCGGAGGGCGGCCGGCAAGGTGCGAAGTTCCTCCGCGGTGATCGCGTTGCCGCGCCACAAGCCGTCCAGGATCTGCCGGGCTCGGTAGGCGGGCTGGCCCTCAGCCGTAAGCCACGCTTCGATGGCGTCGTCGGCCAACCCGCTGAGACCCGGGCGGGGATCCGTGGCGGGCTTCGATTGGCGATGGGCGCGCGCTGCCGCAGATGGCTCGGTCACAGGGCGGCGATTATCGCATGCGCCGGCGGCCGAGCCCGGCCGGAGCCGTCAGCCGACGAGCGTGCCGACGAGGCCTCGGTATCCGCGACGGAGCTCGGCCCCGGTGACCCGAACCTTTCCGGCAAGCTGCACTTCGTCGAGCCGCAACCGACCGAATGCCGTGGCCAGAGCTAGACCATCGGCATGAGCCACGAGTTCCCCGGGCTCGTCCCCGGGCTCGTTCGGGCAGGCAGCCGCCTTCCACACGATGAGCCGCCCCGCTGCGGTCTCGATGAAGCTGCCCGGCCAGAGCTGATAGGCTCGCACCTGGCGCTCCAGCTCGGCCGCCGCTCGCCCGGGGTCCAGCCGCCCGTCCTCACGACGAAGCGGCCGCGTCACGGTAACGCCTTCGGTCGGCTGCGGCCGGGCAACGAGCCGCCCGGCCAGCCACTCCGGCAGCGCTCGAACGAGCAGTCGCGCCGCCGCCTCGGCCGCCCGCTCCTCCAGCGTCACGGCCGTGTCGCCGTCCCGAACCGCCAGCGGCTCCACCGCCACGATCGGGCCGGCGTCCATCTCCTCGGTGAGGATCATCAGCGTCACGGCCGACTCCGTGTCCCCGGCCAGGATCGTGGCCGGGATGGGCGCCGCGCCGCGCCAGCGCGGCAGCGCGGACGGATGCAGGTTCAGAAAGCCCCGCGGCGGCAGATCGAGCAGAACCCGCGGGATCAGCTGGCTGTAGTCGGCCAGGACGACGAGATCGGGCGCCAGCGCCTTCAGGGCCTCGACAGCCTCGGGCCGGCGCACTCGAATCGGCTGCAGGAGCGCCAGGCCCAGCTCCCGCGACCGGGCGGCGACTGGAGTCGGCGTCAGGATCGCCTTGCGGCCGACCGGTCGATCCGGCACCGAAACCACGGCCTCGACCCGAATGCCGGCCAGGCCGACGAGCGCATCAAGAATCGGGACGGCGAACGAGCCGCTGCCGAAGAAGGCGGCCCGAAGGGCGGTCGAAGGTTCGGCAGCCCCCCGGTCGCTCACCCTACGGCGGTGCGCGCGGCTGCCGGTAGACCATCCTCGTCCTCGTCGTCGCCGCCCTCGGTCGAGATCAGATCATCGAGCGAGTTGAGGTAGTCGATGTAGAGCTTGCCGTCCAGGTGGTCGATCTCGTGCTGCATCCCCCGTGACAGGAGACCGCTGCCGGCAACTTTGATCTTCTTGCCGTGCCGGTTCTGGGCCACGACCCAGATCTTCTCGCGCCTCGTGACGTAGGCCACGTAACCGGGGATCGAGAGGCATCCCTCCAGGTCACGGTTGTCGCCGTCCGCCCGCACGATGCGCGGATTGACCAGCTCATGCAGCTGGCCAGCGACCTCGACGACACAGGCTCGCTTCGCCTCCCCGATCTGCGGCGCGGCAAGGCCGACACCGGGAGCATGTCGCATCGATTCGGTGAGATCGTCGAGCAGCTCGTGGAGGTACTTGCCGAAGCTGTCGACCGGCTCGCCCTTCATGCGCAGCCGGGGATCACCGAGAAGAACGATTGGTCGGACACTCATGGCCGCAGAGTATACCGAGCGCCGTGGCGAGGGTAGCCGCCCGTTCCGGGTAGTCGAAACGACGGCAAGCGCCCGCCCGGGCTGTGGTGCGCTATGGTTTCTGAGACCGCCCCGACGACGGCCGGATCAGAATGCCGGACAAGCAGGAGCCGCACCAAAGATGGCGTCGTCCAGGAGCCCAAGACCACAGAAGCGCAACTACGTCAGGCAGGAAGCATGGGACCGTGCCTCCCTGGCGCGCCGGTTGTCGGCCTGGTTGATCGACCTCGCCCTGCTGATTGCTGTTGTGCTCGTCGTTGCCACCCTGCTCGGGGTCTCACAACCGAGAAACGGCAGCTGGACCGACGTAGACGGGACCGTGGTCACGGCCAGCGGCACCTACATTCCGCCCCAGTGGCTCCAATTGCTGCTCGCCATAGCGTCCGCGCTCTACGCCATTCCGCTCTGGCGACTCGCCCGCGGCACGCTGGGGCAGTGGCTCCTAGGCCTGCGCGTCTTCGACCTCGAGGTGCCGAATGCTCTGTCGTGGCAGCAGTCCGCGATCCGGTGGCTGGCCCTCTACGGCTGGACCTTTCCCGGAATGGCATCCACGATCCCGGCCCTTCTGTGGCCCAGCGCCGTCCTGTTCGTGGCCTGGTTCGCCGAACTGATCGTCAGCACGCAGAGGGGTGGAAAGGGCACAGGCATCCACGATTTGCTGGCGCGAAGCGTGGTCCGAAAGCACCAGTGGTACAAGGTCGTGGCTCCCCGGCCGGCCGCGGATTCCGGCCCGGCGCAGGCGCAGGGTCCCGCTCCCGCCGCACCCGGCGAAACGACTACAGCAGCGAGTCAGGGTCCACGTCGATCGACCAGGCAGCGCCCGGCAAAGGATTGAGCAGCTCGAGCGGCCGATCGCCGCGAAGCACCACGTTCCAGCGCCAGCGGCCCGAGCGGCGCGCGATGTAGGCCGGTGCCGGCCCGAGAACCGTGACCGCAAGGCCGCGCGACACGGCCGCAGCCCGCAGTCGATCGGCCATTGCGGCGGCCTCCTGCTCGGCCGCCAGATGGTCGGGCAGCCCGACGGTCAGCTTGACCAGCCGCCCGAAAGGCGGCGAACCGAATCGGCGACGAATGGCCAGCTCGGCATCGTAGAAGGCGGCGGCGCTGGCAGTGGCGACGGCCTGGATCGCGGCGTGGTCGGGCAGGTACGTCTGGATGATGGCCCGCCCGGGCCGCTCTCCGCGACCGGCGCGGCCGACGGCCTGGGTCAGCAGCTGATAGGTGCGCTCGGCGGCTCGCTCATCGGGCAGGTTGAGGGCGACGTCGGCCGAGACGACGCCGACGAGCGTCACCTCGGCGACGTCGAGACCCTTGGCCACCAGGCTGGTGCCGACCAGGACGTCCAGGCGGCCCTCGGCGAAGGCGTCGAGGACACGCTCGACGGCGCCCTTGCGCTCGGCGACGTCGCGGTCCAGGCGGCCGACCCGAAGATGCGGGAATGCGGCCTTGACCTCCTCCTCGACCCGCTGGGTGCCACCGCCGAGGTAGCGGATGCGGGGCGAACGGCAGACGGGACAGCGGGTCGCCAGCGGCGTCGCGGTCCCGCAGTGATGGCAGCGCAGGGTCACGCCGGCCTGGTGGAAGACGAGGGTTCGCTCGCACTCGGGACAGCGCTGCACGTGGCCGCAGTCGCGACAGACCACGACCGAGGCCGTGCCGCGGCGATTGAGAACGAGGATCGCACGCTCGCCCTCCGGCAGGTTTGCCAGGGCCGCCCTCAGGGGGCCGGACAGAAGACCGCGATTGCCGGCCGCGAGCTCGGCCCGAAGATCTACGACCTCGACCCGGGGCGGCGCGCCGCTGGGGCGCTCCGGCAGCACCACGTGGCGGTAGCGACCCTCTCTGGCCCGGCCGACGCTCTCCACCGACGGTGTCGCGCTGCCGAGAACCACCGCCGCACCGGCGAGGCGGGCCAGGGCGAGGGCGGCATCGCGAGCCTGCAGGCGCGGGGTACGGTCGCTCTTGTACGCGGCGTCGTGCTCCTCGTCGACGACGATCAGGCCGATGTCGGCCAGCGGCGCGGTCAGGGCAATTCGCGTTCCCACGACGACGTCCGCGCCGCCCGCTCGAATTCGGCGCCACTCGTCCGCACGCTCACCATCTCCCAGCCCCGAATGCAGGATGGCGATCTCGGCATCGAGGTCCGCCCGGAGCCGGTCGACGAGCGGCATCGCCAGCGCGATCTCCGGCACGAGGACCAGGGCCGGCCGGCCGGTCATCAGAGTCTCGGCGATCGCCTCGGCGTAGACGGTCGTCTTGCCCGCGCCCGTGACTCCCTCGAGCAGCAGCGGCGTCGCGTCCCTGTCGACGACGGCGGCCACTATGCCCTCGAGCGCCGCCCGCTGTGCGGCCGTGAGGGCCGCCCCTTCAGGCCGGGTCCCGCGCCGCCCGGGCTTCCGCCTGTCGAGCGGACGGCGCGGCCTCTCGCGCAACTCGGCTACCACCAGGCCCCGCCGTTCGAGGCTCGTTGCCGTTCCCGGCCCGTGGCGCTCCGCAGCCGCGGGGCCGGCCAGGCCGCCCTCTCCGGCAGCGGCGAGATCGGCCAGCAGCGCTCGTTGCCGGGGCCCCAGCCGAGGACCGGGTACGGCCGCCCTGATGCCCGCCTCGTCGCCCACCCCGACATCCGCTTGGCCGCCCGCACCACCGCCTGCCACTCCCCTCCCCTCGGCGGTCAGCGCCAGCCAGCGCTCGTATCGTGGACCTGCCGTAGCGGCCGTCAGCGTCCATTCCAGCCGCACCACGCCGCGCGAAGCCATGGCCCGCAGTCGCCTCAGGGCGGCCGCTGGCCCATCTTCGCCTTCGAGGTCACGGACGGCGCGCGGCCCATTCGCCAGTCTCTCGAGCAGCTCCGTCTCCGCCCGATCGACCGCCGCGGCACGCAGCGTCTCCTCGGCCACGGCGCCGACCGGCACCGGAAGCCGCTCCGCTACGAGGTCAAGACGTTCGAGCATCCCGGGCGGCAGCATCGACCGCAGGACGGCGGCGGGCGGCGCCAGGTACTCCTCCGAGATCCAACGCGCGAAGGCCAGTGACAACGCCGGCAGCAGGGGCCCATCGGCCCGGACTCGTGCCAGGACGGGCTTCGCCTCGCCCGCCAGATCCCCGACGGCGGGCCCGATCACCACCCCGAGTGCCTGCCGCCCCCGACCGAACTCGACCAGCACCGCCTCACCGGCCGCGATGTCGGCCAGTCGAGCGGGCAGCACATACGTGTATGTCCGCGACGCGCCGGGGGCATCGACCGCGACTTCGACCGGTCCGGCACCGGCGGCGCCTGGCCCTACGTCGGCGCCCGCTGAGACATCCGCTGGCGGCGCCACCGAACCCGCTCCATCCTCGCCTCCCGCCCCACCTTCGGCGGCCTGCGACATGGCGCCGGCGCCATGCTCCGACGGCCCACTTTCGGGCTCGGCAGATGCGCCCGACTCCTTCAGCCCTCCCCAGACCGAGTCCACCGTCGGTCTCCTCAGACGATCACCTGGCGCGGCCCGCGCCGCTCTTCCTGAGTGATGATCTGCTCGATGTTCTCCGCCGTCGCGTCAACTCGATTCTCCTGGTTGACCACCACGTAGTCGTAATCGTCCTTGCGGGCAAGCTCCAGCGCCGCGTTGCGCTGGCGAATCTCCAGCTGCTCGGCCGATTCGGTGCGTCTAGCCTTGAGATGCTCGACGAGAGTCTCCATGGACGGCGGCAGGACGAAGATCAGAAGGGCGCCGGGAACCTCTCGCTTGACCACCTCAGCCCCCTGGACGTCGATCTTGAGAATGGCGTGCTGGCCGCGCGCGAGCGCGTCCCGAACGCCGGCGCGTGGGGTGCCGTACCAGTTGCCGTGGACCTCGTTCGCCTCCAGAAGCTCGCCGGCGTCGCGCATGGCCAGGAACTCCGACACGTCGAGGAAGTTGTAGCTCACCCCGTCGATCTCGTTGGCCCGTCGGGGCCGGGTGGTGCAGGTGACGACGTAGTGGTACGCCGGGAGATGGCCCCGCCGCTGCAACGCCTCGATGATCGTGTCTTTGCCAACGCCGGACGGCCCCGAGATGATGACGAGCATCGGGTTCGGCGGGTCCGATGGCATGACCGGCGCGGCGGTGTCGGCCGCGCGAGCCGCATCCGTGGCGCGGTCGAGAGGATTCGCGGTCATGCCGGCTCCCCCTCCTCGACCGGCGCTGCCCCGACGGAGCCCACCGCTCCCGCCCGCAGCCCGTTGAGCACCACCTCCAGCTCCGGCGGCAGCGGTGCCGTGGCTCGGATCAGGTGCCCGTCCGAAGGCGACTGCAGCTCGATGCGCCAGCTGTGGAGGAACAGCCTGGTCGTTCCCTCCGGACCCCGCCGCGACGTGCCATTGCCGTACACCGGGTCGCCCGCCAGGGGGTGGCCTATCGCGGCCAGGTGGACGCGGATCTGGTGCGTTCGGCCCGTCACGAGGTCGAGCTCGAGCAGCGTCCAGGCGCCCAGCCGCTCGCGCACCCGATAGCCGGTCACCGACGCCCGCCCGTCGGGCACGACCGCCATCCTGGTTCGATGGCTGGGATCGCGGCCTATGGGGGCCTCGATCCGCCCCGTCGTAGCCGCAACCGCGCCCTGAACGAGCCCCAGGTAGGTTTTCTTGACGCCGCGCGCCTTGAGCTGCGCCATCAAGCTGGCCTGCGACCTGTCGTTCTTGGCGACCATGAGCAGGCCGCTCGTGTCCCGATCCAGGCGATGGACGATGCCCGGTCGTTGGACGCCGGCTATGCCGCCGTACTCGGTGTCGCGCGCCAACAGGGCGTTGACCAGCGTGCCGCTCTGGTGGCCCACGGCCGGATGGACCACGATCCCCGCGGCCTTGTCTACGATCAGCAGGTCGCCGTCCTCGTACACGACCGAGACCGGGATCGGTTCCGCCTCGAGCTCCAGAGGTACCGGATCGGGCACGTCGAGGTCCAGTACCCAGCCAGGGATGATGGCGTCGTTGGCCTTGATGGCGCAACCGGCTGCCGTCACGTGACCCTCGGTGATGAGCTTCTGGACGTAGCTTCGGGAAAGCCCGGACACGTCGGCCAGGAAACGATCGACGCGACCCTGAGCGGTTTCAGGCACGACGATCGTTTGCCGCCTCATTCGGCTACCGGCCCCTCGGCGTCGCCCGGCTCTCCCGCTGGACTCGGCCCCTGGGCGTCGCCCGGCGTCATGGCGGCCCCGGGGCTGGCCTCGCCGCCCGACAGGAGCCTGGGTGCGAGGATCCAGATCCCGATCAGCAGCAGGAAGAAGCAGGTCACCGCCATGTCGGCGATGTTGAAGATGTACCAGCGCCACGTGCCGACCCCGATGTCGGCGAAGTCGACCACGTAGCCGAACCGGATGCGGTCGATGAAGTTGCCGATCGCACCTCCGAGGAGGAGGCCCAGGGCCAGCGTGATCAGCCAGCTGCGCCAGCCCCACCGGATCTGCAGCCACGCTATGAGCCCCACGACGCCGACCGTCACGGCGGCGAAGACCTGAGCCTGACCCTGTAGCAGGCCGAACAGCCCACCGTCGTTGTGGATCAGATCGACGCGCAGCCAGTCGCCCATCACCGGGTAGATCGTGTTCGGCTCGAAGTTGGCCACGACCCACTGCTTCAGCAACTGGTCGCTGACCACGATCGCCGTCGCCAGCGCGGCGAAAAGCGCCACGGCCCCGGGCCGCCGGCGCTGCGACCCGCCGGCCGAGGGCCGGTCGGTGGATGGCTCAGGGTGCGTTTTGACAGGGTCCAGTTGCGTGCCCTCCGTGGATGTTCCGCTAAGCCTAAGGTGCGTCGGCTTTCCCCGCCAAGCCAATCGTGACGGAACCGGAGTCGAGTTCAGCCGCGATCGTGTCGATCGACGGCGGGACGACTCCGAAAGCGATCGTGCTGCGCGTCTCGGCCTCGACCGAGGCGATGTACGGCTTCAGGGTTGCGCGAACGGCGGCCGGCGCGTCGACTTTGATCCTGACCTCGTCGTCGAGATCGACCCCAGCCTCTTTGCGGGCATCCTGGATGGCGCGCTGCAGCTCGCGGGCATCGCCTTCGGCCAGCAGCTCGGGTGTCAGCTCGGTGTCGATGACGACGACCAGACCCTCGTCGTGCGCGACCACCGTTCCGGGCCGCGGCGTGGCGAGGATCTCGACCTCGTCGGGGGCGAGCGTCACGCCGCCCATCCGGACGGAGCCGTCGGGCAGTAGCTCGAAACGGTTCTCGCGCGCCGCAGCCATTACTGCCGGTATCGCCGCCCCGAACTTCTTGCCGATCTTGGGCAGGAGCGGCTTGACCCGCCGATCGACGAGCTCCGACTCGTCGCCGATCAGCTCGATGGACTTGACGTTGACTTCGTCGGCGGCCAGGGCCAGCAGGGCCTCCTGCTCGACCATCTTCCGGCCGGGCAGGGCGATCCACATCCGGGCAAGAGGCTGACGCACCTTGATCCCGGCCTGCCCGCGAAGCGTCCGCACCAGGTCGACCACTCGCATCAAGACCGCCATCGAGGCCTGGAGCTGGCGGTTGTTGAGGCCGCTCAGCTCGGCGGACGGCCACGCCGTCAGGTGCACGCTCTCCGGGACGTCGGCGCCGCCGCCGGCAACGGCGATGTTCCGATACATCGCCTCCGACAGGAAGGGCAGGACCGGAGCCAGGATGCGCGTCAACGTCACCAGGGTCGCGTGCATCGTGGCGAAGGCCGAGGCGCGGTCGGCGGGATCGGCCCCGCGCGAGAAGCGCTTCCTCGAGCGCCGCAGATACCACGTCGACAGCTCCTCGATGAAGCCGTCGATGGCCCTCCCCGCGTCGAGGGCGTCATAGTCGCGCAGGTCGCTCTCGACCTCGCCGGCCAATCGGGCGACCCGGGCCAGGATCCATCGATCCAGCGGCCCGCGCTTCGCCACGGCGGGCGCCTTGGCGCTCGGCTCCCAGCCGGTGAGGCGGGCGTAGGTGACGAAGAACGAGTAGACGTTCCAGAGAACGAGCAGCCGCCGGCGCGCCTCGTCCGCGGCATGCCAGCCGAAGTTGATGTTGTCCTCGGGCCGGGCGTTGGCGAACATCCACCGCATCACGTCCACGCCCATCCGTTCGGCCGCCTCGTCGAACTCGATGGCGTTGCCCCAGCTCTTGTGCATCTGGCGGCCATCCTCGCCGAAGACGAGGGCGTATCCGAAGAGCGTCTTGAACGGAGGCTCGCGGCGCAACACGGTGCTCATCGCCAGCAACGAGTAGAACCAGTTGCGGAACTGGCCGGGGAAGCTCTCCGTCACGAAGTCGGCGGGGAACCACTCCTTCCAGAACTCCGGCTCGGAGCGGTAATGCATCGTCGAGAAGGGCACGATGCCGGCGTCGAGCCACGGGTTGCCGACGTCGGCGATGCGGCTGACGGGCTCGCCGCAGCCTGCGCAGCGGATCTTGACCGCGTCCACGTAGGGCCGGTGCGGCGTGTGACCTTCGAACTCCTCCCAACCCTCGACGGCGCGTTCGGCCAGCTCCTCGCGACTGCCCACGACGCCGATCGTGCCGCAGGCGCAGTCGTAGATGGGCAGCGCAAGGCCCCAGTAGCGCTTCTTGCTGATCATCCAGTCGTGCATGTTCAGGAGCCAGTCGATCTCGCGCTCATACCCGAAGCCCGGGATCCACTTGATCCGGTCGACCGATTCCATGATCTGGTAGCGCAGGCTCGCGTCAACTTCGGCCGGGGTCAGCTGGTCGCGAGGCTTGTCGTAGACCGGGCCCATGCTGACGTACCACTCGTCGACCAGCCGGAAGACGAGTGGCGTGCCGCAGCGCCAGCAGTGCGGGTAGCGGTGGGTGATCGTCTCGAGACGGTAGAAGCGGCGCTTGTGCCGCAGCGATTCGAGGATCGGCTCCGCCACGTCCCGGACGTCCCGGCCCGAGTACGGCCCGAATCCGGGGATGACCACGCCGTTCTCGTCGAGCGGGGCGATCATCGGCAAGCCGAGCGACTTCCCCAGGGCGAAGTCCTCGGCGCCGCAGCCGGGCGCGATGTGGACGATGCCGGTTCCCTCTTCCTCGCCCACCTCGTCCCAGACGACGACGCGGTGCTCGTAGGCGGGCCTCCCGTCCGAGCCGGCGAATGCCTCCTGCACGGCCGGCAGCTCGTCGAACGGGCCGGCGTACAGCCAGCCCGCCAGCTCTCGACCCGGCCGCTCCTCCAGGACCTGGAACGGACCCTCCAGGGCATGCTTGACAGTCCCGCGGCCGAGCCAGTAGACCTCGTCGCCCTGGCGGACCTTGACGTAGCGCAGCTCCTTGCCGACCGCCGCCGCCACGTTGGAAGTCAGGGTCCAGGGCGTCGTGGTCCAGACCAGCAGCGACTCGCCGGGACGGTCCGTGAGCGGGAACTTGATCGTCAGGCCGGGGTCCTGGCGGTCGGCGTAGCCCTCGGTCATCTCGTGCTGGCTGATGCCGGTGCCGCACCGCGCGCACCAGGGCATCGTGTCGTGGCCCTTGTACAGCCAGCCGCGGCGATGGCACTCGGCCAGGAACGACCAGATCAAGTAGTTGTTCTCGTTGGAGAAGGTGAAGTAGCTGCCGCCCAGCTCGGGCATGCCCAGCCGTCCGACCAGCATCTCGGCCGTATCGGTGACCTCGGTCCCGTCGGTGCTCCTCATCGTGACCTGCTGGCTGGGATCCTCCGCGAGCCGATCGCGCAGCCGGCGCAGCTCGTGCGGGTCGTTCCAATCCATCCACATCCCGAGCCGGATCGACTGCTCGGTCTGGCGCGCGGCAAAGGTGAGGACGCGCTGCTTGCACAGGCTGACGAACTCGGCGATGCCGTAGTCCTCGATGTCGCGCTTGCTGGTGAATCCGAGATCCCGTTCGACGTTGACCTCGACCCACAAACCCTGGCAATCGAAGCCGTTCTGGTAGCGCTGATCCCGACCCTGCATCGCCCAGAACCGCTGGAAGAGATCCTTGTAGGCGCGACCCCAGGCGTGATGCACGCCCATCGGGTTGTTGGCAGTGATCGGTCCGTCCAGGAAGCTCCAGCGCTCGTGGCCCGCATTCTGGGCTCGCAGGCGCGCGAAGATCCGGCGATCGTGCCAGAGGTTCAGGATCTCGTGCTCCTGGGCGACGAGATCGGGCTTGGAGCTGACTGGTCGAAACATCGTCCTCGGTGCTCTGAGTGCTTGTAGACGTATGGACTGGCGCGGCGACGACCGGGCTGGTCACTGGACGGGTCGGCGCGGCCGGGCACTACCTGTGGATATCCGCTCTGTGACGTGACAATGCGTTCACGGCTATCCTAGCGAACCAGTGACCACTGCCGTTCGCTCGCCGTCTCGTCGATCCGCCTTCAGCGCCGCCTTCCTGTCCTTTCTCTTCCCGGGACTGGGCCAGGCCTACGCCGGCGCATACGTCCGCGGACTGGCGCTGGCGGCTCCGCCGCTGATCGCCCTGGCGATCTCGATCATCTATCTCCTCAGCAGTGGGATCGTCGACTTCGGCCTGTGGATCAGCCAGTCCTCCGTCCTGGGGCCGCTGGCGATCGCCAACGTCGTGCTGCTGGCCTACCGGGCTCTGGCCTGCGTCGACGCCTATCGGCTCGCCATCGATCCGGCAGTGCCAGGCGTTCGGCGGATCGGCCGTAGGCGTGGACAGATCGATCCGCTGTCCATTGCCGGCCTGGGCTTGATCCTCGCGATTCTCGTTTCGGGTCACGTCCTCGTCGGCTACTGGGATCTCAAGTTTTACAACCTCACCACCGAGATTCACGCGCCCCTCGTGATCGAGCAGCCGACCCCCGGCCCTTCGGCCACTTCGGCCACTCCGTCGCCCACGCTCACCTTCCCGCCTCAGGAGACACCGGCTCCGGCAGCGACGATCCAGCCATGGACCGGAACGAGTCGCCTGAACATCCTGCTCGTCGGCGCCGACACTCGCGGCGGCATCCGAACGGACTCGATGATCGTCGTCAGCATCGACCCGCTCAGTCATCAGGTCGCCCTTTTCAGCATCTTGCGTGACGCGACCGGCGTGCCCATGCCGCCCAAATCACGGCTGGCGCAACTCTTCGGGCCGACGTTCAACTCGAAGCTCACCAATCTCTGGGAGTTCGCCGACCCGTACAGGAACCTCTTCCCCAACGGTGGAGCCGACGCGCTCAAGCAGGCGCTCGGCTACACCTTCTTCGGCGATCAGAACGCCATCCAGTACTACGTCGAGGTCGGCTTCTCAGGATTCGAGAAAGTGGTCGATACGCTAGGCGGCGTGACGATCGACGTCCCTGCCCCCGTCTTCGACAACGGCTTCCCCAGCAACAGCAGTGACGCCGTCCACCTGCGTGTCTTCTTTCCCGCAGGGATACAACACATGGACGGAAACGAGGCGCTCACCTACGCCCGCATCGGTCACGTGGTCGGCTCCAGCGTCTACGCTCGAACCATTCGCCAGCAGCAGGTCGTGGTCGCCCTGGAGCAGCAGGCCAACTTCAACGACATCTCGTCCCACCTCGGCGATCTAGTCGACGCGCTCGGCCAGACCGTTCACACCGACATTCCGGAGGGCCCCGACGTGCTCGGGCCGATGATTCAGCTGGCCAAGACCGTCAAACCGGGCGATATCAAGAGCTACGTCTGGGCGACTGCCAATCCCGACTATGCGGCCATCCGGGCCGTCGTGAAGGCCGCAATCGCCCCCAGCACCAACATCCCCGACACGCTTCAGACGGCTGTCGCCGAGAGCGCTCCCATCATCGTCGAGAACGGGACCGGGAGCTCCGGGCAGGACCAGACAGTCGCTAACTATCTCCAGGACTTGGGCCTCGACGCCCTGGCGAGCGCCAGCCAGCCGGCACAACTGGGTGGCACGACTCAGTTGCTATGCGTCAACGGCGCCGACACCCAGTACCCGGCTACGCTGACGGAACTGGCGCGGCTACTGGCCCTGACGGGAGTCCCCTCGACGAACCCGACTGCCCCGATTCAGAGCGTCACCGACCCCACCGAAGGAGTGGAGTTCGTGATCGTTACCGGAACGAACCTGCCCGCTCTTTCCGCGGCGCCGAACTGACAGCAGATCGCGCCCTCGAATCGGAGGCGCCGCGGGCCGGCCGGCCCTCCCGCGGCGGGTACACTGCCCAAGCCGCGGCCGGAGCCCCCGCCCCCGGCTGCCGTCACGTCTTCTCGGTTACCCGGTATTCGAGGTAGCGCCCGGTCAGCAGGCGCGTCTGGGCGTCCAGTGCCGGCAAATTCGTGAAGACGACACCGACCGCCGGCAGACACAGCCACTGCAGCCACGACACCAGCTTCATCCCGACCCCCCACTCTTTGGGCCGGGGCGGGGCGAGCTGGTCCTCGATGAAGACCAGCACGATGAGCGATGCCAGGGCCCCGGTGAGCAGCCAGGCCGCGTAGATCGGCAGCTGCTGCCCAAGCGTGGTCGGCCGGAAGGAGTCGTTCAGCAGCAGCGGCAGGGTGGGCCCGAACATCAACACGAACGGCGCCACCGCCCAGTTGATGTGATCCGCCCACAAGGAAAGCAGCCGTATGACCCGCTGATGGCGCGGGATCTCGGAGTGGTCCAGGGCGTTGTCGATGAAGTACGGGATGTCGGTGATCCCCCAGGCCCAACGCCTGATCTGCGTGTACTGCTGGACCAGGCTGCGAGGATACGAGCGCGCTCGCACCGCATCGCCGTACACCGGCATGAACAGCGGGACCGAGTGGAACTGGCCGCTGTATCGGAAGAAGCTCTTCCAGTAGAAGCGGCTGTCCTCGGGAATTGCGTCCGTCGCCCAGTAGTCCACGTCGTGGATAGTCCGCAGCGAGACGGCGTAGGAGCTGAAGCTGACAAGTCGCTCAGGAGTCAGGTGCCGCCACATCTGGACATGGGTCGTGGACACGGCGACCAGCCGGACCGGCAGCGGGCACTGCCACAGGTTGTTGTGGAACATCGGGATCGGCTGGTAGAGACGATGCTGGCGGTCGGGGTCTGTCACGAAGGTATAAGTCAAATAGCCGAAGTACTGCCGGTGGACGCGGTAGTCCGAGTCCAGATCGGTGACGACGACTTTCGCTGGATCGAAGCCCAGCTCGGTTAGCTCCCGGTACAGCCACCGTCCGCCGTAGGCCATCGCGCTCGACTTGCCGACGACCACGCCGGGCTCGAGCGGATCGAGAATGTGGAAGAAGTGACGGAAGCTGGACCCGAAGATCTCCCGCAACCTGACCACGTTCTCGCGGCCCTGGAGGTCCGTCTCGCGGGTGATGATCGCAACCATCTTCAGGTCGCGCGGATAGTCGGCTTCCGCGAGCGCCTTGATTGTCTCGTACAGCTTCTCGTAGGGCTCCGTATATGTCGGAATGAGCGCAACGTGCCAGATCTGGCGTGGGTCCGGCAGCTGCTCGCCGGGGACCATCGACCGCAGCAGCCGCCCGAGGTCGCGCCTCTCCGCGATCAGGCGCTGCTGTTCCCGTCGCCCGCCTCGCGCGGCCAGCTCGTTGCCGGACCGGCGCAGCTCTGCGACATGCTGGTCGATGAGTTCGATCAGGCCCGGCAACTCGTCGTAGCGAGCCTGAGGATCCGCCAGGGAGAACGCCCGCTCACGCCAATCGACCGCCATTACCCGGCGCACTCTCCGGAACGAGATGCACACGCTCACCGCCAGCTCGGCGGCACGGTACAGCCAGTAGCAGTCGAAGCACAGGACGAACCAGCCCACGACCTGCGGATAGCGCAGCGACAAGGGGATGGGGCCCAGGATCAGCATCCACGTGACGAGGCCGGGAATGATCTCCAGGACCCGGTATCGGCGCGCGCCCCTCTTCTCGACCTGTCCCTCCGCCCGGACGGCGGAAAAGCCCGGTCGAACGGCCGACGAGTCGCGCGCGACTACCTCACTCACCCGTGTATATAGGCGTGACCCAGTGCTGGAACGCGGCGAGCCGTCCCCGCACAGCGTCGAAGTAGGTCCGGCTGATCTTCTTCGCGATCGGACCGACGTGCCCGTCGCCAACCGCCCGGTGGTCGACCGACGCCACCGGTGAAACCTGGGCGCCGGTACCGCAGAGGAAGATCTCGTCGGCTATGTAGAGCTCGGACCGGTCGATCTGGCGCTCCTTGACCGGGATGTCCAGGTACTTCGCGATCTCCATGATGCCGGCCCGGGTGATCCCCTCGAGGATGTCTTCGCTCACCGAAGGCGTGATCAGGATGCCGTCTCGGACCATGAACAGGTTCTCGGCCGAGCCCTCCGAGACGTGCCCGTCGCCGGTCAGCACGATCGCCTCGTCGAAACCGTTGAGCATGGCCTCGGTCTTGGAGAAGGCCGGATTCACGTAGCTGCCGGTGATCTTGCTACGCGACGGGATCGACGTGTCGCTCGTGCGGCGCCATGACACCGTGCCCGCCGGGATTCCCTTCTCGGTGTCGATGTAGTCGCCCATCGGAACGGCCAGGACGTAGAAGTCGTGGGTCAGGCCGTGGAGCTTGACGCCGATGGCTTCGGTGCTCTTGTAGACCGAGGGCCGGCAGTAGGCGTCTTCGTGGAAGTTGTTGCGCCGGAGGACTTGCTTGACGATCTCGGTGAACTCGTCGACCGTCGGGATGTCCGCCATGAGCATGATCTTGCTGGAGTTGCGCAGGCGGACGATGTGCTCCTTGATCCGGAGCCCGTACAGCTGCTTCTCGTCAGGGTTCCAGTACGCCCGGATGCCCTCGAAGACACCCGTGCCGTACAGGAACGCATGGGTCATGAGCGGAATGCGTGCCTCGCCCAGCCTTACATATCCGCCCTGAAAGTAGCAGATGAAGTTGGACTGATCGGGCGTGGCCGCCGCGTCCGCGGCGGGGGCCTGGGCGTGCTCAGTGACCATCTAATCGGCGCTCCTGGTGCTGACCGCCGGCGTAGACCAGCGTACCCGCGAGTATACCGCCCGACCATTCTCCCGAGATACGCACCTGCCGCGGCGGCCTGTGCGGCCGGCGATCAGACCCGACCGCCGGCCAGCGCAGCGAGCACGACCGCCACGTATGCCAGGTAGAACAGGCCCCCGACGAGCAGCGCCCGCCCATCGAGCCGGCGCCAGACGAGCATCGGCACAAAGATTGCCGCCGCCGAGACGAATGTGATGCCGGCTGAGGCGAAGGCGAGCCCGGAGCCCGAGGCCGACCAGATCTGCGGCGCCAGGACGAGCCCGATGGAGGTCGGGATGGCGCTCTGGAAGACCATCGCTCCCGTGATGTTGCCAAGCGCCAGCGTGTCCTTGCCGCGGCGAACCCACAGGACGCTGTTGAGGGTCTCCGGAAGCTCCGTCGCGATCGGGGCGATCAACAGCGCCAGCAGCGTCCCGTTCACGCCGGGCCCCGAAGCCATGTCTTTCACCGCGTCGACGAAGGTCCACGCGCCGCCGATGATGCACGCCAGCGCGAAGACCACCTGGACCGAGACGATCGCCAGCCGCGGGGGCTCCGGGTGTTGCGGCGCGCGGCGGTCCAGCTTGTGGAACCGCAGGGGCTCGAGACCCTGGTGCTCCGCCGCCTCGGCCTGGAGATGCCCCCAGACATGGCGGCCGTAGATGGCGATCAGAGCCACGGCCACGAGCCGGCGCGGCCACTCGAACTCCACGGGAAGGAAGGCCGCGCCGATGGCAATGCAGTAGGCCACCCCGAAATAGGCCATGTCGTGGCCGATCACGCCCGTGTCCAGGGCCAGCGTCGTACCCGTCGCCCGGCGCCCTCGCATCAGCCACACGCCGGCTCCGGTCACGAACATGGCCAGCGTGGCCAGCATGAACGGGGCGCCGAGAATGGCCCCGATACCGATCTCACTCGCGGCCAGGCCACCGCCGAACACGATGGCGATCAGCGGAATCATCGTCTCCGGCAGGGCCGTGCCGATCGCCGCGAGCACAGAACCGATGGCTCCCTCACCGAGCTCGAGCTTGTGGCCGAACCACTCGATGCCGTTCGTGAAGAGCTCAGCCCCGCCGAGGATGACCGCGAACGACACGACCAGTAGAGCGGCGTCCAAGCTAGCCTCCAGCTCCCAGCGCGGCACTCAGGCAGATGACCGCCAGCACGACGACAGCTACCGCGACCATCCGTCGCTCGCCTGCCGCGGCGAAGCCAACCAGCGATGCGATCACCCTGATCGACGGGGTAAGTATCACAGCTAGGAGCCCGAGCCACAGGAACCCCGCCGGCTTGAGGGACGCCAGGTCGACCGGCAATCTCCCGAGGTCGAACGGCGGGAACGGCCGATCCAGCGGGCCGACGTGCGCCGCTCCCATGGCCGCGATGCCGATCGCCAGCAGCGCAACGCTGACGAGCGCTCCGGCCCCGAGGAGCAGGCCGACGGTCCGCTCCAGCCGCCCGGCCTTCATGCGATCCCCCGCAGCGCCATCTGGGCGGAAGTGACGACCAGCACGGCGACGAACAGCAACCGGAGAACGCCCAGGTCGACACGGTGAGACAGGCGCGCCGCCAGGCTCGCCCCGGCGAAGACGCCCACGGCCGTGGGCGCGGTCACGTAGGGGTCGATGCCCCCGCGAAGCAGATAGACGAGAGCGCCTGCCGAGGCGGTCACGCCGATCATGAGATTGCTCGTGGCCGTGGCGACTCGAATCGGAACGCCCATGACGAGGTTCATGACCGGGACTTTGACGATTCCGCCTCCGACGCCGAACAGGGCGCTCACCACGCCGGCCAGCAGGCTACCCAGCACACCGCGGCCGAGATTGCGAACGCGATAGCCCGGGCCTGACAGCGAGGCAGCGAGTGCACCACCGCCGTCGGGCTCGACGTCGACAGATGGCCGCGCGGCCTCCTCGGCCGCTTCTCCGCGGCGATCGCCCGGTGCGTCTCCGGCGTCTCGGCCCTCCGGGACGTCGCGACCGTCCCGGGCGCGGGCCATCGTGACCGCGACGTACGCGAGCAGGGCCGCGAACATCAGTGCCAGCGCTCGCTCGGGCACCAGGAACGCAACCAGCCCTCCGGCGATGGCCGCGGTTGCCGTGAACATCTCCAGCGTCATGCCCAGGCGCAGGTTCGCGACATCCCGCTGTAGATACACCGAGGCGGCCGCGCTGCTGGTCACGATCACGCAGACCAGACTGGCGCCGACCGCCTCTCGCAGTGGCAACCCGAAGCCCAGTGTGAGCAGCGGCACGATCAACACGCCGCCGCCCAGGCCGAGCAGCGCGCCGAATGCGCCCGCGGCGACGCCGCCGCCGATCAGCAGGAGCAGCTCAGCCACGGCCGTGGAATCAGCCCGAACCCGGCGCGACCGACCCGGGCCGGCGCGCCGGGCTCCACTGCGTCAGGGCCGGACGTGCTGGGGCGCGTACGGAAGCAGGGCTACGATGCGGGCCCGCTTGAGGGCCACGGCCAGCTGCCGCTGGTGATTGGCACAGGTCCCCGTCTTGCGGCGCGGCTCGATCTTGGCACGCTCGGAGAGATAGCGCCGCAACCGGTTGACCTCCTTGTAGTCGATCATCACGGTCTTGTCGGCGCAGAACGTGCACACCTTGCGGCGGCGCCGATCGCGGTACATGTCATCGCGCTTGCCCCTCGGCTTTTCTCGGGAATAAGCAGGCATCTGAGTTGTTCCTCTATCAACGCCGCCACGCCCGTGGCGCGGCGATTGGATTCGTTGGGACCGGCGCAAGGCCGGCCGGGTTCAGAAGGGCAGCTCGTCCAGGTCGCTCGATCCAAGATCCTCGGACGGGGCCACCGGGGCGCCGCCACGCGCCGGTCGAGCGCCGGCGGGCTCCTGGGAACCGTCCTCGCGCGGTCGAGGATCCAGCCCGGTCACGGTACTGGCGATCAGCTCCGTGGTGTAGTGCTTCTGGCCGTCCTGGCCTTCCCAGGTGCGTGTCTGGAGTCGACCCTCGACGTAGACCTTGCGGCCCTTGCGGAGGTACTCCGCCGTGCGCTCTGCGAGCGGCCCCCAGGCAACCACCCGGAACCACTCGGTTTCTTCCTTCCACTCCCCGCTGGCGTCCTTGTAGTTGCGGTTGACGGCCACCGTGAACTGGGTGACCGCCTGGCCGTTGGGCGTGTACCGCATCTCAGGGTCGCGGCCGAGATTGCCGATGATCATCGCCTTGTTCAGCGACATCGAGCGTGCCTCCAGCTCCGCGTTGCGCGGGCCTCAGTCGATCGCGGCGGGTGCCGCTTCGCTCTCCGATTCATCGATCAGCGCCTCGTCCTCGAGCTCCTCCTCTTCGATCGGAAGCTCGACGTCGACATCGCCCTCTCCCTCATGGCCGCGAGCGGCCCGCACGGGGCGCTCGACGCGGGTGACGAGGTGGCGCAGCACTTCCTCGCTGATCAGCAGGCCACGTTCGAGCTCGGATATCGCCGTCGCCGGCGCCTCGAAGAGCACGACGTAGTACGACCCCTCGCGATGGTGGTCGATTGGATAGGCCAGCCGCCGGCGGCCCCAGGGGGCCTGCTTGACGATCTGACCACCGCCGGCCGCGATGGCCCGAGCAGTCCGCTCGAGGGAGGCCTGGACCTTGTCATCCGCAAGATCCGGGCGCAGCACGAGCATGAGTTCGTAACGGCGCATGCGCCAAAGACTCCTTCCCATGGGATATGCCCCGATGCGCGCATGGCAACGCCATCCGGTCGGGGCCGAAAGGACAGCCGTATCTTAGCAGCGCGATGCCGGCCGCGCCGCTGGCCGTGCCGGACTTCCAGCGGCTCGCCAGGACATCCAGCCCGCCTCATCGATCGCGTCGGTCGCTAGAACCCGTGGCGCCCGCTCCCCGCGACTTGTGAGCCATGCATGAGCGGGTACTCGTGGGTGTGGCCAGCGTGCACCAAGCACAGCATTTTGCACGGCCGTTTGCAAGGCGGGCGCCGTACGCTTGTCAACGCCAATCGGCCCGTAGCCGTCGCTCGTTGAGCCGTAGATCGGGAGACGCAAATGCCGTCCTTCGCACGGGAAGCTCGCCAGCAGGGGCAGGGCCTGGCCGAATACGCACTCATCCTCGCCCTCATAGCCATTCTCGCGATCACCGCGCTGCTCTTCTTGAGCGGCCAGATCAACACGATCCTAAGCACCATCGGTAACGCGCTCTAGGGCGACGCCGAGCGGCTGGCGGCGAGCGAGCCCATCGACTCGCCGCCAATGGGGTAAACGATAGTAACCCTACCCACCGCCGGCATTCCTAGGTAGGCTTTCGGATGGGCATCCATGCCACCGACGACCCGCAAGTCGCCTGACCGATCCGGTCCCCAACCAGCCAGGGCCGGGACTCGGCAGGCAGTTCTGGTGAAAGGAGGCCGTTCTTGTTCTTGCTCCTTCACCGCGAGGAAGGGCAGGGTCTCGCGGAGTACGCACTCATTCTTTCTTTGATCGCGATTCTCGCTGTTGCCGCGCTCTTGTTCTTCAGCGGCAATCTGGATTCGGAAATCAGCCATATCGGGGCCAACATCTAGGGACGTCATGGGCTGGACCGAGGCGGGCTGCGAAAAGCGGCCCGCCTTTTGGTTTGAGAAGAGCCGCTGCTGGGACGTACGCACCACCCCAGGCCGGGCCCCCGGATGCAGCCTGTACGGGACTGGTTACCTGTCCGAACATGGGAAACCGCACCCGGCCAAACGGCCGTCACGCCGTGATCTAACGAGAGCACCGTTCCGGGTCGATGCCAGCCTCCCTGCAACCGGATGACAACCTCGCCGATGTACCAGCTTCGACACACGCCGCCCGCGCCGCCTTGCGGCTCGACGCGGCGAAGCGCCCCGCCGGCCGAGCGCCGATGAGCGTCGTCTGGCTCGTTGGGCTCTCCGGCTCGGGCAAGTCGACGCTGGCGGAGGCGTTGCGCGGTGCGCTGGCCCCGGTCGCTGCGGTCGCCGTCCTCGACAGCGACGCCGTCCGCGCGGCCGTCGACGACGGTCTTGGCTACACGGCGGAGGAACGAGGCGCTCAGTCGGCCCGCCTGGGCCGGATCGCCCGCCTGCTCGCGATGCAGAAGCTCATCGTCGTCGTGGCCGATGCGTGCTCGGATCCCGATCGACTGGCGTGGAACAGGGCGAATTTGCCTGGTTATCGCGAGGTCTTCCTGCGAGCCTCTCTGCAGAAGCTCGCCCGCCGCGACCTCCGGGGCGTCTACGCCCGGGCCAACGCCGGGCAGCAGAGCAACGTCGTCGGCGTGGACATCCCCTGGCGCGAACCCGCCTCGCCCGACCTCACCCTGAACATGGACGACCCCGAGCCGCCCGAGGTCCTCGCCCTGCGCGTTGCCGTCCTGATCCCGGAGTTCGTCGCGGCCGCGTCGGCGGCGGCCCACAGCGCCCCCGTTCGCGCATCCTCCCCTACCCGCTTCCCGTGATGCGCGCTCCGGGGCCGCCACGCCGGCCCTCGCGCATGAGCCTGGTGCCGGAGCAGGGGTTCGAACCCTGACGCCCTTGCGGGCCGCGGAGTTTAGGTCCGCTGCGTCTGCCTGTTCCGCCACTCCGGCACTCGCGAAGCGTAGCGCGGGCCCAGCGCCCGCGGGCTACGGGAACGGCGGCGGCATCAGAAGGGCGCCGCCATCGTCGCACAGACCGGTGACGTGGCTGCCCGCGCTCAGGACGACATTGCCGTTCTCGTCCAGGATCTCGAGGCTCGGTGTGAAGCGGGCCCGATATCCCGCTGGCCACACAACGTCTACGCGCTTGCCAGCCGTGAAGGGCGCGTTGCTCACCAGCCAGGCAATCCGCGGATCTGTCGCGCTCCCGTGCAACACAGCGTCGACACCGACCCCGGCGCACAAGCTCAAGCCTTCGACGAGCGCGTTGACGGTCGGAAGCGCCAGGTCGCCCGACGGAAGCGTGCGAACCGACGGCACGTACGACGGGTCGTCGGCCGGGACGAAGCCCCAGCCGCCTACCTCCATCAGCTGCCCGGAATCGTCCGCCACGACGAGCCATCCGCTCGACCCGCCCGCAAATGCCATCTCCGGCCAGCGGGGCTCTGGCCCGGCGACGCGGACGTACCACTCGACGTCAGAAGCGCTGCTCGCGGTGCTGCTCGAGACCCCGCGGCCCGGTTGAAGCGTGTACAGATCCTGCGAGCCCACGGCACCCATCGAGACGATCGTATCGTCAGGGCCAAGCTCGGATCGAAGCGCGGCCGCGACGCCGTCCGCGCCCAGGCGTGGCTTGAGGACATGGTCGGCCGCGTCTGCCCCGGTCCAGACATTCGGGCCGAAGCTCTTGCCGTCGAACCACGCAAGCTGGTCCGCGACAAAGGCGGCGTCGCAGGCCGCCTCATCGGACCCACAGGCAGATGCGCGCACGTCGTGGAAGTGGCCGACGATGATCACGGGCGATGGGTCATAGGAAGCAGGCGACGATTGGTCGCTCACCGGCAACTCCGCTTCGACGTATGAGCCATCGGGCTCCAGGGCATCGACGTAGGGCCCGCTCGGGGTCATATTCGCAGCGACCTCGTTGCCGTTGAATACAACGAGCTGCTCCTTGTTCTCGGTGATGACAAGCCTTCGGGAGCTGCATGTCTCCACCAGCGCCGGGGCGGGCGTTTCGGCCGGACAGCCCATCCAGAACATCGGGTTGTACCAGCCCTTGATCGCCACCAGCGAGTCTCCGACGATCGCGCCGCTCTTCTCCGCGGCAAGAGCATGGCTCACCGACTCCACGGTCAACCCATCGACGGTCGTCGGCATCGCCTGAACGGTCGGCTCGGACGTGGGCCCGGTCGTCGGACTGGCCGAGGGACTGCCTGTCGGCCCCGTCGTTGGACTTGCGGTCGGACCCGTCGCGGGACCGGTCGCGGATCTCAGCGCCAGTCCGGCGACGATCCCAGCGACGATCACGACCGCAACCCCGCTGCCGAGTAACCTCAACGCCGGCCGCCCCAGGGCGAAACCGAGCGCATCGCGCCGGCTCGGCCGCTCCTCGGCAGCCCTGTGGATCGCGGCGACGGTAGCCGCTGCCAGCTCACGCGGAGCCGGCTCGTCCGTCATCGTCAGGTACGCCGCATTAAGGCGCTCGTCGGTCCACGGACTCATCGCTGTCCCTCCTCGCGGAGCGCCCTGTCGAGTGCCGCACGGGCCTTGAAGAGCCGCGACTTGGCCGTCCCTTCCGGGATGCCGAGGACCATCGCGATTTCCATCACCGACCGCCCATCGAGATGGTGAAGAGCGAGCACCGCCCGGTGGTCGTCCGACAAGCGTCGCAGGGCAGCCCGCAGAACATGGCCGTCGGATGGCTGCGCAGCCGCCACCTCCGAGCCCACCGCCTCCATCTCCGCCATCGGCACCTCGCGGACGAGGCGCCGGCCGCGCGATCGCCGGATCATCCGGCAAGCGTTGACGCTGACGCGCTGCAGCCACGCTTCGAAGCGGCCCGGATCGCGCAGGTCACCAAGCTTGCGCCAGGCCGCGATGAAGGTTTCCTGCGCCGCGTCGGCCGCGTCCGCGTCATCGCCCAGGATCGCCAGATCCAGCCTGTAGATCGCGTCCATTCGACTTCTCACCAGCGACTCGAAGGCGGCGACGTCGCCGGCACGGGCAAGGTCCACGAGCGTCCGCTGGTGGCCCGCCTCGGTCACTGATCGCCCCTCCTGTCGCATCTTCGGGCGCCTTCGACGCCTTCAGTCACTCGATGCCGCCCGATAGTCGGGGGTTCACGGACGCGCCCCTATCCGGATGCAATTGTGCCTGCGCGGCGTTCCGGAGGGAAAGTGGAGGCGACGAGCGGATTCGAACCGCTGAATAGAGGTTTTGCAGACCTCCCCCTTAACCACTTGGGTACGTCGCCTCGACGCGAGCCGCCCCGCTGGGCGGCCTGGCCGGCAAGGGGACCGGCGCTGTTGAGTCAGACTGGCTGCCCCTCGAGGATTCGAACCTCGCCCAACGGATCCAAAGTCCGCTGTCCTACCACTAGACGAAGGGGCAGAGGCTCGATCTGTCGGCGGACACCCGCCAGGGTCAACACCTTAGAGGGAGTGGAGCGGAAGACGGGACTCGAACCCGCGACCCTCACCTTGGCAAGGTGATGCTCTACCAACTGAGCCACTTCCGCTCGAAAACCATGCCAGCCGTCTATGGTGCCGAGAGCCAGGATCGAACTGGCGACACCGCGATTTTCAGTCGCGTGCTCTACCAACTGAGCTATCTCGGCCCGGTCTGACGGACTGGCTGCCCGTCGGCGCGGGGAAAGGTACCACGCCGGGCCGAAACGCTGCAAGGCGACCGCCCGCACCATTTCGGGCCCCGGTCTATCGCCTATTCGAGCCCCGTCAGCTGGCGCACCTCGGCCGGATTCATGGGCGGATCGCCGGTCAGCTGGCGCAGGCGGTTGATGCGGTCGACGATGGGCGGGTGGGTCGAGAACAGGGCCGATCCACCGCCCAGCTTCTTGAGGGGATTGACGATGTAGAGGTGCTGGGTGGCGCCGTTGACCGAGTGGAGCGGCTCGTTGTCCGAAGCCAGCTTGGCCAGGGCACTCTCCAGGCCGTGCGGGTTGCGGGTCAGCTCCACGGACGAGGCGTCGGCCAGGTACTCGCGCTGGCGGCTGACCGCCATCTGCACGAGGGCTCCGAACACGTAGCTGACGGCCGCCATGACCACCCCGACCAGCAGCAGAATGATCGCGAGCCCGCCGCCTCCTCCACTGTTGTTGTTGCGGCGCCCGCCACCGAACCAGAACGTGTATCGCAGGAAGAAACCAGCCAGCAGCGCCAGGCTGCCGACCATCACGCCGACGATCAGAGTGAAGCGGATGTCGTAGTTGCGGACGTGCGACAGCTCGTGACCGAGGACGCCCTGAAGCTCTTCGCGATTCATCTTCTGCAGCAGGCCGGTGGTCACGGCCACCGAAGAGTGCTGAGGGTCACGGCCGGTCGCGAAGGCGTTGGGCGAGGGGTCGTTGATGATGTAGACCTTGGGCATCGGCACACCGGCCGCGATCGCCATCTCGTTGACGACGTCGTACAGTGCCGGGGCCTGTTGCGCGCTCACCTCCTGGGCGTGCGAGCTTGAAAGCACGAGCTTGTCGCCGCCGAAATAGGAGAACAGAGCACCGACCGTGCCGATGCCGATGGCGATGACCAGGGCACCGATGCCGAACGCCACTTCGTCGCCGCTGCCGTAACCGATGCTGTAACCGATCACGAATCCAAAAGCGGCCAGGAAGGCGATGACCAACAGGGCCAGGAAGAAAGACTTGCGCCGGTTGGCCGATTCCTCGGAGTAGAACGTGGTGGTTGTCACGGACACAGCCTCAGGGGTGAAGCCGCGCCACGAATTGCGGCGCGGCCTCGATTCCGATCCCAGATGTGCTACCCGAGATTGACGACCGGAACTGCCGTGGCGTCCGCGTCGGCCGCGAAGAACTCACGCTTCGTGAAGCCCATGGGCCCAGCGATGAGCACGTTCGGGAAGACCTGGAGCGAATTGTTGTATTCGAGGACGGTGGCGTTGTAGTGCTGGCGAGAGAACGAGATCTGATTCTCCGTCGTAGTCAACTGCTCCTGCAGTGACATCACGTTCTGGTTGGCCTTGAGATCCGGGTAATTCTCGACGACCGCGAAGAGGGATCGCAGCGTGCCGGTCAGCGCGTTCTCGGCCTGACCCTGCGCGACGGGGCCCTGGGCGCCGGCGGCGACGGCGTTGGCGCGGGCCGTGGTGACGGCCTCGAGGACTCCCTTTTCGAAGTCCATGTAGCCCTTCACCGCGTTCACGAGGTTCGGGATCAGGTCGTGACGGCGCTGGAACTGGACTTGGATCTGGGAGTTCGCCTCATCGACGCGATTCCGCTTCGTTACGAGACCGTTGTAGATGCCGACCAGGAACAGGACCAGGACTACGAGTACGACGATGACGATGATGAGCGGGAGCACGTGTCCCTCCTCGAGGAGATGGGGCCGCACAGGAGCGTGCGGCGTCAGTCTAGCAGGCGTCTACCTGAGCCACGCCTGAAGGTTCGCCCAAACGGAAACACGCCCGGCAGGCGAACGCCTCGTTGCGTTCACGCCCGTTCGACTCGCCGGACCGGCCGAAGGTTCGGCAGCGCCATTGCCCGGGCGGTCTGGACGTGCACGACGGCGGGCGAGTCCTCTTCAACCCCGGCGCCGGGGCATCTGGACATATGCAAACCCGTGTAGCACGAGGGCGACTCCGACGAACGTCGCGACGGCCCGGTGCCTCGGAATTGAGGTTGGGATGGACATCCACGCTCAGCCACGGCTGCCAGCCTTGTTCCGCAGGCCGTTTCGGCCCATTCCGGCCCAGACAATCTGGTCGCGTGCTACGCCCGTTTGCAGATGTCCAGGTTCGAGCGTGGGCAACACCGGGCGCAGCCCGATCGAGAAACCGGCGCAGACGTGGCCGATGTGGGTTGGTGGGCGGTGCAGGATTCGAACCTGCGACATCCTCGGTGTAAACGAGGCGCTCTAGCCGCTGAGCTAACCGCCCGGGAAGCCGCGGTGGCCGCGCTGGCCGCCTCGCGGCCGGTGTCTCGATTCGCGCAGGCCGCCTCGCGGCCGTGAGTTCAGGTTCAGGGTGAAGGTGGTGCCCAGGCCGGGACTTGAACCCGGATGGATTGCTCCATACGCCCCTCAAACGTACGCGTATACCAATTCCGCCACCTGGGCACGAGCACTGTCGCGACGCCTCCGCGCCGCCTGAATGATTCCTGGTGCCGAGGAGGGGATTTGAACCCCTACAGCCTTGCGGCCACTGGCTCCTGAAACCAGCGCGTCTGCCAATTCCGCCACCTCGGCGCACACAGCGGCGGGGCTACCCGTCGCTGGCGAGGCGCCAGTCTAGCACATCCCAATAGCGGCCCGAGGGATCGGCGATTTCGTTCGGCGCGACTCCCTGGACGCGACCAGAGATGACAAATTCGTAGTCGGCGAAGCATATCGGGAGCATGAGGACGTTCGCCGTCACGTACTTCTCGACGGCCGAGATGGCGGTCTGGCGAGTGACCGGGTCGGAAGTGGTTCGAACGGCCGTCAGGAGCGGGTCGAGCGTCGTGTCGGCAACGCCAGAGAGGTTCGACCCGGCCGGCGCCGCCTGCGACGACAGTAGGAGAGGGCTGATGTCGGGATCCAGCCCGAGCTGATAGTCGACCACGGCCGCGTCGAAGTCACCCGTCGACAGATTCTGCGTGTAGTCGGCGGCATCGAGCGGTTGCAAGCTGACATCGAGCCCGAGGCTGCGCCAGTCCGCTGCCACATCGACCGCGATCTGGTACGTGACGGGCCTCGTCGACTGGTCCGGCGTGAGCAGCTGGATCGTGTACTGGCTCGTCGCGTTCGGCGGCGTCCAGCCGGATTGGCCGTGGACCCAGCCGGCGGCGGTGAGATCCGCCTGGGCGTCGGACGTGCTGTATGCAGTGGCTGTCACCGCGGTCGGGTCATAGGCCGGCGACCAGCTCGGAAGCGGTCCGTCGGCCACGGTCCCGAGGCCGAGCAGCGCCGTCTGCAGGATCGTCGACCGATCGATCGCGGCCAGCAGCCCCTGCCGCGCGCTCAGCGTTCCGAATTCAGGATGAGCGGCCCGCTGGTTCAGCACGACCGAGTACAGGCTCGTCAACGGATACCGAGTGAGGCTGGCTCCGGCACGGGTCGCGGCCGCTTCAATGGACTCGGGAGTCAGATCTCCCACGGCATCGAGGTTGCCGGCCTGGAAGCTCGCCACCGCGGAAGCCTCGTCGTTGAAGAAGACCAGCTCGAGGTTGTCGATGTTGCCCTGGGGGGCTGCCGTGGCGCCGGCCGAGGCCAGAGCGCCCACACTTGCGGCGGCCGAGGCCGTGGCGCTGGCCGAGGCAGCGGAGCCAGTGGTGGCAGTGGCGCCGCCCGTGGCGCCGGCCGACGCGCCCGCGGTGGCCGTGTCGCTCGCCGCAGCCACGTCCGGAACGCGCGTCAGCAGGACGTGAGTGTCGTCCATCTCCGCGATTCGATACGGCCCATCGCCGACTGGCTGGGAGCTGAAGGCCGAGTCGGCGAGATCGGTGACGTCAGTATTGCCGAGCAGGTGCTCGGGCAGGATCGGCAGCAACGTCTGGCGCAGGAACCCTCCGAGCGGCGTCGGCAACGTGAAGCGAACGACGTCGGAACCGACCGCGGTGGCCTTGATCCCCTGCCAGGTCCCACCGAGCGGACCGTCGTAGTCGGGGTCCTGGGCGAGGTCCACGGTGAAGACGACGTCCGCGGCCGTGACCGGCTGGCCGTCCTCCCAGCGGGCGTCGGTGCTCATGTTGAACGTGTAGGTCAGGCCGTCGGGCGAAACCGCCCAGGAGCGGGCCAGATCGGGCAGCAGCGTGCCGTTCGGCCCCGCGCGCAGCAGACCCCGAAACAGCAGCGCCACCAGGTCACGGTCGACCTGCGTGCTCGCCGTCAGTGGGTTGATCGAGCTCGGACTACCGATCACGCCCTCCCGGTAGGTGACGGACGGGGGCGGAGTGGCGTAGATGGGGGTGGGCTCCGGAGACTGCCCGTAGTCCGCGGCGTACATCGCCCCGCCGACGATCGCCAGCAGCACGACAAGGCCGGCGACGACGAACCGGTCACGGCGTTTCATGGGGTCGGGACTGTCCTTCGCCTGACCCAGACGGGCTCGGGCCGGGTCAGTGCGGCAGGACGAAGCTCGCCTCGGAGAAGACGCAGAAGATGATCGCCAGCAGGATCGTGAACTGCCACAGGCGACGCTCGACGCCGCGCCGGCTGCGGTAGACGGAGGAGTCGCCGCCGAAGGTGGCGGACAGCCCGGAGCCGCGCGCCTGGAACAGGATGGCGAGCATCAGCATGATGCCGACCAGGTCTTGGCCTAGGGCCAGGGGTGGGTTCACGGTTAGCTACAACCTCTATCTGTCGTCGCCTGACTTCGGACCGGCGCATGGTAGCACACCAGCGCGGCCTCCCGGCCGTGAGCCCCAGCCGCGAGCTGGGGAGGCCGCGTCGTGCGATGGGGGCCGTGTCAGTCCCTGGGCGCGAGCAGGGAATGGCCCGTGACCTCGGGCCAAGGCTTCAAGCCGCCGATCTCCAGGATCGTCGGCGTAACGTCGGCGAGTCGCCCGTCCCGCAGGCGCCGGCTCTGCATGTACCGGCCGATCCCCAGGAACGGGACGGGGTTGAGGGAATGCTTGGTGACCGGGTTGCCGGCCTCGTCCTTCATCTCGTCGGCGTTGCCGTGGTCCGCGGTGATGAACATGACCGCGCCGGGTGCAGCGGGATCGTCCGCGTCCACAGCCAGGACCGCGTCGGCGACGCGACCAAGGCACGTGTCCACGGTCTCGCAGGCCTTGATAGTCGCTGCCCACACTCCCGTGTGACCGACCATGTCCGGATTCGCGAAATTGGCCACGATCAGGTCGTACTTGCCCGACTGAATGGCGGCCACGAGCGCGTCGCACACGCCGGCCGCGGCCATGCTCGGCTGCAGGTCGTAGGTCGCGATCTTGAGGCTCGGCACGAGCAGACGATCCTCGCCCGGCCACGGCGCCTCCCGGCCACCATTGAAGAAGTAGGTCACGTGAGCGTACTTCTCCGTCTCGGCGACGTGGAACTGGGTCCAGCCGGCTTTGGAGACGGCTTCGGCGAGCGAAGGCACGACCTCCGGGCCGAAGACGACCTGCACCGGCAGATCGGCCTCGTAGGCGGTCATCGTGGCGTAGAGGATTCCCTTCGGCGCCGGCCCGGCCGCATTTCGGTCGAAGGCGCTGAAGTCGGGGTCGGCGAGAGCGTGGGACAGCTGGCGGGCGCGATCGGCCCGGAAGTTGCAGTGGAGCACCGCGTCGCCGCCGGCGATCGTGCCGTGGTCGACGCCGTCGATCACCGTGGGAACGATGAACTCGTCGTTCTCACCCCGCGCGTAGCCCGCCTCCACGGCGGCGACGGCCGAAGGGGCATGGAAGTCGGCCACGCCATGCACGATGGCGTCGTAGCCCTTCTTCGTTCGCTCCCAGCGCTTGTCGCGGTCCATGGCGTAGTAGCGGCCGCCGATCGTGGCGATCTTCGCGTTCGGGTGAACCGCCGCCAGGCGCCGCTCCAGGTCCGGCACGAACTCGATGGCGGATCGTGGCGGAGTGTCGCGTCCGTCGAGGAGCCCATGGACGCGGACCCGCTTGACGCCCTGCCGGGCGGCGAGCTCGACAACGGCGACCAGATGACGGTCGTTGGCATGGACGCCGCCGGGACCGACCAGGCTTATCAGGTGCAGCGTGTGATCGTCTTCCTTCGCCCGGGCGCACAGCTCCAGCAGGACGGGCCGGCTGAAGAAGCCGCCCTTGGAGATCGCTTTGTCGATTCGAGGCAGATCCTGCAGGACCGGCTGGCCGGTGCCCAGGTTGAGGTGGCCGACCTCGGAGTTGCCCATCTGGCCCTCGGGCAGGCCGACGAACTCCTCGGACGCCTCCAGGGAACAATGCGGCCAACGCTCCAGGAATTCGATCCAGTTGGGCATGTGGGCCTGGGCGATGGCATCGACGGCGGGATCGTGGCCGATGCCGAAGCCGTCCAGGACTACCAGAACGATCGGCCGCGGGCGCTTCGCAGCGGCGCCGCTGCCGGTGCTCGGTGCGCTCATGCCGGCTCCCCTTCGGCGCGGGAGCGAGCCTTCGCGGTCATCGCGGCGCGTGCCACCATCCCGGCCATCTCGTCGGGCTTGAGAGACGCGCCGCCGACCAGAGCGCCGTCGATGGAGTGCTCGGCCAGGAACTCGCCGATGTTCGCGCTGGTGACGCTGCCGCCGTACAGGACCGGCACCTCCTCCGCCAACCTGCCCCAACCGAGGTCGGCGGCGAGGGTCGAACGGATGGCCTCCGCCATGGCCGCGGCATCCGCGCTGGAGGCCGTGCGGCCGGTACCGATGGCCCACACGGGCTCATAGGCGATGACGAAGCCAGCGGCCATGAGCGCCTCGACGTCCTTGCCCGCCAGGGCGCCACGCAGCTGAGTGGCCACGACCTCGACCGCGCGGCCGGCCTCGCGCTCGGCGAGAAGCTCGCCGACGCACAGGATCGGCCGCAGTCCGGCGCTGATGGCGCGGGCCAGCTTCTTGCCGATAAGCTCGTCGCTCTCGAATTCGTCGCGGCGTCGCTCGGAGTGACCGATGATGACCCACGTGGCCAGCCCGGCCAGCATCGAGGCGGAGATCTCGCCGGTGTAGGCGCCGCCCTGTTCGTGATGCACGTTCTGGGCGCCGACGGCGACGTTCTTGCCGGCCAGCGCGTCCCGAACCGCGGCCAGGCATACGTAGGGTGGGCAGATGACTCGAATGACGCCCGGCTCCTCGGTGCGGGCGGCGATTGTCGCGGCCAGCTCTCCAGCGTCCGCGGGGGTGGTGTTCATCTTCCAGTTGGCGGCAATGATCAGGGGTCTCATGTCCGCAATGATGACAGAGCGCGACGATGTGCCGGAGGGACACTCGGCCCATCGGTCCTGGACCGACGGGCCCCGCGGGAGTGTCAGTCGGCCCCGCCGCGACCGCGCCGGCCTGACACAGCCCCACCGCGAGATCGCGAGCGCTGCCCCACTCCCTCGTCGGCGTGAAGCGCCAGGAATTCGATGCGGTCCAGGGCGCGCTGCACGGCCGAGCGGTGGATCTGCAGCCGCTCCGCCAGCTCCGTGAAGGTGGCCTCGGGGATCTCGCGCCGGATGTCGGCCACCAGGCGGACCAGGTTCGACTGGCGGGCCAGCCGCCCGTCGGCTTCGACGGCGTCGATCGCCTCCAGCTGGCGGGCGGCCGCCGCGACAGCCCTCTGCAGGTTGGCCGATTCGGCGTTGATGACGCGGTTGAGGTCGCCGCGCACCGAACGTGACACCTGACGGGCCTCCAGCTCGAGCAGCGCCGCTCCCCCGCCGACCATGCGCAGGAACGTGCCCACGGTCTCCGCGCTCTTCCACGTGACCACGCCACGACCCCGGCGCAGCCGCCAGTGAGCCGGGAGCCCCATCTCGCCGAGGCGGCGCGCCAGCGGCTGGGCTTCATCGGCGCCCACGACGAACTCCAGGTGGGTTCGCCCGCCGGCCAGGCTCAACGATCCGTGGGCCAGGAAGCGACCCCTCACATATGCGACTCGGCAATGCTCCGCCGACCTCGCCCAGTCGAAGGGCGAGTCGCCTGCGGCGACTCCGCCAGAAAGCGCGGCGACTCCGCCAGGAAGCGGGGCCACTCCGCCGCGAGACGTGTCGGCCGCGGCCTCGGCCCTGGCTCGCCGCAGGCGTACTTCGAGCCTGGCGATGGCCCGGCGTCGAGGTTCGAAGGCGCCCTCTAGGCCAATCGTTTCGGCCTGGCGGCAGCACCGCCGGGGCGGATCGATCGCCGCCAGCTCGGCCCGCAGAGCCTCCGCCAGATCGCGCTCCGCCGTGGTCAAGCCAGCGCCCCCGGAGTCACTACGCCACCCGGCCCGATCACGCCGTCCGCGCAGGTCGCAATCGGCGGCGCCCGAGAGATTCGCGCTCGTAGATCTTCATGATCGCGGCCGCCAGTCGGGCCGGATCGTGGTGGTGGGCGTTGTCCGGATCGACGACGTCGTCTAACACCAGGCGCGGCGTGTTCGACTGCGGCCAGACGGATGCCGGGGGCCAGCGCAGCCGGACCGGTTCGGCCGAGTAGGCGCCCGGCCGCCTGGCCCCGAACTGATTGTTCGCCAGGACCACGTCGAGGAGCCCCGGGCTGGTGTGCCGTTCGACCGCTGCCAGGTGGTCCGCCAGATCGTAGCCCTGCGTTTCGCCGGGCTGGGTGGCGACGTTGCAGACGAAGATTCGGAGCGCCTGCGAGGCGCGGACGGCGCCGATGATGCCCGGCACAAGAAGGCTCGGGAGGATGCTCGTGTAGAGGCTCCCGGGCCCGATGACGATCAGCTCGGCCTCACCGATCGCCTTGCGCGCGTCCTCACACGCAACCACGTCCTCCGGCGTGAACCAGACTCGGTCTATGCCGGTCGATTTGGCGATCGCGGACTGGCCCACCACTTCGGAACCGTCGACCAGGCTGGCGTGAAGCGTGACCGCCGTCGCCGTCGCCGGAACGACCTGCCCTCGGACCGCCAGAACCCTATTCATCTGACGCACGCCCTCTTCGAAATCGCCGCCCTGCACCGAGGCCATCGCGGCCAGAAGTAGATTGCCGATGGTGTGGCCGCCGAGCGCATCGGCATCGTCCCCCGGGAAGCGGTATTGCAGCAGCTCGCCCATGAGCGGCTCGGCATCGGCCAGAGCGACGATGCAGTTTCGAATGTCGCCGACGGCGGGGATGCCGAGAGATTCGCGCAGCCGGCCGGACGACCCACCGTCGTCCGCCACCGTGACCACCGCCGTGATGTTGCTCGTGCGTGTCTTCAGACCGCGCAGCAGCGTGGACAGGCCGGTCCCGCCGCCAAGCACGACGATCCTCGGCCCGCGGGCCAGCAAACGCTTCTGGTAGATCAGGTCGACCAGGGGCTGATCCGCCTCGGCGGGCACGAACGGGGTCACCAGCACGCGAACCATCCGCCAGGCGCCGAAGGCGAAGAGGGCGACACCCGCGGCTCCGACGATCACGGCTCGAATCCCGTAGGGAAGGAACTGCAGTGTGATGGCCGAGAGGAATGCCTGCGGCGGCCCGGTCACGACGAAATCGCGATAGACCTGACGCAGCCACAGCGCCCCCGCCAGGGCCAGGCCGAGCTCCCCGACGAAGACCAGCAACAGCCAGCGCTTGACCCCGACCCCCAACCTCATCCACCGTCTCACGATGGAAGCAATGTTCCGAAGGCGGGGTAACCTCATTCGCGCTCCAGCTCCCGATGGAAGACCGCCACGGTGCCGTAGCCACGCTTCTCGAGCCAGCCTCGCAGCTGCTCGGCGATGACGATTGAGCGGTGGTAGCCGCCGGTGCAACCGATGGCCACGGTGAGGCGTGTCTTGCCCTCGCTCTTGAAGCCTGGGACCGTCAGATCCAGGAAACGAGCCAGGAAGTCGAAGAACTGCTGGGCGATCGGCTGGCCCATGACGTAGTCGCGCACGGCCGGCGTCAGGCCCGACAGGTGTCGAAGCTCGTCCACGTAGTACGGGTTCTCCATGAACCGAACGTCGAAGACGAGGTCCGCCTCCAACGGCACGCCGTACTTGAAGCCGAAGCTGATCAGCTGAAAGACGATCCCCTCGTCGGACGCGCTATCGGATAGATGGGCGAAGATGCGCTCCTTTAGCTGGCGGAGCGACAGATCCGAGGTGTCGACGACGATGTCCGACTCGGCCCGAATTGGATCGAGGAGACGTCGCTCCTCGGCGATCGAGCCGGCGATGCCGCGCCGGCCGGCCAGCGGGTGGCGATGCCGCGTCTCGGAGAAACGCCGGATCAGCACCTCGTCGCGGGCTTCGAGGAAGACCACGCGCGGCTTGATGCCGCGCCCCTCCAGAGCCCCGCGCATCGCGGCCAGGGCGAGCGGCGCGTCTCCGGCGCGCACGTCCAGGACGATCGCCACGCGATCGAAACGCTGTCGATCCTCCGAGACGAGCTCCGCGAGTGCCGGCAGAAGCTCGCCGGGCAGATTGTCCATGCACGTGTAGCCCAGGTCCTCGAAGAGCTTCGTCGCCGACGTCTTGCCGGCGCCCGACAGGCCGCTCAGGATCACGACCCGCTGCTCGACCTCCCTGGCACGTCGAGATCGGCCCTCTGACGCCTCGCGCGGAAAGGAGTCCGGGCCAACGGCCGTGAGGCCGGCGGAGCTGGGGGCGGCGTGGCCGGCGGAGTCGGCGGAGCTGGGGGCGGCGTGGCCGGCGGAGTCGGCGGCGGGGTGGCCGGCTGAGCTGGGGGCGGCGTGGCCGGCGCGCCGGGCCTGACCCTCGTGGAGAGCCCTGCCGGCTGCGACGGCGGCCTGGCTGGCGCTCTCCGCCAATCCCAGGTCGGCGGCCGGCGTACCTTCGGGGCGCGGCCGGGGTCTGACTGCGGGCCTGCGGCCCGGGCTCGGGGCAGCCGGAGCCTCCGACGCCGGAGACTCGCCGGACTTCCCGCCCAGATCCGCCTTGGTGCGCATTGCCTAAGTCTATAGCGATCGGCCGGGCCGCCGGCCACATGACCCGCCCGCACCGGAGCGTGCGGCGGCCGAGTCGCGGGGCCGAGCGGCGGGGCCGAGTGGCGGGCTACGCGGAGACCCTGAGGCGGCCCGCCCACTCGGCGGCGGCGGCCGCGAGTCGCTCGGCCACGTCGACCGACCTGTCCTGCCCGGAGGCCGCGCCGGCGATCCCGCGCGACACGTTGACCAGCAATCCCCCACCCTGCCACTCTCCGGCGGGCGGCGCCACCGCGGGGCCATGACGCAAGACCGGGTCCACCTCGCCGCCCTGAGCCCCGACGCCGGGCACCAGCAGCGCCAGCTCGGGCGCGATGGCGCGGATCTTCTCGAGCTCGGCAGGCGCCGTGGCGCCTACGACCAGCCCTACAGTCCCGCCCGGACCCCATCTCCGCGCTCGACGGGCCACCCTGGCGTAGAGCGGCTCCGCCGGCGCCCCGAGGCCTGGATCGGCCGCCACTTCGAGCGACTGCAGCTCGCCCGCGCCGGCATTCGAGGTCCGGCAAAGAATGTACGCAAACCTGTCGCCCCGTCCGATGAGCGGCTCGACCGCTTCCGATCCCAGGTACGGGTTGACCGTGACCGCGTCGCAGCCCAGCACGTCGAACAGCGCGGCGGCCTGGCGCGCGGCCGTCGTCCCGATGTCGCCGCGCTTCGCATCGCCGACGAAGACGACCTCGGCCGGCACCCTGGCCCGCAGCCGCTCGAGGGCCGCGATCCCACTCGACCCGAACGCCTCGAAGAAGGCGAGGTTCGGCTTGACGGCCGAGGCGTAGGGCATGGCCGCATCGAGGAGCACCTCGCAGAAGCGTTCCACGCCGGCGAGGTCGCGGCCAAAGCCCGGCGGCAGGGCGTCCGGAACGGGATCTACGCCCAAACACAGAACGGAGCCGATGGACCCGGTGCGCGCCCCGAGGCGCCCCAGATACGAGCTCATCCCTGAGACGTTGCGGAAGCCGCCGGCGCAAACGGCGAGCCGGAAGCGGAAGGAATGGCCGCGGCAGACCCGCTCGGCACAGTGCTGGGGGTCGGGCTCGGTGCGGGTCCATAGCCCGGGATGTACCACGCCGCCGTCGACTGCCCGTCCAGGCCCGAGTAGTCCGTCAGGTGAGGTTCGATCTTGAATGTGAAGTCACCAGCGGTTCCCGAGATATAGACCATGTTCAGGTCCACGACCGCGCCGGTGAGATGCATGTAGACCAGCTCGTTGCCGTCCGGCGACCAGACCGGAGCCCACGACGCGTCGTCGGTCGTCACCTGGGCTATCTGCTTGCCCGAAGTCGCGTCCAGAACGGCGACGTTGAGAGTGTTTCCGACGACCTTGGTGGCGGCGATGTACTTGCCGTCGGGCGACCAGGACGCGGCGCGGTAACCGCTGGCCAGCTCGTGCGCCACGCCGCCGCGGTAGATCCAGATGCTGGGCGAGCCGTAGTTGTGGGTGACGCCCTCCATCGTGTAGGCGAGCGACCCACCATCGGGCGAGAACGCCGGATCCGAGAGGCCAAGAAGCGGGTTGTCCTGGAGCGGCAGCGCGGGTCCGAGCTTGCCCGTGTTCAGGTTGACGTAGTGGATCAGCACGTCCTGGGCGGTCGGGACGGTCGGCCCGTCGGACGCGATGGCCGCGGTGGACCCGTTGGGGGAGATCGTAGGCTCCATGATCCAGAAGAAAGTCTTCAGGGATCCCTGTTTGATCAGTGAGTTGAGAACGTCCTTCCGGCCGGTGCCGTCCGGATGAATGCGGCACAGAACCGGGTAGGTGAGGGAGTAGCCGGTGATCGCTCCGCCGCCGTCGGGGTCATACCACCGCCCCGTCGTGATCCGAGAGTCGACGTAGTAGATCCACTGGCCGTCCGGGGAGAAGGCCGGCTGAGACGCCTGCGAGCCATTCACCGAATTGGTGAGCTGGCGAGCCGTCGTCCCGCTCTGGATCCACAGGACACCAGACTTCGCGTACACCAGCATGCCGGGAACGGCGATCGCGGGATTGGTGACGAGCGTGCCCGTCGGGGCAGGCGTCGGGGTCTGCCCGCTGGCCACGGGAACGGGAACGGGCGTGGGAGTGGGCGTTGCCTCGTCCGAAGTGGTGGAGAGCGTCGGCGTCCAGTTCATGTACAGCTGAGCCGTGAGCAGCCCGACGACGAGCAGGCCGACGAGCGACAGCGCGGGAGCGGCGCGCCTGCGACCGCCTGCGAAGGCTCTGCGCAAGCGTGGCTTGCCGGCAGGTTGGATCTGATCGGCAGGTTGGAGCTGCTCGGCAGGTTGGATCTGCTCGGCAGGTTGGAGCTGCTCGGCAGGTTGGAGCTGCTCGGCAGGTGTAGCCGGATCGGTCATGCGGGGATCGGCCCTCTACCTGGCGCGGAGGTGCCTGCGCCGGCGCGCGACGACGCCACGGCCGCCGACATGCCCTCGGATGCCACGTCGAGCACCTCCAGCTGAATTGACTCGAAACCTCCGAAGCGGCGACTTACCGCTCGAGCGACGACGTCTATTAGGTCACCCTCCCGCAGCGACGACGCCAGATCCGGCCTTCGAAAGGCGACGGCATCGAGTACGTCTCGGCCGCGTCCCAGCACCAGTTGAGTATGCCCTCCGCTCGCGGATCGTGCTCTGACGACCTTCAGCCCGGTGAGGCCCAGCGTCGGCGCCGGATTGCCGGGGCCGGTCGGTTCCAGCATTTCGAGCTCCCGGACGAGACGGTAGTCGACGTCGGTCGCCGGCAGCACGACGTCGAGGCGAAGCTCGGCGCGTCCGGACCGCCGTGGCGCCCCGGCCGCCAGGCCCAGGAATTGGCGCTCGAATTCGGGCCAGCGATCCGTCTCGATGTCGAAGCCGGCGGCGGCGGCATGGCCGCCGTGGCGGACCAGCAGGTCCTCGCAGGCGATCAGTGCCTCGGCCAGGTTCCAACCCTGAGGCCCCCGGCACGACGCCCGCAGCAAGCCGGCTTCCGGATCGATTGGCGAGCCACGACCGCCGGTCGGTCCGTCTCGTCGGCCAGGCGGCCGGCGATCAGGCCGATGAGCCCGACCGGCCACTCGCCCCGGACGAGCAATGCCGGCGGCAGCGACCCACTCGACTCGTTTCCGCTCGACGGGTCGGCGGGCTCCACGGCCGGCCCCGGTTTCGCGTCGGCCCCGAGGTCCGCGACCTCGCCGGAGGCGAGACCGAGTCCCAGCGCCAGCCTGGCCTCCGCCAGGTAGCTCTTCGTCAACCCCGGCCGCTCCGGTGTTGGCCGCCTCGATCTCGTCGGCCAGCGTGCCGGCCTCCGCGCTGTCCTCGGCCAGCAGCAGTCGAGCCGAACGGGCCGCCTCCCCGACCCTCCCGGCGGCGTTCAGCCGCGGCGCGATGGCGAACCCGATGTCGTCCAGACCCATCTTCTCGGGCACGACCCCGGCCCGGGCCAGCAGGGCGACCAGACCCGGGCGAGCGGTATGGCGGAGCTGCTCGAGACCGAGCCGGGCGATCGAGCGATTCTCGCCCACGATCGGCGCGACGTCGGCGACCGTACCGATGATGGCCAGGTCCGTCAGCTCGCGAACCGCCTCGGGCAGGCCGGTGCCGCCGGGCGGGTTCAGGAGGAGGTGGGCGAACTTCCAGGCGACTCCTGCGCCGGTCAGACGGCGGTCCGGGTAGGCGCAGTCGGCGCGCTGCGGGTTGACCACCGCCACCGCAGACGTCGGCCACGTGGCCGCGTGATGGTGATCGGTGACCAGGACGTCGATGCCTCGCCGGGCCGCTGCCTCGATCTCCGCGCCGCTGCTCGTCCCGCAGTCGGCCGTGACTATGAGCGTCCGCCTATCGTTCGCGGCCGCTCTCGACGGCCCGCAGAGACAGGCCGTGACCGTCGCCGAGCCGCTCGGGCGTGTAAGCTGCGGCGTCCAGGCCCAGGCGGCGGAGGGCGATGACCAGGATCGCCAGGCCGGTCAGCCCGTCGGCGTCGAAGTCGCCGTATACGAGGACGCGCTCGTCTCGTGCCCGGGCCGCCGCCACCCGCAAGAGAGCGGCCTCGGCGTCGGGCAGCAGCCGCGGATCGTGGAGCCCCTCCTCTGGAGCGGCGAGGAAGAGCCGCAACTCGTCGGGGCTGGCGACGCCCCGCACCGCCAGCAGCCGGAGCATTCGATCGGAGATGCCGCGTGCGGCGCCGATCGCGACGCACTCCGCGGCCACGGCAACGTCGGGTGGCGCGACCCACTCGTAGAGCGATTCGATCATGCCGCTCAGGATGCCATGCCGGGCTCATCGCCCGCGTATCCGGCGCTTACCTGGGGCTCCGCGGCGCCGCCCGACGCCAGAGAATCGCGATCAGCCGTTGCCGCGTCGCGAGCTGCGCGCCAGCGCAAGCTGCTCGGCCCGGCGACGGTCGTCCCACAACTGCCAGACCACGAGCAGCGGACTGGCATTGAAGATCGACGAGTACGTGCCGGAGATGATTCCGATCAGCAGCGCCAGCACGAAGTAGTGGACCGAAGCGCCGGCGAAGAACAGCAGCGCGAACAGAGTCAGGACGACCGTGAAGCTGGTGTTGATCGACCGGCCGAAGGTCTGCAGGATCGAGTGGTTGACGATCTGGTCGAACGGCTCGCCGGCATGGCGAGCCTTGTTCTCGCGGATCCGGTCGTACACGACGATCGTGTCGTGAACGCTGAACCCGATGACCGTCAGCATCGCCGTCACGAAGAGCGAGTCGATCTGGACCCCGAAGATGGTCCCCATGATCGCGAATGAGCCAACCACCACGATCACGTCGTGGAGCAGGGCGGCCAGCGCCGTGGCGCCGAACTTGATGCTGTGGAACCGAATGCCGACCCAGATCAGGATTCCGAGAGAGCCGAGAAGGATCAGCAGGACGGTCTGCTGGATCAGCTGGGCGCTGACGATCGGTCCGACCGTCGTTTCCTCACCGGTGCAGGTGATGCCGCCGAAGGTTGACTGGTCGGCGTTGATGTCGGCGATTATGTTGGAGAGGATGCCCTCGGTCGGGAGCTGCAATGCGCAAGGCTTGCCATTCTGGCCGGTGCCGTTCAGCACGGGCGCCGGCGTTGGTGTCGGCGAGGCGGACGCGGAGGCGCTGGCGCTCGGCGATGCCGAAGGCGAAGCCGAAGGGCTCGCTGTCGCGCTCGGCGAAGGGCTGGCGGTTGGGCTCGGTGACGCGCCGGCAGCGGCGCTCGGTGACGCGCTGGCAGCGGCGCTCGCGGACGCGCTGGCACCCGGTGACACGCTTGCGCCGGCCGTGGCCGATGGCGTCGCAGTGGGCGCCGGAGTCGGGCTCGGGCTCGGACTGGGGCTCGGCGATGGCGAGGCCGTCGCCGTGGCAGAAGCACTTGCCGACGCGGAGGCGCCCGGCGTGGGCGTCGGTGGAGGCAGTGTCGGCTGCGGGAACAGGTCGTATCGCTTGGTCAGGACCGTGAAGTAGTTGGCCGTGTCCTCCGACACCGAGGCGTCGGTGACGCCGTTCTGCAAGAAAACGGCCCGGACCTGATCGGTGGTTACGTTCGGGTTCTTGAACTGGACCTGCCATTCGGTGCCGCCGGTGTAGTCGACCGAGAACTGGAGGCCGACCTTGCCGTTGGTGAGCGGCGTCAGCAGGATGAAGATGAATCCCGGGACGACGATCAGACCCGAGAAGAGGAAGAACCAGTTCCGCTTCCCGATGACGTCAAACACGGCCGCGGGCCTCCCTGCGATAGCGACCGGGCAGCGCCCGAGCCTGGAACTCCTCGTCTGACACGCCGAACAGCCAGGCTCTGGCAGCGAAGCTCTGCTTGACGACCACGCGGAGCAGCGTGCGTGAGACGGTGATGGCAGTGAACAAGGATGTAGCTACGCCGATGATCAGAACAAGAGCGAAGCCCTTGATCTCGGCAGATCCCAGGAAGTACAGGATCGACGCGGTTATCAGGCTCGAAACGTTGGAGTCGAAGATCGAGTTCCAGGCCCGGTTGAACCCAGCTTCTATCGCCGAGACCAGCGTCTTGCCCGACCGAAGCTCCTCCTTGGTCCTCTCGAAGATCAGGATGTTGGCGTCGACCGCCATTCCTACCGAGAGCACGAAAGCTGCGATTCCGGCGAGAGTGAGTGTGACGGGGATGATCCGGAACATCGCGTACACGGCAAGGGCGTAGTAGGCGAGGGCCATACATGCGATCGCGCCGGGCAGGCGGTAGTAGACGAGCATGAAGAGCAGGACCAGCCCGATCCCGATGGCGCCGGCGAGCAGCGTCTCGTTGAGGAAGCTCTGCCCCAGCGTGGCCGGGACTTCCTTGTCGGTCAGGAACTTCAGCGGGAAAGGCAGGGCACCGTACTTGAGAACGGTGGCCAGCTGGTTCGCCGTGTCGGACGTGAAGTTGCCGCTGATCTCCGCCTGGCCGCTGGTGATCGCCTCCTGGATGTACGGTGTCGACACGATCTTGCCGTCCATCACGATCATGAAGTAGTCACCGACGTTGGCGCTGCTCCACGTCGAGAAGGTCGCGGCGGCCGTGGTCTTGAGCGCGAGAGTGACGGTCCAGAGGGCCGGGGTCTTGCTAGTGTCGAGATAGGCGCGGACCTGCTGCCCATCGACCTGATCGCCGGAGAAGAGGGGCGAGCCCATCGCGCTGGTGTATTCGCTGCCCAGGGCGGGGACTGGCAACGTCCCGGGCACCGAGGTTGCCGGATTCTGGGTCGTGTCCATGTGACCGTAGATCGTCGGATCGAGCGGGATGAAGCTCAGCGACCCAGAAGCGCCCACCAGATTCCTGATGGTCTGCGGGTTGGCGGCACCTGGCACTTCCACCAGGATCTGATCCGTGCCCTGGGTTTCCACCACCGCTTCGAGCGTACCGGTGGTGTTGACGCGGTTCTCGATGATGCCCTGGATCGTTTGCATCGCGTCCGAGGTCGGGTAGCTGACGTCTCCGGTCGTTGGGTCGGTCACCGGCTGCGCCTGGTACGTAACCGAGTATCCGCCCTTGAGGTCGAGCCCCAGCTTGGTGTGCAGCGGCTGCGTAAACCCGCCGTTGACGTTGCTGAGCACCACGAACTGGGAGCCCGGGATGTCGATGTAGATGGCGAGCGCGCCAAGGATCAGGATCAGGATGGGAACGAATCTTCGCACGAGCCGGGATGATAGCAGGGCGGCCCCGGCGGCGTGCGACGGGCGGCGTGCGACGGGCCTGGCGCGGCGTCTCGGTGTCGCGCCCCTACGCCTCCAGGCCGGTCTTGATCTTCGCGGCGAGGGCAGCGCCTATTCCAGGCACCGCGGCGATCTGCTCCAGCGGCGCTTCGCGCACGCGCCTGGCCGAGCCGAAGACCCGCAGCAGAGCGGCCCGGCGCTTTGGGCCCACGCCCGGCAGGTCATCGAAGGCGGAGTGAGTGGCGGCCTTCGCCCGCAAGGCGCGGTGGTAGGTGATGGCGAAGCGGTGGGCCTCGTCGCGCAAACGCTGCATCAGGTACAGCGCCGGCGACGTGGTCGGCAGCAAGACCGGCCCGTCTCGATCGGGCAGGAAGATCTCTTCGCGCTCCTTGGCCAGCCCGACCACCGCCAGATCGTGGTAGCCCAGGTCGTCGAGCACTTCCTTCGCCGCGGAGAGCTGGCCCTTGCCGCCGTCGATCACGACCAGGTCAGGGAGCCGCCAGCGCAGCTCCTCCTCGCTGCCTTCATCGCCCGCCTTCGCCCGCACGAAGCGGCGCCGCAGGACCTCCTGGTGGCTGGCGAAGTCGTTGGCGCCCGCGACCGTCTTGATGCGGAAGCGCCGGTACTCGCCGGTGCGGGGCCGGCCGTCCTCGAAGACGACCATGCTGCCAACGGATTGAGCGCCCTGGAAGTTGCTGATGTCGTAGCACTCGATCCGCAGGGGCGCGGCCGGAAGGTCCAAGGCCTCGGCCAGCTCCTCGAGCGCCGCCAGGGTCTTGCCCTGGTCGGCCAGCCAGCGGGCGTGCTCGCGCGCCAGCGTCTCCGCGGCGTTGCGGGCGGCCAGCTCCAGGAGCTCTCTCTTCTCGCCGCGCCGCGGGACGTGGAGGTGGACCGCCGCTCCCCGTCGTGCGGAGAGCATCCCCTCGAGATCCGCCGCGTCGTCGGGGAGAGCGGGCACGAGCACGACCGGCGGGACGCTGGTGGCGCGCGTGTAGTACTGCTGCACGAAGCCCGCCAGCACCGTGGCGTCGTCCGATTCGCGCGGGGCGTCGAGCAGGAACACGTCCCGCCCGACCATCTTTCCGCCACGAACCGCGAAGAGCTGGACCGCGGCCTGGGTGTCCTGGCGGGCCAGCCCCAGCGCATCCTCCTCGGTCGCGGCGTGGGCGGCCATCTTCTGGCTCTCCATCGTCCGTTCAATGGCGCGGACCTTGTCGCGCAGGGCGGCCGCCCGCTCGTATTCGGTCGCCGCGGAAGCTGCCTGCATCTGCTTGCTGAGCTCGCGCGCCACCGCCTCCTGGCGGCCTTCGAGGAAAAGCTCGATCTGCTCGATCTGGGCTCGATAGTCGGCCCTGGATATGTAGCCGACGCACGGCGCCTGGCAGCGCTTGATGTGGTAGAGCAGGCAGGGTCGCTCGATCGCCTTACGGCCCTCATGTATGTCCAGAGTGCAGGTTCGGAATGGGAAGAGCCGGCGGATGAGGTTCATCGCCTCGTCGACGCTGCTCGCCGAGGCGTACGGACCGAAGTAGCGGCTGCCGTCGGCCGGCAGCTTGCGCGTCCGTTCGACCCTCGGGAAATCCTCGGCAAGCGTGATCTTGATGAACGGGTAGCTCTTGTCGTCCTTGAGCCGGACGTTGTAGCGCGGTCGGTAGCGCTTGACGAGGTTGATCTCGAGCAGCAGCGCCTCGCTGACCGAGTCGGTCATCGTGTATTCGAGGTCGGCGATCCTGTCGATGACGCTGCGGATGAGCTGGCTCTCGCCGCCGCCGATCTGCTTCTGCCAGTAGCTGCGGACGCGGTTGCGCAGGCTCTGGGCTTTGCCGACGTAGATGACCGTGCCGCGCGCGTCCTTCATCAGGTACACGCCCGGCCGGTCCGGCAGGCCTTTCAGCGTCGCTTCGAGGTCAGGGGTCACCGGGCGATTCTATGCGGCGGCGGCCGCGACGGCCGCCCGCCTACGGGTAGTTTGGCGCGGAGCGAGCCAGCTCGATGTCGTGAGGGTGGCTCTCGATCTGGCCGGAGTGCGTGACCTGGACGAAACGCGCCTTGACCCGCAGGTCGGCGATCGACTCGGCGCCGCAGTAGGTCATGCCGGCGCGGGTGCCGCCGATGAGCTGGTACAGGATGCCGGCCAGCGGCCCGGCGACCGAGACGCGCGCCTCCACCCCCTCCGGCACGAGCTTGTGGCGGTCGATCTGCGGATAGCGATCGCTGCCAGCCGACATGGCGCCGAGCGAGCCCATGCCTCGATATTCCTTGACGACGCGCCCGCCGACGCGCTCCGCCTCGCCGGGGCTCTCCTCTGCCACGGCCAGGAGCCGGCCGAGCATGACCGAATCCGCTCCCGCGGCCAGCGCCTTGACGATGTCGCCGGAGTAGCGGATGCCACCGTCGCCGATTATCGGCACGCGGGCCTCGCGCGCCGCGGCGGCGCACATCATGATCGCGGTGAGCTGCGGGACGCCGACGCCGGCCACGATCCGAGTGGTGCAGATGCTTCCCGGCCCGATGCCCACCTTCACTCCGTCCGCGCCCGCCTCGATGAGCGCGGCCGTCCCCTCGGCCGTGGCCACGTTCCCGGCCACGAGGTCGACCGCGTCGCCGAAAGAGGCGCGATAGCGGTGCAGGGCGTCGATCACGTTGCGGGTGTGCCCATGCGCCGTGTCCACGCACAGGGCGTCGACACCGGCCCGGACCAGCGCCTCGGCCCTCGCCACGGAGTCCGCGCCGACGCCGACGGCTGCCGCCACGCGCAGCCGCCCGCGGGCATCCACGCTGGCAAGCGTGGCGCCGGCCGGGACCGCGGCCGCCTTGACGGCCGCGACCTCTTCGGCCTGGCGCTCCGGCGCCTGGTTGCGGTGGACCACGCCGATGCCGCCCTCGATCGCCATGGCGATCGCCATCCCGTCCTCGGTGACCGTGTCCATGGCGGCGCTCACGACCGGCGTGTTCAACGTGATGTGGCGCGAGAATCGGCTTCTCACGCTGGCGTCGCCGGGGAGGATCTCCGAATACTGCGGGATGAGCAGGACGTCGTCGAAAGTCAGTCCCAGCAGCGGCTGACTCAGGACCGCCCCCGCTACCTCGTCGGTGCCGGCCCGTCCGATCTGCGTTGTCGCCATCTCGCCTCCGCCTCTCCTTCGCTCGCTCACTCCATCGGCCTGCCGGCCGATCCGCGCCTGGAGGCCGGCGCTTTCGTTCCGGACATTCTACGGATCGAGGCGGGTCCCCGTCCGGCCGGACTGCCCGGAGGCGTGGACCGCCGATGGCCACTTCCGGGCTCCTGCGCCGGTATCGAGCTAGCAGTAGGCTGAGCGTCGGGCGGTAAACCGCTCCCGATCGATCCCGACGGAGGTGCGCTGTGGAGTACAGACGGCTCGGCGATTCGGGCCTGCTCGTTTCGAGCGTGGGCCTGGGAACGAACAACTTCGCCGGTCGGCTCCATGACGAAGCGGCCCGAGCGGTACTGAACGAAGCGCTCGAACAGGGCGTCACCTTCATGGACACGGCCGACATCTACGGCCGCGGCTCCGAGGAGGGATTGGGCGCCTCGGAGAACCAGCTCGGGCGGCTGCTCGCCGGCCGCCGCCAGAACGTCATCCTGGCGACGAAGTTCGGCCACCCCATGGGCGAGTCGGTCTACGTGCGCGGCGCTTCGCGTGGGTGGATCGTCCGCGCCGTCGAGGCCAGCCTGCGCCGCCTCCGGACCGACTACATCGACCTCTACCAGATCCACGTGCCGGACCCGCAGACCCCGATCGAAGAGACGCTCCACGCCCTGGACGACCTGGTGCGAGCCGGCAAAGTGCGCTGGATCGGGCACAGCAACTTCGCCGCCTGGCAAATGGCGGACGCCGATTGGACCGCCCGAACCCACCACCTCTCACGCCCGATCTCGGCCCAGATGCACTACAACCTCCTGGTCCGCGAAATCGAGGCCGAGGTCATCCCGGCCTGCCATCGATTCGGGCTCGGCGTGATTCCCTACTTCCCGCTCGAATCCGGCTTCCTGACGGGCAAGTACCGACCGGCCGGAGAGGTCAAGGGCCGGCTCGCCGAGAGCGCGCGCGCCGGCGAGATCCTGACCGACGCCAACTTCCAGCGCCTCGAGCGGCTGGAGCAATTCGCGGTCGAACGCAAGCACACACTGCTCGACCTGGCGTTCGGATGGCTGCTCAGCCAGCCGATCGTCGGCTCGGTCATCGCCAGCGCCAGCACCCCCGACCAGGTGAAGGCCAACGTCGCCGCGGCCCAGTGGCGCCTGAGCGCCGCCGAAATGGAAGAGGTCGCCGGGCTGTAGCGGAATCCTCACGCGCGGCGGGACCGGCGGTAGCGGGGCGCACCGGACAGTAGCGGGGCCGCGGGCGGCTGCGGCGGGGCACCGCGCGCGCCGGCGTCCGCACATCGCGCCTCAGACGTCCGAGACGTGCCTCCAGGCGAGCTACGCGCGTCCGCAGCGACAAGCCCGCATCCGCCATCGGCAGGAGTGGCTCGCCATCGCGCATCCACCGCTCGAAGACGCTGCGGCAGGCCGGGCACTCGTAGATCAGGCAGCTGCCCGTGTCCCGATAGGGCCGGGCGTCCGGGCTCACGTATTCGACCTCGGCCAGGATCAGCCAGGCGCCGCACCGCGGGCAGATGTCCCGAGTCATACGAGGCATGGTAGTGATCGGGCCGCTGCGCCGCGTCGGGGCCGACCCTAAATCACGCGCCGCGATCCCAGCCCGGGTGAGCGACGAGCGCCGGCCGGGCTGTGCAAGAATCCCCGGCGTGACAGATCCCCACGACACCAGGCCGGCTCCCGCGGCGCGTCCATCATTCGAGATCGGACGTCTACTGGAGCGACTCATCGGCCGCAACCAGGACGTGCAGTCCATCAGCGTCGCCCTCCTGTTCGGCGTGGCGGTGCTGGCCCTCGGGCTGGGCCAGGTGAGCGGCTCGCCGGACTGGGGCTTCAGCTGGGGAGGCGCCCTCGACGGCGTGCTATCCCAGATCCCATACACGTTCTCAGCGGCCGTGCTCGTTGCCCTGGCCACGGCCGCCAACGTGCTGGCCGGCGCGATCGTGCTGCGACTCCTGGGCACAACCGCCTTCCGGTCGCTTTCCGACCTGGTCATGGCCGGGTTCGTCGCCGCCGTCGTGCTCGATACCGCGGCTCTCTTCCTGCTGGGGAGCTTCGGCCTGTTCGGCTGGCCTGAGCTGCTGGCGCTTCATCTCGCGGCCCTGGCCGCGTACGCGGCCACGCGCAGGTCGCGGCCGCTCATGGCCATCACGCCGCGAGTGCGTGCCCGACGCCCTGCCGCGTGGTGGCTCCTCATCGGCCTGGTCTGGGCCGGGCCGATCATCATCCAGCTGACCTCGCCGGCGGCCCCGTTCATGGACGTCCTCCCGAACCACGTGGCGCCGGTGGAGCACGTCCGGGTCTTCGGCAGCTTCGCCACCCTGACCACGTCGCCCTCCCCGATCTACGGCCCATCCCGCTTGATGCTCGGCTACGTCGGCCTGCTGGGAGACCTGACGACCATCGCGAACCTGGAGGCGATCCTGGCCGTCGCCGCCTTCGCCCTCCCGCTGACGATCCTCGTGGCGATCTCGATGCGCCAGCTGGCTTCGCACCTGTTCGGGGCGAGCGCGGGCTTCTGGGTCCTTCTGACCTTCCCGCTCACCTTCACGTTCATGCGGCTGGCGGACACCCGCGGGACCGTAGCTGCCTTCCCGCTCGCGGCATACGCCCTGGCCGTGATCGCCCGCGAACTCCATGCGGCGCGGTCGAAGGCCGGGCCGGCGGCCGTGTCGAACGTGACGGGCGACTACCGGCAGCCGGATTTCCCGCTCGCATTGGCACTGGGTGGCGCGATCCTCGTCCACCCGCTCGTCGGAATCGTCGCGGCGACGGCCGCCGTTGGGATGCTGCTGCTCGAGCCCCGGCGTCTCGGGCCGCTTCTCGTTCCCGCCCTCGGCGCCGCGGCCCTCATCGCCATCCCCCAGGGGCTGACCATGCTCGGCATCGATGCGCCGTCATGGACCGGCTTCCTGTGCATCGTCGCCGGGCTGCTCATCGCCTTCGTGCTGGCCTGGCTCGTCTCTGCGGTTCGTCCCAGGATTCCATCTTCCGTGCGGCTCTCGGAGTGGCTCTCGACGCCGCGATGGATAAAGTTGGCGCTTCTTGCGCTCACGATCTGGGCCTGTTTCATCCTCGCGCGCCAGCACATCGCGCCGCCCGACGACCCGTGGTCGGAGATCTACAACCTCTTCCCGCGACTGCTCATGGTGACGAGCATCGGCCTGGTGCTCGGGCTGGCGCGCGCGGTCCCGGGCTGGATGGTGCTTGGGTGCGGCGTCGCCGCCGGAGCGGCGGCCTGGGCAGCCTCGGGCTTCGTTGGCTACGACACGCTGACGCAGCAGGCCGTGCACTACGAAGTGCCGAAGACGATCGAGTACTGGCTGCCGGTCATGCTCGCCCTCGGCGGCGCCGGCGGCATCGCGGCGGTCCTGCGGCTGCGCAGCCTCGGCCCGCTGCCCGCGATCGCCCTCGCAGCCCTGCTCTTCGACACGATGTACACGTATCCCGGCCCTTTGATCACCAACGTCCAGATCGGCGAGCACCGCGGCGCCGAGTCGTTGGGCCTGGCGCTGCGCGAGGCGCAATACGGCTACTGGGACGGCTACCCGGATCCTCGCCTGATCGTCGATCACGCCGAGCAGGAAGTCATCGACGAACTGCGGGCCGAGATCAGCGCCGGACGTCTGGGGCCGTCCACGCGGGTGCTCCACATCGCCTCGAGCTTCCAGCAGTGGTCCTCGGTTCCGATCGGGGTGTTCACGGGCGCCATGGAGACGTCGATCTCGCTCCAGCCGGAGCTCAGCATCCACACCGTAGGAGGCCGGCTGCTCGGCTTCGATCAGCTCCCGACCGAGCTGGCCTCCGACTACGGCTACGTCGTGCTCGAACCGGCCGGCCTCAATTCCGGCCTGGCCGACGCGATCACGGCGGCCGGCTACCACCAGATCTGGTCGAACTCCCAGGCCACGATCTTCGCCCGGAACTGAGGACGGCCGCCCGGCCCGGGCCCGGGCCGGGCGGACTCCCGGCGACCTAGGACTGAGGCTGTTCCACCCACACGGAGCCGCTGACCTTCCAGATGAGGGCACGGTCGTCGACGAACCCGCGCCAGCCGTTGAAGGCCCGCACCTGCGCCCACCCCCCGGCTCGACGCTCGACCACCAGCTCGACGTTGCCCGGTATCACGAGAGCCGGCGGGTAGGCCGCATCCGGCTGCGCCCAGGCGGCCAGCCCCATTGGCGGGGTCAGATGCGTCGGGTGCCACAGTCGAATGGGATTCACCGGGACCTGTTTGGCGAGCACCCACGCGATCACCGCCCCAATGACGGCTCCGAGTACCGCGAAGGGATACACCTCGAGCGGGTTCGCGTTGCGGCCGACGATCATCTCTCCGACGATGGCCCCGAAGATCTCCCAGCCGAACCAGAGGCCGGCCGTGAGCCATTTGTACGTCGTCCCGCTCTGGCCCTTCGACTCGACAATGCCGCCGTTGTGTCTGGCAAGCAGGTACACAAGCACGAACTCGAGCATCAGCTCCTCCTCTCCGCCCGATGCTGCTCCTGTCCACGCGCCTGGGCGTCATCCAGAGGATAGCGACGGAGAGGCGGCATGATTCGGGCCCGGCGAACGGGCTGGCCGGCGCCCGGCTACTCGGCCGAGACCAGGAAGACCCCCAGGTCGTACGTGCCCCGCTGGGCTGCCTTGGCCGCCCGTATCTGCTGAATCGCGGCCTCGCTCAATCCGCGCCGTTTGGCGATGGCCATGATCACCTCGAGCAGGTCGGCCAGCTCGATCGCGGCCTGCTCGTCGTCGAGGGCCGCGTCGTACTCCGCGGCCTCTTCGTCGAACTTCGCCCGGAGGGCCTCGAGCGCCGGCTTTCCCACCAGCGTCCGCGTGACAACCTTGCGGCCGCCCGCGCGCAAGATCCCCGGCACGAGATCCCGAACCAGCTTGTTGTAGATCTTCACTGCATCACTCCACTCAATCCGGCGGCGGGGACGCCCAATACCTGCACTGTACCCGGCGGGCGGATTCCCGTCCGGGCCCGGGTCAAGCGGCCGAATCTCGATAAGTGCCCGTAGATCGGCGCCTGCGATCCTCCGCCCGTGCTTCCCTCCTCCGTCGCCGAACGACTCGACCGCCTGGCGCCAGACCAGCGCGAGGCGGCCACGGCGCCGCCGGGTCCGGTGTTGTGCGTCGCGCCGGCGGGGAGTGGCAAGACGACGACCCTGGTCGCGCGGATCGCGTGGCTGGTGGCGAGCGGCGCCGATCCGGCGGAAATCACCGCGGTCACGTTCAACAAGCGCGCCGCCGGCGAGATGGCGAGCCGCGTCGATGCGGCGCTGGAACCGCTCGGCCTGGCTCCGGGCAGCGTCCGCGTCAAGACGTTCCACGCCCTCGGCCGCGAGATCCTCGCCGACGGCGGCGTGTCGGTGGAGCCGTTGCTCGCCCGCGAGGCGGTGCTGCGCGACATGTGGCCCGACATCACGCCGGGGGCCGTGCGCCACCTCGACGACGCCTTCAGCCGACTCAAGCTCGACATCGGCGTGACGGCCGCGGAGGTCGGCGAAGATCCCGAGCCCGGCCCGGTCGCCCGCGCCTTCCTGGCGTACGAGCGCGCGCTCGCCGACGCCGGAGGGCTCGACTTCGACGACCTGGTCGCCCGCTCGCTTCGGCTTCTCGAAGCTCGGCCGCGCCTGCTCGCCCGCTGGCGCGAGCGCTGTCACGACCTCCTGGTCGACGAGACCCAGGATGTCGACCGCAGCCAGCTTCGCCTGGCGCTGCTGATCGCGGCGCCCGCGAACCGAATCTTCCTGGTCGGCGACGACGACCAGACGATCTACGGCTGGCGACTCGCCGACGTTCGGAGAGTGTTGGCCCTAGCCGAGTCGCTGCCGGGGTTGAGGCGCATAGACCTGACGGTCAACTACCGCTGCCCGCCGGCCGTCGTAGATCGGGCGCTCCGCCTGGTCGAACGCAACGAGGAGCGGTTCGTCAAGACGATCCGGCCTGGACCGATCGCGGCGGGCCGCTTGATCCTCGCTCCCGATGGCTCGGACGAGACCGTCAGGATCCGCCGGGTGATCGCCAGCTGGCCCGACGATGGCGGGACGCGGGCGATCCTGGCTCGAACCAACGTCGAGCTGCTGCCGGCCGCCGCAATCGCGGTCGAGATGGGCCTGCCGTTCCGAGCCCCCAGGCTGCGGCTGCTCACCGAGGATCGCCGGGTCGACGCGATCCTGCGGGCAGCCGGCGACGCGGGCGCAGGGGGCGGCCCGGGAGGCGGCACGCATGGCGGCGCGGCGGCGGCGTATTGCGGACGAGGCTCCGATGGCGGCCCGCCGGACGTTCCGCCACTCCCGCCCCTGCCGCGGCTGGCGGCGCTGGCGAGGCGCGGGATCGAACTGCCCGAGGCGCAGCCGCTCTCGACGGCGGACCCCGACGCCAGGGATCTCGACGAGCCACTCCCCATCGAGATGGGCGATCTGCTGGCGGCCATCGTCGGCTGGGCGGCGCCATACCACTCCCTGGCGGACCTCGCGCAAGCCGTCGAGCGCCACCGCGCCCGCGTCGCGGAGCTGCGGCGCGATGACGCTCAGCTCACGCTCGCTACGGCCCACTCCACCAAAGGGCTCGAGTTCGACCACGTCGCGGTCATCGGCATGGATGCCGGCCGCTTCCCGTCGGCCCGCTCGCTTCGGGAGTCGACGGAGCCGCGACGCGCGCTCGAGGAGGAGCGCCGCCTGGCCTATGTCGCTTGGACTCGGGCGCGCCGATCGCTGACCTTGGTCTACGATCCTGCCTCGCCGTCTTCTTTCCTGCTGGAGGCGTTCAACGAACGGGAGTTGGGCGTAGAGCGCGATCCTGAGTAACTCCGGTGGCCCCGCCGGGCCGCCCGCCGGCCGGCTCCGACCCACCTCACGCCTGCTGGACTACCAGGCTGTGCGCGATGCGGTCCTGGTAGCCACGGCGGTCGGGATCCTTGCGAACGCTGTAGGTAAGCAGCCACGCCCAGCCTACGGCAAGAATCCCCAGCGCCGGCCTCAGCAAGTACGGGACGGCCAGGTACAGCACCAGCGGGCCCTGGAGCAGGGCCCACCGAACGAGTGAGTCGGCCGGGCTCAGCCGCTTGCCGGTCGACTCCTCACCGACCTGCAGTCCGAGCGCCTTCTGGCCGATCGAGCCGCGCCAGATCGACCAGGCGGCGACGAAGTAGATGGCCTGAACGAGCCCGCCTATCAAACCGGCGAGCATCGCCATGCGCTCCGGCGGCGGCGGTCCACTCGGGTCCGAGTTCCCCTCCAGGGCCACCGCGATCGCGCCGAGGATCATCAGGGCTATGACACTATCGAGAACGTAGGCCACCAGACGACGGTTGAAGCTCGCCAAACGCAAACCCACCGGCAGCTTCGCCCCGAAGACCTGCCCGTCGCGGGCGACCGGTTTCCGCTCCGCGGGCTCGTCATCACCGACCGCCGCCGGCTCAGCCCCCGCCGGCAGCTCGCCGCCGGGCGGAACCAGACCCGGCCACACAGGGGGTGGCCACTGTCCCGCCTGAGTGGGTCCGGCCGGGCCGCCCGACGGACCGGCCTCGTCAGATGCGCCCCCGAACGGGAGATCCGCCAGGGGCTCGGCCGACTGCGGCGTCGTCGCGTCCCGTGCTGGGTCGGTCTCACTGACAGGCGGCCAGGGATGCGCGGCGGAAGGCGCCTGCGGCTGACCGGGGGCACCCGGCGGCGGGCCGTACGGATAGATCGGCCAGGGGGCGTAGCCCGGGCCGAGGCCGGATTGAGGCCCGGGGCCGGAAGCCGCGCCGGGAGGGTAGACCGGGCCGCGACTGTATGGATAGGCATACGGGCCGGCAGGAGCCTGGCCGTACGGCTCGCCCCAGGCGCCGAACGCCATCGCCCGACCCACGACGACAGAACGGCCGAGCTTGTCGTGCAGGCCTCGCCTGTCGCGGCTGGCCGCCGTACTGATCAGGAGAAGCAGCGGCCAGCCCCAGCTCGCCAGGCTGCACAGCGAAAGCAGGTCGCCCCCGGCGTTGTTGTAGGCCGCATCCACGTAGCTGGTTTCACCGGCGCCACCGACATTGGCCGGGATGAGCGTGGCCAGCATCTCGCATGTGGCGACCAGCAGTACCGCCGTGGCGGCCGCCGGGATGCCGCTCACGAGCACCGCGCGCCATGTTGCCGCCAGCGGCGAGAGATTCCTACCGGTGGCGGCATCGGCAACCTGCAAAGAGAGGAGCCGCTGACCGGGCAGACCCCGGAAGAAGGCCCAGCAGACCGCCGTGTAGGCGATCGCCAGAACCACCCAGGCCGCGCACCACGCGATCAACTCCGCCGCGTTGACCGTGAGGACCGGGACAGTCGGCTCCGCATACGGGTTGACGCTCAGCTGCCGGGCCGCCTCCGGATTGAGACCGACGGCGCCGGTCGCGATGGCGAGAACCAGCGGAATCAGACTCAAGAGTCCGAAGAGCAGGAGGTCGAGCAGCCACGCGCCAAGCCGAGCGCCAAGGCCGGCGACGCGGAGCCCGACCGGCAGCGGCATCGGGGGCCGATCCCCTCCGCTCACCTGCCACGTGCTCAAGGCCGACCTCCAGCTATCGATCGACTGCGCCGTCCGCCCGGTTCCGGCCGACAGAGCATACGCGCCGTTCAGCGCTCCATGGCCTCGCGAGCCAGGACCTTGAGGAGCCGATCCAGATCAGCCAGGAATGGCTCCGTCAAGTCGGCCGGGAGCGCCTCGCGAATCGAATCCTTCGGCCCGTATGCTGCTCGGGCCCGCATCACGATCCGGCGCAGGTCGGCGATCCGACCGTCCCGGAGTTGCCCGGGCAGCGGCGCCAGGAACTCCTCCCACCGTGCGGAGTTGCGCGCTTGGGCTGCCTCGAGCAGGCGATCCGCGGTCCGAGCCGCGGCCAGGGCCGCTTCGTCGATCGCCGGACGCTCGTGGCGCGCGGGACCGCGGTCCGCGGTCGTCACGCCAGATACCGCTGCTCCGGCACGGGCTCGCGGGATTGGCTGACCACCAGCGCCAGCCGCTTTCGCTCCGTCCCGCCGATCATGATCCTGACCGAATACTCGCCCTGCGTGGTCATGTTCAGGTTCCACAGGTCGATGGCCAGAGTGAGGATGATGTCGTTGGGGTCCTGCGGGCCGCGAGCCACGACGTTCCCCGATGAGCTGGCGACCTTGGTGCCGTCGGGTGCGGCGAGTATGAATTCCAGGTTGTGCTCGCGGTTCCGCTCGCTGGCGCTCAGCCGCAAACCCACCACGAGGGCGAGATGCGGGTGTTGGAACGGCAGGGTCGGTCCGCTCAGGCGCGTGACCCCCCCGCCGAGCACGTGGAACTTCTGGCCTGGCTGAACTTCGGCCGCATCGGCGAGAAAGGCGTACTCGATCTGGGGCATGAGTCCATCCTAACGGGTGGCGGCGTGCCGTTCCCGTTCAAGCGGCCTGTCCCGGATCGGAGCCCCGACCGCGGGACGCTATCAGTCGAGCCCGGCTGGCAACCGGCCGTCAGGGAGTCTGCGCGAATGCCCTCTGGATCGAGGCCTGAAGGCTCGTCATCGCGCTGGGCAGGTCCAGACTGCCGGAGGTCTGCATCTTCGAGTAGAAGGCGGCCGTCAGGCTGTTGACCGTCCGGAAGTTGGGCAGGTCGGCCTCCGGGCTCGGAATGGCGGGGTAGTTCTCCATCTCCTGGAGAACGGACCACGACACGGTGTTGCCCGGGAAGATCTTCGCCAGCGACTGGTCGAGTTGGGTGAACCAGCCCTGCTGGTCAGCGGTCGCAGCCGGCATGCCGCCGTACGCTGCCTGCAGGCTCTTGTCGCCCATGATCGCGACCATCGCCGTGAACGCGGCATCCGGATTGGCGGAGGCCTTGGGGATCACGAAGGTATTGCCGTCCATGGGCGACGAAGTCAGGCCGTTGTACGACGGCATGACCGCGATGTCCCAGTGAGCGAACTTGGGACTCGAGTTGCCGGCACTGTCCACCGGGCCGCCGTACGTGGTTGTGGCCCACGGCCACGAGACGGCCATGGCGAGATTGCCCGAAGCGACGGTAGACCCGTAGCCCATCAGGGCCGAATTGACGACCTTGGCGATCGGCGCGATGTGGGTCTGCCACATGGCGTTGTAGTACCACGTCCAGGCCGCCTTCCAGCCGTCCGGGATCATGGCCGTGCCGTCGGTGCCGAGGAAAGAGCCCGACGCGAAGCAGGAGGCCATCGTCCGAGCGTCGGCCCACTGGAAATCGATACCGTACTGGACGATGTTGGGGACGTCGAAGGCGGGGTTCGTGGGTTTCCTGCCCGCGTTGTCGTGCGTGAGCTGTACGGCAATGCTCTCGAGCGTGTCCCACGTCCAGTCCTGGCCGTTCCATTGCTCACCCACCTTCGTGGGCAGATCCGGCAGGTTTGCTTTGGCGAAGATGTCCTTGTTGTAGAAGATGAAGCCCGGATCGATGAGATAGGGAATCCCGATCTGGCTCCCCGCGCCCTGCTTGAAGTAGTCGATCACGGCCGACGGGTAGCGAGTCATGTCATAGCCGTTCTTGCTTATCTCGCCGGAGAGGTCGAGGAAGTCGCCGGCGAACCCATTCAGGTCGCCCACACCGACGGGGCCGACGATATCGGGCGCGTTGTTGTTGGCGATCTCGGCCTGCAGCGTCTCGTACGCCGTGTCCGCGGGCACGATCTCGAGGCTGATGTAGACCTTGCTCTGGGAGGCGTCGTAGGCCCTGACGAACTCTTCCTCGGCGGTGACCTGGTTGACGGCGTTTCCCAGCCCCAGGCCCACGAACCACCTCACCACCGTCGCGCCGGCAGGCGAGGCCACCGGCAGGGAGGCCGTCGGAACCGGCTGGAGCGGCGTCGGCAGGACGGGCGAATGGCCGCACGCGCTCGTCACGAGAGCCGCGATGACCGCCAGCGTTGCCAGGCGCGACCCGCTCCTGCCCATTCTCACCTTCTCCAATCCCGCGTCTCGCCATCGCCGCGCAATGGCACCGGAGCGCGGCCCGCGCTGCCTGCGCTGCCCGCGCAAGGCTCCGCCGACCCGCTTCGGCCGCCAGGACTGTAGCAGGCTCCCCGGCGGAAGGTTCTCCAGGCCGGTTCCAGTCACCCGAAACCGCCCACTCCCGGGGCCGGCGCCCCGGTCGCTTCTCGGCGCTCAGTCCTCGCGGACTTCTCGCAACGCCACCGCCGCTGCCCGCTTCGCCGGCACAGCCCCGAGGCTGATCTGCGGCTTCTCCGCGACCGGCGAGCCGTGTCCGGCCGCTTCCGCGAAGGTGACCGCGGACAGTGGCACGACCGGCTCTCCCCGAAGCACGCGGCCGAGGTACTCGCCGGTCGCCGAGCCCGGAATCCGGGCCACTTCCTCCGGCGTGCCCTCGGCGATGACGAAGCCGCCGCGGTCGCCGCCCTCAGGCCCGAGGTCCACGATCCAGTCGGCGGTCTTGACCACGTCCAGGTTGTGTTCGATGACCACGACCGTGTTGCCCGAGTCGACGAGGCGATGCAGGACGTGGAGCAGCTTCTCGACGTCCGCCATGTGCAGGCCCGTAGTGGGCTCGTCCAGGACGTAGAGCGTGCGGCCCGTGGCCCGCTTCGACAATTCTGTGGCGAGCTTGACGCGTTGCGCCTCACCGCCGGAGAGCGTGGTGGCCGGCTGGCCGAGGTGGACGTAGCCGAGACCGACGTCGTTGAGCGTCTGGAGCTTGGCGCGCACCGCCGGCACCGGCGCGAAGAAGTCCAGCGCCTCCTCGATCGTCATCTCGAGGACGTCCGCGATCGATCGACCCTTGTAGTGGATCTCGAGGGCTTCGCGGTTGTAGCGCTTGCCCTTGCAGACCTCGCACGGAACGTACACGTCAGGCAGGAACTGCATCTCGATCTTGAGGATGCCGTCGCCCTTGCAGTGCTCGCAGCGCCCGCCCTTGACGTTGAAGCTGAAGCGCCCGGGCATGTACCCCCGGACGCGGGCTTCCTGCGTCCCCGCGAACAGCTCTCGGATCGTCCCGAAGAGGCCCGTGTAGGTGGCCGGGTTGGACCGCGGCGTTCGGCCGATGGGGCTCTGATCGATGTCGATCACTTTGTCGATCGCCTCGAGACCCTCGATGGCATCGTGGGCGCCGGCCCGCTCGCGGGCGCCGTTCAGCTCGCGGGCCAGGGCGCGGTACAGGACGTCCGAGACGAGCGTGCTCTTGCCCGAGCCCGAGACGCCGGTGACGGCCACGAAGCGCGCCAGCGGGAACGTCACGTCCACGTTCTTGAGGTTGTGCTCGCGGGCGCCGCGAATCACGAGCGACTGGCCACTCCCGCGGCGGCGCGTGGTGGGGATCGCGACCTGGCGTTCACCGCGCAGGTAGGCGCCGGTGATCGACCGCGGCTCGGCCAGGATCGCCTCGAGGGGACCGGCGGCCACGATCTCGCCGCCGTGCTCCCCTGCCCCGGGCCCGATGTCGATGACCCAGTCCGCCGTCCGGATCGTCTCCTCGTCGTGCTCTACCACCAGAACCGTGTTGCCCAGGTCGCGCAGGCGCGTGAGCGTCGCGATCAGCTTGGCGTTGTCGCGCTGGTGCAGGCCGATCGAGGGTTCGTCCAGGATGTACAGGACGCCCATGAGACTGGATCCGATCTGGGTCGCCAGCCGGATGCGCTGGGCCTCGCCGCCCGAGAGCGTCTGGCTCGTCCGGTCGAGCGTCAGGTAGTCGAGGCCGACGTCGAGCAGGAATCCCAGCCGCGACGAAATCTCCTTGAGGACCTGCCGGGCGATGGCCATCTCGCGTTCGGTAAGCCTGCCCGGCAGGCTCGCGATCCACTCGCAGGCGGCCGTGATGGAGAGCGTGGAGATGTCCCAGATGTTCCGGCCATCGACCGTGACGGCCAGGATCTCCGGCTTCAGGCGCTTGCCCTCGCAGGCGAGGCACGGCCGGGCGACCATGTAGCGCTCGAGCTCGGACTTGATGAAGTCCGACTCCGTCTCGCGGTAACGCCGTTCGAGGTTCGGGATGATGCCTTCGAACGTGGCTCCGTACGTGTTCTCGCCGCGCTCGTGGCGGTAGCCGATGACGACCCGCTCGCCGCGCCCCGAGTACAGGATGTAGTCCAGCGCCTCCTGTGGCAGGTTCTTGACCGGAGCGGCGTAGTCCCAGCCGTGCTCGCGGCAGACCGCCTCGATGATCCTGGCGTGCCAGGAGTTCTCCATCGGCAGGCGGGCCCAGGGCACGAGCGCGCCGCCCGCAAGAGAGAGGTTCTTGTTCGGGATGACGCGGTCCGGGTCCATCTCCAGCCGGCTGCCGATGCCGGTGCAGCTCGGGCACGCGCCGTGGGGCGAGTTGAAGCTGAAGCTGCGCGGCTCGAGCTCGTCCACCGTCGTGCCGTCGTACGGGCAGCTGTAGCGCTCGCTGTAGCGCCGCTCCTCGAACTGGGGCGCCTCGCCGTCGCGCGGCGCGGGCGCGATCAGGACCACTCCCTCGCCCAGGCGCAGAGCGGTCTCCACCGAGTCCGCGAGGCGCGTGGAGTCGGGCGGCCGGCTGGGCTCGCCCGTCGCGGCCGGAGTGGGCGCCGCGCCGCCGCTCACCGCGTCCGCCGCCTCGCCGCCAGGCTCCTCGCCGTGCCGCACGACGAAACGATCGACGATGACCTCGATGGTGTGCCGCTTGTACTTGTCCAGCTGCCGCGTCTCCGCCAGGTCCATCATCTCGCCATCGACGCGGACGCGGGCGAAGCCCTGGCGGCGGATCTGCTCGTACTCCCGGTTGCCCTCGGTCTTGCGATCCTTGATGACCGGGCCGAGCACGAGCAGACGCGTGCCCTCGGGCAGGTCGTAGATCTGGTCGACGATCTGCTGAACGCTCTGGCGGGCGATCTCCCGCCCGCACGTGGGGCAATGCGGATGGCCAATCCGGGCGAACAGCAGGCGCAGGTGGTCGTAGATCTCGGTCACCGTGCCGACGGTCGATCGCGGGTTCCTGCTGGCGCCCTTCTGGTCGATCGAGATGGCCGGGCTCAGGCCGTCGATCTGGTCGACGTCCGGCTTCTGCATCTCGCCCAGGAACTGGCGGGCGTACGCGGACAGGCTCTCGACGTAGCGGCGCTGGCCCTCGGCGTAGATGGTGTCGAAGGCGAGGCTGCTCTTGCCCGATCCGGACAGGCCGGTGATCACGACCAGTCGGTCGCGCGGCATGGCCACCGTGACGTTCTTGAGGTTGTGTTCGCGGGCCCCGCGAACGACGAGTTGTTCCTGCGGCATAGGCCGCCATTGTAGGCCAACCGGCCTAAACAGAACAGGCGTTCGTGACATCGTGCCGCCTCGATTGCGCCTGACGACCTCTTGTCGAACCTGCCTGCGAGTCTGGCCGTGCGTGCGCTCCTCCACCGTGTCCTGGCCTGGCACGGCGGCGCTCCACCGACTCACGCCGCGCTCCCGGGCGGCGTCCGGTAACATCCGACGTCCGGGCCAGCGAGAACGGGGGGCGAGGAAGGCAAGCATGAACGGGGGTTCCGCAACAACGATGGCCGCGACCGGGACCTCGGACGCCATCCGCGAGTCGCGCCGGCAGCTCACGCGCGACAGCCTGGCGATCGCCGCCTATGCCCTTCCGGTTGGACTGGTCTTCGGGTTGACCGCCCTCCAGGCCCATTACTCGTTTCTCGACGTGCTGGCCAACTCCACGATCGCCCTCGCCGGCGGAGCCCAGTTCGCCGCCGCGGGCCTCGTCAAGGATGGCGCGTCGTGGCTGGCCATCGCGACCGTCGTGGCTCTGATCAACGCGCGCCACCTCCTCTATTCCGCGGCGGTCGGGCCCTACGTGAGTGCTCGGTCCAGGCGCGAGCGGGCGGTATTGGCCCACTTCCTGACCGACGAGACGTTCGCCCTGGCGTTGGCCCATTTCCGCCGCATCGGCTCGTTCGAGCGGCGAGGCTATTGGATCGCGGCGATGGCCATCTTCGTGCCGTGGACCGTCGGCTCCTGCCTCGGCTACGTGGTCGCCGGCGCCGTCGACACGAACCGGCTGGGCCTGGACATCGCCTTCCCGGCCGCCATGGCCGGCCTGTCGCTCGGGATGGTTTCCGGACGCCGCGACGTTGCGGCCGCCCTCGGCGCGGTTGCCGTTGCCGTGCCGGTCGGGCTGGTTCTCGGGGCGTCGTTCGGGCTGGTTGCCGGGGCACTCATCGGGCCCTGCTTCGGCCTGACCGTGCCACCCTCGGCCAACGAAGAATCGAGCGCCCCGGAGACACCCGAGCCGTCGGCTCAGGCGGGCCTGCCGTGAGCGTCGCCCTGGTGCCCCTCGCTTTCCTGATGTGGGCGGTTACGTATCCCTCTCGCGCCCTGCCCATGCTCGCGCCCGGGATCGAGCGGCTGCCGTCGTGGGCGGTCTCCTATCTGCGGCTGGCCGGGCCGGCCGCGCTCGCGGCCCTCGCGGCAGTCAACTGCCTGCTCACGTCCGACAAGCCGCCCCACATCCTCATCGGCATCGAGCCGATCGCCGTCGGCGTTTGCGTCCTGGTCGTGGCCCGGACTCGCCTCCTGCTCCCCGGAGTCGCGGCCGCGGTTGTGCTGGTGGCCGTCACCCGCGCACTCGGAGTGGCGGCATGACGCTCGCGCCGCCGGTCGCCCGGCCCAAGCTGCGTCTGCACGCCGCGGCGGTCGCGGCCGCGTTCACGCTCAACGGCGCGTCCTTCGGGATCTGGGCCGCGCGCATTCCGGCCGTGAAGGAGCAGACGGGCCTCGACGCCGCCGGTCTGGGGTTCGCGCTGCTCGGAGCTTCGGTCGGCGCCGTCCTGACGATGACCCTGGGCGGCTGGCTCGGCAGCAAGTTTGGGACCCACGTGATGACGCCGCTGACCACCGTCGGCTGCGCGGTGATGACGGTCTTCATCGGGGCGTCGTTCAACTTCGTCAGCCTCACCCTCAGCCTGCTCGCCTTCGGCGTCTTCCAGGGCACTATGGACGTCTCGATGAACGCCAACGGCATCGCGGTCGAGCATGCCGGCGCCGGCCCGATCATGTCGCGGCTTCACGCGTCCTGGAGCATCGGCGCCTTCTTCGGCGCGCTGGTGAGCACGCAGGTCGCAGCGATGGGTATTCCGGTCCTGCCCGAATTCGCAGTCGCGGCCGCCGGCTTCGCGATCGGCGGGGTGATCCTGCGTTTCACGATGCTGCCCGACAAACACGTCGAGGGCGGCGGGCGGATCCAGCTGCCTACCGGTCCATTGGTGCTGCTCGGCACTCTGGCGATCTGCGGACTCATGGCCGAAGGTTCCGCCACCGACTGGAGCGCCGTGTACCTCCAGAGCACGATGAATGCTTCCCAGGGCATTGCCGGCCTGGCGGTAACGACCTTCACCGGGTGCATGGCAATCGCCCGACTCGCCGGCGACCGGCTCGCAGTCGCTCTCGGCTCGGCGCGCCTCGTGAGCGGCGGGGCGGCCCTCGCGGCGCTCGGGCTGGGTCTCGCGCTGGCGGTACAGATCCCGGCCGTGGCGATCGTCGGGTTCGGGCTGATGGGCCTGGGCCTGGCTGCAGTGGTACCGACGCTCTTCCGCGCGGCGGGGTCGCAACCGGGGATTCCGGCGTCCGTGGGGATTGCCGCGGTCTCGACGATGGGCTACGCCGGCGGCCTGATCGGGCCGCCGGTCATCGGCACGGTCGCCGGCGCGGTTACGCTGCGCGGGTCGCTGCTGATGATCCTGGTGATGCTCGCCCTCCTCGTATTCGGGGGACGGCGGGCCCTGACGCGCCGGTCCTGAGCGGCGCCGCCCCGCGCCTCAGCGCGGCTTCTCGAAGCGCCTCTCCATCCAGTAACGCCACACGTCCAGATCCGGGCTCTCGAAACCGTTCGACGACAGAATCGTGCAGATCTGGGTGCGGTGGTCGTTGCCGTGGTGGAGCGCCTGCGCGAAGAGCAGGTTCGTGGCGTGCGGCAGAACCGGCCTCGCACCGCGGGCCGGCAGCGTGATGTCGAGCTCGCCCGCGCGTGCCAGGACGACGCGCCAGCGGACCGCCTGGTCGCGCAGCAGGTCGGACAGCTCGTCGAGCGTCCGCACGATGTCCGGTCCGGTCTTCGGCGGGGGCGGCGTGCCTTCCAGGTAGCGGAGGTAGCGCGAATCAGCGGAGATAAGATGCGAAAGCGTGGCCAGCACTTCGCCGTACACACCTGGCGAGCTGGCTCTGAGTGCCTCCTTGGGCAGCTTGCGAAGATGCCTGATCAGCTCCTCGGTGGCCCAGGTGTGGTGCTGGAAGGCCTCACTCAACGGATCCATTGATCCTCCTGTGATGTTCTCGGCGCGTCCGCCGCGCTACCGGCCCCGCCGGCCGCGCGCCGGTCGCTGTCCGGTGCGCTTGATCACGTTCGGTGTGACGGTGTGATCCCAGGTGGGCCGCTCGATCCACTTGGCGGCCCAGCCGTCGTCTTCGTGCTCATCTCGAATGCCCGGCAGCCAGTCTGACGCGGTCGCCGCCGTTACGAACTCGTCCGGCTCCACGGCCGCCATCACCCGGACCTCCGTCACGTCGAGCGCCGCTGCGTCCAACTGGCCCCCGTCCGCCCCGGCACGTCCGCGTCGTGCCGCCTGGCGAACGGGCTTGATCGTACGACCAGATCGCGCCGGCGCCAACCGATCGCCAGAAGCGGCCACGGGCCGATCCCTGGCCGCCCTTTCCGCCGAGCGAGCTACCGCCGCGGACTTGTCCTCCTCGAGCACGCGCAGCCGGATCTCCTGGATCTCGTCGCGCAGGGCCGCCGCACGCTCGAACTCCAGGTCCCGGGCAGCCTGGCGCATCTCCGCCTCCATCTGCGCCACCAGCTTCTCGACCTGCTCTTTCGCCAGCGCCGTGAAGGCACGCTCCTGTCCCGGTGCCGTCGCATAGGTCCCGTGGGCTTCCGCCACCGCCCGCAGCCGATCGTTGATGTCGCGGATCCCCTTTACGATCGTGACGGGCTCGATGTTGTGCTCGCCGTTGTAGAGCTCCTGTATCGCTCGTCGCCTGTTCGTCTCATCGATCGCGGCCTTCATCGAGTCGGTCATGTGGTCGGCGTACATCACGACCTCTCCGCCGATATTACGCGCCGCGCGACCGATCATCTGCACCAGCGACCACGCGCTGCGCAGGAACCCTTCCTTGTCGGCGTCGAGAATAGCCACAAGGGTAACTTCGGGCAGGTCAATTCCCTCGCGAAGCAGGTTTATGCCGACGACGACATCATACACGCCCAATCGCAGGTCCCGCAGGATCTGGACTCTCTCCAGCGTGTCGACTTCCGAGTGGAGGTATTGGACCTTGACGCCGAGTTCATGGAGATAGTCAGCCAGATCTTCAGCCATCTTCTTCGTCAGAGTGGTAACGAGGGCACGTTCATTTCGTTCAACGCGACTGCGGATCAGATCGAGAAGATCGTCAATCTGCCCTTCCGTCGGCTTCACGACTATATGGGGATCGACAACGCCCGTGGGACGAATCAGCTGCTCGACCACCTGCTGGCTACGTTCCAGCTCATATGGACCTGGCGTCGCGCTCATGTAGACGGCCTGGTTGACGCTGGCTTCGAATTCTTCGAACGTGAGCGGACGGTTGTCGAGCGCGGAAGGAAGCCGGAAGCCGAAGTCGACGAGAATCTCTTTGCGCGTTCGGTCGTTCTTGTACATCCCGACCACCTGCTGGATGGACATGTGGCTCTCATCGACGACGAGCAGCCAGTCGGGCGGGAAGTAGTCGAGGAGCGTCCACGGACGAGACCCGGCCTCTCGCCCCGACAGGTGGCGGCTGTAGTTCTCGATGCCGGTGCAGTAGCCGAGCTCGCGCATCATCTCGAGATCGAAGGTCGTACGCTGCCGAAGCCTGGCCGCTTCGAGCTCGCGCCCCTGTGCCTCCAGCTCGCCGACTCGGATCTCCATCTCGTCGCCGATCGACTTGATGGCCGCCATGAGCTTGTCGGCCGGCGTCACGAAGTGGCTGGCCGGGTACACGTTCACGTCCTTGCGCTCGGCGAGCAGCTCACCGGTCAGCGGATCGAGTTCGGTGATGCGCTCCACCTCGTCGCCGAAGAATTCGACCCGGACCAGGCGGTCTTCCGCGGCAGGGATCAGTTCCAGCGTGTCGCCGCGCACGCGAAAACGGGCCCGCGACAGAGCGGCGTCGTTGCGCTGGTATTGCAGGTCGACGAGGTGTCGCAGCACGGCATCGCGCCGGTACTGCCCGCCGACGCGCAGCCGCAGGACCGTCGCCCCGTAGTCGACCGGGGCGCCGAGGCCATAGATGCAGCTGACGCTGGCGACGATGATCACATCGCGGCGTTCGAACAGCGCCTTCGTGGCCGCGTGCCGCAATTTGTCGATCTCGTCGTTGCGGCTGGAATCCTTTTCGATGTACGTGTCCGAGCGTGGCAGATATGCCTCAGGCTGGTAGTAGTCGAAGTAGCTGACGTAATACTCGACGGCGTTGTCCGGGAAGAATTCGCGGAATTCCGAGTACAGCTGGGCCGCCAGTGTCTTGTTGTGGGCCAGCACCAGAGTCGGCTTTTGGTGCCGCTCTATGACCGAGGCAATCGCAAACGTCTTGCCCGTTCCGGTCGCGCCCAGCAATGTCTGATGGCGCAGGCCCCTGGCCAGGCCTTCGCTGAGCTGCTCGATGGCGGCAGGCTGGTCGCCGGTCGGCTTGAAGTCGGCAACGAGCCGAAAGTCGGGCACGAGAACCTCGTCGGCGTTGGCCCCGAGTATACCGCCTGAGGCATGTTTAGCACGGCTGTTCTAACGGCTGCGACGGGCGGCCGGCCCTGACACCAGAGAACGAGCCTCACTTCGGATCACCGGCCCGGAGCCTACCCCGACCCCGGCGCCAGGAGGCGAGCACTCGCCGGGACGCGGAGCCTGACGATGACCACCCGTGGGCCTTGCTGCCCCGCCTTCGGCCGCAGGTCCAGGACGGCGGGCAGTGCCAGCAGCGAACTGTAGAACGCATCCTCAGGCGAGTGCCCCCAGTACCTGTCGAAGGCCTGGCTGCTGGCCACCAGATAGTCGAAGCGGGATCGGTACCAGACCAGAGGCTGCCTTGCCAGCGGTTGCTCGTAGCTGACCTTGTACTCAGAGGCCGGGATCTGCGGCGTGTACTCCTCTCGGGCGATGGTCGCCCCGCGCGGGATGTTCCGCTCGATCCAGTCCAGGGCGATCGTGCGAGTGTCCGTTGTGCGGAACTCCCGATCGCTCGCGACGGCCGCGGTGAAAGACGGCGTGGCCGCGACCGCGACTATGGCAAGTCCCGCCGCCAGCGAGGGGATCCGTCGCCGGTAGTCGGTCAGCTGTCGCAGATGGGACGTCAACAAGTCGACAAACCAGCCGATCGTCCGGCCTGCGAGGACCGCGAAGAACGGCAGCAATGGGAGGAGGTTCCGGTCGAAACGCACAGGCGGCAGAGAGATCATCACGTAGTAAGCAATGACGAAGCAAAGCACGGCAACGTCGGCTCGCCGATGCTGAACGCCGGCGATGATCAGACCCAGCCCTGCCAGGACGAACAGGCCGGGGCCGAGCCCATCTTCCCCCCACAGGACGCGAAGGAAGTAGACCGCGTTGTCCGACCCCTCCGCTCCGAGGTGCCCGCCAGAATAGGCCTGGAGCTGATAGAGGATCCCGCCCGTCCAGACGTCGGACGCATCCAGAAGGACGGCGGGGGTGAGCAGGACGAACCCGGCCATGGCGGCGAGCACGATCAGACCAGCGGTCGCAATTGTGGGCCTTCGCAGCAATTGTCGGGGCGGGCCCGAAGTCAACAGCACGATCAGCGGGACGATGACGACCAGTCCGGCGTTGTACTTCGTCGACGCAGCAAGGCCAGCTGCGAAGCCGGCGGCGACCAGCCACCGCCTATTGCCCGCCAAACCGCGGAGCGACAGCCACAGGGTCAAGACCGCCAACGCAGCCGATGGAACGTCCGTCGTAAGGTAGTGCGAGTTCGTGACGGCGAGAGGAGCTATGGCGATCGCGACCGCCGCCGTGATGCCACCGATGACGTTCGAGACCGAACGGGCCGCCAGATAGGTCGGGATCACCATCACGGCGCCGATCACCGCTACGAAAGCTCTCCCTGCATAGAAGAAGATGAACTGTTCGGGGAGAGCTTCGGAGGACGGGGGAGCTGAAGTCACCAACGAAACCGAGGGGTGTAGCTGGTGCAGGACGGCCACGAGGAAGGTCTCGACGTAGATCAGCCCGGATGGGTACCAGAACAAGTGGGGATTCCATGATCCAGTCCGAAATCATGTCCATGGCTGGGTTGGCGACCACCCATTCGTCCGGATGGTAGACGAACGGCTTACCCCACCCGAGGCCAACAACACGCAACGCCAGAGCCGTGATCACCACGACGCCAAGGAGTGCGGCCGTTCCGATCACGGCCCAATTGATCTGCCATGTCGTGGGCACTCTCACGGAGGCCTCAGAGTCTGGGACAGACGAGGCGGCATCGGAGTCGACTATGTCCGCCCCCGCTACCTCCATCGCGACCAGCCGACTCCTCTCGAGTTGCAACCCTCACCGGGCAGGCCGAATCTCCCTGGTTGCCGGCGAGTTCGCCCCCGCTCCCTGCCCTACTTCCAGTACCCGGTGACGTCGAGAGCGATGTTGGCGGTGGAGCCGGTGGTGCCGGCCCACTCGAGAGCGACGTGACCCGACGCTCCCAGAGCGACATCGAAGCCGTTGGCTTCGGAATGTCCAGCGGCGACGTTGAGGGTAGAGGTGGTCGGCGTGGCGACGATCTCGGGTGATACCAGGGCCCAGCCCGCCGATGAGGGAGATAGCAGAGTCAGGTTGCCGCTGATACCGGCAGCGCCAGTTGGGACGGCACCGACGCCACCGATGGTCAGGATCCGCGCCGTGCCGCTGGTGAAGACACCCGAGAGACCCTTGTTGGTCGAGGAGTCGAGATAGCGGGCGGGGCTGATCGCGTAGTAGTGGAGACCACCCGAGCCTGCGGTGAAGTAGCCGGTGACATCGAAGATGACATTGGCACTCGAACCCGCCGTGCCGCACCAGACGGCCTCTAGCTTGCCGCTCTTTAGGGCCACGGTGACGCCGTTGGCGACGGTGGCACCGGCGCTGATGTTCAGGGTCGAGGTGGAGGGCGAGCTGGTCATGGTCGGACCGAGAGAGACAAAGCCAGAGCTCGTGGCGTTGGTCACGGTCAGGTTGCCGGTGACCGCGGTGGCGGCCGACGGTACCAGGGCGGATGACCAGCCCAGGGCCTTGACGCCTGCGATCGCGAAGGTCCGCACACTCTTGTTGGCGAACTTACCCGCTAGCCCGATGTTGGTGTGACCCGAGCCGGTCGGTCTGGTATCGAGGATCCGGCCCGGTGTCAGGACGTGATAGGTGGCACCGCTCGTATCGGGGGTGAAGAAGCCTGTGACATCGAAGATGAGATCGATCGTGGCTCCGGCTGTAGCCGAGCGATAGACCGCCGAGAGCTTGCCTCCGGCTCCAAGAGCGAGAGTCACGTTGTTGGCCCGAATGTCGCCCTTGACGAAGTTGATCGTGGTAGTGGCACCGCTGGCGGTCATGGTCGGTCCCAGAGCCACTACTCCGGGGGCGGTCTCGTTGACGATGGTGAGGTTGCCCGTGACCGCGGTGGCATTGGTCGGTACGGCCGCGCTGGTGGCCCCTACGCCGATGACGCCGGCCACGGCGAAGGTCCGGACCGTGCCTGCTGTGAACTTACCCGCGAGTCCGATGTTGGTGTGACCCGAGCCTGTGGGTCGGGAGTCGAGAACCCGGGCCGGGCTCGTGGCGTGGTACGTGGAGGCGACGGAGCCTGTGGTACTCACCACGATGCCGGTCTGCGACCCCTTGATCGAGGCCGTCACCGTGTCGGTCGCGGTCACCGACTGGGTGCCGGCGGTCTTCAGAGTCACGCTGCTGGCGTGGACGCCCTTGTCTGTCGAGTTGAAGGTGTAGTTCGCCGGCAGGACTGCCTTGGAGTCACTGCTGGTGAAGTGGACCGTGCCGTCGTATGTCGGGGCCGTGTTGCCGTATGCGTCGAGGGCCTTGACGGTGATTGTGCCGGCGACGCCGGCGACGTCGGGGCTTGGGAAACCGGACACCGACAGGTGCGTGGCCGCGGCAGGATTGACCACAATCCCCGTCTGGGAGCCGGTGATCGTGCTGGTCCCCGTGTCGGTCGCCGTCAACGACCGCGTGGCGGCGGTCTTGAGGGTCACGCTGAAGGTGTGGGTGCCGGCGTCGCCCGACGTGAAGGTGTAGTTCGCGGGCAGGACAGCCTTGGTGTCACTGCTCGTGAGGTGGATCGTGCCGCGATAGCTCGTGGCCGTGTTGCCGTGGGCGTCTAAAGCCTTCACCGTCACGTTGTGGGCGACACCCGCGACGGTTGGGCTCGGAAAGCCGGAGACAGACAGATGTGTCGCCGGGCCGGCGGTGCCGGTGATGGTCCAGGTGTAGCTCGCCGGCGTGGGATCGACGTGCCCGAATGAATCGATGGCGGCCACCTGGAAAGTGTGCGAGCCGAACGTCAGGCCCGAGTAGCTCTTTGGCGAGCCACAGGCCGCCCAGGAGCCCGAAATCGAGGCGACACTCGAAAGTCGAGCCGCCCAGGCTGGAGGTGAACGAGAAGCTGGCCGAGGTCGAGGCCGTGCTCGAGGCCGGTTTGGCAGTGATCGTGGTATTGACGGCGACCGGCGGGACCCAGATAGGCTCGTAGTCATACTCATCGGTCCCGCTGCCAAACTCGCCTATCGCCCAGTCGTTGTAATTCGCGAGGTAGCTCGCCGGGTTGCTGATGCCGTCGAGCGGCGCGGTGGTCACGACCGGAAACTGCTCCTCGAACATGTAGTAGCTCGCGATTGGCACGGTGCCGAGCCAGATCGGCAGGATCGTTCCGGTGCCAGGGGTCGGGCACGTGACCGTCGTGACCACGTTGGTATCGCTGATGAAGTAGCAATACGTCGGATTGGAGGCGCTGATCGCGAGCGCGGTGTTGTCCGGCAGCTGAACCTGGATGTTGGGCATATCGCCGCCGCTCCCCGGATTCCCGATCACGCCAAGGACCACGTGCATGTAGTAGACGTCGCCGACCTGGGGGGAGTCGCCGGTCGGAATATCGCTCGCGTCGGTGTACGCGTAGTACCCCACGTAGGCGGAGTCGTATCCGACGAGGTAGCCAGAGATAGGATCGCCGTACAGAAAGGTCGCGTTCTCGTTGATGAGGCCGTCGACCCAGTTGTAGCCGGCCGAGGTCGCCGGGCTCACGCCGGCTGCGGCGGAGGCTGATACTCCGGCGCCAACAGGCACGGACGGCCTGGATGGCACAGACACCGTGGACGTGGAGGACACCGGGGACGCGGCGGCCGCATTCGCCATCGGCAGCCCCATCATCCCCGCGACGAGCGCAACGACTCCGATTGAACGCCAGAACCCGCTCCTCATGACAACCTCCTCCCCCGTTGGACGCCTACTCCCTGCTGCCCTGCCGGGGCACCACTATCGTACAGCCGAGTGACCGGCCGAAACAGTTCCGTCACGAACATTCCGGCCGAACGGCAGGGCCGCACACCCGCCCAGTCACCCCGCGCCTGCCCGCCACGTAGCCGGAGGCCCCGGCGCGAGCCGGGGCCTCCGAGCGTTTGCGAGGGTCGAAAGAGGCGAGGAGCCGGACGCTACTTCCAGTACCCGGTGATATCGAGAGCGATGTTGGCGGTGGAACCGGTGGTGCCGGCCCACTCGAGAGCGACGTGACCCGACGCTCCCAGAGCGACATCGAAGCCGTTGGCTTCGGAATGTCCAGCGGCGACGTTGAGGGTAGAGGTGGTCGGCGTGGCGACGATCTCGGGTGATACCAGGGCCCAGCCCGCCGATGAGGGAGATAGCAGAGTCAGGTTGCCGCTGATACCGGCAGCGCCAGTTGGGACGGCACCGACGCCACCGATGGTCAGGATCCGCGCCGTGCCGCTGGTGAAGACACCCGAGAGACCCTTGTTGGTCGAGGAGTCGAGATAGCGGGCGGGGCTGATCGCGTAGTAGTGGAGACCACCCGAGCCTGCGGTGAAGTAGCCGGTGACATCGAAGATGACATTGGCACTCGAACCCGCCGTGCCGCACCAGACGGCCTCTAGCTTGCCGCTCTTTAGGGCCACGGTGACACCGTTGGCGACGGTGGCACCGGCGCTGATGTTCAGGGTCGAGGTGGAAGGCGAGCTGGTCATGGTCGGACCGAGAGAGACAAAGCCAGAGCTCGTGGCGTTGGTCACGGTCAGGTTGCCGGTGACAGCGGTGGCAGCCGACGGTACCAGAGCGGACGTCCAGCCCAGGGCCTTGACGCCTGCGATCGTGAAGGTCCGCACACTCTTGTTGGCGAACTTACCCGCTAGCCCGATGTTGGTGTGACCCGAGCCGGTCGGTCTGGTATCGAGGATCCGGCCCGGGGTCGAGGACGTGATAGGTGGCACCGCTCGTATCGGGGGTGAAGAAGCCTGTGACATCGAAGATGAGATCGATCGTGGCTCCGGCTGTAGCCGAGCGATAGACCGCCGAGAGCTTGCCTCCGGCTCCTAGCCCCATAGTCACGTTGTTGGCCCGGATGTCGCCCTTGACGAAGTTGATCGTGGTAGTGGCACCGCTGGCGGTCATGGTCGGTCCCAGAGCCACTACTCCGGCGGCGGTCTCGTTGACGATGGTGAGGTTGCCCGTGACCGCGGTGGCATTGGTCGGTACGGCCGCGCTGGTGGCCCCTACGCCGATGACGCCGGCCACGGCGAAGGTCCGGACCGTGCCTGCGGTGAACTTACCCGCGAGTCCGATGTTGGTGTGACCCGAGCCTGTGGGTCGGGAGTCGAGAACCCGGGCCGGGCTCGTGGCGTGGTACGTGGAGGCGACGGAGCCTGTGGTACTCACCACGATGCCGGTCTGCGACCCCTTGATCGAGGCCGTCACCGTGTCGGTCGCGGTCACCGACTGGGTGCCGGCGGTCTTCAGAGTCACGCTGCTGGCGTGGACGCCCTTGTCTGTCGAGTTGAAGGTGTAGTTCGCCGGCAGGACTGCCTTGGAGTCACTGCTGGTGAAGTGGACCGTGCCGTCGTATGTCGGGGCCGTGTTGCCGTATGCGTCGAGGGCCTTGACGGTGATTGTGCCGGCGACGCCGGCGGTCTGCGGCGACGAGAGACCGGAGACCGCGAAATGCGTGGCTGTACCGTACACGACCGTCGTTGAGGCGGTGGCCGAGAAGTTCTTGGCGTCTTCGGAGCAGGACACCTTCAGCGTCTGGGTTCCCGGCGTTTCGAGCGTGACCGTGAACTGGCGCGTACCGTAGTCCGACGTGTGAAACGCGAAGTCTGCGGGCAGGACGGCCTTCGGGTCGCTGCTGGAGAAGCTGCAGGGCCCGTCGCTGCCCCAGTTGTTCCAGGCGTCCGTGGCCTTGACCGTGATCGAAACCGGGCCCACAACCGTCGCGGAGGGAAGCCCGACGATCTTGACTCCGACCGTGTCACCACCGAGCACGGTGACCGTACCTGTGCCGGTGATGTCTGAGTTGCTCTCGTCGGTCGCGGTGAGCGTCTGAGTGCCCGCCTTGTAGAACATCAGGTCGAATCCACCGCACGACCAGGATGGACCAGTGAAAGTCACCTGGCCGGCCACGTCGCTCGCGTCCGATGGGAGTGTGGCGCTTGTGTCGGAACTGCTGAACTTGACCGTGCCGGTGTATCCGGTGTCCGTGGCTCCGGTCGACTTTTCGGCGGTCACGCTGCAACTCGTGTAGACGCCGGCCTCCTGCTCACCGACCTCGACGTAGAAATGATCCGCCGTCGCTACGGTCGTGCTGGCGGACGCATGGAGACTGCTCGGCTCGAGGGTGTCCGTGACGGTCACTGACTGGCTGCCGGTCGATCCGAAACTGACTGCGAACAAGTGAGTCCCGGCGTCGCCGGCGCCGAACGCATAATCCGCCGGCAGCGCCGCGCTCCCGTCACTCGACGCGAAGTGGACCGTGCCGGTGTAGTTGGTGGCGACGTTGCCCCATGCGTCCCTGAGCGTGACCCGGATGGGCGCTTCGGCCCCCTGCGTCATGCTCGCCGGCAGGCTCGAAACCGCGAGGCTCGCGGCCGGTCCGGGAGCCACGTCGAAAGTCAACACCGCGTTGCTGACGCTCGAGTCGTCAAGATCGCTCACCGTGAGGGTCTGCTGGCCCGCCGCCACCGGGACGATCGTGAACTCGTGCTGACCGTCGTCGCCAACACACCAAAAGTAGAGGAGAGCAGCGGTGTACCCGTAGTCCGCGGGCATGGCGGTCTTGCTGTCGGTATAGGACAAGTGAACCGTGTCATCGAAGCAACTGTCCACGCCGCTTCCGTCGGGAGTGAGGGCATTGACCTCAAACGTATATGCGACGCCGGCGGTGGGCTGTCCCTGGTCAGCTAACCCGTACGCTTGCAGGTGATCCGAGTCGTCGGCGCGAGCCGGGGGTGGAGCTACCGTGAGGGCGGACCCCACGAGCACGAGCGCGGCACCGAGACCGAAGATGCGAGGCAGGCGGCCCGGCCTGTGCAACCTGGTGGAGAGCACGGCACGTTCTCCTCGGGCCGTCGGGCAGCGGGCGACAGCCGCTTACCGCATGATCCGGCCGGACCAACGCCGCCCTTGAGTCCCGTGGGCGCCCCACCAGCGCCCCGGCGCCCAGCCGGAGGTCATCGCTCCGCCGCGGGCAGGGCTGACGAGACGCATCCGTTCGTCCGAGGCGGTCGCGGCCCATGATAAGCCTGTCCGAATGGCGGCGCAATATCATCGCCTCCTACCGTCGCCACCACCATGATCGACGGCGCGGACAGGCCGGGTCCCCGCTGCAGCTCACATGTGGAACAGGCTGTCTAGGGCTCCGCCCGACGAGGGACGAAACAGGCGCGGGACCGGGCTGCTTGTCGCTATGCTCCCAGCCCTGCCACAAGATCCGCCATCCTGGTGGACGAGCTGATCTCGATGCGGGAGACCGCGAAGCGATTGGACCACGTCTCCAGAACGACCGACTTTCCGCCGGTCTTCTCGATGACCGCGATTCGCATCTCCTGGCATGCAGCGACCCCGTTGACGGCCCGCTGGTTCGCACCCCCGTATGGATAGGCCAGAGACTCGGGCCAGCGGCCGGTGACCTGGGCGATCCGGGCGGCGGCGGCATCGATCTCGTAGGTCATTTTCGCGGCCGTCTGATGGTCGAGATCGACATGGTCCATCGTGTGATCGCCGATCTCGTCACCGGCGGCCACCAGGGCCTGGAGCTCGGCGGAGCTCAGGAAGTTCCGCCGGTCGATCCGGCTGCCGATTACGAAGTAGGTCGCCACGAAACCAAGCTGCTCGAGGATCGGCAGCGCGTATATGTAGCCATCGTCCCAGCCGTCGTCGATGGTGATGACGAACGTCTTGGCCGGAGGCCGCACGTGCGCCAGCAGGTCGTTCGCGAGCGTCGCCATCGTGATGGTGTGCCAGCCTGCCGATCGGAAGTCTTCGAGCTGAGCGGCGAACGTCGCGGGTGGGACGACCAGGCCGGGCTTGGAGTCGCCGGCGTACGCGAAGGGCACGATCCGGTGGTACTCGAGTATCGGCACGTGCAGGGCGAAGGAGCTGGCCTTGCCGTCAGCGGGCGCTGTCACCGGGAGGGCGCTCGGGACCGAGGTCGGGTTGCAGCTGTTCACCAGGGGAAGAGTGCCGGCCAGCGGTGGTGGCGTGGGCGGTGCGACGGTGGGTGGAGCGGTCGCGGGCGGAGCGGTGACATCGGGACTCGGAGTGGGACCAACGGTCGGACTCGCGCTCGCTACCGTGGACGGCGACACGACCGGCGACGGTGACGGTCTGGCTGGCGAGCCGCCCGCCAGCGGCGCGCAGCCGGCGACGATCAGCAGGACGGCCATGCCCCACGCCGCAGCCGCAGCGCCGTGGGGGCGGGCGTGCCGGCCGCCCCGCCTTGGTGGTTTCATGACGGAGGCAACTGTAGTCCATCCGCCAAACCCGAGCCTGCGGGCGTGTCCTGATCCCGATCGTGAACGTGCGCCGCGGTCCACATCCCCTGCGCCGTGGCGTCCCGTACCGCCATAGCAGCCGCCGAGACTACGAATTGGACGTCACCGAGCCGACTCCTACAGGGCAGGGTCGCCGCCACTACGCGGGTCCGGTTCGCCTCAGGCACCGGCCCGACGCCTCGAACGACCCGGCCTGGTGACGTCGATGACCGAGAGAGAAACCGTCGAGCCCGAACTTGCGATCCAGGATCGTGTGCTCGTCGAAACCGAGATCTACGGCCGGCCGGTGGCATTGCGGACGGTGATCGTTCGGATCTGCCCGACCGAACTGTGGCTCGGTCTGGCGTCGCCGGATCGGCGCCTGGAGGCGCTGCGACCAGACCAGACGGTCCGGCTCACCGTCGCCCGCGATGGCGCCGCCCTTCTTGGCCAGTCGGCATTCCTGAGGCCGCTCGGCGGCAGCAGGTCGCGCGTCTTCGCGGTCCTCCCTCCGGCCGCTCTCAAGCGGGCGCAACGCCGCGGCTACGTCCGCTACCCGATAGACCTGCCGATTTGCTTTCGCCGCATCGACCCGGCCACCTGGGAGCCTCGCGGTAAGGCCGCCACCACGGTGACCAGGAACCTCAGTCCGGGCGGCCTCCTGTTCGTGAGCGATGCGCCCATCAACGTCGGTGACGATCTGGATCTGACCCTGCCCCTCGCCGGCGTGGAACGAGTCTCGATGAACGGCGTCGTGAAGCGACTGGGCCGAGCCTCGAACGGCGGCGCGTCAGGCCCGAGCGGCGGGCCATGTCAGACCGAAGTCGCGGTCAAGTTCACGCGCATCACTTCACTCGACCAGGACCGAATCATCCGATTCATTCTCCTCACGGAGCACCGCCGCCGGGAGGCCGCCCTGCGCGTGCCGCGCCTGCAGGCGGCGGAGCCGACGGCGGCCACGTCCCCCGTGAACTAGCGGCCCGGCAGCGCGGCGGCCGAGCAAGATACCCGCCCCTATCCCCAACAGTCCGCTCGGACGAGGAGCGCACCCCCCGTTCCTACTTCCAGTAGCCGGTCACATCGAGTTGCAGGTTGGCCGTCGAGCCCGCCGCGCCGGCCCAGATGAGGGCCAGGTTGCCCCCGTCGAGAGCGACGTCGAAGCCGTTGGCCACGGTCTGGTAAGCCGAGGCGTTGACCGTCGAGGAGGTCGGCGTGGCGACAGGGTCAGGGCTGACGAAGGCGAAGCCGTTGCTCGAAGGGTTGAAGAGAGTCAGGTTGCCGCTGATGCCCGCCGCGCCGGCCGCGATCTGGCCGGTGCCGCCGACCGAGAAGGTCCTTGGGGTCCGGTTGGCGAAGGCGCCCGACAGACCCAAGTTGGTCGAGCTGTCGAGAATGCGGACCGGCACGACGGCGTGGTAGGACAGGCCGGTCGTATCCGATGTGAAGTAGCCCGTGACGTCGAAGATCACGTCGGCGCTCGAGCCTGTCGTGCCGGCCCACACGGCCTGGAGCCTGCCCGAGGCAAGCGCCACGGTGACGCCGTTGGCACGGTTGTTGCCCGCCGCCACGTTGAGCGTCGAGGTGTTCGGCGTCGAGGTCATAGTGGGACCCAGGGAGACATAGCCGGCCGACGTGGCGTTGGTGACGGTCAGGTTGCCAGTGACCGCGGTAGCGCCGGCTGGTACCAGGGCGGTCCCCCAGCCGAGGCCGATCACGCCCGCCACGGCGAAGGTCCGGACCACGCGGTTGGCGAACTTGCCCGACAGGCCGATGTTGGTGTTCCCGCCGCCGGTGGCACGAGTGTCGAGGACGCGACCGGGGGCTACCGTGTGGTACGTGGCGCCACCGGCGTTGGCCAGGAAGTAGCCGGTCACGTCGAAGATGAGGTCGGTCGTCGCGCCGGCGGTCGAGGACCGGAAGACCGCCTGCAGGGTGCCGTTCGGAGCCAGGCCCACGGTCACGTTGTTGGCCCGGATGTCGCCCTTGGCGAAGTTGATCGTGGTGACGGCGCCCGTCGGGGTCATGGTCGGGCCCAGGGCGACGAGGCCGGCCGTCGTCTCATTCACGATGGTGAGGTTGCCCGTCACGGCCACTGCGTTGGATGGGACGGCCACAGCACTGCCGCCACCGACGAAACGAGCACCGCCGACCGCGAAGGTGCGGACAGTGCCGGCGGTGAACTTGCCGGACAGACCGATGTTCGTCGGGTTGCCGCTCTTCACCGTCGGGCGCGTGTCGAGGACCCGAGCCGGCGTCACGGCATGGTATGTGGAGGCAGGGTAGTTGACGCTGACGGTCAGCGAGCCCGTGATCGAGGCGGTCACTTTGTCCGTGGCCGTGACCGTCTGGCTGCTGTAGGTCTTGAGCGTGACGCCGTTGGGGAAGGTGTGAGTCCCGGCGTCGGCGGCGGTGAAAGCGTAGTCGCCCGGCAAGACGGCCTTGGGATCCGTGCTCGTGAAGTGCACCGTGCCGCGGTACGTCGGGTCGGTGTTGCCGTAGGCGTCGCGGGCGGTCAGCGTGACCGAGCCCACGGCTCCCTGTGACCGCGGCGAGGCGAGGCCCGACACGGAGATAGTCGTGGCAGATCCGGGGTTGACCACGATGGCGTTCTGGGACCCTGCGATCGAGCTCGTGACGGTGTCGGTCGCGGTCACCGACCTGGTGCCGGCCGTCTTGAGGGTGACGCTGAAGGTGCCGACGCCGTTGGTCAGGGTCGCATTCGCCGGCAGGACGGCAGCCGGATCGGTACTGCTGAAGTGGACGGTGCCGGTGTAGCCGGTGGCCGTGTTGCCGTAGGCGTCTTTGGCCGTGACCGTGAGGGTGTGGGCGACACCGGCGACGGTTGGGCTCGGGAGTCCGGAGACGGAGAGGGTAGCGGCAGATCCCGGGTTGACCACGATGGCGTTCTGGGAGCCCGTGATCGAGCTCGTGACGGTGTCGGTCGCGGTCACCGACCTGGTGCCGGCCGTCTTGAGGGTGACGCTGAAGGTGCCGACGCCGTTGGTCAGGGTCGTATTCGCCGGCAGGGTGGCAGCCGGATCGGTACTGCTGAAGTGGACGGTGCCGGTGTAGCCGGTGGCCGTGTTGCCGTAGGCGTCTTTGACCGTGACCGTGAGGGTGTGGGCGACACCGGCGACGGTTGGGCTCGGGAGTCCGGAGACGGAGAGGGTAGCGGCAGATCCCGGGTTGACCACGATGGCGTTCTGGGAGCCCGTGATCGAGCTCGTGACGGTGTCGGTCGCGGTCACCGACCTGGTGCCGGCCGTCTTGAGGGTGACGCTGAAGGTGCCGACGCCGTTGGTCAGGGTCGTATTCGCCGGCAGGGTGGCAGCCGGATCGGTACTGCTGAAGTGGACGGTGCCGGTGTAGCCGGTGGCCGTGTTGCCGTAGGCGTCTTTGGCCGTGACCGTGAGGGTGTGGGCGACACCGGCGACGGTTGGGCTCGGGAGTCCGGAGACGGAGAGGGTGTGCACGACCCCGAAAGCGCCCACGCCATTCGGTGTGCCCAGCCCCGTCGGCCCGTCGTAGCCGGCCACACCGTTGCATAGGTACGTAACGGTGCAGTCGCCCCAGGTGACGTCGTTGTTGCCACCTACCACGTCGTTGAGGTCGGCCGTGTCTCCGTAGAAGAAGCTGGCCGGGTAGCCACTGGCTGGCGGACCACCGACCAGGCCATAGATGGCGGCGATGATCGGCGCGGCTGCACTGGTGCCGCCCATGACCGCCCAGGAGCTGGAGAAGCTGCTGTCAAAGCTGGCCACGCCGGTCTCAGGATCGGCAACGGCCGAGACGTCGGCCTCGGTCCGGTTCGCGCACCCGGTGTCGTGCTGCCAGGAGGGCTTGGGCTCGTACTGGGAGCAGCCGCTGCCCGCGCCCCCGTCGGAATTGCCCCAGGCCGATTTGGTCCAGCCACGGGCGTTGGCGGCGGGGAGCAGCGTCGTGCCGCCGACGGCGATCACATACGGTGACGCCGCCGGGTATTCGACCCCCTTCGCGTTGCCGCTCGTACCGGCCGAGCAGTTGTAGCCGCAGTCGCCGGTGGAGACAGTGATCGCCACTCCCGGGTGGTCGTAGTACGTGTCTAGGTCGCCCTCGCCGCTCCCCTCGGAACCGCCATAGCTGTTCGAGACGGCGACCGCGCCCAGAGACACGGCGGTGTCGACCGCCGGTCCCAGGTTCGAGTAGTTGTTGTCCGTGGCCTCGACCAGCAGGATCTTGCAGTTGGGACAAATGGCGGAAACCATGTCGAGATCCAGAGCGATCTCCTGACCCCAGTGCGCGTCGTAGGTCGGATACGAGCTCGTGCCACCGTTCTGGTTGACCTTGCGGAAGCAACCGTTGGCAGTCGTGCATGCCGCCAGGCCGTAGTAGCTCCGGTAGACTCCGAGATCGTGCTCCGCGGTCGGCAGGTCGTACGCATCCACCACGGCGACGGTCAACCCGGCGCCGAGATCACTTCCCGACGGAAGTGCGTAGGCGCTCTGGAGATCGGCCGGGCCGTACCCCTCCGATGGCCCCGAGGGCAAGGCGGATGCGGGACTGGCCGCGATGTCCGTGCGACGTAGTGCGAGACACTCCGCGGTACCCGGAGCGGCCGGGGGCAGACAGCCTCCACGTCGGCGGCCTGCGTTCCACCAGAACTGGCAACGGCGGGCGCCGTCCCGGCGAAGGGAGCGGCCAGAGCGCCCATCACGACGGTCGCTGCGATCCGCCGCATCATCCCTGACATCCTGACCATCGGTGACCCCCTGCAGTGTTCGGGGACAACTCCAAATCGACTGGGCCCTGCCGCTCGGCACTGCAGACCGCGACGCGCCTGAGAAGCGCGGCAATGCTACTCGCGTCAGGAACGCCTCGGTAGCCCCACTCGCCCGCCTCGTCGCGGCGGACGAAGCGATCGGGCTGCCGCCAAGGCCGCCGCCGCGCTGAGCCCGCACTCCCGCTGGCGGCGCCGCCCGATCGAGTGCGGCCCCTACCAGACGAAGCCCGAGCCGACCGTGTCCTGCATCGCCGAGACCATCTGGGATTGGCTGACGACGTGGAGCGCCCCGTTCTGGTTGCCGCCCCTGCTGTTGCACGAACGGCCGCAGGTGTCGATGTAGGTATAGGTCGGCGGGCTGGCCGCGTTGTCGTAGCCGACGATCGAGACCGCGTGGCGGATGTGCGGCGTCTTCGAGCCGGCCTGCCAGTTCGGCAGTTCGTGGGTGTCCAGCTCCACGACGACCGGCACGCCGTCGCGGCCCACGTCCAGCGTGACGGCCATCTGCAGGTCGCGGGCGGCGGTCGGATCGAACCGCATGACCGAGGCATACCAGAACTGAGCCCAGCCCTGCGGCTCATGCCCCGAGGCCTCCCAGTTGAGGGCGACCTGGATGTTGGTCCGCGGAGCGCCGATCGTCGGATACAGGGGCCGGCCGCTGGCGTTCGCGTACACCGCGATCCCCTTCGACTGCCACCCCGGCGGCGCTACCGCCATTCCCACGTACATGATGTAGCCGCGGGCGTGAGCCGTGTAGCCGTTGAGTCGATCGGAGCCCGACCAGTAGGTGCCGATGCGCGCGCCGCTGCTCGATCGAGCCACCACCGGGCCGGGCGACGGCCAGGCGACACCTTCGGACGCATACGGATCGAGGAAGTACCCGGCGGTGCCGGTAACGTTCGGGTGGCCGGTCAGCTGCTGCCAGTAGTAGAGCGCGACGGTTGTCGCGCCCGGTTCGCACAGGTTCCAGAGGTTTCGGTCCGAGTAGCTGTTGCCCTTCTCGTCCTGGCCGTTGCCGAGCGGCTCGATGATCCAGCGGGTGTAGCTCGTGTCGAGCGTGTGGGCGACCGGGACCGGAGCGCCCGTGGCGGGGTTCAGCAGCGGGTCGGCGCCGGACTCCAGGACGACGGCCTTGCCGTCGACGAGGGCGATCCGGCCTGCCGCCTTGAGCGTCAGCCACTCTGACGCCTGGGCGGGCACGGGCCGGCGCGGGGCCGGGGAGTCAACCTGGTCGGTGGGCAGCGCGCCTTCGGACGGGGCCGCGGTTGGAGTGGCGAAGACGTCGACGGGTTGGAATGTCGCGGCGGCCGGGGTCAGCGCCGGCGTCGCGGTGATCGCGGCCGTGGCGCCGGGGCCGGACGAGAACAAGACCGAGGGCGTTGCCGCTCCGATCGAGGCCGTGCCCGAGCCGGCGGAGATCGCCCCGCTCGGCGAGGACGTGGCGGTCTCACCTCCGCCGCGCCACCCGACCAGAAGCGCGCCAGCCGCCAGCACGATCAGCAACGCCGCCGCTCCGAGCGGCGCGAACCTGCGCCGGCTAACCCTCATCGGTCGAATTCTATGTTCCAACGCCAGGGCTCCGGTGCGCGGCCCGTCCCCGGCCGCAGCTCCCCCGTCTACCAGATGAAGCCCATGCCGTTGCCGTCGGCCATGGCCAGTGTCATCTGGGCCTGGCTGATCACGTGGACCTGGCCGTTCTGGTTACCGCCCCGGCTGTTGCACGAGCGGCCGCAGGTGTCCAGGTACGTGAACGTGGGCGGGTTGGCCGCGTTGTCGTAGCCGACGATGGAGATGGCATGACGAGTGTGCGGCGTGCTGGATCCGGCCTGCCAGTTGGGCAGGTAGTAGGTGTCGACCGCGGCCACGACCGGAACGCCGTCTCGCCCCACATCCAGCATCACGGCCGCCGTCAGGTCTCGGGCGAGAGTCGGATCCCAGCGCGGGACGGTCGCGTAGTAGGTCTCGGCCCAGTTGGTCGCCTGGCCGGAGGCCTCCCAATTCAGCGCCGCCTGTATGTCCGGCGGAGGCGAGCCGCGCGTCGGATAGAGGGGCTTGCCGTTGCCGCCGACGAAGACGTCGATTCCGGGCGACGTCCAGCCGGCCGGCAGGACGGCCATGCCCACATACATGATGAATCCTCGGCCGTGGGCGGTGAAGCCGCCTACTTTGACTGAGCCGGACCAGTAGGTGCCCAGGTGCTCCGCCTGCCCGTTCGGCGCCGTGAACGTGGGCCCTTTACTGGGCCACGCAACCCCATCCGCCACGTACGGGTCGAGGAAATAGCCCGCAGTGCCGGTGACGTTCGGGTGACCGGTCAGCTGCTGCCAGTAGTAGAGCGCAACCGTTGTCGCTCCGGGTCCGCACATGTTCCAGTACGTGAGGTCGTGGTAGGTATTGCCCTTCGCGTCCGTCCCGCTCGCCGGAGGCTCCACGATCCAGCGGGTCCAGGTCACGTCGAGGCGTCGAGCGGCCGGCAACGGCTGACCGGTTACCGGGTTGGCGAGCGGGTCGGCGGAGGCGTCGAGGAGGCCGATCTGCCCGTTCGAGAGCACGAACCGACCGGCGGCCTTCAGCGTCAGCCAATCGAGGGACTGGTCGGGGATGTCACGGCCGGGGTCCACGAGGGGGATCGCGGGCGGGCCGCTCCTGACCGGCCGGCTCGTCGTTCCGGGCGCCAGAGAAGGAGCGGGCGTCGGTGTCGGCTCCGGCGCGAACATGTCGATCGGCTGGAACGAGGAGCCGGGCGAAGGGCTCGTCGTGGATCCCGGCGTCACCTGCCCGGGCGTATCGGCGCCTCCGACCGACGTGCCCCCGGCGATTGCGGACGCGCTCGCGAATGGGCTTGCGGATGCGGAAAAGCTGGCGGCTCCGCTCCCGCCGACGCCCGAGCCGGCGAGAACGGCCGCCGAGACGATGGCGACGGCTGCCAGGATCGCAACGCCGCCCAGGAAACCGCGGCGGCGCGACGGAAGGGACGCGATCACCCACCGATTGTAGGCGCATCGGCGAATCCAAACCTGAAGGCAGGTGCTACACGATTGAATGGCGCTTCCGACGCGGCGTCGCGGGCGCCGCCCTCTCCGGGCGGCCGAGATCTCGGCAAGCTGCCCTGAGGGGCCCGCGACGCCGCCACACGGCTTCAGCGCCGCCGCGCGGCCTTCAGCGACGCCGCCGCCAGGGCCTCCTCCAGCGCGGCGCCCACAGCACGCTCAACCGCGTCGGGCGGGCTGTCGGTGCGGATCGTGCGGGTGGCGGCGGCGCGCCAGAGCTTCCGTGAGGCGGCCTGGGCGGCCACTCTCTGGCGGGCGTCCGGCTCCGACATGCCGCGGCCGGTGAGGCGGGCGAGCTGAGCCTTCGCGTCGCAGATGACCAGCCAGATCTCATCGCACCAGGGGCCGTGGCCCGCCTCGACGAGCTTGATCGCCTCGAACACGATCGCGGCGGGAGCGGCGGGGCCGCTCGAATCGGCCGACCGGATGGAAGCCTCGAGCAAACCGGCGACGGCGGGATGGACGATCGACTCCAGCTCTGCCAGGCGAGCCGGGTCGGCGAACACGAGGCGGCCCAGGGCGGCCCGATCGAGCGAGCCATCGGCGCGGCGATACTCTTCGCCGAAGTGGGCGACGATCGCGCCGGTGACAGGCGTGCCCGGCGCCATCACCTCGCGCGTCAGCTCGTCGGCATCGACCACGGCGGCGCCGCGCGCGGCCAGCCACCCCGCCACGGTCGATTTGCCGCAGCCGATCGGGCCTATCAGGCCGATCAGCGGGGCCCGCGTCCCGAGTGTGCCGCGGCGCGGAGCGGCTCCGCCTCGGCGCTGGGCGCTCACCGTAGCCGCCGGCTCGCGTTGCGTCACGGTGCCGATTCCTCCATCTCCAGCCACGCCTCTTCTACCTCGGCCAGGGCTTGATCGACGCTCGCCAGCTCGCCGCTGACGCGGCGGAGCTCGAGGAAGTTGCCGTTGACGCCCGGGTCGGCGAGATCCGATTCCAGGCGGCGTTTGCGCTCGGTCAAACTTGTTAGCTCGTCGTCCAGCTGCATCTTGCGCCGACGGTAGGCGTCCTTGGAGAGTTTCGCGACGGGTAAGTGGTCCGGGACGCGGGTCGCAGCCGCGGGACGATCCGAAGGCGCCGCTCCCCCACCCGATCGCGCTTCGGCCTTTCGACCCTGGTTCCCGACCGCGACCCCCGGCTTCCGTCCGTCGGGCGCGGGCCGTCCGCCATGAAGTCGCCGGGCCTCGCTTTCGGCCGCCGCCTTCACCGTCCAGCCGTCGGCGACCGCAGCCCGCCAGGCGCGGTAGCCACCCTCGAACGGCACGGCCAGACCGTCGTCGACGACCCACAGCGAGGCGCAGACCTTCTCCAGCAGCCGCCGGTCGTGGCTGACGACGAGCAAAGTGGCATCGGTGCTCGCCATGAACGACTCGAGCGCCTCCCGCGCCGGAATGTCGAGATGGTTCGTGGGCTCGTCGAGCAACAGCAGGTTCGCCGGCAGCAGGAAGAGCAGCGCCAGCTCGAGCCGGGAACGCTCGCCGCCGGACAGCGCGGCCACTTCCTTGAAGACGTCGTCGCCGCGGAAGAGGAAGCGCGCCAGGTGGCCCCGCGCCGCACCCTGGCTGAGCGGCAGCGCGTCGAGGACAGCGTCGAGGACCGTCGCACCGGGGATCGGCACGTCGCGGAGCTGGGCGAGGTACGTCAGCTGGACGTTCTTGCCCAGGTCCAGGGCGCCGTCCAGTGGCGCCAGCTCGCCGGCGATCGTGCGCAGCAGCGTCGTCTTTCCGGCACCGTTCGGGCCGACGATACCGACGCGCTGGCCGCGGCTCAGCTCGAGCCATGGAACGCGGGCGACGGGGGTCTCTTTGCGGGCCGCGCCTTCGCCATCCCCGAGTGTCGCGTACCCGACCACGAGCCCCTCCGCCCGAACCACCGTTTCGTAGGAGCGAGCCGGGCCGCCGCCGGCGAGAGCCTCCGTGGGCAGGCGGAGCTTCGCTTCCGAGCGCCGTTTCTCCAGCGGCTCGAGCGCATCGAGGCGGGCTTCGTGCTCGTGCATCTTGGAGAACTTGCGCTGATGCCGGTACAGCTGGACCAGTTCACGCTCGCGGGCGATCGCCCCCGCCCGATCCTCGGCGTCCTCCTCCGCCCGGACGTCGCGCTCCTCCCGCTGCCGGGCGTAGGCCGAGTAGCTGCCACGGAACGGCGCTAATCGTCGATCGCGCAGCTCCCAGACACGCATGACGGTCGCGTCCAGGAAGGCCCGGTCGTGCGAGGCGACGATCAAGGAGCCGTGGCGGCGGCCCAGGTGAAGCTCGAGCCACTCCAGCGCGGCCAGATCGAGGTGGTTCGTCGGCTCGTCGAGAAGGAGCAGGTCGGGGTCGCCCAGCAGCAGCCGGGCCAGTGCGGCGCGGGTTTGCTCACCGCCCGACAGGTTCGTCGGCGGGCGATCCCACTGCCCTCGATCGAAGCCGAGGCCCGAGAGTGCGGCCTCCACGCGCTGGTCGAGTCCGTACCCGTCGCGATGGTCGAACTCGTGCTGCAGCTGCTCGTACGCGGGCTCGGTGACGAGACCGGATTCCTCCATCTGGCGAAGGATTCGCTCGAGCTCCTCCAACCGCCCGGCGCCCGCCCGGACGGCCTGCCTCAGGCTCGGCGCCTCTGTGAAGGTCGAGTCGACGTTGGCCTCCTGGGGCAGCATGGCGATAGTCAGGCCACGCTTCCGATGGACCTCGCCCCCGTCGGGCTCGTCGAGCCCGGCGACGAGCCGCAGCAGGGTCGTCTTCCCCGCGCCATTGGGGCCGACGAGGCCAATTCGATCGCCCGCGGCGACGGCCGCATCCACGTGATCGAGGATGACGAAGTCGCCGACCTCGCGAACGACGCTCTCCAGCCGGACGATCGACATCAGGCGGGCCCGCCCGTACGGGCCGCCGCTCGTCTCGCCGCCGCGCGGCGCGTGGACGCCGCCTTTCGAGTGGCCGCCCCGCGCCGCGCCCGCTCTTCTTCGTCGATGGTCCGACCAAGCGCCCCCCGGCCCGACAGCTCCGTCCAACGCGGGCCGCGTCTACCCGGGCGCCCGCCCTCGCCCCCGTCGTGCGCCGACCGCAAGAGCTTGCCCGCCGCCTCGCGCTGATCCGCCGGCAGCCGCTGGCACCAGCTGCAGAAGTGCGTCGACCGCCCGCCCACCACGATCCGCCGGATCGGCCGGCCGCAGCGCTCGCATGGCTGGCCGGCGCGCTGGTATACGGCCAGGTGCTCCTGCATCGAGCCATCGCCCTCGGGCGCGGTGTAGTCGTCGATCGAGCTGCCCCGCCGTTCGACCGCCTCCGCCAGCACCTCCCGCAACGCCCTGTGGAGACGGCGGACGTCGTCGGGGCGGAGCCTGTGCGCATCGCGGAGCGGGTGGAGCCGCGCCCGCCAGAGAGATTCGTCGGCGTAGATGTTCCCGACGCCGGCCAGGAAGTCCTGGTTCATCAGCAGGGTCTTGAGCCGGCCGCGACGCTGCGCGAGCAGCTCCGCGAACCGGCGCGCGGTGAACTCGTCGGAGAGTGGTTCGGCGCCGAGAGCCAGGACGCCGACCGCCTCGCCCTGCAGCGGCAGGCCCGTGGCGGGATCGCGACGGTACAGGCCGATCCGCCCGAATTTGCGCATGTCGCGAAACCGCAGCTCGCGGCCGTCGGCCAGCGCCAGGACGACGTGGACGTGGCGATCGTCGGGACTGCTCGCCGCCACGACGAACAGCTGGCCGGTCATCTTGAGATGGATCGTGAGGACCGCCGGGTCCGGGTCTACTGGGTCCGGGGTTGCCGGGCCGGGCGCCGGTCCGAGCCAGACCAGGAGCTGCTTCCCCCGCCGGCCCACGCCTTCGATGTCCCGCCCCGAAACCGCCGCCGCGAAGGCATCCGGGTCGTGGCTGCGCAGCGTGGGCGGCCAGTTCGAGCGCGCGCCCACTATCCGCGCGCCCGTCACCAGGCCGCGCAGATCCCGGGCGATCGTCTCGACTTCCGGCAGTTCGGGCATGCGTTGAAGATAGCGGGGCCGGCGCCGGCGCGCGTGCGGCGATGGGAACAGCCGGCTCGCTCGCCGTCCTGCGCCGGTCGCCGTCGCCGATACCACTACTGACAGCCTGGGGCGCCGTCCGGCTACTATCTGTCTGGCCGAGCACCGGCAGCACGATCTCGGAGCGACCGATGAGCTTCCTCAAGAAAGACGCGGGTCAGAAGCCGGGAACGATAGATCCCGACGCGCTCGCCGTCGAAGAGCTCCGCAAGGCCGGCGCCGATCCCAGCATGCCTCACGAGACTCGCCACTTCCTCTACATACCCGGAGTCAAGGCCGCGCAGCAGGTCGCCCGCTCACTTCAGCGGCCCGATCGACGCATCGAGATCGAGACGTCGGCCCGCAAGGGCTACTGGATGGTGGCCGTGATCCAGTCGGTCGTGGTCACGCCCGAAGCAATCTCCGCGCTTCGGACCGAGTTCGAGGCCGCGGTCGCGCCGCTCGGCGGCGAGTACGACTACTGGCAGGTCGCCCTCGCCAACGGCTGACGAACTCCGAGGCGGCCGGCGCCGGAGCGGTCGCCTGGCCGGCCGCGAGCGGGCGTCGAATCTGCCCAGCCTGGAACACAGACCCCGCAGGGCGGCCCGATTCCGGCGACCGCTGCTCACTCAGTGAGCATGTGTGGCACCAGGGCGGGCTGGGTCGCGCCAGTTTGGTCGAATCTGCTCGCCGGACGCACAAGTCGCTCTCGACCCGTCTTCATTCGACCCCTGGAAGGTGCCGTACGCTCGATCTGTCCACAGCGTGAGCGGTTTCGACGTCCATCGACACCTTCCCCCACATGCGGCGTCCTACTTGCTCACCCGCTGAGCACGAAGCGCTCGACGATGCTCCGCGGGCCGGGCTTGCCGGGCATGCAAACCGATCCGATCAGGGTCGGGGCTGCTGCGCGCCGCCGCCCCGATCGCGAATCGCCCCGATCTACCCCGCCACGACCTCGGCGGGAGCCTCGCCCAGCTCGGCCAGGACCGCGTCCTCGCGCGTGAGCGGCCGCATCGACTCCCAGTCGTCGCCGACCTTGACGTCCACCGTCAGAGGCACGTCCAGCTTGACTGCCTCCTCCATCGTGGCGCGCAGAATCGGTACTGTCGCGTCCACCTCTTCGCGCGGCACTTCCAGCACCAGCTCGTCGTGGACCTGGAGCAGCATCCGGGCCCGGAGGCCAGCCGCGCGCAGCCGCTCGGGCAGGCGGATCATCGCGATCTTGATGATGTCGGCGGCCGTGCCCTGGATAGGCATGTTGATCGCCATCCGCTCCCCGGCGCCACGCAGCGACGGGTTCGACATCCGCAGCTCGGGGATGAACCGCCGCCGGCCGAGCAGGGTCGAGACCCAGCCCTGCTGGCGCGCCAGCTCCTTGATGTGGAGCATGTAGTAGCTGATGCCGCTGTAGGTGGCGAAGTAGTTGTCGATGAACTCCTTCGCCTCGGCGCGCGAGATGCCGGCCCGCGACGAAAGGCCGAAGTCGCTCATGCCGTAGGCCAGGCCGAAGTTGACCATCTTGGCCATCGAGCGCTCGTCGTGAGTCACGTCCGCGGCCGTCTTGTGGAGGACCCTTGCCGCGGTCTCGCGGTGGATGTCGGCGCCGCGGGCAAAGGCGTCGCGGAGATGCTCGTCGCCGGAGACGTGGGCGATGATGCGCAGCTCGATCTGCGAGTAGTCGGCCGCCACGAGGGTCACGTCCGGCGAGCCGGCCACGAACGCCCGGCGGATGCGCCGGCCCAGGTCCGAACGAATTGGGATGTTCTGCAGGTTCGGGTCGGACGACGACAGCCGGCCGGTGGCGGCGACGGCTTGATGGAACGTCGTGTGCAGCCGGCCGTCACGGTCGGAGACCAGCATCGGCAGGGCTTCGATGTAGGTCGAGCGGAGCTTCGAGTACAGCCGCCAGTCGAGCAGCTTGGCGATCATCGGATGCGCCGGCTTGAGCTCTTCGAGTACCGAGGCGTCGGTGGAATACCCGGTCTTCGTCCGCTTGCCCCTGGGCAGATCCAGCTCGTAGAAGAGGATCTGCTCGAGCTGCTTGGGCGAGCCGAGATTGAACTCGTGGCCGACGTCGAGGTAGATCTCCGACTCCAGGCGCGCCATCTCGCGCCCGAACTCGACGTCGAGCAGAGCGAGCGCCTCGCGGTCGATCGCGACTCCGGCGGCCTCCATCTCGGCCAGGACCGGTATGAGCGGCATCTCGATCTCGCGGAAGAGACGGTCGAGACCGGCCTCGACCAGGGCCCTCTCCAGCGGCTCGCGAACCGCCATCGCGGCCAGTGCGTCCAGGCCGATCCGGACCGCGGGCGACACGTCTCCGGCGGGGGGCAGGGTCACGTCCAGACGCTCGTGGGCGACGTCGGCGATCGTCTGGCTCCGCAGCGATGCGTTCAGCAGGTACGCCGCGATCTGAGTGTCGAAGGCGACGGGAAGCGGCGCGGCGGCACCGCCGGCGATGTTCGCGACGACGAGCGGCTTGGTTTCGTGGCCCACCACCCGGACGTGGGACTTGAGAAGGATGTCGCCGAGCCAGCCGACCGCGTCGTGGCCCTCGGCGACCAGCACGCGGCCGTCGCCGCCCGCCAGAGAGAGCGCCTGCGGCAGGCCCCGCATCGGCCGCGGGTCGTCCATCAGCAGCGCGGCGCCGATCTCGGCCTTGCCGGCCAGCCACGCCGCCGCTTCCGCCGCGTCTGCGTCCGTGGCTTCGAAACGATCCATGAGGGTCGGGTCCGCGACCGCGGCCCGAAGCGCCGCGGCCAGATCCACGGGTCCGGCCGTAGCCGGTACGAGCGGCCGGCGGTCGGCGGCCGGCGCAGGCGCGGGCTCAGTCAGGCCGGCCGATCCAAAGTCCATCGACAGTTGCAGCTGGGCGCCCTCGCCTTCACCGATCAGCGAGCGACTCTCGCGGCGCGGGGCCCGTGGCGCCTCACCGGCGACGCGGGCCGCTGGCACGTTCCCCGCCACGGATCGCAGCGCCTCGGCCGCCGCCACCGCCGACTCGCCGGTGAGTGGCGGCAGACGATCGATCAGCGAGCGGAACTCGAACTCCCGAAAGAGCCGAACCACCTCCGCTCGATCGTAGTCGGAGAGGCGGGCCGCCTCCAGGTCGAGCGCGATCGGCAGATCGCGAACGATGCGGCTCAGCTCGCGGCTGGCGAACACCTGCTCGTGCGCCTCCACGAGCTTCTCGCGCAGCTTGTCCGGCTTGACCTCTGCCAGCCTCTCGTACAGCCCTTCGAGTGACCCGAATTCGCCGACCAGCTTCGCAGCGGTCTTCTCGCCGACGCCCGGGATGCCGGGGATGTTGTCCGTCGGGTCACCCTTGAGCGCCTTGTAGTCGATCATCTGGTCCGGCCGCAGCTCAAAGCGCTCCCAGATCCGCGCCGGGTCGTAGTAGACCGTAGAGTCCACGCCCTGGCGCGTCGTCATCAACCGCGTGTGCTCGGTCACGATCTGGAGCATGTCGAGATCGCCGGTCACGACCGTCGTGTCGACGCCACGCGCGTCCAGGTCGCGCGTGATCGTGCCGATGACGTCGTCCGCCTCGTACCCGGCCATCTCGTAGACCGGAATCCCGAGCGCGGCCACGACCTCTCGCACCTTCGGGAACTGGGAGCGGAGGTCGTCCGGCATGGGTGCCCGAGTGGCCTTGTAGGCGGCGAATTGCTCGTGGCGGAAGGTTGGGCCCGGCAGATCGAAGCAGGCGGCGACGTACTCGGGCTGAACATCCTGGATCCCTCGCAGCAGGATGCTGCAGAAGCCGAAGACGGCGTTGACCAGTTCGCCCTTGCTGGTCGTCAACGGCGGGAGAGCGTGGTAGCCGCGGTAGATGAGGCCGTTGCTGTCGAGCAGCATCAAGCGCGTCATTTGGGCCTCCGGCTGAGCGGTTCGGCGGCCGGCGCAACGATCGACGGCTGCCCAAGTTTACGCCGCGATCGAGGTTCGAACGGACAGCTGAGAGCGGCGCGAGATGGACCGAAGGCGGTGCGCGACGGGCGAACCCGCACCAGGCGCGGAGCCGGGCGGGCGATGCAAGCCTTCTAGCGATGAGCCCGGCTGACGGCGAAGCGAGGAACGGTCAGCAGCAATGCGCCGAGGATGGCCAGCCCGGCGAAGGCGACGAGCGCGAGGCTCCTCGGGTCTGGCCCGCCGCCCGAACCTGTCGAGCCGGCGGGGCCGGAGGAGCCGCCGCCGGAGTGCTCGCTCTTGGATCCCGAAGGAACGCTCGCCGGTCGAGAGTTGGACGACACCGACGTAGATTTGCCGGAGCCGGCTTGCTGCTGGTCGGAGGGCGGCAGCTTCCCGGTCGCAGACGCGGATGGGACGGAGGCCGGCGGTGCGACTGGGGAGACGGCGACGATCTGCGGGATGCCAGTCGAGCTCGGGCCCGCGAGTGTCGTGCCGCCGTTCTGATCCGGAACCGAAGAAGCGGCATTGTACGCCGCCTCGCCCGGTGTGCCTCCAGTGTTCTGTGCGGCGATAGTCGATTGTCCGGTCAAGGCGGCACTTCCGGCGCCCTGCCCGAAGACCGAGAGGGCCCCCACGAGCGCCAGGCCGGCCAGCCCGGCGGCCGCCATCGAGCCCCCCAGAGCCCTCGTTCGACCGAGCCAGTCGAAGATCCCCCAGCCTGTGCCACGCCGGCCGACACGAGCCGCGTCGGCCTCGGTGAGAGTGAAGTCGCGCGGTCGGGGTGGAGTCGGGAGAGCCGCGGTGGCGGCGGCGATAGACCCCAGATCCGCGAAGACGTCCGCGCAGTCCTGGCACGTCGCAATCTGATCGAGAGCCCGGCTCCGCTCCAGCTCGTCGACGTCGCCGCCATAGAGGCGCGCCAGAAGCAGCTGGTCGTGGGTTGCGTGAGTCGGGGCGGTTCGGTCCATCACATCTCCCTGACGATCTCAGCCACGGAACAGTTCCCTTGCCGGCGCCAGGGCGGCGCGGAGCGCGAGGCGGCCCCTGTGGATACGCGACTTCACGGTCCCGACGGAGACGCCCATGATCCGCGCGATCTCCCCGTAGTCGTAGCCGTCCACGTCGTATAACACGATGCAGTTGCGCTGCTCGAAGGGCAGCGCTGCCAGGGCCGCTGCCAGGACGCGGGATCGCTCCGCGGCGATGGCCTTGTGCTCGGGCTCGACGTCCTCCGCCGCCGCGGGCTGCCAGCTCTCGTCTTCGAGCTCCGGGTAGGGCTGGGCTGGCCGGCGACGGCGGTTTCGCTGGAGATCCATCGCCGCGTTGACGGCGATCCGCCCGAGCCAGCTCTTGACACTCCCGCCACGGAAAGAGCCGATGTTGCGGTAGGCGCTGAGGAAGGCCTCCTGGACGGCATCGGCCGCCTGGTCGCGATCCGGAACCAGCCGGTACACGAGCGCGAACAGGTGGTCCTGGTGGCGCACGACCAGCTGGTTGAAGGCCGCCAGCTCGCCACGGACGGCCTGGCCGACCAGGGCGATGTCGATCTTCTGGCCGGGATCCTCGACCCTGCCAGCGTTCGCCTCCACCTCGTCTGTCAAGACTTGCCCGTCAGCCATGTCCATTCCAGTGCGGCCTCGCCACGCGGTCGCCGATCCGGGCCGCGATGCTTCGAGTCTGGCTGGGAGCTTAGCATCTGGCGGGCTCGACTCAGGCCGCCGGACGGCGCCGGCGCCAACCCGACGCCCGCAGGCTGTACCATGCCGCCTGGCCGTGCCGACGTGGCGGAACTGGCATACGCGCTCGACTCAAAATCGAGTGGCCGTGAGGTCATGCGGGTTCAACTCCCGCCGTCGGCACCAACCCCCTCCCCCTGTCTCGATAACGCCCGATTCGTGCTCAAATCGGGCCTGGAAGCGGTCCCATTTGACCCGTTCCTGCCGTAATCCGGCGGAGATGGGAACACCCATGGGAACACCCGGCGCGGGGACGCCAGGATGCTCGCTGGACTGCCGTCGAATGCAACCACGTCCATCCTTGTCGATGGCTTTCACGCGCAGGGCAACCGATTTGACCAGGAGGCAATTCGGCCAGGCCGCCGGTCTGTATGATCGTGGCCCGTGGTTTTCCTCCCATCTGAATGGGGACTGGCGACTTGGCGAACGAGGCAGGCGACCGGGTGGAACTGGCCTATCGACTCGACATGGCGGAGCGCCTGCGAGCCAGTCTGAGGTTCGGCGGCACAAACCGTCGCCTCATGGTCCTGGTCGTCGCGTTGATCCTAGTATGCCTTACGCCACCGGCCGAGCCGGCGAGACTGGGGATGTTGTACGTAGCCGCGCTGCTGATCCTGATCGTCCGAAATGCGTTGCGGACGCGTTCAGAGACAAGAATTGTCGTGAGCCCTGGCGCCGTGTCTGTTCAGTCGGAGGGCTCACAGCCGCGCCGCTTCCCTGCGACGCGCTTTGGCCGGCCGCTCGCCAAGGGTGGCTTTCTTGTGATCCCCCAGCATTGCTGCCCACCGCTACTTATCCCACTGCGAGTGCTTGGGGCCGGGCAGCGAGAGGTCTTGGAGCGGTTGCTCGGTGAGCCTCTTCCAGCCCAGGAACCGATTCTGCCCTTGGACGCGGGCCAACCGGTCCTGACGTTCAGCATGGGTCGAGTGTCAACGTGGACGCTGGTGCAGATCCGGGCGAGTGAGTTTGGGTGGAAGGTGTTGGTCGCGGGCGTCGCAATAGGCCTTTGCGCGTTCGCTCTTCAAGACCCACTTTGGACGCCCAATGGTCTCGTCGTGGCGGCTTTCTTGTTGGCGTTTCCGTGGCTAATGGCAGCGCTATCGACGATCGGAGAGCGCCAGGACCGGAGCCGCGAACTGGCCGTGTACAGGACCGGCTACTTGGTCCTGCCAGACTCGTGGTTGCCCTGGTCCTATTTTGCGAGCGCCGAGCAATCGAAGCGCGGACCGGTCCTGCGTGTCGCCGGAAGAGGTCGCCAGCACATCCACATTTGGACAAGTGGGCTCGATCCCAATGAATGTCAAACACTCTGGTCGACGCTTCGCGCCGGCGTTACGGCGAGTGGAGGGATTTGAGGGAATTGGTGGGCGCGAGAGGAGTCGGTTCCAAGGCTAACCCGCTCGTCGGGGATCTGGATCCCACGTCTCTACCGGGCCGCGTCCTGGTGACGATGGGCGGCGCCAGGCCACCGCTGCGCTTGGTGCGCTCCGCATGACGCGTTAGCTCTCGTCCGTGGTTCTCTCCGATCACTCGATCGGGGAGGGCATCAGCAGATCGAGGCCGACGGAGTACTTGTGCACCCGCTAGCCTGATGGACAGCATCCATGAACGCCGAGGTTCACGATGAGTAAACCAACGCTTCAGGACGAGCCCGGCCGGATCAGGGCGTGGCTGCGGTCCCTCCACCACACGCTCATGACCAAGAACATCCTGGGTGAGGAAGTGCCCATGTTCTCGGACGCGGGCTGGGAGGGTGTACCGGACGACTGCCCCGCATGGACTGCCACCGTTACCGCCACCTGGGTGCCACCGCGACTCAGCTGGTACAACTTCTCTTCGGCGGTCGGCATTGCGGCAGTCCTGGCGGTCGCTGGAGTGGCCGGTCTCGCTCACCCGAACCTCCTCGACCTTGTGGTGCTCGCACTCGCGGTCGCTTCGGCGGCATGGGCGGCTCGGCAGCTTCGGCATCGAGGACCGAGACAGTTGCTCCAACTCGTCCTTGCGCCCGACAGGCTTCGCCTCAGCTCGGATCTTCCCACTGTGCCCCCCGTTGAGCTGATGCGGGCCGATGCAGGGTCGTTGTGGGCGCTTGAACGAAGCCATGGGCGTCCCCGCCGGCTCAGGCTTTTCGACGACCGGGGCAGGCAGGTCGCTGAATTCGCCGACCGGACTGCTTCCGTTCGGGCGGTCGACTGGCCCAAGAACGCCGCTCTGCCACTGAAGGTGAGCGTCGCGGTACTGGTGGGATCCTGGTGGCCCCACCCGGCTCGCCGCACCGTTGGCCTCTATCGTCTTTGGGCAGACCCTGACATCACGGAGCTCGTCGGCTAGGAGCCGCCGCTAGCCGTTCTTGTCCTGCCTGAAACGGCCCGTCCTCACAAATTGGAGGTCAGGGTTGACGTTGGGCTGCCACGCCGGGGCCGTCGCGCCTAAGCGGTTCGCAAGAGCGGTTGTGCGGCGGCCGACGAGGTCCGCCAGGTTTCCTCTGGTAGGCCAGACTCGAACGGGCGTTGCTGTTGCCCAAGTTCCTCGATTTCGGACCGAGTGGCTGCTGACAGCCACGACCTTGTTGAGGTAGGTCGCCCGATAGACGGGTTCGGCTTCCGCGGCTGCCGACGCGACCCAGGCGACGACCGCCTCGCGAAGTGCCTCTGATACGCGTTCGCCACGCTTGCGAGCGAGCTGATGGAGCGCCTTGGCCGTGTCGCCGTCGAGGCGGACGGACAAGACCACGCTCGGGTTTCTGAGTTCGACGTCGATTTGCTCTAGGTCCATGTCGTTCTGGTCCCCGGAGGGCGCTACTTTGCGTTTTGCCATGCTGTTCTTTCTCCCTGGCTTGAGTCCCAGCCAGTGACGACGTCCCATGCCCCGTGTGTATCGGTCGGTTCAACTACGACTGTAAGCAACCTTCCTCCGTCCGTCTTTCCGATCATTAGCTGCCGACCCTGAACCTTGTCCCGGAAGAACCGCGGAGTATTCCAAGATACCTCCAGCGCCTCGTCGACGGACACCTGGTGCCGCGATAGTTCATCCTCCGCGCCCGCCAAGCGCAACTCATCGATGAACGGTCTTGCCACGGCCCCGCCTCCGTGTTCAGCGTGCTGTATACTGTGTAAGCGAAGTTTACACCAGTGATACGAAGGTACCTAGAATGCCTACTTCACGGTCCCGAGCTTCCGGGCTGCCGGTGGCTCACGCCGATGTCGAGTTTCTCATACTGGCCGATCGCGCAGAGGTCCTAAACGGGAAGCTCTACATCATGGGCGGGGCGTGGGACCATATCTTCGCGACTAGCCTTGAAGGGGCAATCCCGCTGCACATTGCGTGCGGGGTACTGATCCCTTACCTGGAAACCGACGACCAGCACACCCTTGAGGTCACCTTCGAAGATACGGACGGAACGGCCGTTGTACCGTCGTTCTCGTTGGCGTTCAAGACTGGTCGACCGCCGACGTTGGAAAAGGGCGCCAAGATGCGTCTACCACTCGCATTCGAGACGCAGATCAAGTTCCCGAAGTTCGATGCCTACACCATCTCTGCGACGGTTGATGGCCGGCCCGAGCGAGTCGGCGCCTTGCTTTCTACGTGCGAGACCCCCGCAACCCGCCTATCTAGTCGGCCTGGACAAGGACGCCCTCGGGTGCCAATCCGTCGTTCGACTGCGCCAAGGCGAGGATCGAAGGAGCGGGACAGCCTTGATGCAGTAGAGAAACTCGTAACAAGCCCCCGCCCCCTCCGTGTGCTTCCCAACCGCGGATCGCGGCGATAAGAGGCGAACTCGCCCGGTGGCCTCGTCCCGGGCCATACTCGCCGGTCGCAGCGATCTGCCGAGTCATCACCCTCGAGGTTCGCGGCCTCGGGTAGGCCGACGGCTGCGCCTTGGGCGGTCCCATGTCCGCTGCGATCAAGGTTCGTGGCCGCCGGCTGCCGGCGACAGCAGGAATGGCGTTCGTGCGCTGACAGGGGCAAGCGCGGCCACCGTGTGCCGCAAATGGTACGTGGAATCGTACGCTGAACCCCTTGACGCTCCCGATCCGTCGGCCTAGCGTCCTCTTCGGCGACCGGCCCAGGTCCCGGTAAGGCATCCGGGAAACACCCGAGGGTCGCCCCCACTTTTCGAGCCGCTTGACGCGGGCTTCCGGCGATAGCTGTGCCCAACGCGTCGGCTGATTTCGGTGTGGTCGAAATCAGACAAGGAGAGACAGACATGGCGCTTGGTAGACACATCCCCATCAGCATGGACCAGGCATTTCCGCACGGGGCATATGCCGTTGGCGGCGTCGAACAGGTCGTCGACTTCGAGGCCTCGACGCGCGAGCAGAAGGTCCAGGCCCACGATCGCGACTCGGGGTTGCCTGTATGGGTGATCTCGGTGTTCGACGCCGATCCCGACGCGAGAACCAAGGTCGTCCGGGTCAAGATCGCTTCGCGGACGCCGCCTGTGCTGCCGCAGGCGCCTTCAGGTTCGCCGTTCCCGGCGGTCGCGTTCGAGGGGCTGACCGTGACGGCCTACGTGGACGTCTCGGGCTCTCGGCCAAGGCTCGCCTATTCGTTCCGGGCGACGGCGGTTCGCGCCGCCATCCCGAAGAACCAGGTCCCCCAGCAGCTCCGTCGCCCCGAGCAGACCGCCTAGGAGTAGGCCGTGGTCGAGTCTGCGTCCCCATCCCCGCTCGAGCCCCTGGCCGTCCTCTCACGCCGCTACGGCTCCGGGGCACCTGCAGTCGTCGAGCTGATCCGGCGGACCGGCGGGTGCACGTCGCCGATCCGCCTCGAAGGCGATGCGGTCGCCGTCTCGGCAAGGACAGGCGCAGTCCTTGCCCGGCGGTCGACCAGAGCGGAGGCTCCAGGCTTCGTTCTGGTTGCCTGTGGCAATCGACGCGAGTCACGATGTCCCCCCTGCTCCGAGCGGTATCGCCGCGACGCCTACTTCCTCGTGGCGGCTGGATTGGCGGGTGATGAGGCCCGAGGCGTCTCGCCCTCGGTTGCCTCGCACCCGCTCGTCTTCGCGACGTTGACCGCACCATCGTTCGGCACGGTGCATCGCAGGGTCGTCGACGCTGGTGGCGAACGGCCCTGCGAGCCCGGTGGTCTTGCTACCTGCGAGCATGGCGTCTCGCTCCGCTGTATGGAGCCTCATGCCGATAACGATCCACGGATCGGCCAGGCCCTCTGTCCGGACTGCTACGACTACGAGGCCGCGGCCTTGTGGAACGCGAATCTCGGAGCTCTCTGGCGGCGCACGGTCACGTACCTGCCGCGCGAGCTCGCGGCGTTGTGCGGACTTAGCGTTGCGGCCCTGCGCACCGGGGTCCGTGTCGCCTATGCCAAGGTCGCCGAGTTCCAGGCTCGTGGATCGGTCCACCTCCATGCGGTCATCCGCCTCGACGGCCCCGACGGTCCCGACACCGCGCCGACGGGAGGAGCGACGGCGGAGCGCTTAGCGGGAGCCGTCGCCCGCACCGCGGCGCGCGTAGCGGTCACGGTGGCGGGACCGGGTGGTCGAGAGGTCATGATCCGCTGGGGTGACCAGATCGACACGAGACCGCTGAACACCGGTAGCCCGCGCGCCGGCGACGGGCAGGGAGCCGGCGTCGCGGGCTACCTCGCGAAATACGCCACCAAGGACGCCCAAGCCGGTGGTGGTCTCGATCGACGGATCCGGGTTGAGGGAGTGATCGAACGAGCCGACCTATCCGATCATGCTCGGGCCCTGATGCGCTCAGCCTGGCGGATCAGCCCCCGCTGGGCCCACAGCCTGGGCTTTCGTGGTCATTTCCTGACCAAGGCCCGACGCTACTCGGTGACGTTCGGAGCGCTACGAGCCGTCCGGGCGCAGTATCGAGCCCAGGCCGATCCCTGGCTCACTCAGATCCGTGCCCGGGCCGTCGGCGACCAGGTCGTCATCCGGCGGAGCTTCCACTACGCCGGATCGGGCTTGAGCCCGGCCGAGCGCGCGGTGGCGGCGAGCTTTCGAGCGAGCCCGACATTGAGAGTCAGTGCCAGGTCCAGTACGGTCATCAAGTCGGTGGATCCTCGACGGCGCCTGCGGGTGCAGGTGACGCTCAGTGCAAGATCAGGGCCATCGGGTCCGTCCACGAGTTCTGCATGACCGATCAACCGTTGCTCTCGGTCGCCCAGGTCGCCGGCGAGCTCGGCATCCCGCCCGCCCACGTCCGCGTCCTGATGCGTCGGCACCCCGAAGCCTGCACGCGTATCAGCAAGCGCGTCGTGTATGCGCGCCGCGACCGTCTCGCCAATCTACTGGAGGATGATGGAAGACATGCCGAACCCAAACGGCAAGCATGGCAAGCAAACCCGCCACCGCGGCCAGGGCTCCGTCGTGGAGTCGACGGACAAGTTCCGTGTGCGCCGCTGGCGCTGGCAGGGCAGCTACGTCGACGAGACCGGCACGCGGCGACGACCCCGGACGGCGGGGTATCCGACGAAGAGAGAGGCGGAAAGGGCCGGCACGAAGCTTCTGCGCGACCTCGTCGAGCTGCAGGAGTCGGGAGTCTCGTTGCGCTCGATCGATACGACCGTAGCTGAGGTTGTCGACTCCTGGCTTGAGGGCTGCAAGGACCGCGTCCGCCCACTGACGCTTGAGGCGTACGAGTTGGACGCGAAGCTACGAATCCGCCCATCGCTCGGCGCGATCCGACTGCACGAACTAACGGTCGAGGACGTCCGTGCGGCTGTCCGATCCTGGGGCGGCCCTGGTGCTCACACGTTGGTTCGGTTGTCGTCCGCCCTTCGCTATGCCCAGGCCCAGGGTCTGGTGGCGCGCAACGTCGCCGCCCTGGTCGACGCGCCTCCGGCGGCCGAGAAGCGGCAGGTCCCGACAATCGGGCCCGACGAGCTCCGCGCGATCTTCGACGCCACCGCACGGACCAGGCTCTACCCGATCGTCTTGCTTGCGGGCGCCTGCGGCCTCCGCCGCGGGGAGATCCTCGGCCTTCGGGCCGGCGACGTCGATCTCGAGGCAGCGATCCTGACGGTGCACGGCCAGTACGGCCGCGTGCCAGGCCAGGGTGCGCGGCTGCGGGAAACGAAGACCGCGAGCAGCGTCCGAACCGTCGCTATGCCGGCGCTCGCCGTCGAGGCCGTGCGCGAGTACCTCGCCTGGCGCGAAACGCAGCCCGCACCGATCGACGGCCGACTCTTCGCCTGGCATCCAAACACGCTCGACCGCCACTTCCGCGACGCGATGCTGGCAGCAGCTATTGGCGATGTCCGGTTGCACGATCTCCGGCACGGGTTCGCGACCGTCCTGGCGGCGCAGGGCGTTCACCAGCGCGTAGCGATGGCGGCCCTGGGCCATGCCGCCGAGGCCATGACACACCACTACACCGGCGTCCTGGACGCGAGCCTGCGGGATGCGGCGGACCGCGTCGACAGTGCGTTGAGACGGACGTCGTAGGGGCTCCGCGCGCCATTTCCGGACGCGATGGGAACACCCATGGGAACACACTGGCCCTTTTCGGGGTGCTCCTGAGCACGAACGGACCCTATCCGTGCCGACTCCCGCCGTCGGCACCACACTCCAATCCGCCCGGCCGATCGACGGCACTCGGAAACCGCGGCCCGGCTCCGATCAGGTCAGCAGCTGAAGCCGCTCCCGCCGCCACCGCCGCTCGCGCTTACGGGAGGAACGTTGTCCAGGCTGTGGGCCACGAGGTTCTTGATGGTGGCCCAGGACGTCGCGTTGATGTAGGTGGTGTTGGTCCCCAACGTCTTGGGGTCGAGGGTGATGCTCTTGACGTTGGCGCCGACGATGTACTTGGCCATGCCCGCCCACTGAGAGGCATCGCCTAGTGGCATGTTTGTCCAGAACGCCGTGCCGAGGTTGTTGACGAGGCTGGGTATCTGTGGCAGCAGCGTGCACGGGTCGAGGGTGTTGCGCATGGACTTGAGAACCAGCTGCTGGCGCATCATCCGGTCGTAGTCGCTGGAGTAGATGCGAGTTCGGGCGTATGCGAGAGCCCAATCCCCATCCATATGCTGCGCGCCGGCTTTGATGGTGAAGGCTATGTCGGCCCCGGAGCTCCACGAGATCGATTGCTTCCCGCCTGACTGGGCGGCATCAGCGATCATGTGGGCAATCACCGTAGGCGAGTCCTCGGGAACCTCGTACCCGTAGTGGACCTTGCTGGAGCTTCCGGCCGGAGCACCCGGGTTGAGGTCGCAGACCCGCCATTTCGACTGGAACGTGCCTTTCGGACCGCAGGGGTAGTCGGCCACCGTAGTTGGAACGGTGATGTTGATCCCGCCGACATCGTCGATGAGATTGACCAGGCCCATCAGGTTGATGACGACGAAACCATCGATCGTCAGGCCCGTCAGCGTTCCGATGGCTTCCTGGGTGGCGGTCATGGCGCGGGTGTACTCGAGGCCGCTGCCCTGGAAGAACGGGTAATAGCTTGGGTGGTTCCATCCCGCGTCGTTGGCGAGCCAGTTGAGCATGTAGGGCCACGTATACGCGGGGCAGCCGTTGACGCTGCTGGAGTAGTGCACCGCGATCTGCTGCGGTAGCGGGACGCACATCGTGTTCCGCGGGATGCCGATCAGGGCCGCTCGACCGGATGCGATGTCGACGTGGAGCACGATCATGGTGTCCGGCCTCAGGCCCGTGCTGCGCCCGCCCCCGAGCCCTGCGTCCACGCCGACGAGCAACACGTTCAGCTGTCCGTCCGCAGCCCAGTTCACCGAGTCGGGCGTTGTCGCGATCGACGGCAGGGCGCTTATGTCGAACGTCGCGTTGGAGTCGAAGGACGGGCTGTTCGAGGGAACAGGACCCGTGTCGTCTGGCGTATCGGTGGCCAGCTGCTGATCATCTGGATCGTTCGAGTCCATCGCGATCGTCTGGCCCGGAGCGAGCGTGTCGCTGCTGGCGAAGCATGGCGTCAGGGCCGACCAGCATGAAAGATCGTGCTGCCAGCCCATGTCCACCGAGGCGAGAGCCGCGTGCTGGAACACCACCGTTCCCGAGACGATCACCAGAACACCGAACGTAGCCGCCCACTTCCTGGCGGTGGTCTTCCTGCGGTCCGTCCGGGGCTGGCCCCGGCTTGCCAGCACGTACGAATTGAAAACGGCCCAGAGATGGTAGATGAGCGCCAGGATGTCGACGAACAACAGGTTGGTCAACCACTGCTGGTTGAAGGCACCGTTCTCCACGCTCTGGCGATCGACGATGGCGATCACAAGGAGAGCGGCCACCACCACGAGAAATGGCATGGCCACGATCGCCCCTCGGCGCGGCCTGCCCGCCACGGCCTGCCCGGCCCCGGGAAACAGGGCCGAGAAGAATGCAGCGACCGCGGGCGGAACAGACCGCTGGCGCTTCCCTGCCGTCCCCCCTACCCCCGGATGGGCCCTTCGGCCCGGCGATGGTTGTTGCCCATTCATTGCCAAACGTCCCCGATCCCGGCTGGTAGCGACGTTTCCGCTGAGACGCCCCCGGGGGCGCCGTCGTCCCGAGTTCCCGACGGCTCCGCCGGGTCGGTTGCCCCCTCTGCCCCGTCGACCACGGCCGAGCAAGCAGGGGCAGCCGCGCGCATTGTAGCCGGGAGTCGAGCCGAAGGGTTGCGCAGGAGCCGTGTCAGGCGCGGCGCCGCCCTCAGAACCAGACTACGCCGCTCGCGGTGGCCAGTCCCACCACCAGGGCGACGAGCAGCCAGATAGCCACGACCGCGGCGCCGACGAGGTAGCGGCGGCGACCCGAAAGCAGGCGGTGGGTCTGCCCGGCCGCCCGCAGATCGGGATCGCCCCGAGGTGCGTTCACGCCCTGCCCCCGACCGAGAGCTCGAGGCGGACCAGACCCTCCCCCAGGCGCCGACGGGCCTCAGAGAGAAGCTCGGCGTCGTAGGCAACGCCGCTGCGGATCTCGAGCGGCAGCGTTGCTCCACCGGGCCCCGGGATGTGGAAGACCACGCGTGTCGAGCCGGGATGTTCCTTGAGCATCGCCCGCAGCTCCTCCATCGCCCACACGATGCGGTCGGTGTCCGCGCCCCTGGTGAAGCGTACCTGGAGGACGCCCGTTTCCGGAGCCTCGAGCGGGGTCGTGGGCGCCGCGGATGCACGGGCCGCAACGTCTCGCGCCTCATCGGGCAGCGGCGGCTCCTCGCGGTCGGGCGCCAGGGCAGCCAGGTCTTTAGGGGCAGGCGCGGACGAGAGGGGCTCCGCCGGCAGCGACGCAGCCACTCCCGGCGCGGGCGGCAGGGACGCGGCGGAGCCCGGCGCGGGTGACGGCGGCGCATCGAGCACGGTCACTCCACCGCCCCGCAGCGGCGAGACGCGAACTCTGGGCGCGACGGGGGCGATGGGCGCGACGGGGGCGACGGGCGCGGGCGGCGTGATGGGCAGAGGCGGCGCGGCCGGAGCCGGGCCGGCGGTGGGCTTCGGGTGGACGTTGCCGTAGCCGTTCCCGTTGCCGCCGCCGTTACCGTTCCCGTTGCCACTCCCCGAGCCGCTCCCTGCGCCGCTCCCCGGTGACCAGCGTCGGCTGCCGCCCCTCCCACGATCCCCCGCGGCAACTTCTCCGGCAATCGCCGCCGGGCCACGGGCGGCGGCATCCTCCCAGACCCAGACCGCGTCGGCGAGCAACGACGCCTCCTCGCCACGATGGTCGACCCGGCCGGCCACGAGCAGGATCGCGCCCTCCGCGAACGTGCCGCCGGAGGTTCCGTACATCCGCGGGAAGACGACCACCTCGAGCGTCCCCTGCAGGTCTTCGAGCGTGGCGACGGCCATGGTCTCCTTGCTCCGCGTGACCACCGTCCGCAGCCCGGTGACGATGCCGCCCATCACGACGCGCTGGCCATCGAGCGACTCATCCTTGAGGTCCCCGGAGTACGCGGTCACGTACTGGGCGATCTGCTCCGCCAGCGCGCCGAGCGGATGCTCCGACAGGTACAGCCCGAGCAGCTCTTTCTCCCAGCGCAGCCGTTCGCGAGAAAGCGCCTCGGGAACCGCCGGCAGGGGTCGCTCCAGGGCTTCCGGCGACGAACCCATGTCGAAGAGCGCCGTCTGGCCGCTGGTCCGGTCGCGCTGGGCGGCCTGGCCGGCGGCAAGCGCGTCGTCGAGCGCCTCGAGCAGCTGGGCCGGATGCCCGAACCGATTCATCGCGCCAACCTTGACCAGCGACTCGAGGACGCGCCGGTTCACCAGCCGGAGATCGACCCGGGCGCAGAAGTCGGCCAGCGACCGGAAGTCGCCATCGGCCTGACGCGCCGCGATGATCGATTCGATCGCGCCCTCGCCGACGTTCTTGACAGCCAGCAGGCCGAACCGGATGGCGTCGTCTTCGACCGTGAACTCGACGAACGAGCGGTGGACGTCGGGCGGCCTGACTTCGATGCCCAGGCGCCTGCATTCGGCGACGGCGGCGGCGACCTTCTCTTCGTTGTCTCGGAAAGCCGTCAGGACGCTGGTCATGTATTCGACCGTGTAGTTCGCCTTCAAGTACGCCGTCTGGTAAGCGATCAGCCCGTAGCAGGTGGCGTGAGCCTTGTTGAAGCCGTAGCGCTCGAAGGGCTGGAAGGCGGCGAAGACGGCGTCGATCACCTGCGGCTTGACGCCCCGCTCGGCGGCCTGGGTGACGAACTTGTGGCGCATCTCGTTCATGAGAGCGGCCTTCTTCTTGCGGATCGCGTAGCCGAGCATGTCGGCCTCGGGACCGGTGAAGCCGGCCAGGGCGGTCGAGGCGGACATGATGTCTTCCTGGTAGACGAAGACGCCGTACGTTCGATTGAGATATGGCTCGAGGAGCGGATGCAGGTAGGTAACCTTCTCTTCGCCGTGCTTGCGCCGGATGTAGGCCGGGATGTTGTCCATCGGGCCGGGGCGGTAGAGCGCGACCATGGCCGCCAGGTCGAACACAGTGCTCGGCCGGAGCTCACGGATGTAGCGCCGCATTCCCGCCGACTCGAGCTGGAACACGCCGGTCGTCTCGCCCGAGGCCAGCAGCTCGAAGGTCTTCGAGTCGTCGAGCGGGATCTTCTCGAGGTCGATCTCCTGCCCGCGGTGTTCGCGAATCAGGTCGACCGCCTGGCGCAGGATGGTCAGGTTCGAGAGCCCCAGGAAGTCGAACTTGAGCAGGCCCAGCGCGTCGACGCCATGCATCTCGTACTGGGTCATGACCGCGTCTGAGTTGGTCGCGCGCTGCAGAGGCATCAGCTCGGTCAGCGGCTCGCGGCTGATGACGACGCCGGCCGCGTGTGTCGAGGCGTTCCGGGCCACGCCTTCCAGCTGCCTGGCGAATTCGATGACGCGATGCACCGGCGGCTCGCTCTGGTACATCTCCTTGAGCACCGGGCTCATCTCGATCGCCTCGTCCAGCCTGATTCCGAGCTGGTTCGGGACCGCCTTGGCAATGCGGTCGCCCTCGCCGTAGCTCATGCCGACGACCCGGGCCACGTCACGAATGGCGGCCCGAGCGAGCATGGTGCCGAAGGTGATGATCTGGGCCACGTGATCGGCGCCGTACTTGCGGCTGACGTAGTTGATGACTTCCTCGCGCCGCCCGTCCTCGAAGTCGACGTCGATATCAGGCATCGTCACGCGGTCGGGATTGAGGAAGCGCTCGAACGGCAGCTGGTAGTGGATCGGGTCGACCGGCGTGATGCCCAGGGTGTAGGTCACGATGGACCCGGGCGCGGAGCCGCGGACGGTGATGGCGATGTGCTGGTCGCGGGCGAACTTCGTGAAGTCGGCCACGATCAGAAAGTAGCCGGCGTAGCCCATGCGGCAGATGACATCGAGCTCGTAGTCGAGGCGGGCCTGGAGCTCGGGCGTGACGGTGCCGTAGCGGCGGGCCAGGCCGGCCTGGCACTCCTTGCGCAGCCAGCTCTCGATGGTCTCGCCCTCGGGGACCGGGAATGACGGAATCCGGAGCTGGCCGAACGGCAGCTTCAAACTGACCATCTCGGCAATGGCACGGGTGCGACGGATGGCGTCGAGGTTGTCCGGGAAGAGCGCGGCCATCTCGGCCGCCGACTTCAGGTAGAACTCGTTCGAGTCGAACCGCATCCGCCCGGGCGTGTCCAGATTGCTGCCCGTACCCACGCACAGCAGCACGTCGTGGGCGTCGTGCTGCTCCCGGCGGACGTAGTGCAGGTCGTTGGTGACGACGAGGTCGAGCCCGACTTCGGGGGCGAGGCGGAGCAGCTTGGGATTGAGCACCCGCTGGTCGGGCAGGCCGTGGTCCTGCAACTCGAGGAAGAAGCGGTCCCGGCCGAAGATGTCGCGGTAGTCGCCGGCGGTCTTGCGGGCCAGGTCCCAGTCGTCGACCTCGAGCGCCCTGGCCACCTCGCCGCTGAGACAGGCCGACAGGCCGATCAGGCCCTTCGAATGCTTCGCCAGGTGTTCATGATCGATCCGCGGCCTGTAGTAGTAACCGTCAAGATGGGCGTCGGTGATCAGACGGCAGAGATTCTGGTAGCCCTCCCAGTTCTCGGCCAGCAGGACGAGGTGGAAGGGCTGGCTGTCGGCCTTGCCCTCCTTGTCGCGCATGCTTCGCCGGGCCACGTAGGTCTCGACCCCGACGATCGGCTTGATGCCCCGCGCGGTCGTCGCCTGGACGAACGCCACGGCTCCGTAGAGGGCGCCGTGGTCGGTGATCGCCATCGCGTCGAAGCCGAGCGCCGATCCCTGGTCGGCAAGCTCGTTGATGCGCCCGAGCCCATCGAGCAGGCTGAACTCGGAATGGAGGTGCAAGTGGACGAAGTCATTCGGCGCGACTGTCACGGGAGGTAAGGGTACCGCGTCGGCGGGGAGTCACGAGCTGTCGGCAGGCGGCGAGCGACTCGATGTCGGCCGCGGCGTCGGGCGAGCGGCGCTGCCTGCGCTCTCAGCTCGCCGGCGCAGCCGGGCGCAACTCCCACCTGGTGCCGTCGGGCGTGTCGTGGAGCTCGACGCCCGCGGCCAGCAGCCGGTCGCGGATGGCGTCGGCGGCGGCCCAGTCGCGGGCCTCACGGGCGCGCAGGCGCTCGGCCAGCAGGGCTTCGACGAACGGGCCGACCGTCTCCGCCGGATCCCGTGAGCCCGCCACCGCCATCTCGCCCAGGCAGACGATCGCAGCCCGCAGGGCCGAGCGGGCCCCGGCCAGCGCGTCGGACTGGTCTGTGTCGCGCGACCAGGCTTGGATCGTCTCCTCCAGCGCGAGGATCGCCCGGACGGCGGCCGGAGCGTCGCACTCGTCGAGCGAGGTCTGGAAGATGCGCTCGAGGTTCGCCACCTCCTCACGAAGCGGACGCGAGGACGAAGCCTCGGCCAGAACGCCGATCGAAGGGGCGGCCGGCGGCTGGCTTGCCACGGTGCCCCGGTCGGCCGCGGAAGCAGCCTCGACGAGCTCCGCGATCGCCACCTCGGACCCGGCCGAGAAGACCGTGCTCCGGCCGTCCTTGCGTACGGTGACCGTGCCCAGGCCCAGAACCGACGCCGATCCGGCGTCCAGGTCCATGACCAGGGCCGTGTGCCCGTCAACGCCCAGGATGAAGACGTCGTCCGGAAGATCGGCCTCTAGGACGCGCAGCCGCCGTTCGCCCATGTAGCAGAAGCGGGTGTCGTGGTTGCCGCCCTCGGCGTTGTCGTAGTGAGGGACTACCGCCACAGAGAGGCCCAGAGGCGTAAGCAGATCCAACCCGGGAAGCCACCGGGGCGCCTCGCCGACCTTGTATACCTCGTAGACCGGGATGGTGAAGCGGCCCAGGGTGAGCGCCGCCGCGCTTGCCATGGTCACGGCGCCGCCAGGCGAGCCCGGCGCGAGCTTCGCGGCCAACAGGCGCGGTATCTCCGTGCCGGCCCATTGCCTCAGCGCGTAGGTGGGGCTGCCGGGCCCCGCGAACGCAAGTCGCGCCTCACGGATCCGAACCTGGGCGGTCTCGCGGACCAGCGCATCGACGTCGGCCGAACGGAACGTGGCGACGGTGAAGGGATTCCCGACGCTGTCTCGGAAGTAGTCGAGAGCGCGATCGGATATGTCGTCGGCGTTCTCCTGGAAGCCGTACGGCGTATCGAGCAAGACCGCCGGCACCGGCCGCTCCCCCAGCCGATCGAGGACGGCGCGATGGGCGCGGGCCATCGTGGGCGTCGTCTCGCCCGAGCCCATGATCGTGAGGATGCGCGGCAGGACGGCGGAGCTCACGCCGGAACGGCCCCGGAGAAGAGGCCGTCACGATCCGCCGCAAGCAGCCCCTCCGCCACTTCAGCCGGGTGCTGGGCATGGATGTCGTGATCGCCGCGGAACCACTGCACCCGACACGGCACGCCGGCGGAACGCATCGCCGCCTCGGCCGCGTCCGCCCCGGCGCGCTTCGCCTTCGTCCAGTCGCCCTCGCCGCCGTCCACGGGAACGACCAGAGCCGGCACTCGGAGCGCGGCCCAGAGATCGGCAGTTCGCTGACCCCACATCGATTCGAGGATGGCCCTGTGGTGCTCGCGCGTCAACCACGGGGCTATGGTCAGGTCCGGCCGGATCTCGAAGTTGGCCAGCGAACCCTCCAGCCCCTCGGCCGGCCAGTCGGCGTGGTTCTGGTGGAAGTAGCCCTCCACGTCGCTCAGCGGCAGGCCCACGAGCTGAGGCGGGGCCAGGCGCTCCCAGCAGATCTCCCACGTCGGGAAGGCGTCGCGCAGGTCCGTCAATCCGCCGTCCACCAGGACGATGCCGCGGGTAAGTCCTGGATGCCGGACGGCGAAATCGAGGGCGACGCCGGCGCCCCACGACTGGCCGACGAGGACCGGCCGCTCGAACCCGAGTCCGGCAATGAGCGCCCGCAAGTCCTCCGAGATCGTGGCGAAGTCGTAGCCGCCGTCCGGCTTGTCGGAACGGCCGTGGCCGCGGAGGTCGACGGCGGCCACGCGGTGCCCGGCCGCGGCCAACCGCGGAGCGACTCCGTCCCAGAGCCGGGCATTGGAGGCCAGACCGTGGACGAGCAGGAACGGCGCGCCATCCCCCGCAGGCTCCGGGCCAGCACCGGCACTGGCCGCGGGCCGGGCGGGCGGATCAGCGCCGGCCCCGGGCTCCCAGCGCAGTACCCGCAGGCTGAGGCGGCCGGCAACTTCGATGCGTTCGTCCCTGGGTTCGATGTCGTTCTCCTCGACTGCTCCCGCGATGTCGCCATGCTAGCCGCCCCGGCGAGCGCCGCCCATCCGGCAACCGGCCGATCCCCTCCGCGAAACCGCCTGGCTCAGGCGCCGCCATGTGAGACGCCGCACGCCGCCCCAGAAAGACCTCGCCTACGTACAATCGCGCCAACGCATCCACCTAAGGAGCCTCACGCTGAGCCGTACGTCCCGATCCGGGTCCCCCATGGCAATTACATGCGCCATCGTGGCCGCCGCCGCCCTGGTCTCGGGCTGCAGCTTCTTCTCCAACCCACCGAAGCCACCGACACCGACGTCCACCGGCCCGGCGACCACGCCCACCCTCGGTCCCACCGCGACGCCGACGCCGGCCCCGCCAACTCCAGCCCCGACGAACGCCGTCGCGTCGGTCGTCCTGATCTCGGCCATCGGTGAGTCCGGCGACGGCACGCCGAGCGAGCTCGCCTGGCAGGGTATCCAGGATGCGGCCGGGCGGCTGGGTGCCACGCCGACGCTCGTCACGCCCGCTTCGATGGCCGACCTCACGGCCGCGGTGCAGAAGGCCTCCGATGAAGGGTCGACCGTCGTCGTGACCGTCGGTCCCGAGGCGGCCCAGGCGGTGCTCGACGCCGCCGCGGGCAACACGACCACTCAGTTCTTCGAGCTGGACCAGACGATCCCGGACGGCGCCCCGTCCAACGTCCACGGGCTGGTCTTCGATGAGGCCGAGGCGGGATACCTGGCGGGGTTCGTGGCCGGCTCGGTCACGAGCACCGGCACGATCGGCATGGTCGGCTTCACGGCGACTGACGTGCGGACGGCCAACTACGCCAACGGCTTCCGGAACGGCGCCGAAGAGGCAAACCCGGACGTCCAGGTGACCGTCGCGTACGCCAACAGGTCGAACGACCCGGCGACGGGTCGGGCCGTGACAGACGGGCTCATCAAGGGCAAGGCCGATGTGATCCTGGCCATGCCCGATCTCACCGGAGCCGGCGTCATCCGCGAGGCCTGTGCCAGGAAAGCCGGCGTCGTGGCGCTGGACACGGACGCCAGCCTCGTCCTGCCGGACGTCAAACCGTGCCTCGTCGTAAGCGTGCTCAAGCGCTACGACGTGGCTGCGAGCCAGGCGGTCCTGCGCTACGCGGCCAGGGACACGCTGCCGGCAACGATCATGTTCGACGTAGCGGCCGGCGGGATCACGCTGAGCGACTTTGGCAAGCCCATGCCGTCCGGATTCGACGGCCGGCTTGCCGGCGTGATGGCGGCCCTGCAGAACGGTCCGCCGCGACCGACGCCGGCGCCGTCCACCACGGTCGAACCGTCGCCCACGGTCGAACCGTCGCCCACGGCCTGACACAAAGGAGCCCCATGGCAACCGACCGGTCGAGTTCGGACGAAGCACTCGTGGCAGGCCGGCCCGCGGGCCACCGGCCTGAGCCTGGCACCGTGCCGTTGCTGGATGATCGGGGCATCTTCGAACTGCTCCGATCCGCCCGCCGCATCGCCGTCGTAGGCGCTTCATCGAACCCGGCCCGGCCGTCGTTCGGGGTCTTTCGCACGCTGCTCGCCGCCGGCTACGAGTGCGTGCCCGTCAACCCGAACGAAACCGTCGTCCAGGGTGTGCCGGCCGTCGCCACGCTGGCCGAGGCTGCCAGCGGCGGTCCCATCGACATCGTCGACGTCTTCCGCCGGGCGGAGTTGACTGAAGAGATCGCCCGCGACGCCGTAGCGGTCGGAGCTCGAGCGCTGTGGCTCCAGCTCGACATCGTGAACTGGGAGAGTGCCCGCATCGCCGCCGCGGGCGGGCTGGCGGTGGTCATGGACCGCTGCACCGCCATCGAGCTAGGACGGATGCCGCGCGGCTGAGCCACTCCGACACGACGTACGACGCCGCCGACACGACGTACGACGCCGTCCCGGGGGGACGGCGTCGTACGTGCTGCCTGGAGTGTTCGTCTCTTCGCGGTCGACCGCCGGCGGTCCAATCGTCGCGGCAAGCGGACACCCGTATTCTCCCCGCGCTCGGATGGTCCGGACCTCACTCCGCCGATCTATTGGAAGGAGGCCTCTTCGGGCCACGTCCGCCCGGTACCCACCCCGCCCTGGCGCTTCTTCTGGTGGAAGTCGACTTCACCGACCGCCCGTGGCGGTGCTGATGCGACTCCACGTTTCGACGCGGTTGCCGCCCGACCCCTTGGCGCGGTATAGCGCGGAATTGGTGGCAGCGACCAGGGCTCCGGCTGCCTGAGCATCACGGGGCGCTATCCCAAGACCGACGCTGGCAGTGACTCCTGGAGTGCCGCTGCTGTCCACTGCGGCGATGGCTAGGCGCACCCGCTCGGCGATCTGCGTAGCGCTCTCCTCGTCCGTTCCAGGCAGCAGCAGCGCAAACTCGTCGCCACCGTAGCGGAAGCAGAGGTCGCCCTCGCGGACGGATGCCGTGATGGCCGCGGCGGCGGCCTGGAGCAGGCTGTCCCCGGCCGGGTGCCCATGCACGTTGTTGTAGTCGTGGAACCCGTCCAGGTCGAGCATCACGAGGACGAGCGGCTGAACGCTCGGGTCGGCCATCAGTGCCGCCAGCCGGTCATCGAAGGCGCCACGGTTTCGGAGCCCCGTCAGGGCATCTGTCTCCGCCCGAGTGGCGACGGCGCGCAGCGTCTCGGCATTCCGCAGGGCGATCGACGCCTGACCCGCGAAGAGGCGCGCAAGTTCGAACTCCCCGTCGCTGAAATGGGCCTCCTCTTCACCCATGCGGCCCACGTTCAGCGTCCCCGCGACCTCGCCGCCGACCAGGAGCGGCACCACGATGAGCGATTCCTCCTCAGCCGGTGTGCCCGGAATGGTGTGGGCGCGCGGGTCGTGAAGGGCATCGTTTACGCACTCCGCGGCGCCGTGGGCTACGACCCAGCCCGTGAGACCGCGATCGATCGGAAACGTGGACTCGATGATGAGCTTCGCAAAGCGGTCCCGCGCCAGGACAGGGACCAGGACGCCGGCCGATCTGTCGACGCGATAGATGGTCAGGTTGTCATAGGCCACCACCGATTTGAGGGAGTCGGCGATGAGTTCGAAGACGCCCTGAGGATCCAGCGTCGAGAGGAGACGCTCGTTGACCTCCAGCAGCCTGCGCTGGCTCGCCAGCGCGACCCGAGCCTGTTCGTCCGCCCTCCACCAGCGATCGCCGACCCACCACAGCAAGCCGAAAGTGAAGGCCAGCATGACCCCCGACTCGAGCAGCGACAGCAGCGATTCCGATCCATCCGTGCCCGGGCCGACGGATCCCACCACCTCGCCGACCATGGTCGCGACGAACGCGACGACCAGCAGGAGCAGCAGCGGTCGCCCGCGCACCGCCGGCAACGCCAGCACCGCGCCGGCCAGCGGCAGGATCAGGGCGGCGTCGAGGCTGTCCGGCAGCCATATCCCCGCCGCGACACCGAGCACCATCAAAGTGGCCCCGGCCGACATGAGAATGCGCGGAGTGAAGCCGCGCTTGATGAACCAGACTCCCGCCAGGACCGTCGCCACGAGCAGCGCGGTGACGACGGCCTGCCCCGGACGACGCGCGGCCGGGGCCGCCAGGATATCGACGCCACACATCCCGAGCGTCGCGACGGCGCACGCGGCTGCGAAGACGGCAAACCTTCGATCGTGGCCCAGGCCGAGGGCGGGCGATCGATCACTCATGGCTTCGCCCACACCGTTGCCGGCCTGCGACTTCCACGGCCGCACGCCCCTGCGCGGCTATCGGGGACCGTTCGCCCCGCCGCGCTCGACAGCATCACATCGATCCACCCTGTTGACACTGGTGAGCTTCGCGCAAGCTATTGCCTCTCGCGCCACGACTCCACCACTCCGGCGCAGCGCCGCCAACTCCAGACGGCGTCTGGCCCCATGTGGAGCTTAGCATTGCACATCTGTGCCGCCGGATTCCGGACATCTTAGGACGCCGCGCGACGCCGGGGCAGTCGTACTGTTTGCGTTCGCGGGAAGTAGAGTGCGCTCTGCCGCGCCCGCCGGCAAACCGCCGTTCGCGAAGCAGCCCTTGACGGCGACTGCGCCGCGTCGGCCCTCAGCGGGGAAGGCAGCGGAGCCGCGGGCGACGTCCGCGTCCGCAGCACCGCCCGGTCCGAGATTACCGAACAGCGAACCCCACGAACACCACCACGAAGCCGGCTACAGCTACAATCGCGCCGACCTGCGCCTGACGGCGCAGTTCCTGGGCCATCAGAGTTGCCGCGCTGGGGCCCTCGTCGCGGAGGCGCGTGCCGCGCCAGCCCTCGTAGCGGGCAAGGTTCGCCTCCTGCTCCTTGAGGGCCTGGTAGCGGCTCCACGGCCCGCGGGCGCGGGTGTAGCCGACGATGATGAGCAGGACTCCGACGACCCAGCAGATGAGGTTGACCGGGCCCATACGCTCTCCTTCCCCGCCCTACTCGGGCCTGTCCATCCGCTCGCGCAGCGCTGTCTGCACCATGCCCGCGTTCGCCTGGCCGCGCGTCGCCTTCATGACCTGGCCGACGAGGAAGCCGACTGCCGCGGACTTGCCGGCTCGATAGTCCGCCACGGCGGCCGGGTTGGCGGCGAGCACCTGCTCGACTGCCGCGCCGAGGGCCCCGGCGTCGGAGATCTGGCGGAAGCCGCGCGCCTCCACGATCGAAGCCACGCCGGCGCCCGAGGCGAAATGCTCGGCCAGGACTTCCTTGGCGTTGGTCCCCGATATCGCGCCGTCGGCGACGAGCTTGACCAGAGCGGCCAGTTCGGCCGGCACCACGCGGCCTGCCGCTCCGCCGCCACTCCCCTCCCCGCCCTTGGCCAGGCGCAGGTACTCGCCGGTTACCCAGTTGGCGAGGAGCTTGGCCGGCACACACGCATCGGCCGCCAGCGCACCTTCGAAGAGGGCGGCGGCAGGCGCGTCGTTCACCAGCACATCCGCGTCGTAGGCGGACAGACCGAAGACCTCGCGGTAGCGCCCCCGCCGAGCCGACGGCAGCTCCGGCAGCCGGGCCTTGATATCGGCCAGCCATTCGGGCGTTGTCACCAGCGGCGGCAGGTCGGGCTCGGGGAAGTACCGGTAGTCGTTCTCCTCTTCCTTGGGCCGCATGTGGTACGTGGACTGGCGCGCCTCGTCCCAGCCGCGTGTCTCCATGTGGATCGTCCCACCGGCATCGATAGTCTCGGCCTGGCGCTCGATCTCGAACGCGATCGCCCGCTCCACGGCCCGCATCGAGTTCATGTTCTTGACCTCGACCCGCGTCCCGAACGCCTCCCGGCCGCGCGGCCGGATCGAGACGTTGGCCTCGACCCGCATCTGGCCGTTCTCCATCTCCGCGTCCGAGGCGCCGATCGTCCGCATCAGCAGCCGCAGCTCCTCGGCATAGCGGCGGGCCTGCTCGGCCGTCCGGATGTCGGGCTCGGTCACGATCTCCATCAGAGGCATGCCCGATCGGTTGAAGTCGATCAGGCTGACCCGCCGGCCGTCCAGCTCGTCGTGGATCAGCCGGCCGGTGTCCTCTTCGAGGTGGGCGCGCCTCACTCGAACGGTGAACGGGCCTTCGCTCGTATCGAATGCCAGCCGGCCGTTGGCTGCCAGCGGCAACTGGTACTGGCTTATCTGGTAGCCCTTGGGCAGATCGGGATAGAAGTAGTTCTTGCGATCCCAGCGGGTCGTGGGCGCGACGGTGGCCTCGATCGCGAAGCCGGTGGCCAGAACCCATTCGACAGCGGTCTTGTTGATCGTCGGCAGCACGCCCGGCAGGCCCAGACAGACCGGGCAGCAGTGGCTGTTCGGGACTGCCCCATCGATCGCGGTGGAGCAGCCGCAGAACATCTTGCTGGCGGTCCGCAGCTGGCAGTGGATCTCGATGCCGATGACGGCCTCGTAGCGCTCCAGCGCCCGGCTCCTGCCGCCGGCCACAGATGCAGTCGTCACGCATCGCCTCTTCGACGTTTGACGAAGCGCTCGATGCGGACGAGCGCCTCGCGCAACTCGGCCTCGCTGGTGGCGTAGCAGCAGCGGACGTGGCCCTCGCCAGCCTCGCCGAAGGCGGTGCCGGGGACCACGGCGACGGACTCCTCTTGCAGGAGGGCCTCGGCAAAGGCATCGCTGCTGAGCCCGGTCGAGGTGATCTGGGGAAAGGCGTAGAAGGCGCCGAGCGGCTCGAAGGTGCGCAGGCCGATGGCGTTGAAGCCGTCGACGATCAGCCGTCGACGCCGGTCGTAGTCGGCCGCCATGCGCTGGATGTCGGGCTCGCCGGTCTTGAGGGCCTCGAGGGCCGCGTCCTGGGCGACCGTGGGGGCGCACATGATCACGTACTGGTGAACCTTGAGGATCCCCTCCAGGATCTCCGAAGGCGCGCAGATGTAGCCGATCCGCCAGCCGGTCATGGCGTAAGCCTTGGAGAAGCCGCCCATCAGAACGGTTCGACGGCGCATGCCCGGCAGCGCGCCCATGGTCCGCATCTGGTAGCCGCCGTAGACGAGCCGGTCGTAGATTTCGTCGCTGTAGACGAGCAGGTCATGGCGGACGGCGATGCGGGCGATCTCGTCCTGGACCTCGTGCGGCAGGACGGCGCCGGTCGGATTGGACGGGTAGTTGAGCAGGATGGCCTTGGTCCGCGGCGTGATGGCCGCCTCCACCCTGGCCGGATCGAGGGCGAAGTCGTCTTCGATAGTGGTGGGCACGCCCACGGGTACGCCCCCGGCAAATATCACCGCCGGCCGATACGAAACGTATGACGGCTCATGGAGGATCACCTCGTCGCCCGGGTCGATCGTGGCCCGAACGGCCACGTCCAGCGCCTCCGACGCGCCGATGGTGATCAGGATCTCTTCGGTCGGGTCGTAGCGGACGCCGTAGAGGCGCTCGAGATGGTGGGCCAGGGCGCGGCGCAGCTCGATGGTCCCGTAGTTGCTGGCGTAGTGAGTCCTGCCCGAGGCCAGGCTGTGCCGGCCGGCCTCGATCACCTGCTGGGGCGTGTCGAAGTCCGGCTCGCCCACGCCCAGGCTGATGACGTCGGTCATCGTCGCCAGGATGTCGAAGAAGCGCCGGATTCCGGAGCGTGGAACTTCGTCGACCCGGCGCGCCAAGACGCGCGTCGAGAGCGGCGGGCGCTCGGGCTCGGCCTGCGAGTTCAGGATCGAGGGGTCGGTGGTCAGGCGGTTGTCGGAGCGGGTGGTCGGGGTGGTCATCGGTGCGTCCTCAGGCTTGGCCGCCCGAACCCGTGGCGGTGGCGTCTACGTTGCGCCGCATCCGCTCGACCGGGCTGGGCGTGGTCGGATCGTCGGTCAGGTGCAGCTCGGCGGGCTCGATGGCCCGCCAGGTTGCTCTGGCCGTGATCGCCTCGTACGCGCGGGCCAGACGAAGCATCGGCAGTTCGGTCCACGGCGCCCCGACGATCTGCAGGCCGACCGGGAGACCGTCCGAGAGACCGGCCGGGATCGACACTCCCGGCAGACCGGCCATGTTGATCGGAAGGGTGCAGACGTCAAGGAGATACATCGCCACCGGATCCGCCAGCTTGGCGCCCAACGGGAAGGCGACGGTGGGGCTCGTCGGCGCGCAGATCGCGTCGAAGCCGGCCGCCCAGACCGCGTCGAAGTCCGCCTTGATGAGAGTCCGCACTTTCTGCGCCTTCAGGTAGTACGCGTCGTAGTAGCCGGCCGAAAGGGCATAGGTGCCGAGCATGATGCGGCGCTTGACCTCGGGCCCGAAACCGGCGCCTCTCGTACGCAGGTAATCGGCGATGAACTCACCCGAGCTCCGGTCCGCGAGCCCGTACCTGACGCCGTCGAAGCGGGCCAGGTTGGAGCTGCACTCGGCCGGGGCGATGATGTAGTACGCGGCCAGGCCGTAGTCCGTGTGAGGCAGCGAGACCTCTTCGACGTTCGCGCCGGCCTGCTCCATGGCGGCCACGGCCTCGCGAACGCGGGCGGCGACACCGGGCTCCACGCCCTCGACGAAGTATTCGCGGGGCAGGGCTATGCGGCGGCCGCGCAGGTAGGCAGCCGCCTCGTCGTCGCCGTCGGGAAGGGCCAGCAGCTCATGGGGCACCGGCTCGGGCGCCGACGTGGCGTCGCGCTCGTCGCGGCCGGATACGGCGTGCAGCAGCAGGGCGGCGTCGCGGGCATCGCGGGCGAGCGGCCCGATCTGGTCGAGCGAGCTGGCGTAGGCGACGATGCCGAAGCGGCTGACGCGGCCGTAGGTGGGCTTGAGCCCGACGATGCCGCACAACGACGCCGGCTGGCGGATGCTGCCGCCCGTGTCCGTGCCGATGGCGAGTGGCGTGTGGTACGCGGCGACGACCGCCGCCGAGCCACCCGAGCTGCCGCCCGGGACGCGCGTCAGGTCCCAGGGATTTGCCGCCGGACCGTAGGCGGAGTGCTCCGTGGACGAGCCCATGGCGAACTCGTCCATGTTGGTCTTGCCCAGGATCACCGCGCCGGCCTCGCGCAGGCGGGCGGTGACCGTGGAGTCGAACGGGGCGATGTAGCCAGCCAGGATCTTCGAGCCGGCCGTGGCCTGGCCGCCCTTGACCGAGACGAGGTCCTTGAGTCCCACCGGCACGCCGCAAAGCGGATGCAGGGCGGCGAGAGCGGCGGGGCCGGCGCGGCGCGCCTCGGCCAGGCGCCGGTCGGCGGCGTCGGCCCCGGCAAGGGCGTCGGCGCGGTAGATCGCCAACCAGGCGTTGAGGGCATGATTCTGCCGCTCGGCGGCCGCCAGGTGTGCTTCGGTCAGCGCTCGCGAGCTGACCTCGCCGCGACGCAGCAGGCGCGCCATCTCATGGGCGTGGAGGCGGGTGAGATCGGCCATGGCCTACGCGCCCCCTCCGCCGCCGAGGATCGCCGGCACGACGAAGTGGTCGCCGCTGCGCTCAGGGGCGTTGGCCAGGGCCTCGTCCGCGGTCAGCGACGGGGCGACGGCATCCTCGCGCAGGATGTTCGCCAGCTCGATCGTCTGGGCCGTGGGCGGGATGTGCTCCGTGTCGAGCGTGGTGAGGATGGCGTACTGGTCGAGGATGTGGTTGAGCTGCCCTTCCAGGCGCGCCAACTCCTCCTCGGTCAGACCGAGGCGCGCCAGGTGGGCTACGTGCTCTACGTCGGCACGGGACAGCGTGGCCATGGCGGGGATGATACCGGACCGAACACCACCTCAGCGACCCGAGGTCCGGCCGGAGCGGCTTGCGAGTCTGTGCCGGGGCGTCACGGATCGCTCGCCCATCGTACAGTTGTGCTCTCCCGAGTACGAACCCGAGGGATCGATGACCGCCTTCGAGATCCGCGACATGACCGCCGCCGACATCGGCCCGGCAGTGGAGTTGCTGCACTCCGGCGGCTGGGACGATCGGCGCCCGTTCCTCGAGCTCATGCTGGCCACCCCAAACTGCCAGCCGCTGGTCGGGACGATGGACGGCAGTGTCGTGGCCACCGGCCAGGGCGTGGTGAACGGGCCGGTGGGCTGGGTAGGGTCCATCTTCGTGGACGCGCGCCTGCGGCGGCAGGGCCTGGGCCGCGCGATGACCGAACACGTGTGCGGGGCCCTCGAATCGGCCGGGTGCCGAACCCTCGCGCTGATCGCCTCGGACCTGGGCCGGCCGATCTACGAGAAGATGGGCTTCCGCATCGACGCCATGTATCAGATCCACGAAGCGGCACCACTTGGCGCGGCGCCCACGCCTCCCCCAGGCACGGTGCTGCGACGCATGCGACTGGCCGACGTCGACCGGGTCGGCGCGCTGGACTTCCGAGCGACCGGCGAGGACCGCCGCGCGCTCCTGGGCGCTCTCGCAGATCGGGGCTGGCTCCTCGAAACAGGGGCCGGCGCGGAGGTGCTCGGATTCCTGGTGTCGATCCAGGCCGAGTCGGCCGCCCTGGTTGCCCCGGATCCCGCCGACGCAGCCTGCCTGCTCGACCTGCTCCGCTACCTCGCGAACGGGCGGACGCAGGTCGTTCGGGCCGCTGCGGCGAGCGGGCATCCTGCAGGACGCCGCCTGCTGGCACAGTGGGGATGGACGCCCGCTTTCGAGACGCCCCGGATGCTGCGCGGCCCGGCGCCTGCCTGGCGACCGACGCTCATCTGGAGCCTGCTCGGATTCGCGTTCGGCTGAGGGAGGCGTGCGCCCATGAGCGGCTTCCAGATCCGGGCCATGACCGAGGCCGACATCGACGCGGCCGTGGCCCTGGCACTCGCCCAGGGATGGCGGGACCGGCGTCACTTCTACCATATCGTCCTGCGCACGCCCTCATGCCAGCCGCTGGTGGGCACCATCGACCGCCGTGTGGTCGCGACCGGCCTGGCGACCGCGAGTGGCACCGTCGGGTGGCTCGGAGCCGTGGTCGTTGACGAGCCGGTGCGAGGCCGCGGGTACGGACGGGCGATGACGGAGGAGCTGTGCCGGAGGCTACGGGACGCCGGCTGCGCGACCCTCTCGCTCGTTGCCACGGCGGCGGGCCGCCCGCTGTACGAGCGGCTGGGCTTTCGGCTGGTGACCCACTACCACGAGATGGACGGCGACCACCTGGGCCGCGAGCCCGAGCCGCCTGCTGGTGCGCGCCTCCGGCCGATGACGCCGGACGATCTGCCCCGCGTCTTCGAGCTCGACAGGCTCGCCACGGCCGAAGACCGCCGCCCGGTACTGGCCGAGCTCTCGAAGGCGGGCGGCTGGGTGCTCGATGACGTGCCGGGGATGCGCGGTTTCCTGCTTCCGTCTGACCGCGCCTTCGCGGCAATCATCGCGCCCAGGCTCGAGGACGGGCTTTACCTGCTCGAGCTGCACCGCCACCTCGCGCCGCCCGACGGCTACGCCAGGGCCGGCATTCCCGAGGAGAACGCCGCTGGGCGGCGCGAGCTGGAGGCGCGTGGTTGGCGCCCGCACTGGGTCGCGCCGCGGATGCTGCTGGGACCTGACGTCCCGTGGCGCCCCGCCTGGATCTGGGGCCAGATCAACTCGGCCATGGGCTGAGCGCGACGGGCGCGTGACGCGGTCGGCTCGGTCCGGCACGCAAACATGGGCGGCCGAGACTGCCGGGTCTCTTTCGAATACGCGTCCCAGGAGCAGTGGACGCCAGTTTCGGGCCCGGCCTCGCCAGGAATCGCGGTTCGACCGCCTCGCTGAGCGTGGATCGAGCGCGCAGAACGAGCAGCCAGGTGGAATGACCGCGCCAACTGCGTCTTGCACTTCCACCCGGCGTATCTGGCGGTTTCAGGCCCGCCGGCTTGCCGGCTGCGGCATGGACGTTGCCGCGGTGGCGTTGCTCATCCCCGGTGACGCGGGCCCGGTGGAGCCGGGCAGGCCGAAGCCAGCAGGGCTGCAGCGGCGAAGGACCATGCCACTCCCTCCCGAGCGATCGACGCCGCTGGACGTCCGAGGCTTCTCTTCGGCGACGTACGCGGCTACTCCTCTCCCGCCAGCACGCGCCGGAACGCCTCCTCGTCGAGGACGGGCACGCCCAGTTCCTGGGCCTTTGCGAGCTTCGAGCCCGCATTCTCACCCGCCACGACGAACGACGTGCTCTTCGACACCGAGCCCGAGGCGTGCCCGCCGGCGGCGCGGATCGCCTCCTCGGCCGCGGCGCGGTCGAAGCCGGTGAGGGTCCCGGTCACAACGACGGTCTTGCCGGCGAGAGGGCCGGCGGCGCCACTCCCCGGAGCCACTCGTCTGGCGGGCGGCTCGGCCACGACGCCGGCGTCGACGAGATCGGCCAGCACGGCCGCCGTTTCGGGTGTGCCGAAGTAGCCGGCGATGCTCGCGGCCACCACGGCCCCGATGCCCGGCACCTCCCGGAACTCTTCGGGCGTTACGGTGGGAAGCGACCGGGCCACCACAGCCGTCCATTCGCCAGGATCCATGCCCTCCGCCGGCCAGCGCCCGGCGATCCAGCCGGCGAGGTCGATGGCGGTCTGCTCGCCCACCTGGGGAATGCCGAGCGCGTTCAGCACCCGCGCCAGTGGCCGCCGGCGCGACCTTTCGATCGAAGCTTTCAGGTTCTCGGCGCTCTTGCGGGCAAATCGATCGAGACTCACCAGGTCGTCGACCGAGAGCCGGTAGAAGTCGCCGCGAGTCTTGACCAGGCCGCGGGCGAGCAGCTGCTCGAGCACGGCCCAGCCGGCGCCCTCGATGTCCATGCCGCCGCGGCCGGCGAAATGGGCGAACTCCTGGGCCAGGCGCGCCGGGCACTTCGAGTTTGGGCAGTAGTGGCGGACGGCGCCCTCGTCGCGGACGACCGGCGTCCCGCAGACAGGGCACGTCGCCGGCATCTCGAACTCGCGCTCCGCGCCTGTCCGGCGCTCCGGGAGAGAGCGCACGACTTCCGGGATCACGTCGCCGGCCTTCTGCAACACGATCCAGTCGCCGATTCGCAGATCCTTGCGCCGGACCTCGTCGAGGTTGTGGAGCGTGGCTCGGGCAACGGTCGAGCCGGCCACCCTGGCCGGGCGCATGTGCGCGACAGGGGTAAGAGTCCCGGTCCGGCCGACGTACGGCACGATGTCCTCGAGGACGGTCTCGACCTGCTCGGGAGGGAACTTGTAGGCGATCGCCCAGCGCGGCGCACGCGCCACCATGCCGAGCCGCTCCTGCTGCTCAAGGCGATCGACCTTGACGACGACGCCGTCGGTCTCGTACGGCAACTCGTGGCGCTTCTCGCGCCACTCCTCGAGAAAGCGGCAGACGCCGTCGATGTCGAGGCCCTCGGCGCGATCGGGGTTGACCGGGAGGCCCAACGCGGCCAGCCGTGCCAGCGCCGCCGACTGGCTGTCGACCGCCGGCCGCCCGTCCGGTCCGTCCTCGATCAGCTGATAGCACCACGAGGAGAGACGCCGCGCCGCGGTCACGCTCGGATCCTGCTGTCGGAGCGAGCCCGCCCCGCTGTTCCGTGGATTGGCGTAGGTCGGCAGACCGGCCTCCTCGCGCTCGGCGTTGATGCGGGCGAACTCGGCCTTGGGCATGTAGACCTCGCCGCGGACCTCGGCCGTGGCCGGCTCGCGGAGCCGTTCCGGCAGTGCGGAGATGGTCCGCAGGTTGGCCGTAACGTCTTCGCCGGTCGTGCCGTCGCCGCGGGTCGCGCCCTGGACGAGGCGCCCCCGGTCGTATCGGAGGGAGATCGCCAGGCCGTCGATCTTGAGCTCGGCCACGTAGCGGAGATCCGGCGCCGGGGCAGGCGCGGGCGGCAGGCCGAGGCCGCGGCGGACGCGCCCGTCGAAGGCCCGCAGTTCGTCCTCGTCGAAGACGTTGCCCAGCGACAGCATCGGCCGCTGGTGGACCACTTCGCCGAAGGTGCCGGTCGGAGCGGCTCCGACGCGCTGGGTCGGCGAGTCGGGCGTGACCAACGCCGGGAAGGCCGTCTCGATGGCGACCAGCTCGCGCATCAGGCTGTCGTACTCCGCGTCGCTCAGCTCGGGAGCATCGGCCACGTAGTAGAGCTCGTTGGCGCGCCGAATGAGCGGGACGAGCACGTCGCGGCGCCGGCGGCCGCCCTCCTCGCCCAGGCCGAGGGCCGCCTCGACCGCTTCCCCCGCCACCGGCAATCCGACCGCCGGTTCGATCGACTCGGTCACCGCTCGCCCTCCGTTCGTGCGTAGCCTGCGGGCCGATTGTCCGCGATGTCCGGCCCGTCGTGCACGACCTCGCGCACGAGGCGCCTCATGCGCTCGAAATGCGAACCCTGCCAGTAGATCGAGCCACAATCGACGCAGCGGCCGAAGGTGTCGAAGAACCGAAGTGTCCGCGGCTCCCCGGCAAGCCGCTCGGCCACCGCCGACCGATCCACCTGTTCGAGCAGGCCGTTGCAACGGACACAGCGACTGAACGGCTTCGCCAGAGGCGCCAGCCCGAAGCGGGACACGACCTCGTCGAGCTGACGGCGCGGAGCGTCGTCCCGGACGAGGTAGCCGAGGCGTACGGCCGACCGCTTCAGCAGGCCCCGGTCGCGGGTCAGGAGGATCCGGTCCCCGGCCGCCGACAGGTGCGCCAGTGCCTCATCGGCGACCAGGTTCTGGTACCAGGCATCGAAGCCGAGCATGCGCAGGTAGCGGGCCAGCCGGCCCAGATGCCCATCGAGGACGAAGCGCGGCGGAATGGGCGCGGCCGGGATCAGGCCGGGAACCGCCGGTTCGGCCGCGGTTTCGGCCGCCGGTTCGGCCGCGGTTTCGGCCGCCGGTTCGAGCCCGCGGACCTCGATCCGGTCGCCCGGCCGAAGCCGGTATCCGAAGCCGACGCGCCGGCCGTTCGCGACGATCGAGTCGACCTCGGGATGCGGGACGCCCAGAGCTTCGATCGCGTCCTTGATGGCCGGCCCGCCCTCGAATCCGTACTCGATAACCAGGCCGCGCCGCGTCGCCGGCAGGAAGTCGTTCAGCGATCCGTGGAACCGCACCGTGGCCGTGGGCATGATGTGATCGTATCGCGCGCCGCGGGCGCGGCCGGCCTCGGAACGGCGACCGACGTCGAGGTCAGCCCTCGAGCGGGAGCTCCGACTTCAGCAGATCCGCGTAGGGCGCGAGCACCTTCGCGTGCGGCCAGGTATCGGTCAGCAGCTTCGTGAAGGCCTCGTCTTCGCTGCTCGTCAGGTACGGGACCTGTTCCGGCTCTCGAACGGTCACCTTGGCCAGCGCGTGCGCGAACCTGTCGAACGGCGCGATCTGGTTGGCCACGTAGCCTTCGATCTCGAGATCCTTGTACTCTGGGAAGTTCCAGGTCTGCCAGGCCGTCCGGAAATCCTCGTTGTCGATCTCCAGCCAGGTCCCGAAATCGATCGCGAAGCCGCCGTCCAGCTTCACCGGCAGGATGACCCGAAGGAAGAAGCCGACGTTCTTGATCGCAAGGAAGGGGTCGCCGCCCCAGGTTTCAAGAAGCGCGGGGTGAATCTGGTCGAACACATCCGGCTGCTCGAAGGTGATCGAAAGCGGGCGGCCGCGCGGGTCCGGGGCGATGCCGCAGCAGGCGCACGGCTCAACGGAGTTCTTGCCGCCAACCTTGACGCGGCTGGATCGCGATACGTTCGACTTTGTCATCTTCGTGTGTGTCCTACCTGGATTCGATTGCTTGAGGCCGACTGAAGCGTCCCGGCCGATGGCCGACCCATGGTACCGGCCCGCCGGGCGATGGGTCTTGCGATTTCGGCCACTGGCGCCGGCTACCCGACCAGCTCCAGGTTGGCGATGCTCGCCAGCAGAGTCTTCACTCCACCGCCGTTTCCGAAGGCGACCGTGACCTCCTCGTCGTTCCGGGTCAGTTTCGAGGTCACGACGATCCCGTCGCCCAGGCGCGGGTGGCGGACGCGGTCGCCGTCGCGGAACTGCCGCTCCCCGGGGATGCGGGGACGGGCCGGGGGAGCCGGGCGCGACCGCGGCGGTGATTCGGAGACCGCATGGCGGGGCGGCTCGCCGTCCGGGCTGCCGTCGAAGCCGCCGAGCTCGCCGTCCGCGCTGCCGCTTCCGCGCGGCACGGCCAGGCTGCCCGAGCGGGCCCCGGAATCGTAGGCCTCGCGGCGAGCGCCCAGATCGCGGCTGGGACGGAACTCCTGCCCCGCCCGGGGGGCTCCCGGCTGGCCGCTTCCGGCCCGCCACGCACCGCCACCGGAGCGGATCGGCGCGCCGAATCGGCTGCCAAGACGCCGGCCGAAGACCAGATCCGGATCCACCTGGCCTACGTCGTCGTCGAAATCGTCGGTTCGCTCGAGTCGCGGCCCTGTCATCAGCGCCGCCGGAATCTCGAATAGGAAGCGGCTCGGGACCGACAGGCCGCCCTGGCCCCAGGTCGCCCGCCGGGCGGCGTGAGACAGGAACAGGCGCCGCTTGGCCCGCGTGATGCCGACGTAGGCCAGGCGCCGCTCCTCCTCGAGTTGCTTCTCGTCGTCGAGCGAGCGGCTGTGCGGGAAGACGCCCTCCTCCAGTCCGGCGATGAACACGACCGGGAACTCGAGCCCCTTGGCCGCGTGGAGTGTGATAAGCGTGGCCGCGTCGGCGCCCGCCTCGTACGAATCCTGATCGGCGACGAGCGCCGTCTCCTCCAGGAATCTATCCAGGGCGTCGTCCGGGGTCAGGTCGTCGTAACGGGTGGTGACGGAGCGCAGCTCCAGCAGGTTCGCCCAGCGCTCCTCGCCCTCCTCGGAGCCGTCGGCGAGCATCGCTCGGTAGCCCGACTCCTCCAGGACCGCGTCCAGCAGCTCGGGCAGAGGCAGGACGCCGATCCGGGTCCGCAGCCGGGACACAAGCTCGGTGAAACCCGCCAGAGCGCTCCGCGCGCGCGACCCAAGCGTCTCGATCCGACCCTCAACGGCGGCCTGGATCGCGCTCCAGTACGTTGGCGCGACCTCCTCCTCCGACACGGTGGCGCCGGCGGCAACGAACGCGCGCAGCTCCCCCAGGCTCTTCTCGCCGATCGCCCGCGCGGGAACGTTCAGGATCCGCTCGAAGCTGACCTGGTCGGCGTCGTTGCGCAGGATCCGCAGATATGCCAGCGCATCCTTGACCTCGCGGCGCTGGTAGAAGCGCGTCCCGCCCACGAGCTGGTAGCGGATGTTGTAGCGCAGGAACGCCTCTTCGATGGCGCGGCTCTGGGCGTTGGTCCGGTACATCACGGCGATGTCGCGTCGCTCCCAGTGCTCGACCTCCTCATCGGCGCGCCGGGTCAGGATCGTCCCCCGACCGCCCGTCAGCTCCTCGATCTGGCGGGCGATCCACTCCGCCTCCTCTTCCTCGTTGTAGGCCTCGAAACGGGAGATGAGCCGGCCGCCGGCGTTCTCCGTCCAGAGCTTCTTGTCCTTGCGCGAGGAGTTGTTCGTGACGACGGCGTGCGCCGCGTCCAGGATCAGCTGCGTCGAGCGGTAGTTCTGCTCCAGCTTCACGACTGTGGCATCGGGGTAGTCGCGCTCGAAGTCCAGGATGTTGCGGATGTCGGCGCCGCGCCAGGAGTAGATCGACTGGTCGTCGTCGCCCACCACGCAGACGTTGTGGTGGCCCGCGCCGAGTGCCTTCACCCACAGATATTGCGGGCGGTTGGTGTCCTGGTATTCGTCGATGTGGAGGTAGCGCCACCGGCCCTGGTATCGCTCCAGGACCGCCGGCGCTTCATGGAAGAGCCGCACTGCCTCGAGCAGCAGGTCGTCGAAGTCGAGCGCGGCAGCCGATCGCAGCCGGGCCTGGTAGCGGCGGTAGAGTCGCGCGATCTCGCGCTCGCGGTGAGTGTGGGCGTTCTGGGCCAGGAAGTCGGCGTCGATCATCTCGTTCTTGGCGCGCGAGATGGCGCCCAGGATCGCGCTCGGCTTGTACTCGCCGGTGATCGGCAGGTCCTCCTCGCGCAGGATCTGCTTCATCAGCGCCTGCTGGTCGTCCGTGTCGTAGACGACGAAGTGCGGATCGAGCCCGATGGCCGCTCCATCGCGGCGCAGGACACGGGCACACAGCGCATGGAACGTGCCCATCGCCACCTCGCGGCCCGCCTCCTCACCGACCAGGCCCATGATGCGGGCCCGGAGCTCCGCGGCCGCCTTGTTCGTGAACGTGACCGCGAGGATCTGCCACGGGCGGACGCCCCTCACGCCGACGAGATAGGCGACGCGATGAGCGAGGACGCGCGTCTTGCCGCTGCCTGCGCCCGCCAGGATCAGCACCGGGCCGTCCGTCGTCCGAACCGCGCGCTGCTGCTCCGGGTTCAATCGAGCGAGGATCCGCTGGGCGAGGGCATCTGTGGCGGCCTGCCGCTCGGCCAGGGCGACCGGCTCGGGCTCGAAGGGAGACGCCTCCATGGGCTCGATGCGTGGCCCATCGAAAGCCTCCGGCGGAGCCTCGTCGGGAGGCGGCGCCAGCTCGTCCGAGCCGCCCGAGTGGGGCGGCTCGAAATCAGTGCCCAAGCCGTCGGGGTCGGGGCGCAGCCGGCTGCTCTCCGACCCGGCGTCTGACGATGGAGTCACTCCGAGATTGTAGAAGCGGCCGAATGGCGCCGGCTTACCGGCGCCCGGAAAGCGCCGGGGCCCGATCGTCCGGCGGGGTTACGTGGCAGCCGGAGCGGAGAGCCCGGACGGGTCGAACTGGCCCGCGGCCGGGGCCTCGATCGGGGCGACGCTGTTGTACTCGGACAGGACCAGGCGGATCGCCGCCGAGCCGGCCACGGGGTCGCTCGTGTGCAGCTCGATGTGCTCGACGAGGAAGCTGCTCTGATAGATCCATATGTCCGCGATGGCGTACCCGACACCCTGGCCGGTGAGGTCCATCACGTTGTAGACGAGATCGGGCGTGGCCTGGACCTGGATGTGATAGCACGAGCCTCCCGGCCTCGCTTCGATCCCGATCAGCTTGGGATTCAGGTCCTTGTTGTCGGCGGTGGTCAGGATCGTCTGGAACTCCGACAGGAGGCCGCTCGAGGGATCGAGAGGGAGGCTGCTGGCGGCCTCAGTCGAGTAGATGTTCTGGCCCGGAGCCCGCAGGTACGCGTTGCCGCCGACCACGATGATCTCTCCGGCGAAGTCCGGAATCCCCGGCACCGTGCCCGTGATGTGGGCGGCGGCATTGGCCTGATCGATGTCGCCGCTGGCCGTCGTGCCATCGAGCGGAATCGTAAAGGGCCCCGGCGTCGGAGTGGGCACCGGCGTCGGAGTGGGCACCGGCGTCGGAGTGGGCACCGGCGTCGGAGTGGGCGCGGGCGTCGCGGTCGGAACCGGCGTGAGGCTCGCCGCGGGCGAACCGCTTGCCGCCGCGGACCCGCTGGCCGAAGCCGTAACGCTGGCCGAAGCCGTTGCCGAAGCGACGGCGCTTGGGCTTTCGGACGCAGCCGGCGAGCTCGTGTCCGTGGGCGAGCTCGTGTCCGTGGGCGAGCTCGTGTCCGTGGGGCCTGCCGTGGGCGTAACGCCGAGTTGCATCTGCCCAAGGGCCGTCAGCTCGAAATGAACGGACTTGACGCCCGCCATCGCGTTGACCATGTTGTCCAGGATCTTGTGCGGGTCAGACAGCGACGGCGTGCTGGAGCTGCAGCCGGCAACGAGCGCGACAATCACGACCAGGCCGCTGGCCGCGGTTGCGATAGACCTGCGAAGAAACACGTAAATCCTCCTGTCGGGGCGCCGACGCATGACTCTATCGCCTCCCCGCAAGTCGCGCAGGATGGACTCGCTGAAGCGCCCCGGAACCGATCGAAATCGCGCCACTGAGCATCCGAGGACGAGACCCCGGGCCGGCCCAGGGATCCAGGCCGACTGGGGCGGGCGCGCCCGCCGTCTTCAGGCCCCGATGTCGCTCGCCGCGGGGGCCTTGATGTTCACAGCCTCGTTGTAACCGGTCAAAGTCACGACGACGTCGAGGCTGCCCAACGTCCCGGCGTCGCCCTTGATCTCGAATTTGGCAGGCAGCACGCTGTCCTTGTACACCCAGTAGTCGAAGGACGCGCTGTCGAGCTTCATGCCTGCCGTGGCAGAACCGCCCTCGGCGGCGAGCAGGGCGTTGATCTTGTCGACCGGGATCGACACCGAGACGTGGTACACGTCTTTGCCGGCGACTTTGTCGTCGGCCATGAGAGTCGCCCTGGCACCCGCGTCGTCCAGGGCCTTGGTCAGCGCGGCCATCGCCGCGGACGGGTCAACGCTGGCCACGGCACCCGGGCTCGGGATGCTCATCGGCACGGCGTCGCTGAGCTTGGTTTCGCTGAACTTGCCGCCATACAGGCTGAACTCGTAGTACAGGTTGCCCTCAACGACGATGACCTCGCCGCTACCGAGCGGGCTGGGTAGCGTGATCTTGAGGTCGGTGGCCTGATTGACTACGTCAACATCGCCCTCGGCCGTCGTCCCGGTGAGATCCAAGTTGCCACTCAGACCGAATCCGCCGGAGCCCGAGCCCGACAGAGCGCCGGCGTTCACCTTGCCGCCGACCTCGACCTTGACGTGGACCGACGTGACCGCCGGCACCGCGCCAACGGACCTGGTGATGACGACGTTCGGATCGCTGATCGGCGGGGCCGCTGGAGTGCCGGAGCTGCCGCCGCAGCCGCCGGCGATGACGGCGCCTGCGAGCGCGACGAAGACCAGCCCCGGCCTTGGAACACGGATCACGACTCACCCTCCCTGTGTGCGTGTGCAGGGAGAGACTGCTGGCCCGAGGGAGTCGTGTCAAATGACCCCGGCCCGCGTCGGCGAGCGGCCGGCCGGCGCCTGCCACCGGCCGAAGTCCAGGAACGCCGAAACCCCGGTGTGACCCGGGGTTTCGGTAAGCTGTCAGGCCCGGTGGCCATCATCGGCCCGGGCGCGCCCCGGGCGTGGTCGGTTACGAGGCGGGGCTGATCTCGCTCGCCGCCGGAGCCTTGATCGTGACGGGGGCATCGTAGTTGGTGATCGTCACGACGACGTCGAGGTTGCCGAGCGTGGACGAGGCGCCCTTTAGCTCGATCTTGGCCAGCTGAGCGTTGGCCTTGTAGATCCACACATCGAGAGACGCGGAGTCGATCGTCGGGACCGGGCCGGTGCTCGGCGCCGCGGCGGCGATCTCGGCGTTGAGCGTTGCAAGCGGGAACGATATGTTGAGGTGGTTGGCGTCCTGGCCGCCGATCTGCTCCACGCCGACCAGCGTCACCTTGACGCCGGCCTGGTTCATCTCCGCCCGGAGCTGATTGATCTCATCGGTGATGTTCAACGTCGAGGCGGCGGCGGTCGGGACTGCGACCGGGAGACTGCTGCTCAGGGCCCCGAGGCTGCCGCCCAGGGAAGCAAGGTCCATCTTGGTGTACTTGGTGCCCAGGAGGCTGACCTTGTAATAGAGGATTGAGTTCTTGAGGATCAGGTCGCCGGTCAGCGGCACGTTGCCAAGCATCGCCATCGGCGGCACCGTGAACGTGAGATGGGCAGCCTGGTTGGCCACGTCGACGTCGCCCGTGAGGGACGTGCCGTCGAGCTTGATGTCGCTGGTGATGCCGGCGCCTGCGCTGCCAGCCTCGGCCTTGAGGGCCGCCGCCTTGATCGTCCCGCTGACCTCGATGTCGATGTGGAACGACTTGATCTTCTCTCCGCCCGAGATGGCGGCCGTGATGATCGAATTGGGGTCATTAGGGTTGGCGGCCGAGGCCGCCGCCGTTGGCGCGCCGGATGCCATCGCGGTCGGGGCGCCGGAAGCTGCGGAAGTCGGTGCGCCGGAAGTACCGCCTCCCCCACCGGGCGCGGTGGTGGCGGCGGCGCTACACGCGCTGGCAACGACGACTACGAGACCGAGCAACAGGGAGAGAGCTGGTCTGGGGGCGCGGAACACTATGTGTCCTCCTCTGGGGCCTGACTTGTGGAGCCACACTGAGCGGGTCCCAGGTAAGTGTCAAACGAACGGCTGCCTGGTGAGCGGTTGTCTCACCCTGTAGGAAGAGGGCCCCGGGCTACACGCCCGGGGCCCTCTTACCTGTCCGTCTGAGTGGCTAGAAGTCCATGTCTCCGCCGCCGTGGTTGTGTCCGCCGGCGGGAGATTCCTTCTTCTCAGGAATGTCGGTGATGAGGGTCTCGGTCGTCAGAACCATCTTGGCGATCGAAGCCGCGTTCTCGAGGGCGGATCGTGTCACTTTGGCGGCGTCCACGATGCCCTTTTCGAACATGTCGCCGAACTCACCCTTGAGGGCGTCGTAGCCGAAGCCGACCTTCATGCCGCGAACCTGGTCGACGACGACCTCGCCGTGCGCGCCGGCGTTGTCGGCAATCTGCCGGATCGGGTACTCGAGGGCCCGGCGAACGATGTCCACGCCAACCTGAGCGTCGGCGTCGCCGAGCTTGAGCTGGTCGAGAATCGCCTGGCAGTGCAGGAGGGTTGCGCCGCCGCCGGCGACCATGCCCTCTTCGATGCCGGCCCGCACGGTGGACAGGGCGTCCTCGATGCGGTGCTTCTTCTCCTTGAGCTCGACCTCGGTGGCCGCGCCGACCTTGATGACGGCAACGCCGCCGGCCAGCTTGGCCAGGCGCTCCTGGAGCTTCTCGCGGTCGTAGTCGGAGGTGGTGTCCTCGATCTGGGCCTTGATCTGGGCGATGCGCGCCTTGACCGCTTCGGGCGCCCCGGAGCCGTCGACGATCGTGGTGTCGTCCTTGGTGGCAACGACGCGCCGGGCCTCGCCCAGGTCCTCGATCGTGACGGAGTCGAGCTTGCGGCCGATCTCCTCGCTGATGACGGTCCCGCCGGTAAGGATGGCGATGTCGCGGAGCATCTCCTTGCGCCGATCGCCGAAGCCCGGCGCCTTGGCGGCCAGGACCTGGACGGTGCCGCGGAGCTTGTTCACGACGAGAGTGGCCAGCGCCTCACCGTCGACGTCCTCGGCGATGATCAGGAGCGGGCGGCCGATCTGAACGGCCTTCTCGAGCGCCGGCAGCATGTCCGGAACGGCCGAGATCTTCTTGTCGGTGATCAGGATGCGCGGGTTGTCGAGAACCGCCTCCATCCGATCGGAGTTGGTGACGAAGTAGGCGGAGATGTAGCCGCGGTCGAACTGCATCCCCTCGGTGTATTCCTTCTCGAGCCCGAGGGACTGGCCTTCCTCGACCGTGACCACGCCGTCCTTGCCGACCTTGTCCATGACCTCGGCGATGATGTCGCCGACTTCCGGATCCGCGGCCGAGATCGTGGCGATGGCCGCGATCTCCTCGCGCGAGTCGATCGGGCGGGACTGCTTCTTGATCTCGGCGACGACGGCCTCGACGGCCTTCTCGATGCCGACGCGGATCTGCATGGGATTGGCGCCCGCGGTGACGTTGCGGATGCCTTCGTTGATCATCGCCTGTCCGAGGACGACGGCGGTCGTCGTGCCGTCGCCGGCGACGTCGTCGGTCTTGGTCGCGACTTCCTTGAGAAGCTGGGCCCCCATGTTCTCGAACGGGTCTTCCAGCTCGATGTCGCGGGCGATCGTTACGCCGTCGTTGGTGATCGTCGGCGAGCCGAACTTCTTGTCCAGGACGACGTTCCGGCCCTTGGGGCCGATCGTCACCTTGACCGCCTCGGCCAGGCGGTCCACACCGCGCTTGAGTGATCGACGAGCGGTCTCGTCGAAGACGAGCTGCTTAGCCAAGTCTGAATGTCCTCCGCTCTTCTTCGGCCGCGCGAGTCGGGCCCGGGGCCGGGGTCAGTGTCGACGTGCGCCTGACGGACGCTACGGCTCGACGATGGCCAGGATGTCCTTCTGGCTGACGATGAGGAGCTCCTCGCCGTCCACCTTGAACTCGGTGCCGGCGTACTTCGAGTACAGGACCCGATCGCCTTCCTTGACGTCCATCTTTTCTCGCGTGCCGTCATCGAGAATCTTCCCGGGGCCGGCGGCGAGGATGAGACCCTCCTGCGGCTTCTCCTTGGCCGTGTCCGGCAGGACGATGCCGCTCTTGGTCATGTCTTCGCGAGGGGTCGGCTTGATGACGACGCGATCGCCGAGGGGCCGAAGCTTCTTGCTGGTCGCAGTGGCCGTTGCCAACGCGCAATCCTCCTGTAGACGACCGGCTCGTACCAGCCGTCGCGACTCCTGGATGTGGATCTGATGGGGCGCCGATTGGTCGACGCCGCCGCTCCTACTGAATGCTCCGTCGGCGGGGCCTTCGGGCCGGCGGCCTGCTATCACGGCAGCGCCACGTCGCTCCGAAACCTCACCGACTCATTAGCACTCTACCAATGAGAGTGCTAACAGCCTAACCAGGGCCGCTTGGACTGTCAAGCGCCGCCTCCACGTGCGATGCTTGGGCGATGAGCGACCTCGAGCTGCCCGACTACGCGCAACGCAACCGGGCCGTGTGGGATAGCTGGGCGCCCGACTGGGCTGCCTCGGGCGAGCGCCACTGGGCCTTGCATGAACCGACCTGGGGCATCTGGGGCGTCCCGGAAGCCGATCTCGGGATGCTCGAGGACGTGGCCGGCCTGGACGCCATCGAGCTGGGCTGTGGCACCGCGTACGTCTCGGCCTGGCTGGCGCGCCGGGGTGCCAGGCCGGTCGGGATCGACAACTCGCCCGGGCAGCTGGAGACGGCTCGGCGGCTTCAGGCCGAGCACGCCCTGGAGTTCCCGCTGCTGCTGGGCAACGCGGAGTCCGTGCCCCTGCCCGACGCCAGCTTCGACTTCGCCGTCTCCGAGTACGGCGCTGCGACCTGGGCCGATCCATTTCGCTGGATTCCCGAGGCGGCACGGCTGCTGCGTCCGCGCGGGCGGCTTCACTTCCTGAAGTCCAGCCCGCTCTTCATGCTCTGCAGCCCTGACGCCGAGGATGCAGCGGCCGTCGAGTCGCTTCTTCGCGCCCAGTTCGGAATGCATCGCTTCGAATGGTCGGACGACGACTCCGTGGAGTTCAACATCCCCCACGGCGAGATGGTCAGGCTGCTGCGCGAGAGCGGCTTCGAGATCCAGGATCTGATCGAGATCCAGGCTCCGGAAGGCTCAGCCGCCCCCGCCAAGTATGTGACTGCCGACTGGGCCCGCCGCTGGCCCTGCGAAGAGGTCTGGAAGGCGAGGAAGCGGACTTAGGGGCCGCCAGGGGGACCGGTCCGTCTCGCCCGCGCCGCAGGCCAAAAGGGCGCGACCCGCAGGAATCGCGAAACGGGCGGCTCGTGCCGCCCGTTTCGATGTGTTGGTCCTGCGCCTAGAGCGCGTTGCCGATGGCGCTCAGGATCGAGTCGATCTGGCCGCTCAGGAAGAGCAGAGCGGTAATCGCGAGGATGGCGATGAGCGCCAGGATGAGGGCATATTCCGCGAGGCCCTGGCCGCGAGACGTAAGGCGCATGTTCTCTACCTCCAACTGACAGCTACCCCTGGGGACGGAGGGCGGACGATTGCCGGGATATGGTACGCCATATGTACTAGAACGGGTAGGCCAAAAGCCCCACCGCGGTGCGCGCTGTCCACACATCGACGGCCCGGATCGAAGCTCGAACCGGCCGGTCTGGCGGGGCTGACCCGCCCCGCCAGGTCATCCGCGGCGTGCGGCGATGGCCTTCTCCAGCCCCTCGAGATGCTCCAGACGGTGGATCGAGCGGTCGAGGAGCGCCGGTCGGCCGGCCAGGACAGCCTCGATCGGCGCCGTCTCCGGCAGGCCTGAGATCAGGTTATCGACCGCCTCGGCCGCCGCCAGCGTCTCGGCGATGGCCGCCTCCGGCGAGCTCGACGCGAACGCCAACCAGGTGGGCGGAAGCCCGTCGTTGATGAGATCGGCCAGCTCGTGCGGCAGGAATGACGGCTGTTCACCAGGCCCGGCCGCAACCGCCGCTCGCCATCGGGACGCGAGAAAGCGGTCCCAGAACGTCAGATGCCCGAGCGTCTGGCCGACCGTCCAGGAGCCCTCTCCGGGGGAAAGAGCAAGGTCGGCGGCCGAAAGTTGGCCCAGGAGATCGCGCAGCCGAGCCAGACTCGCCTCATTGCGGGCGTCGTACGAGCGATCGACCGGAGCCGCCGCAGGACGTCCTGCTGCCAGCGCTCGCTCCAGCTGTTCGATGTGCGCCTCGCGATGAACCCAGCGCCCCACGAGGTTGGGCTTCTCGGCGATGAGCGAATCCGGCAGGCTGTCAGCCAGCGACTCGATGATCGCATCGACCGCGGCCGCCGAGTCCAGCGTCTCGCGGCCAATGGCTACGCCCAATCGGCCGGTCCAGGCATCCACCATTTCCGCCAGCGGCGGGTTGAGGCCGTCGAGCAGGGCATATGAGATCTGGAACGGATCGAGGGGCTTGCCTTCGGCGGCAGCTCGCCCGAGCGACCTTCCAGCGGGCTGCGGTCGACCGATCCCAGAACGCGACATGGGCGAGAGCCTGGGCCACGGTCCAGCCGCCCTCCTCGGTGATCAGCGTCATGTCCGACTCGCGCAGGCGTTCCACGATTGAAGCGAGGCGCTGCCGGCTGGCGGCGTTTCGAGCGACGAAACTGCGGTCTGCGACCCTTGGGGAGGCGGCTTCGAGCGCCCGCTCCATCTGGTCGATGTGCTCGTTCCGGTGGCGGTGGCGGTGCAGGAGATAGTCGGTCACGCCTCCCTCGATCGCCTCGACTGTGACGTCCGGGGCGCTCGCGATGAGGCCGTCCACTTCCTCCGCCGACGCAAGGGCCATCGCCGGGAGATCCGCGGGGGCGATCCCGGCCAGGAGCGACTCAAGAGCGATGTTGGCCAGGGTCTCGGACGCGCGGGTGTCCTGCGTGGGGGCCATGCCCTCACCGGACAGCGTCTCGCGCCAGCGAGCCGCCTGCCAGCGGTCCCAGAACGCCATGTGGGCGAGTGCCGACGCCACCGTCCAGCCACCGCCCGCATCGACCCCCACCCGGGCCGGAGTGAGCGTCGCGATGAGTCGCGCGAGCCGCGCTCGCGATTCGTCGTTGGCGCACTGGAAGCTCCGGTCCGTCATGGTCGTCTCCTCGATGGCTGGCATTCCGGCGGTCCACGAGCCCGGCGTGCCTTCAGCCCGGGGAGTGGCTCCGGAAAGTGGCGTCGTACGCGGCGACGAGGCCTGTGCCAATGCTATCGGGGCTCACGCCGCGCTGCCGCGCGAGCCACTCCCCGGTGACGCGGACCCACGGCGGCGAGTTGCGCCGGCCGCCGAAACCGGGCACGGAGCCCCGCGGGACGCCCGGAGGCGCGAGGTACGGGGAGTCGGTCTCGATCAGCAGCCGCTCAACGGGGACGAGCCGCGCGACCTGGGCGGACGCCTCTTCGCCTCGACGGAACACCAGGCCACTGAACGAGATGGCGAGCCCGAGCTCCAGCGCGGCCTCGGCGTAGTCGACAGGTCCGGAGAAGGAGTGGAGCACCGCGGGCGGACGATCTCCGAAGACGGCGCGCGCCGCCTCTCCCCCGCAGCCGGCGGCCCGGAGCTCGGCGAGGAGCGCGTCCTGGGCATCTCGGCGCCCCTCCGCGGAACGGCAATGCAGGATCGCCGGCTTGCCCGTGTCCAGGGCCAGGCGCAGGTGGCGTCGGAGGTTGGCGAGCTGCGCCTCCGGCGGGGAATACATGCGGTCGAAGTCCAGGCCGGTTTCGCCTATCGCCACGACGCTCGGATCGGCAGCCAGGCGGACGACCTCCGACCAATCGGCTTCGGAACAGGCCGAGGCGTCGTGCGGGTGGACGCCCACCGCCGCGTCGATGTGAGGATCGGCCTGCGCCAGGGCCAGCGCCCGAGCGGACGACCCGGCGTCCCAGGCGGGCACGAGCAGACGCTCGACCCCGGCATCGAAGGAGGCTTCGATGACTGCCGCCCGATCGGTCTCGAACGGCTCGGACTGCAGATGGGCGTGGCTGTCGATCAGGCGCACGGCCGCCCGCCCGAGCTAGCCTGCGGCCGGGGTCGCGGCCTCGGTCTCGAGGCGCGGGAAGAGCGGCTCGGCGGCGCCGAGGTGGCCCGTTTCGGCGGCCCGAGCGCCCCAGTGCAGTTCCTCGAGGATCGCCGGCCCGCCAGTGCCGTCGGCGGCGTAGCCGTATTCGTAGCCGAGCTGGGCCAGCGCCCGCGCAGCGGCCCGCGGAATGAACGGGGCCGCCGCCAGCGATACGAGGCGGCAGGCCTCGACCAGGTCGCCCAGCACCGCCCGGAGCCGCGTTCCGGCTTCCGCGTCGCCCGCCCTGGCGGCCTTCGCCAGCGCCCACGGCTGCTCCGCGTCCACGAGCCGATTCGCCGCCCCGACGAACTCCCACAGGGCCGCGAGGGCATCGTGCAGCAGGCAGCCCTCGAGGCGATCGATGTAGGTCGCCAGCGTCCCGGTCCAGGCCGCGGCCAGGCCGGCCGCCGGCCCCACCGCCGGGCGCTCGCCTTCGAAGTAGCGGTTCGCCATCGAAACGGTCCGGTTCAGCAGGTTGCCGAAGTCGTTCGCCAGGTCGGCGTTGTAGCGACGCACGAACGATTCCCACGACACGTCCGTGTCGCGGTCGAAGGCGACCTCGCGCAGCGTCACGTATCGGGCGCCGTCGGATCCGAGGGTGTGGACGACGTCCAGCGGGTCGAGGAAGTTGCCCAGGCTCTTGCTCATGCGCTCGCCCTGGGCCAGCAACCAGCCGTGAACCCAGACCCGGCGCGGTGCCTCCAGCCCGGCGCTCCAGAGCATCGCCGGCCAGTAGATCGAGTGGAAACGAGCGATGTCCTTGCCGATGACGTGCAGGTCGGCCGGCCACCAGCTCTCGAAGGCCTCGCGGTCGTCGGGGAAGCCGGCGCCGGTGACGTAGTTGATCAGGGCGTCATACCAGACGTAGATAGTGCCGGCATCGGGATTCCAGCTGCCGTCGGGAAGCTGGGCGGACGAGCCGTCGGGCATGATCGGGAACGGGATGCCCCAGGCGGTCCCCGACCGGCTGATCGAGAAGTCCTCGAGACCACCGCGGATGAACCCCAGCATCTCGTTGCGCCTGAAGTCGGGCTGGACGAAGTCGGGATGGTCCTCGAAGAATTTCTCCAGGCGCGCCTGGTAGGCCGACAGGCGCAGGAACCAGTTATGCTCGGACAGCCACTGCAGCTCGACCGTCGGATGGTTCGGGCAGCGGGTTCCCTGGGCCGTCTCGATCACGTCGGAAGGCGTCTTGAACCCTTCCGCCGGGCAGTACCAGCCCTCGTAGTCGCCGACGTAGATGTCGCCGTTGGCATGGGCCCGGCGGACCATCTCCTGGGCAGCCCGGATGTGGTCCGGATCCGTCGTCCGGATGAAGCGGTCGGGGCTGATGAGCAGCGCGTCCTCGGCCGCCTTGAAGAGCGCCACGTTTTCGTCGACGAAGGCCTTGGGCGTCATGCCCAGCTCCGCCGCGCGCTGGGCGATGTTGACCGAATGCTCGTCGATGCCGGTCAGGAATCGCGTCCGATCGCCCTTCATGCGGTGCCATCGCGCCAGGACATCAGCCCCGATGACCTCGTACAGGGTGTGGAGGCCGGGGCGGTTGTTGGCATACGCGATGGACGTGGTGATGTAGTAGCGATCTTGTGGGCTCATGGAGCCCGATGGTATCAGGGCCGACACGCCACGGTTAGCCGCGCTGGTCGGCCGCGGCGGGCCATGCACTGCCCCCAGGCGCGGCGCTTCGGCTCGACGGTCCCTGGCCGCCGAGCGATCGACCGTGCTTCGACCCGGAATCAGCTGGCGGACGCCGGCTTGTCGCTCGCCTCGAGGGCGCGGCGCTGCAGCTCCGCCGAGAGAAGGCGCCGTGCCGCGCTGGCCGCGTCGGCGTGCGCCCGGAGCTGGACCAGCTGACGCTGGATCGTGCCGGTCAGCGCGTCGTAAAAGCCGCACCAGCGCTGCAACCCGGCCAGGGACTGCAGGATCGCGAGCCGGCCGCCTTCGAACTTGTTGGCCGCCGCCCATTCGGCGAAGGGCGTGCCCCTGGACCTGGCGGGAGAGGGCGTCGTCGCAGCCGGGCCAGCCGCCGAGGAAGCCGGCGCCGCCGCGGGCATCTGAGCCGCGGCCACGGTTGGTCTCGCGGAAGCCCTGGCCTGCGCTCGACTTTCTCGCAGCGACCCGCACATTCGCGTCGAGTCGCCGGCGAGGTGCCAGCCGAGGCCGTAACAGAGCGTGTCTCCGAGGTGGGCGGGCACGAGAGTGGTGCCGGCCTCGTCGAGGCGGGCCAGGAGATCGCTCATCGCGTCGACCTGATGGTCGAGGTTGCGCCGGCGATCGTCGAGGTCGTTCATCTCTTCCTGCGCCCGAATGAGGGCGTCGAAATCGGCGTCCGCGCGGACGGCCCAGGCAGACCGGGCCGCGCGAAGCTCCCCGTCCGAAAGTGCCGCCAGGTCGGCCGGCAGCTCGGGCAGCTCAGCGGCCGCCGGGCCGTCCGGGAGTCCGTCCAGCCCGGCGAGCTGCCCGTCGAGCTGGCTGAGGTTCTCGTCGAGCACACCCTGCAGGTATCCGAGCTGGCCGAAGTTGCGGCGGAGCCGCTCTACCACTTCGTCGGGCGAATCGCCTTCGGCGCCGGCGCCCGAACCCACGGCGGCGAGCGAGACCAAGCCGGCGGCCGGGTCGAGGATGCTGGCCAGCGCACCGATGCGGGCCGCGTCGCCGAGCAGCTGGGTGACGTCGCCGGCGGCGTAGCGGCTCGGATCGGTCCCGGCCGTGACGCGTCTCATGCAGCGGACGATGCTTCGTCCGGCAGACATCAACTCGGACCTCGGCACGGGCAGCCCTGAGCCCGCCGCGGTCGTCAGGTTGCCGGCGGCGATCGAACTGGCGGCCTGTCCGTGACCGCCCGAAGGGCGTCCGGCCGCAACTTTGCCGCGAGTCGACAGCGCCACAGAACACGACCTCCACTCGACCACAACGGCGACTGGCGCAGTCTACCCCGGCGAGTGGCGCGGGAAAGGGCCCGATATTCCTACCGCGGCCCGCGAAGCCCGGCCAGTGAGACTCCTGATCGCACCCGAGACGGCAGGGCGTTCGAGGCTATCAGGGTTGGTACAGCTCGGCCGTGGCCACAGGTGGTTTGCCGCTCGTTTCGGGGGAGTGGTCCTCCAGTAGGAGCAGAACTCGTCCGTCGGGCAGCAGCGTGGCGGTCTGTGCCGCAAGCCCAGGCGGCAGGGAGCCGGTAGCCGTGAAGGTTCCGGTGCCAGGGTCGTACAGCTCGGCCGAATCGTCGGTGCAAGCGTTACCGCAACCCGCCAGGAGAACTCGACCATCCAGGAGTCGCGTGGCGAGGAAGTTATCACGGGTCTCAGTCATCGAGCCGGTACGGGTGAACCTGCCCGTCGCGGGGTCGTAGATCTCTGCCGACGAGAGGGACTGATTGGCGTTGTCTGAACCTCCCGCCATGAGAACGCGGCCGTCTGACAGGAGCGTGGCGGTCTGGCCGCTACGCGGGGTCATCATCGAGCCGGTCAGGCCGAACTTGCCGGTGGCCGGGTCGTACAGCTCCGATTGAGCGACATTGCTCGAGTTATCCAGGCCGCCGGCGATGAGGACCCTGCCGTCATTGAGGAGAGTGGCAGTCTGACCGGTCTGGGCGGTCCTGAGTGACCCCGTCGGGCTGAACTTGCCGGTGGCCGGGTCGAACAGCTCGGCCGAGGCCAGAGCGTTGTCGTCGGCGCCAGCTTCCTGATCGCCCCCGACGATGAGTACGCGACCATCCCCGAGCAGCGTCGCGGTCTGGTTCTCCCGGGCGGTTGCCATGTTGCCGGTCGGGCTGAACGTCCCGGTTGTGGGGTCGTACAGCTCCGCTGACGCCGTGTAGTCTCCGTACGGGCTCGCGGCGTCGACGCCCCCGACGATGAGCACCCGACCATCGCGCAGAAGCGTGGCCGTGTCATTGGACCGTCCAAGGCCCGATCCGCTTGGGTGGAATGTCCCGGTCGTCGGGTCGTACAACTCCGAAGTACCTTCGAGCCCGCCGGCGAACAGGACCCGTCCGTCGAGAAGAAGAGTTGCGAGACTGAAATCGAGATTGGCCGCCGGGCTCCCGCCGTCCCTGAAGGTGCCACCCTCCTGGGGCGGCGAGGCGGACGCACCGGATGTGGCCACCGTGGTCGGGCTGGCGCTCGCTCCAGGCGTGAGGGCAGGGGCAGGGCTGACGTACGGGGAGACGCTCGCCGCCGGCGAGCCGCAACCCGCCACGGCCACCGCCAGGAACGTCGTGGCCAGGGCGACGACGCCGGCGGTTCCCCGTCGGGTCCGCGAACACAGCCTCGCCGAATTGGTCGCGGCCGAGCTGAGCCCTCGCCCGGCCTTCCACATCATCACGACCGACGACCTCGCACTCGCCGCCCCTCCTAGTGCCGGAAGTGGCGCACTCCCGTGACCATCATCGCGGCGCCGGCGGCCTCGGCGACGGCGATGACTTCGGCGTCCCGCATGGAGCCGCCGGGCTGGGCGTAGGCGGTGACGCCCGCCTCGAGACAGACCTCCAACGCGTCGGGGAACGGGTAGAACGCGTCCGAGCCGCAGGCGGCGCCCTTCAGCGCGTCGGCGCCGTGGAAGGCGACGGCCTTGGCGACGGCCTGGCGGGCGGCGTCGACCCGGCTCGTCTGGCCCGACCCGAGGCCGATCTCCATGCCATCCTTGACCAGCACGATCGCGTTCGAGACGACGCTGCGGCACAGCCGCCAGGCCAGATCCAGGTCGCGCAGCTCCCCGGCTGACGGCGCCCGCGACGTGACCATCTTCCACGTCTTCGGGTCGTCGGGCAGGACGTCCGGGGCGGTGACCAGCACCGCGCCGCCGGCGACGCGCAGAGAGCCCGTCGGATCGGGCGGGGGCGCGAGCTCGTCCGATCCGAGGACCGAATCCTCCAACAGCCGCAGGTTCGCCTTCTTCGAGAGGATCTGCAGGGCGGCCGCCGAGTAGGACGGCGCCACGATCACTTCCAGGAAGATCGACGCCAGGCCTGCGGCCGTGGCGGCGTCGACTTCGCGGGTCAGGGCCACGACGCCGCCGTAGGCCGAGACCGGGTCGCCGGCCAGAGCGTCCAGCCACGCCTCCTCGAGGGTGGCGCGCTCCGCGGCGCCGCACGGGTTGGTGTGCTTGACGATCACGACCGCCGGACCGCGCAGCTGGCGGGCGATGTTGTACGCGCCCGAGGCGTCGAGCACGTTGTTGTAGCTCAGGGCCTTGCCCTGCAGGATCGAGCCGCCCAGGGCGAACGGCCCGGCCCACTTCTTCGTGCCGGGGCGGCGGTACCGGGCGGCCTGCTGGTGCGGGTTCTCGCCGTACCGCAGCGTCTCGACCTTCTCCAGGCCGATGACCAGGACCGGCGGGTACGGGTCGGTGGCGCCGGGGAGGCCCGGCTCGTCCGGCAGGCCGCAACCCTCCTCGGCCATCCGGCCGGGCAGCTCCGCGGCGATGCGGGCGTCGTAGGCGCCGGTATGGCGGAACGCCTCGACTGCCAGCGCGGAGCGGAGCCCCTCCCCCACTCGACCGTCGCGCTCGATCGCGGCGAGAACCGACTCGTAGCGAGCCGGCGAGGTCACGATCGCCACGGAGGCGTGGTTCTTCGCGGCCGCGCGGACCATCGAGGGCCCACCGATGTCGATCTCCTCGACCAGGTCTTCGAAGGAGATGCCGGGCCGTTCGGCCGCTGCGGCGAACGGATAGAGGTTGACGACGACGAGCTCGAACGGGTCGATTGCGGCGGCGGCCAGCTGCTCGCGGTGGGCGGTCACGCGGCGATCGGCCAGGATCCCCGCGTGGACCCGCGGGTGGAGCGTCTTGACCCGCCCGTCGAGCATCTCCGGGAAGCCGGTGACCGCCGCCACGTCGGTGACGGGCAGGCCCGCGGCGCGAAGCGCCCGAGCCGTGCCGCCGGTGGAGACCAGCTCGAAGCCCAGGCGAACCAGGCCGGCCCCGAATTCGGGCAGGCCGGTCTTGTCGGAGACCGAGAGCAGGGCCCGGCGCGGGACCGGCATCTTCGCGGCAGCCTTCGAGGCGTCGATGCAGACGGTTCGACCCTCCGGCTCGATCGAGAGCGCGCCGGCCAGGAACAGGCCGACCGCGCGCGGGAGCAGCCGGTGCTCGACCGCGTGGATGCGCTCGAACAGCGTTTCCTCGGTGTCGTTGGGCAGGACCGGGACGGCCTCCTGGACGATGATCGGGCCGCCGTCGAGCGAGTCGTCGACGAAATGGACGGTCACGCCCGTCACCTTGACCCCGGCGGTGAGCGCGTCACGCACGCCGTGCGCACCGGGGAACGCCGGCAACAGGGCCGGGTGGAGATTGATCATCCGGCCCGCAAACGCGGCCAGCATCGCCGGACCCGCGAGCCGCATGTAGCCCGCCAGCACCACCAGCTCGGGCGAGACGGCCCCGACCGACTCGGCGAGGATGGCGTCTTCGGCGGCCCGGGCGGCGGCGTCGCCCCGTGGCGCTGCCGGCACGAGCAGCGTCTCGAGCCCCTGCTCCACGGCCCAATCCAGGGCGGCGCAGGGGCGATCGGCGAAGACCAGGGCTATCTCCGCGTCGAGCGCGCAGCGCGACGCCAGGGCGTGCAGGGCACGCAGGTTGCTGCCGGTTCCAGAAACGCCAACCGCGATCCGATGCGCCACGCTGCTCCTCCTCCGTGTCGACTCCGTCAGGTTCCGCTAGGACTCCGAATAGCGCGCCGCCTGCGCGTCGATTGTCACCACCTCGCCGACCTGCCAGGCTGCCAGGCCGTCTTCGTCCAGGCTCGAAACCGCCGTCCTCTCGGCCCCGGTCGGGACGACGCAGACCATCCCCAGGCCGCCGTTGAAGGTCGAGCGCAGCTCGGCCCCAGAAAGCCCGCCGAGCGCTCCCATCAGCCTCATGACCGAAGGCATCGGCCAGACGCCCGGATGGAGGCGCGCCCCGAGACCGTCGGGCAGAACCCGCGGCACGTTGCCGGGCAGGCCGCCGCCGGTGATGTGGGCCGCGCCCGCCAGAGAGGCGCCCGCCTCGTCCAGGCGCCGCCGCAGCGCCAGGATCGCCTTCGAATAGATCCGGGTCGGCGTCAGCAGCACCTCGCCGAGAGTCAGGTCGGCCGTCTCCGGCTCCGGCGCCGTCTCCGGGCCCAGGATCCGGCACACGACATCCGCGTAGCCCTCGCCCAGGTCCACGCCCGCGTCGGCCACGATCCGGCGCACCAGCGAGAAGCCGTTGCTGTGCAGCCCGGAGGCGGCGATTCCGATCAGGGCGTCGCCGGCCCGCGCCGCCGTCCCGTCGAGCAGCCGGTCGCGCTCGACGACGCCGACGCAGAAGCCGGCCAGGTCGAACTCGTCGGGCTCCATCAGGCCCGGGTGCTCGGCCGTCTCGCCGCCGATCAGCGCGCAGCCGGCCAGGCGACAGCCGTCGGCCACGGAGCCGACGATCGCCGCCACGCGCTCCGGGAAGACTCGGCCCACGGCCACGTAGTCGAGGAAGAAGAGCGGCTCCGCCCCGGCGCAGACCAGGTCGTCGGCGCACATCGCCACGAGGTCGTGGCCGACCGTGTCGTATCGGCCCAGCGCCATCGCGATCGCCGTCTTGGTTCCGACGCCATCCGTGGAGCCGACCAGGATCGGCTCGCGCATGCCTGCCGGCAGGGCCATCGCCGAAGCGAAGCCGCCCAGCCCGCCGATGACCTCCGGCCGGCGCGTGGCGTCGACGGAGGCCCGCATCAGGTCCACGGCCCGTTCGCCCGCGTCGATGTCCACGCCGGCGCGGCGGTACGCGTCCCAGGCGCCGCCGGACTTGGCGCCGCTCGCCGCGCCGCCGCGCACCTCATCCATGCGGCGCCGTCCTGGCGAGCGCCTCGGCCTCGCCCTGCGACACCGGTTCGCCGACCGCATCTTCGAGGACGAACTTGTGGCGGGTCGTGTCGTACGGCACCGGGACCGGGTAGCGCCCGTCGAAGCAGGCGAAGCAGAAGCGGTCGTATGGCAGGTCCAGCGCGGCCAGGACTCCGCCGATCGAGAGGTAGCTGAGCGAGTCGGCGCCGAGGAATTCGCGGATCTCCTCGACCGAATGGGTAGACGCGATCAGTTCGGTCTCGATCTGCGTGTCGATGCCGTAGAAGCAGGGATGATGGATCGGCGGCGAGCTGACGCGGAGATGGACTTCGGTCGCCCCGGCCTTGCGCAGCAGAGCCACTATCTGGCGGGTGGTCGTGCCACGCACGATCGAGTCGTCGACGACGATGAGCCGTTTGCCGGCCACGACCTCGCGCAACGGGCTCAGCTTGACGGTGACGCCGCGCTGGCGCATGCCCTGGGACGGCTGGATGAAGGTGCGGCCCGAATAGCGGTTTCTGACCATGCCCTCGCGATATGGCAGCCCCGAACCCTCGGCATAGCCGGCCGCCGCGGGTGCTCCGGTGTCCGGCACGGGCATGACGAGGTCCGCGGCGGCTGGCGCCTCGGCCGCGAGGGCCACGCCCATCCGGCGCCGCGATTCGTAGAGGTTGCGGCCAAGCATGTACGAGTCCGGCCGGCCGAAGTAGATCAGCTCGAAGACGCACAGTTGCTCGTGGCCCTCGGCGAAGCGGACCGAGACCGGCTCGGCACCCTCCTCGAGAATGACGATCTCGCCCGGCTCCACGTCGCGAACGACGATGCCGCCGGCGACCTCGATGGCGGCCGATTCCGAGCTGATCAGCCAGCCGCCCGAATGGCGCCCCTCCGGGTCGCCCTCTGCCACTTCAAGCCGCCCCAGGACGAGAGGCCGGAAGCCGAACGGGTCGCGCACGCCGATGACTCGCCTTTCGTCCAGGATGGCCAGCGAGTAGGCGCCCTGAACGAGCGGCAGGACGTGCTTCAGCGCTTCGACCGTGTCCCCGGAGGGGTCGTCCGCCAGGAGAGTGGTCAGCAGCTCCGTGTCGGTGGTCGCGGACAGCCTGGACTTGCCGCCCTCGAGGTGCGCCAGCAACTCCCGGGTGTTGACCAGGTTGCCGTTGTGGCCGATGGCGATCGAGCGGCCGCGTCCCAGGCGGAAGGTCGGCTGGGCGTTCTCCCAGACCGTGGAGCCGGTCGTCGAGTAGCGGCAGTGGGAGATCGCCAGGGGGCCGCGCAGGCTCGGCAGGCGCCGCTCGTCGAGGACCTGGGCGATCAGGCCCAGATCCTTGTAGAGCATCACTTGCTCGCCGTCGCTGACGGCGATCCCGGCGGACTCCTGGCCGCGGTGCTGCAGCGAGAACACGCCAAGCGCGGCGACGGCCGCCGCATCCATGCCCGGGGTCACCGCGCCGAAGATGCCGCACATGGCTAGGCGGCCCCGCCGCTTGCGCCGCCGGGTGCGGGCGCGTCTCCGGGCGCGGGCTCGCCGCCGCGCGCTGGCGCGCCGCCGGGCGCGGGTGCGTCTCCGGGCGCGGGCTCGTCGCCGGGCGCTGGCGCGCCGCCGGGAGCGGGTGCGGGCTTATCCGGCGCGTGCGGGTCGGGGTTGCTCTCGGCCGCGGACGGCTCCACGCCGAGGGCCCGGGCCAGGCCGTGGTCCCAGGCGTGACAGAGATCCACGATGGCCACGTCCAGGGCGTCCGCCACGCGCGAGCCGCGCTCTTCCGCCGCGCCCGTCGCTCCCTGCCCGGTCAGCTCGATGCGGAGCCGATCCCCGCCGACAGTGCCGAGGGTCGCGGCCGGCAGGCCGAACTGGCGGGCCAGCAGCTCGATGGCGGGGGCGTGGCGCGGCCGGCACGACAGCACGACTCGCGAGGGACTCTCGCCGAATAGTTCGATTGCCGGCGAGCCGAGCACGCCGAGCCGGAGGCGGGCGCCGAGCCCGCCCCACATGGCGCACTCGGCCAGGGCGACGGCAAGGCCGCCACCGGAGACGTCCTGGGCCGAGGCCACGAGACCGCGCCCGATGGCTTCGCGGATGAACGACTGCAAAGCCGCCTCGCGATCCAGGTCCAGGCTGGGCGGCGCATCCTCCGACGCGAGACCTGCCAGGGCGGCGTAGGCCGAGCCGGCCAGGCCGGGCGCGCTGGAGCCCACGAGGACGACGCTGTCGCCTTCGGTCGTGAACGGTGGCCTGACCAGCAGCGAGACGTCGTCCAGCAGGCCGACGATGCCGATCTCGGGCGTCGGCGAGATCGCCCCGCCCGGATATTCGTTGTAGAGCGAGACGTTGCCGCCGGTGACCGGGATGCCGAGCGCGCGGCAGGCGTCGCCCATGCCACGAACGGCCTCCTGCAGCTGCCAGAAGGCCTCCGGCCGTTCCGGGTTGCCGTAGTTGAGGCAGTTCGTGAGCCCGATCGGGCGGGCGCCGGTGATGCTGACGTTGCGCGTCGCCTCGGCCACCGAGAGTTGGGCGCCCAGGTACGGGTCGAGCGCGCTGACGGTCTGGTTGCCGTCGGTGGTGGCGACGAGGGCCTTTTTCGTGCCCTTGACGCGCAGGACCGCCGCCCCGTGGCCGGGCCACTCGACGGTGTTGCTCTGGACGCAGGCGTCGTACTGCTCGTAGACCCAGCGCCGGCTGGAGAGGTTCGGGCTGCCCAGGAGCGCAGCCAGGACGGCGGCAGGATCCATGCCCCGCTCCGGAAGCCCGTCCTGGGCCGTCAGCGGGATGCCCGGCGCGGGCGCCTGGCGGCGTCGCGCGGGGGGCGAGGCGAGGCGGTAGTGGACGATGGCCTCGCTGGTGAGCGCCTTCGCGGGGATACGGGCGATCTCCTTCGCCCCGGGGTTGGGCAGGCCGTCGATGCCGATACCGCCCTCCACGATGGCGATGTCGCCATCGGTGGTCACCCGGCCGACGAGAGCGATCGGGATGCCCCACCGCTCGCACACCTCGCGCACGGCCGGATAGTTCTCCGGCCGGCAGGTGGCCAGCATCCGCTCCTGGGACTCGGAGATCATCACTTCCCAGGGCGCCATGCCGGGCTCGCGCCGCGGGATCGCGTCCAGGTCGAGCAGGATGCCGGTCCCGGCCTTGTCGGCAGATTCGGAGCTGGCGCAGCTGATGCCGCCAGCGCCGAGATCCTGGATGCCTTCGACCAGGCGGCGATCGATCAGCTCCAGGCTGGCCTCGATCAGCAGCTTCTCGGCGAACGGGTCGCCGACCTGGACCGTCGGGCGCTTGTTCGGGTCGGAGTCGGCGAAGGTCGCCGAGGCCAGGACGCTCGCGCCGCCGATGCCGTCGCGGCCGGTGGTTGAGCCGAACAGCACGACGTAGTTGCCCGGCCCGGGAGCCTCGGCCAGGATCAGCATCCGCTCCTCGAGCAGGCCGATGGCCATGACGTTGACCAGCGGGTTGCCCTGGTAGCTCGGGTCGAATACCAACTCGCCGCCGACGGTGGGCACGCCGACGCAGTTGCCGTAGCCGCCGACGCCGCGGACGACTCCGTCCACGAGATGGCGGGTTCGCGGATCCGTCGGGTCGCCGAAGCGGAGCGCGTCCAGGACCGCGATCGGCCGGGCGCCCATGGTGAAGATGTCGCGCAGGATCCCGCCGACGCCCGTCGCGGCGCCCTGGTACGGCTCCACGGCGGAGGGGTGGTTGTGGCTCTCGATCTTGAACGCGACGGCCAGCCCATCGCCGATCCGGAGCACGCCGGCGTTGTCGCCGACGCCGGCCATCATGCCGTGGCCCCGCGTCGGGAGCGTCTTGAGCAGCGGCTTGGAACTCTTGTACGAGCAGTGCTCGCTCCACATCACGCTGAACATGGCCAGCTCGGTGTGGTTGGGGTCGCGGCCGAGCTTCTGGCGGATTACGTCCAGCTCCTGATCCGTGACCCCGAGCTGGCGATGGAGCGGCTCGGGCTGGGCCGGCGTGGCCGGCGCGGTCGGGTTCGTCGTCGGCTCGCTCATCGCGCTGCCTCCCAGGCCCTGGCGCTCTCGACGAACGACCGGATCACTTGCATTCCGTCGTCGCTGCCCAGGATCGGCTCGGACATCCGCTCCGGATGCGGCATCAGGCCGGCGACGTTGCCCGTCGCGTTGCATACGCCGGCGATGGCGCGGAGCGAGCCGTTGGGGTTGGCCGGATCGTCCGGGTCGAGGGCGGGCGTGCCGTCCGCTCGGACGTAGCGCCACAGCACCTGGCCGTTGCGCTCGAGCTCGTCGAGCGTGGCGTCGTCCGCGTAGTAGCAGCCTTCGCCGTGAGCGATCGGGATGTGCAGCGGCGCGCCGGTCGCCTTGTGGGTGAACGGCGAGTCGAGGCGCTGGGGCCTGATGGCGACGATCTTGCTGGCGAAACGCAACGAGCGGTTGCGCAGCAGCGCGCCGGGCACGAGCCGTGATTCGGCCAGCACCTGGAAGCCGTTGCAGATCCCCAGGACGTAGCCGCCTCTGGCCGCGAAGTCGGAGACGCCGCGCATCACCGGGCTGAAGCGCGCGATGACGCCCGCTCGAAGGTAGTCGCCGTAGGCAAAGCCGCCCGGCAGGATCACCCCGGCCACGCCCTGCAGGTCGGGCGACTCGTGCCACAGAGAAACCGGCTCCACGCCGGCGACGGCCAGGGCGTTGAGCGCGTCCACGTCTGAGTTGGAGCCCGGGAAGGTGACGACGCCGATCCTCACGATCGCGACACCCCTGCGCCCGAACCGGCGGCTGAGCCGGCGCCCGGGGACGACACGGCCGACGAGGTGCCCTCCAGCAGCTCGATGGTGTAAGCCTCGATGAGCGGGTTGCTGAGCAGCTCTTTGGCGAGGTCGTCGACGAGGGCACGGGCCTCCGCCTCGGAGTCGGCGGTGACCGTCAACTCGGCCCGCCGCCCGACGCGGACTCGCGACACGTTCGTGACTTTGAGATGCGGCAGGCTCCGCTCCACGGCCCGCCCTTGCGGGTCCAGGATGCCCTGCTTGGGCAGCACGTTGACGGCATACCGGAACTCGCTCATCGGGCGATCGTGTCCTCCTGCAGGTAGCGATCGAAGCCGGCCCCGGTGATCCGCTCGAACGCCGCCACGTAGCGTTCGCGCGTCCCGGCCACGATCTCGGCCGGCAGCTCGGGTCCTGGATAGGTCTTGTCCCACGGCTGGGCTTCCAGCCAGTCGCGCACGGGTTGCTTGTCGAAACTGGCCTGGGCGTGTCCCGGCTCGTAGGTGGAGGCGTCCCAGAAGCGGCTCGAGTCGGGCGTCATGACCTCGTCGATCAGGATCAGCTCGCCCGTATCGACGGCGGTGCCGAGCTCGAACTTGGTGTCGGCAAGGAGGATTCCGGCCTTCTCGGCGATCGCGGCGCCGCGCGAATACAGCGCCAGGGCGACGGCGCGGACACGCTCGGCCAGCGGCCCGCCCACGAGCTCGACCATGGCGTCGAAGCCGATGTTTTCGTCGTGCCCGACTTCGGCCTTCGTCGACGGAGTGAAGATGGGTTCGGGCAGGCGATCGGACTCGCGCAGGCCCGCCGGTAGCGCGATGCCGCAGATCGCCCCGGTACGGCGGTAGTCCTTCCAGCCGGAGCCCGACACGTAGCCGCGGACGATGACCTCCACCGGCAGCACCCTGGCGCGGCGGCAGATCATCATCCGGCCGCGCAGCTCGCGCCGGCCGGCCTCGTCGGTGAAGCCCGCCGGCAGCTCCGCCGGGTCGGTCGCGAGAAGATGGTTGGCGATGACGTCGCCGGTCTGGCCGAACCAGAAGCGCGACAGCCCGGTCAGGACGCGGCCCTTGTCGGGAATCGGTGTCGGCAGCACGACGTCGAACGCAGAGAGGCGGTCGCTGGCCACGAGCAGCAGTCGATCGCCGACTTCGAACAGGTCGCGCACCTTGCCCGACCGGACGAATCCGCTCGAGGCGGCGAGGCTGGGCCCGGAGGCGCGCGGATCCCCGGGGTTCGTCGTTTCAGCGGGCGACATGGGCGGCCTCCTTCCGAACCGGGACGAGCCGATCGAGCCGCGCCATTGCGGCCGGCACGTTGCGCAGGAAGTGGCTGTCATCGAAGCAGGCGGCCAGGGCTTCGTCGGAGAGGCGGGCGGCCACTTCCGGGTCGCCAGCGAGCATATCCCGCAACTGGCGGCGCTCGTCCGCTGCCTTCATGGAATTGCGCTGGACGACCGCATAGGCCTCCTCGCGCGACATGCCGGCCTCTTCCACCAGGGCCAGCAGGACGCGGCTGCTGCAATGGAGACCGAGGCCGCGCTCGATGTTCTCGCGCATCCGCTCGGGCCGGACGACCAACCGCTCGATCAGGCCGCGCGTCTTCACGAGCATGTAGTCGAGCAGGATCGTGGCATCGGGGAGCATCACCCGCTCGGCGCTGGAGTGGCTGATGTCGCGCTCGTGCCAGAGCGGCTGGTTCTCCAGGGCCGTGGCCGCGTAGCCGCGCAGGAGGCGCGCCATGCCTGCGATGCGCTCGCACAGGATCGGGTTGCGCTTGTGGGGCATCGCCGAGCTGCCCTTCTGGCCGGCGCGGAACGGCTCCATCAGCTCGCCTATCTCCGTGTGCTGGAGGTTGCGGATCTCGGTGGCGATGCGTTCCAGGCTTCCCCCGGTGACCGCGATCGCGGCGGCGAGCGCGGCGTGGCGGTCGCGCTGGACGATCTGCGTGGAGACCGGATCGCGGTGCAGACCGAGCGCCGCAAGGACCTCCTCCTCGAGGTCCGGATCGAGATGGCTGTAGGTACCGACCGGCCCCGAGATCTTGCCCGTGGCCGCGTCGTCCGCGGCGGCGGCCAAACGGGTCCGATCGCGGGCGATCTCGAAAGCCCAGCCGGCGATCTTCATGCCCAGCGTGGTCGGCTCGGCATGGACAGAATGAGTGCGGCCCATCATCACCGTGCCGGCCTCGGCGCGCGCTCGGGCGACGAGCGCCTCGATCAGGGCGTCGAGGTCTGCCAGGAGTCGCGTCCCGGCGGCCTGGAGTTGGAGCGCCAGACCAGTGTCCACGACGTCGCTGCTGGTCAGGCCCAGATGCAGGTAGCGACCCTCGTCGCCCACCGTCTCGGCGACCTGGCTGACGAAGGCGATGACGTCGTGGTCGGTCGTCTTCTCGATCTCCTCGATGCGGGCGACGTCCACGCTGGCGCGCGCCTCGATGGCACGCACAGCCTCCGCGGGCACCATGCCCCGGCCGACCTGGGCGCGGGCGACCGCTATCTCCACTCGAAGCATCTGCTCGAAGTGAGCCTGCTCAGTCCAGATGGCGCCCATCTCGGGCAGTGTGTAGCGCGGGATCATGGCGGCGTTCCCTCCTCCCATCCCGCGGCCGAGATTGGAGCCGGCGAGGCGGCCGCGGCCTTCGCGTCAGCAGCGACGGGCGGTCTCGCAGCGATGTCGTGGCGGCGCTGCATCCCCTGCCAGGTCACTTTCTCCGCGGCCTTCTCGGCGCTGGCACGCGCCGCGGCGAGCGTGTTCCCCAGGCCCACGACGGAGAGGACGCGACCACCGTTGGTGCGGTACCCACCGTCGGCGCCGCGGACCGTACCGGCATGGAAGACGGTGGCCCCGGCCCGCGCAGCCTCGGCGAGGCCGCCGATCGGGTCGCCCCTGCGCGGCGTTTCGGGATAGTTCTCCGCCGCCAGGACGATCGCGACCGCCGCATCCCCGGTCGTGGGCAGCAGCCGGCTCACCAGGCCGAGCTCAGCCGCTGCCCCGGCGAGATCGCCCCGCGCGGCGCCGAGGAGGAGCGGCCCCAGCGGCACGGCGAGCCGTGGCAGCAGCGCCTGGACCTCGGGATCGCCGAATCGGGCGTTGCACTCGATCAGGACCGGACCCTCGGGCGTGAGCATCAGGCCCGCATACAGCGCGCCGCGGAACGGCGCACCGCGGCGAGTGAGCTCCGCCAGGATCGGCACGTGGATCATGTCGACGAGCGTGGCGCAGAGGCTCTCGGGCAGGTCTGGGACGGGGCTGTAGGCTCCCATCCCCCCTGTGTTCGGGCCGCGGTCGCCGTCCAGCAGGCGCTTGTGGTCGCGGGCCGGGGGCAGGGCCAGCGCGCCGTGGTCGTCGCACAGGGCGATCAGGCTCGCCTCCGCCCCGAAGAGGCGCTCCTCGATCACGACCACCGGGGGCCGGCCGGCGAGACGAGCCGCCTCGGCCTCCGCCGCGGCCGGGGCGCCGGCAAAGAGCGCCCGCAGGGCCGTCTCCGCCGGCGCGAGGTCGTCGCAGACGGTGACGCCCTTGCCGGCCATCAGGCCGTCGGCCTTGACCACCACGCCGCGCGACCCCGGCTCTGCGGCCAGTTCGCGGGCGTACGTGAGCGCCGGCTCGAGGGCCCAGAATGGCTCGCCGCGCGCCATCCGGACACCGGCGGCGGCGGCGACCTCGCGGCAGAATGCCTTGCTCCATTCGATCCGCGCGGCCGAGCGGATCGGCCCGAAGGTCGGCACGCCCGCTTCCTCGAGCACGTCCACGACACCGGCGGCCAGCGGCGCCTCGGGGCCGACGACGACCAGATCCACGTTATCCGCGGTGGCCAGCTCCAGGACCGCGGCGGGGTCCGTGGCGGAAACGCACGGCATGCAGCGAACCTTGGGCTCCTCGCCTATGGCGTCGCTGCCCGGGGCCACGATCACGGCCTCGACGTCGGCCTCGCGCGCCAGGCTCCAGACCAGGGCGTGTTCGCGGCCGCCGCCGCCGAGCACCAGCACTCGCGCCGGGCCGGCGGCCTGCTGGCTGGATCCGGCGGGCGAGCTCATCGCTCGACCGCTGCGCCGGAGGCGGCGCGCATGGAAGTCGCGGGCGCCGCGGCCGGACCGGCAGAAGGCCTGGGCCGCTGCTGGCGAGCCATTCGTTCGATGGTCTGGTGACGCTCCGGCCCAACCGAGACGAGCGCGATCGGGGCCCCGGAGAGTCGCTCGACCGCGTCCACGTAGCGCCGGGCGTTCTCCGGCAGGTCCGCCATGGAGCGGCAAGCGTGGATCGGCTCGGCCCAGCCGGGGAAGCGCTCGTAGATCGGCGTCGCCCGGGCCAGGACGTCGGCGTCCGAGGGCCACCAGTCGACCCGCCTGCCGTCGACCTCGTAGGCCATGCAGATCAGGATCTCGTCCAGACCCGAGAGGATGTCGATCTTGTTCAGCATGATCGAGCTGACGCTGTTCACAGCCACGGCATAGCGCAGCGGCACGGCGTCGAACCAGCCGACCCGGCGGCGCCGCCCGGTAGTGGTTCCGAACTCCCGGCCCCGGTCGGTGATCCCGTCGCCGATCGCGTCGGTCAGCTCCGTCGGGAACGGGCCGGATCCGACGCGGGTGGCGTAGGCCTTCATCACGCCGATGACCTCGTCGACCTGCAGCGGCCCGATGCCGCCACCTGTGCAGGCGCCGCCGGCGATCGGGTTGGACGAGGTGACGAACGGGTAGCTGCCGTGGTCGAGGTCGAGCAGCGCTCCCTGCGCCCCTTCGAACAGGACGTGCTCGCCGCGCGCCAGGCGTTCCTGGACCAGCTGGGTCGTGTCGGCCAGGCGGGGCTCGAGGCGCCGGCCCCATTCGGCCGCCTGCTCGACCAGCTCGTCGAGGTCGAAACCCTCGACCCGATGCTGCCGCTGGAGTGTGGCGTTCTTCTCGGGCAGGATTCGAGCCAGCTTGCCCCGAAGGGCCACGGCGTCGAGCAGGTCCTCCATCCGGATGCCGATCCGCCAGGCGCGGTCCGCGTATGCGGGCCCGATTCCCCGCCGCGTGGTCCCGACCGCGGCCTTCGCGAGGCGGGCCTCCATCGCTCCGTCGAGAGCGATGTGGTAGGGCATGATCACGTGGGCGTGCTTGCTGACCCGGACGCGATCGACCTCGATGCCGCGGCTGGTGAGCATCTCGAACTCGGTCAGGAGGGTTGCCGGGTTGACGACCACGCCGTTGCCGATGATCGGCGTGATGTGCGGGTAGAGCACGCCCGAGGGGACGAGGTGGAGCTTGAAGACTTCCTCGCCGAGCATGATCGTGTGACCGGCGTTGTCGCCGCCTTGATAGCGGACGACGGCCGAAACGCCCTCGGCCAGGAAGTCGGTCGTCTTGCCTTTGCCCTCGTCGCCCCACTGCAGGCCGACGATCACGGTGGCGGGCATCTAGTCCTCCCTGCGGTGCTCGCCCCGGCGGTCGTCCCTGTGCCAACCCCGGGAAACCAAAAGGCCCTCGACCGAGCGGCCGGGGACCTGGGTAGACTGCCCCTCCGTAGGAGCCGCCGCGGCTCCCTGGGGCGTGAAGGTGGTGGTTCGTCTCACGGGGCGAACGGCACGCCTTCGTGCGGCAACGTGCACTCCTTGGCGATTGGCATTGGCAGCCCGGGGTTCCTCGGTCCCCAGGCCGGCCGAAGTATAGCAGGCGCGAGGACCCGGACCGAGCCCCTGGCCGAGCCCCGAGCCGGGCGTCCCTTCGCCCGCCGCCACGTGGTCCGAGGCCCCGGCGCGGGCCGGGGCCTCCGAGCGTCTGCGAGGGTCCAACGAGCCGAGGAGCGCGCCTCCCCCCGCTCCCTACTTCCAGTAGCCGGTGATATCGAGAGCGATGTTGGCGCTGGAGCCGGTAGTGCCGGCCCACTCGAGAGCGACGTGACCCGAGGCTCCCAGAGCGACATCGAAGCCGTTGGCCTCACTGTGGCCGGAGGCGACGTTGAGGGTAGAGGTGGTCGGAGTGGCGACGATCTCAGGGGATACCAGGGCCCAGCCCGCCGATGAGGGAGATAGCACCGTCAGGTTGCCGCTGATACCGGCAGCGCCAGTTGGGACACCCGCAGTACCGCCGATGGTGAAGAGTCTTGCCGTGCCGCTGGCGAAGGTACCGGACAGACCGATGGACTTGGAGGAATCGAGGACCCGGACCGGTGCGATCGCGTAGTAGGACAGACCACCCGAGCCAGCCGTGAAGTAGCCCGTGACATCGAAGATGACATTGGCCGATGATCCTGCGGTGCCGCACCAGACCACCGCTAGCTTGCCGCTCTTTAGGGCCACGGTCACGCCGTTGGCGACGGTGGTGCCGGCCGTGACGTTGACGCTGGAGGTGGAGGGTGAGGCGGTCATGGTCGGACCTAGAGAGACAAAGCCGGCACTCGTGGCCCCGGTCACGGTCAGGTTGCCGGTCACGCCGGTGGCGCTCGAGGGTACGAGAGCGGATGACCAGCCCAGGGCCTTGACACCGGCCACCGGGAAGCTCTTGACGGTCCGGTTGGACAGCTTGGACAGGCCGCCGATGTGGGTCACTCCACCACCGGACGGTCTGGTATCGAGGACTCGACCCGGAGCCAGGGAGTGATAGGTAGCACCACCGCTGCCGGGGACAAAGTAGCCTGTGACATCGAAGATGAGATCGCTCGTCGCAGCGGCGGTGCTGCTGCGATAGACGGCCTCCAGTGAGCCATCGGGGGCCAGACCGATCGTCACGTTGTTGGCCCGGATGTCGCCCTTGGCGAAGTCCAGAGTGGCAGTGGACCCGGTCGCGGTCACGGTCGGTCCCAGATCGATGACGCCTGGCGCGGTCTCACCCACGACCGTGAGGTTGCCTGTCACCGCCACGGCATTGGTCGGGATGGCTGCAGCGCTCCCGCCCCCGACATACTCCGCTCCGGCGACGGTGAACTTACGGACCGTGCCGGCGGTGAACTTACCCGCCAGGCCGATGTTGGTGTGACCCGACCCGGTGGGCCGGGAGTCGAGAACCCGACGCGGGCTGATGGGGGTATATGAGGAGGCCGACCCCGTCACGAGGACATTCGTCTGGGAGCCTGTGATGCTGGTCACTGCAATGTCGGTCGCGGTCACCGACTGCGGGCCATTGGTCTTGAGAGTGACGCTGAAGGTGTGGACTCCCTTGTCGGCGGCGGTGAAGGTGTAGTCCGCGGGCAGGACGGCTGCCGGGTCGGTGCTGGTGAAGCGGACCGTGCCGCGATAGCTGGTCTCACCGTTGCCGGAGGTGTCGACGGCCTTGACGGTGACGGTGCCGGCCGTGCCGGCCGTCCGCGGCGTCGAAAGACCGGAGACCGCGAGGTTCGTGACCGGTCCCGGGTTCACCACGATGCCGTCCTGCCAGCCGGAGTTCAATGGCGTGACTGTATCGGTGGCTGTCACCGAGCAGGTACCGGCTGTCTTGAGCGTCACGCTGAACACGTGCACCCCGGCGTCACGGGCGGTGAAGGCGTAGTCCGTTGGCAGGGTGGCTGCGGGATCGGAGCTGCTGAAGTGGACGGTCCCGGTGTAGCCGGTCGCGACATTGCCGTAGGCGTCTCTCGCGGTAACCGTAAGGTCGTGGGCGGTACCCGCGACTGTGGGGCTCGGGAGACCTGTCACCTCGAGGCTGGGCGCCGCCCTGAAGGCGTTCAGGCCGTCCGGCGTGCCGAGACCCGTGGGCCCGTCATAGCCAACCTTCGCCGCGCACAGGTACGAGCCGTTGCAGCTTCCGTTCTCGCCGCCGATATCGCCACTTGTCACGTCGTTCAGGTCGGAGGCGCGAGCATAGAGATACTGAGTTGGATAGGTGCCCGCCAGCGGCACTCCTGCCAGGGCAAAGACCCCGGCGATGACCGGCGCGGAAACGCTCGTCCCCCCGATGACTCCCCAACCGCCCCAGTCCGGATCGAACCCAGCGACGCCCGTGTACGGATCCGCGACGGCCGAGACGTCGGCAGTGGTTCGTTTGAGACACCCCCGGTCCGTCTGCCACGCCGGCTTCGGCTCATACTCGGAGCATCCAGCGTTCGGCGCGTAGTAGCCGCTGCCGTCGGGGTGGTTCCACACGGTTTCGGTCCAGCCGCGAGCATTCGAGGCCGGTACGAGACTCGTTCCCCCAACGGCCGTCACGTACGGAGAGGAGGCCGGGAAGAAGGTCATGTAGCCCGGCGTCGCCCAGTCGCCCGTGCCAAAGTCTCCTGTACCGGCAACGATCGCCACTCCGGGATGATCAAGATGTGGATCTGCGTCGACAATGTCGCCGGAAGTTTCCTCGCCACCGTAGCTCTGCGACACCACGTTGGCGCCGAGCGCTACGGCAGTATCCACCGCCGTCATCAGATCCGAGAGCCGGCCGGTGTTGGCCTCGACCAGGAGGATCTTGCAACCAGGGCAGATCGCCGAGACCATCTCGATGTCGAGGTCTGTCTCTCCGGCCCAGCCCTCGTCGTACGCCGGATAGGACACTCCGCCGGTCTGGTCGACCCTCCGGAAACAGCCGTTGGCCGTGGTGCACGGTGGAAGTCCAAAGTGACTGCGATACACCGCCAGATCCGATTCCGCATTCGGAGCGCCGTACGCTTCGACCAGGGCAACCGTGACTCCCACGCCACCCGTGCTCGGCAGCGCATAGGCGCTCCGCAGATCTGATGGTCCGTATCCCTCAACCGCCACCGAAGGTGTGACCTGGCCGGCAGATAGCTCGGTTACATCAGTCCGGCGGATCGCCAAACAGCGCACGCTCCCTGCCGGGGCTGGGCCACATATTGGCTCGGTATCCCCGGTTGCAGCGGTGAGAGCTGTCCTCGCTCTACCACCGCTGCCGGTGGAGGCGTGGGCCTGCGCCGGGGCCGTCAGACCAGCAAGGACGGCGACGGCCGTTACCAGAAGCAGGCGGTGGAACATCTCCCCGCGAAGCCATGTCTTCATTGAACTCGCTCCCTCGGACCGGCCCCAGTCGGCGCCCGCCACTGCGTGCGATTTCGCACGGCGTGCTGCTGCTTCTCCTGCGCCCCTTGTGCCGGCACTCATGTTTGCTTCTCCCCCGCCCCCTGCCCTACTTCCAATACCCGGTGACGTCGAGAGCGATGTTGGCGCTGGAGCCGGTGGTGCCGGCCCACTCGAGAGCGACGTGACCGGAGGCTCCCAGAGCGACGTCGAAGCCGTTGGCCTCACTGTGTCCGGAGGCGACGTTGAGGGTCGAGGTGGTCGGAGTGGCGACGATCTCAGGTGATACCAGAGCCCAGCCAGCGGAGGAGGGAGATAGCACGGTCAGGTTGCCGCTGATACCGGCGGCGCCAGTTGGGACACCCGCAGTACCACCGATGGTGAAGAGTCTTGCCGTGCCGCTGGCGAAGGTACCGGACAGACCGATGGACTTGGAGGAATCGAGGATGCGGACCGGTGCGATCGCGTAGTAGGACAGACCACCCGAGCCAGCCGTGAAGTAGCCCGTGACATCGAAGATGACATTGGCCGATGAGCCTGCGGTGCCGCACCAGACCACCGCTAGCTTCCCGCACTTCAGGGCTACGGTCACGCCATTGGCAACGGTCGAGCCGGCCGTGACGTTGACGCTGGAGGTCGAGGGTGAGGCGGTCATGGTCGGACCAAGTGAGACAAAGCCGGCACTCGTGGCCCCGGTCACGGTCAGGTTGCCGGTCACGCCGGTGGCGCTCGAGGGTACGAGGGCGGATGACCAGCCCAGGGCCTTTACGCCGGCCACCGGGAAGCTCTTGACGGTCCGGTTGGACAGCTTGGACAGGCCGCCGATGTGGGTCACTCCACCACCGGACGGTCTGGTATCGAGGACTCGACCCGGAGCCAGGGAGTGATAGGTAGCACCACCGCTGCCGGGGACAAAGTAGCCTGTGACATCGAAGATGAGATCGCTCGTCGCAGCGGCGGTGCTGCTGCGATAGACGGCCTCCAGTGAGCCATCGGGGGCCAGACCGATCGTCACGTTGTTGGCCCGGATGTCGCCCTTGGCAAAGTCCAGAGTGGCAGTGGACCCGGTCGCGGTCACGGTCGGTCCCAGATCGATGACGCCTGGCGCGGTCTCACCCACGACCGTGAGGTTGCCTGTCACCGCCACGGCATTGGTCGGGATGGCTGCAGCGCTCCCACCCCCGACATACTCCGCTCCGGCGACGGTGAACTTACGGACCGTGCCGGCGGTGAACTTACCCGCCAGGCCGATGTTGGTGTGACCCGACCCGGTGGGCCGGGAGTCGAGAACCCGACGCGGGCTGATGGGGGTATATGAGGAGGCCGACCCCGTCACGAGGACATTCGTCTGGGAGCCTGTGATGCTGGTCACTGCAATGTCGGTCGCGGTCACCGACTGCGGGCCATTGGTCTTGAGAGTGACGCCGAAGGTGTGGACTCCCTTGTCGGCGGCGGTGAAGGTGTAGTCCGCGGGCAGGACGGCTGCCGGGTCGGTGCTGGAGAGGTGGACCGTGCCGCGATAGGAGGTGGCTGAGTTTCCGTATGGGTCTTTCGCGGTGACCGTCAGGCTGCGGGCGACACCGCCCGAGCACGGACTCGGAAGACCGGCGACCACGAGGTTCGTCGCCGGGGCCGAGCTGACGTGCAGCGTGGCCTTTCCCTGGGCAGCGCCATCAGTGCCGGTGATCGTGTGGACGCCTGCCACTGTCGACGTGCATGAGACTACCCAAACCGCAGTCTCTTTGTAGGCACCGGTGCAGGAGCCATCACCGCTGATGCTGAAGGTCGTGTCCGGGGTCATGTCGCCCAGGTCGTCCCCATACACGTCGTAGCCTTCAGCCGTGTAGCTCTGGCTCCCACTGGCGGTCATGGTCGCGTTCACGGGGGTGAGAATCAGTTGCGCGAGGCCGTACTGCTCGCCTATTTGGACGTCGATCCCGCTCACATCCGAGGTTGTCACTTTCACCGGCGTGGCCGAGTCCTCGTCGAGGGTAAATCCGCTGCTACTGTAGTAGCCGCTGAAATACGTGCCGCTCCCGTCGTAGAAGTACACGGTGTAGGAGCCGGCAGGGACGTCGATCGAGTAGGTCCCATCCGAGGCCGTCGTCGTCGAGCCGTCGTAGGCGTAACCGGCCGTGTACGCATCGACTTCGAAGTCCGACAGCGGCGTCCCGTCGGTCCCAGTGACCGTGCCCATGATGAAGTGGGCTGTCCCAAGCCGGACGTTGATCCCGGTCACGTCTGAGGTTGTCACGGTCACCGGCGTGGCCGACCCTTCATCGACGGTGAAGTGGCCGCTGGCGCTGCTGCTGTAGTACCCGCTGAGGTACAGGCCGCTCCCGTCGGAGAAGTAGAGCTCGTAGGTGTCGGGAGGGACGAGGAGCCAGTAGGAGCCGTCCGAGTCAGTCTCGCCCGAGGCGAGGTAGCTCATCGAGTCCGCTTCGACGTCAACGTCCTCGAGGGGCGTTCCACCGGTCCCTGTGACCGTGCCCGTGATGAACTGGCCGGTCTCGAGCTGCACGTCGATGCCGGTAACATCCGAGGTTGTCACCTTTACGGGCGTGGCCGAGTCCTCGTCGAGGGTGAACCCGCCGCTGCTGTAGTACCCATTGAGGTACGTGTCCATCCAGTCATAGAAGTACACGGTGTAGGAGCCGCGAGGGACGTCCACCGAGTAGGTTCCGTCCGAGGCGGTCCACGTCGAGCCGTCGTAGCCGGAGTCGCTCACCGAGCTCACATCGACTTCGACGTCCGCGAGCGGCGTTCCGCCAGTCCCGGTGACCGTGCCCTTGACGAAATGGCCGATCCCGAGCTGTACGTTGATCCCGGTCACATCCGTGGTTGTCACCTTTACAGGCGACGCCTCATTGACGGAGAAATGGCCGCTGCCGCTGCTGTAGTAGTAGCCGCTGAGGTACGCGCTGCTCCCGTCGAAGAAGTACAGCGTGTAGGAGCCGGGAGGGACATGCACCAGGTAGGTTCCGTCAGCGGCGGTACCCGTTGCGCCCTCGTAGCCCCAGTCGCCGGCTCCCGTCACGTCGACTTCGATGTCCGCGAGCGGCGTCCCGCCGGTCCCGGTGACCGTGCCCTGGATCGCGGTGCCCACGGTCGCGGCGACTGGACTCGTCACGGTCGACGGAGCGGTCGCTGCTGACCTGGCTTTCGACCGGCAACCGGGCCACGCCGGGGGCGGGTTCCATCCGGGCGGAAGACAAACGGCCCGCCGAGCGGACGTCGATTTTGGGTTCGCGGCCGGCACCCGCGACGGGGGCGCGATCGTGGGGCCCGGAGTCGCGGACAACGTCGGAGTCATCGTCGGAGTCTGGGCTACGGCTACGGCGGGGGCAGGGCTGCGGCCAGGACCTGCAGCGGTCGACGAAGCCCCCATCGCCGCGGTGCCAAGACAAGCTGTGACGACCAGGCCGAGCACGACAGACGCGCACAAACGCGCCACGCGCGACGCTCGCATTTACCTCTCCCTCCTCCGGGTGTGCAGAAGCGCTCGCGCACGCCACGGCCCGGACAACAAACCCCAGCTGGCCCCATCGTGGCCCGACACATCGAGCCTGCCGCGGAAACACCTCGCTGTCGCGACACAGGCACGACCATCGGATAGTACCACTCGACTCAACCATACCCCGACCGGTCCCGGCCCAGGCAGCCGGGACGCCGACTCCCGGGGTTGGGCCTTGGTACGCGATGGCGCCACCGTTCTGAGAGGAAACGGCCCGATCTGGCGGCCGATCGCCGTCGGCCGGGCCGCCACGCCGCGGCCATCGCGGTCCGCGAGGCCCCACGTGTCAGGCAGGCTCAGGAGACTTCTGTTTGCCGCGCGTGAAACCAGCTCCGGCGCCGGAGAGTGGACGAGCCTCCAAACGGCCGCCGCCCCCTGCCCTACTTCCAATACCCGGTGACGTCGAGAGCGATGTTGGCGCTGGAGCCGGTGGTGCCGGCCCATTCGAGAGCGACGTGACCCGATGAGCCCCAGAGCGACATCGAAGCCGTTGGCCTCACTGTGTCCGGACGCGACGTTGAGGGTAGAGGTGGTCGGAGTGGCGACGATCTCGGGTGATACCAGAGCCCAGCCCGCCGATGATGGGTTGAGCACGGTCAGGTTGCCGCTGATGCCGGCGGCGCCAGTTGGGACACCGCCAGTACCGCCGATGGTGAAGAGTCTCGCGCTCCGGCTCGCGAAGGTACCCGACAGGCCGAGACTGACCGAGGAGTCGAGAACCCGGACCGGTGTGATCGGGTAGTAGGACAGACCACCGGTCCCTGCGGTGAAGTAGCCGGTGACATCGAAGATGACATCGGCCGATGATCCGGCCGTGCCATCCCAGACGGCCTCTAGCTTGCCGCTCTTGAGGGCCACGGTGACACCGTTGGCGACGGTGGCTCCGGCGGCGACGTTGAGAGTCGAGGTCGAGGGTACGGCCGCGATCGTGGGACCGACCGAGACATAGCCGATAGAGCTGGCATCGGTCACGGTCAGGTTGCCGGTGACAGCGGTGGCAGCCGACGGTACCAGGGCGGACGTCCAGCCCAGGGCCTTGACGCCTGCGATCGCGAAGGTCCGGACACTCTTGTTGGCGAACTTACCCGCAAGACCGATGTTGGTGTGACCCGAGCCGGTCGGTCTGGTATCGAGGATCCGGCCCGGTGTCAGGACGTGATAGGTGGCGCCGCTCGTATCGGGGGTGAAGAAGCCTGTGACATCGAAGATGAGATCGATCGTGGCTCCGCCGGTAGCCGAGCGATAGACCGCCGAGAGCTTGCCTCCGGCTCCAAGAGCGAGAGTCACGTTGTTGGCCCGGATGTCGCCCTTGACGAAGTTGATCGTGGTAGTGGCACCGCTGGCGGTCATGGTCGGTCCCAGGGCGACTACTCCGGGGGCGGTCTCGTTCACGATGGTGAGGTTGCCCGTGACCGCGGTGGCGTCGGTCGGTACGGCGGCGCTGCTCGCCCCTACGCCGATGACGCCGGCCACGGCGAAGGTCCGGACCGTACCTGCGGTGAACTTACCGGATAGTCCGATGTTGGTGTGACCCGAGCCTGTGGGTCGGGAGTCCAGGACCCGCGCGGGGCTCGTGGCGTGGTACGTGGAGGCGGGCACTGCCGAAGGGACAACAGAATTCGACTCTGCCGACGCCGGCCCGGTACCGACGCTGGTGATCGCCTGCACGTGGAACGTGTAGGCGGTGCCGTTGGTGAGGCCGCTCACCGTGCAGTGGGTCGCGCCGGTGGTGGTGCAGGTCTTGCCGCCGGGCGTGCTGGTCACGATGTACCCGGTGATCGTGGAACTGCCGCTCGAGCTCGGGGCGGTCCACGATACTGTGGCCGCGGTGTTCCCTGCGATTGCCGTCGGGCCAGTCGGCGCGCCCGGCAACGTGCCCACTGTGAACTTGCGCGAGCTCGAGGTGCTGAGGACGTTGTTGGAGGCGTCAAGGAGATTGACGCGCCAGTAGTAGACGCCTGCGCTGTACTGCCTTGTCGGTGACCAGGCCGTCATGACGGTCGTCTGGTTCTCGACGATGCCAGTGCTGAAGTCGGCCGCCGTGCTCGATTGGAACTGGTAGGCCACGGCGCCTTGAACGCCCAACCAGGTGAAGTCCATGTTGATCCCATCGAGAAAGGCCTGATCAGCTGGCGTGTTGAGAGTCGGCGCAGACGGCTTGAGCGTGAACGTACGTCCGGTCGACCAGGGACCCGGGCGATTGCTGGCGTCGAGTCGCTGAACGCGCCAGGCATAGACGCCGGCCGGCATGTTCGCCGTGGGCGACCATGCTGCGATGAAGGTCGTGACGCTGAAGATGAGATTGCTGGCGGAGAAATTCAGGTCGCCGTTCTTGTAAACCTCAATGGTGTACTTGGCGGCCCAGGTCTGGGGCGCCCAGGTGAAGTAGGGCACGCCAGTCACGGTGGCCGCGTTGGCCGGCGAAGTCAATGCGATAGGCGGCGAGGCTTTGACCACCGTCCCGGTGGCACTCATCGTCAGCGGGTTCCCGCTGCCGTCCAGAGCCTGCACTCGCCAGTAGAGCGGACCCTCCGGATACGTCTCCGTCCAGGGCGTGTACTGGGTCTGATCCACCGTCCGCGTGTCGATGATGTTGCTGAAGTCAGAGGCGGTGGAGACCTGGATCGTGTACTGCTTTGCCTCCTGGGTGACACGCGTCGAGTTCATGCCCGTGACCGGGTATGGCGACGCCTGACTGGTGGTCATGTAGTCGGCCCAGTTGAAGGTCACCTGATTTGGGATCGTGGTGGCCGCGACCGGAGGATTGGCCGCCGTTGTCGTTGTCAGGCCGTTCTCCGCCGGCGACGACTTCCGGTAGGCGCTGGAGTCGTCGAGGCCGGCGTTCGTGTCCGGCCCCGGTCCGCAGTGCTGGGCCTGCCAATCCACACACGGACGGACGAACCAGTAGTAGGACTCGCCGGCCTGGCTGTCCAGCCACGATTCCCGCGGCGTCAGGGATGTCTGCCCCGTCTCGTATTCCCGATAGATGTTGGTGAAGTTGACGTCCTTGGCGACGTACACGAGGTACGCGCCGGCATTGGGTTCGGGTGTCCAGGTCATCTCTTGGGTCTGGCCCAGCAGTGGTGTGCACCGGGCGATGCTGGGATCGGTCTGGGCCTGGCATTCCGGCGTGAGGTAGTCGTTCCAGGGGATTATCCAGTCGCCGTAGGAGGGCGTCGTGCCCACGTAGAACGAACGCTCCGAACTGGTCCCCAGGAGGTTGTTCCCGGCGTCGAATGCCTCGACCTCCCAGTAGTACTTCGCCGCCGCCTTTGGCACCTGCGTGTACGTGAAGCCCGCATACGGGAGATGGGTGCCGCCGCTGAGGGGAGTTGCGTCGAAGATCCCCGAGGTCACTCCGACCAGGACCTCGTAGTAGGAGGCTCCGGTATAGGGTGTCCAGGTCATCGACGGCATACGCAGGGCGCTCGCCCCGTCGGCCGGGGTCAGCAACGAAAGTGAAGTGTCGGTCGTCGGCGTCGTGAGACTGAAGGATGGCCAGGTCGAGCTCGCCTGAGTCAACCCCACGTCGCCCTGGCTGTCGATCGTCTCGACGTGCCACGTGAACGGACCGCTGGCGGGATTGAGAGTCTGCAGCGGCGTATACGTCAGGCCGTAGGTCGTAGCCGCATCTGCTTGCGTGCCGTTGTGGTTGAGGATGGTGACGCGGTATGTCTCTGCCCCGGAGACCGCCGACCAGCAGAGCACAGGTGTCTGGACGGTCGACCCATTCGCCGGTCCGCATGAGAGGTCGGGCAGAGATGGCTGGTAGATGAACCGCTGGGTGTTGGACGAGTCAGTGCTGTCCCAGAGGCCGAGGACTCCGGCCGGACCATCGATGCCCTGAACGCGCCAGTAGTAGATGGTACCGATAGTGAGCGATGGACCTCCATTGCACGAGCCCGGTTCGTTCCCTCCGATCACGGGGTTGTAGGGCGTGAAGGTCGTCTGATCGGTCATGCACGACGTGTACGTGCCGGGGGAGAAGTTGAGATCGGTGCCGATCTCCACGTCGTAGTGCGAGGCATGATCGACCCAACCGGGGCCGCCGGCCGCGGCGGGAGTCCAGCTCAATTCCAGCGTGCCGACAATGGGCGGATCGGCCGAACCGCCCGCCCAAAGAGGCCTGAGCGGGACGGGTCGCGATGACCACGATCGGGTGAAGGTGAAGGGCGTGGACCACTGACCGTAGTTCGTGGCGCTACCGGCTGCGCGGGCCCGGACTCGCCAGTAATACGAGGCGTTGTTCAGGGTCTGGTCCGGCGCGAAACGCGTGCCGAACACCGACGTCTGATAGATGACCAGACCGTTTTGCCAGTCGCCGTTTGAGCTGACCTGGATGTCGTAGCTGGCAGCCCCGAGGACCGGATCCCAGGAGAAGACCGTATCCGTGACGCCCACCGCCCCGTTGCTCGGGCTCTCCAGCTGCGGCGTAGCCGGCCATGAGATCTGGTAGCTCTGGGGAGTGGACCACTGCGTGACCGAAGCGTTCGCGTAGTTGGCCTGGACTTCCCACCACCACGACTGGGGCGTGACCCCGTCACTCTCCGTGAACGATTGCGTGTCGGTCAGCGTGTAGGAGGTGTTGGAGGTCTGGTATTGAACGGGGTTGCTGGTGAAGTCGGAGGAGTTGCCTATCTGGAGCGTGTAAGAAATAGCGCCAGGCACGGGTTGCCACGAAAAGAGGATGGGGTTCGTCGGGAATACGAGCGTCTGGCCGTTGGTCGGAGTCAGCGTCACCGGCGCCGATGAGAGGCTCTTGGTGAACGAGGCGGTGGCGTAGGGGCCGAGGGCGTGGGAGGAGTCCTCGCCGGCCACGCGCCAGTACAGGGTCGAGAACGGCAGGAGGCTCGGCGGCGTGGCCTGCAGGGCGGACGTCTCCACGTCGTAGATCGGCGAGGAGTAGGTGGCGGACGTCGAGATCTGGACGTGATAGTAGACGGCGTTGCCGACGGCCCCCCAGGACAGCGTGGGGTTGGCGTTACCTACGTTCGAGCCATTGGCCGGGCTCTTGATTGTTGGCGCCGAGCTCGGGGCGGTGGCCAGCGCCTGGCCCGCCTGCACGATCAGCAGCGAAGCAACAAACGCCGCGGCGAACCCGAGGCGCAACATCCGGTCACGCATTTGCCGTCTCCCGACCCCTGCTTGAGCACAGTGAAACCCGACTCTATTGGGCGGGACGCCCGCTGCAGTGTAGTTGGCCGCATGGGCCTATGTGAGTGCCCTCCCCGCAGGTCCTTTGGTTCCCTCCCCGCACTCGAAAGTACCTTTCTTCAGGAGCACAGTCCGGCGGAGCACCTGCCCCGTGGGTCCAGGGTCGTCGCCCCGACTCCTACTCCTCGTCGCCCGCGGACGGCCCAGCCGCAATCTTCGCGGTGGGACCGGCTGCGAGAATGGCCTTGACCGCCTCAGGACCGCGGGCGCGCCACTCCGTTCCGATCGCGGCCGTAGCGGTGGCCCCGACACGGCACGCGCCGGCGGCCAGCATCAGCAGCATCGCGTCCAGCGTCCGCACGCCACCCGCGGCCTTGACTCCGACGCGGTCGCCGACGACGCGGCGCATGAGGGCGATCTCACCGGCATCGGCGCCCCGTGGCGAGTAGCCCGTCCCGTTCTTGACGAACGCGGCGCGCGCCTCGATCGCCACGCGACAGCCGGCCTCGACCTGATCGGGAGTGAGATACGCGGTCTCGAGGATCACCTTCACCGGCGTCGGTGCCACTGCGTAGACGAGGCCGGCCAGCTCGTCACGCACGTACCCGAGATCGCCGGATCGGAGCGCTCCGATGTTGATCACCACGTCCAGCTCGACGGCGCCCTGGTCGACCGCCACGAGCGCCTCACGCTCCTTGATGTTGGGCATGTGCGCGCCGTGCGGGAAACCGATCACCGTGGTCGGGCCGACGACCGTCCGCCGCAGCCGCGACACCACCAGCGGCAGGTCGGCCGGCCGGCAGCAGACCGTGGCCGTCTCCCATTCGATCGCCAGGTCGACGCCGGCCTCGACCTCGGCCCGGGTCAGCTCCGGTCGAAGCAGCGAGTGGTCGATGCACCCCATCAGGGCCCGCTCATCGAGCGTGGACAGGTCGAGCGGCGCGCGATTTGCGAGACGGGCCTTGATCTGGCGCATTGTCACCCTTCTTCCGTCGTCACGAGGTTTGAACGATCGCCAGCGCAAAGGCTCCGCCGGCATCTATGGCAATGACGTTCTTGAGCGTGGCCGGGAACGTCAGACAGCCGTCCGAGTTCGACCCCCAGCCTGTAACGCTCCCGTCCGACTTGAGCGCCAGGCTGAAGTTGCCGCCGGCGGCCACGGCCGTGACGCCCGTGAGGCCCTTGGGGGCCGTCACCGCGCCGTCCGCGTCCTGGCCCCAGCCGGTGACGGTTCCGTCCGACTTGAGAACCAGGCTGTGGTAGTAGCCGGCCGAGATGGCCGTCACGCCCGAGAGCCCGCTCGGCACCTTGACCAGGCTTATCGACGAGTCGGTCGGATACTTGTCGCCCCAGGCGACGACGGTCCCACCCTTGAGCAGCGCCAGACTGTAGTCGTAACCGGCCGAGATGGCGATGACGTCATGAAGGCCGGCTGGGACATCGGTTTCGCCGTTCGCGTCCGATCCCCAGGCGACCACGGTTCCGTCCGACTTGAGGGCGAGGCTGTGGTCTCCGCCCGCCGAGATGGCCTCGACCGAGGCGAGGCCGGCCGGAGGCTTGGCCTGGCCGCTGGAGTTGTCGCCCCAACCTACGACCGTCCCGTCGGACTTCAGCGCGATAGCGTGCGAGCTCCCGCCCGAAATCGCGACCACTCCCGTCAGTCCAGCCGGCGGAGTGGCCTGGCCGGAGTCGTTCGCGCCCCAGGCAACGACGGTGCCGTCGGATTTCAAGGCCAGGCTGAACTCGTCACCGGCCGCGATCGCCACCACGCCCGCGAGGCCCGCGGAGACTTTCGTCTGGCCCTGACTGTCGTCGCCCCAGGCAACGACGGTGCCGCTCCGAATCGCAGCCGTCGGGTTGGCGGTCGCACTTGCGCTCGGCGCGACCGCGGTGGGCGTGGAGCAGGCGCAGCTCGCCACCGGCGTCGCGGTCTGGCTCGCTACCGGCGCCGCGGTCTGGCTCCCCACCGGCGTCGGTAGCGTCGTCGGCGGCGTGGTGCCGCCGCTCGACGAGCAAGCCGCGACTGACGCCACCAGCCCGCCGACGACAGCCGCCCTGATGACCCTGGAAAGAACCGCCCCGTGCCCGATCATCCAGATTCCTCCTCCGCAGCCGAACGCAGAGGCGTCGCTGCGCGGCGACGCCTCCGGCAGCATAGCCGGGCCGCGATTTCGCGGCAGACGGTCGGACCCTCCCGCTCGTTCACCGAGCCGGCGCGCCCGCGGTCGCAGGGGGCTCGCGCCGCTCCGCCGGTGCGCCCGGCGGCCGTCCCGGGCCGCAGGGCCGGCAGCTCACGAAGGCTGCCGACCGCTGTCCGTCGCCGTCTCGTCAGTCTCCGGCGGTTCCCCGACGAACGCCGGCGCCCGCCTCATGCTGGCGATCTGGTATCCGACCAGGCCCGCCAGGCAGATGGCCAGCGCGGCGATCACCGCCATTAGAACCAACAGCAACCCGCCGCCTCCGCTCGATCTCGAGCCCGCGACCGCGCCCGCGAGCGAGGCGGTCGGGCTCGCGGTGGGATGGCCGGTCGAGGGGCTGCTGGTAGGGACGGGCGTGGGGACGGGCGGTGCGGCCGTGACGGCCGGCGTCGGCTTCGCGCTCGGTTCCGGCGTGGTTCCAGCGATAGGCGTCACGGCGTTCGATTTCGCCGAGGTAGCTCCGAACCCGGCCCCGTTCCTGGCCCTGACCGTGAACGTGTACGACGTCCCGTCGGTGAGCCCGCCGAGAGTGCAGCTCAACGCGCCGGTGGTCGCGCAGGTCTTGCCGCCCGGCGCCGATGTGACGGTGTAGCCCGAAATTGGGCCGCCCCCGTCGCTCCCGGGAGCCGCCCACGAGACGGCGGCGGAGCCATCCCAGGCCGAGGCCGCCACGCCCGTCGGAGCGCCGGGCGGATTTCGGCGGGACGATGGCCAGGCTGTGGAGCGCCCCGGCGGCGATCGCCGAGTAGCGCGACCCGGGTGGAAGAGCCGGCACGTCCGTCTGGCCGAAGTCGTCGCGACCCCAGGCCACGATCTGGCCGTTCGACTTCAGCGCCAGGCTGTGATAGCCACCCGCCGCGATCGCCTTGACCCCCAAAAGGCCGGACGGAACGTCCAGCTGGGAGTAGTCGTTCTCGCCCCAGGTCACGACCGTGCCGTTCGACTCGAGCACCAGAGCGTGTTCCCGGCCGATGGCGATGGCGATCACGTGTGAGAGCCCTGCCGGGACGGCTCCGAGGCTTGCGGGCGGGCCACCCCAGACCGCCACGGTTCCGTTCTTGTTCAGGGCGATGCTGTCGTACTCGCCCGCGTCGACGTCATGGCTGTTCGGGAGCGTGATCGACTGCCCTTTGTATACGGAGATCGGGGCTTCCGTCTGGAGATACGTGTCGTCGCCCCAGGCATAGACCTGGTTGGCTACACCGCCGTTGGCCACGCCCGTGCTATGTCGCTCGCCGGCGCCGATCGCGATCCACCTCCGACCGGCGGGCAGAGAAGGCACGTTCAACTGGCCGTACTAGTTGTCGCCCCAGGCCACGATCTGGCCGTTCGATCGCAGGGCCAGGCTGTGGTTGCACCCGGCCGAGATGGCGATGACTCCCGATTGGGCTGCCGCAGGGACATCGGTCTGGTGGTACGTGTCGTCACCCCAGGCGATCACGCTTCCGTTCGACTTGAGGGCGAGGCTGTGGTTGCAGCCCCCCGCGACCATGATCACGCCCGCCTGGGCGGAATCCGGGACGTCGGTCTGGTCGGAGTGGTCGTAGCCCCAGGCCACGACCCGGCCCCCGACCGGCGCCGCGGCGAGGGGCCCGGCCAGCGGCCCGGCCCAGGCCGAGGCCACGAAACCCGTTCCCAGCAAGACGGCGGCCCCAACTCGTCCGATGCGGCCCAGCACGGCAGGTCGACGACCCGTCGCCAGCCGGTGCGAAGTCGACATCGACACCCTCTCCTTCCCTCGGCCCGGTCCGGTCATCGCTCCCGGGCAACTCCGTTCCGGGTCCAGCATATCGCGTCAAAGGCGGCCAGAGCGCATTCGGATGAGCCGCCGGTAAGCCGGGATGAATGCCCATTCGATGCCGTTCTCTCACCCGCCGCAAGAGAGGGCGTCGCGACACAGCGGCGCCGCGAGAGGAGACCAGGACCGTGAACAAGGTCCTTCTGACCGGCCGACTGACCCGCGATCCGGAGCTGCGATCGCTGGCCAGCGGGTCATCCGTCGCCACATTTGCTGTGGCGACCAACGAGTTCCGCGGCAACGGCAAAGAGCGCGCGGAATACCACAACGTGGTCGTCTGGGTCTAAGCGCCACTTAGTCGTATTTCGCCACACTCGGGTGGGTGGGATAAGAGAGGCCCCCGCCGAACACAGCGAGGGCCTGCAGGACGCGAGAGAGGACTACGGGATGGTGACTGGCTGCGGTCGGGGCCTCGGGGCTTACTCGGCAGGCTTGTCGCTCTGATCGTCGACCGTAGCCCCCGACGCGTTCTTCTTGACAGACTCGATGCCGTTGAGGGCACCGGCCTTGCTGTCGTACATCTGGGACGTGGCGATGATATCGCCGTTCCCAGCCTTGAGCGAGAAGTGGAACTTGCCGTTCTTGGCCTTGGACAGCACGAACTTACCTGCCATCGGATCGAACCCCTTTCGTCGCGGAGCGAGCCTTGGGAGGGGCCGCTCTCTGACCAGAGTCTAGCGCTGGCGCCTCGGCCGGAGCATATGTCTTTCTGTCACCAGCGCTCCGGGCGGGTACCACAACGTGGCACCTGGGACCGCCTGGCGCAGGTCTGCGGCCAGTATCTGGGCAAGGGTCAGCAGGTCGCCATCGAGGGTCGCCTGCAGACTCGCCAGTGGGACGACGACCGCGGTACGCGCCAGTGTTAGGTTCATCCCAGCCCCAACGGGCCCCCTGACGCAGTCGTGGAGAGCGCCGTGGCAGTGTGTCTGTGGTAAGTGAAGGTCATCGAGCCGGTCGCGCTGAACATGCCGGGAATCGGGTCGTAGGTCTCGGCAGAGGAGAGCGGGCTGCCGCCCTGGTCCAAACCCCCGGTAATGAGCACGATGCTGTGGGACAGCAGCGTCGCGGCGTGGCAGTCCCGAGCCGTGATCATCGAGCCGGTCAGGCTGAAGAAGCCGCTCGTCGGGTCGTAGATCTCGGCAGAGGAGAGCGCGTCGCCGTCTTGGTCCAAACCCCCGGCGATGAGCACGCGGCCATCGCGGAGCAGCGTCGCGGTGTGGTCGTCCAGAGCCGTGGCCATCGAGCCGGTCGGGCTGAAAGTGCCGCTCGTCGGGTCGTAGATCTCGGCAGAGGAGAGCGCGTTGCGGTCTTGGTCGAAACCTCCGGCAATGAGCACGCGACCGTCGGACAGCATGGTCGCGGTGTGGCAGTCCCGAGCCGTGATCATCGAGCCGGTCAGGCTGAAAGTGCCGCTCGTCGGGTCGTAGATCTCGGCAGAGGAGAGCGCGTCGCCGTCTTGGTCCAAACCCCCGGCGATGAGCACGCGGCCATCGCGGAGCAGCGTCGCGGTGTGGTCGTCCAGAGCCGTGGCCATCGAGCCGGTCGGGCTGAAAGTGCCGCTCACGGGGTCGTAGATCTCGGCAGAGGCTAGACGGTTGCCGTCCTGGTCTTCACCTCCGGCCACGAGCACGCGGCCATCGCGGAGCAGGGTCGCGGTGTCGAACGTTCGCGCGGTGGACATGGAGCCGGTCGGGCTGAAAGTGCCGCTCGTCGGGTCGTAGATATCGGCGGTGGAGAGCGCGATGCCGTCTTGGTCCAAACCCCCGGTGATGAGCACGCGACCGTCGGACAGCAGTGTCGCAGTGTGGTAGTCCCGAGCCGTGGTCATCGAGCCGGTCGGGCTGAATGTGCCGCTCACGGGGTCGTAGATATCGGCGGAGTAGAGGGTGTTGTCGTCTTGGTCCAATCCCCCGGCGACGAGCACGCGGCCGTCGGACAGCAGGGTCGCGGTATGGTCGGCACCAAACGACCACATGGCGCTCATGGGGAAGGGGCTGGTTATGGGGAAGGAGCTGGGCTCAGGGGCGCTACTCCCAACCCGGTACAACCCGAGAACAGCCAGCACCACGAAGCCCACGATCACGCGGAGGTACTTGGCCCAGGTCGTTGCGCTGCTGGCAGGCGTGACAATGGGGGGAGCAACACCGAACAGGCTGGGCTCGGGGTCATAGAGAGGCGCAGCGGCGGCCGTGCTCAGCTCGTTGGGGCGCGCAGCCCCCCGCAGCGCGTTCGGCTTCGTACTCGCCGGGAGATCCCACCCCGGGGCGACGGTCTTGGAGGCTCCCGGTGGGGGTGGGGTCGGGTGCCCACGAGCCTGAAACGCGGGTCCGAACGACGAGGACGGAGCTCCGCAGCCCCAACACCACGTAGACCAGGCGTAGTTGAGCGAGTGGCAGTTCAGGCACACACGAACCCACTGCGCGCCAGCATCCTTCCTCACTCCGGTGGGGGCCTGGCCTCGCACCTGTGCAGAGAGACGTGGGCGCGGCTTCAGAACTGCAAGTCGCTGGCCGTCATGAACGACCTGCCATTCACCGAGGTCCGGGTCAGTCTCGGACCTCGCCACCTGGAATGAGGCAGGCGGTGATAGCCGGGTGACTACCCCTGCACCGGCCTTCAGCACGGTGATCTCAGAGTCCGAGCGCTCGAACGATAGAGTGTCGCCCGCACGGACACCGGGCAACCCCCTCTCGACGCGAACGACAGTCCAACGAGTCTCGAAGGCCGACGTAGGCTCGATGTCCTGACCTGCCACCGGACGCCTCCTCTGGCAAGCTTCATCCCCGTCCGAGCGGCACGTCGCCGCGCCAGGTCGGATCCTGGCCGTACTGTGCCGGACCCAAGCCGAGCCTCAAAGTGCCGAATGGTGCCGCCTCAACGGGCTCGACGCTCCATCGCTCGAACGATGCGGCCATCCACCTGACACTCGCCGTGCCCGCGCGCATCCTGCAAACGGCTGAACGCGAGGCCTCGACGCAGTTGCTGGACCACGCCGGATCGCGGGCGACGAGTGCGGCACGCGCCAGTGTTTGGCTAGACGCACGCCGTCAGGCCCCGCGCAGCCGCTCGGCTTGCCACGTGGCCAGACTGAGGGATTGCCACGGGTTTCGTCTCGGTGGGGGTGCTGAGGCAGCGGGCGAGTGAGGGCTGACAGACTGGCAGCGAGAGAACGACCGCCTCAGCTCCGTAGTCGCCGAACGCGGGGCAACCAGTAGCGACTGGTCGCGGCCAGCACCGCGGCCATGATCAGGATCAGGATCAGGACGATCCGCGCGTTGCTGCCTGGCAGAAGGTCGGTCGCGACGAACCACGCGGTGGCAAATGCAGCAGCTGCCGCTGCCGAGTTCCGAAAGGCGTGCGGATCGTTGCGGAGCCACCTCATGGGAGACTGGAGGACGAAGAAGAAGGCCCCGGCCACGACTGCGATCACCGCGTCGCCGCTCACACTTGTTCCTCCGTTGCTTCGCCTGACCCGATCCACTCTAGAGGATAGTCTGCTGCCCTTGCGCGGCACCCGCCCACCCGTGCCGTACGCGAGGCAGAACCCCAGCGGCTACTGCGTTACTCCTTGCCGCCTCCATCCGAGCTGGAGCCCATGGAGACGACGACCACGGCACGCGCCAGTGTTAGGTTTCACCCATGGCTTGGAGTCCCCCGACGCAGCCGGTCTAGCTGTCACGACTTAGCCAACCAGCGGAGCGGACCGGGGCGAGACTGGGCGCTTCCAGTGCCGGCGGGGTCGGCTCATCACGGACGATCTTGTACCCTAGACGCCTGAACCGGCACGAGGCGGCCACGAACTGAGACCTCCGGGCCCTTGAGATTGGCCGGTCTCGTCTTCCCGGTGAGGGTGCACGCCGCGGGGGTCGTAGGTGAGGAGGCACCGTGCGCTTCTTCAGGGCATCACACAGGGCGGTGGAGCAGACATCGGGGGGCGATCGCATCGGCCAAGGCGAGACCCAAGAAGAGGCCGGTTCCGACTTGCTCTCGCAGTTCTTCGCCTTGCACGAGCACCGCGTGGAGTTCCAGCCGATCGTGGACCTCGCGACCCTGAAGGCGCATGAATGGGAGTGCCTGTTCCGCCTGAGCCACGGCATGGGATCCCAGTCCATCACCGATGTCGTGGAGGCGGCCGTCGCGGCCAAGCGTGAGGTGGATCTCGACTCCTTCATCGTCGAAGCCACGCTGACTCGGATTGCCCAGGTCGTGGAACCGGCTTCGGCTGGACAGCGAATGCGGTTCGGCATCAACGTCCTGCCAGCGAGCCTCCTGGCGCCCCAGTTCGAGGCCAGCGCCCTGGCAGAGCGCGTCCGTGGAGTCGGCCTCTCGCCGGATCAGATAGTGATCGAGTGCATCGAGCGTCAGGCGATCCACGATGTCCCGCACATGAAGAAGCAGGTCCGCGCCCTTCGTGACCTGGGCTTCGGTTTCGCCGTCGACAACGCCGGTGCCGGCTACGCGAGCTTCACCGTCATCGCCGCGCTGGAGCCCTCGATCATCAAGATCGACAAGGAGATCGTCCAGGGCATCGGCAACAAGGACGCCGAGGCGAAGAAGGCCCTGGTCGAGGCGTTCGTCTCGTTCAGCCGCCGAATCGGCGCCCAGACCATCGCCGAGGGGATCGAGAACCGCAAGGACCTGCTGGCTCTGCAGGATCGAGAGGTCGACTTCGGGCAGGGCTACCTGCTCAGCAGGCCGTTCCCCGTGCCGATGCAGCCGCGTTTGCTGGGAGGTTAGGCCGAGATGCTCAACCTCCAAAGTATCCGCTCGAACCGGCCGGACAGGAACGTCGGCGACGACCGCGGCACGCGCCAGTGTTAGGTTTGACCACCGCTAGAAGTGACCCACGTGCCCAGCTGGCCCCCGACGTGGCCGGTCTTGCTGCCACGGCGCAGCCGACCAGCGGAGCGGGGCCGGGAGGAGCGAAGCGAGGGCCGCTTAGCGGGCGCGGCTTATCCTCACCCGGCCTGACTGTGGGATTGCCTGGACTGGTCGGCGCGACCACTGCGTGCGCGACTCAGGGCCGACCTCCACGCCTCAGAGAATCGACCATTCAGACACGCACGACTTCAGCTCGCGGGCATGTCGAACACGGTGGCGTCAACGACGGACTTGAGCAGGTGGTGGCTCCAGCCCGCGTTCCGATCCGGATCGAGGAATGCCACGAACTCCTTCATCACGTTGGCCATCTCGCTGGTCGGATCCTTTGAGACAGCGGCGCTCAGGTCAATAGCCCCGTAGCTGTCGTGAGTTTCTAGCCAGTAGCATCCGCCGCCGCTCTTGTCAGAGCTGTAGACCACTCCGAAGATGCCACCGAACTCGGACCCCTGCGGGTACGCACGCTTGAGCCGCGCCTCGTTGGCGATGACCCACTGCTGGAACTCGGTCTGCTTGTCGGGCCGGATGCAGAAGCCGTTGATCTCGATGAAGCGCATCGGGAACCTCCCGCGATTGACCATGCGGGTCGGTCTCGCCAGTAGCTCGGCGCGGTCCCGGCGGCCAGTGTGTGGGCCTCGTGTCCAAGCCCCCCGTGCACAGCGCACATTTTGCCACCGGGGTCTATGGCCCCCGACACAGCCGCTCGACTGGCTGGCGCGGGGCCGGCATCGTCGGCGACCAGCGGAGCAGGGGCTAGGTCGAATGGCCGCGTCGGGTTTCGCCGTCGCCCGGATAAGCCGCGGATGAGCGCCGGTAGAGAGAGCGGGGATACGGTTCGAGTACCGCCGCAAGAGAGGGCGTCGCGACACAGCGGCGCCGCGAGAGGAGACCAGGACCGTGAACAAGGTCCTTCTGACCGGCCGACTGACCCGCGATCCGGAGCTGCGATCGCTGGCCAGCGGGTCATCCGTCGCCACATTTGCTGTGGCGACCAACGAGTTCCGCGGCAACGGCAAAGAGCGCGCGGAATACCACAACGTGGTCGTCTGGGACCGCCTGGCGCAGGTCTGCGGCCAGTATCTGGGCAAGGGTCAGCAGGTCGCCATCGAGGGTCGCCTGCAGACTCGCCAGTGGGACGACGACCGCGGCACGCGCCACTGTCAAGTTAGACCCATCAGCAAGTAATCCCGTCGTGCGCCAGCGATGGCGAATGTACCCAGAAACGCGTGCCACCCGTCGGGCAACGTACGCGCGGGTGGCCACCAACGGGGCGGGCCAGGTGTCGCCTCCGAGACTGCTGCTCGGCGCTCGCCTCAGGAGTCAGGCTGAGCTGTCGCCAAGGAATTCCGACGGGGCTGACGCCTCCGCCTCACAGGGCGACTCAGCCCGCGAGGGCCAGCCCACCTGGAGGACGGCTTCGACCAGTTGATCGACATTGCAGGGCATAGCCAGCAATCCGTCTGCGTCGGCCGACCTGACCTTGGAACTCAGAATGTCGCCGCTTTCGAAGAGAATGGGCATGCGCGGCAGCCCTTCGGCGGCCTCTCGCTCCCGTATGAGCCTGATGGCCACGTCTCCGTCCATTCGCACGTCTCCGTGCATTCCGAACATCTGCCAGTTCATGACGATGACAGCGGGCACGGGGTCTTGGAAGCGGCGCTCGACCGCTGGGGCGCCGTCTCCTAACGTCTCCGTGACGAACCCAGCCTGTCCGAGCACTTTCATGGCGAAGGCCCGACGCAAGGGCTCGTCATCGACGAAGAGGACCAGCGCACCGCGGGCTTCGGGCGGGATGGATGGAGTCGCCGGATCGTGTGCCACATCCGGATCTTGAGACCCGGCCGCGTCGGCTTCAAGTACCCGGAAGGGCCCCCCTGTGCCTGGAACCGCCCCATACCCCACAGGTACGTTGACCCAGGCGGCGACGACCGCGGCACGCGCCAGTGTGCGGAGCGGGGACCGGGACGGTTCTGCGAGAACCGGCGGGACTATCATGGACCGGCCATTCGCACTGAGGAGGAGCGGTGATCGTAGGTTCGGACGACCTACCCGTCGGCGGGTTCATGCTCCTGTTCGGGGCCTTCACGATTCCATGGTCCTCGGTCGGGTTCGCCCTGTCCTTCCACCTGCTGGACGAGCACTATCTGCCGCACGTAGTCGGTTTCTGGGCCGAGAGGAACAACCCCGACCATCCAGGAACCGTGCTTGGATGGCTGTTGACGAGGAACCGGCACTCGGGTGGTCCGCACCCCAACCACCTATACGCTGGGGCGGAGAACGTCATCCTCTTCGCGGTGGCAAATGGGTTTGCGTTAGTCATGAACCTGCCTTTCAGCAACCCGTATTACACCCCTGGTTTGTTGCTACGGCTCTTCACGGTCGCGTTCTTCGCATGCGAGGCGCTCTGGCTCAGGTGGTTCTATCGGTTCGTTTTGGAGAATCGCCGCCGTCCCTCGGATCAGACTGCGGGCTCATCGCCGGCTCGATGGTCCGACCCGCGTGGTCAGGTTGCGGACCATCACGGATTGGCTGGCGACTCTTCGCCGATATGGTCCGATCAGACGGACAAACCCGACTGAGGAGTGGCGTCCCGCGGGGGATCGAACCGCTCCGGCCTGTGGAAGGCTTCGTCGGCCCCGGATAAGCCGCGGATGAGCGTCGGTAGAGAGGGCTGGGATACGGTTCGAGTACCGCCGCAAGAGAGGGCGTCGCGACACAGCGGCGCCGCGAGAGGAGACCAGGACCGTGAACAAGGTCCTTCTGACCGGCCGCCTGACCCGCGATCCGGAGCTGCGATCGCTGGCCAGCGGGTCATCCGTCGCCACATTTGCCGTGGCGACCAACGAGTTCCGCGGCAACGGCAAAGAGCGCGCGGAATACCACAACGTGGTCGTCTGGGTCTAAGCGCCAATTAGTCGTACTGGCTATTCGGGAAGAACCTCATCCAACACCGCAAAGACCCACCCCGTGAGTTTCCTAACCTTCGCCTGCTGCGTCCCGACGTGAAAAGCCGCGCTCCCGGTTGTGTAGGTTTGTCGGCTGATCTGACCGACCAGCTCATCGATGAGCGTCTCCACTCCTTTGATCTGATCGCCGTCGCCCGCCCGGTGTTGAACCGCGTACCGGGTTCTCTCCGCCTGCGAGGGGTTGCGTTTACCGCCCTGCTCGACGCCGACGTACCACGCTTGCTTCTTGACCTCATCGTCGGGCGCGAGGAGCTGGACCGTGGCTCGCATGACCTCGCGGATCTCACCCGCGGGTCCTACGTAACTCAAGCGGCCGTTGTCGTTCAAGTCCGTGAGGGCTTGCTCCATCGAGTCCCCGAGCGAGACGGAGTGCTTCCGTAATCTGGCGAGGACATTGGCGTCGCGCCCAGAGAGTGGTCCTCGAGCGGGCACGACAGCTTCGACCCGCCGTGATGGCTGGCGTACCCGTACCTGGAACTCCCTAAGACGGCGGAGCAGGTCCGGATCTACGCCATCACTCCGCTTCGGCGCGGCCATCGTCGGCCTTACCTTCACCGCCCAGAACGTATCGGCGCATGTTCTTGAAGATCTCCTCAACGGTCTCCGAGGAGGCGTCCGCCGCGATATGGATCTCGATGTTGATGTGAATTCCTGGCCCCACCGATACGGCGACAGGCGCGGCCGTCGGCGTCTGGACGGCACGCATCACCGACGCGGGTACGGCTGGACCCGATGCTTCCGCTGCAGTTGAGCCGTTTGGAGCGGCTGTCGGCGCCGGCCCCGCCAGATCGACCCAACGCTTTCCGCCGTACTCAGTGATGAAGCCGACGCTCTTGCCGCCCTCCACGATCAAATCGAGCACGTCATCAACACGTTCGGTCGGAACGCCTTTCTGATGGAGTACGTTCTTGGCGATGGTGTCAACGGGGATCGCGGCCCCGTCGTAATCGCGGAGGAAGTCGCCGACGATCTTCGGCTTCAGGAGCGCCTCCCGCGTCGCGACTAAGTCGTCCCCTTCGGAGAGCGGGTGAACGATCCGCATGCCTAGCGGGGCAATCCCGATCTCAGGCGCCTGGGCGGCCCCGGCCGTCAGACCGTACGCGACGGAAGCGCCCGTGATCATCCGGAACGGCCCCGACGTCGGTGACATACCCATCGCTCGGGCGACGTTCATTGGGCGGGTGGGTTTGTAAGCGTAGTTCTCAGCGATAGCCCTGGCGACGCGCAATGCCTGATCCAGGGAGTAACCTGGCACATCCTCTTGAAGCAGTCGCGTGCGGGTCTTCTTCTCCTCAGCGGCAGGCGCCGCTGCGACTGACGAGGGCGTGGGCGCAGCAGCGGCCGCCCTGTGTTTCGTCTCAACCATCGTCATAGCTTCGAGTATCGTCGTTACTCGTCAGCAAAGGCGGCCGAAGAGTCGACGTGGGAATACTAAGAGAACCTTTGTTCTAGGTCAAGCCTCGGTCGTGGAGTAACCGTCACGCTTGGTCATGTGATCGCAGGCTGACGAAAGGCGCTGCTCGTCGTCGCTAGGGAACTGTGGCGCTTCCGGTGGCGCGCCCAGCGTACCCATCGGGTGCGTCCGTTCGGCGTAGTCCGACGCCGACAGCACCAGCCGGATCACAGCCAGATAGGTTTCGGCTAGCCTCGTCTGCCGGCGGCGTCTCTGGGAACCTTGCTGCTCCGGGCATACGGAAGCATTCCGATTGTCGTCCCCGGCTTCGCTGCGGTATCTGTCAAGCGATCCACCCTCGCCCGAATGGGCCCTACGTGCAGGATCGCTGGGGGACGAACCCAAATGAACCTGAGTCGAGCGCTCGGACGACAGATCCAAATCCTCCTAGCTGCTCTCGCGCTGGTGGGCGCTTCCGCGGCGCTCCCGCAGACAGCGCTGGCCTACACGTGTTCAACCTCATCCTCATCTCACTGCTATGCCCTCGCCATTTGGGTCAATTCCGCGGCGAATGAAGGCATCTACACCAACATCTACTCCAGCTGTCTCAATGGGCCTAACGACACGGTCAATTTCGCCGACGAGGAAATGTGGGAGGCTACGGACAACTCCTCCAACCTGGGCTACTGGGTTGAGACGGGATTGTCCTACGGCGAGCTCAACGGTCAGGCAAGAGGCGGGCCGTACTGGTTCTGGGCCGACAACCGACCAGGAGGCGGATATCACGAGCACTACGTCGGGACGCGATCACTTAACACATCGTACGAGACCGAGATCATATATGCAGGGAGCAATAGCTGGTGGGTCTGGCAGGGGACATCACACGTTGGGACCTCGACTTCCAACCCGCCATATTCGCTTTCCATGGAGACCGGAATAGAGACCACCAGCAATTCCTACAACATAGTCGGCCAGTCCAGCCCCCTCGATTGGTTTGACACGACGGGAAGCTTGCACACCAACTGGCAGTACGGCAGCAGCGACTCATACTTGTACCCGATGTATCCACCGGCCAACGCGGTTTGGATAAGCAAGTACAATGCCGTAGTTTACTCCTCGGCATGTAACACCGGTGCTTCCCAAGGCTCAGTCCCTATCGCCTCAGCTGCACCCATACTACCAACGCAAGGTAGGACAATGGCCACTGCCGGGATAACCAAGACGACGGCCTCGGTTCCTGCCTCGGCAATCAGCTCTCTCACGGCAGTAGCAGGGAGTATGGCAGCCGCCGCTAGTGACAGCTCGGCGACGACGGCCAACGCGGTCGTTTCAACGCGCCAGGATGCAAACACGGTCGCATCGGGGGCTGGTGTGAACTCGAACCAAGGAGTCTATCTAGTTCAGATTCAAGGCAAGTTCACTGGCATCAACGCGCGTATGCCCGCAGGGAAAGCGTCTCCCACCGGTACATTCCTGACAGTCGTCATCGATGCCGGTACGGGATTCGTGCTCGACTGGGGTCTTTCTGACAGTTCGATCGATCTCTCTACGCTGGGGCCCGTCACAGCGTTGCCCCTGCAGTAGGTCTAGCGGATGCTGCAGGTGACGGCAAATGGGGTGAACTGACCTGCAACGACCTGAACGGTGACGCCTGTACAGCCGGCATTTCCGTAGACGCCGGATAGCTGATATTGCCCAGGCGGAAGATCGAGGCGCACGGGCGTGCCGGAATCCACGATGCGAGTGGTCACGGTCCCAGTAGCGTTCGAGACGATGAGTTCCGCCGCTTGGTTCCCGTCTGAAGCGCCTGGTATTGGTCCGCCGGCGACTACAACACTCCCAACCACGCCCGATTGAGGGCTGGGCATCGTCGTGTTGGACGCTCCTGGGATCAAGATGGCGGGAGCGACAAACCCAGCGAGAAGGACTCCGGCTATCACAACGGCTGTTGCCGCTTGAAGAACCGGGGTTGGAAGACCTAGGTGCCTACGGGATCGCCAGGAGTCGCGCCTATGGTGAGCAGTCGATGGCAGCCTTGGGACGCCATCAATCCATTGAGCGCCACCCATGTCTGTCTTCGCTGCAGACAACTCGTACTGAAACACGAGTTCAAGGTACCGCAGAATGCGGTCCAGGGTCGTCTGATCAAGGCTGCCTTCAGCCTGCTTGCGCACATCACCATTCATCGCTAAGCGCCTCCCGCAGGCGAGATATCCCCTGCTTGATCTGAGACTTCACCGTGTTCTCACTTACGTTCATAGCTGAGGCTACCTCAGCTATTGACAGTCCTACCATGTGATGCAGGACTACAGCAGTTCGTGTCCGGAGTGGAAGCTGGGACAAGGCCTGCCTGATCGCTAACTGCTCGACACCTGGGCCCGGAACGGTGGGGGCTTGTGCCTCGGCTAATTCAATTGACATGACCCCGCGGACGCGCCGACGGAAGCGCATGGCTTCACGGGTGAGTATCGTAAGCAGCCAGGCTCGAATAGCTCCACGATCTCGAAGGGATCCTCTCCGGCGCAGGGCGATCTCAATCGTAATCTGAACGACATCCCACGCCTCGGCTTCGCTTGACGTGATCAGTCGAGCAGCTGCGAGTAGCACAGGGGCCTCAGCAGCAATGGTCGCCGCCAGATCGGATTGGACCTGCTCGGCTGGTGAGCCGAGGAGTACTCTCTCCTGCGGCATAGTTGGCCTCATCTAGTCCTCGCGTAAGGGGCTACGCGCCCCGATGACGAGAGATTGACCGATTGCCCGTGGTCGATCGGGTCCACATGGTCAGACGATGGACGGTCAAGGACGACATGCTACGCTGCCTTCCAGCCTCTTGATTAACAGAGGCTGGAAGGCAGCGGAACGGGTGATTGGGATGACCTGAACCAGCCTGGAATGCCGCGAAAGGGGTCCGGCCACGCTGCACCCATCGTCCGGAGGGTCGCAGGGCCAACCGCCGCCCGCAGGCTCTGTAGTGGGGGTGCTCAAGGCAGGACGCATTCTCGGGAGTGAGCCGCCGGTCAGTCGCGTCGTTGACTGGGAAGAGATCGCTCGAACAGCTAGTAGCGCGTCAGCCGAGCTGTTCAAACCCTTGATAGGCAGTGCCTGAACTCAACTCACTAGGTCGGGCCGCGACGGCTCTGCCATCAGCTCCCGCCTCGTCTCGCGCACCACCATCAGCGGCTGGGCATTCGTCTCGCGACGGCCGCTCGTGACCTCCGCCGGCTAGCTTGTTGTCTCGGCCGCAAGTCTTCTCGCCCCCACTCACAAGGACCCCTTTTCGGTGCACGCCCAGGCGGGCCGGAGTTGAGTACGGAATTGGCAGTCAGAGGTGGCACCCTTTCGGGGCACCTTGGGGACGTGGACTTGCCCGTTCCCGACAGCCAGACGGCAGGCGCGGCAGCAAGGTGTGATGGAGGGCTGATGTAGTTCGCCTGAATCGCGTCGCGATTGCCCTGCACGCCTCAACCCGCGAAGGGAACACCGACCCAAAGACCGCCCTGGCCATCAGAGACGATCAGTCCCGCCGGACCCAGGGCATCGACCCAGCCGTGGTCCGCCCAGACGTCGTGCCAATTCGGCTCATCGCCGGTCTCGGCGAGGGCTTCGTAGTGCAGATCGGGCCCAAGGACTTCGACTGTCCAGTTGCCGTAGGGATCAAACGAGTCGAGGAGGTAGTGGCCCGCGAGCGGCATGCCCTCACAGGAGAAGCCGGTCGACGCGCTTGTCCAGGCCTCTCCATCGGTCGAGGTCCAATCCAGTTCGGAACCGTCCCATTCCTGAGCGAGGAGGATATGCGCGTTGATGTGACACACAGTCGCGCTGCCGTAACCCTTGGCGATGCCGCCTGGCAGGATCTGCCGGACCCAGTTCTTCCCGTCCGCCGAGAACCAGACCGTGGGGTTCATCGGAATCGGAAACTGGACGCACATGGCCCCTTGGGTCGGAGGCCCGTAGGTTTCGCTCGTGATGACGAAGCCGCCTGCAGATGAGGCTCCACTGTCGATGGAGTCGACCGTTGCGAACGCCTTGCCGCTCAGTCTGGTCCTGGTCCACGAGATGCCGTCTTGTGAGATTTCGACTTGGTCCCCCTCGGTGACGATGTAGCCGGCCGACCCGGCGTCGAGCCAATCGCCCACCACGACGCCCTGGACCGTCTGCCAGGTGACGCCGTCCGTCGAGGCCCCGAGCGGATGGATGGTCGGGAAATGACACGCGCAGACGCAGTCGTAGTCGTCGTATACGAGAAGACCAACTGGTCCTTCTTCGATACCGTCGACGCTTGGCGACTGCTGATCCGGCACGTCAGGGGTAAACGAGGGAGGGGTGAAAGAGCCTCCAGCGGACCATGAAATGCCGTCGGTCGAGTGCTCCGTGTCGATGACGGTGACCTTCGAACCGTTCTTCGACTTCGTGGTGACGACGTCGAAAGCGACGTAGCCGTCGTCCCAGCCAAAGACAGACCAACCCGACTCGGTGACGTTCCCTTTCGAAGACCCACCCAAGATGGCAGGCGTCATCCAGACCGCAGCGGTCGTCTGAACACGGGTCCAGTGGAGCCCGGTCCAGTTGCCGCTCGGCAGGGTCGGAACAGGTGTCGGCGAGGGAGAGGTGGATGGCGCGGGTGTCGGAACTCGCGACCCGGCCGTTGCCGTCGGCGCAGCTGTGCTCGATGCCACCGGCGATGACGACGGTGTAGCCAGATTGCTGCAGCCCCACAGCGCACCTGCGACCAAGCCAAGGCTCAAGACGGCCCTGAGTGGACGTAGACCTCGCTCGTAGGTGCTCACATGCCTCTATCCGTGCTGAGTATGCAAACTCCAGCCACCCTCTCGCCCTCGGCGATTGTGAGTCTCTGACGGGGTGTCGTGTCATCCTGTGATGGTCATAGCTCCATAGGCGGAAGCCTTCTCCATCAACCCGCATCACACCTTGCTGCCGCATCGGCCAGACGCGAGCCGGGTGAGCGGAGGCAGCTCTTCGGCGGCGGCCGCCGCTTGGAGCACCGCACAGACCGGCTCGCTGCCCCAGGCGACGAGGTCGCTCGGATCACGGCGACGGCCGTCGCGGTCCTCATGCCAGGTTCGGGTCCGGGTCACGTAGCGCGGCTCCGGCTCCGAACTGGCAGGTGCCGGCTGCAAGTGGGTCCAGGGCTGCCGCGGGTTCCACGGCTGCGGCGGAGGCAGACTCGCCACCGCGCCATTGCCGCCGAGTGTTCGCAGCTTCCGGCCGACCCATGAGCGGTTGACCATGGAGACGATCGTCTCCTCCTGATACTGCTCGCGACGTTGGACGATGCAACCGGCGGCGACCAGATCGGCGAGCACATCCTCGCCGGGACGAGTGGTGGTGCGCCTGTAGAGGGCCTGCAGTTCGGCGTGGCGCCGCTTGGCGGCCTGTTCCGCCGCACGTGCCTGGACCCGCTCCGCCGCTCGGCGATCGACCTCTCGGCGGTGCCGATCCAGCTCGGCGCGCCGCTGTTCGGCGGCGGCCCCACGTCGGGCGTCGACGATGTTCGCGACCGTCATCAGCGGGACCAAGACCTCCTGGTCGAGACGGCGGTCCAGATCTTCGAGGGCGCCGAGACTTCTGGCAGCGCCGATCGCGTCCCGCAACAGCCGAGCCTTGCCGCGGGCAGTGGCGATCGTCGCGCGATCCGCGTCGGTCAGCTCGTGGCCACGAGCGACCGAGCGCAAGCCATGATCGAGAGCATCGATGATGCGCTCCCGGGTGCCGGCCAGGGCGAGCGATGCGTCGAGCTGCGCCCGATCCGCCTCCTCCGCACGCTCCCCGACCGAGGCCTGCCGTGCCCGAGCCACAGCGAGCGTCTCCGCGATCGGGGAGGCTGCCCGTCCGAGCACGGCCTCCAGCCTCGCCGGCCAGTCCGCCTGAACGAGTCCGGGTCTTGTTGAGCTGACAAGGAGGTAGTCGGCCGCCACCCCGAGAACAGCGGCCTCGGGGTCGTCCGGCATAACCGCCCAGCGTCCAAGCGCAAGACGACTGATCGCCTCCACATCCACAAGGCCCCAGCCACGGGCGGTAAGGCAGCGCTGGAGGAGGAGACGAAGGCCTCGCCGGGCTTCTTCCGACAGTTCCGAGGCAGGCGGGACGAGGTTGGGGTCGATGGTCGGCAGCGAGGCGCGGGAGAGCACCCGCGCGACCTCGTCGATGTCGAACATGACTCCAACGAGAGGCGTCGTATCGAGTACGACGGCACGGCGCAGGTATGAGTCAGGGAGCAGCCGGCTCGGGTCGTCTTCGGCGTTCAAAGTGATGATCGTCGTCGCGTTCACCGTCAGGACGGCGTCCTCGGATCGGTAGCGCGACGCGCCGGCCAGATAGCCGAAGGCGGCCTGACGCAGCTCGGGCGATGACTTGTCATATTCGTCGAGAACGACCAGCGAGAGCGGCAGAAGCGGACTCGGCGTCGTCGTCCAAGTCTCGGCACCGGTCTGGATACGGCGGCCCAGGAGGCTGCCGGGTGTCTCCAGCATCAGCAACCTGACGACGTCGCCTGGATCTTCGCCGACCCGGCGCGCCGCGAGGCTCGCGACCAACGTCTTGCCGGTCTTGGTGGGCCCCATGAGCACGAAGCCGGGCCAGTTCCCCGGATAGAACTCGGCCAGGGCACGCCGCGCGACCACCGCGTCTTCAACGAGACGGAGCATCGCGCGATGCTCGGGCGGCAGCCCGACGATGGCGTCAAGCGAGGCAACCGGTTCAGGGATCGCAGCGGCCAGGGCGGCCCTCGCTCCGGCTCCGGTCATCCGCCAGGTACCCCGGCTCGGCATCTCGACTAGACCTTGATCACGCAGCCCGCCGAGCCAGAAGCGAACGGTCCTGACAGGGACTCCCAGCGCTTCCGCGATCGCCTCGCTCCGCGTCTCGCCAGCGGCCAAGAGGGCCGAGAGCGACGCGTCGCGATCAACCGCTGAAGCGGTCTCAGCCGTTGCCGCAGCCCGCTCAGACATTGCCCGAACCCGCCTCGGACGTTGCCCGAGCCGTCTTGGCCGTTGCCGCCGTCGGGGGCCTCCCACGCTTGTTGTGGGTTCTGCGGTTGCCCGAAGCTCGCCGGCAACGGGAGCGACCTGTCACGAGTGAACCTCCGGTGCGATGTCATCGGGACGCTGCTCGGACTCCAGCAGGACGAGATCGCCATCTGCCCCAACCCGCGACGCCCTTATCAGGGCAAGCACCAGTTGTCGCTGGGTCGGCGTGAGGGCGGCGAGAGGCACCGGCCCGGGCGTCTGAACAAGCGGTGTGCCTTTGTCGCCCGCCCTGGCCGTCGACACGTCCGTCGCGATCGGGGTGCTCATCGGCTAGCCGCCGCCCGACCGAGGGCTTCGAGATAGCGTTCGCGAGCTGCCCGGGTTGGAAACCGCGAGGCCTCGATCGCAGCGACTCGCGCCCGGGACACACCCATGAGCTGCGCGACGGTCCGAGCCTGAACGCCGAGGGATTGGCGCCGGACCTTGAGTCCGAACCCGGTCGTTGCGTCGACTGTCACCCTGTCAACTGACTTGGTCATGGCTTCAGACTACGGGCGCTGTAACGGCTCACATATAATGCGGATCTAATGACAGACGGCCTCAGCCACGACGTGAATGGCGACCCGATCGGCGATCGCGTGGTCAGTTCCGGGTGGCTGGTCCCGTCCAAAGTTGTGCTGGTCAGGGCCGAGGCCTCCGGGACGATCGCCTTCCCAGGTGGACCCGTCTTCCGCGGGCCGCCTGGCCTGAAGGTCCAGGTCATCGTCAACGACCAGGAGGTCGCGGGCGAACCTGTCGTCCTTGACGACGACTATCTGGTTAGCGAGCCACGGTTCGGCCGGACAATGGCTCCCCACCGTGCCGTCCTCGACGACTTCCTGCGACTATCGTCCGATCCGAGCGATGCCGCGATCCTCCCCTATGCGCGGCAATACGGTCTGCTCGGCCTGGCGACCGCGGCGCGACCGCCCGGACGGCGGAGGTTAATCCGAGTCCGTGGGTCGGTGAGCTGGTCGCCCCATGGGTCGGTTATCGCCCCGCCCCGACCGTCACGCGGGAGCCCCTGCGTCTGTGGCGCCGGATCATCGAAGAAGTCGCCGCGGTGTACAAGCTCGCCGGCCATCTGCGTCAGGACAAGACCGTCCGCCCGGCGGCATGGGACCCGCTAACTGGCATAGTCATCCTGCCAATGCCGGCCGGCCAACCCAAGGACGGGCCCGAGCCCGCCCCGTTGCTGGTCGAAGATGCCGGGGCACTGATTTGGGTCAGGCCCGCGACGCTCGAAGGCCAGCGTCAGGCACTGGCGGCGATCCTAGGGACTTGGCTCGCCATGGGAGTGGTCCGTCCGGTGATCGATTGGGGCGACGCGGGGTCAGGCGATCCCGTGATCAACCTGGGGACCAGATCGCTATTCGGTGGCCTGGTCCTCGAACTCCTGCTGGCTGTTGCAGGACAGCCTGGGTTCGCTATGTGTTCCGGGTGCGGACTGCCCTACACACCGCGGCGCAGACCGCCGTCAGGCAGTTACGGGTCAACCCGCAAGACGTACTGCCCAGCTTGTAGAGCACCCAGTCCGGATCGGAAGACCCCGCTCCCGCAGCTCGACTCGGCGACGCGGTGGCGGGCCAGGAACCCCGACTACTACAGGGCCCGAAGACGAGGGGCGCTCCCTCACGAGCCAGGGCCGCAGTGACGTGGGTACTCCGAAAGTCGATGCTGGCTTTTCTTGGCCCCTACGCCGCGCGCCACTCCGGGACAGTCCATCTGTAGCCGACGGGAGCGAAGGTCTCGGCGTCGAGATCGATGCGCTCGAACAGGGCCCGCAGCACAGGGTTTAGGGCCTTGGGTGTCCACGACCAGTCCACCGTGGGCACGGCCAGCACCAGGCGCTGCGCGTCCAGCTGGCTCACGCCGTCCATGACAGCTTGTAGGCGGCGTTCTCGGTCGACCCGGTCGATGAGCCCAGCCTCGTACATGTCGAGCACCCTGGCCCGCCGGGCTTCGAGCTGGGCCCGCTTGGCCGCGTCACCCGACTGATGCTCCACCTGCCGGGGCGTCCGCAGGTCGGCCAGCCTCGGCCTGGATGGACGGCAAGATGTGGGACTCGGTAATGCTGATCCGCGGGTGCGGCGTGACAGTGCCGAGCCGGCAGCTGTCGCGGACCCGGTGCCCGTCGCGGTCGCGCGTCCCGGTCAGCATCGTGCCGCACGTAGGGCAGCGCAGCAGCCGGGCAAGTACGAAGTCCGAACCGCCGGCGGCCGCGCCCTTGGAGGGCCGCAGGGGCAGGACGGACGGGTCGAGGCGGCGGATGATCACCTGCACCGAAGACGGCCACCACACCCGCCGCGCATCGGTCCGCCGGCCGTTGGTGCTGCGCGTCTTCACGCCCCGCTCGTTGAGCAGCTTGGCCGCGCCGCTGTAGCTGCCGGCCTCCCGGAACGCGGCCAGGACCGCCGCGGGATCCTCGCCGGCCCGGTCGCCGTAGAAGAGCACCGTGCCGATGCGCTCGCCTCGCGCGGCCTTGGCAGACAGGGCGGCCCGCAGCCGCTCGCCGGCAACATCGGCCTCGAAGGCCGCCACGTTGGCCAGGATGCCCGCCACCATGCGCCCACTCGCGGTCGCGGTGTCTATCACGTCGGACTCAAGCCGAATCGGGATATGGCGCTCGGTGCAGGCCTCGAACAAGCGCAGCAGCTCCGCCACCGAGCGGGCCAGGCGGGACATGCTGTAGCTGTAGAGAGCCGTGCAGCTGCCGTCCTCGATCGCCCGCCAGAGCGCGTCGTAGCCCGGCCGGCCGGCCCGCCCGAGGCGTCCGGACTTGTCCCAGTCGGAGAGGATGCGCAGGCCGTCACCGTCCCCGTAGCGGCCGGCCATGGCACGCACCGCGGCCTCTTGAGCTTCGGCGCTGTTCTTGGGGTCGTCCTGGCGAACGACGCTCTTGCGTAGGTAGGCGTAGGCGGGCATCGGCAAGCTCCTTGCGTGTGGGAGTATCTTACCATCACGGCACGCGCCACTGGAAGACCGAGGTCGTGGCCACGTCGGTGGAGATGCTCTCCGGCCGGCGCAAGCGCGACTACGAAGCCGAATCGCTGGCCACCCAGGCGGCGGCCGAACCGTCCGGCATCTCACCGAACGAAGCGGCCGAGGTCGGCGTCATGACGGCGCCCGACTCACCGACCGACGAGGCTCCCGCCACCGAAGACGACCAGGTGCTCGTCCTCGCGTAGCTTCACGTCCCCCGGGGCGCGGCGGGCTGCCCCCCACACCGCCGCGCCCCGGCCAACCCTCATTGGCCGGGGACAACCACTCGACCGGTCACCCGGCCGTCGGTACCCCGATCCAGAAACGGTCGACGCCATCGGTGGCGAGAAGGCCGGTCGGCCCAAGGGCAAAGAGACCAGGGTCGACCTCCGGCCGATCCCCGTCTCGCGGAGCGACACCAGATTGAGGCGTGACGGCCAGCCTCAAGTCTCTCGGTACAGCTCGCGGCGATCGAGGCCCGTCCGCGCGGCGACCTGACGGACGGCTTCCGAGCGCTTGTGACCCGCGGCGATCAGGCGGGCAACCTCTGCGCGGGCATCCGCTACGGTGACCGCGGCGGAAACGGCGGAAACGGCGCCCGAGCGGACGGCGGCCGCGGTCGCTGCCTCAACTACGATCGCGAACTCGCCACGCAGCACGATAGTGCTGGCGGCCGCTCGCGCCGCCAGCTCGCCCAGCGGCCCACGCACGACTTCTTCGTGGATCTTCGTCAGCTCGCGGCACACCGCGGCGCGCCGCTCGGCGCCGGCGGCCTCTGCGAGGTCGGTGAGCGTCGCGGGAACACGGGAAGGGGCTTCGTAGATCACGCAGGCGCGTTCGTCCGAGGCGATGCGGGTAAGGCGATCTCGTCGCTCGCGGCCGGAACGGGGCAGGAACCCCTCGAAGGTCCAGCGGGCCGCCGACAAGCCGCTCGCGACCAGCGCCGCAAGCACGGCGGAGGCTCCCGGGATCGGCACCACGGCGCCGCCCTCCGCCGCCCAGGCCGAGGCCAGCTCCCCGCCGGGGTCGCTCACCAGCGGAGTGCCCGCGTCGGTGACGAGCGCCAGGTCGCGCCCCGATCGCAGGTGCTCGAGCAGCTCCAGCTCGCGATCCCGGCCGCTTCGCGCGTGGTAGCTCACCAGATGCGTGGCGATCTCGTATCGGACGCACAGCCGCCGTGTCAGGCGAGTGTCCTCGGCGGCGATCAGCGGCACGGTCCGCAGCACCTCAACGGCGCGGAACGTGACATCGCCGAGATTGCCGATCGGCGTTGCGACCACGAAGAGCCTGCCGCCGGCCGAACCCGCGGCCCAGGGGCCGCCCGTGCCGCTCCGCCCGCTCCCGCCGCCGCTCTCGCTCACCTGCGCGCCGAGCCCGGCCGCCGCCGTGGATACAGGTAATCCACGCCGGTCGTGCGCGGCCCCAGCTTGGCGACCGGCGGTACCTGGCGCTTGAACTCAGACGTGGCGACCAGGCGCTTGACCCGTTCGACCGTCGGACCGGGGAAGCCCATGGCCAGCAGCTCTTCGTCCGTGCGGCGCTTGTCGATCATCCAGAACAGGAGCCGATCGAGCTCCGGGTAGCTGAAGCCGGCCTCGGCCTCGTCCGTCTGGCCGGGCCAGAGGTCGGCCGACGGAGCCTTGCGGATGATCGCCTCCGGCACACCCACCGCGGCCGCCACCTGCCGGACCTGACTCTTGTACAGGTCGCCGATCGGATTGAAGGCGCAGGCCGAGTCACCGAAGAGCGTCGTGTAGCCGATCAGCGATTCGGTCTTGTTGCCGGTCCCGACGACTAGCCCGCCCCACACCACAGAGCGGTCGTACAGGACGCACATCCGCTCCCGGGCCATGAGGTTGCCGCGTCGCAGGGCGCCAGCCTCGCCGGCCGCCGCGCCCCCCGCGCCGGCCTCCCCGTCCCGCCCGAAGTAGCCGTCGACCATCGGGCTGATGTCGACCAGATCGCTTTCGCAACCCAGCTTCTCGACCACCAGCCGGGCGTGCTCGACCGATTCGGGCGAGGATGTCCGGTAGGGCATCAGGACGCACAGCAGATTCTCCGGCCCGATTGCCTCGGCCGTGAGGAATGCGACCAGCGCCGAGTCGATGCCCCCGGAGAGCCCGAGCAATCCCCGCGAGAAGCCCGCCTGGCGCAGCTGATTGCGGATGAAGTCGACGATCACCCGCCGGGCGATCTCCGCGTCAATGGCAAGCTCGGGCGGGAGCTCGAACAGCCGGCCCGCGCCGCCGTTCGGCATTGCGCCGCCGTTCGGCATTGCGCCCTCGTTCGGCTTTGCGCCGCCGTTCGGCTCCCCCTGCCGGTCCCCGGGTGCCGCGCTCATGGCCGCCGATCTCGCCCGCCAGCTGCCTTCGCCCGCCGCGGCCTCGCCCCCGGCCGTCCCGTCTCTGGACCGTCGCCGCCTGGCTCGCTGGCCTCATCGACTTCGAGGCCGGTTCGGTGGGCCAGGATCCGCCGCAGCTCGCGCAGGTGGAGCTCCGGCCGCTCGTCGCGCAACAGCGGCAGGCCGATCCGCTCGCGCCGCACGTCGCCCAGTTCGACGTCCACCATGTACAGCCCCTCGTCGAAGAGTGGCGCCGTGAAGAGCGCTTCGCCGCTCGGGGCGATCACTTCCGAACCGCCCCAGAAGCTGATCGTCTCGTCCATGCCGACGCGGTTGCAGAAGACGGCGAAGCTCGTCGTCAGCTGGGCGTAGGTTCGCATCAGCGTCCGCCACGAAACGGCGGTTCCCAGGCCGACCTCGTGGATCGCGGCGAGGTCGCGGCCCGGGGAGGACGACACGTTGATCAGCAACTGCGCGCCGTCGAGGGCCAGCGTCTCGGCCACGCCCAGGTGCCAGAAGTCCTCGCAGATGGCGATGCCGAGCTTCACGCCCAGGCGCGAGTCCACGGTCCGGAGCCGGTCGCCTGCGGCGAAGAAGCGGCGCTCGTCGAAGAGGCCGTAGGTGGGCAGGAACAGCTTGCGGTGGACGAACCGAACCTCGCCGTCCTCGAGCAGCGCGGCCGAGATGAAGAGCCGGTGGTCGTCCGCCTCCTCCACGAACGAGACGACGGCCGAGAGGCCGCGCGTCTCCGCTGCGAGGCGCAGCAGTCGTGGGTCGTCCTTGCGCATCGCAACTTCGGCCGCGAGATCCTGGAGTTGATACCCGGTCAGGCCGAGTTCGGGGAACACGACCAGACCGGCACCCTCGGCGCGTGCCTGGGCGAGCAGCTCACTATGGCGAGCCAGGTTGTCCTCGAGCACGCCGAGGCACGGCGCGAGCTGAACGAGAGCGATCCGGAGCGGCTGCACCAGTTGAGTCTAGCCCCGGTCGCGGGGTCGCGACGACTGCTCCGCGGGGGCCGTGGGCGCGACCGGCAGAGCGGGCACAGTCGGCGGCGCCGGCACGGTGGTGGCCGGGCCGGCGGCCGGGACGCCGCCTGTCCCGGGGCTCCGACCCGTGACCTGCACCTGCTCGGCAGAGCCGTCCACCTCTTCGGCGAAGTGGCACGCAACCTCGTGGCCGCCGCTCATCGAGCGCAGGACCGGATCCTCGGCGACGCAGCGGTCCGGGTTGCCGAGCCGCTCGCGCAGCCAGCAGCGGGTGTGGAAGTGGCAGCCGGATGGCGGGTTCGAGGGGCTCGGCACGTCGCCCATGAGAATGATCCGCCGGCGGCGGCCCTCGACCGACGGATCGGGGATCGGCACCGCTGAGAGAAGGGCCACGGCGTACGGATGAAGCGGCCGCTCGTACAGCTCTCGCGAGCCGGCCAGCTCCACGATGCGACCCAGGTACATCACGGCGATCCTGTCGCTGATGTGGCGGACAACGGACAGGTCGTGGGCGATGAACAGGTAGGTCAGTCCGAACTCGCCCTGAAGCCGCTCGAGCAGATTGATGATCTGGGCCTGGATCGAGACGTCCAGGGCGCTGATCGGCTCGTCGGCGACGATGAGATCCGGATGGAGGGCAAGCGCTCGAGCGACGCCGATGCGCTGGCGCTGTCCGCCGCTGAACTCGTGTGGGAAGCGGTCGCCGTACGACGGGTCCAGGCCGACGGTCGCGAGCAGATCCCGAACCCTCTGATGGCGCTCGCTCTTGACTCCGACGTCGTGGATCTCGAGCGGCTCCGACACGATTCCGGCCGCCGTCATGCGCGGGTTCAGGCTGGCATACGGATCCTGGAAGATCATCTGCATCCTGCGCCGGACGGACCGCAGCGACGCGCCCCCGGCGGTGGTGATGTCCTGGCCGTCGAAGACGATGCGGCCGCCGGTCGGTCGGTAGAGGCGCAGGATCGTGCGGCCGACTGTGCTCTTGCCGCAGCCGGACTCGCCTACGAGGCCGACGGTCTCGCCCTTTTGAATCGACAGCGAGACGCCGTCGACGGCGCGAACGTCGCCGACGTGCCGGCTGATGAGGATCCCCTGCGTAATGGGGAAGTACATCCGCAGGTCGGAGATCTCGACCAGCGGACGTGCGCCCGGCCCGGGCTCGGCCATCTGGCTCGGCAGGCCTGCGGTTCGCACGACCGGGTGCGGGTTCATGTCGCTCACGCGCGCACCTCCGTCGGAGGCGCCGCGGGCTCGAACCCGTCGCGCAGCGGCCTGGCGGCGACGGCTTCTTCGGAGGTCGGCTGGTTCCAGCACGCCGCTCGATGCGTCGCTCCGGGGCCCGTGGCGACGAACTCCCGGCCGGGATCGATCGAGTCCAGCGTCGGCATCTCCCGCCAGCACCTGTCCAGGCGCCAGGCGCAGCGCGGCGCGAACGGGCAGCCGACCGGAGCGAAACGAAGGTCCGGGGGAGCGCCTTCGATCGGAATGAGCGGCTCGCCCGGCTGCGCGTCGAGTCGCGGAATGGAGTGCAGCAGCCCGACGGTGTACGGGTGACGCGGCCGCGCAAAGAGATCCTTCGTGGTCGCGGCCTCGACGATGTAGCCGGCGTACATGACGTTGATCCGTTGCGTCATCCCCGCCACGACCCCGAGGTCGTGGGTGATCAGGATGACCGCGGTGCCGTGCTCGGCCGCGAGGCGGCTCAGCAGCTCCAGGACCTGGGCCTGGATCGTGACGTCCAGGGCAGTCGTGGGCTCGTCGGCGATGAGCAGCTTGGGCTCGAGGGCGAGCGCCATGGCGATCATCACGCGCTGGCGCATGCCGCCGCTGAACTGATGCGGGAAGTTCTTGAGCCTCGCTGCCGGCTGGGGTATGCCGACCATGCCGAGCAACTCCAGGGTCCGGGCGCGTGCCTCGGCGTTCGACACGCGCCGGTGCGCCTGGATGGTCTCGACCATCTGCTCCTGGACGGTGAGCACGGGGTTCAGGCTCGTCATCGGGTCCTGGAAGATCATCGCGATCTCCTTGCCCCGCAGGTCGCGCATCTCGGATTCGTCGAGGGTCAACAGATCCTCTCCCCCGAAGATGACCTTGCCGCCTTCGATAGACCCGGCCGGCCTGGGCAGCAAGCGCATCAGCGCCAGGTTGGTCACGCTCTTGCCGCAGCCGGACTCTCCGACCAGCCCGAGCGTCTCGCCCTCATCCAGGTCGAACGAAACCCCATTGACCGCATACACGGTCCCGTCGTGGGTCCGGAAGCGGACGAGAAGGTCGCTGATGGAGAGGAGGCTCATGGCCGGCCCTAGCGCTTCAGGCGCGGGTCGAGCGCCTCGCGCAGCCCGTCGCCCAGCAGGTTGAACCCGATGGCGCTGATGACGATCGCGGCGCCCGGGAAGAAGATCAGGTACGGGGCGGACTGGAGGAAGCGCGACGAGTCGGTCAGCATCTCGCCCCACTCGGCGATCCTGGGGTCGCCCGGGCCCAGTCCCAGGAAGCCCAGTCCGGCCACGTCGATGATGGCCGTCGCGGCGGCCAGCGTTGCCTGCACGATCAGTGGCGTCAGAGCGTTGGGCAGCATGTGCCGCAGCAGTATCCGGATGGGCGACGCCCCCATGGAACGCGCGGCGATGACATAGTCCGACTCACGCAGGGCCAGCAGGCTGCCCCTGAGCAGCCGGGCGAAGATGGGCGAGTAGGAGATCCCCACTGCCAGCATGATCTGGATCTCGCCGTGGCCGAGCCAGGCCACGATGCCGATGGCCAGCAGGATGCCGGGGACCGCCAGCAGCACGTCGATGACGCGCATGAGGAAGCCGTCCACGAGCCCGCCCGCGCCGCCGGCGATGGCGCCGACGGTCGTCCCGCCGATCAGCCCGAAGATGACGGCGACCACGCCGACGGTCAGGCTGATCCGGGCGCCGTAGAGGACGCGGCTGAACTCATCGTTACCCTGGGTGTCGGTACCCATGATGTGGGCCAGGCTCGGGCCATGCAGGGCATTGCCCAGCTGCCCGGGCATGTTGGGCGGGTACGGAGCGATGACCGGCGCCAGGATGGCGCCGAACACGAAGATCGCGATGCAGACCAGGCCCACGATCGCCGGCCCGTTGCGCATCAGGCGCCGGAAGGCGTCGTGCCACAACCCACGGCTGACGCGGGCGGTGGGCGCGATGGTCACCCCAGCGGAGGTCGCCATATCAGCTGTACCTGATGCGCGGGTTGAGGAAGGCGTAGCCCACGTCGACGATCAGGTTCACTGTGAGGAAGATCACGGCGAAGATGAGGATCAGAGACTGGACGACGATGTAGTCGTGGTTCTGGATGGAACTGACGACCCAGGAGCCCACTCCGTTCCAGCTGAAGACGGTCTCGGTCAGCACGGCTCCGGCCAGCAGCGCTCCGGTCTCCAGGCCGATGACGGTGGTCACCGGCAGCCAGGCGTTGCGCATGATGTGGCGGCTGTTGACGCGCCTGTCGGTCAGGCCCTTCGCCCGCGCGGTCCGGACATAGTCCTCGTTGCTGACCTCGATGACCGAGGCGCGAGTGATCCGGGTGAACACCGCCAGGGGAATCGTGCCCAGCGCGATCGACGGCAATATCAGATGCGCGACGGCGTCGATGACGTACCAGTGGCCGGCCAGGATGGCGTCGATGATCGCGAAATGGGTGACCGGCTCGACGTCCAGGCGTGGGTCGATCTGGCCGAGCGTGGGCAGCCAGTGGAGCTCCACTCCGAAGATGAAGGCAAGGGTGTAGCCCAGGACGAAGACCGGGATGGAGATGCCGAACAGGGAGATGACGGTCACGAGGCCGTCGATCCAGCTGTTGGGGTGCCGGGCGGCCAGCCGGCCCAGTGGGATGCCCAGACCGATGGCGAAGATGAGGGCCCCCATCGTCAACTCCACCGTGGCCGGGAAGCGGGTCAGGAACGTGGCCGCGACCTCTCGGCCGTCTATGAAGCTCGCGCCGAAGTCGCCATGGAGCAACCGACTGACGTAGTTGACGTATTGCACATATAGCGGCTTGTCGAGGCCTTCGGAAGCCGTGATCTGGGCCACCAGCTGGGGCGTGGCGTGTTGGCCGAGGATAGCCTCGGCCGGCCCTCCGCCCGGCAGCATCCGGAGGAAAAGAAACAAGATCACCGACAGCCCGAAGAGGACCGGTATTGCCACGAGCAGGCGCCGGATGATGAACCTGGCCACGCTGTGAGGAGATCCCTCCGCTGATAACAGCCCCCCGGGGTCTTGGCCGACCCCGGGGGGCCCGTTTCACCGAATTCTACAGCCCTGCCGTGCGGCGTTGCCGCTCAGCGGCAGGCGCTACTGGGACAGCCAGACGGTGTTCAGGTACTCGATGCCGTTGCTGGCGCCGACGTACCCGTGAACCCTGGACGTGTATGCTCCCGGCGGCTGAGAGTTGACGATCGGAACCACCGGCAGGTCCTGAGCGAGGAGATCCTGAACCTGGCCCCACAGCGTGTTCGCGGCGGCCACGGTGGTCGCCTGAAGCGCCTGGAGCATGTCCTGATTGGCCTGGTCGTTCTTCCAGCCGAACTGCGGGTTGGGCTGGCCATCCTGGTAGCCGAACCACGCCGTGTAGAGGAAGTTGTCCGCGCCGGCCCAGTCGCAGGTCCAGCCGAAGAGGTAGAGCGGGAACTTACCAGCAGGTGGCGTCGTCGACGTAGCCGCCGTGCCAGTCCTCGGTCTTGAGATTGACCGTGAACCCGACGGCGGTCAGGTCATTGGCGATGGCAGTGGCGATGCCCTTGGGATCGGGCATGTACGGCCGGACCACGTTGGAGGGGTAGTAGAGGTCGATGTTCAGGGCGGAGCCGGTGACGCCGGACGCCGTCAGGTCGGACTTGGCCTGGCTGACGCTGTAGGAAGGCAGCGTCTCGGCCTTGAAGCCGATGGTGGCCGGCGGCATGAAGCCGGTCGGCACCGAGCCCAGGCCCGAGTAAAACGCGCTCACGTAGCTCTGCTTGTTGACAGCCTCGGAGACCGCCAGGCGGACGTTCTTGTTGGCGTAGATGGTCGCCTTGCCGCCGACGCTCTGGTTCATGTCGAGGTTGAGCTGGTTGCAGGACGCGCCGCGGTCGATGATCGTCAGCCCGGAGCTCTTCGCCGTCCCAACGTCCAGCGGCGAGATCGAGAAGGCCGCGTCGACGCTGCCCGACTGAAGGTCCTGCAGAGTGGCCGTCGAGTCGCCGACGGGCTTGAAGGTGACCTGGTCAAGGTGAGCCGCGTTGGGGGCATCCCAGTAGTTGGGGTTCTTTACGAGCGTGATGTGGTCGCCCGGAACCCATTCCTTGAAGATGAACGGGCCAGTGCCGACCATGTCCTGGCCCTGGGGGAGCTGTCCCTGGGCGTACTTGTTGTTCGCCAGCGGTGTCGTATCGGCGTTGCCCGTCTTGAGCGCGGTCGGGCTCTGGATCCCGAAGACGGCAAGGGTCGAGGCCAGCTCGAAGTTGGACTGCGGAGTCTTGAGGGTAATTACGAAGGTCTGCTCGTCCGGGGCAGACAATGAGGCGACGTTGGAGTTCGTCCCGAAACCGCCGAAGACGGCGCCGTAGTAGTAGGCGTTGTCCTGAAGGTCGCCCTTCGGGTAGTTCTGCCAGCGTGTGTAGTTGTAGACGACGGCATCGGCGTTGAAGGGCGTGCCGTCCTGGAACTGGATGCCGGTCCGGAGCTTGAACGTGTAGGTCAGACCGTCAGAGCTGACCGTGGGCAGAGCGGCGGCCAGGACCGGGATGACCGTGTTGATCGTGCCGGGCTGCAGCCCGAGCAGGCCCTGTACGACCTGGGCCTCAACGAACAGGGAGTTGCCGTCGCTGACGAGCGACGGATCGGCGAAGACCATGTCGCCGTTCAGCGCGTACACCATGGTGCCGCCTTCGACGGCGGTGGAGGCCGGCGTAGGCGTGACCGCGGTCGTTGGCGCCGTCGTCGGGGCTGTCGTCGGCGCCTGCGTCGGGGCCTGTGTCGGAACCGGCGTAGCGCTGCTGCTGCAGGCCGCCGCCGCGAAAACGGCGATGACCAGCAACGAGCCTAGCTTCTTCCTCATATCCTCTCCTTCCAGTGTGCGTCAACGTGGGAAACGATCCCGACTCCGAGTCGCGATCGCTGGGCCTTCCCGATCCGGTTCATCCGGCGCGCCCGATGGGTTCGAGCGCACGCTACCGGCCAATTTGGGTCGCCATCCGTACGCGGCGCATGCGTGCCCGTTCATCCTAACCGCTTGCCCGAACTCTGCACCGCGGGCTCGGGCAGCGCACCTGCGTGAGTATTGCGGATCGGGCTCGCCCGAGCCAGCCCTCCGTTTCTCAGGCAGCTTCTAGTCGGGCAGCGCGACCGCGGGGTCTACGGCGGAACGCATCGCAGCCGCTTCCTGGACCGCCGTGGACTGGGCGGCCGGCGAGCTGCTGCTACTGCTGCTGCAGGCCGTGGCTATCAGGGCCGCAACGGCCAAGAAGGAGCCTAGACGCTTTATCTCCACTCCCTTCCTCGTAGTCGCCATCAGGCGAACCGGCAGCGATCGCGACCGGAGACGCGATGGGTTCCTCCTACCTGGCCGGGTGAAATTCAAACCCTGGGTTCGTCGCCCCGGGGCCTGACATCACCGTACATCGGACCGGTCGCTCCGCATAGGATAATTGCGACTCGATCAGTCCTCCGAGGCCACGGAAGTGTCGATGATCGACTGTGCTTGCGCGGCCTCCTGGGCCGCCTGGGCGGTCACCTGCTCCGTGAAATGACAGGCCACTTCATGGCCGGTACCCACCGACCGCAGGATCGGCTCCGTTTCGGAGCACTCCGGCGGATTGCCGAGTCTCTCGCGGAGCCAGCAGCGCGTATGGAAACGGCACCCGGACGGCGGGTTGGCCGGTGATGGAACGTCGCCCCTGAGGACGAGCCGCTTCTTCCGCACGCGCGGATCCGGCACCGGGATGGCCGAAAGAAGAGCCACCGAGTATGGGTGCTGGGGGCTCTGGTAGAGCACGTCCGTTGCGGCAACCTCGACCAGCTTGCCCAGGTACATCACACCGACCCGATCGCAGAAATACTGCACGACCGACAGGTTGTGGGCAATGAATAGATAAGTGAGGTTGAACTCCGTTCTCAGGTCCGACAGGAGGTTCAGGATCTGCGACTGGATCGAAACGTCAAGCGCGGAGACGGGTTCGTCGCAGACGACGAATTCCGGCGCCAGGGCGAGGGCGCGGGCGATGCCGATCCGCTGGCGCTGGCCGCCGGAGAACTCGTGCGGGTAGCGCCGCGAATAGTCGCGCCTGAGGCCGACGGCCTCCAGGTAATCCCCGACGCGCGCATCACGGATGGATCGCGTGCCCCATCCGTTCTCCTTGTCGGCCTGGGCCAGGAGGCCCTCGCCGATGATGTCGCTGACCGGCATCCGCGGGTTCAGCGACCCGTAGGGGTCCTGGAAGATGATCTGCATTCGCCGTCGCATCTTCTTCAGGGCTCTGCCCTGGAGGGCGAGGACATCCGCACCGTCCATCGAGACCGCGCCGGCGGTGGCCCGCTCCAGCCGCAGGATGGTCCGCCCGAAGGTCGTCTTGCCGCAGCCGGACTCCCCCACCAGGCCGAACTTTTCGCCGCGGTAGATCTGCAGGCTCACGTCATCGACCGCGTAGACCTTACCGATCTGGTGCCGCAGGACGCCGCCCATGATCGGGAAGTGCTTCTTCACGTGTGTGGCGTCGAGGAGGATTTCGGCCCGCGTCGACGATGCCGTGGTCGCCACCGCTTCGGTAGCCTTGACGGTCGGCTGCGTCGTTAGGTTCAAGACGTCGCTCATCTCAGCCGGCCGCGCTTTCGACTGTCCTGACTGAGGCCTTCTCGAAAGCCGCCCTCCGGCTGGCTCCCTCGGGCGCATGCAGGAAGCAACGTGAGGTCGCGCCGCTCGCGGTCGTCAGCAAAGCCGGCTCTGACTGGGTGCAGCGCTCCCACGCAAACGGGCAGCGCGGCTGGAACTTACAGCCCGGCGGCATGCGGAACGGGTTGGGGACGACACCCTTGATGACGGAGAGCGCCTCGCCGCGCTTCTTGACCCCGGGGATCGCGCCGAGGAGCCCCTGCGTATAGGGATGCTGCGGATTGAGCAGCACCTGGTCCACGGCGCCCGCCTCGACAATCCGGCCGGCGTACATCACGGAGATGGTCTGAACCGTCTCGGCCACGACCGCCAGGTCGTGCGTGATCAGCAGCAGGGCCGTTCCCGTTCGCGCCTGCAGCTCCTTGATCAGCTCGAGTATCTGGGCCTGGATCGTGACATCCAGGGCCGTCGTGGGCTCATCGGCGATGAGGAGCTTCGGGTTGCACGAGAGGGCCATGGCGATCATGGCGCGCTGACGCATCCCGCCGGACAGCTCGTGGGGGTACTGCTTCACGCGCCGCTCCGGCGCGGAGACACCCACGAGGCGTAGGGACTCTATCGACCGCTCCATCGCCTCCTTCTTGTTGGTCTGGTTGTGAAGGAGGACCGCCTCCGAGATCTGGTCGCCGATCGTGAAGACCGGGTTGAGGCTGGTCATCGGCTCCTGGAAGATCATCGCGATCTCCCCGCCGCGAACGTGCCGCATCTTGTCCGTGGACAGCTTGAGAAGGTCGCGGCCGTCGAACCAGACCTCCCCGCTGGCGATCTCGCCGGGCGGGATGTCGATCAGGCGCATGATCGAATGGGCGGTGACGCTCTTGCCGCAGCCGGACTCCCCAACCAGCCCGACAGTGCCGCCGCGAGCGATCGAGAAATCGACGCCGTCGACGGCCTTCACCGTGCCGTCCATGACGTGAAAATATGTCCGCAGGCCGCGGACGTCGAGCAGGATCTTGTCGGGCGGGGGCGTCCGGGTGGACGTGGACTGCGCGGCGGCAGTCGCCTGCTGGGCACTCACTCGCGGCTCCTGGGGTCGAGGGCGTCTCGGAGACCGTCGCCCATGAAGTTGATGCCGAGTACGGTAAAGACGATGCAAAGGCCCGGGAAGAGGGGCCACCACCAGTTGCCCTGGGCGATGAAGTCCTGAGCCTGGCTCAGCTCGTTGCCCCATGTCGGCGTCTTCGCAGGGTTGACGCCGTAGCCGATGAAGCTCACGAAGGCCTCGCCGATGATGACGCCGGCGATCGAGAGTGTGGTCGCGACGATGATCGGGCTCACGGCATTCGGCAGGATGTGACGGAAGATGATCCGGATGTCGCCGACCCCCACCGCCCGCGCGGCATCGACGAAGACCTCGGTGCGGAGCGTCAGGAAGAGGCTGCGCACGAGCCGGGCGATCCCCTGCCAGCCGAAGATGGCGAATACCAGCAGGATGACCCGCCAGTCGCCGTTGCCTAACCACTGGGCGCAGACGATGATCACGAACAGGATCGGGATGCTGAGCATGACATCCACGATGCGCATCAGGAGGTTGTCGAGCCAGCCGCCGAAGTAGCCCGCGAGGCCGCCGACGATCGTGCCCAGGATAGCCGAGAAGACGGACGCGCCGATTCCGATGAGGAGAGAGATGCGGGCCCCGTTGACGACCAGGACGAGAAGGTCGAGGCGCAGGCTACCGGTGGTGCCGAGCGGGTGGCCGGGGGTGAGGGGCGGACAGCCCGAGAAGGCCAGGGCGGTCGTGCTTCCCGGACAGTACTGCGAAGTGACCGGCGGGACGTACGTGGGGTCGTACGGCAACAGGATGGGCCCGAACACGCCGATCGCCACCATTGTGAGGAAGATGCCTGCCCCGATCAAGGCCAGGTGGTGCTTTCGAAAGCGGCGCCAGGCCAGCTGCCACTGGTTCAGGGAAACCAGCGCTACTTCGTAGTCCGGCGAGGAGGCGTCCGGGGCCTCGGGAACGTCTTCGATGCGTGGATCCATATCCCGTCCTAGTCGTATTTCACGCGGGGATCGACGACCGCGTACAGCACGTCGGCCAGCAGGTTCCCGGCCACCACGATGACCGAAGTCACGAGGAGGATGCCCATCAGGACGGGGTAATCCGTGTGACCGACGGCCTCCACGAACTCGCGGCCCATGCCGGGCCAGGAGAAGACCGTCTCGGTGGCGATGGCGCCGCTGAACAGGAACGGAATCTCGAGACCGACGTTGGTGAGCACCGGCAGAAGAGCGTTCCGCAGAACGTGGCGGAAGATGACACGGCGCTCGCTCAGGCCCTTGGCCCGGGCAGTCTTCACATAGTCCTGGTTGAGCGAGTCGAGCATGCTCGACCGGATGAACCGGGAGTCACCGGCCACGTTGACCACCACGAGGGTCAGCACGGGCAGCGCCAGATGACGCGCCAGGTCGGTCATCGCGAACAGCGGATCCTTGAGCACGAATGCCCAGTAGTCGTTACTGCCGAAGATCGGGACCGTGCGCGCGTCCCACATGCCGCTCGCGGGGAACCATTTGAAGGGATCCCCACCGGTGAGGAACGTGATCAGCATGAGGCCGAGCCAGAAAGTGGGGAGCGAGTAGCCGACGTAGTTGAAGATCGTGAGGCCCGAGTCGAAGAGACCGTAGCGGCGGACGGCCGCGTAGACGCCGGCGAGGAACGCGATCACGAGCCAGATCGCGTAGGCCACGGAGCACAGGATGATCGTGGGGAAGAACCGGTCGCTGATCACGTCGACCACCGGACGTCCATCGGTGATGGAGTAGCCGAGGTCACCGTGGAGGACGCCGTTGTCACCGCCTGGCATGGCCAGACTAAGGCCGAAGATGTGCCAGGTGCCGCCGGGCAGGAAGTTGAGGAAACCCTTGTCGCCCCAGACGCCGAGCCACTTGAGGTACTGGAGCCAGAGCGGGTCGAGAAGGCCCCAGCGATGCTCGAAGGCCGCTATCTGGTCGGCGGTGACCTTCGGGTTCTGCATGAACTTGTCGGTCGGATTGCCCGGCTGGAGGTGCATGAGCAGGAACGTGACCAGGGTGATCCCGATCAGGACCGGGATCGCCTGGATCAGCCGTCTGACGATGTATTTGAGCATCCGGCAATCCCTACGTATAAGCGAGAGGGCGACGTGCCAAAGGGGCTCGCCGCCCTCTCTACGGACTGCTAGTCAGTGCGACCGATCTCGGAAAGCAGGCGGGTGACTACTGAGTGACCCACCAGTCCCCGATGTTCCACTCTCCGGCGCCCGTACCCGGGTTGCCGGTGAAGTTCTGCATCCTCGGGGCCACGAGCCACACGTTCTTGCGGTAGTAGAGCGGCAGCTCGTAGTTGTTCTGATCGGAGGTGTAGATGTCCTGGACCGTGTACATCGCTGCGCGGACCGCGGAGAAATCGACCGTGGTCATGATGGTGTTGAAAGCCTGGTCCAGGGCCGGGATGTTGACGCCGTAGTCGTTCTGGCCGGCATGGCCGGGGCTGTTCTGGGGCGTCATGGTCGAGACGTAGACGCCGTAGCCGCTCATCGGATCGAGCGGGGCGACCCACGCGAACTCGGCGACGTCGAAGGTGCCGTGGGCGAGGTTGCAGTCGGTCTGGTCCGTCGCCTGGTCCCAGGACGCGAAGATGACAGCCGAGCTGACGTTGTTGGCGGTGACCTTGATGCCGATCGCCTTGAGCTGCGAGGCGATCATCTTCAGCGTGTCGACGCGGGTCTGCGCCGTCGTGCTGCAGTACTCGAGGCTGAGCTCCTTGCCGTTCTTGGCCAGGTACCCGTCAGCGCCCATGGTCCAGCCGGCGGCGGTGAGCAGGGCCTCGGCCCCAGTCGGGTTGGCCGGCTGTGGGGCAGGTTCCTGCTTGTAGTACCAGGTCAGGGGCGAGATGTAATTGTTGGTGACCGTGACGTTGCCGCCGAGGGGCCCGGCCGCGATCTGCTGGCGGTCGGTCGCCATCTTGACGGCCTTGACGATGGTGGTCCAGTCGCTGCCGTACTCGGACTGGAGACGCGGGTTGTTGTAGGCGTTCAGCTCGTAGGTCAATGAGTCGTGGATGACCTCCTGCGAGGCGTCGATGCCGGCGAGGGCCGGGATCTGGCCGTTGTTGAGGTCTTCGGCGACGTCGATCTCGCCCGCCTTGTAGCCGGCGATCTCGGAGTTCGGGTCGCCGTAGTACTTCCAGATCACGGAGTCAAGGTAGGGAGCATGACCGCTGATCGTCGCCCACTTCGGGTTGGCGACCAAAGTGATCTGCGCGTCGGACTTGGCCTGGGTCGGGATGTACGGGCCGCTGTAGACGCCGGAGGACAGGTTGTCCATCGGGTAGAGCTTGGTCGGGGCGTCGGCCACAGAGATCGACTTCAGGTAGGCGGCCGGCAGCGGGGTGATGAGGGTCAGGTAGCCCTCGTAGACGGCCGTGGTCTGGCCGGCGGGGATCTTGTTGAAGTGGACCACGCAGTTGGAGCCCGTCCCACCGTCGATCCCGCCGATGTTCGCCCAACCGGTCGTGCCACCGACGAGGCCGGTGTTGTTGGGATCCATGTTCCACTGCCACGTCTCGACGAGGTCGTTGCACGTGATCGGCGTGCCGTCGGACCACTCGGCGCCCGCCTTGAGGTTCCAGTGGACGTCCATGGTGGTCGCGCTGGTCATCACGACGCCGCCGTTGTCGATGGTCGGAACGTTCGAGGCGATGTCAGGGGCGTACTTGAGGTCGTTGGTGAGGGTGATGAGACCGTCGAAGAGGCCGTCTTCGACTTCGGAGTCGGTCTCGGCGTCCGTGTAGTAGGGGTTCAGCGTGTCCGGATACTGGGACTCGCCGATGACCACGGTGCCACCGGTGTGAGTGGCGGTCGTGGGCGCGTAGGTCGAGCCCGTCAGCACAACCGGGCCTAGGGTCGGGGCCGGAGTCGGGACCGCAGTCGGGCCCGTAGTCTGGGCCGTAGTCGGGGCCGGAGTCGGGGCCATAGTCGGGGCCGTAGTGGGAGTGCTGGTCGATGAGCCGCACGCACCTACCAGTACCATAACGGTCAAAACACTGATCAGCCGTTTACGCATCAAGGCGCCTCCCTAAGAGTCCAACCCAACCGCCGAGGCTAGGGCCTGCGGCGTCTTGCCCTCCGTCAAGAAAAGCCGGGACACGACTTTACTTGCACCTGGGCCGGGGGCAATGTCGGGCTGTCACTGGTCGCTACTATGCCGGGGCACCGTCCCAGTGTCAAACCGCCAAAGGCGGCAAAGCCGGTCCCCCCTTCGCGTCAGACCTGGTGGTACCGCGCTGAGAGCGGGAGACCTGCTCACTGGAGGGCCTCGACCGATCCCACCGACCCCCTGGAGATGGGCGCCGCGCGCTCTCGTGACTCGTCCGGATGCAGTGGATCGACCAGCCAAACGTCCTCGTGGAAGTCGAGCGGCAGCTCGTAGGTGTTCCTGTCGGAGCCGTAGATCTGCTGGATCGCGTCCATGGCCGCTCGAAGCTTGAACAGGTCCGCGCTCGCCGCAACAGTGTCGCAGGCTCGACCCGGCCTCTCGAGACGGCGGCGGAAGCCGGCTCGGGCGTACGCGCCCCTACAAATTGTGCATATGCAGCTCTCGCGAATAGTCTCGATGAGACGATTTCAGCTCACAATCTCAAGCAACTGGCTCGGGCTCTCCGATTCTCCTAATCCGGGCATGGCGTCTGGCTGCCGGTCATCGCCCGCCAGCGAAGGTTTGGCTGCCGCGCCGCCGCAGTCTCGTCCAGCCGGCGCACCGGAGAGTCATGTGGCGCCGAATGAAGGAGATCCGGATCGGCTCGAGCCTCATCCACGACCGACCGGATTGCCTCGACGAATGCGTCGAGCGTCTCGAGCGACTCCGTCTCCGTCGGCTCGATCAGGAGCGCTTCTTCCACCGTCAGCGGGAAGTAGATAGTCGGCGGGTGGAAGCCGTAGTCGATCAGCCGCTTCGCGAGGTCCAGGGTGCGGATTCCGGTTTCGGCCTTGAGCGTCGCGGCCGAGGCGACGAACTCGTGCATGCAGTGGCGCGAGAACGGGACGTCGAGGATGCCGGCCAGCTGGGACTTGAGGTAGTTGGCCGAGAGGACGGCGTCGTTCGAGACCTCGCACAAGCCTGCGGCACCGTGAGCGCGGATGTAGGCGCAGGCGCGGACCAGGACTCCGGTGTTGCCGGTGAAGGATCGAACCCGGCCGATGCTGGTGGATCGCTCGCCCGGACGCTCCAGCCGGAAGCTGCCGTCGGGCTCGCGCAGCACCCGTGGCCAGGGCAGGAACGGCACCAGCTTCTCCCCCACCCCGACGGGCCCGGCGCCCGGCCCGCCCCCACCATGAGGAGTGGAGAACGTCTTGTGGACGTTGATGTGCATGACGTCGAAGCCCGCCTCGCCGGGCTTGAACCGGCCCATGATCGCGTTCAGATTGGCCCCGTCCATGTAGGCCAGAGCGCCGACGGAGTGGACCGCCTCGAGCAGCTCGCCGATGCGCGACTCGAAGAGGCCCAGAGTCGAAGGGTTCGTGATCATCACCGCGGCGGTCCTGGGACCCAGCGCCGCGCGGAAGGCGGCCAGGTCCACGCCCCCATCCGGCGCGGACGGAATCGAAACCGTCTTGAAACCGGCCATCGAGGCCGTGGCCGGATTGGTACCGTGGGCCGAGTCCGGGACCAGCACCTCGCTCCGCTCCAGGTCGCCGCGGCTGCGGTGATAAGCGCGGACCATGAGGATGCCGGTCAGCTCGCCCTGGGCGCCGGCCGCGGGCTGGAGGGTGACGGCGCGCATGCCGCCGATCTCGGCCAGCGCCCCCTCCAGTTCCCAGAGCAGCGCCAGCGTCCCCTGGGCCAGCTCGTCGGGAGCGAAGGGATGGAGCGAAGCGAAGCCGGGCAGTCTGGCAGCCCACTCGTTGAGCTTGGGGTTCCATTTCATGGTGCACGAGCCGAGCGGGTAGAAGCCCGTGTCGACGGCGTAGTTGAGCTGGCTCAGGTTGACGTAGTGGCGGGTCAGCTCCGGCTCCGCGACCTCGGGCAGGTGCGGACCGTCGGCGCGAAGCTGGTCGGGCGGGATCCGCGCCAGGGCGTCCTTGGGCGGGTGCGGGATCCGACCGCCGCCCCGGCCGGGCCGCGAGCGCTCGAATAGCGTGGGTCCAAGGCGATCTCCGGCGGCGGTCATCGAACGTCCCCCGCGAGCTCCTCGCCGAGAGCCGACGCGAAGACGGCGATCTCCCCCGGCGTCGTGACCTCCGTGGCGCAGACCAGCAGCCCCTCGGCGAGGGACGGATCCTCCGGCTCGGCTGCCGCCAGGACCAGGCCTGCCAGGACGCCACGGCCGAGGAGGCGGCGGTGCACGTCGGGTGCATCGGGCACCCGGACGGCGAACTCGTTGAGATACGGCCCGGGATGGAGCCGCGGGGCGCCGGCCGCGGCCAGGGCTCGCTCCAGTTCGGCGGCGCGGGCGGCGCCCAGGGCCGCCACGTCGCGCAGCCCATGCGGCCCGATGGCGCCCAGATAGATGGCCGCGGCCAGGGCGCACAGGGCCTGGTTCGTGCAGATGTTGCTCGAGGCCTTCTCCCGTCTGATGTCCTGCTCGCGGGCCCGCAGGGTCATGACGAAGGCTCGCCTGCCGTCGACGTCGGTCGTCATGCCGACCAGGCGGCCGGGGATCTGCCGGACGAGCGGCTCGCGGCAGGCCAGGATGCCCAGGTACGGACCTCCGTACGAAAGCGGGATCCCGAGCGGTTGCCCCTCGCCGCAGGCGATGTCGGCGCCGTAGGAACCGGGCGGCGCCAGGACGGCCAGCGAGACCGGCTCGACGACGGCGACGAAGAGGGCTCCGGCGGCGTGGGCCAGGCGTCCGATCTGCGCCATCGGCTCGAGCAACCCCAGGAAGTCGGGGTTGGCCGCGACCACGCCTGCCACCGGGTGTTCCGGATCGGCCAGCATTCGCTCCAGGGCGGCCAGGTCCGTCGTGCCCGAGTCCGGCCCGTCCGCGACCAGCGGGATCTCGTCGGCCACGAGATCGGCGCCGGCGAAGTACGTGCACAGCGTCTGCCGATAGTGCGGGTGGACGCCGCGGCTCACGAGCACGCGCTCGCGGCGGGTGGCGCGACAGGCCATCAGGGCGCCTTCGGCGGTGGCCGTCGCCCCGTCGTAGTGCGAGGCCGAGACCACGTCCATGCCGGTCAGCTCGGCCATCATGGACTGGTACTCGTAGATGGTCTGCAGCGTGCCCTGGCTGATCTCCGGCTGGTAGGGCGTGTAGGCGGTGTAGAACTCGCCGCGCAGGAGCAGCTGGTCGAGCACCGCGGGCACGAAGTGGCGGTAGGCCCCGGCGCCGAGGAAGCTCACCAGGTCGACACGATTGCGGCCCGCCAGGGCCTGGAGCCGGCCAGTCAGCTCCACTTCCGATTCCGGCGGCGGGAGCTTCAGCTCCGAGGCCCGCAGGGCCGCCGGGATGTCGGCGAATAGCTCGTCCACGGAGGCAACGCCGATCGCTTCGAGCATGGCGGCGCGATCGGCGGGGGTATGCGGGCTGTACGCCATCAACCCCGCTCCGCTGCCGCGTCGTGCCGGCTCAGCCGCTCAAGCGCGAAACCTGCCATCTCGTCAGCCCTCGCGGGTCAGCTCCGCATAGGCGTCCCCGTCGAGCAGGGCGTCCAGCTGGCTGCTATCCGCGATCCGAACTCGGAGCATCCAACCCTTACCGAACGGATCGCCGTTGACGAGCTCGGGGCTGCCGGCGAGCTCCGCGTTGGCCTCGACGACCTCGCCCGAGATGGGGGCGAAGAGATCGCTCACGGCCTTGACCGACTCGATCACGCCGACGGCGTCGAACTGGGTAAGCGACCGGCCGATCTCCGGCAACTCCACGAAGACTATGTCGCCGAGCTGCTCGGCGGCATAGTCGGTGATGCCGACGGTAGCCAGATCCCCCTCCACTCGAACCCATTCGTGCTCTTTGGTGTAGCGCAGATCCTGAGCCACCTTCGCCTCCGCTCCTGTTGGTCAGTCCCGCCGAACGGATGCCGGGCCGCAGTCAGCTGGCCCGGCGGTAGAACGGCAGAACCACGACTTGCGCCGGGACGCGCTGATCGCGGATCTTCACCTCCAGTATCGTACCGGGCTCCGCGTCGGACGGCGCTGCGTAGGCCATCGCGATCGGCTCGCCCAGGGTCGGCGAGAGCGTTCCACTCGTGACCACCCCCGTTCGGCGATCGCCGGCGAAGAGCTCGTAGCCGTGGCGGGCGATCCCCCGGCCCCGAACGGCCAGGCCCACCAGCTTCTTGCGCGGACCTTCGGCGTCGGCCTTCTCGAGCGCGGCCCGGCCGACGAAATCGCCCTCCTTGCCGAGCTTGACCACGCGACCCAGTCCCGCTTCGTAGGGTGTCGTGTCGGAGCCGAGCTCGTTGCCGTAGAGCGGCATCCCCGCCTCCAGGCGCAATGTGTCGCGGGCGCCGAGACCGACCGGGATGACGCCGGCCGACCGGCCCGCCTCCATCAGGGCATCCCAGACGCGGCCGGCCGAAGCCACGTCGACGAAGACCTCGAAGCCGTCCTCGCCGGTGTAGCCGGTCCGGGCGACGAGCGCCGGCACGCCGGCCACGTGTCCCTCGCCCACGGCGTAGTAGCGCAGGTCGGCGATCGCCAGATCAGTCAACGGCGCCATGACCTGCAGCGACAGAGGACCCTGGATGGCGACCAGAGCGGTGGTCAGCGAGCGGTCGTCGAGCACGACCCGGTAGCCGGCGATGCGTTCCGCCAGGGCGTCGCTGACGGCCGCCGCGTTCGACGCGTTGGCGACGACCATGAACCGCTCTTCGCCCAGGCGATACACGATCAGGTCGTCGAGAACGCCGCCTTCGGGGAGGCAGATCATCGAGTAGTGGGCACGCCCGACTTTCAGCGCGGCCGGCTCGCTGACCAGGGCGTACCCCAGAGCCCCGGCCGCCTCCCGCCCCTCGACGAAGATCTCGCCCATGTGGGACAGGTCGAAGAGCCCGGCGCGACTTCGAACGGCGCGGTGCTCCTCCAGAATGCCGGTGTACTGAACCGGCATCGACCAGCCGGCGAACTCGACCATCCGGGCGCCGAGTGCCAGATGGCGATCAGCCAGCGGTGTCGCGAGCAGCCCCGTCATAGAGGTCGACCTCCAATCAGCTGAGTGTCTTCGAGCGCTCCGGACAATCACACGGGCGAGGCCACCTCTAGCGTGGAGCGCTCCGTAGCTCAGGCAGCCGTCCCGCCGCGAGGGCAACCAGCGACCGTTCAGTTTCGAACGAGAGGAGCGCTTGAGCCTCTTCGAAACCCACCCAGCGAACCTCCTCGAACTCGTGATCGTGACCTTCCAGGCTGCCGCCGATCGGCTCCATCAGAAAGTAGTGAACGGTCTTGTGTATTCGCGTCCCGCGCTGAACGAACGTGTAGCTGATCGCGTCCAGGGGCGAGATGATACGGACGAGGAGACCGGTCTCCTCGCCGACCTCGCGCAGGGCCGTTTCCTCCAGCGTCTCGCCCGCGATCGGCGTCCCTTTGGGCAGGGTCCACGTGGCGCCGTCTCGCTCGCGTCGGCGGCGCCCGGCTATGAACTGAGGAGTCGAGTCCGCGAAACGAATGACGATGCCGCCGGCGGACGTCGCGGTGGCGGCAGTCAGCCTCGCCACGGTGCCGGCGCGAGGATCGACCGACGTTCGGCACGCGGCCGGCCGAGGCCGGCCCAGCAGATCGTGACCGCGGGACGAACGACACCGCTGCGGTGGGCCCGCGACTGAGCCGAGGCGGCGGGGCGCCACCCGCTCATGTGCAGGCCGCCGTGCGAGGGGCGAAGGATCGTCACGCGCGTGGCGGCACGCTGGAAGCTGAGGCTGGCGTGAAGCCCGAGCCGCCGCTCCCGCTCGCGACCGGCCGGACGGACGAAGCAGGCAGCCTGCCTGGCCGCGTACTTCGCCGCGATGCTGTGCTGCATGTCGCCAATCGTACCCGGTCAGGCAGGCTTTGCAAGCACGGCCCGAACACGTTCCAGCTGCTCCGGTGTCAGGGCGCGCCGGGCCTCGACGAGCCCCAGCTCCCTCCGCGCGGCCGCCAGATAGAGCTCCACGGCGTCCGGAGCGAGGCGCTCGAGCGCGGCCAGATGGGCCTCGACGGTGCCGGCGTCACCCCTGGCGATGGGGCCGGTGAGAGCGGCGTTGACGCCGATCGTGCGCGCGTTGGCAAGGGTCTGCTCCACCAGGCGGCCATACACGGCCAGCGAGCCGCGCTCGTCCATGCCGGCCGCAGCGCCCAGCGTCACGATGGCATCGAGCAGGGCGACGAGACCGCCCGAGGCCAGCATGGCGGCCGCGTGATATGCCGGCTTGCTGCCGCGCGGCAGGCGGACAGGGACCGCCCCCAGCGCTTCGGCGAGGTCCGCCAGGAGCCCCATCAGTCGATCGTCGCCCTCCAGGGCGATCGTCGCGCCGGTGATCGCCCCGACGGATCGCTCCACGTCCGAGGTGAACGAGACGAGGGGATGGAAGGCTCCGATCTGGCTCCCCGCGGCCACGGCCGGCTGGAGCACCTCGGCCCCGAGCAGGCCGCTCGTGTGGACCAGGGCCTGCCCGCTATACAGACGCATCGACTCGACGACCGAAGGCAGGGCGTCATCGGGGACTGCCAGGATGGCCAGCTCCACCTCGTCGAGGATGGCCACCGGCTCGACGAACGCGCGGACGCCCGGGACCAGGCCGCGGAACCGCTCGCGCCGCCCGGCGTCGCGACTGGCCACCGCGACCACCGGCCAGCCGGCGCGAGCGATGGCGACTCCCAGCGCCGTGCCGACTGCCCCGGCGCCGATGATGCCGACGCTGGGCGCGCCGCCCGCGGCGCGGTTGTGAGGGTGAGGCTCGGTGTGGGCGTGGATCCGATCGCCATGGCGGTGGCGGCCCACATCCCCTTTCGGCTGCGGCGAGCCGGCCGGGCCCCCGCCCGCCGGCCCACGCTCACCCTCGCCGCTATCCCAGTCGGTGTCTCGCCCCGTGCCCCAGCCTCGACCGTCGCGCCACAGTTTCACGCGACACTCCTCCCCTTCCCGCGGACTCGCGCTATCCTTGCGCCCGATCTGGACCCGGCGGTGGGTCGCGGCGATGCCGCGTGAGAAGCGCGGCAGGCAGCGACCGCCGGGCCGAGTGTAGCGCGTCCCCGGCGGCCGAGGCGCAGGTTCCGGCCCATTGGAGCGGCAAGCGCGCTTGAAAGTAACCCGGTTTGCTCGGGCCGACCGCGCAGTCCCGGGCGACGAGCAACACCGGCGCAGGCGCACCCGAACGCGCGTGACCAAGGAGCGCAGGAGCCAGCAACGAAATGGGCCGCCTGACCGAGCGAGATTCGGACTTCGGAGGAGAAGTCGTGACCCCCAGCGATCCCTTCGGCGCCCGGGCCGCTCTCGGACCCGACCTGCCGGACTTCTACCGTCTCTCCGCCCTGACCGGTGCGGCGCAGCCGGCGCTCGGCCTGGCGCGCCTGCCGGTGACGATCAAGATCCTCCTCGAGAACGTGCTCCGACACGCCGGCGGTGGGATCGTGCGGGAGGCCGAGGTGACCGCCCTGGCGGCCTGGCGGCCCGGCGCGGCCTCCGCTCCGGGCGCCGCCGAGGTGGAGATCCCGTTCATGCCGGCGCGGGTCATCCTGCAGGACTTCACCGGCGTCCCGGCGGTCGTCGACCTGGCGGCGATGCGCGACGCCATGGCCGGTCTCGGCGGCGACCCGGCCCGCGTCAACCCGCTCGTGCCGGCCGATCTTGTCATCGACCACTCCGTCCAGGTCGATCGCTACGGCACGGCCGATGCCTTCGCCTTCAACGTCGAGCGCGAGTATGAGCGCAACGGCGAGCGCTACCAGCTGCTGCGCTGGGCCCAGACCGCTTTCGACGACCTGCGGGTCGTTCCGCCCGGAACCGGCATCGTCCACCAGGTCAACCTCGAATACCTGGCGTCGGTCGTGACGCGCCGCGGCGCCGCCGACGGCCGACGCGAGATCGCCTTCCCGGACACGCTGGTCGGGACGGATTCCCACACCACGATGATCAACGGCCTGGGCGTTCTCGGCTACGGCGTCGGCGGGATCGAGGCCGAGGCCGTGCTGCTCGGCCAGCCGCTCTACCAGCCGCTGCCGAAGGTGATCGGCGTCCGCCTCTCCGGCGAGCTGCCGGAGGGATCCACCGCCACGGACCTGGTCCTGGTCGTGACGCAGATGCTCCGCTCATACGGGGTCGTGGGCACGTTCGTGGAGTTCACCGGCGACGGACTGGCGGGCCTGCCGCTGGCGGACCGGGCCACGATCTCGAACATGTCGCCCGAGTTCGGGGCGACGGCCACGCTTTTCCCGATCGACGGGGAGACACTCGCGTACCTGCGCCTGACCGGCCGGACGGCCGACCACGTGTCGCTCGTCGAGCGTTACGCCCGCGAGCAGGGCCTGTGGCGCGAGCCGGGCGTCACGCCCGAGTTCGATGCGCTGCTGACGCTCGATCTCGGGTCCGTCGAGCCCTCTCTGGCGGGACCCCGCCGACCGCAGGATCGCGTCGCCCTGGGCGGGTTGCGGGCGAACTTCCGCGCGGCCTATCCCAAGGGGCTCGAGGAGAAGGCCGGGGCGGGAATTGCGGCCGGGCCTTCGAGCTCGGCCGATTCCGCCGGGTCTGCGGCCTCCGGGAGTGCGGCGGCCGCGGCCGCCGCGGCGTCCTATCCGACCGTTCGAGTCGAGGCGGCCGGTCGTTCATTCGAAATCTCGAGTGGCTCGGTCGCGATCGCCGCCATCACCAGCTGCACCAACACCTCCAACCCCACGGTCATGGTGGCTGCGGGTCTGCTCGCCCGAAACGCCGTGGCGCGCGGCCTGACCGTCCCGCCGACGGTCAAGACCAGCCTGGCGCCGGGTTCGAGAGCAGTGACGGAGTACCTCCGGGGAGCGGGGCTGCTGGAACCGCTGGCGGAGCTCGGCTTCGCCCTGGCGGGCTACGGCTGCACCACCTGCATCGGCAACAGCGGCCCGCTCGACGCACCCGTGGCCAAGGCGATCGAGGAGAACGACCTCGTCGTGGCCGCCGTGCTGTCGGGCAATCGCAACTTCGAGGGCCGAATCCACCCGCTCGTTCGGGCCAGCTATCTAGCCTCGCCGCCGCTCGTCGTGGCCTTCGCCCTGGCCGGAACGGTCGACATCGACCTGTCGAGCCAGCCGCTCGGGATGGACCGCGGCGGGAAGCCGGTCTACCTGCGCGACCTCTGGCCGCCGGCCGACGAGGTTCGAAGGACCGTCGCCTCGGCCGTGAGCGCCGATCTCTTCCGCACGGCCTACGCATCCGTCTTCGATGGTGACGCTCACTGGCGCGCGCTCGACATTGCCACGGGCGATCGCTACCGCTGGGCGGACGACTCGACGTACGTAGCCAGGCCGCCGTTCTTCGTGGGCTTGCGGGCGGAACCGGAGGCAGTGGCCGGGATCGCGGCCGCTCGTGTGCTGGCGCTGCTGGGCGACTCCGTGACCACGGACCACATCTCCCCCGCCGGGTCGATCGCGGCCTGGTCCCCCGCCGGCAAGTGGCTCGTCGAGCACGGCGTCCCGCCCGCGGAGTTCAATTCGTACGGGGCTCGGCGCGGCCACCACGAAGTCATGATGCGCGGCACATTCGGCAACATCCGCCTCCGCAACGCGCTGGCGGACAGGGAGGGGCCGTTCACGGTCCATCTGCCGGACGGCGAGGCAACGACGATATTCGACGCGGCGGTCCGGTACGCCGCCGAGGGCGTGCCGCTGATCGTGATGGCGGGCAAGGAATACGGGTCCGGTTCGTCGCGCGACTGGGCGGCCAAGGGGCCACGGCTGCTCGGCGTCCGGGCGGTCATCGCGGAGAGTTTCGAGCGGATACATCGCTCGAATCTGGTCGGCATGGGGATCCTGCCGCTGCAGTTCCTCCCCGGAGAGAGCGCGGCGCGCCTGGGGCTAACAGGCCGCGAGGCCTACACGATCTCGCTGCCGCCCGGCGGGCCGCGGCCGCGGTCGAGGCTCGCCGTCGTGGCGCGCACTGACGCCGGCTCGTCGGGTCCGGCCGGCGCCGGGTCCTCGGCCGGCGAGGAGCGGCGGTTCGAAACGATCGTCCGCCTGGACGGTCCGATCGAGCTCGACTACTACCGCCAGGGCGGAATCCTGCCGGCGGTGCTGCGGCGGCTGGCGCGGGAAACAGCCGCGCACTGAGCCGGCTGGCTGTTCCGGCCGTGGCTGCCCCGGCTACTCGTGCGAGATGAAGCGACTCCACAGTGCGTGCGTCACTACTGCGCCGACGAACACCCCCAGCACGGTGAAGAGCACGATCAAGCCGGACTCCTCGCCATTGCCGTGGATCAGATACAGGGCGATGACGCCCCCGCCGATGGCGCTGCCCAGGCTGACCAGAGCGCCGACTGCCAGCTCCGCGAAGAAGCCGGCGCCCTGGCCGGCCACCTGCCCGGCGCTGATGTCGGGATTCGATCGCCTTGCGGCGGCGGCTCGCCAGACGACCACGCTGGAGGCCAGACCGCCAATGGCGCACAGGACCACGCCCACGAGAAGGACCCAGAGCCCGGCGGCGAAAGACACCGTGTAGCCGGAAGATCGGTAGGAGTCGGCGAGCTGCTGGGCCGCCAGCCAGGCATCGAAGTAGATGGCCAGCCCGAGGAGTCCGAGAAAGGCCGGCAGCAGCTGGATCGACCTGGCCTGACTCCTGGCGGCTAACCGCGAGGCCAGTACGCCGACTTGCGCGCCGACGGTCGCCACGGCGAATATCCCCCAGGTGTCGCCGGTGAATCCGTTGGCGGAGGCGTGGAACGTATCGACGCCGTAGTTCACCCAGGGCAACATGACTCCGACGATCGCAGTGGCCGCACCGGCTAGCGCCAGCAGCCGGGCCGGATGCCGGAGCGGCGACGGTTCCTCGGGCAGGTTCCAGTCGTCGCTTTGCCCGTACAAGACCGGCTTGTCTGCCATCGGCAGGCTCCCCTTGCGGCGATCGTCCGTCGTCAAGTATCCAATCCGTCGCAATCGCGGATCAGATCTTCGTGACGCCGTCCCAGCGGCGATGGCGAAGCTCGGTTACGAGCTTGGGCGGCAGTGGGCCGGCGACTCCGTGTCGTCCGAGCCGGACCACTCGCCCATTCCCCAGGTTCCGTAGCCGATCTCGCGGACCTCCCAGCCTGTACGCCCGAACGTCCGATGTCGCATGCGTCCAAAGGCGCAGGCATCCTCCTGCCGGTGAGACGCCACAGCCGGCGTCTGGCGGGCGTAGCTTGAGAGGATCATCCTGGCACCGGGCGAGGACCTGTCTCGCCCACTGGCCGACAGGCTTGGAGCGAGGCGACGATGGCCCAGTGGATCTACTTCTTGCACGCCCCGCGGGAGGATTTCGCGGCCACGATGACGGCCGAGGAGCGGCGCGTCTGGGGCATCCATTTCGAACGCCTGAAGCGGCTGCTGGCCGAGGGAACGCTGATCATGGCCGGCCCGACGCTCGGGCGCATCAACACCGGGATTGCCGTGATCGAGGCGCCGGACGAGGCCGCGGCGCGGCGGATCATGGACGAGGACCCGGCCATCGCCGCCGGCTTCGCAACGGGCGAGTTGCGCGGCTTCCAGGTGTCGTTGCTGCGGGGCCGCGACTAGATAGACCGCGGCCCGAGGCCATGAGTCCCTATTCAGTGCAGGACATGCCCGGCATCTGGTCAGACTTGCCCTCCATGAGAGTTGCGACGGATCGAGCCGCTACGAGCGCCCGTGACCGGTCGCCGGCCGCTCCGAGCGCTGGCGGACCGGTCGCCGGCCGCTCATGGAATTGCCGCCCGAGCGTGACACGCGCGGCCCGTCTGTCTCCCGGCGCCTCACCACCCGCCGCACGGCCGCGATCGGACGGCCAACTCTCACACCAGTCAAGTCTGACCAGAAGGTCGTGGCTGTCGCCCCGCCCGCCGCCTCGTGGCCTACTTGCCGAGCAGTTCCTCGCTGGTGAGGATGCGGACCCCGGCCGCCTTGAGGGCTTCGAGGGCACGGTCCGGGTCCTCGAAGCGGAAGATGATCGCCGCCTTGTCGGGCGTGGCACGGGCGGCGAAGTCGTACATATACTCGACGCCCAGCCCGGCCGCCTCGATAGCACCGAGCACGGACGCCAGGCCGCCCGGTTTGTTGTCGACCTGGATCGGCACCACTTCGGTCACGCTGACGATCATCCCCTCCGCCTCGAGCACTTTCCTGGCGCGCTCAGGATCGGCGACGATGAATTTCAGGATGCCGAACTGGGCCGTGTCGGCCAGCGTCATCGTCAAAAGGTCGATCCCGGCGTTGCCCAGGGCGTCACATGGCGCGCGGAGCTGGCCGGGCCGGTTCTCCAGGAAGAGCGAGAGCTGTTGGAGCTTCATCTAAGGCCTCCTTCGGCGGGCGAGCCGGCCCGCCGCTCGACCGTTGATTCGTCAGACGTTGCGAAGATCCGAAACGCGCCTGGCCTTGCCCTCGGATCGGGGCAGAGAGCGCGGCTGGACCAGGGTCACGGTCACCCGCAACCCCAGGATGTTCTCGATGGTCGACTCCAGCTGATGCTGCAGGGCCTCGAGCTTGCGGATCTCGTCGGAGAAGACCTCGGGCGTGACTTCGACCTTGACCTCCATCTGGTCCAGGCCCTTCTCACGCGTGATGACGATCTGGTAGTGGGGCAGCGTGCCCTCGACGCGGAGCAGGGCCGTCTCGACCTGCGACGGGAAGACGTTCACGCCGCGGATGATCAGCATGTCGTCGGAGCGGCGGCCGATGCGGCGGATGCGGCGCAGGGTGCGGCCGCACTCGCACGGCTCGGCCATGATCGAGGTCACGTCCCGGGTTCGATACCTGATCATCGGCATCGCCTGCTTGGACAGCGTCGTCAGGACCAGCTCGCCCTCGCCGCCGTCGGGCAGCACCTCGCCCGTGTCGGGATCGATGATCTCCGGGTAGAAGTGATCCTCGAAGACGTGGAGGCCGTGCTGGCGCGAGCACTCGATGCCCACGCCGGGACCGATGATCTCCGAGAGACCGTAGATGTCGTGGGCGCGGATGCCGCTCTCGGCCTGGATGCGATCGCGCATCGCCTCGCTCCAAGGCTCGGCCCCGAAGACGCCGACCCGCAGACGCGAGAAGTCGATCTTCATCTCCTTCGCGGATTCGAGGAGATAGAGGAAGTAGCTCGGCGTGCAGCACAGCGCCGTGACGCCGAAGTCCTGCATGACCATGAGTTGGCGTTCGGTGTTGCCGCCGCTGATCGGGATGACGGTCGCGCCCAGCGACTCTCCGCCGTAGTGCATGCCCAGGCCGCCGGTGAACAGCCCGTAGCCGTAAGCGTTCTGGATGACGTCGCCGCGGTGGATCCCGCAGGCCGCGAAGCTGCGGACCATGACCTCGGTCCAGACGTCGAGGTCGGACTGGGTGTAGGCGACCACGATCGGCTTCCCGGTGGTGCCCGAGGATGCGTGGAGACGGACGATCTCCTCCATCGGGCTGGCGAACAGGCCGAAGGGATACGTGTCGCGCAGGTCGGCCTTGACCGTGAACGGCAGCCGCGCGATGTCGGCCAGCGAGCGGATCGAGGCGGGCGTGAGCTGCCGCTCCTCCATCCGCGACCGGAACAGCGGCACGCGGTCGTAGGCGCGGGTGACGACCGACTGGAGCCGTTGCAGCTGGATCGCCAGCAGCTGCGGACGGGGCAGATAGTCGGGCGTGCTGACAGGGTGGAACCCACCCGGCGGATCGTTCCAGGCGCTCACCGCGGCCTCCTCTGACGGCGGGGTCACTGCCCCGGCGGGTGGCCCGGACGGTCGGGCTCCCGACTAGCGGATTGTGCCCTGCCGCGCGGCGAGTTTTTGGCCGAGTGCGAAGGCCTGCTCGTTGACGCGATGGAGCCGGGCCGGCAGGGCGGCGCGAACGGCGTCGAGGAGCGCCTCCGCCGGCAGATCCAGGTACTGGCTGAGGGCCCCGAGCAGCGCGACGTTCAGGCTGCGCTTGTTCGGTAGCTGCGCGTCCGAGACGAGATCCGGGGCGAGAAGCACACCGCCGGGACGGAGCAGCGGCCGCGTGACCTCGACCTCGGACGGCTCGAGGACCAGGAGGAAGTCGGCCTCGCCCGGCGGCACCATCGGCGAGAGCACTTTGCGCCCGAAGCGGACATCGGAGGTGACCGAGCCGCCGCGCTGGCTCATGCCGTGGACCTCGGCCTTCTTGACGTCGAAGCCGGCCCGAAGCGCGGCATCGGCCAGGATGTCCGAAGCCTTGATGACGCCCTGGCCGCCGAGGCCGGCGAGGACGACGTTGGTGACGCCGGGCGCGGCAGGGCCGCCGCGCGCACCCTTGTCCGCGCTCATTCGTCGCCGCCCTGCAGGTCGAACGCCGCCTGCGCCGAAGCCTTCGCCCGAAGCTCGGCCGCCTGCTGCTCCCAGCGTCGAATGTCGGCCGCCGCGAGGATGCACGGCCGGCGGGCGACGATGACCGACAGGTCGGACGCAGCCAGGCGTTCGAGCAGCAGGCGCTCGAAGCCGTCCGGGTCGGCGTAGGGATCGATGACGGTGACGCTGCCGATGCCGATGGCCGTGGCGATGCCCTCGATCGAGAGCTTGTTCGTGGGGCCGTGGTCGAGCGTTCGGCCCGTGGCCGGGTGCTCCTGCTGGCCGGTCATGGCCGTCGTGCCGTTGTCCAGCACGAGGACCACGTGCCCGGTGGGCGGCGGGTTGTAGGCCATCTCGACCAGGCCGCTGATGCCGGAGTGGACGAACGTGGAGTCGCCGATCACCGAGACCACACGCCGGGCCTCCGCCGGCGGCAACACGTGGCGCAGCCCCAGGCCGACGCCGATCGAGGCGCCCATGGCCACGCACGAATCCATCGCCATGTACGGCGGCAGAACGCCGAGGGTGTAGCAGCCGATGTCGCCGGCGACGATGCAGTCGTGCTTCGCCAGCGTGCCGTAGACGGTGTGGTACGGGCAGGCCGGGCACAGCTCCGGCGGCTTGCCGCGGGGCGGAGCCGGTTCCGGCGTGACGTCGCCGGCGAGGATGCGGCGGACGCGCGCCACGTCCAGCTCGCCGAAGCGGTACATCTCCGCCTTCGATTCGACGGGGATGCCGGCGGCGCGCAGCGAGTCGGCGATCACCGGATCGCCCTCCTCCACGACGACCGCGCGGTCCACGCCGGCCACGAACGCCCGGGCGCGCTCGATCGGCAGCGGGTTCACGAGGCCGATCTTGAGGAAGCTGGCGCCGGGAGCGGCCTCGGCGGCGTGCAGGTACGAGACGCCGGCCGTGACGATGCCCAGGCTTCGATCGCCCGGCTCGACGCGGTTCAGCGCGCATTCCTCGCCCCAGGCTGCGATCTCGGCCAGCTTGGCCCGCAGCCGGCGGTGGGCCGGCCGCGCGTTGGCGGGGATCATCACCCGGCCGGAGATGTCGTGCTCGAAGTGCGGGGCGCGCGGAGGCGCCGCTTCCCGGTCTCCCGCGCCGCGGCCGCCGGACCTGGCGACCACGACGGACTTGGAGTGGCAGACGCGGGTGGTCATCCGGTAGAGGACCGGGATCTTCCACCGTTCCGAGATTTCGACCGCCGTGAAGAAGAAGTCGTAGGCCTCCTGCGAGTCGGACGGCTCGATCGCCGGCAGCCCGGCCGCGACGGCGTAGCGGCGGTTGTCCTGCTCGTTCTGCGAAGAGGACATGCCCGGGTCGTCGGCGGTGACCACGATCAGCGCGCCGGCCACGCCCGTGTAGGCGGAGGTGAAGAGCGGATCGGCGGCGACGTTGAGGCCGACGTGCTTCATCGTCACGATCGTGCGGGCATTCGCGAACGCGGCGCCCAGGCCAACCTCGAGCGCCACCTTCTCGTTGGGCGCCCACTGGGCGCGCCCGCCCAGCTCCGAGAACGCCTCGAGGATCTCCGTCGAGGGAGTGCCGGGATACCCGGTGCCCAGCGCGACGCCGGCGTCCCGTGCCGCCAGCGCGACTGCCTCGTCGCCCGAGAGGAGTTGGCGTTCCATGCGCCTATTCTCGCCGCTGGCTCGATGCGTCGCAGGGCGGCGCGACGGCGGTGCGGCCGAGCGCGACGGCGATGCGGCCGAGCGCGGCCGCCTGGCACGTGCTCCCGCACCTGCCCAAAGCATCCGTCCCGCCTTCACAACCTGCGCACATCTGCCGCCGAGCATTGCGGCATCGAATCCGTGACCTGGAGACACCGATGCCCCACAACTACACCGCCCCGTCTCGCCTCGCCCGCGCCGGATACCGCCTCGTGTACGACCCGCTCCGGGCCGGCTACCTGCGCCGGCTGGTGGCGTCGCTCGAGCTCACCGGCACGGAGCACGTCCTCGACTTCGGTTCCGGCGCCGGTTCCGAGGCCGTCTACCTCGCCTGGGCCCTGAATCGCGGCGGACGGCTGACATGCCTGGACGTCTCGCCGGCGTGGCTCGCGGAGGCGCGGCAGCGGCTTCGGCGCCAGGCCAACGTGCGGTTCCTGCTCGGCGAGGCACCCGCACTGGCGCTGCCGGACGCTCGCTTCGATGTGATCCTCGCCCACTTCGTCCTGCACGACGTCGATCGGGCCGCGCTGCCGGCCACGCTGGCGGCACTCTCGCGGTCCCTGCGACCCGGCGGACGCTTCGTCGTGGTCGAGCCGGACACGGAGTCCGGGGCGCGGAGGCAACCTGCCGGCGCTCGGTTCCCGCCGGGCTGATCAAGCCGGCATTGCGGCTACAATGGCGGCGGCGATGAGGCTCGCCAGCCGACCTCCCAAGACCGGGGCCGGCGAACCGCGGCTCGGCCGATGACAGCTTCTTCTCGTGAAGCAACCCGCAGCCGGAGCCAGCATGGTCCTTCGCGGATCTTCCCCCAAACTCCGACACTGGCTCGGCGCCGGCACGCTCAGAGTTGGCCGGCCAGCCGCCGGCGGAAAGGCTGACGGATGACCAGCATCGAATCCATCGAAGCTCGAGAGATCCTCGATTCGCGCGGCAACCCGACGATCGAGGTCGACGTCACCCTGGAGGATGGCGCCTTCGGCCGGGCCGGAGTCCCTTCCGGTGCATCGACCGGCGCCCTCGAGGCCGTTGAGTTGCGCGACGGCGACAAAGCCCGCTTCGGCGGTAAGGGCGTCCTGAAGGCCGTCGCCAACGTCCACGACGTCATCGCGCCCCAGGTCGTCGGCATGGACGCGGCCGATCAGGCCGGCCTGGACGCTGCTCTGATCGCCCTCGACGGCACGCCGAACAAGGGCAAGCTCGGCGCCAACGCGATCCTCGGCGTGTCGCTCGCCGCGGCCCATGCGGCCGCGGCCTCGTATGGGATGCCGCTGTACCGTTATCTCGGTGGGGTCGGTGCGCGAACCCTGCCGATCCCGTTCTTCAACATCCTCAACGGCGGCAAGCACGCCCGCAACTCCACGGACTTCCAGGAGTTCATGGTCGCGCCGGTCGGCGTCGCGACGTTCGCCGAGGCGCTCCGCGCCGGTTCAGAGGTTTTCCATGCGCTCAAGTCGATCCTGAACGACGAGGGTTTCGCGACCAGCCAGGGCGACGAGGGCGGCTTCGCGCCGTCGCTGCCGTCGAACGAGGCGGCGGTCGAGGTCATCCTGCGGGCCATCGAGAAGGCCGGCTACAAGCCCGGCGAGCAGGTCGCAATCGCACTCGATCCGGCGACGACTTCGATCCTAGTCGAAGGCACCGGAACCAAGGGAGTCACCGGGCAATATCGTCTCGAGCGTGAGGGCCGAACCCTCGACTCCGGTCAGATGGTCGACCTCTGGGAGCGCTGGATCGCCAAGTATCCGATCGTGCTGCTCGAGGACGGCCTCGCCGAGGACGACTGGTCCGGCTGGGTCGAGCTCACCAAGCGGCTGGGCTCGAAGGTCGAGCTCGTGGGCGACGACATCGTCGTAACGAACCCAACGCTCATCGCTCGGGCGATCCGCGAAGAGGCGATGAACGCGGTCCTCATCAAGCTCAACCAGATCGGCACGTTGACGGAGACGATCGAGGCCGTGGACATGGCGCGCCGCGTCGGCTGGCAGGCCTTTGTCAGCCACCGCTCCGGTGAAACCGAGGACACCACCATCGCCGACTTCGTAGTCGCCATGGGCACCGGCCAGATCAAGACGGGCGCCCCTTCGCGCTCCGAGCGGGTCGCCAAGTACAACCGCCTGCTCCGCATCGAAGAGGAGCTCGGCAACGGGGCTCGGTTCGCAGGCGGCGCGCAATGGGCCGGACGGCGCTGAGCCAGCCTGAAGACGCGGCGGGCCCTTCGTATGGGGGCCCGACTCGTCCGGGCCAACCGTGAGCCTCAATCCCGACCAGGAGCGCGCCGTGAGCGTGGCGCTCAGGCTGCTCGAGGAGCGCCTGGCCCGCGTGGAGGAGCTGCTCGACCGCGACGAGGACGGCCTCCTGTACCACCGCCTTCGGCCGGCCTGGTCGCGCGAAGAGCGAGCGCGCGTCGACACGACGCTGGCCGACTTGCGCTCGACGATCGCGTCGGTTTCCCAGGCGTTCCATCTCGCCATCCAACAGCGCGACTCTGCCCGCGAGATCGCCGGGCTAATGAGGGTTTCCTGGGAGAGCCTGGCCGAGGTCAAGAGTCGCCGTCTTCGAGCCTACGGTCACGTGGACCCGGCCCTGCGCGCCACGCTCGATCCGGCGGTCGAGCGGCTGATGGAGCTCGTCTCCGCCCTCGAAGACGTCGGCCTGGAGGCGAACGGGCCGGTTTCGGGATCGCCGGACGGCGTGGCCTCAGCCTCGCTCGTGGAACCGCCCGCCGGCCCGGCCCTTGACGGAGAGGCCTGAGATGGCCCGCCGCGACACCGAGGCGAGTCGCAAGGCAGCGGAGCTTGAAGCGCACGACAACGTCGACATCGGCCTATCCGAGGAGTTGTTCGAGGCCGGCTGCCCGCTGTGCCGCCACCGGGTCGCCCAGGGCCGGCGCTTCCTCCGGTCGCTCGTCAACGAAGGCGTCAATGACGTAGGGTTTCGGCGCGTGCTGGAGAGGTCGCGCGGCTTCTGCGGGCGCCACACCGTCGGGTTGTTCGAGGCAGATCGCGAAGAGATGGGCGGCACGCTCGGCGCCGCCATTCTCCTCGAGTCGGTGCTGCGCCAGCGGATCGAGCGGCTGGCCGACGCGAACGCCGAGCCGGGTCGAACGAGTGCGCGCCAGCTCGACCGGGCGGCCGCGGCGTCCGACTGCCCTGCCTGTGCCGCCGAAGACGACGCGGTCGAGCGCGCCATCGAGCGACTGCTCCATCGCCTCGACAGCGCGCGCTGGCGTGAGGCGCTCGCCCGCGCGCCGCTGTGCCTTCCGGACATCGTCCTGTTGGCCCGGGCGGCCTCCGCCGACGAGAAGCGGCTGGCGAGCGTCCGGCCCGTCCTGGACCGACAGCTCGAGCGGCTGGCGGAGCTTCGGGCATCGCTTGAGGCTTACGCGCACGACAGCACCTACGACCGCCAGCATCGCCTGACCCATGAGCAGCACGTCTCCGCCTCGCAGGCGACCGAAGTGCTCGGCGGGCGCGAAGGTTGGGAGTGGCGCCACGGCCACGGGCACGGGCACGGGCACGGGCACGGCCAGGGTACGGATCGGGCCACGAGCCACACCGAACCACACGATTAGCCAGCCAGGCCGGGACGCGGTAGCATGTCGGTTAGTTGAACGCGCGATGAAGCTCGCGCAGTTTCCCGGTCGACGGGTGATGGCTTCTGGACCGCAGTCCGGGAGCCTTTTTCATTGCGGAGGCCGAGCCATGAGCTCGATCGTCTCATCTCGATCTCGACTCGTGTTCCACCACTCGGCGGGTGCGGTGGTAGTCGACGAGGGGAGGTGTCTCCTCATCCGGCGCGGGCACGAGTGGGCGTTCCCGAAGGGCCACCTCGAGCGAAACGAGGCGCCCGAAGCTGCCGCCCGCCGCGAGGTCCGCGAAGAGACGGGCGTCGAGATCGCGCTGGATGACGCGCTTGGGTCAACGCGATACCAGTTCAAGAGCCACAACGGCACGGCGAACCGCAAGCAGGTCGACTGGTTCCTCGCCCACCGCGTCGGCGGCGAGATCGAGCACGAGCCGATCTTCGCCGAGGCGAGGTTCGTGAGCCTGGAGGAGGGACTGCGGATGCTAACGCACGATGCCGACCGGCAGCTGCTCGAACGCGCGATCGAGCGACTCGGCGCCCGGGCGGACAATCCGCCGGCGGACACCTCGAGGGCGGCAGATCCGAGGGCGGCAGATCCGAGGGCGGCAGATCCGAGGGCGGCAGATCCCGCAGACACGACCGCTCCCGGCGGGGAACGATGAGCGCCACGGAGCCGCTCGAGACAGAGGCCACGCCTGCCGCCGGGCATCCGAGTTCCGGTCAGGCGCGCGTCGGCCGCTTCTGGCACGACCTGCGCGATGCCGTCGCCGTCGCGGTCGTGAGCGACGAGCCGGCGCTGCGTCTCCTTGCCGTTGCCCTGCTCGCCGACGGTCACGCCCTGATCGAGGACGTTCCCGGGGTCGGCAAGACACTGCTGGCGCGCGCCTTCGCGCAATCCCTGGGCCTGTCCTTCGGCCGGATCCAGGGGACGCCCGACCTGCTGCCAACCGACGTAACCGGTTCGAGCATTCTCGAAGCCGGACGTCTGCGCTTCCTGCCGGGTCCGGTCTTCGCCAACGTCCTGCTCGTCGACGAGATCAACCGCGCCACGCCGCGGACCCAGTCCGCGCTCCTGGAGGCGATGCAGGAGCGCCAGGTCTCGATCGAGGGCGAAACCCGGCCGCTGCCCGCGCCCTTCCTCGTCGTCGCCACGCAGAACCCCATCGAGCTGGAGGGAACCTTCTCGCTGCCCGAAGCCCAGCTCGACCGATTCCTGCTGCGCGTGACCCTGGGCTACCCGAGCCGGGACGACGAGCGGCGCATCGCCCGGCGCTATCAAGGCGGCGACGAGCCGCTCGACCGGATCACGCCGATCGTCGATCGCGACACGTTGCTCGCGCTGCGGCGGGCCGTGAGCGAGATCGTCGTGAGCGATGCCGTCGAAGGCTATGCCGTCGACCTGGTCCGGGCTACGCGCGAGCACGACGATCTGCGCCTTGGGGCGAGCCCGCGGACGAGCGTGGCCCTGTTCCGGGCGAGCCAGGCATGGGCAGCGCTCGAGGGCCGGGCCTTCATCCTGCCCGACGACGTGGCCGCCGTCGTGGGCCCGGTGCTGGGCCACCGCCTCCTGCTCGACGTGGACCGCCAGCTCCGCGGCGCGACCATCGAGCGGGTGCTGGCCGAGGTGCTTGCGTCGGTGCCGGTGCCGGTGCGCGAGCGATGACCCGCTGGGGACTCGCCTTCGGCCTCGCCATGGTGGCAGCCGGCGCCGTCGCGGCGGCGCCGGGGCTCGTGCTCGTGGGGCTCCTCGCACTCTTCACCACCGGCGTAACAGAGCTGTGGACCCGCTACGGCCTGCGCGACCTCCACTACGAGAGGCGGATCGGCCGTGACCGGGCGGTGTGGGGCGACGAAGTACCGCTCGACATCGCCGTCTGGAACGACAAACCCCTGCCGCTGGCCTGGCTGTCGATCGATGACTTTGCGACGCAGGGCGCCGTGGTGCGCGACGAACCGCTCGCGCGGAGCGACCGACCGGGATTCACCGTTCTGCGCAGTCGCTGGACCGTAGGCTGGTACGAGCGCGTCGTGCGCCACCTCACGATCGCCGCGGACCACCGCGGCGTCTACTCCTTCGGCCCCGTCCAGGTCACGGTCGCCGACCTGTTCGGGCGCGGGGCCGCGACCGAGGAGCACGAAGACCGCGCCACGTACATCGTCCGGCCGCGCAGCGTGCCCGTGCGGATCGCCAGCCCGCAGCGCCTGCCACTCGGATTCCTGCCCGCCCAGCGAAGCCTGTTCGAAGACCCGGCTCTCTTCGCCGGTGTCCGCCCGTATCAGCCTGGCGATCCGTTGCGACGCGTTCACTGGCGGGCGACGGCCAGGACGGGGGCGGCGGTGAGCAAGCGGTTCGACCCATCGCGGGCGCGTGAGGTCCTCATCGCGCTCGACGTGCAGACGATGCCGGGCCCGCACTGGACGCTCCATTTCGACGAAGAACTCGTCGAGAGCCTGATGGTCGCGGCGGCGTCGCTGGCGCGCCACGCCCTCGCCCAGGGTGCGTCGTGCGGGCTTGCCGCGGCTGCGTTCAGCCGGACGGTCGATCGGTTCGCCCTCGTCGCGCCTCGAGCCGGCCGCGACCAGCTGGCCGCCATCACCGACCTGCTGGGGCGCCTGAGCGAGGTCCCTTCGGCGCCGTTCGAGCGGCTCATCGCCCGGCTGCCGTGGACGATCCCGCCGGGCACGACCGTGATCGTGCTCGCCGCCCGCGACCCGGCGCCTTACCTCACCTCTCTCACCCGGCTCGACCGGTCGGGCCATCCGGTGCAATTCGTTGGGCTCGGCGCGGACGGCCCGCGTGCCGTGGCGGCGGCGCGGGCGGTCGGACTGACCGCGACGAGCGGGTCTCTGGCCCCGGACTGGCGGACGAGCGATGCGTTGGTCCTGGCGAGCTGATCTTCTGCCTCTTGCCCTCGACGGCCTGCTCGAAGGCAGCCTCGTAGGCGTCGCGTACGCCGCCATCGCGCTCCTGGGCGCGAGCTCGAGCGCACCGCTGTCACTCGTCGAGTTCTGCCCGGCGGCCGTGGCCGGGCTCGTCTGGGCTCGCCTGCGCCCTCGATCAACGCCGCGGGTGCCGTGGATCGCGGCTCTCGCCGTGCTTGCCGGCGCTCTCGGGTGGCTCGTCGATCCGGCGGCCCGGACGACCCTCGCGGCCCTGGACAACCCGCTGAGCGCCCTCCTCGTTCACCCCGCAGGCTGGCTGCTCGGCGTCGCGGTTCTTCGAGGCGCAGCCCACGAGCACGCGGACGACGAGATCGAAACCTCGACCCGGGCGCTCGCGTATGCGTTCCCGGTGCTGGCCGCCTCGTGGTTGCCCCACCTTCGATCCTCCGGCCCCTTCGTTGGGCCGGCCCTCGTCGGGTCGGCGGTCTGCGTGGCGGCTGGGTTGCTCGCGATCGGCCACGCTCGCCTGCGGGAGCTCGAGCTACTCGGCTCGGAAAGCCGTGGCGGGCGCACCTGGGCGATGGTCTCGACCGGCGTAGTGGTCGTGGTCGCGGCTCTGGGGATCCCGATCGCGATCTTGAGCGGGACCTCCGCCCGGGACGGGCTGACTGCGATCGGCGGCCCGGTCGGTGGTGCGATCGGCCTGCTGCTCGCACCGCTCGGCGGTCTTCTCGTCGCGCTGGCGGCCGCGATCGGGCAGGTGCTCAACGGCATACATCTGCCTTCCCTTTTCGGCACAGGTGGAAGCGTTCCCACGACCGGGACCGCCGCCGGGAGCTCCGGCGGCCCGCACACTGTGTCGTCACTCGGCGGACCCGTGCCCGGGGGCTCGCTGCCCCTCGGCTGGCTGGTGGTGGCCGGTGTCGTCGCCGTCATCGTGCTGCTGGCCGTCGGATTCCGCAGGTTCGCCGTCAGTCGGCCTGAACCGAAGGTCGCCACGCCCCCACGCGAGGAGCGCCGCAGGGAAGTCCACCCGCCGAGCTTGAACCTCCACCTGCCGCGCCTCGCCATCCATCCTCGCGCAGCCCTGCCGCGGCGTCCAGCGACGGCCCCGGAGGCGTACCTCGCGCTCCTGGACGAGCTCGCCGGCCGTGGCGAGCTGGGACGGCGACCGGCCGAGACGCCCCAAGTCCACGCCGCGCGCACAGGGACACTCGGGCTCCCGCGCCTGCCGCTCGGGCTGCTCGCCGCGGACTACGAACTGGCGGTCTACGGGCGGGCGGCGATCAGCGAGCGAGAAACGGCTCGCGCGATCGGTCGCTGGCGGCAGCTGCGGAGAGCGGCTCGGGCCGTGCCGCATCACCGGAGCGCGCAATGACCGCCCGCGACGCGCGCCACTCCCGCCACACCCTCCTGGTCGAGGTCGAGGAGGCACTCGGCCCGGGCCTCGACTACGAACGCGACCTAGCGCGTGGTGGCATCGTGGCGCGCGGCGCCCGAGCCGGCGGCCTGTGGCTCGGCGCCGACCGGGGGTTCCTCGTCGATTCCGACGATGGCCACGGCCGCGAGGTGCCGGCTCTGGTGGTGCTTCCGGCGTCCAGCTTCGTTGGGGCTCGCATCGACGCCGAGCTAGCCGGCGGTTTCTCGGACGCTGCCGGTCTCGTCCTGGTGGCTCGTCTGCCGGGCGCCACGCTCCCCGTCGACGCCGTTCTGCGAGCGGTCGGGCGTGTGTCGCCGGACGCCGAGTGGATCGACGCGGCGCGCGCTTCGGAGCACGCCTCGGCGGCAAGACGGGCGTTCCGGGAGCGTCGGGGACGCGGCCGGATCACGGGCGGTCTGGCATGGCGACCGCCCGAGGGCATGTCCGAGGAGGCTCTCCGGTCGGGCGGCGTCTACAGCCAGGCCGAACGTTCGTTGGATCGACTGCCGCCGCGCTTCCTGCGCGGGCTCGAAGGCATGCTCGATCCGGACGAGCGCCTGCACTACTCGATCGAGCGGCCGTGGCGTTCGGACGCCGGGCTTCTCACCCGCGTCCGCGGCGGAAGAGACCACCGTTCCGGACTCCTGCTCCTCACCGACCGCCAGGTCCTGTGGCTGGTCGACCACACGAACCCGGATTCGTACCTCTTCGATTGGGGCGTGGACGTCGACATGGTGCCCGTCGAGCAACTCACGGGCGTGCGGGTGGAGGATGAACGCGATGCCTTGCGGCTCGTCCTCCAGACGGGGGGAGGCCGGCACAACGTGGCCCTTCCGGTGGAGCTCGAGGCCGAGGTCCGCGTGTTCGAGTCCCTCGCATCGAGCTTCCTGCCCGAGCGCAACCGCGAACGGCTGCGTCGTGTCTATGTGACCGAGGCCGTCGAGTTCGTCGAGGAAACAGCCGAGCGCTTTCGCCAGCTCGACGAAGCTCAGGCGCTCCATGATGCAGCCCGGCGCGAGGCGGGTGAGTTGCTCGCCTTCGTCTACAGCCCCCGCCGGGAAGGCCAGCGCCAGCCCCTCGGTCTGTGGCTGAGTCCTGATGAGGTGGGCGTGGTCGGCCCGCGGCCCGAACGGCTGTCGCTTCGCGAGATGCGAAGCGTGGGGATGGTTCTGTCGCCGCTCATCGCCCGCGTCACGCTGCGGGGTTCCAGCCGGACGCTCACGTTCAGCTATCCGGCGCCCCTGGCGGTCCACGGCGCCGCCCTTGCCAGGCTGCTCCGCCGGCTCTGGGCGAACGGTCCGCGAGCCGAAATGTTGGCCGCGTAGCGCCCCGCGCAGCGCCGGTGGGCGGCGCCGGTGGGCGGCGCCAGCCGCCGGCCGCGGGCGATGTCAGCCTAAAGGAAGAGGAGCGATTGGTGGGCGATACTGGACTCGAACCAGTGACCTCGCGGATGTGAACCGCGCGCTCTAACCAGCTGAGCTAATCGCCCACGTCATGCGTCGGGGCGGCGACGGAGGCCGATTATACCGGGCGGGCGACAGAAGGCGGGGCCGACACCGCGCCCCTGGCGCCCGAAGGCGGGGCACGGAGACGTGGGGGCAATCGCCAGATAAGTGCAAGTTGAGGCGCGCGGTCCATCCTGGCGTAGATGGATGATCTCCACCTCGGCCTCGCGCTCAGAGCCGCTCGCGTCAGGCGCCGCCTGCGTCAGATCGATCTGGGGGCGCAGGCCGGAGTGTCAGCCGCGCTCGTGTCTCGCTTGGAGCACGGCGAACTCGATCGGGCATCGCTGCGCGTTCTGCGCGGAATCGCGGCGAAGCTCGGCGTCAGCCTGGAACTCGTCCCGAGATCAGCCGGCGGCGAGTTCGACCGCGTCATCAACGCCCGACATGCGGCACTGGGCGAACACGTCGCTGATTGGATCGCACGCCGGCCCGGCTGGGTCGTGGTTGCCGAGGTTTCCTTCGCCATCTACGGCGAGCGCGGAGTCATCGACCTCCTGGCCTGGCACGCCGCAACGGGCTCGGTCGCGGTGATCGAGCTCAAGACCGCCATCGTCGACGTGGACGAGCTCATCGGGACGCTCGACCGGAAGCGCCGGCTGGCGGCCCAAATCGCGGCGAGCCGCGGTTGGCCGGCCCGATCCGTAAGTGGCTGGCTGATAGTCGCCGCCTCGAGCACCAACCGCCGCAGGGTCGCCGACCACCGCACCCTGCTGAGGTCGGCCCTCTCGCGAGACGGTAGATCCCTTGGGCCCCTCTTCCTCCACCCCGAGCGTGGGCCCGAATCCGGCATCGCCTTCTGGTCCGAACTTGCCTGGAGCGAAAGTTGGCCATCCGATCGCGGCCCTGCAGCGGGTGGTGAAGCGGCGGGAGCACGCGCGACCACCAAGGCCACGCTCGGGCGCGGGCTCGATGGGCGGCCGATGACCGGTCCGGGGACGCCGGAGGCGGTCTCATCCGCTCCAACTCTCATGGGGCGCAAGTCTGACCAGATGCCCCGGAGCGATTGGGCCGGGGGAGCCCAAGCCGATTGGACCGGGCCGTGCTGGGGCGACCGAGCTCGGGCCGCGACGGGCCTCGCCGCGACAGCCGGGGCCGCGACTAGCCGCGCCGGGGCGGGCCCCGGCTGCGACGGCCGGCGACGGCCGGGCCGCGCCGGGGGAGCCCAAGCGATTGGGCCGGGCCGTACTGGGGCGACCGAGCTCGGGCCGCGCCGGGGCCGCGCCGCGATTGGGCCGGGGCCGCGCCGCGATTGGGCCGGGGCCGCGCGCGCCACGCCGCGACGGGGACGGCCTGCCGGCGCCACTCCCTACAGCTTGAGGCCGGGCCAGCGGGCCGCGATCTCCTCGGGCGAGACTCCCTCGACGACCACGAGCTTGTGCCGCCCGGTCGCGCCCGCCACGAGGCGCACGCCGCTGCGGGCGACGTTCAGCTCATCGGCCAGGAGCCTGACGAGGGCGGCATTCGCGGCACCGCCGACGGGCGGCGCCGAAACCCTGGCCTGCAGCACGCCCTCCTCATTCACGCCGTCGACTCGATCGGCGCCGCCACGGGGCGTCAGGCGCACGGCGAATTCGAACCTCCGAGCGGCGCGTTCGATCCGCGAAACGAAAATCGGATTCCATCGCGTCCCGATTATGGTCGCGTTCCGTAAAGTCGCCACTCGACGGCCCGATCATCCCGCCCGGCGGCCCGCAGACGCCTGCTCACCCCTACCCGGCCGGCCGCGCCCCGAACAGGGCTCGGCCGACGCGGATGACCGTGGCGCCCTCCTCCACGGCCACAGGGTAGTCGTCCGTCATGCCCATCGACAGCCCCGCGCCGAGCCCGGGCGCGCCGAGCCCGGGCGCCCCGCGCAGCCGCCCAGACAGCTCCCGCAACCGCCGGAACGTGGGCCTTGCCTCCTCGGCCGAACCCACCAGCCGGCCGACCGTCATCAGCCCCAGCAAGCGCAGATTCGGCAGCCCCGCGAGCTCGGCCAGCTCCACCGCCAGGGCTTCGGGCAGAAAGCCGGCCTTCGCCTCGTCGCGGTCCACGTTCACCTGCAGATAGATGCGCAGAGGCGCCCGGCCGAGCTCGCCGGCCAGCCGATCGAGCCTGCGTGCCAGATCGAGCGAGTCGACCGACTCGATGACGTCGAAGAGCTCGACCGCCCGGCGGGCCTTGTTCGACTGCAGCGGGCCGATCAGATGCCAGCTCGCGCCCGGCAGCAATGGTGCCTTCGATTCGGCCTCCTGGACACGGTTCTCGCCGAGGACCGTCAGCCCGGCCGCGACGGCAGCGCCCAACCGCACGGCGGGTACGGTCTTGGAGACGGCAACGAGCTGGACGCGCTCAGGGTCGCGCCCGACCCGCCGGCACGCATTGTCGACGACCGAAAGGAGGCGCGCACGCGCGGCCGAAAACGCCGCTACGTCTTCGGGATCGGGACCGGCCAAGGCGGCCAGCGGCTACGCCTGCTCCTCCTGCGGCGGCCGCCGCAGGAAGCTCGGGATCTCGAGATCCGTGTCGTCGTAGGTGGGCCGCGGCCGATCGACTTGCGGCCGGCGAACGGATGGCGTGGTCTGGATCGGCACCGGCACCGGGGCGCGCTCGAGCGTGCCCGTGGGACCGTACGTTCCCGCGCCCCGCATATGGACCGGCACCGGCTCCACCGAGTGGATGCGCTGGCGCTCCAGCTCCGCCAGGAAGTCCGCGGTGTCCGTGCGCTGTGAGTAGCCGGTGCCCGGTGTGGCCGCACCCGCCTCTCGCCGCGCGGACTCGCGCTTGCGACTGGCGTCGAAGCCCGTGGCGATGACGGTGATCATGACCTCGTCGCCGAGGCGGTCGTCGAAGCTCGTGCCGAAGATGATGTTCGCCTCCGGATCCGCCACGGAGCGGATCTCCTCGGCGGCTTCGGTGACCTCGAACAGGCTGAGGTTGGACGAGCCCGAGACGTTGAACAGGATGCCCTGGGCGCCGTTGATGCTGATCTCCAAGAGCGGGCTAGCGATAGCCTGGCGGGTCGCGTCGAGGGCCCGGTTGTCGCCGGTCGCCCGACCGATGCCCATCAGGGCCGACCCGGCATCCTTCATGACGGCTCGAACGTCGGCGAAGTCGAGGTTGATCAGGCCGGGAACGGTGATGATGTCGCTGATCCCCTGGACGCCCTGGCGCAGGACGTCGTCGACGAAACGGAAGGCCTCGACCAACGAGGTGTTCTTCTGGACGACGTCGCGCAGTCGATCGTTGGGGATGGTGATGAGCGTGTCCACCTTGGCTTTGAGAGCTTCGGCCGCTCGCTCAGCCACCAGCTTGCGGCGGACACCCTCGAAGGCGAAGGGCTTGGTAACGACGCCAATCGTGAGCGCGCCCAGGTCCCGAGCGATCTCGGCTACGATCGGGGCGGCGCCAGAGCCAGTGCCGCCGCCCAGTCCGGCCGTGATGAAGACCATGTCTGAATCACGCAGCGCGTCGGTGATCTTCTCGGCGTCTTCCTCAGCCGCCCGCTGGCCTATGGAGGCATCGCCGCCCGCCCCGAGACCGCGCGTGATCTTGTCGCCGATGCGAATCTTGTGGGGCGCGTCTGACTGGAGAAGGGCCTGGGCATCCGTATTGCAGGCGATGAACTCCACGCCCATCATCTCGGCCCGGATCATCCGGTTGACGGCGTTGGACCCGCCGCCCCCGACACCGATGACACGTATCAGGGCGAAGTTCTCGGAATCGGACCGTAGCGGCATTTCTTATCCTCCGGTGGCTCTCCGGCAGATGCCTGTCGTTCGGTCCGGCCGCCCGAGATTGGTAGAGGTGTAGCGCTGTGCAGGGCCGGCTCGGATGTGGACAAGTATACGCCGAGTTTCGTTTGCATGCCCTCTGAATCGCACGCTGAAACGCGACCTCTGAGCGTGCGATACGAACAAATGTGCGCATCTGGGACGCGGAGCCGCCCGACGCCGGGAGTTCCCTCGGCAGCCGCCCGAGCGGGCGGTCTCAGGCTGGCGCGAAGGTCAATAGAACGGTCCGAACGGAGTTGTCCGAATTGGGGTCCAGGAGAGCGATGGACTGCCAGCTGCCGAGCGTGAGACGACCGGCAACCACGGGCACCGTCAGCGACGGCGGCGCCAGCAGGGGCAGCACGTGGTCGGCGCCGTGGCCGGGCGCGCCGTGCTGGTGAACCCAGCTGGCGCTCCGAGGAAGCAGCCGATCCAGGGTCGCCATCAGGTCGGCGTCGGACCCGGCGCCCAGCTCCACGACCACGACCCCGGCCGTGGCGTGGGGGACGAAAACGACGAGCAGCCCGTCGCCTTCGCCGGCGACGAATTGCTCGCAGGCCGCGGTCAGATCATGCAGCCCGCGGCGCCGGCCGGTCTCGATGGTCAGCTCCTGCCTCTTCACGGGCTGGCTCGGTTCAGGGGAACAGGTGGCGGAGAGCGTCGCGGACCCGGCCCGCCGCGCCGCCCGCCGGCGCGGATTCGTAGCGCGATCCGTCGGCGCCTTCGAGGCCCCTGGCGCCCCACAGCAGCAGCCCGATCGCGGTGCTGTAGGCCGGGTTCAGGATGTTGTCGGTAAGGCCACCGACGTCCGTGGGGCCGGCCACCCGGACCGGCATGTCCAGGACTTCGCGGCCCAGAGCCGCCGCTCCGCCGAGTTGAGCGGAGCCGCCCGTCAGGACGACACCGGCCGGAAGCATGCCCTCGCCGGCCATTCGAATCTCGGCCCGCAGAAGCTCGAAGGTTTCGCGCATGCGGGCCTCGATGATCTGGCAGATGTCCAGGCGGCTGACCGTCCGGCCGGCCGGCTCGCCCAGCATCGAGACGCTGATCATCTCGTCGGCTCGAACGGTCGAGAGGTCGCAGCTGCCGTGCTGGATCTTCAGCTCCTCGGCGACCTGCAGAGTGGTCTTGAGACCGATCGCGACGTCGTTGGTGACGTTGTTGCCGCCGACCGGCAGGACCGCGGTCTTGTAGGCCTGGCCGTCGATGAAGAGCGCCAGATCGATCGTGCCGGCGCCGATGTCGACGACGGCGACGCCCAGGTCACGCTCCGTCTCGGACAAAACCGCCTCGGCCGAAGCGAGGGAGGCTGCCACCAGCTCGTCGATCTTGACGTTGGCCGACTGCACGCACTTGGCCAGGTTCCGAACCGCCGTCGCGGAGGCGGTGACGATGTGGGTCTCGATCTCGAGGCGGATGGCGCTCATGCCGAGGGGATCCTTGACCCCCTCCTGGCCATCGACGATGAAGCCGCGCGGCAGGACGTGCAGGACCTCGCGGTTCGACGGGATCGTGACGGCGCGCGCGACTTCCGTCGCGCGGAGGATGTCCTCTCGGGTCACCTCGCGGTGGTGGCCGCTGACGGCGACCGCGCCGCGTGAGTTCTGGCTCTCGACATGCTGACCGCCGACCCCCACGAAGGCGCGGTCGATCTGATATCCGGAGGAGCGCTCCGAATGCTCGACGGCGCCGGCGATCGACCGGACCGTCTGCTCGATGTTGACGACGACGGCCTTCTTCAGACCAGCCGACGGCACGACGCCCTTGCCGACGATGGTCAGGCCGCCATCGCGCCCCACCTCGCCGATGAGCGCGCAAACCTTGCTCGTACCGACGTCGATTCCGACCAGTACCGCTTCGCGTTCCACTCGCTCAGTCCTCGGTCTAGTGTCTCGCTCCGTCTCGCTAATCTTGACCGATCCGGCCGCGTCCGACCGGGGCAGTTCGCCTACCGCCTCTCAGCGGGCAATGTACGTGTCGATGTGATTGTCCGCGATATCCGCGACGAGGAAGACCCACGCGACGTGGCTCTCGCCGTATTGCAGCAGCAGCGACCGCAGGTCGCGCACTTGCTCGGGTATGACCGTGTCTTTGCGCAGAGTCTCGGTGTAGAACCCGAAGTCGGCCACCCAGCCGTTCGGGCCGGAGCTCAAGGTGAAGCCGTACTGGTCGTCGACGACGATGTCCAGGCTCGACGCCTGGCTGCCGACGTCGGCCGGGGTGATGCCGGCCAGGCGATACGCGGCATCGAGCGTGATCGGGTCCACGACGTCGCCGAGTGACAGGTCGGCGTCGTCGGCGCGACGATCGTAGACGGCGGGCAGGTTCACGACCTGCGGGCCCGCCGTCGCGGCCGGATCGGCCGTGGGAACCGGCAGGAGCGATGGGACCGGTTCCAGGGTCGCTGTCGGGCTGGGCTCCGGCGTCGGGCTGGCGGCCGTGCTGGCCCTGGGCGTCGCCTTCGCCGCCATCATCACCGCGCCGATGGGCTGGCCCCGTGCCGACCCCTCGTCCGCGCCGGCATTCGCGCTGTCATCGGGAGAATCGGTCGACGCGGGCCCGCTGGCGGAGGCGCCGGGGCTCGAACCTGACGCGCCGGCGGACTGGCTGGGTGCCGCGCTCGACGGGTTCAGGCTTCCGGGCGTCGGGTATACGGGATTGCCGACCGAATCCACCTCGCCGAAGAGAAGGCCGGTGTCGTCGACGACATAGCGCCGATCGCCGATCACCCAGATCAGCTTGGGCTGACGCTCGACGACGGTGACGACGACGGTGTCCGGCAGCTTGACTTCGACCCGGGCCGACTCGACGGCCGGCAGTGCGGCCAGCGCCTGGGCGACCCGGTCGGTGCGAAGGCGGAAGAGATTCGGGGAGCCGTCCATACCTACGATCTGGCTCACGGCCTGCTCGCCGGTGAATGTCGCGCCGTGGACCTCGAGGTGCCGGGCCACGAAGAGGGACGAGCTGCCGAGCGAGATGATCGTCAGCACGCACAGGAACATCAGCACCAGGGCATAGATCTGCGTCGAGCGGAGCCGTGGCGCCGATGCCCGGCGGATCGGCTGGCGCCGGACCTGCACTCCTGTGCGGCGGAGCGGCAGATCGCGTCTCATCGGCATCGGCACGGCGCCCTCAGCGCGGCAGGTCCGCGGTGGTCAGACGGCTCCGGACGCGCGCCGCCTGACGCTCCTCGGCCAGCTGCACGATGCGCCGGCAGACGGCCCCAAAGCTGCCCAGACCCGTTGCCGCCATCTGCGGAAAGAGGCTGATGGGAGTGAAGCCCGGGATGGTGTTGATCTCGTTGAGGTAGACCGTGTCGCCGGCAAGCAGGAAGTCGACACGGGCGAAGCCCTCGCAGCCGATGGCGCGGTAGGCGTCCACGGCGACGGAACGGATCCGCGTGCCCAGGGCCTCGGGAACGTCCGCTTTCGGCGTCACCTCGGAGACGCCGTCGCTGTACTTGGCCACGTAGTCGTAGAACTCCCGGCCCGGGAAAACCTCGCCCGGCCCGTAGGCTGCCAGGTCGGCCGGGTCGTTGCCCACGACCGCGACCTCGAGCTCGCGCGGGTGGTCGAGATAGCGCTCGACGATGGCCAGGCTGTCGAACCGGAAGGCCTCGTCGAGGGCCCGCCCGCGTTCGGCCGCGGTATGTGCGATCGACATCCCCACCGACGACCCCATGCGGGCCGGCTTGACCATCAGCCGGCGCTCGTTGCAGCGCTCTGAAAAGGCGGCGACCTCCTCGAGGACGGCCTGACGCGCGCCCGCCCAGCGCGGCCCCGTGATCTCCACCCATTCCACGACCGGCATGCCCAGGCCGCGGACCAGGCGCTTGAACACCGCCTTGTCCATTCCGACCGCCGAGGCGGCCACGCCCGCTCCGGCGTACGCCAGATCGTAGGCTTCGAGCAGGGCCTGGACGGTGCCGTCCTCGCCGAACGGACCGTGGAGCGCGGGAAAGACGATCGGGGCTACGGGGCGCGCGGCGATGCGACCGAGCGCCTCGGCGGGCTGCCACGGCCCCCGAGCGCCCACGGCGGCCGGGTCGTCGAAAGTGCCGGGACGGGGCCGGCCCGAAACGGCTGTGGCCGGGACCTGCCACCACCGGCCCGAGAGGTCGATGAAGTACCGCTCGACGGCGTACCCGGAATCCGACAGGGCGTCGGCGATCGCCCAACCCGAAACGACCGAGACGTCGTGCTCGGCGGAGGGTCCGCCCAGCAGCACTGCGACTGCCTTGCCTTCTCTGCGGCGCTCGGTCGTGCGCGTCTTCGGGTCGGTCATGTCGCCGCTCATCTCTCCTCCTGACCCCAGTCGGACCAATCGCCCATGAACTGAACCTCGTATACCAGGTCGACTCCGAACCTGCGCGCGACCTCCGCACGGGCCATGTCCGCCAGGCGGCGGATGTCGGCGGCGGTGGCCCCCCGATCGTTGACTATGAAGTTGGCATGCCGCTCGCTGATCGCGGCGCCGCCGATGCGGGCCCCTTTGAGCCCGGCGGCGTCGATGAGGCGGCCGGCCGAGTCGCCCGGCGGATTGCGGAAGATGCTCCCCGCGCTAGGCAGGTTGAGCGGCTGATGCTCCCGGCGCCAGCGGCGTATCTCGTCGAGGCGCGTCTTGATCGCGGCTGGATCGGCCGGCGTGAGTCGGAGCGCGACCTCCAGGACCGCCTCGGTACCGGCGCCGCTCCGCCGCCCTGCCTCGTGCTTGAGCCGGCTGTCGCGATAAGCCAGGCCGAGCGCCGCGGCCGGCTCGTCCGCCTCCGTGCCGTCGGCGCGCAGGATGCGGACCGATTCGACGACGGTGGCCATGTCGGAGCCGTGGGCGCCGGCGTTGGCCCAGACCGCGCCACCCACCGTGCCGGGGATTGCCAGCCCGAACTCCAGCCCGCTCAGGCCGGCCCGCTGGGCGAGCGTGGCGGCGCGAGCCAGTGGCACGCCAGCCTCGGCGATGAGACGAGTGCCCTCGACGCGGCATCTCTCCGCCCGCGAGAGGATGACCAGGCCGCGGACGCCGGCGTCGCTCACCACCAGATTGCTGCCGCGACCGATGACCGCGTGCGGCAACCCGACCACGCGGGCGAAACGAACCAGCGCGGCAAGCTGTGTTGCGTCGTGGGCGACCGCCATCAGATCCGCCGGACCTCCGACGCGCATCGTCGTGTGGCGGGAGAGCATCTCGTCGCGGCGCGGCCGCACCCCGACGACGCGGGCGATATCGGCCGCGAGCGCCGCCCACCCGCCGGCCGGGGTCGGGTGCGTGGCCCACCCGCCCGCCGGGGTCCCGAGCGCGGCCCACTCGGCGCCGGGGTCCCGGTGCGCAGCCCTGGGAGTGTTCAGCTTGCCCGTCACGGGGCCACTCCCCGAGAGACGGCGTCGAGCGCCGCCGGATCCGGGAAACGGCGCCGCTCCGCGGCCGCCATCACCAGCTCCGCGACTGCCTCCGCCGCCCCGGGCCTTGCCAGCGACCCGGCGGCCGCCGCCATCGCGGCCCGTTGCGCGGGATCGTCGAGGATGGCGGCGGCGGCCAGGAGAGCCTCCGCGTCGAAGGCCTCGTCCTCCACGAGGCGCGCCGCACCGGCGCGAACCATCTCCTCCGCGTTGTGGCGCTGATGGCCCGCGGCATGCGGATACGGGACGACGACCATCGGCAGGCCAAAGGCCGCCACCTCCGCCAGCGTCGAGGAACCCGCCCGCCCCACGACCAGGTCGGCCGCCGCCAGGGCCGTGGTCATCTCGTCGCGCAGGAAGCGCTCCGGGCGGTATCGGTCGCGCATCTCCGGCGGCAGCGCGGCTCGCGCGCTGACCGCCGCATCGAACCCGGCATCGCCGGTCACGTGCAGGACTCGCGCCTTCTCGACGAGCCTCGGCAGGGCTTCGACCACCGCCAGATTGAACCGCCGCACCGCCTGCGACCCGCCGAAGATCAACAACAGTCGCTCGTCCGGCCCCACGCCCAGCTGGCCACGGGCGGCGGCGCGATCCACCGCGCCGGGGTTTCGGATCGGCGTCCCGGTCAGAAAGCAGGGTTTCCGCCCGCCGATGGCCCGGCAAGTCGCTTCGAAGCTGACCGTCAGGCAGCGGGCCATCCGAGCCGTCCAGCGGACGCTCCGCCCCGGGCAGACGTTGCCGTCCCACATGACCACCGGGATGCGGAGCAGCCCTGCCCCGACCAGTACCGGCAGGGCCACGTATCCGCCGGTCGTGAAGATGGCCGCCGGGCGCCGCGCGATCAGCAGCGCCACCGCCTGCGGCATCGACACGCACAGCCGGATCGGATCCAGAACGGCGTGCACGTCGAGGTCGACCGTCCGAAGCGAGCGCAGAGCCAGACGCCGGAGCGGGATCCCGGTCTCCGGCACGACCTGGGACTCCAGGCCGCGATGGCCGCCGATCCAGGCCAGCTCAGGCGCGGCCGGTCGGGCCTGCAACGATCGAGCCACCGCGAGAGCCGGGTAGATATGTCCTCCCGTACCCCCGCCCGCGATCAGCAGACGCATTGACCCAACCTCGCTCCACGGTCTCACGAGAGATGGACAGCAGGATCCCCACCCCGGCGAAGCTCACCACGAGCGACGAGCCGCCCTGGGACACGAACGGCAGGGTTATGCCGGTTACCGGAACCAGCGCCAGCACGACGCAGATGTTGACGATCGCCTGGAAGCAGATCCAGGCCGTGATCCCGGCTGCCAGCAGACCGCCAAAGGTATCCGGTGCCCGAAGCGCGGTCCGGATCCCGGCCCAGGCCAGTGCCACGAACAATGCGATGACGACCAGGCCGCCCACGAATCCCAGTTCCTGGGCTATGACCGAGAAGATGAAGTCGTTGTAGTCCTGGGGCACGGGCACTCGATCGTTGCCCAGGCCGGTGCCGAAGAGCCCACCGGCGGCAAGCGCCTCCAGGCCCTTGATGGTCTGGTCCCCGGTCCCAAGCGGGGCGGACCACGGGTCGAGGAAAGCCTGGATCCGCGCCAGCGGGTAGGAGCCGAGAGAAAGCACCAGGACCACGCCGCCCGCCACACCGCCTGCCAGCGCCATCGCCAGGTGGAAGATGTTGCAGCCCGCCACGAAGAAGAGCAGCAGCGCGATGAGCACGATGATGCTGGTCGTCCCGATGTCGGGCTCGCGCGAGATCAGAAACGCGAACGGCACGACGATGATCCAGTACGGCACCGTGCCGTGGAAGAAACTCCTGATCTGGGTACCGCGCGTCGCCAGCCAGTGCGAGAGGTAGACGACCAGGGCGAGCTTGGCGATCTCCGCCGGATGGATCTCGAAGAACGGGCCGAGCTGAATCCAGCGCGACGCGCTGCCGGACGAGACTCCGATCTTCGGGCTCAGGACGGCGATCAGCAGTGCCAGGGCCGCGACGGCCAGCAGGAGGCTGACCTTGCGCAGGTACCGATAGTCGATGCGGGCAAGGACGATCATGGTCGCCATTCCGGCCAGGCCGGCCCCGATCTGGGGCACCACCAGCTGGAAGGTGTTCTGTGTGTTCGCGTACGAATCGATGGCCGAGGCCGAGTAGACCATCAGGATGCCGACCGCCGCCAGGGCGGTGACGGCAACGGCGATCACCCAATCCGGATCGTGGAGCTCTCGCCTGGGGCCGCCCTTCGGTTCGAGTGCATTCGGTCGAACTGCCGGCGGTCGAACCGGCAGGTCCCGGGCGCCGGATCTCCTGCCGCCGGCCCGACTGAGCCGTTCCATCTCCACTGTCTCGTGGCTGCCGAGCGAAACCGCGCCGAGATCCCTCATCGACGCAATCCCCCCTGCCCCCGACGTCTGGCGATGCCTTCCACAGCGGCTCGGAAGGCGGCGCCCCGGGCGGCATAGTCGGCGAACATGTCGAAGCTGGCCGCGGCCGGACTCAGCAGCACGGTCGCGGGCCCCGCCGCGGCCCTGGCGTCGGCGACGGCCCTGGCACCGGCCTCGCCCTTGCCGCCCGGAACGCCCAGCGGCGGTCGTGCCGTGCGCGCCGCCAGCGCCTGGCGGGCGATCGCATCCGCCAGCTCGACGGCTTCGGCAAGACTGGCCACCTGCTCCACGCGTGCCACGCCGCTCTTGCGGAAGAGCTCGGCCAGCGACGGTCCCGACTCGCCGATCAAGACGGCCGCGTCAGCCCTCTCCGCAGCGACCGGGCCCAGACCGGACAGATCGACGCCCTTGTCGCGCCCGCCGGCGATCAGAACGAGCGGCCGCGGGAACGCCCGTAGCGCGGCGATGACGGCGTCCGGCTGCGTCCCCTGTGAATCGTTGATGAAGCGCACGCCGTTCACGGTGGCGACCTGCTCGAGGCGGTGCTCCACGCCGGCGAATGCGGCGGCGGCGGGCCGGATCGTCTCGTCGGAGAGGCCGAAAAGGAGCGCCACGGCGACCGCGGCGAGCGCATTGGAGACGTTGTGGTCGCCGGGGATCGCGAGCTCGGAGATCGGCATGATCCGGCCGCTCCGCCCCAGCGGCGCGGCGCCGCCGCCGGCGAGGGGTAGCCGCTCCACGCCCGCGGCCACGATCCAACCGTCTTCGACGCCCACGCCACCCGGCAGCGGCCGCTCGCGCCGGTACCAGACGACCGGGGCCGTGCGCAGCTCGGCGAACGCGGCCACGACCGGGTCCTCGGCGTTCAGTACCAGTGCGCCGGCAGGATCGACCAGCTCGGCGAGGCGCCGCTTCACCGCCCGGTAGGCAGCGACGGAGCCGTGGCGGTCGAGATGATCCGAAGTGACGTTCGTGAACACGGCCACCGTCGTCCCACGGGAGAGAGTCGGCAGCTGCAGCTCGGACAGCTCGATGACGACCCGGTGTTCGGGCGTGAGCTCGGTCAACCGCTCGACGAGCGGGATCCCGATGTTTCCGCCCAGGATCGCCGGGTGCGCAGAATCCTGGGCCAGCAGCGCCGCGATCAGCGACGAGGTGGTCGTCTTGCCCTTCGTGCCGCTGACCCCGACGGTCGGGCAGGGACACATGCGGAGGACGAGGTCGGGCTCGCTCACCAGCGCGGGCGCCCCGCGGGGATCGGCTCGGTGGGCTTCGACCAGCGCGGCGAGCGCGGCCCTCAGGCGTGGCTCGGCCGTCGGAAAGTCCGGGTTGATGCTCGGGGAGGTCGCGACCAGATCGGCCGATGCCCATGCGGCGGCCGGCTCGACATCGGGCCCGAGGACAAGATCGATCCGTCGCCCGCCAAGGGCTTCGATCGCCGATCGCAGGTCGTCGGCCGTTCTGCCGTCGTAGACCGTCACGCGGGCGCCGGCATCGGCGAAGAAGCGCGCCATGGCGATCCCGCTGCGGGCCAGCCCGAGTACCGTGACCGACCGCCGGTCGAGCGCGCCGTCTCGTACGCCGGCGGCGGTCAGGTGATCGAGATCGACGATGCGTCGCTTCATGGCCTGCCTACTTCGGGATCGAGGAGACGAACAGCGTCACCCCGAGCAGGCCCGCCAGCGCGCCCACGATCCAGAAGCGCATCGTCACCTTCTCCTCGTCCCAGCCCCCGAGCTCGAAGTGATGGTGCAGCGGCGCCATGCGGAAGACGCGCTTGTGGCGGAGCTTGAAGCTGCCGACCTGGATGATGTCCGAGGCCGTCTCCAGGACGAAGATCAGGCCGATGAAGGGCAGGATCATCACCTGGCCGGTGATGAGCGCAACCACGGCCAGCATGCCGCCCAGGGAGAGGGCGCCGGAATCGCCCATGAAGACCTGGGCCGGATGGACGTTGAACCACAGGAAACCCAGGATCGCGCCGACCACGATGGCGCAGACGAGGGCCAGGTTCGGCTGCGCGACCGGCTCGTTCAGGAGGGCGATGATCAGGTAGCTGATGAACGCGAAGGCAAGGGTGCCGCCGGCCAGGCCGTCGAGGCCGTCGGTCAGGTTCACGCCGTTGCTGGCACCGACGATGGCGATCACGGCGACGACTATGAAGAACAGCGCCCCCACCTCGAAACCGCGGTCGGTGAACGGGACCTGGATGGTCTGGGTCAGCTCGACGTTGCCTACGAACGGGATGCGAAAGCCGTTGAAGCCAAAGTGGTTCTGGACGTAGATGGCGACGCCGATGGCCACGACCGTCTGCCACACGATCTTCTGACGGCCCCTGATGCCGAATCCGGTTCGAGCGTTCAGGAAGTCGTCCACGGCGCCGAGCGCGCCGACGAGCGCAAGCACCACCAGCGGCGAATAGGTCGAGGCGTCCATGGCGTCGAAGACATAGGCCAGGGACAGGATGACGGCCACCAGCAGGACGCCGCCCATTGTTGGCGTCCCCTGCTTGACCAGGTGCGACCCCGGACCCTCCTCGCGGATCTTCTTGCCCATGCCCAGCCAGTGCAGCAGCCGGATGTACGGCGGCATCAGGATCACCACGCAGGCGAACGCCAGCAGCAGCCCCTGGATGAACACCAGACCGTGATCGTTCAACGGTCAGCCTCCACGGCTCTACTCATTGCCGCCGCGTCGGATCCAGACTCGGCGCCGTCGGCCCAGCTCCCCCGGTCTCCCGCCAGCGAATCCACTATCAGGTCGAGCTCTGCCCCGCGCGAAGCCTTGACCAGGACCGCGTCACCCGGCCGGAGCGTCTCACGCAGGACGGCCAGGGCCGCGTCTCGATCCGGCACGGCCACGACCGCCTCGCCCAGCGAGGCTGCCCCGGCCGCTATTCCGGCCGCCGCTTCGCCCACCACCACTACGACGTCCGCCAACCCGGCGGCTGCCGCCCCCACCTGGCGGTGGCCACGATCATGCGCCTCGCCGAGCTCCAACATCTCGCCCAGGACGGCGACGTGCCGGCCCGGGAGGGTCGCCAGCAGCTCGAGCGCGGCGATCATCGACGCCGGAGAGGCATTGTACGAATCGTCGAGGATCGTGAGGCCGCCGACGCGCACGATCTGGTCTCGGTGCGGCGCCTGCCAGCCGGCGCGGAGCCCGGCGGCGATCAGATCCAGGTCCAGGCCGGCGGCGATTCCCACGGCCGCGGCGGCCAGGCCGTTGTGGACGCCGTGGCGCCCCAGCGCGGGCGTGGCGGTTCGGACTCGCCCCGCGGGCGTGACCAGCGTGAAGCGCATACCGTCGAGGCCTGCGGCGACGACTTCCTCGGCCCGCACGTCCGCCTCCGCGGCAAAGCCGTAGGTCAGGGCCCGCGCTGCCGTGCGGTCGCGCATCCGAACGACCCGGGGATCGTCGGCGTTGAGGATCGCCACTCCGTCCGCCGGGAGTGCCTCCACGAGCTCGCCCTTGGCCTTCTCCACCGCCTCGATCGAGCCGATGCGCGAGAGATGAACCTCACGCACGGCCGTCACGACCCCGATCTTCGGACGTGCGATGGCCGCCAGCGCGGCGATCTCGCCGCCCACGTACATCCCCATCTCCAGCACCACGGCCTCGTGCTCGGGGCCCAGCCGCAGCACGGTGAGAGGCAGGCCGATTTCGTTGTTGGCGTTCCCCTCACTCTTCAGGGTCACGAACCGCTCGCCCAGGACGGCGGCGATCGCCTCCTTCGTGGACGTCTTGGCGATGCTGCCGGTCACTCCGACGACAAGCGGCGAGAAGCGCCGTCGCCAGGCCGCGGCCAGGGCGTGGAGGCCGAGCAGCGTGTCGGGGACCACGATCGCCGACGCGGCGCCGCGGGCCAGCTCGGCATCCCCGTCCGTGAGCTCGGAGACGAGGAGGGCGGCCGCGCCGAGCGCCACAGCAGCGCCGATGTAGCGATGGCCGTCCGTCCGCTCGCCGGGGAGCGCGACGAAGAGGTTCCCGGGCCGGACCAGCCGGGAGTCGACCGTGACGCCCGACACCGGTCGCTCGCAGGCAAGCACGAGCCGGCCATCGGTTGCGGCGGCTATCTCGGGCGCGGTCAGCGGAATCGGCCCCGCTCCGGGCCGAGCCTCCGGTTGGCGGGCATCGGTCACTTCTTCAGTGTCGCACAGGCAACCGCGCTCGGTACCGGATCCGGCCGTCATCCCTCCGGCGTCGCTTTCCTGGTTCCCGGTGGCGCCGGCCCGTCCGGGTTGGGCGGGATCTGCTCGGTGGTCACCGCGTCCGTCGCTATTCGACGGAACAGTTCGTAGGACTGGACTGGCATGTCCAGGACACCTTGCTTTATGAGCGTTGGCGTGCCCTGGAAGATCACCGTTCCGATGACCAGGTCGGGCTGGCTGTGCCCGACCCAGCCGTAGAAGCTGTAGTTGTAGTCGTCGACTTTCCAGCCGCCCTGGCCGCCGTTGAGGTTCGGGTCCCAGATCTGGGCCGTGCCGGTCTTGCCGCCGACGTAGTAGCCCTTGATGTAGGTGCGCTGGGCGTACGACGGGACCACCGTCACGACGTACTCCATCAGGCTGGTGAGGGTCTTCGACAGGCTGGCACTGATCACCTGCGGCCCGGTCTGGGCGACAGGTGCGGACCCTCCGATCCTGGCATCCGAGAGGACGACTCGAGGCGTCACCAGCGTGCCGCCGTTGACCATGGCCGCGTAGGCACGCGTGATCTGGATGGGCGTCGCCGACACGCCCTGGCCGAACGAGGCGTTGGCGAGATCGATCTCCTGCCACGGATTGGTGGCCGGGTTGCGCGCCGTGCCGGCCACCTCGCCGGCGACGTCGATCCCGGTCTTCTGGCCGATGCCGTAGCTCTGCCATGTCTGATACAGCACCTTGGAGGCGGCGGCAGTGGTCTTGCCAAGCCGGAACGCCACCTGGGTGAGGCCGACGTTGCGGGAATAGGCCACCATGTAGGCGAAGGTCCGCCAGCCCTTGGGCTTCTTGTCTGCGTCGTCGACTTCCTGGCCGCCGGGCAACTTGAGGACGCCGTAGTCGTCGATCTCGGTCGTCAGCTCCGTTGTCCCCGTCTGGAGGGCGGCGGTGGTCGTGAGCATCTTGAAGACCGATCCAGGTTCGTAGTCACGGGAAACGACCGGGTCGTTGAACAGGTCGGGGTCCTGATCGGCGACCTCCGAGTAGTTGTTGGCGTCGTAGGCCGGGTAGCTCGCCTCCGCCAGGATCTCGCCGGTCTTGGGATCCATGACCACCGAGGAGACGGTCTTGGCCTTGTCGGCGACCCAGGCGGCGTAGACTTCCTTCTCGACCTGGAGCTGCAGGCTGGCGTCGATGGTCGTGCAGATGTCCTGACCCGGCGTCCCCGCATCGATGACCGTAGTTCCGTTCGGTCCCGGGTCCGTAGGATCGACCTGGACCACGCTCGGCCGCCCGGCGAGCAGCGAGTCGTACTCCTGCTCGATCCCGTATTGGCCCTGTCCGGCGGCATTCACGAATCCGAGGAGCTGCGAGGCCAGAGAAGTGTTCGGCGCCCCGCCTGCCTGCGGGTAGACCCGGACCGGTTGCTCTTCGAACGAGATGCCGGGCAGGCCGCCGGCGGCCTGGTCGGCCTTCATCTCCTGAACGACATCCGCGGTCACGTTGGTCGCGAGCAGGACGTAGTAGGAGTCGCCGGCCATGGCGGCCTGGACCTTGCCCGCGTCCTGGTCGCTCAGGGAGAGATAGTCGACCAGGGCGCTGACGGTGCTGACCTTCTGGGCATCCGTGAGGTCATGCGGGTCCCCGATGACCCGGTACAGCATGATGGTCTGGGCGAGGACGATCGTGCAGGTCCGGTCGTAGATCGTGCCGCGCAGCTGGGGAGTCGTCTCCGTGTAGGTCGATCCCTGGGCGGCGGCCTGCGAGAGGGTCTGTTTCTGGTCGATCTGCCAGTACGCCAGGCGTGCCGTCATGCCCGTCGAGACGACGATCACGACCAGCAGTATCAGGAAGAGGCGGGCCCGAGAGTCGGTTCGGCCGAGCATCTGTCCGGCTTCCTAGCGGGCCGGAATGATTACCGGCGCGGGCAGCTGGCTCAGGCCATCGGCGATCGCCTGGCGGCTGATGGCGGATTGACGACCCATTCGATCTATGTCGGAGGTGATCTGCTGCTGTTGGTTCTGGAGCTGCAGATAGTCGTCGTTGAGCACGGCCATGTCGTAGCCACTGGTCGAGACGCGAACGGTCTGGACGAGTGAGAAGAAGCTCAGCAGGAAGGCAACGACGATCGCGCCGATGAGAAAGCCCACCGTGCGTGGACGCCGGTTGGCGCGCATTGCCACGCGAGACCGACGGCGCGGAAGAGCCGGTGCCTGGGGGCGGAGGAGGGGGGCCTCCAGGCGCCGGCGCGGAAGGAACGTGGAGCGCGGCCGAGCGCCTTCATAGACGGCCATCTAGTCGATCCCTTGAAGCTGCAGCCAGGCCCCGGCCGCGCCACGGACTGCCGTCCCGGCGCTCCAGCCGTGCCCCGTCCGTGAAGATTCGGACTCGCCGAGCCAGTCCATGACGCCGCCGGGTCGATCCGTTCGCTCGTGGATCTCGTGCCACTCATGCAACTCGTGCTGGCGGCGGCCGTAGCTGCGGCGGCGGCTGGCTTGATGGCGCTTGCTCATCGGGTTCCGCCTTCCCGGCCGGCGCTCATGCGGCCACTCGCTGCGCGCCCCGCAAACGCGCACTGCGGGAACGGGGATTGGATTGGATCTCGGCGGCGCGGGGTGTGCGCGACCTGCCGAGAGATCGAAGTCGTGGCCGGCGACCGCAGACGCAGATCGGAACCTGCGGCGGGCAGACACAGCCCCGCTGCTCGGCGGCGATGAAGCGCTTGACGATGCGGTCCTCCAGGGAGTGGTAGCTCAGGACCACGAGGCGGCCGCCCGGCCGCAGCAGCACCAGTGACGCGGCCAGTCCGGCCTCCAGGGCTCCGAGCTCATCGTTGACGGCGATTCGGAGTGCCTGAAAGACGCGCGTGGCGGGATGGATCCGGCGAGCGCGCGGGGCCGGCACGGATCGCCCGACGAGCGCCGCGAGTTGCTCGGCCGTCTCGATGGGCGCCTTGCTGCGTGCCTCCACGATCGCCTTGGAGATTCGGCCGGCGAAGGGCTCCTCGCCGTACTTACGGAACAGCGCCGTCAACTCGGCCGCGTCCAGCGTCGCGAGCAGGTCCGCGGCGGGCCGCCCGTGGCTGGTGTCGAAGCGCATGTCGAGGCGGCCGCCGGCTCGGAATCCGAAGCCGCGGCCGACGTCGGCGAGCTGGTAGCTGGACAGCCCGAGGTCCATGAACAGCCCATCGACGGCCCCGAACCCGGCCTCGGGCGCGACCTGTGCCAGATCGCGGAAGTTGGCCTGACGCAGCACAGCCCTTTCTCCGAAGCGTGCCAGGCGGCGTCCGGCCCTGGCGATGGCCGCCCCGTCGGCGTCGAGTCCGAGGAGGCGGCCATCAGGAGCGCTGGCCTCCAGGATCCGCTCGGCATGGCCGGCTCCACCGAGGGTGGCGTCGATTTGGAGGCTGTCGGCGTTGGCGGCGAGTGTTTCAAGGACCTCGTCCACCATCACCGGCAGGTGCCCTACCTCCCGTTCGGCGCCCCCCTCGGGAGAGCCTTCGACGGACTCGCCGTCGGAAGCCGGCCCGAGCGGATCCCGGAAGTTGTCGTTCATCGCTAGATGCCCAGCCCGGTCAGGTGCGAGGCGAGCGCGTCGGCCGAGTTGACGGCCTGCTGCGACTTCGCCCACCGACCCGGGTCCCAGATCTCGACGTGATCTCGGGCGCCGACCACCACGGCGTCGGCCCCGACCCCGGACCACTCCTTGATCGCGGCCGGCAGCAGGATCCGGCCTTGCTGGTCGGTTTCGACCTCGAAGGAGCCCGAGAAGAGGAACCGCGAGAAGGCCCTGGCGCGCTCGTCGGAGATCGGCAGCTTGGAGACCTTCTCGGCCAGCTCCTCGAAGGAGGACCTGGGGAAGATGGCGGCGCAGCCGTCCACCCAGCGGGCCAGCATCGCGCCCTCGCCCAGCGGCGCGCGGAAACGGACCGGGATGGCTACCCGACCCTTGGCGTCCACCGAGTGTCTGTATTCGCCGGTGAACATCGATCCGTTGCCTGCTCGTCTATCCGCGGAAGGCCGCGATTCCATGTGGCCGGTGGCCTGTGCGTTCGGGCCCCGTTCGGCGCTCCGATCGGGTTCCGATCCCCACCCGGTGGGTCTGGTCTAGGGCAATGCCTTCACTCTCCACCACCAACCACCACAATTCGCCACTTCGCGGATCATACACCCGCCCCACCACACGTCAACGTCCGTTCCGCGAGGGCTCTACCGGCGGCATCTCCACTGGCCGGCAGGAGACGGCAGGCGGCCGGCGGCCGCGGACCCCGGCCGCGGACCCCCGCAACGCGGCACGGCCCGGCATGCGCCACAATCCGAGCGTCGGTCGTCGCGCCGGCGACCGTGGAGCCCGGAGGAGAGCCATGCGCATCCTGGCGATCGAGCGGCCGGTCCCCGGCGTGGCCGACGATCGGTTCACTCCAGAATTGTCAGCCGCCGAGGCTCGCAGGGCGTGGGAGCTGCATCAGGCCGGATCCATCCGCGAGCTGTTCTTTCGGGCCGACATCCCAGCGGCGGTGCTGACTCTGGAATGCGCCGACGTAAACGAAGCTCGGCTGGTCCTGGCGACCCTGCCCCTGGTCGCGGCCGGGCTCATCGACTTCGAGCTGATCCCTCTGCGGGCCTATCCGGGCTTCGCCAGGCTGTTCGCTACCGCGAGTTCGTAGCGCAGGGTCGAACCATCGTGGCGGGGCCGGGGACGTAGCGGGCGACCCAATCGGAGAGCCGGCAGGAAAGGCTCTCGGCCACTTCGGGTGTGGCTCCGGCCCGCTCATAAGCCTCTCGGAAATCGGCCATGATCCGGATCAGCTGAGCCCTCGCGTTGCCGTTCCATTCGAGAGCCGGGCAGCTGCCGCGCAGGCTGCAATCCTCGTCCATCGAGAAGTGACGGACGGAGTAGTTGCCGAATTCGAGCAGGGCCCGCTCCACGATCGGGCGCGCGTCGCCGCGCTCGATGGCGGCAACCAGTGCGGCCGCCCGTTCGACGAGCGACCGATGCTGGGCATCGAGGAGTGGAGCGCCCGTCTCCATGCTCGACTGCCAACCGATCGTCATCGCCTCGACTCCTGCCTCGGGCCGGCGGACTCGCCGGACTTGCCCCTATCTTGCATTCCCGAGGTTCGGTCGCCGCCAGTGCCATAGGGCCCGCCCGGTCCAGTACCCGATCGCAACCGCACCAGCCAACCGGGTAGGTGCGGAAACGCTCGCGGCTGCTGGGAGAGACGATCCGCGTCAGGCGGCCCGGCGGCGCCCGACGACCCCAGCCCCGGCGTCATTCGCACCGCCGACTGACAGGGGTTCGATCAGTGTCCCCGCGTTCCGATCCAGGCGGAACCGTGCCACGAGCGTCTCGAGGCTGGCGGCCATGTCCGCCAATGTCGCCGCCGAAGCCACGACCTCCTCTGCCTGGGCGGAGAGTTGCTCCGTCGCGGCCGAGACCTCCTCGGCCGAGGCCGAGTTCTGTTCGCTGATCGCCGCTATGGACTCCACGGCATGACCGACCTGGACGGCGCTGCCCGACATCGACTCGGCGGAGGCGTTGGTCTGCTCGGCTATCGCGGCGATCGCGTCAGAAGCAGCGACCAACCCGGCGCTGGTGCTCTGCATCGTCTCCATGGCCTGGACGATCCGGCTCACGGCCGCGTTGGAAGATTGGACAGCTCCAGAGATGTCGTCGAGGGCGGCTCCGGCGCGCTCGGCCAGCTCGGCCCCGGCGGCCACTTCGCCGGCCCCGGCGGTCATCGCCTTGACCGCGGCCTCGGTCTCGCGCTGTACGTCGCCGATGAGATCCGCGATCTCCTTGGTGGCGCGGCTCGAGCGCTCGGCCAGCTTGCGGACCTCGTCCGCGACGACGGCGAAGCCCTTGCCCTGCTCGCCGGCCCGGGCGGCCTCGATGGCGGCGTTGAGCGCCAGCAGGTTCGTCTGCTCGGCGATGTCGTCGATCGTCTCGACGATGGCGCCGATCTGGTCGGACTTGGCCCCGAGCTGAGCTACCGCGGCCGCCGCACCTTCAACTGCGTCCTTGATGCGTGTCATTCCATCGACGGTCTGACGGACGGTCGCAGCGCCGTTGCCGGCCGCTTCGGCGGCCGCCGCCCCCAGGCTGTGGACGTCGGCCGAGGCGCGCGACGCGGAGCGGATGGAGCGAGTCATCTCGCCCACGGCGGCCGCCTGCGCGTCGACGCTGCGGGCCGTCTCGGCGGCCCCGCCGCGAACCTGCTCGATGACGTTGCGCAGGTCGCCCACCGCGCCCGTGGTCTCCATCGACGCGCGGGCCTGGTCGGCGGCCCCGGACGCCACCTGACCGATCGTCTCGGCGATCTGCTGCGACCCATGGCCCGACTGGACGGCGGCACTGTTGACTTCGAACGCCGTCCGGGACACGGACTGGGCCGCCACGTTGACCTCACCCAGGGCGGACGAGAGATTGTTCCGTGCCTGTTCGTAGCTGTCCATGGCGGCGTGGAGTCGGGCCAGCATCTCGTTCGCGGCCTGTGCCATCTGGCCGATCTCATCCTCGCCGCAGTTGTCGATCGGCTCGGTGCCGGCCTGGACCCGGACCGTCAAATCGTTCTGGGCGAGCGCCGCAAGGCCGGCCTCCAGGCTGCCGGCGCACCCTTCGGCCATCGATGTGAGGGTCCGATGAACGTCCCGGACGCCGTTCACGATTGCGCGGGAAAGCAGCAGGGCGAAGAACCAACCGGTCGCGACCGCAAGCACGCAGCCACCGACCAGGAAGATGGGCAGGGACCCCATCAGAGAGTTGGCATCCAGCGCCGCCCCGTTGGCGGTCGCGGAAACAGCGCCGTAGAGACCGTCGATGTCGGCATCGAGAGCCGCATAGGTCGTGCCCGGCCGGCCGTCGTCGAATGCCACCAGCTCGAAGGACACGTTGGCCGTGGCCAGGTCGGCGGTTACGCCAAGATATGCCTGCCAGTCGGCCTCCACGGCCGCGTACCTGGTCCGCTCATCCGGGCTGAGCGCCAACCCGGCCAGACTCGTGAGGGCATCGTCAGCCTGGCTCTGATCCGTCGCCATGCGGGAGGCCGCAGCCGCCTGAAACGACGGGTCTTCGGCGGCCAGGAAGGACAGCTGGTCGCCGTGGTACTTCGCTACGGAGGTGTGCAGGTCCCCTACCGCGCGCGTCGCCGGCAGGTAGGTGCTGTTCACCCTGGTCGTATCGGTCCGGGCAGCCAGGGCGCACCCCACCGCCGCGGCAGCGGCGACAGCCATGATGCCGATCACGATGGCGAATACGCCGATGAGCTTGAATTGGAGCGAGCGACGCATGACACACCTTCCGCGGGCTGCCGGCGGCGATTTGCCGCGCCGGGCCGGCACGGAGCCCGGACAGCAGCCCTTCCGCAGGATTGGCGGTGCGTCGGCACTACCCCGGCCCGTCGGATACGGCTGCTGCGGTAGGTTTCGGCGATTCCTGCCGTCTCCTGAGACACCGGCCGAACTATTGGCGTGTCCGAGCCCTCTGCGGCGGAGGGGCAAGACGACGAAGGCTGCCTGGGGCAAACGACGCCAGCCGGGTCCACCGATCGCCGGCGGAGTCTCGCTCGCGGTCGTGACGGGCGATGGCCGTGCTGGGCTGGAACCTGAGCGCGCGTCAGCGGGTGGGCGGCGGGATCTTCAACTTTTCGCCGGGGTGGACGCCGGAGGACGCCCCCGGGTTCATGGCGTAGATCTTGCTCAGGCTGACCCCGAAGAACTGCGCGATGCCCGGGGCTGTGTCCGCCACCTTGGATCCGTTGCCGCTCGGGCCCGGTCCTCTGACGGTGTAGATGTAGCAATTCGCCTGGCCCGGACAGGCCACCACCAGGTTCATTCGGGATGCCGTGGCGCCGGGCGGCCATGTGGCGGACGCGACCGGTGTGGGCGCAGGCGTGGGGCTGGGGCTGGGCGACACCACCGGCGTGGCGGTGGGCAGCGGCGTGGCGGTAGGCAGCGGCGTGGCAGTCGGCAGCGGCGTCGGGACCAGGGTGATCGTCGGCACGGCCGTCAGCGTCGACACAGCTGTCGGCGTCGCGCTGGGGCTGTTTGCGGCAACCAGGGAGGATGACGCGGTGGAACCCGGGCCACCCGAGATTCCCGGCAGGGCCCCCATCATCGTGGCGATCAACACGACGCCCGCAAGGGCCACGAGCCCGAGGCCCGCGATGGTCAGGTAGGGCACGCCCGAGCGCGGCTTGGCTACGGCGGCCGCCGCCGCGGATTCCTCGGCCAGCAGCGTACCGCGCATGTAGCGAGGGCAGCTGACGTGGACGCGCTGCAGGCAGACCAGCTCCTGCTGACGCAGCGAAAGAGGCAATGGATCACCGAAGGCGGCGCAGCGATGCGTTGGGACGGCGTCCTCGCGAGGTTCGAAGAGCTTGCCATCCGGGCTGATGCTGCGCAGGAACTTGCAATAAGCCGGACCGTCGGTGCCGGGAGTCGCCTCGGCCCAATCTGGGTAGGCAGCCGACTGGTCGAGGTCCTGGGAAGTCGCGCCGCGCGTCTCGGCCCCGATCAAGTCCGATTCGCCGCTGCCCTTGGGCACAGCCATCAGGAGGGGATCGTTGGCGCCGGAGCCACCTCTGCCCGCTCCGCGTCCGCGCCCTATCCTCGGTCCGTCTTGATCGGGCGGGATCTGATCGTCCCGCCCTTCGCCGTTCGACCCTCCGCGTGCGTCCACGCACTCTCCTGAACGTTGACGACGACCCCGGCCACTCGGTCCGGACAGCCGCCGCCCGGCAGTCTAGTACCTTTCGACCCTTGCCGTGGCGCCAGATTCGATGCTAGCCTCCCGGCCTTCGGAGGTTCCCAGCAGCCGCCATGGCCCTGCCACAGCGCATCACCGAACTCACGCCCCTCGCCGCCCCTGAGGCGGCGCCCCGGATCCGCCGCTGCACTTTCCGGCGTCTGAGTCGCGTGGACATCGCGGGACGAGCCGTCTACGAGGTGAGCTGCCTGTATCCCGATCGCCGGCTTCCGCTGCCGCTGGGCGACCTCGAGTCGAGCGCCGGGGTCTGCGCTCTATGCCAGGCCGATCACGTCTTCCGACCCGACGAGGACTGAGGCGCGTCTGAGCGCCGGGCCGCGTTCACCCGACTGTATGGCGGCTGACAGAGTGGCGGCGAGCCGGCCTGTAAGCCGAGTTCTGTGCCGCGACCTGCGTCGTGGCGACGATCATCCATCTCTGGCCGCCGGTTACCCGACGGCTCAAGCGGCCGACCCGAGGACTGGGCAGCGCGACCTCTTCCGTTCGATCGACCGGTTGCCCGAGCGTTCGAACCGCGTCCTCCTATTTGGCCTTGCTCCGAGCAGAGTTTGCCGCGTTTCACCTACCGCTCTCGGGTCACCCCGAGCCCGGCTACGTCTCTGTGGCACTGGTCCTCGCCTCACGGCGGACGGGCGTTACCCGCTACCCTGCGCTGAGGAGCTCGGACTTTCCTCGCGTCCCCGACCGAAGCCGGATGCGCGCGATCGTCCGGCCGACTCGCCGGGCGGCATTCTAGTCCAGCCGGCTGGGCGAGCCAAATCGGTCTCGTGGTCCGGCAGGAGGTGATGGTGGACGCTGGGCGGCAGCGCGAGGTCGAATCGGCCGGGCTCCTGATTCGCAGGGCCGGCCTCGCCGACGCTCGCGCCATCGCCGAGGTAGTCGTCGCGGGCTGGCGGGCTGCCTATCGAGGGATGCTCCCCGACGACTTCCTCGATGGGCTGCGCGTCGACGTTCGGGAGATGGCATGGCGAGAAAGGCTGGCCCGAGACGTGGCCGCCGGCGCTCCGACGTGGGTCGTAGAGCGCGCCGGCCGCGTCGTCGGCTTCGTTAGCAGCGGCCCGCCGCGGGACGAGGACGTGCGATCGCCCGCGGCCGAGATCTACGCGATCTACGTCCTCGAAGATGAGTGGCGGCAGGGGCTGGGCCGGGCGCTGCTGGACACCGCGGTGGACCACTGGCGCCGCGGCGGCGCGAAGACCATGGTCCTCTGGGTCTTCGAGGACAATGCTCGGGCCCGCGGCTTCTACGAGGCGATGGGCTGGCAGCCCGACGGCGGCCGCCAGGCGCTGGAGCTGGGCGGCACATCTGCCGTCGAGGTCAGGTATCGAGCCCACCTCAACGGTTGACCTCCCTTCCTGACCGGTAGCCGCAGCCGGCAGTACGATGCAGGCCGAAACCCCACGATCGCAGTGGCAGGAGCGCGGAAATGGCCAAGAAGGCGACCCAGCACAGCCTGCGCGAGCTGACGCGCATCAAGCCGGGCGAGAAGGTGGACCTTGCCAAGTTCGATTGCGGGCAAACCTTCGGGCGCCAGAAAGACGAGGCCGAGGAGGTTCTCGCGGCCAACCTGACCCGGTTGACGGATCTCCAGAACCGCATCTACGCGGAGGCCAAGCACGCGGTCCTGATCGTCCTCCAGGGGATCGATGCGGCGGGCAAAGACGGCACGATCAGGGTCATCGCCGGTGCCTTCAACCCCCAGGGCACGCCGGTCACTTCGTTCAAGGAGCCGACACCAATAGAGTTGGCCCACGACTACCTGTGGCGGGTCCATGCCGCCGTCCCGGGCAAGGGCGAGATCGGCATCTTCAACCGCAGCCACTACGAGCAGGTCCTGATCGTTCGCGTTCACAACCTGGAGCCCGAGGAGCAGTGGCGGCGCCACTACGGCGAGATCCGCGATTGGGAGCTGATGCTCACCCAGGAAGGCGTGACGATCCTCAAGTTCTTCCTGGCCATCGACAAGGACACGCAGCGTCAGCGCTTCCAGGAGCGCGTCGACGATCCGACCAAGCGCTGGAAGTTCTCGATGAGCGACGTCGCGGAGCGCAAGTTCTGGGACCAGTACCGGGCCGCCTTCGAGGAGATGCTCGCCGAAACGAGCACCGACTACGCGCCCTGGCAGCTGATCCCGTCCGATCACAACTGGCTGCGCAACCTGGCAGTCAGCGAGATCGTGGCCGACGCCATCGACGAGCTGAACCCGCAGTTCCCCGAGCCCGAGACCGGCATCGAAGGACTCAAGATCGTGTAGCGGGGCGGCCACCCGGCCTGCGAACCGGACCTGCCCCAGCGCTCCCCTACCCCGGCCGAACGACGACCACCCGCGGTCCGCCGGCCTGGGCCCTGTCGATCGCGTCGTTGCACAGCGCGTCGGCCTGCTTGTTCTGAGCCCGCGGGACGTGCGTGGCGCTCCAGCGCTCGAATCGGCCCAGCCGCGCCTTCGCCTCGGCGTGGAGCGGGATCAGCTTGGCGTCCTTGACCCGCCAGCGACCGTGGAGCTGCTCCACGATCAGCTTCGAGTCGAGCAGCATCTCGACCTCGACGCGCGCCCAGCTCTTCGGCGAGAGCCAGCGCCCGCAACACGGCCGTGTACTCGGCCACGTTGTTGGTCTGGACGCCCAGGTACTCCGAGATCGTCGCGATCGGCGACGGCGTCGGGCCGCCGCGCGCCCGCGGCCGAGGCGTCGATCAGGACCGCGCCCGACGAAGACGGCCCGGGGTTCCCGCGGGCGGCGCCGTCCGTTCGTACGATCAGCCGCAGCCCGCGGGCATCCGCTCCCGCGACACCGGACGACGGCGCCTCAGGCCCGGCACCCACCGAGCTCCACAGGGAATCCGCACTCCGGATCCCGGGGCTGGGACGGCCGGACCGCGCTTGCGTCTTGCTCGCTCAGCCGGCTCATGCCCGTGTTGCCTCCTGTGCTCCACGCTAAGGCACCTTCAGGGGCGCTCGCTGCCGTGCTCGTCGGCGCCTTGGCCAGCGCTCGTCAGAGCGGCGTGTGGCGCCCGGCCGGCGGCCCCGGCCCCGAGCGCTCAGCCTCGTCGCCCCACGATCGCCGAAGAGACTTCCAGGATCGCCCGCGTGATGTTGATCCCGCGTGGGCAGGCGTCGACGCAGTTGAAGATCGTCCGGCACCGCCACACGCCGTCCTCGTCGGAGAGGATCTCCAGCCGTTCGGCCGCGCCCTCGTCCCGAGAGTCGAAGATGAAGCGATGGGCCTGGACGATCGCCGCCGGGCCGACGTACTCGGGCCGCGCCCAGAAGGACGGGCACGAGGCGGTGCAGGCGGCGCACAGGATGCACTTGGTGGTGTCGTCGAAGCGGGCCCGGTCCTCCGGGCTCTGGCGCCTCTCGCGCTCCGGTTCGGGCTGCTCGTTGATGAGGTACGGCTTCACGGAGCGGTACTTGCCGAAGAAGCCGCTCATTTCGACGACCACGTCCTTCACGACGGGCAGGCCCGGCAGCGGTGCGACCGAGATCTTCTTGCCCAGCTGGTCGACCCGAATCCGGCAGGCCAGCCGGTTGCGGTTGTTGATCATCATCGCGTCCGAGCCGCAGATGCCGTGGCCGCAGGAGCGCCGGAAGCTGAGCGAGCCGTCCTGCTCCGCCTTCACCTTGATCAGCAGATCGAGAACGCGGTCCATCGGATCGACGGCGAGGTGGTAGCGTCTCCCAGTGCGGAGCCGGGTCGCGCTCGGGGTCGTAGCGGAGGATGCGCAGATCGACGTTCATTGGCATCGGCCTCAGTACGTCCGCGGCTTCGGCTCGAAGCGGGTGATCGAGACCGGCTTGTAGCTTCAGGATCGGCCCCTTGGGGCTCTGGATAGGCGAGCGTGTGCTTGAGCCACTTTGCGTCGTCTCGCTCGGGGAAGTCCTCGCGCGAGTGGGCTCCGCGGCTCTCCGTCCGGGCCAGTGCGCCGACGACCGTCACCTCGGCCAGGTCGAGCAGGTAGCCCATCTCGTTGGCCTCGAGGAGTTCCGTGTTGAAGACCGCGCCGCAGTCGGCGATCGAGACGCGCCGGTTGCGCTCCTTGCAGCTCGCGGACCTTGGCCAGGGCCGCGGTCAGGAGCTTGCCGTCGCGGTAGACGCCGACGTTGTCCATCATCACGTCCGGCCAGCTCGTGGCGGATCGTGCGGCTCGCCGCGGACTCGCCCTTGCTCTCGCGCGGTCGGATCGCCTCGAGCTGGGCGCTGGACGGGCTCGATTGCGTCGGCGATCGGCCGCGGCCGCTCCACCGTTGCCGGCGTAGCGGGCCATCTGTCGCCCGGCCCGCCGGCCGAAGACGAGGAGGTCCACGAGCGAGTTCGTGCCCAGGCGGTTGGCGCCGTGGACGCTGACGCAGGCGCACTCGCCGGCGCGAAGAGCCCGGGCACGACCGTGTTCTTCTCGTCGCGAACGACCTCGGCCAAAACGTTCGTCGGGATGCCGCCCATGGCGTAGTGGGCCGTCGGCTGGACCGGCACGGGCTCCGTGAGCGGCTCGACGCCCTGGTAGATGCGGGCGAAGTCGGTGATGTCCGGCAGCTTCTCCTCGATCACCTTGCGGCCGAGGTGCCGCACGTCCAGGTACAGGTAATCCTTGCCGCCGATGCCGCGCCCGGCCCTGATCTCCTGGTACATCGCCCGGCTGACCATGTCGCGCGGGGCCAGCTCCATCAGCTTGGGCGCGTAGCGCTCCATGAACCGCTCGCCCTTGTCGTTGAGGAGCGTCCCGCCCTCGCCGCGGGCCGCCTCGGACAGCAGGATGCCGATGCCCACGATTCCGGTCGGGTGGAACTGGAAGAACTCCATGTCCTCCAGCGGGATGCCGTGGCGGTAGCACAGGGCCACGCCGTCGCCGGTCAGGCTGTGGGCGTTCGACGTGATTCGGAACATCCGCCCGAAGCCGCCGGTCGCAAGCAGCACCGTCTTCGCCCGGAAGGTGTGCAGCTGCCCGTCGGCGACCCGGTAGGCGACGACCCCGGCGGCTCGCCCGCCCTTCGCCGGCTCGCCTCCCTCGAAGAGCAGGTCCACGACCTGATACTCGTCGAAGAACTTGACGCCGTGCTTGATGCATTGCTGGTAGAGCGTCTGCAGGATCATGTGGCCGGTTCGGTCGGCCGCGAAGCAGGAGCGCCGAACCGGGGCCTCACCGTAGTTGCGCGTGTGGCCGCCGAACTTGCGCTGGTCGATCTTGCCGTCCGGTGTGCGATTGAACGGCAGGCCCATGTGCTCGAGCTCGATGACGGTTTCGACCGCCTCCTGGGCGAGCACTTCGGCCGCGTCCTGGTCGACCAGGTAATCGCCGCCCTTGACGGTGTCGAACATGTGCCACTCCCAGTGGTCCTCCTCGAGGTTCCCGAGGGCCGCGCACACGCCGCCCTGGGCGGTGCCGGTGTGGGAGCGAGTCGGGTACAGCTTCGTCAGGACGGCGGTATTGACGCCCTCGCGGGCCAGCTCGAGAGCGGCCCACAGACCGGCGCCGCCGGCGCCGACGACAATCGCATCGAACGGGTAATCCATCGGTCAGCTCGGCATCGTGAGTGGGACGGACATGACGACGATCGTGCCCATGACGAAGACCAGGACGCCGACCAGATAGAGGGTCGCGAGGGCCAGCGTCCGCCGGCCACCCTTCAGGTAGTCCATGGTCACGGTGCGCATGCCAAGGAAAGCATGGAGCACCACCATCATCAGCAGCAGCCAGTCGAAGCTGCGCCAGAAGAGGCTGTTCCAGCGCTGATTGAAGATCCAGGTAGCGCTCTCCTGGCTGGGATCGAACAGGAAGTGCTCGAGGCTGAAGTGGGCGAAGGCGAGGATGAAGAGCGCCACGCCCGACACTCTCATGAAGTACCAGGACGCGAGCTCGAAGCCGCCACTCTGAGGCTTGGGCCGGCCGGAGCGCGAGTACAGAGCCATCTCGACGCTCCTCCTACAGACCCAGGGCCGGCTTGATGATCAACCATGCCCCCGGCAGGCCGACGACGACGAAGATGACCCAGTTCGCGTACCAGATCTGCTTGTGGTAGACGGTCAGCCGCGGCCAGAAGTCCATGGCCATGATCCGCAGCCCGTTCAGGCCGTGGTACAGGAGCGCCGCTCCGAGGAGGATTTCCAGGATCCGGCCGGGCGTGCTGGCGTAGAACTTGAGAATGTCGTCGTAGACGTTCGGGTTGCCGCCGGCGAGGTAGATGTCCAGCACGTGGAGCAGCACGAAGGCCCAGATCGCGATCCCCGAGATGCGGTGGAATGCCCAGGCCAGCATCCCCTCGGTGCCGCGGTAGCGAAGCAGCAGCATTGCGCCTCCCGAACCAGTTCGACCGGTTTCGACCGATCCCGAGTTGCGGCCGCTCAGGCCGTTGTGGGCACCGCCTCCAGGCGGGCCACGATCGCGTCGGCGAATTCGCTCGTCCCGGCCGAGCCGCCGAGATCGTAGGTGACGGTTCGGCCGTCGGCGATGACGGCCCGGATCGCGTTCTCGACTCGCTCGGCCGCGGCCTGCGCCCCGATGTGGCGGAGCAGGAGCACGCCGGAGAGCATCAGCGCGGTGGGGTTGGCCTTGTTCTGGCCCGCGTACTTGGGGGCGGAGCCATGCACGGCCTCGAAGACCGCCGCCTCCGTCCCGATGTTGGCCCCCGGGGCGACGCCAAGCCCGCCGACGAGCCCGGCGCACAGGTCGCTGACGATGTCGCCGTACAGGTTGGGCAGGACGAGCACGTCGTACAGCTCCGGTTTCTGGACGAGCTGCATGCACATGTTGTCGACGATGCGGTCCTCGAAGGCGATCCGGCCCTCGTACAGCGCGGCGATGGTACGGCAGCTCTCCAGGAACAGGCCGTCGGAGAACTTCATGATGTTGGCCTTGTGCACGGCCGTGACTTTGCGGCGGCCGTTGGTGACGGCGTACTCGAACGCGAATCGGGCAATCCGCTCCGAGGCGGCCCGGGTGATGATCTTGATGCTCTCGGCCGCGTCCGGGCCGACCATGTGCTCGATGCCCGCGTACAGGTCCTCAGTGTTCTCGCGAACGATGACCAGATCCACGTCGTCGTAGCGCGTCTTGAGGCCCGGGATCGACCGAACCGGCCGCAGGTTCGCATACAGGCCCAGAGTCTGGCGCAGGGCCACGTTGACGGAGCGGAAGCCGACCCCGACCGGCGTCGTGATGGGACCCTTGAGGGCGACCCTGTTGCGAAGGATCGAGTCGAGGACGGACTGCGGAAGCGGCGTCCCCTCCTTCGCCATGACCGCCTCGCCTGCTTCGACGACCTCCCACTCGAACTTCACGCCCGAGGCGTCGAGAACCCGCCTGGTAGCCTCGGCCAGTTCGGGGCCGATGCCGTCTCCTGGAATGAGCGTCACCTTCTGGGCCATGTCGGGCATTCTATCGGGAAGCCGGCGGACACGACAGGCGAGCGAGGAGCCAGGCAGGGCCAGGGCGACCAGGTCACGGTGGCTCGACTCGGCGGCGTCCTGCAACGCATCCTCGACGCCAGCCAGTCGCGGCGAGGGAGACACGGGACTTCCCCGGCGACCCGGATCGAAAGCGACCGAGAGACGCCGACGCATGAGAGCCGCACCGGCCGACGCCCATTCTGGTGGCCGGCCGCCCTGGCCCCTGCGTCCGCAGGCCTCGAATCGCTTTCGGCGGGTAGCGCCGGGCGGCCGGGTCCCACGGGTAGGGGTTCTCGGGCAGGCGCGAAGGCCATCGCCCCTGCCTCCTGCTAGGATCGGTCCATTGCACCCGGGGGCCACCGTGGATTCCGGTACCGCCCCTCGTCTGCCAGATATCGGGAGTGGCCGGCGTGAAGATCCAGGAAGCAGACGCGAAGTCGCTCATGCTCGCCCAGGGACTGCCCGTTCCGCCCTGGGAAGTGGCCCGCAACCCGGACGAGGTGAAGGCAGCGGCCGAACGCTTCTTCGCCTCCGGGGCGGACCGCGTGGTCGTCAAGGCCCAGGTGCTCGTCGGCGGGCGAGGCAAGGCTGGCGGAGTGAAGCTGGCCGCCACCGCGGACGAGGCTCGTGCGGTCGGCTCGAGCATCCTCGGCATGGACATCAAAGGGATCACCGTCCGCAAGGTCCTCGTGGGTGCGGCGGCGGATATCGTGAAGGAGTACTACCTCGGCGCGATCATCGACCGCGCCAGCCGCCGGATCGTGCTGATGGCCTCCGCCGAGGGCGGCGTCGAGATCGAGGAAGTGGCGCGTCAGAACCCCGGCGCCATCCACAGGGTCTCGGCCGACCCGGAGCTGGGGCTGCTGGTTTTCCAGGCGCGCAGCCTCGGTCTGGCGATCGGCCTGCGCGATCCCCTCCTCAATCCGTTCGTCGCGATCGCCCAGGGTCTGTACGCCACGATGAAGGCCAACGACGCCGACCTGGTCGAAGTCAACCCGCTGGCGATCGTCGCCGAGACAGGCGCGGACGGGAAGCCGCGGCAGAGTCTGGTCTGCCTGGACGCGAAGATCACGCTGGACGACTCCGGCCTGGCCCGTCACGCCGGCCTCGAGGAGCTGCGCGACCTCGATGAGGAGGATCCGACGGACGCCCAGGCCCGAAAGCTCGGCATCAACTTCATCCACTTGGACGGCACCATCGGCTGCATGGTTAACGGCGCTGGCCTGGCCATGACGACGATGGACCTGGTCAAGAACTTCGGCGGCGAGCCGGCCAACTTCCTGGATGTGGGGGGGGGCGCCCGCCACGAGACGGTCCGCGGGGCCATGGATCTGATCCTCGCCGATGCCAAAGTCAAGGCGATCCTGGTCAACATCTTCGGCGGCATCACGCGCGGCGACGAGGTCGCGGCGGGCCTGATCGAGGCCCGAGCCGAGCAGTCGCGTGAGGTGCCGATGGTCGTCCGCATCGTCGGCACAAACGCGGTGGAGGCGGCGCGCCTGCTTGAGGAGGCGAAGTTCGAGACGGCGACCTCGCTCGACGAGGCCGCCGAGAAGGCGGTAGCGATGGCGAAGGGGGCGGCGCGATGAGCATCCTCGTCGGGCGCGACACGCGCCTGGTGGTCCAGGGCATCACCGGTCGGGAGGGCGAGTTCCACACCCGCGCCTCGATCGCCTACGGCACGAAGGTCGTCGCCGGAACGCGGCCGGGCAAGGGCGGCCAGACGGCCATCGACGGCACCGTCCCGATCTTCGACACCGTTGCCGAGGCCGTGAAGCAGGTCGGCGCCAACACTTCGGTCATCTACATTCCGGCGAGCGGCGCCCCCGACGCGATCCTCGAGTCGGTCGACGCCGGCATCAAGACGATCGTCTGCATCACGGAAGGCATCCCGGCGCTGGACATGATCTCCGTCGTCGAGGCGGCCCGGCGCGCCGGAGCGCGGCTCATCGGGCCCAACTGCCCGGGTGTCACGTCGCCCGGCCAGGCGAAAGTGGGCATCATCCCGGCTTCGATCCACAAGCCGGGTCGCGTCGGCGTCGTTTCGCGCTCGGGCACGCTCACGTATGAGGCCGTGCAGGCGATGACCGATGCCGGGCTGGGCCAGTCGACCTGCGTCGGCATCGGCGGCGACCCGATCATCGGGACCACGTTCCTCGACGTGCTCAAGCTCTTCCGCGACGACCCGGACACCGACGCGATCGTGATGATCGGCGAGATCGGCGGATCCGCCGAGGAGGAAGCGGCCGCATTCGCCGCCGAGCACCTCAAGGGCGTCCCGATGGCCGCCTTCATCGCGGGGCGGACTGCGCCGCCGGGACGGCGCATGGGCCACGCCGGCGCCATCATCTCGGGCGGCTCTGGGACCGCAGCGGAGAAGATCGCCGCGCTCGAGGCCGCGGGCGTTCGCGTCGCAGATTCCCCCACGCAGCCTGCCCAGGCTCCTTCTCGAGGCCGGCTACCGCGCGTAGGCGGATTCGGACTGTCGCCGGGGAGTGCCCTCGGTTCATACTCTCGGGCGACCGCCGGCGGAGACGTTTCTCGAAACGGGGTGGCGTGTGGGTGTCCTGATGGATCTCGTGGCGGGCGATGCCCGCGAGATCCTGCTCGCCGTCGGCATGGACGATTGGGCCGGGCTGCGCGACCCCGCCCGTTTCGTCGCCTACATCTCGCTGGGCGGCGGCATGGATCAGACGTGGCTCGATCTGTTCAGCCAGGCCGCGCGCGAGATGACAGGTGCCGACTCCCCCGCTCCATTCAGTGACAGCGTCTTCTCACTCGAGAGTCACCTGGCCAATCTCAGCGACCGAACCGTGGAGCGTGTGGACCCGGGATGGATCGACGGCGTGGCGCTCCTGCCCGAGGGCGAGCTGGACCGCATCGCGGCGCGCTGGATCGACCTCATCGATTGCGAGGAATGCTCCGTCGATCCGGACGAGAAGCCGATGCTGCGCGAGCTTGCCGGCGATCTCCTGGACTTCTGTCGCCGCGCCGAGGGCGCCGAAGACGTTCTCTTCGCCTGGTCGATCTAGGTTCGGCCGATGGCTCCGGCGCAGACTCAGGCAGCGTTGGCCGCCGCCGGCGGTCGGCCTGGCTCAGTACTCCAGCCTCGACCAGGCCGGGCCGCCGGGGGCCTCGATCAGCTCCACCAGCACGCCGTGGCAACTCTTCGGGTGCACGAAGGCTACCGGGCCCTCGGCCCCTTTTCGGGCAGTCTTGTCGATGAGCTGGAGACCGTCCGCCGCCAGCTTGTCGAGCGCCGTCTGGATGTCGGGCACCTCGAAGCAGACATGGTGGAACCCCTCGCCCTTCGCTTCGAGGAACTTGGCCGCGCCAGTCGTATCGTCGTCCGGCTGAACGAGCTCGATCTTGACCTCGCCAACTGGAAGGAATCCGATCGTCACACGGTCGTACGGGATCGGCATGACGGTCTCGACAGTGAGCCCGAGCTTGTCTCGGTACAGCTCCAGAACGACCTGGAGATCGCGAACGATGATGGCGACATGGTGGATCTTGCCGATTCTCAGGCTCTCGGGCAGGGAGGACTCGAGCTGATCCATGACACTCCTGCGATTAGCGGGGCGGGCGGCGGACCGGACAGGCGTTCGATGTTCGCCCGGGAGTAGCGTACCCGTCGGCGCTCGTCCAGTGGCGCGAAAACGGCGGATACCCTCGCCGGCCCTCCACTTCACGCTCGAAAGGGCGTTCTTCTCGAAGTCTGGCCGGCTGCAGCCGCTCCTGGGAATTGACCCTGGCAGCTGCTGGCAGCTGCCAGACTTGGGCGTGGCCGCAGCTGCTGACAGCTATCCCGTGAGCAGGCCTCGACGGACCGCCTCAGACCGTGATCAACTCCCGGTGCTCGCCCCAGACGCCCCGCAGCCGATCGCAGATCTCGCCAACCGTGGCGTAAGCCTTGACGGCCTCGATGATCGGCGGCATCAGGTTCTCCTCCCCCCGGGCGCAATCCTCGAGACGGCGCAGGGCGGCCTCCCAGGCCGCGGCATCGCGCTCCGCCCGAACCCTCTGCACACGGGCGCACTGGCGCCGTTCTCCCTCCGGGTCGATCCGCTGTAGCGGCGGAGTGGAAGTCGTCTCGTCGCGGAACATGTTCACTCCGACTACGACCTTCTTGCCGCTCTCCACGGCTCGCTGGACCTGGTAGGACGATTCCTGGATCTGGCGCTGCTGATAGCCGGCCTCGATCGCGGCCAGCGTGCCGCCGAGCGCGTCGATCTCGGCCAGATAGTCGTTGGCGGCGGCTTCGAGGCTATTCGTGAGCGACTCCACGTAGTAACTACCTGCCAGCGGATCCGGAGTCTCGGTGACGCCTGACTCGTACGCCAGGATCTGCTGCGTCCGGAGCGCCAGCCGCGCGGCCTCGGCAGTCGGCAGGGCCAGAGCCTCGTCGCGGGAGTTGGTGTGGAGGCTCTGGGCACCGCCCAGGACCGCGGCCAGCGCCTGGACCGTCGTCCGGACCACGTTGTTGTCGATCGATTGGGCGGTGAGCGATGAGCCGGCGGTCTGGACGTGGTAGCGGCAGGCCATCGAGCGGGTATTCGTGGCGCCGAACCGCTCCTTGACGATCCGGGCCCACATCCGGCGCGCGGCGCGGAACTTGGCCACTTCCTCGAAGAGCTCGCTCCATGACGCGAAGAAGAAACTCAGGCGATCGGCGAAGTCGTCGATGTCCAGGCCACGGCTGAGGGCGGCCTCGACGTAGGCGATGCCGTCGGCGAGAGTGAACGCCAGCTCCTGGGCGGCAGTGGCTCCGGCCTCGCGCATGTGGTAGCCGCTGATGCTGATGGTGTTCCAGCGAGGGAGCTCCTTCGAGCAGAACTCGAAGATGTCAGTCACCAGCCGCATCGAGGGCCGCGGGGGGAAGATGTAGGTGCCGCGGGCGATGTACTCCTTCAGGATGTCGTTCTGGGTCGTGCCGTTGACCTGTCCACGGGCAACGCCCTGTTTCTCGGCCTCGGCCACGTACAGGGCCAGGAGCACGGCGGCGGAGGCATTGATCGTCATCGACGTGCTGACGGTTCCGAGCGGGAGCCCGTCGAGCAGGACCTCCATGTCGGCCAGCGAGCTGATCGGCACTCCCACCCGCCCAACCTCACCCTCGGCCTGAGGAGCGTCCGAGTCGTAGCCCATCTGCGTCGGCAGGTCGAAAGCGACGGAGAGTCCGGTCTGGCCCTGCTCGAGGAGGTACCGGAAGCGGCGGTTGGTGTCCTCGGCGGTCGAGAACCCGGCGTACTGGCGCATCGTCCAGAGGCGGCCGCGATACATCGTCGGCTGGACGCCCCGGGTGTAGGGATACTCGCCGGGACGGCCCAGGTCGCGGTTCTCGTCCAGGCCGGCCACGTCGGCCGGCGTATAGAGATCCTGGATCTCGACTCCCGACGTGGTAAGAAACCGCTCCTGGCGCTCCGGAGAGCGGGAAACCGCTCTTGCCCGGGTGGTACCGCGCCAACGCTCCCGACCGGGATCGGGCGCGACTCCCTCCTTCGATTCGCCCTGGTTGACTCCCTGGTCCTCCGACACGTGCCGCTTCCTCCAGCAATTCCGCCTGCCGACCAGGCGGGCGCGCTCGTCGATGATGGCATGGACCTGGCTTCCCGTGCCAGCCAGCTGTGCTGAAAAACGTGGCTCTTGCGACGCTCTCGCCAATCCTTGACGCCAGGGTTCTCAGCTAGGGAGGAGCCCCTAGAGCCGGAGCGTCGGTGAGGCGCCGCCCGATTGCCGAGCCGAGGGGCGCCGGCCGGCGCCGACGGCCGCTCCCGGCGCTCAATTTGCGTGAGCGAGGGACGTTGGAAGGCAACTTGGGCGGGGCCCCTTACCGAGGGTGATGCAAGCGGCGATCCGTGGAACCGGGCCGGGTCCTCGTCTTTGCGCAAAGACGCCCGGAGGCGATACGGGCGCTGATTCGAGATCGCTCCTCCAGCGCATCCACATAACACCTTCGGGGGGTGGATTGATTGTTGTGGATATCCACAGAATCGGTGAACAACTTCGAACTCCTGTGGATAAGCTCGGCCGCCTGGAGCGTGCTGCGGTAGCATCTCGGCACCACTCCGCCATCCCGGCCCGTCACAATCAATACCGTCACGAGACCGAGCACCAAGAGCGAGGTGATACCCCTTGGCCATTGTCATCGCGATCGCGAACCAGAAGGGTGGCGTCGGGAAGACGACCACCGCCATCAATCTGGCGGGCGCGCTCGCGGAGAAGGGCCTGCGAGTGTTGTGCGTCGACATGGACGCTCAGGCAAATCTGACGGTCGGCCTCGGGATCAATCTGGCGACGGTCCAGCATTCGATGGCAAACGTCCTCGGCGATCCACAGCTTCGCATCAAGGACATAGTCATCTCGACCGAGACGGCCAACATCGACGTCGCCCCGGCCACCCTCGACCTGGCCTCGACCGAGGTCGACCTTCTCAGCACGATCGGCCGCGAGTACGCCCTCGCGGAGGCAGTCGACGACTGGGCCCGGGGCCACTACGACTACATTCTGATCGATTGCCCGCCGACGCTTGGCCTGATGACGATCAACGGCCTTGTCGCTGCCAACAGCGTGATCATCCCCGTGCAGACCCAGTACTACGCTCTCAAGGGCCTGGCCGCCCTCGTCAAGGTGATCTCGACCATCCGCTCCAAGCTGAACAAGAACCTGCGGGTCATGGGCCTCCTCCCCACCTTCTACGATCCTCGCACCATCCTGGGTCGCGAGATGCTCGACGAGATGAGGGAGCATGGGGAGAACCACGTCTTCGACACGATCATCCGAAACGCCGTCAAGCTCGGCGAGGCACCGCTGACGGGCCGGCCCATCACCGAGTACGCCAGCGCCTCGGACGCGGCCAACAACTTCCGGGAGCTCGCCAGGGAGGTAATCGCACTTGGCTAGGCCAGATTTCCGGGCCGCCGCCTCCGCTCGCCTGAACGAGGAGAGAGGTCAGGAGCTCTCGCAGAACGTCCTCAGCCTGCTCGCCGCCGACGACACGACTGTCATCCGGCCGTCCGCGGTCCGCAACATCCCTGTCGACAGGGTCGACCCGAACCCCAATCAGCCGCGCCTTGCGATGGACCAGGCAGGCCTGGATGACCTCACGGCCTCCGTCAAGGAACACGGTGTTCTGCAGCCGATCCTGGTTCGGCCGCTGCCCGCGGGCCGCTACCAGCTGGTCGCCGGCGAACGTCGCTGGCGTGCGGCCACTGCCGCGCGAATGGGTACCATCCCCGCCCTGATCGAGGATATCGACGACGACACGGCGCTCGAGATCGCGGTCATCGAGAACCTGCAGCGCGAGGATCTCTCTCCGCTGGACGAAGCCTTGATCTACGACAAGATGATCCGCCAGCACGGCTACAGCATCCGGAAGCTGGCCCAGAAGCTCGGCAAGGACAAGGGGTATCTCGAGAACCGTCTTCGCCTGGCCGACGCTCCGGCCGAGATTCGCGAGCTGGTGTCTGTGCGCAAAGACACTCTGTCCCACGCCTACGAGCTGCTGAAGGTGGCGGACCCCAAGAAGCGCAAGAAGCTGGCCGAAATGGTTGCTCGCGGCGAGCTTTCGCTGGTGAAACTTCGCGAGCGGATCGACGAGGCTCCGCGGATCAAGCCCGCCGCCAAGGCAGCCGCCAAGGCAGCCGCCAAGGCAGCCGGTTCCTCTGCCACGGTCGAAGACGAGATCGAGGCTGAAGCTGAGGCCAACTGGATCGGGACGGGCCCCCGGCGGCCTCTGACGGACGACTCCCTGATTGCCGTCCGATCGCAGCTGGCCGACGCCATCACGGATCTCATCTCGGTCATCCAGTCGGACGTGATGAAGACGATCGACGACACGGACCGCGCAAACCTCGCGAAGCACCTCATGATCGCCCGCGTCCGGCTCGAGAACGCCATCGCTCTGGTGCGGCGGGGCGCAGACCACTAGCGTTCGACTCCGGTGGCCAATCCCGACGCGCCAGTCGGACCAACCCTTATGGGCAGCCCGCGCTGACCTCCCCGCATCGACCCTTACCCTGCCCGACCGCACCTGACCGATATCCCCTCCTGCCGCCCGGACTCCCAATCGCAGCCGCGTCGAGGATGGACGAAAAAGGATGGACCAGGCGGCGGTAACCGACCAGGCGGGCGCTCACGCCCGGACTCCGTGGGACTCGCCAGGCTCCGGGTCAGACGTAGACGATCTCGTCGAAGTTGGCTACCAGGTAGTCGATCAGGCGCGCCCGGGCATGGGGGACGTCTGCGCGCAGACCGCTCACCAGGCAGTGCAGCGAGATGGCCGGGACCATCAGGTTGCCCTGGGCGTCGAAGCCGACGGTCGCCGGGGCACCGCCGCCGCGGGCGTAAACGCGCCGTAGACCAGCCTCGTCGAGGCGTGCAGTCCGCCGCACATCCGCAACGACCTTGATCACGCCTCGCCGGATGGCCACGTCCCTCATCAGCTCCCTGGCCCAGGAATCGAGCTGCTCGTCGGTCTGTTCGCCGAGTCGCCTGCGGTACTCGGTCGGGTTGGCGGCAAGGCCCGTTGCGCCCACTTCTCCTCCTTCTGCTTGTCGGCCGCAGTATCGCAGACTCAGAGCCGGAGCCCCTCGCCCGAAATGCTTCCGATCAACCCGAGCAGCGCCGGAGCTTCGTCGACGCCCGAACCCGACTCGATCACTTAACGATCCGCCGTGCCTCCGCGCGGCGGAACCGACGGACGAGTCCCCTCCGGCCAATCGTTGAACAGTTCCGTCAGGCGCCCGCCGATCCAGCGCGATCGGGGCGGGTCCGGAAAGTCCGACACCAGTTCGAGCAGGGCCGCCTGAATCTGAGCCGTCAGGGCTTGCACAGGCTCGCTCGTCGGCGGCCTCGAGTCGTCCTCAGCCGCAGCGATCGGTCGCCCGATCCTCAACCGAACCCGGCGCCGAAAGGCCAGCCAGCTGGTCCCGTTGACCGCCACCGGAACTAGCGGCACCCCCGATCGCAATGCCATGTAGGCCGGTCCCTCGAGGAGCGGCAGAATCACGCCCTCCCCGGCGTGAATGCGGCCCTCCCCGGCTATGGCTATGCGAGCACCGGAGGACAACAGCTCCTCGACCCGACTCGTGGCCGCGACCAGGCCGCGCCGACCGGGTTGGTACGGCACCGCGACGCCGCTCCAGCGCATCAGTCCGTTCCGAAAGCCCCGGGTCATGTCCTCTTCCTCGGGCCCGAAGAAGTACGTCCGTGGCCTCGCGGGAAGCGCCGCTATCAGGAAGAACGGGTCGATCCAGTTCTGGTGGCTGAAGCACAGGATCGACGGCCCGGCCGGCAGCATTTCGGCGCCCTCGAGCCTGAAGCTCGAGTATGCCTCCGTCACGATGCGGAGCGCCAACCGGATCAACCGGTATCGCCACAACGGCCGCGGCGGAGCCTGCTCGTCGAGCCGGTCGAAACGGGAGCGAGGACTCAGGCCAACCCCGCCGGATTCCTGGACGTCCGAGGCTTGCTCGCGAGATGGCCGTCCGGTCATGACATGAGTATGCCAAGCTTGATCGGCCGGCGCCCTCGAGTTGAGGCCGGAGAAGGCCCGGCATGGGACGTGGAGGATCTCCGCCACGCCCCTCGCGAGGAACGGTGATCTGTCCTCGTTTTGGAGTACGATTGTTCCATGTATGAGGACGATCGTTCTCGTGTCTGAGAACATTCTCGCGACTGAGCTAACCCTCGGCAGATCCTCGATCCGGCGCCGGATCCTGGCCCTCCTGATGGCCGAGCCGGGGCAGCGCCTACACCTGCGCGAGATCCAGCGCCGCGTCGGGACGAGTCCGGGAACCGCCAGCCGTGAGCTCGCGCGGCTCGTAGCGGCCGGCCTCGCGGACCGTCGGGCTGAAGGGCACCAGGTCTACTTCACGGCCGCTTCCTCCCCCTTCGCGACAATGGTCCGGACTCTCCTTAGCGTCCCGGCCGCGCCCGCCTCGGAGCCAGGTCCCGAGCCGACCCTGCCTGGCCCTGTAGACACAGCGCCGGCGCCAATCAGGCCGCCCCGCGCCGGAAACGCGGCCAGACTCTCGCAAACGGACCCTCCTCGACCCGATGCTCTGGGCCTCGAAGTCGCGGGCCGTCTGGCAGAAGTGCTGCGGCCGCTCTACGCCGATCGGCTCGCCGGCATATTCCTGCATGGCGCGCGCGCCCGCGGCGAGGCCAGACCGGACGCGGACGTGGAGGTCGTCGTCGTTCTGGACACCGTCGCCCGCTACGGCGAAGAGCTGGAGCGAACGAGCTCGACGTGCGCGGGGCTGTCGCTCGAGTTCGGGTTGATCGTGAGCCGCATCTTCGTTGCCGAGAGCACCTGGGAGAGTCGGACCGACGGCCAACTCCTGGCCGTTCGATCTGAGGCGGTGCCCGTATGAGGGAGCGAGCTGCTCAACTCGTCGACGGCGCGGACAGGGCCATCGTCTCGGCCCAACGCGAGCTGGAGGCAGGCGATGTCGAAACGGCGTCAGAGCGCGCCTGTGTGGCAATGCTGCGCCTGGCCAGGGCGTGTCTCGACGTGGACGGCGTCGCGCCGGGCCCCGCTCAGGCAGTGTGTCTCGCCTACGGAAGTCAGTTCGGCCGATCCGGGCGGTTGTACTCGGCCTACCACCGCTGGCTGCTCGATGCCGTGGACCTCCGCAAGGCCGCCGCCGGCGACCTCAATCTTCCCGTCGACCTCGAGTCCGCCGTTTCCGTCGTGGAGCGGGCCGAGATCTTCCGTGACGCAGTCGTCAAATTCCTGGAGCGCAGCGCCTGATGGGTGAGTCGCTACGTCAGCCCCTTGGCCTCTCGACTCCGGAAGGAAGCGCGACTCACGCGGCAGAGGTGGCAGAGCAGCGGATTGCCGGCGACTCACGATCGAGATGCTGGTGGCCGGACGGCCTGCTCGGAACCGATCCCCTGATGGTCGCCTACCACGACGAGGAGTGGGGCGTTCCGGTTTCGGACGACAACGCCCTGTTCGAACGGTTGGCCTTGGAGGGCTTTCAGGCCGGGCTGTCGTGGTCGACGATCCTGCGTAAGCGCGACGCGTTCCGACTGGCCTTCGCCGGCTTCGTGCCCGAAGTCGTGGCCACGTTCGGTGCGGCCGACCGAGAGCGACTGCTGGCCGACGCCGCGATCGTCCGCAACCGGGCCAAGATCGACGCGACGGTCGGCAACGCCGCACTCGTACTCAAGCTGGCCGAGGAGTACGGCTCGTTCGCAGCCTACCTTGCGGCCCGGCTCCCCCGACCCTCCCCGACTCGCAGGAAGGGCAGCGGCTTGCAGGACGTACCAGCGACCACGCCCGAATCTGACGTGCTGTCGACAGATCTGCGAAAGCGCGGATTCCGTTTCGTAGGCTCGACTATCGTCTACAGCTTCATGCAGAGTGTCGGGCTGGTCGATGACCACCTTCCGGGCTGCTTCCTATACCGCGGCTGACGGCGCCGCGTGCGCACACGAATACACTCTGTGGCGCGCCAGTGGCTGGAGCGGTCGGCGTGATGGGCACGGAACGAATGGTCCCTCGGGAGCGGCGGCGGCGCCTGTTGCTCTACGACCGGTTCAGCAGCGTCTCGATGGACCGGGCTGGCATACGGGTCCGACGCGAGACGTAGTTGGCAATTCGAGCCGAGTCACAGCCGCATCTCGCAAGGGCACGTCGGTCCAGCCGTGGCCAGATGACCATGGCGCGGAGCGCAGCCGGACACAAGTCCTGTGCGCGCGCGGTCACCGGGCGCGGCTCGGGCTCAGCGGCAACCGAGATCGCCATCGATCGCCTTTCCTTGTTCGAATGTTCGATACACGGACGCCCGGCTCGAACGCCAGCCGGACCCTGGGTACGAAAGCCTAAGCAGAGAAGTCTGAGATTTCAATACTCAGCTTTGTGAAGATTCGGCCACTGCGAGGGCGCCGCGCTGGCAGGAGTGCGCGATGATCGCCGGATCAGCCGCCCGAACTTGCGGCGGCGCCCAGGTTTCACATGCCGGCGCCCATGCTTGCGGCGGCGCAGGAAAGTCCGGGCAAGCCCGCCCGACGGCAGAACAGGCCTCGCGATGCCGAGCCCAATCCCGGCACCTGCGGCTCGCTCGCCCACCAGATCCCGAGCGCCGGGCGGCCCGAGCCGGCGCCGAGCGCAAGCGTGAGTGTCCGGAGGATCGCGGCGGCGACGCTGCCAGCCAGCCTGCGCCGCCGCTGGCGGCAGCATTGCACAATTCTGAAACACTTGCCTGAGCAGACTGCGCGCTTTCGGTTGCTCGGCCCAGGACCGACCGGCCGGGTCGCGCGCCGCAGCCGGCCGGGCCGGCGGACGCCGCTCGCGGCGGCGACGAGCGCCACCTCGAGCGTATCGCGGGTGTGTCGGTCGGGGCTCCCGCTGGCCCATCGCAGGGACGCCCGGCTGACCGCCGGAGATGCGAGCGCCGACCCACCGGAGCCACCGCACCGCTCGAAGAGAATCCCGGAGCACTTCGGCGGCGGCGCACCATAATGCGTCCATGACCGCGGACCGAGAGCAGATCGAGCGGTTGGCGCCCCAGGCCGGCACTGCGCCCCTCTTCGGGTTACGACGAGTGGAGCAGATCATGGGCACGGCCATCAGCTTCGATGTCCGCGACGCGAACGTGCCGGCGGAGGCGCTCGACGAGGCTTTCGACCATCTGCGCGACATCGACCGGCGCTTCAGCACCTACAAACCCGATAGCGAGGTCAGCCGCCTGAGCCGCGGCGAGATATCCGAGGACGACTGCAGCCCCGACCTGCGCCGGGTCCTCGAACTGTGCGAGCGGGTGAGGGAAACGAGCCAGGGCTACTTCGACATTCGGGCCCACCGCTGGGACGGCGGCCTCGACCCTTCGGGACTGGTCAAGGGCTGGGCGCTGGAGGGTGCCAGCCGAATCTTGGAGGCGGCAGGGGCGCGCAACTACTGCATCAACGGCGGCGGCGACATCGTCATCCGCGGTGAGGCGGCTTCGGCCGCGCCCTGGCGGATCGGCATCAGACATCCGTTGCAGGCGGACAAGGTCGCCACGGTGGTCAGCGTCCACGACGGAGCCGTCGCCACGTCGGGCGCGTATGAGCGCGGCGATCATGTGCTGGACCCTTTCACCGGCAAGGCGCCCCAGGGCGACGTGCTGAGCATTACGATCGTGGGGCCGAGCCTGACCTACGCCGACGCCTACGCCACCGCGGCGTTCGCCATGGGACCGACGGGCCTGGCCTGGGTCGCGGGACTGGCCGGCTATGCGGGCTGCGCGATCACGGCCGACCGAGACGGCTCGAACGGGCGCCTGATCTGGACTCCCGGATTCGAGCGCTGTTTCGCCGACCCGCACTGACGAGGCGCGGGGCGCAGCAGCCGCGCGCGTCACGGCGCCGGCGGGCCAACGGAAACAGACGAACTCCGCCGCCCGACGGACACGTGGCGGAGATCGCCGGCCCGGCGAGCGCAGCGCTAGGCGGAGCCGAGTACCGGAGCGAGCGCACCAGAAGGTGCGTGAGCGAGGAACGCAGGTTCCAACACCGCGATGCGCCGCCCGGCCGGCCACGTGGCGGAGATCGCCGGCCCGGCGAGCGCAGCGCCAGGCGGAGCCGAGTACCGGAGCGAGCGCACCAGAAGGTGCGTGAGCGAGGAACGCAGGTTCCAACACCGCGATGCGCCGCCCGGCCGGCGATCGTCAGCGAGTTCGTTCGCGGTCCGGGGAACCGCCGAAAAGCCGGATCGAGAGGGCGGCCGCCTCCTGCTGCTCTCCGGTGATCAGGTGGCGCCGATCCACGGTGCTGTTGTGGGCATACTCGGCGAGCTTCTTCTGCAGCGCCTCGAGGCGCGCGAGTTGCACGATCAGGATCCCGCGCCAACGCTCCTGCACGTCCCGGGAGCCGGCCGCGGCCGCCGCCCACAAGGCGCAGAGATCGCTCAGGCACAGCTCACCCGAGCCCAGGGCCGCCGACCATGCCGGATCGTCGGAGAGCGCAAGGAGTCGATCGATGGCCATCCCCGAGGCTTCCGAAGCGCGGGCGCAGACCGGGCATCGCGGATCGGCCAGGTCCGCCAGCCCGCGCCCCTGCGCCACGGCATCCGCGCCGGATAGCTTCTTGAGCGCCGCCAGGCGTCGCCGCAGCACCGCGTCCAGCAGCACCGCCGTCGCCAGCTTGCTGCTCGTTTGCAGCAGCTCCATCTTCGAGAGGCCGACGCTGTGGACCTGGCAGAACCCCAGACCCCGGTCGATGTCGGCCCGGAGGCCGCGATCGGTCGCGCCTTCGCGCGCCAGGCCGCGGAGAGCAGCGTAGGCGGACTCCTGGCGGGCATCGCAGATCGGGCAACGCCGGCGCTCGAGCGCCTCGGCCAAGCGGATCTCCTCGAAGTCGCGGGCGGGCAGTCTGCCCGGCTGCCCGCTCATCGCTGGAGTGTCTCTGCGTCGCGCCGCGTCATCAGCCAAGCCTAACGCGCCTGCGGGCGCCCATCAGGCACGTCGCGTGATCGCCGCGTATGTCACCAGGAACCCGAGCACGCACCACACGGCCAGCGTCAGGAAAGCGCCTGGGGGCAGCGGGAACTCGTTGGGAGCGATCGTGCCTCGAGTCACCTCGCCCATGGCCTGGATCGGCAGCAGCCGGTGGATCGTCTCCAGCCAGGCCGGCAGCTTGTCGGGCAAGAAGGTCAACGGCGAGAACATGAACACGAAGACGACGATCGCCTGGGTGATGATGACGGTGAGCATGTAAGGCAGGACCGAAGCCAGGGCGTAGCCGACGCAGGTCGCCGTGAGGGCCACCATGAGAACGGCCGGAACGACGAGCGGGCTGACCTGGAGGTCCAGGCCGAACCGCCAGGCTCCGACCAGGACGCCAAGGACGACGCCCGGGACGACGATGACCAGCCAGACGGTCAGGTCGGCCACCAGATAGGCGAGCCGTGGCACGGGCAGCGACCGCATATACGCCAGGCTGCCCTCGGACTTCATTTCGCCGACGGTCTGAGGCAGCGCGACGAGGCCGACCGAGACCATGGAGATCGCGGGCGCGCCCGTGGCGATCAGGTAGATCGTCGTGCGGTCCAGCGTCGGGAAGAGAAGCGGATAGCCGAGCACGATGCCGAGCGAGAATAGAGTCTGGACCGCCATCATCAGCGGCAGGTAAGCCTTCTTGCGCAGGGCCTGCCAGGTCACGAGCAACCGGTAGCTACGCAGCGCTTGCATCGAAGCTCTCCTCCATCTCGGCGGGTCGCGCCTCCCGGCCGCCGACCAGCGCCACGTACACGTCCTCAAGAGTCGCCGGGCCGAGCGTGAACTCCTCCACCGTGCCGGCCCGCTGCAGAGACTCGGCCCAACCGAGCGCCGTGCCCGCGGCGTCCCTCGGAACGCCGACCATGAGCCGGTTGCCGACCGGGACGACCGACTGACCGAATGGCGAAACCGGTAGCTCGGTCGTCGTCGGGTCGATCACCAGCTCCAGTCGAAGCTCGGCGCCAAGCCTCGCCTTGAGCTCCGCCGGCGTGCCCTCGGCGATCACGCGGCCGGCGTCCAGGATTGCCAGACGATCCACCGAGCGCTCCGCCTCGACGACGTTGTGGGTCACGAGCAATACGGCCGCGCCATGGTCAGCGAGCGACCGCACCTGCTGCCACAGCAGCCGCCGGCGTATCGGGTCGACGTCGTTGGTCGGCTCGTCGAGCATGACCAGGCGACCGGGCGCGACCGCGGCCATGGCGAAGGCCACGAGTCGCTTCACGCCGCCGGAGAGTCGGGCCGCGTCCACGTCGAGCCACTCCCCGAGATCGAGGGCGTCGACCAGGCGAGCGCGGCGGCGCCGGACGTCTGCCCCGTTTCCGCCGCGGAGCTGGCCGAGCAGCTCGATGGCCTGGCGGGGGGTCAAACCGTCTATCGGAACCTGCGACTGAGCCTGGAACGAGCACAGCCGGCGAGCCAGGCCAGGGTCGGCGACCATGTCGCGGCCGTCGATTCGTATGGAGCCCGCGGTCGGCTTCAGCAGACCGATGACCTGGTTGACCAGGGTCGTCTTGCCGGCGCCGTTGTGGCCGAGCAGGCCGAACACCTCGCCCGAGTCGATCGACAGGTCGATTCCGTCATTGGCCCGGACCCCGGTCCGGAACACCTTGGTCAGCTTCTCGATTTCCAGCAACATTGCCTTCCCCTTTTGCGGCATTCGCGAGCCGCCCTGACTCCCTGTTCTGGCAACACCTGTCCAGGCCCGGGCCGGTGGGCGGTCCGGGATCGCTTCGAGTTGGGTTCGGCGGCGCGCGGCCGCCCGACTATTCGATGACTATGCGAACCTCGTCGCCATCGTCGGAGACCTCCAGGATCGGCCCGGTCATGCCGCTCTGGATGGCCTCGACGATGCGGGACCGGTGGTCCGGCGAAAGGCCGGGCACCTGGTCGATCGCGAACCCCGCCGCGGCCAGCGGGATCTGGATGTTGATCACCTGGCGCCCGTCCTCGGCCACGTAGACGCGCAGTTTTCGGTCCGCGAGGAGCTCCTGGACAGGGCCGGCACGTCGGCCTCCATCGCGGCCACCGTCGCGAGTCGCAGCTCCGCCGGCGCCCGTGCCCGAGCCCGAGCCCGACCCCGCGCCGGCGCCCCGGGCGTCGAGGCGGGCTTTCTCCTCGAGAGCGGCGACGATCGGGGCGGCCTCCTCGGCCGTGAGACGCCCCTCCGAGACGAGGCGGAGCAGCGCTTCCAGCTCACCGGACATCGTCGCTACCTCCTCGGCGCTCGAGCCGGGCCGCGGCCTCATCGACGCCGATCTCGCCTCGCTCCAGAGCCTGGAGGACCGCCAGCTCCTCCTCGTCCGCCAGGTCGTCGCGTTCGTGATCGGCCGTTTCCTCGGCCGTCTCGTTCGGATTCCAGCTTTCGGCCGATTCTTCGCCGGCGGCCGTATCGGACGTGGCCGCGGGTGCCGCCGACGTGACGGTACCGGACGTGGCGCTCGGCTCGACCGATCCGGCCACCGAGCCCGAGGGGCCGGCGCAAGAGCCCGCGGGCGCGGCAGGGCTCGCCGGTTCGGAGGTCTGCCCGGCAATCGTGTCGGATGGCCGGGGCGCAAGCAGGCGCAATGAGCCTGAGGTCGAGTTGACCCGCAGGTGCGCCCGGCCGTCGCCCACGATCGCCCGCCAGAAGCCGCGTCCACCTTCGAGGCGATGCTCCACCTCGGAATGGACCGAGCCGGAAACTGTCTTGAGCTCGGCCGTCACTCCGGACAGTGGCGTCAGATCCAGGCCGCCGGAAATGGACTCGGCGCGGAAGTCGCCGGCCGGGTCCAGGGCTCCGACCGCAGCGATGCTGCCACTCGTCGTGGACAGAGTGAGACTGTGGAAGAGGCCGGCGCGGGCCCTGATCGCGCCGGAGATGGTGCTGGCCCGCAGCCGCAGCGCCGTCCCGCCGTCGAGAAAGACGCCGCCCGATATCGTGCCCGCCTCGACGAGCCCGCCCAGGTACCACATCCGGATGTCGCCGGAGACGGTCCGGTACTTCTGATCCCCGACCAGGTTCATCGCCTCGATCGAGCCGCTCATCGTCTCGAAGCGCAGCTTCGCGCCCCATGGCACCTCTACGGCGATGTCTGCGCCGACCCGAGCGCCCGCAAAGAGCCACGCCAGGCCGGAAGCGAGCCGCCGTTCGGGCGTCTCGATCGCGAGCGACTCGGGGCCGCGGTCGATGGCCACCCGGCCGCTCTCGAGCGCCCTCTCCGCGGCGGCATGGTCCGCCGCGCGGATGCGGTAGGTCACGGTCACATGGACGTCCTCGCCTTCGATGCCCCGGACGCGAAGCAGGCCCGTGACCGTCTTGACCGAAAGTCGCCCGGCGGGTCCCAGCCGATGGGTGAGCGTCTCGCGGCGCTCCAGCGTGCCCATCTCCTACTCCTTCCGAGAGCGGATAAGGGCCGCTGCCTCGTCCGCCGTGATCTCATGTCGAGCCAGCCGCTCCAGGACCTCACGGCGTAGCCCGCTCATCTCGTCCCGCCAGGAACCGTCTTCGGAGCCGTCGTCGACGAATGCTCCGTCCGCCAGACCGAGCGCCCGAACCAGGGCGTCGATCCGAGCGCGGACCGTCGGGTACGACAGCTTGAGCTCGCGCTCGAGCTCCTTGAGGTTGCCTCGAGCGCGCAGGAAGCTCTCGAGAAGAGCCAGCTGCTCGCGGCTGAGGCGGCCGAAGCGCCCGACGCTGAAGTCACCCTCGATGGCTGTGCCGCAGCTCCGGCATTGCAGCCGGGTCACGAACAGCTCGCTCGAGCAGACCGGACAGGTCGAGATTACGTCGCGTGCCATCGTTTCCTTCACTCTCGAGGTCGCAGCCGGTACTCTGACCGACCTGGACCTCGTTGGTTGCCACTATGGCATCTGGCCTTTCTATTTGTCAAGGTCTGCTTGCCAATTTGGCAGTCCCGCGGTCCAGATACGGCCAGGCCCGCTGACGAGCGCCCCGAAGAGACGCCCCGGTTCGGCCTGTCGGCGACCGCAGAACGCGGGCAGCGGAGTCCGGCGCCCGGAGCCGTCTGGCCCGGAGGTATAAATTCGTCATGGCACGCGCCGCGCGCCTTCGATCGGCTGGAGACTCAATGGCTCGTCGGGTGTACGCGTTCGAGAACCCGGATCGCTTCGTCGCCGGGGCGGTCGGCCAGCCGGGCAGCCGCACCTTCTACCTGCAGGCCCGGGAGGGCACGCGCGTGACCACCGTCGCGCTCGAAAAGGTCCAGGTCGCGCTCCTGGCCGAACGGCTGACGCAGCTTCTGGCGGAGGTGCGCAGCCGCGGGGCGGATGTGCCTGAAGAGCCGCCCGCTGACGAGGTCGATCGCGCTCCCCTGGAAGAACCCCTGGTCGAGACGTTCCGGGTCGGCACGATGGCGATCATCTGGGATGGCGACGACGAGAGCATCGTCGTCGAGGCCCGGGAGGTCACGGAGGACGAGGCCGAGGAGGAAGCGACCGAGGTGGAGGAGGCCGCCGACGAAGGCACGGACGAAGACAGTGATGTCGTAAGAGTTCGCCTCGCGCCACGCCAGGCCTTCGCCTTCGCCGCCCGAGCTCTCGAGGTCGTCGCTGCCGGTCGCCCGCCGTGCCCCTTCTGCGGCCAGCCGCTCAACCCCGAAGGGCACATCTGCACCCGGCGCAACGGCTACATGCATTGAGAATGGGATGGCCGAACCGAGAGCGGAGGACAACGCCGGGCCCCGGGCCTCGCGCCTGACGCGCGAGGAGATGGAGGCAGCCGCGCTCGAAGGTCGCCAGGTCGCGGGCTCGATCGAGCGGGCGACGGCCCTGCGCGTCCTGCGCGAAGGTGAGCTCGATGTCGTGGGCCGGCTGCTCTCGGCCTCCAACGCCACGTTCTTCGGGCTCGTCGAGGAGCGCCCGGCGGACGGCAGGCCGGGGATCACGGCCAGTTGCGTCTACAAGCCGATCCGCGGCGAGCGCCCGCTGACCGACTTCCCGGACGGGACGCTGGCCTGCCGCGAGGTCGCCGCGCACGCCGTCTCGGAGGCGAGCGGCTGGGACCTCATTCCGCCGACGGTCATGCGCGACGGACCATTCGGCGAGGGCATGGTCCAGCTCTGGATGGAGGTCGACGAATCCGTC
>CAVYIM010000005.1:0-542045 GCA_963768655.1 uncultured Chloroflexia bacterium | reverse complement strand
GCGATCCCTTCAAGGACACCGCCGGTCCCTCTCTCCACGTTCTGGTGAAGCTGCTGGCTACCATCACCCTGGTGATGGCGCCGCTCTTCATCCGCTAGGCGAGACGTTTCGCGGGCCGGCAGTCAGCCGACCGCCGGCCCGCGCACATTCGACGCCGCGTCCGTCCCCGCGGCCATACTGCTGTACGGGACTCTCAATCCACCCGCACCGAAGGAGACATCGCGTGGACCTGTCCATCCAGGCGTTGATTCTGGGCGTCGTACAGGGTCTGACCGAGTTCCTGCCCGTCTCCAGCTCCGGCCACCTGATCCTCGTGCCATGGGCAATGGGCTGGAACGATCCCTTCATCAACTCGCTGGCGTTCGACGTCATGCTCCACATGGGCACGCTGCTGGCCCTGGTCCTCTACTTCTGGCGCGACTGGCTGACGCTCATCCCCGCCGGACTGGCCAGCATCCGCGACCGCTCCATCGGCGACGACCCGGACCGCAAGATGGCGTGGCTCATCGTCGTGGCCACAGTCCCCGCCGTGCTCGTAGGACCGCTGCTCAGCGACACCATCGAGTCGTGGGTTCGCGAGCCCGCCCGGGTGGCCGTGATGCTCTGCGTCGGCGCGGCGATCCTGTGGCTCGCCGACCGCTGGGGTAGCAAGGTCCGCGAGATGGAGGAGATGACCTTCGGAGGGGCGCTCGGAATCGGCATCGCTCAGGTCGTGGCTCTCGTTCCGGGCATCAGCCGCTCGGGCATCAGCATCGCCGCGGGGCTCTTCGAAGGCCTGAACCGAGAGGCTGCGGCCCGGTTCAGCTTCCTCATGGCCACACCGGTGGTGGCCGGTGCCGGGCTGTGGGAGGCTCGCAAGCTCGTGACCGGCGAGGCGGGCGTGAACCCGGAGGCGCGCCTGGTGGTGATCGGCTTCGTCGCGGCGGCCACCTCGGGCATCCTCGCCATCCATTTCATGCTTGGATATCTGCGGCGTCAGCCGGTTACCCTGTTCGTCGTGTATCGGGTCCTGGCCGCGATCGCGGTCTTCGTCATCCTGCTCTCACCGCACGGCGCATGAGAGCGGTCGAACGATGCTAGCGGACGGCTCGGGGAGGGCGGCGGTGCGATGGAAGTGATGAAGCGGCTTCGGCAGCGCGAGATCCGCGACCTGCTGGGTCAGCGGCCGATACGCACCCAGCAGGAACTCGCGGCCGCCCTGCGCGACCGCGGCTTCCGGGCCACTCAGGCCACGATCAGCCGGGATGTTGCGGAGCTGGGTCTCATCAAGTCCAACCAGGACGGGGTCCAGTCGTACATCGTGCCTGCTCGCGTCACCGAGGCCGAGAGCACCGGCGAGGAGCGGCTGCGTGCGCTCCTGCACGACCTTCCGGTAGAGATCCGCGAGGCGGGCCTGATGCTCGTCCTGCGGACGCTCCCCGGCTCCGCGCACGCGATCGCGGCCGCGCTGGATCGAACGCGCTGGCCGGAGGTCGTCGGCAGCATCGCCGGCGACGATACCGTTTTCGTTGCTTTCGCCGAACGGATGTCGATGCAACGCATCCGCGGGCGGCTCGTGCAGCTCGGCAGCTAGGCTCGTCTGCCCGGCGGTCCGGCGGCCCGGCGGCCCGGCGGCCCGGCGGCGTGCCCATGCGGGCGGCCGGTCAGGCCGAGCCGGGCGCCCCAGACTCCCGCGGACGTGGACCGGCCCCGGCGCTCGGGGAGGAGGAGGGAGGATCCGAGCGGCGGGGCCGGTGTTGTTGCTGGTTTATGGCCGAAGAATGGCCAGTTCCGTTTCAGGTTGCCAGTCCTCATAGGTCATCCCCCGTCGGGACCTCCGTTCTACCCAATTCAAACGAAGTCGGATGGGCCAGTCCCGTCGAATGGCCGGTTGGCGGGCATCAACCGCCGTTCCGGCGCCTGACGATGCGGCCCGGCCGGCTGGCGACGGTTACAACTGCTTTGACATGGGGGAGGGGGGCGGCTAGGATACGCGCCGGCCGAACTTCAGGGCACCGCGGTGGTGACGCCTGGAGTTTTTCCTTTATCGCGGGCCGTTCCTGGCCCGACCCAGGGTTGCATTCGACGAGAACGGAGCCCCTTCGGCGGTGAACAACAAGACTCAGTACGTCTCGGAAGAGGGTCTGACCAAGCTCCGAGCGGAGCTCGAAGAGCTGATCAATGTCCGCCGGGCCGAGATCGCGCAGCGCATCCACGATGCCAAGGAGCACGGCGACCTGGCGGAGAACGCCGAGTACGAGGACGCCAAGAACGAGCAGGCATTCGTCGAGGGGTCGATCCAGCGGCTCGAAGCGCTCGTCAAGAATGCGACCATCATCGACGGCAATCACGGCACGGACCATGTCCAGATCGGTTCGACCGTGAAGGTCGAGGGCGCGGACGGCCAGGAGAAGTTCACGATCGTCGGCTCGACCGAGGCCAGCCCGCGCGAGGGCAAGATCTCGAATGAGTCCCCGGTCGGGCGCGCCCTGCTGGGCAAGCGCAAGGGCGAGTCGGTCATCGTTCACGTCCCGGCCGGGGATTTCTCGTACAAGATCCTCGACATCAACTGAGCGGGGGCGCCGCCGTGTACTGGGCCGACGAGCTGGCTGCGGCGGCTTCGGGCCGCCAGGTGGTCAACGATTCCAAGTCGCCCTCGGGCACCGTCCACGTCGGTAGCCTGCGCGGGGTGGTCCTCCACGACGCCATCTACCGGGCGCTCCGGCAGGCCGGCGTAGAGGCGACGTTCCTCTACGGCGTGGACGACATGGATGCCATGGACTCGCAGGCGAAGCTGACCCCCGACGCCGTCGAGAAGTACATGGGCGCGCCGCTCAGCCGCGTGCCGGCGCCCGAGGGCAGCGGGGCGGCCAACTACGCCCGCCATTTCGTCGGCGAGATCTTCTTTGCGACCTTCGAGCCGCTCGGCATCAAGCCCGAGTTCTACTGGGTCAGCGAGCTGTATGCCGCCGGGCGCATGGACCGCTATGTCAGGCTCGCGCTCGACCGGGCCGATCGCGTCCGAGACATCTACCTGCGCGTCAGCCACGTCGAACGCACCAGCAGCTGGCTGCCGATCCAGGTGATCTGCGAGCAGTGCGGCAAGATCGGGACCACGTACGCCACCGACTGGAACGGCGAGACGGTTGCGTACAAGTGCATGCCCGATCTGGTTGCGTGGGCTCACGGCTGCGGCCACGAAGGACGGGTCTCGCCGCTGGGCGGGCGGGCGAAGCTGCCCTGGAACCTCGAGTGGGCGGCAAAATGGGGCCTGCTCGGCGTCACGATCGAAGGCTGCGGCAAGGACCTGGCCACCGCCGGCGGCTCGCGCGACCGCTCCGACGCGATCAGCCGCGAGGTCTTCGAGGTGGAGCCGCCGCGCAACGTCGCCTACGAGTTCCTCAACGTCGGCGGCAAGAAGATGTCGACCTCGAAGGGCCAGGGCGCCGCGGCGCACACGATCGCCGAGGTTCTTCCGCCGGAGCAGCTGCGCTTCCTCTTCCTGCGCCCCCGGCCGAGCCAGGTGATCGAGTTCGACCCAGAGGGCGAGACGATCCCGCGCCTGTTCGACGAGTTCGACCGGATCGCCGCCGCCACTGCGGGCCGCGAGGTCAAGGGCGAGCTGCCAGCCGACCACGAGCGGCTCTTCGCCTACTCGCTGCTCGGGCCCGCGCCGGACGTCGCGGCAGCTGCCGCCGCCTTCCGACCCGCCTTCGCGCACCTGGCTCTGCTGCTGCAGATCCCCGGCGTCGACATCGCCGAGCGAATGGCGGCCGAGAAGGGCGCGCCGTTGACGGAGCGAGAGATGACGATTCTGGATGAAAGGACGGCCTCTGCCCGCGCCTGGCTCGAATCGTACGCACCCGAGCGAGCCAGATTGGTTGTTCGCCGCGACGCTCTGCCGGCCGAGGTCGCCGACCTCGACCCGGGCCAGCGGGCTTATCTCGAGGCCCTGGCTTCGGCCGCGGCATACGGCCGCCCGTCTTCGGGCGATGCCTGGCAGGCTCTGATCTTCCGCGTGGCCGCCGAGAAGGAGTTGCCGTCCGGGCGCGCCTTCGGGGCGCTCTACGCAGCCTTCCTCGGCCGGGCCAACGGCCCCCGCGCCGGCTGGCTGCTGGCCAGTCTGGAACCATCGTTCGTAGTCGAACGGCTCCGCGCCGCGGCCGGACTCGCCGCTGCGTAGCGGCCGCCGGGAGCGCCGCGCCGGCCGCGCCGCCGCGAGGGCCGCGCCACCTGCCGCCATCACCCGGCTAAACTCGACGGCGCGATGCGGCTCGGGCCGCCGGAGGAGACAGCTGGAGTGAGCGACGCATGAGCATCGGGCTGGCAAGGCTGCGCGAGGAGCCGGAACGGATCCGCCAGGGCGCCATCGACAAGGGCGAGGACCCGGCGATCGTCGATCAGGCCCTGGCTCTGGAGAGCAAGCGCCGCCAGCTGCTCGGTGACTCGGACCGTCTCAAGGCCGAGCGCAACGCCGCCTCCAAGAAGATCGGCGAAACCATCCGCGCGGGCGCCGCGCCAAACGGCCCTGAAGTCGCGGCGCTCCGCCAGGCCTCCACGGACGCCGGCGCTCAGATCGAGAAGCTCGACGCCGAGCTCGCGGCGGCCGAGTCTCAACTCGAAGAACTGATGCTGCGCATTCCGAATCCGGCCGACCCGGACGTTCCGGTCGGGGATGCCTCGGCCAGCCGAGTGGTCCGGACCTGGGGCGAGATCCTGCCCAAGGATGCGCCGCTCGCCGAGGGTGGCACCTGGACCCGCCGGCCGCACTGGGAAGTCGCCGCCGATCTGAAGATGTTCGACCTGGAGCGTGGAGCCAAGATCAGCGGCTCCGGATTCCCCGTGTACACGGGCCCTGGCTCACGCCTCCAGCGCGCCCTGATCGATTTCATGCTGGATGTCCACACCACTGAGCACGGCATGATCGAGATCTGGCCGCCGGCGGTCGTCAACGCCGCGTCCGCCCGAGGGACCGGCCAGATCCCCGACAAAGAAGACCTGATGTACGTCGTCCCGCGCGACGATCTCTACCTCGTACCCACGGCCGAAGTTCCGGTCACGAACCTCCACCGGGACGAGATCCTCGAGGCCGACCAGCTTCCGCTCCGCTACGTCGCCTACTCGCCCTGCTTCCGCCGCGAGGCGGGCGCGGCCGGCAAGGACACTCGCGGCATCCTGCGGGTCCACCAGTTCGACAAGGTCGAGATGGTCTTCTTCGAAAAGCCGGAGGCCTCCGGCGAAGCGCTCGAATGGCTGACCGGTCGAGCCGAGGTGATCCTCCAGCGCCTGGGCCTGGCCTATCGAGTCGTGCTCATGGCCACCGGGGACATGGGCTTCGTCCAGGCCAAGAAGTACGACCTCGAGGTCTGGGCGCCCGGCGTCGAGCGGTGGCTCGAAGTGAGTTCATGCTCGAACTTCCGCGACTACCAGGCCCGCCGGATGGCGATTCGTTACCGGCCCGAAGCGGGCGCGAAGCCCGAACTGGTCCACACCCTCAATGGCTCGGGGGTGGCGCTGGCTCGAACAGTAGCCGCGATCCTCGAGACATATCAGCAGCCGGACGGCAGCCTGATCGTCCCGGAGGCGCTTGCGCAGTACATGCGCACGGACCGGATCGGCCGCTAGAAGCGCGGTCGCAGGACCGACACCGAAAACGAAGCCGGCGGTCGTTTCTGCCAGTGGCGCCGCCCACGCCCGACGAAGGGCAAAGCCGTATCGGGAGAGCTGGATCATACGGTCACGCGCCGCCCCACCCGGGCGGGGCCGCCGCATCAAGAGTTGTTGCGACTGAGTCTCAGTACTGGTATTCTCTCGTCGGGTCGGCGGCCGGGGCGCTTTCGCGGGGCGATGGGCGGCATTCCACAGTGAGACTGGGTCGCCTGAGAGCGGTGGCGTTCGGTCCTTCGCCGATCCGTTGATCACAATGGTGCACGTCCCAGAAAGGCTGATCCCGTGACTCGCTCTCCCGGCCGGCACTGGTGGATCCTCGGCGCGATGGTCTTTGCGCTCTTCATGGTCATGCTCGACATGACCGTCGTGACCGTGGCGCTGCCATCGATCCAGCGCAGCCTGAACGCGTCCGATCAGAGCCTCGAGTGGACGGTCAATGCCTTCTCGCTCGCCCTGGCGTCGCTGACCCTGCTGGGCGGCAAGCTCGGCGATCGATTCGGGCGGCGGCGCCTGTTCCTGGTCGGCCTCGCGATCTTCACGGCCAGCTCGGCGGGGTGCGCGCTCGCGCAAACCGATGCCCAGCTCATCGCCGGTCGCGCAGCGCAGGGCGTCGGCGGGGCGCTCATGGGGCCGCTCTCGCTCTCGATCATCGTGGCCGCCTTTCCGCGTGATCGTCTCCCGACCGCGCTCGGGATCTGGGCGGGCACGTCGGCCTTCGGGCTCGCCATCGGGCCGCTTGTCGGTGGCGTGCTGGTCGACACGGCCGGCTGGTCGAGCGTCTTCTGGATCAACGTGCCGATCGGGGTCGTGGGCATCCTCGTGGCCGCGTGGGTCGTCCCGGAGTCGACCGATCCCTCGACGCGCGCCCTCGATCTGCCGGGCACGGCTCTCGCGACCGCGGGTCTGTTCGCGTTCGTGTGGGGTCTGATCGACACCATCTCCAACGGCTGGGGATCGTTCGACGTTCTCTCCAAGCTGGCCGTCGGCGTGCTCCTGCTCGTGGCGTTTATCCTGCGCGAGGCGAAGACGGCCGCGCCGATGCTGCCGCTCGGCTTCTTCCGAAGGCTGCGCTTCTCCACGGCGAACGTGCTGATGCTCGCCCTCGGATTCGCGATGTTCGGCGTGATCTACTTCCTGACGCTGTTCATGCAGAACGTGCAGGGGTACTCGGCGATCGATACCGGGGTGCGCTCGCTGCCGCTGACGATGATGATCGTCCTCGTGGCGCCCCTCGCCGGCCGCTTCAGTGGACGATTCGGCGCCCGGCCGTTCGTCGTCGCCGGGATGGCTCTGTGCGCCGTCGCCATACTCGGACTCTCCCGCCTGGGGCCCGATTCTCCCTATTCCGACATGTGGCCCTGGCTCATCGTCTTCGGCGTTGGCAGTGCGCTGACGATGCCCGTGCTGGCGGCGACGGCGATGGCGAGCTCCGACGCGGCAAAGTCAGGAGTCGCGTCCGGGATGCTGAACACGTCCCGCCAGGTCGGTACGGCGCTCGGTGTCGCGGTGCTCGGCTCCATCGGTGCCACAATCGCCCGCGGCGACTGGGCGAGCTGGACGGGCGGCCTTCCTGCGTCGCTGCAGCCGAGCGCCCACTTGCTCGAGCCGCTCGTCGTCCTCGGTCGCGGCAGCCAGATAGGGAGCCTCGCCTCTCAGGCGGTCGGGCCGGCGGGCGGCGCGCTGGCGGCCCAGCAGGCGGTCGACGCGTTCTGCCACGGCATGTCAACGGCGTTCGTCGTGGCCGCCGGCGTCGCCCTGGCCGCGGCCGCCCTGGCGCTTGCCGGTCTCGCCGGACCCCGCGAGGGCGGCCGCTAGGTCAGCCGGCTCGGATCGGGCGTCGACGCTCCGGATACCGAACCACGTTCTCCGAACGCTTGGCCTAGACTTGACCTAAGCGACCGAGGCCGCATCGGCTGACCCCTCAGTAGCGCGAGGTAGGACGGATGCGGTGGCATCCGACCGGACTGCCGCCGCCCGATACCTTGGGCGTGGGCGACCCCCGTATCAACACATCCGCGCGCGTGCCTCCGGAGCAGCGCATCCACGCCACACCAGCGTGCTGCGAGTCCGGGACGCCGGACGCGAACCACCAAGGCCACCACGAAGGACGAGTGCATGGTTTCGAACCAATCTGGCAGGGAAGCGGGGGCGGCCGCCGCGGGTGGCGCGGCAGCCGAGGGGAACGGCCAGCGGCGCACGCGGAAGCACGACCCGAACTACAAGTGGGTCGCGCTCTCGAACACGACCCTCGGCGTTCTGATGTCGGCCATCGACGGCTCGATCGTGATCATCTCCCTGCCCGCGATCTTCACCGGCATCAAGCTCAACCCGCTCGATCCCGGCAGTACGAGCTATCTCCTCTGGATCATGATGGGTTACCTGCTCGTGACCGCCGTTCTCGTGGTGGCCTTCGGGCGCATGGGCGACATGTTCGGACGCGTCCGCATGTACAACGCGGGCTTCGTCATCTTCACCGTCGGATCGCTGCTGCTCGCCCTGACGCCCTTCACGGGACCCGCCGGTGCGATCTGGATCATCGGCATGCGCTTCGTGCAGGGCATCGGCGGTGCGTTCCTGTTCGCGAACTCGCAGGCCATCCTCACCGACGCCTTCCCGCCGGAGCAGCGTGGCCTCGCCTTCGGCGTCAACGGCATCTCGTTCCTGGCCGGCCAGTTCATCGGCCTGGTGGTGGGCGGTGTCCTGGCGGCCATCAACTGGCGGCTGGTCTTCTTCGTGAGCGTACCCGTCGGCCTGGTCGGCACGATCTGGGCCTACATGCGCCTGGAGGAGCTCGGCACGGTCACGCACGCGAAGATGGATTGGCCCGGCAACCTGACCTTTGGAGTCGGGCTCACGGCGCTGCTCATCGGCATCACCTATGGCATCCAGCCCTACGGCGGCCAGACGATGGGCTGGACCAACCCCTTCGTCATCTTCATGATCGTTGCTGGCGTGGCGCTGCTGGGGTTGTTCGTGTGGGTCGAACGCCGGGCGGCGGAGCCGCTCTTCGATCTCGCCCTCTTCCGCATCAGGGCCTTCACCGCCGGCAACCTGGCCGGGTTCCTGTCCGGGCTGGGGCGGGGCGGGCTGTCATTCATGCTCGTGATCTGGCTGCAGGGAGTGTGGCTGCCGCTGCACGGCTACTCGTTCGCCGATACGCCACTGTGGGCAGGCATCTACATGCTGCCGCTGACCCTCGGCTCGCTCGTGTTCGGGCCATTGTCCGGGTATCTGTCCGACCGGTTCGGAGCGCGGCCGTTCGCCACCGGAGGCATGCTCATCGCCGCGCTGTCGTTCTTCGCCCTGATCCTGCTACCGGTCAACTTCGAGTACTGGCAGTTCGGCGGCATCCTCCTTGTGAGCGGCATCGGCGGCGGCCTGTTCTTCTCGCCCAACATGGCCGGCATCATGAACAGCGTCCCGGCTCGCCAGCGCGGCGCCGCGGCCGGCATGCGGGCCACGTTCCAGAACTCGTCCACCGTGGTGTCGATCGGCGTGTTCTTCTCGCTCATGATCGCGGGCCTCTCGACGTCGCTCCCGAACGCGCTCTACGGCGGGCTCACTGCCCACGGGGTCCCGGCTGCCGATGCGTCCCAGGTTTCACACCTGCCGCCGGTCGCCAGCCTCTTCGCCGCGTTGCTGGGCTACAACCCGATGGCTGCGCTGCTGCCGGCTCACGTCCTGGCCGCCCTGCCCGCCTCCCAGGCCGCGATCCTCACCAGCAAGGAGTTCTTCCCCCAGCTGATCGCGGCTCCGCTGCAGCAGGGGCTCGCGGTCGTATTCTTCGCGGCGGCCGTCATGGCGATCGTTGCCGCCTGGGCGTCCTGGCAGCGCGGCGGCCTCTACCGCCACGACGAGTCGGCGGCGGAGCGCCCCTCCCCCGCGCCTCGGTTATCAGGCGCTGGGAGAACTCGCGGGGTCGAGCTCGACGGCTCGGTCGCGGGAGTCGCTGCCCGGGCGGACGGTCCGGCGGACGCGGTCTCGAGACTGGAGCCGCCGTCGGTGGCCGGTACTCCGGATCTCTGAATCCCGGCGCGCTTACGGGTGCTCTGACTCAAGTACCCGGCGCCGGAGATCAGTCCTTCTGAGTCTCGACGATCCGGTAGCCGAGGCCGTAAACGGTTGAGATAACAGGATCTGGGATGACGGCAGCGAGCTTGGCTCGCAGATTCCGGACCGTTACCTGAAGAAGGTGCGTCTCGTCGTGGTAGCCCGAGCCCCACACGGCCTCGAGCAGCTCTCGGTGTCCAATCACCCGGTCCGGGTGCTCGGCCAGGTGCTGGAGCAGTCGGAATTCCGTCGGCGTCAAATGGACCTCGATGCCGGAGAACTGGACCCGATGACGGATGGGGTCGACGAGCAACCGTCCGCACCTGATCGAGGTCCCGCTCATGTCGTCGGCCGGATGAGTCCTGCGAAGCGCCGCCTCGATGCGGGCCATGAGCTCGGGGAAGCTCAGGGGCTTGGTGATGTAATCGTCGGCGCCCAGGCTCAAGCCGTGGACCCTCTCAGTTTCGGTCCCTCGTGCGGTGACGAGCAGGACCGGGACGCGGCTGGTCGCCCTGATGCGCTTGAGGACCTCCCAGCCGTCTGTGCCGGGCAGGCCGATATCGAGCAGGACGATGTCAGGCTCCTGCGCTTCGAAGACGGCCAGCGCCTTCGGACCGTCGCCGGCCACGATCGCCTCCCAGCCCTGGCGTTCGAGCCAGAGCCTGACCAGGCCTGCGAACTCCGGCTCGTCCTCGACCACGACAACGCGTCGCGTGCCCGCGAGACGGCTCTCGGTATCGGTCGTGGTCACGGCCCGTCTCGTTGGTCGACCGGCGCGGTCGGTCGCTCGTTGAGCGTGCCGAACGCGGGACGGTCGATGGCGGCGTCCTCGCGGTCACTCTGTGTCCACCCTTCGAGGGCGAGCGGCAGGGTCAGCGACACGCACGTGCCGCCTCGTCGTTCCTCCAGCCTGGTCCGACCCCCGTGGGCCTCCACGAGTCGCCGGCTCAGGTAGAGACCGAGCCCGGCGCCGGGCGTCCCCGATGACCTGGCATCGCGGCCTCGGTAAAAGCGCTCGAAGACTGCCTCGCGCTCCTCTGGCGCGATCTCCGGTCCGTCGTTGTCCACGGTCACGACCGCCTGGTTGTCCGCTCGCGTGACTCGAACCGTCACCATCGACCCTGGCGTACCGTACTTGCGCGCGTTGTCGAGGAGGTTGGCCACGACCTGACCGAAGCGGACCGGGTCGGCGTACACGGGGGGCAGGTCGGGGGGCACGGAGAGGCTGACCGCCAGCGAGTCCGGCACCTCGGCTACGTCGTCGATGATCGACTTGAGCAGCGGCTGAAGTGGGATCCGGCGCGGGTCGACGGCGAGACGGTCGCTCTCCAGAGTGGCGACGTCGAGGAGCTGGTCGACGAGCCCCCGCATCCTGTTGGCAGTGCCGTCTATGCGCTCGATGAAGCGGCGTCTGGCTACCTCGTCGAGATCGAGCTCGAGCAGGCTTTGTGAGTAGCCGCTGATCAGCGCGAGCGGAGTCCGGAGCTCGTGCGAGACCGAAGCTACGAAGCTCGACTTGAGCTCGTCGATGGCATGACCTGCGCGCAGATCGCGAAACACGGCGACACCGCCGACGTCTCGAGCCAACGTGCGGACGTACGTTGCCGAAACGGGGACCCGAGCGTTGGGCGGGCCGATGGCGGTTTCGCTCAGGGCGACGATCGCGGCGACACCGCCCATGACCTGGCTGAACGGGCAGTTCCGGCCGGTGCAGGCGGAGCCCGGCAGGGAAGTTGCGACGTCTGCGTCTGGCGGCAGCCCCACGCCGCAACCCAGGTACTCCTCGCAGCTCGGGCCACCCGGCTTGCCTTCGGGGCGGCCGAGAAGCGCGGCTGCGGCGGGGTTGTGGCGCACGACTCGACGATCGCGATCGACGGCGACTATCGCGTCACTGGCGTTCTCGAGGACGGCCGCAAGAATGGAGCGCTCCCGGTCGAGCGCGGACTCGAGGGCAACGAGACGCGCGAGGCGTGCGAGGTCGTGCCCGAAATCTCCCTCCGGCCGGTCCGAACGCTCGCCAGACCCGGGTCGCGCGACGGCAACGAAGGAAGACCACCCAGGGCCGGGAGTCCACTGGAGCGCGTCAACGGCCGCGCCTTCCCAGTTGTGCTGGTTGCACCAGGCCGCGGCTGCTTCGAGGCCCTCGAACCGAGCCGGGGCCTCAATCCCGTCGCGGTCGTCCGCATCGGCCGAGACGGTCACCAGGTCGAAAGGTGCATCGGGCGTCGCAGCAGCCCAAATCGCCGCAGCGGCTGCGCCACGGAGATGGCGCAGCTCCCGCAGGGCCCGTCCCGCCGCCGCAACAGGCAATCCGTCGCTGTATTGCTTCGCAGGAGGCCCCACTTGAGGCAAGCTCCATCCTCCTCGGCTCTCGCCCGAAGAGAGTGCCCGCGACGGGTCCGAGACGCCTGGTGCCGCGAGCCTTAGTGCGTCGATCGTGGACCGGCCGGGCTCGGACGTCAACGTCACCTCGATTTCGACTCCGCCGCATATGGCCGCACTCACCGAGGCAGCCCGTCCCGCGGCGCTTTTGGATAATGATTTGAGGTTCTTCGGCCGCTTCCAGACCTAGAGTTCATCCGACCGGTTCGTCCGGGAGTCCTCTACGCGCCCATTCAGTGTGGCCGTCGAGCTGGGCTGGAAAGGAGGAGAGAAGGCTCAAGTCGTGGCGCGTGCTCCGCGCCCGGATGTGGCGCCGTCGAGCCGCGATCTACCGTCCGAGGTCGCCAACTCCGACGACCCGAAACAAGTCGACCTGCGTCTGTCCTCGCAAAAATCCATTTCTCACGGATATCGAGGAGACAGCCAATGTGGGAGAAGTTCTTCGCTGAGGTCTTCGGAACCGCGACGCTCATCCTTTTGGGCGATGGCGTCGTGGCGGGTGTGCTGCTGACGAAATCCAAGGCCCAGAATGCCGGCTGGATTGTCATAACCATGGCATGGGGTCTGGCCGTGTTTTGCGGCGTGGTTGTGGCGGGACCGCTCAGCGGCGCTCACCTCAACCCGGCCGTGACACTCGGCCTCGCAACGATGGAATCGATCAAGCAGGGCAGCACAGGTATCACCTGGCAGGCCGTTCCTCCATACATCGCCGGTGAGTTCATTGGCGCAATGATCGGTGCGGCCCTGGTGTCACTCCACTATTGGGACCACTTCAAGGCTACCGAAGACAAGGCCCTGAAGCTGGCGGTGTTCTGCACAGCGCCGAACATCCGCAACCTGCCCCTCAACCTGATCTCGGAGATCATCGGCACCTTCGTGCTCGTCTTCGTGATCTTCGCGTTCGGCCAACCGGGATCGAAGGCGCCAGCCGATCTAGGCGCGCTGCCCGTTGGTCTGCTGGTCGTGGTCATCGGCCTCTCGTTGGGAGGCACGACCGGATACGCAATCAACCCCGCCCGCGACCTGGGTCCGCGCATCGTCCACGCCATCCTGCCGATCCCCGGCAAGGGCGGCTCCGACTGGGCGTACTCGTGGGTTCCTGTCGTCGGCCCGCTGATCGGCGGCGCCCTGGCGGCGATCGTCTACTACGTCGCTTTCACGAACTACATCGTCCTGCAGATTCCGCACTAGTCGTCCCTGTCCGTCGCCGCCGGCTCGATCTCGTTCGCGCCGGCGGGACGACACGCGGGGCTGACGCCGTGTGGTGGCGAAGAGGTTCGTAGGGAAGCTCACGACGCCTCAGCCAGGGTGTCGGGTGAGCAATGTCAGAGAGCGCAGCGAGGGTCACCAGGACCCCCGCAACTCTTGGTGTGCACTCCTGAGGGCCTGCCGCGGGCGTGTGATCCGAGGCTGCCCGATAGGAACGTTCTTCTGGTCGAAGCGAACGAAGTGAGGTCCGTATGGCCAAGTATGTCGGCGCCCTGGACCAGGGCACCACAAGCACACGTTTCATGATCTTCGACCACAGCGGTGGCGTGGTCGGGATCGATCAGAAAGAGCACGAACAGATCTACCCCAAGCCGGGCTGGGTCGAGCACGACGCGATGGAGATCTGGACCCGCTGCGGCGAGGTCATCCGTGGCGCGCTCAAGAAGGCGGGCATCGCCGCCTCGGACCTCGCTGCGGTGGGAGTCACCAACCAGCGCGAGACGACGGTCGTCTGGGATCGCAAGACCGGCAAGCCGGTCTACAACGCGATCGTCTGGCAGGACACCCGGACGGACGTGATCATCAATGAGTTTGCCAAGCAGGGCGGCCAGGACCGCCTGCGGGCCAAGGTCGGCCTGCCGCTCGCAACTTACTTCTCCGGTCCGAAGGTCAAGTGGATTCTCGACAATGTCGCCGGCGCCCGCGCCAAGGCAGAGGCAGGCGACCTGCTGTTCGGGAACATCGACACGTGGTGCATCTGGAATCTCACCGGCGGCGTCAACGGCGGCGTTCACGTCACCGACGTGAGTAACGCCAGCCGGACGATGCTCATGAATCTTGCGACCCTCGACTGGGATCCCGAGATCCTAAAGCTCATGACCATCCCGCGCTCCATGCTGCCGGCGGTCAAGCCGTCGAGCGCCGTCTATGGCAAGGCCGTTGGCGATCTCGCTGGCGTGCCCGTTGCCGGTGACCTCGGCGACCAGCAGGCCGCCCTCTTCGGCCAGACATGCTTCTCGCCCGGCGAGGCGAAGAACACCTACGGCACCGGCTGCTTCATGCTCCTCAACACGGGCACGAAGGCAGTGCCGTCCAAGAGCGGTCTGCTGACGACGCTCGGCTACAAGATCGGCGACCAGCCCGCGGTCTACGCCCTCGAGGGCTCGATCGCGATCACCGGCGCCCTCGTCCAGTGGCTGCGCGACAACCTGGGCATGATCAAGACCTCGTCGGAGATCGAAGACCTGGCCAAGACCGTCGACGACAACGGCGGCGTGTACTTCGTGCCGGCCTTCTCGGGGCTCTTCGCTCCGTATTGGAAGAGCGATGCCCGAGGAGTCATCGCCGGCCTCACCCGCTACGTGAACAAGGGCCACATCGCCCGGGCGGTTCTCGAGGCGACGGCCTGGCAGACCCGCGAGGTTCTCGACGCGATGAACGCCGACTCCGGCGTTCCGCTCAAGGCCCTCAAGGTTGACGGCGGCATGGTGTTCAACAACCTGCTCATGCAGTTCCAGGCCGACGTCCTGGGCGTGCCGGTGGTCCGGCCTAAGGTGGCTGAAACGACAGCCCTCGGCGCGGCCTACGCAGCCGGCCTCGCGACCGGCTTCTGGGCCGCGGTCGAGGACCTGCGGGCCAACTGGCAGAAGGACAAGGAGTGGGCGCCCGAAATGGACGCGACCACTCGCGAGAAGGACTACAAGCTCTGGAAGAAGGCCGTGACCCGGACCTTCGACTGGGTCGAGTAGCACCTCTGACGGGCTTCGGTGGGCCGGCCCAGGCCGGCCCACCGGGGTTCAAGCAGCAGCCGCGAAGGTCGGCCAACACGCGTGAGACGTGACGTACAGATGCCTCAGGCACAGATGTCTCAAGTAAGAAGCGCGCCCCACGTCGTCATCATCGGGGGAGGGGGAACCGGAGGAGCAGTTGCGCACGACCTCGTGCTGCGCGGTCTGCGCGTCACGCTCGTCGAGCGGGGTGAGCTGACATCCGGCACTACCGGCCGGCACCACGGTCTCCTGCACAGCGGGGCGAGATATGCGGTGAAGGACCGGGAGTCGGCCGTGGAGTGCATCGAGGAGAACCAGATCCTTCGCCGGATCGCTCCCGATTCGCTCGAGCTGAACGACGGGCTGTTCGTGGCGATCACGGCGGAGGACGAGGCGTACGAGCCGCGCTTCTTCGAGTCCTGCCTCGCCTCGAACATCCCGGCACGCCGGGTGACACGCGAGGAAGCGCTGCGCCTCGAACCAAACCTCAACCCGGCGCTGCGCTGCGCGGTCCAGGTCCCGGACGGGACGATGGACGCGATGCGCCTGCCACTGCGCTTCTTCGCCACGGCCAAGCGGAACGGGGCGACGATCAGGCCGTTCACCGAGGCCGTTGCGATGACGATCGTCCAGCGGCCGAATGGCCACTGCGTCACAGGAGTGTCAGTGCAGGACCATACCAACGGCCGGCGCTACGAGATTGGCGCGGACCTTGTCGTGAACGCAGCCGGACCCTGGGGCGAGAGGGTCGCCCGTATGGCCGGCGTCGACGTGCCGATCCAGCCCTCTCCTGGGATTCTGGTCGCCGTCCGGGGCCGCTTCTGCAACATGGTTATCAATCGGCTCCACGAATCCGGCGACGGGGACATAGTCGTGCCCCAGCGCGAGCTCTCTGTCATCGGGACAAGTTCCTGGGTGACCGACGACCCGGACCGTCTCACCGTTCCTGCAGACCACGTGGAGATGATGTTCCAGTCGGGCTCGGCGCTGATCCCGACGATCCGGTCGGCCCAGACACGCGCCACCTGGTCGGCTGCGCGCCCGCTCGTCGGCGAGCGGAGTGCCGCGTCCGGACGCGAGCTGAGCCGGACGTTCAAGTGCTTCGACCACAAGGCCGAAGAGGGCGTCGAGGGCATCGTGACCATCTCCGGAGGTAAGGCGACGACTCTCCGGGCGATGGCTGAGGCGACCGCCGACGTCGTCTGCAGGAAGCTGGGGATCGAGAGCCCGTGCCGGACGCGGGAGTATCCCCTGCTCCCCCATACCGCCTACTACGCATGAGCGCCGTGATGGATCCGCACAGAGATACCCATGCCACCGAAGGCACGGGCCGGCCGGTCCGTTTCCGCGTCTTTCGTTACAAGGAAGGCGACCGCGCCCCCCACTTCGACGAGTTCACGGTCGACGTGGCCGAGGAGACGACGGTCCTGGATGCCCTCACTAGCATCCGCACTCGGTTCGATCCGACTCTCATTCTTCGTCACTCGTGCTTCCATGCGTCGTGCGGGACGTGCGGCATGCGGGTCAACGACCGCGAGGTGATGGCTTGCGTCACCAAGGTCGTAGAGCTCCGGAGCTCGGTCGTCAAGGTCGAGCCGATCGCGAATCAGGCCCTTGTTGCGGACCTCGCCACGGACATGGTCGACTTCTACGCCAGATTCAACGCCATCGGCCGAGCCCTCGTGCAGAAGAGCGATTGGCTGACTGGGTCAGCCGTGCCGCCCGGTGTCGAGGGCTACGGGCGCTTCGAGAGCTGCATCGAATGCGGGCTCTGCCTCTCGGCCTGCCCGGTCGTCGCTACGGACCCGCGATATCTCGGGCCGGCGGCGCTGGCTGCGGCCTGGCGGGCGGTCGAGGAGCCGCGCGGGCTCGATCCTGAGGCAGTGCTCCAGCTCACCGACGATGCGCAGGGGACCTGGCGGTGCCACGCCGCCTTCGAATGCTCGGATGCGTGCCCGTCGAATGTCGATCCGGCGGGCAAGATCATGCTTCTGCGGCGGCGGCTGGCGGCCGAACGGCTGCGGTCCATCTTTGGCGGGAGGCATTCGTGAGAGAGGAATCAGTCGAGCGGAATTCGGTCCAGCGCGGAGCCGAAGGCGCGAGCCGGCGCAGGCGCGGCGTGGCCGGCTGGGGCGATCCTCGCGGCCGGCGCCTTGGGGGATGGGCCTTCATTATCAACAGGCTGACCGGACTCGGAATCCTGCTCTATCTCTTCCTCCACCTCATCGTGCTGTCGTTGCTGGCTCGCGGGCCGTCGGCCTGGAACGACTTCGTCTCGGTCGCTCTGAGCCCGGTGTTCCTCTTCTTCGACATCGTCCTGATTTTTGGCCTGCTCTTCCACGGGCTGAACGGAATCCGGGTGACGCTCGTCGGCTTCGGCCTGGTGGTCGATCGACAGAGAGCGATGTTGGTGGCGCTGATGGTGCTCGGCGCGATCGTCCTTGTCGTTGCCGCCCTCCGCATCATCGAGGTGGGGTAGAGGAATGACCACACGAGAGCAACCCCCGCGCGATCGGACCGGAACGACGTGGAGCCCTTCCGGCGAAGTGACGAAGCCCACATGGGGCTGGATTCTGCAGGCCGTGACAGGAATGCTGGTCCTGGTCCTCGTGACGCTCCACATGATTGCCAACCACTTCGTCGTCAAGAACGGCCTGCGCGACTTCGCCGACGTCGTGGCCTACATGTCGAACCCGGCGGTCGTCGTGCTCGAGGTGGTATTCCTCGTCGCGGTGACCTGGCATGGCCTGCTCGGCCTGCGCGCCGTGCTGTTCGACTTCGGGTTCAGCCCGAAGGTCGAGTCCTGGATCACTCGCGTCCTCTCGGGGCTGGGCGTCGTGATCGTCGCCTACGGGCTCTGGCTGACCTGGGTGATCACTTCCTATCACTGACAGACCGAGTCGCATCGGTCTTGCCGTTGCGGCGCTGGGCTAAGCTGTAGCTCCGGCAGGACGATGAGGACGCGGAATGGCAGCTCCCTCGGCCAAACTTTCGGAGTTCCTGGCTCGGCTGGCCGCGTCGCCCTGCTGCGCTGCGATCACGTCCGACGCGCATCTCGAGGCGGCCCTCGCGAGTGCCGTTTCGACGCTCTTCATCCTGCGCGGCGACGGGCTCGAGATGCGACCTCTGGTGGTCCGCGTCCATGCTGCCGGCAAGCTCGTGGCGGTCCACCTAGATCTGGTCGACGGGTTGCGGCCGGATCGCGCCGCCGTCGTCTGGCTCGCCCGGGCCGGCGTCGATGCGGTCATCAGCTCCCACGGCCAGCTCATGCCCGCGATCCGCCGCGAGCACATGGTCGGGATCCATCGTCTGCTGCTCGTCCGGCGCAGCCTGCTCGACTCGGGATTGTCCGCGGTCGCTCGCTCCGGAGCGGACATCGTGGAGATCCTGCCTGGCGTCATCCTGCCGGACGTGCGCCATCTCCTCCCTCAAATGGACGTGCCGCTCCTTGCCGGCGGCTTCATACGGACCGCGGCGGAAGCACGTGCCGCGCTGGCCGCCGGGGCGGCCGGCGTGACGACCAGCACCCAGAGCCTGTGGGGAGCTCAGCTTGCCTGACAGCCCATCGCACCAGATCCTGCCCCCGGTCTTCGTCGCCGGCTCCGGACGCCTATCCCTTGACGGGGCGGGCGACGTGGAGGTCGGGATACTCCTGCGTGACCTGGATCTGACGTCCCTTGTGGTCCAGGCAGAGGCCGGCCGGGAGAGGCTCGCCGTTGACCTGGACGGCGTGGATGGCCTGAACGCTGACGAGGCAGGGGCAAGGTTCGTCGTGGGCAGCCTGGGGATCGGGATCGTCATGACGCGACGGCCCGCCCTCGCCGCACTCGCCGCCGAAGCGGGCGCACTTGGTCTCGTCCATATCTTCGCCTTCGACTCGACGGGCCTGAAACGCGCCCTCGAGAGCCACCCGGCCAGGCCGGGCGTCGGCACCGTCATCTCGCCTGGCCCGGTCCTGTCACACCTGACGGCGGGCGACCTCGAGAGCTTGCCGCGGCCGATCGTCGCAGATGGTCTCATCGATTCACCCGACGCCGCGCGCCGGCTCCTCGTCACGGCCGACAGCGTCGTCGTGGGCCTCGAGTGCGCTATGAGCCTTGCCGGAGTGGTCAGGGTTTCGCCCTGACGATCTGAACCACTCCGGGCTCGGCAGACGCACATGGGCAGATACCCAGCTTGACAACGGCGGCGCACCGGACTAGACCTACTCCAGCCTATCTCCGGGACTACGATTCGGAGAAGTCCCGCTCCGGCACCTATGCCGTGGCGGGTTTTTTTTGCCGTCGAGACAGGCGCGACACAGGGAGGCGTCTCGATGGTCCGAGAACTGAGACTGGTCGGCGCGGTTCCGGTCCGCCCCGCGTCGCAGCCGGCGCGCGCCGGCGGGCGCCCGCGCGACAGGTACTCGAGTGTCGTGCAGACGGCCGACGATTCTGCGAGGTCGGCCCTGCTCGAAGCTCTCTCCCGGGAGCTGCGGACAACTCTGGCGCTGGTCAGCGGTTATAGCCAGACGCTGCTCCACCTGGATCTGGACGATGAGGAACGGGGCCGCTACCTCGCCCGAATCTCGGTTGCGAGTGAGCACGTGGCCGAGCTCACCGAGGAGGTGCTCTCGGTTACCACCTCGAAGAACGACGGGCGGCCGATGTGTCAGGCGGTTGCGATCAGCAGTCTGCTGAGCCAGCTTGGCCGCCAGCTCGACGAGGAGACCGACCCGCCGCGACTGATTGTCCAGCTGCCCGCGGCGCTGCCCCTGGTAAATGCCGATCCCGTGTGGATCGTCTCCGTCCTGCGGATTCTCGTCACGGCGACCGCCAGTGACTCGGCCGACGGCCGGGCCGTGCGCGTTGGCGCACGCTCGACCGGGGCGTGGGTGGTAGTCAGCGCGCAAGGAGGCGATGAGCCGCTCGCAAGCGAGACCTCGGATTCGGGCTCGCCGCTCGAGTCGCGCTCGCCTCGGATCGGGGCCCCCGCTCTGCCGCTCGCCTCGGTGGGTCGCGCCAGCTCGTTCGACCACGACATCAAGCTGGCGACGCCGGATGGCGCGGATCTGAGCCTACGACCCGGCCTCGACTTCTGCCGCCAGCTCGTCAAGGCGCATGGCGGCCGGATATGGCTCGACGAGACATCCGCGGGGGTGCGTGTCTCATTCAGCTTGCCACGCTACTGGCCCAAGGCGATGCCCGTCGAGGGGCGAGATGCGGGCCGCATGGTGGGCGTGCTCAAGAGCTGAAGACACTCGCACATGCTCCGGTCGACCTGCCCGGCTTTCGGGCAGCCTTCCGCCCCAGTAGGCCCGGCGAACCGCCAGCCGGCTGGCCGTGGCGACCGGGGCCACGACGGCGTTGGACAGCATCCGTAACGTCCGGGGCGCGACCCGGAAAACAGCCGAGCCGTCGCCCGCGGCGGCCCAGGTCCACTGGTAGGCGCACAGATCCTGATCCATCAGGACGCGCACGTCACGGCCGTGTCCGAACGGCGCGACGGCGTCGACCGTGCACCCGGTCAGGTCTTGTACCTCCATCGCGCTGGCCGCTCGAATTGCGACCTCGCCCGTGACCGCCGCGAGCAATGCCAGATCGACCTGGTTGCGAGCCGAGACGAGGCACACGACCGGCGCCAGCCGGTTCTCGGGCCGAGGGGCCACAAAGACAAGGACCTTGACCATCTGGCCGAGATCGGCATGCACGGCCTCGGCGGCCCCTGCGGCGCCGTGCGCGGAGTGGGGCATGAGCCGGATATCGAGGGCCACGCCCTTGCGGGAAGCGACCTCGACGACCTTCTGAATAGCTGGCTGCAGCAGATCGATCACGTTTCGGTACCGCCATCAATCGAGTTGGGGCGCCGGTCTGGCCGGGTGGCGACCGGACTGGGACATCGAGCCGCTACTTGACCGGGGCGATGATCACCCACTTCCCGTACCACTCGCTCTTGCCGATGTGGCCGTCGATCGGGTCGCGATGCGGCGAGTCGATCTGCAGATACGGGGAGAAGCGAATCCACTTCCCGCCAGCGTGCCACTGCGCGTAGGTGATCAAGGTGTCGCGGTGACCGGCGGACTGGTAGGGGTCGGTGAGATACACGCCGACGATGGAGTAACTGGTCGATCCGGTGCTCGGGTCGGCGCCCTGGACTTCGTAGCCCGTGATGAACTGTGCATGTCCGCCCGCGAGGGCGAGGATCCCGACGGGCTTGTGAGTTCTGGCCAGGGCCGATACTGCCGCTTTCGCGGCGGCGTCGAATGTCGAGTACGAGGCGTCGACATAGACGCCGGCGTAGATGCTGCCCCAGCCGAAGTAGTTGAGGGCGTTGCGCCAGCCGTGCGGATCGGTTCCGGCAGAGCTGACCAGCATCGTCATGTGCGCTCGCTCGAAGGCGAGGATCGACTCCTGCTCCTTGTAGGTGGTCGTTGGCTTCCACACGAAACCGACGGTCGACCCGGAGGAGTAGGCGATGGTGTTCAGCATCGACAGCGTGGACGCCGCCGTGCAGGCCGTGAGATCGGGGTTCTGGTAGCGCTCGGCTCGCGGGTCGTACAGATCGAAGGTTCGAGTGACGACTGCCGCCGATGGAGCGGGATTGCCGAGCAGCGAGGCGATGGACGCGGCCGCGGTGGGCTGCGAGCTGAGAGATACCGCCGCGTCTGGGCCAGCGGTCCCAGAGCCGGACGCCCCGGTGGACGCGGCTGCGGGCGCCGCGGTGGGCGCGGCCTGCGCCGCGACCGACAGCGGGGAGGCGAACAGGAAGCCTCCGACCAGAAGGAGTGCGATCGCCGTCCGACCGGATCTGGCGTGACTCGAGCCGGGGCCAGCGTCGCTCCGGCGTGTAGTCGAATGGACGCAGCTGAAACGCGGCATAACCCCACTCCCATTCGGTAGCCCGGCTGACTCACCCAGAGTTCCGTGGCTTTGCGGCCCCGCCTCACGGCGGGTGTGCCTTTTCGTGGATCCCTCCGCATTCGTGGCATCGGCAGCGGATCGAATGCGTGTTCCTGTTTGAGGTTACGACCGCCTACGGCAGGGCAAGATGGGATCAAATGGGTGTACACGACCAATTCAGGTACCCGGCGCCGTAGTCCGATCCCCGTACAAGCGTTGAACACCGGCAACGGTCCCGGCGAAGCCTGCGATTGCCATTGAATCGGGAGAGACCCGGCCGGATGGTCGGAGTCTCGGGGCACTTGTGTCAGGCCACCGATCGCGACGTTCTACATCTGCGGTCGGGATCGGCGGTCGGGTTTCTGCTGCCAAGCCATCGGCTGCTCGGAGACCCAACAGGGCGGCCTCCTCGTCGGCATCGCCTCTCCTTCGAGGTCACAATGGCGCGGGCTTGCCTGAAGCCGCTCTCGCTCCCGCCACGATGACGGAGCATCGAACGACGACATGCACCTGTCAGGATGAGATACGGCTGGGGCTCGGCGTGCTCGTGTCGGCGGTTCGATTGTCGCCGCGTGTTCAGGGCGGCGGGTCCGACGACGTCGTGGAACTGGCTGCAGGTAGACTATCCACGCCCCACCGCGGAGAGGTGGCAGAGCGGTCTATTGCGGCGGTCTTGAAAACCGCTGGACGAGAGTCCCGTGAGTTCGAATCTCACCCTCTCCGCCACGATTCTGAGCGTGAAATGGCCGCTTGGGGCCGACTGGCGGGACGAGGAATCGGCACCGGTAGCAACACCGGTAGCAACAGAGATGCAGTCTCGAACGGTACGCGTTAGCCTCCCGGGACCCTACGAGGCCCCGGTCATCGAGGAACGCTACCGTGACAAACGCCACCGCCGCCCGAAGGAACGCCACCGCTCCGCGGCGAGGGGTCCGTCTACGAAACCCGCGAAGGCTGGCGCGGCGCGCTGACCTGGACCGATGACGACGGCTCACGTCACCGCCGGGTCGTTCGAGGCGCGACCTCCCAGGCAGCCCGAGACAAGCTCGACGAGCTCCGGCGCGATCTCAAGCTCGGAACTTTGACGCCGGCAGGATCGGGTACCGTGGCCGAGTACCTGACCGACTGGCTCGAGCGCGAGCGGACGCGCATCCGCCCGGCCACCTGGCGCGGCCGCGAGCAGCATGTCCCGGGCGTACTTGATCCCCGCGTTCGGCAAGCTCTCCCTCGCGAAACTGACTCCAATCCAGGTTGAGCGCGCGATGGCGAGGTTCGTGGATGCTGGCAGGCCGAAGGAAGGCGAGACCCTGGTGCACGGTCTGCCGCCTCGGCCCCTTTCGCCACTCACTGTCCGGCATGTCCGCGCGACGCTCCGCCGTGCCCTTGCCGACGCGGTCCGAGATGGCCGCATTGGGCGGAACGCGGCAGCGGACGCGAGGCCGCCATATGTCCCGCATCGGCCCGTCGGTTACTTGGCGGCCGCCGACGTTCGGCGCCTGCTGGACGCCACCCGGGACGATCCGATGGGCATGGTGTTCGCGCTGGCTGCCTCGACAGGCCTTCGTCTCGGCGAGCTGCTCGGCCTGGCCTGGAGCGACATCGACTTCACGGCCGGCACGCTCTCGGTCCGCCACTCGCTTGTCCGGACCAAGGACGGCAGCTGGGGTCTGTCGCAGCCGAAGACACCGAAGAGCCGGCGGACGATCCCGCTGCCATCGATGGCTCGCGACGCGCTGACCAGGCAGAGGGCGGCTCAGGAGGCCGACCGCAAGGCCGTCGGCACGGTCTGGCAGGATCTCGACGGTCTCGTCTTCACCGACCCCGTGCCACAGAGTGGTCCGACTCATGCCACCCCTGTGCCGCCGAATCGTGCTCCGACTGGCTACTCAGCATGCAGGAACTACTCGGGTATCCCTGTCACAATCCGCGGGTGCTTCTCACCATCACTCTGACCAAGCCGCCCGCGACCGACCTGGGGTACCTGCTCCACAAGAGCCCCGGTCGGGTGCATTCGCGCGAGCTTGCTTTCGGGCAATCGCACGTCTTCTACCCGGAGGCGTCGAACGATCGCTGCACCGCGGCGCTGTTGCTCGATATCGACCCGGTCGGCCTGGCGAGAGGTCGCCATCAGGGCGCGTCGCTGGAGCCCTACGTCAACGACCGGCCGTATGTCGCCTCGTCGTTCATGAGCGTCGCGATCGGCCAGGTCTTCGGATCGGCGCTGGGCGGTCGCAGCACCGGCCGGCCTGAGCTCGTCGATGAGCCGCTGCCATTCGAGGTCGGTTTTCCAACCCTGCCGTCGCGCGGCGGCGAGAACCTGATCCGCCGGCTGTTCGAGCCCCTCGGGTACACCGTCACCACGGAAGCTCATCCGCTGACCGAGACCTTCGCCAACTGGGGCAACAGCCCCTACTACACGGTGACCCTCACGGCCAACCTCCGCCTTCAGGACCTGCTCACGCACCTCTACGTACTCATCCCGGTCCTCGACGACAAGAAGCACTATTGGGTCACCGAAGACGAAATCGCCAAACTCCTGCGCCGCGGCGAGGGCTGGCTGCCCGCGCACCCCGATCGTGAGCTGATCGCCAATCGATACCTTGCCCGACAGGGCAGCCTGACGCGTGAGGCTCTTCGCCAGCTCACCGCCGACGAGGAGCCCGACCCCGACGAGAAGGAAGACCACCGCGACGCCGAAGAGGCCGCCGTCGAGAAGCCGATGCGCCTGTCCGACGAACGCGTCGGTGCGGTCATGGCCGCCCTGCGGTCCGCCGGCGCCGCCCGCGTTCTCGATCTCGGATGCGGCGAAGGCCGCCTGCTTTCTGAGATGCTCGCGGATCGCGCCTTCACCGAGATCGTCGGCATGGACGTTTCAGCGCGGTCGCTTGAGATCGCGGCCCGCAAGCTTCGGACGGATCGAATGAACGAGCGCCAGCGGGCTCGTCTCAAGCTGATCCAGGGCTCCCTGACATATCGCGATGCCCGTCTGGCCGGATACGACGCGGCTGTTCTCATGGAGGTCATCGAGCATCTCGAGGTAGGTCGCCTGCCGGCCTTGGAGCGCGTGGTCTTCGAGTTCGCGAAGCCGGCGACCGTCGTCGTCACTACTCCGAACTCAGAGTTCAACGTCCGCTTCGAGACGCTCCCGGAAGGCCGGTTCCGCCACCGCGACCACCGCTTCGAGTGGACGCGCGACGAGTTCGCCGCCTGGTCCGACTCCGTCGCGGCCAAGTTCGGCTACGAGGTTCGTCGCCTGCCGATCGGGCCGGTCGATCCCATCGTCGGCTCGGCCACGCAGATGGCGGTCTTCCAGCGATGAAGATCGAACTACCCGACATGTCGCTGGTCGTCCTGATCGGGACGACGGGATCCGGCAAGTCCACGTTCGCGCGGCAGCACTTCCTGCCCACAGAGGTGCTCAGTTCCGATTTCTTCCGTGGGCTCGTTGCGGACGACGAGAACGATCAGGCGGCCACGACGCCCGCATTCGAAGCGCTCCACTTCGTCGCGGGTAAGCGGCTGGCGGCCGGCCGGCTGACCGTCATCGACGCGACCAACGTCCAGCTCGACGCGCGAAAGCCGCTCATCGCACTTGCCCGGCAGTACCACGTGCTGCCTGTGGCGATCGTGCTCGACATTCCCGAGAAAGTCTGCGAGGAGCGAAACAGCGGTCGACCAGACCGCCAGGGCCTGGGGCATGTCCTCGCGCGGCAGCGCACCGCTCTCCGGCGCTCAATCGGCGGTCTCGGGCGCGAAGGCTTCCGGCACGTCTGGACGGTCCATCTCGAGGATCTCGGATTCGATCGAGATGACTCGGGCGCCGCTTTGGACGAACCGTAAGGATCTGCACGGCCCGTTCGACATCATCGGCGATGTGCACGGCTGCGCCGACGAACTCGAAGCCCTGCTCGGCCAGCTCGGGTACGAGGCGGTCGAGCGGCGCAATGGCTTCGGCCTTGACGCCGGACCGACCTATCGACATCCCGACGGGCGGATGGTCGTGTTCGTCGGCGATCTCGTGGACCGCGGTCCACGAATCCTGGACTCGGTTCGGATCGCGCGGAACATGCTCGAAGCCGAATTCCGCACTCGCGGTCATGGGTAACCACGAACAGAAGCTGGTCCGGGCGCTGGGCGGTCGAAACGTCCAGATCACGCACGGGCTGGCCGACTCACTCGCGGAGATCGACAAGCTCCCAGAGGATGCCCGAGCGGCAACGCGAACCGATCTGAAGAACTGGATCGACGAGCGGCGCAGCCACTACGTCCTTGACGACGGCAAGCTCGTCGTAGCCCACGCGGGGCTCAAGGAGGAGATGCACGGTCGCGGCTCGCGCGAGGTCCGCGAGTTCGCCCTGTACGGCGACACAACGGGTGAGACCGACGAGTTCGGCCTGCCGGTCCGTCTCAATTGGGCGGCCGAATACCGCGGTCGCGCAACCGTCGTCTACGGCCACACCCCGGTTCCCGAGCCGGAGTGGCTGAACCGGACGATCAACGTCGACACGGGCTGCGTCTTCGGCGGCCGTCTGACGGCGCTGCGATATCCGGAGATGGAGCTGGTCTCCGTCCCGGCTCTGCGCACCTACTACGAACCTGCCCGTCCGTTCTTACCGCCCGAGGATCAGGCGCCACGTCTATCGGCCCAGCAGGTCAACGACGACGTCCTGGACCTGGCCGATGTCGCCGGCAAGCACTTCATCGACACGCGTCTGGGCGGCCGCGTCGCGGTCAGCGAAGAGCATGCCGCCGCGGCGATCGAGGTCATGAGCCGGTTCGCGGTCGACCCGCGCTGGCTCGTCTATCTCCCGCCGACGATGTCGCCCTCCGAGACGAGCAACGAACCAGGGCTCCTTGAGCACCCTGCCGACGCGTTCTCATACTTCCGGTCCCACGGCGTCGGCCGGGTAGTGATCGAGCAGAAGCACATGGGCTCGCGCGCGGTGGTCATCGTCTGCCGTGATGAAGCAGCGGCGATGCGTCGCTTCGGCGTGAGCGATGGCAGCATCGGCATCTGCTTCACCCGCACGGGCCGACGCTTCTTCGAGGATCACGAACTCGAGACGGCGTTCCTCGCGCGCATCCAGGCTGCGCTCACGGCCGCCCGAACGTGGGATGAACTTTCAAGCGACTGGGTTGTGATCGACGCCGAGTTGATGCCCTGGTCGGCGAAGGCCCAGGAGTTGATCCGGGCTCAATACGCGCCGGTTGGAGTGGCGGCAAAGGTGTCGCTTGCCGCCGTCGTCGAAGCGCTCAAGACCGCCGCTGCCCGCGGCGTGCCCACCGACGCCCTTGCCGCTCACATGGCCACCCGCCAAGAGATGGCCGACCTGTACGTGGATGCCTATCAGCGATACACATGGCCGGTGACCTCGCTCGCGGGCCTGAAGCTGGCGCCGTTCCACCTCCTGGCGTCGGAAGGCCACGTCCATAGCGATCGCGACCATGTCTGGCATATGGAGGCCCTGGCTCGGATCTGCAAGGAGGACGAGGGCCTCCTCCTCGCTACGCCATATCGGGTCGTGGACGTGACCGACCCGGAGGCTGTCGCGGCCGGCGTTGCCTGGTGGCTCGAACTGACAGGGAGCGGGGGAGAGGGCATGGTCGTCAAGCCCTTCGATTTCGCCCCGGGTCGTAAGTCTGGCAAGCCAGTTCAGCCCGCCATCAAGTGCCGAGGCGCTGAGTATCTGCGGATCATCTACGGCCCCGAGTACACCCTGCCCGAGAACCTGGAGCGCCTGCGCTCACGACACCTGGCCGGCAAGCGTGGTCTCGCCGCCCGCGAGTTCGCTCTGGGCATCGAAGGCTTGGAGCGGTTCGTCCGCAACGAACCCTTGCGTCGCGTCCACGAGTGCGCGTTTGCCGTGCTCGCACTCGAAAGCGAGCCCGTCGACCCGAGGCTGTGAGCCGAACTCATCGAACGGTGCGCGCGATGGTACGCGGCCTCCGTTGACTCAGCGCGCGGCGGTCCTGCACGCTGCCATGTATGACCACCGCTCGACCTGGCAACAGGCCCGCGCCGTTCCTCGCGGCGGAGCGCTCGCCGTTCGCCGGAGTGCGCGCCTGGCTATGCGCTTGGCTACGCGTTAACCCCTCGCCGGAATCGCCCGATTCACGCACGAATTGGCGCTCGGGCCAAAGGGAAGATCTCCTATGAGCGCTGCCTTCCGAAGGATCGATCCCGGCAGCGCTCACGACATCGATCCGCAGAAGCTGCCGATCACCGATCGAGCCTGCCTTCGTCTCCTCAGCTGCGCCGGCGCAGCGACCGCAGTCCAGCTCGCCCAACTCGTCTACGAATCCCTCCGCGTCAGCCAGAAGCACCTGCTCCGCCTGTATCGATCCAACCTGCTCGAGCGCATCGCCATCCCCGAGGAACGGTACGGTCAAGCCGAGTACGCATACCGCCTCAGCCAGTTCGGCCGCGAACATCTCGGCATCGTCGGACCTCTCCCGTCCACGAGCTACCTTCGCCGCACGCTCGATACGGTCGATACCATCTGTGCCCTCAACCGGACCGGCGACCGGGAGCGTCCAGCTGTCCAGCTCTGGCTCACGCAGAGCATGTGCGGGAACATGCTGACCCGCTTCCTGCGACCCGATGGCATCGCTCTCGTCACGACCGAGGCCGGCTCTGCGGTCCTGGCGCTCGAAACCGACGAAGGCACGACCCAACGGCCGGGCGTCCGCGCCACGCTCGCCATCTATGGGCGCCGGCTCTCGACCCGACCGAACTGGCAACTCCTCGTCGTTGTTCCGAAACAGCTCCGGGCCGAGTGGATGATGCGATCGGCGGCCGCGCTGGACCTGCCTCCTCGGGCCTGGGTCATCACCCGAGGTGAACTGGCCGCCGGCTCCCTCGACGCGGCATTACAGCCGCTCGTGCGCGGCCAGGAGCCACGCTCGCTGCGGTCACTGCTCACGGCACCACCGCGGTGGCTGCCTGAACCTGTCGGTTCTCGAGCCTGGCTCGAGGTTCTGGCGGCCGGCGGCGGAGAGTCCCAAGGCGACGCGCTGGCGCCCTAGGAATGTGCGGTCTGTTCGCCGGTAGGCGGGATCAGGACGGCGCGAACCGCCCGCAAGAGGGCCCGCGCGTTCTTCTCGGTCAGGACCGCCTGGGGTCGACTTGACCGGGTAACCGATCCGTCGTGGACGCTGGCATTGCGCTCGTCGATCTCCTCCCAGACGTCCTCCTCATCGGGGAGGTCGCGAACGCCCCGCCGGGCCAGATCCGCGATCACCGCGCTCAGGCGAAGCTTCGCGTTGTCCTGGCGGCCGAGGCCGCAAACTCGGACGTACAGATCGACCGTCTGGTTCAGGTAGTCGACCGCGCGGTCGTAGACGAGTCGGGCCTCCCACTCGGTCAGGTCCTTGCGATCAAGCGTCTTTCGCGCTTCCAGCAGGCCCTCGCCGATGACTTCGAGCCGCCGCTCGTCCTTCAGCGTCAGCTTCATCGCCAGATCCCCCACACTCGAACGCCGCGGGAGAGGATCTCGGTCACGAACGCATCGCCGGCGGCGACCGCCTCGCGGACCTCGGCGGCGCTTCGGACGCTCACATCGAGCGATCGACCCAGCATTCGCTCTACCGGCGCCAGCGCTTGCCGAGCTTCGCGCGGATCGATCTTGCCGATCAACAGGACGTCGAGATCGCTAGCGGGGCTCGCCGACCCCTCGGCGACGCTGCCGTGAACGTAGATGGCTACAACCTGCGAGTTCGCCGGCAGCAGGTCGTGGATGCCCAGGTCGATGAGAGCGATCTGGTGGGCGACGTCGGCGTATGGGCTCTCGGGGTTGGGTTCGTACTCGGTGTGCCGCTGACGCTGAACGGGCCGAACGATCCCGATGCGCTCCAGGGTGCGCAACGCGGAGACCGTCTTGTTGTGAAGCCACCCATCGCCGAGTCGGCTCGTGATCGTATAGGGGCGGAGCGGCCGCTCATTGGCCAGCTGCAGCACCGCGTTCACCTTCGCAACGGACGGAGCCAGCACCTACAACTCCTTTGCAGGTAATTACAACGCCACTGTATGCTCTTCCAACGAGCTTGTAAAGTGGAATCCTCCCCGACGGTACGCCCAACGGTACGCAGAATCCGTTGACTCTGTGGCGGCGGCTCCGTAAGGTCGAGGAGGTGCTGGCGGCCGCGAATTGGGCCCCGGGTCGTTGTTACAGGAGTTGTAAGAATTGTAAGAAACGCAGGGGCCGCGACCAATTGGCGAGCAAATGGCCGGCCTCCGGGCGATCAACGGGTAAGTGCCGATCGAAGGCAAGTGGCCCGAAACCTGCGAGCGATGAGCGCCGATCACGAGGCTGCCATCCGAGCCGCGACAGATGCCCTGGCAGACGCGATCCTGGCCGCGGTCCGAGCTGAGGCCAACAGCCATGAGACCGTCGCGGAGCAGTTGCTCTCGATCGAACAGGCAGCCGAGCTGACGGGAGTGGGCAGGACGACCATCTACGCTGCGATCGGCGCCGGGCGCTTGCGGTCGATCAAGGTTGGCCGCCGCCGGCTGGTTCCAGCTTCGGCAATCGCTGAACTCGCCGCCGACGAACAACCGCGCCGCTGAACGAGCCCTGGTTTGCTTCCGGTACGATGGCAATCTCGAAGGTGCGCGGCCGAGACACCGAGACAAGAGGGGACGATCATGGGCGACGGGTTTCAAGCCATCGTGGACGTCGACGCCTCCGACGCGGAGGCGAAGAGCCTTGCGGCTCGAGCGCTCGATTGGCTGTGGGCCCAGGGCATCGTCGAACGTGCGCTCTCCGACTGCGTTCCTGGGTCGGGCGGAGGGTACGGACCGGGCGAACGGTACGCGGAGTGGGTGGACCCTGAAGATGAGATCCCCGAGGATAAGCGGAGCGATCTGCGACAACTTCGGACCAACGGCCTAGACCTGTCGGCCGTACGAAACGTTTCCGTGTCGGTTGGCTGGGACGAGGTCGGGAAATGCCCGCGTGGTCACACTCGGCAACTTCCGGACGACTGGGGGGACGTGATCGGGCTCTGGTACGACGGGTCGGACGACGCGGGGTTTACGTGCGAGGTTTGCGGTGCTGACTATCCGGTTCGTGAATGGAGACTCGAACCCTGGCTCGCTGCGGGCTCGCTGAGCCTCACGTTCTGGAATTGGCCGTCGCTGGGCGACAGGTTCACCGCCGAGATCGCCAAGCTGGTTGAGCCGCATCGCATCGTGAGGATTGCGGGCAAGCTATAGGGCGCCTTCATGGCGTAAAGCTCCAAATCACCCAAGAAGGATATATATGCCAGAGCCCGCGCCGTTCCTGGAGGCCATAGAAGCGGCGGGGCGGTTCTAGTGTCCCGATTCGCCGATCACTGAGGGCTTGCGCACCGCCTTGGCCAGGATCTGATCGGCGGTCTTGACCCAGGCGAAGGGCGTAGAGCCCTCGTTCCAGCTGGCCGTGAAGGCCACGATCATCGCGATGAGTTCCTTGACGGAGCGGAAGCTGCCCCGGCGAATAGCCTGACGGGAGAGGATGCCGAACCAGGTCTCGATCTGGTTCATCCAGGACGCGCTGGTGGGGGTGAAGTGAAAGCTAACTCGCGGATTAGCTTCGAGCCACTCGCGGATGGCCGGCGTCTTGTGGGAGCTGACGTTGTCGAGCACGACCGCAAGTTCTCCCTGCGGATAGGCCCGCTCGATCTCGCGCAGGAAGGCCAGGAAGTCGGCAGCCGTGTGGCGAGCCCGCGTCTGAGTGGTCACCTTGCCAGTGGCGACTTCGAGAGCGGCGAACAGCTGAGTGGTGCCGTTGCGTTTGTAGTCGTGGGTATGGCGCTCGACCTGGCCGGGCTTGAGCGGCAGCATCGGGGCCGTTCGCTCGAGAGCCTGGATCTGGGTCTTCTCGTCGACGCTGAGCACGATCGCTCGCTCCGGAGGGTTCAGATACAGCCCCACGACGTCACGGACCTTGGCCACAAGATCGGGATCGGTGCTGAACTTGAACGTCTCGGTCCGGTGCGGCTTCAGGTTCGCCTCGCGCCAGATGCGCTGGATGGTCGTGACGCTGATGCCGGTCCGCGCTGCCATGGCCCGCGAACTCCAGTGGGTAGTCCCGAAAGGCGGCGGCTCCAGGGTGAAGGCGATGACCCGATCGCGGGCGGCCCGGTCATAGGTCAGTTCGCGGCCTGGCCTGGGCAAATCTGCGAGACCGGCCATGCGTTCACGCAGAAACCGTCCGCGCCACAGCAGCACCGTCATGCGGTGGACCCCGAGCTGCGCAGCTATGCGTTCGTTCGCGGTCCCGTCGGCGGCGGCGAGCACGATCCGGGCTCGCATCACCAGGCGTTGCTCGGTCGTGCCTGCTCGCAAGAGGGCTCGTAGCGACGCTCGCTCAGACTCGCTGATGGTCAATGGGGGCGCTGCGTGGTTCGGCATGCACCGAATTGTAGCTGCGAACGGCAGAACTGCCTAGCCTGCTGCAGCCCGGGACACTAGACAAACTCGCGGGCTATCTCGATGTCCCAGTGGAGGAACGAGGCAAGCCGTGCGTGGTCGTTCTTGGCCTCGCTCGTCAGGCGTTCGAGGTGTACCGCGGGCTCCGGCGTGAGGCTGTGGCCGATCCCCTCGGCATCACGGCACCGATCCTGCTCCGAACAGTCGCCGACGCGGCGATCCTGCTGCGCTGGATCGAAGATGACCCACCCCTTCGCGTCGAGATGCATTTCGCAGAAGACGATCGGAATCGGATCGCCCGCGCTGCGCCATTTCGAGAGTTCAGAACTCGCCGAGGCAGTAGCAGCGGTCCGGTCTATTCAACCGAGCGTATGGCCGAGATGGAGGCCAACGTGGCTGACGTACGCAATCGAGCCCGGGATGCCGGCGAGAAGATCGGTGAACGCGGCCCGCTGCTCCCATCAAGCGAAGCGATGGCCCTGGCGACCGGCGATAGTGCCATGTGGGAGGCCTACCAGGTCATCTTCCGCATATCCAGCGATTGGGCCCACCTCGGAGGCTCGGCGCTGTCAAGTCATCGGATCGAGCAGCGGCCCGATGGGCAGCACCTCGTCGTGGAGGGTGCCTTCCGTGGGATCCACCTCAGGGCGATGGCTGGCCCTTTGATAGCGCACCTGCTCGGCACGGCGAGCCGGATCTGCTCTCTAGGCATCGAGGGACAGGCGCGGCTATGGCAAGATGCCATCGTCCAGTGGCCGGCCCCCATCGAGTAGAAGGACCGCAACTCGCAGCCCGATGGGGTGCCCAAGTTTGCGAGATCGTCGGGCTCTGCATCGATCCTCCTGCTGTGGGTGAACACGTCAAGAGTGGTCGATGACCCATCGACCATAGAGGGCGAAGGCAATGGACTCAAACACGGTTCTTGCGGCCGCGACCGTGATCCTCGCCGCGGGGACCTTGGTCTTGGTCGGTGTCACGGCCTACTACGCTTGGCAGAACCACAACATGGTCGGCGTGCTCAAACGCCAGGCAGACCTGGCGGAGGCCACTGAGCGCAACCGAGCGCGAGACGCGCAGATCATTGCCGCGGTGATCGTTCAGGCGAGCCCGCCGGCTTACTCGAACGGGCCGCACACGATCGAGCTCGAGGTGGCCAACCCAAGCGACTCGGCGGCTGTCCTCAGGCCAAGACTCGTTCTTCGCGCTCCAAAGAGCCCCGTCGTGGGTCCGCATTGGGAAGCGCCGATAGGCTCCGCCGAGATGACACTGGAGCTTGCCAACGCTTTGATGCCCGGTGAAAAGGGGACTTTCCGCGGCGTCATCAACGATTTCGTCCAGTCGGCGGAGGCGAAGCCGGGCAGGCCACCACTCTGGCCTGAGCAAATCATCTATGACATCCAGACCATGGGAGTGCTCGGACAGGGCGTGCTGCAGCGGTACGAATGGCGGCCAGAACCGAAAGACGGAGTCTTCGTCCGTCTCCGCCTTGTCGAGATCGCGCCGAACGTAGAAGGCGCTGCTCCTCTCCGGATCACGACAGACCAAGTGACAGGGTAGCAGTGGAATCGAAGGGTCGGAGGCTCTCCGCAGCTCGCCGGGACTCCTCGGGTATTCGTGAGCTCGACAATCGTTGATTTGGCCGACCTGCGCTCGACCATCAAGTACTTCCTTGAGGAGTCCGGCTTCGAAGTCATTTTGAGCGAATTCCCGACGTTTCCGCATTCACTCGATGAGACCGCCCGGCTTGCCGCGGTCCAAGCAATCGAGGCCTCCGACTACTTCGTCCTCATCGTCGGAGACCGCTACGGGTCCCAGTTCGATGATGGGATCTCGGTGACGCGAGCCGAATACCGTCGGGCGCGACAGTTGGCATCCGAGGGCAGGCTCCAGCTCATCCCCTTCGCTAGGGGCTCGGTCTTCAACTCTTGGCGGCACAACGTGGAGTCGGTGCCGGATATCGAAGACTGGCCGCTGATTTCGAGCCTTCCTCACCGAGGTCGCGGCCGAACGGCCGGGAGTTTCCAACTGGATCCACAAGTTCGATTCCTTCCGCGACGTCGCCGACACTCTCGGAGCGGTCCTCCGCCTGTCCCGTCCACTGCGCCGCCGCGCGTTGGAGGCCAATCTCCTCTGGGAGCTCAGGGCGAACATCAAAGCTTGCCACTATGCCCGAGCTGGCCACCCGGCTTTGCCGATACCTAGCGTGTTCTCGAAGGAATCGATTCCGGAACTCCGCGAAGATGACGCTGGGCGCGATTCCGAGGTCGACCTTACGAATGACCAGGCTCGCCGGCTGACGTGGTTCTGGATGTTGGCGCCGGCAGGCGCTCGCGGGCTACGGAGAAAGGCTCTCGACGATTCCGTGGCTAGCGGCGAGTTCCTGGAGTTCGACGCTACGTCCTCGACATTCCGCGTTGGCCCGCTGCAGGCACAACTCCTAGACCTCGGCGAGCGGATCGCTCAATTCGATCTCACGATGCGGGGCCGGACTGACGACGAGTGGCCTGGTCGGGAAATGGCGCGTCTAGGTGCTGCCTCTAGGAGTGGGGCGATCGGTGGAGTGACTGTGAGCGCCATCACGATGCGAACGCTTTTCGTCTTGCGCAACCAGCTATGGAATATCCTCGCGGAGACGTACTCGGTGGGGCGGTTCCTGTCAGGGATCGATCAGTCTCTTGCGAGGGCAGTTATCGTTCCGCTGTTCCCCCCTCCCTCGCAGGAGAGTCCTGAGAACGACCGGGAGATGACCGAAGCTGAGGTAGATCAAGCGCTGGCGACGGCCGGCGGGCCCAAACCGGGAGTCTAGTCGATCAAGTTGGCACAACTACTGCAGGTCACGACGGGCAGCCTACCGGTAGCAACAGCCGGTAGCAACAGGGGCGAACGTCGGCGGATTCGAGGCCCGGGAATTGGCCGATTCCCTCGTGAATTGGCCATCGACGAACCCCCGCGAACGCTTCGACCCAGACTTGAAAACCGCTGGACGAGAGTCCCGTGAGTTCGAATCTCACCCTCTCCGCCACTCACCTGAGCGTGAATTGGGCCATTTGAGGTTGTCGGCGGCTCAGCCTGCGAACTGCCGGTAGCAACGCCGGTAAGCAACAGCACAAGATCCAGAACAGGTACGCGCTCCTATGAAGGAGGAACGCTGCCGTGGCAGAAGCCCCGCCGTCAATCCTCAACCCCATCAACCACGCCAGCACGCGGGCGGGGGTTCAGCGATACAAGGTGGAGCCGTACGTGATGGCGGCCGACGTCTACACCGAACCGCCGCATGTCGGCCGCGGCGGTTGGACCTGGTACACCGGGTCGGCGGGCTGGATGTACCAGGCCGGCGTCGAGTGGATCCTCGGATTCCGTCTGCGCGGAACGACGCTCCTTCTTGACCCATGCATCCCGCGGGCCTGGCCGGGCTACGAGATCGCCTTCCGCTATCACTCCGCCAGGTACGAGATCGTCGTCGAGAACCCGCAGGGAGTCAGTCGCGGCGAGCTGGCGGGCAATGTCGGCGTGGGCGACCTTGGCGCCACGCTGGCGGCCGCACGGGCCGGTGTATCCGGTGAGCTTCTTCGGACTGGCGAAGCGGGCAATGTCGCCGATCTCGGACGCGATGCTGTAGGCGAGAAGCGGGCCGACGCCGGGTACGGTCAGAAGCAGCGGGATGTAGGGGTGGCCGACGCCGAGGCGTATGAGCTCTCGCCCGCACTCGTCGATCCGCTCGTCGAGCTCGTCGACCATGGCCAGGCTCGCGGCCATGGTCCTGGCCCAAGGCTTGGGCAGCGCCAGGCCCGCGAGTCGCTCGCGGCCGGATGTCCCGAACAGGTCAGTGACCGGGAGTTGGTGGCCGAAGGTCATGAGCGTGGCATGGATGCGGCACTTCAACGCGCTCCGGTGGCGTACCAGATGGAGCCAGACGCGGGCGTCACTCCGATGTCAGGAGGGGATTGAGCGAGGCCGCCGTCGAGACCGGCGGAACGGATTGACCGAGAGCGGACCGTCGCAGGCGAAGGCGTGCTGGTAGCCTCAGTCGACCCCACGTAGACGCGGTGCCAGTCGGCCTGGTCGGGTGTGCGGATCTTGTCCTGCGGCAGGTTCCGGATGGCGCCCTCGGCGGCGACCCATTCGCCCAGGTGTTAGCGCGGTGGATCGCACGGAAGCTCCCCCGCAATTTGACAAAGATTCGATCTTTCGTGGCGCACACCGCTCCTACGCTTTGCGCAGAGTCGAGTTCGGTGGGGCTCGCGGACGCCAGCCCCGAAGCAAGGAAGGAGCATGCCGTGGCTCGCGTAGAGTACAAGGTCGAGCAGGTGCACTGGAAGGACGAGCCCGAGGCCCGCCTCGACCAGCTGGTGGAGCACCTCAACGTGTTCGCCAAGGACGGCTGGCGCGTCGTGGCCGTGGATCTCATGGCGCACGCCTCGTTCGCGACCAAGACGCTGCCGGTCCTGCTGGAGCGCGAGGTCAAGTAAGCGCCGGAGCAGCCTGTCCCCAGACCCGCGATCGAAGGCTCAGCTCTCCCCTTCCGGCGGTTTCATCTACGCGTCGCGCCGGGCGCGGGCAGATTCCTGGCAGAACCGTGCGGCTTCGCTAGTTAGGCGAGGCAGTCGGCTTCGGCCTGAAACCAGCGGTCGAAGCGGGTTCGTGTGGGGGGGATAGTGGTTGCTGCCCGTCACCTGTCCCGAACTCGTGGCCACTGTCCCCGTACTACGTGAGCGATGTGGCTGCTCCCTCGAGCCCAAGAAGCGCTCAGGCGATCGAGCCCAGCCGAGCGTGGCAGCGCCTTGGGCCGAGGTCGGGCCCTTCGGCAGCAGCGGCCGGCAGCCGCAGGGGCGAACCGAGCCGGTCGCAAAGCCTGGGCGGATGGGTGATCCGTGCTTGGGCACTTGATCCGCAAACGCTGTCGCCTGGACTTGAATACCGCTGATCGAGAGATTTGTGGCAATCTCAGCTCAAGTGAGGGCTCCCATGTCACGTGCGTTGAGCCACCAGTCGCCCCCTGACGGCCGTCGCGGGTCTCCCGAGCCTCCTACAAGCGGAGAAAGCGCCTGTCGGTCCATACTCGTGCCATGGAGTCGAACCCCCTCGTGAGAGGAATCAAGGCCCTGTTTCCGATCGCGGGACTCGCGCTCGTCGGTCTCGTGGGCGTGACGACCGCCATGACGATCCTCGCGAACACGACGCCCGACGCGACGCCCTCACCCTCCGCGAGCCCTACGGCCGTGCCCACGATCGCCCCCGAAGCGCCAACGGCGCTGGCTTCGCCGACCGAAACAGCTTCGCCGTTGATGACCGTGCCGATCCCCACGACGACGCCGGTCATCCTCACCATCTATAGCGGCGATCACGATCCCGGCCGGCTCTGGTTCGTTGTCTGGCGCTATCCGCAGTTCCAGGTCGGGAGCACACCCCTGGCGGGCGTCATGAATGAGGACATTTACGATGAAGTCACCACGCAGATCCAGACTTTCGAGGCTGGTCCCGCCGCGGTACAGCAGCTTCCGGGCAAGACCAACACCCTGACCGGCTTGTTCACCGTCAACATGATCTCGCCGGACCTGGTGAGCTTCACGCTGAAATGGGTCGACGACACGACGCCGGGGCACCCTGACACCACCATCGAAACACTGAACTACGCGCTCGACAGCGGCCAGCGCCTTGGCTTCGACCAGATCTTCGTGGACACGCAGGCGGCCGCGGCGATCATCTCCGAGCAGTCCAAGGCGCAGCTACGCAAGTCGCTGGGCAAGGACTACAACGCCACGGTCGTCGACGCCGGTGCGGCCGCGGCGGCGGACAACTTCGACAACTGGGCCCTCACACCCTCCGGCCTCAAGGTCACGTTCGCCGAGTTCCAGGTGGGCACCTCCGCGGTTGGGATGCCCTCCGTCCTGATTCCGTGGGCGAGCCTCAAGAGCGTGATGCAACCGGACGGGCCGGCCGCTCGTCTGGCGGGGTTTCCGACACAGACCTGATCGTGGCCGGGCGAACGATTAGCCTTCGGCCGGCGGCGACTCCGGCGGCGCGGTCGCATCGAGGACCTCACGCACCTTGCGGGCGAGCTGCTCGGGCGTGAACGGCTTCTGGACGAATGCCACGCCGCCGCGGCCTGTCTGCTCTGAGGCGACCAGAGTTTCGGCGTGGCCGGAAGCCAGGATAAGCGGCAGGGCCGGTCTGATCCGGGCCAGGCGCCGTTCCAGCTCGAGGCCGCCCATGCCGGGCATCACCACGTCGCTGACGACGAGGTCCAGGCGGGTATCGGCGCGGCCGACGATCTTCAGGGCCTGTGCGCCGCCCGCGGCCTCGATGACGGTGTAGCCGTGAGCGCGCAACCCGAGGACCGCCAGCCGTCGAACCTGCTCTTCGTCCTCGACCACCAGGATCGTTTCCGTTCCATCGATCGACGTCGGAGGCGTCTGCTCGTGGCCAGCGGCCGCGACCTCGCGGGACGCGGTCGGCAGCATGATGCGGAAGGTCGAGCCAAGGCCCGGTTCGCTGAAGACGAAAATGTGGCCCCGGTTCTGCTTGACGATGCCGTGGCAGGTCGCCAGGCCGAGACCCGTCCCCTTGCCCGCCTCCTTGGTCGTGAAGAACGGCTCGAAGATGTGTGACATCGTCTCGGCCGACATTCCCTCGCCGGTGTCGGTGACGGTCAGGACTACCCAGGGCCCGGGCGCGACCTCAGAGCTGCCGCCTGGCCCCCCGGCTTCCACGAGGGCGTTTCGAGTCTCGATGACCAGATGCCCGCCGTTCGGCATGGCGTCGCGGGCGTTGATGGTCAGGTTGACGAGGAGCTGCTCCATCTGCCCCGGGTCGGCCTCGACCGCGGCAAGATGGGGGTCGAGGACTGTCGTGATCTCGATGTCCTCGCCGAGCAGACGGCTCAACATTCGCTCGGAATCCGAGACGACAGTGCTGAGGCTCAGCCTGACCGGCGCCACGATCTGTTTGCTGGCGAAGGCGAGCAGCTGTCTGGTCAGACTCGAAGCGCGCTGCCCGGCCTTGGCGATCTCGGCGATCGCCTCGCGGGCCTCAGCGTCCGGCGGCAGCTCCAGCATGGCCAGTTCCGCGTTCCCGAGGATGGCCGTCAACAGGTTGTTGAAGTCGTGGGCGACACCTCCGGCCAGGCGGCCGATGCTCTCCATCTTCATGGCCTGGAGGAGTTGTTCCTGAAGTTCGCGGCGCTCACTGATGTCGGTGAAGATGCCCGTGAAGCCGACGGGCTTGCCGTCCTCGAACTGCGGACGGCCGGACACGCGAATGTGCACGACGCGGCCATCCCGCGCCAGCCCGCGGAACTCGATCGGCGCGATCGTCCCGCCGAGCGCGGCGGCAAAGCTGGACGCCACCCGAGCCAGCTCTTCGGGCAGCGTGAACTCGCGGAAGCTCCGTCCGACAACCTCGGCCGGCATGTACCCGGAGAGGGCCTCGATGGCCGGGCTGATGTACGTGAAGCAGCCCTCCGTGTCCATGGCGAAGACCACGTCCGCGGTGTTTTCGACGAGCGTGCGGAACTTCTCTTCCGACTGGCGGAGAGCCTCGGCGGCTCGATCGCGCTCGGCGTAGAGGCGGGCGTTCTCCAGGGAGATGGCCGCCTGGGCGCACAGGATCTCCAGGACCTCGAGGCGGTCCGGGCCGAATGCACCGGCGGCCAGGTTGTTCTCCAGGTAGACGACACCCAGCAGCGCGCCACCGAGGGCGATCGGCAGACACAGCACCGAACGTGGCTTGCGAGCCGCGATCGATGGATCCGCGACGAAGTCACCCTCATTGGCGGCATCGTCGAGGAGCACGCTGTGGCCCGACCTGACGACGTAGTTGACGATCGAGTGGGCCACGTCCGTGCGGCTCTCCAGAGGCGCGCTGGTCAGAATCGCTGCTCGCTCCTCGCTCGACGCCTCGGCGGCCACGATCAGGCTCTTGCCCCGGCGCAGCAGCAGCACGCCGCGGCCGGCCCCGGCGTTCTCGATCGTGATCTGCAGGAGGCGCGCCAGCAACCGGTCCAGCTCGATCTCGCCGGAGATGGCCTGGCTGGCCTTCACGACGGTCCTCAGATCGAGCGGCCCGGACTCGCCCGCGTCCCGCGCCTCCGCTGCAAGCCACGGGTGCTGGGCCAGCATCTGGGCTACCTTGGGGCGCGCGCCCCAGCGCCGATACGCGGAAAGTGCAGCGGCCAGATGCGGCCGGGCGTACGCGTCGCGGCCCTGGTCCAGCCAGAAGAGACCCGCCAACTCGTTGGCCAGGCCTTCGAGATGCGGGAACTCCTGGCCGCGCGCCGCGGCAATGGCCTGGTTGTAGTGGCGAATTGCGGTCCAGGGTTCATCCTTGACGCGGGCGATCTCGGCCGCGACCAGGGCATAGAGCGGCAGGAAATTGGGGGGATACTCCTCCGCCGCAGTCCGCAGCCGCGCGGCGATCGCCTCGGCGCTGGCAAGGTGTTCCTCCCGCCGTTCGTCCGCCGTCCCGCCGCCGCGGAGGTAGGCGAGGGCGGTGCAGCCGGCCGACACGAACTCCATGTAGAGGCCCGTCGCGGATCGCCTGCATTCCTCGACACCGGGGCGGGTCACCCACTCCAGGGCGGCGCCGAAGTCGCCCATGACCGACGCAATGAGGAGCTTCGCGAAGCCGACGGTGGCGATGGCGACACTGAATCTCAGCCTCCACAGCTCAGGCAGGTCGCGGGCCTCACTCCAGAACTCGCCTTCGAGCGCGAGCGGGTCCGGAGCGTTCCCGCACAGAACCTGTGTCGCCTGGCGCAGGATGCTGAACGTCACGGCCGCGCTGGGCTGGTTGAGGCGCAGGAACGGGCCGGCGAACTGGTCGAAGGCGGCGGCCACGCTGGGGAGTTCTTCGCCCGACTGCAACCTCATCGTCAGGTGGTCCCTGATCAGATTGGCCGCGCCGAGGTTGTCGCCGATCCGAGCCGCCTCGTAGTACTCGGCCAGCAGCGGTTCGACCGATTGCCGCCGCGGGCTCTTCCAGCAGGCGACGAAGTTGTGGTAAGTGAGCAAGACCATCGCCCGTCGATATGGCTCGTCGAAGCGGGCGAGCAATCGCAGCCCGGCCTCGCATATCGCCGTACCCAGCTCGACCTGACCCCTGGCGCACAGGATCGATCCGAGCGATGCCAGCGTTCCGGCGGTCGCCCCGCAGACGCCGTGTTCCATGGACAGGTTCGCGCCTTGAAGGACCCCGTAGAAGGCGGCGCCGGGATAGGCCAGCCACAGCAGCGGGTCGGCCGAGGCGAGGACCTCGATCGCCTCCTTGTACGGGGAGGCGGCGGCCGGCAGGCGGTCCAGCTCGGCCGGGTTGCGGTCGCCCAGGTTGGCCATGAATTGGGCCAGCTGCTCCGCGGTGGCGGCTTCGTCGATCTCAGCCGGCGGCACGAACGGGATGCCGAGCTCCCCGATCACCGTGACGACCACCTCGAGGGCCTCCTCGAAGCGCATCGAGGCCAGGGAGTACTCGATCTGGGCGACGTGGATCCGGATCCTGTCGGTGAGAGTGGCAGCCCGGTCGAGGACCAGCGCGAAGAGCTCCTCTGCGCGGCCATAGTCCATGGCCGCGTACGCGGCTTCGGCCCAATCGGTGTAGAGCGCCAGCGTGGTCGCGTAGTCGAGCTCCCAGGCGTTCTCGGGCAGCAGCTCGGCTGCCCTGGCGCAGAAGCGGGACGCGGCCTCGAAAGCCGCCGAGGCCCTGGCTCGCCGTCCTGCCTGGAGATTTGCCTGGAACGCGATAGGCCTTTCGGCGGTAGTGAGGCGGGAACCGGAGGCGTTGAACTGCTCGGCGATCCGGAAGACCAGATCCTCCGGCCAGGCACCGCCGGCCGCCGTGAGCAGCGTTCGGCCGATGGCATGGTGGAGATCCTCGCGCTCTTCGGCGGAGATCAGGTTGTACGTCGCCTCGCTGACCCGGTCGTGGATGAACCGGCCGGTTCTGTCTGAGCCCTCGACGATGCCGGCCTGGAAGGCCGGCTGCAGGTCGGCGATCGTCTCGGCCACGGACCTGCCCCGGGCCAGGGCCACGACGTCCAGGTCGAACTCGACGCCCGTGCAGGCGGCCATCTTCAGGACCGCCATCGTGGCGGGCGGCAACCCGGCGATGCGGCCGACCATCAGGTCGGCGATGTCGTCCCCGATCGGAGCCAGGCGGACCCGCTCGAGATCCCATTGCCAGCCTCCGCTGTATTCGAGCAGCCCGGAGTCGAACATGGCCTCGAGCAGCCCGGCGATGAACCACGGATTGCCGTCCGTCTTGGCGTGCACGAGCCGGGCCAGCTCGCCGGTGCGCTCGATCGGGCAGTGCAACGTGTCGGCCAGCAGGTGGGCCACGTCCCCAACGCGCAGCGAGCCGACCTTGATCGTCGTCACGGGCCGGCCGCTCTTCTCGATCCGTGCCAGCGATTCGGTCAGCAAATGGTCCGGGGCGAGTTCGTTGTCCCGGTATGCGCCGACGATCAGCACGTGGGCCAATTCGCGGTCGGCCAGCAGCAATTCGAGCAGCGCCAGGCTTGCCTGATCGGCCCACTGCAGATCGTCGAGGAAGACGACCAGTGGCCGTTCTGGTGTGGCCAGAGCCCGTACGATCTCGCCGAAGACGCGCTGGAAACGATTCTGCATCTCGGATGGTCCGAGGTTGGGAACATCGGGTTGAGGTCCGACCACGAGACGCAGGTCTGGGATCACGGCCGTGACGACCCTCCCGTTCGTGGCGAGCGCGCCCGCGAGTCGGGCCCGCCACGCGTCCAGCTCGGCCTGGCTCTCCATGAGCAGGGAGTGGGCCAGGTTGGTGAACGCGCCGATCCAGCCGGAGTAGGGGATGTTTCGCCCGAGCGGGTCGAACCTGCCCTCGACGAAGTGACCGCGCCGGGTGGCGACCGGCCTGTGGATCTCTCCGACGAGCGCAGTCTTGCCGATCCCCGACCGGCCGGCGACGAGGATGAAATCGGTGCCGCCCGCGCGGATATGCTCGAACGCGGCAAGGAGCGTTTCGACCTCACGATCCCGGCCGTAGAGCTGGTCCGGAATCCGCAACACGGTCGAGACGTCGTCCTGCCCGAGCTGGAACGGCTCGACGCGATGCGTTTCGACCAGCTGGGTGCGGCAGCGATCCAGGTCGGCCCGGAGGCCGGCGGCGGACTGATAGCGGTCGTGGGCGCTCTTCTCGAGGAGTCGCGCCACGATGTCGCCGACGGCGGCCGGCACGTCCGGGTTCAGTGTTTCCACTCGTGCCGGCCGCCGGGCGATGTGGCCGTGGACGATCTCGAGAGGGTCGTCCAATTCGAACGGCACGTGGCCGGTGAGCATCTCGAAGAAGCAGATGCCCAGCGAGTAGAAGTCGGTTCGATGGTCCAGCGGCCGATTCATCCTGCCCGTCTGCTCAGGCGAGACATAGGCCGGCCGGCCGTCGATCACCGCGCGGCCCGAGGGCGCGAGCCGCTCCCTCGAGAGCCGCGTCGCGCGGCCGAGGTCGATCAACGTCAGGCGCGAATCTCTCTCGTCCCACAGGAAACGGTCGGGCGTGAGGTCCTTGTGCGTGACGCCGGCGGCGTGGAGCCGGCCGACGATGGCGGTCATCTCGATCGCGATCGACAGAAAACGGCCGAGGGGCAGCGGCCGGCCGTCGACGAAGGTCCGCAGCTGCTCGCCGGGGACGGCCTCGAGCGCGATGGCGGGCCGGCCGCTCAGGGTCTTTGTGGCGCTGGCGAGGCGTGCTACGCCGTCGACCTTCAGCGAGCGGATCATCTCGCGCTCGGCGTCGAACCGGGCGATCTCTTCCGCCGCCGGCGAGGCGGCGCGCAGAAACTTCGCCAGGATGGGGGTGGCGGAGCCTCTCGCCGGCTCGAGCCGCGCCCGGTAGACGTCGATCCGGTCGGTCCTCGCCAGCAGGCCGTCCAGCGTGCAACCGGGTCCAGGGGTCGCATCACTCGCCAGGCCGGGTTCGGCGGTCGCGTCACTCGACCCGCCGGGTCTGCCGGCCGCTCCGGCCCCGCCGATCCTCCCGCCGGCCGAACCGGCCGCGCCGTCCTGGCCGGGCCGGCCGCGTTCGACCGCTGGCTGCCTCGGAGGCCTCCGTTCGGCGTCGCTCATGACCGGTAGTCCAACCTCCGGGGCGCGTTCCCGATGGCGCCGCGGGCAACGGCGCACACGTTCCTCGCTTCAGCTTATCCGGTCGGCTGCCGGCCCGCGAACACTTCCATCGTGGGTCCGGGCCGGAGGTCCGACGTCCTGACACCTCCTGCCCGGGCTCGTATCCTTTCCTCGACGGGAAGGCATGAGCAGCCGGACCGATGTGGCGCTTCGGAGGTCAGCATGGCGGCCGAATACAACGCAACCGTGACCGGTCGGGTGGAAGTGGCCCCTGGCCTGATCATCCTGCGGGTCGTGCCGGACAGGCTGCCTTTCGAGTTCAAGGCCGGCCAGTACGTCGTCCTGGGCGTCAAGGCGTCCGTGCCGCGGGTCGATGAGGCTGAGGGCGAATCCGAGCCGAGCGTAGTGGCCGGCGCGCGCGCCGACTCGCCGCGCGCTGGAGCCGTGGCCGCGTCCGCGGCCGTCGCGGGCACGGCCGAGAGTCAGGCTGCTGTCGACGCCCAGGCTGCGGCCGTCGAGCGCGCCGCCGCCGATCCCGATCGGATGATCCGCCGGGCATATTCGATCGCGTCGGAAAGCCGCGCCGACGAGTACATCGAGTTCTACCTGACCCTCGTGCTGAGCGGCGAGCTGACGCCGCGACTCTTCAGCCTCAAGCTCCGCGATCGCGTGTACGTGGGGCCCAAGGCGGTGGGCGTCTTCACGCTCGACAAGGTGGCGCCGGGCAAGCACGTGCTGATGATTGGCACCGGCACCGGCCTGGCGCCCTACATGTCGATGCTGCGCAGCGAACTCGTTTGCAACGGGCCGCGGCAGTTCGTGGTCGTCCACGGAGCGCGCTACTCGTGGGACCTGGGCTATCGGACCGAGCTGACCGGCCTGGCCCGACATTGCCACAACTTCCATTACGTTCCGGTCATCACCCGGCCGGCCGAGGACGTCACCTGGCGGGGCAGGAGCGGCTATCTCCAGAACGTCATCGCCTCGGACGCGGTCGAGCAGGAGACGGGTCTGCCGGTCACGCCCGACAACTTCGACATCTTCCTGTGCGGCAATCCCGGCATGATCGAGACCGTCATCGCCTGGGCGGCGGCGCGCGGCTTCGTCCGCGACAGGGGCCACGACATCGGCACGCTCCACACCGAGGAGTACTGGTAAGGCACCAAAGGGGCATGCTCAGCAAATACCGGGCGCTTCGATATCCGCCGGATGAATCGGAAAGGTCTCGTGGCTGCTTTTCCTGTTGTTCATCTATGGCGTCCTGGTCGTACTAGTGCTGGTAATGTCCTTATATGCCTCTGGATCCATGGATGGCTGCTACGAGCGAGTGGTCATGGTTACGTCCGCGCCAACGTGGTGATTGACGTCCAGGCGGGCATCAGTCGTGAAGGTTCGCTCGTTCTGGCCGTCGGAGGTTCGGTGGCGCGGAGCAGCAGCTAGCCCGCGGCGAACTTGCCCAAATGCGAATGAGGGTAGCGCGAGACCGGAACGGGCAGTGGGCGGGCGGCCGACAAGCCCCGGGCGGCGGTCACGAAGCCGCTCGCCGAGCGTGGATCGACGGTCCGCTGTTGCCGCGGCAACGGAATAGTGGCCTCGGAGGCGCCGCGGTTCGGGCTCGCGCTCCCGGGTTTGCATCTGACCAGGATGCGCGCCACCCGCGCGGCGCCGGCCGCCACGGGCCACGGCGTTTGACACCGAAGCGCTCGTGCCCGTAGACTCCGCGCCACATCGGGAATACGGGCGATGATCGGGACGAGTACCTCCCGGTTGCCGGCACAGAGACCCAGCGGCTGGTGGAAGCTGGGGCGGCAGCAGGAGCGAATGGCCCCGTGAGCCACCGGACCAAACCGCGAGCTTCCAGGGCTCGCCAGTAGGCTCCGGCGCAGAGCGCCAGCGATACAGGGCAGCACCGATCGGCGGGAGTCGCCGGCGGCAGGTACGGACAACCGACCGGCCGCCACCCGAGAGCCCGGCCCGTCGGCCAAGAGAGCGGCATCGCCGAATGTGGGTGGCACCGCGGAAGGATCGACCTTTCGTCCCTGGACGGAAGGTCGTTTTGATTCCCCGCCATTCTCCGGGGCCGACCGCCGGGACCCTGAGGGGGCCCGACGCCAGGCCCCCGGAGAAGCGGGCAGAGGGGACGAAGGTGCGGGCCCGCTCCGCCTCGACAGGCGGACGGGCGCCACAACGAAGAAAGGCAACAGGCGATCCCAATGGCACTCACAGATCCGCTCAGTCTTCGCGAGGTCCGGCGCTTGTCCAGCTCGGCCGACACCATCCTGCTGACGGCCACTCGCAACGCGGACCTCGAAACCCCGATCGGCGCCTTCATGCGCTTCGACGACGGCGGCCCGGCCTTCCTGCTCGAGTCCGTCGAAGGCGGCGAGCGGCTGGGCCGCTACTCCTTCATGGGCGTGGGTCCGCGGCGGCTCCTCACGGTGCGTGACGGCCGGGCCACGATCCAGACCCGCCCGGTCGGCGTGACCGACTTCACGCCGGACCTTCCGACCGAGACGCTGCCGGCGCCCGATCCGCTGACGGCGCTGCGGCGGTTCCTGCCCCGGAGGCGGATCCTCCCGGACGAGGGCATTCCCCGGTTCCCGGGTGGGGCGGTGGGCGCGCTCGCCTACGACGCCGTCTCGACGTTCGAGCCGACGGTGCCGCTGCCTGCACGCGACCCGATCGGCACACCGCTGGCCGCCTTCCAGGAGGCGGACCTGGTGCTGGTCTTCGATCACCTGACGCACACGCTCTCAGCCGTCGCCTCGCTCCACACCGAGACGCCGGACCTGGAGGGTCGATACGCCATCGCCGAGCGGGCGATTTTCGACGCCCTCGAGCGAACCGCCCGGCCCACGGACATGGAACTCGCCAACCTGACCAGGCGAACGACTGCGGTCGAAAGGACGGACGGTGCCAGGCCTGGCGACGGAGCCAGCCGGGACGCCGGTTCCGCAGCCCCCGGCGGCGCTTCGGGGAGTGGCTTGCGCCAGGTCGAAGTCAGCCTGGACCGGAACGAGTACGAGGCCGCGGTCCGAACGGCCATCGATGCCATCGCCGCCGGCGAGGGCATCCAGGTCGTGATCGCCCGGCGCCAGACCTTCGAGCGGCCGGTCATCGCCGGCGAGCCGCTCGACGCGGTGGCGCTGTACCGCTCGCTGCGTCGCATCAACCCGAGCCCGTACCTGTTCTTCGTCCGGATGCCGGAGTTCGCCGTCGTCGGGGCGAGCCCGGAGCTGCTGGTCCGGGTCGAGGGCGACCGCATGACCACGCACCCGATCGCCGGCACGCGGCCACGCGGCGCCACTCCGGCGGAGGACGCGCAGCTCGCCTACAACCTGGAGCGAGATCCCAAGGAGCGGGCCGAGCACGTGATGCTCGTCGACCTGGGGCGAAACGATCTGGGCCGGGTGGCGAGGCCCGGCACGGTGGCCGTGACCAAGTACATGGAAGTGGAGCGCTACAGCCACGTGCTCCACCTGGTGAGCAACGTGGAGGCGCGACTGAAGCCGGGCTGCGACGCCCTGGACGCGCTGCGCAGCATCTTCCCGGCCGGGACGCTCTCGGGCGCCCCGAAGGTCCGGGCGATGCAGCTCATTGCCGAGGCCGAGAAGGAGCGGCGCGGGTTGTACGGCGGGGCCGTGGGCTATCTCGGCTACGACGGCAATCTCGACACCGCCATCACGATCCGCTCGGCGGTGCTCAAGGGCGACCTCATCCACCTCACCGTCGGGGCGGGGATCGTCGCCAAGTCCGTCCCGGAACGCGAGTTCGAGGAGACCGAGCACAAGGCCGGGGCGATCCGCGGCGCGCTCGAGATGGCCGTGGCCGAGGCAGTTGCCGAGGCCGCCGCTGAGGCCGCGAGCGGGCAGGGGAGTGGCACGACAACGTTCCGTGGCCCGGCGGACCGCCCCGTGGCGGCCGCGACCGCTGGTCCCGCCATCAGCGAGGAGGCGTCCCGATGATCCTCATGATCGACAACTACGACTCGTTCACGTTCAACCTCGTCCAGGCGCTCGAGGCCGCCGGCGCGAACGTCCGCGTGCTCCGCAACGACGCCATCGACCGGGCCGGGCTCGAAGCCCTGGCCGACGACCCGGCGGCCGACCTGCGCGGCATCGTCGTCTCGCCCGGTCCCGGCGACCCGGATTCGGCCGGCGTCTCGATGGATACGGTCCGCGTCGCCATCGACCGCAAGATCCCGCTGCTGGGCGTGTGCCTCGGCATGCAGTCCATGGGCGCCGCCCTGGGCGCGACCATCCGCCGCGCCCCGACGCTCGTCCACGGCGAGGCGTCGAGCGTCCGCCACGATGGCAAGGGTCTGCTCGCCGGGATGCCGATGCCGTTCATGGCGGCGCGGTACCACTCCCTGAGCGTGGCCCCTGAGACGCTCCCGCCCGACGTGATCGTCACGGCCCGGACCGAGGACGACTACGTGGTCATGGGCATTCGTCACCTGACAGCCCCCATCGAAGGCGTGCAGTTCCATCCGGAATCGGTCCTGACGCCGGAGGGGCCGCGCCTCCTGGCCAACTTCCTGCGCCTGGCCCGAGAGGGCGAGGCCGCGCTCCTCGACGGAGCCAGCGGCTCATTCGCCCTGGCCGGGTTCGGCGGGGATGGCGGCGCGGCCGGGGCGCACCGCGCGGCCGAGCCGGCCGTTGCCGCGGCGCTAATCCAGCCAAACAAAGCGACAGAGGCGGCCGTCGCGGGCCGCGTGGAGATGGTTCGATGAGCGAAGTCGTGAGAACCGCCCTGGCGGGCGTGGTCGAGGGCAAGCGCCTCGCCATGGACGAGGCCCGAGCGGCCATGGGGTCGGTCATGGACGGCGAGGCGACGCCGTCCCAGCTGGCGGCCTTGCTCGTCGCCCTGCGGATGCGCGGCGAGACGGTCGAGGAGCTGGCCGGCTTCGCCGCCGCCATGCGCGAGCGTGCCCTGCGGGTCCAGGCGCCGGACGGCGCCATCGACACGTGCGGCACGGGTGGCGACGGCAGCAACACCTTCAACATCTCGACTACCGCGGCGCTGGTCGTGGCCGCGGCGGGTGTGCCGGTCGCCAAGCACGGCAACCGGGCGATGACCTCGGCCTGTGGCTCGGCCGACGTGCTGGAGGCGCTGGGAGTCGCGACCGACCTGTCGCCTGCGGAGGCCGGTGAGGCCCTGCGCACGGTTGGATTCGCGTTCCTTTTCGCCCAGGCCTACCACCCGGCCATGAGGCACGCGGGACCGACCCGGCGTGAGATCGGCGTCCGGACGGCCTTCAACCTCATCGGGCCCATGACGAACCCCGCCGGGACGAGCCGCCAGCTGGTGGGCGTTGGTGCCGCGTCGGCTGCCCCGAAGCTGGCCGAAGTGTTGCGGCTGCTCGGCGCGGAACGGGCGCTGGTCGTGCACGGCGACGGCGTGGACGAGCTGCCGCTCGACGGGTCGGGCGTCATGTACGACGTCACCCCCGCCGGCGTGACGCGACAGGCGGTCGTGGCCGCCGACCTGGGCCTGACCCCCGCTCCGCTCGCCGCCCTGGCGGGTGGAACTCCCACCGACAACGTGGCTCTCGTCGAGGCGGTCCTCGCCGGCGAGACCGGACCGCGCCGCGACGTCGTCCTGCTGAACGCGGCGGCGGCCTTCATCGTCGCCGGCCGAGCGGCCGATCTCCCCGGCGGCATCGCTCTCGCCGCGCAGGTGATCGACACCGGCGCGGCGATGGCCCGGCTGGCAAGACTTCGCGCCGCGAAGACGGCCCGCGACGCGGCGAAGGCCGCCGATGCGGCGGCCGAGGCACAGAGCCTGGAGGCGACGCCGGCATGACGATCGCAAACGCGCCACACTCCGCCGCGCCGCGCCCGGCAGCGCCACGCTCGGCAGCGCCACGCTCGGCCGGTTCGTCCCGGGCCGCCCGCGCCCGAACCGGGGTCGTCGCCGAGATCGCCGCCCGCCGCCTCGCCGACGTCCGCGCCGAACTCGGAGGGCGGAGCTACCGCTCCCTCGCCGACGAGGCGGCGGCAAACGCCGCCCTTCCCGGCGGGGCCCCGCGGCCCGTCGCGGAGCGGCTGGCCGCGCCCGGCCTGCATCTCATCGCCGAGGTCAAGCGCCGTTCGCCCTCGGCCGGGGCCATCGCCGCCGACGCCGATCCGGTCGCCCTCGCCCGCGCCTACGAGGCGGGCGGAGCGAGCGCCATCTCCGTCCTGTGTGAGCCGCACTGGTTCGGCGGCTCAGCCGCGGACTTGCGCGCCGTCCGGGCGGCCGTCACGCTCCCGATCCTCGCCAAAGAGTTCGTCGTGGACGAGCGCCAGCTCCCCGTGCTGCGCTCCGCCGGCGCCGACATGGTCCTGCTGCTGGCCTGCGTCCTCCCGGCCCGCAAGCTGACCCGGTTCGCCGGTCTCGCCCGCGAGCTCGGACTGGAGCCGCTGGTCGAGGCCCACGACGAGCGCGAGCTCGAGGCCGCTCTCGCGACCGACGCCCGCCTCATCGGCCTCAACAACCGCAATCTCCGCACTCTCACCGTCGACCCCGAGCAGTGTTTGAGATTGCGACCGCTGGTTCCCAACGACCGGCTGGCGGTCGGCGAATCGGGCGTAGGCGAGCCCCGGACGCTGGTCGGCTGGCGGGCGGTCGGGCTTGACGCTGCCCTCATCGGGGAGGCGCTGATGCGCTCGGCCGAGCCGGCCGCGGCGGCCCGTGCCTTCGTGGCCGCGGGTTCCGTGCCACACGACGTGGCTGCGGAAGCGCGACTGCCGCTGGTCAAGATCTGCGGCGTCACGGATTCCGAGGGTGTGCTCGCCGCCATCCGATCCGGCGCCGATGCCATCGGCTTCAACTTCGTCCCCGGCACGCCCCGGTGCCTCACCCTGTCCGAAGCCTCGTGGCTGGCGGCGCTGGTGCGTGGCGCCTCGCCCGCCGGCAAGCGGCCCCGGATCGTGGCCGTCACCGCGGACGCCGCGCCGTCGGAGATTCGGGCCGCCATCGCGGCGATCGACCCGGATGCGATCCAGTTCTCGGGCCACGAGCCCGTCGAAGCGGTCGCCGCCGTCGGGCGACCCGTCTGGAAGGTGTTGCATCTTCCGTCCGTTGCCGTGGGCGCGGCCGCGGGCGGCGAACCGCCCGCGGCCGCCACTGCCGCAGGCGCCCCCGCCGGCCCCGCGGACGCCGGTCGGGTGGCCTCCGAGGCAATCGAGGCAGGCAAGGCGTACCTCGCCGCCGGCACCGGACGCCTCATTCTCGATGCCGCCGGAGGCCCGTTCCCCGGCGGCACGGGTCGCCTCGTCGATCGGGCCGTGGCCGCGGCCGTGGCCCGGGAGTTGCCCGTGATCCTGGCCGGCGGCCTGGAGCCTTCGAACGTGGCGGAGGCCGTCCTGGCAGTCCCGGCGATCGGCGTCGACGTCAGCTCCGGAGTGGACGAGAACAGCTCCACCGGCCGGTCGCGCGCGCCGCGTGCCCCCGGTTCGCGGCCCCGCAAGGATCCGCTGCGAGTGGCGATCTTCGTCAAGCGCGCCCGCGCCGCCCGCTTCGACCGTCCCCACGTCCGGGTCCGGCCGACGCCTGTGCCCGAGGCGCTGCTCGAACCCGACGCGCACGGCCGCTGGGGCATCGACCGCGACTTCGGCGGTCGGTACGTGCCAGAGACCCTCGTCGCCGCACTCGACCAGCTGGAAGCCGCCTGGGCGCAAACTCGCCACGACCCGCGCTTCTGGGCCGAGCTGCGGGAGCTGCAGTTCCACTACGGCGGGCGGCCCACGCCGATCTATCGGGCCGATCGGCTCGGCGCGGAGACGCTCGAGGCGGCGCGCCGTCTGGCGGGCGAGCACGCCGATCGGCTGCCCGACCGGATCCGGCTCTACCTCAAGCGCGAGGACCTCAACCACACCGGCGCCCACAAGCTCAACAACGCTCTGGGCCAGGTTCTGCTCACGCGGCGCCTGGGCAAGAGCCGCGTCATCGCCGAAACCGGCGCGGGCATGCACGGCGTGGCGACGGCCACGGCCTGCGCGCTGCTCGAGATCCCGTGCGTCGTCCACATGGGCGTGGAGGACATCCGCCGCCAGGCGCCGAACGTCCTGCGAATGGAGGCGCTGGGCGCCGAAGTTCGGCCGGTCCACGGAGGATCGGGGACGCTCAAGGATGCCGTGAGCGAGGCCCTGCGCGACTGGGTCACCAACGTCGAAACCTCCCACTACTGCCTGGGATCGACGATGGGCCCGCACCCGTACCCGATGATCGTGCGCGACTTCCAGCGCGTCATCGGCGACGAGGCGGCGGCCCAGCTCTACGAGGTCGAAGGGCGGCTGCCCGACATGGCGATCGCCTGCGTCGGCGGCGGCTCGAACGCGCTCGGGCTGCTCAATCGGTTCATCGGCGAGCCGGGCGTCCGGCTGGCCGTGGCCGAGGCGGCGGGGGAGGGGATCGGGACTGGGCGCCACGCGGCGGCGCTCCTGGGCGGCAGGCCCGGGATCCTCCACGGCTCGCGCTCGTACATGCTCCAGGACTCCGACGGCCAGGTCATCGAGGCGGTCTCGATCTCCGCGGGGTTGGACTACCCCGGAATCGGCCCGCAGCTCGCGGCGCTGATGGCGGCCGGCCGGCTGATCGTTTCGTCGGCGACCGATACGGAGGCCATCGAAGCCGTTCGCCAGGTCGCGCGGACCGAAGGGATCCTGGCCGCGGTCGAATCCGCTCACGCCGTGGCGGCTCTGCCCGAGGTGCTGGCAAGCACGGCCCGTCAGGGTCGGGCAGAGCCGCTGCCACGTGAAGCGGTGGTGGTGCTGGGGCTCTCGGGCCGCGGCGACAAGGACCTGGCGGCCCTGGGCCTCGAGGAGGTGGGGCGATGAGCGCGGCGCCGACCGCATCCGTTGCCGGCACTCCGCCGCCGGCCCAGTTCCTCGGCACCAACTCCACGCCCGGTGCGCGCCGGATCGCGGCCGCGTTCGGCCGGGCCGCCTCCGCCGGCCGCGCGGCCATGATTCCGTATGTCGTGGCCGGCTATCCCGACCACGGGACGTCGCTCGCCACGGCTCTCGCGGCCGCCGATGCGGGCGCAGACCTGCTCGAGGTGGGGTTGCCGTATTCCGATCCCCTCGCCGACGGAGCCACTCTCCAGCGGGCGACCTCGGCCGCGCTGCGCGCCGGGGCGACGCTGGCTGGCTCGGTCGCGCTGCTGCGCGAGATCAGCGCGGCCCGGCCGGAGTTGCCGCTCGTGCCGATGTGCTACGCCAACCAGATCCTGGGCGGCGGCGACGGCCGGGCCGTGGCCACTCGTCTGGCGGAGGCCGGCGCCGCGGGCGTCATCGTCGCGGACATGACCCCCGATGAAGGTGAGCGGTTCGAGGCCGTGGCTCGGGATGTGGGCCTGGCCGTCGTTTACCTCATCGCGCCCACGACCACACCCGAGCGGAGGGTCGCCGTTGCCCGGCGCTCGGGCGGGTTCCTGTACTGCGTCTCGCTCGTGGGCGTGACCGGCGCTCGCGCGTCTCTGCCGCCGTCGGTACGCGGCCTCGTCGCTGCCGCGAAGGCGGAGTCGCCGGTCCCGGTCGCTGTCGGCTTCGGCGTGAGCCGTCCCGCCCACGTCCGGATGCTTGTTTCGGCCGGGGCAGATGGGGTCATCGTCGCCTCGGCCCTGATCGACGCCCTCGGCCCGGACGGCCAGAACGTTTCGGCGATGGGCCGTCTCGTCGGGGAGCTTCGAGGCGCCACGGCGCGGTGAGCGGCAGGCAACGCCCGCCGCTTCCGCCCCCGAACGAGCGCTGCGCCCCATCGCTGGGACCTGGTGCCCGGCTGACGCCGGGCCCAGCGTGACTTGTGAAGGCCGATGCCAGGTCTAGCTGTTTGAGACCGGTCCTTCGTCAGCCGGAGCGGGGCCGGCTGGGCCGCCTGCACCGGATTGATCCGGACCAGGGGTCTGACCGGGGATCGGCTCGGTCTCCGGCATCGGCGGCGGTGCCATCGGCGGCGGTGCCATCGGCGTGGGCGGCATCGGCGCGGGGCCGCCCATCGGGCCGCCCGCCGGCGCGCCGGGCCACGGCGCCATCGGCATCGGCGGCGGGGCCATCGGCGCGGGCGGCATCGGCGGCGGTGCCATCGGCGTGGGCGGCATCGGCGCGGGGCCGCCCATCGGGCCGCCCGCCGGCGCGCCGGGCCACGGCACCGCCCCCGGCATCGCTCCCGCCATCGGCGCCGGCTTCGACCTATCCGTTAGCAGAACGCGGGCGTGGTAGGCGAGGATCAAGGCCGCAACCAGGGCTCCCGCGATCGCACCGCTGACCTCCGAGCCGAAGCTGGTTTCGGGCAGCCCGAAGCCCAGGCGGAGGCCTCGGTACGCCAGGACAGCCGCGTTCCCGGCGAGGACCAGCACGGCCGCGCCGGCGATGACGTACAAGTAGTAGGCCCGCGACGAGGATCCGAGCTCGACCTCACGCTCGATCGCAGCGGCCGCGCGCCGGCGCTGGGCGAACAACCAGGGCCCGACCCAGACGGCCACGCCGACGAGAACGAGTGCGCCGTCGGCGGCGACCGCTGACTTCCACACAGAATCAGGAGTGACGATGTTCCCGAAGAGGGCGTTCGTCGAAGGCGGCCACCATTGCCCGAAAATCGTGGCCAGGCCATCCTCCAGGGCCGCGGCGAAGGCCGTCAACCCGACCAGGGCCACCAGATAGCCGGCGATACGGCTCGCCGAGATGCCGTCCGGGTGCGATGTCGCTTCGGCGAAAGCGCGCTGCCGGTGCCACCACCAGGCCAGCCCGGCTGGCACCGCCGCAACGGGCGGAACGAGCACCAGGTACCACAACGGCTCGGCGTTGCTCACACCGAGAACCGAGCTGAACAGCTGACCGAGCCCGGCGCCGAAACCGCCGACCATCGTCGCCGCGCCGTAGAGCACCACGGTCATGAGGAAAGCGAGCCGGACTCTCGAGGAGCGCTCGAGGGCCGACTGCTCGCTCGAACCCGAGTAAAGGCGGTTCGAGTAGATCCAGTGGATCAGCCATATCGCACCGTAGATCGCGATGCCCACAAGAGCGGCGATCGCCGGCCGCTCCCATCCCGAGGAGCCCGCATTCGTGAACGTGTTCGTCGGCTCGCTGAAGTAGGAGGTGACGCCGGACTGGTCGGGAAGCGCCACCTGGGTCGCGGCCGTGTTGATCAGCGAGGAGAGATTTCAAGGACTGTGACCAGTCCGGTGAACGCCGCGTAGTAGAGGTAGAACCTCGAAACCCATGCGGCAGCGCCCTTGATGGCCGGCCCCTGGCGGACGTCGCGGCTGCGAATCCAGGCGTGGTACGCCCAGACGGCGCAAAGCACGAGGATGATCGACAAAGACCAGGCGTCGCCGATCGGCAGCAGCGACGGGACCGAAAGCGACGTAGTCGAAAGCGGCGAGACCTGCGGGGCGCCCAGGACGTCCGCGATCGCGCGGCCGGCGAGGCCGGCCCCGAGCGTCGCCGCGTACACAAGGCTGGTCCATGCGACGAGCGCCAGGAAGACGGACCGCACGATCGACCGGCGCTCGGCCGCCGCGGCATCGGCCGTACCAGGTGCCAACTCCGCCGCCCCGGCCGACGGCCCGGTGACCATCCGTTCGACGATGGACCAGTGGGCCAGCCAGACGACGAATCCGACCAGGCCGAGGGCTATCGCCAGGCTCAGCATGTCGCGGTCAACGTGTACCCCGCCCGTTGGCGGCTGACCGACGCCAACCTTGTTGATCAGGACCTCCAGAAGAATGGCCGACCCCGCCACCATCAGGATCAGGCCGGCGGCCGAAACCACGTACAGGTACAGGCGTCTGGCTGTCGCCACGTGACGGTTCTCCTTCCCCAATGCAGGCGAGTCTCGGCCGTGGCTCGAGGAATCCCCGACCGACGTCCCGTCCCGATCCGGCAATCGCGACCCCTGCGGCTTCTCCCTGCGGCGTCGGGATTATCGGCCGGACGTCTGAATAGGAGACTAGCTCAGCCTTGTGGCGGGCGCGTGCCGTTCTTGCAGTCAGCAGCATGCCCGAGGGCGAATAATCCTCAGCAACGGGCCACGGACTGGACGCGACGCAGAGCGAGCTACGCGGCGGCTCGCCGATGACGCCGCTTCGTGTCGGAGGACCGGTTGCCCGCGCCTCGGTTGCTCGCGGCACGGCGGCCCGCGCCACTCCCGCCCGCGCCACTCCCATCGGCGCCGCCTTCGGCGCCGCCGATGAAATCGGTCTGGAGCAGCTCCTCCCAGGCCGCGGGCTCCAGCGGCTTTGCGAAGTAAAAGCCCTGGCCGAATTCGCAGCCCAGTGACCGCAGCATCTCCGCCTGCTCATCGAGTTCGATCCCCTCGGCGACGGTGTCGATCTGCATCGCCCGACCGAGGTCGATGATGCTTCGGGCGATGGCCGACTCCACGCCGCCGCTGGCGACGTCGTCGACGAAGGACTTGTCGATCTTGACGATGTCGATCGGGAAACGGCGCAGATGGCTCAGCGACGAGTAGCCGGAGCCGAAGTCGTCCAGCGCCACCCGCACGCCCAGGTCGCGGATGTGCCCCAGGGCCGTGGCGGCAACGACCGGGTCCGCCATCAGGACCGTTTCCGTCACCTCCAGAACGAGCCAGCTGGCACGGATGCCCGACTCATCCACGGCTGCCGCGACCTCGTCCGCGATGACGTCACGCACCAGTTGCCGCGACGACAGGTTGACGTTCATGACGAAGGGTTCGCCGCCGCCGCGGAGGCGCTGCCATTCGGCGAGCTGGCGGCAGGCCTGCCTCAGGATCCAGCCTCCGAGCGGCACGATCAGGCCCGTCTCCTCGGCCAGCGGAATGAACTCCAGCGGCGGCACCATGCCACGGGTCGGATGCTGCCAGCGAACGAGGGCCTCCGCCCCGATCACCTCGCCCGTCTCGAGCTTCACGATGGGCTGGTAGTGGATCACGAACTCGCGTCGGTCGATGGCGCGGCGAAGCTCGGCCTCCAGGCCAAGGCGGGCCACGACCGCGTCGTGCATCCTGGCCTCGAAGATCTCGAAGCGAGCCTTGCCCTTCGTCTTGGCGGTGTACATCGCCACGTCGGCGTTGCGCAGCAGCTCGGTAGCCGTGTCGCCCGGCTCGCGCGTCGCGATGCCGATGCTGGCGCTGATGAAGACCTCCTGGCCCATGACCCAAAACGGCACTCCGAGCGTCGAGCGGATGCGCTCCGCGATACGCGCCGAAGCGGTCACGTCGGCGTCCTCGAGCAGGACCGCGAACTCGTCGCCTCCGAGTCGTGCCGCCGTGTCCTCCGCGCGCAGAGTCGAGCGCAACCGGTGCGCCGTCTCGACCAGAACGTGATCGCCCGCGGCGTGTCCCAGGCTGTCGTTGATCGTCTTGAAGTTGTCCAGGTCGATGAACAGCACCGAAGTATCGCCGGACTGGCGCCGCTCCAGCGCATGCTCGACGCGCTCTCGGAAGAGGCTGCGGTTGGCCAGCCGGGTCAGCGGATCATGAAACGCCTGAAACGTCAGCTTCTGCTCGAGGGCTTTGCGCTCCTGGAGGTCGCGAGTGTTGAGCACCACTCCGGGGGCGTCGCCGTCGAGCGCGCCGCTGGTGGCCACGGTCTCGACCGGCAGCCACGTCCCATCGCCCTGGCGGATCCGCCACTCGACGCTGACGCGTTCGCCTGGCGAGCGCGCGGCCCGGTCCAGCAGCCCCTCGATGGCGCGGGCGTCCTCGGGATGAGCGAGGTCGGTCAGGCGGGCGCCGAGGAGTTTGCCGTCGCCGGCCCCGAGCAGGCGCTTTACCGAAGGGCTCACGTAGTCGATCTTGCGGTGGGAGTCGACGGCCATGATCAGGTCGGATGAGTTCATGACCAGCCAGCCGAAGCGAGCCTCGGACTGACGACGCGCCCGGTCGATCTCCACGACCTGACGCACCGTCAGCATCTGTCGGAGGACGACCAGGACGGCCAGCAGAAGGGCGACGGCGGCACCGGCCTGATAGTCGGCCTCGATGCACGACGCCAGCATCACCAACGTCACGGCCAGCACGAACAGATCCAGTTTGGGTGCGATCCCGCGGCCCACCCCGCTCATGTGGCGTAGACGTGACCGCAGCCGCCCCCAGACCGAATTGGATGTCCGCTCGGAGGTCTGGGTATCAGGCATCCTCCAAGGTGTCGGACGGCAGGGGCCATTTCCGTATCGGGGTGACCCAGAAGTCTTCGCGACGTTTGACCATCTGCGTTCGCCACGGGGTCGAGCGGGCAAGTCTCCCGTTCGCGACCGCTGCCCCGGCGATCGTCGAAACGCGACGCCCGATCCGGCTACGAGCCGCCGCCGCCCGGCCTACGCACGATCCGCGAGAGCCGACCCGGCAAGAGCCGGCTGATCACCGCCAGAACGGCCGCCACTACGAAGACGCCCAGCAGCGCAGCGACGGTCAAGCTGCGCATCCTGCCCTTCTGAGGCCTGGTCTCAGCCATTCGAATCACCTTTCGGCCCGATGCCTTCCAGCTCCTCGAGCCGCTTGATAGTCTCGATCAGGTGGCGATACAACGCCAGTATCGCGTCCTGCGGCAACGGGCCGTCGTTGGCCATGGCGACCCTGACGAGCACCTCGCGCTCGCGCTCCGAGTCGGCGACGGGGCGGCCGCTGCGGACCTTCGCCCGCCCCGCCTGCAGGCCGAGCCGCGCTCGACGGTTGAGCAGCCTGACGATCTGAGCGTCCAGATCGTCGATCTGGGATCGCAGCGCCTCGAGCTCGCCCGGTTCGGCGGAACTCTTCGATCCTCCGGACCCTTCAGTCATGGAGCCTCGCTCTCTCCTGGTCGTCTGCATCGCGGGCGCCGCCCAGGCGATGGGCGATGAACTCGAGCGCGGCGGTGTACCCGGCCGCGCCCCGACCGACGATCCGCTGCGCGGCGATGTCCTGCAGGAAGTTGACGTGCCGGAACGGCTCTCGCTTGGACGGGTCGCTGAGGTGAACCTCGACGAAGGGCCGGTCGATTCCGAGCAGAGCGTCGCGCAGGGAGACGCTGGTGTGGGTGAGGCCCCCGGCGTTCACGATCGCCCAGTCGAAGTCGCGCCGGTGGAGGCGGTCGATCAGGACGCCCTCATGGTTCGACTGGAAGGTCTCGACCGTCAGGCCGAGTTCGGCGCCCCGTCGAACCAGCTGCTCGTCGATCTCGGCCAGCGTCGTGCGGCCGTAGATCTCGGGTTCGCGAGTGCCGAGCAGGTTCAGGTTCGGGCCGTTGAGCACGAGGACGCGAGTCATGATCGAACCGCAGCCTCCGCGGGCGCGGCCACGCTCGAGGTCACGGCGGCGTCCCTGCGCGGGAGTCGGAGGGCGGCCGCGAGTCCCGCCGCGACCGCCTCGGCGGGCACGTCCGAGCGAATGACGACGCCGGTTGCGGTCGGCAGGACCCAGCTCAGGCGGCCGAGAGCGTGCTTCTTGTCAGTGGCCATGTGCTCGGCGACGGACTCCGGCGAAACCGGCGGCGGCTCCACTCCCAGCCCGAGCCGATCCAGCAGGGCGATGACACGCCGAGCGCGCTCGGGCGGCGTGATGTCGAGGGCTCGGGAGATGGCGAAGGCTCCGCGCAGTCCGTAGGCAACCGCCTCGCCGTGGAGGATCCTGCTGTAGCCCGCGGCCGCTTCGATACCGTGGCCGATGGTGTGGCCCAGGTTGAGCGTCATCCGCGGGCCCGACTCGCGCTCGTCGGCGCTGGCGACTTCGACCTTGGCCCAGACGCACCGCTCGACCAGCTCGGCCAGGCTGCCCGACTCGAACGGCCGCCGCTCGCCGCACGCGATCATTTCGCCGTCTTCCTCGATGAGCTCCAGCAGACGGTCGTCGCCAAGGGCGCCCATCTTGACGGCCTCCCCCAGAGCCGCTCGAAGCTGTCTCGGCGGCAGCGTTGCCAGGAGCGACACGTCGGCCACGAAGGCCACGGGCTGGTGGAACGCGCCGACGAGATTCTTGCCCTCCGGCAGGTCCACGGCCGTCTTGCCGCCCAGCGCCGCGTCGATCTGGCCGACCAGCGTCGTGGGCACCTGGACGATCGGCACGCCGCGGAGGTACACGGCGGCGACGAACCCGGCCGCGTCGGTGAGCGCACCGCCGCCGATGGCGACCAGCGTCTCGCGCCGATCGACGTGGAGACGGGCAAGCTCGCGGCAGGCCTGGCCCACGACCCGCAGGCGCTTGGCGTTCTCACCGCGCGGCAGAAGGACGCGCTCGACCGGCCAGCCGTCCGCGGCCAGCGCGGCGGCGATCCCGGCGGCGGCGACCTCCCAGGTCCGCGGTTCGGCGAGCAGGATGGCGCGGCGGGCATGCTGCCGGCGCAGCGCCCCGGAGATCGCGGAGGCGGCGATGCCATGGCCGATCTCCACCCGGCCGATCGAGGTATCGGCGCGAAGGAGCATCACGGAATTGGTCGGGCCGCCGGCCATCTGGTGCTCCAGGGCGCCGACGATGGCGTTGATCGGGGATGTCGTGCCGACCTGCAAGGCCGGCGAGTAGAAGCGCTCTCGGGCGAGCGCAAGCTCTCGAATCGCGACCGCGGGATCGCGGCCGGAGATGAGAGGGCGGACGTTCGGGCTCCGCCCCAGGCGGTGGCCGAGCACTTCGGGCGAGGCGTGCAGCCAGACCGGGAAGCGGCCGCGATACAGCAGCCAGCGGTTGCGCGGGTCGATGACCGCGCCGCCGCCCGTGGCGATGACCCGGCGCAGCCGGGCGTCCGGATCGGCCGGTCCGAGCGAGACGATGGCTTCTCGTTCGTAGCGCCGGAAGGCGTCCTCGCCCTCGTCGGCGAAGATGGCGGCCACGGGCCGGCCGACGCGGCGCTCGATCAGATCGTCGAGGTCGACGAAGGTGGCGCCGTGCCGCGCGGCGAGCCGCCTGCCCACGGCGCTCTTGCCGCTGCCGGGCAGGCCGACCAGGACCAGATCCACGGTCTACTCGCTCCCGGCCGGGGCCCCGCGGCCGGCGGCGTCGCGCGGGGCCGCGGCGCCAGGGCGCCGGATCGGGCCACCGTCCCCGGCGATCCGGGCCCGGTAGCGCGCGGCGTTGTCCAGCAGCTCCGCCATCGAATTGCCGCCGAACTTGTCGAGCGCGAAATCGGCCAGCGTCAGGCAGACCATCGCTTCGGCCACGACCCCGGTGGCCGGCACCACGCTGATGTCGCTGCGCTCGTAGTGGGCCTTCTCCACGGGCTCGCCGCTGATCAGGTCCGCCGACGGGAGCGGCCGCGGCAGAGTTGAGATCGGCTTCACGGCGCCCCGGATGACGATCGGCCCGCCGTTGGAGATGCCGCCTTCGAGACCGCCGGCGTTGTTCGTGCGCCGGAGCCAGGCACCGCCGGCGTCGCGACCCAGGATCACGTCCTGGACCGCCGACCCGAACAGACGCGTCTGCGCGAAGCCAAGGCCGAACTCCACGCCCTTGACGATCGGGATGCTCGTGACCGCGCCGGCGAGGGCGCCGTCCAGGCGCCGGTCCCAGTGCACGTGGCTGCCCAGACCCATCGGAACGCCATCGGCCACGACCTCGAAGATGCCGCCTACGGTGTCGCCGGCCTGGCGCGCCTCATCGATGCGCGCCACCATTCGTATCTCCGCCTCGGGGTCGAGGCAGCGCAGCGGGCTCGCCTCCGCTTCCTCGCGCGTGCGGGTCGCGCAGGCACGCTCAATCGCCACTCCGCCCACCTCGACGGTGTGGGACCACACGTCGATGCCGAGGCCGGCGAGCAGGGCCCGCGCCACCGCTCCCGCCGCGACCCGGGCCGCCGTCTCCCGAGCCGAGGCACGCTCCAGGACGTTGCGCACATCTTCGAAGCCGTATTTCGTCGCTCCGGCCAGATCCGCGTGCCCGGCGCGCAGCCGCGTTATCGGAGCGGCGCGCTTGTCGCCCGCCTCCGCGAGCCGGGCCAGCTCGGCGGCCCCCTCGTCCGTCAACGGCTCGACCGCCATCACCCGGGTCCAGTTGTCCCAGTCGCGATTGCGGATGAGCAAGAGGATCGGCGACCCGATCGTGAGCCCGTGGCGGATGCCGGCCAGGATCTCGGCCCGGTCCTGCTCGATGCTGGTGCTGCGTGCGCCGCGGCCGTAGCCGCGCTGGCGCCGGGCCAGGTCGAGCGCGATCTGGTCCGCGGTCATGGGTAGCCCGGCGGGAATGCCCTCCAACGTCGCGGCGAGGGCAGGGCCGTGCGACTCCCCGGCGGTCAGGAAGCGGAGTCTGCCCATCTCCGGTGCCCGGCCTTCCTAGCCCGCGGCCGGGCCGGCCTCGCCGGCCGGACCCATGTCGATCGGCATCTGGCGCAGACCGTGTTCGCGGGCGCGATCGAGTTCCGCCTGCATGACCTCGAGCGGGGCGGTTTTGCCCGTCCACAGCTCGAAAGAGCACGCGCCCTGATGGAGCAGCATGTGTTCGCCGTTCAACGTGGTGCAGCCCGCCGCCGTGGCGTCCCGCAGGAGCTGCGACTGGGGCGGGTTGTAGACCAGATCCATCACCAGCAGGTCGGCCGGCAGGAGTTCGGCCGGGATCGGCGTCTCGGTCGGGACCAGGCCGATGGAAGTGGCGTTGACCAGGAGCCTGGTCTTGGCCAGCTCCGCCTCGAGAACCGACTCGTGCCAGGGCATCGCGTGCAGATCCATGTGCGAGGCGCTCCGGCCGAAATGCCGGACCATCCCTTCGGCGCGGTGGAGGTGACGATTGAAGACCACGACACGCTGGAATCCCTCGGTGATCAGCGCGTACACGACCGCTCGGGCGGCGCCGCCGGCGCCGAGGACGACGGCGTGGCGCGGCATCTTCTGACGGCCGACGATCTTGTCGAGGGCCGACTTGAACCCGGCCACGTCGGTGTTGTGGCCGACGAGCTTCTTGCCGTCGCGGGCGATCACGTTGACGGCACCGATGGCCGCCGCTTCCTCGGAGAGCTTGTCCACGAGGGGGACGACATGCTCCTTGTGGGGGATCGTGATGTTCGCTCCCAGGAAGTCGTCGCCGCGCAGCTCGGCGATGGCGTCGACGAGGTCAAGCGGCCGGCGGTCCCACAGCTCGTAGCGGGCGTCGATTTCGAGGGCATCGAGGGCAGCCTGCTGCATCCCTCCCGAGAACGAGTGGGCGACCGGGTGGCCGATCAGGACGACGCGATTGGTCATGCTCTCAGCCTTTCGAGTTCGAGGAAGAAGCTCGGGTACGAGACGGCGGCGCTCTCGGCCACGTCGATGGTCGTCTTGCCTCGGGCGATCAGGCCGGCCACGGCGAAGGTCATCGCCAGCCGGTGGTCGTCGAGGGTCTCGGTGGCGGCCCCCACCAGCGGCGTGGGGCCGGTGATGGCGATGTCGTCGTCGCTGACGGCGATCCGCGCTCCGAGAGCGGTCAGGCCGGCGGCGATGCCCGCGATGCGGTCGGATTCCTTGTTGCGCAGCTCCCCGGCGCCACGGATCGTGGTCGTGCCACGGGCCTGCGTGGCGGCCAGGCAGAGGATCGGTATCTCGTCGATGGCCGCGGCCACGTCCGCCGGCCCGAGGTCGATGGCCGTGAGCTCGCTCGATCGGACCGTCAGGTCGGCCAGCGGCTCGCCGGCGTCGCCTGGGGGCGGGACGGCCGCGCCGTCAGCCCGGCCGACCGCCGTCTCCTCGATCCGTGCGCCCATTCGGACCAGTAAGTCGATCGCCGCCCGACGGGTAGGGTTTACACCTACGCCCCGCAGCGTCAGGGCCGCGTCCGGATGGATCGCCCCGGCCACGAGCCAGAAGGCCGCGGCCGAGGGATCGCCCGGGACGCGCTCGTCGAGCGGGGAAAGCCGCGCTCCACCCTCCAGCGTCCAGGCCACCGGTCCGCCTCCAGACTCATCCTCCGACACACGCCGGACCTCGACGCCGCGCGAACGAAGCATCCGCTCGGTGTGGTCCCGCGTGGCAACAGCCTCGCGCACCGTCGTTCGCCCCTCGGCGCGCAGGCCCGCCAGCAGGATCGCCGACTTGACCTGAGCGCTCGGTACGCGGGTCTCAAAATCGATCGCCCGCAACTGCGAGCGACCGATGACGACCAGCGGTGGAAGGGAATCGGATCGACGTGCGCGCAAGTCTGCGCCCATCGAGCGCAGCGGCTCGATGATACGGGCCACCGGACGGCTCCGCAATGAAGCATCCCCGTCCAGGACGGAGAAGAAGGGCAGGCCGGCCAGCATTCCGGAGCACAGTCGCAGGCTCGTGCCGGAGTTGCGGCAGTCGAGCACGCCGTCGGCTTCGTGGAGCCCGTCCACGCCCGGTGAGACCACCCGGTAGTCGACGTTGAGGCCGTCCTCGCGAACCCGCTCCACGCTCGCCCCGAGCGCGGCAACGATCCCGGCCGTGGCCGCGACGTCGCGGCCGTCGCCCGCCCCGGTGATCTCGCTCGGCCCATCGGCCAGCGCGGCCATGATCAGCGCCCGGTGTGAGATCGACTTGTCGCCGGGCAGCCGGGGCTCGCCGCGCAGGCGCTCGGCAGGCTGGACAGAACGGGGCTGCTCCCCTCGGAGCGGCGAGGTCCTCATGAGGTCAGTGCCGGCTTACGCCGTCGACGCGGACCGGGCCGGTCATGGCGAAGGGATCCTTGATGAGGGTTCGAACCTCCTCGTGGATCTTCTTGAGCGCGCTCGCCATGTCCGTGAACTGGTCGAAGGTGAGCGACTGCTCGCCGTCTGACAGAGCCTCATCCGGACTCGGATGGACCTCGACCATGATGCCGTCCGCGCCGGCGGCCACCGCTGCCATGGCCATCGGCCGCACCAGCCAGCGCTTCCCGGTGGCATGGGACGGGTCGACGATGACCGGCAGGTGGGTCAAGTGGTGGAGGAGCGGCACGGCCGTCAGGTCGAGCGTGTTGCGCGTGTACGTCTCGAAGGTTCGGATGCCGCGCTCGCACAGGATGACGTTGGGCTGCCCCGACGAGACGATGTACTCGGCCGCCATGAGCCACTCCTCGATCGTCGCCCCATAGCCGCGCTTCAGCATGACCGGCTTGCCGGCCTTGCCCACGGCCGTCAGGAGGGAGTAGTTCTGCATGTTGCGGGTGCCGACCTGGAGGATGTCCGCGTGCCTGGCCACGACCTCGACCTGGCCCGGCTCCATCACCTCGGTGATCGTGGGCAGGCCCGCCTCCTTGCCGGCTTCCTGCAGGTATCCGAGGCCCTCGACTCCCAGGCCCTGGAAGGCGTAAGGGCTGGTGCGCGGCTTGAACGCGCCGCCACGCAGGATCGTGGCTCCGGCCGCGGCTACCGCCCGTGCCGTCGCGATCATCATGTCGCGGTTCTCGACCGAACACGGGCCGGCCATGATCGTCAGCGTGCCGTTGCCGATTCTGGCGCCGGGGACTTCGATGACCGTGTCTTCGGGGTGGGATTCCCGAGACGCCAGCTTGTAAGGGCGACTGATGGGCGTCACCGATTCGACGCCGGGCATCAGGTTCAGCTTGCTCATCAGATGGTCCCTCTGCGGCCCTACGTCGCCCAGCACGGCGATCACAACTCGCTGCGTGCCGTAATTGTCATGCGGTGTCAGCCCGGCGGCCTTGACGAGGTCGCGGACGTCATTGGCCTCTTGTTCGGTTGCTCCTACGGACATCACTACGATCATCGGGCGGTCCTCTGAATGGGGGCCTGCCGGCGGGGTCTGGTCGGGCAACAAAAAAGCAGAGGCGCTGCCTCTGCTTCACCCGGCACGACCCGCGATCCCGGGCCTAGGCTCCGGGAACGGTCATGCCGGGTTGCGGTAAAAGTAGAAGGTCTGTTCCATGTCAGTGTCCGCGACAGTAGCGGGCTACGAGCGCGGTGTCAAATCGAATCGACCCGCCGGCGCCGGCGTAGAACGGCGGCTGTCTCGGTCGTTGACCGCGGTGCTACGTTGAGCTCGAAGAATGCCGACGGCAAGCGCCCGCCCATTCCGGTGGAGGATGTGTCGATGAGCGAGCCGATACGAACCGCCGAGCAGAATGCCGGTGCGTTCCTCGGGGACGTAGGGGTGGGGCTGGTCCCGATGCCGACGAACACTCTGCATGTGGGGCCGGGTGATCCCGGGCCGGAAGACGAGTGGAAGATCCCGACGGGCCCCGTCGATGAGATCGCAGGCCACGCCGAAGCGGTTCCCGAGCCGGCCGCCGCCGGCCACGGGGTCGGGCTGCTCCACCGCCTGATCCATAGAGGCTGACCCCGGCCGGGGTTGCCCTGCCTCGACGTCAGGTGAGCCGAGTTCACCCGGTCCAGACGCATCCTCGCGCCTCGGCCGCGGCGCCTGCGTCGAGCATGGAGAACGCCGACGGCCGTCCGCCCGCTTGCTTGGAGGACGTATCGCGATGAGCGACCCAAAGCGAACCGCCGAGAGAAACGCTGGCAGGTTCCTTGCGACGGAGATGCTGGCCCCCGGGCCGATGCGGACCCTGAGCGACGAGCTGGGCCCGGTCAAGCCCGAGCCCGAGGACGAGTGGAAGATGCCGCCGGGCCCGATCGATGAGATCGTGGGTAAGGACGAAGCGCTCCCCGAGCCGGCGCATGAGGGCCACGGTGTCGGTATGCTCCGCCGGCTGATCCACAGAGGGTAGAGGGCCCGCGGCACGCGCGGCGCGGGCATCCGGAGCGTGAAACCGCACGACACCGAGGGCTCCTGGGAGTCGCTTCGCGTTCGGATGTTGGCGCGCCCGGCGGGACTCGAACCCACGGCCTTCAGGTCCGCAACCTGACGCTCTATCCACTGAGCTACGGGCGCGCGCGGCTGTGCTTCATTGCGAGGACTGGCGGAGAGGGAGGGATTCGAACCCTCGAGGCAGGTTACCCCACCTGGCGGTTTAGCAAACCGCTGCACTAGACCGACTATGCGACCTCTCCAGGAGTCACAGCGGCCGGAATTCTAGCATGGCCCGCTGCCCCCGCAGCGGGCGAGAAGTCGGTCGATCCTCCGCCGACCGGGCGATCGACGCGGAAACGGACGAACAGGCCGGCGAGGATGCCGCCGCGGAGGCGCTCACGCCGAAGCACCGAGGCCGGCAGCCCGGCCCGACGCGCAACCTCGGTCAGCCTTTCCGCCTCCAGTGTCACCAGGCGGAGGTCGTAGATGAGAGCGACGCCACCGGGTCGAAGCACCCGCGCGATCTCGGCGAAACCGGCCCCAGGGTCCGGCCAGTGGTGCAGGCTGAGCGTCGAGACGACCAGGTCGAACGATCCGGATTCGAATGGCAGGTCGGCCACGTCTCCGCCTTCGAAGCCGAGCCGGCCGTCGTCCGTCGCCTTCTGCCTCGCCAGCTCGACCATACTCGGCGCGAGGTCGACGCCGCACACGCGCGCCTCCGGCAGTCGTTCGGACAGCATTGCGGCCAGGTCGCCCGGTCCGCAGCCCACGTCCAGGATCGTGAGATCGCGGCCGTTGCCGCCGCCGCGGCCGCCGTCGCTGCCTCGGCCGCCTCTGCCGCCGGCGCCGTTGTCGCCGCCGCCGCGGCCGCCGTCGACGCCAGTTCGGCCCTCCAGCTCGGAGGCCACGTCATCGGTCACACGCTCATACAGCCGGCGAAACACCGGCGCGATGAAGCGCGCATAGCCGCGTGCATCCGGCTCCGCGGCGCCCTCGACATGAGAATCGATCAGCAGCGCCAGCCGCCGGACGGCGCGCCTGCCCGGACGCGTGAAGGCGAGCACGGCCGCCAGCGCCAGGAGCGACAGCAGTCGCGTCCGTGTCGCGCTCCGCCGGCGCCGATCAGCGGCCGACACGTTGAACCTCGGCGAGCAGATCTGCCGGCAGCCGCTGCGGGCCGACCTGAATGCGCGACACGTGGAATTGAGTGGCCCAGGTCTCGCGAGCGCCGCTGCCCTCGACAACCGCCAGACGCAGCGACTTGCAGGCGGCGACGGCGGCCAGCACCCGCGAGTCGGCCTTGCCCAGTGGATAGGCCAGCGTCTCGGGCCAGCGTCCGGTGATGGCGGCGATCGTCGCCGCCCCGGAATCGATCTCGTAGGTCAGCGCCTTCGGCTGCGCGGCGGTCAACGCGTCGTGGTGGACGGTGTGGTCGCCGATGTCGTTGCCCGCCGCGGCCAGGATCTGGATCTCGTCCGGTGCCAGGAACAGGGGCTGGCCGATCCGGTCGGCGATCACGAAGAAGGTGGCCACGAACCCGTATCTGAGGAGGATGTTGAAGGCGTAGTCAAAGCTGTCCCACCAGCCATCGTCGATCGTGACTACGAAGGTATGCGAGGGCGGGCTCACGTTGGCCGCCAGATCGTCGGCGAGGGCGGCGAGGGTGATGGTGTGCCACCCCGCCTTGGCCAGCGCGGCCATCTGGGCGTCGAAGACCTGGGGCGTCATCGTCAGCCCCGGGGCCGATCTCCCGGCTCGGGCCGGCGGAACGATACGGTGGTACTCGAGGATGGGGACGTGCAGCGTGACCGGCTTCGAATTCGGGGACGGCGCCGGCGGTGGCGGCGCGTACTCGGAGCCCGGGACCACGCTGGGGTCGCAGCTCGTGGCGGCGACGACCGAGAATGGGGTCGGCGAGGGTTTGGGCGAGGGAGTGGGCGAGGGCGTCGCGGGCGTCATGGACGGCGCCGACGACGCCGTGGGGGACGGCGTGCCTGTGGGCGAGGGCGTCGGCGTCGACCCGGCAGACGCGACTGCCTCCGCCGGACTCGCGCTCTGTCGAGTCTGGCTCGGAGACGGCGAGAGAGTCGCCGCGCCGCACGCGGCCACGAGCGCCGATACGAGCAGGGCGCTCGCCATTCTCCCGACGAGCCCCGAACGGATAGGCGGATTCAAGATTTCGACTCCATCATGGGCTCGGGGGCGAAGAGACGCGAGCATCGACATCCGACTGTGGATGGACGCAGATGCTTCCTCGGGGCGGCATCGTATCACCGCCCATCCAAGCCCCCGCCAGGATCCTCGGCCGGGCCGCTAGCATGGAGCCGGCAGATGCAAGCTGGCGAAGGAGCGAGCGTGGAACGGATCGGGTTCGTGGGGCTCGGCACCATGGGCGCCTCGATGGCCGCCAACCTGGCTCGGGCGGGTGCGCCGCTCACCGTCTGGAATAGAACGCCCGGGCGTGCCGCGGCACTCCTCGAGCTCGGCGCGCGCGAGGCCGCGAGTCCCGCGGAGCTGGCCGCCTCCTCGGACGTCGTCGTCGTCTGCGTCTCGGACAGCCCGGACGTCGCGTCCGTCCTCTTCGGTCCGGGCGGAGTGGCCACGGGCGCCGCCGCCGGATCCCTCGTCATCGACTGTTCGACCATCGCTCCGGCCGCGACCCGCCAGTTCGGCCGCCGCCTGGCGGAACGTGGCATCGGCATGGTGGACGCCCCCGTCTCGGGCGGCTCGGAGGGCGCCCGACTGGGCACTCTGACCATCTTCGCCGGCGGCTCCGACGCCGACGTCGCGCGGGCTCGGCCCGTCCTGGAGGTGATCGGACGGACCGTCACTCACCTCGGGCCGCTCGGCAACGGCCAGGCCGCCAAGGCAGTGAACCAGGTGATCATCGCCGGGGCCTATCTGGGCGTGGCTGAGGGCATCGTCCTGGGCATTCGGGCGGGGCTCGATCCGAGCCGCCTTGTGGAAGCCCTGTCGGGCGGCGCGGCCGCGAGCTGGGTCCTGGCGAACCGGAGCGGCCGGATGATCGATGACGAGTACCCGCTCGGCTTCCGCCTGGCGCTGCACCGCAAGGACCTTGGGATCGCCCTCGAGATGGCCGGCGAAACCGGTGTCATGCTTCCGACGGCGATGCTGGCCGCGGCCCTGGAGGATCGGCTGCTCGACGGCGGCCACGGCGACGAGGACATGTCGGTCGTGGCCCGGGCCATTCGCGAGCTGTCGGCCCCGGCGGCCCCGCCGGACTCGGAGCTGTCGGAGCCGGCGGCCCCGCCCGACCCGGCACGGGACTGAGTGCGATCCAGTGCGCGGCCCGCCGGCCGGTAACGGGCTTCCCGAGCCCATTTTCGACGCCGCGGGCCTGTATGATCCGCCCATGAACTACGAGCTGTTCATGGGAGAGGCTCTGGCCGAGGCCCAACTCGCGCTCGACCAGGGCAAGGCCCCGATCGGCGCCGTCGCGGTCGTCAGCGACGCCATGGTGGCCCGGGCCCACGACAGGGTCCAGGAATGCAACGATCCCACCGCCCACGCGGTTATCGTCGCCCTGCGCGAGGCCGCTCGAAAGCTCGGCCGCGTCCGCCTGGCCGACGCCACGATCTTCGTCACCCGTGAGCCGTGCCCGATGTGCGTCGGGGCTCTCCTGGCTTGCGACGTCGAGGCGCTGGTCTTCGCCGTCTCCAACTTGGTCGACGGCGCGGCCGGCGGGGCGATTCAGCTCGCCCAGGAAACGCGGCTGTCGCGCAAGCTCAAGGTCGTCAGCGGCATCCGCTGCGAGGAGGCCGAAGAGCTCTTCGTCAAGGCCGGCCCGGTCGAAAGCCTGCGCGCTACCGAGCGCCTCAGGACGGCAGCCGGCTGAACCGGTCGGCGGAGCGATCGGCCCCGTCCACCGCTCCCATCGGCAGACGCCTCGCCGGGCTCTGGTATTCTCTCGCGCGGAGAGGTGTCCGAGTGGTTGATGGTGCCGCTCTCGAAAAGCGGTGTGCGAGAGCACCGTGGGTTCGAATCCCACCCTCTCCGCCACTCTCTCGGTTCCCGGGTCGCCGGCCCGGCCGGTCGGCGATCTGCCCGTCGCGCGGGCCGTCTTCGCGGAGAGGTCGCCTAGTGGCCTAGGGCGCCGCACTGGAAATGCGGTATGGGGCAACCCATCGAGGGTTCAAATCCCTCCCTCTCCGCCACTCGTTTCCATGTCGCCGTGGTGCCGCGCGCGCGTCGCTCCAGGCCGAGGCTCGGCTCCGGCACCGGCTGCTGCTATGATTCTCGGGCCGTGCTAGGCGGGGAACTAGCGGTGCCCTGTAACCTGCAATCCGCTCCAGCAGGGCTGAATTCCCTCCCGAGGTCCCCGTCCTCGAAGGCCGCCGCTTGTGGTGACGTTGAGGGCCGGGTCCCGCGCAGCGGCGGCTCGCGAAGCGTGTCAGGTCCGGAAGGAAGCAGCACTAAGCGATGATCGTCGGGTGCCGCGGAATGGCCTGGTCTGAGCTGCCTCAACTGGTGGGCACGGGAACGGTCGGTCGACGGAGGGTGCACGGCACTCGACCCGGCGGCCGGCGGACAGCGCCGGCGGCGCCGCCCCTCGTCTTGCCCGTGCCGGCAGGAGCAGCGTGAGCTCGACACCACAGCACCAGGCCATCTATCGCCGCTGGCGCGCCCAGACGTTCGGCCAGATCGTCGGCCAGCAGGCGGTCGTCGAGACGCTGCGCAACGCCGTGCGCTCGGGCCGGACCGCCCATGCCTATCTGTTCGTCGGTCCGCGCGGAACCGGCAAGACTTCGATGGCGCGAATCCTGGCGAAGGCGCTCAACTGCTCGAACCTTCGTGACGGCGAGCCGTGCGACGAGTGCCCCGCCTGCGTGGCCATTCGCGACGGCCGCGCCCTCGACGTCAGCGAGATGGACGCGGCCTCGAACAACCGCGTTGACGACATGCGCGAGCTCCTGCCCCGGATCTACACCGCGCCTTCGGACCTGACCGTCAAGGTCTTCATTGTCGATGAAGTCCAACGGATCCGCGAGGGCTGGGACGTCCTGCTCAAGACCCTCGAAGAGCCGCCCGACCACGTCGTCTTCGTCTTCTGCACCACCGACAGCACCCAGATCCGGCCGGCCGTCGTTTCGCGGGTTCAGCGCTTCGACTTCCGGCGGCTGACCGTGGGCGAGATCGGCGGCAAGCTGCGGACGATCCTGGCGGCCGACGGCCGAACGGCTGAGCCGGAGGCGATCGACCTGATCGCCCGCCTGGCCGCCGGCGGCATGCGCGACGCCGAGTCGATGCTCGACCAGCTCCTCGGCACTGATGCCGGCGATCTGACGGCGGACCACGTTCGCGACGTACTGGGTCTGGTCGAGGAGGAGACGGTCGAGGCTTTTCTCGAAGCGCTGGTCGGCGGCGAGGCCGTCGCCGGCATCGAGATACTCGACGGGCTGGAGGAGCGAGGCCGCGACCTGCGCGCCTTCACGGAGCAGGCCATCGAGGGGTTGCGGCTGGCGCTGCTTTCGTCGCTGGGTCGCGGAACGCCCTCGGGGCTTGCGTCCGCCGGCCCCGGCGCTCTGTCGGCAGCCGCCCGGCGCCTGGCCTCGATCGACATGGCCCATCCCGGTGCCGGCGGCTTGCGCCTCCAGCTGGAGCTGGCCCTGCTGGCGCCCGTTGGAACCGCCGCGATCTCCGCGGCCGCACCCGCGTATGCGCCCGCACCCGCGCCCCTGGAGCGACCCGCGGTTCGGGCGCCGGTCCCCGCACGGGTGCCTTCGGCCGCGCCAGAACGTTCGGCCGAGCGCCCGTCTTCGGCCCCGCCCCCGCCAGCGGCTCCGGCCGATGTGTCGGCCCCGGCCGCGCATCCGGCCCCGGCCGCCAGTTCGGCTCCGGCCGTCCCTCCGGCTCGCAGTGAGCCTGCGCCTTCGACCGCCCCTGGCACACGGTCCGGGCCGACGCTCGCCCTGCTGCTGGAGCGCTGGGCCGAGATCGTCGAGGTCATCAGCAAGAGCCCGCCGACGCGGCCGCTCATCGTCGCCTGCCGCCCCGTCAGCGTCGACGGCAATGTCGTCACGCTGGGCTTCCCGGAGACCCAGAGCTTCTTCAAGGATGTCGCCGATCGCCGCCGTCCGATCCTGGAGGACGGCGTCAGCCGCGTTCTAGGCATGCCCGTGTCCGTGCGCTGCGTAGCCGCGAACGTCGAGGTCGCGCCGCTGCCCGAGGACCCAGACAGCTCCCGCCTGCTGACCGAGTTCAAACGGATCTACGGCGACGACGCGATCGACGTGGGCGACGTAGGTTGAGCCCCAATTGGCCGATGGCGCGGGGCGCCCGGGCTGACCGCTCCTTTCGGCCGTGCAGCCGGGTATGGTTTCGGCCAGACTTCGGAGGCGGCGGCGGACGCAGCCGGTGAGCCGCAACGGATCCCAGGAGGACACGAAATGAGCATGGCCAACCTGCAGCGGATGGCAATGCAGATGCAGCAAGACCTCGCGCGCGTCCAGCAGGAGCTCGCCGTGACGACCGTCGAGGGGACCGCCGGAGGCGGCGTCGTCAAGGCCGTTGCCAACGGCAAACAGGAGCTCGTGAGCATCGCCATCGATCCGTCGGCCGTCGATCCCGCGGACGTCGAGATGCTCCAGGACCTGATCGTGGCCGCCGTCACCGACGCGCAGCGGGCGGCCCGGGAGCTGGCCGAGGCGAAGATGGGGGCCGTCACCGGCGGTCTCCGGTTGCCGGGAATGTAGCCTTCCGTGCCCGCTCTTCTGATCGAGCCGGTCGCGCGGCTCATCGACTCCTTCGCCCGCCTGCCCGGCATCGGACCCAAGACGGCGCAGCGGCTGACGTACCACTTGCTGCGCGCGCCCGACACCGAAGCGCGCGCCCTTGCCGCCGCCCTCATCGCCGTGCGAGAGCAGGTCGTCTTCTGCGAGCGCTGCTTCAACATCAGCGATCGGCCGGTCTGCGCCATATGCTCCGACCCGGGGCGGGACGCCGCGCGGCTGTGCGTGGTGGAGGAGCCGCTGGATGTCCTGGCGCTGGAGCGGACCGGCGAGTTCAAGGGTCTATACCACGTGCTCCACGGCGCCATCTCGCCGATCGATGGCGTGGGTCCCGAGCGACTGAAGGTCCGCCAGTTGCTGGAGCGGGCCGACGAGGCGAACCGGGCCGGCGCGCGCTTCGAGGAGGTCGTGATCGCCACGAACCCCACGCTCGAAGGGGAGGCCACCGCGATGTATCTGGCCGAACGCCTGGAGCCGCTCGTCGGCAGCGTGACCAGGATCGCGCGGGGATTGCCCGTCGGCGGCGACCTCGAATACGCGGACGAAGTGACTCTGATCAGAGCGCTGCAGGGCCGGCGGGCGATCTGATGCGGCGCTTCGCGCGACCCTGCGTCTCGAGCGGCCGGCCTCGGCCCGGGATCGTCTCCACGATACTCAGGAGTGCTTCATGAGTCAGCTGATCAACGAGATCCTGCTCCGCCTCGCCAAGCTGGTCGCGGCCGGCATCGTCGGCGCGATCATCTACCTCGTGGCTGTCCTGGCGGCCGGCGTAACGCCCACTTTCGAGCTCGCGGCGCTGTGCTGGATCTCCGCGGCGGTGGCTCTCCTGCTGGTCGAGAGCAGCCCGATTTAGCCCGGCCCACCGTATCGCCGCTTGCGTCCTGCTTGTCAGGCGGCGCATTCCGGCGTTGGTTTTGGGCCCCTTGACCAGGGCGTTCGGGTGTCGCCCGCTGCGGCAGTCGTCGCCGCGTTGACCTGCGCCTGAGTGGCTCGCGGCCCATCTCGCGGCCCATGGCACTGACGGCCGTCCCGCGGCTGTCCCGGCCTCGGCGCAGCCCGGCTTTGGCGCGACCGATACCGGGCGGGAGAGCGTTTGACACGCGGGGCGGAGGCCGATAGTATTCCGCGGCGCCCTGGTCCGACGACCTTCTTGGCCGTCGGCTGACGGGCCGGTCCCCCGGTGCGTCGCTTGACACTGATGAGGTCACCCCTCATCATTCGAGTGTTGCGCCTGGCGCGGTTGCGCGCCTTCAACGCGGGCACCTTAACAAGTGAAGAGTGGCAGGAAATCCGGTAAGGATCGAGCGGGAATAACCCTCGGACGTATTCAGCTGCAAGGCTGAGGTTTTGTCGGAGAGTTTGATCCTGGCTCAGGATAAACGCTGGCGGCGTGCATGAGACATGCAAGTCGAACGGACAGTCGGGCTTGCTCGACTGTTAGTGGCGGACGGCTGAGTAACGCGTAGGTGACCTGCCCCGAAGTGGGGAATAACTGCCCGAAAGGGTGGCTAATACCGCATGTGGTGTCACGTTCGGTCGTGACTCCAAAGCCGAGAGGCGCTTCGGGAGGGGCCTGCGTCCGATTAGCTCGTTGGTGAGGTAACGGCTCACCAAGGCGACGATCGGTAGGTGGTCTGAGAGGACGATCACCCAGACTGGGACTGAGACACGGCCCAGACTCCTACGGGAGGCAGCAGTCGGGAATTTTGGGCAATGGGCGAAAGCCTGACCCAGCAACGCCGCGTGAGGGATGAAGGCCTTCGGGTCGTAAACCTCTTTTCTCAGGGACGATAATGACGGTACCTGAGGAATAAGCCACGGCTAACTACGTGCCAGCAGCCGCGGTAATACGTAGGTGGCGAGCGTTGTCCGGATTTACTGGGCGTAAAGAGCGCGCAGGCGGTCGTACAAGTCGAATGTGAAAGCCCCCGGCTTAACTGGGGAGGGTCATTCGATACTGTTCGACTCGAAGGCAGGAGAGGGAAGCGGAATTCCCGGTGTAGTGGTGAAATGCGTAGATATCGGGAGGAACACCAGTGGCGAAGGCGGCTTCCTGGCCTGTTCTTGACGCTGAGGCGCGAAAGCTAGGGGAGCAAACGGGATTAGATACCCCGGTAGTCCTAGCCGTAAACGATGGACACTAGGTGTTGGCGGTATCAACCCCGCCAGTGCCGACGCTAACGCATTAAGTGTCCCGCCTGGGGAGTACGGCCGCAAGGCTAAAACTCAAAGGAATTGACGGGGGCCCGCACAAGCAGCGGAGCGTGGGGTTTAATTCGACGCAACGCGAAGAACCTTACCAGGACTTGACATGGCCAGGATCGTGGCGGAAACGTCGCTTCCCCGCAAGGGGCCTGGTCACAGGTGTTGCATGGCTGTCGTCAGCTCGTGTCGTGAGATGTTGGGTTAAGTCCCGCAACGAGCGCAACCCCTACTGTGTGTTGTATCACTCACACGGGACTGCCGAGAGAAACTCGGAGGAAGGTGGGGATGACGTCAAGTCAGCATGGCCCTTACGTCCTGGGCTACACCCACGCTACAATGGCCGGTACAACGGGCGGCGAAACCGCGAGGTGGAGCAAATCCCTTAAAGCCGGTCTCAGTTCGGATTGTAGGCTGCAACTCGCCTGCATGAAGCCGGAGTTGCTAGTAACCGCCGGTCAGCATACGGCGGTGAATATGTTCCCGGGCCTTGTACACACCGCCCGTCACGTCATGAAAGTCGGCAACACCCGAAGCCGGTGGGCCAACCGCAAGGAGGCAGCCGTCGAAGGTGGGGTCGGTGATTGGGACGAAGTCGTAACAAGGTAGCCGTACCGGAAGGTGCGGCTGGATCACCTCCTTTCTAGGGAGTTCCAAGTCGGAGTCATCGGTGAGACTTCGGCGCTAAATGGCTCCCAGGTTGATCGTCACGATCGACATTGCGCTCTGGTCAGGTGAGCGCGACGCCGGCCCTCGGGCTGGCGAGGTCGATGACGACCTGGCAAAGCACCGATACCGCCCGGTTCGGGCCGGAATTCCTGTCACTCTTCAAGGGTTAAGGTGCACCGCGTGGCGACCGACGGTCGACGCTCGTCGGCACCGCCAGGCGGGCGACTAGCTCAGCTGGTTAGAGCGCTGCCCTGATAAGGCAGAGGTCACTGGTTCGAGTCCAGTGTCGCCCACCACTCCCTTGCCGCCTGGGGACGTAGCTCAGTTGGCAGAGCATCTCCTTTGCAAGGAGAGGGTCAGGAGTTCGAGTCTCCTCGTCTCCACAACCCGGAGCCAGCTGGAGGACCGGTCAACTGCCTCCGACGCACAAGCGATCAAAATGAATATCGGGGCCAGACGCCCCAAGCAAGCTCGAGACGCAACGCTGTGAGAACGGCGGCTCGGCAACGATCGAGCCGTCGTTTGGTGTCTGGACCTTCATCGCTCCTCTGATCCGTGAGCCAGGACAGCTCACCGACCAGCGGATCGCTGGGCAGCCGGCATCTGGCCGGCCGAGGCCGCAAGGCCCCACCTTAACAACTGGATATGTTTCGGCAGATTGAAGATCTTCAATTTCGCCGAGTTATGTGCAAGGTGCATCCCGGGCCACACGGCAGCTGACCTCTTGGTGAGTTGCTGTGGTGGTCAAGCTACAAAGGGCACGAGGTGGATGCCTTGGCGCCAAGAGCCGATGAAGGACGTGGCAGGCTGCGAAAAGCTTCGGGGAGTCGCGAGCAGACGTTGATCCGGAGATGTCCGAATGGGGAAACCCGGCTGGGGTCATGCCCAGTCACCCCTGGTTGAATACATAGACCAGGTGGGAGGTAAGCCAGCGAACTGAAACATCTCAGTAGCTGGAGGAAAAGAGATTATTCCCTGAGTAGTGGCGAGCGAAACGGGAATAGCCCAAACTCACTCAGCGCGATAGGTTGCAGCCGTTTCTGAGTGGGGGTTGAAGGAGTCGATGTCCAGACCCTGCAAGGTCCGGGCGGAGTCACAAAGCCATTCGCTAGTCGAACCTGTCAGGAAGGGCAGGCCATAGAGGGTGACAGCCCCGTAGGCGAAAGCGAAATGGCCTCCGTTATCGACCACCTGAGTACCACGTGGAAGGTCTCTCATGTGGGAATCTGGGCGGACCACCGTCCAAGGCTAAATACTCTTGGCGACCGACAGTGAACGAGTACCGTGAGGGAAAGGTGAAAAGTACGCCGAAAGGCGAGTGAAATAGTACCTGAAACCGCGTGCCTACAAGCAGTCAAAGGGTGTTGCCGGCCTTCGGGTCGGTAGCCTGATGGCGTGCCTTTTGAAGAATGAGCCGACGAGTTACTTGCGTGTGGCGAGGTTAAGTCCGAGAAGGACGGAGCCGGAGCGAAAGCGAGTCTGAACAGGGCGATTAGTCGCACGCAGTAGACCCGAAACCGAGTGACCTATCCATGGCCAGGTTGAAGCGGGAGTAATGTCTCGTGGAGGACCGAACTCACTAGCGTTGAAAAGCTAGGGGATGAGCTGTGGATAGAGGTGAAATGCCAATCGAACTCGGAGATAGCTGGTTCTCCCCGAAATGCCTCTAGGGGCAGCCTCGGGCGTTCAATCACGGGGGTAGAGCACTGGATGGGCTAGGGGGCTTCCCGCTTACCAAACCCAACCAAACTCCGAATCCCGTGATTCTAGAGCTCGGGAGTGAGACTGCGAGGGCTAAGCTTCGTGGTCAAAAGGAAAACAGTCCGGACCGTCAGCTAAGGTCCCTAAATCCAAGCTAAGTGGTAAAGGATGTGGATTCGCGCAGACAACCAGGATGTTGGCTCAGAAGCAGCCACCATTGAAAGAGTGCGTAACAGCTCACTGGTCAAGTGGATCCGCGCCGAAAATTCAGCGGGGCTCAAGCTTGGTACCGAAGCTACGGATCTGTGGATCGGCTTGCCGATCCGTGGATGGTAGGGGAGCGTTCTGTTCGCAGAGAAGGTCGACCGTGAGGACGGCTGGAGCTGGCAGAAGTGCGAATGTCGGCATGAGTAGCGAGATGTGAGTGAGAATCTCACACGCCGTAAGCCTAAGGTTTCCTGAGCAAGGCTCGTCCTCTCAGGGTTAGTCGGGCCTAAGCCGAGGTCGAAAGACGTAGGCGATGGACATCCGGTTGATATTCCGGAACCACCAAAGATCGTTTGCACCGCAAGGTGTCGCCTGGGGGTAGGTGAGCGGAGGTTGGCCGACGCAAGTCGGTCGAGTCCAGGATCCGATCCCAGGTGGGAGCAAGGGCATGACACAGTCTGGTAACTCGAGCGCGTTTTTGGCTATACGCGTCTAAGCCGGTAGGGGGAGAGGGCAGGCAAATCCGCCTTCTCATTCAACCCCGAGCAGCGAATGAAAGCGGCGCATGCTGCAATTCGAGTGAGCCAAGCTGGCAAGAAAAGTGTCTAGCGAGATCAGAGGTGACCGTACCGCAATCCGACACAGGTAGGCGGGTAGAGAATACCAAGGCGATCGGGAGAACCCTCGTAAAGGAACTCGGCAACATGGCCCCGTAACTTCGGGATAAGGGGCGCTTCGCTGCTGCTGCTTGCAGTGGTAGATCGAAGCCGCAGTGAAAAGGCCCAGGCGACTGTTTAGCAAAAACACAGGTCTCTGCGAAAGCGTAAGCTGACGTATAGGGGCTGACGCCTGCCCAGTGCCGGAAGGTTAAGAGGAGGGGTGCAAGCTCTGAATTGAAGCCCCGGTAAACGGCGGCCGTAACTATAACGGTCCTAAGGTAGCGAAATTCCTTGTCGGGTAAGTTCCGACCCGCACGAATGGCGTAACGATCTGGGCGCTGTCTCTACGAGGGATCCGGCGAAATTGAAGTACCTGTGAAGATGCAGGTTACCCGCGATAGGGCAAAAAGACCCCGTGGAGCTTTACTGCACCCTGTCATTGGATTGGGCTTTAGCATGTGTAGGATAGGTGGGAGGCTGAGAAGTCGGAGCGCTAGCTTCGGTGGAGCCAACGTTGAAATACCACCCTTGTTGAAGTTCGGTTCTAACCGCGACCCGTGATCCGGGCGCAGGACCGTGGCAGGCGGGCAGTTTGACTGGGGCGGTCGCCTCCTAAAGTGTAACGGAGGCGCCCAAAGGTTCCCTCAGGCTGAATGGAAACCAGCCGAAGAGTGCAAAGGCATAAGGGAGCTTGACTGCGAGACCTACAAGTCGAGCAGAGACGAAAGTCGGGCTTAGTGATCTGGTACCTCCGAGTGGAAGGGGTATCACTCAACGGACAAAAGCTACCCCGGGGATAACAGGCTGATGGTGCCCAAGAGTTCACATCGACGGCACCGTTTGGCACCTCGATGTCGGCTCGTCGCATCCTGGGGCGGAAGTACGTCCCAAGGGTTTGGCTGTTCGCCAATTAAAGCGGCACGCGAGCTGGGTTCAGAACGTCGTGAGACAGTTCGGTCTCTATCCATCGTGGGCGTAGGGAACTTGAGAGAAGTTGCTCCTAGTACGAGAGGACCGGAGTGAACGAACCGCTGGTGTGCCAGTTGTCTTGCCAAAGGCATTGCTGGGTAGCTATGTTCGGTGAGGATAAGCGCTGAAAGCATCTAAGTGCGAAGCCTTTCTCGAGATGAGGTTCCCCACCGGGTTAACCGGGTAAGACCGCAGGGAGACTACCTGCTTGATAGGCCGCATGTGAAAGTCCGGTGACGGATGAAGCTGAGCGGTACTAATGGTCGAGGGCTTGACCGCTACAGCACCTTACCAAGGGTCGGGTGCTGGTTCGAGAAGCATGAACTGCACATAACGCGAGATTGAAGATCTGCGGTGGCGGCCGCTGCGCCTGGTCGCGAATCAGGCGCGCCCGTCCTGCCGAAACACGTCCAGACGCAAGGAATCCTGGTGACACTAGCGGAGAGGCCACACCCGTTCCCATCCCGAACACGGTAGTTAAGCTCTCCAGCGCCGAAGATACTGAGAGGGCAGCCTTTCGGGAAAATAGGTCGTCGCCAGGATTTCTGCGTTAGCGGCCCGAATCGAGGGTTGTGGGCGAGGGCGCGGGTGAGTCGGCACGACGCGCGGTGCGAGCCGACGTGCGTCGACGCGCGGGCGAGCTGACCGCTGCGGATCTGGCCTGCCGCGCGCCGCGTCAGCGCTGGCAGTTGCGGCAATAGCTGGTGACGAAGCCGCCCGCCTCGGTCTGGGTGATCCGATGGCCGCACCTCGGGCACGGCTCGCCGCCACGGTTGTGGACTTCCAGGAAGTCGCGCACCTCCGTCTCGAAAGTGGGCGGGACTCGCTCGCGCAGGACGCCCACGGCATTCGCCAGAGTGGCGCGCGTGGCCGCGTACAGCTCATCCACTTCCTCGGGAGCCAGCATTCCGCGCTTTCGGAATGGCTGCAGCCGCGCAGCGTGGAGGATCTCATCCGAGTACGCGTTGCCGATCCCGGCCACGAACTCCTGGTTGCGAAGGAGATTCTTGAGTTCGCCCGGATGTCGTCTGATGCGGGCTCGCCACTCGTTCAGGTCCAGGACCGGGTCGTCGGCGTCGGGGCCCATCTCATCGGAACCGGCGCCTGGCGCTTGCCGGTTGAGACCGTGCGGCAGGAGGTAGATCTTGCCCATCTGAGTTGGGTCGCGGTAGCGGAGCTCAGGTGTCGAGTCTGGACTCGGTATCCAGGCGGCGCCGGCGGTCCAGGTCGCGGCATCGGCCGGCGGGCCTCCACTGCGAGTTCCGAACCGCATGACGAACATCGTCTTCTGCGGCCTCGGGACGCCGGGCGAGGCGGCCAGCTGCAGTCGGCCCGTGAGCATGGCATTGATGGCGATCCGGTCGCGCTCGAATACCAGCCACAGGAATTTGCCTCGACGGTAGAAGCGCTCCAGGCGCTGACCCTCGAACGCGCCCATCTCATGGGGTGTGCCGCGCACCGTGAGCGGTCCGGGGGCTTCGATGGAGAGCACGCGCCGGCCGGCCATGGCGGCATGAAACGCGTCGGCCAGGATGGCCAGATCGGGCAGTTCGGGCATGTCTCAGATTGTACGGGGGCCTGGCCGGGGGATCGATCCGGGTTCGGTCACGCGCGCGTGGCGTTCGGCATTAGATTGTTGACCCCAGGTGTGTGTGCTAGATTCACGCGGCCCTAGGGCAAGATTGGTATAGAGCCGAGCCCTCGCCTGATCGAAGGAGTGGACCGAGCGCACGAAAGCCTCCGGACTGCTGATCTGATCGACGGCTTGAGCGAGGCTCGAGCCGTTCTTGCTTTTCGGGGCAGCGACCATCCATTAGGAGACTTATAGCCTTGACTGAGGAGCAGACGGGCGGGACCACGCCGGAGATGGAGGCATCCGCCCCCATCGCTGACCAGGCGTCCGAGCAAGCCGCCGGCGTAGCGATCGCCGACGAGCCCGCCGAGACGAGCCCCATCGCGACGATCGAAACAAGCGTCGAGCCGCCCGCCCCGGCTCCGCTCGAACCGGTCGCGGTGAGCGAAGCGGAGGTCGCCGACGCGCCGGCCGCCGAGGAGCCCGAAGTTAGCCCGGTGGTGCCGGTGATCCGGCGCCCGGAGCCCTCCACCATGGAGGAGTTGCTCGCCGAGCAGGACGCGGACATCCGGAGCTTCAAGCACGGCGACGTCGTCGAAGGCACCGTCGTTCGGATCGATCGAGACGAGATCCTCGTCGACATCGGAGCCAAGAGCGAGGGCGTCGTCTCGAACCGCGAGCTCTACGGTCGGCATGCCGAATCCGCGCCGGCGCTGGCAGTCGGGGACGTAGTCCTCGTCTATGTGCTTCAGCCGGAATCCCAGGAGGGCCACGCGGTCCTCTCCCTGCGACGCGCCGGGCTCGAGCGTAAGTGGCGCTCGATGCAGGAGCAGTTCGAGGCCGGGGCGATCATCGACGCACCCGTCATCGACCACAACAAAGGTGGCCTCATCGTCGACTGCGGCATCCGCGGCTTCGTCCCGATCAGCCAGATCGTCGACTTCCCGCGGCGCCCGCAGAACGATCAACCGCGCGACGCGGCTCAAGAGATCGCAGAGAAGCTGCAGCCGTACGTCGGCCGCAAGCTCCGCCTCAAGATCCTCGAGGTCAACCGCAAGGCCAACCGCCTGATCCTCTCCGAGAAGGTCGCTCTCTACGAAGAGCGCCGCGAGAAGCGGGACGAGCTGTTCAGCAGCCTCCAGATCGGCCAGAAGGTCAGCGGCACGGTCCGCTCGATCGCGCCGTTCGGCGTCTTCATCGACCTCGGCGGCATCGACGGCCTGGTCCACAAGAGCGAGCTCTCGTGGAACAAGGTCAACAACCCCGAGGCCGGATACAAGGTCGGTGATCAGGTCGAGGCAGAAGTCATCGACATCAACCACGAGCGCGGCCGCATCAGCCTGTCGATCCGCAAGCTCCAGCCGGACCCGTGGCACTCCACGGTCGCCGACTTCAAGGTTGGCGACGTCATCGACGGCACGGTCACCAAGCTCGTGAACTTCGGCGCCTTCGTGCGAGTGCGCGACGGCCTCGAGGGCCTGATCCACATCTCCGAGCTGTCCCATCAGCGCGTCGCTCATCCGGGCGACGTCGTCCACGAGGGTCAGACGATCAAGCTGAAGATCATCTCCCTCGACTCCGAGCGACATCGCCTCGGCCTCAGCCTCAAGCAAGCCGAGGAGCCGCCTGCTCGACCGCCGGTCCCCGAGGCGCCGGTCCAACCCATCACCATGGCCCCGCGGCCGGAGCGACGTCCTCGCCCGGAACGCGGCTACTCGATGACCGACGCGGTCCAGGAGCCCGAAGGCGGGATCGACGACACGCTCGCATCTGCGTTCGCGCAGATCCGGGCCCAGGTCGCCGAGTCCGAGGCGAAGGCCGCGGCCCCGACCGAGACTCCGGCAGAAGCCGCTCCGGCCGCCGAGGCGGCGCCGGTCGCCGAAACGAGAGCGGCGCCTGCGCCGGCGTCGGCGAAGCCCAAGCCGGCCCGAGCCCCCAGGACCCCCAAGGCCGAGACTGTCGTCGAGGTCGAAGCGGAGGCAGCGGCAGAGGCGGAGGCACCCGTCGAAGCCACGGCCGAAGCGGCCGCCGAAGCGCCAGCCGAGGCCGAAGCCGCGGCCGAAGCGGCCGCCGAGGCCAATGCCGAAGCGTCCACCGAGGAGCCTCAGCCCTAGTTCCGGGCGGCCGGCAGATCCGCTGCCGCTTGCCGCTCACACCAGCCAGACATGACGTAACCGACGACCCGCCGGCCCCGCCGGCGGGTCGTCTGCCTCTCCCGGGCGACCACGTCCTGACCGCGGGACAGCCCAGGGAGGGGGTGGCCACTCGAAGGTCCGACCCACGCGCTGGGCCACCAGTCCCTCCCCGGTTGGGGCGAGTTACACCGCTGGCGGGGCGTGCTAGCATGGCCCCACGGTCGCCCCTCGGCGAAAAGACAGAACAGGCGTTCAGGTTGATGGATCGTTTCGACAAGTTCACGGATCGCGCGCGCAAGGTCCTGACTCTGGCTCAGGACGAGGCGCAGCGGTTCAACCACAACTACATCGGGACGGAGCACCTGCTCCTCGGCCTCGTGCGCGAGGGCGACGGGGTCGCGGCCCGCGTGCTCGAGAATCTGAACGTCGAGCTGCCCAAGGTCAGGACGGCCGTGGAGTTCATCATCGGGCGAGGCGATCGGCCCGTAGTCGGCGAGGTAGGGCTCACGCCGCGGGCCAAGCGCGTGATCGAGCTCGCCATCGACGAGGCCCGACGTCTGGGCCACAACTACATCGGGACGGAGCATCTGCTGCTGGGCCTGGTCCGCGAAGGCGAAGGAATCGCGGCCGGCGTGCTCGAATCCCTCGGCGTCAGCCTGGACAAGGTCCGCCACGAGGTCATCCGCGTTCTCTCACAGTCCTCTTCCGCCGGCCCCGCCCAGGAGACCAAGCGCGCCAGCAAGACCCCCACGGTCGATCAACTCGGCATCAACCTGACCGAGGCGGCGCGGCTGGGCAAGCTCGATCCGGTCATCGGTCGCGAGAAGGAGATCGAGCGGGTCATCCAGATCCTGAGCCGGCGAACCAAGAACAACCCGGCCCTGATCGGCGAGCCCGGGGTCGGCAAGACGGCGATCGCGGAAGGCCTGGCCCACCGAATCGTCAACGGGGACGTGCCCGAGACTCTCCTGAACAAGCGTGTCCTGACGCTGGACATCGGGTCGCTCGTGGCCGGCACCAAGTACCGCGGCGAGTTCGAAGAGCGCCTGAAGAAGATCATCGAGGAGTTGCGGAGCACCAACGACGCCGTCCTCTTCATCGACGAGCTCCACACGTTGGTAGGCGCTGGCGCCGCCGAGGGCGCGATAGACGCTGCCAACATCCTCAAACCGCCGCTCAGCCGCGGCGAGCTCCAGTGCATCGGCGCCACCACGCTGGATGAATACCGCAAGTACATCGAGCGCGACGCCGCCCTGGAGCGGCGCTTCCAGCCGGTCATGGTCGAGGAGCCCACCCTCGAGCAGACGATCGACATCCTGATGGGCATCCGCGAGCGCTACGAGCAGCACCACAAGGTCGTGATAACCGATGCCGCGGTGCGCGCCGCAACCGATCTCTCGATCCGCTACATCACGGACCGACACCTGCCCGACAAGGCGATCGACCTGATCGACGAGGCGGCCAGCAGGGTCCGCCTGCGCTACGCCTCCGCTCCGCCGAAGCTGCGCGAGGCCCAGAAGGATCTCGACCGCATCACGCGCGAGAAGGACAGCGCCATCAACTCCCAGGCGTACGAAGAGGCGGCCACGCTGCGCGAGTCAGAGGCCGCCGCCCGCCAGAAGGTCGACGACCTGCGGGCGGAGTGGCAGTCGTCGATCTCCAACGAACAGCCCCAGGTGGACGAGGAAGAGATCGCCCAGGTCGTGGCGATGTGGACCGGCATCCCGGTCACCCGCATCGCCGAGGAGGAGTCGACGCGGCTGCTGCACATGGAGGACGATATCCACAAGCGGGTCATCGGCCAGCAGGAAGCGATCGAGATCGTCTCCAAGGCGGTCCGACGCGCTCGCGCCGGCCTCAAGGACCCCAAGCGGCCGATCGGCTCCTTCGTCTTCCTCGGCCCTACCGGCGTCGGCAAGACGGAGCTCGCGAAGGCCCTGGCGGAGTTCATGTTCGGATCCGAGGACGCGCTCATCAAGATCGACATGAGCGAGTTCATGGAGCGCCACAACGTCAGTCGCCTGGTCGGCGCGCCCCCCGGCTACGTCGGCTTCGACGAGGGCGGCCAGCTGACCGAGGCCGTCCGGCGCAAGAGCTACGCCGTCATCCTGCTCGACGAGATCGAGAAGGCGCACCCCGAAGTCTTCAACATCCTGCTGCAGATCCTCGAGGACGGGCACCTGTCCGATGCCAAGGGTCGCCGGGTCGACTTCCGCAACTGCATCATCATCATGACCTCCAACCTCGGCGCCAGGCAGCTCCAGACGAACTCGTCGTTGGGGTTCCGGGTCCAGGGCGAAACCGCAGAGCAGCGCGAGGCTGCCAGCTACGAGCTGATGCGCGACAAGGTACAGAACGAGCTGAAGCAGACCTTCCGGCCCGAGTTCCTGAACCGCATCGATGCCACCGTCGTGTTCCGCTCGCTCACCGTGGAGGAGATCCGCCAGATCGTGGACCTGATGCTGGCCCGCGTCCGCGATCAGCTCAAAGCCCAGGGCATGATCCTCGAGGTCACCCAGGCGGCGAAGGACCACATCATCAAGATCGGCTACGACGTTGCCTACGGAGCCAGGCCGCTGCGTCGGGTCATCCAGAACATGGTCGAGGACGTGCTCGCGGAGCAGCTCCTGCTCGGCAAGTACAAGACCGGCATGACGGTCGTAGTGGACAAGAGCTCCGAGGCGGGTCTCGACATTCGAACCGCCGAAGAGAAGCTGCCCGTCGAAGTCGCGCCTTAGGGCGGGGTCGAGGGGGTTGGCACGCCAGCAAAGCCGCTACGTCTGCCAGGCGTGCGGCGCGGCCCATCTCCGCTGGGAAGGACAATGCCGGACCTGCGGCGCCTGGAACACACTCGTCGAGACGCTCGTCCACGAACCCGACCGCAAGGCGCGCGCGCCCCGGGCGGGCGCCGGGCCGGGGTCCGGCGCCGCGCCGCAATCGCTGGCGGGCCTGCGTGAAGCCGAGCTCGTCCGCACTCCCACGGGCATCGCGGAGCTGGACCGCGTCCTCGGCGGGGGGCTGGTTCCCGGGTCGGTGGTGCTGCTCGGCGGCGAGCCGGGGATCGGCAAGTCCACGCTGCTGCTGCAGGCAGCCGCCGGCCTGACCGGAACCGCCGGCGAGGTCCTGTACGCCACCGGCGAGGAGTCGGCGGGCCAGGTGCGGCTGCGAGCCGGCCGGCTGGGGCTGCTCGCGGGCACGGCCGGCGAGCGGATCCGGGTCGTGGCGGAGAACGAGGTCGGCAGGATCTCGGCCCTGGCGCGCGAAAGCCGGCCGGGCGTCCTGGTCGTGGACTCGATCCAGACCGTGACCGTGGACGATCTCGAGGGGCCGGCGGGGTCAGTGGGCCAGGTGCGCGAGTCGGCGCTGCGGCTGATGGAGCTCGCGAAGGGTGACGGCATCGCGGTCATCGTGGTCGGCCACGTGACCAAAGATGGAACGCTGGCCGGCCCCAAGACCCTGGAGCACCTGGTCGACACGGTGCTGAGCCTGGAAGGGGAACGGACGGCGACGCTGCGCCTCCTGCGCGCGACGAAGAATCGCTTCGGCTCCACCGAGGAGGTCGGTGTGTTCGAGATGGCCGAGCGCGGTCTGGCCGAGGTCGCCGACCCCGGCCGGGCCTTTCTGGCCGGTGCCGAGCAGCATGCCCCGGGCAGCGTCGTCGGCGCCACGCTCGAAGGAACCCGGCCGCTGCTGGTCGAGGTCCAGGGCCTGGTGGCGCCGGGCGCGTACGGAAGCCCACGCCGCACTGCCTCGGGCATCGATGCGAACCGTCTCTCCCTCTTGATCGCGGTGCTGGGGCGTCGCGCCGGCGTCGGCCTGGGCAGCCACGACGTCTATGCGAACCTCGCCGGCGGCCTGGACCTGGCCGATCCCGGGCTGGACCTTCCGCTGGCGCTGGCTCTGGCGTCGTCGCTGCGCGACAGGCCGATTCCCGCGGACCTGATAGCGATCGGGGAAGTGGGCCTGCTGGGCGAGTTGCGGCCGGTGCCTGGCCTGGAGCGCCGCCTGCGCGAGGCGGCCAGGCTTGGCTTTCGGACGGCGGTCGTGCCGAAGTCACGCCGCGGTGACCCGCCCGAGGTGAAGGACATGACCGTCCTGGCGGTCTCGAACCTGCGGGAGGCGATCGGCCACGCCCTGGGCGGGTCTCACGAGACCGCCCCTGGGATCGGACCGGAGTAGAGGCGGCGGCGGGCTCACCGGGCGAGCCGCACGATCCATGCTGGCGGCGGAACGGGCGCGATGCTAGGCTGACTCCACCGGAGCGCCATTTATCGTTCTTATCCATCATCCCGGCCCCCGGTGGCCCTCGAGGCAAACAGCGTGGTCCGCATCATTCGGTTACTCGGAGCGGCTCTCGGGGCGCTCATCAGTCTCACGTTCGTGTTTGCCGATGAGAAGCTGTTCGAGAACACCGGCTCCGCGACTCTGATCATCCTGGTCTGGGTTCTGGCCTGGGTTTCGGTCGGCTTCCTGCTGCTGCCGTACCTGTCCGTCGTTCCCGCGGGCCGGCTGATCCGCGAAGTCCAGGCGATGTCCACAGCCGAATTCGTTGCGGCCGTGGTCGGGCTCCTGCTCGGCCTCTTGATCGCCCTGCTTCTCGGCCTTCCGCTGGCGGCTCTGCCCGAGCCGTTCGGCCATTACCTGCCGATCGGCGTCTCCATCTGCTTCGGGCTCGGCATGCTCGGGCTGACCGTGGCCAAACGCGAGGACCTGGTGGCCGCCGCACAGGCCGCAGGGCTGCTGCGCGGCGAGAGCCCGGTCTCGGGCGGGAGCCAGGGCGGTCAGACGGAAGTCGTCGTCGACACCAGCGCCATCATCGACGGCCGTATCGCCGACATCGTCGACTCGGGCTTCCTGTATCACAAGCTCGTCATCCCGCACTTCGTCCTCGAAGAGTTGCAGCGGATAGCGGACAGCTCCGACTCACAGCGGCGCGGCAGGGGCCGGCGCGGCCTGGAGATCCTGGCCCGCCTTCAGAAGGAAGGCCCGACGCCGGTCGAGATCGTGACCGACGATCCGGTGGAGGCCGGCGACGTAGACAGCAAGCTGGTGGCGATGGCCCGCGCCAGAGGCGCCGCGATCCTCACCAACGACTTCAACCTCAACCGCGTCGCGGACCTGCAGTCCATCCGTGTCCTGAACATCAACTCGCTCGCGAACGCGCTCAAACCGGCATTGCTGCCCGGCGACCCGCTTCGAATCAAGATCATCACCGAGGGCAAGGAGCAGGGCCAGGGAGTCGGCTACCTGGACGACGGCACGATGGTCGTGATCGAAGGCGGCTCTCGCTTTGTCGGCGCCGAGCTCGACGTCGTGGTCACGCGCGTTCTCCAGACGGTCATGGGCCGGATGGTCTTCGCGCAGATGCACCCGGAGTGAGCGCTCGCAGGAGCCCGCCGGCCGGGGCCGCCGATCCGATCGAGGCGGTCGTCGTAGCCGCAGGCGCCAGCCGTCGAATGGGCGGCCTGGACAAGCTCGACGCGGAGCTGCAAGGCCGAACCATCCTGCGCTGGTCGATCGAGGCGCTCGCCGCGGCCGGTGCCGAGCGGATCGTCGTCGTTACGTCCCCGGCGCGGATCCCCGAGATCGCCGCCGCGAATTGGCTGCCGGACTCGGTGGTGGCCGTGGTTGCCGGCGGGAAGCGGCGCCAGGAGTCCGTCGCCGCGGGCGTGGCGGCCCTGGCCGAGGGAGGCGCCGCCAGCGCGGGCAGGACGCCCGGCGGCAGGCCCGGCGAAGCGGCGAAGGCCAGCGACCCGGTGATTCTCGTCCACGACGCGGCCCGGCCGCTGGTCAGCCCCGCGCTGGTTGTGGCGGTGGCTGAGGCGACCGCCAGCCACGGGGCGGCGATCCCGGTGCTGCCAGTGAGCGAGACGCTCAAGCGGCTGGACGGCGATCGGGTCGGCGCCACCGTCGATCGAACGGGTGTCGTGGCGGCGCAGACCCCGCAGGGCGTGCGACGCAGCCTGCTCGAGCGCGCCTACGCCGCATACCCTCCCGACGGTCCCGAGACCTGGACCGATGAAGCTTCCCTGCTGGAGGCCTGTAGAATCTCCGTCCACGCAATCAGCGGCGAAGCGACGAATCTGAAGGTCACCGTGCCAGTCGACCTCGAACGCGCCCGAGCCATGCTCGACGGCGGCCTCGTGCCAGGCCGTCCGGCTTCGGCTGCGCTCGCCGGCGAGGCGACTGCGGCCGGGCGCCGGCTGTCCGGCCGCGTCGGGCTCGGCACCGATGGCCATCCCTTCGGCCCCGGCGAGCCTCTCGTCCTGGGTGGCCTGACGATCGCCGGCGCGCCCAGACTGGCCGGGCATTCGGACGGGGACGTCGCCCTGCACGCCGTCGCCGACGCGTTGCTCGGTGCGGCTGGACTCGGCGACCTGGGCCGGCTCTTCCCGGCCGACTCTCGCACGCCCGTCGGGATCGACAGCCGCGTTCTGCTGGGCAGGGTTGCAGAGGAGATTTGGGCCGCCGGCTGGCGTCCGGTGAACATCGACATGACGATCGTCGCTTCGCGCCCGCGCCTGGCGGAGTTGCTGCCGGAGATGGCCGCGGCGATCGCCGCGATCGTGGGCATGGACGCGGGTGCGGTCAACGTCAAGGCTTCGACTGGAAACCTGGAGGGTTCCGAAGGCGGCGGGCGCTCGATCTCCGCCAGCGCCATCGCCTGGCTCGCGCCGCGCGGCGGCCACCCGGCGGGAGGAGAGCGGCCATGACGATCCGGCTCCACGACACGATGGCCGGCGCGGCGCGCGAGCTGGTGCCGCTGGAGCCTGGCCACGTCCGCGTCTACAGCTGCGGCCCCACCGTCTACGGCCCGGCCCACGTCGGCAACTTTCGGTCGTTCCTGTTCGCCGACCTGCTGGTCCGCTACCTGCGCTATCGCGGCCTGCGGGTGACGTGGGTGATGAACGTCACCGACGTGGACGATCGGATCATCAAGGGCGCCGACGCCGCCGGCATCTCGATCGGCGAGCTCTCGGAGAGGTTCACATGCCTCCTCCTCGAGGATGCCTCGATCCTGGGCATGACCAGGCCGGACGTGATGCCAAAGGCCACCGAGCACATCCCCCAGATGGTCGCGCTGATCGAGAAGCTCATCGAGCGCGGCCACGCCTACAAGACCGACGACGGCTCGATCTTCTTCCGGATCGCCTCCTGGCCGGAGTACGGGCGGCTCGCGCGCCTGGACCCCTCGGGCCTGCGGGTCGGCGAGCGGGTCGAGGCCGACGACTACGGCAAGGACGACGTTCGGGACTTCGCGCTGTGGAAGGGGCCGAAAGCTGACGAGCCGAGCTGGGAGACGTCGATCGGGCCCGGCCGGCCCGGCTGGCACATCGAATGCTCGGCCATGAGCATGGCTTACCTCGGCCAGACGTTCGACATCCACACCGGCGGAGTAGACCTGATCTTCCCGCACCACCAGGATGAGCTCGCCCAGAGCGAGGCGGCCACGGGCGAGACCTTCGTGAACTACTGGCTGCACTGCGCCCACCTCCAGATGGGCGGCGAGAAGATGTCGAAATCGCTCGGCAACATCGATCGCGTCGGAGACGTGCTGGCCCGGGGTGTCTCTCCCCGCGCCCTCCGCCTGGCGCTGATCTCGGCCCACTACCGGATGGCGCTCTCGTTCGGCGAGGACTCGCTGGCGGCGGCGAGCTCGGCGATCGATCGACTGGACGCGCTGTTCGCCGCCCTGGCGGCATACAGCAACGACTGCCGGGACGATGCCATGCTGCCGACAATACTGGACGGGACGCGAGAAGCCTTCGAAGCGGCCCTGGACGACGACCTGAACATCTCGGCGGCCCTGGCGGCCGTGTTCGAGCTGGTTCGCGAACTGAACCGGCGGATCGACGCACGGACGCTCTCGACGGCCGACGCCGGGCGCGCGACTGACTTCCTGCGCGACCTCGATCGGGTGCTGGGGATTGCGCCCGTCGTCGAAGACGCGCTGGACGCCGAGCTGCAGAAACTCATCGATGATCGAGCTGCCGCCCGAGCCGGTCGAGACTGGGCGGCCTCAGATCGCCTCCGGACGGTTCTGGCCGAGCGCGGCATCCTGGTCGAAGATACTCGCGACGGCCAGCGCTGGCGCCGCGCCTGACGCCTGCGATAGCGGCGCGCCCAATGGCACGCAGAGAGAGATTGGCGAATCTTGCCTGACCATCGACACAAGCCCGGCGACGAGCACGCCGGAGGCCGAAAGCCCGGCGCCAGGAAGCCGCGCCCGGACAGCCCTCGCGGCGAGGGTTCGAGCGCCCCGGGTCCGAGCGGCCGGGGTAAGCGTGCCCCAGGTCCACGCGCCGAGGGTCCGCGGCCGGACGGAGCAGGGTTCGAGGGCCCGAAGTCGTTCGGATCGCGACCCGACGGGCCGAGCGCCGGGGGCTTCAGAGGCCGGCGCCCAGACGGGCCGCGCCCCGACTACTACGGGCCCGGCCAGGGTGGCCCCGGCTTCGGCCACGCCGGCCCGCGCCCGGGCGGCTACCCGTACGGCGGCCCGCGCCCGGGTTTCGGCGGTCCGCGGCCGGGCGACTCTCGCCCGCAGCACGGTGGTCACAAGCCGGGAGGTCCAGGCTCCGGCGGTCCGGGGCCCGGCCCTTCCGAGGGGCGCCCCGAAGACAGAAGGGATGAAGGTCAGTACCGCGCCCCCGGCCGGGAGTGGCAGCCCAACGACGCGTGGGCGCCGCGCCCGTCGCGCCCGTTTGGGCACACCGGCCCGCGCCCCGGGTTCGCCGGCCCCCGCCCCGGATTCGCCGGCCCGCGTCGCGCGTACGGCGGCCCCCGCCCCGGAGCTGCCGGACCTCATCCGGAGCGTGGTGGCTTCGGCTTTGGCGAGCACCGCCCGGATGCGGCGCCCCAACGCCCGCCTCGTCCCGCGCCGCCCGATCGCGACTTCGACGACCTGCCGCCCGGCGCCGCCGGCCCCGGACCGGCCGAATCCGCTGAGCCGCCGGAGCTCTCCGGGCCGTCCGCCCGCCGGCCGGGGCCCCCGCGCCGCCCCGACTACCGTGCCCGGTCGGGCGGCTACCCCGACTACCGTGCCCGGTCGGGCGGCTACCAGGATCGCCACCAGCCCCGCCCCACGCCGCCTCCGACGGCCGATTGGCCGCGGCCGCCCGCCCCTCCGCCCCTTGCCGATCTCCTCGGCGAAGAAGAGGAAATCGTCGCCGGCCGCCACCCGGTCGAGGAAGCATTCATCGCCCACCGCAAGGCCTTGCGCCTGCTCGTCGTGCCGCAGCGCCGCCAGGCTCTGGAGAAGCTGGTCCTGCACGCGACCAACCTGCGCATTCCGATAATCGAGGTCGAAGGGGGAACGCTGACGTCCCTGGCCGGATTCGACGGCCACCAGGGCATCGCCCTCGTCACCGACCGCCGCCAGTACGCCGGCCTCGACGACCTCCTCGCGCGCGCGATCGAGCGCGGGGAACCGCCGTTTGTGATCGTCCTCGACTCCTTCGAGGATCCGCAGAACTTCGGCTCGTTGCTGCGAACCGCCGAGGCCTGCGGCGTGCAGGGCGTGGTCTACCCGACCCATCGCCAGGCGCCGCTTTCGGCCGCCGCCATCAAGGCTTCGGCCGGAGCCGTGGAGCACCTGCTCCTGGTTCCCGTCGACGATCTGGCCGATGCGCTGACGGACCTGCACGTCCGCGGTCTGCGGATAATCGGCTCAGACGCCGACGCCCCGCTGACCGCCCGTCAGGCCGATCTGCGCGGACCGGTGGCGATCGTAATCGGCAGCGAGGGCCAGGGTCTCGGACCTGCGGTCCGTCGCCGCTGCGACACCGTCGTCCGGATCCCGATGCGCGGCAAGGTGAGTTCTCTCAACGCCTCGGTCGCCGGCTCGATCCTTCTATATGAGGCTTCGAGCCAGCGCGCCGGTGACCGTCCACTCGTCGCTGCTGCGCCCGTGGACGCCACGTCGCCTGAGCCGGCGGCGCTCGAACCCGCCGCGGAGACCGCCCTCGCGTCGCAGCCTGCCGAGCCCGGGCCGCGGCGGCGGAGGGCTGCGCGGGCCGGCGTGGCCGACGCGGCGCCGGCCGGGGCGGAGGCGCCGCCGGCCGGGGCGGCGGATGAACTGCTGCCCGGCACGCTGGCCGGCCCGGCGGTCGATGCCGCGCTTTCGGTCGATGCCGGCGTACCGCCGGCCGCCCCGCCGGAGGCCGGCAGGAGTCGTGCTTGACCGTCGAGGGGGCCAACCCATATCATTCGCGGGCGCCCGGGGCCTTAGCGTTAGCGTGCCCTTGCGCCTGCCGACGTAGCTCAATTGGTAGAGCAGCGGTTTTGTAAACCGCCGGTTCCGGGTTCGAGTCCCGTCGTCGGCTCCAACTGAAAAAGGTCAACCGGCAAACGGGGCGACCCACCGCTACCGATTGACAGGTCTCGTGGGTAGGTTGAGCAGGTGGTGAGCTCAGCTGACTGTAAATCAGCCGCCTTCGGCTGTAGAGGTTCGATTCCTCTCCTGCCCACCACTCCCTCGGAGAGGCTCAGCATCGGTCTCGGGCCCACATAGCTCAGCTGGCAGAGCGCGTCCTTGGTAAGGACGAGGTCATCGGTTCAAGTCCGATTGTGGGCTCCACACCCGTTAGCGGCGCAGGCCGCGCCAGATGGAGTAGAACGCCGCGATGGCGAAGAAGAAGTTCGAGCGGACCAAGCCGCACGTCAACATCGGCACCATCGGCCACATCGACCACGGCAAGACGACGCTCACCGCGGCGATCACCAAGTACCTCGCTCTAAAGGGTGGGGCAGAGTTCCGCGCCTTCGACTCTATCGACAACGCTCCCGAGGAGCGTGAGCGCGGCATCACCATCGCCATCGCCCACGTCGAGTACGAGACCGCCCACCGCCACTACGCCCACGTCGACTGCCCCGGCCACGCCGACTACATCAAGAACATGATCACCGGCGCGGCCCAGATGGACGGCGCGATCCTCGTCGTCGCCGCGACCGACGGCCCCATGCCCCAGACGCGCGAGCACATCCTGCTCGCCCGCCAGGTGGAAGTCCCCTACATGGTCGTCTTCCTCAACAAGGTCGACGCCGTCGACGATCCCGAGCTGCTCGATCTGGTCGAGCTCGAAGTCCGCGAGCTGCTGACCAAGAACCACTTCCCCGGGGACGACATCCCGATCGTGCGCGGCTCCGCTCTAAAGGCCCTCGAGACGACCGGCGGCGTCGACGATCCGGCCTACGCCTGCATCCAGGAGCTCCTCGACGCGGTCGACTCCTACATCCCGACCCCGGAGCGACCGATCGACAAGCCCTTCATCATGCCGATCGAGGACGTCTTCGGCATCAAGGGCCGCGGCACCGTCGCCACCGGGCGCATCGAGCGCGGCGTGGTCAAGGTCTCCGACGAGGTCGAGATCGTGGGCATCCGGCCCACCCGGAAGGTCGTCGTCACCGGCGTCGAGATGTTCAAGAAGCTGCTCGACGAGGGCCGTGCCGGCGACAACGTGGGCTGCCTGCTGCGCGGCATCGAGCGCGACGACATCGAGCGCGGCCAGGTCCTCGCCAAGGCGGGCTCCGTCAAGCCCCACACCAAGTTCGTGGCTCGGGTGTACGTCCTCTCGCGCGAGGAAGGTGGCCGTCACACCCCCTTCTACAACGGCTACCGGCCCCAGTTCTACCTGCGCACGACCGACGTCACCGGCGCCATCGGCCTGCCCGAAGGTGCCGAGATGATCATGCCCGGCGACAACGTCGACATGACGGTCGAGCTCATCACCCCCATTGCCCTCGAAGTCGGCCAGCGCTTCGCCATCCGTGAGGGTGGCCGCACGGTCGGTGCCGGGGCCATCACCTCGATCGTCGAGTAACCCGCCATGGCCAAAGTAGACGCCCGGCCGATCATTCAGCTGGCGTGCACGGAGTGCAAGGTTCGGACCTACACGACGCGCAAGAACAAGAAGAACGATCCCGGCAGGCTCGAGCTCCGCAAGTACTGCCCGCGCGAGCGCCGGCACACCCTGCACCGCGAGGCAAAGTAAGCGGATATCGCAGGCGCCTAGCTCAATTGGCAGAGCACTGGTCTCCAAAACCAGGGGTTGTGGGTTCGAGTCCCGCGGCGCCTGCCAGCTTCGTCAGATCCACCAGTTAGAGAGCAGCCCGTGTCACGGATCCGCCGCTTCTTCGCAGAAGCGTGGCAAGAACTGAAAAAGGTGAACTGGCCGACACCCGAGCAGGCTCGCAACCTCACCGTTCTGGTGCTGGCCGTGAGCTTCGTCGTCGGTGTGTACATCGCCTTCTTCGACATCATCTTCGGCGCGATCGCCACGCGCATCAGCGGCGGGTGATTTCAGTCATGAAGACGGAGCAGGCTGGCGAGGCCGTTCGGCCGCCCGAGAAGCGCTGGTACGTGATCCACACCTACTCGGGCTACGAGAACAAGGTCAAAGCGAACCTCGAGCATCGAATCGAATCGATGGGCATGGACGACAGGATCTTCCAGGTGCTCGTGCCGATGGAAGACGAGATCGAGATCCGCCAGGGCCAGCGCCACACCGTCCAGAAGAAGGTGTATCCAGGCTACGTCCTCGTGGAGATGATCCTCGACCCGGACTCCTGGTACGTCGTGCGTAACACGCCCGGGGTCACCAGCTTCGTAGGTGGGGGCAACATTCCAGGCGTCCGGAGCGAGCCGATCCCGCTTGATGAGCAGGAGGTCAAGCAGATCCTCCGGCAGATGGGCGTGGAAACGCCGCGCTACCGGGTCGCCTTCACGAAGGGTCAGAACGTTCGGGTTACCGACGGGCCGTTCGCCGAGTTCATCGGCACGGTCGACGAGGTCAACCCGGAGCGGAACAAAGTCAAGGTGCTGGTCAGCATCTTCGGCCGCGAAACCCCGGTCGAGCTGGACTTCCTCCAGGTCGAGAAGCTGTGAGCACCGACCGGTCGGCCTTTGCCGGCGTCGTCGCCTCCGCGCCTTCGCTGACGCACCGGTGTGCGCTCGCTCATGGGCTCGGCTCCGCCTTGGCCTGGACACGCCCGGACCGGCGCTCATCAAGCCTGTTCTAGAAAGGAATCGCGACCCTCGTGGCCAAGAAGATCCGCATCGTCCTCACGCTCCAACTGAACGCCGGCAAGGCGACGCCGGCGCCGCCCGTCGGCACGGCGCTTGGCCCTCACGGCATCAACATCGTCGAGTTCACCAAGTCGTACAACGAGAAGACCGCCGACAAGGTCGGCCAGGTGATCCCGGCCCAGATCACGATCTTCGAGGATCGCTCGTTCACCTTCGTCCTCAAGACTCCGCCGGCAGCGGACCTTCTCCGCAAGGCCGCAGGAATCCAGAAGGGGACCGGCACCGCCGGGCGTGAGACCGTCGGCAAAGTGACCCGCGACCAGATCCGCGAGATCGCCACTATCAAGATGCCGGACCTCAACGCCACAGACATCGCCGGCGCAATGGCCCAGGTCGAAGGAACCGCCCGCAGCATGGGCATCGAGGTCGACGGCTGAACTGCCGGAAGGCAGTCCAGATGAGTGGTGGTAGATCTGCACATGCCAGCCATCCGGTCGATTGACCGGCGGGAGACCCCACGAAACGGGGGAGGCTGAACCGGGTGACCGGGGGCCGCACAAGGAGACCGAAATGGCAGACCACGGCAAGAAGTATCAGGAGGCGGCGAAGCTAGTCGACCGCACCAAGCTCTACGCACCGCCCGAGGCCGCCGAGCTTGCCCGCAAGACCAGCTATGTGTCTTTCGACGCCAGCGTCGAGGCGCACCTCCGCCTCGGGGTTGACCCCCGCCACGCCGACCAGATGGTCCGCGGCACCGTCGTCCTGCCCCACGGCACCGGCAAGAAGATTCGCGTCGTGGTCTTCGCCCAGGGCGAGAAAGCCCTCGAGGCGCTGCGCGCCGGCGCGGACGAGGTCGGCGCCGACGACCTGGTGAAGAAGATCGAGGCCGGCTGGACGGACTTCGACGTCGCCCTGGCCGCCCCGGACGTGATGGGCATGGTCGGCAAGCTGGGCCGCATCCTCGGTCGCAAAGGCCTCATGCCGAACCCGAAGTCGGGCACGATCACGTTCGATCTCGAGCGCGCCATCAAGGAAGTCAAGGCCGGCCGCGTCGAGTTCAAGGTGGACAAGGGCGGCATCATCCACGTCCCGTTCGGCAAGGCGAGCTTCGAGAGCCAGCAGCTGGTCGAGAACCTGGCGACCCTGGTCGACGCCATCAACCGTGCCCGCCCGAGCGGCGCCAAGGGCCAGTACCTCCGGACGCTCACGATCGTACCGACCATGGGCCCCGGCATCCGGGTCGACATCCCGGCCGTTCTCGCCATCGCCTCGGCCTCCTAGGCCGCGATGGCAGCCGTGGCCGACCCGAGGGTCGAGCCGCCAACATATGAGGCGAGGCCGCGGCGACGTGGACCTCGCCAGGCGACAAGGCGCCGGACCGGCGCCGGCCGCCACTAACCGAATACGACGGACCGCCGCAGACAGCATGCGTCGTCGCGCCGTGGCACCGGCCGAGAGATCGGCCGAGGTCGCGGCTCCCGACTCAATTCGCCGGCCGAGACGCCGGCGGGCACGCCGAGGCAGGGACCAAGCCTCCATCCGCGTGGGTGGGAGCGCCCCTGTGGCGATGAGCCGTCGCAGGGGCGTTTTGGTCGGTGCCGCGTTCGCGGACCCGACCGGCCCACCGCCGCGCGCCGGCTGCGCGCCGCAGAACCAATCAGGAGCTGAGAATCCGACGCTCCGCCGAGCCCAGAGCAAGGCGCCTGCGAGTACCGGAACGAGCGCACTTGGACGTGCGCGAGTGAGGAACGCAGCAGGCAACGCAGCCATGAGCCGGCCGAGCGTCGGCCATTGACTCCAGGAGGTACCCATGCCTACCGAGGCCAAGCGCGAGACCGTCGCGGCGCTCACCGAGGAAGCTCGGGGCAGCACGGCGATGATCGTCTCCGAATACCGCGGCCTCAAGGTTTCCGAGATCGGTGAGATCCGCCGATCCCTGCGCAAGCAGAACGTCACATACCACGTCGTCAAGAACCGGCTGATGAAGATCGCTGCCCGCGACGCCGGGGCGGAGACCCTTGGTCTCCTCCTCGAGGGTCCAACGGCAGTGGCCTTCGCTCGTGGCGATGAGGCCGCTGCCGCCAGGGCAGTCCTCGACGCGGTGCGACCGTACCGCGTGGTCAAGATCACGGGCGCCGTTCTCGGGACTCGCGTCATCGACGCCGACGGGGTCATGCGGCTCTCGCAGCCTGCCCAGCCGGGAAGTCGTCCTCGCCCAGGTCGCCGGCGCGCTCGCCGCGCCGCTGGCCACCATGGCCGGCCTGTTCGACGCCCCGCTGCGGGAGATCTCCGGCCTGGTGCAGGCCCTCGCCGACAGACAAAGCGCCTGATCGGCGCCCTATCGAGACCAACTCGCCAGGGGCTAACGTGGCCCCACGCCCACGAGGAGTGACTGATCAAATGGCAAAATTGACTCAGGACCAGCTGCTCGAGGCATTCGCCTCGATGACCGTTCTCGAACTCGCCGACTTCAAGAAGGCGTTCGAAGACAAGTTCGGCGTCGTCGCCGCCGCCCCGGTGGCCGTCGGTGCCGTAGCCGCCGCTGCCGCTCCGGTTGCCGCTGCCGTCGAGGTCGAGGAGCAGACGGAGTTCACCGCGATCCTCAAGGAAATCGGCCCGAACAAGATCCCGGTCATCAAGGTCGTGCGCGAGCTGACCGGCCTCGGCCTCAAGGAAGCCAAGGACCTGGTCGACGGCTTCCCGAAGCCGGTCAAAGAAGGCGTAAACAAGGACGAGGCCGCAAAGATCAAGGCCGCGCTCGAGGAGCAGGGCGCGAAGGTCGAGATCAAGTAATCTTGGTTCGGACGGCGGGGCGGGCAACTGCCCCACCGGGCCGAAATCCACGATTGCCGTTGCGTCGGCCGGGACGAAGTCTGGGGTTCTTCTGGCGCGCCCGTTTGACACCGGCGGGAATCGCGGTATCCTACTCCTTCTGTGAGCGCGGCCCTTCCCTTTCTCCTCCGTCAAGGAGCGGTTCATGCTGTCTGTCGCTGAGTCCTCCCGCGCTTCCGCGATCACGCCGCGACGGCGATACGCGCGGATCCCCGAAGTCCTGGAAATCCCGAACCTGATCGAGTTGCAGCTGACTTCGTTCGACTGGTTCGTGGACAAGGGGCTCCGGGAGCTGTTCGACGAGATCAGCCCGATCAAGGACTTCACCGGCAAGGTGATGGAACTCCATTTCCTGGACTATGAATTCGGCGCGCCCAAGTACGCCGAGCTCGAGTGCCGGACCAAGGACCTCACCTTCAGCCGGCCCCTGTATGTCAACGTCGAGCTCCTGATCAAGGAGACCGGCGAAATCCAGCGCCAGCGCGTCTACATGGGCGACTTCCCGTTCATGACGGACCAGGGGACCTTCATCATCAACGGTGCCGAGCGCGTCGTCGTCAGCCAGCTCGTCCGCTCGCCCGGCGTCTACTACAGCGCCGCCGACGACCCGACCAGCGGCCGCACGCTCTACTCGGCCAAGGTGATCCCGAACCGCGGCGCCTGGCTCGAGTTCGAGACGAGCAACAAGGATCTCCTCTCGGTCAAGGTGGATCGCAAGCGCAAGATCGCCGCGACCACGCTGCTGCGGGCCGTGGGCTACGAGAGCAACGACGAGATCGGCGCCCTGTTCGCGACCGTCGACACGGACCCCGAGCATCAGTACATCGCCTCGACGCTGGACAAGGATCTGACCAAGACCCAGCAGGACGCCCTGATCGAGGTCTACAAGAAGCTGCGCCCGGGCGACCCGCCCACCGGCGACAACGCCCGCCAGCTCGTGGAGAGCCTCTTCTTCAATTTCCGCCGCTACGACCTCGGCCGCGTCGGCCGCTACAAGTTCAACAAGAAGCTGAGCCCGGTCGTCGATCGAATGGGGATCGAGCTGGATCGCGAGCAGCGGATCATCACGCGCGAGGACATCGCCGCGATCGTCGGTCACCTCATCGAGCTCAACCGCGGCACGGGCATCGCCGACGACATCGACCATCTGGGCAACCGCCGCATCCGCGCCAACGGCGAGCTCATCCAGAACGCCTTCCGGGTCGGCCTGCTCCGCATGGAGCGCGTCGTCCGCGAGCGCATGACGATCCAGGAGATCGACAAGGCCACGCCGAACGCCCTCATCAACATCCGCCCGGTCGTGGCGGCGATGAAGGAGTTCTTCGGCGGCAGCCAGCTCAGCCAGTTCATGGACCAGACCAACCCGCTGGCCGAGCTGACCAGCAAGCGCCGCCTCTCGGCCCTCGGCCCTGGCGGCCTGTCGCGAGAGCGCGCCGGCTTCGATGTCCGCGACGTCCACCACAGCCATTACGGCCGCATCTGCCCGATCGAGACGCCGGAAGGCCCGAACATCGGCCTGATCGGCTCGCTCGCGACCTTCGGCCGAATCAACCCCTACGGCTTCATCGAGACGCCGTACCGCAAGGTGAAACGCACGATCGCCTGGGACGACCAGGACGTCGCCCGCCGCGAGGCCGGCGTGGACGTGATCGGCAAGGACGGCAAGGTCATCCTGAAGGCCGGAGAGCGCTTCAACGACGCGGCCATCGCCGAGCTGAAGCGCCAGAAGGCACAGGCCTTCCAGATCCGCCCCGTCGTCACCGCCGAGATCGAGTACCTGGCGGCCGATGAGGAAGAGGAACACTTCGTCGCCCAGGCCAACGCCGAGCTGGATGTCGAGGGGCACTTCGTCCGTGACCGCATCCCGTGCCGCTTCCGCGATCAGTTCCCCGAGGCTCGACCCAACCAGATCGAGTACATGGACGTGTCGCCCAAGCAGGTCGTCTCCGTGGCCACGGCCCTGATCCCGTTCCTCGAGCATGACGACGCCAACCGCGCCCTGATGGGCTCGAACATGCAGCGTCAGGCCGTGCCGCTCCTGGAGCCGGAGGCGCCGATCGTCGGCACCGGCATGGAGTGGCGCTCGGCCCTGGATTCGGGCCAGGTCGTCGTGTCACGCCGTCCGGGCGTGGTCACGAGCGTGACCGCCGACCGGATCCAGATCGAGACCGACACCGGCGAGCTGGACGAATACCTGCTCCAGAAGTACGTCCGCTCCAACCAGGGGACGTGCATCAACCAGCGCCCGATCGTCGACGTCGGCCAGCGCCTCGAGGCGGGTTTCCCGATCGCCGACTCGAGCTCTACGGATCACGGCGAGCTGGCCCTGGGCCGAAACGTCCTGGTCGCGTTCATGAGCTGGGAGGGCGGCAACTACGAGGACGCCATCGTCATCAGCGAACGCCTCGTCAAGGAAGACTTCTTCACCAGCATCCACATCGAGAAGCACGAACTGGAGTCGCGCGACACCAAGCTCGGGCCCGAGGAGATCACTCGCGACATTCCCAACGTCGGAGAGGAATCGCTCAAGGACCTCGACGAAGAGGGCATTGTCTACATCGGCGCCGAGGTTCAGCCGGGCGACATCCTCGTCGGCAAGATCACGCCCAAGGGCGAGACCGAGCTGACCGCGGAGGAGCGCCTTCTGCGGGCGATCTTCGGCGAGAAGGCCCGCGAGGTGAAGGACTCGTCGCTGCGTCTGCCACACGGCGAACGCGGCAAGGTCGTCGATGTCCGCATCTTCTCCCGCGAGGAAGGCGACGAGCTGATGCCGGGCGTGAACCGCCTGGTCCGCGTCTCGGTCGCCCAGAAGCGCAAGGTCAGCGTCGGCGACAAGATGGCCGGCCGGCACGGCAACAAGGGCGTCATCGCCAAGGTTCTGCCGGCGGAAGACATGCCGTTCCTTCCGGACGGCACCCCGGTCGACATCGTCCTCAACCCGTTGGGCGTGCCGAGCCGAATGAACATCGGCCAGATCCTCGAGACCCACCTCGGCTGGGCCCTCCACGAGCGCGGGCTCAAGGCCGCCACGGCCGTCTTCGACGGCGCGACCGAAGAGCAGATCCGCGACGAGCTGCGCGAGGCCGGGCTGCCCGAGGACGGCAAGATCACGCTCCGCGACGGACGATCGGGCGAGCCTTTCGATCGGCCGATCACCGTCGGCTACATCTACATGCTCAAGCTCCACCACCTGGTGGAGGACAAGATCCACGCTCGGTCCACCGGACCATACAGCCTCATCACGCAGCAGCCCCTGGGCGGCAAGGCCCAGTTCGGCGGCCAGCGCTTCGGTGAGATGGAGGTCTGGGCCCTCGAGGCCTACGGCGCCGCGAACATCCTGCAAGAGCTGCTCACCGTCAAGTCGGACGACGTCATGGGTCGAGTCCAGACCTACGAGGCGATCGTCAAAGGCGAGGAGATCCAGGCGCCGGGCGTTCCGGAGTCGTTCAAGGTCCTCATCAAGGAACTCCAGAGCCTGGGGCTCAACGTGGAGATCCTCAACGAGAACGACGAAGAGATCCGCTTCGCCGAGGACTCCGGCACGTATCCGATGCCGGATCTCGGCGGCATCAACCTCGCAGGGTTCGAAGACTGATCCAACTGCAAGCATCACGCGGCGCCTGAGCCCGGCCAGCCAGGCGTCGCCGATCCACGGTCCGAACTACGCAGCCGAGCCAGGCGGCGGCGTGGAGGAGAGGAATGCTCGAAGTCAACAACTTCAACGCCATCCGGATCTCGCTCGCGAGTCCCGAGCAGATCCGGGATTGGTCCTCGGGCGAGGTCACCAAGCCCGAGACGATCAACTACCGCACGCTCAAGCCGGAGAAGGACGGGCTCTTCGACGAGCGCATCTTCGGTCCCACTAAGGACTGGGAGTGCTACTGCGGCAAGTACAAGCGGATTCGGTACAAGGGCATCATCTGCGACAAGTGCGGCGTGGAGGTCACTCGCTCCAAGGTTCGCCGCGAGCGCATGGGCCACATCCAGCTTGCCAGCCCGGTCAGCCACATCTGGTATTTCAAGGGCACACCCAGCCGGCTCGGCATCCTGCTCGACATCAGCCCCCGCAACCTGGAGCGGATTCTCTACTTCGCCCTGTACATCGTCACTCACGTTGACGAGGAGGCCCGCCGCCGAGCCCTGGCCGCGCTCGAGGACGAAGCCGAAGGTCGGGGCGGTAAGGGCGGCCGCGCCCTGAGCGATCTCGAGGACGAGCTGAAGTCCCGCTTCCATCGCCAGAAGGACGAGCTCAACGCCCAGCTGGCCGCCACCAAGGCCGAGCTCGAGCAGCAGCGGACCACGCGCACCGAAGAGATCGTCGAGGCCGCCCAACGGGTCGAGAAGCTCCTGGCCGCCCTGGGCAAGGGGTCCGCGGGCGAGGCGATCGCCTTCCCGATCACCGGAGAGGTCGTGGTCGCGGCCGGCGCCACTGCCGGCAAGGAGGCGACCGCCGCTCTGCGCAAGATCGTGGCCGCCGAGAGCGACCGCGTCACCTCGGAGATCCAGGCGCGTGAGGCCGACGAGGAGCGCAGCGCCGCCCAGAAGATCACCGACCTGCAGCTGCAGAACGACGCCGAGCTCGAGGCCGAGCACGAGCGTCTGCGCCGCGACGCGGAGGGCGCCAAGGACGAGATCCGCAAGCAGCGCGACGAGATCGAATCGATCAAGCCGCTCATGACGCTTTCGGAGAACGACTTCCGCTACCTGGACGAGCGCTACGGCTCCGGCAGCCGCGGCGGTCGCATCTTCCACGCCGCCATGGGCGCGGAGGCGGTCCGCGACATCATCGGCCGGATGGATCTCGAGGAGCTGGCTCGTGCCCTCCACATCGAGGTCCGGACCACGTCGGGTCAGCGCCGCAAGAAGGCCATCAAGCGGCTGCGCCTGATCGAGGCCTTCCGCCGTTCCGGCACGCGGCCGGAGTGGATGATCCTGTCGGTCATCCCGGTCATTCCGCCCGATCTGCGACCCATGGTCCAGCTCGACGGCGGCCGCTTCGCGACCTCCGACCTGAACGATCTCTATCGGCGCGTGATCAACCGCAACAACCGGCTCAAGAGGCTTCTCGAGCTGGGCGCGCCGGAGATCATCATCCGCAACGAGAAGCGCATGCTTCAGGAAGCCTGCGACGCGCTGATCGACAACGGGCGGCGCGGTCGGGCGATCGCCGGCACCGGCAACCACCGCCTCAAGAGCCTTTCGGACATGCTCAAGGGCAAGCAGGGGCGGTTCCGCCAGAACCTGCTCGGCAAGCGCGTGGACTACTCCGGCCGGTCGGTCATCGTCGTCGGCCCGGAGCTCAAGCTCCACCAGTGCGGCCTGCCCAAGAAGATGGCGCTCGAGCTGTTCAAGCCGTTCGTCATGCGGCTGCTCGTCGAGAAGGGCCACGCCCACAACATCAAGAGCGCCAAGCGCATCGTCGAGCGCGTCCGGCCCGAGGTCTGGGACGTCCTCGAGGAAGTCATCAAGGACCACCCGGTCCTGCTGAACCGCGCCCCCACGCTGCACCGGCTGGGCATCCAGGCCTTCATGCCGATTCTGGTCGAAGGCTCGGCCATCCAGATCCACCCGCTCGTCTGCACCGCCTTCAACGCGGACTTCGACGGCGACCAGATGGCCGTCCACGTCCCGCTCTCCACGGCGGCCCAGGAGGAGGCGCGGACGATGATGCTGTCGACCGCCAACCTGCTCTCCCCGGCCGACGGTGCCCCCGTCGTGGCACCCACCCAGGACATGGTTCTGGGCTGCTTCTACCTGACGATGGAGAAGCCCCTGGCAGAAGGCAAGAAGATGCGCCTCTTCTCGAGCGAGGGCGAGGCCATTCTTACCTACCAGCTCCGCGAAGTCACCCTTCACGAGCCGGTCATCGCCATGGTCGAGGCCTGGGACGAGGAGGCCGGAGCGGCCGTCGCGACCCGGGTCCAGACGACCGTCGGCCGGATCATCTTCAACCAGATCGTGCCGGATCGGCTGCGCTTCAAGAACGTGAACATGAAGCGGACCGAGCTGCGCAAGCTGGTCGACGAGTGCTACCGAATCCTCGGCCCGGCCGAGACGGCGGAGGTCGTCGACGGCGTCAAGGGTGTCGGCTTCACCTATGCCACTCGCGGCGGCATGACGATCGCCGTCGGCGACATCGTCATCCCGCCCGACAAGGGCCGCCGCCTGGTCGAGGCCGACGCCTCCGTCGACCAGATCGACCGCCAGTTCCAGCGCGGCCTGATCACCGACGACGAGCGCTACGAGCAGGTCGTCGACGTCTGGCAGAAGACCACCAACGATCTCTCCACCGCCATGATGGACGGCCTCGATCCGTTCGGCTCGGTCCGCATGATGGCGGACTCGGGCGCCCGAGGTAACAAGGGCCAGATCAGCCAGCTCGGCGGCATGCGCGGTCTCATGGCCGACCCCTCCGGGCGCATCATCGACGTGCCGGTGCGGAGCAACTTCCGCGAGGGCATGACGGTCCTCGAATACTTCATCTCGACGCACGGCGCCCGCAAGGGTCTCGCCGACACGGCCCTCCGCACCGCCGACTCGGGCTACCTGACGCGGCGTCTGGTGGACGTGGCCCAGGATGTCATCACCCGTGAGGAAGACTGCGGCACCCAGGAAGGCAGCTGGATCACCCGGGCCGAGTCCGCGGAGATCACCAGCAACGAGAAGGGCGCCTACCAGAAGCGAATGGTCGGGCGACTCTCCGCCGCCTCGCTCTTCCACCCCGAGACGGGGGCGCTGATCGTCGAGCGCAACCAGGAGATCACCGAAGCCGTTGCGCAGGAGATCGACGAGTCGGGGATCGACGAGGTCCTCGTCCGCTCACCACTCTCGTGCGAGGCCCGCCAGGGCGTGTGCCGGCTTTGCTACGGCCGCAACCTCGCGACCGGGTTCCTGGTCGGCATCGGCGAGGCCGTCGGCATCATCGCCGCCCAGTCGATCGGCGAGCCGGGCACGCAGCTGACGATGCGAACGTTCCATACCGGCGGCGTCGCCGGCCTGGACATTACCGCCGGTCTGCCGCGAGTCGAGGAGCTCTTCGAAGGTCGCGTTCCCAAGGGCAAGGCCGAGATCAGCCATATCGACGGCATCGTCGAGATCGTTCGCGGCGACACGGGCACCCGCGTCAAGGTCACCAGCCGCGAGCAGTACGACACCCACATCGCCCTGGGCCCCGGCCTGGAGCTGCTTGCCGCCGCCGGCGACATGGTCGAAGCGGGCCAGGTCATCGCCCGGCTCGAGGGCGGCGACAAGTCCGCCGACGTAACGGCTCCCGCCAAGGGCTTCCTCGTCCACGAGGGCGACGACGTCGTCGTCCGCTCCGAGGACACGGTCGAGCGCGAGTACGTGATCCCGCACAACGCCAAGCTCATGGTCGAGAACGGCGTGGAGATCCGTGCCGGCGACGCGATCACGGATGGCCCGATCAACCCGCAGGAATACCTGGAGACGCGCGGCAAGGATTCCGTCCAGCGCTATCTGGTCAAGGAAGTCCAGAAGGTCTACCGCAGCCAGGGCGTCACGATCAACGACAAGCACATCGAGATCATCGTCCGCCAGATGCTGCGCAAGGTGCGCATCGACCAGCCCGGCGACACCGATCTCCTGCCGACCGAGCTTGTGGACCGGCTGGACTTCGAGGAGGTCAACAACCGCGTTCTGGCCGAGGGCGGCGAGCCTGCCACCGCGCAGACGGTTCTGCTCGGCGTCACCAAGGCCTCTCTCAACACCTCCAGCTTCCTCGCGGCGGCCTCCTTCCAGGAGACGACCCGGGTGCTCACCGAGGCGGCCATAAACGGCTCCAAGGATCACCTGATCGGTCTCAAGGAGAACGTCATCATCGGCAAGCTCATCCCCGCCGGAACGGGCGCACCGGCCAACATCGCCGCCGCTCGTGAGCGGGCGCGGCGAGCCGCCGAAGAGGCTCTTGCCGGCGAGTCGCTCGAGCGGCTTCGCGGCCCGGAGTACGAATACAACCCGTTCCTCGAAGAAGCAGGACAGCTGCCCTCCGACGAGACGGCGGACCTGGCCTCGATCCTGGCCTCCAGCACCGGCGTGGCGCGCGAGGACGACGAGGACTTCATCAACCCGTTCCTGGGCGCTCTCGGCGCTCTGGGCGGGGAGTCCGAGTCGACGGACGACGTGGATCTGTCGGCGCTTCTGGGCGGCGACACCGAAGAGGAAGAGAAGTAGCCGCCGAACCTCTCGGCGACTGCCTCGGAATAGGGGAGCGGAGCGAGTCCGCGGCGCCTCCGGAGGTTTGACACTCTCGGTTGGCTGCTGATAGACTCCGCCCTCGTGGCTTCACCGGAGGCCGCGGTCGGCGTGCGCCGATCGCGAGTTCCGAGAAGGCCAACCGGATGGCGGAAAACGCGCTGCCAGGCCTGCCCAGGCCGGGGAGTAACGGACCGCCTGAACATCGAAGCGATCCGCGCCTGACAGATCGCCTCCATGTCCCGACGGGTGCCGCTGCGGCGGCCCATCGGACGGCGGAGGCCACCGCGGCAGCGCAGAGTCCCGTCGATCGGACCCGAGCCCGGGACAAGCCCGGCCTCGAAAGCCCGCGTCGGCGTCGCGATCGCGGGAAACCATCGTCAACACCTACTGCCAGGAACGAAAGGAGCAGCGTCTCCGTGCCGACGATCAGCCAGCTCGTGCGGCATGGCCGCCAGCCGAAGATCTCGAAGATCAAGGCACCGGCCATGCGCAAGAACTGGAACAGCCTGCGCCAGCGACAGGTGCCCATTCCCGGTGCACCGCAGAAGCGCGGCGTCTGCCTGCAAGTGCGCACGATGACGCCGAAGAAGCCGAACTCGGCCCTTCGCAAGATCGCCCGCGTCCGGCTCACGAACCAGATGGAGGTCACGGCCTACATCCCCGGGATCGGCCACAACCTCCAGGAGCACTCGGTCGTGCTCGTCCGCGGTGGCCGCGTGAAGGACCTGCCGTCGGTCAAGTACCACATCATCCGTGGCACCCTCGATGCCGCCGGGGTCCGCGACCGCAAGCAGGGCCGCTCCAAGTACGGCGCGAAGGCCGCCCAGCAGAAGGGCAAGAAATAGCGATGCCGCGTCGTCACACCACTGCCCGCAAGACCAAGTATCAGGGCGTCCCCACGACCCGACTCAGCGGCCGTTTCGCGACCAAGCTGATGACGGACGGCAAGCGCCACCTCTCCGAGCGAATCCTGCGCGAGGCCCTGGCCCGCGCCGAGGCGCAGGCTCGGCGGCCCGGCATCGAGGTGCTCGAGTCGGCCATGCGCAACGCCACCCCCATCATCGAAGTCAAACCGCGCCGCGTCGGCGGCGCCACCTACCAGGTCCCGGTCGAGATCCGCGGCGATCGCCGTATGTCGCTCGGCGTCCGCTGGCTCGTCCAGGCGGCCCGCAAGCGCAGCGGCAAGAGCATGTCGGAAAAGCTGGCCGCGGAGCTCGTCGATGCCATGAACGGCCTCGGCGCCGCGGTCAAACGTAAGGACGATACGCACAAGATGGCTGAGGCCAACCGGGCCTTCACCCATTTCAAGTGGTAGTCGGTTCCCAGCAGGAGAGATAGACCTTCGTGGCACGTCAGGTTCCGCTAGGCAAGACGCGGAACATCGGAATCATCGCCCACATCGACGCTGGGAAGACCACGGTCACCGAGCGCGTGCTCTTCTATACCAAGAAGATCTACAAGATCGGCGAGGTCCATGAAGGCGCGGCCACCATGGACTGGATGCCCCAGGAGCAGGAGCGCGGCATCACCATCACTGCCGCCGCTACCACCTGCTTCTGGAACGACTATCGAATCAACATCATCGATACGCCCGGGCACGTGGACTTCACGGTCGAGGTCGAGCGCAGCCTGCGAGTGCTCGACGGCGCGGTCGTCGTCTTCGACGGCGTCGCCGGCGTGGAGCCGCAGTCGGAGACCGTGTGGCGTCAGGCGGACCGGTATCGGGTACCGCGCATCTGCTTCATCAACAAGCTCGACCGGACCGGGGCGGACTTCTGGCGCTGCGTGGACATGATTCGCGACCGGCTCGGGGCCAGGCCGGTGCCGATCCAGCTGCCGATTGGGAACGAGGAAAAGTTCCGCGGGGTCGTGGACCTGATCTCCATGAAGGCCATCGTCTATCGGGCCGAGGACCTGGGCGCCGAGTCGGAGACGATCGAGATCCCCGCCGACCTGGTCGAGGCCGCTCGCACGCAGCGCGAGAGGATGGTCGAGACCGTCGCCGAGATGGACGACGAGCTGACGCACAAGTACCTCGAGGGCCACACCCTGAGCCCCGAAGACATCAAGCGCGGCCTGCGCCTCGGCACTCTCGAGTACCGCATCGTGCCGGTCCTGGCCGGGTCCGCGCTCAAGAACAAGGGCGTGCAGCCGGTCCTGGACGCGGTGGTTGACTACCTCCCGTCGCCGCTGGACGTGCCGCCGGTCATCGGCGAGCACCCGGTCACGCACAAGGAGGTCCTCCGCACAGCCGACGACAGCGAACCCTTCAGCGCCCTGGTCTTCAAGATCGCCGCGGATCCCTACGTCGGCAAGCTGGCTTACTTCCGGGTCTATTCGGGCACTCTCAACGCCGGGTCCTATGTCCTGAACGCGACCAAGGGCAAGAAGGAGCGGATCGGCCGCATCCTCCAGATGCACGCGAATCACCGCGAGGAAATCGAAACCGTCTACGCGGGCGACATCGCCGCGGCGGTCGGCCTCAAGGAGAGCTACACCGGCGACACCTTGAGCGACCCGGACCATCCGATTGTCCTCGAGTCGATCGTGTTCCCCGAGCCGGTCATCGAAGTCGCGATCGAGCCCAAGACCAAGGCCGACCAGGACAAGCTGGCTCTCGCCCTCCAGCGCCTGGCCGAGGAAGACCCCACCTTCCGGGTCCACACGGACGAAGAAAGCGGCCAGACACGCATCGCCGGAATGGGCGAGCTGCACCTGGACGTCCTCGTGGACCGGATGGTCCGCGAGTTCAAGGTCGCGGCCAATGTGGGCCGGCCGCGCGTCTCCTATCGGGAGACCATCCGGCGTGCCTCCGAGGGGAACGGCCGCCACGTCAAGCAGACCGGCGGCAAGGGCCAGTACGGCCACGCCGTGATCAAGGCCGAACCGAACGAACCCGGTAAGGGCTACGAGTTCATCGACAAGATCGTCGGCGGGATCATCCCGCGCGAATTCATCAAGCCGATCGACCAGGGCATCCGCGAGGCGCTCGAAACCGGCCCCTACGCCGGATACCCGATGGTCGACGTGAAGGTGACCCTCTTCGACGGGTCCTTCCACGAGGTCGACTCCAGCGAAATGGCGTTCAAGATCGCCGGCTCGCTGGCGATCAAGGATGCCGTCGCCAAGGCTCATCCGGTCATCCTCGAGCCCCTCATGCGGGTCGAGGTGACGATGCCGGAAGCATTCCTGGGCGACGTCATCGGCGATCTCAACGCCCGGCGGGGCCACATCGAGGCAATGGAGGCGCGCGGCTCGACGCAGGTCGTCCGGGCACGAGTCCCGCTGGCCACGATGTTCGGCTACGCCACCGACCTGCGGTCGATGACGCAGGGCCGCGCCAGCTACTCGATGGAGCTGTCCCACTACGCCGAGGTCCCCGCCAGCGTGGCGGTCGAGCTCGTAGCCAAGTCAAGAGTCTGACCAATCCACCCAGCCCGAAAGCAGGAGCGAGGGAGCCACCGCGATGGCGAAGAAGAAGTTCGAGCGGACCAAGCCGCACGTCAACATCGGCACCATCGGCCACATCGACCACGGCAAGACGACGCTCACCGCGGCGATCACCAAGTACCTCGCTCTAAAGGGTGGGGCAGAGTTCCGCGCCTTCGACTCTATCGACAACGCTCCCGAGGAGCGTGAGCGCGGCATCACCATCGCCATCGCCCACGTCGAGTACGAGACCGCCCACCGCCACTACGCCCACGTCGACTGCCCCGGCCACGCCGACTACATCAAGAACATGATCACCGGCGCGGCCCAGATGGACGGCGCGATCCTCGTCGTCGCCGCGACCGACGGCCCCATGCCCCAGACGCGCGAGCACATCCTGCTCGCCCGCCAGGTGGAAGTCCCCTACATGGTCGTCTTCCTCAACAAGGTCGACGCCGTCGACGATCCCGAGCTGCTCGATCTGGTCGAGCTCGAAGTCCGCGAGCTGCTGACCAAGAACCACTTCCCCGGGGACGACATCCCGATCGTGCGCGGCTCCGCTCTAAAGGCCCTCGAGACGACCGGCGGCGTCGACGATCCGGCCTACGCCTGCATCCAGGAGCTCCTCGACGCGGTCGACTCCTACATCCCGACCCCGGAGCGACCGATCGACAAGCCCTTCATCATGCCGATCGAGGACGTCTTCGGCATCAAGGGCCGCGGCACCGTCGCCACCGGGCGCATCGAGCGCGGCGTGGTCAAGGTCTCCGACGAGGTCGAGATCGTGGGCATCCGGCCCACCCGGAAGGTCGTCGTCACCGGCGTCGAGATGTTCAAGAAGCTGCTCGACGAGGGCCGTGCCGGCGACAACGTGGGCTGCCTGCTGCGCGGCATCGAGCGCGACGACATCGAGCGCGGCCAGGTCCTCGCCAAGGCGGGCTCCGTCAAGCCCCACACCAAGTTCGTGGCTCGGGTGTACGTCCTCTCGCGCGAGGAAGGTGGCCGTCACACCCCCTTCTACAACGGCTACCGGCCCCAGTTCTACCTGCGCACGACCGACGTCACCGGCGCCATCGGCCTGCCCGAAGGTGCCGAGATGATCATGCCCGGCGACAACGTCGACATGACGGTCGAGCTCATCACCCCCATTGCCCTCGAAGTCGGCCAGCGCTTCGCCATCCGTGAGGGTGGCCGCACGGTCGGTGCCGGGGCCATCACCTCGATCGTCGAGTAACCGGAGTCTGCGATGGCAAGGCAGCGGATCAGAATCCGCCTCAAGGCTTACGACCACCGGCTGCTCGATCAGTCGGCGGCGCAGATCGTGGAGACGGCCCAGCGAACCGGCGCGGATGTCGTCGGTCCCGTTCCGCTGCCGACGCGTATCGAGAAGTTCACCGTCCTGCGCTCACCGTTCATCGACAAGGACAGCCGGGAGCAGTTCGAGATCCGCACTCACAAGCGGCTCGTCGACATCCTGGAGCCCTCGTCCAAGACGGTCGACGCCCTGATGCGACTCTCGCTTGCCGCGGGCGTCGACATCGAAATCAAGATGTAGCCAGATGAGTATCGGATTGATCGGCCGCAAGGTCGGCATGACTCAGTTGTTCCAGGCGGACGGGACGATGATCCCCGTGAGCGTCGTCTCCGTCGAGCCGAATACCGTCACGCGCCTCCGGACTCCCGAGCGCGACGGCTATGCGGCCGTCCAGGTCGGGATCGAGGAATCGGGCCGGCTCACCAAACCGGAGATAGGGCAGCTCAAGAACCTGCCGAAGCTCTCCGTCATACGCGAGTTCCGCCTCGACGAGACCGGCGCCGCCGCATACACGGTCGGCCAGAAGCTCGACGTGACCCTCTTCGCCGCCGGCGACGTCGTCGACGTGACAGGCGTCAGCAAGGGCAAGGGCTTCGCCGGCCACATCAAGCGGCACCACTTCAAGCGCGGCCCCAAGACCCACGGCTCCGACGACCACCGCGCGCCCGGGTCGATCGGCCCCGGCACCACGCCGGGCCGCGTCTACAAGGGCATGCGCATGGCCGGCCATCTGGGCGACACCCGCGCCACCGTCAAGAAGCTGCGGGTCGTCCGTGCGGACGCCGAGCGCAACCTGCTGCTCGTGAAGGGTTCCGTTCCCGGTGCCCCCCACGCGCTGATCCTCGTGAAGAAGGTCTAGCGATGCCGAAGACGACCCTCTACGCGAGGACGGGCGAGGCGATCGGCGAGGTGGAGCTCCCCGAGGAGCTCTTCTCCGCGCCGGTCAACGTGGCCGTCCTCCACCAGGTGGTGACCGCCCAGCTGGCCGGCCGCCATCTCGGTACGCACGACACGAAGAAGCGCGGCGAGGTCGCCGGCGGCGGCAAGAAGCCGTACCGCCAGAAGGGCACCGGCCGGGCGCGCCAGGGCTCCACTCGCTCCCCGAACTACACCGGCGGCGGCGTGGTCTTCGGACCGCACCCGCGCTCTTATGTCCAGCGTTTGCCGCGCCAGATGAAGCGCCTCGCCCTGTGCGGCGCCCTGACGGCCAAGCTCGACGACGATGCCATCCGGATCGTCGACGGGATAGGTCTGGAGGGGCCCCGGACCCGCGACCTGGTCGACGTCCTGGCCGCCCTCGGGCGCGCCGACGGTCGCGTCCTGATCGTGGCTCCGGGCACGGACGAGACCCTGATCCTGTCCGCGCGGAACCTGCCGCGGGTCGAGGTCATTCGGGCCGACTCGCTCAACGTCGTGGCTCTGCTCAACGCGGACACTGTCCTCATCGAGCAGCCCGCCCTCAGCAAGATGGAAGAGGTGTACGCGTGAGCCTCACAGCGCACGACATCGTCATCCATCCCGTCATCAGCGAGAAGTCGATGGACGAGGCGCAGCGTGGCAAGTACACGTTCGCGGTCCACGACGACGCCAACAAAGTCCAGATCGCCGCGGCGGTCGAGGAGCTCTTCAAGGTCGAGGTGCTGGGCGTGAACGTCCTGACCACCAAGACCAAGGAGAAGCGCGGTGGGATGCGGCGCAGCCGCGTCGGCGGCCGAACGACCCCCTGGCGCAAAGCGATCGTGACTCTGGCCCCCGGCCAGAAGATCGAAATCTTCGAGGCTGTCTAGAGATGCCGCTACGCAGCTACAAGCCGACTTCGGCGGGCCTTCGGGGCATGACCCGGTCCACGTTCGAAGAGGTCACGACCAGGGAACCTTACAAGCCGCTGCTCGAGTCGCAGAAGCGTGGCTCGGGCCGCAACAACCAGGGCAAGCTCTCCGTTCGCCATCGCGGCGGCGGCGAGAAGCAGCACTACCGCATCATCGACTTCAAGCGCGACAAGGTCGGCGTGCCGGCCAGGCTGGCCACCGTCGAGTACGACCCGAACCGGTCCGCTCGCATCGGCCTGCTCCACTACAAGGACGGCGAGAAGCGCTACATGCTACTGCCGCACGGCCTCAAGGTCGGGGATGTGGTCGTCGCCGGGCCCGAGGCTGAGGCGCGCGTCGGCAACGCGCTGCCGCTGTCGAACATCCCCCTCGGCACCACGATCCACAACATCGAGCTGGTTCCGGGCAAGGGCGGCCAGATCGTCCGCTCCGCGGGCGTAGCGGCTCAGCTTCTCGCCAAAGAGGGCGACTTCGCCGCGGTGCGGCTTCCCTCCGGCGAGGTCCGGCGCGTCAGCCTGAAGTGCATGGCCACCGTTGGACAGGTGTCCAACCTGGACCACGAGAACCAGAACCTGGGTAAGGCCGGACGGGCACGGCACATGGGCCTGCGGCCCGAAGTTCGCGGCGTCGTCATGAACCCACGGGATCATCCGCACGGTGGCGGCGAAGGCAAGTCGCCCACGGGCATGCCGCCCAAGACGCCGTGGGGCAAGCCCGCGATGGGTTATCGGACGCGCCTTGGCAAGAAGTCCTCGAGCCGGCTGATCATCCGCTCGCGGCACGGCAAGGCATAGGGCAGAGGAGAGAGAGGCATGTCGCGTTCGGTCAAGAAGGGACCGTTCGTCGAGTCGCGGCTCCTCGGCCGCGTCCAGACGATGAACAAGAAGAGCGAGAAGAAGGTCGTCAAGACCTGGTCTCGCGCGTCGGTCATATTCCCCGATTTCATCGGGCACACGGTCGCCGTCTACAACGGTAAGAAACACATCCCGGTCTATGTGACCGAGAACATGGTCGGCCACCGCCTCGGCGAGTTCTCACCGACCCGCACCTTCCGCGGGCACGGGAAACACACCGAGCGGTCGACCGCCCTCAAATAGGAGCCCGGACGTGCGCGTTTCCGCCACAGCCAGATACCTCAAGGGCTCCACGCGAAAGGCCCGCCTCGTCACCGAGGCGATCAAGGGCAAGCGCGTCGAGGAGGCCACCGCCCTGCTGCAGTTCATGCCGCAGGCGGCGGCACGTGACGTCGCCATCGTCCTGAAGAGCGCGACCGCCAACGCGGAGAACAACCACAACCTGTCCGCGGAGGATCTGGTCGTGGCCGATGCCCAGGCAAACATGGGGCCCGGCGTTCTCAAGCGCTGGCAGCCCCGGGCCCAGGGTCGGGCGTTCCCGATCCACAAGCCCATGACCCACATCACCATCGTCGTCGAAGACCGGGAGGCCTAGATGGGTCACAAGGTTCACCCGTACGGCTTCCGGCTGGGTGTCTCCCGCACCTGGACGGCGAAGTGGTACGCGGACAAGGATTACACCGATCTCCTCAAGGAGGACATCGCGATCCGGCTGCTCGTGACCAAGCGACTCGCCAACGCGAGCGTCAGCGGAGTCGAGATCGAGCGTGGCATCAACCACGTCACGGTCACGATCCACACCGCCAAGCCGGGCATCGTGATCGGCAAGGGCGGCACCAACGTCGAGCTGCTTCGTCAGCAGGTCGGCGCTCTGACGAAGCGCAAGGTCAAGCTCGAGGTCAAGGAGATCCGCCAGCCGGAGCTCGACGCCTACCTCGTCGCGACCAACATCAGCCAGCAGCTGGCCCGCCGCATCGCCTTCAAGAAGGCCATGAAGCAGGCTGTGCAGCGGACGATGAAGGCCGGCGCCAAGGGCGTGAAGATCGCCGTCGCGGGTCGCCTCGGCGGCTCCGAGATGGCTCGTCGCGAGTGGGACAAGGAAGGCCGAATCCCGCTCGGCACGCTTCGCGCCGACATCAGCTACGCCCAGGTCCACGCCCTCACGACCTACGGTCGGATCGGCGTCAAGGTCTGGATCTATCGAGGCGAGGTCGCTCCCGAGAAGCCTCGCCGCGAGCCCGTCCTGGCCCCGGCCACCGTCGGGCAGGGGGTGTAGCCATGTTGATGCCCAAGCGCGTCAAGCACCGCAAGGTCCAGCGCGGCCGGATGTCCGGGATCGCCAAGGGTGGCACCAGCGTCGCGTTCGGCGAGTTCGGTCTGGCCACTCTCGAGCCGGCCTGGATCACCAGCCGCCAGATCGAAGCCGCACGACGCGCCATGACCCGCTCGGTCAAGCGCGGCGGCAAGATCTGGATCCGCGTCTTCCCCGACAAGCCGGCGACCAAGAAGCCGGCTGAAACCCGCATGGGTTCCGGCAAGGGCGCCCCCGACCACTGGGTAGCCGTGGTCAAGCCCGGCCGGATCCTCTTCGAGATGGCCGGCGTCGACCAGACCGAGGCAGTCGAGGCCATGCGTCTCGCCAGCCACAAGCTCCCGGTCGCCACCCGGTTCATCCTCAAGGAAGGCCTCGCAGATGGACATTGAGAAGGTTCGCGGCTTCTCTGACGGGGAGCTCGAGGAGCAGCTGCGCCAGGCCAAGCAGGATCTCTGGCAGGCGCGCTTCGCGCTCACGACCCGCCAGCTGAAGGACTACAGCTCGATACCCCAAACCAGACGAACGATCGCGCGGATCCTCACCGTGCAGCGCGAGCGCCGCGACGAGCGCTCCCGGACGCAGACGGCGTAGGAGATCACGCGATGGCAGGAGCAGCAGTGCAGGGCAAGCGGAAGACCAAGGTCGGCCGTGTCGTCAGCGACAAGATGGACAAGACGATCGTCGTCTCCGTCGAGCGCATGACGCGGCATCCCCTGTACAAGCGGGTCATCCGCTTGACAACCAAATTCAAGGCGCACGACGAGGACAACGAAGCCCGCGTCGGCGACACGGTCTTGATCGAAGAGTCGCGGCCGCTGTCAGCCACCAAGCGGTGGCGCCTCGTCAGCATCGTCGCGCGAGCCGGAGAGGGCGCTACGCCCGAGCCGGTGGTCGAAGACGAGGCGATCGACGAGGCGATCCACGGCGCCGCTCACCCGGGCAGGCACGCGGCTGAACGCGAGGCCACCCGATGATCCAGCAGTACACCAGGTTGCGGGTGGCCGACAACACCGGCGCCCGCACCATCCAGTGCATTCGGATCATGGGCCGCTCGCGCAAGACGACCGCAGGCGTCGGCGACGTGATCATCGCCAGCGTCAAGCAGGCGATCCCGAATGCCCCGGTCAAGAAGGGTGACGTCGTCCGTGCCGTGATCGTTCGGACAGCCAAGGAATACGGCCGGCCGGACGGCAGCTACATCCGCTTCGACGAGAACGCCGCAGTCCTCATCAACAACCAGGGCAACCCGCGCGGCACGCGCATCTTCGGCCCGGTCGCCCGCGAGTTGCGGGACCGCAACTACATGAAGATCGTCTCGCTCGCGCCGGAGGTGCTCTGATGGCGCCAGAAAAGAACGCACCCGCCAACAAGGTGCCTGAGATTCGAGCCGGCGACACCGTCGTCGTACTGCACGGCAAAGACGCCGGCAAGCGCGGCAAGGTCGAGCGGGTTCTCCGAAATCCGTCCGGCGAGCGCCCGACGAGGGCAGGCTGGAGGAGGACCGCGACCCGTCCTCTGTCGGTCGTCATCTCGGGCATCAATATCGCCAAGCGCCACACCAAGCCGCATCAGAAGATGCAGAACGATCGAGCACCGCAGATGCAGCAGGGCGGCATCGTCGACAAGCCGATGCCGATCGACGCCAGCAACGTGATGATCATCTGTCCGCGTTGCGAACGGGTCACGCGCGTCAAGCACCAGCGCCTGAGCACAGGCAAGAGCGCTCGCGTGTGCGGGCACTGCAACGAGCAGCTGGAGGTGGGCGCGTGAGCGGCAGCCTTCGCAAGCGCTACGCGGACGAGGCCGTCCCGGCGCTGCAGAAGCAGTTCAACTACACCAATCCGATGCAGGTCCCGCGCCTGTCCAAGATCGTCGTCAACATCGGTCTGGGCGAGGCTCTGCAGAACCCCAAAGCGGTCGATGCCGCCGTTGGCGACCTTGCCGCGATCACCGGTCAGCATCCGGTGACTACCAAGGCGAAGCGCTCGATCGCGCAGTTCCGGCTTCGCACCGGCAACACGATCGGCGCGCGTGTGACTTTGCGTGGCGATCGGATGTGGGACTTCCTCGAGAGGCTGACCCGCATCGCGCTGCCCCGCATCCGCGACTTCCACGGCGTGCCGGCCAAGTCGTTCGACGGGCGCGGCAACTACTCACTGGGGCTTCGGGAGCAACTCGCGTTCCCGGAGATCGACTACGACAAGGTGGACCGTCTCCGCGGGCTGGAGATCAGCATCGTGACGACGGCGAAGACCGACGAGGAATCGAAGCGTTTGCTCGAACTCCTCGGCATGCCCTTCGCCGGCTAGGCGCGGGGAGGGAGAAGCAATGGCCAAGAAGTCGATGATCGCCAAGGCCAAGCGACCGGCGCGGCACAAGGTTCAGGCCTATCACCGCTGCTTCGTCTGCGGCCGCCCCCGCGCATATATGCGGCGCTTTGGTTTGTGCCGCATCTGTTTCCGCGAACGGGCGCTGCTGGGCGAGCTGCCCGGCGTCACCAAGTCGAGCTGGTAGGTAACCGATGAACGTCTCCGATCCGATTGCGGACATGCTGACTCGCATCCGCAACGCGTCGCGGGCGCGGCACGCGGACGTGGTCGTCCCGGCCTCGCGGACAAAGCGGGAAATCGCCCGAATCCTCTTGGAGGAGGGCTTCATCGCCGACGTCCGCGAAGAGCACGAGGGTGCCCGCCAGGTGCTGCGCGTCACGCTCAAGTACGTCGATGGCAAGGCTCCGGTTGTGTCGGGGCTCAAGCGCATCAGCAAGCCCGGATTGCGCGTGTATGCGCGCAAGACCGAGATCCCCAGGGTGCTCGGGGGACTCGGCCTCGTAATCGTCAGCACCAGTCAGGGCATCATGACCGGCTCGCAGGCCCACAAGGCCCAGCTCGGTGGTGAAGTCCTGGCGTACGTCTGGTAGGCCGGCGATGTCGCGCATTGGTCGCCTGCCGATCCAGGTTCCGCCGAGTGTCGATGTTTCGATCGTCGGTCGGGACATCACCGTCAAGGGCCCGAAGGGCTCGCTTCATCGCTCTCTCCATCCGGACATGCGCGTCACGATGGAAGGCTCGACTATCGTCGTGGAGCGACCCAGCGAAGCCAAGCACCACAAGCAACTCCACGGCCTGACTCGAACGCTCGTCAACAACATGGTGACCGGCGTGACGGACGGCTACCGCAAACCGCTCGAGATCACGGGCGTGGGCTATCGCGCGGCGAAGGTCGGAGACAAGCTGCAGCTGAACCTCGGCTACAGCCATCCGATCGAGATCGAGCCGCCGGCAGGTATCGTCTTCGAGGTCGAGAACCCGGTCCGCCTCGCGGTGGTCGGCATCGACAAGGAGCTCGTCGGCCAGGTGGCGGCCACGATCCGAGCCACCCGCAAGCCCGAGCCATACAAGGGCAAGGGCGTCCACTACCTTGGCGAGCAGATCCGCCGCAAGGCCGGCAAGGCCGGCAAGATCGGCGGCAAGAAGTGAGCCAGCCAGTCATTGGCTCGCCGCTCAGGCGAGCCGAGCGCAAGGCGCCGGCGCGCACCGGAGCGAGCAGGCTTCAAACGCCTGTGAGCGAGGAGCACAGCCGGCAACACAGCGATCGGCCGCTTCAGCGGCGAGTGAAGGGGTCAGCACGATGACGCAGGTCGCCAGCCGCGGGGCCGCGCGGCAGAAGCGGCACGAGCGGATCAGGCTTCGCCTCTCGGGTTCGCCCGAGCGCCCGCGCCTGACCGTTTTCCGCAGCCTCAACCATATCTATGCCCAGGTGATCGACGACACGACCGGTCACACGCTGGCCGCCGCCTCGAGCCTCGAGAAGGAGCTCAGGGCCGCCGGCCAGAAGAAGACCGATGAGGCCAAGACGGTCGGCCGCCTGATCGCAGAGCGCGCCCGGAGCGCCGGCATCGAACAGGTCGTATTCGACCGAGCCGGGTTCAGGTATCACGGACGGATCAAGTCGCTGGCCGACGCCGCCCGCGAAGCCGGCCTCGAGTTCTGACGCGAAGGAGCTGATCAGTTGGCCAGGATCGATCCCAACAAGCTGACGCTCGAAGAGCGCGTCGTCCAGATCAACCGCGTTGCGAAGGTCGTCAAGGGCGGCCGCCGCTTCAGCTTCAGCGCGATCGTCGTCGTCGGAGACGGCGCGGGTCACGTCGGCGTCGGCCTCGGCAAGGCCGGCGAGGTGCCCGAGTCCATCCGCAAGGGCGTCGAGGACGCGAAGAAGAACATCATCCGCATCCCCATGGTCGGGACGACGATCCCGCACGAGGTCCGCATGGACTTCGGGGCCTCGAGGATCATGCTGAAGCCGGCCTCGCAGGGCACCGGCGTCATTGCCGGCGGCGCCGTTCGCGCCGTCGTCGAGTCGGCCGGCATCCGCGACATCCTGGCCAAGGTGTTCGGCTCGACCAACCCGGTGAACGTCACCCGGGCGACCATGGAGGCGCTCAAGAGCCTTCACTCGGCTGAGGAGATAAGCGCGCGCCGCGGCGTCCGGGTTCACAGCAGCGTCGCCGGTCAGCCAGCCGCGGAGGTGGCCAATGGCCGGTAAGCTGCGCGTCACCCAGACCAAGAGCACCATCAGCCACATAGCCCGCAACCGCGGCACGATCAGGGCGCTGGGTCTCCGGGGCATCGGCGACACCGTCGAAGTGCCCGACAACGAGGCCACGCGCGGCATGGTGCGGCAGGTCCGTTTCCTCGTCGAGGTCGAGGAACTGCCCGAGGAGAAGCGATGAAGCTGCACGACCTGCGCCCCGCCGAAGGCTCCCGCAAGCCACGCACGCGCGTCGGCCGGGGCATCGCCGCGGGCAAGGGCAAGACCGCCGGCCGTGGCACGAAGGGTCAGAAGGCCCGCACGGGCGGGACGATCCAGCCGTGGTTCGAGGGTGGACAGACCCCGATCCACATCCGCGTCCCCAAGCTGCGCGGCTTCCGGAACCCGTTCCGCGTCGAGTACGAGATCGTCAACGTCGGCCGCATCAACGACCTGGCCGAGACGGGCATCCTCGACGCGCCCGAGCTCGCGGCCGCTGCCGACACTGCCAAGGCCCCGGCCAGGGCCGGCAAGGCCCCGGCCAGGGCCGGCGCTGCGCCGGTGACCATCACGCCCGACATCCTCGCGGCTGTCGGGCTGGTCCGATCGCTCGACAGGCCGCTCAAGATCCTCGGCCACGGTGACGTGACCCGGCCCCTCTTCGTCGTCGCCGACGCGTTCAGCAAGAGCGCCACGGCGAAGATCGAAGCGGCCGGTGGGACGGCCCACGTGCTCGAGTTCCCGAGCGAGGCCGAGCCGGATGACGCGACTGAGCCCGCCGCTCCGGCCGCCGCCACTGTCCCCTCCCGCCGTGCCGGCGCCGGCAAGGCGGCCAGGGCCGAGAAAGCCGACGAGGGGGAGAAGGCCGACAAGGCCAGCGGCTCCGCCGCCGCCGGCGAATCGGGCGCGGCCCAGGACGAGCCGTCCGGCTCAGATTCAGAGAAGGGCGCCTGAGCCATGCTCGAGTCGATGCTGAACGCTTTCCGCGCGCCGGACATCCGCCGGAGGCTGCTCTTCGTCGCGTTCATCCTGATCGTGTATCGGGCCCTGGCGCACGTCCTCATTCCGGGCATCAACCCGGCGTCATTGAATGCCGCGAACACCGACAGCAGCATCTTCGGACTGCTGTCGCTCTTCTCGGGCGGCGACATCCGCAGAATGTCGATCGTGGGCCTGGGCCTGAATCCGTACATCAACGCCACGATCATCATGCAGATCCTGCAGACGACGATCCCGTCGCTTCAAGCTCTGTCCCGCGAGGGCGAGTACGGCCGGAACAAGATCACAAGCTACTCGCGCTGGTTGTCGGTGCCGCTGGCGGCTCTCCAGGCCTACGGCATCCTCGCGTTCCTCCAGGGCGATCTTGCCAACCAGTCCCCACCGATCGTGGCCTACAACACGCCGTTCAGCTTCGAGACATACGAGTCGTGGACGCAGATCATCGCCCTGACCACCGGCTCCATCGTGTTGATGTGGTTGGGCGAGCTGATCACCGAGAAGGGGATCGGTAACGGCATCAGCTTCATCATCTTCGCCGGTATCGTGTCCCGCATCCCGGCCACGATCGAGGGCTTCCTGAGCAACCCGGACTGGCTCGAGCTGGTGATCTTCGGAATGGTCGGCATCCTGATCATCTTCACCATCATCTTCGTCCAGGAAGGCCAGCGCCGCATCCCAATCCAGTACGCCAACCGGGTCCGTGGTCACCGGATATACCAAGGCGGTTCCACGTTCCTGCCACTCAGGGTGAACATGTCGGGCGTCATCCCGATCATCTTCGCCATCAGCATCCTGCTCTTCCCGCTCCAGATCGCGACCTACTTCAAGGGCTCGAGCGTGGCCATCGTGTCTCAGGTGTCGACCGGGATCCTCTCCTGGCTCAACACGACCGGCCCGTTGTACCTGAGCTTGTACTTCCTGCTCACCCTCGCGTTCGGCTTCTTCTACACCTTCATCGTGTTCAAACCCGATGAGACGGCCAACAACTTACGTAAGTCGGGTGGCTTCATACCGGGGATCCGGCCGGGCCAGCCGACCGAGGACTACCTCCGTCGCGTGGCCTTCCGGATCACGCTGGCAGGCGCCACCTTCATCGCCCTGATCGCCGTCCTGCCGATGGTCCTCGCCGCGCTGCCGATGTTCAGCAACCTCAGCACGGTCGGCGTCGGTCTCGGCGGCACGAGCGTCCTGATTGTCGTCAGCGTCGTGGTCGAGACGATGAAGCAGCTGGAAGCGCAGCTGATGATGCGCAGCTACGAAGGGTTCATTCGTTGATCGGGAACGTCGTCGTCCTGCTCGGCGCACCCGGCGCCGGGAAGGGGACACAGGCCCAGATCCTCGCCGAGCGGCTCGGCCTGGCACACGTCGCCACCGGTGACCTGTTCCGGGCCGCCGTCCGCGACGGCACGCCGCTTGGCCTGACCGCCAAGGGGTACATGGACCGGGGCGAGCTCGTGCCCGATTCGGTGACCATCGACATGCTCTTCGAGCGACTGGCCAGGCCGGACGCCGCGAAGGGCATCCTGCTCGACGGCTTTCCGCGCAACACCGCCCAGGCGGAGGTGCTCGACCGGGCTCTCGCCGGGCGGGGAGGCAAGGTGGACGTCGCGCCGTATGTCGAGGTCCCGGAGGCCGATCTCGTCGCCCGCCTCGGCGGCCGCTGGATCTGCCGCGCGCAGGGTCATCCCTACCATGAGCAAACCAAGAAGCCGCTCGTCCCCGGCATCTGCGACATCGATGGGTCCGAGCTCTACCAGCGAACCGATGACCAGCCGGCGACGGTGCAGGCTCGCCTGCGCCAGCAGCTCGGCGCCCTGGACCAGGTCGTCGGGCACTACCGCAGCCATGGTGTTCTGGTGACGGTCGATGGCAGCCAGCCGATAGACCGCGTTACGGACGGCCTCCTGGAGGCCATCGCCGCCGCGACCGGCCGGCGGAGCTGACATCGAGATGGCGACGGTTGTCCGCAGATCACGCGAGGAGATCGCTCTGATGCGCCGCGCCGGACGCATCGTGGCCGAGGTCCTCGCCGCTGTCGAAGAGGCGCTCAAGCCGGGGGTGACCACGGCCGACCTCGATGCCGTTGCCGAGAGCTACATCCGCAAGGCCGGGGCCCGGCCCTCGTTCAAGGGCTATCGCGGCTTCCCGGCCTGCATCTGCGTCTCGATCGACTCCGAAGTGGTTCACGGGATACCCGGCAAGCGGGTCATCACGGAGGGCCAGGTCGTCTCGATCGATGCCGGCGCGATCTGGCAGGGGTACCACGGCGACGGCGCCCGGACCTTCTACGTCGGTACGCCGCCGAAGGACGTCGATCGGCTCATCCGGACGACGCGGCTGGCCTTGATGGCCGGCATCGCGGCCGCCGTCCCCGGCCATCACATCGAGGACGTCTCGGGCGCCGTCGAGGATGTGGCCCTGGAAGGCAAGTGCGGGATCGTCCGGCCGTACGTCGGCCATGGCATCGGAACCCGGATGCACGAGGATCTGCAGATTCCGAACTACCGGACCGGCAACCGTGGCATCGAGTTGGCGCCCGGAGTCTGCATGGCCATCGAGCCGATGCTCACCCTGGGCAGCGCGGACGTAGAGACGCTGGCCGACGGATGGACCGTGGTGACCACGGATCATTCGCTGGCCGCCCATTTCGAGCACACGATCGCCGTGACCGACCACGGCCCCGAGATCCTGACGACCGTATGAATGGCATCGACGAAGTCGACGGCGCGCCCTGCGCCGCCGGACTGCTCCCGGCCAGGGCGGCAAGCTCCGCCTTGTGGTTGCCGGGCGCGTCAATCTTTGATAACCTGTTCGTTCGTGTGTCGGCCGAGGTCGGCCGGCATTCGTGCGAGAAAGGGAAGTAAGTCAGGACGTGGCAAAGAAGGACGCGATCGAAGTCGAAGGCACCGTGCTGGAGCCATTGCCCAACACGATGTTCGCCGTCGAACTCGAGAACGGCCACCGCGTTCTGGCTCACATCTCAGGCAAGCTGCGCATGAACTTCATCCGCATCCTGCCTGGCGACCGCGTCAGAGTGGAGCTATCTCCCTACGACCTGACGCGCGGTCGCATCACCTATCGACTCAAGTAGCGCCGCCGACAACAACGAGGATCCCTTGAAAGTCAGAGCTTCCGTCAAGGCCCGCTGCGACAACTGCAAAGTGATCCGCCGACACGGGACCGTGATGGTCATCTGCGCGAATCCCAAGCACAAGCAGCGGCAGGGTTAGGCCATGGCACGTATCGCAGGTATCGACATTCCCCGTGAGAAGCGGGTCGAGATCGCCCTTACCTACATCTACGGTATCGGCCTTCCAACCAGCCAGAAGATCCTCGTCCAGGCCAACGTCAACCCGGACACCCGCGTCCGGGATCTGACCGAGGAGCAGGTCAACCGGCTGCGAGAGATCATCGACCGACGTTACAAGGTTGAAGGCGACCTTCGCCGCGAGGTTGCCATGAATGTCAAGCGGCTGATCGAGATCGGCTCCTATCGCGGCCTGCGCCATCGGCGCAACCTGCCGGTCCGGGGCCAGCGGACCAAGACGAACGCCCGGCAGCGCCGAGGACCGAAGAAGACGGTCGGCGTCCGGCGCAAGGCGACGAAGTAAGAGGAGCCGGACGCAGGCATGGCCGAACGGAAGCGCGCCACCAAGCAGCGCCGCCGGGAGAGGAAGAATGTGCCCCAGGGGCATGTTCACATCCAGGCGAGTTTCAACAACACGATCATTACGATCACCGACCCAAACGGCAACGTGATCAGCTGGGGCTCGGCCGGCGTGGCCGGCTTCAAGGGCTCCCGCAAGAGCACGCCGTACGCCGCCGCCCTCTCGGCCGATCAGGCCGCGAAGAAGGCGATGGAGCATGGCATGCGCCAGGTGGAGGTATACGTGAAGGGGCCGGGTGCCGGCCGTGAGCAGGCCATCCGGTCGCTCCAGGCAGCCGGTCTCGAGGTGAGCGCGATCACGGACGTCACTCCCGTCCCTCACAACGGCTGCCGCCCGCCCAAGCGGCGCCGGGTCTAGGCAGGACGATAGATGGCCCGCTACACCGATCCAGTTTGCCGGATCTGCCGCCGGGAAGGCACCAAGCTCTTCCTCAAGGGGACCCGCTGCTACTCCAAGAAATGCGCCTTCGAACGCCGGCAGGCGCCTCCCGGCCAGCATGGAATCCGCCGCCGGAAGGTTGGCGAGTACGGCATGCAGCTGCGCGAGAAGCAGAAGATCAGGCGCGTCTACAGCGTCCTCGAGCGCCAGTTCAAGGGCTATTTCGAAACAGCCAGTTCTACGCCCGGTGTCACCGGTGAGAACCTCCTTCGAATGCTCGAGCTGCGCATGGACAACGTCGTGTACCGGATGGGCTTCGCGGCTTCGCGCGCCGAGGCGCGCCAGCTGGTGGGGCACGCTCACTTCACAGTGAACGGTCGCGTTTCGAACATCCCGTCGCTGCATCTGCGCCCCGGCGACAAGATCGAGGTGCGCGAGACGCACCGAACCCGTGAGCCCTTCAAGGAGGCTGCGGAGCTCATCAAGTCGCGCCAGGTTCCGGAGTGGCTCAGCGTTGATGCGGCGAAGCTCGCCGGATCCGTGCTGACCGCCCCGCGCCGCGACCAGATGCCGCTGGACCTCAACGAGCAGCTCGTGGTCGAGTACTACTCGAGGTAAGGCCCACCTATGATCGAACTCGAGAGCCCGCAGATCGCGCCCATCGAGGAACTCGGCTCGTACGCCAAGTACGAGGCCAGCCCGCTGCCGGCCGGCTACGGCGTCACGCTGGGAAATGCCTTGCGGCGTGTCCTGCTGTCGTCGCTGGAGGGCTCGGCCATTACGGCGATCCAGATCCGCGACGTCTACCACGAATTCACGAGCATCCCCGGCGTGAAGGAGGACGTGACCCAGATCGTCCTCAACGTCAAGAAGCTCCGCCTCAAGAGCTTCGCGACGCACCCGGTCCAGCTAAAGCTCATCAAGGCCGGCGCAGGTACCGTGACCGCCGCCGATATTCAGGAATCGGCCGACGTCGAGGTCATCAACCCCGACCTCGAGCTCATGACTCTCGACTCCGACGATGTCACCATCGAGATGGATCTGACGGTCGAGAAGGGCGTCGGCTACCTGGCCGCCGAGCGAGCCGAGTCGATGCCCATCGGTGTCATTCCGGTCGACGCTATCTTCACGCCAGTCCGCAAGGTCAACTACTCGGTCGAGAACACGCGCGTCGGGCAGATGACCAACTATGACAAGCTGACGATCGAGCTGGAGACGGACGGCACTATCTCGCCCGAGGAAGCCCTCGGCCGGGCTGCCGATATCCTGGTCCGCCAGTTCTCACTCTTCGCCAACATCGGCCTGGTCGCCGCCGGAAGCGACCGCGTGACGACCAACGTGCCGCAGCTTCCTCCGAACATGCTGGACATGCCGATCGAGGAACTGGATCTGCCGATGCGGGCCTACAACTCGCTCAAGCGCAACAACATCGTCAAGGTCGGACAGCTGCTCCAGCTCTCCGACGACGATCTGCTGCGAATGCGCAACTTCGGCAAGAAGTCACTGGACGAAATGAAGGAAAGGCTGCGCATGCGCGGCTTCATCCTGCCGGAAACGGAAGACAGCTCTCTCGGCGACGACATGGACGAAGTCGAAGACGAGGAGCAGTTCGACGACCTTCCCCCTGAGGAGGCCTGAGCCATGGCCCATCGAATCGGCGGCCGGAAGCTCAGCCGCAAGCAGGGCCCGCGCCTGGCCCTCTACAAGAACCTCACCGTCTCGGTCCTCCGCTACGAGCGGATCCAGACCACCGAGGCCAAGGCCAAGGAGATCAGCGGCCGGGTCGAGAAGATGATCACCCTGGCCAAGCGGGGCGACCTGTCGGCCCGGCGGGCGGTCGTAGCCGAGTTCCCCAACGAGCCGCTCGTCGTGACCAAGCTCTTCGATGAGATTGCACCCAAGTATGCGGACCGGACGTCTGGGTTCACCCGAATCGTCCACCTCGGCCAGCGTCTCGGCGACTCGGCCCCGATGGTCCAGATAGAGTTGGTGTAATGGACGCTCAGACGAGCCAGGGCGTCGTTGCCGGCTCCGGTCCGGCGCTCACGCACGTTCAAGTGCGCTCGCTTGGATCCTCGCCGGCGCCTAGCCCTGACCGCGTCGGAGCGTCCATATAGCAGCTAGCGAGGTGTCCGAGAGGACACCGCCGTTGCGGTATCGCGCAACGGTTGAATACGACGGCACGGACTTCGCCGGGTTCCAGGTCCAACCTGGGGCTCGGACGGTCCAGGGGGAACTCGAAGCCGCGCTGGCGCGGATCTCCGGCGGAGGCCGGATCCGGGTTCAGGCGGCGGGCCGAACCGACGCCGGAGTCCACGCTCGCGGGCAGGTGATTGCCTTCACCGATCCGCAGCGTAGACCGGCAAGGGAGCTGACCAGGGCGCTCAATGCGCTGCTGCCAGCGGACGTGGCGCTTCGCGAGATGCGCCGCGTACCGGCCGGGTTCCATCCACGCCACGCGGCGCGATATCGGGAGTATCGCTACACCGTCTGGAACGGGCCGCGAAGCCCGCTCCGCGAGCGTTATGCGCTCGGGGTGCGGGACCCGTTGAGTATCGCCGCGATGGAGCGGGTCGGGTCGGTCCTGGTTGGCCGTCACGACTTCAGCGCCTTCGGGGCGGCGCACCGGCAGCCGGTCCGGACCGTGCATTGGGTCCGCGTCCGGAAGGAAGGGTCGCTCGTGACGATCGACGTCGCGGCCGATGCCTTCCTCCGCCAGATGGTGCGAAGGATCGTGGCCGCTCTCCTCGAGGCCGGTCACGGCAGGACAGATGAAGAGGCAGTCGCCGCGGCGCTCGCGTCGGGGCGACCGGCGTTCAACGGGGCCGCGGCCCCCGCGAAAGGCCTTTGCCTGAGGCGCGTCGTTCTGGGCCCCACGAGGGGCGGGACGGCGCCGGCAAGCACGACCGCCAGATCGAACGGAGAACGATGACCGCCAAGACATATACGGTCCGTGAGAGCGAGATCGAGCGACGCTGGTACGTCGTGGACGCGACGGACGAGACGCTCGGCCGTCTGGCGTCGCGCATCGCTCGAGTGCTCGAAGGCAAGAACAAACCCATGTACAGCCCGACCATGGACTCGGGCGACCATGTCGTCGTCGTGAACGCCGGCAAGATTGCCGTCAGTTCTGACAAGCGCGAAACCAAGCTGTACATGCGCCACAGCGGCTACCCGCACGGCCTCAAGGCGGAAACCCTGGGGCATCTCCTGGATCGCCGGCCAGAGGAAGTCATCCGCCGTGCCGTCAAGGGGATGCTGCCGCACAATCGACTGGGCGCCCAGCAGCTGACCAAGCTCAAGATCTACGCCGGCCCCGAGCACCCGCACCAGGCTCAGCGACCTGAGCCGCTGGCCTGACGAGGAGCGCAATGACTACCGCAGCTTTCTTCTACGGGACCGGTCGCCGCAAGACCGCGGTGGCGCGAGTCCGTCTCGTCCCCGGCTCGGGTGAGATCGTCGTCAACGATCGAACCCTCGAGGCGCACTTCGGCAATGCCATCGACGAGGCGGACGTCCGCATGCCGTTCCGGGTCACCGGAACCGAGGGTACCTACAACGCCCAGATCAAGGTCGAGGGCGGCGGGGTCACCGGCCAGGCCGGCGCCATCCGCCACGGCATCGCCCGCGCCCTTCTTCAGATGGACCCCGAAGGGTACCGGCTGCCGCTTCGCCAGGCTGGTCTTCTGACCCGCGATCCGCGGATGAAGGAACGCAAGAAGTACGGGCTGAAGCGAGCCCGCAAGGCCCCTCAGTACACCAAGCGATAGTCGCCGCTGGGGCGACGCATTGCGTTGTCGTCGCCTCCGCGCCTTGCTCACGGACGTTCAGTCCGCTCGCTTCGGTGCTCGGCTCCTCCTAGCACTGAGTTCGCCGCAGCGGCGACGGGGCAGGCTCGCAGGGGCGACGCATTGCGTTGTCGTCGCCTCCGCGCCTTGCTCACGGACGTTCAGTCCGCTCGCTTCGGTGCTCGGCTCCTCCTAGCACTGCGTTCGCCGCAGCGGCGACGGGGCAGGCTCGCAGGGGCGACGCATTGCGTTGTCGTCGCCTCCGCGCCTTGCTCACGGACGTTCAGTCCTCTCGCTTCGGTGCTCGGCTCCTCCTAGCACTGCGTTCGCCGCAGCGGCGACGGGGCAGGCTCGCAGGGGCGACGCATCAGGCTCGCGGCGCATCGCGTCGTTGGGGCCTCTGCTCCTCGCTCACACACGTCTAGGTGCGGTCGGTCGCGTCCGCGACCCGGCCCCGCGCTGTGTCTGCAGGCTCGGCGGCGCCCGGTTCGGAGCTACGCAGGCCATATCGGACACCTGGCGTAGGACGAAGTGCGGATTGCCTCAGTCCGCAGGTACTTTCGACACCGGGACGTCCGCAAGTCATCATGTGCGCTATGACGGACGATCTCTATGAGCGCTACAAGGAAGCGCTTCGGACTGGCCACGTGGCGGTGCTGCGGGGCTCGCTGGAGGAGGCTCTGGCGGCCTACCGGGTCGCCGCCGAGATCGCCCCGTCACGCGCCCTTCCCCATACCAGCCTGGGCGGTGTGTACATGCGGCTGGGGCATCTCGAGGACGCCCTGACGGAGTTCGCCGCGGCCGTGGCGCGGTCCCCTCACGACGAGGGAGCCTTGCTCGGGCAGGCCGAAGCTCTCACCGCCGCCGGCATGCGCAGCGACGCGGCAGCGGCCCTTGACCACGTGGCTGAGATCCAGGAAGCAGCCGGACGGCTGCCCGAGGCCGCGGACACTCTCCGGCGCGCGGTCGAGCTCGAAGAGGCGCCCGACAGGATCAGGCGACAGCGGGCCCTGCTGCGCGAGATCCGCTTCTCGGCCGGCGACCATGCCGCCGAGCAACTGCTGGCACGGGCACTGCGCCTGCGGGAGGAGCCAGGCGCCGACGCTCTTCGCCCGGCTGCCGGGCTGGCCTTCGCGGCCGGCCAGGGGACTGCCCCCGCCCTTGCCAGAGTGGCCGTACCGGAGCGCAGCTACGCGGCGGCCACGCCCGCTTTCCGCGACGTGCCTGCTGCCCAGCCCGAAGCCGAACCCGAACCGCTGCCGGCCGAGGCGGTCGCGGTGGCGGTCGAGCCCGAGCCGGGACCGCCGGCACCCGAGGCGGTCGCCCTCGCGTTCGAGTCCGAATCGCTGCCGGTGGCTGGCGAGCCCGAACCCACGGCCGCCGTCGCATCAGTGGAGCCGCGGCGCGTCGTTCCCGACGAGCGGCCGTCGGTGGGCGTCATGGATGGCGTCGACGTTCCTCCGATGCTGTCGGGGCTGATCAATGAGAGCGACCATCAGCCCACCGGGGACGAACTGTTGGCTGCGGCGGAAGCCGCCGATCTGGCGGGCGACCACACGGCGCTTCGATCCCTCCTGCTGTGGACAGCCCGCGCCTATGCGCGTGAAGGTCGGTTCGAGGCCGGGCTGGACGCCACCCATCGGCTGCTGCAGCGTGCCCCAGGCGACGTCGACGCCCATCTCGTCCTGGTCGAGCTCTACGTCGCCCGGAGCTGGGACGGGCTCGCCGCCGAGAAGCTCCGGCTGCTCGGCCGGCTGGCGGAACTCAACAACGACGAGGAGACTCGCCAGCGGCTCTGCGCCGCGGCGACGCGCGCCTTCCCCCAGAATCCCTCGCTGGAGCATCTCTGCGCGTAGGACGAGCTCCGCCGATCACGTCCCGGGCGACGGCTGATCGGATCAGACGCGACTGCGGATCCGCTGGATCTGGGCCCGGCCCGACCCCGCCGCGACTCTGAATCGGCGGCAGGGCACGGCCGGAAGCGGCCGCACGTGCTCTCCGCACGGGCTGGCGCGGAGGCTCGGCGGTATACACTAGCCGTCCGATGCCACTGTTGCAGTCGGCCCTGGACAAGGTCAGCCCCAACGTCGTGGCTGACATCGCCATCACGGCGCTCCTGATCTACTGGCTGTTCAGCTTGATCAGGGGGACTCGTGCTGTCCGGCTCGTCGTCGGGGTTTGCCTGCTGTTCCTCGTGTACGGGGCCGCGCTCGCCTTCGATCTGCGCCTTCTGACGCTCATTCTGCAGACGGGGGCGTACGTCGGCCTCTTTGCCCTGGTCGTCGTCTTCCAGCCCGAGCTGCGGCGAGCCCTAGACCGGATCGGCCGCCTGGGCTCGCTCGGCTGGCTCATCTCCCCGGCGGAGCAGTCGAGAGCTACCCACATCGCGGCCGAAGTCGCGAACGCCGCGGCTCGCCTGTCTCACGAAGGCCACGGCGCGCTCATCGTCATCGAGCGCGAATCCGGTGTGCAGGAGATCGCCGAAACGGGCGTCATGCTCCATGCGGACATCTCGGCCGACCTGCTCGTCACCATCTTCTCGCCCAAGACGCCCCTCCACGACGGCGCCGTCGTGATTCGGGGCGACACGATCCTGGCAGCGGGGGCGCTGCTGCCGTCAGCCGAGACCACGATCCCCCTGGAGCGCTTCGGGACTCGCCACAAGGCCGCTCTGGGCATGACCGAGCAGACCGATGCTCTCGTCGTCGTCGTGTCCGAGGAGAGCGGCCAGATCAGCCTGGTCGAACGAGCGAGGATCGTGCGCAACCTCGATGAGCCCAAGCTGGCACGGGCGCTGATGGGGCATCTCCACCCGCAGGTCGCGGGCCGCCGTCTGCTCCGCGAGACTAGACGGCCCGGGCGCGTCGCGCCGTCCCTGCGGGCGCTGACCCGGCGTGTTCGCACCGGCGTCCCTCGTCCCTCGACCGAGGCGCCTCCAAGAGAGCGATCGGACAAGCGCTCCCCGTCGCGGGTCGAGCCTCCCCGGGCAGATGAACCTCGATCGGAAGACGACCCGAGCAAGACCAGGGCCGCCTCATGAGGATCATTCGATTCATCTTTCGCAACTGGGCCTTGAAGGTCGGCGCTCTGCTTCTTGCCGTCATCCTGTACGTCGGCATGGTCGTTCTTCAGAGCACCCAGGTGTGGCCCGGTCAGGTCCCCATCACGCCGGTCAACCAGCCCGCGACCGCGTTCCTGTTGAAGCCCGATCCCATGCCCACAGTCGGGAGCATCCGCTACATCGCCGCGGCCGACGTGCCGGTCTCCAAGGACAGCTTCAGCGCCACGATCGACCTCAGTGGGGCGAAGATCGACGCTGCCGCGAGTACGCTCATCAAGGTCCAGCTGACTGCCAGTGACCCGCGCATCCAGATCGTCGACTACCAGCCCCAGCAGGTGTCCGTCACGCTCGACCCGATCATTACCAGGACGGTCCCGGTCTGGATCCAGCCGGGCGCGCCTCCGACCGGGCTGAGTCTCGGCACCCAGACCAATAGCCCGACCTCGGTCGTCGCCAAGGGGCCATCGACGCAGGTGGCCCAGGTGGTCCAGGCCGACGCTTCGGTTCCCATCGATGCCTCCGGCCTCGACGTCAACAAAGAGGTCCCGCTCGTGCCCGTTGACGCCAGGGGCAACACCGTTCAGGAAATCACACTGGATCCCGCGACGGTCCAGGTTTCCATCCAGATCGGCAGCCAGCTGCGATCGCAAACGGTGGCAGTCGCGCCGGTCCTGCAGGGCACACCGGCGTCCGGTTACTACGTCACCTCTATCGACGTGAACCCCCTGGTCGTGTCCGTCAGCGGCGAAGCTGACGCACTGGCGGCTCTCAACGGGGCGGTCAGCACGCAGCCCATCTCCATCTCAGGCGCCACGGGCGACGTGTCGGTCAACATCCCCCTCGACCTTCCGTCCGGCATCGAGGCGCCGGACGAAGCGACCGTTGCCGTCGTCGTTCACATGTCGTCTCCGGCCACCACCCGGACGCTCACGATCGGCATCGTTCCCGACGGAGCCCAGTCCGATCGCATCTACACGCTCTCCACGCCCAGCGTCACGATTACGCTCGGTGGAGCTGCGGCGGCGTTGAATGCCTTCGATACTTCCACGCTCGTTGGTGTCGTCTCGGTCGGCACTCTGTTGCCCGGCACCTACACTGTCCAGGTCTCCGTCAGCGTTCCGTCCGGGATAAAGATCGTCGCCCAGAACCCGCAGCAGATCAGCGTCACCGTGACGATCCCGCCGTCGCCCTCACCTTCGCCTTCGGCATCACTCTTACCCTCCGCCTCACCGTCGCCCTAGGAGCACGATCTTGCCCCGATTGTTCGGTACGGATGGAATCCGTGGCATCGCCAACGTCGATCTGAAGCCGACCCTCGCGTATGCGCTCGGGCGTGCCACGGCTCATCGCCTGGTCGGGCCAGGCGGCAGCATCGTCGTCGGCCAGGACACCCGCCGCTCGGGCGACATGTTCGTGGCCGCGATCGTGGCCGGCGCCACGAGCCTCGGGGTCGACGTCCACAACGTGGGCGTGGTGCCGACGCCGGCCCTGGCCTACATCACGGGCGCGGGTCATTTCGCCGCGGGGATCATGGTCTCGGCCTCCCACAACCCGGCTCTCGACAATGGCCTGAAGGTGCTCGACGAGCACGGCCTCAAGCTGGACGACGAAATCGAGGACGAGCTGGAGCAGTTCATCTGGCGAGCCGAGGAGCTGGCGGGAGCGCCCGCCGATTCCCTGGGCCGTCTGGTGGACGCTCACGATCTGATCGAGCTCTATCTCGATCATCGTCTGGGGTTGGCACGCCGCGTGAAGAGCGAGTTGCACCTGGTCGTCGACTGTGCCAACGGCTCCGGCTGCATGGTCGCGGAGCGGATCCTGTCGGCGACCGGCGCGCGCGTCGATGTCATCTTCGACGAACCGGACGGAGCGAACATCAACTGCGGCTGCGGAGCGACGGCGCCGACGGCCCTGGCCGCGGAAGTCGTGAAGCGCGGAGCGGACGTCGGCTTCGCTCTGGACGGCGACGCGGACCGCCTCATCGCCGTTGACGGCGGCGGTTCCGTGGTCGACGGAGACGCGGTGCTGGGCATCCTGGCCCTCGACCGGATCGCCAGCGGCAGACTGCCGAATGGCGCGCTCGTCGTCTCGGTCCTATCCAACGGCGGGCTACAGCGGACGGTCGAGGCGGCCGGCGGGCAGATCATTCGGACTCCCGTTGGGGACAAGAACATCCTCGAAGGGATGCTCGTGAACGGCGCCGGACTCGGTGGCGAGAAGAGTGGTCACGTCATCATCCTCGAGTACGCCACGAGCGGCGACGGCATCGTCACCGCCCTCGAAGTGATTGCGGTCATGAGCAGGACCGGCCGTTCGCTGGCCGATCTCGCCACGCAGATCCCCATGCTGCCCCAACAGCAACGCACCATTCCGGCACGTCACAAGGACCAGTGGGAGGGCGACCCGGTCCTCCATCGCGCCATCGGCAGGGCCGAATCCCGCCTCGGTCCGTCCGGTCGGGTCCTCGTCCGACCATCCGGCACGGAAACCGCAATTCGCGTCATGGTGGAAGGCTCAGACGTAGCCCTCGTCAGCGAACTCGCGGACGAACTCGCGGCCCTGGCCGAAGAGCGTCTAAACTAGCCCCCTTCGCAGGCGCCCGTCGCCGGCGTGGGGGGACGCCGGAGCCACGGTCGAAGAGACCGGGAGAGAAGTCGTTACATGTGCGGAATCGTCGGATACACCGGGCCGCGGGAAGCAGGCCCCATCCTCATGGATGGGCTTCGGCGTCTCGAGTACCGCGGCTACGACTCGGCGGGCATCGCCCTCGTAACGGACAGCGGCGAGCTGTTCGTGGAAAAGAGGGCCGGCAAGGTCGCCGTGCTCCAGGATGCGCTCGGCGGCGATCCGCCTCGGGCCGGATTGGGACTCGGCCACACTCGTTGGGCCACCCACGGGCGCCCCAGCGACCTCAACGCCCATCCGCACCGCGACTGCACCGGTCGCATCACCGTCGTCCACAACGGCATCGTCGAGAACTTCCGCGAACTGCGCGACGAGCTGGCGGCCGGCGGCCACGTCCTGGCCTCCGAGACTGATACCGAAGTCGTCGCGCACCTCGTCGAGGACGCCTATCAGGGCGATCTGGCCGATGCGGTGCGGGCGGCGCTGCGTCGACTCGAGGGAGCGTACGCGCTGGTCGTCATGCACGGCGACGAGCCCGACCGGCTGGTCGGGGCCCGCCTCAACGTGCCCCTGATCGTCGGCGTCGCCGAGGGCGAGAGCTTCTTCGCGTCCGACGCCTCAGCCATCATCGCGTACACCAAACGGGTCATCTTCCTGGCCGACGGCGACGTCGCCGACCTGCGCCCGGGTTCGGCCGTCATCACGGACGTCGCCGGGAGGCCGATCGACCGGCCGATCGACGAAATCCCGTGGTCGGCCGAGGCGGCCGAGAAGGGCGGCTACGCCCACTTCATGCTCAAGGAGATCCACGAGCAGCCCGCCGCCCTGCGATCGGCGATGGCCGGTCGCGTGCGTGGCGACGCCGTCTACCTCGAGGAGATCGACGCGATCCGCGAACGTCTCGTCAATGTCTCACGCGTCGAGCTGATCGCCTGCGGCAGCGCCTACTACGCCTCGCTGGTCGGCGCGCAGCTCTTCCAGGAGTGGCTCGGCGTTCCCGCACGGGCCAGCGTGGCCTCGGAATTCCGCTACAGCCCGCCGCCGCTCGACGCGCGAACGCTGGTCGTGGCCGTTACCCAGTCGGGCGAGACCGCCGACACCATCGCCGCCGCCCGTCTGGCCCGCGAGCGCGGTGCCACGGTCATCGCCGTCACGAACACGGTGGGCTCCGCGATCACGCGCGAAGCCCAGGCATCGGTCTTCCTGCAGGCCGGGCCTGAAGTGGCGGTCGCCGCGACCAAGACCTTCGTGACCCAGGTCGCGACGCTCGTCATGCTCGCCGCCGACATCGCCCAGCAGCTGGGCCGGCGCACCAAGGCCGAGGAGGACGAGCTGGTGGCCGCCCTCCGGGGGCTGCCGGAGGCGGCGGCGCGGGCGATCGAGCTCGCGGGCGGGATGGAGGAGATGGCCGCGCGGTACGCCGGGGCGGCCGGGTTCATGTACATCGGCCGGGCCTTCGGCTTCCCCGCCGCGCTCGAGGGCGCGCTCAAGATCAAGGAGATCAGCTACCTCCACGCCGAGGGATACGCCGCCGGCGAGCTCAAGCACGGACCGATCTCGCTGCTCGACGCGGACGTTCCGCTCGTTGCCGTCGCTACCCGCTCGGCGGTGTACGACAAGCTGATCAGCAACCTGATGGAGGGCCGAGCCCGCGACGCGGCCGTCATCGCCGTCGCCACCGAGGGCGACAAGCAGATCGAACACCTGGCCACTGACGTGTGCTGGGTTCCCGACACGCTCGACCCGCTCAGCACCATCCTGGCGGTCATCCCGCTGCAGCTCTTCGCCTATCACGTCGCCGTGGCCAGAGGCCGCGACGTCGACCAGCCGCGCAACCTGGCCAAGTCGGTGACGGTGGAGTAGATGGCGCGCGCGCGGCAGCGACCGGAGCCGGGTGACGGGCGCGAGGCCCGGCCCGCGAGCGGCGTTGCCGAAGTCGAGGCGCCGGCCGCGGAGACGGCCGCCGCACCGGCCGAGACCACCGAGCTCGGCATCGACATCATCCGCGTGCAACGCATCGCCGGCGCCCTGAAACGCTTTGGCGATCGGTTTGCGGCGCGCGTCCTGACGCCGGCCGAAGCTGCCTACGTCCGGAATCGACCCGAGACGCTGGCCGGCAGGTGGGCCGCCAAGGAGGCGGTCTCGAAGGTGCTGGGACTCGGCGTTCGGGGAATTGGCTGGCGCGACATCGAGATCGAGCGACTGCCGACCGGCCAGCCGGCCGTTCGGCTGCACGGTCGAGCTGCCCGACGGGCGACCCAGCTCGGCATGGGCCGAATTGCCGTCTCCATCAGCCACGAGTCTGAGTTCGCCGTCGCCACCGCGTACGGCGTGAGGACGGCCGGCGGCCGGTTCCTCTTCCCGCCCGACATCGAGGAACGGCTCGACGAGCGCGAGCGGCACCTGCTAGGGCGCCTGGAGCGTCTGCGATCGATGCAGCGCGAGGCGGCGGGGCTCGAGGGGGGTGAAGATGCCCGCTAGGACCATCCCCGAGACGATCGCGCTCGACGACGCGGCCGCCGCAGCTCTGGTTCCGACCCGCCCGGCTCGAGGGCACAAGGGCACCTTCGGCAAGCTGCTGGTCATCGCCGGATCGGTCGACTACGCCGGCGCGGCGCTGCTGGTCTGCAACGCGGCCGGCCGGGCCGGAGCCGGGCTCGTGACGCTGGCCACCGTCGAATCGCTGCAGCCGCTCTTCGCGGCAAAAGTGGTCGAGGCGACGACGCTGTCGCTGCCGGAAGATGACGTCGAGGAAGTCGATCCCGAGGAAGCGCTGGCGCGCATCCTCGATCACGACCACGACGCCCTGGTGGTCGGCCCGGGGCTCAAGCCGAGCCTGTCGATGACCGACCTGATCCGCGGCCTCCTCGCCGGGGACGAGGACGGCGAGCCCGTGCCGGCGGTCCTGGACGCGGAGGCGCTGCGATCGCTGGCCACCGTCGACGGCTGGGCCCCCGAAGTCGCCGCCCGCTGCGTCCTGACGCCGCACGTCGGCGAGTTCCTGCGGTTGAGGGCCGCCGATGGACACGATCCCGAGAAGATGGGCAATCTCGTCTTCGACGACGCGAGGCGGGTTGGCGCGGCCCGCGACGCCGCCCGGGACTGGCGCCAGGTGGTGGTCCTCAAGGGTGCGCGAACGGTGATCGCGGAGCCCGGTGGCCGAACCGCGGTATCTCCGTTCGAGAATCCGGCGCTGGCCAGCGCCGGAACTGGCGACGTCCTGTCGGGCACGATCGGGGCGCTTCTGGCGCAGGGCCTCGGCACGTTCGAGGCGGCGCAACTGGGCGTCTACCTGCACGGCATGGCCGGCGAGGCGGTCCGTGCCCGCATCGGCGACGCGGGGCTGCTGGCGTCGGACCTGTGCCCGGAGCTGCCTCTGGCGCGAAAGCGTCTCGCGGCGGCGGCCGAGGGAACGGCCCCGACCGCGGGATCGGTCCGCTGAGCGCGCGCGAGGCCACGCCGGCCGCAGACAAGGCCGCGCCCGGTTCCGGCGCCAGGATCGTCGCCACGCGGCTGCCGCTCGTCGAGGCTGCGCCCGGGCAGTCGCTCCCACCACTGCCGCGCAGTGCCTGGATCGAGATTGACCTCGACGCCCTCGTCTCGAACGCCCGGCTCCTCCAGGGTTCGCTGCCGTCGGGGATTCGTTTAGAAGCGGTCGTGAAAGGCGACGCGTACGGGCACGGAGCGGTTCCGGTGGCCCGCGCGCTCGTGGGGGCGGGAGTCCAGAGCCTGAGCGTCGCCACCTTCGACGAGGGGCTGGAGTTGCGCCAGGCCGGCATCGCCGTCCCGATCCTCGTCCTGTTCCCCATCCCGCCCGAGCTCGTGCCCGACGCGATGCGCCTGGGCCTGTCACTCACGGCCGGCGATCAGACGCTCCTGGAACGGACGCTGGCGGTGCTGGATCGTCTGACCGACGCCGACGTCGCGGCCGACCGCGAGCTGCCGATCCACCTCGAGGTCGAGACCGGTCTCGGCCGCGGCGGCCTCCACTCGAGCGACGTCCCGTCCGCGGCCGCCGCCATCGAGGCTTCGCCGCGGGCTCGACTCGCCGGCCTCTGGTCGCACCTCCAGGCGGCCGGCGACCCGAACAGGACCGCCGATCAGGCGGCCCGCCTGGGCCTCGCGTCGAGCCTGCTCGAGGAAGTGGGCATCAGCATGCCCGACCGCCACCTCGCCGCCAGCGGCGGCCTGCTCGCCGCCAGCGCGCCCGGATACGACGTCGTCCGCGTCGGGCTGGCCATGTACGGTATCGTGCCCGACGGGCTGGCGGTGGATGAGCGCCACGCGGCCACCGCGGCTGGCCTGAGGCCGATCCTCTCGCTGCGTGCCCGCCCGGTTCGAGTGACTGAGCTTGCCGCGGGGACCGGCGTCAGCTACGGCCCCACGTTCGTCACCTCGCGACGCAGCCGCATCGCCACTCTGCCCCTCGGTTACGCCGACGGGCTGCCCCGGAGCCTGTCCAACAAGGCCCAGGTACTAGTACGAGGGGGGCGCGCCCCGGCCGTCGGCACCGTGGCGATGGACGCCGTGATGGTCGACGTCACGGACGTTCCGGGCGCCCCCGTGAGCGTGGATGATGAGTTCACGCTCATCGGAACGCAGGGCGACGAGACGGTCGACGCGGTCGAGATGGCGCGGTGGGGCAACACGATCTCCTACGAGATCGTGACCGCGATGTCGGGGCGGTTACCCCGGGTGTACTATGCGGCAGCCAAAGCCGTCCAGATGCGCGCCGTCGCGTGCGATCTCGCCTGGGGTGGAGGAGAGATCGGCAACCCGGACGCGCGGACGAGCGAGGAAGAACCCGGTCCTCTCGGTTGCGAGTAGAAGTCACGAGGCTGCCGATCTGTCGGCGCCGGACGTGAACGGCCGTCACGATGGCCGGACAGGAGTGAGCAGGGTGCCGAGTTGATGGAGCTGACCGGCCGATCGGAAGAGCAGCGCGACGATCTCGTCGAGCAGGCGGCGCGGGAGATCCAGCTGCGCGGCCTCGCGGTCCCCGCCGTCCTATTCCTGCAGGCAAGCCGCCCGTACCGACGGCTGGGCAGCGGAGCGATGGTCTTCTTCGACCCCACGCTGCGGCACGTCTTCGGTGGCGACGTACCCGTGGCCAGTGAAATCCTGGCCGACGACCTCGGCATCGAGCAGCTCATCGAGCGGCTCCAGGATCCGGACGAAGAGACCGCCTGGGACGCGTGAGGCGATTCGCGATCCGGCGGCTCGGCCTCCGACATACTTTCCGCTCACCGCGCTTGCACCACAGGGTGGCGAGCGGGTTAGCATAGCCGCGTGAGCCGTCAACCCCGAGCTTTCTTCGCCCTGGACTTCGGTGCGGCCACGACCTCGGCGGCTCTCGTCGGCCATGCCGGTGGCCGCTGGCGCCTCCTGGCCCATGCCGCGGCACCCGCGACGACGGATCTGGACGCGTTGCTGTTCGGCATCCTGGACCGCGTCGAGCGCGCGGACCGGGAGCTCCTCGAGTTCGTCAGCGCCAGGGAGCGGCCCAGCGCCGCCGCGCTGGTCGCCGATCTGGCGCGCCTGGAGAGTCGAAGCTCGCCCCCTCGCCGTATCGCCGTGATCGCCGGCTCCAGGCGCCAGCGGCGGCGGCTGGAAGAAATCGCCGCTCGTGCGGGCTGGCTGGTAGTCGGTGGCAGCGCCGACGTGGACGACCCGCTGGAGCTCAGCCGCCTGGCGCTCGCGTGGGACACCCACGCCGTCCTGCTGGGCACCGACTCGACTCCGGCCGGGGACGAGAAGCGCCACCTGCCGATGCTGGGCGCGCTCGTGGCCGCCGCCGCGCGTAGCCGGCCGGAACTGGCGGTCGTTCTGGCGGGCGGGGCTGCCATCCAGGAGTCGGACTTCTCCGGGGCGGGTCAGCACGACCACATCCCCGACGCAGTGAAAGTGGCCGTCCCGGCCGAGCCGGCCGAAGAGGCCCCAGCCACGGTCGCCGTGGAAACGAGCGCCGATGCGATCGAAGAGACCGGCGCCGCACCTGCGGACATGCCCGCCGGGGCACCCTCCGCGGCGGTTCCCGGCGAGCCCGCACCGGAGGGTCAATCTTCGGAAGAGGCGCGCGGGGCCACGCCCGCCGCGGGGTTGGACGCGGCGGCGGCAGCTGGCGCCGCGATTGCCACCGTCGCCGCGGCGGCCGCCCCTCACGCTCCCGAACCTGAGGCACCGGCCCACGCCGCCCCGGTCGAGTTGCCGGCCCCGGCCGGCGACCGCCACGACAGCGTGCTGCTGGCGCCCGACGCCGAATCGGGTCAGCCTGCGGGAGCCGCGCTCCAGCAGGTGCTCGAAGGCCTGCGCGCCCGCTCGGACGAGAGCAGGCTCGGCATCGCCCGGTCCGTTCGGTCGCTGGCCCTGCTGCTCGACAAGTCGATCGAAGTGCTCGAAGTCGGCATCGACGGCGGCCTGCGGTGTCGCGCCGAAGCAGTCGGGCCCGGACATCGAACCGTCATGTCCTCCCACGTCGGGATGGCGAGCGGGTCGTTCGCGCCGGAGGACCTGTCCGACGAGATGATCGACTCGGTGTCGTCGTGGTCGACGATTGCCTTCGACCGCTACCGCCTCAGCGACCGATTGCGCGACCTGCGCTCGTCGCCCTGGGGCGAAGCCGACGGCGAAGGGGCGCTGCTTCGGTTGGCGGCCGCGAAAGCGGCAGTGCAGCGGCTCGTCGCCGCCACGCCGGAGATCTCGGCCCGCGAGATGCCTGACATCCTGATCGCCGCCGGCGGAGTCTGGGCGTCGACGCCGCCTTCGGTCGTGGCGCTGGCCATGGCGGACCTCGTCCGGCGGCCCGGCGTCGGGCGCCTCGCGTGCGACCAGGCCCGACTCCTCGGGCCGATGGGCGCCATCGTCGACGAGGAAGAACGGCGCAAGATGCTCAAGGACCTGGTCGACGACGTGCTCCTGCCACTGGGCAGCCTGATCCTGCCGGCGGGCATCCGCCAGGGCCGGAGCGCCGGGCGGATGCGCGTCATCGGCGAAACCGCCAACTCCGACATCGACCTCCAGCCCGGCGGCATCTGGGCGGTTGAGCTGCCGCCCGGTCAAACCGCCACGGCCGACATGGACTTTCGGGACGCCGTCAGGCTGGGGGCGCGCGGGAAGCACTTCAGCGTCGAAGTCTCCGGTGGGCTCGGCGGGCTGTTCGTCGACCTGCGCGACATCCCGTTGCGGCTGCCCGACAGGGCCGATCAGAAGCGCGCGACATGGGAATCGTGGCAGCGGGCGATGTGGTCGGAGATCGACGAATGAGCCCCAGGACGCGCGTATCTGGGCGCGCCGCAACGCCTGCCGTCCCGCCCGAGCTGGCCCGAATCCCGGGCCGCCGGATCCTGGTGGTGTCGCCCGTAGTCCAGCTCCGCCTTGGACCAGGCGATCGAGTGCTCGTGAGCCCGGGCCAGAAAGTGACCGCGGGGATGCCGATCGCGGAGCGGACGTTGGACGCGGAGTTCGTCGAAGTCGGCCGGCTGAGCGCGTCCCCGAACGGCAGCGGCAAAGGAAACGGCAACGTGGGCTGGAAGGACCCGCAGCAGGAACGCCGCCGCCCGCCGACGCCGGGCAAGTGGTGGGTGGGCGGGGACGAGCGCCGCGGCAAGAATGCGCGCCGGGAGGGTCCGCGGCGCGTCGGCGGAACGCTCCTGTATGAGCTCAACGGGCGCTGGAGCGCTGCCGCCGGCGAGCGCCACGAGAAGACCGAGTCGCCCACGGCGGGCGTCATCGTCGAAGCCACCAACTGCATCGGCATTGCCATGAGGGTGGCCGGGGTCGCGATCCCCGCGGCCGTCGCCGGCGGACAGGCCGGCCCGCGGCTACCTCGACGTTCCTCGCCTCGTCGACGGGGAGTTGCGCGATACCGCGCTGGACATGGGCCGCTCGGGTGCGATCGTCGTCGCCGGCGGCCGCGTCTCGGCCGAGGCGCTCACCCGGGCGCGGGCCATGTCGATTCGGGGCATGGTCGCGGGCTCGCTCGGCCAGGCCGAGCTGCGCGACCTGGCCGCCTCCGAGGCTCGCCAGCGCGCCGGCCTGCATTCGATTCCGCCTTTCGGCGTGCTGGGGCTCGACGGTCACCAGCGCCGCCCCATCGCGTCCCCGATCCTCGCCCTGCTGGCCGCGCTGGCCGGCCGCGAGGTCGCCGTCATCACCGAACCACCGCTGCTGGTCCTGGACGTCGTCGACGTGCCGCTGCCGGAGATTCCGCCGGATTGGGTGCGAGTCAGGAGCGGCGTCCACGCCGGCCGCGAGGGTCGCTGGCTGGGCTCAGCCGGTCTGCACCGTTTCCGGGCCGGCGTTCACCTCGAGGCCGCGAATGTTCGACTCGGCGACGATCTCGGGCCAACAATCATCGCCCTATCGGACCTGGAGCGGTTCATACTCTGACGGGCGAAAGGGGGTGCGAAGTGGTCGATCACCTCTTCGCGACATCGAACTGGTGGGCCGGCCCGTTGATGCTGGGCGGGTTCCTGAATTCCGTCCAGGGCTACGTCCGCGGCCTGCGTGAGATCGCGCCTGAGTTCGGGCGTCTGCGCCTCATCACGCCGGCGGCCGGCCCGGCCCTGCTGGACGTCGACGACCCCGAGTTCCTCATCCAGATGCTCCAGCTCACGTTCGACCCGAGAACCCGCTACACGGCGACGGACAACCGGGGCCGGCCGACGATGGCCAGCACGGCGCCCGAAGGCTTCTCGGCCTCGTTCCTGTGCGGCCCCGACGGCGACGAGCGTTTCAGCATCCGGGTTGTCGACGGCAGCAGGTTGGCCGCGGCGCCGATCGCGAGCGCGACGGTCAAGTCGATCCGGGAAGGCGACTGGCAGGCGGAGGTGCTCCTCGAAGACGCGCTCTGCGCCTCGATCGCCTTCTGGCGGCCGGGAACGGCCTGGATCACCACCAACTCGTTCAAGGCCACCGTCCGGGACGATTCGAGAGACCACCTCGTCGTCGGCTGGCGAACCTACCTCGGGCGACGGGGCCGCTCCCTGCCGACGCTTCAGCTCGTGACGCGCTCGGCGTTGCCGCGGGGCACGCTGGCCAGGATAATCCCGCCCGGCGGCGTGCTGGTAGGGCTCCAGGGCGATTCCTTCGACCCATCCGACCCGTGGCAGACCGACGAGGCCATCGCCATCCGCGACGGACTCCGACCCCACGGCCTGCTCGACCTGCCCAAAGACGCCGAAACGATCGGCCGCGGCGAGCTGGTGCGGGCGTAGGGCGCAAGGCCGGGGCCCTCGGCGGCGCCTGAGGACGGCGCAGAGCTGCGTGTCCGTGTGGCGCACACGGGCTTGCGGTGCGGTTCGGGCGCGGCGCGGGCGCGCTTTCGGGTAACCTCCGTGCGTGATCGAAGGACGGAGTCCGGAACGGACGGTCGAGACGCGGGATCCCGCGGGGACGCGCGCCCTGGCGGGGGCGCTGGCGGCCGCGGCGCGGCCGGGCGACTTGATCAGTCTGGTAGGAGAGCTGGGGGCGGGCAAGACGCAGTTCGCCAAGGGCTTTGGGGCGGGGCTGGGCGTGACCGACACGATCGTCTCGCCGAGCTTCGTGCTGATGGCGGAATACCGCGGGCGGCTGCCGCTCTTCCACATCGACCTGTACCGGCTGGCCGGCGCGGCCGAGGCGCTGGCGGGCGGCCTCGTCGACGAGCGCCAGGGTGAGGGCGTCACGCTGATCGAATGGGCCGAACGACTCGAGGACGCGATGCCCGCAGGGCGGCTGGAGGTCCTGATCGAGGGCACGGGCGACGACCCGCGATCCATCCGCTTGCGGGCCGGCTCGGCCGACTACGAGCGCTACCTCGCGGCGCTGCCGGAGCCGGCGGCCGAAGGATCGCCGCGATGACCGGCCGGCCCCTGCTCGCGATCGACACCTCGGGCACTCGTGCGCTGGTCGCACTGGGCTCGACGACGGGCGCCCTCATCGACGAGCGGCGCTGGCCCGCCGGCTATCGCCACGGCGAAGAGCTCTTGACCCGGACCGACGAGCTGCTTCGCTCGAACGGCGTCGCGCTCTCCGACCTGGGCGGGATCGTCGTCGGGACGGGGCCCGGGGCGTTCACGGGCATGCGCGTGGGCATCGCGACCGCGAAGGCGCTCGCTCGGGGGTTGGACATCCCGATCGCAGGCATCGCGACGTCGGGGGCGTTGCTTGCCGTTGCGGACGCAGGCGTTGGAGAGCAGGCCGTCCTCCTGCTGCCGGCCGGACCTTCAGATCGAGTCTTCGTCGTCGCCGGACGGGCAACGCTGGTCAAGGGCGGAGAAGAACCGGAGCTGCCGGCAGATGCCGTCCTGGTGGCCGTGGACCTCCCGGGCCGCGCCCCGGAAGCGGCAATGGCGTCTCGGCGCCCGAGCGGAGGAAGGCCTGGCGTCCGCGCTGCTCGCGCTCGGAGCCGCCCGCATTGCCGCCGGCGGCGACGACGTCGCGCGCCTCGTGCCCGAGTACGTGACGCTGCCGCGCGGCATCGGCGCGGTGAAGGGAGAGGTGCGTTGGTCGCGCGACCTTCCGTAGCGATCGTCGTCGATCGCATGTCGGTCGACGACCTGCCCGCGGTCCAGGAGATCGAACGGGAGAGCTTCACCACGCCCTGGCCGCCGCATGCCTACCGCTCCGAGCTCGAGAACAACCGCATGGCCCACTACATCGTTGCCCGCCACGGAGACCGCGTCGTCGGCTTCGCCGGGATGTGGCTGATGGTGGACGAGGCCCACATCACGACTTTCGCGGTGCGCCGAGCCTGGCGCCGCCAGGGAGTGGGGGAGCGGCTTCTCATCGCCATGCTGGCGCTGGCGGAGGCGCGCGGGGCGCGCGAAGCGACCCTGGAGGTTCGGCCGTCGAATCACCCCGCCCGGCGCCTGTACGAGAAGTACGGTTTCGCGCTGGTCGGCCTGCGGCCGCGCTACTACAGCGACGACAACGAGGACGCCCTGATCATGACCACCGGTGATCTGGGCGGCCGGCAGATGCGCGATCGCCTGGCCGGGCTACGGGCCGAGGTGGCGAAGCGACCGGGCATCGAGCTCGGGGAAGACGGCCTGCCGATCGAGCGACGGGAGGCGGCGGCCGGCGAGGCGGCCGCAGGCGCAGGGGCCGAAGGCGCAGGGGCCGAAGGCAGACGGCCGCCGGCGATGCGTCCGAAGGCGGCCACGCCATCGCGCCCGACGTGCTCCGACCGAGCAACGTGAGGAAGTCGTCGTGACGAGCGGCGGCCTGATCCTGGCGGTCGAATCGAGCTGCGACGAGACCGGCATCGCCGTTGTGGAGAATGGGCGGCTGATCCACTCCAACGTCGTGGCCAGCCAGGTCGCCATGCACGCGGCGGCGGGCGGGATCGTCCCGGAAGTGGCGGCGCGGGCCCACCTGCGCTGGATCGTGCCGGTGCTGGACGAGGCCTGGGCGGCGGCCGGGGTCACGTGGGACGACATCTCCGCCGTGGCCGTCACCGACGGGCCCGGGCTGGCCGGCTCGCTGCTCGTCGGCATCAACTTCGCCAAGACGCTCGCCTACGTCCACGGCAAGCCGCTCGTCCCGGTCAACCACCTGGAGGGTCATCTCTACGCGGCCTGGCTTGTGGACGAAGCGCGCGAAGTTCCGGAGCCGATCTTCCCGCTCGTGGCGCTGATCGTCTCTGGCGGGCACACGTTCCTGGTCGAGATGCGCGATCACCTGGCGTACCGGCTGCTGGGCGAGACGGTCGACGACGCGGCCGGCGAGGCCTTCGACAAGGTCGGACGGCTGCTGGGCCTGCCGTATCCGGGCGGGCCCGAGATCATGAAGGCCGCGGCCGGTGCGACGCGCCACGACGTCGTCTTCCCGCGGGCCTGGCTGGGCGACACGTTCGACTTCAGCTTCAGCGGCCTCAAGACCGCGGCGCGGCGAACGATCTCGGCCGAGACGGGCGGGCAGGGGACCTCCGCCGGCGAGGCGCCGCTCGGGGACGATCGCGTGGCGGAGCTTGCGGAGGGCTTCCAGGATTCGGTCGTGGACGTGCTCGTGACCAAGACGATACGGGCCGCCCGGGTGGCCGGGGCGCGGTCGGTGGTGCTCGGCGGCGGCGTGGCGGCGAACCGGGTGCTGCGAGACCGGCTGGCGGCCGCGGCGGCGGCGGCTGGGATGCCGTTGGTGGTGCCGCGGCCGGCGCTCTGCACCGACAACGGGGCGATGATCGGGGCCGCCGCCGCGCGGCGGTTCGAAGCTGGGACGCGGGCCGGCCTGGACTTGGACGCGAAGCCGTCACTGCCGCTGGCTCGCCGGTGAACGAGTCGCCTGAGCCCGAACCGACCGGAGCGCCCGGTGCCACCGGAGACCGAGGGGCGGCGGCCGCGAGCCCGGGCCCGGCGGCCCCGCGCCCAGCGGCCCCGGGGCCAGCGTCGGCCGCGCCCAGGGTGCCGCGGCTCGATCCGCTGGCGGTGCGGCGGCAGCTGCGCGGGGAGGGCATCACCGCCCGCCACTCGCTGTCGCAGAACTTCCTGGCCGATCCGGACGTGCTGCAGTCGATCCTGGATCTGGCCGCGCCTGAGCCGGGGCGGCGAATCCTGGAGATCGGGCCGGGGCTTGGAATCCTGACCGGAGGCCTGCTGGCCGGGGGAGCATGCGTCACCGCGGTCGAGCTCGACCGGCGGCTGGCCGGACGCCTCGGCCGGGTGCAGGAGGAAGCGATCGCTTCGGGCGCGCTGAAGCTCGTCCAGGGCGACATCCTCGACCAGAAGATCGCCGAGCTGATGACGCCGCCGTTCGATGTGGTGGCCAACGTGCCGTACCACATCACCAGCCCGATCCTGCACCGCTTTCTGGGCTCGGCGCCCCGGCCGGCGCACCTGGTCCTGATGGTGCAGCGGGAGGTTGCGGAGCGGATCTCGGCCGCGCCCGGCGAGATGAGCTACCTGTCGGTCTTCGTCCAGTTCCACGCCGCCGTCCGCGTCGCCTTCGTGGTGCCGCGCGATGCGTTCGAGCCGGCGCCCGAAGTCGACTCGGCGGTGGTCGAGATCGTGCCGGTCGATCCGCCCGACGAGGCGCCGCGCCTCTCGGCCGCGGAGGAGGGCGATCTCTGGCGGGTGGTGCAGGCCGGCTTCCGCGAGCGGCGCAAGATGCTGCGCAACGTGCTGGTCCGCCAGCTGGCGGTACCGGGCGCGCGCATTGACGCGGCGCTGGCGGCGTGCGGCATCGACGGGGAGCGGCGGCCGCAGACGCTCTCGGTGGGGGAGTGGCTCGCGCTTCGCGCGGCGCTGGGGCCGCTGCCCGAGGCGATGTCGCCCGCCGAGACCGCCGCGCAGGCTCGGTCGGCGCGAAGCCGCGCCGCCGTCGTCGAGGCGAGGAAATGGCGACGATGAGCGGAGGCGCGGCGAGCCGCGTGGCGTGGCCGGCCGCCCGCTCGGCCGTGCCGGACCGCGTCCGCGTGCGGCGCGTCGCCCCAGCCAAGCTCAACCTGACGCTGGCCGTGACCGGGCGGCGCGCCGATGGCTTCCACGCCCTGCACTCGGTCATGGTTCCGCTGGGATTCGGCGATGCGATCGAAGTCGCCGTGGGGGCCGCCGGTCGGCCCGACTCGCTGGCGGTCAGGGGGCTGGCAGTCGGGCCACGGCCCGAAAACCTGGTCCTGCGGGCCCTGACTGCGGTTCGCGCAGTGGTCGAGGCTTCGAGGGCCGCTCCTGCCGGCACGCTACCGCCCCTGGCGGCGCGGCTGACCAAACGCATACCCGTGGCGGCGGGCCTGGGCGGCGGCAGCAGCGACGCGGCGGCGACGGTGGCCGCGGCACTCGAGGCGTGGGGCGCCAGGCTCGCCGCGGAGACCGTCGGCGCCATCGCCGCCGCGCTCGGCTCGGACGTGCCGTTCTTCCTCGCCGGAGGCGCGGCCCTCGTCACCGGCCGCGGCGAGCTCGTCGAGCCGTTGCCCGATCTCGATGGAGAGGCTCCGGCCGTGCTGCTCGTCACGCCGCGACTGCCCGTCTCGACGCCGGCCGTCTTCGCCGCGTACGCCGGCGGCGCCCGCCCCGAAACCGCGTCGGGTCCCGCCTCCGCCTTCGCCATCTCCGAGCGCCTCGCGGCCGACATGCGGGCGGGGCTGCCCGCCGCCGCGCTCCTCGCGAGGGCGGAGGAGCTCGTCGCCGCCAACGATCTCCTTCCGGCGGCGCTCGAAGTGGCCCCGCCGCTGACCTCGTTCCGGGTCGGGCTCGGGCGTTTACTCGGCCGCCCAGTCGGCCAGTCGGGCTCGGGTCCTTCGGCCTGGGTTCTCTACGCCTCGCTCGCGGAGGCGCGCCGGGCCGCTCGTTTCGTCCGCGTCGGAATCTGCAACGGGACTCTCCCGGCCATAGGCGACGGCGAGCCGTTCGTCGCGGCGACGACGATTTTCCCGTCCGGGCGCCACGTCGGGCCCGCGGGCGCTCACAATGATGAGCGCATCATCTCGAAAGGTAGGTAGCCACGATGCCTCGCCAGGAGATATCCACCCCCGGGGCGCCGGCCGCCATCGGCCCGTACAGCCAGGCCATCGCCATCGACGGCTTCGTCTTCTGCTCCGGCCAGCTCGGCATGGACCCGGCCACGGGCCAGCTGCCCGACGGCATCGCCAGTCAAGCGGAAAGGGCGATGGTGAACCTGGAGGCGGTCCTCGCAGCCGCCGGCGCATCGCTTGCCGACTTGGTCAAGACAACCATCTTCCTGGCCGATCTCGCCGACTTCTCGACCGTCAACGAGATCTACGCGAGACACGTTGGTGCGCCGGCGCCGGCTCGGAGCACGGTTCAGGTGGCCGCCCTGCCGCGCGGCGCCCTGATCGAGATCGAGGCGATCGCACGCCGCGCCGGCTGAACCGCCGCCCTTGCCGGCCCGGCCGGCCCCGCGCCACCTCGCGCGATGGCGTAGTTCCGTGCTACCGTCCGATGCCATGAGCCAGACCCCGCAAAGCGTCCTTCCGGTCGTGCTCGCCGCCGGTCTCGGGACGCGCATGAAGTCGAGCAAACCCAAGGTCCTGCACGAGTTGTGCGGTCGCCCGATGCTGGCGTACGTGCTGGACGCGGCAGAGGACGCAGGCCATCGCCGGCCGCTCGTCGTCTACTCCCCGCCGACCGCGGCGATCACCGAAGTCTTCGCCGATCGCGCCGACTTCGCCCTTCAGGAGAAGCCACTGGGCACGGCGGACGCGCTCAAAGCCGCGCTCGCGGTCGCGCCCGCGGACGCCGCCGAGGTGCTGGTCCTCTCGGGCGACGTGCCCCTGGTGGACCCTGATTTGCTGGCGGAGCTGGTCGACCTGCGGCGGGCCCGGGCAGCGGTCATGGCCATCGTCAGCGTCCACGCCCTCGATCCGGGGGGCCTGGGCCGCGTGATCCGCACCGACGACGGCCGGCAGGTCGTGCGTGTCGTCGAGCAGAAGGACGCGTCGCCCGAGGAGCTCCAGGTCGACGAGATCAACGCCGGCATCTACGCCTTCGACGCAGCCTGGCTCCGAGGCCGGATCGGGGACGTGCAGCCGTCGCCCGTTTCCGACGAGTACTACCTGCCGGCGCTGGTCGAGCTGGCGCGTCAGGATCACCGGCCGGCGGTATCTCTCGTCGTCGAGGACGACGGCACGCTGAACGGGATCAACGACCGGGCTCAACTGGCCGAGGCCGAGTTCGAGCTCCGGATGGCCATCAACGAGGCCCACATGATGTCCGGGGTGACGATGACGGACCCGGGCAGCGTGTGCATAGACGCCACGGTCGAGCTGGCGGAAGACGTGACCATCGAGCCGAACGTCATCCTGCGCGGGGCCACGCGCGTGGGCTCCGGGACGCGCATCGGGGCCGGCAGCCAGATCATCGACACCGTTGTAGGCCGGGACTGCGTGATCTGGGCCAGCATTCTCGAGAGCTCCGAAGTCGAGGACGAGGTCCACGTCGGGCCTTTCTCGCACCTGCGGCCCGGCTCGTCGATCGGGCGCAGGGCCAGGCTCGGTAACTTCGCCGAGGTCAAGGCCAGCCGCCTGGAGCCCGGCGTCCAGCAGCACCACTTCAGCTACATCGGCGACGCGGTCCTGGGCGAGAAGACGAACGTCGGCGCCGGCACGATCACGTGCAACTTCGACGGCGTCCGAAAGCACAAGACCAAGGTCGGCAAGCGCGTCTTCCTGGGCTCGGACACGATGCTCGTCGCCCCGGTCGAGCTGGGGGACGACGCCCGCACCGGCGCCGGCGCCGTGGTGACCAAAGATGTGCCTGCCGGAATGCTGGCGCTGGGCGTTCCGGCCCGTCTCCGAAAGCCTCGCCCACCGGGCGGTGAGCCGCCAGACAAGGCCGAATGAGCGATCTCATCCTGCAGCTGCTCGTCGTCCTCGTCCTCGTCCTGATCGAGGGTGTCTTCGTGATGGCCGAGATCTCCCTCGTCACACTCCGGCACAGCCGCATCGAGCAGATGGTGGACGAGGGCGATCGGGGCGCACGGCGAGTCCGGCGGCTGGTTGCGGATCCGGCCAGATTCCTCGCCGTCGTCCAGATCGGCGTCACGTTCGTGGGCTTCCTCGCCTCGGCCTACGCGGCCGTGAGCCTCGCCGACCGGCTGGCGCGCGCCTTCGCCGGCGTCCCCGTGCTCGAGGACAATGCTCTCGGCTTCGCCGTCGTGATCGTCACGATCGTGCTGGCGCTGTTCACGATCGTCGTGGGTGAGCTCGTTCCCAAGACGCTGGCCCTGGCCCGCCCGGATCGAGTGGCACTGGCGCTGGCGGGGCCGATCGACGTCCTCGGCCGGATACTGGCGCCGCTGGTGACCTTCCTCACCTGGCTGACCCGCAAGATCGCGGGCCTGTTCGGCACCGACGTGGCCCGGCAGGCGCAGATCAGCACGCAGGAGTTGAAGCTGATCGTCGAACGCGGCGGCGAGGAAGGGATCCTGGAGGCGGAAGAGGAGCAGATGATCAGCGCGGTCATCGAGCTGGGGGAGCGCCGGCTCCACGAGGTCATGGTCCCGCGCACGGACATGACCGCGCTGCCGGTCACCGCCAGCATGGACGACGCGATCGACACGTTCATCCGCGAGGGCCACAGCCGAGTCCCGGTCTACAGCGAGACCATCGACGAGATCGTCGGCGTGCTCTACGCCAAGGATCTGCTGCCTTTCCTCAAAGGGGCCGACCAGAAGCCGAACCTGCGCAAACTGCTGAGGCCGCCGCTCTTCGTCCCGGAATCGATGTCGATAGACGACCTGCTGCACAAGCTCCAGGGCCGCAAGGTCCACCTCGCCATCGTGCTCGACGAGTACGGCGGGACTGCGGGCATGGTCACCATCGAGGACCTGATCGAGGAGATCGTCGGCGACATCCAGGACGAATACGATGTCGAGGAGCCGATGACGGAGCGCCTGTCCGACGATCGGGTGCGGGTCGACGGGCGGGCTTCGGTCGACGATCTCGGCGAGCTCTTTGACCTGGAGTTGGCCGGACTCGAGGATTCTGAGGAGTACGACACGGTCGGCGGTTTGATCTACCACCGCATCGGGGGCGTTCCACGCCCGGGCGATCAGGTTCGGCTGGAGGAGCAGGGCCTGACACTCACCGTCGAATCGACCGACGGCCGGCGCGTCGGAAAGGTGCTGGCGGTGCGCGAGCGCTCGGACGAAGATGGGCGGACACTCCCGGACGAGGAGTCGCACGAGCGGTAGGGTCGCGCGGTGGGGGAGGGGCGACGAGGGGGAGCGGGGCGCAGTGGCGCGGGCGGTCGACCCGGGCTCGGTGGTCCTGACGTGGGCGCGGGCGCGGGCGGTCGACCCGGGGCTCGGTGGCCCGGGCGCGGGCGGTCGACCCGTGGCTCGGTGGCCCGGGCGCAGGCGCGGGCGGTCGACCCGGGGCTCGGTGACCCGGGCGCGGGCGGTCGACCCGTGGCTCGGTGGCCCGGGCGCAGGCGCGGGCGGTCGACCCGGGGCTCGGTGACCCGGGCGCGGGCGGTCGAAAGTGCCGAATTCCCATCAGGCGGACGTTAGGCAAGGTTCTCCGTATCTCCAACGGCCCTGCTATTCCTCGATTGCCGGGAATCGCGCCATCTTGATCGATTTCGCCCGATTCCGGCCGATCGGACGTCGGGCAGTGTCTTCGCGCCACTCTCTGGGACGCGGCCGGCTCCCGCGGCTTGCCCAACGTCCTCTTAGTGGGAATTCGGCGAGGACGGTCTCGCTGGACCCACGCGTCGCCGGCCGCTGGCGATTCAGGGCCGTGGCGCGGGCCGTTCGCTCGCCGCGGCCCCCGGTCCGTTCGTTCGCCGGCGCCCCGGTCCGTTCGTTCGCCGCGGCGTCCGCCGCCGGGGCCGCTCGCCGCGGTCCGGCTGCGGCGCCCGTCGCCGGCCCGATCAGGCTTTGATCACGCCCACGATGATGCCGCGGAGCGACTCCAGCGCCTCGGCGTCAACGACGCCGGCCGCCTCCAGCTCGGCCAAGGCTCGGTCGCGATGCTGACGGGCCTGGTCGCGCGTGTAGTCGCGGCCCCCCAGCCGCTCGATCAGCGCGACCGCTTCGGCGACCTGGCCGTCGTGCGGCACGTCCGTCCGCCAGACCGCGTCGAGCCGGGCCCGGTCTTCCGGACCGGCATGTTCGAAGGCGTATATCACCGGCAGCGTCATCTTGTGCCGGGCGACATCTGTGGGTTCCTTGCCCGTCTTCGCCTGGTCGCCCCAGATCCCGAGCAGGTCGTCGTTTAGCTGGAAGGCCACGCCCAGGGCCCAACCGAATGCGCGGTAGCGGGCGACGATCTCCTCGTCGTCGGTCGCGAGCACCGCGCCGGCCTCGACTGAAGCTGCGATGAGCGCCGCCGTCTTGCGCCCGATCATGTCGAAGTAGAGCTCCACCGACATCGGCTCCGTACGCTCACTGGCCCAGATGTCGAGGTACTGGCCCTCGCACAGCGCCAGGCACGTCATGTCGTAGAGGCGCATCAACCGCAGCACCTTGGCGTCGGAGAAGCCGAGATCTGTCAGGCGGTGAAGGGCAACGCGGCTCAAGGTGAAGAGCATGTCGCCGGCGTTGATAGCCTGCGGGATGCCGTGGACCGCCCACAGCGTCGCCCGGTGGCGCCTTTCCCGGTCGCCATCCTCGATGTCGTCGTGGACGAGGCTGAAGTTGTGGCCCAGCTCCACGGCGGCCGCACCGGGCAGCGCGGCGTGGTAGTCGCCCTTGATCGAGGAGTAGGCGAGCAGCCCGAGGAGCGGCCGCATCCGTTTTCCGGACGAGCCGCTGGCGTCCAGGCCGAGGTGATAGCGCATCATCTCGTAGAGCCCGGCGGTGGGGCCGTCGCGCACGGACAGCAGGCGCAGGATCTCCTGCTCCGTGTCGGAAATCAGGTCGGGCAGAACTACGCGGCCTTGCACTGGCGGATCATAACAATCCGCTTTCAGAATCCGAGCCTTCGCGCGCGCACAGGCCCAACAGCCTCGTCAGACGGGCGGAGGACGGAGCCAACGAGGCTCATAGCCCGAAATCAGGGCTCCACCGCCCGAACTCAGACCGGCCGAACGAAGGCCGAGCCGGGCGCGTCGGCGTCCTCGTCGGTCGGGCCCATCGGGCCGCCGGATCGAGTCTTCGCCTGGGCCTCCTCGATCTCGATCGCCAGGAGCTCCATCCGAGTCAGGTCGTCGTCGCTGGCCGGCTCGTAGTCTTGCTCCGGATGCCGGCCCGGGAAATAGCGCTCGGTCGTGGCCGCCAGGACGCGACGCTTGCGCCTCAGGTCGGAGACGCGGTGGCAGCGGCCGAAGACGACCACACTGCGGTAGTTGGCCGAATGGTTGGGCCCGGTCTTCGAGGCGACCAGGGCATCGAGGATGGCGACGGAGACGGCGACGGGTCGCCCGTCCTCGAGGGCGCGCAGCGTGCCGTTGCCGGGAGATCCGTGGATGTAGATGTGCCCTGCCTCGTAGTGGTAGAAGAACGGGATCGTGCGCGGCTCGCCGCCGTCCACGTAGGCGACATGAGCCACCAGCCCGGCCCGCAGGAATTCCTCGATCCGGTCCGGAACTGCGCGATCGGCGTGCCGGCGGATGCGCGTCCGATCGGTGCGGGGCTGGGGGACGGTGTAGTCGTGGTGGGCTGTCTTGTCGTCCATTGCGCCAGCTTAGCCCCGCCGTGAACCGGCCGCGCGCCGGCGTCGCGCCCCGGCGTTGACCCGCGGCGCGCCGGCATCGCGCCCCAGCTCTTGCGACTCGGCGTGGTAGCGTGGTCGCGTGCCCAGCTCGCGCCTGTACGTGACCGATGCCATCGTTCTGTCCCGCTTCGACTACGGCGAGGCGGATCGGATCATGACGCTCCTCACGCCCGTACACGGCAAGTTCAAGGCGATCGCCAAGGGCGTTCGCCGGCCAACCAGCCGGCTGGGCGGGGCGCTCGAACCGCTGGCGGAGCTGAGGGTCGCACTGGCCCGCGGCCGAACCTTCGACGTGGTGACCCAGGTGGAGGTCACACACGCCTGGCTCCGCCTGCGCGACTCGCTCGAGTCCGCCGCCACGGCCTGGTACCTCGCCGAGCTGGCAGACCGCTCCCTGGAGGAGCGCCACGAGGCCGAAGGGCTGTACGCGCTGCTGCGCCGCGCCTACGAGCTGCTGGACGCCGGCATGGAGTCGGGGCGGGTCGCTCGCTGGTACGAGATGCATCTGGCCGACGAGCTGGGCGTGCGGCCCGAGGTTGACCGCTGCGTCGAATGCGACCGCATGCTCGAGGCGGACGAAAGCTTCCGCTGGGTGCCGCCGCTGGGCGGCGTGCTCTGCCACCGCTGCCCGGGGCCGCCGGCGGAGCGCGCCGGCCTGTCGGTGGATGCGCTCAAGCTGCTGAAGGCGTATCAGCGGCTGGATGTGGAGGCGCTGGCCGCGCTCCGATTGCCGGCCGCGGTGGAACGCGAGGTCGAGGCCGCGATGCGGGATTTCCTGCGCGTCTCCCTGGAGCGCGATGCCCGCTCGCTCGAATTCCTGGACGAGGTGCGTCGGGCCGGCAGCCCGAATCCGGATCTCAGGCGGGCTTAGTCGCGGTCGGCGCCGTCGACTGGCCGGAAGCAGACTGGCGAGACGCCCACAACCGCGCCTCCATCAGTCCGGCTGTCTTCCCCGCTGAAGTCGCGGCCTGGCTCATGTTCACGCCCAGGTTCCCGTGCTGGAGGCGGAGATCCAGGCGCAGGACCAGCTTTCGGACGAAGTTCAGCTTGTGGCCGGCGAGGAACTCGTCCGGGTGCGCCAGTTGCACGAGCACGACACGAGTGCGCGTGAACGGGTTCCAGCGCAGCTTCCCGACTCCGATCAGGGCGACATCCCGCCAGAAGACCGGGCCGATCCCGGGGAATGCCTCGAAGCCAGTGTCCCCGAGAAGCAGGCAGATCTCCATTCGGAGCCTTCGAACGGTCTCCAGAGCCAGGAGCACGCCGATGACCACGAGCACGATCCCGATCACGGGCGGGATCCCGATCACGATCGTGGCAAGTCCAACGACGATGATTGCCAGACATATGAGGATGCCGGTGAACTTGCGGGTGCGATCGTACGGGATGGCGGCGCAATCTCCCAGGACTGGATGCTGGACGTTCATATCGTCAGCCTACCTCTGGTGTATCCACCCCCATAGCCTTGCCACCCATTATCACTCCGGGCGAGCGGGTACGCGAGCCCTCCAGAAGAGTAACCGCGCTGCCTTGATGCCCAACCACTTTCGCGGGATAGGTGGCGACGCTCAGCCATGATGACCGCCCGCGCTCTCTGCGCGCCCCGGGGCACCGCGCTCGTGCGAGAATTGCGGCCCGAAGGTTCGACCGTTCGAACGGGTCGATCGTTCGCCCGTTCGGCCCGCCTGCCCGTCTTCCGTACGACAAGCAACTCGCAGGAAGTTTCGACCGCCTGTGCCGAGGAGACAACCGTGACCGCCGCCCAGCCGACAACTCCGGCCGACGACCCGGGACCGTCCGTCGCCAACCTGGAAACGATCGTGTCGCTGTCCAAGCGGCGTGGCTTCATATTCCCGAGCTCGGAGATCTACGGCGGCATCAACGCCGTGTGGGACTACGGGCCACTCGGCGTGGAGCTGAAGAACAACGTCAAACGGGCGTGGTGGCGGGCGATGGTCCAGGAGCGGGACGACATCGTCGGCCTGGACGCCGGCATCATCATGGCGCCGCAGGTGTGGGTCACATCCGGCCACGTCGCCAGCTTCAGCGACCCTCTCGTCGAGTGCCAGACCTGCCGGCGGCGCTTTCGCCTCGACGAATTGCCCGGCTGCGAGAACCTGACGACCACGGAGCTCCGCGACCCGACGATCGTCGAGCGCCTCGGCCTGAAGTGCCCGGCGGACGCGGGCCCGCTGTCGGCTCCGCGGCAGTTCAACCTGATGTTCAAAACGCACATGGGCCCGGTCGAGGAAGAGGGCAACGAGGTCTATCTGCGCCCGGAAACCGCCCAGGGCATCTACGTGAACTTCCGCAACGTCCGCGAGACCAGCCGCAAGAAGCTGCCGTTCGGCATCGCCCAGATCGGTAAGGCCTTCCGCAACGAGATCAGCCCCGGCAACTTCGTCTTCCGGATGCGCGAGTTCGAGCAGATGGAGATGCAGTACTTCGTCAAGCCGGAGACGGCGGCCGCGGTCTTCGAGGAGTGGTTGCCGCGGCGGCGGGCCTGGTACGAGCGCTACGGTGTCGCGCCCGAAAGGCTGCGCTTCCGCGAGCACCGCCCGGACGAGCTGGCCCATTACGCCAAGAAGGCGAAGGACATCGAGTACCGCTTCCCGTTCGGATGGAAGGAGCTCGAAGGCATCCACAACCGCGGCGACTGGGACCTGGGGCGCCATCAGCAGGCGACCGGCGAGAACCTGGAGTACTTCGACCCGGCGACCGAGGAGCACTACGTGCCCTGGATCGTCGAGACCTCGGCCGGCGGCGACCGCGCGGCATTCACGTTCCTGATCGACGCCTATCGCGAGGAAGAGGTCCGCGGCGAGAAGCGCGTCGTCCTCGGCTTCAACGCGGACCTGGCGCCGTACAAGGTGGCGGTCCTGCCGCTGCTCAAGAAGCGCGACGAGATCGTTGAGAAGTGCCACGCTCTCCGCGACGACCTGGCGAAGGACATGCTGGCGGTCTACGACGACACGGCCGCGATCGGCAAGCTGTACCGCCGCCAGGACGAGATCGGCACGCCGTGGTGCGTCACCATCGACGTCGACTCGCTCGAGGACGGCAAGGCGACGGTTCGCGACCGTGACTCGATGGACCAGGTCCGGGTCGATCTCTCGCAGGTGAAGCCACTCGTTCTCGAACGGCTGGCGAAGGCGCGGGGCTAGTGCGTTCGCGCGGCGCGGCCGGCCGGGCCTGAGCATGGCCGCGCCCGAGGCGATCGAACCGATCGGGCGGCCGGCGGACCACCCGATCGCCGGCCTCGACTCCGCGCTCCGGCTCGGGGCCGGGCGCGTCCGACTCTGGGCGCTTGGCCTTTTCGCCATGGGCGTCGTGCCGATCGTCGGCGCGCCATTCAACCACTGGCACGACTGGGGGGCCTTGTGGGCGGCCGGCGCGACGGCCGGTGGACCGGACCTGGTGGACGCCGGCCTCCATACGGCCTGGCAGCAGGCGCACGGGATTTCGGAGGCGTTCTTCGCCTATCCGCCCGCGGCCGCGTGGCTGTTCTGGCCGTTTGCCCGGCTTCCCCTCGACGTCTCGTTCTGGGTCCAGGCCGTGCTGATGATCGCGTGCATCGCGGCCGCGGGGTTCGTGGCCGCGCGCGTCTACGGGTTGACTCCGGAGCTGGCCGTCCTCGCCGCCCTGGCCTGGGCTCCGTCCACGGCCTCGATCGTGACCGGTCAGAACGCGCCCTTCGCGCTGCTCCTGGCGATGGTGGCGATCTGGGGTCTGGCCACCGATCGGCCGTGGATCGCGGGCGTGGCCGTCGGTGTGCTGTGGTACAAGCCCACGCTGGTGTTCGGGTTCGTGGCGTTGTTCCTGGTCCGCGGCCGGTGGCGCGAGCTGGGCGTGGCCGTCGCCGCCGGGGGAGTGGCGTTTCTGCTTTCCGTGGCGGCGGCCGGCGGCGATTGGGGCTGGTTGGGGACGTGGCTCAACGGCGCGCAAACGTGGCTGCCGGCCGACGCGGCGAAGAACGCCGACAAGGCGATCAGCCTGCCGGGGCTCCTGGGGCGATTGCCCGTGCCATGGATCGTGCCCGTGGCCGGCGGTGCCGCGCTTGCCCTCGCCGCCGTACCGGGATTGAGGCGCGCCGGGATCGTGGAGGCGGCCTCGGCCGCGTGTCTCGTGGGTCTGGCGGCCGGCCCGCGCTCGTGGGGCTACGAGGCGGCGCTCGCCTTCCCGTTCATGTGCTGGGTTCTGGCCGGCGGAGTAGGGGAGCCGTGGCGAACGCGGGTCGTGGTCGCGGCGTATCTCGGCAGCCTGCTCTGGCTTTTCTCGTTCGCCACCCAGATCAGTTCGGTGGCGGTGATCGTGCTCGCCGCGGCCGCCTGGTGGATCTGGCGGTGGCGGCCGCGGGCGTGGCGGCCGCGCCGAGGGGCCCCGGGCGCCTCGGCGGCTACGTAGGCCGAGGCGGAGTTTCTTGCAGATACGCCCGCCAGGCGTGTTGCCTGCGAACCTAAGAGGTTCTCGCGAGCGGACGGCGCCTCCCGAACGCTGTCCACGCTCAGCCAGTGGTCGAAGGCCACTCCCGCTGCCGGCGGTGCCCGGCTTCCAGAACGCGGCACCCGCATCCAACACGCCCACCAGGCGTAGATGACGGAAACGGCGGCGCACGGTGGCGCCACGCGGCGCCTCGGCGGCGCCACGCGGCCGCCACGGCCACGCCACGGCCGCTCGCGAGAGCGGCGCCGGTCTCGCGATCTTCTGTCAGTGCGCCGCCGTCGCTGCCAGGGTTTCGGCCGCCACCGGGGCCGCCAATTCGCCGCGCAGGTAGGCGTCGATGTTCTGGGCCGCCTTCTTGCCGTCGCCCATCGCCAGGATGACCGTGGCCGCGCCGCGAACGATGTCGCCGCCGGCGAAGACGCCCGCCATCGAGGTCTGGAGGTTGTCGTCGATCTCGATGTAGCCCCACTTGTTGACCCGCAGGTCGGGCGACGTCGCGGTGAGCAGCGGGTTAGCCTTCGTGCCGATAGCCACGACGACCATCTCGCACGGGAAGATGAACTCGGATCCGGGGATCTCGACCGGGCGGCGGCGGCCGGACGCGTCGGGCTCGCCGAGCTCCATGCGGATGCACTTGAGCCCCGAAACCCAGCCCTTCTCGTCGCCGAGCACTTCCACCGGCGCGGTCAGGAATTCGAAGCGGACGCCTTCCTGCTCGGCGTGGTGGACTTCCTCGATGCGGGCCGGCAGCTCGGTCCGGGAGCGGCGGTAGACGCACACCGATTCGGCCGCCCCAAGCCGCCGCGCGGTCCGGACGGAGTCCATCGCCACGTTGCCGCCGCCGATGACCGCGACCCGCTGGCCGCGCAGCACGGGCGTGTCCGAGTCGGGATTGTAGGCGCCCATCAGGTTGACACGAGTCAGGTACTCGTTGGCCGAGTAGACGCCCTTGAGATTCTCGCCGGGGACGTTCATGAAGACGGGCAGGCCCGCGCCCACGGCGACGAAGACGGCATCGAACTGCTCGCGCAGCTCAGGCAGGGTGTACGTCTTGCCGATGATCGAGTTCGGCTGGATCTCGACCCCGTCGGCGACCAGCCGATCGACTTCCTTCTGGACTATGTCCTTGGGCAGGCGGAACTCCGGGATGCCGTAGATCAGCACCCCGCCGGCCGCGTGGAAGGCCTCGAAGATCGTGACCTTGTGGCCTCGCTTGGCCAGCTCGCCGGCGGCCGTGAGCCCGGCCGGCCCCGAGCCGACGATGGCGACCTTCTTGCCAGAGGGCGCCGGGTTGGCGCGCGCGAAGACATCGGTGTGGGTGATCGCCCAGTCGGCGACGAAGCGCTCGAGGTAGCCGATCGCGACCGGCTTGCCGGTCTTGGCTCGCAGGCAGACCTGCTCGCACTGGGTCTCCTGCGGGCAGACGCGACCCGTGACGCAGGGCAGGGCGTTGTCGCCGAGCAGCGAGTCGGCCGCGCCCTTGATGTTGCCCTCGCCCAGCAGGCGGACGAAGTTCGGGATGTTGACCGCGACGGGGCAGCCGTCGATGCAGTAGGGCTTGGGGCACTGCAGGCAGCGGTCGGCCTCGATGATGGCCAGCTGCTCGGTGTAGCCGAGGTTCACTTCGGCGAAGTTGCGAGCCCGGAGCATGGCGTCCTGCTCGGGCATCGACCCGCGGTCGATCTTCATCCGCTCCTTCTTGGGGAGCGGACGCGGAATGCTCGGCGGCGCGGCGGGCAAGCGTCAGGTCGTCCATCAGTGCGCCTCCGCGTGGGCAGCCTGCCAGCGCTCGAGGGCGGCCTGCTCGAATTCCCGGTAGGTGTTCAGTCGATCGGCCAGCTGGCGGAAGTCGACCTTGTGGCCGTCGAACTCGGGACCGTCGCAGCAGGCGTACTGGGTCTTGCCGTCGATGGCGACGCGGCAGCCGCCGCACATGCCCGTCCCGTCGATCATGATCGAGTTCAGCGAGACCGTCGTCTTGATGCCGAACGGTCGAGTCAGCTCGGAGCAGGCCCGCATCATCGGTACCGGGCCGATGGCGAAGACCTCGTCGATGCCCCCGGCCTCGCACAGCTCCTTGAGCGCCTCGGTCACGAAGCCCGGGCGGCCGTAGCTGCCGTCGTCGGTGCAGACGACGACCTCGCCCGTGGCGCGCAGCTCGTCCTCGTAGATGACCCACTCCCGCGATCGCCCGCCGATGACGCTCGTGACCCTCACGCCATTATTCGAGAGGGCCTGGGCGATCGGGTACACGACGGCCGTCCCCACGCCGCCGCCGACGCACACCGCATGCCCGCTCTCGAGCAGCGTCGTGGGATTGCCCAGCGGCCCGGCGATGTCTGTGATCGCGTCGCCGACCTGCAGCGCCGTCAAATCGTGGGTGCTCTTGCCGATTGCCTGGATCACGAGGGTAATCGTGCCGGCAGAGCGGTCCACGTCGGCGATCGTCAGCGGGATGCGCTCCGCGCCAGGCCCGCGCCGAACGATGACGAACTGGCCGGGCCGGCGGATCTCGGCGATTCGAGGTGCCTCGACTACGAGGCGAGTTACGTTGGGCGACAACTGTGCCCTGGCGACTATGGGGTGCATCTCACTCCGGCATGGATGGTTTCGCGGGAATGTTGTGTGTTTCAGTATGAGTTATAGCTATCGTGCCTGTCACCAGTCTGAAGCCACACGCCCAGTCTGCCCCAAGGCGTCGGGCCGAAGGTCATGTCGTGCGGGTCCGGACGGGTAGCCGCGACGGGACCGATCCGGAACCCAACGCCCGCGCCCAGCTCGGGACACCCGTGGCAGCCCGAAGAATACGCCCGAATCCGTCCGTTGCCGCTCGCCGGTTGATCCGCCCGCTATATCAGTAGGCCCGGTGGGCCGAGAGTCCCGCCATCTCGGGCCGAAGGGATGCCATCGGGGGTCCCCACGTCCCGGCCCCGGGTGTCTCTCGGACGCGAGGCACTCTCTCGCGCGAAGGTACAATCTGCGAGACATCGTGCAATTCCGTCGCCCGGACGCTCCCCCGCCGTCCGTGGCGCGACAGCTCCCGCATCCAAGGAGAGTGACACCCCCATGGCCGACTCTGGCACAAAGACCTACAAGGCCGCCAAGCGCTACATCTACGCCTGGGGCGGCGGCAAGGCCGAGGGCAACGGCGGGATGAAGGATCTGCTGGGCGGCAAGGGTGCCGGCCTGGCGGAGATGACCAACGCGGGTCTGCCGACTCCCCCCGGATTCACCATCACCACCGAAGCCTGCAACGACTATTTCGCCGCCGGCAAGACTCTCCCGGCCGGCCTCTGGGACGACGTCCTGGCCGCGGTCAAGGTCGTCGAGACCGCGGACCGGCAAGGGCTTCGGCGATCGCGAAGAACCCGCTCCTGGTCTCCGTCCGCTCCGGCGCCAAGTTCAGTATGCCGGGCATGATGGACACCGTCCTCAACCTCGGCCTCAACGAGACCACGCTCCAGGGCCTCATCGCCTTCACCGGCAACGAGCGCTTCGGCTGGGACGCCTATCGCCGCTTCATCAGCATGTTCGGCCGGATCGTGCTCGACGTCCCGCCGCGCGTGGTCAAGGCCAAGGACGGCTCGACGGTCGAGTACAACCGCTTCGACGAGGCCCTCGACGCGGCCAAGGAGGGCCACGGCAAGGACGCCAAGGACACGGACCTCGACGTCGCCGATCTCAAGGCGCTCGTCGCCACGTACAAGAAGATCGTCAAGGACGCGATCGGCCGGCCGTTCCCGGACGACCCGAACGAACAGCTCGACCTGGCCATCAAGGCCGTCTTCGCGTCGTGGTTCGGCAAGCGCGCCCACGACTACCGCGAAAGCCAGAAGATCGCGCACGACCTCGGCACTGCCGTCAACGTCGTGACCATGGTCTTCGGCAACATGGGCAACGACTCCGGTACCGGCGTCGCCTTCACCCGCAACCCCAACACGGGCGAGAAGGTCCTCTTCGGCGAGTACCTGGTCAACGCCCAGGGCGAGGACGTCGTCGCCGGCATCCGCACTCCGTCCCCGATCGCGGCCCTGGCCAAGGACATGCCCAGGGCCTACGCCGAGTTCAAGAGCATCGCCGACAAGCTCGAGAAGCACTACCGCGACGTCCAGGACCTCGAGTTCACCATCGAGCGCGGCCACCTGTACATGCTCCAGACCCGCAGCGCCAAGCGGACCGCCGCTGCCGCGATGCGGATCGCCATCGACATGGTCCACGAGAAGCTCATCACGCAGGCGGAGGCCCTGGCCCGGATCGAGCCGGCCCAGGTGGACCAGCTCATGCGTGACCAGTTCGACCCGATTGCCCGCAAGGCCGCCAGGCGCATGGCCCACGGGCTCAACGCCTCGCCCGGCGCCGCCGTAGGCAAGGCCGTCTTCCACGCCGACGTGGCTGCCGCCTGGGCCGCCAGGGGCGAGAAGGTCGTCCTCATCCGCGAGGAGACCTCTCCGGATGACTTCCACGGCATGGCCGTCGCCCAGGGCATCCTCACCGCAAAGGGCGGCGCGACCTCGCACGCAGCGGTCGTCGCCCGCCAGATTGGCAAGCCCTGCGTCGCCGGCTGCTCCGAGCTGGAAGTCAGCTACGCTTCCAAGACCGCGACCGCCGACGGCGTCACGATCAAGGAAGGCGACTGGGTCAGCCTGGACGGCTCCACGGGCGAGGTCTTCGTCGGTGCCCTCCCGACGGTTCACGTCCGGTATGAGGACCAGAAGGACCTCCAAACGGTCCTGGGCTGGGCCGACAAGGTTCGCCGGCTGCAGATCTGGACCAACGCCGACAAGCCGGAAGAGGCTGCCCAGGCCCGTTCCTACGGCGCCCAGGGCATCGGCCTGTGCCGCACCGAGCACATGTTCCGCGAGGGTCCGCGCCTGGCGATCGTCCGCAGCGCGATCCTCGTAGCCAACGTCGCCACCCGCGCCAAGGCGAAGCTCGCGGCCGGCCAGAAGCTGACCGCCGAGGAGAAGACCTCCGTCAGGCAGTTCGACGCCGCAATGGCAAAGCTCGAGGCGCTCCAGCAGGGCGATTTCGAGGGCATCCTGGCCGCGATGTCGGGCCTGCCGGTCACCATCCGCCTGATCGACCCGCCGCTCCACGAGTTCCTGCCGAACCTCGACGACCAGCTCGTCAAGGTCACCAAGGCCGGCCCCAAGGCCACGGCCAAGGATCTCGAGTTGCTGGCGACGATCAAGTCGATGCACGAGCAGAACCCGATGCTGGGCCTGCGCGGCTGCCGCCTGGGCCTGATGATCCCGGACTTCGTGAAGATCCAGACCCGGGCTATCCTCAACGCCGCCATCGCGGTCAAGCAGGCCAAGAAGGATCCGCACCCGAAGATCATGATCCCGCTCGTCGGGCACGTGAACGAACTGAAAGCGACCCACGCGATCCTCGCGGCCGAGGCCGAGAAGGTCGTCAAGGCCGCCGGCGTCAAGATCGACTATGAGTTCGGCACCATGATCGAGATCCCGCGCGCCTGCTGGGTCGCGGACGAGATCGCCGAGCTGGCCACGTTCTTCAGCTTCGGCACCAACGACCTGACCCAGATGACGTTCGGCTACAGTCGCGACGATGCCGAGGGTGGGTTCCTCCTCAAGTACGTGGAAGGCATTGCCGTCCCGGGCGAGAAGGAGCCGATGAAGATTCTGCCCTACAACGTCTTCCAGTCGCTCGATCCGGTCATCGTCAAGGAGATGAAGCTCGCGGTGGATCTCGGCCGCAAGACCCGCCCCGACCTCAACGTGGGCATCTGCGGCGAGCACGGCGGCGATCCGATGTCGATCGGGTCCTGCCACCAGATCGGCCTCAACTACGTCTCCTGCTCGCCGTTCCGGGTGCCGGTGGCTCGCCTCGCGGCGGCCCAGGCGGCCCTGAGCGGTGGGGAGCGCGACAAGTAACCGTTCTCGGACGCGACTTGAACGCCCGGCGGTTCTCCGCCGGGCGTTCCGATTCCGGGGGGCCGCCGCCCGTAATCGCGCGGCGCCACGCCGCTCGCGGGCGATCCGGCCGCCGGCGGCGGCCGCGTGGCCCTGTCCCGAGGTCGGGTCGTCCGGGGCTGTGGCCGGGTGCGACGGGAGTCCCCACGAGTCGGCCCGCCCGGGAAGGCGCGGTGTGCGCCTCACGAGCCGCGCAAGCCCCGGAATCGATCAACAACATCCCGCTGCCTGCGTAGTCCCGCCACGAGGGTCGAAGGACAATCACCGGCGCGTTCTGGTGCGGATCCAGCCGTGGCAGACGCGATCGCCTATCGGCACGCCGGCGGCCACAACCGGTCGGGTCATCTCAGGCCGGCAAGTGGAACGCGAACCCGCAGCCCTTCGCCGATCCGTGTCGAAGGCAGGAGCGACCGAGTGAGGAGAGGACAGGCGCAGATGAAGAGCGGAAAGAGGGCATTCGTTCTGGCAGCCGTCGTGGCCGTCGTCGCGGTGGCTGCCTCGCTGGCCGTCTTCGAGGTCGGTAAGCCGAGTCCAGCGGCGACATCGCTGCGAACGCAGGCGCCAACGGAGGAGCCGACGCAGGTGCCGACGCAGGTGCCCACAGTGCCGCCCATCCCGGCTGATCTCGGCATCCACGTTAATCCGATCGCCGGCCTCAGCCCGGACTCCATCATGGGCGCCGATGTCTCCATGCTCAGTCAGATGGAGGCCAGCGGCGCGAAGTTCCTCGTCAACGGCGTGCCCGAGGACTGTCTGCAGATTCTCAAAGACCACGGCGTCAACTGGATAAGGCTTCGAATCTGGAACGACCCGACGGATGCGAGCGGAGTCTCTCTCGGGGGCGGCAACAACGACCTCGAGACGACGGCCGCCATTGCCGCGAGGGCGAGGAAGCTGGGCTTCAAGTTCCTCCTCGACTTCCACTACAGCGACTGGTGGGCCGATCCCGGCAAACAGAACATGCCCAAGGCCTGGGTGGGGCTGGATCTCGACCAGCTGAAGACGGCGCTGTACGACTACACGTCCGGCGTGATCAAGGATCTCGCGAAGGTGGGCGCCATGCCCGACATGGTCCAGATCGGCAACGAGATCAACGGCGGGATGATGTGGCCGGTCGGGGCGACTTCGCCGCAGGGCAGCGCGCAGATCGGCGGGTATGACGCACTTGCGGCGCTGCTCAAGTCGGGAATACAGGCGGTTCACGACGCCGATCCCAACGGCGCGGATCCGCAGCGCAGGGCCCGGATCGTGATCCATCTGGCAAACGGCGGAGACAACAGCCTCTATCGCACCGTGTTCGACGCGTTGACGACGCGAGGCGTCGACTTCGATGTCATAGGGCTGTCCTACTACAGCTACTGGCACGGGGCCCTGGCGCAGCTCGAGAGCAACATGAACGACATCAGCCAGCGGTATGGCAAGGATGTCGCCGTTGTTGAGACTGCCTACGCCTATACCCTGAGTGACTCGGACTCCACCCCCAATCTCTTCGACGCGACTTCACCCGCGGACGGAGGCTATCTGGCCACCGTGCAAGGGCAAGCGACCTCGGTAAGGGACGTCATGGCGGCAGTGGCTCAGGTGCCCGACGGCAGAGGGCTGGGGGTCTTCTACTGGGAACCCGATTGGTACGCGGTCCCGGGCGCGGGCTGGGAAACCGGCCAGGGGGATCAATGGGACAACCAAGCCATGTTCGACCCGCAGGGCAATGCGCTCCCGTCCATGTACGTGTTCCGGCTTGCCAGGCCGACTAGTGGCAGCGTCACCATCCCCGCGACGATCACCGGCGTGACCCCGATCGCGCTCACCGTCCCCGTCAAGACCGTCCCGCAGCTTCCGGTGACGGTCAAGGCGACGTACAGCGATGATTCCATCAGGGATACCCCGGTGACGTGGCAGATGCCGGCTGCATTAGCTTTCGCTACACATGGGCAGCTGACCATACACGGCACGGTCAGCGGCGCGACCTGGGTGGCGATAGCCAATGTGACCGTGACCAGCGACGTCAGCTTCCTGAAGAACCCGGGGTTCGAGACGGGATCCTTTGCTCCGTGGGTGGCCGACGGAGACACGGGCGCGGTGGACGTCAGCAATGAGAGCGGGGACATCCACGGCGGCGTCTTCGCTCTTCATTACTGGCTGGACAAGCCGTTCGCGTTCACGGTCTCCCAGGTCATGAGCGGTCTGGGCAGCGGCACCTATCGCCTGAGCGCGTGGTTCCAGGGCGGGGGTGGCGAGAAGACTCTGGCGCTCTTCGTGACCTGCGGTGGCGACACGCAGTCGGTGGACGTCAAGAACACCGGATGGAAAGCGTGGACGCAGCCGACGATCGACCAGATCCACGTCACCGGTGGAACGTGCACCGTGGGGGTGAAGGTCGCCGCCGATGCGGGAGTCTGGGGATTTGCCGACGACTTCCAGTTCGTCAAGACGAAATAGGCGGGCAATGCCTCGCCGCGTCGATCGTTCGACGCGGCCCGGGCTACGGCCGAGCGTTCACCCCACCGGCCAGACGTTCCGGGTTCCGGTGGCTCGCCTCGCGGCAGCCCAGGCGGCCCTGAGCGGTGGGGAGCGCGACAAATAGCCGTTCTCGGACGCAACTTGAACGCCCGGCGGTTCTCCGCCGGGCGTTTCGATTCCGGGGAGCGGGTGGGGGAGTCGCGCGGCTGCTACCCTGCGCCCGTGAGGCGCTCGGATGTCCACCGATGACAACCTCTACCTGAAGACTGACCTCTCGGTCGAAGAAGTAGCCGAGACAATGGCCCGCGTGCTGGGCGGGCGGGTCCGGGAGACGCGCATTCCAAGCGAACCGTGCGTCAGGTTCGATCAGGTCGGCGGCTTTCCTGGATTTGTGACGATTCTCTTGAGCAAGCGTCAAGGCTACGCTGACCCAAACATGCATGACATCGCGGGCAGCTTCAACATCGACGCGTCGGTGTACTACTCCAAGAAGCAGATCGAGCCACAGCAGGAGATAGCCCGCATACTCACCCGCCGGCTCGCCGAGCAGGTTCCCTGGCCAGCGATCCTCGTCTATGAGTGGGCCTGGGTCCTCGCGGCCTTTGATCCCGAGCACGGGTACCGGGAATACCCCGCTCGCACCGTCATGTTCACGGACCCCTACGAGAAGCTCTGGCTCGAACCGCAGGGGGACTGATCCCGTCGGCCGCGGGCCGCGCCGGCCTGCATCGCGCTGATTTGCACGTGTCGTGCAAGCGATCCCGGCCGTCGGACGCGTGACTCCGCCGTGGGGCCGTCTGACCGTCGCGCGACCCAGGCGCGAGCTGCGCGCGGACCCGACGAACGCCGGATAAGCGTCCGATGAGCGCGTGTTGCGATACTCCGAGTTCGCCAAGGCTCCGGCCAGGCCGACGAACCGGCGCCATCCCAGCCCGGAGGTCGAGTGCCGTACACAGGGCGTGCACATCCGCAGGAACCCGCCGATCGAACACAGGAGCGGGAGCTCGGCGCGCTGGCCGCTCATCTCGGCGATGAGGTCCGCGCGGAACGAGAGCGCCGACGCCTGACGCTGCGCGAAGTCGCGGCCGCGGCCGGTCTGACCTTGGCGGCCGTGCATGCGGCCGAGTCCGGCAGGGTCGCGTCCTCGGCGAACATACGTCAGGCTGGCCCGTGCCCTGTGGCTCAAGCCCGAGTTCGACCTGGCCGATCCGCGGCGGCGTCAGGGTGCGTCAAGAGCAGAGGACCCGGTGCACGCCGCGATGGGCGAAGCCGGGGCCGCCCATCTTCGAACGCTCGGCTTCGCTGTCCGGCTCGACGAGCCGTTCCAGCACTACCAGTTCGCCGGCCGCGGTGACGTGGTGGCCTGGTCCGTGGAACGCGCCGCGCTGCTGCACCTCGAGAACCGGACCGCCTTCCCGAACCTGCAAGGAGGCGTTCGGTGACTTCAACACCCAGCGTGCATACCTGGGCGCCGAGCTGGCTGCGCGGGCGGGCGTCAAGCGCTGGCAGAGCGAGACTCATGTCATGGCGGCGCTCTGGTCGGCTGAGGCTCTCCGCGCTATCAGGCGCCATCGCGCCAGCTTCGAGTCGATGGGCGCCGACGGCGCTGACGTCCTCGACGCCTGGTGGCTCGGTGCGCCGCCGCCGACAGGCAAGCTGGCGACGGTCGTCCTCTTCGACCCGATCGAGGTAGTCGGACGTGGCAGGAGGCGCTGGGCCGGCATCGCGGAACTGGCGTCGCTTAGACCGAGGTATCGGGGCAATGCGGATGCTCTCGTGGCGCTCCAGAGCGCAGACCGAGCGTAGCAGCCGGCCCTATCGTCGCGCCCGGCAAGTGGTCGCGCGCGCCCGACGGCGGTTTGGGAGCTCACCGCACCGGCCAGAGGATCTCGGTGCGCAGCGCGCCTGTGTCGTGCGCCTGGTCCGGACCGACCACGTAGATCTCGCGTGGCGGGCCGGCGTCTCGTGGCCGCGCTCCTGGACCCACTCGCCGAGGGTGCGATAGGCCGGGCCGATTTCTCGTGGCGGCCGGCGTGAACCGTAGCCGCCGCCAGGCCGCCGGGGATCGTCGTGGTGATCACCCGACCCGCCGGCGGCAACAGGCCCAGCTCGCCATAGTGACGGAGGGCCGGGATCGAGAGCCGGCGTACCTCCGAGAACCGGCCTATCGGCAGCAGATTGCGCATCCCTCCCCTTGTGCTTGACGCGCGGAGCCTCGACCCTCAGGCGCCCGGAGAGTCAAACCGTGCCGCGAGAGGGACGATGGTAGCGGCTGGCAGCGGCTGCGTGCGGCTTGCCGGGCGGTCGATTCGTGCCTGGCGCGGCAGTCCGCCGATCGGTTCGCCCCTGGCTGGCCTCAGTCGGTGAGCAGCAGGTCGAGCACGACCCTCCGTGTCCCGTACGCAGATGTCACGCTGATTTCATAGGCGCCATAAGGCCAAGGCCACGGACTTGATTGCCAGGCGGCGGTGATCGAACCTGGGGCCACGGTCGACGACGCGCTGGTAGGGGGGATCAGGAACTCGCCCGAGCGAACGGAGTTGGCTGCCATCTTCGGGGCAGCCGAGGACGACGCCACGCTGGCAGCCGGAAGGGGAGCCACCTGGCTGTCCGGCAGGAATGCAGCCGGCGGGAGGTATACCGGGTGCTCCGGACCGCCCAGGTAGACGATCGTGACGCGGCTGACTACGAGATCGCTCGGCCAGGTCACGGCCACGGCGTAGACATTCCGACCCTGCACCAGGGGCACCGCGGAGTATATGGGCGGCGAACCCAGGGCGACCCAGCTGGTCGTCGGCGAGAAGGCGCCTGGGCCGGCGGGGTTGTCGGCGCCGCTGGCCATCATGGCCGTCGCGAAGCCCCAGTCGGTGTGCGGATCGGTCGTGCTCAACACGCTCCAGTCGACCGCGGACCAGCTGCTCGGCGGGTGGGCGAGGACGACGGGCGCAGGAGCGGTGGGTGAGGGCGTGGCCTTGAACGGGTACGGCCCGCGGTAGTCGTAGGGAGGGATGTCCGGGAAGACCCTCGGCGTCGGCGTCGGGGTGGGCGTCGTCGTCGGCGCCGGCACGACGGCGATCTCGGCCGGAAGAGACGGTGCCGCGCTCGGGGACGCCGTCGCGACGGGCACGGGGCCCGCCCATGGCTTGATCAGGGCGGCTGCCAGGAACACCAGGCCCGCCGCCAGCATCACGACCTCGCCACGAAGGCGCCGGCGGCCCCCGACGCGTTCGACCTCGCTGGCGAAGCCATCTCCCAGAATGGCGCCGTAGGCCCTCGCGCTCGAGTCCGTTCGAACCGGTCCGACCGGGACGCGATCGACATCCTCTCTGCCGGAGACTGTTTCCGGCGACCTGGGACCCGAGTCGTGGATGTCGCGGAGAGGCGGTGGACGGCGCTGCATTCTCGTGAGCTGTGCCTTCGCTGGGTTGTCCGGGGGTCGGATATTACTCTCACGACCCCTGGAAGCTGCCATGAACGCCGGTTGGGTCACCTGCCGGGCCACCTGGGGGTCGTCCCGCGTCGTGATCCATGAGATGGAACGCGCTCTGGCGCGGTCTGCCGACGCCGCGACGGAGCCGCAGGATAGGTCCCGATCTTTCCACGGGCGCGAGTGACGGCGCGCTCTCCCGCAAACGGCTCGGGCCCCCCTCCCCGGGCCGTTTGCCTTGTCTGAGGGAGAGTCTCTCAGCCGCCCGCGCCGGATCCCTCAGTTGCCCCGCCGCCGGTCAGCTCTGCCTCGAGCATCGAGGCCAGCTCCCGGGCGTTCGTCGAGCCGTAGTTCGCGTAGCAGTTGTTCATCAGGATGTGCATCTCGCGCGCGTCCTCGGCCGCTTCGCGGATCCGTGGCACCCACTCCGCCAGCTCCTCGTCGGTGTACAGGTAGCGGAACCTCTCTACGACCGGAATGCCGCTGGCCTCCCAGGTTTCGGCGCGCCGGCCGTGAAACCGTACGAGCGCCAGCTCCGGCGAGGTCACGGCCACGATCGGCGGCACGCTGCTGCGCAGACCCTGCGGCCCGTCCACCATCACGAAGGGAATGGCGTTGTCCGCCAGGAAGTGGAGCGTCCGCTCTCGGTTCTTGTCGTTGAACCAGGTCTCGCTGCGCAGCTCAACGGCACAGCGAACGTCCCCCAGCCGCTGCTTGGCTTCTAGGATCAAATCGCGGCTCTCGCTCGTGGGGAAGAACCAGCGTGGGTACTGGAGCAACACAGAGCCCAGCTGGCCGCTGGCGCGAAGGGGTTGCAGCCCGGCGAGGTACGCGTTCCAGACTTCATTGCGCAGCTCGGGCGGGAGATCGCGGGCATAGAGTCGCGGCCGGGCCGCGAGTTCGGGCGGCAGCGCGTTGCGGATATCTTTCGGCAGTCTCTTCGCCTCGGTGGGCTGGCCGGTCATGAGCGCGTGGGCCTTGGCGTCGAAGACGAAATCCGGCGGAGTGCGCGCCGCCCAGGCCTCGGCCACGCGCGGACTCGGCAGGGCGTAGTACGTGGCATCGATCTCCACGATCGGGAAGGTTTCGGCGTAGTACGCGAGGCGCTCTTCGGCAGAATCGCTGCCGCGCGGATAGAAGACACCCGGCGCCGTCATGGTCGGATCCGTCCACGAGGCCGTCCCGATGCGGATCGTCGTTCCGGCGGCGGTTACGATCGGGACGGCGGCGGCTCGGGCCACCGCGACGGCTCGTTCGCCGGACGCATCCGCCCCGGGATCGTGGGGGTTCGCTCCGGTCGAAGGTTCTGACGTCGGCGTCGGCATTGCGTCAGCGTGCCGCATCGGCGACGTTCGTGCCAGGGAAGAAACCGGGAGTGGGGGATTTGCGCGACTATCTGTGCGTGCCCGGCTTGCGATCGCCGAGTGGAGACGCCGACAGGCAGCAATCGGGACATCGGGCCGAGGCGTTCCCCCCAAGGATGCGTCGGCCCGATGCCGTGTCAGCGTCCGGCCGCGATCTCCACCACGACCACGCCACCGTCGGCGACGCCGCGTTCGAGATGGGCGACGTAGCCGAGCGGCCAGAGTTCACGATTGATGGCCCGATCGAGGACGGTGAGCCGCTCGCACGAGACGGCGCCGCGGATGATGCCACCTCGGATCATCGAATCATCGAAAGACGGCACATCGGCCCGCGCTCGAATTGCGAGACCACTACAGCCGTCATGGCACCAGGGAACCGGCGCCAGTTTGCGAACGGCGCGGATGGCGATGGTCTGGGTCGGAACAGTCATGGTCCCCCGTCGAGTGCGAGTCCAATGGGAGTGTACCACGCCTCGCGCGGTTCTCACGCCGATCACACGCCACAGAGCGCCACTAGCTCGCGGCCGAGCGCGGCCGGGCAACTCCGCCTGGAGGAAGTGGTGACGACCGGCACCGACCTGGTGCCCCGGGATGCGGCCGTCCGCGACCTAGCTCAGGACGCCGTCAGCGCCTCGCGCATCAGGGCAAAGGCGCGTTCGTGATCGCCGGAAGCCGCCAGCGCGTCGGCCAGATCGCGCAGCGACTTGCGGACGAGTGACGGACTGCCCGCCAGCCGGGCCAGCTCGGCGGCTTGCTCGTTGGCGGCGAGACAGCCCGCCCCGTCGCCCAGCGCGGTGCGGGCTCGGGCGAGGGTCAGGAGGGCATCGACGGAGGCCTTCGCGTTCTTGTTGAATCGCGCAAGCTCCAGAGCCTGCCCGGCGTATTGGGCGGCCTCGTCGGCGGAGCCCCGCGCAAGTGCGATCCGGGCCTGACTGTCGAGTACGAAGGCCAGCCACCACTTGTCGTCCAGCCGCTCGAACCGCGCCCGAGCCGACGCCGCCATCTCGGCTGCCCTGGTTGAGTTGCCGAGAGCCAGGTACGACATCGACAGGTCGTTCTCGAGCGCCCCGGTTTCGCGCTCGGCCTCCGCCCGCCGGTAGAGCTCCAGGCTGATGATCCCCGTCCGAACCGCTGCTTCGAAGTCGCCGGTCTCCCGGTAGCTGTAGGCCAGATCGAACATGTAGGCGGCGCGACGGCGGTCGTCCAGATCGGCGTCCAGGCCGCGAACCTCCTCCAGATATGCCAGAGCCGCCTTGTGGTTGCCGTCGAGCGACTCGTTGGATGAGAGTGACATCAGGATGCGGGCCTGAAAATCCGGCTCGACCCTGAGGCCACTTCTCACTCGAGCCAGGATCGCGTTCAGGATCGCTTTCGCCTCGGTCGTGTTCTCCAGCATGTAGTGCGCCGCGGCAACCCAGTACTCGGCCATGGCGGCGTCGGCATCGCGACGGGCGCCCCGGAACAACTCCGCGGACTCAGTCGCGCGCGCGATGGCATCTCCGGCCTGGCCCTTGCGGATCATGGCCTCGCTCAGAGCGCGCAGAAGCTCTGCCCGCGCGCCCGAGGGCTGGGGGGCCTCCAGAAGGTTTGAATACGCCGCTATCGCCTCATCCCAGCGGCTGCAGGCCAGGAGGAGGTCGGCTTCCAGCCGGGCCCACGCCGCCGGCTCGTCGTTGATGAGCTGACTGGCCGGTATCCCCAGTCGTCCGGCGAAGTGGTTCAGGGCCGCCATCGACGGACGGCTCAGGCCATTCTCGAGGGCGCTTACGTAGGCTTTGGTATAGCGAGGCTCGGCCAGCTGGGTCTGGGTCAATCCGGCGGCGAGCCGCGCCTTCCGCAGCCGCTCGCCGATCTTCCTGGCCAGTGGGGAATCGTCGACTCTGGGACGGGTGGCGCTGACTCTAGGCATGGACACAGTTTACGACCTTTGTGAGGCAGTTTGAACAGGCGCCGGTGCCTGGATGCCTACAGGTTCAGTAGCACTTGACCGCGCAGGCGGACCTTCCGTACGATTCGGGGCGCCGACGGAGCCGCGCCGGCCGGGTTCCAGGCGGGCGACCAACCTCCCGAAAGGAGTCGCCCAATGTCGCTCCGCTTGTTCAGCCTTCGCGCTCTCGTTCTGGCCTGGATCCTGGCAGTCGCTCTGGCATTGCTTCCGGTAGCGACCGTTCTGGCGGATGGAGGACCGACGATCATCCCCCGCTGACGCAATGCTCTAGATTTGCTAACACGCGTTCCATCGCCTCGTATCTTTCCGCCCGTGCCCGCTGGATAGCTCGAGCCGGGGCGGCTGCCGGCGGACCCGCATGCCAGCATCTCTGGCACGGTCAGCGGTCCGACGACGGCGCCGCCAGCGGCGGTGCCGCCGGCCGCCTCCCTCTGGTTGAGCCTGATCCAGCGACTCGGAGAACTTTTCCGTTTGTGCCGGCTGGTGCGTCAATCGGGCGGAGCCGTTGTCCGGCGGGGGGCGGTGTGGCAGCCTCGTGGGAGGCTGGTCGGGTAGATCCAGCCGCTCCATTCTCGACCGCCGCTGGTGACTGCCAGAGGTCGGTTCCCCTTCTCGGTTGGCCGTTCGTCCCAACGCCAGCGGCAGGAGCAAACAAGTGTTTTGGAATCGGGCTGCGCGCGAGGCGCGGCGCCAGAAGGTCCTGGATGATCTGATCGATCTTGATCCGGAGGAACGGCGGCTCCGCATGAATCAGGCGGTGGCAGAGGGAGACGTCCGAGCCGGCGAGGTCGAGGAGGCGCTCAAACTCGTCAGCCGCCTCGATTCCCTGCGGGTCATGACGATCCCCGGAGCTCGCGACGCGGCGCCGTCGACCGCCTCGACGACAGAGGGGGCGCCCGAAAACGGGCCGGTCGAGACGGTCGCGATGCCGTTGCAGAGAGGCCATGGCCGGGTCGCCATCGAGGTGGCGCCCGGACCGATCGACGTCCCGGGGCGCGGGACCGGGGCGTCGCGACAGACTCGCGCCATCGCCCGCGAGGCGGCCGTCCACAAGGCCGTCCGCGCGATCGGAGGCTCCCCGAGGCGGCGCCGGCTCCGTCTCGCCGCGTCGGTGCGGGCCCGGACTCAGGGTGTGGCCGCCGCCTCTGCCGTAATGCCCGCCGCGCCCGACGCGCCTCTTGCGTCGTCGGCGCACGAGCCCCGCATCTCGGTCGCCCCCGAAGCCATCCCGGAGGAGGAGTGGCCCAGCATCGACTGGCTGCGGCCATAGGCCGGTCGTGGCGGTCGCGGGCCGCGGTCCGGCGGGGCTGTTGCTTCGCCGCGAGCTCGCCGGCTGCGCGCCCTAGGAGGCCGAGGCGGCTCTCGCTGTGAACCGCTGGCCGACCCGGTGCAGGACCAGCGGCAAGCCGAACGCGTCCGACAGCACGGGGCCGGTCACGGTGTCGCCGGCAGCGCCGGAGGCGACGACCCTCCCGCCTCGCAGGACCAGCGCGTGAGTCGTCCCGGGCGCGATCTCCTCGACGTGGTGCGTGACCACGACGATCGCCGCCAGACGTGGATCCTCGTTCAGCGCTGACAGCAACAGGGCGAGCTGTTCGCGAGCGCCCAGATCGAGCCCGGCAGCCGGCTCGTCGAGGAGCAGGAGTGAGGGATCGGGCATCAGCGCGCGGGCGATCTGGATGCGCTGCTTCTCGCCGGAGGACAGCAGCTCGAAGCGCCGCTCGCTCAGGGCCGAACATTCGACCAGCTCCAGCATCTCGCGGGCCTTGCCTCGGACGCGCGCTCCGTGGCGCTCCCACCACGGCGCGATGGCTCCGGTGGCGCCGGCCAGGACGACCTCCAGGGCACTGATCTGGCCCGGGATGCGGGCCTCCAGGGCGGCGCTGACGATGCCGATGCTTCTGCGCAACTCGCGTATGTCGACCGTGCCGACGGCCCGACCCAGAACCGCCACTTCGCCACGGGAGGGCCACAGGTAGGTGGAGGCTACGGCCATGAGGGTCGTCTTGCCGCTACCGTTGGGGCCGAGCAGGACCCAGCGCTCACCGGGCCCGATCCGCCAGTCGACGCCGTCGAGCAGCAGCGTCCCCGATCGAATGACCGAGACGCCGCGCAGATCGACGACTGCTCCGTCGGCTTGCGTCATCGGGCCGCGGTGCCGTCGCCGGGGGTTCCGAGGTCGCCCGGACCGCCCCGCTCGCCGGGCGCCGCCAGGGCGGCCTCGAGCCGGTCAAGCAGAGGTACCTGAGCCGCCTTGATCCGGAGACGGGCTTCCTGCGGCGCGAACCATTCGACGCGATCGATCTCGGGGTAGGTCTTCGTCCGGCCCGAGAACGGCGGCCACTCGAACGAGAAGGTGTTGCTCGTCGCCGTCGCCGGGTCGAGGTCGCCTTCTGTTGCCCAGGCATAGACGACCTTGCCGCCCTTCTGCTTCACGGTGCCGAGATCGACCAGGGGCCCGGCGGGAACCCGATGGCCGGTTTCCTCCTCGAACTCGCGCCTGGCCGTGACCTCCATGTCGAGTTCGTCCGGGCCCGGCTCGCCCTTGGGGATGGACCAGTTGCCGGCGTCCGCACGGCCGAAGAACGGGCCGCCCGGATGGGCGAGCAGAACTTCGACGCGTCCCGCACGGAGGCGGTACAGCAGGATGCCGGCGCTTCTGCGATTGCTCATCTACAAGAGGGTACGCGAGGCATGCGGATGCCGTCTCCCGGCGCCGACGCGGCACAATGAGCGGAGACGTCGCGTTGGGCCACCGTCCGCCACCGAAGGAGAGAGGACATGAACGTCCGAAAGCTTGGGACCAGCGGCATTGAGATCACAACGGTCGGCTTCGGCGCGTGGGCGGTCGGCGGCGGGGGCTGGGCCTTCGGCTGGGGCCCGCAGGACGACGACGACTCGATTGCGGCGATAGTCCACGCCGTCGGCAAGGGTGTGAATTGGGTGGACACGGCAGGGGTATACGGCCTCGGCCACTCCGAGGAAGTCGTCGGTCGAGCCCTGGCGCGTATTCCCGCCTCGGCCCGGCCCCTGGTGTTCACCAAGTGCGCCCTGGTCTGGGATCCCCAGAATCCCCGCACCCCGGCGAAGCGGATCTCGGCGCCGGCCTCGCTCCGGCGTGACTGCGAAGCCTCGCTCCGGCGCCTCGGCGTCGAGCGCATCGACCTGTTCCAGATCCACTGGCCGGACGAATACGGTGTCCCCGTCGAAGAGTCTTGGGGCGAGATGAGCCGTTTCGTGGACGAAGGCAAGGTTCGGGCCATCGGTGTGAGCAACTACGGCGTCGACCTGCTGGCGCGCTGCGAGCGCGTCCGCCACGTCGAATCGCTGCAGCCGCCGTTCTCGCTGATCGCGCGCGGCTCGGCCTCCGACGTGATCCCGTGGGCCGCCGCTCACGGGACCGGCGTGATCGTCTACAGCCCGATGGCGTCGGGGATTCTCACCGACTCGTTCTCTCGGTCGCGCGTGGCCGCCATGGCCGAGGACGACTGGCGGCGCACGGCGCCCAACTTCAACGAGCCGGCGCTGTCCCGCAACATCGCCCTGCGCGACGCCCTGAGGCTGATCGCCGATCGCCGGGCGACCTCCGTTTCGGCGGTCGCCCTCGCCTGGGTGCTGGGCTGGCCGGGCGTCTCAGGCGCGATCGTCGGCGCACGCAGCCCGGAGCAGGTCGATGGCTGGCTCCCGGGCGGGTCGCTCGTCCTGTCGGCCGGGGAGATCGAAGAGATCGCGGCCGCGGTCGCGAGAACGGGCGCCGGATCCGGACCGCTTCGCACCGGTCGGCGCTAGCCCGCCAGCGTGACGCCCGCGGCCCGGCAGTCCGCCGCGTAGGACGCCTGCGCCTCCAGCGTAGGTCGCCGCATGGTCGGGAAGGCGACGAGGCGATCCAGTCCGATCTGGGCACATCGGCCGATGAAGTCGACACGCTCCTGGCCGGGCATCCTCGAGTCTTCGTCGGCGCAGTAGAGCGAGATACGGAGCGTGGCCGGGTCGCGCCCGATCTCCTCGCACCGCTGACGCGCCAACTTCATCAGCTCGGCCGCCTTCTCGGTCCCGATGAAGACCAGGTTCAGTTCGTCGGCGAAGCGGGCCGCAAGGCGGAAGGTCACCTCGGTGCCGTTGCCACCGACCACGATCGGCGGCCGCGGCTTCTGGATGCCCTTGGGGACGTTGATCGCGTCCTTGACGCTCGTGTACTTGCCCTCGAAGGTGGCGTGGCCGGGGGCGAGCATGCGAGTGATGATCTCGAGCCCGTCGCGGAGGGAGCCGAGGCGATCGCCGATCGGTGGGAAGCCGTAGCCGTAGGCCAGCCACTCGTCTTCCTTCCAGCCGCCGCCGATTCCGACTTCGAAACGGCCGGCGCTGACCACGTCGAGGGTGGAGGCCAGCTTGGCCACGAGCGCTGGGTTGCGGAACCCGTTGCAGATCACCATGTGGCCGAGACGGACACGCGACGTCACCATCGCCAGCGCGGTGAGCGTGGTGAACGACTCGAACGTGATCTCGTCGAGAGGGTCCGGCGTGGTGTGGAAGTGGTCGAAGACCCACTCCGATTCGAACCCCAACTCCTCGGCCTGGCGGGCCAGCTCGAGAGTCCGGGCCCAGGCCACGGCCGGGTCCCAGCCGTTGTACTCGTACTTCCAGCCCTGCGGAATCAGCAGCCCGACCTGCATCGTGGCCTCCGGCGGTAGTTGTGGCGAGAACGGATCGTGGTCGTTCCATGATGCGACGGATCGGGCCGGCACGCAGCGCGGGCCGCCGCGCAGAGAGGCCGGCTTTCGGGTCAGTCTGGGACCGACGCCCTCAGCAGCGCGGCCGAGCCGCCGGCGGCGCGAACGCGATAGGCGCCGGTCCCGCCGGCCACGACCGCCGTCTCGAACCGCGCCAGCCGGACTAGCTCGGCTCCGGCCTCGACCTCGACCGCCCCCTCCGTCGCGGTCAGGATGTGGAAGCTGCGCCCACTGGTGTCCAGGGGCATGGGATCGGCTCCGACGCGGGCCAGGTCCAGATCGAAGTAGGGGCAGTCGACGGCGTCGGCGACTCCGGTGGGTCCTGCGACGACAGGTGAAGCTGGCACGCCCGGTTCGTCGGTCGTCGTTACCTGGACGGATTCCTCGATGTGCAGCCTGCGCCCGGTCGACTGCGGCCGGCCCCAGTCGTAGGCGCGATAAGTGGTGTCGCTCTCCTGCTGGAGCTCGTACAGGAGCAGCCCGGGGCCCAGGGCGTGCAACGTTCCGGCGGGAATGAGAACGGCCTGGCCGCCGCGGACCGGCACCGTGGCGGCGACTTCGGCGACTCGCCCCCCGCGAATCGCGGCCACAAGCTCGGCCGTCGCCGTCCCGGGTCTGACTCCGAGCAGGATTCGGGCGTCTTGCTCTGCCTCGAGGAAGAACCAGGCTTCGGTCTTGCCGAACTCCCCCGGACCGACCATTCGCCTGGCCTGCTCGTCGTTGGGATGGACCTGGACCGACAACCAGTCGGCGCAGTCGAGGAGCTTGGCCAGAAGGGGGAAGCGCCGGCCGTAGCGGCCGTAGACAGACGAACCAAGCAGCGCCGGGCCGCTCTCCGCGGCCAGGTCGGCCAGCTTGCGCCCCGCCAGCGGCCCCGTCGCCACGACGCTCTCCCCGAAGGCGACCCAGGCCTCGCCGATGGGCGGATCGGAGGCGCGCAGGCGCTGCCCGCCCCAGACCCGTTCGCGGTATTGGGGCTCGAGCGGCAGCAAGCTCTGACCCAGGCCCTGCTCGGACCCAGTGGCCTGTTCGACGCCGGCCTTCACGTCCACGATCGGAAGGTTACAACGCCCCGCGAGGACGCGGGCACGCGTCCAACGGGGGCAGGGCGCGCCGGCTCGATCGTGCGGTCCGGCGGTGCGGGCTTGTCTGGAGCGCCTCGTCTGCGAGTGACGAGCCCAGGCGTCAGACGACCGGGCCGGGCTTGCCCAGGAGGTAACCCTGGCCGTACGAGATGCCGAGTCGGATCAGCTCGGCGAGCTCTGCCTGCGTCTCGATCCCCTCCGCGATCAGCTCGCAACCCGAGTTGCTGGCGAAGTGGGCCATGCCCGCCACCATCGCCTGACGGGCCGGGTCCGTGTCGATGTTCCGGACCAGCGACAGATCGAGCTTCACGAACTGTGGCTTCAACTCGAGAATGTGGCTCAGGCCGGCGTAGCCGGCGCCGGCGTCGTCGACGGCGAGTCGAGCCCGGCCTCGAACCAGCTCGAGGGCCGCAACCAGCTGGCGATAGTCGGCGATCTCGACGTGCTCGGTGATCTCGAGGACCACGTCCCGGTCTGCTCTCTCGAGGGCCGCGATCAACGGCACGACCGCCGAGGCGAGGGCGGGCGAGATGTTGAGACTGACCCAGATGCCCTGGAGAAGCCACGTCGCGGCTTCGAGCTGATCGCCAATGCAGGCCGTCTCGAGGCGGACGCTCAGCCCGGCCGCGTGAGCCTCGAGGAAGCGCTTGTCGGGTCGAGTGCCGTCGGCGAAGCGGGTCAGCGCTTCGTAGCCGACGATCTCTCGACTCTCCAGCCTGACCACGGGCTGGAACACGGGCGTGAAGGCATGGCTGGAGATGACCCGTTCGAGCTGTTCGCGGACCCCGGCGATACGCCAGTGCTCAGTCAGCGTCGGGCCCATCAACGCGGCGGAGACTACGCCGAACTCGGTCAGCATTGGCAGGCGCTCGGTCAGGCGTTGAGCATCGTCGCGACTGGTCGTTCCCATGGCGACGACGCCGACGATGCGGTCGTCCCAGTGCATCGGGGCGAAGGCCTCACCGAGTGGTGGGCTGCTCCCGAGGTCGGGAGCGTCGACCCATGTTCCCTGGCTCGCGCAGGCCCGCCTATGGAAGGCGCGGCCCTCGTCGATGGGCTCGCCCACGCTCTCATCGGTGCGGAACGCTCCACGAAGTGCCAGCGGCACGACCGTGCCTGACGGCCCGAAGGTGTAGACGCACGCGGACTCGATCGCATCCAGATGGAGCGCTTCGTCGCAGACTCGAGTGGCCGTGGCCTCCAGAGACTCGGCCTGCTCGAGACGGGCCAGCGAGAGCATCGTCTGGGCCCGCTCCTCCACTTCACCAGCCAGTCGGTGGGAGGCCCAGCGCTCCCGAACGAGGAGAAGCCGCTGCCGCGAGATCGAAAGTAGCACCACGACGGCAGTCCCGACCGGAGCTGGATCGATGCCGTCGATTCGGCCGTGCGGGATGGCTTCCATCACCACGCACATGAGGATGGCACCGATGGGCAGCCAGTCGACCAGCGCGTGAGCGATCCGGTCGTACGTCCTGCCGCCGCCGACGTCCTCGTTCCAGGTCATCCAGGCGTAGCCGATGAGCAGGATGCCGATCGAGTAGAGCAGGCTGGTAGACGTGTCGCGGTACTGGCCGCGCAGGACGGTGCCGATCCACAGGATCCAGGACACGCCCAGGATCGCAACGCCGACGATCCCGGCCCAGACGCCGCGGAAGGCCGGGGCGGCGCGCAAGGCCAGGGCGACGATGGCGGCCACGCCAGCACTGGCTATGAACCCGGCCGCGATCACCGGGACTACCAGCTGGCCGATCCCTTCCACGCCCGCGTCCGTCGGCCGCATGGTCAGCATCAGGGTGATTCCCGCAAAGAGGATGATGCCGCCGTCGAGGGCGGCCATGTCGAGGACGCGTCTCTCGAGCCGGCGGTAGAGGGATCCCACGATCACTGGCGTGGCGAGCGCGGCTCCGGCCATGAAGAGGACGTTCGCCGCGATCGCGGCCGGGGGCACGCCGAACGCCGGCGCCGCGAGGTTTAGGACGAGCATCCCGATGCCCGTGAGGGCGGCGGCCGCGGCCAGGGGGCCGTGGCGGAGCGCGCCCGAACGCGGACGGCGAGCCAGAACTGACAGCGCGAGCGTCGTCGCGGCGGCCGACACAAGGACATGGAGCCCGATGACGGCGCTATGTTCGCCGCCGACCCCCGCCACCTCCAGCGCCGCCAGAACGGCCGTCGCCAGGCCCCCGATCAGGAGAATCAGGCCGGGCCGATCGCGCCAGCCGCGGTGAGCCGCCGGAAGGGCCAGGGCCGCAGCGCCCGGGAAGAGGCCGTGCCGGCGAAGGGCCAGCTCCCGGCTCATCGGTCGACGCCTCGGTCGTTGCGAAGGCGGGTGCGCAACCTCGACGCCGGCGGCAGTATCGCCGAGGCGAGTCCGGTCCGCTGGTTGCCCGACCCGGATCGAGGGTCGAGACCGGCCGACGAGCGGGGCTGAGGGTCCGGCACCATCCGGGCATCCGTGCCCTTCGGGGCGCCCGCGGACGTCGCGGGCGACGGGATCCCTCCGGCGGCCGCGGAGCACAGGCTCCCCAGAGGCGTCTCCGTGAGGGTTATCGGAGCGGGCCGGGCGACACTTGCTGCCCCGTTTGGGGGATATCGGCCCATCTGTAGGTCTCTGGCTATCGAAGCTCGGCCATTTTGGGTGAGCCGGGCAATGAGACGCCTGACGCCGGGCGCCGTCCATCGGGACACATGACGGACTGCCGCGGGCCGACCTACGGAAGACTACGCACCCTACCCACCCGTCGGGCTCAGTGGGCTCCGGCCGCGTCAGCCCAGGGGTCCGCGGCATGCCTCCGGCTGCGGGGCTACGAGTTGTCCCAGATCAGCGTCGTCGGCCGCCGAGGGCAAACCCCTCGACGAAGGCCCATCAGACCTGAGGCACCGTCTGCTCGGGTTTCTCGACCGTCTCCCCGCGTCGTGCTTCCTGGACGGGGAGCAGCAGCAGCGCTCCCACGATGTAGCACACGACCCCCAGCAGCAGCGCCGCCCGAGGTCCCGCTCCGTAGCCGAGCCAGCGGTTGACGTTGTCCATGACTATCGCTCCCCCGATTGCCAGAGTGAACGTGCCGGCGGAGGCCGTGGCCACGTTCGAGATGCCCATGTATCGTCCCGTGGATGCCTTTGGGACGAGCTCGCTCATCAGCGCCCAGTCGACTGCCAGGAAGGAACCGGCCGACGCCGCGAACAGGCTGGCGCCGAGGATCGCCACCGGCAGAATCGGGGCGAGAGCCCCAATGGTCAGCCCGACCCCGCCCAGGGCGCAGGATCCGTAGATGACCGGCTTGCGCCCGATGTGGTCCGACAGCCGGCTGGCCGGCAGCACGGCCAGCGTCAGGCAGGAGGCCACGACGCCCAGGAGGATGAGCTTGGTCTCACCGGTGTTCGAGGCGTCCATGCCGAAGACCTGGGCGAGGTAGAAGGTGCTGAACGCCGGGAAGAAGGCGGCCCCGGCCAGGACGAAGAATCGCGAGCCCACGAGCCACAGGAAGCTGGTCTCGCGAAGGAGATCCGAGCCCCAGGCCTCGGCCGCGATCGACAGCCATGAGCGGCCGTTGCGCGACTTGACGCGGTCGCCCTCGTGGACCCGGAGGACGACGCCGAGCATCGAGGTGAACTCGACGACGCCGAGGGCCAGCGTCCCGTACAGGAAGGCGTTGGGGTCGACGGAGCTCAGCGTTACGGCGAGAGCCGCGATCACGTAGCCGGTGATGTTGCCCAACGCCTGGAAGAGGCCGATCAGGCCCGAGGCGAGCCCGACCTGCTTGGCCGGGACGAGATCCGGCACGTAGCCCTGGAACGGGCCCTGGGAGAAGTTGGAGCTGAACTGGAGCAGGGCCACGAAGGCCGCGATGGCCGCGACCGAGTTGGAGGTGGCCACGCCCGCGAGGAAGACCACGTCCAGGGCGGAGCCGACGAAGATGTACGGCTTGCGGCGTCCCCAACGGCTGATCGTGTAGTCGCTGATGGTGCCGACGGTCGGCTGGACGACTATCGCGATCACCATTCCGAGGAGTGAGATCTCGAACGCCCCGATGCCCTCGCTGCCCTTGGGAACGAGGCCGGCGAACTGCAGGCGCCCATTCACGATGTCCACGATCCCGCTCCAGACCGTCGAGATGCCCAGCCAGTAGAGCGAGATTCGAACGAGGTGAGTGACGGGCAGGGGCCGCGTGGGGCGGCCGAGATCGTCCAGCCCGAGTGCCGTCGTCATGTCCGAAAGTATGGCCGCTGCAGCGCGTCCGCGTTCCCGGGCAGTGCTGTCTTGCAGCCGACACCAATCTCCGCGCCCGCCTGCTAGGCTCGGCCGAAACTGATCTGGAGATCCTGTTTTGGGCAGCTCGCGCCGGCTTGTCACCTCGGGCGAACCCGAACCGTGCTTCTACCTGTCGTTGGGCGACTCGCTGTCGACCGGGGTTCAGCCGATCGGTCCGGAGAACCTCCAGTTCCGGACAGACGAGGGCTACTCGGATCAGCTCGTCGCGCTCGCGCGCCAGCGGCTGCCGGATCTGCGCGTCGTGAAGCTCGGCTACCCGGGCGAATCGACCGCCACGATGCTCGACGGCAGCCTGTTCGCGTACCCGCGGGGGAATCAGCTCGCCGAAGCGGTCAACTTCCTGCGAAGCCATCGAGGCGAGGTCGCCTTCGTCACCCTCGACATTGGCTTCAATGACTTCCCGAGCCGCGATCTGGCGGGGATTGCGCCGGGGCTGGAGGCGGTGGCACGGAACTTGCCAGGTATTCTGGAAACCCTGAGGGATGCCGCTGGTCCCGATACGCCAGTCGTGGGAATGACGATCTACGATCCGTTCCTGGCGGACTGGGTCAATGGGCCCGAAGGGCAGGCTCTGGCCCGAACGTCGGTATACGAGGGCGTGCTGCCCATCAACGCCGGCCTGGCCGCCATGTACGCCGCCGCGGGGCTCGATGTCGCGGACGTGGAGGGGGCCTTTGCAACGTCCGATTTCGAGACGATCGTGACGCTGGAGGGCTTCGGTCCGGTCCCGCTAAACGTGGCCCGGATCCACGAGTGGACCTGGGCCGGTTCGCCGCCGCCGCTCGGGCCCGACCCCCACGCCAATGCCCGCGGCTACCGCGCCATCGCCGAGGCTTTCGCGAAGGTGCTGTTTCCCTGAGAGGCCTCCCTGGGCGGTCGGCCCTCTTCGGGGCTGGGGCCGACCGCTGGCGAGGATCGACTGGCCGGACGCCCGACACGTGGCTGGCGCGGCAGCGCGGGTTCTATCGCCGCCTCCGCGCGGTCGGCAGGCGGCGGGCGGCAGGTGGCAGGCGGCAGGTGGCAGGCGGCAGGTGGCAGCGGCGGGCAGCTTTCGTGTCCCGGGCGTAGCCTTTGTCAAGAGGTCTAGATAGGGCGGCCAGGAGAGAGTTGGATGTACGGGTTGGTTCTCGGGTTGGTTCTCGGGTTGGTGGTCTTGATCGCCGTCGTGGCCGTCCTGCTCGTGGCTGGCGCCCGTTCGGGCGACCGCTTCGAGCGGATCGCGCGCTGCCGTTCCGGACACCTCTTCACGTCCACAGTCGTGCCCGGAGCTTCGCTCAAGGCCGTCAGGCTGGGTCGCGTGCGCTTCCAGCGCTGCCCGGTCGGAAACCACTGGACCCTGGTTGGCTGGGTGGACCCGGCGACGCTGACCCCGGAAGAGCTCAGCCGGGCTCGCGCGCAGCACGACGTGCGCATTCTGTGAACGAAGAACCCGCCGGCCTTCCGGCCGACGGGTTCGGATGGCGGTTCAGGCGGCACGGCCGCCCTCGAATCAGTACCCGGAGTTTGTGCTGGCCGTAGCAGCGGGCGTGGCTGCCGCGGGCGACCCCGAGGCGCCGCTCGACGTGAGGGGCGCGACGAACCACTTGCCCGAGAGGCCCTGGCCGTTCGTGTCACCGGCCGCGGAGTCGCCGGCGTAGTAGTAGAGCGGCTGGTGGTCGTAAGCGACCTGCATCGTCCCGTCGGGCCGGGTGATCAGGCTGAACGTGCCGGTGGCGCCGGCCGGCGGGACGATCGCGGTACCGGCCGCGACCGTCAGTGGCGGCCAATTCGTGGCGCAGGTGCCGGTGCAGCTGGACGTGTCCGGCGTGTCGTTCTTGAAGACGTAAAGCGTCATCCCATTCAACCCGGTGAGGTACGCACCCAGCGTGGGATCGTTCGTGACGCCGATCGTGAGGCCGGTGGCGGCCGGGCTGGTTGCCGGCGCCATGGCACTCTCAGTTGCCATCGCGGGAGTAGCGGTGGCGCCCTGGAAGGAATCCAGGGGAGTGGCGGCGGCCGAGGAGCAGGCCGCGACGAAGAGGAGTGCGGCGGCCGAGACCCCCGCGAGCGAGATCAATCGATTGGTGGGACGCATGGTTTCCTTCCGGCTATGTTCCCCTCCATCGAGGGGCTCACAGGGAATACGCGCCGACTCGGCGGCAGGGTCTGAATCGGCGTATCTGTCTCACGCTTCGCTCCCAGGCCGGTTCGGAGGGCCCGCTGGAAGGGTGGCCGTTCCGAATCGGTGGCGGGCGCGTCACCCAGCCGGCGCAACTCCATCACTCGGGATTACGCGCAATGATCGGACGGGCGAGAGGAGGACCCACAGGAAGGCGGCCGAGCTAACCGCGGCGCCGACCAGGATTGTCGTGCGGACAGGCAGGAACGATGCCAGCACGCCGCCCATGAGCGAGCCGATCGGCAGCGTGCCCCAGACGACGAAGCGCATCGTTGCGTTCATGCGGCCCTGCAGGTCGAGGGGCGTGATCGCCTGGCGGAAGCTCACCTGGTTGACGTTGTATAGGACGGCGGAGAACCCGCTCAGGAACACCGAGCAGAACAGCAGGGCGGCGGCCACGGGGACGTTCGACGGCATCAGCGCGATGAGGATCGTCGCCGGCCCGGTGATGAACATCGAGCCGACGATGGCCCGTCCGACGCCCATCCTCTTCGAGAGGCCGGCCGAGACCAGGGCGCCGAGCAGGACGCCGAGGGCGCCCAACCCGAAGACGATCCCGACCAGCGTCACGCTCAGGCCCAGCTCACGGTAGGCGAAGATCGGAAAGATCGCGAAGGCCATGCTCGTCCCAAGGTTCGAGGTCGCGGTGGACCCGGCGATCATGCGCAGGTGGCGGTTGCCGAGCACGTATCTCAGGCCCTCGGCAATCTCCTGGCGCAGGCTCGTTTCCACCAGCCGTTCAGGCGTCGGCTCGGGCTTACGGATGAGCGATATCAGCCCGCCCGACGCGAAGAAACTGATCGCGTCGGCGATGACGGCGAACGGTGCGCCGACCAGCCCGATCAGCCCGCCGCCGAAACCGGGACCGACGATCTGGGCTGCCGCCTGTGGCACCGACAGCCTGGCATTGCCTTCGATGAGAAAGTCGGGCTCCAAAAGGGCCGGCAGGTACGACTGGTCGGCCACGTCGAACAGAACCGTCAAGCAACCGGCGATGAAGCCGACGGCGTAAAGCTGCCAGATGGTCAGGTCCCCGGCGGCGTAGGCAATCGGGATCGTGAGCAGCGCCAGGCCGCGGCCGAAGTCTCCGGCAATCAGCACCGGCCGGCGGCGAACTCGGTCCAGCCAGGCTCCGGCAGGCAGGGCGAAGAGCAGGAACGGGGCCATCTCGACCGTGCCGAGCAGGGCCACTTCCAGAGGGCTCGAAACCAGGATGACGGTCGCGATGAACGGGATCGCCAGCTGGCTGACCTGGCTGCCCATCAGGCTGACGGTCGCGGCCAGCCAGAGCTTCATGAAGTTGGCGTGGTGCCACAACGACCGGCGTGGGGCGGCCTGGACGGCCGAGGCGGCGGTGGCGGAAGCCGGCTCGGCGGCCGGGATCGTCTCTGGCATTGCGCCATGGTATCCGTGTGACAGCTAGAGTTGCCGTTGAGCGGAGCCGGACGCTCCGGCACGCGATCGGGGCGCCGCGCCAATGTCGCGCCGGCTGCGCCACACATGCGCCACATGGAGGATCCTCGGATGTTGGGTTCGAGCCACCGTCGCCGGGGCGGCGCCGAGCACCTGTCGGTCAACCCGCTCTTCGCCCAGGGTTCCGTGATGGCGCCCATTCCCGCCAGGCGGCTGCCCAGCGGCGAAATGTCCTCGGCCGCGGCCTACCAGATCATCCACGACGAGCTGATGCTCGACGGCAACGCCCGCCAGAACCTGGCTACCTTCGTGACCACGTGGATGGAACCCGAGGTGGGCATGCTGATGGCCGAATGCCTGCCCAAGAACATGATCGACAAGGACGAATACCCGCAGACGGCGGAGATCGAGCACCGCTGCGTCTCGATGCTGGCCGACCTGTGGAACGCGCCCGATCCGGCCAAGGCCCCCGGCTGCTCGACCGTCGGATCGTCGGAGGCGTGCATGCTCGGCGGCCTGGCGCTGAAGCGCCGCTGGCAGCAGCAGCGCCGGGCGGCCGGCAAGTCGACCGCCAAGCCGAACATCGTCATGGGCATCAATGTCCAGGTCTGCTGGGAGAAGTTCGCCAACTACTTCGAGGTCGAGCCACGGCTGGTGCCGATGGCGGGCGACCGTTTCCATCTGACCGGCGAGGAGGCTGTGAAGCTCGTCGACGAGAACACGATCGGCGTCGTCGCCGTGCTTGGATCGACCTTCGACGGCAGCTACGAACCCGTGGCGGAGATCGCGGCCGCCCTCGACCGTCTCCAGGAGAGGACCGGGTTGGATGTCCCGATCCACGTCGACGGCGCCTCGGGCGGGATGATCGCGCCTTTCCTGGACCCTGACCTGCCGTGGGATTTCCGCATCCCGCGTGTCGCGAGCATCAACACCTCGGGCCACAAGTACGGCCTGGTCTTCCCAGGCGTGGGGTGGGTCCTCTGGCGCGACGGAGCGGCGCTGCCCGAGGAGCTCGTCTACCACGTCAACTATCTCGGCGGCGACATGCCGACCTTCGCCCTCAACTTCTCGCGCCCCGGCGCCCAGATCGTGGCCCAGTACTACATGTTCCTGCGCCTCGGCCGCGAGGGATATCGACTGGTCCACTCCGTCTGCCGCGACGTGGCCGGCAGTATCGCCAGGAAGCTGGCCGAGCTGGGCCCGTTCGAGCTGATCACCGACGGTAGCGAGTTGCCCGTGGTGGCGTTTCGCGTCAAGGCGGAGATCGACAACTTCAGCGTTTTCGACGTCTCGCGGCGGCTTCGGGAGCGCGGCTGGCAGGTGCCCGCCTACACGTTCCCGGCCGATCGCGAGGATCTGGCGGTTCTGCGCATAGTCGTTCGCAACGGCTTCTCCCACGACCTGGCGGGCCTCTTCATGGCCGACCTGGAGCGGCTGCTGCCCGAGCTGGAGCGCCAGGCGGAACCGATCGACAGGACGCTCGTGACGTCGTTCCGCCACTGACCTGTTGCCGCCTGGGGGTCCCGGCCGAGCGGCGGCCGAGTCCGCAGTTCCGCTACTCGGCCGCCTCAGCCGGCGCGCTCGGCGCGATCGGTTCCACTGACTCCGTGACCGGGAAGCCGCGGGCGCGTAGCTCGGCCACGATCTCGGCGCTGTCCGTGGCGAGTTCCACCGGGGCCGCGCCGGTGGCGATCCGACCCCGGGCCATGAGGTGGGCGACGATCGCGGCGTGCCAGCCCGTGGTCTCCTCCATGGCGGAGAAGCCGAGCTTGTGATCGCGGACGACGCGCATGTCGACGACCGCGCGCGTCGGTTGCCCGGCCTTGCGGCCGGTCACGATGACGTGGGCGATGACGATGTCGTCGAGCTTCTCGTCGGCGCGGATCCGGGGCTCGATCAGGGCGTGGAAGACCTGGCGCGGCACGACCTCCTGGTCGCCGACGCGGATCGGCTCCTCGGAGAAGAGCCCCGCCTCCATGAAGCCCTTCCAGACGACGACGTGGCCCGGATACCGAACCACCTTGTTGCGCATCGAGCGCAGCCGCTTGCCCAGCGTCCACGGAGTGGTTGAGGCGCCGCCCGTCGAGAATGCCTCGAGCAGGCCGACCGGCTCGCCCAGGTCGACCAGCTCGTACTCGGCCGGGTCGAAGGAGGCGACCTCGACCGGCTTGCCGTCGCGGATGTACGTGCTTCCACCCGCATACTCGTTGGTGAGCCCGTCCATCGAGAAGGTGAGACGGTAGTTCCACGGCGGGCTCGGGTGGAGCGGCAAGCCTCCGTCGAGGAGGAGGAGGTCCTCCGGCTCGTCGAGCAAAGACATGGCGTAGGCCATCAGGTTGCTCGCCAGACCCGGCGCCTCGCCGCAATCGGGCACGATCCGAATACCGGCCCTTTTCGCTCGAGCGTCGAGCGCGAGCTGGCCGAGCACGACGGACGTGTTGCCGCCCAGATCGCACCAGTTGGTGCCGGCTTCGATGGCCGACTCGGTGAACCCGAGGTTCAGCTTGTAGCTGATGGCACCTATAGCGGCATCGAGGGGCCGCAGGAACTCCACCAGGGCAGGGGAGTCGGTGGCGTCCAGCGCCACACCCTTCGCGATGGCGGCGCCTGCCAGCCGGTTGACACGCGTCGCCGCTTCGTCGGCTCGCGCTCCGTCCAGATCAGCCAGCACGATCGATGCGGCTTGGCCACGGACCGCCAGATCGAACGCCGCCGCAGTTCCCTGGCGTCCCGCGCCCAGAACGCCGTACTTGCACGCCCTGGTGCCGTCGCTCACGTTGCGCCTCTCGCTCCCGTGCCAGGGCAGACCGCCCAGGCCGAGTGTACCGCCGAGCGCCTTCGGCCGGGCCCGTGTCAGATCACGGCCAGCACCGCCAGGAGCTCGGCCGCGCCCGCCATCCCGACCGCGGACAGAAGGGCGATCCAGCCGGCGCGCCCTTCCCGCAGCACGGCCGCAAGACCGGTCAGGACGCCGGCCAGGGCCAGCAACGAGAGCCCGAGGATCGACCTGGAATTGCGGGTGCCGGCGTCGTTGGCCAGGTCGACCTGACGGTTCTGCTCGCCGAGCTCAGCTAGCAGCTGCGGCGTCGTCGCATTCAGCAAGCCGGCGGTGTAGGAGTCGAGGGGCGCGCCGCCGCTGGTGGCCGATGTGGCGGCCAGGGCGGTCCCGAGATCGGCTGCGGCCTGCGTCTCCGCCTCGCCGATGGCTGCCGCGCCGTCGTCTCCATACTGCAGCGCTGCCAGCCCCCGACCCGTGGCCTGCATCGACAGTGCCAGGGCCTCCTGCTGGTCGACGATGGCCGCAGTCTGGGCTGTGCCGCTGACCTGGAGGCGGGCCGAAAGATCGGCCGTCAGACGGGCCGCCTCGATCTGGGCGCGCGTGGACGCCTGCCCGGTCTCGATCTGGATCACCGCCAGCACAGCCGCCAGGATGGCGATCGCGCCGATCAGGACGGCGGCCAGAAGATCGAAGCGCCGCTCCGCCCGCAGGTCTGCGGCGGCATCGGGGGCGATCATGCGAGCACCTCCACGCCGATCGCCATCACCACTCCGACCGCGAGAGCGACGACGCCACTGCCAAGCAGGACCTTGCGGTAGCGCCGTAGCGGTTGAGCCAGGACACCGAGCAGGGCACACAGACCCGTCGGTATCAGAGCGAGGGTCAGGAGCAGCGCCTTCTGGGCCAGCGAGTCGCCGGCCGCCTCCTGGCTATCCGGATCGAGGGCTAAGAGCTGGGGGTTGGTGGATCGGATATCGGCCAGGCTCTTGCCCAGGTCGAAGCCTCCCGATGGCAGGGCGTACGCCGGGTCGCTGGCAAGCTCGGCGCCGGACGCCAGGGCGACCGCGAGCTGGCTCTGAACGCTGGCTTCGACCTCGAGCGCCTGCTGGACGGCCGGGCTCTGGCCCGCTTCGGCGGCCTGCAGCTCCCTGGCCAGGATCTGGGCCTTGAGAACCTCGATTGCCGTCGGAAGGTCGCTCTGATAGAGAGCCTGCACGTCGTTCATCGCTGCGGCGGAACGTTTGACCTCGGTGCGCAAGGCTGACTGCCACGAGTCGTTGGCGTCGCTCGAGACCATCGAAGCGCGAGCGCCGATGATCGCGGCCACGACCGCGGCGACCGCGAGCAGGATCGCCACGCCGCCATAGCCACGGTCGCGGGAGGCCACCTCCATCTCCGACGCTGCGACGACGGGCGTTTCGGTGGTGGCGCGTTCGAACAGCTCGCCAGGCATTGCTCCCTCCGTTGTCTGCTGGACCTCCCGGACGGCGACAGCGCCACTCTAGCCTAAGCGGGCGCGAAGATTCGGGGCCGTGGACGTTGCCACGACCCCGAACTGACAGGCTGTCTAGGCGGGCATCTCCGTTTCCACGCCGATGTGCAGCGGCTGGCCGGTTTCGAGCAGCGTCTTGAGGCCGGACAGAATCTCGGCCCAGCCGTGCTCGACCTCGCGGTAGGTCTTCGTCTCGCCGTCGAAGTCGTCGTGGACCAGCGTCAGCCGGCAGAGCTCGCCCTGCTTCTCGATCACCCACGAAACGCGTGACGGTCGCTCCGCCGCCATCTCCGGGTCGTAGACCATCGTGAAGGTGTGGACCAGCCGGCGGGGGGCCTCGATCTCGACGATCTTGCAGTCGAGCGTGACCTGGTCGCCGTCGAGGTAGACGAGACGCGATCCGGGCTTCCAATCGGACTGGACCTTCGTGCCGTAGTAGTAGAGCTGCGTGTCCGCCGGGTCGGTGATGGCTCGCCACAGCCGTTCCGGCGTGGTGCGAATGAGGATCTCGTAGACATGGCGGGGTGGGACGCCCATCGGTTCTTCCTCCAGGTGAGCCTTCAGCGCGGTGAGTTGCGCGACGATCGGCTCGGCGTATCTGCTGATCCAGCGATCGTGGATGAGCCGGATCGGGACCGGGTTCAGGTAGTGGCGCTTCTCGCGCCCCACCTTGCGAGCGGTGACCAGGCCGGCGCTTTCGAGGACTCGGAGGTGCTTCATGACGCCGAAGCGGCTCATCGGCAGGTGCGCCGTCAGCTCCAGGAGCGATTGGCCGTCTCGCTCGAAGAGACTGTCCAGCAGCAACCGGCGACTTGGGTCCGCCAGCGCCCGAAAGACCTCGTCCATCGACCGACAATAGGTGACTCATGGGTCACCTGTCAACGACTGTCCCGTTTCTGCGCCGGCCCGGTGATCCGCGCGGCGTGACCTGTGGGTTCGGGCTACGTGACCGGTACGGCGAACACGTACTGGTTCTGCTTGCCGGCGTAGTAGACCGCCTGGTCCCACTTCAGGTAGTCCTGCGACAGCAAGTTGTACGGCACCAGCGAGTCGGGCGGGCGCGAGTAGCCGCCGCGGGTCTTGTTCCACAAGGTGGAGTGCCGGTTGTACCACACGTCCTCGACATAGAGCGAGAGGACGGTGTAGTTGTCCGTCAGGGCCGGGTCGGCCGATGCGACGAACCCAGAGACGACCCAGGTGTGCCAGCCGTACCAGACGAAGAGCGCGGCCGGCCGGTTCGTGAGGCGTATCTGCTTGACGACCACGTTGATGGCCGCCGCCATGGTGGGCTTGGTCTGGATCGCATAGTTGCCGTAGCCGCCCTGCTGCAGGCCGCCCGTCAGGCCCTCCGGGTTCGGGCTGCCGTTGCGGGCCTCGGAGATCTGATTGGCCAGGTCGTACAGGTAGGCCTGCGTCGTCTCAGAGGTGTCGGCGCCGGCGTTCATGATGTTCTCCATCGTCTGCATCGCCGCGGGTATGCACCACGTGTTCTCCATCTCCCCGACGAAGTCACCCGGCTGATAGAGGTCCATGGCGAACTGGCCGGGCGGCGTGGGAGTCGACGCCGGTCCGGACGGAGCCGCCGTCGCCAGCTGCGTCCCGCCTGCGGTTGCGGTTGCGGTCGCGCTCGCGGAGGCGATGCCCGAGGGTGCGGGCGTCGCGACGGCGATGTCCTCGGTAGGCTGGACCCGCGGCCTTGGAGTCACCAGAGGCGCATAGCCGAAGCTGGCTCCATTGAGCGCCTGGGCCGCCGTGTACAATCCGCCGACCGTCAGGCAGGCGGTCACGGCTACGCCCAGCGCCACCTTCTGGGCGCGTCCCATGCCGCGGCTCGCATATGCACTTCCCGACCGGTTCTCCGCCAGGCGCACCTGCACGCGTGGCGGTGTCCACGCGGGCGCCGGCGCGGGCCGGCCGATGCGATCCATCCTCGGAGCGAGCGCGATCGCGAGGATCACGAGCTTGACGCCCTGCCCTACTCCGTAGGCGGCTGGGATAGCCACCAGACCGGCTGTCGGGGCCAGGCCCTGGGCTGTGATGAACAGGGCGATGAAGCTGGCGACAGAGGCCAGCGTGGGTATCAGCGTGTTCCGGGTCGCGTAGATGGCGCGGGCCAGCAGTTCGACCACGCTTTCGAGAGGAATCGAGACGGCGAACACGGCCACGAGAATCGTCGTGATGCTGATGTCATTGGCGTTGAAGGCACCGCCGCCCAGCACGATCCGGACCGCCAGCCAGCCCAGGGAAAGAAGGCCGACCGCAACGGCAGTCGACAGCACGGCAATCGTCGCCAGGTTCCTGCTGAAGACCCGCCGGAAGGCGCGTCGATCGCCCAGGTCTGCGGCGGCCGCGAGGGCGGGGAAGGCCGCGATGGCGAACTGGGCCCCGATTACCAGCTCCGGGTTCGTCTGGAACTTGCGCGCCCAGGTCAGGTCGGCAACGGAGCCGGTCTGGAGGGTCGATGCGAGTGCGGTGAAGTAGAGCACGATGACCGACGATTTGAGCGGCTGGCTGAGCATCTTGGGCAGCATCAGCCAGGCGTATTGGCGGAGGCCCTTCGCCCGAAGGTTGAGGCTCGGCCAGGGCTGGAAGCCGGCCCGGAAGACGCCGAACAGGCGGATCCCGAGATAGGCCAGCGCTCCAGCAACCGCGCCGATCGCCGACGCGTATATCCCGAGCGGGCCCTGCAGCACCAGAGTCCCGGCGATGATCCCGCCGGACCACATGAGGGGCGCGATGGCGTAGGTGAGCCAGCGCTTCTCCGCGATCAGGATCTCGCCCAGGATCCAGGTCGCGGCAAAGATGATCTGGGTGACGCTCAGGATCCGGAACAGGCTTATGCACTCGTCCCGTTGCTGGCCGCTGAACCCCGGCGCTACGAATGACACGCACTGCGGAGCGAAGACGGTCATTACCACCGTCGCCGCCGTCATCGCCAGGATCGCCAGCGTCAGGAGGGTTCGCCCGAACGCCACCGCATCGGCCGGATCCTCGTCCCGAAGCCCCACGAAGAGCGGCACGAACGAGGCGCTGACCCCGCCTACGACCAGAATCTCGAGCACGAGGCTGGGGAGCACCTGGGCCGCGTAAAAGGCGTCGGTGTCGGTACCGGCGCCGAAGAAGTGGGCCAGCACCTTGGTTTCGAGCAGGCCCAGGATCACGCCGATAGCCGTGATCGACGACAGGATCAGGGCGCCCCTCGGGAGCGAAGCCTGCGCGACCGTTCGGATGCGCGCCCGGAGGCTCGGCGCGTCGGGCCCGCCCGATGGCCCGGCCCGACGCCGTCCAACCTCTCCGCCAGGCTGCTCCGAAGGCTGGCCGGGCTGAGGCGTCACTTCGTCCAAAGGGGTCGTTCCTCCGTATCCGTAGCACGGGAAGTGTGAGCCAGGGATCGAAAAACGCGCAACCACGCCCGGGGCGGGCGGGCTACGGCGTCGAACGCACAACGACGATCGGCGCCGGCGGCTTGAGGCGCGGAGTACCGCAAGACGCGTTCCCGGGAACAGGGCCGGCCCGCAGATCTTCCCACAGCGTGAGAGAATTCCGGCCGGGGAGCAACCATCGGGTCCAGGGGGGCGAAGCTCAGCGTCCCGCGGAGCAATGCCGATGACCGTCAAGTGGTCGGGCCTGCGCGCCCGCGCCGCTGCCGTTCTCCTTGCGAGCCTGTTGGCCGCCGCCGGAGCCGGGTCGGTGCGAGCCGCGGATGTCTTGTCGACGCCTACACCGAGTGTGACACCCACGCCGGTCGCGTTCAGCCTGGCCGGCCACTGGGACGCCCTCGGGCTGGGCAGCATCGACATCGTCCAGAAAGGCAAGGCGTTCACCGGAACATCGCCCGAGGGTCTGGAGATATCGGGCACGCTGAACGGGCTCAACGGCACCTTCACCTTCTGGCATGGCGCCACCTACCAGAAGTCCGATCCCGAAGACCGCGGTGCGGGCACGCTCGTGCTCACTCCGTATGGCCGGATGATGACGGTCACATGGAAGTCGGAGAAGGGCGGGAGTCTGTACAACGGCACGTTTCAGGCAATGCGGGTAACCGACCAGAGCGGGTCCAGCGGCGGCGACAACGGCGGCGACAACACGAACCCGGGCGACAACGGGGGCACCAACACCAACCCGGGCCAGCAGACCGCAGACCAGCCCGACCCGTTCGGCGACGACGCATTCTTCGGCGACCAGACCGACACCACGACCAGCGGCGAGGACACCACCGCCGGGTCCGGCACGGGCGGCACCAACACCAACTCGCCGTGGTGGACCTACGACCCCGCCACCAATACCTACCACTACGTCGGCCCCGACGACCTGCTCAACGGCTGGGTCATGGTCAACGGCGCTCCGATCGCGATCGACGAGCACGGCGACACGATCGTGGAAGTCCACCCCGTCGATGCCACCGACTCCGTGCCCGACGTGGCCGGCGGTGACGACTTCTTCGACACGACCACGACCGACACGACCGACCAGACCGACACCACGACCAGCGGCGAGGACACCACCGCCGGGTCCGGCACGGGCGGCACCAACACCAACTCGCCGTGGTGGACCTACGACCCCGCCACCAATACCTACCACTACGTCGGCCCCGACGACCTGCTCAACGGCTGGGTCATGGTCAACGGCGCTCCGATCGCGATCGACGAGCACGGCGACACGATCGTGGAAGTCCACCCTGTCGATGCCACCGACTCCGTGCCCGACGTGGCCGGCGGTGACGACTTCTTCGACACGACCACGACCGACACGACCGACCAGACCGACACCACGACCAGCGGCGAGGACACCACCGCCGGGTCCGGCACGGGCGGCACCAACACCAACTCGCCGTGGTGGACCTACGACCCCGCCACCAATACCTACCACTACGTCGGCCCCGACGACCTGCTCAACGGCTGGGTCATGGTCAACGGCGCTCCGATCGCGATCGACGAGCACGGCGACACGATCGTGGAAGTCCACCCTGTCGATGCCACCGACTCCGTGCCCGACGTGGCCGGCGGTGACGACTTCTTCGACACGACCACGACCGACACGACCGACCAGACCGACACCACGACGGTGGACGAGCAGGTGGCCCTTGTGGACGACGCTCTTCAAGGGATTACGAATGTGGTCGTAGGAGGTATGCCATTGCTGACTCCGCCCCCGCTGTCGACCCCCAGCCCAAGTGTCAGCCCCAGTCCCAACCCGAACAGCTGAGGCGACCTTGACAGCAGACGTAAGCGACCGAACAACGTCCAGCTCAACCGCAGCCGCCGTCACGCGGCATGTCCACGGAGGGACGCGCATGGCTTCCCGTCGCCTGGCCATCCTCGGCTTCGCGCTCCTGGTCACCGCCTGCGCGGGGTCCTCCGGTACCCCGCACGGCACGGCCACGAATGGCGCGTTGACGCCGCAGTCGGCCGCCGCGTCGATCCCGACGGTCACTCTGGCGCCGGGAGTCACGCCCCGGCCGAGCGGCGCGTGGATCACCTTCACGCCTGCCGACCAATCTTTCGAGATCCAGATGCCGGCGGTCCCAACCGAGACGAAGAAGACGCTCACCGTGAGCGGTGGCGCGACCGTGCCCGAGACGACCGAGATGGTCCTGAATCCGGGTGGCAAGACCGGTTATCTCGTCGCATGGGTGGACTACACGGCCGCCTCTCTCGCCGGAAAGTCGGCGGACTCCCTGCTGGCCGAGGGCCAGGCCAGTCAGGTCGCGGGCTCGAGCGGCGGTCAGATCGTCAGCCAGTCGCAGATCGATCTGAACGGTCACCCGGGACGTACCTGGTCAGTGCTCTACTCCGGCGGGACCGTAGAGTGTCGCGCCTACCTGGTCGCGACGCGGATGTACCTGCTGGAGGCGATCATCGGCCCGAACGACGACCCGAACGGTGCAGGGGTCTTCTTCAACTCGTTCACGCTGAAGTCCTGATGGCCCCGGACGTGGCGGCGCCGTGATGGGTCGTCACGTGTCCCGGTGGCCGCGCCGGGGCGCGCGGCCAGACCAACCCCGACGCCTGTGTAGAATCCCTGCCTCCCGACCGATCCCTCGCAGGGACGCCTGGGGGCCGGGACGCCGTCCCGCCGGCGACCGTGCTGGCAGGGACGAGCGGCCGGAGTCATCGATGAGCCCACACAACCGAAAGCCGACCACCGGTGAGACGGATGTGTCTGTCCAGGGCGGGGCGCGCGACCCGGCCGGGGAGGGCGAGAGTCTGGGTCTGCAGCTGTCGGACCTGTCGCACCGGCTCGACGAGTCGGAACGCCGGCGACTCGAGGCTGAGGCGCGTCTCTCGAGCGCCGATGGGCGATCCACGGCCTTCTTCGATGGGCTGATGGATGGCGTTCTGATCAACCGCTCGATCCGCGACGAGGCCGGCCGCATCGTGGACTTCCAGATCGTCTATGCGAACGAGGCCGCCAGTCGTATCAGCGGTGTGACGCACGAGGAGCTTCTCGGCCACACCATTCTCGATCTCTTCCCGGGCCGGCGCACCAACGGCCAGTTCGACGCGTATGTCCGAGTGGTCGAGACCGGGGATCCCCTCCTTCGAAGCTCGGTCCGGGACCACGACGTCGCCGGGCGCAGCGACCCGGAGGGATTTGGGCGTGACTTCGAGGTCAGCGTCACCAAGCTGGGCGACGGCTACATTGCCACGCTGCACGACATCGTCGCCCGCCGACGCGCCGAGCAGGAACTGTTCCGCTCGCAGCAGATGCTCCGGCTCGTACTCGACACGGTCCCGCAGCGCGTCTTCTGGAAGGACACCGATTCGGTCATCGTCGGATGCAACGCGGCGTTCGCCCGTGACGCCGGCGTTGCCGATCCGACCGACCTGGTCGGCAAGACCGACTACGATCTGCCCTGGCGGGAACTCGCCGACGCATACGTAGCCGACGATCGCGCGGTCATGAGCAGCGGTCAGCCCAAGCTCGGCTACGACGAGGCCCAGGTTCGGGCCGATGGCAGTCCAACCTGGGTGCACGTCAGCAAGATGCCGCTGCTGGACGGAGAAGGCCACGTGGTCGGGCTCCTCGGCACATTCGAGGACGTCACGGATCGCCGCCGGGCCGAGGATGCGCTGCGGGAGAGCGAGCGTTTCCTGGCCAACATCCTCGAGAACATCCCCGTCATGGTCTTCGTGAAGGACGCCCGCGACCTGCGGTTCGCGCGCGTGAATCGAGCCGCCGAATACGCGCTGGGCTACACACGGGACGAGCTGGTCGGGCAGGATGACCAGGGCCTTGCGCCGGCCGACGAGTCGGCGTTCTTCGCGTCGGTGGAGCGGCAGGTGCTGCAGACGGGACAGACGATCGTAGTGCCCGAAGAGGCCCTGACGACGCCGCACCATGGGCGGCGGATCTTCCACACGACGAAGATGCCCATCTTCGATGACCAGGGCCAACCACGGTACGTCCTCGGGATCTCGGACGACATCACGGATCTCAAGATGGCCGAGGAGGCGCGGCGCGAGAGCGAGGAGCGCTACCGCCACATCATCGACACCATCACGGACTACGTGATGAGCGTGAAGATCGAGGACGGCAAGGCTGTGAGCGTCAGTCACGGGCCCGGTTGCGTCGCGGTAACCGGCTACACGGCGGAAGAGCTGTCCACCGACCCGGGGTTGTGGCTGAGTTTGGTGGTTGCAGAGGACCGGGAAGTCGCTGCCGATCAGGTTCGACGGATCCTGGCGGGCGAGCCAACCGGGTCGCTCGAGTACCGGATCCTCCGCAAGGACGGGGCCGTCCGGTGGGTCCGCGACACGCCGGTCCTTCGGCTGGGTCCCGACGGGGTGCCGATCGCTTACGACGGGGTCATTCAGGACATCACCGAGCGGCGCACCCTCCAGGAGCAGCTGTTGCAATCGCAGAAGATGGAAGGGATCGGACGTCTTGCCGGTGGCGTGGCTCACGACTTCAACAACCTGCTGACGGCGATTCTCGGCTACGTCGAGATGTGCAAGCTCGATCTCCCGCCCGACCTGCCGGCCGACCATCCAGCCAAGCTCGACCTGCAGGAGGTGGCCGCGGCCGGCGAACGGGCGGCCAGCCTGACCAGGCAGCTGCTGACGTTCGCGAGCAGGCAGATCGTCGCACCGGTGCGATTGGATCTGAGCGCACTGGTCTCCGACTCGCTCAAGATGCTCCAACGGCTGCTCGGTGACGACATCGAGATCGAGACCGCGCTCGATCCCGATGCGGGGATGGTGGAAGCCGACGCGGGCCAGATACAGCAGTTGCTGGTGAATCTGACCGTCAACGCCCGCGACGCCATGCCCGACGGCGGTCGCTTGCTCATCGAGACGGCCGAGGAGACGATCGACGAGGAGTCGGCCCTTGCCAACCCGGGCGCCACTCCCGGGCCGTACGTCCTGCTTGCGGTGGCCGATACGGGAGTGGGCATGACCGAGGAGGTGCGTTCACACCTGTTCGAGCCATTCTTCACCACGAAGGAGCTGGGCAAGGGCACGGGCCTCGGTCTGGCGACGTGCCACGGTATCGTGAGGTCGGTTGGCGGCCACGTTCGGGTGTACTCCGAGCCCGGCCAGGGCACGACCTTCCGCATCTACCTGCCCCGAAAGGACGGTGCCGCGGACCCGCAGCCCGTTCCGGCGCCGCCGCGGCCGATGCCCACCGGCACAGAGACGGTGCTCGTCGTCGAGGACGAACCGCGCGTGCGTCGCCTGGCTGTGCTCGGCCTGCGGGCCCATGGCTATGTCGTGCTCGAGGCGGCGGACGGAGCCCAGGCCATCCGCACCGCCGGCCTCGTCGGCTCGGCCATCGACGTGATCGTCAGCGACGTCATGATGCCGGGCATGAGCGGGCCCGAGCTGCTCAAGCGTTTGTCGGCCATCGCTCCGCAGGCGCGGGCCGTGTTGATGTCGGGCCACGCCGAGTCGACCGTCTTGTCCCAGCAGACTGCCACGCACAGCGCGTTCCTGCCCAAGCCGTTCACGCCTGAGCGCCTTGCCCGCAAGGTCCGCGAGGTCCTGGACGGGCCCGGGCCCGAGTGAGTAGGCTGGCGGAAGGGCGCCGTCTGGGCGCGCAGATGGGACGTCGAGCGCGGCGTTGTCCGCGCTGCGGGGACAGTGGGAGGATTCCCGCTGCTCCTCAATAGCCCTTCGGAGGTGAACCGATGGCCGTGGCAGCACCGTTCGCCGGCTTCTCGCGCGACGCCGTCCAGTTCCTCGTCGAGCTGGCGCTGCACAACGAGCGGTCGTGGTTCCAGCCTCGCAAGGCCGAGTACGAGCGAGTGCTCAAGGAGCCGTTGGAGGCGCTATGCCGCGCCCTCGCGGAGCGGTTCGAGGGTGACCGCCTCCCGCTTCGAGCCGATCCTGCGCATTCGCCGTTCCGGATCTACCGCGACATCCGGTTCTCCGCCGACAAGTCGCCGTACAAGACGCACATATCGGCCAGCTTCCCGTGGACCGGCGAAGGCGGCGGCGTGGGTGCGTACTTCCACTTCCAGCCAGGCGAGATGTTCGCCGGCGGTGGGATGTGGCACCCGGATCCGGCTCAGCTTGCGGCGTGGCGGCAGACGGTGGCGAACGACCTGCCTCCTGTGCGGGCGGTGCTCGACGATCCCAGGTTCGCCTCGACATTCGGCACGGTCAGCGGCGAGAGCCTCAAGCGAGTCCCCAGCGGCTTCCCGCCCGACCATCCCGGGGCGGAGCTGCTGAAGCTCAAGGACGTGACCTTCGGCCGCCCGTTGTCCGACGACGAGGTCTTCTCGCCGAACCTGCCGGCCACCCTCACCGAGACGTTCGCCGCCGCCGTCCCGCTGCTCGACCTCCTGGCCCGGCTGTCACCCGGCGAGGTGCGAGCTGGCTGGCTCCGCGGAGGGTAGCGCGTACTCGGCGGCCCTCTTGACATGTCCGGGGTTGTATACTTGACACAAGGCAGGCCGGGCCCTACCCTGTTTCTCGACAGGCTGGCAGGGCCGCGCTGTGAGTGCGAGGAAGCGGCATTGCAAATGTGCCCACGAGCCGCGGCTCTTCGACTTCGGCCGAGACCTGATCGCCTACTGGCCGAGAAAGAACAAGCGTGGTCCTATCTGGGAGTTTCTGCGGCGCGAGCCGCCACAATCAGGTCTATGCATTCCTTGCACAGCTCACGACCAAAACCACCCGTCCGAATGTTCTCCGGCTCGATCCTCCCCCCTGCCTCGCACGCCCCGCGCACGTGGTAGACACGAGGCTTCGTCAAATCCTTCGTGTGGTACGGGTAATCATTCTTCCGCGCATCCAGGCCACGGGCAGATCTCTGTGCCTGATCCATCGCAATGTCCCTCTGGTGGTGACGCATGAACGCGCGTCAGGCCCAGTATGCGCCCCTAGACGGCCCGTCTGGGGGCGCTACGATGGTGCCCACTAGGAGGTGGGCATGGCGTCAGCGGTGGGTCGCGCGTGGCACTCTCGGATCAGGCTGTTCGTCTGGCAGTACCTGCGGGAAATACTGGGCCTTGGGCTTTGGACCGTGGTCAATCTCGGGGCAGCGGCAATCGCTTTCTTACTCATCTTCGACCCTCATCCTCCCACCACGCCGTTCGCAGTTACGCCTTTACGAGTTTTCGCCATGGCGCTGATCTCGGCCAATATCCAAGGCTACTGGCGCATCTGGTCGAAGGCATCGACACCTGCCGATCCGGACCTATCCGAGGACGCTCTCAGTATTCAGTGCGTCGAGCACGAGGACTGGCACGATGTGTCGCTCTACTTGGTTGGTAAGACTCTGGCATTTCGTTGTGTCGCTGGCCCGAAGGAAATCGCGGAATGTTGTTTTCGCATCAAAGACTTGCGCATAAACTCGGATGATGGCCGCCAATGGCACCCACTGCCTGGCTTCAGACCCGCAGAGTTGGCGTGGGATGACGGCGGAAAGGACCATGCCGTTAGAGCGGGAGCCGAGCGGGTTGTGCTTTGTATCTCCTACCGGTCCCGATCTAACATGGTCACCCTGCGCAGATCAACAACGGATTGGAGCCTGGGTTCACAAGGGAAATATCGCGCGGACATTGACGTGGAGGCGCAGGGCTACAGGGTGCGCCGCTTAGTCGTTGAGTTTGTGCCAGTACCGCTGAGATGGTCCGAAGTTCAGGACCCCGATCTCAGGCGGTTTCAGCCGTCAATTCAGCGTACTGAAGAGGCTCCGAACCAATGAGCCGCAGCAGCGTGTCGCGGAAGAGATACGCGTTCTCCCGGTTGTCATACCGGAACGCGAACTCATCGAGGTATGCCTGAAGATGCTTGGCGGACAGGTGATGGTAGGAACCGACCACGGATCGCTTGAAGAGCGACCACACGGACTCGATGGTGTTCGTGTGAACGTCGGCCTGCACCCATTGCCCGATGCCGTGGTTGACGGACTCGTGGCGGGTGTCCCCGTCGGCCAGTTCGTCGTAGACCTGAGCCGAGTCCGTGTAGATCGCCTCGGCGTCCGGGGCCACAGTCGCCGCGAGGAAGCTGTACACGTCGTGTTTGCGGACCTTGCCCGTATGGTCGCTCACCCGAACGCGGACGTTCCCGCCACGCTCGACGGCACCCAGGACGGTGACCTTCTCGGCAGGCGTCCGGCCGAAGTGAGTCTTGGTGCCGCCGATGAACGTCTCGTCGGCTTCGATGATCCCCCGAAGCTGCCTGGCGGTTTCGGAGGTCATGGTCTCGCGGATGCGATGGCAGAGATACCAAGCCGTCTTGTAGGAAACGCCGAGCATTCGCTTGAGTTGGTTCGCGCTGATCCCCTTCTTGGACTCGCCCATGACGTACACCGCGAGGAACCATTTCCACAGTGGCAGGTGGGAGTCGTTGAAGATCGTTCCGGCGGTAACGCTGAACTGATACCGGCAGGTGTCGCAGTCGAACTGATGGCGCTTGGCGATACGGCTGATCTTGGCGGACCCACAGCGCGGGCAGCGCACACCTTCGGGCCATCGAAGCTCTTCGAGGTAGGCCCGGCACTTGTCCTCGCTACCAAACGAGTCGATCAGAGCAACGAGGTTGACCTCTTGGGTGAAAGTAGGCTGACGTGACATCTCAGAAACCCCAACCGCCGAAGAAGGCGCATGAACTGACGACCGAGGAAGCCGTCGCGAAGCTCTTCCATCCGCAGGTCGTTGAGCATGCGAAGAAGCATGCCCGCGAGGCTGAAGTGAAGGGTTCGAAGCTCGACCGGTCGTCCATGCCATGAACACTAGCAGGTTCGGGGCCTTGTGTCAAGTATACAACCCCGGACATGTCAATACCCCCCAGGGGTATACAAACGCGGCGAAAAGTGGTAAGAATTGGCCGGCAAAGGCCTGTCAAGACTTGACAGGCCCTTAGTCGTGTCAGGGTGGTTCGTGGAGGGCTCGGGCGCAAGGCGTTCGATCATTCGGGCGGTTCGGCTGGGCGGTCGTTCGGTCGGTCGGGACGGGCCGGAGGTGGCGAAGAGTGAACGTCGGAGTCTCGTCGGCCGTCTGTTGAGCAGGAGAAGCGTTTGGCTGTTGGGGTAGCCGCAGAAGTCAAGAGCAAGCTGTCGGTCCTGGAGATCGTCGGCGAGCAGGTGGAGCTGCGCAAGGCCGGCACCACCTACAAGGGGCTCTGCCCGTTCCACGGCGAGAAGACCCCGAGCTTCGTCGTGACCCCGGCGCGCGATAGCTGGCACTGCTTCGGCTGCGGCGAGGGCGGCGACGTCTTCAGCTTCGTGATGCGCCGCGAAGGGTTGAGCTTCCCCGAAGCCCTCAAGCGCCTGGCGGCGAGGGCCGGCATCGAGGTCGACGAGCGCACGAGCCGCGAGGACGCCCGAAAGGCTCGACTGCGCGAGGTGCTGGAGCAGGCGATCGCCTTCTACCACGTCGTCCTGACGCAATCGAAGACCGGCGCGCCCGCGCTCGAATACCTGCACGGCCGCGGCTTCACCGACGAGACGGTCGAACGTTTCCAGCTCGGCTGGGCGCCAGGCGGCTGGGACCAGATGATTCGAATGCTCCAGAGCCGGCGCAACGTAACGGTTGCGGAGCTCGCGGAAGTGGGCCTGACAAGCCAGCGATCGAGCGGGCGAGGAGCCTACGACAAGTTCCGCTCGCGAATCATCTTCCCGATCCGCGATGCGGCGGGGAACGCGGTGGGGATCGGCGGACGGATCCTGCCCGTGGCCGTGGCCGTGGCTGTGGCCGTGGGCGCGGGCGACGGCGCCGAGGCGGGCCACGGCGCGACCGACCCCAACGCGCCGAAATACCTCAACTCACCGGCGACGGCACTTTTCGACAAGAGCCGCACGCTCTATCTCATCGAGCGGGCCCGGGGCGAGATGCGCAGGTCGGAAGAGGCCGTTCTCGTCGAGGGGTACACGGACGCTCTGATGGCGCACCAGGCCGGCTTCGAGAACGTGGTCGCGAGCCTCGGCACGGCGCTCACGCCAGCCCAGGTCGCGCTCATCGCCCGCTACGCCCGCGAGATCGTGCTCGCCTACGACGTCGACCCGGCCGGCCAGCACGCCGGCTCGATCGGCGGCGCGGAGCTGTTCAGGCTGATCGGCTCGCTGGCGGCGGAGGAGACCGGCGTCGAGATCACACGCGTGCGCGTCGCAAGGCTGCCGGAGGGCAAGGACCCCGACGAAGTCATCCGCGACACGCCCGATCTCTGGCGGGAGGCGATCCGCACGGCCCAGCCGATCATCGAGTTCCTGATCGACTACTACGCCACGGCCTTCCCGATCCGGACTGCCGAGGGCCGGCGCCATGCCGTCGGGGCGCTGGTGCCGATGCTGCGCGAGATCCGCGACCCGGTCGTGCGCGACAGCTATCTCCAGACGCTGGCGCGTCGCACCGGTGTGGAGGAGCGGGTCCTCCTGGAGGCCATGCGGGCGCCGGTGCCGGTGGGTCAGGTCGGTGCGGACGGGCGCGGGGGGTCGAGTGGCGCGGCCGGTGCCGGCTCGGGACGCTTCACTGCTGATGCCGTCATGTCGGCCCCGGATACGATCGACACGAAGGCCGAGCTCAAGTCTCTGACGCGCGAGGAAGCTCGCCTGCTGAGGCTGCTCCTTCTCGTGCCCGAACAGCAGGAACGGGTCGCCGCGACTCTAGCGGCGCAGGGAGCGCGGCTTCCCAGCACTCCGGCGCGCGAGCTACTGGTGGCGATGGTGGCCGACCGCGACCTGGACCGCGAAGCCGGCGGTTCCGGCGAGTTCAAGCGCATGCGCTTCCTCGACTCGCTGCCGCCGGAGCTGCACAGCCTGGCGATCGCCCTCTATGCGGACCGTGGGCCCAACGATCCGACCACGCTCGACACCGACCACGTCCGCAACGGCGTGGACCAGTGCCTCCTGGCTCTGGAGGCCGATCGCCTCGAAGACGAGATCCGCTTCAACGCCGGTGAGTTGATGGAGGCGCAGGCCGCCGTCGACCCGCAGGCAATCGCTCGACTGCTCGAAACGCAACGCAACTTGTATGAAGCTCGCAATTCACTCGACCGACGGCGCGAAGCCGTGAGCAACCTGACATCCGCTGGAGGACACCGATGACCGACCCCCTGGACAAGCAACTCGTAGAGGTGGCCCTCTCCGGCGGCGGCCGCCGCAAGGCGGATCTCGAGGAGGCCAAGCTCGCGGGCGTGCGCACGCGCCACTCGGCGGAGGATGAGCCGCTCGACGACGACGAGCTCCTCGTTGACGACGACGAGGATCTCGTGCCGCCGGAAGCCCTCGACGACGACACAGTCGAGCTCGGCGTGGAGGTCGTCGCGGAGGATGACGGCCTGATCGAGACGCGCGTCGTGGGCGAGGTGCCTGTCAAGCTCGATGTCGAGGCGCTGGAGGAGCCTACGCCCGAGGAGCTCGAGGCGCTCTCGGCCGACATGATCGGGATCGACGACCCGGTCCGCATGTACCTGAAAGAGATCGGCAAGGTCGCGCTTCTCACGGCCGAGGAGGAGGTCGTCCTGGCCAAGGCGATCGAGCTCGGCGAGCAGATGGTCGACGAGCCGTGGAAGGGCATCGTCTCGCTCCACGAGTGGACGCACCACGAGACCGAGCGCAAGACCCGCACGATCAAGCCGCAGTACAAGCTGCCCTTCGCCGCCGAGTCGGCCCGAATGGTGGCCGACGCCGTCAAGGCGGAGGAGGCCGCCGACCTGCTGGTGCCGACGCCGGACTTCCACCTGGTGAAGGCAGGCAAGGACGCCACGACCGAAGGGACCAGGGAACTCCTCAAGGAGGCCCGACACCTGGTCGGTGCCTACAACGAATCCCTCTCCGCGGACGCGTTCCTGGCTCTGCTCGACCGGGCCTATTTCGCCGTCCACAACGGCGACCTGGACTCTCGTGACAACATCGGGCTGCGTGCCATCTACGACTGGAGCCGCGAGTCGGTCGCGTTTCCTGCGCTCAAGCTTTGGATCGAGACCGGGCACGACGTCGATTTGCTCCGCCGCCTCGGCTACGACCCGGAGGTTCCGGCCAACACCAAGCTGGCTCACCGCCGCGGCGAGCTGGTTCGGATCGGGCGCGACGCGCGCGAGCAGCTCACCTCGGCGAACCTGCGCCTGGTCGTGTCGATCGCGAAGAAGTACATCGGCCGGGGCATGTCGTTCCTGGATCTGATCCAGGAAGGCAACATCGGCCTGATCCGCGCGGTCGAGAAGTTCGATTACGAGAAGGGCTACAAGTTCAGCACCTACGCGACGTGGTGGATCCGCCAGGCCATCACCCGCGCCATCGCCGACCAGGCCCGCACGATCCGCATCCCGGTCCACATGGTCGAGACGATCAATCGCCTGATCCGCGTATCTCGCACCCTCCTCCAGGAGCTAGGCCGAGAGCCGACGGTCGAGGAGATCGCCGAGGCGATGAGCAAGGGCCAGGAGGTCGTGGTCACGCCCGAGAAGGTCCGCGAGATCATCAAGGTCTCCCAGGAGCCGGTCAGCCTCGAGACCCCGATCGGCGAGGAAGAGGATTTGCACCTCGGTGACTTCATCGAGGATCGCGGCGCCCTGGCGCCGGCCGAGGCCGCTTCACACCAGCTTCTGAAGGAGCAGGTCGAGGCTGTGCTCGACTCGCTGACCGGGCGCGAGCGCCGCGTCCTGCAGCTGCGGTTTGGACTGGAAGATGGGCGGGCGCGGACGCTCGAGGAGGTCGGGAAGGAGTTCAACGTCACGCGCGAGCGCATCCGCCAGATCGAGGCCAAAGCCCTGCGCAAGCTGCGCCACCCGTCCCGCTCGCGCAAGCTCAAGGACTACCTGGAGTAGCGCGCGTCGAGGGAGTGGCGCGCGCGGCGGGGAGTGGCGCGGGGCCGGCCGGGCCGGCGTCGCCGCGGTCCGGGCCGCATGCTGTTTGGCCATCGACGGCGGCCGCCTCACAACAGGACTACGCCACTTCCACCCGGGTCGCGGCCCTCCGAGAGCGCCCGGAGCATCCTGTCCGCCTGGACCGGGAAGTCGGCGCGCAGCGCGGCTCCATACTCATGCACCAGGGCGCGGTTGTGGCGCGTGTTCGACAGGAGAAGGATCACACCTGAGACGCCGGGGTCATCTCGGCGCTTCAGGATGATTCGCCGTTGGGCCGCCTGGACGTCCCTCAGCCGCGTTTCCGCTTCCACCGCCATCTCCGAAGGTCCGACGAGGAGGACCGCATCCCAGGCCCGCTGGTCTCCCGATCCTCCGACTGGCGCCTCGAACCGCCGCGCCACGCCAGGCGAAGCATTAGCCGTCGAGCTTGCTCAACCGCGCGTATACGTTCGGCCGTCGGGGGTCGTTCACTGGCCGGCTGAGCCCGTGGATAGTCGCAGCTGTACCTCGTAGCGCTCAGATTCGACCTGCGCGGGGCGTCCGGATGGCCGTGCAGTCACACTCGCTCACCGGGCGAGCAACGACCGGCCGTCCCGGCTGTGTCGGTCAGAGGAGTATCCGCAACTGGGCATGATCGACGTATCGAGGGTGGCGGCAGGGTCGACACGGCGGAGCGAGTTGTCGATGCCGCGGACGGGGCAGAGCGGTCCAAGCTCGCGGCCCGGCTGCCGGGTACTCTAGGCGGCATCGTGGCCGCACTCGGGAGGAGACGAATGAACGCTGCCGGACCTGGACCCCTCGTATCGGCCGAGTGGCTGGCGGCCCACCTGGGCGACTCGGATCTCCGGATCGTGCATGTCGCGCTCGACCGCAAGATCTACGACGAGACGCACGTACCCGGCGCCATCTTCGTGGATACGCACGTCGATCTGGCGAAGGCGGGCACGCGCGCGGACACCGGTTCGGTGAAGCGGCTGTACGTGGTGCCGGGCCGCGAGGAAGTGGCCGCGTCGCTTCGCCGTTGGGGTGTGGCGCCGGGCGCCCGGATCGTCTTCTACGACGATGCGGGCCTGAATCGCCAGGCGATCCGCGGCTACTGGCTGCTGCGCCTGTTCGGCTTCCCGAGCGAACGAATCCACGTCCTCGACGGCGGGCTCACCGTCTGGCAGGCGCAGGGACGACCGACCGCGGCGGACGCGACTGCGCCCCGGCCCGTCGCGGCCACGGAGCCGCTTCACGAGCGCGACGACTCGCTCATCGCCACCGCCGAGCAGGTACTGGCATGGAGCAAGGAGTCGAGCGCGCCGGGCGGCCCGACGCGTCTGCTGGACGTCAGGCTGATCGATGAGTTCCTCGGCACGGACGTGCGGGCGGCCCGGGGCGGCCGGATTCCCGGCGCGAAGCATCGGCTCTTCAGCGACTTCGTGGCGCCGGACGGGCGCCTCAGAACCGGCGCCGAGGCGCTGGCGATCCTCCGAGGGACCGGCGTGACTCCGGAAGATGTGCGCGCCACCTACTGCCAGGGCGGCGTCCGGGCAGCGCTGGTCTGGTTCGTCCTCCACGAGCTGGCTGGCTTGAGCGGAGTGCGCAACTACGCCGAGTCGTGGGAGGAGTGGGGCAACCGCCCGGATCTGCCCGTCGAGAAGTAGCCGGGCGCCGAGGCGACCGACCCCGAGCCGCTACGGGTAGGTGTCGACGACCGATCGAACGCGAAGGACCTTCCGCACACGAGCAAGGTCGAAGCCATCGGGCACGTCGAACCCGACCACCACCTCGCGCCCGGCCGGCAGGTCGAAGTAGTTGTCGTCGAGGACGGCGTCGGCGCCGTCGAGCGAGAGCTCGACCCAGCGCGCAAGCGTGTCAGACCGGAGTCGGACGGTCGCTCGGTCCGGCGCGGTCTCGGCCGAACCCGCCGCCGCCTCGACCGCCAGGTCGACCGCCGGCCGGCCCAGCGCCAGCTGCTTGTCGGGGACGAACGGCGTGACGACCAGCGCCCGCCGGGAGCCTGCCTCCATCAGCTCCGACACCAGGACGAGCGATCGCCGCTCGGACGCCGAGTCGGGGAGGGCGACGCGACCGACCGAAGTCGTGGTCAGCGCCCGCGCCTCCACCGGGCCGCCCCCGGACGCCACGACCTCGCCGTCGAGACGTTCCAGCGACCAGCGGACCTCGCCCCGCCAGGCCGCGGCCGTGTCGTTGGTGACGGCCAGCGACACGTCATCCGACTCCACCTCCGCGGCCAGGAGCACCGGGGCGTAGAACCGCCGCGTGGCGTATTGCAGGGCCTTCCAGCGGCCGAAGTAGTCGACGCTCGCCCAGGAGGACACGGGCCAGCAGTCGTCGAGCTGCCAGTACAGGGCCCCGCTGCAGCGGTCCCGCTGGCGCCGCCAGTGCTCCACGCCCACGCGCATCGCCTCGGCATGGAGGATCTGGCTCAGGTATACGAGCGACGGGAAGTCCTTTGGCAGCCGGAACTGCTGGGCCATGTAGTACAGGATCCGGGCGTTGCCGACCGGGCAGCGCTGATGATGGTCGAGCAGCGGCGAGCCCAGGTTCCATTCGGCCGGGTCGGGCGCGAAGGCGGCGACAGTGGCCAGCGCCGGCAGCGACTCGAAGCCGAACTCGCTGACGAACCGGTAGGTCTCGTGGCCATAGGCCGAGAAGGGTGCGAGAGCGTGCCAGACGATCCACTCGTGCTCGTCGCCGCGGTTGCCGCCGATCGGCTCCGCCAGCGGCCGTCCCGACGAGGGCGAGCTCGGCCAGTACGGAGTGGCGGCGTCTTGCGTCGCGATCCAGGCCGGCAGCGTCTCGGAGAAGAAGCGCAGGTAGGCCGCGCGGAGGTCTTCGTTCTCGGGCCGGCTCCAGCCCCAGTTCGTCCAGCCTCGCTCCATCTCGTTGTTGCCGCACCACAGCGCCAGGCAGGCCCGATGCCGTAGCCGCCGCACCTGCTCGCGGACCTCGATCTCCAGGTTCGCCAGGAACCCGGGGTCGGTGAGCGGGTAGACGCTGCAGGCGAACATGAAGTCCTGCCAGACCAGGATGCCGAAGCGGTCGCACAGGTCGTAGAACGCCTCGGTCTCGTAGTAGCCGCCGCCCCAGATCCGGATCATGTTGTGGTTCGTGGCCGCGGCGGCGCCGAGCAGCGCCTCGAGCCGCTCCGGCGTGACCCGTGCCGGGAATGAATCCGCGGGGATCCAGTTGGAGCCCTTCGCGAAAATGGGCACGCCGTTCACGACGTGCGTGAACGACTCGCCCCACTCGTCGGGCACGCGCCGAAGCTCGAGCGTCCGCAGGCCGACCTGGTAGGAGCGAAAGTCGAGCGTCCGATCGCTCGCGGCCAGCTCGATTTCGACCCGGTAGAGCGGCTGGCGGCCGAGGCCGTTGGGCCACCACAGCTCGGGCTCGGCAATCTCGAGCGTGAGGCTTGCGCCCGACTCCCCGGCGGGGATGACAGCCCGGGCGACGTCGGTCCGACCGCCCGGGTGGACGACTCGAATGCGCGCCTCGATGGCCGCAGGGTTGGTGGCTTGCGTCCGCTCGACTTCGACGCGAGCGTGCAGGCTCGCCCGAGCGCGTTCGACCTCGACCGCCTGCTCGATTCGGACGTCCGCCAGCCGGGCGGCGCTCCAGCCCTCGATGCGCACGTCCTGCCAGATACCGACGTTCGGGAGCTTTGGACCCCAGTCCCAGCCGAAGTGGCAGGGCGCCTTGCGCAGGTACGGCCCGCCGGGGAGCGTCTCCTTGGGCCGGTCGAGGGCCCGGACGGCGTTCAGCTCGGCCCCGCGGCGCACGGCGGAGTGGAACAGCAACGCGACCTCGTTGTCGCCGGCCGCCAGGCGGCCGGTCACGTCCCAGCGCCAGGTCCGGAACATGTTGTCGGCGCTGCCCAGCAGCTCCCCGTTGAGACGGACTTCGGCCAGCGTGTCGAGGCCGTCGAACACGAGGTCCAGGTGTTCCTCGGCGGCGGTGGCGGCGTCGACGCGGAAGCTGCACCGGTACTCCCAATCCGCCTCGGCAACCCACTGGACCCGCAGCTCCTCGTCGCCGACGAAGGGGTCGGCGATCTTGCCCGCGGCCATCAGATCTGTGTGGACGCCGCCGGGGACCCGGGCGGCCAGCCATTCGTTCGAGCCGGCCTGCCGGAGCTGCCATGCGCCGCTGAGAGACTGCCTGGTCACTGGTCCTCCTGGTGGGATGGCCCGCACGTGGGCCTCGATTGGCCGCCCCAACCGGTGCGCCACGCACCCGTAACGGCCGGGCGGTGCCGTGCTATTCTGTCGCGCGGCGCCGCGACGGCGCCACGGATCGCGAGCGATCGCCTGAGTCGATCGCTTTGGCGATCGACTCGCTCCGGCGTAGCTCAGTGGTAGAGCGGGCGGCTGTTAACCGCTTGGCCGTAGGTTCGAATCCTACCGCCGGAGCCAATCACTCGGTTGGAATTGCGGCTATCCGCCCGGTCGGCTCGCGTCGTTGCCTGGATGGCCTTGCGGAATCCGCCCAGGCGAAAACCCTCCGTACTGGCTGCCCGACCTACTCGACGAGCTTGACGCCGGCCGAATTGCAGGCTCTCTTGAGACTCTCGTCGACCGTAGCCAGGACGAGCCCGCGCCTAGCGGCCAGGGTCAGGTAGGCAGCGTCGTAGGCGGTCAGGTTCAGGTTGCGCGCGAGATCGGAGACCTCACCCAGAGCCAGGTCCAGGTCGATTGCCTCGATCTGGATCGGCAGAGAAATCAGCAGCTCGCGGATGCGTGCGAGATCGGCCAGATCGAGACGGCCGCGGCGCTCGGCCGTCCTGAGGGCGTTGGCGACCTCGAGCGGCCAGATGGAGGGAACGAGCGCTTCCTCGTTGGTGAGCCGACCCAGGGCCGCGTCCGCGACGGGAGAGACTTCGTCGGCGAAACACCATGCGAGAGCCACCGAGGCGTCGATGACGAAGCTCACCGCCGGCCCTCGTCGATGAGCTCACGAAGCGAAAGCCCGTCCAATCGATGGCCGTCTCGGAAGGCACGCAAGCCGGCAATCGCCTCGCTCGCCGTCAAGTTCGCGCGCGTAGACGCGGGGCCGAGCACTGCCACCGCGACTCCGTGCTTGGTGATGGCGATTGGTTCCCCGCTGGAGGCAACCTCGTCGAGCAGTCGGGGAAGATTAGTCTTGGCCTCGTAGGCCCCGACCTGGCGCATGTCACTAAACTCCTGTCAGCTGGTCTAAGACTAGTCTATTCGGGTGGTCAAGGGCGTGGGTGCCATTGATCAGTCATCACGCAGGAGTTCGTACTCTCCTCTCCGGCCCGCTGTCTAGATCGGCGTCGAAGCGGTCTCCGCAGCCTGTCCCCCGAAGCTTCGCGGAGAACCATGCGTGTTCGTCGACGTCCACCTCCCTTACGGAGAATGTCGCCCCCGGCGTGCCACCGCTTCACGGCTGGACGAGGAGGACGGGAAGTGGTGCTGCCAGTCGAGTTTCATCAGCGAGTACCGCCGCGGGCAACGCCGGGGCATGATTGCATCGTGGACGAGGAAACAACGTTCGGATCCGGGTCCAGGTCGAGCCCCGCAAACCGAGCTGCGCTCGCCCACGTGCGTGCCCAGGCGGAACGAAACCGCCGCCGTGACGAGGACCGAATTCGAAGCGCGCTGGGAGATGCCGGGCTCTCGGCCGATATCGGCGAGCTCTGTGCGGGTCTTCGCCGTGTCGCGACGTTGACGATCAACTTCCATCCCGATCGGATCGCCGGCGACGGCCGATCGGTGGCGGAGGTCCTGCTGGCCGATGGGATCTACCGAAGCCAGTTCGAGACGGGTATCTCGAATGGCGGCCTCACCGCACGTCCCGGCGGAGAGCGCGACCGATGGGAGGATCGGCTCTTCGGCGCGGCCTATCAAGCTGCAGGCGTCGGCGCCGCGGAACGCCCGCGCTATGGCGGCCTCGATGTTCTGCAGCTCGCCAACGGTGCGTGTCCACGATTCGGTTCCTGCCACCTCCGGCTGGGACCGGCGAGCCTCACCCGCACAACGTTCTTCGTTGGCGACAGCGTGACGTTGCCCGATGACGGTGGTGTCGTCGATCGGCTGGAACCCGTGCTCGCCGGACTCTTGGAGCGGGTGGCGAAGGGCGACGACCTGGGCCGGCCGCTGACCGTCCCAACGCTTGTCGAGCGCCTGCTCAATCCCGAGCGACCGCGGCTCGCGCCCGTCATGAGCCACGCGCTCGACGCCTTCCTGGAGTCCCAGATACACGGCCCAGTCACCCTCCATGACGACGTCGCGGAGATGGTCATCGATCCTTCGTTCCTTGGGTCGGCGACGGGTGACGCTCTCCTTGACACTGCCGAGCGCTACCAGGTTGGGGTAAGTTGGAATGCCGGCAGCCAGCTCACCGTTGACGAGGTCCCGCTCGAAGAGCCACCGGTTCCGGAGCCGAGGCGTTGGGCGGCGTTCTGTGCCGCCGGTCGTGCGGCGGCGTTCGCTCGGACGGTGGTCGACCGCTTCCCAACCCACGGACGGCATCTGGACGCGAGGGTCCTCGGCTGGGCCGCTGTTTCCGTCGTCAACGACACAGGCGCGTGGCAGCCCTGGCGCGACTCGGAAGATGCCTTGACCCGTCTCAAGGACCTGTGGCACATCCTCGTTGTCTACGGGCATCCAACCGAGGAGGCTTCGTAATGTCCGATCGACTCCCCGCCGCCCTTGGACAGGTTTTGACGAACGGGCTTCAGTCCGCCCTCGGATCTGACCTGGTCGCGGTGTATCTGTATGGCTCGGCGGCCGTCGGCGGCTTCGTCGCGGATGTCAGTGACATTGACTTGCTGGTAGTGACACAACGCGATCTGGACGCCGCCGTTGCCGAACGGCTCGAGGCCCTCCATTCGGAGTTCGTGAAGCGTCATCCCGAATGGGACGACCGGCTCGAGCTCGTGTATGTGGGACGGGACACGCTGACCCACTTTCGGTCCGGCGGAGGGCTCGGAGTCATCAGCCCCGGCGAACCATTTCACCTGCGCGATGGCGTTGAACTGTGGATCAACAACTTCTACCTGGTACGCGAGACCGGCGTCACGCTATTCGGGCCACCGCCCGCCGATACGATTCCACCGGTGTCTTGGACGGACTTCCTCACAGAGATCCGGCGCTACGCGGACGAGGTGCGGTCTCGAAATCTGCCGAGTGCGACGCCGGGCAACCGTGCCTATTGCGTGCTGACGATGTGTCGGGCGCTCGCGACAATCCGGAACGACAGGCCCTGTTCCAAACAGGAGGGCGCGGCCCTGGTTCGCTCGTGGATGCCGGAGTGGGCCTGGCTCATCGATGAGGCGGAACGCTGCCGGCTGTCGGGCGGGCGCTTGGGCCTCGCGGACGATAGAGTGACCGGGGCCGCCGCGTCGTTTGTCGCCCTCGTTGGTGACGCGATCCTGACCATCAGCCAGGACATGCCCTCGTCGCCCCCGCGGAGTACCCACCAAATGGAATTCACCGCGCTGCTCGTGCCGATGAACCAGGTTGACCAGCAGATCGACGACCTGCGCCACCTCGACCCGGCAGTCGAGTTCGGGCTGCCGGCGCACGTGACCCTGCTCTATCCCTTCGGCCCGGTGGACCAGATCGACACCACAGTGATCTCTCGGCTCCGACGGCTGTTTGCAGCACACCGGCCGTTTGCGGTGGAGTTCCGGTGTATCCGATGGTTTGGCAATGATGTCCTTTGGCTCGCCCCGGAGGACTCGGGTCCGTTTGTCGCCATGACCGAGGCGGTGGTGGCCGCGTACCCGCAATGGCAGCCCTATGGAGGCGCGTTTGAGACGATCATCCCGCACCTCACGGTCGACAGCAGCGAGGCGGCGGAAGGGCTCGCTTCGGTCGACGAGCTGCGGGCGGCCGAGGCTGCGCTCATCGGGCGATTGCCGCTGAGGGATACCGCCGACCGGATCCTGCTTATGGCAGGCAGGCGCGAACCGCGCTCGTGGAGGGTGCTCGAGGAGTTCCGGCTCGCCCAGCCGGATTTCAGCAGCTGAGGGGACATCGATGAGGCAAGTGCTTGAGAAGCGAGGGGAGCCTATGACAACTCAGTCGGCCAAGGTGCTCACGTACCCGTCCAAGCCGGTGCCGGGGGATCGAGTTGCGATCCTGTCTCCGGCGAGTGGCTTGCCGGGCAAACTGCCGCTGCCGTTTGAGTTGGGGCTGCGGAGGCTGCGCGAGGACCTCGGCCTCGTGCCGGTCGAGTACCCGACCACCAGGCAGATGGGCGCCGATCCGCGCAATCGGGCTCGGGATGTCATGGCGGCCTTCGCCGACCCGTCGATCAAGGCCGTAATGACCTCCATCGGCGGCGCCGACGAGATCCGGATCCTGCCGCACCTCGACCGCGGTTTGATTGCCGCCAACCCCAAGCCGTTCTTCGGCTATAGCGACAACACCAACCTCCTCGTCTACCTGTGGAACACGGGCATCGTCGGCTACTACGGCGGCTCAGTGATGTACCACCTCGGCCGGCCCGGCGCGCTCCACCCGCTTTCGACCGAATCGCTACGCACCGCGCTGTTCACGAGCGGCGAATACGAGCTGACCGCGGCAACGACCTGGCGCGACGAGGACAGCGACTGGGCCGAACCCGCGACGTTCGAACGCGAGCCGAATATGAAGCCCGCCGAAGGCTGGAAGTGGCACAACGCGGATCGCGTCGTCGAGGGGACGACCTGGGGCGGCTGTTTCGACGTGCTGACGTTGATGGCGATTGCGGATCGAGAAATCGCGGCGCCGGATGCATACGAAGGCTGCATCTTCGTGATGGAGACCTCGGAGGAGATGCCCACGCCTGCTGAGGTTGGCTACGCGCTCCAGTCGTTTGGCGAACGCGGGATCCTCGGTCGCTTCGCCGCGGTGCTCGTGGGTCGTCCCATGACGGCTGCCGCGCGCGTTCTGGAGAACCGGGCTGCCTACGCGCCTGGAATTCGAGGCATCGGTCATCACCGCCGTCTCTCGCTATGCGCCCAACGCGCCCATCGTGTTCAACGTGGACTTCGGGCACACCGACCCGCAGTTGATCGTCCCCATCGGCGGCCGGATCCGAATGGACGGGGTCAATCGGCGCATCTGGGTTACCTACTGATGGCTACCTTGCGGGTAGTCCAACCGGTCCACACGACCCGGCTCTTCCGCCCACTCCACCGTGAGTTGAATTGCCCTCCAGTTCACGGAGCGCTGGCACCACCAGATGCGGGTCCGCGACGCCGTCGGCGCTCCGGCCTGACCGGCCGCCGGTGGGTCGAGCCGATCCTGCGGCTCTCGGTGCTCGCCCTCCGACGCGCCTACGCTGAGGTGGAAGCCACGCCTGGCACGTCGCTCGTGCTCCGCGTCCGGGGCGATTGGGCCCATGCGTGGACGGTCACGCGCGGGGCCGCCGGCTGGGTCCTGCTCGACGGGGCCGCCGACCGGCCCGTCGCCGCGGTCTCAATGGATGTCCATGAGGCCTGGCGTTCGCTGTTCAACTTCGGGTCGACCGAGGAGACTTACGCACTAGCCGACATCGAGGGCGACGAGAGGCTCGCCGCGCCGATCCTGTCGGCGAGGTCTGTGATGATTCCCGAGGCGATCGAGAAGCCCCGGCCTGACCTCGGGTGAGCGGATTCGATTCACGCATCGTCGATGCGTCGCCATCCAACCCAGACGTTCAGGTCTGCGAGATGCGTTGGCCCGCGCGACGTCGCGCCGCGACCGCCTCGCGACTCCGGGTTCGCTCGAGAACCGTTCGGCAATCCGCGCAATGTCGTTGCGAAGGCGACCCACGTGGGACTGGTGGCCGATGGCGCATTCCAAAAGCGCGTCGGCGAGCCATTCGCGAGAGCGAGTGAGGCGGGGAGGGTTACCCCGGACGAAGAGTGGACGCAATCTCGTAGGCGACATCCGGCTCCCTACCGCCGGAGCCATTCATCCGAGCAGGCAAGCTGCCTGTCCTTCACGGTAGCCTCGGCCGTGGCTCCTGGACATTGGACACGCGCTTGAGTTGGCGGGGACGATGCGGGTCGACGCTTCCTAGACGACCACGCTTGCGACGAAGCCACCGTAGGGCGGTGATCGCGTACCTCGGGAAGACAGGCGATCAGGCCCACGATGCGATCTGGACCGCCCCCAGACCCCGGGTCACCCTGATGCGACCGGCGGCGGAGAGGCGCTCCAAAAGGGAAGCTCAGCTGAAGGGCTTGCGCCCGTGCTGGCCAATGTCGGGTGCGCGTCGGGCCGAAACGAGGTCGTTTCGATCACCGTTTGGTCAGGAGGAGGAAGAGGGCGCCTGCAACCACGAGGACCGCGATTCCGGCGACAAAGACCCAGTTGCCCCACCACATGTCGCGGTTGACCCGGCCGACCACGATGAGGATCGCGGAAACCACCGCCATCAGGGTCAAGAATGGATGGGCCATCACACGAGACGGCATCTAGTTCCTCCGATCTGTCGGCCCGATCGGGCCTGAACGTACTGTACCCAGCTGCAAGCGTTACCCACGGAACGCATCCATGAACCGCACCCGGGCCCCTATGCGCATGGCTGCGTTGGTGTACATGCGGCGGGCCAGCCAGGTCAGGCCGCCGATGCGGGCCAGGGTCAGCGCTACGGCCACTGGTCGCACCGGAGAGGTCGTTTCCGTCACCTTTCTACAAGGAAGACGAGGGCGGCCATGACGAGCACCGCGAACCCGGCGACCGCGACCCAGTTGCCCCACCACCTGTTCTTGTTGACCCGGCCGAACACGATGAGGATCGCGGAGACGACCGCCAACAGGGCCGCCAGTGGATGAGTCCCACGGGACATTGCCTTGTTCCTTCCGATCTATCGGCCCGATGGGGCCTGAACATGCTGGACCTGACTGCGAGCGTTACCCACGAAACGCATCCATGAACCGTACCCGGGCCCCGATGCGCATGGCTGCGTTGGTGTAGATGCGGCCGGCCAGCCAGGTCAGGCCGACGATGGATGCAACGATTAGCGCTATCGCCAGGCCGACCTGCCAGACCGGCACGTCGCTGCTCGCCATCCGCACGGCCATGACGATTGGGGCGAACGGCGGAAACAGCGAGCACGCCGTGGCCAGGGGGCCGCTCGGATTCGGCAGCGCGGCGTACATGAGCAGGTACCCCGCGATCTGGAAGATCGAGATCGGGGCGACCGCGCTCTGGATCTCCTCCTGGCGCGAGACGAGGGAGGCGACCGCAGCGTAGGCAGTGGCATAGAAGAGGAATCCGAGCAGGAACCACAAGATATCGGCCAGGATCGAGGCCACGTCCAGGGCCGGGATCGCAGCGATATTGGTCACGTGGACCGCCACGAGCGCGGCCGCGCCCACGATCGTGACCTGCAGGAGACCGACGAGGCCGACCCCGATGACCTTGCCTGCGAGCAGGCGGCTCGGCTGGATCGTGGCGAGCAGGATCTCCATGATCCGCGTCGCCTTCTCCTCGACCACGCCCTGGGCCACCATATTCCCGTACTGGCCGAGCGCGATCCAGAGGATTATTCCCAGGGCCAGGCTGGCTAACAGGTTCTGGGTGTCTTTGGGATTGGGGGGCGCCAGAAGCTGGACCGGCACCAGGGCCATGGCCGACTTGACGGCCGTCGGTGAGAGGCCGGCGTCGGAAAGACGGGCGGCCTCTGCGGTCAGCGATAGGGCGGACTCGACGCTCGATGGGACCGCATCGTTCGCCACGGCCGTCGGCGCGGTCGACGACCCGATGACGAGCACGTCGAGCGTGCCCGCCGTTACCTGCGCCTCCCCGGCAGTGACGTCGGCGATGTCGCTGACTGTCACTGGCACACCCAGGGCAGCGGCCGTCGCCGTGAAGGTCGGCTCGAGCGCCTGCGATCCGCCGCTGAAGCCCACCCGAACCGGGTTGGTCTTGCCGGCGAGCAGCGCCGCCGCAATGATGCCGACCACGACGAGGACGGTCATTACGATGGTGCCGCCAACGAAGACCCGCGAGCGCAGACGCATGCGGACCTCGCGGCGAGCGACGAGGACGGTGGCCGGCAGGCGGCGCGTTCCTGAACTCAAAGATCGCGGGTTCATGCTGCCTCCTCGATGACCGTCCGGAAGATCTCGCCCAGGGTGGGCTCGACACGCTCGAACTCGCGTACCGGGCCGGTGTTCAACCCCGCCTGGAGCAGCGCCTGATCGTCGACGCCCGGATCCAGCTCGAAGAGCCGCCGCGTGCCGTCGGTCCGCACGAGCCGGACGCCCAGGAGGCCGGCTTCCCAGTCGCCCGGGGCCCCGGGGACGTCGACCCAGCGGCGCTCCTGCCCCCCGGCCCGGAGTTCGTCCACGGTGCCGCAGGCGACCATCTTGCCGCGATCGATGATGCCGACGCGGTCGCAGATCCGCTCGACGAGCTCGAGTTCATGGCTCGAGAAGATGACGGGGACTCCTGCGTCGGCCCGTTCGCGGAGCACGTCAGCCATCACGTCGACGGCGACCGGGTCGAGCCCGGCGAACGGCTCGTCGAGCACGAGAACGTCCGGACCGAAGACCAGTGCGGCAGCCAGCTGGATGCGCTGCTGGTTGCCAAGACTGAGCGCCTGCAGATCGTCGTTTGCCCGGTCCTTCAGGCCGAAGCGATCAATCCAGTGCGCGGCCGAAACGCGTGCCTCTGAGTCGGTCATGCCGTGAAGCTCGCCCAGGTATGCCAGCTGCTCGGCCAGTCGCATCTTCGGATACAGCCCCCGCTCCTCGGGCATGTATCCGATCCGCCTGCGCGCCTCAAGGTCGAGCAGCCTTCGATCCCATCGCACCTCGCCTGCGTCGGCAGCGAGGACGCCGAGCACGATCCGCATCGTGGTGGTCTTGCCCGCGCCGTTGCGCCCGACGAAGCCGAACAACTCGCCGGCATGGACGTCGAAGCTCAGGTCTTGTACGGCGATTGTCTCCCCGTATCGTTTCGAGATCCCTCTGATTTCGAGACTGCGCTGAGTGCTCATCTGTCCTCCGGTGCAATCGCCGCACGTCCGCGCGTGGCCGACGAGTCAGCGTCTGTTTGCTCTGTGCTATCGGGCTTCGTAGGGCGCGCCCTCTTAGCGTCAGGAACGCGGCCGGCGTCCCGCAACGCACGCCGGAGCAGGAACTCCATCTGCCCGTTCAGGCTGCGCAGGTCGTCGCCCGCCCAAACGCGCAGCGCCTCCATCGTGGCCGGATCGAGCCGCAGCAGGAACGACTTGCGTTCCATCATCTCGTTCCGCGGCCGGCTACTGGTACAGCGTGCCCGTGTTCACGACCGGCTGCGCGTCATGCTCGCTGCAGAGCACGACCAGGAGGTTGCTGACCATGGTGGCTTTGCGTTCCTCGTCGAGGTCGACGATGTGCTTCTCGGAGAGCTGGTCGAGTGCCATCTGGACCATGCTCACGGCACCTTCGACGATCCGGGTCCGAGCATCGATGACCGCGCTCGCCTGCTGACGCCGCAGCATCGCGTTGGCGATCTCGGGGGCATAGGCGAGGTGACTGATACGGGTGTCCATCACCTCGATGCCGGCCTTCTGGAGGCGACCCTGCACCTCCGCCTGCAGCTGCTCGCCGACCTCGTGGGGGTTGCCGCGCAGCGACAACTCCTGGAGGTGGGGTTCGTATGGGTAGGAGGTGGTGAGCGTGCGGATCGCCGCTTCCGTCTGGACCTTCAGGAACTGCTCGTAGTCATCGACCTCGAAGAGCGCCTCCGCGGTGTCGGCCACGCGCCACACCACGACCGCGGCGATCTCGATCGGATTGCCGTCGCGATCGTTGACCTTGAGCTTCTGGCTCTCGAAGTTGCGCACCTTGATCGAGATGCGACGACGGCGGGTGAACGGGTTGACCCACCAGAAGCCCTGCTGCTTGAGGCTCCCGGAGTAGCGGCCGAACAGCACCAGCGCGCGCGCCTCGTTGGGGTTCACCACCGTCAGGCCGGCCCATCCGAGGGCGACGAGCACGGCATACACGACGAGCCCGATTTGGAGGTAGACGGGGCCGGTCTCCACCTGGCTGCCGATGTTCGCGACGTTGTAGACGATTGCGCCGGACGGCACCACTGTGGCCACGAGCAACGCGAACAGCACCGGGAATCCATTGAGTGCCGGGCCCTTCCGCTCCTGGATCATGTCATTCTCCGCTAGCTTGGTGATATCACATCGATAGTAGCACCTCCAGCAAGGGGCAGCGATTTGGTGCCGGAGTCAGGCTGGTCGGATCCGTCGTCACCTCACCAACCATCTCATGACTCGTCCAGCAGATCGACGTCTCATTCGGCTTGGGGGCATTCCGCCGCTTGCGTGCCACCGCCTCGCGGCTCCGGGTGCGGTTGCGGGCCTTCCGGCAGTCCCCGCAGCTGCGTTGAACCGGGAACCGACGCGGGACGATCTGGTGACAGGTGGCGCACTCCAGACGCCCGGCTGCCAGCGATTCGCGCGAGCGAGCGAGTTGGGGGAGCAAGATATCGGCGGAAGGGCGAGCCGAATTCAGCAGGCGCCCGGGGCCGGACCGTCGGAGCCATTTCCCCTCCAGGATCGACCACGCGCCGCGCCCCGCCGGCTGGGGTGCCCCGTCAGCCGTCGATCTCGTAGGTGCCGAATAGGCGGCAGTGGTCGCCCGGAAGCGAGCAATCGACCCAGGTCGAAGACGGCAGGATCGGACCGGCCGTCAGCTGTCGGTCAATCCGTACGAACGCGACCGGGAGGAAGGCAAGACGGCGGGGCCGCCACGTCCAGCCCGGCCCTTCTCCGACTTCGACATGGGTATCGCGCAGCCCGTTCGTGAGGATTCGGTTCTCAGGGTCGGACGGGGCGGTGTTGAAGTCGCCGAGGACGAGGAGCCGCTGGCCGCTGGCGAGCACGGGGTCGATGCGCTTGCGAAGCGTCGCGATGGCCGCTCTTCGATCCGACGCGTTGAAGTCGATCGGGAGGCGTAACCGCGTGGCCTTGTCGATCTCACCGTGCGTCGGGTGGGCATCGATGACCTGAACCTTCCCGCGGGGAGTGTCCACGGTCAGCTCGAGGCAAGGTGGGTCCTCGGACGAGCTCACGCTCTCGATGGGATAGCGGCTGAGGACACCGAGTCCGCCGGCACCCCAGCGCGGGACCATCGCTCGGTACGGATACCCGACGGTGATCGTCAGGTTGGCCTCGATTGCGGCCGCGGCGTCGGGCTCGAGCTCCTGCAACGCGATCAGGTCGACGGTGACGTGCTCGAGCTGGGCCGCCGCCGCGGCGGGCGTGCGTTCTCCGTATTCCAGGTTCCAATTCATGGCCGAGAAGTCGTGGCGGGCGGCGCCGCTCGCCGGCAGCGAAATCCACTCCGAGCCGAAGAGTCCGCCGCCGCCGATGAAGACGATCAGGAGGGCCGCTCCCAGGACTCGCGCCCGTGCCAGCAGCGCGATTGGAGCGAGGATCACGAACACGGCGATGAAGAGGTCCGCTTCCAGCATCAGCGCCAGCGCAAGCGGCCCGGACTGGGGCGGATGGACGAACGCAACCACGGCGAACGCGACCAGCGCGATCGGAAGCACGGCCAGCAGATCCCAGCGCGAGGGGCGCCATCGGCCGCGCGAGGGGCGATGGCCGCGGCCGGTCGGGTTTCTCATGCCGTCGAGACGTCCGGCACAGGTCGATTGGTTCGCCGGATGCGGGCCTGCAGGTCCACTAACTGCTTCTCATGCAATTGGTGGTTACCGAATCCGCCGCCACGGGCTACACTGTGCGGCACCGTGAAAAGGAATCACTTCGACAGCAGCCTGCTCCTTACCTGAGGCGAGCCCCCTCGTGGGTGCTCGCCGGCGACCTCCTGCGCCATCGCAGGAGGTTTTTGTTTCCCCCGAAACCCGCCCAGACCGCGGCGACGAACGCGGACCCGACAGAGCAAGAAGGAACCCGAGATGCCTCCCGTACCCGCCCACCCGAAGAAGATGCCGGTCGAGAAGTACATGCCCTTCCGCCCCCTGCCGCTCCGCCTTCCGGATCGCGAGTGGCCCAACCGCCAGATCGAGCGCGCCCCGATCTGGTGCTCGGTGGATCTGCGCGACGGCAACCAGGCCCTCATCGACCCGATGGACCCGGCCCGCAAGCTGCAGATGTTCAAGGCCCTCGTCGGCATGGGCTTCAAGGAGATCGAGGTCGGGTTCCCGTCGGCGTCCCAGCCGGACTACGACTTCATCCGCCAGCTGATCGAGGAGGACCTGATCCCCGACGACGTCACCATCCAGGTTCTGACGCAGTGCCGCCGCGAGCTGATCGAGCGGACCTACGAGTGCCTGCGGGGGGCGAAGCGGGCGATCGTCCATTTCTACAACTCCACGTCGGTTCTGCAGCGGCGCGTCGTGTTCCGCCTGGACAAGGAAGGCGTTACGAAGATCGCCGTCGACGCCGCCCGCATCTGCCTGGAGCAGGAGGCCCGGCTGCCGGGCACGGACATCCGATACGAATACTCGCCCGAGAGCTTCACCGGCACGGAGCTCGACTACGCGGCCGACGTCTGCGCCGCCGTCATGGACGTGATCCAGCCGACGCCGCAGCGCAAGATCATCCTGAACCTGCCGGCCACCGTGGAGATGTACACGCCCAACATCTACGGCGACGCGATCGAGTGGTTCCACCGCAACGTCCCGCGCCGCGACTCGATCATCCTGTCGCTGCACCCGCACAACGACCGCGGCACGGCCGTGGCCGCGGCCGAGTTCGGCCTGATGGCCGGCGCTGACAGGATCGAAGGCACGCTCTTCGGCAACGGCGAGCGGACCGGCAACGTCGACGTCGTCAACCTGGCCGGGAACATGTTCAGCCAGGGCGTGGACCCCAAGCTCGACATCAGCGACATCGACGCCCTGCGCCGCGTCGCCGAGCACTGCAACCGCCTGCCCGTGGAGCCGCGCCATCCCTACGTCGGCGACCTGGTCTACACGTCCTTCTCGGGCTCGCATCAGGACGCGATCAAGAAGGGCATGGAGGCGCTTCCGCCCGACTACGACATCTGGGAAGTTCCCTACCTGCCGATAGACCCGAAGCACGTCGGCCGCAGCTACGAGGCCGTCATCCGCGTCAACAGCCAGTCCGGCAAAGGCGGCGTCGCCTACATCATGAAGGCCGAGCACGGCATGGACCTGCCGCGCCGCCTCCAGATCGAGTTCAGCCGCTGCATCAAGGTGATCACCGAGGGCAGCGGCACCGAGATCACGCCCGAAGAGATGTGGGACGCGTTCGCGGCCGAGTACCTGCCGGCGACGACCCGAACCAGGCTCGACGGCTACGAGACCTCCTCGGACGCCGACGGCGTCGTCGTTCGCGCCAACCTGATATCAGGGTCGGTCACTCGCACCGTCTCCGGCCACGGCAACGGCCCGATCTCGGCCCTGGTCCATGCCCTCCGTCGGGATCTCGGCGTGGAGGTGGAGGTGCTCGACTACGCCGAGCATGCCCTGGGCGCTGGCGAGGAAGCCACGGCCGTCGCGTACGTCGAGGTCCGCTCCCACGACGACGTCCGCTGGGGCGTCGGCATGGACCCGAACATCACCACGGCCTCGATGAAGGCGCTCGTGGGCGCGCTCGAACGGCTGGGCGTCGACCTGGCGCAGGCTCCCGAACTGGTGGCGGGCGCGGACTGATCGCGGCGGGTCGCGGGGGACACGGAGTAGTCGCGGCCGGATGCCGCGGCCGGCCCGCATGCCTTCCGGTCCAACTTGCCTGGAGTGAGAGTTGGCCATCTGATCGCGGCTCGCCAGCGCGCGGTGGGGTGCCGGGAGACCGCCCGGGCGCGGGATTCACGCTCGGGCGGGGGCTCGATGAGCGGGCAATGACCGGGCGGGGACCGCGTCGGGGCCGCCGTCGGCCGTCCATCCGCGGCAACTTTCATGTGGGGCAAGTCTGACCAGATGCCCCGAGTCATGGCCGGGGCGCGTCCGCTCCCGCGAAGCGGGCTCGTCGCCAGGACCACGAGGTCTGGGCCAGAGGTTCCGGGCGGTCCGCGTTCACGGTCGGAATGGCCGCCGGGAAAGCCTAGCTATCAGCTAGGATATAGGCGTGACTGTCATCGGCGGCATCCGCTCCATGGCCGGAGCGATCCGCTCCCCGGCGCTGGCGCGCTGGCTGCGGGTCGTGGGGCCGGCCTGGGTGGTGATGCTCGCCGACGTGGACGCTCCCAGCGTCGTGACCGCGGGCCAGGGCGGGACGGTCTCCGGCTACGCTCTCGTGCTCCCCATCTTCGTCATCGTGCCGATCCTCTTCCTGGTGCAGGAGATGACTGCCCGGCTGGCACTGGCCACCGGCAAGGGCCACGCGGAGCTGGTCCGGGCGCGATACGGGCCGGGCTGGGCGGCCGTCTCGGTCGCCGGCATGGCCGTCATCAACTTCGTTGCCTACGTGGCGGAGTTCGCCGGCATCGCTCTGGGCGCGGCGATCCTCGGCATTCCCGCGCCGGTGGCCATAATCGGGGCGCTGGCTCTGCACGCCGGCGCGGTCCTGACCGGCGGCTACTCGGTCTTCGAACGCGGTGCGCTGGTGCTGTCGCTGGCGCTGTTCAGCTTCGTGGTACTGGCGGTTGTCGGACACCCGAACCTGGCTCATCTCGTCTCGGACCTGAGCCCGATCCCGAGCAACGCGCCGCACGACTATTTCGCCCTGGTGGTGGCCATCGTTGGCGCTTCGATCATGCCGTGGATGCTCTTCTACCAGCAGTCCGCCAGCGTCGACAAGCGCCTGACCCGCGAAGACTTGGGCGGCTCGCGGATCGAGACGCTGGTCGGCGCCATCGCCAGTCAGGCGTTGATGGCGGCCATCGTTATCGCGGCCGCGACGGCGATGGAGTCTGCGCCGGCGGCCGCTGCCTCGGCGAGCCTTTCTGCGCTGCCCGAAGGGCTGGCTCGCCTGGCGACGGGCGGGACGGGCTGGCTCATCGCCATCGGCCTGATGGGCTCGGGCTTGCTCGCGCTCGTGGTGGTTTCGCTCTCGGCGGCGTGGGGGATCGGGGAGCTGATGGGCTGGCCCCACAGCCTCAACCTAAAACCCAATGAGGCTCGCAAGTTCTACGCCGTCTACTTCGCCGAGGTGCTCCCGGCCGCCGCCGTGGCGCTCTTCTCCGCCGACCTGGTGCGGCTGTGCGTGGGTGCGATGGTCTTCAACGTAGTCGTGCTGGCGCTGCCGCTCGCCTTCCTGGTTCGGCTGACCAGCGACCGCAGGCTATTGGGCGAGCTGGCGAACTCCGGGCTCCACAGCGCGGTCCTGTGGCTGCTGACCGCCGCACTTCTGCTCGCCGGCCTCTTCGGCATGTTCCAGTACCTGACCTGACGGCCCGTCGGGAGGGACCCGTCGCATGCAGCGTAGGATGTAGCCGGGGAGGTGTGTTCATGTCGGCTGACGAGTTCATCGCCCTGCTGGACCGACCGGTCGAGGGCGCCGCGCTGGGCGCGGCGCTGGAGCTCGGGCTCATCCCGACGCTCGAAGCCGAGCCGGCGGACACGGCAAGCGTCGGTCGCGGCCTCGGAATCTGTCCCGGACGCTGTGAAGCCTGGCTCCGTGTCCTCGAGGCGATCGGCGTGGTCGAGGAGTTGGGCTCCCGCTGGCGGCCCACGCAAGCGGCCCGCGCGTCGATCCTGGGCGGGTACACGGCGGGCACGTGGGCTTTGCTGGCGCAAGAGGCGAGGGAGCGACTGGCCGCCGTCGTGGATCTTCCCGGCGCTCTGCGGGCCGCACCGGGCGAGAAATGGGTCGGAACGGCCGGCTACGTGGAACAGATGGCGGCCGATCCAGAACGGGCGCGCCGCTTCACGCGGATGCTCTACGAGATCCACCAGCCGCTGGCCGCTGACGTCGCCGCGGCGCTGGACCTGGGCGGCACACGGCGCCTGATGGACCTCGGCGGCGGGTCGGGCGTGGTCGCGATTGCCCTGGCGAAACGCTGGCCGAAGCTCGAAGTCACCATCGTCGACATCGCCACCGTCTGCGCTGCCGGCCGGGAGATCGCGGCGGCTGAGGGAGTCGACGACCGCATCCTGTTCCAGGGCGCTGACTTCCTGCGCGATCCCCTGCCCGGCGGTTTCGACGCCGTACTGGAATGCGACGTCGCGGTCTTCTCGGAGGCGCTGTTCCGCAGAATCCGTGAAACGCTACGGCCGGGCGGCCGGTTCGTCATCGTCGACGAATTGCTACCGGATGAGGCCTCGGCGGATCGGTCGCGCCGTGCCTGGGCACTCGTGCGGACCCTCGCAGATCCGGCCTGGAGGGCTCCGACCGTCGGCTGGATCGAGGAGCTTCTCGGCCGCGCCGGGTTCGGCCAGATCCGGCGGACCGACCTGCCGGCCCGGCCCGGCGTGGGTGGGCGGACGGCCGGTCCGGTGATGCTGGAGGCGACTTCGACCGAGTAGGCGCGCTGCCCCGGCGACGGCCCGCGGCCCCGGCGACCCGCTCGCGGCTCCGGCCACGCGCCCGCAGGCGCTGCGACCCGCCCGCAGACTCCGGCGCCCCGCCCGCAGGCCCGCCTGATGGGCTGTCGCACGACCGGGCGACTCGGGTCTTGCGCGCGGACGCCGCGCCGGAGACACTACCTGTTGCTGGACGACCGCTGGACCAGAAGCGGAACCGGCTCGTCAGCTCCAGGTTCGCTGCCGGGGATTGCCCTACGGCGCGACTGCGGAAGGGCCGGAAGACCATGGATCGCACCCGAGTTGTGATCATGGGAGCCGCTGGTCGCGACTTCCACGACTTCAACACTGCCTATCGTAACGACCCGAGCGTCGAGGTCGTGGCGTTTACGGCCGCGACCCAGATTCCCGGGATCGCCGGACGCAACTACCCGCCGGAGCTGGCGGGGCCGCTGTATCCGAGCGGCATCCCGATCGTCGCCGAGGCGGACCTGGAGCGCGTGCTTGCCGAGAAGTCGGTCGACCTCGTGGTCTTCGCCTACAGCGACGTCACCCACGAGCACGTCATGCACATGGCCAGTCGGGCCCTCGCCGCCGGTGCCGACTTCGAGTTGCTCGGTCCGGCGCGGACGATGCTCGTGAGCGCGAAGCCGGTGGTCGCCACTGGCGCGACTCGCACCGGCGCCGGCAAGAGCCAGACCACGCGCTACATCGCCGCTCTCCTCGAGAAGCTGGGATTGCGTGTCGTCGTCGCTCGCCACCCGATGCCGTACGGCGATCTCCTCGCCCAGCGCGTCCAGCGCTACGCCACCTACGCCGACCTGGACCGCTACGACACTACGATCGAGGAGCGCGAAGAGTACGAGCCGCACCTGGATGCCGGCCGCGTCCTCTACGCCGGCGTCGACTACGAGGCGATCCTGCGCCAGGCCGAAGCCGAGGCCGACGTCGTCATGTGGGACGGCGGCAACAACGACTTCCCGTTCTTCAAGCCGGACCTGTTCGTAGTGGTCGCCGATCCGCTGCGGGCCGGCCACGAGCTTCACTACCACCCCGGCGAGACGAACATCCGCCTGGCCGACGTGGTCGTCATCAACAAGGTCGACTCAGCCTCCAAAGAGCAGGTCGCCGAAGTGAAGGCCGACGTCGCGGAGATGAATCCGCGCGCAAAGGTGATCCTGGCGCGGTCGGCGCTGACGCTCCAGGGCGGCGAGATCAAGGGTAAGAAGGTGGCGGTCGTCGAGGACGGCCCGACGCTCACTCACGGCGGCATGACCTTCGGGGCGGGAGTCGTGGCCGCGCGGCGCTTCGGCGCGGCCGAGCTCGTCGATCCGGTCCCGTACGCCATGGGTGAGCTCGCCGCGACGCTCCACAAGTATCCGGCCCTCGAGCATCTAATCCCCGCGATGGGCTACGGTCAGGGCCAGATGCACGAGCTGGAGACGACGCTGAACGCCATGCCGGCCGACCTGGTCCTCTCGGCCACGCCGATCGACCTGACCCGCGTCCTCAAGCTGACGAAGCCGGTCGTGCGGGTTGGCTATGAGCTCGAAGAGATGACGGCCGAGCCCGGGCAGGCGGCCCAGCCAAAGCTGATCGACCTCCTGCGCGGTATCGTGGAGAAGGCTCGCGCCGGCTCGACGCCGGCGGCTCATCGCTGAGGGAGGCACTCCGATGACCCGGCACCTGCTGACTCTGGATTCCCTGGGGCGGGATGGGATCCGCCACACCCTCGACCTGGCCGCCCGCATCAAGAGCCGCGGGGGCATGACCCGCGACGCCCTGGCCGGGGGCCGCGTCGGCCTCCTCTTCGACAAGCCGTCGACGCGGACCCGCGTCAGCTTCGAGGCGGCCATATGGGGCCTCGGCATGCTGCCGATCGCCCTTCGCTCGGACGAGCTTCAGATCGGCCGCGGCGAGACGATCGCCGACACGGCGCGCGTCCTGTCGCGCTACCTGTCCGCCTTCGTGATCCGAACCTTCGAGCAGGCCAGGGTCGAAGAGCTGGCCCGCCACGCCACTATCCCGATCGTCAACGCCCTGACCGACGACCACCATCCCTGCCAGGCCCTGGCCGACGTGATGACCATCGAGGACGAGTTCGGGTCGCTCGCTGGCGTCCGCCTGGCTTTCATCGGCGACGGCAACAACGTCTGCCACTCGCTGATCCAGGCGGCCGGCCACATGGGCTTCACCCTCGCCATTTCCACGCCGCCCGGCTACGAGCCCAAACCTGAGATCGTCGCCGCGGCGCAGGCCAACTGCCGCGTCAACGGCGGCGGCATCGAGCTGGGCCACGATGTCCGGGCAGCCGTACGTGGCGCCGACGCCGTCTACACGGACGTCTGGGCCAGCATGGGCCAGGAAAAGGAACGCGAAGAGCGGGCTCGCGCCTTCGCCGGGTACTGCGTGGACGGCGCTCTCATGGCGCTTGCCGCGCCGCGGGCGATCTTCCTGCACTGCCTGCCGGCGCACCGCGGCGACGAAGTCACCGACGAGGTGATGGACGGACCGCAGTCGCGCGTCTGGGACGAGGCCGAGGACCGCTGGTACACCGAGCAGGCGCTGCTGTACCTGCTCATCACCGGCGACGAATCGGGGGAGCGCCTGGCATGAAGATCGTGGGCGTCGCCTCGGACTTCGCCCCTCGGTGCGGGCAACTTCGGTGACTCGCCTCGCCATCGCTCTGGGCGGCAATGCCCTGATCAGGCGAGGCGAAGCCGGCTCTACCGAGGTCCAGCGCCGCAACCTCGTGGCGGCGGCGCGGGGTCTGGTCACGCTCGCCGAAGGCAGTCGCGCCGAGATCGTGATCACCCACGGCAACGGCCCGCAGGTCGGCTTCCTGGCAATCGGAGCGGAGATGGCCGCCTCCGTGGTCCCGGCGCCGCCGCTCGACGTCCTGGGCGCGGAAACGCAGGGCCAGATCGGCTATCTGCTGGCCAACGCCCTCAACGACGCGTTCCTGGAGCGCGGCCGGCGGCGCGAGATCGCCGTCGTTGTCACCCGCACAGTCGTCCCGGCCGACGATCCTGCGTTCGCCAACCCCACCAAGCCGGTCGGCCCGATCTACGACGAGGAGACGGCCCGCGAGCACGCCCGAACGCGCGGCTGGAGCATCGCCCCCGACGGCAAGAGCTGGCGTCGGGTGGTTCCCTCGCCGCCGCCGATCCGGATCGTAGAGGCGAGCGCGATCCGAACTCTCGTGGAGGCGGGCGTGCTGGTTGTCGCGTCGGGCGGTGGCGGAGTGCCCGTCGTGGAGGGGGCCGACGGGCGGTACGTCGGCGTCGAGGCGGTCATCGACAAGGACCTCGCCGCGGTCGTTCTCGCCCGCTCGGTGGAGGCGGACGGCCTGCTGCTCCTCAGCGACGTAGACGCCGTGTATCGCCGCTGGGGCACGCCGCGCCAGGAGGCGATCCTGCGCCTCTCCGTCGACGAGGCGATGGAAGGTCTTGCCGCGGGCGCGTGGCCGGCCGGCTCGATGGCGCCCAAGGTTCGGGCGTGCGCCCAGTTCGTCCAGGGCGGCGGCCGTTTCGCCGCGATCGGCGCCCTGGAGAACGCGGTGGCGATCGTCAAGGGCGCGTCGGGGACGTGGTTCGGGACCGACGCGGTCGGCTTGCCGCGCCGGGCGGCGTAGTCGAGCGGCGCGACCGGCGCGACCGTCTCCATGTGGCGGAACTCATCTGCCGAGAATCCCAGTCGCAATCGCTCTCGACCGAGGCTCCCCGATCTGCGAGATTGAACGATGCGACGGCCCAATTCGTTGATGGTGTGCAGCGATGGATCGATCGCCGAGGTGGAGACTTGTTAGCAGACGCCGCAGTCCTGGCCCTCAACGACGATGACATCGCCGAGCTGCTGGTCTCGCGGACACCCGATGCGCACCGGCTGGCGACATGGATCCTGCGCGATCCGATCGCCGCGGAGGATGCCGTCCAGGAAGCGGCTCTGGCTGCGTGGGATGCCCGCAAGAAGCTTCGCCATGCGGACAACCCGACGGGCTGGTTCAACACGATCGTGGTGAACGTCTGTCGGGACGAGCTCCGGCGCCGCAGTCGACGGCAGACGCCGCGGCCGCCGTTCGGCTCGGCGATCGGAGATTCGCCCGAGCGGCTGGCCGTCCGTGACGAGATCGGACGGGCGATCGCGCGCCTCACCGCGGACGAGCAGCTCGTCATCGGCCTCCGCTTCGGTCGCGACCTGACAGTGCCTCAGATCGCCGCGCAGACCGGGCTGCCCGAAGGCACGGTCAAGTCGAGGCTTCATCATTCGCTCGAACACCTGCGCTCCGCGCTGGCCGCCGAGCGTCGCGCCGAGGAACCCGGACGATGAACGACAACGACCTCCACGAGGGTCTTCGCGACTACTTCGAGTCGATCACGCCGGCCAGTTCGCACCGGGCCATGGCGAAAGTCGCCGCGGCGATCAAAGAGAGGCGGCAGGGGAGGACGGCCCCGGGCCTGGGGCGCCAGCTGGTAGCCGTCGCGGTCGCGGGCGCGCTCGTGGTGGCGCTGGCGCTGATGCCGTTCGCGCTGCCGACGATGTTGGCACCAGCCGCCACGTCGTCGCCGACGGCCGCCGCCGTCGCGTCGCCCTCAATGCCGCTTCCCACCGGGTCGCCGGCGCCGTCGCCGCTCGCGTCGCCCACGCAGCTCGGCGACTGGAAAGTCCTCGACGCCTCTGCCGACACCGTCGGCGCGTCATGGTCGCCCGACGGGAGCTGGCTGGCTGTGCCGGACGACGTCGCGACCGGAATGCAGGTGCCGCAACAACTCGGCCTGTTCGACACAGAGGGCAACCTGGTCCGCGCACTCGACGGCCAGGGCCTCATCTGGCTCGACGCAACGCAATTCGTGCTCTTGAGCGGCAGTTCGAGCTTCCTCGGATCCGTTACCTCGGCCGACCTGACCCCGATCGCGGCTGACATCGGTGAGGGCGACCTGTCCAACGACCACGGCGCGGTCGCTGTTGCCACTCTCGCGTCCGACCAGGCAAAGGACAGCTTCGTGGTCTGGACGCAGGCCGGAACGAGCCGGGTTCTGTCCGGCTACGCCTCGGCATGGTCCCCGGACGGAACCAAGCTCGCGGTGTGGCATTACGTCAAGCCAGTCGGGCCGCAGGGTGTCGGGAGCCAACCACCGGGCTGGCTCGAGGTCCTCAGCTGGCCCGACCTACATACCGTGGTGTCGATCAAGAGCGCTTCCTTCAGCCGATGGATGAGCTTCGATCCGTCGGGTCGCTATCTCCGGGCGGGCGTCGGGAGCCACGCGATCGTCGACACGACCACTGGACAGCTGATTGGACCAACGGGAGCCGAGGTTGGATCCGCAGTCTGGGATAGCGCGAGCAACCTCGTGGCTCCAGCTCTGGATGGCTCGGCGGTCACCACTTACCCGATCTCGGGAGGTCCGGGTGTGGCCCAAGCCGGAGTCGGCGACACCGCCGTCGCCTCGACCGACGGATCGACGATCGTGTTCTCCTTCGACTACGCCCCGGACACCGGGCCGATGACACTCATCCGCAACGGCGAGTCGCGAACGATCGCCGTGCCAGGACCGGTCCGCTACGATCCCGTTGTGTCGCCGGACGGATCGGGCGTCCTCGTCGACTGTCTCGTTCAAGGGCAGGACGTGGCCCTGCTGCTGGTCGGCTGACGCCGCGCCTGCCCGACGGGTCACTCGTAGGCGCTGGCCTGCAGGTCATACAGATCCGCGTAGAGGCCGCGGTTGCGCATCAGCTGGGTGTGCGGCCCGGCCTCCACGACATGGCCGTCGGCCACGACCACGATCAGGTCCGCCATGCGGACCGTCGAGAAGCGGTGCGAGACGAGCACGGTGATGCCGCCGGTCGCCTGGCCGACGCGCCGCGCCCCTTCCGCGTAGCGCTCGAACAAGGCGTGCTCGGCCTCGGCGTCCAGCGCGGACGTGGGCTCGTCGAGGATCAGGACCAGGGGCAGCTCGCGCATCATCGCCCGGCCGAGGGCCAGCTTCTGCCACTGCCCGCCGGAGAGCTCGGTGCCCTCCGCGTAGGACTTGCCCAGCTGCGTCGAGAGGCCATCCTCCAGGCGGCCGACCACGTCCATGGCGTGGGCGCGTTCCAGGGCCGCCTCCACTGCCGGCAGCTCGTCGGCCAACGGCAGATCGCCCACGCCGACCGTGCGGCGGGCGACGAACTCGAAGCGGACGAAGTCCTGGAAGCCGGCCGCGATGCGGGTACGCCAGGCGTCGAGCGGGATCCTCGACAGGTCGGCGCCATCTGCCGTGATGCGGCCGGCCGTTGGTTCGTAGAAGCGGCACAGGAGCTTGACCAGGGTGCTCTTGCCGGCGCCGTTCTCGCCGACGATGGCCACGGTCGAGCCAGCCGGCAGATCCAGGTTCACGCCCTCGAGCACGGTCCGGTCCGTGCCCGGATACCGGAAGGTCACGTTCTCGAACCGGACGCCCTCGACCAGACGCTCGGGAACGGGCTGATCGGCGCCCCTGGGCTCGCGCTCGGCGACGTAGGCCTCCAGCCACCCGAAGCGAGCGTAGGCTCGGGCGATGCGCTGCAGGTCGTTGAGCAGCGAGACGGCGGCCGCGACCTGCTGGTTGACCTGGGCGGCGAGGGTGATCGCCATGACCACGTCGCCGACGCTGCGTTGCCCGCTGATGGCGTCGCTCACGACGAGCAGGACGCCGGCCACGTAGCCGGCCGCGAAGCAGAGCTGCCCGGCCGTGCGCAGAACCATCGCCCTGATTTGGGCCCGCCACAGGGTGCGAGTGGTCTTCTCCCACAGCTCGCGGTGGCGGCGCCGCATCTCGCCCTGCAGGCGGAAGACGCGCAGCTCCTTGGCGGGGCCGGCGCCCGTGGCCAGGCGGAAGAGGTGCAGCGCCAGGCGCGTGTCCGCTGCCGATTCCTCGCGCGCCCGATCGACGAGCAGCTGGGCCCGGCGGCCGGTGATGAGCGGCGGAAACGCGACGAGCGGCAGCAGCAGCAGGAGCGGGTTGATCAGGGCCAGCAACACACCGGTCATCACGATCGCCACGGCCAGGCTCGAGAGCATCAGGACGGCATAGAAGCCGTCCTGGATCTGGCCGAGCTCCTGCTCGAGGACGGCCACACGGTCGGCGTACTCGGCTCGCTCCTGATGCTCGACCCCGGCCGAACCGTTGGCCATGGCGATGAGCCTCAGCTCGGCCGACAGGGTGTTGATCTCGGACAGCTCGTAGTAGGCGATGTGGGCGAAGTGGCCGAGCGTCAGGACGCCGATCACGCAGGCCGCCACGGCGATCCCGGCCACGGTCGCGGTCCCGGCGTCGCCGGCCACCGCGGCGTTGGTCAGCCACTTCATCGAAAGAGCCAGCAACGGCGCCGATACCGCGCTGCCGAGCACGAGCACCAGTGCGGCGATCGTCTTGATGCGATTCTGCTGCCACGAGATTCGAAGCAGCCAGGCCGCGCTGCGCAGCGTCTCGTTCATCGGCTGGTCTCCGACCGACCGGCCGCCTTCGAAGCCGGGCCTTCGGTCGCCTCGGCCCGTTCGGCTGCCCCGGCGGCGTCGGCCGCATCCGCCGCCCCACCTTCGGCGCCCTCGTCCTCGGCCGTCCTGTCGCCGGCCAGGTCCGCCGCGTTCACCGTCTCGGTTTCTTCGTCCTCGACGAACCGTTCGGCCTGGAGGCGGAAGAGCTCGGCGTAGCGGCCGTTGGCCGCCAGCAGCTCGTCGTGGCTGCCCTGCTCGATCACCCGGCCGCCCGCCAGGACGACGATGTGGTCGGCGTGGCGGACGCTGGAGAAGCGATGTGAGATGAGGAGCGCCGTGGCCCCGCGCGTGACGTCGACGAACTTGTCGAAGAAGGCGGCCTCGGCCCGCACGTCCAGGGCGGCGGTGGGCTCATCGAGGACCAGGATCGAGGCCCCGTTCTCCAGAGCGAAGAGCGCCCGGGCGATGGCGACGCGCTGCCACTGCCCGCCGGACAGTTCGGCGCCGTCCTTGTACTGGCGGGCGAGCGGAGTGTCGAGGCCGCGCGGCAGCCGCTCCAGCGTGGCCAGGACGCCGGCCCGCCGGGCGGCGACGCGGATCCGGGCCCGGTTGTCGCGCAGCTCCACGGCGCCGAAGCCGATGTTCTCCGCGGCAGTCAGCTCGTAGCGGTTGAAGTCCTGGAAGATGACGCCGATCTGGCGGCGCCAGTCGTCGACGCCGAAGGATCGGACGTCGATGCCGTCGACCAGCAGGCGGCCGCCGGTCGGCTCGTACAGCCGCGAGAGCAGCTTCACGAGCGTCGTCTTGCCGGCGCCGTTGAGCCCGACGATGGCCGTACAGCGTCCCGCCGGCAGCGTCAGGTCGAGATGGTCGAGAACGGGCCGTTCCGAGCCGGGGTAGTGGAAGTCGACGCCCTCGAAGCGGATCTCGCGCCGGGGCAGGCCGCGCGGGTCCTGACGCGGTTCGAGCTGGAGCGCTCTCTCGTCGAAGGCTGCGACGCCCCGCTCGAAGCCCTGGACGCCGTCGTAGGCGAACATCCCGAACTGTGTCTGGGTGTCGCACTCCGGCCACGCCTCGCCCAGACGAAGCGCCGCGATGGCCGCCTGGAGGCCCAGGGCGAGTTGCGTCAGCGAGAGGCTGCCGGCCGCAGCCGTTCGGCCCAGGGCCGCCAGAGCCATCGCCGCGATGGCAAACCCGATCGCCGTGTACACGAGGTACGGGCGCAGGTAGATCCGCCGGCGCTCGGCCCAGACCAGCGCCAGCAACTTCATCTGCAGCTCGCGGTAGTGCGTGGAGAGCCAGCCGGCCAGGCCGAAGACGCGGATCTCCTTGCCGGCGCCGGCTCGTAGCGCGACGGCCCGGTAATACCACGACTCCCGTCTGATCCCGATGCTGCGGCCGAAGAGCTTGCCGTACGTTCGCAGGCCACCGCGATTGCCTCTCCGGAAGACCATCGTGGTGGCTACGAGGGCCAGCGCCGCGGGCCACGAGAAGACGAGCCCGACCAGCGCGGCGCCTCCGAGCAGCTGAGTGTAGCGGGCGACCAGGGCGAGGAGCCCGGCGCAAGCCAGGCCCGGGGTCCGGAAGCTCTGCTCCAGCGTCGTCGCGGCCTGGGTCAGTTCGTCGAGCAGGCCCTGGTCCTCCAGCGGGCCGATCCCGCTGCTCTGCAGCGCGGCGGCGATGAGCCGATCGAAGACGCGGCCGTCGACCTGGCGGGCCAGCAGCTCGCCCAGGGCCGCCTGCAGCGGGGCGATGATCTGCTGCACGACGAAGGCCGTGGCGGCTACGGCGAAAGCGACGACGAGCGAGTGCCACTGGGCCGAGCCGACACCGCCGGCGACCGCGTCCGGCACACGCCCGATCATGACGCTCGTCGCCACGATGAAGACGATCGGCAGCAGCCCCAACGCGACGTTGAGCGCGATCAGGATCGCGACGAGGCCGGTCCCGCCGGATGGAACCAGCATGGCGATGCGTAAGTAGGAGCGAAAGACGTCGAAGACGCCTCGCAGGTAGGTCTTCACGGGCGGGCAATCCTGAACCGGAGTGACGGACGGCATAGCTTAAGCGATACCGGCATCCGGCCGCGCCGAGGGCCGCACTGACGGCCGCGTGGCCGGCGGCCGGGAACGAGTGTTGCGTCGCCGCCCCACTCGGCGCTCAACGTCCGGCACGAAGCTATGACCTTCGGCTAGACTGGGGGCAGTACCTTCGTTCCAAATGGGAGGCTACAGCGTAGTGCCGCGATCAGCTGTCGCCGTCTACCTGCCCGAAGACGAGCTCTCGGCAGTGAACGCGGAGCTGACAGAAGCCGGATACGAAGTCCTCGCTGTCTCCAACGCCGACGAGCTCGAGGGTCTGCTCGATCGCCGGCCCGACGTCGGCCTCGCTGTCCTCGATGGCGAGAGCGACTTCGACGCGACGATCGAGATGTACTCCCTCCTGCACGAAGGGGAGCGCAACGTCGCGTCGCTGATGATCGTTTCGTCGACGGCGGTCGATCGGCTCAGCCTCGCCGGCCGTGCCCGCGTCAACGGCGAGTTCGTCAACCGGCCCTATTCAGCCGCCTCGCTTCGCTGGCGCGTGGAGGCGATGCTCATTCGGGCCGAAACGATGCTCATTCGGGCCGAGGCCCTGGGCGACGATGCCCGCGCCGCCATCCTCGAGGGCGAAGTCGGCGTCTCGTCATCGGCCGTCGCTCACCGCGGCCAGATCGTCGTGGTCTTCAACCCGAAGGGTGGCGTCGGCAAGACCACGATCGCCATCAACACTTCGGCGGTGCTGCAGATGCGCAAGAACCAGCGCGTGCTGCTGATCGACTGCGACACCGTGACCGGCCACGTCCTGACTTCGTTGGGCATGGACGAGATCCCCACGGTCGTGGATGTCTGGGGCACGGACCTGGAGACGAACGCCAACCACTCTCTCGCGGAGATCGCCTCGGCCCACAGCAGCGGCGTCGAGGTTCTGACGATGTCCAGGTCGCCGCTCCACACCGAAGTCCTCGAGCCCAAGCGCGTTGCCCAGGCGATCAGCGCCGCCCGCGACGCCTTCGACTGGATCATCGTGGACATGCATCCCGACTACGGGCCGCTCAACCAGGGCATCTTCGCCATGGCCGACCAGATCCTTGTGCCCGTCACGCCGGATGTGCCGACTATCCGGGCTGCGGTGCAGTTCCGCGAGGTTGCGGTGGAGTTGGAGATTCGCGATCGCCTGTCCCTCATCATCAACCGCTCGAACAGTGGCGTCTCGGCGAGCGACGTCGAGAAGGTCGTCGGGTTCGCGGCCATAGCCCGGATCCGGTCCGCCGGCATGCTCTTCGTCCGCGCGGCCAACAGCCATCGCTCGGCGGTCGAGGCATATCCGAAGGCGAAGGTGATCGGCGACATCGAGGCCCTGGCCGACAGGCTGATCGCGGCCAGGGACGAACCGGGCAGGACGAATTGCTTCCCGCGATGGTTCGTGCGGCCCGTCCGCGACCTGCTCAACAGGTTGACCTCGCAGTCCGCCGGCCGGTCGAGTCAGCCGGTCCACACCCGCTGAGGCCGCCGAGCCTTCGATACCGTCGCCGCCGGCGGACATTGCCGGTCGAGCCGGTACTGGCAGCGGCCTCGCGTCAGGTCTTCGGCCGATAGCTCAGCCTGGCGGTGAACATGTCCGCATACTGCGCCCTGACCGCGGTCGCCTGGCCGCGCTCTATGTCGAGCTCGCTTGCGATCTCGTCGAGAGTCGCGCTCTCCACCGCGCTGATCGCGCCGTCCGCCGCCGCGACCTGGAAGCAGGCCCGGAGCAGGATCAGGCGCTGGTCGGGGCTCGAATCCTCGCGGAACTCGCGCGTCACCAGATAGTCGCTCGTGCCGCCGCTGGTCCGCTCCTGGAGCTTGGCCATCTCCGCGACCAGGACGGCCTGGGATTGATCGAGCCCGTATTCGACGAGCACGCTCTCGATTGCCTGCGTCTCGACGTCCGTGATCTCCATGTCGGCGTTGGCGGCCCTGGCCAGGACGTACGCCATGCCGGCCAGAAGCCGGGCCTTGCCGGGCTCCAGCGCCTCCAGGCGGGCGACGATCCTGCGCACCGCCTCGGTCTCGTTGTCGGTCGGCAAGGGCTGGGAGGCCGACGCGCCGGCAGCCGGATGGCCGCCGAGGAACCGCATGAAGGACATTGACTCCTCCTTACCCGCCCCGCTCAGGCCTGGGTGAGCATCAGGCGTGAGTGAACAGTAGATGCAGTTCCATGATCCCGTTGTTGTCGACGGACAGAACCGAGAAGCTGGTGGGCCCGCTGAACCCGTAGTCCGCGAACGTGACCGGCAGGGTTCCCGTCACGGCGATGACGCCACCCTGGCGGACGGCCGCGAGAGTGATGTTCACGCTCCTGGTGACGCCATGGAGAGTGAGGGAGCCGTTCGCGACCACCGACACGGTCTGGCCTTCCGCGGGCAGCGTTCCGAGGTCGATCGGCTGGGTCGTCGTGAATGTCGCGTTCGGGAACTGGTCGGTGTCGATCGCCTGACGGCGCAGCTGGTTGTCGCGGTTCGGATCGCTGCTCTTGAGGCCCGTCAGGTCGGCGGTGATCGAGACGTTGGAAACGACGGCTCCGGTCAGGGTCATCGAGCCGCTCACCAGGGGCGTGCGCCCGACGGCGGTGTTCGCGCCGACGCCCACGAGCTGCTCCTGGACCCGATAGCCGACCCACGAGGCGGAGAAGTCGGTCATGGAACCGAGGCTTGTGTTGACGTTCCACGTGCCGTCGAGCGAGGAGGGCGCGGGCACGCCTGCACCGGAGGGAACCACCGGCGCGCCCGAGGCCACGGCCGCGGGGCCGGCCGGGCTCAAGAACAGGTACCACACGCCGTACCCGCCGACGGCGACGCCGGCGACCACGACGAGGGCTATGAGCACCATCAGGAGATTGCGAGTGGTGTGCGTTCGCCTCACCGGTTCCGGCGGGGTGGGGGAGCTGTCAGCGGTCATGTGTGCCTCCGCGGCGCTGGGCGCGCGCCTTGTGTCCGCAAGATCGGACGCGCCCGGAACGTAAGCCCGCTCCCTGAGATTATGCTGAAGAGGATCTGCATGGCCTACCTGCCGCGACGACGCGCCCGGAGGGCCGCCCCGCGGTCCGCGCCGGCCCAGGCCCGGGCCTCCGACGAGAGGTGGCCCTCCGCCGTCCACATTTCGGCGGCCCCGAATCGGGACATCTGTTGATGATCGGCGGCGAGTCGGCGCCTGGCTTCATCACTGTCAGCCCGCACGACAGGACAGCCATGACAGCCGCCATCGCGATCGAAGCATTGACCAAACGGTTCGGCCGCATGGTCGCGGTCGACGGGCTCGTGGAGCTCGGATCGCGGTAGGCACCGCGCGAACGGGTAGTTACGAAAGTGAAGGAGAGGCGGACCGATGGTTCGGTTTCCTTCACCCTTGGGACGCCGCCAGAATCAGTCGGCCGGACGATGTCCTCGTGAACGAAGCATGTCACAGGCAGGTTGCCTCGCCGATCCCGTCCGAAAGGGTGGTTGTCGCCACAACAGAGAATGAACGCTCCGGTTCCAGCCTCACCCTGGGAGCCCGGAGGGATCGTCGCAAGGCGTTGACGCGTCAGCCTCTACCGTCCGGAGGAGACCATCTTGCCGAACCGCCGCCAGCCGCCTTATGTCCTCGCGCCTGCCGTTCTGGCCCTGAGCGCGTTTGTGCTGGCGCTGTCGCTGGCCTGGTCCGTGCCGGCCGTCCTGGCGGCCGGTCCAGCCAACGCACAGGCGAACGAGCTCGTTCGCCTGATCAACGGCGAGCGGGCCTATCTGGGCAAGGCGCCCTTGCGTGTCGACACTTTCCTGGCCTCGAAGGCCAGGGACGGCGCGGTCACCTGTCCCAACGACGCCAGCAAGGTGATGCAGGGGCGAGCCAAGGATTTCGCCGTGTTCGGGTTCCCCGCGAACGCGCACCAGCTTCGACTCTGCCCCACCTACACGTCGATGGATGCGATGGCGTCCTGGGGCTACACGGGCTCACGCGGTGAGATAACGGCTCTCAACGGCGGCTACGGAACCTCGATGGTGGACTACAAGTACGGCTGCACGCCTTCGTTGCGTACCTGCCCGGGATCGACAACCCAAACCTACTACACGACCGACAGGGCCATGTGGGATTGGACATCGAGCGCGACTCACTACGCGATCATCATCGGCAGCTATGATCGGGTGGGTTGCGGGGCGTGGATCGGCTCGAACGGCGCCTACTTCTACGACTGCCTGTTCAGCCAGGGAGGTCCATCCGTACCGAAGGCGACCCCGCGGCCGACCGGAACCGCGCGCCCGGCAGCGGCGCCGACGGCTGTGCCGACAGCTGGGCCAAGATCCGCGCCTACGCCCGCGCAAATCGCCCAGACGTCCGCGGAAGCGCCCACGCCGACGTTCTCCGTCCCCACGGCCCCTGGCCCGTCGGGCTCGCCGGCCGAGCCGGCCCTGCCGTCGACAGAGCCGGCGGCGACGCCCACTGCCGCGCCAGCCGCCGGCATCGATCGTGCCCAGGGCGTCAACGGCCCGTCGCCCGGCCCGGACGCACTCCTGGGCGGGACGCTCGGGGGCGGGTCGCGGGGCGACGCACCGAGCGGGGACGTCAGTGTGCCGGCGACGCCGCGCAACCTCAGTGTCGCCGCCGGCGCCATCACGGCCATCCTCAGCCTCTTCTACGGGCTGCTGCTGTCGCTCAAACGGCGCCGCCCTCGAGGGCAGCTCGCCAGCAGGTGAGCCCGCGACAGTCAGGGGCCGCGGGCGTTGGATGCGCCGGGCCAGGGCATAGATCGCGCGAGGTGTCAGGCCCCGTGGCGCTCGACTGACGAGATCACCAGGAACACGCCGAAGGCGATGATGGCGATCGCCCAGGCCAGGTTCAGGTCGAGGCCCGGGTCGATCGTGTGCCAGGCGAGGACGCCGCCGACCACGATCAGAAGCGCGCCGAAGACGATGCCGCCCGAGCCGCGGTGTTCCGCGCGGCGCTCCCAGCGTTCCGCGCGCCTCTGCCAGCGATCCTGACGCGCCTGCCAGCGCCAGTCCCATCCGGGCGTCGGTCCGGGCATGGGGCCGGGCATGGGGCCGGGCATGGGGCGGGCGCGGGCGCGCCCGCCGGAGCGCCGGCAGCGGGGTCCGGGGCCGGACCGGGCCCGCCACTCTCAGGCGTGGCGGGCGGCATACCGGGGGCACCGTAGCCGACGGGCGCGCCGCCCGGCTGCCAGGGTGAGGGCTGCGACCACTCCTGGGGCCCGAGGGGCACGACGACCATCATGATGAAATAGGCCAGCAGCGAGAGAAATCCCGTCAGCGGGACCGAGACGAGCCAGACGATCCGGACCAGGATCGGATCCACGTCGAAGTAGTCGGCGACGCCGGCCGCCACGCCCGCGATCCAGCGGTCGTCGGAGGATCGATAGAGACGACGAGGGTTCACTTGCAGCCTCCTGCGGGGTTGAGCGTCAGGCTTCCGACGCTCGTGCTGACGGTGAAATCGGCCTTGTTGGCCGCGGTGTCATAGCCGGGCGTCTGCCAGGCTTCGCCGACCTGGACCAGACCGGCACTCGAAAAGTTGCTCGATGCCAGGCTCTCGCTCGACTTCAGGCTGAGCCCCAGCTGGCTCGGCGCGCACAGGTCGAGCGCCCCGACGTTCGTCGAGAGAGTGCCCGATACGCTGGAGTTGCCGTCGAGTGACAGCGCCGACGCCCCGACGTTGGTCGAGACTGTGATGCTGCCGATCCGGGCGCCGGTCAGATCCGCATGGAGCGACCCGGCGTTGAGCGAAAAGCTCGCGGAAGAGAGGCTCGCTCCGGCGAGGCTGACGTGAGCGTCGCCGGCATCGATGGAGACGTCGAGCCCGATCGACTGACCCGACGGCAGCTCGACGTTCCAGTCCTCCTCGCCACGCTGCAGCCACCAGCCGTCGCTGTCGCCCGAGCTGACCGTCAGCGAGTTGGGGGAAGAGTTCACCTCCGGGTCGTTCGTGCCCGTGTTGGTCGCGCTGACGTGCCACTGGCTGTCAGGCGAGGTGGAGACGTCGGCGCGACCGCATTGCAGGTTGAGCTCGACCTGCGCGGCGCCTGTGAAAGTGCCGTCGCGCGAGACTGAGCCGCCCGTGCCGCTCGGATTGCCGCAGCCGAGCTGAGGCCCGACGGCGAAGAGGCTGCCCAGCACGAGGCCCAGGCAGGCGGCGACCACCAGGCCGCCGACGAAGTAGGCCGGTGTTCGCGAAAGCACGAACCCGAGCCCGATGCCGACCAGGACGAGCGGCCAGAGTCGCCAGGCATCGCCGAGAGCGGTCAGCGAAACGGCCCCCTGATGGTAGGCCAGGGGGACGGCTCCAAGGACGATGAAGAAGACTCCCCAATTGAGTCGACCACGGTTCAGCTTCATAAGCCGTCCTCTCCTGCATCATTCGCTCGGGCCCTCCCGGTTGCCGCCCGGAGCGACCAGCCGACTTCCCGCTCCAGCGCCAGGTCGGTGTCAGCGTGAGAATACGCGCCACGTTCCCGCCGGCACATCATTCCGGGGGCTCCAACCGACTACTCCTTCGGATGCGGTCGTGTCCTTCCGCGGTAGCGTCCGTATCCTTCGTGAGAGTGATGGCGCCGTCTGGTTTCACGTGGCCTTCCAGCGTGATAGCCTCATCGGCGACGAGACCAACCGCCGGCACAGTCCCGTGCCGGATGTCATTGGGGAGGCCAGTCGATGCTTCTGAGCGAGTGGAGGAAGACGGCCCCTAACCGCGAGTGCATGAGCAACAAGATCCTCGCGGTGCTGAAACCGGTGCTCGCGGACCTGGGCGCGGATGGCGATCCGGCCTGCTGGGTGCTGTGGGGTGAAGACCCGGAGTTCCGCTACTCGGTCATGGCGCCGACCCAGGCCGGTTTGATCTCGGTCGCCGTCCGCGTCGGCGGGGCCGGAGCCGAAGGTCCGCGGGCGACGGGCAAGCTCGTCAGATGGGGCAAGCTCCAGGTCAGCGAGCTGGGAGTGGAGGCTTCCGACGGCCATCGGATCGTGGCAGTGCAGGTCGAAGGCCAGGTTCTGAAGGGCGTCGACGACGAGGCCGACAGGATCTGCGAGTTCCTCATCGGGCTGCTGGCCGGTATCGACGGTCGCGCCTTCCAGGTGGCCGCGCCCGTGCCGGTGCAGGCGGCCCCCCAGGTCGTGGCGATTGCCAAGACTCCCGCCGTCAAGCCGGAGGCGCCCACGGTCGTTGCGAAAGCCAGCCTCAAGGCCGTTCCCGCTCCGGCTGCCGCGGCGCCGACGGCCGCAAAGAAGGCCGCCAGGGAGGCCGCCGAGGCAGCGCCCGCGGCCGCCGACCAACCGCCCGCGCGCCGGCCGGCGAAGACCCCCGGCGGCAAGACCCGGGCCGCGGCATGGGTGGCTCCGCATCCGATCGGGCTGCCCGCCCCGCAATCCCCGACGCCGGCCGCGCCACATGGCCTGCAGCCGCCCGCGGCGAAGCCCGGCGCTCCCAAGGCGCCGGCCGCGCCGGTTGCTCACCCGGCGGCCGCGGCCAGGTCCGCGGAGCCGGCCGAGGGCGGACCGGTCTGGGAGTTGCCCGAGCCGGCTGAGCACGAGACGAAGCGCCCGCGGACCTGGATGCCCTGACGGTCTCAGGCCTGCCCGCCGTCGCCGGATGGCGCCCATAGCGACGTGCGACGCCCGGCGGGTCGTTCGGCACGCCTGACCTCGCCCCTTCAATCGGTCCCGGCGGCGACGTACCATATCCAACGTCAAGGCAGTTGGAGCGGTGCGATGAGTCACGCGCGACTGGCATCCGATCCGTCGTCGAACGCGGCCGCGCGGCCGACGCCTTGAAGCCCACGACAGCCCGGTCGTGACAGGCACCATTCCGCCCCTTCGGAAACCGCGGCTGACGCTGGCCGGCTTCGCGCAGGGCATCGGCGTCGTCGTCGGCCTCATCGCGGTCGGCATCCTGGTCGGTTGGGCGTCGGGCCTCTCGGACCTGACTTCGTGGGTGCCCGGCGAGGTCGCCACGAAGGTCAATGCTGCCGTTTGCCTTCTCGGGCTGGCGATCGCCCTGGTCCTCGCCTCCCGTCCCGGGGAAAGCCATCTCTGGGCGTCCGTGGCCGCGCTCGTGGTGGCAGCCATCGCCCTGGTGACGCTCGCGGAGCATTTCGCCGGCGTCAACCTCGGCATAGACGAGTTCTTTGTCAGAGACCTGACCAGCGCCGGCTCGCCCCACCCCGGCCGGTTCGCCATCCTGACGGCGTTCGGGTTCCTGGCCGCCGCCATGGCCGTGCTCTTGATGGGTCGTCGCGTGCGCGGCGTCCACCCGACTGAACTGCTCGCTGCGGTCTCTGCCGCGATCGGGGGGGTTTCGCTGATGGGCTACATGTATGGGGCGGAGACGCTGATCGGCCCGACGTCCGCGAACCAGGTCGCGCTGCCGGCCGCGGTCGCCCTGACGCTTCTGGCTGTAGGCCTGATCGCCGTCGATCCTGAGCACGCGCTGGCCCGCCAGGTGACCGATCCCGGCCCGGCCGGCCAGGTCATTCGCCGCATCCTTCCGGCCGCCCTCCTGATCGTGCCCATCGGCGCGTGGCTTCGCCTGATGGGCGAGCGGGCCGGCCTGTACGACGAGTCGGTCGGCCTCTCGATCCTGGTCACGCTCGAGGCGCTCGTGCTCGTGGCGATCGGGGCGTGGACCACGGCCAGCGTCAGGCGTCTCGTGGAACAGCGCCGGCAGGCGGAGCTGGACCTTGTCCGCCTGGGCTCGGCCGTCTCGACGCCGCTGATCGAGACGGCGCCGATCGGCCTCGCCGTCCTGGACCGCGACCTCAGATACCTGTACGTCAACCCGGCGCTCGCTTCGATCGACGGGCTCGGCCCGCTGGCTCATCTCGGGCAACGCGTCGACCGGGTCTCGCCCGAGCTCGGGATCGACACGGCGGCCACGCTGGAGGGCGTGCTCGTCTCGGGAAGTGGGATACAGGACCTGGAAGTCAGCGGCAATGCCGCGGCCGGGGCCGAGCCCGGGACCTGGCTGCTGAGTGCGAAGGCACTCAGCGATGAGACCGGGGAGGCGATCGGTCTGGCGTTGAGCGTCGTCGACATCACGGAGCGCAAGCGCCGCGAAGAAGCGCTGACGGCGCTGTCCGAGTTGCGCAAACAGGCCCAGGTGATCAGCGATTCCGTCCCATTCGGTTTCTGGACGGCCGACGCAGACGGTCGAATGCGCTACATGAGCCAGTCTTTCCTGTCACTGATCGGGCGGACGGAGGAGGAAGCCCAGGGACTTGGGTGGTTGGAGGCCCTGGCGCCCGACACGGCCGAGGCGACGCTGCGCGACTGGAAGGTCGCGGTCTCGGCCCGGCGCCCCTGGAGCTTCGAGTTCACGGTCCGGGGCACGGACAACCGGTCGCACACGATCCTCTCGCGCGGCTTTCCGATCGTCGAAGCCGACGGGCGGTTCACCAGCTGGGCCGGCATCAACCTCGACGTCACCGACCGCCGGGATGCCGAGGCCTTCAGGGAGGCCTTCGCCGGCATCCTGTCGCACGAGCTTCGAACTCCGATCACTTCGATACATGCGGCCAGCACCCTCCTGAGCCGTGCCGGGCTGGAGGATTCGCAACGGGCGGAGCTGCTCGACGACATCAACCAGGAATTGGAGCGGCTGCGGCGGCTTGTCGAGGATCTCGTCGTGCTCGCCCGGGTGGAGCGCGGCACCATCCAGATTCGGACCGAGCCGGTCCTGCTGCCCCACATCCTGCGCAAGGTCTGCGCCCAGGAGCAGGCTCGCTGGCAGGGCCGGCGGATCGACTTCAAGGTGGTCGGCAACCCGCCCGTCGCCAAGGCCGAGCCGGCCTTCGTCGAACAGATCGTTCGTAACCTGATCGGCAACGCGGCCAAGTACGGCCCCCCCGACGGCGAGATCGACGTGATCGCCGACGCGCAGGACGGCCATCCGCGCGTGCGCGTCCTCGATCGCGGGCCCGGCGTCGATCCCGAGGAGGCGGACCGGCTCTTCGAGCTCTTCTACAGGTCCGACCGCACGGCCACGACCGCGGGCTCCGGGATCGGGCTCTTCCTGGCGCATCGACTGATCGCGTCGATGGAAGGCGCGATCTGGGCCCGGCCACGCGCCGATGGCCCCGGCGCCGAGTTCGGCTTCACTCTCCCCACGGTCGACGAGGACGGCTGACGTGGGAATGGAGATCGAGCGTAAGTTCCTGGTCGCCGACAGGTCGGTCGTCGCGAGCCTGGCCGGCACGGCGATGCGGCAGGGCTATCTGTCGATCGATCCGGAGCGCACGGTGCGCGTCCGGGTCTCCGGCGTGCGTGCCTTCGTCACGATCAAAGGCGCCTCCTCCGAGAGTGGAGCCAGCCGGGCCGAATATGAGTACGAGATCCCGGTGCCCGAGGCGGAGGAACTGCTCGATCAGCTGGCGCTCCGGCCGCTCATCGAGAAGACGCGCTACCGCGTCACGGCCGGCCGCCTGGTCTGGGAGATCGACGTCTTCGGCGGTGAGAATGACGGACTGGTCGTCGCCGAGGTCGAGCTACCGTCCGAAGCCACGGCGGTGATCCTGCCCGACTGGATCGGCGAGGAGGTCACCGGTGACCCGCGCTACTTCAACGCCAGCCTGGTGAATCACCCGTACCGGGATTGGGGCCGGGTCTGAGCCGGGGCTGAGGCCACGCCGGCGTCCTGTGGATCGCGGCCCGCCAGATAGAGAAGCGCGGCTCCCGACCCGGAGGTCGGGAGCCGCGCGATTCGGGGCCGCGAGGAACGGTTCGCTACTCGAGAGCGGCGCGGCAGGCCACGGCATCCTGGCGGGCCGACAGGAGCAGGCCGCGAGCCTGGACCAGGGCCGCCCGCGCATTCCTGATCACGGGGCCGGCAGTGCCGGCGTTGTACTGGGCGGGGGTCAGCGGCAGGAGCGCTGCCGGCAGCGGCTCGGCCAGGCCGACGGCCTGCGCCACGGCGGCATTCATCGCGTCGAGGTCGGCCTGGGCCGCGGTGGTCTCCTTGCCGGCGGCCTTGGCCGCGGCGATGCGGGCGGTCAGGTTGGTCGAGATCTGTTCGAACGCGGTGTTGGCGAGCCCGACCATGTCGGCGCCGTTCACGAGGTTCACTTGTGGCACGACCAGCAGGTACACGCGATAGTTGGTCGCGATCTGGCGAATCTCCGCAGGCAGGGCGAGCAGGGACGTCTCGGAGTCGATCTCGGCCTTGAGGGCGGTCAGACCGCTCGTCGTCGAGGCCACTTCGCTGGACAGCGCGGCTGCGTCAGAGCTGGTCAGGGCCTTGGAACTCGAGATCTTCGTGGCCAGGGCGTCGAGGGTCGTGAAGCGGCGAGCGATCTCGCAATCGCCGAAGGCGCGCAGGGTGTCGATCGAGACGCCGGCCCGGACGGCGGCGGCCTCCTTGGCGCAAACGCCCTTGCCGGCGGGACCGCCGGAGACGACCGGGGCGGCGGCCGAGGCGACGGCCGCGGACGAGACGACGAGCATGGCGGCGACCGCGAGGCCGGCGAGAATAGTGCGGGCGTGGGTCTTCATGGTGTTCTCCTGTCTGGATGCGGCCGGCTATTCGCCGCCGTTGGTGCCGGAGTCGGCGCCGGAGATCGATCCGGCGATGCTGTTCAGGAGTTGGTCGACAGACTGGATCTCTCCGGGAACGGGATCGTCGGCTGTGGTGGGAGGTGAGTACGAGGCGGCCGGAGCCACCGATGGCGAGGCGGCCGGAGCCACTGATGCCGAGGCCGCCGGCGATGCCGGAGCGTCGGATGTCAGGGCTGTCGGAGCAGCGGCCGGGGTCGCGGCCTGGGCGGTGGCGGCTGCGGTTGGATTCTGCCCGGCCGGCGGCGTTCCCTGGCCGGCATCGTGGCGGCCGCATGCGACCGCGACGAGGCCGACGATGAGAAGCGTTCCGGCGAGCCTTGCGACGGAGCGGGTCTGACGGTTCACCTGGCTGGTCTCCTAGTCGGACTCTGTCGAGTTGACGAGGAGATCCTCGGGCTGCCGGCTACGACCTGTACGAGGCCCACGTAAGGCCCGTGTAAGTCCGGACCAGCCGTTCCCGCGCCGCGGCGATCCGGTTGCGGGCCACGCCCGTCTTCCGCAGTCGGCCCGGCGATCGCCCCTCGCCGGGCACCGATCCGGCTTCGACCGTCCGTGTCGAACCGCCCCGTCTGGTGCGCCGGTCGACCACTTTGACGCATTGGCGACGTCTCGGCGCCGCGTTGTTATGCGCCTGGTATTGCCGAACGCTCGAGCGCTCCCGACAATCGACGGCGGGAGGGAAGGAAAGCGCGAGGATGAGACTTGATCGTTCGAGTGCTTCAAGGTCGCGTCAAGGCCGACGCCCTGGGCCTGTTTCGCGAACAGTCCGCGCTGGCCCTGGCGAGGACGCGCAGCCATGAGGGCTGCTCCTACGCTCAGGTCGGTCGCCAGACTCACAAGGACGGCTCGGAGGAGATCGTCTTCCTGAGCGTCTGGAACGACCTCAAGGGGGTTTATGACTGGGTCGGAGGCATCGATCTCCTGAATGCCCCTATGATCGCCGGCGACGCGCCTGAGGTCTTCTCCTACTTCGACATCCAGCACTACGAGGTCGTCGACCCGCTTACCTGCGAGGAGCTAGTCGACGCCGTGCGCCCCGCGTTCGCGTCCTAGTCCGGTTGCCCCGCCGCACCGGAATCTCTCGACTGCGAACGTTGACCGGGTGACGTCTCGTGATCGGTGGCTCATCCTGTTGTCTGCCAGCCCGATAACGGGTACGGTATGCCCACGCTCGGCTCCTGCATTCGGCGTACGGACCAGGTGGAGTGGTTGACGCCTATTCCTGGGAGCGCTCCGGCGTGGCGACCGGTCTTGCCGACATAGCGGGGTCGATCTGACGCAGTGGACGTTCATGAAGCGCTGGAGGCGTGGCAGGCGCAGTACTCGGGCCAACCGCCGGTCGGCTTCATGCTGCGTTTCACCCACGAGGCGGTCTGGACGCGTGTCCACTACCTGCGCGACAGCGCCGAGCCGGCAACGCGTGAGGAGGACGAGCGAACCGCGTCGCGGTTCGATGCCGTTGCCAGTGCGCTCTTCACCGGCACCACGGTGCTGATTCTGGCCATCCACCTCGATCCGCGGCACGAGGCGACCGGCGAGCTCCGGGCCATCGGTGCGACGCCGATCGAACCGCCGCCGGCCTGGATCGAGAGCCTGCGCGATTACCTGCCAGGCTCCAGCCACGCCGAGTTCGTGGCCACGACTTTGAGCTGGCAGCGCGGACTCCTGGACCGCGTGTGGCTCGCCGTGGCCCGAGATCGCGTCGGGCGGGTCGCTCTCTTCGCGCCCGCCACCGGCGACGCATTCTGCCCGTACGGCGGTGGAGCGGATGTGTTCGTCTGGGGCTCCGATCGGCGCTCCAAGCTGGGCGACCGGTTCCGGGCCTGGGTGCCCACGCCCGCCCCGACTCCCGGCACGATCGCCCATCGCCCGGCCGGCGACCTGATCGGCAAGCGCGGCTAGGGTTCCAGGCGGGCGAGGCGGGCTCCCAGCCGCAGCCTGCCTGTGGCGTTCCGCGCGATCGGCGATCCCGCCGTCGGACGTCCCTGACGCGGCGACGTTGTCCTGCCGGGCAAGACCGGCGACACTACGCCCATGAGCGCTCGCAAGAAGAGCAAGCCAGGCAGGTCGAAGGCCAAGAACAAGTCGAAGGCCGCCGAGATGAGCGCGGCGCCCGTCCCTGTCGCGCCTGCCGCCGGCAAGCCGTCGCCCGAGCCGCCGAAGTCGCCCAAGCCGCCGGCGACGCCCAAAGGTCCGAAGCCGCCGACGACGCCGGAGGCGCCCAAGCCGCCCACGACCGCGGGGACGCCGACACCGTCCGAGACCGCCGCCAAAGCCGACGTCGCCCGCTACCGCGAGAACCTCCAGGGCGAGATCGACGCCGTCGCCCTGTATGGGCTGCTGGCCCAGGAAGAGCCGAGCCAGACGCTCAAGGACTTCTACGGCCGAATGGTCGAGATCGAGGGCGTCCACGAAGGCGTCTGGCGCGAGCGGCTCGCGGCGGCCGGCGTCGACACGAGCCGGATGCACCCGGCCTGGCGGGCGCGAGCGCTGATGTTCGTGGCCCGCCATTTCGGACCACAGCTGGTGGTGCCCACGATCGCCGAGCGCGAGGCCGCCGACGAGGCGATGTACGACGACCAGCCCGAGGCGCTGGCGCGGATGCCCGGCGACGAGCGCTCCCACGCCCGGCTCTTCCGCGAGCTGGCCGGCGGGCAGGGCGTCGAGGGCGGCGCCATCGCCCGCATCGAAGGGCGGCACCGCGGCAGCGGCGGCAATCAGCTACGCGCGGCCGTCCTGGGCGCGAACGACGGTCTGGTCTCCAACCTGAGCCTCTCGATGGGCGTCGCCGGGGCGTCGGGCGGCGGCCACGCCGTTCTCGTGGCGGGGTTCGCCGGCATGCTGGCCGGCGCGCTCTCGATGGCGATCGGCGAGTGGCTGTCCGTCCAGAGCGCCCGCGAGCTGTACGCCCACCAGGTCAAGGTCGAGCGCGAGGAGGTCCTCCAGGTCCCCGACGAGGAAGAGGAGGAGCTGACGCTGATCTACCAGGCCAAGGGCCTCAGCGCCGAGCAGGCGCGGCTGATGTCGAAGTCGATCGTCGGCGGCGAGCTCGGCCACGCGGTCGACACGCTGGCGCGCGAGGAGCTCGGCATCGACCCAGAAGAGCTGGGCGGCTCCGCCTGGGTCGCGGCGGCGACATCGTTCTTCCTGTTCGCGCTCGGCGCGATCGTGCCCGTCTCGCCGTTCATCTTCGCCACGGGTCTGCCCGCCGTCGTGGCCTCGATCGTCGTGAGCGCCGTGGCGCTGATGCTCGTCGGCGCCGCGATCACCATCGTCACCGGTTCGAGCGTACTCCGCACCGGCGGCCGCCAGGTCCTGCTGGGCATGGCCGCCGCGGCGGTCACGTTCGGCCTGGGCAGCCTGGTCGGCAAGGCGGTCGGGTAGGCAAGGCGATCGGGTAGGGGACAGGCCGCGGCGGCGCCGGCAGGCGAAACGTTGCTGAGAATGAATTGAGGTTTGCCGTGGGCGGGGCGGCATAGAGTGCGATGACGCGGAGCGCCAGACTCCCAGCGGTGCTGTCTGCCTGCCAACGACTTCGACGGTGCGACAGATTCCGGATCAGCCATCGGTGCAGCTTCCGTCTGGTCGCAGCAGGCAATTCGACAGCCCGATCGAGCCAATCGAGTCCGCAGTCTAGACGTATACCGGGCATGGAACATCGGCGGAGGAGCCAGCATGAAGAAGCTCATCAACGCGCCTGATCATGTCGTAGACGAGGCGCTGGCGGGCATGGCGGCGGCACATGCCGACCTCATCCGGGTCGAGGAGCCGAACATCATCGTCCGCAAGGATGCGCCCAAGAAGGGCAAGGTCGGTGTGATCTCGGGCGGCGGCTCGGGTCATGAGCCGATGCACGGCGGGTTCGTGGGCATCGGCATGCTCGACGCGGCCTGCCCGGGCGCCGTCTTCACCTCTCCGGTGCCGGACCAGATGCTGGCCGCGACCAAGGCGGTCAATGGCGGGGCCGGCGTGCTCCACATCGTCAAGAACTACACCGGCGATATCATGAACTTCGAGATGGCCGCACAACTGGCCGAGGCCGAAGGGATCGCCGTCAAGTCGGTCGTCACCGCTGACGACGTCGCCGTCAAGGATTCGCTCTACACGGCGGGCCGGCGCGGCGTAGGCGGCACTGTTCTGGCCGAGAAGATCGTCGGGGCGGCGGCCGAGGCCGGCGCCGACCTGGACAAAGTCACGGCCCTGTGCCAGAAGGTCCAGGACAACGTCCGCTCGATGGGCATGGCCCTGACGAGCTGCACCGTACCGGCGGCCGGCAAGCCCACGTTCGAGCTCGGCGAAGACGAGATGGAGATCGGCATCGGCATCCACGGCGAGCCGGGCCGGACGCGCATGAAGCTCGCCCCCGCCGACGAGATCGTCGACATGCTGATGACTCCGATTCTGACGGACCTGCCGTTCAAGTCGGGTGATCGCGTGCTCGCATTCGTAAATGGCATGGGCGGCACGCCTCTGATCGAGCTGTACGTCGTGTACAACGCGGTCAACAAGATCCTCAAGGGCCGGGGCATCACCATCGCCCGGAACCTGGTGGGCAGCTACATCACGTCGCTCGACATGGCCGGCTGCTCGATCAGCCTGCTGCGGCTCGACGACGAGATGATCCGATTGTGGGATGCTCCGGTGCACACGCCTGGCCTGCGGTGGGGCATCTGAGCCGCACTGCACGGAGAGGCTGATCTCACGTAACCAGGGCATCAGAGGTCGCGACGCCGATGGACGAATTCTGGCCTTCTGTCGTTTGAGGACATGCGGGGCTGGGTCCGGCGCTATGCCGGAGTCATCGCCGAGAACAAGGTGTATCTGACGGAGCTGGACTCGGCCATCGGCGACGGCGATCACGGCATCAACATGGACCGCGGCTTCCAGGCCGCCCTGCCCAAGGTCGATGCCCTTCCCGGCGGCGAGGCAGGCGTGGTCTGCAAGACCGTCGGGACCACGCTCATCTCCACGGTTGGCGGAGCCGCCGGGCCGCTCTATGGCACTGTCTTCCTGCAATTCGGCATCGCCATGTCCGGCAAGCCTTCGGTCAGCCTGGGAGACTGGGTCGCGGGGCTGGACGCCGGCATTGCCGGCATCCAGCGACTCGGCAAGGCCGAGCCCGGCGACAAGACCATGCTCGACACGCTCATGCCGGCCCGGGACGCCGTCAAGCAGGCCCTGGCCGACGGGACACCGCCGAGGCAAGCTCTGAACGCGGCCGTGGCCGCCGCCGAAGCCGGCATGACGGCAACGATCCCGCTGGTTGCCCGAAAGGGTCGGGCGAGCTACCTGGGAGAGCGCAGCGCAGGTCACCAGGACCCCGGCGCGACCTCCTCATACTTGCTCCTGAAGGCCGCGGCAGACGCGTGGTCCTAGGCTTCACCTGATCGGAACGTTCTCACGGCCGACCGGCGAGGTCAGATCAGCGCCGGCCGGCCGAGTTGTGCCATATGGCTTGCGCTCGGCCGCGGTGCGCGGCACGGTTGGCATGGGCCAGCCTGGCAGTGACATCGTCAATTGGAAGGGCTGACTTGGCAGCACAGGCCGAACCGAGGGTTGGGATCGTCGTCGTCTCCCATTCGGCGCGTATCGCCGAGGGCGTCGTAGAGCTGGCCCGCCAGATGGCCGGGCCCGAGGTGCGTCTCATCGCGGCCGGCGGCATGGCCGATGGCACGATTGGGACCGATGCGGCGCTGATTGCCGAGGCGATCGCCCAGGCCGACACGGGCGCCGGCGTGCTCGTGCTGGCGGACCTGGGCAGCGCGGTCCTGAGCACGAAGCTGGCCCTGGACATGCTCGATCCGGAAGTGGCCGGCCGAACGCGACTGAGCGGCGGGCCGATCGTCGAAGGCGCGATTGTCGCGGCGGTCCAGGCCAGGGGCGGCGCGGCGCTGGAGGGCGTCCTCCGGGAGGCCGAGGCCGCGGCGTCGATGCAAAAGCACGCCGGGGACGAGGAGTCGAATCCCCAGCCGGCTGCGGAGGCCGGCCCGGGTCTCGCGGCCCATATGTTCACGGTCGAAGTCAGGAACCCGGCGGGTCTGCATGCCCGGCCAGCGGCCGAGTTCGTCACGACCGCGTCCCGGTTCCGATCGTCGATCTGGCTCGAGAACCTGACCGGCGGCACGGCGCCCGCCGATGCCAAGAGCATGGCAGCCGTTGCTTCGAGTGGAGCGGCGCAAGGCCACGTCATCCGTGTCTCGGCGGAAGGAGAGGACCAGGACGCCGCACTCGCGGCGCTGCTGTCGCTGGTCGCCGGCGGTTTCGGCGAGGGCAAGACGGCGGGCGCTCGACCGGAGCTGCCTGCTGCGGCCGAAATCCCGCCCGCAGCGCCGCGCCCGCGCCTGGCCGGAGCGATCGCGGGGACTGCCGGCGCCGCAGGCGTGGCCGTCGGGCCGGTGTGGGTCTACGTTTCGCGGCCACTGTCGGGGGCCACCGCTCACCCGGCCGGCGCGACGTCCGACCCGGGCGAAGTCATCCGCGCCGCGGCCGCGGGAGCGGCCGCCCAGCTCAACGCCCTGGCGGCGCGGGTTCGGGGGCACGGTCGAGACGAGGACGCCGGCATCTTCGAAGCCCAGGCCGTCATTGCCTGCGACCCGCAGGTCCTGGACGACGCCGTCGCGCGCGCGGCTGCGGGCCAGGATCCGGCCGCGGCCGTCGAGTCGGCTGCGGCGGCGGCGGCGGCCGGCATGGAAGCCCTGACGAACGAGCTGCTCGCAGCCCGCGGCGCGGACTTCCGGGACGTGGGTGCCAGGATCGCCCGGATCATCCGGGGTGAGTCGCTGACCCTGCCGGCGGTTCCTTCGATCGCGGTCGCCGAGGATCTGCCGCCGTCGGTCGCGGAGGAGATCCCGGAGGACCTCCTGATCGGCGTGGCCATCCAGGGCGGCTCGGCGACCGCGCACGTCGTGATCCTCGCCCGCGGCCGGGGAATCCCCGCCGTCGTGGCGGTGCCCGGTCTCCTGCAGGCCGCCGGGAACGCGTCGACGATCGCCATCGACGGCGAGACGGGCGAGGTCGCCCTCGATCCGGACGTGACCACGCGGGCCGAGTTCACCGCCCGTGCCCGGGCCCTCGCCGGCCGCCGCCGCGCTGCTGCCGCCCTTCGCGGCAAACCGGGAGCGACCGCCGACGGGGCCCGGGTGGCTCTGCTGGCCAACATCGGCGGCCCGCAGGACTCGGCCCGCGCACTCGAGGTCGGCGCCGAGGGAGTGGGACTCTTCCGGACCGAGTTCCTGTTCATGAAACGCCAGAGCGCGCCGTCGGAGGCCGAACAGGTGGCCGCCTATCGGACCGTCTTCGAAGCCTTCGGGCCCGATCGACCCGTTGTCGTTCGCCTGGCGGACATCGGTGGCGACAAGGCGCTGCCGTTCCTGGGCCTGCCGGCAGAGGCCAATCCGTTCCTGGGGGTCCGTGCCATCCGCCTCGCGGATCACGGCTCGAAGGAGCTGCTCCTGACGCAACTGCGGGCGATCTGGCGAGCGGCAGGCCTCGCAGGAGTCACGCCTCACGTCATGGCTGCCATGGTTTCGACCCTGGCCGACGCGCGCCTCTTCCTCGAGCTGCGTGACGAGGCCCGAGCCGGCGCGGCGAAGGCGGGGAGCCCGCTGCCCGATCGCATGGTCGCGGGGGTGATGGTGGAAGTCCCATCGGCCGCACTTCAGGCCCCCGAGCTGGCCCGACTGGTGGACTTCTTCTCGATCGGCACCAACGACCTCACCCAGTACACGCTCGCCGCCGACCGCGGCAACCCCGCCCTCGGGCAGCTGCAGGATGCGCTGCACCCCGCCGTCTTGCGCCTGATCCGCAACGTGGTGTCCGGGGCGGACGAGACCGGCATCCCGGTGGCCGTCTGCGGCGAGCTGGCAGGAGACCCTCTGGGGGCGCTGGTGCTGGTCGGACTGGGCGTGGACGAGCTCTCGGCCGACGCGGGCTCAATGGACGGGATTCGCGCCGCCCTCGCCGGCGTCACGCGCGCCCAGCTGGCCGAACTCGGGCGAGCAGCCCTTGCCGCCACCGACGCCGCGACCGTCCGGGCCATGGCGCGCCAGCTCCTGGCAGCGCCCGGCTCGGGGCCCGGGTAGTCGTCGATGCGGACGCTGAGCCTGGGGGGAACCGGCCTGCCGGTCAGCGAGATCGGACTGGGGCTGGCCGCGATCGGCCGCCCGGGCTACATCAACCTGGGCCGGGATCGGGATCTCGGCGCCGATCGGCGCGTCGAGGTGATGCGGCGCCGGGCCCACGAGCTGCTGGATGCGGCGTACGACGGCGGCATCCGCTACTTCGACGCCGCCCGCTCGTACGGTCTGGCCGAGGAGTTCTTTGCCACGTGGCTCGACGCTCGCGCCTTCGCGCCCGGCCACGTGACGGTCGGATCCAAGTGGGGCTACCGCTACACGGCCGACTGGCAGGTCGGGGCCAGCGTGAACGAGATCAAGGAGCACTCCGCGGCGAACCTGCGCCGCCAGATTGCCGAGAGCCGAGCGCTCCTCGGCGAGCGGCTGTGCCTCTACCAGGTCCACTCCGCGACGCTCGAGAGCGGAGTGCTGGACGACCGTGACGTGATGGCGGAGCTGAGCTCGCTGCACGAGGCCGGCCTGGCCATCGGGCTGACCGTCAGCGGGCCGCGGCAGGCCGACGTCATCCGGCGCGCCCTCGAGGTTCGGGTCGACGGCCGCGCGCCATTCGGCTGCGTGCAGGCGACCTGGAACCTGCTCGAGACCTCCGTCGGGCCGGCCCTGGCCGAGGCGAGTGCGGCCGGCTGGGGCGTCATCGTCAAGGAGGCGCTCGCAAACGGCCGGCTGGCGGCGGGCCAGCCGCAGCCGCTGCCCGAGCCGCTCGAAGCCGTTTCGAGCCGCCTCCACGCCGGCGCGGACGCCGTCGCCATCGCCGCGGCCCTGGCTCAACCCTGGTCGGACGTCGTGCTCTCGGGCGCGGTCGGACCGGCCCAGATCGCGAGCAACCTCGCCGCCGCCGAGGTGCCCCTCGGCCCCGCAGAACTGGACGAGCTCGGCGTTCTGGCCGAGCCACCCGAACGCTACTGGGCGGAGCGGGCGGCGCTGCCCTGGAGCTGACGGGCCGCGACGCCGGCGCGACTGCAGCCCCGATTTCGACCGCCGGCCGCGCCGTCGACGGGATCCGGGCTGCGCTCGGCGCCGTTTCGGACCGCCCTGTGAGTCAGCGGTATCGCGTCCGCGGCCCTCTGCCTAGACTGGGCATGCGCTCACGGCTGAGCAATTGATCGGTCGAGCCAGGTGGTGGGCATATGTCAGACGACGTCCGCCGCGACCGCTACGAACTACTGGCGCGCATCGCCCACCGCTATTACGTGGACGACCGGACCCAGGAAGAGATAGCGCGAGAGTTCGCGCTTTCGCGCCCCAAGGTGCAGCGCCTCCTCGTCCAGGCCCGCCAGGCCGGCGTCGTCGACATCCGCGTGCAGGCCCCGTCGTGGCTCCACTTCGAGCTCGAGGACGAGCTCTGCGCCACGTTCCACCTGACCGACGCGATCGTCAGCACGTCGCCGGCGGAGCCGCAGGCGCAGCGCGAGGCGGTGGCCCGGAGCGCGGCGCAGTACCTCGAGAGGCGCCTCTCCGACGGCGCCGTGGTGGCCGTCGGCCACGGCCGCGACACCGGCGAGGTGCCCCGGTTCTTCCGGCCCGGCCGCCGCCTGGACTGCACCTTCGTGAGCGCCATGGGCGGCTCGCCGCGGGTCGACGCGCCGACCAACCCCAACGAGATCTGCCGCGCTCTCGCGGAAAGGTGCGGCGGCCGCGCCGAGAGCCTGTACGCGCCGGCCTACGTCGAGAGCGCGGAAATGCGCGACGGCCTCCTCCAGCAGGAAGCAGTCGAACACACCCTTCGCCTGGCCGCCCGGGCGAGCGTCGCCCTGGTCGGGATCGGCGGTACCGACGACGACTGCACGATGGTCCGCAGCGGCTGCCTCTCGGTTGACGAGATCGCCCGGCTGGTGCGCCAGGGGGCCGTCGGCGACGTCCTGGGCAACTACGTGGACGTCGACGGGCGGCTGATCGCGGCCCCGCATCGGGACCGGCTGGTGGCGCTGTCGGTGGACGAGCTGCGCCGGATCGAGACGGTCGTGGCGGTCGTGAGCGAGGCCGAAAAGCCGCTCGCCATCCTCGGGACGCTGCGGGCCGGGGTCATCGACGTGCTGATCGTCGACGAGGCCAACACGCGGGCCGTGCTGGAGATGGCACGCCCCGACGCTACGAGCCGCGTCGACGTGAGCGGCGACGCCGCGCCTGCCGCCGCGCGCCGCGAGGCCGACCGCGTCCGGGTTCCGGCAGGAAACGAACGGCCGGCCGTGCCGCCGGCAGCGAGGAGGTGATCGGCCGCATTTGCGCTGACGTAGCCGGTCCGGCCGCGGGCCTGCAGAGGTCCGAGCCGGCCAGGGCGCGGCGTTGCCCGGAGCGGTTGCCCAGCGGCTGCCCGGAGCAGCGAACCGTTCCAATCGAGGAGGTGCTGCATTGCCAATCGTGAAGACCAAGGAGATCATCGATCGCGCCTTCGCCGGCAAGTACGGCGTCGCCGCGATCAACGTCGTCAACGACCTCTCGATGGAGGCGGTTCTCGCCGCCGCCGAGGAGCTGCGAGCGCCGCTCATCGTCCAGACGTCGGTCAAGCACGTGAAGATGACCGGCATCGACGCCATGTACGCGATGTGGGTCGCCTACGCCGGCCAGGTTTCGGTGCCGGTGGCCCTCCATCTCGACCATTGCCCGGAGCGAGACGTCATCTCCGCCTGCCTGGCCAGGGGCTGGAACTCCGTCCTCTTCGACGCCAGCAAGCTGTCCGTCGAGGAGAACAAGCGCCAGTGCATCGAAGTCGTCGCCGAGGCCCGCCGCTACGGCGCCGGCGTCGAGGGCGAGATCGAAGGCTTCAAGCGGACCGAAGAGATGACCGGCGACGAGGCCGAGCACGTCCAGTCGCTCGAGACCGTGGTGGATTTCGTCCGCTCGACCGGCGTGGACGTGTTCGCGCCCGCGATCGGCAACGCCCACGGGACCTACAAGACGACGCCCCACCTCGACTCCCAGCGAGTGACCGACATCGTCCACGCGACCGGCATCCCGGTCGCACTCCACGGCGGGACCGGGATGACCCCCGAGCAGTTCAGCGACCTCGTCTCGCGCGGCTGCGCCAAGGTCAACATCTCGACCGCGCTCAAGATCGCGTTCATGAAGTCGGGCTACGACTACATGACCGAGCACCCGGGCGAGTACGACCCGCCGGCCCTGTTCAAGGCCCAGCGGGCGGCCGTGGTGGAAATGGCCAAGTACCACATCCGCCTGTTCGGGAGCGAAGGCAAGGCCTGGACGTGAACGCGCTCATCTTCGACTGCGACGGCGTCCTGGCCGACACCGAACGCTACGGTCACCTGCCCGCCTTCAACCAGACGTTCCGGGAGTTCGGACTGCCGCTGGCCTGGTCGGAGGACGAGTATGGCCGCAAGCTCCAGATCGCCGGCGGCAAGGAGCGGATGGCCAGCGAGCTGACGCCCGCGTTCGTCCGCGCCAACCGGCTGCCCGAGGATCCGGAAGCGCTGGCGGCCGAGGTGGCCGGCTGGCACAAGCGCAAGACCGCCCTCTACACCGAGATGGTCGCGGCCGGCAAGCTCCCGCCGCGGCCCGGCATCACCCGCATCATCCGTGAGGCCCAGGACGCCGGCTGGAAGATGGCCGTCGCCTCGACTTCGGCCGAGCCTTCTGTGCGGGCCATCCTGGACGGCGCCGCGGGCCCCGAGCGGGCCGCCCGCTTCGACCTGGTCCTCGCCGGCGACGTCGTGGCTCACAAGAAGCCTGCCCCGGATATCTACCTTCTGGCCCTCGAGCGCCTCGGCGTCGATCGCGCCGGCGTGCTCGTCATCGAGGACTCGCGCAACGGCCTGGAGGCGGCCCACGCCGCCGGCCTGCGCTGCCTCGTCACTGTCAACGGCTACACCGAGAAGGAGGACTTTTCAGAGGCGATGCTCGTCGTTTCATCACTCGGAGACCCTGACGGAGAGCGGACGAAGGTCATGGCCAATCGCTCGGCTGCACGGCCGGGGGCCTACGTGACCGTCGCCGACCTCGAGGCCTGCCTCGCCCCGTAGCTCCGTCCGCGTTCCCGTCGAGCCTTTCGAGCCACAAATGGAGGTCGGAATGACAAAGGCGTCGTTCGACGAAGTCGACCTCGTGATCAAGACGATGGCCAGGACGATCGTTGACAACGCGGACTACTTCGCCCAGCTCGACTCGATCGTCGGCGACGGCGATTTCGGTTATTCGCTCCGCAACGGTTTCGAGGTCGTCCAGGCGGAATACGACACCTTCGACAAGTCGAGCATCGGCGCGGTCCTCAAGAAGGTCGCGGTCGTGATCTCGGGCAAAGTCGGCGGCGTCTCGGGCCCCATCTGGGGCACCGCCTTTCTGCGGGCCGGCGCGGTTGCCGGCGACAAGACCGAGCTCGCACCCGAAGACGTAGTCGAAATGCTGCGCGCCGCCATGACCGGAATCATGGCCCGCGGTGGAGCGGCGCTCGGCGACAAGACGCTGCTGGACGCGCTCAGCCCGGCTACAGACAGCCTCGAAGCCTCGATCGCCGACCCGGCGATGCACGGCGACCACGGCGTGGCCGCGATCCAACGTGCCGCCGACGTGGCGGTCAAGGCGGCCGAGGATACCAAGCCAATGCTCGCCATGCGCGGCCGGGCCGCGTACACGGGCGAGCGCAGCAGAGGCTCCGTCGATGCCGGCGCGACGGCCATCGGCGTGATCCTCCAGGCAATCGCACAGGAGTGGCGCGCGAAGTACGGACAGGGAGTGCAGACATGACGACAGAAGTGGCCAAGGAAGTGCAGCAGAGCCACGGCATGAGGAAGTTCCTCAACGACCCCAAGAAGTTCGTGACCGAGTTCCTGGAGGGCGTCGCCCTCGCCTCGGACGGCAAGCTCAAGTTCGAGCCGAAATACAACCTCATCTACCGGGCCGACATGCCCAAGGCCAACAAGGTCTCGATCATCCAGGGTTCGGGATCCGGCCATGAGCCGGCCCACACCATGATCGTAGGCCCCGGAATGCTCGATGCCGCGTGCCCCGGAGACGTCTTCGCGGGTCCTCCGGTCGAGTTCGTCACCGAGACGACCAAGCTGATGAACTCCCCCAAGGGAGTCCTCTATATCGTCAACAACTACACCGGCGACCGGACCGCCTGGGACATGGCCAAGGAGCTGTCCGAGGCCGACGGCATGAAGATCGGGTACCTCCTGGTCAACGACGACGTGGCGGTCAAGGACTCGACCTGGACCGTCGGCCGGCGCGGCGTCGCCGGCAACTTCTTCGTGATCAAGGCGGTCGGCGCTGCGTCCGAGAAGGGCGCTGATCTGGCCGAGCTCGAACGGATCGGCAAGAAGGTGATCGCCCAGGTCCGGACCATGGGCATCGCCCTCTCGAGCTGCATCCCGCCCGTGCGCGGCACGGCCCTGTTCGAGATCGCGACCGACGAGATGGAAGTCGGAATCGGCATCCACGGCGAGCCGGGCCGAGAGCGCCGCAAGCGCGGCACGGCAAACGAGATCGTGGACGTGCTGCTCGACGCCATCGTGCCCGACCTGCCGTTCAAGAGCGGCGACGAGGTCGCCCTGATGGTCAACGGCCTGGGCGGCACCCCGATCAGCGAGCTGTACCTGCTCTACGGCATCGCCCACAAGAAGCTGGCCGCGAAGGGCATCAAGGTCTTCCGCAGCTACGTCGGCGAGTACTGCACCTCGCTCGAGATGGCCGGCGCCCACATCAGCCTCCTCAAGGTCGACGATGAGCTCAAGCAGCTCCTGCTCGCTCCGGCGGAGGTCGCCGTTCGCATCTTCTAGGTCCCCTCGATCTGAGCCTCGTGGCGGCTCGGCCCTCGCGGTCGAGCCGCCACTTTCGATTCGCGTCGCCGCCCGCCGCCGGAGCGCGGTCCGTCTTCGACCGGAATCCGCTAAAGTCGCGGAGTGAGCAGCGCCGCACCTACACCGCCGGAACGAGGCGATTTCATCCGTGAGATCGTGGCCGCCGACCTGCGCGACGGCAAGCACAAGACGATCGTCACGCGCTTCCCGCCCGAGCCGAACGGCTACCTGCACATCGGCCACGTCAAGGCGATCGCCATCAACTTCGGCATCGCCCGCGACTTCGGCGGCCGCTGCCACCTGCGCTTCGACGACACCAACCCGACCAAGGAAGAGCAGGAGTACATCGACAACATCCAGGAGGACATCCACTGGCTGGGGTTCGATTGGGGCGGCTACCTCTACTACGCCTCGGACTACTTCCAGCAGCTGTACGAGTGGGCCGTCTACCTGATCAAGGCCGGCAAGGCCTACGTGGACGATCTCTCCGCCGACGAGATCCGCGAGCACCGCGGCACGCTCACCGAGCCCGGCCGGCACAGCCCGTTCCGCGACCGGTCGATCGAGGAGAACCTCGATCTGTTCGAACGAATGCGCGCCGGCGAGTTTCCCGACGGGGCGCGGGTGCTGCGCGCCCGAATCGACATGTCGTCTCCGAACATCAACATGCGTGACCCGGTTCTGTATCGGATCCTCCATGCCGACCATCCGCGGACCGCAGACAAGTGGTGCGTCTATCCGATGTACGACTTCGCGCATGGCCAGTCGGACGCGATCGAGGGCATCACGCACTCGCTCTGCAGCCTGGAATTCGAGATCCACCGGCCCCTCTACGACTGGTTCATCGAGAACCTGCCCGTGCCGCACAAGCCACGCCAGATCGAGTTCGCGCGGCTGAATATCACCTACACGGTCCTCTCCAAGCGCTTCCTGCTGCGCCTGGTCAAGGAAGGCCGCGTGCGCGGCTGGAACGATCCGCGCATGCCCACGATCGCGGGCATGCGGAGGCGCGGCTTCCCGGCCGAGGGCCTGCGCGAATTCGTGGCCGGGGTCGGCGTGGCCAAGGCCGACAACGTCATAGAGTTCGGCCAGCTCGAGCACGCCGTCCGCGACGTGCTGAACCGCAAGGCCGCCCGCCGCTTCGCCGTCCTGGACCCGCTCAAGCTGGTCATCGAGAACTATCCCGAAGGCCAGGTCGAGGAGATGGAGGTCGTCAACAACCCAGAGGATCCGTCCGCCGGGTCTCGCAAGGTGCCCTTCAGCCGCGAACTGTGGATCGAGCGCGAGGACTTCATGGAGGAGCCGCCGGCGAAGTTCTTCCGCCTGGCCCCCGGCCGCGAGGTCCGGCTCCGGTCCGCGTACTTCGTCACCTGCACCGCCGTCGTCAAGGACGCCGCGGGCAAAGTGGTGGAGCTGCGCTGCACGTACGACCCGGCCACCCGAGGCGGCGACTCGCCCGACGGCCGCCGGCCCAAGGCCACGCTGCACTGGATCTCCGCTGCCCACGCGCTGCCCGCCGAGGTGCGGCTGTACGACCACCTCTTCACGCGGCCCGACCCGGGCGCCGACGGCGACCTGTTCGCCGATCTGAACCCGAACTCCGAAACGGTGCTCGCCGGGGCGCTGGTCGAGCCGAGCCTGGCCGAGCTGCCGGTCGGCGAGACCGTCCAGTTCGAGCGCCTGGGCTACTTCTCTCCCGACCTCGACTCCAAGCCCGGCCATCCAGTCTTCAACCGCACGCTGACCCTCAGAGATACCTGGGCCAAGCTCCAGGCGCAGGGCGCCACGGGGTAGAGCGGTGCGGTGGCGGCCGGACGAACGGGGTGCTTAGGGCCGGGCGCCGCCCTCGGCTTCGCGATGCCTCCGCTACGCCCTCACAACAACTTCACATTTCGGCGACACCATCCTCTCCGCAACCGGCTCCGACTGGAGCGGTTGGTGCTCAACGGCCGCGTAGATTTCGAGGCCGGCGGCAACTCCACTCACTCGACAGCTGAGGGATACATGAAGGCGATCGTCTATCGGCGGTTCGGCTCGCCGGATGTCCTGGAGCTTGCTGAAGTTGACCGGCCGATTGCCGGGGAGGACCAGGTACTGGTCCGGATCCGCGCCGTCGCCCTCAATCCGTATGACTGGCACTTCATGCGCGGCGAACCCCTGCTGTTCCGTCCGATGATGGGCGCAGGCATCCGCAAGCCGCGGCGGCCGACCATCCTGGGCTCCGACGTCGCCGGGGTCGTCGAGGCGGTGGGCAAGAACGTGACGGGGTTCAAGGTCGGGGACGAGGTCTACGGGACCAAAGGACCGGGAGCGTGCGCCGAGTACGTTGCCATCCCGGAGAAGGCGCTGGCATCGAAGCCAGCCAACCTGACCTTCGAGGAAACCGCAGCCGTGCCGATGGCCGGCGTGACAGCGTTGCAGAGCCTGCGCGACGTCGGCCGCCTTCAGCCCGGGCAGAAGGTGCTCGTCAACGGGGCGTCCGGAGGGGTCGGGACGTTCGCCGTGCAGATTGCGAAGGCGCTCGGCGCCGGCGAGGTCACCGGCGTCTGCAGCGTCGGCAACGTGGAGCTGGTCCGATCCATCGGCGCCGACCACGTCGTCGACTACACGACGCAGGATTTCACACGGGCCGACCAGCGCTACGACATGGTGGTGGACACGGTCGGAAACCGGTCGTTGCGCGACTTCAGGCGGGCGCTCACGGCCAGGGGCACCCTGGTCATCGTCGGGGGCGGAGGTGGCCGGCTGCTGGGGCCCATGGCGCAGCTGGCCCTGGCCACATTGGAGTCACCCCTCATGAGCCAGAGGCTGGCGACGGTGATGGCCACGATGAAGGCCGGGGACCTGGCCTACCTGCGGGATCTCATCGAGGCCGGCAAGATCAAGCCCATCGTCGACCGAACATACCCGCTGGCCGAGGCGCCCGCGGCCATGCGCTACCTCGAACAGCACCACGCCCGCGGCAAGGTCGTCGTCACCGCCGGCTAATTGGCGGCGCGATGGAAGGCCGCGGCCCCGCCCTCCTGCGAGATGGTCAGCGTGTCGCCCGCGATCCACGCGTCGGCGGCTCCGCCCGATCCGGCGGCGTCGGCGGTGAGCTTGCCGTCCGGCCCGATGGACCAGTGCCCCTGCCTCTGCTGGCCGCCGAGGAACGTGGCGACCATCGTGCCGTCGGGCATGAACGTCACCGACATCGGGCCCATCTGCCACTTGCCCAGGATCGCCTGGGCCAGCGGCCGGGGATCGCGCTCGCTCGCCGCCGGCGGCGTCGCGGGGGTGTCAGTAACGTTCATCTGGGCCTTGAGCGAGCGGCCCATCGCCTCCATCTCGGCTCGGGCCTCGTTCCTGGTCTGCTGATCGTGCGAGCCGAACGCCGACCCAAGTTGTCCCAGCAGCGCCGCCGGCGTCGCGCTGGCGACGTCGGGCACGGCCTTGTCCGGGAGCCGCTCGAAGTTCACGACCTTGTGTGTTCGAGGCGTGACGTAGAGACGGACCCAACCGGAGTCGGGCGCGGCATGGTAGAGGGCGCCCCCGACGCTGTATCGCTGCTCGCCGACCTCCAGCTGATACGTCGTGGAGCTCGAGCCCCGGCTCGAGGTGCTCCAGCTTCTATTGCCGATCGCGCCCTCCACCGGCGCGACGCGTCCGCCCGAGGCATCGGCGGCCTCCGGGTTGGGGCGCACGGCCAGGAACAGGCACACGAGCGCGCCGGCGAAGAAGGCGGCGGTAAGAGCCGGCCGAGTCCAGGCGTTCGGCGTGGGTCCGTTCGAGGTCGCCACGAGAACGCCGATCACGGCGGCGATGAGAGCCCCCGACAGCATTCCCCTGGAGAACGAGCGCGCCGCCGACCGAAGGTAGCGGCGCTGGCTGTCGGTCAGCCGACCCGCCCGGTTGGCGTCGATGTCGGGTGGTGAATATGCGTCTGGAATTGTCGCCTGCGCCATTCGTGTCTCCTCGAAGCGGACATGGCGCAGCCTCGTGCCCGGCCCGGCCGGTGTCGAGGGCGGCTCGCCAGGCGGGCCTCAGGACCCGGGCACCGGAACGCGCCCGACTCGCTAGACTGGCCCACAACTCGCGGGCCGGCCGCCCGCTCGGCCGAGCGTCCTCCCGCGTCGCCGCTCGTGTCGAATTGACGGCCGTGGAGGTACGCCGCAAAGTGCAGTCGGACGCCGTTGCTGGACTCGATCCAGAGCTCGCCCATCTGATCGACCGCCTGCCCAAAGTCGAGCTGCACGTCCACCTCGAGGGCACGCTCGAGCCCGATCTGGCCTTCCGGCTGGCTGCCCGCAACGGCGTCGCGCTCCCGGTTTCCTCGGTCGAGGAGATGCGGGCCGCCTACGACTTCGCCGACCTGCAGTCGTTCCTCGATATCTACTACGCGGCCTGTTCGGTGCTCGTCACCCGCGGCGACTTCCGCGACCTGACCCGGGCGTACCTGGCGCGCGCCCACGCGGACGGCGTCCGCCACGTCGAGCCATTCTTCGATCCCCAGACGCACACGGACCGCGGCATCCCGATAGGGGAGGTGGTTGGCGGCATCCTCGACGGCCTGGCCGACGGCGAGCGCGAGTACGGCATCACGAGCGGCCTGATCCTCTCGTTCGTGCGGCATCTGCCGGTGGACGCGGCCGGCGCGACTCTCGCGGCCGCCGAGCCGTGGTTGGACCGGATCGTGGCCGTTGGCCTGGACTCGAGCGAGGTCGGCTTTCCGCCCGAACCGTTCGCCGGTGTGTTTGCGCGGGCGCGGGCGCGGGGGCTGCGCGCGGTCGCCCACGCCGGCGAAGAGGGCGATGCGTCGCTGGTCGCGCGAACGCTCGACTGCCTGGGCGTGTCGCGGATCGACCACGGCGTTCGGGCCGCGGACGACCCGGCGTTGATGGGCCGCCTGGCCGAGTCGGGCGTCACCCTGACGGCCTGCCCGAATTCGAACGTCCGTCTGAAGATCTTCCCGACGATGTCGAGCTCGCCGATCCGGACGCTGCTGGAGGCCGGCGTCGCGGTCACGATCAACTCGGACGACCCCGCCTACTTCGGCGGCTACATCGGCGACAACTACCGCGCCATCACCGCGGCGCTCGCGCTCACGCCGACCGATCTCCGGCGCCTCGCGGCCAACGCCATCGACGGCTCGTTCGCCACCGCGGAGCGCAAGTCCGCGCTCCAGGCCGAACTGGCGGCGGCAACGGCCCGCGCGGGTTAGGGGAGCCGCCGGCCGCGCGGGGTAAGGGAGCCGCCGGCCGCGCGGGTTAGGGGAGCCGCCGGCCGCGCGGGTTAGGGGAGCCGCCGGCCGCGCGCGCAGGGGAGCCGACGCCCGCGCGCGCAGGGGAGCCGACGCCCGCGCGAGGTAGGGGAGCCGCCGGCCGCGCGGGCAGGGGAGCCGCCGGCCGCAGGCCCGGCGCGCTCGACGCGCCGCTCGTCGCCGGAATCCGGTATTCTGGCGGCTCCGCTGGCGAGTGGCCTAACGGTAAGGCACCTGACTCTGGATCAGGGGATTGAAGGTTCGAATCCTTCCTCGCCAGCCAACCCCTCAACTTACGCTCAGATAGAGCCCCTTACTGGCGAAGTCTGCCCTGAAGGTGGTTAGCACGCCGGTAGTATAATCCCCTTACTGGACTGGTTCCAAAGGGGTTAGGATGGCTGTCGAGACGCGTCTTTGGGGACATTCGGGCCGAAGTTGGGCCCCGGAGCACTCATCTTCAGGCCGAGCACAAGAGCCCGCGGACTATCGAGAGCTACGTCGACAGCCTCCGCCAGCTCGGCGACTTCCTCGTGCGGCCGGGATGCCGCGCCACGCCTCCGCGATCCGCCGCGAGCACATCGAGGCTTATCTACTCGACCTCGTCCGAACCGTGGGCGTCCGGCCGCGACGGTGGCCCTACGGTTCCGTCGCCTCCGGGTGTTCTTCAACTACATGGTTGATGAGGGTGAGATCAGCACCTCGCCGATGGCGAAGATGCACGCGCCCGGTCGTCCCCGTCGACCCGGTTCCGGTGATCGATCACGACCATATCGCGGCCATGGTCAAGGCGTGCGCGGGAACCGACTTCGACGATCGCCGGGACATGGCGCTGCTGCTCTTCTACTACGACACCGGCGGTCGGCTGTCGGAGATCGCCAACCTGAAGTCGACGACCTCGACATGACGCAGGATGTCGCCGATCGTCGTGGGCAAGGGCGGCTCGCGACGAGCCCTGCCCTTCGGAGCGAACGTCGCCCGGGCCCTCAATCGCTACCTCCGTGCTCGGGCGCGCCACCGCGATGCCAGGAGCGAATGGCTTTGGCTCGGCAAGCAGGGCCGGCTGGAGGCTCGGGGTATCGTGCAGGCCCTCAAGCGGCGAGCAGCGGTAGCAGGCTCAAGGGGTTCCACGTCCACCAACTCCGCCACACGTTCGCCCACGAATGGCTGGCTCAGGGCGGGCTCGAAGGCGACCTTATGCGCGTGACAGGATGGCGCAGCCGGACGATGCTCAATCGCTACGCCGCGAGCGCGGCGGACGAGCGGGCCCGGGCGGCTCATCGAAAGCTCAGCCCGGCAGATCGGCTGTGAAACTGCCTCCACCGCTCGCCCCTCACACCCGGGAACGGGACGCTATCGAGCGGCCAATTACGGCCGAGTTCCGCTGCCGTCGATGCGACGCCGTGCTCGCGACCTATCGTCTGGCGTCGATCCGAGCAGACGGCGACCGAGCCGTCCAACGGACGGGGCCCATCCTAGACCCCGGCGACGACGAGCAGGAGGACGACTCGTACGAGTCGTGGCAGGAAACGATCGGCGCGATTGTTCGTCTCGCCCCCGGCCTTGTGAACCGCAAGCGCAAGCACCCGAGTGGTCTGCCCGCTTATGGGCCGGGCAACAGTGGCTTCAGGCCAGAGACAGGGAGGAAGGTCCGCCTGCCATGTGTGGTGGTCTGTAGGTGCGGGAATGAGGCACGCTTGGACGTTTGGGGAGATGAAGACCTCGCGCAGGCCGGTCCGGATGCGCGGGACGAACTCGTTTCGGAGCGCGCCTTGGAGGGCCGGAAGGCAGAGGAACGCGAGGCCCACGAGCAGGCGATGGCGAAGCTGTGGGAACGCCTGGGCGTCAGCCGGCATGAGCAGAAACCATGAGGGATGCAGTCCGTCGGCTTCGCCCGACCCCTCGGCATCAGGCCGGCCGAGCAGGACTTAGGGTGTAGCAGCCTTAGCATCGTTTCTCGGCCGGACCTACCGCTACCCCGCCTCCTAAGACTTCCGCTCCCGTCGGTCCTTGGTTTGCCCATGTCCGTCGGACGTTGTTGGCGTCCGGTCGTCGCGTCTGCGCGGGCGTGGCCCAGTCCGGGCCGGCCTTCGAGGGTGGCCTCCTGGGAGAGTTCCTCGGGCAGGAAGCTTCAGTCCGTGCTTACCTAAGCAATGCGAGCGAGTGGCCGCCTGATCCGCCGTCCGTGCGACGTGCTATGATTCCGGAGCAAGAGTTTGCGGGCAGATCGCCGCCGTTTGGGCGCCACCGATCCCGATACTCGACCCCCGGCAGGGGTGCCGAGAAAGGGTTACCTCGGTGGCGTCTTCTCTTACACCCCAGCAACGCAGCCTCCGCGCTCGCTGCGCCGCCTATGCACTTCACGCCCAAGGCGGTACGTCAACGGCCGCCGCCACGCGGGCGTTTCTGGCACGTTTTGAGCGGCAGGTAGACCCGGAAGGCAAACTCCCGCCAGGGGAGAGAGCCAAGCGGGCTGCCGCGGCTCGGCGGAGTCACATGGCATCGCTCGCTCTCAAGGCGAGCCGCGCTCGGTCTCGACGGGCGGACGACGGGCGTTTCGGCCAGGTCGAGCCATGAACGCGCCCGAGATTCTTGGCAGGCTCTCCGGCGTGCACCGCTGCGGCTCCGGATGGCGCAGTCTCTGCCCGGCTCATGAGGATCGCTCGCCATCGCTCTCTATCAGTCTGGGGGACGACGGGCGAACGCTTCTGTTCTGCCACGCCGGCTGCACGCAGGAGGCTGTGGTCGATGCTGTCGGCATGACGATGGCCAGCCTCTTCCCCTCGACCACGGGCGAGAGCCAGAGCCCCTCGCCTGACCTTGCAAACGCGCAAACACATCCGGTCGGCTGCACACTTCGCGCCTACGCGGATGCCAAGGGGCTCGACGAGGCATGGCTTAGATCGCTCGGCGTCTCCGACGCGACCTGGCCGGCCAAGGGCGGGGCGCCGGCCGTTCGCATTCCCTACCACGACGCAGACGGGGCCGAGGTGTCGGTCCGCTACCGCATAAGCGTCGAGGGCCCGGACCGCTTCCGCTGGCGCCACGGTTCCAAGCCGCTTCTCTATGGGCTCGATCGTCTCGGCCGGCCGACTCGACGGGGCGCACTTGCAGCCCTACGCGACCCGGTGGCGCTGGTCGAGGGCGAGTCAGACTGCCACACGCTCTGGCACGCAGGTTTCGCCGCAGTGGGCTTGCCGGGGGCGAACAGCTGGCGGGAGACTTGGGCCCGCGATCTCGACGGCGTCGCCGAGATACACGTCGTCGTCGAGCCCGACGACGGTGGTCGGGCTGTCCTTGGCTGGCTCGCCAAGTCGAGCATCCGAGATCGGGTGCGCCTGGTCTACCTGGAAGGAGCCAAGGATGCGAGTGAGTTCTACCTATCCGATCCGTCCCATTTCGGGAGCGCTGGCAGGCAGCTGTGGAAGCCGCTGTGCCGTTCGCCCAGGTCGAGGCCGCCGAGCATGTCGACCAGGCGGCCGTAGCCTGGCGGCTATGCGAGCCGATCGCGACGGCCCCCCGCATCCTCGATCGGTTCGGGGAGAGCATCTCCGCCTCGGTCGCCGGAGAGCAGCGGACTGTCAAGATAGTGTTCCTGGCGCTGGTCAGTCGCCTGCTGCCTCGGCCGGTATCGATCGCTCTGAAGGGCCCGAGCGCCGGCGGCAAATCGCATGTCGTAGAGCAGGTTCTTCGCTACTTCCCCGGAGACTCGTACTACGCCTTGACCGCGATGAGCGAGCGGGCCCTCGCCTACGGTACCGAGCCCCTTTCGCACCGCCACCTTGTCCTGTACGAGGCGGCGGGGCTCTCGGGCGACTTCGCCAGCTACCTGGTGCGCTCCCTGCTGTCGGAGGGTCGCGTCCGCTACGAGACGGTGGAGAAGACGCCCGAGGGTCTCGTTCCCAAGCTGATCGAGCGCGAGGGGCCGACCGGGCTCATCGTGACCACGACTGCGGTCAGCTTGCACCCAGAGAACGAGACCAGACTCCTCTCGATAACGGTGACCGATAGCGCCGAGCAGACTCGTGCAGTGCTGGCGGCCCTGGCTGAGGAGGATCGTCCAGTGCCGGATCTCGAACCCTGGCAGGGCCTACAGGTCTGGCTTGCCTCAACCGACGCTCGCGTGACGATCCCGTATGCCAAAACCCTCGCCGCCGAGGTGCCGGCCGTTGCGGTGCGCATCCGGCGGACTTTGGCACCGTGCTCAACCTGATCCGAGCCCATGCGCTTCTACATCAGGCGTCACGGCAGCGCGATGCCTCCGGACGGATTGTCGCCACGCTGGACGACTACCGAGTCGTGCGGGACCTCATTGCTGATCTGGTCTCGGACGCTGCCGGCGCGACGGTCGCCCGACTGTCCGAGAGACCGTCGAGGCCGTGTCCCGGCTGGGCGGGGGAGGCGGCGAGGTCACCGTCACCGCGGTGGCCGCGCACCTCCATCTCGACCAGTCGGCCGTCTGGCGGCGGGTTCAGGTCTGCTTGCGGCGCGGCTACCTGCGCAACTTGGAGGATCGGCCTCGAAGGCCGGCTAGGCTGGTGCTGGGCGACGCGGTGCCCGACGATGCGCCGATCCTGCCGACGACTGAGAGTTTGCAGGTTTGCACGGCCGACGATGGGGATGCACGAGGTCCCGCAAAAGCGGAATCCGACATCGAGGCGATTGCCCTCGAAGCGGCCTGCGATCCCCAGTGGGCAGCTGGGTGACCGCCCGCCGCCCGAGCCGGCCGGCGATGGTATCGACGTGGACGGCATGATCCTACTTCTCCAGGCGCGCCTGGCCGGCCTGACGGTGAGCGTCAAGGGGGAACCCTGGTCGTCCAGGGGCCCCGCGCCCTGAGCCCGTGCCCGCTATCCTCTGGCAGAAGCAGCGTGTTCTGCAGGCCCTGGCGGACGAGCATGAGATCGCCTGGCGCGTTCGTGCCATGCAGGCCCAGGCGTCGCACGACGGGATGATCCCGCTGCTGTTCGCGAGGCAAGGAGCGCCGCTGGGGTCGGGTCGCTGCCTCATCTGGCACATCTCTCAGGCCGGCCGACCGATACCGGTGCCGTCTCTGCGTCGCTGCCGGGGCGATCACGTTGGAGGCCGAGCCGTGAAGTACTCGATCCGCTGTGCAGTAGCCTCGCCGCGCGATGTGGGGCGCGAGGAGAGGGCTGCCTCTGAGCGGTCGGATCTGCGGCCGCCGGCTCACCGGCGCGGACCGTGAGGCCGCACAGGCTCCACATGCGATCGCGACGGCCGTCACCATCGGGCTCACGATCGGCGGAATCCGGCAATCCCGACACAGCGTGGCCCCCACAGGAGGGGTCCATGTACAGCGCTAGGGCGCGGGTGATGCGTCGCTGTCTGGGTACCCGACAGGATGGACAACCGTGCCAGGGATGGGCCATGTGGGGCGTGCCCGGGCAGTTCTGCAGATGTCACAACCGCGCCCGGCCCCGGCGCCGCGGGTCAGAGCGCACCCGCGCGATCCCTTGCCATTGCGCCGCGTATCGCCGCACCGCCCAGGCAGTGGCTGGTGCCGCTGGCCCGAGCCGCCCATCGTCCACGTGACCACCCCGCCGGGATCGCACCGCTACTCGGCTGGCACCCGCCGTGCTATCTGGCGCCACCGGCTCTTGTTCTCGTAGTGCTGTGGCCCAGCTTCGTCGCTGGTCGTACTGGCGACCCCCGGCAGCCTGACGGTGAAGGTCGTTCCGAGGCCTGGCTCACTGGCGGCCGCGATCTCCCTCAGGCTGGCTTATATGCCTAGACGTCGCTAGTCCGAGGCCCGCGCCCGTGGAGTACGGCTCGAAGACGTGGCTTAACGGCTCGGCGTTCATGCCCGTCGCCAACGGTCGGGGGGCGCTCGGCGGCCCTGTGGCGGTCGTGGCTGCACGAACGAGTTTTCCGTACAGGGGAAAAGGACCTAGCGGTCCGGCAGTGCCTCGGGCTTGGTGTGGCGGGGTCCTGCTCCTGGTAGACGAGCAACATGACGCCCGCCGGGACGCCTCGTCCTGGAGCGCCTTTGCCTCGCGAGGGTCAAGTGTTGGGCGAACTTGTGGGCGGTCATCATGACGCCGGTGGGGTCAAAGGTCGCGCCGGAGTAGCGGGCCTCGCGGGCATCGTCAGCGGCGTGCACTTTACGGGTTCCTGTTCAGTCACGTCGGGGCTCGAACGAACGAAGCGCGACCCCAGCCCTCGACGCGGGCCCGAGCAAGTCTCCTCTGGCGGGGCCTCTCGATGGCCTTCCTGGGCACGATTTTCCGCCGACCGACCGAGCAAGGCCCAGCGCCCCTTCTGATGGCCAACCAGCCGCAGCGGTCAGCGCTCTCCGTGACCGCCGCCAGTAGGCCCTCCTCGATGAAGGGCTCGCGAGGATGCAGTCGAAGTCCGCCGCGGCAGCCGAAGGCGAGCCGCCGGCCACCAGGCCGAGCCGATGTTCCCGTAGCCCGGCAGGGCGCGATGGCCGCCGCGGCCTCTGAGCGCTGATCTGTCCGGCCCGGGGATGCACGAACTCCACGTCGACGACAGCGTTGGCGCAGGCCGCGAGCAGTCTCTGGTCGGTGAAGCTGCGGCACTCTAGGCCCGCCTGCCCGAGATCGACTTCGACGAGCCGGCCGATTATCGGCTCGTCTTCGACGAGCGCGACCGCCGGCCGCGCGAAGGGGAGCGCAGCGGGCGTTCGGTATGTCTCGACCGCGGTCAGCACGTTCCGATACAAAGAGCTGCCGCGCGGCGGATCCGCCGGCGGGCTCCCATCCGGGCCGAGACCCCCGGCGCGACGACGGCGTTGCGGTCGATGATGGCGGCGTCCCAGGAGCCGGAGGCGAGGGCCGCTGGTTTTCCTTAAGGCTCCTGGCGACGAGGACCTCGTAGCCGGGCCGGCGCAGGATCCGCCGACCGACAGCAGCGTGTATTGCGGTCGATCCCCGCGAAGGCGTCGGGCCGGCGCCGGATCGAACGCCCGGCCCTCACCGGTTCCGCATGGCCGCATGCTTCCACGGGCGCGCCGCATCGCATCACGCAATGGGTGAGCGGGCCGTGGGATAAGGCGAACAAGCGCGTGCGACTCGAGGGGCGGAGCCGAAGACTCTTCGGGCTTCCCGCACTCACGCGCTTCGGACGAGGGATTGGGATCTGGTTGGGTCGCGTCACAGATCCAGCGTTGCGACGGTCTCGGCGAACAGGCTGCCCGACCGGATGTAGCGGCGCAGCATTGTGGTGCTCATGTCGGCCGGTGACGGCCTGAATGCTCCGCTCGCTCGCCCCTCTGGCAGTGCGCTCGTGGCGAGTCCGGCCCTCAGCGAGCGCCCTGGGTAGCCCGTGGCGTCGATGCCAGCGGCCTTCGCAGCCCCGACGATGATGCGGTCACGTCGATGCCGGCAGAGCCCCCCGCCGAGCTTGCCGCTGACGTGGATCGACGTGAACAGTGGGCCCTCGACGATCCCGGAAGCCTCGCGCCAGGCGGCCAGGGCAGCACAGGGGTCCGTCTCAGGGTGGCGACCGCCCACGACCAGTCCTCCTGATCTGACCCTGGACCAAGGTCAGTCCCAAGGGGGCTCAAGAATTCGGCGATGACCTCAGGGCCTGCTCATGCTGGGGGTATCGCGCCGTGTAAGGTGGCCAGCGGTCGACGGCCTCTGGAATGCCGAGGCGGGCCATCGCGTCCGCAAACGCCGCCGGCCACCCGGTGCGCAGAAGAACCTCCAGGATTGACCCACCCTGGGCATCTACGACGGCATCGGCTCCGAGTTCGAGAGCGGGCAGCATCGTCCAGGGTTTGCGACCGCCGACCACCACGATAGGGACTCTGCCAAGAGAATGGGCGAGCTCCGCTCGGCGAATGGGCCACACACTCAATGCCGCGCATCGGCATATGACGATGGCGGCCGGAGCGGGCGTTGCCAATCGCCGCTCGACGACGGTGTCGACTCCGTCGTCACGCACGACGACCATGCCCCGTTGCGGAAGTTGCATCGCGAGCGGCTCGAGGTACCTATGGCAACCGGTCAGGAGCACCAGCGCCCCTGCTGTTGCCTCCAGCCAGAACGATCCTCACCTCTCCAGGCATCCCGGCGAGCCTCCTCAAACCGCGCTACCGCCGGATGGTGTTCCACGGGCGGGCCGGCGTAGATGTCGGCGAGTCGATCACGTAGCGATGCCAACGCTTCGAAGGAACCGTCATGGCCCCAGATGCCCCATTTCGCCCGGCCACCCTCTGCGCTGTTGATCTCTTCTCGTATCTTGCGCGGATCGTCCGTCGGTGCGCCGGGAGCCACCATCTCGCTTCCGTCCGGTCCGACGATGAGTCCGGTGTGAGGGTGTGCCTCGGTTCCGATGCTGTCGCCGGCGCAGATCCAGCCCAGGCGCAGCCCCTCCGGCAAAACGGCCTTGGGCGCCTGACTCCGCCGCGCCAGCCATGCAAGGCGCATCGGCCAAGTGAAGGCTTCATCGATCTTGGTGAAGAGCCAATCAAGCAAGCGGGGGCGATCCGCGCCGACGGCACAGAGGCGCGGCAGCGGAGGCATGGAGATCAGGCCGGAGAAGGGACTATTGGAGGCCGCTGTCACCGCGACCGCTCCCAGATCGGGGATCTGGACCCAGTGGGGCTCTGCCAACGGTTCAGGCGGACCGGGAGCCCACCATCCGCCCATCTCGCGGACGGCGATGTCGAGACACCAGGCGGTAATCGCATCGCTATCACTCGGTGGCAGGCCGTGTCCAATCTTGGTGTCGAGCACCGCGTCGAGATGATCGAGATCAAGTGGCTCGCGCCGGAGATAGCGCGGCGACGGGAGACCCGCCGCGAGTTCGACCGCTCTGTCGAGATGGGCCTTCAGACGGGATCTGGTCGGCTCATCTAGCGGTGTCCGGTCCTGGATCGCATACCGCCACGCCCAGTCCGGGGCTGGTCTGTAGCCGGCACCCCCAATCACCATGCCGATGAGTCGGCGCTCTCTCGGGTCGGCGTCGGCGACCGGCCCGGTTGGCTGTGCCTCGTTCTGCGTCTCCATCGCCGGGTGCCCCTCGCAAAGGCTCTAGTTCGGCTGTCTGCCCTATCCCACCGCGCATACGGTAGGCTCGAAGACCTTGCGGGACATCAGACGTTTGCGGTATCGCGTGCGCCGCACACGCGGCTTCACGGGTTCAATGGGTAAGCCGCTGCTTCCAGATGACCGCCGTGCGCGTCTCAACCAGCGGCTCCGCAGAATGTATATCGAGGGAGCCGAGGAGGATTCACGCCGACGGGTGGGACGCGGGCTGATGGCGGGGGATCTTGAGCGGGTGCTCCAGCATTACCCTGGCGATGTGGTGAGAACGGCGGGAGACTGCATCCGCAGGGCCGGTCATCGCCTAGCGTGAGAATCTAGCCAGTCTCGGCTACTCTCTACCGGAGGAGAGAGTGCCGTGAGCCCAGCGATCGATCAGCACCGAGCGGAATTGTCGGACCTTTGTCGCCGATACCGCGTCTCGAGCCTGTCCTTGTTCGGCTCGGCCACACGAGACGACTTCGACCCCGAGCGCAGCGACTACGACTTCCTCGTCGAATTCGAGGCCCTGCCGCCTGGCCAGTACGCCGATGCCTACTTCGGCCTGCTCGAGTCTCTGGTGCGCTTGATGGGGAGGCCCGTCGATCTTGTGGTCGCCTCCGCGATCAAGAATCCCTATTTCCGGCAGTCGGTCGAGCAGACGAGGGCGTTGCTCTATGCGGCTTGAAGCCAAGAAGTACCTGTACGACATGAGGCAGGCTGCTGCCTTGCTGGCGCAATTCGCGGCCGGCAAGCATTTCGCCGACTATGCCGCCGATGCCATGCTGAGCGCCGCCGTGGAGCGCGAATTCGAGATCATCGGTGAAGCTTTGGGCCAGCTCGCCAGGCTCGACGCGGAGCTTGCCGCCGGGATCAGCGAGCACCGGGCCATCGTCGCCTTCCGCAACATCTTGATCCACGGCTACGCCGAGGTGGACGACCGGCTGGTCTGGGACGTTGTCGAGACCAAGCTCCCGGTCCTCATCCATGAGATCGATGCGCTACTGGGGGCCGACTGACCTCGGATGAAAGGGCCGGCTTGCTGCCGGTGGAAGGCCCTCCTGCGCACCCACCCCCACGGACGCGGGACGGAAGCAATGGATGTGCCGGGACCGCAGGGATTTCCGGCTCTCGACGGGGCGACGTAGCACCACATGATCCGAAGCCCTGAGATCGATGGGCCGCCGCCCGCCCGCGGCGCTCCCCGGCGCCAGCCCCGCGACGCTCGCCTCCGGCCCGCGACGCTCGCCTCCGACCCCGGCAGGATCTGGTCCAACTTGCGCCCCATGAGAATTGTGCGAGGTCGGGCTCCTCGGGCGTGTCCGAAACGCTGGTCGGCGCTCCCCGGGTGCGCGACGGCAGCGTGGATCTCGGGCGGCATTGCCCGCCCTGCGGTGCCCGGCGGCACGCCAGGTTGCGCAACTCTCACCCCAGTGGAGTCTGACTAGATGGGAGTCGTTCAGGGGCGGCCGGGCGGCGGGCCAGCGGGCGGCGGGCCAGGGCGCGGCGGGCCAGGGCGCGGCGGGCCAGCCGGCGGCGGGCGGCCAGCGGTAGGCCCTCGACAGGCCGGCGGCGGGCGGGACGAACAGCGGCGCGGACGTCATGTTGACACGTCATATCCGGACGTGGATACTGCGGCCGTGCCGGCGAAGACGAAGCGAACCTACAACCTCAGCCCCACCACGCTCCACCGCGTGCGGGAGCTCGCCGACCTGCCGGGGGTCGCGCGGAGCCAGGACGAGGTCGTGGAGCTGGCGGTGGAACGCTTCTACCTCGAGATACAGGCGCGACAAGAGGCGGCGATTTGGGAGGCGGCAGCCGGCGATCCGGCGTTCAAGGCCGAGATGACGGCGATTGCCCAGGACTACGGCGATGGCGAGAGCTGGCCCGCATGACCGCCGGCGCACTGCGGTGGGCGATGGTCCTCGTCGACTTCGACCCGGCGCAGGGCCACGAACAGGCAGGAACCCGTCGAGCCCTCGTCGTCTCGTACGAGGCCTTCCACAGGGGCGGAATGGCCCAGGTGTGCCCCGTCTCGGCGCGTGAGGCGAGGTATCCGGGGGAGGTCGCGATCCCGGCCGGGCAAGCCGGCCAGACCAGGGATGGAGTCATCCTCTGCCACCAGGTTCGGACCATCGACCTGTCCCGGGTGACCGCCTATGAGATCGGCGGCCAGGTCCAGTACGTCTCCAGCCCGGACATCCGCCGCGGGGTTCGCGCCGCACTGCTGCACCAGCTCGGGCTCGACCTTCCGCCGGCTATCGATGGGGCGACGTAGCGAAACAATTGGGAGAGTCAGGCATGCCCACGGTGGAAGATCAGGGTAACCACGTCCAGGGGCGCCTCGCCGACGCCCTCGCCACGCTCGGCTGCGCACGGGTGACCCGATGAGCGTCCAGCCGGATCTCCAGGCCGTCCTCGATGCCGTCCGTATTCTCTCGCCCTCGCGCCGCTTGCCATTCCATGGCGAGGATCACTGGCGGCGCGTGGCGACGAACGGACTGGACCTGGCCGCCGAGGTGGGCGCCGACCCGTTGCTGGTCGTCCTGTTCGCGATCTTCCACGACTCCATGCGCTTCACCGAACAGAGCGACGATGGCCACGGCAGGCGCGGCGGCTTCCTGGCGTGCTGCCTGAACAACGAGCTGATCGGCCTCGCGGACGATCGGCTCGATCTCCTGGACCTGGCCTGCCAAGGCCACGCCGACGGAACGACCAGCGATGATCCGACGATCGGCGCGTGCTGGGACGCCGACCGGCTCGACCTCTGTCGGCTCGGGCGAGCGATCGATCCCGGGGCGATGTCCACCGCCCCCGGCCGAGCGCCGGCTGTGCACCAGCGCGCCGCGGCGCTCCTCGATGCCACGCCACAGTGGCAGGCTATCTTCGAGCGCCCTGGGCTACGGTCGCCCACAAGTGAGACGCAGTGAGCAACGGAGTGGACGAGCACGGCGACCCGCTCCCCCCGCAGCCATGGCCGTACGGCATGCGGATGCTCGCGGACCGCAGCCTCGTGGCGGCCTACCGGGCCTACCCGGCTTTCGCCGGCGAGCTACGCGCGATCTTGAGGAAGCGAGGCGGGCGAGAGCCCGGTTCGGACGGCGGCGCACCGCCCCAGATCAACGTGTCGGGGTCGAAATCGAGATCTCCCGGCCAGGTGAGCGTCCCGGCTTCTACGCGGACCTGTCGGAAACGCGCGTATTCGGCCCGCAAGGGCTCGAAGACGGGACCCCAGATCATGTCGGTGAGATCGCGCTCGACACTGTCGCCGTTGGTCAGGGTCAGCCGAACCCGGTAATCATCGAGCGCCCGCACTGAGCGTATTCGCAACATCGTGCAGCCGATCCTACTTCAGGCCGGGGATCTTCTCCAGAGGCAGCCGCTGGCTGGCGCGGGTCCAGTTCTCACCGAGCGCGGCTCGCTGCTGGGCGGCCCATTCGATCACAAGGCCCATCGCCCTTGCGCTCAGCCCGCCCGCCATCACCGACAGGTCGGCGATCCGGACCTTGACTTCACGGCCGTTGTAGGTGGCATGGAAATGTGGCCCCGGATGATCGTCGTAGAACATGTAGATGGTGATCCCGAAGAACTCGCTGACTTTCGGCATCCGCTCCTCCAAGGGCAACAACCTGCGTCGTTGCACTGAGGAAGGATGGCCGGCGTCTCTTCGTCGGCGATTACCTGGGCATGCCGCGGCCGACGATCCCGAACAACCCGTCGCCGGCGCGCACCGCCCACCTTGACACGTGACAGGCAAGCTGACACGGGGCGGGCGCAGTCTGCCACCATGGGTGGCATGGGCTGGGGTAGGAAACGTCAGACGGCGAAGGCGCAGACGGCGCCGCAATCGACCGCACGCGGCCTGCCCGACGCCGCGCCCGACGCCGACCTCGGGCTCGACGCGGACGCGCTCCATTTCTGCTGCATCTGCGGCGCCCTGCTGGGCTTCGATTTCGAGGACGAGATCAACGGAGAGGGCCCGGGCAGAGACATCTGCGGCGACTGCAACCGCACCAAGAACTTCGAAACGATGGTGGGCAACGAATGACGTCGCCGGAACCGTCCCCGGTCCCGCTCGAGCGCCGACATTACGACGCGTTCATGCTGATGAGGCGGCACCCGCCGGTTCTGCGCAACGAGAACAAGCAGGTCGTGTACCGGATCGCTTGCCCGGATGGCACGGTCGCCGGCCACGTCTCGTACAGCCGCTGGGCCGAGATGCCGCTGCCGGCCACAGCCAAGCCCAGCGCCGCCGCGAGGCTGCTGCAGGTTCGTGACGGCTTCTTCGACTACGAGCCGGCGGCCGCTGCCGCGCCCGCGCCGGCCGTGCCGCGCCCGGCCGGTGCCGCTGCCGCGCCCGCGCCCGTGCCCGCGCCCGGCGGCGCCGAACCCGCGCCCGCAGTCGAAGCCCAACCCGCAGTCGAATGGCACCTCAACTTCGCCGACCCCAATCTCTTCTGGGCCTACGGCTCCCCGCTCTTAGCCCAGGACGAGATGCAGGTCGCCGAGCATCCGGTCCTCGCGTGCCTGCGCGAGGCGCTCGTCGCCGCGGGCAGCTCCGCGCGCACCGTCGAACGGGGCCGCCCCACGCCCGCGCTGGTGATGGGCGCCGAACGCCGGGTCCGCATCCAGACCGACCGTCGCGCCGAACGCGGCGGCCCGAGCTGGCTCTACGGCCTCGCCTTCGCGGTGGCCGCTCCCGAAGTCGTCCGGCAGGCGACCGTCCCCATCGATCCACCGACGATCTCGAACATCATCGCGATCGCCGCCCCCATCGGCGGCTACGGCCGGTATCGGAGGGAAGAGATCGTGCTCGCCCTCTCCACGGCCTATTCCGGCTTCCGCGCCGCGGTCCTGGAGTCGCGCCGCGTCGCCGGCGCCACTGCCCGCGTGATCGTCCACTCCGGCTTCTGGGGCTGCGGCGCCTTCGGCGGCAACCGCGTGATGATGACGCTGCTCCAGCTCCTGGCGGCCGAAATGGCCGGCCTGGATGGGCTGGTTCTGCATGTCGGCGATCCCTCTGGCCGGGTGTCGGTCGAGCAGGCGACGACGATCCTGCGGGACGCCCTGCCAGCAGCGGGCGCGACTGACGTAGCCAGACTGATCAGCCGGATCGAATCACTGGGCCTGGAGTGGGGCCGCAGCGATGGCAATTGACGGCGCCCTCTTGGGCGAGCAATGGGTTGCTCCCGGCTGCGAACGATTGGATCTTTCGTCGACACCAAGCTTCCCCTCTCATTCGCGAGATCGCCGACTGCCGGAGTCCGACTGGGCCGGGCGAACGACCTCACCTTCGGACGAGAGGACGGCAGACCGCCGATGGACGGCCCACCTGCGCGCCAGCCGCAGCCTCCGGGGGACGCACGGATTCGAAGCGCCGGGACCACAGGGAACGGCAGCTCTGCGACCCGGGCCAGCTTCACCGATCCCGGCGACGCCTCGAAGCTGAGCCCGGCGACGCCATTGGCGCCGAGGCCGCCTTCCTCGCGACGGGGCGCGCGAGCGAGCGGTCGCCGCTGCGGCCCGATGGTTCCCCGGCGGCAGGCCCACGCGGCCGCGGCGGAAGCCCGGCAGCCGACTCGGCCATCCAAAGGAGGCCAATGCCGGAGCTGATGACGTATCGGCCCTGGTCAGGGGCGCCGTCATCTGGAGCGTCGCAGACCAGACTGAGTTCAATGGGGTCCACACCTCGCTGGACTTCCGCCAGGGCGGCCAATAGAGGCACCTCGCTGGTGGGGGACTGCTCGCCGATCCGTCGGCCATTTGCGTCTTCCAGCCAGTAGGCGGTCGCGTCGTCTATCTCCACGATTGATGGCTGGTCGAGCTTCTGGTGGAAGGCGCGAATGCGCTCTACCTCAGAACGAGCCGGTTTCGTACGCATGCCGTTCGCGCTTCGTGGCGCGCCGTGCGGAGATGATGCGGATACTACCCTGGGCGGCTCTGCGGTCACCACCGCAATGAGCCGCGCACGAAAGCCAACGCCAACGGTAAGAAAGCGCTCCTCGATGTCCGCATGGTCAATACCGAGGCGCGTGATACGGCCTGGGTCCTCAAGGGCGGCCTGCGCCTCCTGGAAGCTAACGCCGTGCTTCGCAAGGTTGACGCGCTCCTTCTTCCTGTCCCATTGGTATCGAACCACGCCGCGGACGGTAGCGAGCAGCGCTTACCTCGCACTTACCCGGGCGTTGACCACAAATTCGCAACCACCGGAGGCGCCGCGCGGAGTAGGCTGGACAAGTCCGGTTGTACCGCGCCGCCGTGGCGGCGGATGTGGGGATCGGCGCACCGTCAGCGTCCGAAGTGGGTGAACAGTGAGTCCTCGCGGAGCCCGAACTGGCCGCGCCTCTGGCGGGCGGCCCACTGTGACGGACGCCGACGCCTCCGCCACGGCCGGCCTCGAAGCCAAGCTCTGGCAGGCGGCCGACGCCCTGCGCAACAACATGGACGCCGCCGAGTACAAGCACATCGTTCTCGGGCTCATCTTCCTCAAGTACATCAGCGACGCGTTCGAGGCCAAGCACGAAGACCTGGCCGCCGCGGCCGCCCGAGCCGAAGGCGCCGACCCCGAGGACCCCGACGAGTACAAGGCCGCAAAGCATCTTCTGGGTCCCGCGCGAGGCCCGCTGGAGCCACCTCAAGGCCCAAGCGCCCCAGCCGACGATTGGGCGCACGGTCGACGACGCCATGGACGCCATCGAGCGCGAGAACCCGGCCCTCAAGGGCGTCCTTCCCAAAGACTTCGCCCGCCCCGGCCTCGACAAGGCGCGCCTAGCCCAGCTCATCAACCTCGTGTCCGACATCGGCCTCGGCAGTCCGGCGGATCGCGCCCGCGACATCCTCGGCCGCGTCTATGAGTACTTCCTGGCCCAGTTCGCCAGCGCGGAGGGCAAGAAGGGCGGCCAGTTCTACACGCCCCGCCACGTCGTCCGCGTGCTCGTCGAGATGCTGGCGCCGTATCGGGGCCGCGTCTACGACCCCTGCTGCGGTTCGGGCGGCATGTTCGTGTCCAGCGAGCGCTTCATCGAGGAGCACCGCGGCCGCGTCGGCGACATCAGCATCTACGGCCAGGAGTCCAACTACACGACCTGGCGCCTGGCCAACATGAACCTCGCCATCCGCGGCATCGGCGCCAACATCGCCCAGGGCGACAGCTTCCACGCCGACGCCTTCCCGGACCTCAAGGCGGACTACGTCCTGGCCAATCCGCCCTTCAACGACAGCGACTGGCGCGGCGAGCTGCTGCGCAACGACAAGCGCTGGGTCTACGGCACGCCGCCCGCGGGCAACGCCAACTTCGCCTGGGTCCAGCACTTCATCCAGCCATCTGGCGCCCACCGGCATCGCCGGCTTTGTGCTCGCGAACGGCTCGATGAGCACCAACCAGTCGGGCGAAGGCGAGATCCGAAAGTCGATCGTCGAGGCCGACCTGGTCGACGCCATGGTCGCCCTGCCCGGCCAGCTCTTCTACTCGACCCAGATCCCGGTCTGCCTCTGGTTCCTCGCTCGCGACAAACGCAACAGCGGCTTCCGCGACCGGCGGGGCGAGACGCTCTTCATCGACGCCCGAAAGCTCGGCTCGATGACCGATCGAACCCACCGCGACCTGACCGACATCGACATTGCCAGGGTCGCCGGCACCTACCACGCCTGGCGCGGCGATCCCGACGCGGCCGAATACGCTGACGTCGCCGGCTTCTGCAAATCCGCCAAACTCGACGAGATCCGCGGCCACGGCCACGTCCTAACCCCCGGCCGATACGTCGGCGCCGAGGCGGCCGAAGAGGACGCCGAACCCTTCGACGACAAGATGCGCCGCCTGGTCGCCACCCTCCGCGAGCAGCAAGCCGAAGCGGCGCGCCTCGACGAGCTGATCAATGCCAACTTGCGGGAGCTCGGGTATGGGGAGTGAGTGGCCGCTGAGACCCCTGGGCGACCTATGCGACCAGGAGCGAGGCATCACCTACGGGATCGTGAAGGTCGGCGACTTCATTCCCGGCGGCATTCCGGTGATCCGCGGCGGTGACATCCGAAACGGCAGGATCGTGTTCGACGGTAACAAGCGCGTCACCGAAGCGGTCAGCCTCGAGTTCCGGCGCACCATTCTCCGAGGCGGAGAGCTTCTGGTGAATCTCATAGCCGAACCAGGACACACGGCGATCGTGCCGCCTGAACTGGCCGGGGCGAACGTCTCGCGAGACGTCGGTGTCATTCCGCTCGGTGACTCAGTCGACCACAGATACGTGGACTACTTCCTCAAATCCCCGGTGGCGGTGCAATGGCTGACCGCCCGCTTGCAAGGCAGCGTGACCCAGAAGATCAACTTGGGAGTGCTGCGCGAGCTGCCCATCCCACTGCCTCCGCTCGCAGAGCAAGAGCGCATCGCCGCGGCGCTCGGCGCCCTAGACGACAAGATCGATCTGAGCCGCCGCATGAGCCAGACACTCGAGTTGACGGCCCGCGCGCTCTTCAAGTCCTGGTTCATCGACTTCGACCCCGTCCGCGCCAAATCCGAAGGCCGCGATCCAGGCTTGGCCAGTCAAGTGGCCAATCTCTTCCCGAGCTCGTTCGAAGACTCGGAGCTAGGCGAGATCCCAACGGGCTGGCGTGTCGCAAAGATCGGCTCGATTGCTGACGTGATCGACTGCTCCCATGCGAAGAAGCCTGAGCGTCGCGAGAATGGCCGGCCGTTGCTTCAGCTCGACAACATCCGTCAGGACGGCGTCCTCGATATGGCCGATGAGTACTTCATCAGCGACAGTGATTATCGAGCGTGGACTGCCCGGATTGAGGCATCGCCCGGCGACTGCGTAATAACCAACGTCGGCCGGGTCGGAGCCGTCGCGCAAGTCCCGAACGGCGTTCGGGCTGCACTTGGCCGCAACATGACTGCCGTTCGATGCCGCAGTGACAAGCCATGGCCTACTTTCCTTATCGAAGCCCTGAGGTCGGACTCGATGCGGGACGAAATCGTGCAAAGGACCGACGCGGGAACCATCCTCGACGCGCTGAATGTCCGCAGCATTCCGAGGCTTCGGGTCGTTGAGCCAAGCGCCCCCGTTCTATCCCGTTTCGAGGCTGCTGCCCGCCCAATCAGATCAAAGATGGAATTGATTGAGCATGAGGGTCGCGATCTCAAAGGGCTGCGCGATGCCATGCTGCCGTCACTGTTGGCGGGCGAACCGATAGGTCGCATCGGCTAGCTTAGGGGGCGCGAAATGGCAAGGATTCGCAAGCTTGAGATCAGGCACTTTCGCGGAATCCAGACCCTCGACTGGGTCCCGTCTCCTGGAATCAACTGCCTCATCGGCCCCGGGGATAGCGGCAAGTCGACGATTCTGGACGCTATCGACCTATGCATGGGTGCCCGCCGAAATCTGCAGTTCGGCGACTCAGACTTCTACCGACTTGAGGTCGACGCGCCCCTGACCATCTCGGCAACGCTGGGGGACCTTGACGATGGGCTGAGGAACCTGGACAGCTACGGCACGTACTTGCGGGGCTTCAACTCAGCGACCGGTGCCATGGAGGACGAGCCTGGGGATGGTCTGGAGACGGTCCTCACCGTGAGGCTCACTGTCCAAAGCGATCTTGAGCCAGTTTGGTCGTTAGTCTCCGATCGAGCCGTTGAACAGGGGCAATCCCGCAATCTCGCCTGGGCAGATCGAGTCAGGATCGCGCCAGCCCGGATTGGAGTCGCGGCCGATTACCAACTGAGCTGGGGTCGCGGGTCGGTGTTGACGCGGATATCCGATGAGAAGCTCGAACTCAGCTCGGCTCTAGCGAAGGCCGGACGGGAGGCGCGCGCGACATTCGGGGACAGCGCTGCGGTCCAGCTTGGCGAGGTGTTGGCCGCCGTGGCGGCTACAGCCAAAGAACTTGGGATTCCCGTGGGCGCCGCAGTCAAGGCGATGCTCGACGTTCATGCGGTTTCATTCAGCGGAGGGGTGATCTCGCTGCATAGCGAAGACGGCGTTCCCCTGCGCGGTCTTGGCGTTGGCTCGGCTCGTCTTCTCGTCGCGGGGCTCCAGCGCAGGGCGGCCTCCAGTGCCAGCGTGGTGCTGCTGGATGAACTCGAATATGGGCTCGAGCCCCATCGGATCATCCGCCTCCTTGGGTCACTGGGAGCGAAGGCCTCCGAGCCTCCACTCCAAGTCTTCATGACCACGCACTCCCCGGTGGCGCTAGCCGAGCTATCGGGGACCCAGGTGTTCGTGACCCGCAAGGCCGGGGCGGTGCACACGGTCGTTGCGGTCGGCGCCTCGGATGTCTGCCAGGGGACAATTCGGAAGGCCCCCGATGCCTTCTTAGCCCACTCCGTCATTGTCTGCGAGGGCGCGAGTGAGGTCGGTCTCGTCCGTGGCCTAGACCAGCATCGGGTATCGATTGGGAAGACGTCGATATCCGCGCTTGGCGTTGGCTTGGTGGATTCTGGTGGTGGGGACCCAGATCGAGCCATCGAACGTGCCGCCATGTTCCGAGGGTTCGGCTACGCGGCCGCCGTCATGCGAGATGACGACAAGAAACCGGACGCGGCGACGGAGGCGGCATTCGCGGGCGCCGGCGGCATGGTCGTTGCCTGGCGAGACGGACGATGCCTCGAGCAGGAACTCTTCTGGAGTCTGCCGGCCGCGGCCGTCGAGAAGCTAACCGAGCGGGCCGTGGACCTCGTGGGCAAGGAGCTCGTCGATGACCAAATCAAGTCAGCTTCGAGCAACGCCTATGACTCTGAAGTGATCCTTGCTATCTGCAGAGATGGAACGATTGGGCAGGCACATCGCGTAGCGCTCGGGAAGGCTTCCGTATCGAAAGAGAAGCCGTGGTTCAAGAGCGTCACCAGGATGGAGGACGTCGCTCGGGAGATTGTCGGCCCAGGGCTCGAAGGCTCCGATCCTCCCTTCAAGATCGCCGTCGAGGCCCTATTTGATTGGGCTACGAATGCCGGATGACGACATAGATCTCCTGGCCATAGATCGCGGGTGCGTGACTGCGCCCGCTGGCTGCGGCAAAACGTACAAGGTTGTAGCTGCGTTGTCGCGCCACCGCGAGAAGAAACCCGTGCTCGTGATTACCCACACGAATGCGGGAGTTGCGGCGCTCCGCGCACGACTTGGCCGAGCGAGGGTGGCGCCCTCGTCCTATGTCCTCGCAACCGTGGATGGCTGGGCGATGAGGCTAGCCTCTACCTTTCCGGTCAGGAGCTCGATCGATCCGGCCGTGCTCCGACTAGATGATCACCGCGGGGACTACCCGAAGATCCGCGAGGCTGCATCGCACCTGCTCGCCGATCGGAGCCTGCAGGACATCGTCGAGGCAACCTACGCACGGCTGATTGTCGACGAGTACCAAGACTGCTCGCTTCGGCAGCACCAATTGCTGAAGCTGGTTTCGGAAGCGTTGCCGACCTGCGTCCTGGGAGATCCGATGCAGGCGATATTCGGATTTGGCGCCGATCAGTTGCCAGACTGGAACGCCGAAGTCTGTCGGTCGTTTCCAATCGCCGGGACCCTCGACACTCCGTGGAGGTGGATCAATGCGGGAACAGAAGGGCTTGGTCGATGGCTTCTCTCCGCCCGAAACGATCTCCAGTCGGGGCAACCCATTGACCTCGGTGGCGCGCCCGATGAGGTCCGTTGGGTTGAGCTCGACGGAACCACTGATCAACAGAAGCGACACGCCGCAGCTCTGACGCGAGCTCCGGGGGGCACGGGGTCGGTACTTGTCATTGGGGATAGCTCGAATCCGGAGGGCCAACGTCTCTTCGCTAGCCAGACGCCAGGCGCAGTCATGGTCGAGGCGGTCGATCTCAGGGACTTTGTCCAGTTCGCCGAGGGCTTCGACGTCGCATCAGCGGACTCAATCCAGGAGCTCCTGGCTTACGGGCAGCGACTGATGACGAACACCGACGTCCCGCGGCTCCTAGCACGATTGAGAACTCTTGCTGCTGGTACCGCACGAACGCCTGCTGGCGCAGTTGAGAGCGCCGGGCTGGCGTTCCTTGAAGCGCCTTCTCATGCTCGAGCGGCTTCTTTGCTGGACACCATCCGAGTCCAGCCAGGAGTGGGCGTGCATCGACCACTGGTCTTGCGAGCCTGCCTGGCGGCACTTCGTGCCTGCGGAGCGGGAAACGGAACATTCGCCGATCAAGCGATGCGTGAGCGCGAGAGGTATAGAGCGACAGGTAGAGCGTTGCCGTCGAGGGCCGTCGGTAGCACGCTCCTTCTGAAAGGCCTCGAGGCCGAGGTAGTAGTTATCCTCGACGGTATCCGCCATGACTCCAAGAATCTCTACGTGGCCATGACGCGAGGTTCCAAGATGGTCGTCGTGTGTTCTCCCACACAGACGCTGAAATCCTCGATGACAGGGCTGTCGGGATCAGTAACTGAAGCCGTCGTTGAGCATGCCGCTCTCGCATGGCTGGCGAGTAGTGGCTTCGCGGTCGCGCACGGCCCCGAGATCGCCATAGGCCAGCCCGGCGCCGAGCGCACCGACCCCACATACCGCGACGTAGTCCTGGAGTGGCGCCTGCGCGAAGCACTCGTCCGGCTGAACCCGGACCTGCCGCAGGAAGCCCTCGACGATGCCTTCCGCAAGATCGTTCGGGCGGACGGCCCGTCGCTGATCGAGCGCAATCGGGCCGTCCACAAGATGCTCGTGAACGGCGTGACCGTTGAATACCACCGGCCGGGGGAGCCCATCCGGGGCGCGCAAGCGCGCGTGATCGACTTCGAGGATCCGGACAACAACGACTGGCTGGCCGTCAACCAGTTCACGGTGGTCGGGCCGCAGGGGCACAACCGGCGGGCGGACATCGTGATCTTTCTCAACGGGCTGCCGCTCGGCGTGATCGAGCTGAAGAACCCGGCTGACGAGAAGGCCACGATCGGGTCGGCGCTCAACCAGCTCGGGACATACCAGTCGCAGATCCCGGCGCTCTTCGACTACAACTGCGCGCTCGTCGTCTCGGACGGCACGGAGGCGCGGATCGGCGTCCTTGGCGCGGGCAAGGAGTGGTTCAAGCCCTGGCGCACGATCGATGGGCGCGGCGATGCGCCAAAGGGGATGCCGGAGCTGCAGGTGGTCCTGGAAGGCGTTTTTGACAAGGGCCGGTTCCTGGATTTGATCCGCTACTTCATCGTCTTCGAGGACATGGGCGGCGGCGTCCTGACCAAGAAGATGGCGGGCTATCACCAGTTCCATGCCGTCAACTTCGCGGTCGACCAGACGCTTCGGGCGGCTGGGCGAAGGCGCTCGAGTAGCCCGAGCGGTCGGTACGAGTCGGGCCGGCAGCCCGGCGGCGAGCCCGGCGACCGGCGCGTCGGTGTCGTCTGGCACACGCAGGGTTCGGGCAAGAGCTTGAGCATGGCTTTCTACGCCGGGCGGCTGATCCTCGATCCGGCGATGGAGAACCCGACCATCGTCGTCATCACCGACCGAAACGACCTGGACGAACAGCTCTTCGGCACCTTCGCCCGCTGCCGCGACCTGCTGCGCCAGGATCCCGTCCAGGCCGCCGACCGTGCCGACCTGCGCGAGAAGCTCCGCGTCGCCGGCGGTGGCGTCGTCTTCACGACGATCCAGAAGTTCATGCCCGCCGAGCAGGGCGACCGCAACGCCGTGCTTTCGGACCGACGCAACATCGTCGTCATCGCCGACGAGGCCCACCGCAGCCAGTACGACTTCATCGACGGTTTCGCCCGCCACATGCGCGACGCCCTGCCGCAGGCCAGCTTCGTGGGCTTCACCGGCACGCCGATCGAGAAGGCGGACGCGAACACGCGGGCGGTCTTCGGCGACTACATCAGCATCTACGACATTCAGCGCGCGGTCGAAGACGGCGCCACGGTGCCGATCTACTACGAAGGCCGCCTCGCGAAGCTGGAGCTATCCGAGGCGGAACGACCCGAAGATCGACCCCGACTTCGAAGATGTGACCGAAGGCGAGGAGGTCGAACGCAAGGAAGGTCTGAAGTCCAAGTGGGCGCAGCTGGCCGCCGTCGTCGGCTCGGAGAAGCGGCTTCGCCTGGTAGCGGCCGATCTGGTCGACCATTTCGAGAAGCGGCTCGAAGTCATGGACGGCAAGGCAATGGTGGTCACCATGAGCCGCCGGATCTGCGTAGAGCTGTACCGCGAGGTCGTGGCCCTGCGGCCGGAGTGGGCAGGGGAGGGCGACGACGCCGGCTCGATCAAGGTCGTCATGACCGGCAACGCGACCGATCCGCTGGAGTTCCAGCCTCATGTTCGCAACAAGTCGCGCCGCGAGGCGCTGGCGCGCCGCTTCCGTGACCCGGCGGACCCGTTCCGCATCGTCATCGTCCGCGACATGTGGCTTACCGGCTTTGACGCTCCGAGCTTGCATACGATGTACGTGGACAAGCCGATGCACGGCCATGGGCTCATGCAGGCGATCGCGCGCGTGAACCGCGTGTTCCGCGACAAGCCCGGCGGCCTGGTGGTGGACTACCTGGGTCTCGCCGACGAACTGCGCAAGGCGCTGGCGGTATACACGGAGAGCGGCGGCCGCGGCAAGGTGGAGCACAGTCAGGCCGAGGCGATTGGGCTGATGCTGCGCGAGTACGAGGTCTGCTGCGGCTTGTTCCACGGCTTCGACTGGAGCGCGTTCTCGCGCGGCTCGGCAGGCGAGCGGGTGTCGGTCCTGCCTCGGGCACAGGAGCACATCCTTGCGCAGCAGGATGGGAAGCAGCGGCTACTCGACGCCGTTTACTCGCTGTCCCGGGCGTTCGCGCTGGCCGTCCCGTCCGACGAGGCGATGGCGATCCTCGACGACGTCGCCTTCTTCCAGGCCGTTCGCTCAGTCCTGAGAAAGTCGGCCACCGGGGAACGCCAGCCGACCGAGGATCTCGATCTCGCCATCCGCCAGATCGTCTCCCGCGCGGTCGCGTCGGACGAGATCATCGACATCTTCGCCGCCGCCGGCCTGCGGAAGCCCGATATCTCGATCCTCTCGGACGACTTCCTCGCCGAGGTCCACGACATGCCGCAGAAGAACCTGGCCGTGGAGCTGCTCGCCAAGCTCCTCAAGGGCGAGATCAAGTCCCGCTCGCGCCGCAACGTCGTGGAGGCGCGCTCCTTCGAGAAGATGCTCGACGAGGCCGTCCGCCGCTACCAGAACCGCGCCATCGAGACCGCCCAGGTCATCGAGGAGCTGATCGCGCTCGCCCGCGACATGCGTGCCCGCGACGCCCGCGGCGAGCAGCTAGGGCCTCACCGAGGACGAACTCGCCTTCTACGACGCCCTGGAGACCAACGACTCAGCCGTGGCCGTCCTCGGCGACGAAACGCTCCGCGACATTGCCCGCGAGCTGGTTGCCACCGTGAAGGCCAACGTCACCATCGACTGGACGGTCCGCGAGAACGTCCAGGCCCATCTGCGAGTCCTGGTCAAGCGCTGCCTCCGCAAACACGGCTACCCGCCAGACAAGCAAGCTAAGGCCACGATCACCGTTCTCGAGCAAGCGGAAGTTCTATCGGAACACTGGGCCGCGGCGTAGCTCACGCCAATGCGTAACGTGGAGGCCAAGATGAGCCAGTACTCGAGGACCCAGGCTGATCCGAGCGGAGCAGCGGCTGGCGACGTCAAGATCTGCGCCAACTGCGGGCGGCGTGTCGCCACCGACGATCTCTACTGCGCGGGTTGCGGGGCCGCATTCGCAGGAGCTCTACCGCGACCGGGTCGGCGCTCGACGCTTCCGGGGTTCCAATACCACTTTGTCCAAGGATTGGGCTGGGGCCTCGGGCTCGCGCTGGCAGGCGCCATCGTCACTTTGATCTTCTGGGTGCTGGTTGCGCTGGCGATGCACGGCTTGCGATGAAGGAGAGCGTGCGTTGATTGAGTCAACCCCACCCGACTGTCTCAGCGCCTTGGGCCCTCGCGTTGCCGCCCTGGAGCTCGCCGCCCTCGACCGCTTCGTCGCCGAGGAGCGGCGGCACCACGATGTCTACCCGCCGGCCGGCAAGGAGTTCGAAGCCCTCCGACTGACGCCCTTTGCCAAGGTGCGGGCGGTCATCCTCGGCCAGGATCCCTATCACGAGCCGGGGCAGGCGCACGGACTTGCCTTCTCGACCCTCAGTAGGAAGCGACCACCATCGCTGAACAACATCCTCAAGGAGCTGGAGTCCGACTGCGGGTTCAAAATGCCGGAAAGCGGATCTCTCGAGCCCTGGGCCCAGCACGGCGTCCTGCTTCTGAACACGGTGCTGACCGTCCAACGAGGCAGGGCGGGCAGCCACGCCGGGCATGGGTGGGAGCAATTCACAAGCGCCGTCGTGGACGCGGTGGCGGCCAAGCCAGAGCCCATCGCATTCCTCCTCTGGGGCGATCCCGCGAGGTCCAAGGGTCGCATGATCGATCGAGCCCGACATGTAGTAGTCGAAGGCCCGCATCCGTCGCCCCTCTCCGCGTGGCGCGGGTTTTCGGGCAGCAAGCCGTTTAGCACTGCCAATCGTGAGCTGGTCAGGCGAAAGCGGCCGGAAATCGACTGGTCCCTGGAGGCCAAGTGAGGACTCCTTTCGGTCTCCGGTTCCCCATTGCGGACGTTGAGCGCTGGAGCGCGAAGTACAGCTACGTCGAACGCAAGGAAGGCCTCGAAATCGAAGTGGGCCCAGCTGGCCGCCGTCGCTGCGGTTCGGAGCAGCGGTTGCGGCTCGTGGCGGCCGACCTGATCGACATCGACGCCTTCGCCCGTCAGCTCTCGCCGAGGTACGACCGCAGCATCTCGTGCAGAACCGCGACCATTGGCGCGTGGTCGCCGCGCATCGAGATAGCCGCGGCTCCGGCGTAGAGACTGGCGGCCGGACGCGGGCGCAACCGAACAAAGAGCGGCAGGCCGTAGCGGGCGGCGACCCAGTTGGCCCAAAGCCGAGCGATTCGGCCGTTGCCGTTGGCGAAGGGATGGATCCGGGTCCACTCGCCGTGGGCGATGGCTGCGATCCGGAGGGCGGCCTCCAGCTCCGCAACCGTAGCCGGCTTGGCCCCGGCGGCGATCACCGGGTCCAGCGCCGCAAGGGCGGCGCGCATCCCCGACTCGAAGGCGAGCAGCGCCGCGGGCACATCCGCGGACGAAACACCGCGGACACCGCCCACCTCAACCTCGTAGCCGATCAGCTCTGGGAGGGCCGCGTCGGTGTCGCGGAACTCGCCCGCGTAGTAGGGGACGGGCAGCGCTATCCCTGCGAAGGCGCGGCGATGCCACTCCTGAGCCATGGTCGTGGTGGCGGGCAGGCGCTCGGGGGCGTCGTGCTTGATCTCCAGCGCGATGGCGCGCAGGTTGGCCGTCAGCCGCTTGCCGGAGCCCGGCGGGTCGGCGTTCCAGGGTATGGGCACGATCTAGCCGCGAGCGCCAGACTCGAAGGCGGACGCAATGCCGAACGGATCGTCGTCGCCGCCAACCATTCTGGCGTGGATCGGATCCGCGAACGTTGCCTCGGCGCGGGCGAAGGCATCAGCCTCGGCCTCTGCGTCGCCTCGGTACGAATCCAGCATCCCGAGGGTGTGCATCAGGTCAGCCTGGAGGCCCGCACTCACCACTTCCAGCTCGGCAGTGATCATCTGCTCGGCGAGCTGGTTCATGGAGACACCGAGTCGATCTGAGACGAACGAGAGCAGGTCGTGCGTTTCCGGGTGCTCGAAGCGAAGAGTGAAGGAACGTCGCGCTTGCATCTCCATGATGATACCCACATGACGGCATATGGCAAGAGTGACGGCATTTGCAGCTAACGCTCAGGATCGTCGCGGATGAGTATCGCTGGGCCTGCTTACGTGGCGCTTACCGGCACGCCGTCGCCAAGCTCCGCGTCGCCGGCGGTGGCGTCGTCTTCACGACCATCCAGAAGTTCATGCCCGCCGAGCAGGGTGACCGCAACGCCGTGCTTTCGGACCGGCGCAACATCGTCCACCGGGTACTCGCCCAGGTAGGGGAGCGCGCGGGCGTCAGCCGAGGCTGGCGCGGTTGCTGGCGCCCGGCGTACTTCCGCTCGGATAAGTCGCAGTGGATGCGCCTGTTGCAGACTCCCGATGTGTCCGATCGAGCGCCCCAACTGGTTGACAATAATCCTACTACTAGTAGGATAGTCGGCATGCCAAGAGTGAAGGTGTCGACGACTCTGGACGCGGCCAGTGTGGACGAGGCGAAGGCCCTGGTCGGCGAGCGCGGCTTCTCGAGGTTCCTGAATGAGTCGCTCGCGATGCGCCTCCAGCGAGTCCGCCTGGAGAAGCTGCTGGACGAGATGGTCGAGGAATTCGGCCCGATACCGGATGAAGCACGTGCTTGGGTTGAGGGGCAGGAGTGGCCTCGGTAGAGGCTCTCGCGAGGACGAGACGGTTGATCCTTGACGCCGGCGGGGTCCTCGCCCTGGCTCGCGGCGATCCCCGCGCACGCGCCGCGCTGGCGCGTGCCTTGCACGAGGGCCACGTCGTGGTCATTCTCACGCCGGTCCTGGCTCAAGTCCATCGAGGCGGGCGCGACCGTGCTCCCATCGATCGCGTCATCAAGGCCGTGGACGCCCTTCTGCCAACCTCGGAGCAGATCGCCCGCCGGGCCGGCGAATTGCAGGCGAAGACTTCGACCTCGGACGTGGTCGACGCCATCGTCGCCGCCGAGGCCCTGGCGTCCGTGCCCGCGCTGATCCTGACCACCGACCCAAACGATCTGTCGCTTCTGCTCGATGGTGAGCCCGAAGCAGCCCGAGTTTCTCTCGTTCGAGTCTGATCACCGCGTCGCGAATGTGCGGACTCGCCCGCCTGGTGCTGAGGTGGTATCCGGGCGACATGCCGCAGCGGAAACCTCACGGAGGCTGATCACTTGCGAGCGTCGGCCCGCTACGATGGTCGAGGGCTGCCGCCCGAAACCGCCAGAGGATTCTCCCGTGCCGAAACTGGGCCGCCTGCAACAGGTCGAGGTCAAGGAAGTCTAGAAACACGAGGCTCATGAGTTCACTCCGTGGCTTCATGCCAACATCGGGCTGCTCGGCGACGCGCTCGGGTTCGACATCGAGGCGACCGCGTCAGAAGTGTCAGTTGGCGATTTCGCCGTTGACATCGTTGGGAAGACCGTGCCGGAAGGCCGGGTCGTGATTGTTGAGAACCAGCTGGCTCCGACGGATCACGGCCACCTTGGCCAAGTGCTGACGTATGCCTCGGGCCTCGATGCCGCCATCGTGGTCTGGCTGTCTCCCCGGTTCCGGGACGAGCATCGGCAAGCCCTTGACTGGCTCAACGCCCACACCACCGAGGGCGTTGACTTCTTCGGAGTTGAACTCGAACTCCTTCGTATCGATGACTCCCCTCCGGCACCCCACCTCAAGTTAGTCGCCCAGCCGAACGAGTGGGCGAAGACGGCACGAGGCAATGCCGGGGGGCCACCGACAGAGCGCGTCCTCGCCTACCAAAGGTTCTTCGAGGCGGTGCTGCCTGAGTTCAAGCGGCTTCGCCCCGGCCTGACCTCCGCGTCAAGGGTCGGCGTCGGGAACTACGCGGGCATGCCCGCTGGTCGGTCCGGGTTCAGTTTCACGTGGGCCTTTGTCCGCGGCGGTCGCTTCAGGGTCGAGTTGTACATCGACACCGGCGACCGAGACCAGAACAAGGGCTTCTTCGACGTGCTGTACGCCCAACGCGAGAGCCTCTCAGCGGCGCTCGGTAGCACCCTTGTCTGGGAACGGCTGGACGCGAAGCGGGCCTCCCGCGTTTACGTCTATCGCGAAGTCCCGCCATCGCCGCCACCGGATGAGGACGCCGAACTGCGGTCGTGGGCAGTCGATACGATGGTGCGCTGGAACGATGTCCTCCGGCCCATCATCAGGGGCCTCGTGGTGCTCTCCGAGACGCAGGCGGACTCGGTGTAGGGCGGGCGGTCGCCTGTTGCGGCGAATGGCTGGGTCGTGCTACCGGGCGAGGAGCGGAGAAGGAGAAGACAGATGGCTTTCTCAGACGCACTCCGTGGGTATGCGCATCCAGTCTTGCAACGAGACGACTTCACCTGCGTCTACTGCGGCCTCGATGGCCGGGTCTGGCCGAACTGGCTCTACCTCTCGTGGGACCACCTCGTGCCGAAGGGTTACCCGCTGAGGAACGACAAGAGGTACATCGTCGCCGCGTGTCGCTTCTGCAACGGGGCGTGCAACCGGACGACCTTCTGGTCTGAGGGGATGACCCCGGATGAGGTCGTCGCGAAGAAGCGAGCCGCAATTTCGGTGGTCCGCGAGGACTATCGCCACTTCTGGGACGAGAAGGTGAGGACGACGGAGGCTTCAGGCTAGTCACCCGAGGAAGGCCGATAACTACTCATCTTCGCGATCCCCGAAACGCGGTGGACGTAGGTCGGAAGGTTCGTGACCGGGATCAGCAGAGATCGTGACGGTGTGTCGGCTCTAATCCACTTGCGCCACGCCTGGATCGCGGTGAGCTCACGACAGTGCCGATGGCACCTGCTCTCTCAAGGGTTGGCTAGTAGGCTCTGACTGGCGAGCAGCTCGATGGAGGGATTGCATGACTCGGCCGCAGGTCGTTGTGCAGGTCCTGCTTTCGATGTCCCTTGTCGGTGCGGCGGCGGCTTGCTCAGCCGGCGGTCCAGCGGCGACGCCGCGTCCCACGTGCGGCTGGACCTACCAAGTTCTCGACACGCTGTCTAAGCCGTCGTCGACCTCGACGTCCGACGTACTCCTGGCGGCGCTGATCCAGGTAGATGGATACAGCTGCGGCCCGCTGGTCCATGAAGGGTCGCCGAAGTGGGTGGGCAGTTCTGCATATGTCTTCGATAAGTTCGCCGGAGTCGGTGGGCCCACCGAACCACGCGATCTGTGCCCGGTCATTTACGACGCCCCATCCACGAAGCACCTAGACGAACTGCACCCCGACGCTGTGAAGCCAGCGCTTCCGTCCCCGGACACTTGGGCTAGCAACAGTGGCCCCAAGAAGGGGTGGGTGAGCTGGGAGGTGGAAACGCGACCGGACTGCGACATGCAGTTCTCGTGGGAACTGGCACCTATAGGCACCGATATCAAGCCCGGCCAACCACTCGACATGGGCGCCTGGGATATCGCCGGTCCCGACTCGTCAACCGAGGTTGTCCCGAGTTCCGTGGAATTTGAGTTGAGGGGAGGGTCCTCCAGCCCGGAGCGTGAGCTGTCACGCTACGGGAGACCCGGAAAGTCGAACTGGAGGAACCCATGCCATCGTCCCACGTCCGGCCCCGCCCTGAGAAGCGATGCCGCCGACCTCGCCGTCTCGTTCACCAGCTTCCTGCTGAGCTGACAGGGCGGCTCGAGGGCCATCTCGCCACGTTCGCGAGCCATCTGCGCGAGGGCCTGCTGGCCGCTTCGACCGCGGTCGGCCTCGAGGTCCTCGACGAGCTGATGGCGGCTGAGGTTGACGGCCTGGCCGGCCCACGCGGCCGCCACCGAGCGGATCGAGTTGCCTATCGCCATGGCAGTGAAGCCGGAACCGTGACCCTGGGCGGCCGCCGACTCCGCGTCGAGCGGCCACGTGTGCGAAGTGCCGATGGAGCAGCCGAGCTGCCGCTCGCGACCTACGAGGCCGCGAGAGCCAGCGATCTGCTCGCCGACGGGATCGTCGCCCGGATGCTCGCGGGGCTCTCGACTCGCGACTATCCGGTTGGCCTCGAGCCTGTTGGCGAGGCCATCGAGGAGGCCGCCGTCTCGACCAGCCACGCCGCCGTCAGCCGCCGCTTCCTCGCCGCCACGGCAGAGCGCCTGGCTGAGCTGCTCGGGCGCAGACTCGACGACCGCCGCTACCTCGTGCTCATGCTCGATGGCTTTCGCCTGGGCGATCACCTGCTCGTAGGCGCGCTCGGGATCGACGCCGCCGGCCACAAGGTGCCCCTCGGCGTGGTCGAGGGCACGACCGAGAACAGCGCGGTGGTCAACGCGCTCCTGGCGGACTTGCGCGATCGCGGTCTGGACACAAGCGCAGGCGTCCTCTTCGTCGTCGACGGCGGCTCCGCCATCGGTTCGGCCATCCCCACCTTCTTGGGCAAAGGCGTGGCGATCCATCGCTGCCATCGCCACAAAGAGCGCAACGTTCTAGAGCACCTGCCCGAGATCGAACGACCGCTCGCCCAGCGCCGGCTTCGGGCCGCCTGGGCCGAGCGAGATCCGGACAGGGCGAAGGCGGCCCTCCACTCCCTGGCCCGCAGTCTGGCCCACAGCCGTCCGGGAGCCGCCGCGTCGCTGCGCGAGGGGCTCGACGACACGCTCACCCTGACGCGTCTGGGCATCAGCGGCTCGCTCTGGAGGACGCTCGAGTCGACCAACCCGATGGAATCGATGATCGAGATCGTCAAGACGCACGCCCGCCGGGTGAAGAACTGGGAGTCGGGCGAGATGGCGCTGCGCTGGGCCGCCGCTGGGATGCTCGCCGCAGAGGCTCAGTTCCGCCGAGTCTGTGGCTATCGGGAGCTGCCCATTCTTGCCGCTGCGCTGAAGCGCGAGCTCCACATCGAAAGCGAGGCGAGCGCTACCAACCAACCGATATGATCAGCAACCTGGAGACCCGACCCTCACTGAAATTCCACGACGAGCGGGACATCCTCCGTCAACCTTCACCTCTAGCCTTTCGGAGGACGTGCTGGACAAGTGGTACGCCTACCAGGACACGGTGCTACCCAACTGGTCAACGGTGATGGACTTCACTTGGTCCAGCCTGGATCTGACCAACATGCAGGGCGACCTCTCGCCCGTCTTCTCAGACGATCCCAGTAGTGGCACGTACCGACTCGATTGGAAGATAAGCTCGTCGCCGTTTAGCCACTGCTCCATCGAGGTTTTCGACGTGGTGCCTGACTTCGACCCCAAGGCCAGCCCCACGTACTCTCTCGGCGTCATGCCCGTGCTCACCAAGAGCATCCTGATGGATCTTCCGGATGTGCAAGTCGGGAGCCACGGTCGGCTAAGCATGAGGTGGAAGGGTTTAGGATCAGGCGGCCGCCTATTCGTGGATCCGACGTCAACGTGCGGTTCGGCGGAGTTCAAGCTGCTGCGCTACCAAGACTGATGCCACACGCGTTAGGCGCATCGCGCTGCATGAACGGGTCTGCGGGGGTTTACAGAACCGTCCGCCGGGGACTTTGGATCAGGGGATCGGAAGTTCTCCCCGAGAGCGCTCCGCAACTGACAGCGCATCACCCCAACCGCCGCGCCAGGTCCGGAGGTGCGATGGCCACCAGCTCAGTGGTCGCCCGCGTCAGGCCGACGTAGAGGAGCTCGTCGAGGCGGTCGCCGTCGGTTGGGAGCTCGACGAGGACGACGACCTCGCGCTCCAAGCCCTTGAAGCGGCGGATCGTCTCGAACAGGACTTCGTCGGGTTCGTCGGGGACGTCCTCGGGCGCGAGACCGCGCGAGCTGCCGTCGTCGTAGAGGGCGGCGTTCTCCAGGGGAGCGTTGCCGAAGCAGCGGTGACGCCAGACCTCGCTGGCGGTGGCCGAGGCGCCGGATAGCACGGCGATCCGGAACGGCGCGACATGCTCCTCCTCGACGAGGCGGTGGAGGGTCCTGCGCAGCGCGTCCAGGGTGGCGGCCCCGGGTTCGGCGCTGATGACCGTGTACCGGCGTTCGGCCGTAGGGCGCGTGATCGTCTCCCCGCCGCAGTGGTAGAAGCGGGCGGCCAGCTGCGCGATCGAGCCCGGGTTGCGGTGGTTCTCGAACAGCTCGTGACATTCCAGGCCGAGGGAGGCGACGACGTCGGTCCGGATAAGGGCCTGGCCGGGGTCGTGGAAGACCCAGAAGACGGCGTCGGGGCCGGCGAGCAGGCGCTCCAGCAGCTCGAACCAGCGGACCTCGAAGTCCTGGCCCTCGTCGACGATGACGGCCGCATAGCGCTCCTGCGGGAGCGCATCGATCGCAGCCTCGGCCGCGGCCGGGAGCGTCCCGTCCCACCAGGCCTGCGGGATCGGCATGGGGCGGCCCGGGAGGACTCCGGCTTCGGTCCCCAGGCGCTCGCACAGCCGGTGGAAGGTCGTCACGTCGAGCCCCGTCGGGCCGGGCGCGGCCGGGGCCGTGGCGGGCGCGGCCGGTGCCGGGCCGTGCGTCGCTGTCGCCGGCGCGGGCGCACCTTCGAGCTCGCGGATGAGGCTCGTCGCCAGGCGCTGGTTGAAGCAGACGAAGAGCGTCCGATAGCCCTCGCGCGCCAGCCGGCGGGCCTTCGCCGCGGCCAGCATCGACTTCCCGCAGCCCGCGGGTCCGACGACCTCCAGGCGGCGGAGCCGCCGGGTTCGGTTGAGGATCAGCTCCTGCTCGGCGCTCGCGGCCAGCAGCTCGGCGCGATCGTCCTCGATCCGGCCGCGGACCAGGCGGTGCAGCGACCAGGTCGGGGCGAGGACCTCGTCGAGGAGGCGGACGCCGAGGGCTCCGAGCGGGGCGCCCCTGGTGCCGTCGCCGAGCCAGTAGGCGTAGGCGCGCTCGACCCAGCGGCGGATCGACTCGGGCATCTCGAGAGCTTCGGCGTCGAGGACGAGCTCGCGCGGGGCGTCGGCGCCGAGCAGGACGTGGCCGCGCGGCAGGCTGGCCAGGTCGACGTCGGGCAGGGCGATCGCGTGACCGGCCCGCGGCTGCGTCCGCGGGGGCCAGTCGGGCAGCGCCTCGAGCTTGCGGACGAGCTGGTGCTTGCTGTCGCGCGCCTGGTCGAATGGGTCGCGGTCGAGCTGGTGCCCGCCGATCCACCAGCGGCCCTGGCCGTCGCGCGACGGGGTGCCCGATTTCACCTCCAGGACGAGGATGCCGCGCTCCTCGTGGACGACCACCAGGTCCGCCTCGCCGTCGCGGGCCGGCCCGCCCTCGCGCATCGGCCCGAGCCATTCGGCGTTGGGGTAGAGGCGGAACTCGGGGGAGGGGAGGGCGGCGCGCAGCCTCTCGGCGACGACGTGCTCAGCGGCCTTCCCGTGCGGCTCCACGCGCCCTCCTGCCCGGCCGCGACGCGACGTCCCGCGGCCGGAAAGCAGTGTCGCACACGGCTGGGACGGATCGTTCTGGCCGGGACCATCGGCTTCGGCCGTACGCCTCAGCGAACCGGCTCCCCCGTTGGGTGGTGGAGGACGAGTCGAGCGGGCGGTCGCCGGGACGAGTCGTGCGGCGTCGCACCGTCCCAGATGAGTGCCTCGGGGGCCAGGTCCAGGTCGCCGGGCCATTCGACAGTCCCATGCCGCACGCGGGCCCGTCGGAACTCGGCGTAGCTCGTCCGCAGACGCTCGAAGACGGGGCCTCGCAGAAGATCTCTGACCTCTCGCTCGATCGTCGTCCTGTCTGACAACGTCAGTCGAAGCCAGTAGTCGTCCAGCGTTTCGACCGATCTGATGGTGAGCATCGTCAGGCCATTCTACGCAAGGGGCGCGATCCTGACGATCGGTTCGCCCGACGAGGCGCGGCGCCAATCTTCGGCCAGCTCAGCCTGGTGCTCGGCCGCCCATTCCATGACGAGGCCGAGGGCGCGCGTCGCGATGCCGCCGTCGATGATGCCCAGGGTCCGGATGTCCACCTCCACGGTGCGACCCTGGTACGTCGCGTGGAAGTGCGGTGGGTTGTGCTCGGCATAGTGGAGTCGGATCACGATGCCGAAGAAACGGCTGAGTTCGGGCATTGACCCAGTCTGGAGATCGGCTCTTCACCCCCGCTTACTTGCCGAAGACGACCGCAGACCCCAGGACTCTGAGCACAATTACTCACCGTGTTCAGTAATTCGTCGAGGCCGACGTTCGTCCGGCGGCCTGCCGGCCCCGACAGGGGACAGCGCGAGATGCGGCAAAGAGGTAATGATGCATGCGGCAGAGTGGTACCCAAGGCTGCGGCAGAGTGGCAGTCTCGGTTCGTGACCGAGTATCGGCGCCGCCTCATTGACGACCTGATCGTCGCGATCGAAGTCTAGGCCAGCTCCGCGCCCACGCCGGATGACGCAAGGCACCTGGCAACCATGCGAGATTGGATGGGCGAGGTGTTCGTCGCGGTAATCGTGTTCCGCACCGGGCCGCGCGCCTATCGCCTCGGGAAGGGCATAGTCGCGGCCCCGATGAGCGCCCTCTGGAGCTGATTGCTGGCACTGCGCGAGAGGCTCCGCGTACGCCGACCGAGAAGGCAAACGCGAACACGCGGGCGGTCTTCGCCGGTTACATCAGCTGCGCCTACCGTAGCCGGCGCCGAAGGCCAGGTCGGCCGACCTCTGGGTCGTCGCTAGACCACGGTGGGACAATCTGCGCACTAGCGGGAGGCGTCGACGCGCGGTCCGCTCCCCGGCCTGCGAGGAGGACGATGCGCTATCGAGTCGAGACGCAGGAAGCCGCGGTACTTGTCGAGGGCGGCGGCACGGGCCGGCCGGCCGGCCCCACGCTGCGCCCGGGCGAGGTCATCGCCGCGTGGATGAACGCGCTCCGGGTCGGAGACGTCGAATCGGGCCGCGTCGATCCGGACGTCGACTGCCTCTTCTACGTCGTGTCGGGGCTGGCTCGGGCCGTCGTCGGGGCCCGGGATTGCGCCTACACGGCAGGAGACAGCTTCGTCGTGGCGGCGGATGAGGCGTACAGCCTCTCGAACGCGGGCAACTCGGAGCTACGCGTGCTCGAGATGCGGCTGTCTCGCCGGTTGGATCGACTGGAGGGCTACGCCGACACCTGCGGCGACGCTGGGCCGACCCGGCGCAACGAGGAGTAACGGCCGCCCCGGAGCGAGAGGGCTGCGGCTGAACGGGAGGAGAGCCGCGGCCGAAAGGGAGGGGCCGGCAACGCTGCGGGCGCGCCGCCGGCCCTCGTCCCCGGCGCCTATTCGAGCACGAAGATGTTCTTCTTCGCGCAGATCTCCTTGAGGATCTTGGGCCAGACCGTGACCGTGACTTCACCCAGGTGCGCCTTGTGGAGCAGGAGCATCTGGGTCCGGCCCTGGCCGATCCCGCCGCCGATGCTGAGCGGCGTTTCGCCGCTGACGATGCCCTTGTGGTAGGGGAGGTTGAGCCAGTCGAGCTGGCCGGTGATCTCGAGCTGCTGGCGCAGGGTCTCGGCGTTCACGCGGATGCCCATCGACGTCAGCTCGTGGCGCCGGCGCGTGACGCTGTTCCAGACCAGGATGTCGCCGTTCAGGCCGTGCATCGGGCGGCCCTTCTCGGAGACGGTGGGCGTGACCCAGTCGTCGTAGTCGGCGGCCCGCATCTCGTGCGGGTAGCCATCGGCGAGGGTCCAGCCGATCCCGATGATGAAGATGGCCGGGATCTCCTGTAGGATGGCCGTCTCGCGCTGCTTGCGTGGCAAGTTCGGGTAGCGCTCGAGCAGTTCCTCGGCGTGCATGAAGGTGATCTCGTCGGGCAGCTCGGGGTACTTGTCGGCCCGGAGCTTCGGGAACCGGTCGAACGCCTCCTGCTCGGCGCCCTTGATGACCTTCCAGATCCTCCGCACGACCATCCGCAGGAAGTCGAGGTTGCGGTCCTCGGCCGTGATGACCCTCTCCCAGTCCCACTGGTCCACGTAGCAGCTGTGGTCGTGGTCGAGGAAGTAGTCCTTGCGGACGGCGCGCATGTCGGTCAGGAGGCCCTCGCCGACGCCGTAGCCGAACTCCTTGAGCGCGGGACGCTTCCACTTGGTGGCGGCCTGGACGACCTGGGCTTCGATCGGGTGCTTGTCGTAGTCGTTGGAGATGTGGAACTGGATCGGCCCGCGCTTGCCGTCACGGTCGAGCATGTCGTTGATGCCCGACTCGACGTCGACGATGAGCGGAACCTGGACCATGTGCAGGTTCAGCTCCCTGCAGAGATTGCGCTCGATGTAGTCCTTGACTACGTAGATGGCCTCCTGCGTCTCCCTGCGGTTGAGCGCAGATTCGTAGTCGTTCGGCAGGATCGTCTCGAGTTCCTCGTAGTTGCCGATGCCCGGCCCGGCAAGATCGGCCTTCTTGTCGCCCGCCGCGAACGTCATGGGTCCGCTTTCCTTTCCATGGCTGGACCTGGTGCCGCACGGAGCAGTCGTTGGCCGCCGCTCCGCGGGAGTCGAGGCCAATCGGCCCGACTCCACTTTGGGCAGATCATATCTGGGCTTGACCGCCGGCGAGCGCTCGGCGATCTTGAGGCCGATGAACGACCGAACCAGGCCCGCTCCGCTCGGTGCCCCAGCCGCCTCGCTCGGGCCTCTGGCTCCACCCCCGCCGCTCGCCCCACCACCGCCGCTTGCCCTGGATGATCGCCTGACCCTGTCCGCGGCCGAAATCGCCGCCGCCGTGAACGGGGGCGATATCTCCGCCGCCGAGATCGTCGAGGCAACGCTGGCTCGCATCGAGGCGCACCGCGAGGGCCACGCCTACATCACCGCGTGCCCCGAGGAGGCGCTGAAACGGGCCCGCCAGAGGCCCGACCGGACCGCTTGCCGGAGTGCCCCTCGCCGTGAAGGACATCTTCGACGCGGCAGGCGTACGGACCACCTACGGTTCCTCGATCTTCGCCGACCACGTTCCGCGGCGGACGGCGACGGCGGTGGCCAGGCTCGAGGCCGCGGGTGCGATCGTCGTCGGCAAGACGAACATGCACGAGTTCGCCTTCGGCGTGACCAGCCAGAACCCGCACTGGGGCACGGTCGCGAACCCCGCCAGGCCCGGGCGCGTGGCCGGCGGTTCGAGCGGGGGGACCGCGGCGGCCCTGGCCGACCACCAGGCGACCATCGGCCTGGGCACCGACACCGGCGGGTCCATCAGGGTCCCGGCGGCCTGCTGCGGCGTCGTGGGCTTCAAGCCGGCCTACGGCGCCGTCCCGACGCGTGGCGTCTTCCCGCTCGCGCCATCGTTCGACACGGTCGGGGGCATGGCTCGGACCGTGGCCGATGTGGCGCTCGTGGATGCCGTCCTGACGGGACGGCCTGCCCCGGCGCCCCGGCTTGCCGGCGTGCGGGTCGGAGTGCTGGCGGTCACCGGCATCGAAGATGACCTGGTCGGGTTGGGCGCCCTCGTGGACGAGGCCGAGCTCCCCGAGCTGGACGCCGATCTCATGGCGGCCTTCGCCGCCGAATGCGCGATCACGCACATGAGCTGGTTTCCGCGCGAGCGCGAGCGCTACGGGCCGGACCTGCGGCTCAAGCTGGATGACGCGCAGGGGATCAGCGCGGTGCGACTGCAGAGGGGCCTGCTGGCCGTCCGGGAGCTGCGGAAGCGAGCGCGCTCCAGGCCCGACTGTGACATTCTCGTCGGCCCGGTGATGGCGATCGATCCGCCCCCGGATGACTGCTGGGAACCCGACGTGCGGGCGGCCATGACCGGCTGGACGCGGCCATTCAACTTCCTGGGTTGGCCGGCCATCGCCATGGGTGGCCTCCAGATCGCCGGTCGCGACCGGGACGTCGTGCTGGCCGCGGCCCTGGCGCTGGAGGCGAGCGGCCTGCAGCCAGCCCCGGCCGGCCCGGGCTGGTCGCCGGGCGCCGATCTGGCAGCGATCGGCAACCCCTGGTAGGGTAAGTGGCGACCCGGCCCGTCACATAACGCGGCCGCCGGCTTCTGGCCGGCCGGTCGCCCCGAACGTTGCAGCCGCTACGGAGTGGGTATTGCCGTCAGCCAAGGGAAACGCCGCTCGCCGTCTCCTCGCTCGTATCCGCGGCGAAAAGCCCGCCACGGACACCGCGCCGGCCGGGCTGCGCTACACGCGAAGGGCTCGACACAAGGGCGAAACCGGGCCAATCGCCGCCACCACAGTTGACCCAGCTGTCGCGCCCCCCGTCGACCGGGCCGCCGATCCCGCAGTTGACCGGGCCGCCGCAACGGTCGGCAAGGCGCCGCCTCCGATGGCCTGGCGCCGCTCGGACCACAGGGGGCTGCCGCTCGGATTGAGACGATCGGGCGTGATCGGGCGTAAGGGCGCGGTCGCGCTTGCGGTCTGCCTGGTGCTCGTGGCCACGGTCGTGATGGCCATGCCGCTGAGCGCCCTCCACGGGACCGCGACGAGCAGCCCGACCGCGACTGACGTCGCGACCGCGGTCGCCGCCGTCTCCGCCAGCCCGAGCCCCTCGGACGCTCCGTCGGATAGCCCGTCCCCCAGCCCCCAGGCCAGCTCCACGGCGCCGGCCACGGCTCAGCCGCGGGTCGGGACGCCGATCCCCGGGTCGGCGTTCCTGGCATACACGGTCCGGGCCGGGGACACGCTCGGCCGGATCGCCAACGCCTTCGGACTGTCGGTCGATACGCTCTACTGGGCCAACAGCATCAGCGTTCCCGACCCACAGCTGGTGAAGATCGGGCAGGTCATGAAGATCCCGCCCATGGATGGCCTGTCGATCGCCGTCCAGGCGGGCGCGACGGTCAAATCGATCGCTGCCAAGTACGGCATCGACACGCAAGAGTTGATCGATGCCAACAACCTGTCCGATACGACGCTCGTTGCCGGCGAGCTACTCCTCGTCCCCGGCGCCGATACTCCGCCGCTGCCGGTCAAGCAGCCCCCCGCACCGCCCCCGCCGAACTGGCTCGGCAAGCTGCTCTGGCCGGCGTACGACCACTACCGGATCACCCAGCCCTTCGGCTGCACCGGATGGCCCGCCGAACCGCGGTGGGGCACATGCCGCCACTTCCACGACGGCCTCGACATCGGCGGGCCGACCGGGGTCCCGATACTTGCCGCCGCTTCGGGCACGGTCATCTACGCGGGCTGGAGAAAGGCCGGGACGGACGGCGCGGCCGGCGGCATCGTGGTCTGGATCTCGCACGGCGGCGGCACGCTGTACACCACCTACAACCATCTCTCGGCCGTAACGGTAAAGATCGGCCAGCACGTCACTGCCGGTCAGCGTGTCGGCAGCATGGGCGAAACGGGTGCGGCGCAGGGTTCGCACCTGCACTTCGAGGTGTGGGTCTGCTACCCGTGGACGGGCGGGAACATCAGCTGCGCTCGCAACCCGCTCCTCTACGTCAGTCCAAGCCGGCACCTGGCGACGTCCACACCGTCGAAGACCCCATCGGCGGCACCCTGACCCGCCCGAAGAGGCAACGCGACGCGGTCCAACGATCCGCGCCTCGCTCCGCCGACCGGGTCAGGCGACCGGGTCGGCCGGCCGGGTCAGCCGGCCGGGGAGTCCAGGACTTCGCGAACCTTGCGGGCCAGGCGCTCCGGAGTGAACGGCTTGGGGAGGAACGCCGCACCGACGTCGGTGAGCCAGGCGGGCAGGACTGTCGATTCGGCGTGCCCCGACACGAGCAGTCGCCTCGTGCCGGGGGCAACGGCGGCCAGGCGCTTCACGAGCTCCGGACCGCTCATCCCGGGCATGACGACGTCGCTCACCACAAGGTCCAGCTCGGGCGCGATGCGGGCGACGATCTCGAGCGCCTCGACACCGTCGCACGCCTCGATCACCGTGTAGCCCTGGGCCCGCAGGCCGATGACCGCCAGGTGCCGGACGACGTCCTCGTCCTCGACGACGAGGATCGTCTCGGTTCCGGTTGGAGTGGGGGAGACGGGTGCGATCGCCGGCCGGTCGGTGACGGGCCCGTCGACGCGTGGCAGGAAGATGCGGAACGTGGTCCCGTTTCCCGGCTCCGAGAAGACGCGGATGTGGCCGCCCATCGCCCGGACGATGCCGTAACACACCGCCAGCCCGAGCCCCGTACCCTTGCCCTGCTCCTTGGTCGTGAAGAACGGCTCGAACAGATGCGAGAGCACGTACTCGTTCATGCCGCTGCCGGTGTCGGTGACCGATAGTCGGACGTGGCTGCCGGGGCTGGCCCCCGGGTGCGTGGCGGCGTAGTCCTCCGTCACGTCCTCCATCGCAGTTTCGATGATGAGCCGGCCGCCGTCCGGCATCGCGTCGGCGGCGTTGACGGTGAGGTTGACGAGCAACTGCTGGATCTGGCTGGGATCGGCCTCGATGGTCCCAAGTCCCGGCTCGAGGACCGTCTCCACCGTGATGTTCTCGCTCAGCAGCGGGCGAAGCATCTTGAGCAGGTCGGAGATAAGCGCGCTCAGGTCGAGGCGGACGGGCGCCACGATCTGCTTGCTGGCGAAGGCGAGCAGCTGACGGGTGAGTCTCGCGGCGCGCTCGCCGGCGGTGCCGATCTCGTCCAGGTCTGCTCGAATGGCATCATCCGGCGGCAGGTCCGCCGGAAGGTCGAGGCGAGCCATCTCCAGGTAGCCGAGGATCGCGGTCAGCAGATTGTTGAAGTCGTGCGCGATGCCTCCGGCGAGCCTGCCAATGCCCTCCATCTTCTGGGCCTGAAGTAGCTGCTCCTGGAGCGCCCGCAGCTCGGTGATGTCCTGGATCAGCCCGTCGTAGGCGACGAGGGCGCCGGAGGGATCGAAGCGCGGGACGAGGGTGTTGCGGACCCAGCGCATGGCTCCGTCCTTGCGCACTATGCGGTGCTCGAGCGGCCCGACATGCTCTCCGGTGAGGACGCGGCGCGACTGGTCCACCACCAGCTCGCGGTCTTCGGGAACGACCATGTCGAGCCACAAACCTGGATCGGCGGCGAACTCCTCGGGCGTGTAGCCCGTCACGGCGACGCAGCCGGGGCCGTGGGTCGTCGAGGCCGCCCGGCCGTCCGCCACGAAGACGCTGAAGACATAGTCGGTGATCGTCTCGATGATGTGGCGGTAGCGCTCCTCGCTCTTGCGGAGAGCCTCCTCGGCCAGCTTGCGATCGGTGATGTCCTCCGAGATCCCGAGCAAGAAGCGCGGCTTCCCCTGCTCATCGAAGATGGGGATCTTCGTCGTGTGCAGAATCCGGGGGCCCCGGTGCGGCGTCGTGAGAATCTCCTCGGGAATGTCGACGACCTCGCCCGTCTCGATCACCTGCCGGTCGACCGACCCCATGAACGCCACCTCGTCGGGCGGCGACAGGACCGTGCCATCCTCGCCGATGAGATCCTCCCTCGAGTAACCGTTCAGCAGCTCGCCGGCACGGTTCAGGCGGACGAAGCGCAGGTCGCGAGCATCCTTCACGAACACCATGTGCGGGATGTTCTCGACGATGTTGTCGAGGAACTGTTCACTCTCGCGGAGGGCCTCATGGGCGCGTCTCTGCTCGGTGATGTCCTCGTACGTGCACAGCACGCCGATGACCCGCCCGTCGGCCGCCCGTAGAGGCAGCTTGCTCGTCCGCAACCAGCCCTCGCTGCCGTCCGCGCGGACCTGCGGCTCCTCGTAGTTGATCATGGCGATGCCGGTGGTCATGACTTCGTGATCGTCGGCCCGGTAGCGGTCCGCGGTCGGCCGCCAGGACATGTCGTAGTCGGTCAGGCCGATCAGCTGACTCGGATCGTCGAAGCCGGCGTCGTGCGCGAGTGGCACGTTGCAGCCCACATATACCGAATTCGTGTCTTTCCAGAAGACGCGCTGGGGGATCGTATCCAGGACGAGCTGGAACATCTCCTCCGAGGGAAAGACATCCTTCGCGGCGCCGCGAGGGTCGACTTCGGAAGACGCCCGCCCGGCCTCGCGAATGGTGCGCCCCGCGCCCGCGACGCCCCCTCGCAACCGCGCCCCGTCGCCGCCGGCGCCGGGCCGGCGGCTTCCGGTGCCCGCGGTCGATCGCTCCTTCGGGCCTTGCTGCGAGCCCGATCGACGAGCCACCATGAGGTCTCCCTTTGAGGAGGACTTGCCGTCCCCTTCCAGGCTTCGGCAATGGAAGGCCGGACCTGCAGCCAGGCTCCACCAGGCCTTCGGCGAAGCGCGTCAATAGATTATGGCCCCGACGCCGGCCCGAGGGTCCTACGCGCACTGCATCGGGTCAAGGGACGAATCGTCCAACTTCGACGTCGGCTCGTACTACCGCGGCTCAGGCGGCCGCTCGGAGGATGGCTCGGACGGCGGATTGGCGGGCGGCGCTCAGCGTGTGCCGGCCGGCTCCATCTGGTTCGCGCGCTCCATGATCTCGAGCATTGCGCGGGCGTCGTGGTAGGGGCACTTCCAGAAGTCGACCTTGGCCAGGTCGGGCACGGGAACCCCTTCGCGGCTGACGCGGGTGTACCACTCGCCGTTGCGGCGATCGATGACGAACGCATCGATGAAGTCCCACGTCCTGGCGGCGGCCTGGAGGAACTCCACTCGACCGGCGATCCGGTACGCGTTCAGGAAGCCCACCACTGCTTCGGCCTGCGGCCACCAGTCCTTGTCCGACCTGAGGTGGCCTTCGGGGGTCCGCTCGTAGTACACGCCGCCAAGCTCGTCATCGTAGCCGTCGGCCAGCACGGCGTCCGCGAGCTTGACGGCGGCCGCCTGGGCGCGGGCCTCGAGGGCTGGGTCGCCCAATACGCCGGCCGCCTCACACATCAGCCAGCTCGCTTCGATGTCGTGGCCGTACGAGATCACGTCCGACAGTGACCGCCAGCGCTCGTCGAAGAAGAGGATCAGGTGCCCGCTCTTCTCATCGAGGATGTGGTCCAGCACCAGCTCGAACAGCGCCCGCAGGCGCGCTCGCGGCCGCGGATCCTCGCTTACAAGAGCGAGCGTCGTGTAGGCCTCCAGCAGATGGAGATGCGTATTCATCGAGAAGGGCGCGTTCAGGTCCAGGTCGGAGAGCCGGATGTCGTCGATCGGCTGCCAGTCGCGCCCGCGCGCCTCCCAGTAGCCGCCGTTGGCGGGGTCGAGCGCGTGAGCCTCGATGTCCTCGAACAGTCGCATGGCTCGATCGAGCGCGTCGCGCACGCCCGTCGCCCGGAAGTACTCGGCCAGCGCGTAGATGCCGAAGGCCTGGCCGTAGGTCTGCTTGCGGCCCTGGAGCATCCGGCCGAGGTGGTCCACCTCCCAGTACAGGCCCGAATGCTCCGCATCCCAGAAGTGCTCCAGGAGGTAGTCGAACGCCCGATCCGCCATCTCGCGATAGAGCGGCTCCGGCCAGCGCCGCAGCGCGGCAGAAAAGGTCCACAGGATGCGGGCGTTGAGGACGCCGCCCTTGGCGGCGCTCGCGTCCGGGCGGCCGTCGGTCGAGACAGCCCCGAAGAAGCCACCCTGCTGGCGATCGATCGCCCTGGTCGCCCAGTACGGCAGGATATCCCCGCGCAGCTCGCGCTCAGCCGCGACCCGCAGCGCCCCAAGTAGATCCTCTGTGGTCATTCGAGGATGGTAGCGAATGCCGGCCCCCCGATGTCCACGTGCGAGCCGCTAGTGGTTGCCGGACGACGCACGCCGGATGGCGGAGCCGGAAGACACGGATTCCAGTCGATCGACCAGGCGCAGCAGGTCGGCGGCTTCGGACTTGCGGAGCTCGCCGGTCTGGAGCGCGAGGAGCAGGAGCCGCTTGCGTTCGACCTCGTCCGCGCCGAGGAGCAACTCGACCAGCCCCGCTTGATCGAGCCGCCGCTCCTCGGAGTCCTTGGAGCGCTTGCGGTTGAAGAGCACGCTGGATCCTCCTGGAGGGGCACCGACTCGGAGCGCCGGTAGCCCGCCTAGTGGAATAGTCGGCCCCACCGGTGCCAAGTATCGCTCCCCGATTGTACGGGTCAAGATAACCCGAAAGGACCCCTGCGAGGTCCGGCGGTGAGCGGAGAGCAGCAGTCTACCCCGCACCGCAGCGCACCGACCAGCCGGCCGAGGCAAGGTGGCGGCGAATTGTCGCGGATGCCGGCCCAGATGGGCGGCCAGGAGCCACGAGCGTGCTTCGGCTGTACCATCCGATCCAAGTAGTTGAGGTCTCAACGATGTCCAGCACCGCGGGCCTGGGCCCGCTCAATGTCGTCGATTACAGCCCGGGCGTATGCAATATCGGTCCGGCTGAGATAGCCCGCCGGCGGATGGCCGGCCACCTGGGGCTCCTCGTGACGGTCGCCGGCCTGGCGGCCCTGGTCGTGACCGGAGCGCCGCCCTGGACGAGGTTGATCCTCGTGCTTCCGGCGGGCGCGTCGGCCTCGGGCTACCTGCAGGCGTGGTTCCACTTCTGCGCCGGCTTCGGGTCCCGAGGCGTCTACAACTTCGGGCCGGTCGGGACCGTGTCCAGCGTGGCGGATCCCGAGGCCAGGGCCCGCGACCGGGCCAGGTCGATCCGCATCGGGGTGGCCTCGCTGGCCATCGGCGTCGTCGTTGCGATCGTGGCGGCGCTGCTGCCGATCTAGGGCGCCGGCCGGTCGGGCCGGGCCAGCCTCATGGCCCGGGGCCCCAATCAGGCTATCGCCGCCCCCGGCAGTGTCCGCGGGGTCAGCTGGCGGCTCGTTGCCGGTCGATCGGGACGATCGTCCCCGCGGGCGGGCCCGAGTGGATTTCCAGTCGGTTGCGACCCGAGGCCTTGGCCACGTACAGCGCCTCGTCGGCATCGTGGAGCGCGGAGTCGATGTCGGTGCAGTTCTCCTGCGAGAGCTCGCGGGCGCCGGCGCTGGCAGTGACCAGGTTCCACGGCGGATTGTCGGGATGTGGCATGCCCGCGGCCGCGATGGCGCTGATGTAGCGCTGCCCGGCCGCCCGGAGCGCGTTCCCGTCGCAGTCGTGCAGCACGACCAGGAACTCCTCGCCGCCATAGCGATAAAGCCCGTCGCCCAGGCGGCTCGTCTTGCGAAGAACGTCAGCCACTCCCCGGAGCGCGGCGTCGCCGGCCAGGTGACCCATCGTGTCGTTGAGGCGCTTGAAGCGGTCCAGGTCCATCAGCAGCAGCCCCACCGTCCCGCCGCTGCGCTCTATCCGGGCGGCCGTCTGGGCCAGGTCCTCGTTGAGGCGAAGGCGATTGCCAAGGCCGGTCAGGGCGTCGAGGCGGGCGATCGTCTCGAGCTCCTCGTTGAGGCGCAGCAGCTCGGCCTGTTGGACGACCAGGGTTTCCTGCTGCATGAAGAGGAACTCGTCCTGGCGGCGCAGGTCGAGCTCGTGCTCCTTCATCCGGCCGTAGAGGCCGCGCACCGCCAGGAGTTGGCGGTTCATCTGCTGGCGCCGCCGCAGCTGGATCTCGTTGGCGCCGAGGCTGAGCCCGAATGCCAGAGCGGCCGTGAACGCGAGGGCCAGCACCTCACCCGACAACACCAGGACGTTCGAGAAGATGCCGATCACCCCAAAGAAGATCGCGTCGGCCAGGATCAGCCAGACGAGGTGCGGCCTGCGCTCGAGCGGGACGTAGACCGCGAAGGTCAGGGGCATGACACCGAGCGCCCCCAGGGACAGTGGCTCGGATCCGGGCACCAGGATCGTTGCCGTGGCGGTCGAGAGGAAGGGCAGCAGGCCGACCAGCATGCCGAGCTGAACGGCGTAGCGGCGGAACCGGCAGGAGACGGTGCGAGCGACACCAAGACCCGCCAGCACCAGTGGAGTGGCCAGGAGTATCTCGGCAGGCGCGGCGCTCGGCGCGACGAGGCACGCGATCACAGTGGTGACCGCGATCCCAGCCGTGACGGCCAGGGCCGAGAACAGCACGCTTTCCTGGAGTTCCCGGCGATAGACGGCCCGCAGGCGACGATCACCGTGGGCGGCGCTGACGTCGGGTTTCTCCGTTGCCCCAGTAAGCACGGCAGGCTCCATTGGCACGGCTTGCCCAACCATGCAAGGTATCGGCCGCGGAGCTTGCCAACTGCAGCCGTGGGGTTCGGCGACTCCCCTCGCCGTGGGTGGCGTCGGGGTCAGCGGATGGGCCGATCGGGCTCCGGCGGCGAGTGCACGCGGTGACGGGCACACGGAAACCGGGACCATCCCAAGGGCTTGACGGCGGCCTGCGCGTGGCGGCCGCCGGGCGTCAGGCGACCTCTACCGCGGTGGGGCCCACGCAGGAGTGGGCGACTTCGATCTCGATTGCCACGCGGTGAGGGTGATCGTGGCCCGACTCTCGATAGAGCCGGAGAAGGTTAGCCTCCGCGGCTCGAAGTCGGGCGTTTGCCTCCCACTCAGGGAGGTCTGGCTCGGCGGCCTCTTTGGCCTCCATCGCCTCGACCAGAGCTCGCAACACCCCCTCGATGGCGGACGGTTCAGGCACAGGACCCTCCTTCCTTCGGGGGTTCGCGCCGGGACGCCGACGCATCCGCCACGATACTCCCCGGCATGTTGCGAATCCATATCGGGGCCATTCCATTCCCGCAAGAATTGTGCATCTTCCGCTGCTCATGCGTCGGCGCCCGCCGGTATCCGCCATGGCGGCCCGAAGGTCGCGGGCTCGGGGGACGGCCCGGCTGGCAGCCGACCACCGGCCGCGCGCAGGTTCGCCCGCGATGGTGTCGTGGGACCGCGCTCTCAGGGGACCGCGCGACCGCGCAGGGCCGAGTGGCGACCAGGGACATTGGGGTCGCCGGTCGAGCCCGCGGTCGAGCCGGCTGCGTAGCCCGATGTCGGGCCGGCCGCGTGGCCCGCGGTCCGCGTCTCCGGCCCTGCCGCCTGAGCCTCCGCCGCGGGCGCCGGGGCGGTCGAGAGCGCGGCGACGGCCCTGTCGAGGAACCAGCGAGCGGTGCCGCGCGCGGCGATGTTCAGGAAGGCGCGGTCGAGCGCGGCCCCCAGCTCACCGCCGGGCGGGGCATAGAACCCCTCCAGCGTGATCTCGGTCGATGTCAGCTTGAGGCGGCCGGCGAAGACGGGGAACAGCGGCGCGAGCGACGACGACTGCCAGCTGATGGCCAGCTCGCAGCCATCCTCGTTGGCTCGAACCGCGCCTATGTCCACGTAGGCGGCCTTCTTGAAGGTGAGCTGCGGGCTGTGGCCCCGAACCGGAAGGCTGAGATCCGTCAGATAGCGGCGGGTGTCGGCCGCGGCCGAGGCGACCGGTGCCCCGAGCCAGTTGGGCTCGACCAGGGCCGCCGGCGGGCAGGCGCCGAGGTCCAGCGAGGCGCGCTGCACGAGCCTGAGGGGCGTGACATGGCCGGGGACGCTAGTCATGATCCGCGAATGCTATAGAGCCGGCCATGGCGTCGGACCGGGTGGCCGTCACGCAGAGGGAGTACCAACGGCCCGACCGATCCTACCCATCGCGGCGGGGGCGGCCGGTCGACCGAGCGTGACGCGAGCTCCGAGCACAGAAGGGCCGGAGGGCGGGCCTGCCACCCTCCGGCCTGGACCGCGCGCAGCCTCTGGGGCCTCGCTGGCCGGGGAGGTCGATTTCAGCGGGGCGCCCGGCTGCCGACGGATTGGGCGTCTCGAAGGAGAAGTCGGCACAGCGCCCGGGGACAGGAGGGCGTCACGGTGGCGATTGCCCTCGCCCACGCCATGCCGGCGGTCGGCGGGCGGCCGCGAGAGCGTCAGCGGTCCGGTTCTACCGACTCGAGCGGCGCGACCGGGCAGCTGACCTCGTTGCGCATGCCCATCAGCCACGCCAGGCAATCGCGGTGCCGGCTGGCGACCCGATAAACCGCGTCGGCGGCCAGGGCCGTCGGCGGCAGCGCGGCCCAGGGTCGGAGCAGCCAGCCGCCCGGGAGCGCGTCGAGGAGGGCCAGCGCCGCATGACCGCCGGTCACGACCTGGCCCGTCGACTCGTTGACGACGTGGATCGCGTCCGCGAGGTGCCCCTCGGTGGCGAGTCGCTCCAGGATCGGGCGGCCCGAGCTCGCGGCCGCCGCCAGGGGGAGGAACTCCATCCGGCCGTCACGGTCCCAGCGGCGCAGATGGCGGACCGTCTCGCTGCAGACTCCGCAGCCGCCGTCGTACAGGACCGTGAGCGACGCCCCTGCCGGACGGGCGTCGTCGGTGATGCTTGGAGGAAGCGGCGTCTCGATTGCCACGTCGGGATGTTAGCGCGCGGATGCGAGTCGTGTGAGGGTCATCGGACAGGATCGGGGCCCGGCGAGCGGCTGTGCCCCCTCGCCCGGCGCCGCGCATCCCGTGGTTCCTGCGTCACCTACACTGGAGCCGAGGCGAGGTCCACGCCACCGGACGGAGAACCAAAGGCGTAGCGCGTTCGTCCTTAGTTGATGGGCAGCGATTGAGTCCGGCCCCGAAGGCGACCACTGGCGAGACTCTCGGCGGGAGACTCCTTCCCATGACCGTGCCCAACGGACCGGATCAGAGCGATGCGGCATTCGCAGCGCTCTGCGACTCGTCACTCAAGCGTGCATACGGCTTGGCTGGCTACGTGATGGGCGATCCGAACGAAGCGGAGGACGTGGCCCAGGAGACGATGGCTCGCGCCTGGCAATCACGGCGGTCGCTGCGCGATCCCGGCGCCTTCGATGTCTGGCTCGACCGAATCCTCATCAACATCTGCCGAGATCACCTGCGCCGATCAAAGGCAATCCAGATCGTTGACCTGGAGGCAGGCCAGCAACTGGAGGCGCGCAACCCCTTCCGCGACTTCCTCGATCGCGAGCAGTTGAGCAGCGCTTTCGATGCGCTCACGCCGGATCAGCGGATCCTCGTCGTGCTGCGTTTCTGGCGCGACCTTTCTCTCGAGCAGATCGCAGAGCGGCTTGGTTGGCCACTCGGTACGGTCAAGTCGAGACTTCACCACGCCCTGACTGCTATGCGTGGCCGGCTCGAGCGAGACCCGGAGCACGAGCTTCGTGAGGTAGTGCGATGAATGACGCCGATTTCGAGGCGTGGCTGGCGGCCCGCTTCCAGTGCGCCCCCAGTCCCGAACCGTCGCCCCGACTCCAGCGAGCCGTGGCGTCCGACCGCGTTGGGGCGACTATGCCGCGGTCGAGAGCGCCCAGCCATACCGCCCGTCTGTTCGGTCACGAGTCTCGACTTGCCGGACTCATCGGCCTCGCGGTGGCAGCGATCCTGGCCGTGGCCGCACTTGGAATTGCTGTAGGCCGGCTTCCGGAGGGCAACGCCGGGTCGCACGTCGGGATCCGGTGGCAGGCCCAGTCTCAGGTACCCACCGAGTCCGTCTGGGGCCCGTACGTTGCAACGGTCGGCGGCCACCTGTACATGATGGTTGGCCATGGCGGGGCAGCCGAGGTCTGGTCCTCGGCCGACGGCGTGACCTGGAGCCGAGCATCCGAACCAGCGACGTTCGAAAGCGACTTCGTGCCTCGGGCCATGTCCGATGACGGGGCCGGCGGCCTGGTCATAGTCGGGGACGATCTGGTCGGACAGTTCCAAACGCCGACGCCGGTCATGTGGCACTCGTTGGACGGCCGGTCGTTCGCGCTGGCCCAGGTCGAGGTGTCGACAGGGGCTGAGATCGCCGGCGTTGCGGCCCGTCCCGGCCAGATCGTCGCCTTGGGCGACCACGGCGTGGGGACGAGCTATACCCTGGACGCCTGGTATTCGGCCGATGGGACCACATGGAGCCACGTGAATATGCCCGAGGCGACGGGCTACCAGGCGATCGCGGTGACAGCCTGGACGGGTGGATTCGCGGCGGTCGCCAATGACACGCTCGGACAGAACCCGGCTGTGTGGACGTCGGTTGACGGACGCAGTTGGCAGAAGTCACCGGCGGTTCTGACGGGCTTTGCGCCGACCTCGATCGTGGCCTTCAAGGATCGTGTGATCCTTCTAGGAGCCGGAACAGACGTTACCGATGGGGCCTCTTGGTCTTCGATCGACGGTCGAAATTGGGTCGAGTCGATAGCGCCAGCACGCGATCCCGCGACCATGATCGACGCCGCGACGGTCGTCGGTGACACACTAGTGGCCATTGGATCGAGCCACCTGGCCGATCAGATGATTATGGGTGGGCCCACGATGCCACCCGTTGGGCTCAACGAGAGTGTCTGGCTCTCGAAAGACGGGGTGACGTGGCAGTTGCTGCCCGCGGACGGTTCAGTGCCGCAGGTGCAGGGCCTTTTCTGTCTTCAAGCTTTTGAGAATTGGGCCGTCCTCGCCACCGCCACTCCTGGTGGCACGGTCGTGAACGTCTTTCTAGGCGATATCGAACCGTGATCGGAGTCGTCCCCTGCCGGCCGTTGAGCAGCGCCGCATGGTCTTCGCCCCCTCGGAGCCGCGATTGAGAGAGTGGCACGGCAGCCATGCACGAGCGACCATCGATCGTCGGACAGGTTCGGGGCCTGGCGAGCGGAGGGGTGGCTTCAGAAGGGCCGGCGAGTGGCGGGCCGCCCCGTCGGCGGATTGTTCGGCGGCGGGGCGGTCCATGGACGCGCGGAGTCCGGGCGCGTTGAGGGAGGAGACGATGGGGATCGGCAGATCATCGGTGCCGAGGCTGCTCAGAGGCTGCTCAATCGATCAGGCGCGTGCCGGCTCCGGGACCGAGGCGCGCGCCGGGCGGCTCGATCGCCGGCCGGTCAGGCGCGACCATTCGAGCTGGGCCATCACGAGAAGGCCGATCAGGAGAAGCACGGTGCTGGCCGCGGGCGTCGACGAGACGAGCAGGTCTCCCGCCCCGGAGGCACCGAACCCGCCCAAGGTCGCGATTCCGAAGGCGACGCCAGCGGCGCACGCCGCGGCAATGGTCGCGATCACGATCCTGTGACTTCGGCTGCCGTCCATTTCGCCTCCGACACCGAGCACCCACCGACACGGGCCTCTTCTGCTCTAGGTGTCGTCCCTTACGGAGAAACCTTGGTGCCTCGATCGTACCATCGGGACCAGCCGATCCTCCTGCCCCGCGGGACCTCAGGCGCCGCTCGAATCGTCGCGGATCGCGGCCGGGCGAGCGCCGCGAGCCGGAGTTCGGGATCGCCGCGCAGGGCCTGCCGTCGTCAGCGCGGTCGGCAGAATTGTCCGCCGCTGTATGCTCCCGGGACATGCCCGTCCATCGCCTCTCGCCAAAGCCATCTCAAGCGCACGCCGTGAGCACGACGTCCGTGCAGGCCGAGCCCCGGCCCGCGCGCAGCGGCGGACCGCCCGATCCACTGTCGCGCGAGGTGAAGCTGCTGGGATCCCTGCTCGGCGAGGTTATCGCGGAACAGAGCGGGCCGCAGCTGCTGGAGCTGGTCGAACGGAACCGTCTTCGCTCTATCGCTTTCCGAGAGTCGGGCGACGAGGGGGCTCACGACGCGCTTGCGACGGAGCTCGAATCACTGGCGATCGACCAGGCCGAGGCGCTGGCCAATGCCTTCAGCCTGTACTTTCAGCTCGTCAACCTGTGCGAGGAACGCGACCAGGTTCGCCGGCTCAACAGAGCCCAGAAGTCGGCTAAGCCGGCCGAAGGCTCTGCGGAGTCGGCCATCGACTGGCTGCGCGAGCGTGATTGGTCCGCCGATCGGATCGAGGAGCTGCTGCGGCGGTTGCGGGTCACGCCGGTCCTGACTGCCCATCCCACCGAAGCCCGCCGGCGCACGACGCTGATCGCCCTGCGCCGTTGCTATCGGCTTCTGGAGCAGCTCGACGATCCGCGCCTCGGTGTCGTTGACGAGGCCGAAATCATGCGCAAGCTGCGCGAGGAGATCAGCCTGCTGTGGCGGACCTCCTCGGTGCGCAAGACCGCTCCGAGCCCGATCGACGAGGTTCGCACGGCCCTCGCGTTCTTCGACGAGACGCTGTTCCGGGCGGTGCCGCGCGTCTACCGCGCCTTCGATCGAGCCATGGACCGGGCGCGAGTCGCAGGCCGGAGGACTCGCCCCGTCGGGCCCGCCGGCGATGCCGGCTCGAGCGGTACGCGGCCGCCGCGCATATCCGCTTTCCTGCAGTGGGGCTCGTGGATAGGAGGCGACCGTGACGGCAATCCGGCGGTTACTGCGGAGCTCACTCGCCAGGTCCCGCGCATCCACGCCGACCACGTCCTGCGCGGCTACGAGGCGGTGGCGACAAGGCTTCTGACGACGCTGTCGGCCCAGATCTCGAGCGAGGGGATCCACCCGGAGTTCGAGAACCGCCTCGCCCGCGATGCCGAAGAGCTGCCCGAGGCGATGCGCGATCTGGCTCGCCGCTTCCCCGACGAGCCGTACCGCCGCCGCATGGGGGCGATTGCCGAGCGCCTGCGCCGCACTCGCTGGTACCTCACCGAGGAGGCGGGCCCGGTGGCCGGGCACTACGAGACGACCGAGCAGCTCATCGAGGAGCTGGCGGAGCTTCAAGCCTGCCTGGTCGCGGACGGGATGCCGCGCGTCGCCTACGGGGAGATTCAGGACTTCCGCTGGCAGGTCGAGACGTTCGGCTTCCATCTCGCCTCCCTCGAGATCCGCCAGCACTCCGAAGTCCACGCCGAGGCTCTACAGGCCCTGATGCACAGTCGCGGCATGACTTCGCCCGACCTGGCCCGCGAGCTCGTCCCCGGCGTCTCGCCGGGCGAGGTCCTGGCCACTTTCCGTGCCGTCGCGGCAATCCAGCGGCGCTTCGGCGAGGATGCCTGCCACCGCTACGTGATCAGCTTCACCCGCACCGCGGATGACGTCATGGCCGTCCTGCAGCTCTCCGACATGGCCGCCGGCGGAATTGTCCCGACCGTGGCCACGAGCGGCTTCGTTCGCGGCCAGGCCAATCTCGATGTCGTGCCGCTCTTCGAATTCGGCGGACGCGCTCGAGAACTGCGGCGAGATCCTGGAGACGCTGCTGGCCAATCCGGACTACCGCCGGCACCTGGAGTCCCGCGGCAACCGTCAGGAAGTGATGCTCGGATACTCCGATTCGAACAAGGAGTCGGGCTTCCTCTCGGCGGTCTGGATGCTCTACCGGGCGCAGTCGCGCCTGGCCGAGGTGGCCCGCCGCAACGGTGTCGAGCTGACGCTCTTCCACGGCAGGGGCGGCGCCATCGGCCGGGGAGGCGGCCCGACGAACCGGGCCATCCTGGCCCAGGCTCCACGCTCCATCGACGGCCGCTTCAAGATGACCGAACAGGGCGAGACGGTCGCGGCCAACTACTCGAACGCCGTCATCGCCGAGCACCACCTGGAACTGGTGGCGAGCGCGGCGATCATCGCCTCCACTCACGAGCACGACGACTGCGTGGCCGAGGCGGACGGCCGCGGCAAGGCGGTGATGGACGAGATGGCCCGCTTCGCGCGGGACGCCTACCGCTCGCTGGTGTACGACGAGCCCGGGTTCCCGGAGTTCTTCCGGGCCGCGACGCCGGTGAACGAACTCTCGGCCATGGCCCTGGGGTCGCGGCCGGCGCGCCGCGGCGGCGCCGAGGCGCCGCGGCGGCTCTCCCAGCCGGCCTGGGTAGTGGAGCCGGCCATGCCGGCGCCGGGCATCGAATCGCTGCGGGCGATTCCGTGGGTCTTCGCCTGGCAGCAGGCGAGGATCGGGCTGCCGGCCTGGTACGGCCTGGGCTCAGCTCTCAAGGCCTACCGGCGGGCCCACGGCGCCAGGTCGGCCGAGAAGCTGGCCACGCTCTACCGCGACTGGCCGTTCCTGTCGAGCGCCTTCGACAACGCCGAGCTGATCCTGTATCGATCCGAGCCGGAGATAGGGAGCCTCTACGCGGCGCTCGCCGACACGCCCACCGGCAGGCGGCTGTGGGCCTGTATCCGGGCCGAGTACGCGCTTTCGATCGAGGAGCTGGCCAGAGTGACCGGCCATCGCGAGTTGCTCGAGACCGATCCGGCAGTTCGGCGCTCGATCCGGTTGCGGCGGCCCTACATCGATCCGCTGTCGCACATCCAGGTCCATTACCTTGCCCGGCTTCGCTCGCTGCCGCCGAACCACCCGGATCGCGACCGCGTGGCCACGCTCGTGCAGCTCACCGTCAACGGCGTCGCGGCCGGCCTGCAGAACACCGGCTAGGGCGGCGGGGAGACACCCGATGCCCACGCCGAGACGCGACTCTCCGAACCGCCGCACGGCCGAGGTCTCTCTGCCGGCCGCCGCTGCGCCGGCCACCGTCGGGGCTACGGAGGCGGGTGCGTGGCGGATGCCGCCGCTCCCCGCGGACGACGCCACGCTGTTCAGTCTCGGCCTGGACGAGCTCGCCGCCCGCTGGTCCCGCTCCATGGAGTCCTCTGCCATCGGAGCCGAGGCCATGCGGGGCGCCGATCGGCGGGCCCAGGCGATGGGAGTGACGGGCACGCGGCTGATGGAGCAGGCCGGCTGTGCGGTGGCCGCGGCCACTCGCGCCCTGGCCGTCGAAACGGAGCGCTGGCTCAAGGGACCGATCCTGGTGCTGTGCGGTCCCGGCAACAACGGCGGCGACGGCTTCGTCGCCGCGCGGCACCTGGCGCGCCACGGGGCCAGGGTCGTCGTCGTGCTCGTCGCCGGCGAGGGCCGCCCGGCGGGCAAGGACGCAGCCCGCAACTGGGACCGCCTCGACGCCGAGGATCGAGTCGAGCGGGTCCACACCCCCGTCCCCCGGGACGTGGCGATCCTCTCCCAGGGCATCGAAAAGGCGGCCGTGGTCGTGGACGCGCTGCTGGGGACCGGCACCGCCGGACCGCTGCGCGAGCCGATTCGCAGCGCCGTCGAGCTGATCGCCAAAGCGCGGCGAGCGGGGATCCCAATCGTCGCCGTCGACTGTCCGACCGCCGTCGACCTTACCAGCGGCGACCTCTCCGACCCGGTCGTTCGGGCGCATCTCACCGTCACGTTCCACCGGCCCAAGACGGGACTGCTGGCGCGCCGCGGCGCGGCCGTCGCAGGCAGGGTGCTGGTGGCGCCCATCGGCATTCCGCAGGAAGCCGATCGGCTCTGACCATCAGGCCATCGGGCGCCGAGCGCCTCCGCTACGGCACGATCAGCACGTACGTGCCGTTCCAGGTCTTCACGGTCGTGTCGGTGTATGGCAGGAAGTACTTGGCCAGCTGGCCGGGCGTGAGCTGCGTGTCGGGCGGCAGGTCATATCCCGACGAGTTCATCGCCCGCGGGTAGAGCGGCCCGGTGACGTCGACGCCGGTGATCGTGAAGTTGGTCGTGGTCGCGGGATCGGCACTCGCACTGAAGCCGTCCATGACCCAGGCGTGGCGGCCTTTCCACACCAGCATCCCCACCGGTTTGTTCGTCTGGCGCATTCGGATGGCGGCCTGCTTCAGGGCCGCGGCGCTGGTGGTGAAGCTCTGCACCGAGTAGCTCGCGCCGCCGTAGCGGTCGAGGATTGCGGCCCAGCCGGCCGGGTTCGTGCCGCTCGGGTATGAGCCTCCGTCGTGAGCCTGGCCGTAGGCGATGTAGGTGGCCTGGGCGCTCGTCGAGGAGTCGCTCTCGCCGAGGATCATGTTCAGCATCATCTGGCTGCTCGCCGCCACGCACCACGTGTTCGTCGCCTGCGACGCGAAGGCGCTGAGTCGGAAGAAGTCGAGGGAGCCGGTCCAGCTGGGGAGCCCGCTGGCCACGAGCATCGCGCCCGAAGTGAGCCAGCTGCGGAAGCCGGCGGCGTCCTGGAGCTCGAGCAGGTAGCGATAGCAGAACGAGCGCTGCAGGGTCCGGTTGACCGAGCTGCCGGTGAACGCGAGCTTCGTCGCGCTGGCCCATTTCACGCCCGCGCAACTGCCGCCGACGGCCGGGGCCGACTCCTCGAACAGGCTGGTCGAGGTGATCGTCGAGCCGAAGGTGTCCCGCGGAGCCCAGCCGATCCGGGCCGTCGTTTCGTAGTCGACGAGTCCATCTTCGAACGGGTTGGTGAAGTCCGCCGTGGGGCCGAGGCCGGCCGGGGCTGGGATGATCGTCGGCGAAGTCACGGTCTGAGTGCCGGTGCCGGTGGCCAGCACGAGCAGGAATCGATAGCACCGATTGACCGGCAGCCCGGCGGCGTGATACGAGGCACCGGGGACCGACGCAGACCCGACGGGCAGCCAGCGGAGGTCGCAGCCGGTCACTCCGACCGGGCGCGACGTTTGGACGACCACGGTGGTAGAGCTGACCGACACGCCTTTGGAGATCGTCCAGCTCACAGTGAACGAGCCTGTCTGCGTCACCGTGATCAGGCCGGGAACGGGCGCGATGAAGGTCGCCGCCGGGGTGGCGGTTGCGGCGACCGCCGGCGTGACTGCGCCAAATCCAGCCACCAGGACGAGCGTGGCGACCGAGGCCAGCGTGGAGAGACGGCGATGGCTGCGGTTCATGGCATGCATGTCCAATCGGCTAGTCCGGTCCCAGATTGCCTCGGCCGAAGAGGTTCTGCGCCGGGTTCGGCTGCCGGGGGCACCGGCCCAGGCACTTGGGGGGTTGAAACCGCTCAAGGTGCCGCGGTATGTCAGGTAGTTTCTGACGAGCCGTACAAGACTTGTCAATCGGTAATGAGGGTCCTGTACAGGTGCCCAAACCTGGACTTTGCCGGACCCTATGCACGCTGCAACGTCGGACGTACAATCCCGCCGCAACGCTCACGGGCTGGCCGTGAGCCAGCGTCCAGGTAGCACGACGACCGGGCCTCTCACGCTCAGCCGCGAGGACACGGAGGGAGCGGCTACTGAGAGGAGTTCCAGGTTCTCGTGTACACGGACAAGATTCTGGTCTGCGCCGACTGCGGCCAGCAGTTCGTATTTACCGCGAGCGAGCAGGACTTCTACGCCCAGCGGGGATTCTCCGAACCCAAACGATGCGGCCCCTGCCGGACTGCGCGGAAGGCCGCGCGTCCGGAGGGCGGCGCCGGCCATAGCGGCGGCTACGGCGGCTACGATCGAGGACCGCGCCAGATGTATCCCGCCACGTGCAGCAGATGTGGACGCGCCACCGAGGTCCCGTTCCAGCCGACCAACGGCAAGCCGGTCTACTGCAGCGACTGCTTCCGGAGCGCGCGCGGCAACTGACCGCCGCTACCTCCGAAGCCACGACCCGGGCCGCGTTGCCCGGGTCGTTCCGTTTGGGACGTGGCGCGGGTGTCGCGCCCCGTTTCCGGCCGCCGGGTCGCCGTTCCGCGCGGCGGTCCGGCGCCTGGCGCCCCGCCCTGCCCGCGACCGCGCGGCGGTCCGGCGCCTGGCGCCCCGCCCGCGACCGCGCGGCGGTCCGCCCCGCCACGCCTCCGCCTCGCCCTCGCCGCGGCCCGGTATCTAGTCCAACTTTCACGGCATGAGAGTTAGGCGACAGATCGACCGCGTGCGAGGCCGTGGTCGTCGCCTTGGCTCTGTTCCTGAGCGTGGATCGCGGCGGCGCCGGTCGGATCGGGGCCCGCAACGGCGCCTTGCCTGACCCAACTTTCACCCCAGGCAAGTTGGGCAGGATATCGGCGGCCGCCGATCCGGACGATGCCTGGGGCCGTCCCGCGTCGGCTGCTGCGTCGCGTTCCGCGACGCGCCCGCGACGCGCCCCCCGCGCCGGCTGATCCGCGTCCCGCGCCGTCCCGGCGGGTTCGGTTGCTCGTTCCCGGATCGCCGGGTACGCTTCGGACATCCACCCCGATCCGCAGCGCGAGGCCGACGAACCATGGCCCCTGGCTCCACCAACGACTTCGACCTGATCGTCCTCGGCGCCGGCACCGGTGGCTACACCGCCGCTTTTCGGGCCGCTCAGCTGGGCATGAGCGTCGCGCTCGTAGACCAGGGCAAGATCGGCGGGACGTGCCTCCATGTCGGCTGCATCCCCACTAAGGCGCTCCTCGAATTGGCCGAGCTGTTCGCTCGCCTCAAGAAGGCCAGGGAGTTCGGGATCGTGCTCGAGGGTCAGCCCGGCCTCGACTTCGAAGCGATCGCACGGCGGCGCGACCAGGTCGTGAAGCGGATGTGGACTGGCCTGCGGGGCCTGGTCGACAAGAACAAGGTGACGTGGGTCGCGGGGCGAGGTCGCCTCGAAGGCGCCGGCGCGATCCGCGTCGCGCTCAACGGCGAGGATGGAACGCCCGGCGCGGGCGGCGAGCGGGTCCTCCACGCGAAGAACGTGATCCTCGCCACCGGCAGCCGCGTCAAGAGCCTGCCCGGCATCGTGCCCGACGGCCGCCGGATCATCACCTCTGACGACGTGACAACGAAGGCGGTCCTGCCGAAGAGCATCGCCATCGTCGGCGCCGGCGCCGTCGGCTCCGAGTTCGCCTCGCTGTATCACGACCTCGGCGTCGCGGTGACGCTGCTCGAATACCTGCCGGCGATCGTTCCGCTCGAGGACCGCGACCTCAGCGCCGCCCTGGAGCGCAGCTTCACGCGGCGCGGCATCAGGGTCGTCACCAGGGCCCGCTTCGATACCGCCGCCGTCAAGATCACCGACGACGGCGTCTCGATGCTGGTCGGTCCGGACGGCGGCGTCTCCGAGGAGCTGCGCGTCGAGCAGCTGCTGATGGCGACCGGGCGGGCGCCGAACAGCGAGGACGTCGGCCTGGAGACGACCCGGGTCGAGCTCGAGCGCGGCTTCGTCAAGGTCGACGGCTGGATGCGGACCGCCCAGCCGCACGTCTACGCCATCGGCGACCTCATCGGCGGGCTGATGCTCGCCCACGTGGCCGCGCACGAGGGGATCGTGGCCGTCCACGACATCGCCGGCGAGGGACCCGAGGCGATCGACTACGACCACCAGCCGCGGGCGACGTTCACCCGCCCGCAGGTCGCCTCGATCGGTCTGACCGAGCAGCAGTGCGAGGAGCGCGGCATCGCCATCAAGAAGGGGGTCTTCAACTTCGCCGCGATCGCCAAGGCGGTGATCGTGGGCGAGACCGAAGGCTTCGCCAAGGTGATCGCGGACGCATCCAACGACGAGGTCCTGGGCGTGCATCTGATCGGGCCGGCAGTGACGGACCTGATCGCGGAGGCGGCCCTGGGGATGACGCTCGAGGCCACGGCCTGGGAGATCGGCGCGGCCACGCATCCGCATCCCACCCTGGCCGAGATCGTAGGCGAGGCCGCGATGGCCGTCGCAGGTCGCCAGATCAACGCCTAGCGCGGCGCGGCGGCTCGCCCGGCGCGGGCGGCGATCCGGGGTTCGGGGTGCGGCGCGCCTATTTCGAGCGCTTCTCGACCCAGCCGAGGATCGAGTCGGCGACCTCCTCCCAGCCCGGAGCGGCGATGAGCCAGTGGGTTCGGTCGGGGAACTCCAGGAGCTCCGTGATGGCGGGGGATCGGCGGTACTTGCGGTAGTTCGAGCGGATCGTCGAGGCATCGACGGCGCGGTCCTTCGACGCCGCGGTTATCAGCAGCGGAGCGCGCTTGCCGTTGCGGAAGTCGACGTTCGTGTCCCGGCCGAATAGCAGCTGCCAGTACAGCCGGCCCGGCGTCGGCACGACCTGGCGCTGATACGCGGCGAGCTGCTCGTCCGCCTCCAGGGTGTGGCAGAAGCTCCAGGCGAAGCGCCGAAACGACATCGGTCGAACCTTCCGCCAGCTGCCCCAGGCCAGCACGGTCGGCAGGCCGGACCACGTGGCGCGAGGCCCCGCAAGCACGCCGCGCGGCGGTGCGGGGTCGATCGCCACGCCGGCCGCGCCGAGGCCGCGGTCAAGGAGCTGCTGCGCCACCAGGCCGCCCATCGAGTGGCCGATGATAAGCGGCGGCTCCGGGAGGGCCTTGATGATCCGCTCGTAGTGATCGGTGATTTCGCGGAACCCGACGCCGGCCAGTTCCGGGGCGGGCGAGCGGCGCAATTCGGGCACGGGGCGATCGTCGTACGGCCAGGCCGGCGCGATGACGCGGTAGCCCCGGGCCTCGTAGCGCCGGATGAAGCCCTCCCAGCAGAGCGGCGTCATCCACGCCCCGTGGATGAGCACGATCGTCCTGGCCACTCGATCCTCCTTGGGCTCCGAAACGGGATCTCGGATCATGATGGGTGCCGCCGCGCCGGGCCGCATGTCGTCGGAATCGTAGCGAACCGCGGTGCGAGACGGCACTGGCCCAACCGCACCTGGTCTGGAGCCTGTTGCGCCGGTGTTTCTGCTCAATGTCGCCGGGAGCGATGCTACGTGGGTCAGGGCACCAATTCGCGGCGCTCGTGCGGTGGTGGACGGCGCCGCGGCCCAATCCACGCTTGAACCGGGGCGCAAGAGGGGCTCGATCGAGCGAACTCGTCGCGTAGCATCGCCCGCGGTGATATTTGGAACGGAGTCGGTAATCGGTCCCCCGGCATCGGGCCCCTAAACCCGCGGAGTGGGCTGTGAATCGCGCGACTGGCCCGCATCACGCCAGATGGGCCAAACTAGCGGGCAACGGCGGCGGCGAGCCCGTCGCCACGGAGACCTCGCAGGAGGAGCGATACGTGGCCAAGGTGACGATGCCCCAACTCGGCGAGAGCGTGGCCGAGGGGACGATCGGGAAGTGGCTCAAGCACCCCGGCGACAGCGTCGCCAGGGACGAGCCGCTGCTGGAGGTCATCACCGACAAGGTCAACGCCGAGGTCCCGTCGCCCTTCGAGGGGATCCTGCGCCGGATACTCGTCGACGAGGGGCAGACGGTCCCGTACAACGTCGAGATCGCGGAGATCGAGGAAGTGACAGGGGCCGCGGCCACTCCCCGGGGAGCGGGCACGGCCGCCGCGCAGGCGGCGGCTCTCGGGGCTACGGCCGTCGCCACGAGCCCGGCCGCTCCGGCGCCCTCGGCGCCCTCGGCCCCACTCACGGCGCCACGGCCGGCGCCACTCCCCATCTTCCCCGCCGCCCCTGCGCTCGTGCCGGTGATGCGGGCGGAGGCCGACGACCGGCCCGGCGACCCGGACGCGCGCATGACGCCCTCGGTCCGCCGCATGCTGCGAGAGCACGGCCTGATTCCCGCGCAGATCGTCGGGACGGGCCACTCTGGCCGCATCACCCGCGACGACGTCATGAGCTTCCCTGGCGCGACTCGGGTCGGGAGCGAGCGCCGTGGGGCGTGGAGCTGCCACTGCGGCCGGCCAGGCCGCCGTCCCGCCGTCCGTCTACCCGGCACCCGAGCGCGTGGTCCCGAGCCATGCGCCGGGCCTGGCACCGTCGGTCCTTTCGACCCCGTCGAGTCCGTCGTCGCCCGCCGTGACCTGGGAGCCCGGTCAGGACGAAGTGCTCGTCCCGCATACCCAGATGCGTCGTGGCATCGCGGCGCAGATGACGCGTGCCGCCGCCATCCCGGTCGCTCACAGCACCTTCGAAGCGGACATGACCGCCGTCGTCAACCTGAGGGCCTCGATCGGAGCCGCATACAAGGACCGCGAGGGCGTCGGCCTCAGTTTCCTGCCGTTCGTGGTCAAGGCCGTCGTCGAGGGGCTGATGGCCAATCCCGACCTCAACGCCCACTACACGGACGGCGGCCTGCTGCGCAAGCGCCGCATCAATGTCGGAATCGCCATCGCCGTCGAGAACGGGCTGATCGTTCCGGTCATCCACGACGCGGATCAGCTCTCGATCAGCGGCATCAATCGCGCGATCCAGGACCTCGCGGCGCGAGCCCGGTCGAACAGGCTGCGCCTCGAGGACCTGCAGGGTGGAACCTTCACGGTCGACAACACCGGCTGGTTCGGCTCGATCCTGACGGTCCCGATCCTCAACATCCCGGAGGTCTGCATCCTGACCACGGAGGCCGTCGTGAAGCGGCCCGTGGTCCGCGAGACGCCCGAAGGCGACGTCATCGCCATCCGCTCGATGATGAACCTGGTTGCCGGCTACGACCACCGGGCCACCGACGGGGCGCAGGTCGGCCGGTTCGTGCGCGATGTGATCTGCAGGCTCGAGGCGGTCGGCCCCGACACGCCGATCTACTAGACTCGAACGATGGACGACGAGCACCTGCGCCCGCGCCTCCTGCCGCCCACGATCGCCATGGGCGGCGGCACGTTCGGCGCCGCCGTCGATGGGTCGGCGCCCCTGCGGCGGCATCCCGACTGGATCAAGGCCCGGATCCCGTCGGGCGAGACGTACCAGGAGGTTCGCCGGCTGCTGAACGGTCTCTCGCTGCACACCGTCTGCGCCGAGGCTCAATGCCCGAACGTCGGAGAGTGCTGGGACCAGCGCACGGCCACGGTCATGATTCTCGGGGATGTGTGCACGCGGGCCTGCGGGTTCTGCGCGATCAAGACGGGCAAGCCTACGGTTCACGACCTGGACGAGCCCCGCCGCGTCGCGGAAGCCATCCGCGGCCTGGGGCTCGATCACGTCGTGGTCACGAGCGTCGCCCGCGACGACCTGGCCGATGGCGGAGCGAGCGTCTTCGCCGAGACGATCCGGCGGCTGCGGGACGCCTGCCCCGGCATGGGCGTCGAGGTCCTGATCCCCGACTTCAACGGAGAGGAGGCGCCGCTCCGAACCGTGATGGCGGCCGGGCCGGACATCCTCAATCACAACGTCGAGACGGTCGCGCGGCTGCAGAAGCCGGTCCGGAAGCGGGCTCGATACGACCGATCGCTCGGCGTTCTCGAGCGGGCGAAGGTATACGCCGCCGAGTTCGCGGCCGCGTCGGGCGGGGCCGGCGAGGTCGGGCCGCACCCGGCGGTCCACACCAAGTCGTCGATCATGGTCGGGCTCGGCGAGACGCGGCCGGAGCTGCACCGGGCGTTCGTGGACCTGCGCGCGGTCGACTGCGACATCCTGACCCTTGGCCAGTACCTGCGGCCCTCGGTGCAGCACCTCCCCGTCGAGCGCTACTACCACCCCGACGAGTTCGCCGAGATGCGCGAGGAGGCGCTGGCGCTGGGCTTTCGCCACGTGGAGTCGGGGCCGCTCGTCCGGTCGAGCTACCACGCCCGCGACCAGGTCCCGGACGCGGAGGCGCGGCGCGCCGAGCGGGCGGCGCGGGTGGCCGGGACGGCGGCCGCACCGGAGACCCAGCGCCGCGGCCCGACCATCGCAGCCGACGGCCGCATCATCTATCGGCCCGAATAGGCGGCTGATCGCGGTTCGCCGCATGCTGCGCCACCAGATAAGCACCAGTTGAGCCGACCGGGGCATCCTCATTGGCATGGATGACGCCCAGGTCGGCTCTGCCATTCGAGCGGTGCGGATCAGGCGCGGCATGAGCCAGGCCCAGGTAGCCGTTGCAGCGGGGGTGAGCCAGCCGACGGTGTCGCTGATCGAGTGCGGCGGCTTCGAACGCACCCCGCTTCGGCTCGTTCGACGGGTCGCGGGAGCCTTGGGCGTATCGCTCGAGCTGGTGTCGCACTGGCGCGGCGCCGATCTGGCGAAGCTTCTGGACGAACGACACGCCGCCATGGTCCGCGAGGTCGTCCGACAGCTGACGGCGATGGGCTGGCAGATCGTGCCGGAGCACACCTTCAACGAATGGGGCGAGCGGGGATCCATCGACGTACTGGCCTGGCAGCCCGCGACCTGCGCCCTGCTTTGTCTGGAGATGAAGACCAGGGTGGTCGACCTGCAGGATCTGCTCTCCAAGATGGACCGCAAGCGTCGGCTCGCACCCACACTCGCGCGCAAACTCGGCTGGAGGCCGCTCGTGGTCGGAAGTGTGCTCGTGCTGCCCGACGAAACATGGGCGCGAAACGCCGTGGAGCGTTTCCGCCCCATCTTCGCCGCGGCCCTGCCGGCTCGGACCGCCGACGTCCGGCGCTGGCTGAAGAGCCCGGACCAGGATCTGCGAGGCATCTGGTTTCTGCTCGATATCACCCCCGGCAATGCAACGCGACGCCCGCGCGGAGCGATGCGGATCCGACCTCGCAAGCCTGGCATCTCGAAGCCGACTCCACGCTCAGGTTCGGGATCTGAGGCGGGCTCTGCCCCGCCTGCAAGGGGGTTCAGAGGCGGACCCGCCCCGTAGCATTGCCCCGGGTGATGAAGAGGGGAGGATCCGCTCGGAACGGAGGTAGGATCGCCGCCACGCCCCCGCCCTGCGCCGCCGGCCGCGCCGCCTCTCCCGCCGCGCCGCCCCGGCCCGCCCCCGCGACTTACAGGATCTTCGAGAGGAATGCCTTGGTGCGGTCCTGCGTCGGCGAGCTGAACATCTGATCCGGCGTGCCCTCCTCGACGATCACGCCGTCGTCCATCATGACGACCCGGTTGGCCACCTCGCGCGCGAAGCCCATCTCGTGGCTGACCACGATCATCGTCATGCCTTCGCGGGCCAGCTCCTTCATGACCTCCAGCACCTCGCCGATCATCTCGGGGTCGAGGGCGGAGGTCGGCTCGTCGAAGAGCATCAAGGCGGGCTTCATCGCCAGGGCGCGGGCGATGGCGATGCGCTGCTGCTGGCCACCGGAAAGCTGGTTCGGGTAGACCTTCTCCTTGGCCGCCAGTCCGACGCGCTCGAGCAGCGCCCGGCCCACCACGACAGCCTCGTCGTGGTCCATGCCGCGCACGTGGATCGGCGCCTCGATGATGTTCTCGAGGGCGGTCATATGGGGGAAGAGATTGAAGCGCTGGAAGACCATGCCGATCTCCTGGCGCTGCAAGGCGATGTTCTTCTCCTTGTCCTCGACCAGCCTCTTGCCGCCGCCGGCCTCGCGATAGCCGATGAGATGGCCGTTGACAAAGATTCGGCCGCTCTGGATCTTCTCAAGGTGGTTGACACAGCGGATGAAGGTCGTCTTGCCCGACCCGGACGGGCCGATGATGACGACCGTCTCCTGGCGCTTGACCTGGAGGCAGATGTCCTGGAGGACGTGCAGGCGGCCGAACCACTTGTTGACGTCGCGTGCGTCGACGACCACGTCCACGGCCGGCCGCGGCACGCCGCCGATGGCGCCGAGGAGGCTGCTACTGACGCTCGGGGTTGTCATCAGTGGCCTCCCAGGACGCCCATCTCAGCGCCCGCCCCAGATCGGCTGCCGAAGAGACGCGTGCGCCAACCCGGCCCCGGAGCCGCCGACGATCCAGTGGCCGTGCCGCGCGCAAACCGGATCTCGATCTGGGACTGGATGAAGCCCCAGATTGTTGTCAGCAGAAGGAACCAAAGAGCGCAGGCGGCGTAGGCCTCGAACGGCCGGAAGTCATTGCCCTGCAGGATCACGTAGTGGTTGTACGTTTCCACCACTCCGAGCACGGATATCAGGCTCGTTGTCTTGAGCATGTTGTTGAACTCGTTGCCGAGCGGGGGAATGATCACCCGCGCGGCCTGGGGCAGGACGATGCGGGTCATCGTCAGGCGGTAGGTCATGCCGAGAGACTTCGCGGCTTCGGTCTGGCCAGGGTCGACGGCCAGGATTCCCGCGCGGATGATCTCGGCCATGTAGGCCCCCTCGTTCACGCCGAGGATCACCATGGCCGCCTGGATCGCTCCGGGAATGAAGAACCCGAAGACGGTGACGTTACTCCAGCCCCAAAGGTGGGCTGCCCCGAACCCGAAGTAGAAGAAGGCGAGTTGGACGAGCAGCGGCGTACCGCGGAAGAACCAGATGTAGACGTTCGCGATGACCCGTAGCGGCAGGATGCGAGCCATCTTGCCGAGCGCGGCAAGGACGCCGAGCAGGACGCCGAGCACCTGGGCGACCACAGAAATGATGATTGTCAGGTAGAGCACGCCGACCACGCCCGGCGAGGTCGGGTTGAGGTCATCCAGGAAGACGTTCGCGTCGAATTGGAAGCTCTGTGACCCGCTGCTCGAGCAGCCGGCCACGATCAGACCAAGGAGCACGAGGCATCCGACCAGCGCGGCCGGCCGGATGCCTCGAATGCGCAGCGCGCTCATCGGGTCGCGCGTATGGCGGAACTAGGAGTTGGTGGATGTGACGGCGTCCGCCTGGACACCGTACTTCGTCAGGATCTGGACGTACGTGCCGTCGTCGATCATCGACTGTAGGGCGGCCTTGACGGACGCCTCGAGGGCCGTGTTTGACTTGCTGACGCTGATGCCTTCGTTGACATCGTCGAGGATGAGGTTGGGAACGACCTGGAACAGCGTGGGCTGCTGAACCGTGTAGTAGCCGGCGACGGGGGAGTCGGTGAAGTAGGCCGCGACCTTGCCGGACTGAAGGGCAAGGAGGGCGTCACTGTCCTTCGTAAAGGGCTGGACGTCGATCTTCGCCTTGCCGGCTGCGACGCACTGGTTGCTCAGCCCGTCGGAGGCCTTGTAGTCGCCCGTCCCGTTGAGGTGGCCTTCCTCGGTCGTACCGTCCTCGACGCCGACCGACTTGCCGCACAGATCCATGGCGGTCGCGATGCCGGTCGGGTTGCCCTTGGCGACCACGAACGACTGGCCGGCGTGGAAGTACGGGATCATGTCGACCTGCTTGAGGCGGTCAGGGGTGATGTTCTGGGCCGAGATGATGATGTCGCACTTGTTGCCCTGGAGGGCGGCGATGATCGTGTCGAACACGGTGTTCTGGACCGACAGCTTGAGGCCGAGCCGGGCGGCGATCTCACCGCCGATGTCGATGTCCGAGCCCGTCGGGTCGCCGTTCGCGTCGAAGAATTCCTGCGGCGGGTAGGGGATGTCGGAGCAGATCGTCAGGTGTCCGGCGTCCACGAGTTGATCGGGCGGCACGGTTCCGACGATCACTTGCGTCGGGGCGGGAGTCGCGGTCGGGGCGGGAGTCGCGGTCGGAGCCGGAGTGCCGGTCGGCCCGACGACTGCGGTCGGTGTCGGGGCCACGGTCGGGGCTGGTGTCGGCACCGGTGTGGCGGCAGCCGAGCAGGCGCCGACGACGATTGCCGCCGCGGCTAGGACACCGGCGATGCGGAGTCGAGATGAGATCACGAGTAACCTCCATTCCTCCTGGGGTCCCACCGCAGCCTGCCGTCCACCCCGTCGGCCTGCTCTTGGGATCTGTTGGCGCAGCGTAGCCTCAGGGGCGGTAGCGCGCAAGACGCCCACGACATCCACGGTTGCGGACAGGTTGCGGATCGCGCCCTCCGCGCTCGGTGAGCGCCGTCAAGGCTCATTGGCGGCGGAACCGGCCGAGCGATCTACGGCACGGCCGGCAGCCCGGGCTATGAGAGCGTCGACGCCACGGCCCCCGCCTGGACACCGTACTTGGTCAGGATCTGGAGATACGTGCCGTCGTCGATCATCGACTGGAGGGCCAGCCGGACGGCCGCGTACAGGTCGCCCCGGTTCCTGGTCAGGCTGATGCCTTCTGTGGCGCTGTCGAGGATGAGGCCCGGAACCAGATCGAGCTGGTCGGGCTGCGACAGGACGTCGTAGCCGGCGATGGGCGAGGCGGTGAAGAAGGCCGCGACCTTGCCGGCCGTCAGGGCAGCGAGCGCAGAGATGTCGCTGCCGTAGGTCTTGACGACTATCGGACTCAGGTGCGCTGCCTGGCAGTTGGCATTCAGCCCCCTGGCCGGAGTGTATGGGCCGACGCCGTTGATGTGGTTGGCTTCGGGGCTGCCCTTCGTGACGGCGACGGTCTTGTTGCACAGGTCGTACGTCGTGTTGATGCCGGCCGGATTGCCTTTGGCGACGACAAGACTCTGGCCGGCCTGGAAGTAAGGGATCATGTCGACCTTCGTGAGCTCGGCCGGCGTGATGATCTGGGCAGAGATGCTGATGTCGCATTGCCCGCCGGCCAGGGCGGCGAGGATCTTGGCCGAGGCCGTGTTCAGGATCACGAGATTGAGTCCGAGCCTCGTGGCGATCTCAGCAGCAAGGTCGACGTCGGAGCCGACGGACTTGCCCGACGCATCGAGCGACTCCTGGGGCATGTTCGTGTCGTCAGAGCAAACGGTCAGACGTCCGGCAGAGACGAGCTGGTCGGCGGGGAGCGACGCCACGATCAGCTGAGTCGGCGCCGGCGTTGGAGTTGGAGTTGGAGTGGGGGTCGGCGTCGGGGTCGGGCTCGGCGCGGGCGTCACGACCGGAGTCGGAGCCGGGCTGGGCGTGACCGTCGTGTGGCCGCAAGCGCCGATCGCAATCGCGGCCGCCGCCAGCAGGCTCGTGATGCGCAGCTTGGGCGAAGTCATGACCGCCCCCATCCTCTCCGGGTCTCCCGATATTGCTTGCCGTCGACCCACGACGGGTATCTCGGTGTCAGGTTGCCGCAGCGTAGCCGCGGGAGCGATTGCCTGCAAGGCGGGGGCAACTGCGACGCCACGGCCCGCCGGACCGGCCGGCGAGCAAAGCTGGCGAGCAGCGCTGGCGGTCGGCGTTCGAAGGAATATGCTCTGCGCCATGACCCGCCAGCTGCCACGCCGGACGCCGCTCGCCGAATTGCACTGCCACCTCGGCAGCGCCGTCACGCCCGCCGTCATGTGGGGCATCGCCCACGACCAGGGGATCAAGCTCCCGACCAAGGACTACTGGCAGTTCCGGGACATGATCACCGCCTCCCCGACCCGTGGCCACTCCTTCGACGGCTACCTGCACCTGTTCCACTGGACCGAGCTGATCCAGTCCTCGCCGCTGGCCATGGAGCGCTCCGTCTACGAGGTCGTGGGCGGCGCATACCGCAAGAACAACGTCACGACCACTGAGCTGCGCTTCAATCCGATGAAGCGGAACAGGGGCGGAGAACAGGATCTGGACCACATCCTCGCGGCCGCGCTGCGAGGCATGGACCGGGCCATGCTCGAGTACCCGATCCGGCCCGGGATCATCCTCTGCCTGGACCGCGCCTTCCCATTCGAGCTGAACGAGATCATCGCCGAGAAGGCCATCGCGTGGCACGACCGAGGCATCGTCGGGATCGACATCGCGGGCCCCGAATTCGGTGGATTCCGGGTGGCCGACTACAGCTCGCTCTTCAGGCGCGCCCGCCGTTTCGGGCTGGGAACCACGGTCCACGTCGGCGAATTGGGGCCCGTAGAGGAGATAGCGGAGGTGATCGAGCAGCTCGAGCCCGACCGCATAGGGCACGGCGTCAAGGCCGCGTACGATCCCGGGACGATGGCCATGCTGCGTGAGCGCGGGATCGTCCTCGAGATCTGCCCCACCTCGAACCTGCAGACGGAGGTCGTATCGAGCTGGGAGGAGTTCCGCTGGATCTTCGAGCAGTTCCGCCGCAACGAGGTTCGCTACGCCATCAGCACCGACGGCCCCGAGATGCTGCGAACCTATATACGCGACGAGCTGGCGACGCTGGGGCGGCTGGGAATCCTCTCCTACGAGGAGCAGGTCCGCGCGGCTGAGACCTCGCTGGCGGCATCGTTCGTGCCGCGTGTCGCCGCCGTTACGGCGGCAGTCGTTGAACCGGCCACGCGCCAGGAAGTCGAGCGGGAAGAGGCGTAGGGGCGGCGAGCTTCTACCGTAGCCGGGCGGCCCACGCCCGTCGCGAGCGACGCAGGGCCCGCGGTGTGAGAGCGCGCGGAAGGTCGTCCTAGCCGTCCGCCGGTTCGATCAGGTAGGTGCAGCTCCGACCGCCCGTGGCGATGTGGCATTCGCGCGTGACCTTCGCGCCGAGCACCTCGCCAAAGAGCTGCAGCTCGGCCGCGCACGCTATCTGGTAGGCGCCCGCGACGCCGTAGATCGCGCAGTTGTGCTCGCACAAGCGGATCGTTCCGTCGTCGTCCTGAGTGGCCCTGCCGAGGTATCCGGTGTCGTCCTCGTAGCTCGCCACTTCTTTGACTTTCTCCCAGAGCGACGCGTCGGCCGGCAGCCGCTCCTCTATTCGGCGGCTGATCCGCGCCCGAAGGATCTGGCGGCGAGCCTCGAAGACCTCCGCGATCAGTTCGTCGCCGCCGACGGTGTGTATGGCGGTGAGAATTGACTGTGTCAGCGCCCCGTAGTTGGCGGGGAAGAGCTCCTGCGCCGCCGGCGTGAGGTCGTACACGTGGCGCGGCCGGCCGACTCCGTGGCGGCTCAGGCTGCGCGTGACCAGCCCACCGGTCTCCAGGGTTCGAAGCTGCTGCAGGACGCCGGTTCGGCTCGCCCCGACGCGATCGGCGATCTGATCCGGAGAGGCGGGTCCGCCCGTCCGCAGGGCGTAGAGGACGTCGCGGCGCAGCGTCGATGAGGCGCCGGGTCCCGGCGAAGGCGTGACGAGCGGGTTCGCCGTCCGGACGCGGCGCTCGATCATATCGGCGTCGGTGCCGTGCTCGAACTGGGCGCCGCCCAGGGCGGCGGCCACGGCCGTGGCGTAGGCGGTCGCTGGAGCAGGTCTCGCCGTCGAGGCGGCCGTCACGACGGCCTGGTCGCGCTTCGGGGCGGCGGTGTCCTGGGCCGGCAACTCCGCATGCACGGTCCGATCATGGTGCATATCTGAAAAGTAGCAGCGAACGCCAAAACCTGCACCGCCATCCGGCGGGCCCCGGAAGGGGCTGTCGTGGCTGGATCGGCGCTCGCCGGAACGGCGGATCTGGCAGCCCGGAGTGGCCCAAAGCGCTCGCTTACCTTACGATCCGGTTGTTCCCGTCGATAATCGCCGGTTCGGAGAGCCGTGCGGTCGCCGGTGAGCGGCAGTCGGCCACAGCGGCCTTTCTAGGAGCAATGGTGCCTGAGATCCGACCATTTCGCGCGCTTCGGTTCGACCCCAAGGTCGCGGGCGACCTGAATGCCGTCGTCTGCCCTCCGTACGACGTGATCGGGCCGGAACTGCACGAGCAGCTGCTGCGCCGCAGCTCGCGCAACGCCGTCCGCATCGACCTGCCGGAGGCGCAGCCCCGAGATGAGCCGGAGGATCGCTACAGGCGAGCCGGCAGGCTCCTGACGCAGTGGCGTGAAGACGGCACTCTCCACAAGGACCGCTACCCGGGCGTCTACGTCTACGAGCAGACCTATGCGGTTCCGGGGACCAGGCGACACCGAAGTCAGCTGGGCTTCTTCGGCCGCCTCAAGCTCGAAACCTTCGGGCCCGGCGCCGGCGTCCTGCCGCATGAACGGACCCTTTCGGCCCCGAAAGAGGACCGCTACAGGCTGATGAGGGCGACCAGCGTCAATACGAGCCCCGTGGTGGGGCTGTACGCCGATCGACGGGGGGCATCGATGAGGTCGATGAAAGCCATCGCGGCCACACCCGCGGACATCGACGTGATCGACGACGACGGCGTTCGCCATCGCGTCTGGGCCGTGACCGCGAACGGGCCCTTCGCAGATAAGGTCCGCGACCTCCTGGCCGCTGCCGGCCGCGATCCGATCACGATCGCCGACGGCCACCACCGCTACGAGACGGCGATCCGCTACCGCGACGAGCGGCGCGCCAACCGGACCGGCGAGTCGGACCCGGCCTCTGACTACGTCCTGATGCTGTTTCTCGAGACTTCGCATCAGAAGCTGACCGTCCTGCCGACCCACCGGATCGTGCGTTACCTCGGCGACGCCGGCGTGGCCAACTTCCTGTCCCGTGCTCCGGAGCTGTTCGACGTGGAGCTCGTCGCGGCGCGCGCCGAGCTGGCGAAGGCATTCGCTTCAGTCGACAGGTCTCCCGGCGGCGAGGGCAGGTTCGGGCTCTGGACGCGTCAGGGGGGCGCCATTCTTCGCGCCCGACGCGACGCGTTTGCCAGGTTCCTGCCGTCCGGCGGAGCGGCTCTGCGCCGGCTTGACGTGACGCTCCTGCAGACCGCGCTGGACAGGCTTTCGAAGATCGATCGAGAGGCGATCGCCGCGGGCCGGCTGGCCTACACGAAATCCGTGCGCGAGGCGCTCGACTGGGTGGACGTGGCCCACGAAGGCGCCGACATGGCGTTCCTGCTCGACCCCACTCCCGTGGCGGAGATCGCGGCCGTCGCGACGGACGGTGACGTCATGCCCCAGAAATCGACCTACTTCTACCCAAAGGCCCTCACCGGGCTCATCATCAACCCTCACGAATGGTGAATCGGGGCGGGTGGTCGTCCCGACGTGGAATCGGAACCCGAGAGACATGAGCGACAACACCTCCGACGGCCTGCGCGTTGCTCGGCCGCACTCGGTTGGCTCGAACGGCCGGCCGATCCGCAAGGATGAGATCGAGGTCACCGAGCGCGGGCTGTACGTCGAGTCGTGGATGCCGGAGCGGCGTTCGCGACGGCGGCCACTGCTCTTCGTCCACGGCGAGCTGACCGGCTCCTGGGTCTGGGAGCGGTATCTGTCGTACTTCGCCAGCCGGGGCTGGGAGGGCCACGCCCTCAATCTCCGGAACCATTACTGGTCGCAAAACGCCGACATGGCCTCCACCGACTTCGAGACGTACGTCGGCGACGTCGTGTCGGTCATGGAGAGGATCGGGCCCCACACCGTTTCGATCGGGCATGGGATGGGTGGCCTGCTCGTCCTCAAAGCCGCGGAACGACATCCGGTAGGGGCGATCGTCCTTCTCGACAGCGAGCTCCCGCGCGACCTTCGCCCGCCCGTTCGACCGCACGAGCTACGCGAGATTCCGGACGTCTACGGCCGCGACCACATCGGCTGGGAGACACTGCCCGAGAAGCTCCAGCGCGGAAATCGCGACCTCACGATCGACGACGTGATACGGCTGCAGCACCTGTTCGGGCAGAAGCCGCATGAGTCGGGTCTGGCCAAGCGCGAGATCCTCGAGGGGATCCCCATCGATCGAGCCCGGCTGGCCACCGTGCCGATCCTGGTCGTCGGCGCCGGCCTGGACGGGACCTCGGCGGCGACCGGGGCCAGCCGTCTGGCCGACTGGCTGGGTGGGACCTACGAACCGTTCGGGGCCCACTCGCACTATGGCCTGGTGATCGGCGAGCAGAGCTTCCAGCAGGTCGCCGACGGCGTGCGGGCGTTCCTGGAGACGCACCGGCTGTAGGCGTTTCGCGCGCGCCCGCGCGTGACCCCAGTGCCGCGGCGCCGCGGCAAGCCGTGACGATGCGGCGATGGTCGGCGTGGCGCGCGGTCGCGGCTCCTGCTATCATCCCGCCCGGTCCGCCGTCGTGGCGGCCGAACGCGATGCCGCATTCGTCTAGAGGCCCAGGACACCGCCCTCTCAAGGCGGAGACCATCGGTTCGAATCCGATATGCGGTACCAGCTCGCAACTGCCCTACGCCCCCGGACCGCGCCCCGGGGGCGTGCTTTCATGCCGATCCCCAGCGTGCACGGAGCATCGCAACGGGACGTTTGCCCCTGCTAGCATTGCGACACAGGGCCTGGTCAGAAGCGGGGGAGCGATGGTTCCGCGCCCGCAATAGCGAGGAGAACTGATGGCCGACGATCAGCAGGGTCAGCCTCCGGAACCGGCGGCGGCTCCGGGTGCCGGTTCGACTCCACCGCCGCCCGATTGGGCGAGCGCGCCTGCGGGCTGGTCCACGCCTCCGACCGCGCCCGATCCCGGCTCGTGGGCGGGACAGCCGGGGGGCTACGCGCCTCAGCAGCAGGGCGGTCCGGGCGCTTACCCACCGCCTGCCGGTTTTCCGCCCCAGCCCGGCTACGGCCAGCCCGGCTACCCGCCGCCGCCCGGGTCTCCACCCGGGACCGATCCGAGCGCGTGGTCCGGCGCCCAGCCCGGGTATCCGCCTCAGCCCGGGTACCCGCCCCCCGGCTTCGGCCAGCCGATGGGCTACGCGCCGGCCGGTTATGGCGTCATGCCGCAGTACGCCGGCTTCTGGATCCGCTTCGTGGCGTACTTCATCGATTCGATCATCTGGGTAGTGGCCCTGCTGGTGGCTGCCGTGAGCCTCGTGATCCTGGTGGGCCTCGTGCTCCTGCCGGTCGTCTTCTTTGGGTACTGGTGGTACTTCTGGTGGAAAGGCGGCGCCACGCCCGGCATGAAGATGCTTGGGCTGACGGTCGTGCGGGCCATCGACGGCGGACCGATCGATGGCGGCACGGCCGCCATTCGCGCGGTGATCTTCTACCTCGAGATGTTCTTCATCACCTGGCTCATCGGCCTCCTCGGGTTTGTGTGGGCGGCCTTCGAGCCGCGCAAGCGGGCCTGGCACGACATGGCGGCCGGGACGGTGGTGATCCACTCCAACTAGGGCTCGCCAGGGCGTCACTGCCGTCGAAGAAGGCGGGGGCCACTCGCCTCCGCCTTTTCGCTGCGCTCATGGAGTAAGAGCTCAGGGCGCGTTCGCGGCGGTCCAAACGACGTTCGAGGATCGCCCGGGGGCCGCCCGGAGGCGCCAATTCGGCGTTCGAAACGAGCCGCCCGGCGCCTCCATTCGAGCCCGTCGAACAAACGATCAGCGAACGGGCGTTCTGTGGAAAACTTGGTGGACCACTTCGTGGAGAAAAGCCTTTATTGGCACCGAGCGGCCCCCTAGCATGACGCCCAACCTGCCGCGGAGGAGAGACGCGCGGGGCGACCGAAACCGGCCACGACCGTCGGTGGAAGAGGTTCGCGGTCGCGATGGAGAGGAGCGAGTGCATCGAATGGATTCGCGCAGGCACCCGGAAGATCGCGCTGCCACTGACGCCGCCCTCGATTTCGTCAGGTTCTGCCACCGTCGTAGACGCGTCGGCTGGCCCCAGCTGTACGACGAGATGTGCGCCGTCGCCAGCCGGGGCCTGTACCACGGCTGGGGCTTCGCGGAGCTGGCCGAACACGGCATCGCTTTCGGACTCGCGGAGATGCCGGGCCTGGCGGATCTCGTCAACCAGGTTGCGCGCGAGGACGCCGAGCGGCGAGGTCGGCTGCTCGTCGGCGTGATGGCTCCCATAACCATGCGATCGGACGCGCCGGAGGAGGCGCCCGAAGACGCAAGGCACGTCCGCGTGCTGATGGGAACGGCCACCTGAACCCGGGCCCGCAGCCCGCTGTTCGATGCCGGCGCAGCGATGGCCGGCCGATCGATCGAAAGAGGCCCTCCTACCTTGGAGGGCCTCTTCTCATCTTGTGTCGGCCGAGCCGGTGGCCCGTGGCCTGTGTCGCCGGCGGCCGTGGCCTGGCCACGGGTCCTCGCGGCGCCGGAGGCTCGCGGCGCCGGCTGCCGTCGCCGATCAGGCGCGGAGCTGCCGCCGGGCCATTTCGGCCTCGATCTGGCGCTCGGCGTCGGTGTACGAGTCGATCCGCTGGCGCAGTTCGGTGGCGGTCGGCGTGTACAGGTGGACCTGCTGCTGAAGGATGTAGCTGAGCCGGCGGCTGGTCATCCGAACGTGATCCAGGTTCTTCATCAGGACCAGCGGGTCCATTGCTGCCAGGTCGCGCTCGTCGTACATCGGCTTCATGGCGTGATTGTATGAGGCCGAGGCGCGGAGCGTCGGCGATGGACGAGAGCCGGCGGGAGTCGGCGGGAGTGGGCGAGAGGGCGGCGTCCGGGCGGCCCGGCGGGCCGGCCTACAGCGCCCGCGGGGCGCGCGGCGGCCAGGACCAGTCGATCGGGAGCGAGGCTCCGTAGAGCGCACGGCGCCGGCCGGCTTCGCTCGTGGACAGAACCAGGATCCGGTCCAACTTGGTGGCCTGGCCCGCCTCGTCGCCCCAGAGCTTGGTCATCTTGCGACCTGCTGCGACGTCGTCCAGGGCGATGCCGGCCAGCCTGTACCCCTCCGGCGCGGCGGCGAGTTCCCAGACCGCCTCTGCCAGCCCCACGCCGCCGTTGGCAGGCCGGCCCCGATCCAGCTCCACGTCGCCGATCACCAGGGCCACGACGGCGTCGTCCGCGAGCGCGGAGCGGAGGCCTCGCAGCACCTCGCGCATGAAGACCAGATAGGCGTCGCGGTGGTGGGCGTCGTCGAGGAGATCGTCGATCGCGGCCGCGTCGTAGCCCAGGAGCCACAGCCGCAGCCAGTTGTAGTAGCCGTACTTCACAACGCGCAGGTAGGGCGGCGAAGTGACTACGAGGCGCGCCCGCTCCGGCAGGCCACGTGCCCGGAGGGCCTCGCGGAACCGGATGCCCGAATCGCGAGCGTCGCCGAGCAGGGCGATCCCCCGCGCCGCGGGCAGGGCCTGGCGGTACAGGCGGCGGACCTTGTCCTCGAGCAGGCCGAAGGTGTCGCGTTCGGGCGAGCGGAAGCTGGTCCGGGCCACGAAGTCGCGGACGTAGCGCGGGGCCATGCTGAAGGTGTTCGGCATCACGGCGGAGAGGTAGCTCGCGCTCTTGCCGTGAAGGATGCCGGTGAGCGTCGCCAGGATGAAACGATCCGTTCGATCGTCTGGATCCAGGCCGGCGCGCAGGTAGAGCAGCTGAGCCAGCGTTCGAGGATGGAAGGAAAGCGCGACCTCGGCCGGGACGACCGCGTCGGGACGAGCCAGCATCGAGCCACCGATGGGACGGCTGCCGGGGCCGGGCGCCAGGATCTCGGAGGAGCCGGGGTCGGCGGTCACGCGATCGGCGATCTCGTTCCACTCCCCGGCGGTTGCCGCCCAGGCCAGGCGGAGTGCGGCCAGGCGGGTCTTGACGTCGGCCTTCGTCGGCGGATCGATCTTGGCGGCGGTCAGGATGTGCGCGAACGGGTTGAGGTCGTTGCCGGCGCCGAATTCGACCCTCGGCGCAGGCCTGCAGCGGCGTCGTGCCACGGCCGCTGAACGGGTCCAAGACCACGTCGCCGGGGCGGGTGTAGCGGGCGATGAACGCATGCACGAGGCCGGCCGGGAAGCTGGCCAGGTACGAGCACATGGGGTGGAAGCTGTGGCCCCAGAGCCGCTGCTGGTCCTTCCATTCGGGTGCGATCGACAGGTGGGGCAGCTCGCTCGGGAGCTGGAGGGCAAGCTGACCGCTGGTCGTCGAAAGGAGAGGGCCGGTTCGAGGCGCAACCTGCCGGACGTCCAATCGATCATCCGACCGCTGGTCCGCGGCCGATGGCATGGCCGTCAGCTCGGACTCCAGCGGGAGCGACGACACCGACACGACCTCCGAGGGCACAGCAGGCGCGTACGTGGTGGACGCGAAGGATATGGAGTCTAGCACCGCCCAAAGACAGGGCCATGGGACTAACGGGCGATTTCGCAGGCTTGTCCCGAACGGGTAGGCGGGCCGCTCGGGCGCCTGCCGCGGCACTGGTGCTCCCGGCGCCGCTGGACTGGCCGCGCTGGCCGGGGCGGGTTACTCTACGCGCGGCGGCCGAGCCGTTCGGTGTCCCCGTAGCTCAGTGGATAGAGCGGCCGCCTTCTAAGCGGTCGGTCGTGGGTTCGAATCCCGCCGGGGACGCCAACCTTCATTTCGAGCGTTGGACGACACGCCGCCTGTGTTCCGAGGGGCTGGCGAGGCTGCCACAAAGCTCAGCTCGGACGGCTGGACAGGCTGGTCCGACGACCAGCTCTGCAGCCCGATTACTGGCCCGTTAACCAACGCAACAGGTGAACATCTATGCCATGACCCCTACTTGGTCATCGGACCAGAGGGTTCGGCACCTCGCGAGGTGCGTTATGGTTGCTACTTGTCCGGCGGCTGGCTCTTCCTGGCGCCGCGGGACCCGGCGACGGACGAGCCCACCGGCTTCGAGGCCGTGCGGATCGCCGACCTCCCCTGACGCGGCCACAGGCAGTGGCGAGACGGCGACGAAATGCCCGTGAACAGGCGAGCTCCCAATCCAGGACAACGCCACTGTTGATGGCGGCGCCCACCGGCCGATGAACTGGCGGCACGTGAGGGATGCTTCGGCACCGTCATGCTGGCCGAGCCTTCGAAGGGGTAGGTGGACCGAGTGGAGAAGGTGTCGTTGCGGCGCTGGTGAGCGCCGTGAGCCGTCGGCCCCCTGATGGCCGCGGTCGGGCACGGCGGCGCGACTGGTCCGGCCACCTGTTCCGGACCAGTCGCGCTAAGAAGACGAGCTAGAGACGCCCGTTGCGGGCTCGGTGGCTATTTGGTCGGACCTGGTTCGGGAGCCGTGCCCGCCGGTCCCGGTACGACCGGCGGCTTGTTCGGACCCTGGCCGACCGAGTTCTGGGTGCCTGCTTCGCTGAGGCCGCCGCCCAGCAAGGACCCAGTTTGGGCGTCGACCACGCCGCTGGCGGTCACCGGCCACCCCTCCGCGGCGGTCCCGGCAAACTCCACGACCCAGACGTCGAGCGGCTTCTGGTTCGGGCTGGTCCAGGACATCGACCAGTCGGTGCCCTTGACCTCGAGGGTGGCGGCGACCTGCCAGGCCGACGTCACGTGTAGAGTCGCGTCTGGCCCGAGCTTGGCCAGGATCGTCTTGCGGATGGCGGCCTCGGCCGTGGCCTGGTCCACCGTGCCGCTCCAGCTCGCGTTGGTCTTCGCCGTCACCGTGACGTTCTGATCCAGCGAGTACGTTCGTGTGGAGGCGTCAGTCACCGCCGGTCGCCCGGCGACTGCGATCGCAATCGCCGCGACGGCAGCCACGGCTGCGAGCGCTCCCCAGCGGAGCGGGACAAGGCGCCGCGGCCGGGCTTCGGGCGCACGAGCACCATCGCCTACGGGGGCCGCCGACTCGAGAGCGTCCAGTCGCGACCGGAGTCGATCTTCGAACGGATCCGATCTAGTCTCCTTCCCCAAGCCGCTCACGCAGGCGGCGCTTCGCTCGCACGAGCCAGCTCGCGACTGTCCCCTCGGGAACGCGCAGAGCGGTGGCTATCTCGGCCTGCGAGTAGCCGTCGAGTACGTTCATCAGGAGCGCGGCCCGCACTCGTGGCTCGAGCTCACCGAGCGCCGACCACAGGTCGGGATCGACCTCGATCACCCAGGTGGCGTCGGCCTCCGCGGCCGGCTTGAACAACCACCGCCGCCGGCGCCTCAACTCGTTGAGGGCAAGGTTGATCCCGATCGAATAGAGCCAGCCCCGGGGATCGCGTCCGTCGAACCGGGCGCGGTGCTCCAGGGCTCTGGTGCAGGCCGACTGAGCCAGGTCGGCTGCCTCTTCGGGGTCGCGCACTATCAGCGTCAGCCTTCGGACGAGAGGTCCGTAATAGCGGTCGAGGGCCGCCTCGAGGGCGTCGGCTCCCGTTGCGGGGACGTCCATCGCCAGCTCCATCGCGCCTCCTTTCGCAAGTAGAACACGCGACGGAAGCAGTTTCATGCACACGGGTGGCGGCCAGCCTCAGATCAGGTGCGCGACAAAGCTCGCGTTGTGGCCAGGGGCGCGGCTGCGACGCCTCCTGGCAACAGGCCCTAGGCGCTGACGTCGTTCACGCCGAAGACGTCGACGCTCCGTCTCTCGCGTCCGATCTCGGGACCGGGGCGTCGAGCGTCCGTCGCCGTCAGCTTCCGGTTGGAATGCCGAGCCAGAAGCGCGTGCCGTCGGTGCTGGGAACGATCAAGCCGGCCGAACCCAGGACCGGGCGGTTGCCATCCGTAAACGGCGCGGTCGGCAGGTCGCCCGTCTGAGGCAGGGCGACGAGCCTCAGGTCGCTGTTGAAGCCCCAGATGCTCACCTTGCCACTGTCCGGGTTGGAGAACAGGAGGCCGTAGGTCCCGTTCGTGAGCAAGTTGTTATCAAGGACCTGCGCATCCGGATCGGGTGTCCAGACCCGGCCGTCGGCGGAGGTCCAGGCCCGGCTCGTCACGACCTTGCCCCAGGTCGTGCCGACCGCAAGAAGGGCATTGTCGCTGATGCGCTGGACGCTGGCTGAAGCCTGGCTACCGGTCAGCTGCGGGCTCAGGGCATCCCGGGACCACTTGCTGCCGTCTCGAGACCACCACAGCGAGGGCGTCTTGGGAGCCGATCCTGTCCCGCATCCCTCCGCGGGCACCGGCACCGACGCAGCCACCACGAACCCTCCGGCGAAAGCCGTGGCGCCGTCGACCAGGATGCCCTTGGTTCCGGCCGTGGCCATGTTCACGGTCTTCCATGCGACGCCGTCGGTCGAGATCCAGATGTTGGAGGAGAAGTCGGTGGCGACGTAGCCGCTGGAGCCGGCGTCGATGTACGTGTAGGTGCTCTTGTCGATCCGGCTCCACGACAGGCCGTCCTTGGACAGCCACAGGGTGTTGTATTGCGTCGGCCCGCCGCACGTTGCCAGCTCGCCGTGGCCGTAGGCCAGGATCCCTGCCGGTCCCTCGACGAGCCCTGCCACGACCTCCCACGCATCAAGGTTCTTCACGTCGAGCGGCTGGCCCCTGGTCCAGGTCAGACCGTCGGCCGAAACGTACGGAACGATCGCTATCGACTTGGAGTTGTCGTCCGCGGTCATCACCGACGTCTCTCGGAAGACGACGAAGCCCTTGCTCCATCCGAAGACCTGCGTCTCGGTCGAGGTCGTGTTTCCCGCGGCATCGGTCGTGTTGACGGGCGCCGGAAGGCCGTTCGATGTCGGGCCCGCCGTCCAATGAATGCCGGTCCAGACCGGAGCCTGCGGGACGGTGGGGGAGTTGGACGCCGTGGCCACCAGCGTCAGCTGCGGCGTGGGTGTGGCAGTCGGCGTCGGCATTGCCGTCGCAGAGGATGCCGTGGCGCTGGTGGACGGCGTGCCCGAGGCCGCGGACGTGGCGGTCGAGCCCGAGGTCGGCGCGGCGGAGGATGAAGCAGATGGCGCCACGCAGGCGGCAAGACTGAGCAGCGCGAGGGCGGTCAAAGCCAGCCGCGTGCCTCTTCGAAGTCCTGTCGGCATCCGATCCAGTTCGACCTTGCGACTCATGTGTACCCCTTTGTTGTCCGACCGTCGGGTGGTCCTTCGGACGGCAGTACCGCGTTGATCGTGACGCGGCCGGGCCGATCGGGCAAGCCTCGATCGCCACGGCGATCGCCCCTCTCGGTCGTGCCGAATCGCGGGCGTTCATCCATGCCGGCCAGTGGCCCACGGCCACTGGTTCATCGTGTCCGCAGTCAACGGCGCGCCGCTCCCCGGCGATTGCGGGGCGACTCTCACGCTGTCGACCGGTTGAAAGGACCGAGAACAGTTCGAGTCACGCTCCAGGCGCCAGAAGGACAGCGGCTGAGGCTTTGGCCCGAGAGGCCGAGCGCCTGCCGCCCCGCTGGCTAGAGGAGCTGCTTGACCAGGGCCTCGATCTGGGCGAGCGACGCCGGCGTGGCGGTGGCGGTGATGTCCACGAGCTTCGATCCCTTCGTGGCCACGAGTCCCTCGTTGTTCTTCCCCCCGCTCAGCGGCGCGAAGAACGAACGAGCCTGGTCTCCCACGCCGGACACGCTTGTGTACGGCACTGGGAACTTGCTGCTGAACAGCGAAATGGACGAGGGATCGATGTTTGTGATCAGCTCGATGATCACGTTCAGACCCGTGCCAGCGTATTCGCAGGCCACGCCACTCGCACCGGCTGGAAGTTGCGTTCCTCCGCCGCCCTTGACCGAGACCGGATTCGGAAGGGTGATACCGAGGGCGGCGCCTACCGTGGCCCCCGTTGGGCAACTTGCCGGCGCGGCGGTCGTCTCCAGGCTCGGGACGGGGGCTGTGGTGGCCGATGTGGTGGCCGATGCCCTGGCCGCCGTGTGCGTCGCCGCGGTCGTCGCCGCCGGCGTAGCTGGAGGCGTGGCTGCGATTGACGGCGACCCGCCACTCGAGCCTCCGCAGGCAGAGAGGGTCACGCCGAAGACAAGCGTGGTTAGCGCCAACCAGCGAGCGTTGCTGTGCGACACGCGAGCGCCTCCTCCGAAGAGGGTCGCGTCCCGGATCTGGCGGAAGGCTCTGACGGGGGCGGCTCCTCGGTGCGTGTAGGTTACGCCATCTCTTCTTCCGCCTCCTGTGACGAGGCCTGTCCAGCCGGATCGACCGCGTCAGACCGAGCGCCGTGTGTCCGGTGCGTGTTGTGCCCGAGTCGCCAGGCCGGACGAGCCCCGAAGCCGAAATCGGCGACGGCGGACTCGCGGCGACCGGGCCACGGGGGCGATCCCGGGCCCGGTCGAAGGCTGCATGGAGCGCGGCGACGGCTAGCTGGTCGCGGACGGATCGTCGATCCTGCCTGCGAAGAGAACCGCGCCGGTCGCGTTGTCGTGGATGAGGAAGATGAAGGGCTGGTTGACGTGGAACGTCACTGTCGGGATTGGAGGCTCCACCCCGCCCATCCCGCCCTCAACGACCGTCGCCGCTGCCGCCGTCGTGCCCGTTTCGTCCACGTCGATAGTCGCCTGGTGGATCACTTTGGTGATGTAGATGGGTTGCGGCAGGTTGCCGTTGATCCCTGAGAAGTCCGCAGTCTTGGGGTCGAACGCCGCCGGCATGCCCATTGCCGCGAGATCGCTGGCGAGGTCGATATGGGAGTCCGCCTTGAAGCGCGGCATGGTAAGCGTGACGGCGTGGGTCTTCTCCGACTTCCACATGGCAGCCAGTTCTGCGGCGTTGAGGCCCACGACGAATGACGCCATGTCGTCGGGAAGAATGATCGTCATCGACATCGTGCCCCCGGCATAGGGCAGGTCGACGGCCCGCCAGCCTTTGCCCGATGCATAGCCCCAGTCGCCGTACCCCAACATAGTTGGGACCGAGACCTTCGAGCCGTCGCTGCGGGTGAACGGGAGTGAGCTTGTGGACTCTGGATCGAACTCGTCCGCCCAATGGGCCTGGAGATACATCGCGTTGGCGAGTGCGATCAGGGTGTTGGTGTCGACATCACCGGGGCTCAGGAGCTGCGGGATCAAGCCCTGAGTGTGGTCGTAGACCCAGTCGTTGATGACCTGGCGCGCCGCTTCAGGATCCTTCTGATAGTCGACGAGGTACATGCCCGAGGCAAAGCGGGAACTCAGGGCGTCGAGATAGGCCTGCTCGAGGGTCATGCCGTGCTGGGCAAACGTGGCGTTGGCGATGTCCAGCCGGGCCTCCTGGGCCGACACCGGGTTCCCGTTGTCGTCGTAGCCCTCCTCTGTGTAGTTGTCGGCCTTGAGCGCCGCCAGCAAGGCCACGATCTCACCCGCCTGGGCATCTGAGCCGAACGACCCCAGGACCTTGTCCATCTCGGTCGCGGTCTGACCCTCCGCGCCGGGCCGCACCATCGCCAACGCAAGGGCGATGCTGGTGGGAGAAACGCACAGGTTGCCGCTCTGGTCGAGCTGGCGTAGGAGATCGAAGCCGAAATCGTTGATCTCGCTCGCGGCCAGCTTGCCGCCATCCTTGGCCGGAGCCAGCGGTCCCGCCTTGCCCATGGCCGTCTCGATCTTGCCCGACTTGGTCTTGAACGGCGGAGTCGGCACCGGAGTAGGCTCCGGCGGTTCAGTGGGCGGGGGCGTGTCCGTCGGTTCGGGCGTGAGGGTTGGCCAGGGCGTGTCCGTCGGCGCTGGCGTCGCGGTCGGCCAGGGCGTCTCGGCTCCCCACGGCGTCAGGGTCGGCCACTGGCTCGGCTGCGAGCTCACGGTCTGGCTCGGCGAAGGGGACGGAGAGCTCGATGGCGTCGAGACGCTCGAGCCCGCGCAGGCCCCGACGATGGCGGTTATCAGGAGTATCGCGGCCGCTTCAAGGGCCCTTCTTCGTCGCCCTGCCGACATCTGCCGGCCGGGTCTGCCCGACTCCCTCCAGGATTTCGATCGCAAGCTTGAGAACATCCCTCACCTCCCCGGCGGCCCCACTTGAGCCGCGCAACGCCCGTAGGACGCGGCACCGCGGGCAGGCGTGGCGCTGCGGGCCGATCTGCGCTCCCTCACGCCAATTGTGTCAATCCGCCGGGACGCGACACCGTGGACCGGCCTGATGTTAGGCGAAGCGCCGCCTGGTCGAAAGGGTTCGCGGCCTGACTCGGGAGTGATCGCGCCGGGATGTCGAAGCGACCAACTACGCGGCCGGCGGCCAGCGTATGCTCGGGCTCGACCGATAGGGCTTGCGGCAGGCGAGAGTGGCTGGAGGTGCACGCATGAGCGGTTGGGTGGTGCCGGCGAATCAGGCGCCTGACGTGCATCTGCCGCCAGGAATCCAGGTGGCCGGAATGGGCCGGCGCGTGGGCGCGTGGATCCTGGACGGGTTCCTGGGCAGCCTGGTATCGGGCATCGCCGTGATCCTAGCCATCGTCACCGGCGCCGTTTCTCTCAATTCGCAGGCGCTTGACCAGATCAAGCAGATCGATCAGGAGGCATACCAGCCGTTCGCCACCGTCACGGCTCCACTGCTCAACGTCAACACCGGCCTTCTCATCGTGGCGGCCGCGGTATACGTCGCACTCAACGCGCTCTACTACGCCGGATGCTGGGCGAAGTTCGGCGGTACGCCGTGCCAGCAGGGTTTGCATCTGCGGGTGGCGGACGTTGCCAGCGGCAACAGACTGTCGCTTGGCCAAGCACTGTTTCGCTGGGTCCTGCTCGAAGGCCTTTCCGTCGGGGTCGGCGCCGTCTTTCTCGTGCTGATGTGCGACGCGATCTCGACGACGCCGACGAACGAATGGCTGGGGTCGGGCGCGTACGGGTCGACCCTCGGCCTCACCTCGTTCGGGAGCCTCGCTCTCGCCTCCGATCTCGTGTCGTGGGGGAGCCTCATCTGGCTCATCGTTCTGATCGTGTCGGCGGGCACGCATCCACTCCGCCGCGGGCTTCACGACAGGCTCGCCGGTTCCATCGTCGTTGGACCGGCGCAAGCCGTCGCGGGCTGGCCAGGCTACCCATACCCTCCGCAGGGCGCGCCATATTGGCCGCCCCCTGGTGGGCCCGGCTTCCCATACCCGCCGCAGGCCTGGCCGGGCTATCCGCCGCAAGGCGCGCCCGGATACCCGCCGCAGGGCGCGCCTCCGCCGGCCGGGCCCGGTTATCCGCCGCAGGGCGGACCCGCCTACCCATTCCCGCCGCAGAGCCCGGCATACCCGCCGCAGCCCTGGTCCGGGTATCCGCCACAGGGCGGGCCCGGATACCCGCCGCCACCGGCGCCAGGCGCCCCACCCGCGCCTCCCGCGCCTCCCGCGCCTGCCGATAGTCCCGCAGGCGACACGAACCAGCCGCCCGGTGGCCAGTAGCCGGGGATGCGTGAGCACCACGGAAAAGCATGGCCGATAGGACGGGCGTCTCCAGCCCCGCGAGAGGACCCGTCGGAGGACGCCCCTTCCCGCGAATTCGCGGCCGAGGCAACGAATCGGCCGGCGACCCTGCCCGTGACCGCCGAACTCGTTCTCGACGCACGCGCTGAGCTCGCCGAAGGGCCGCTGTGGGACATGGCGCGGCACGTCCTGTGGTGGGTCGACATCAACGCCGGCCGCGTGCACCGCTTCGATCCGGCGGCCGGCTCGGATCGCGCCTTCGAGATCGGTGTGCCGGTTGGTTGCGTCGCGCTCCGCGAGGATGGCGCGCTCGTCGTTGCCGCGTCGGATTCCCTGCGGGTCCTGGATCCCGAGACCGGCGCACTCGAAGTCATGGCGAGCTTCGGGCCCGGGCCCTTTGCCCGCCGCTGCAACGACGGGAAGTGCGACTCGTGGGGCCGGTTCTGGATCGGCCGCGTTGCCTTAGATCGCGCCGCCGGCACGGGCTCGCTGCTTCGCTTCGGCGGGTCGGGATTCGACGAGATCCTGCGCGGCTTGACGATCCCCAACGGCCTCGACTGGTCGGCAGATGGCCGGAGGATGTACTTCGCGGATTCGGCGCGGCCGGAGATCGCGGTCTTCGACTTCGACGCCAGGACCGGGACGCTCGTAAGAGGCCGTCCATTCGTCCGCCTGGGTGCCTCTCTGGCCCTGCCCGCATCGGCAGTGCCGGACGGGCTCGCCGTCGACGACGAGGATTGCGTATGGGTCGCCGTGTGGCGGGGCGGGTGCGTTCTCCGGTTCTCGCCCGATGGAGGGCTCCTCGGCGGGGTCGACCTCCCGGTCGCGCGGGTGTCGAGCTGTGCCTTCGGCGGCGACGACCTGGCAGAGCTCTTCATCACGACGGCCTGGGAAGATGCCACGCTGGACGAACGTGCCGCCGAGCCGGCCGCCGGCGGCATCTTTCGAGTGCGGGCCGGAGTGCGCGGACGTCCGCCCCGCTGTCTGCGGCGCTACTCAGCGCCGCAGACCCGGGCTTGCGCGCGACGCTACTGAGCGCCGCCGCAGCGTGCGCCCAGATCCAGCGCAGCTTCGATGGCCTCACGCTGGCGCTCGGGCGTCAACCCGTACCAGGGCACGCCGAGCACCACTCGGTCGGCGACACCTTCCCACGCCCGGAGCCGATCGAGGGCCTCGTCCGGGCGCCCGGCGATCGCGATCGCGTCGAGCAGCTCGTCGTCGATGAGCTCCGTCATTCGGGCGGTGTCGCGGTTGACGAAGGCCCGCCGCAGGTCCCTGGGCAGAGCGGCGCGGTCGTGCAGCGCGAGGATCGGCTTGTACGATGGCGTGGTCGCGTAGAAGGCGATCTGGAGCCTGGCCGCCCGGCGGGCGGCGTCCGCGTCGTCGCCGATCGAGACCATCGCCATGGCCGTGATCGGGCAGGCGCTACGCGGCCGGCCCGAGCGCTCCAGCCCGGCGGCGATCGCCGGAGCCACGGCTTCCCGCAGGTATCGGGGCGATTCCAGGGGATGCCCGAGGAGCCCGTCGGCGACCTCGCCGCAGACGCGTGACAGAACCGGGCCGATGGCGGCCAGCAGGATCGGCGTGTCGCGCCGCCCTGGTCTCGGCTGACCGTAGAACGTCGGCATCGTGATGGTGTAGGTCTCTCCCGCGTGCGTGACCGCCTCGCCGCGGTTGGCCGCCCAGATCGTTCGAACCGCCTGGACGTACTCGCGCATCTGCGGCGCCGGCTTCTCGACGCGAACCGAGAAGCGGGCTTCCAGGACGCGTTTGACCTGCGGGCCCAGGCCGAGCATGAAGCGATTGCCGGACAGCTCGTCGAGGTCCCAGGCGGTCATCGCCGTGATCGTCGGGGAGCGCGGGAACGCCAGGGCCACGCCGGTCCCGACGCCGATCCGCGACGTGGTCGAGATCGCGGCGGCAGCCTGGACGAAGGCGGAATGGTCGAGCTCGGCCAGCCAGACCGACTCGAGCCCGACCGCTTCGGCTCGACCGGCCAGGGTCGCGACCTCGTGCAGGTCTCCGCCGATGGCGATGCCGACTTTCATGGTTCGACTGTAGCGCCCGGCCGGCGTATCTCGCTCGGTCGAAACCGTCGACCGGAAGCCACAATCTGGGAGCCGGTCTAGCATCGACGCATGAACCAGAGACAGAGACTCGGTCAGGTAGGCTCCGCGCCCACGGACGCGCAGTGGGCGGCAATCTCGGAACGGCGGCGCGAGCCGGGGACGGCGTGGCTGCTCGTCGTGACCAGCACCGGGATTACCTGCCTGCCCGGATGCGCCGCCCGGACGCCGGCCCGCGAGCGGGTCAGGATCGTGGCAGATCTCGAGGAAGCGCTGGCGGCAGGCGCGCGGCCCTGTCTGCGATGTCATCCGGAGCGCGGGGCCGGCGGGCCTGCCGGCCGCTCGGACGCCACCTCGACCGAGCGGGACGCTGTCGAGGCGACCGTGGCCAGGCTGACCGCGGCGTTCGAATCGGGTGACGACGTCCCCGGCGACCGTGAGCTCGCCGCCGCGGTCGGGCTGTCGGAGCGCCGGCTCCGCGAGGTCTTTCGCGAGCGGCTGGGAGTGACGCCGCGTGGCTGGGTCGCCGCCAGACGGGCAGAGCGGCTGCGCAACCATCTGGCCGGCGGACGGGACGTGCTGGGCGCGCTGTTCGACGCCGGGTACGGCTCGTCGAGCGCCGCCTACGAGGCCGCGGGCGCCGAGCTGGGCATGGCGCCGGGGCGGTATCGAACCGGCGGGGCAGGGGAGCGGGTCCGCTGGACCGCCACTCCGATCCCCGACGGAGTGGCGCTGGTCGCGGCCACGGATCGGGGCCTGTGCGCCGTCCGCCTCGGCCGGGAGCCGGCTGCCCTGGAGTCGGAGCTGCGGGCCGAGTTCCCCCGCGCCGCCATCACTCGCGACGACTCCGGCATGGCCGCGATGGCCGCTCTGGTCTCTGATCTGGCGGCCGGCAGGCCCCGGCCCGAGGTGAGCGGCCTGCCGCTGGATGTCCACGCGACGGCATTCCGGCGGCGGGTCTGGGAGGCGCTGCGGCGCATCCCCGCCGGCGAAACCCGCTCCTACGGACAGGTGGCGGCGGCCATCGGCGCCCCGAAGGCTGCGCGGGCCGTCGGCGCCGCCTGCGCCGCGAACCCCGTGGCGGTCGTCGTGCCGTGCCATCGTGTCGTGGCGTCGGACGGCTCGCTCCATGGCTACGCCTACGGCCTGGCCCGCAAGCGCCAGCTCCTGGACGCGGAGCGCGCAACTGCGCAGGCCCGGGAGCATGACGAGATCGGGCACGGCGTCGAGCTCGCCGCCAGCCCTTGACCGTCGGAACCGCTGGGGTCGAATCCGGCCGGATCGGGACACAGGTTCGACGCGCGAGCCTCTGGTAGGCGGGCCGGTGCGTGACCAGATTCGACCAGCTCGCCGGGGCCCACCGTTCGGAGATGTCGCACCTGCTCGCCGGGTGAGCAGGCCGGGCGCAACGCGGCTCGATCGGTCGAATCTGTGCTTCGATCTGACCAGAACCGGCAGCGAGCCCGAACCCGCGCGACCGGGCGCCACTCGAGGCGCAGTTCGGCTAGCCCGGCTGCGCCAGGACCAAGATGCGGATCTCGGTCATGTCTTCGATGGCGTACCGGATCCCCTCCCGGCCCTGGCCGGAATCCTTGGAGCCTCCGTAGGGCATGTGGTCGATGCGGTAGGTGGGCACGTCGTTGACGATGACGCCGCCCACCTCGAGCTCTTGGAAGGCAGACCAGGCGTGAGCCAGGTCGTTCGTGAAGACGCCCGCCTGGAGGCCGTAGAGGCTGTCATTCACGCCGCGGACGGCGGTCTCGAAATCGGAGAACGGCGCGGCCACCACGAGCGGCGCGAAGGCCTCGAGCCGGCAGACCTGCGCCGAGGCAGGGACGTCAGTCAGGATCGTCGGCGGGAAGTACGAGCCGTCGGCCGTCCCGCCCGCGAGGACTCGACCGCCCATCGACCGGGCTTCGTCCACCCAGGCTTGCGCTCGGGCGGTCGCCGTCGAATCCACCATCGGGCCGATGTCGGTCTGCGGGTCGAGAGGATCGCCGAGGCGCAGGCGGCGGGCGCCCTCGACGAACCGGCCCATGAAGTCGTCCCAGATCGCCTCGTGGACGAACATCCGCTGGACGCTGATGCAGACCTGGCCGGCGTAGCTGAAGGCCCCGACGAGGATGCGCCGAACCGCCCAGTCGAGGTCGGCCGAGCGATCGACGATCACGCCGGCATTGCCGCCGAGCTCGAGCACGACCCGTTTCTTGCCCGCGCGTTCCTTCATCCTCCACCCGACAGCCGGGCTGCCGGTGAAGGTCAGCAGCTTGAAGCGGTCGTCGCCGACCATCCGGTCGCCCAGCTCCCGAGTCATCGGCAGGATGCTGACCGCGCCTTCGGGGAGCCCGGCCTCGGCGACGATCTCCGCGACCGTCAGCATCGTCAGGGGATCCTTCGATGGCGGCTTGAGCACGATCGGGTTGCCCGAGGCGATGGCGGGGGCGAGCTTATGGGCGGCCAGGTTCAGCGGGAAGTTGAAGGGGCTTATGGCCGCGACCGGGCCGATCGGGAAGCGACGGGTGATGCCGGTCCGGCCCCGCGAGGCCGCGTTGAGGTCCAGCGGGATGAGTTCGCCGCCGATGCGCTCGGCCTCCTCGGCGCCGATGCGGAAGGTCAGGATGCCCCGGTCGACCTCGGTCAGCGCGTCGCGAATGGGCTTGCCCGATTCCAGGGCGATGAGCCGGCCGATCTCATCGCGCCGGGCCGCGATGCCGGCGCTGATCTTCCGCAGTGCCGCGCTTCGCTCGAAGGCGGGCATGTTGCGGGTTCGCCCGAAGGCCGCCACGGCCGCAGTGACCGCCTCCTCGTACTGCTCGGGCGTAGCGGTGTATGTCGCGCCCGCGGGCGTGCCGGCGCGCGCCGGGTCATGTACGACCAGCCTGTCGGGCAATTCGACCCAACGGCCGGCGAGGTAGATCGGATGGGACCTGGGTCGGGCGGTGGCTGCCATCGCGTGCCCGGCGTCTCAGAGTTTCGAGCCGCACTTGGGGCAGTAGAGGCTGGACAGGCCGCAGTCGAGGCCGCAGTCGCCTCCGCCTCGACAGACATCGCACCTGGGGTTGTCGTGGGTCGAAATCGGCCTGGCCGCCGCACCGGCAATACCACGTGCCCCGGCCGATCTTGCGCAGCCGGTTCGAGTCCTCCTCGACCAGACGGAATGGCCCCCGAAACTCAACGATGGTGCTCACCGTGCGAACGATACCGGACTGGCCCGAAGAGCGGGAGATCGTTGCGCGGCGAAGAGCAGGGGCCGGGACGCGCGGGAGGTCGAGGCGCCGGCCTGCGCGTGCCCTGCCGGAGCGGTTCCGGCGTCTCTCGTACGCCCCGGCACCAGCCGCGGCTCCAGCAGTGCTTCCAGGGCGGCGCTGTCGCCGCCGAAACCTTGGGAGGTGCTACCTTTCTAGGCCACTCGATCACTCGTCGCGGGTTCTTGCCCGCAAAGTAGCAGAGGGCAAACCCGGATGAACTCGAACTGGCGCGGCTGCCTTCTCGAGATCCTCGAGACGATCGTTCTGACGCTGGTCATCTTCTTCGTCGTCCAGACCTTCGTCGCCCAGCCCTACCAGATCATCGGGGTCTCGATGGAGTCCACTCTCGAGAACGGGCAGTACGTGCTCGTCGACAAGATCTCGCCCCATTTCAGCGACTACAAACGCGGCGACGTCATCGTCCTCCAGCCGCCGGCCGGCTACGACCAGGGCGACGACAACGTCCCGTTCATCAAGCGCGTGGTGGGCGTGGGCGGCGACACGGTCGAGGTCAAGGACGGCGCCGTCTGGGTCAACGGTGCGAAGCTCGACGAGCCCTACGTCTACGAGGGGCAGGCGACGGAGCCACTGACCAGCCAGTCGGTATGGCAGGTGCCGGCCGGCGATCTCTTCGTCCTGGGGGATCACCGCCAGGAATCGGAGGATTCACGGCTGTTCGGGCCGATCCCCGAGTCGACCGTCATCGGCCGGGCCTGGCTGCGGTACTGGGGCGGACCCTTCGGTTTCGTCCAGCCCGCCACCTACAGCAACGTTCCGGACGCGCCGCCCTCGGCGGCCCCCTAGGCCTACGCCGGTTCATCGGTGAGCGACCGGTACGACGTTGCCATCATCGGCGGTGGAGTAGTCGGCCTGGCCACAGCGCTCCGCCTGCTGGAGCGACGGCCGAAGGTTCGGCTGGTGCTCCTCGAGAAAGAACGGGAACTCCTGCTCCACCAATCCACTCACAACAGCGGCGTGGTCCACGCCGGCCTCTACTACGCCGCCGGCTCGCGCAAGGCCAGGCTGTGCCGCGAGGGCAAAGCCCAGCTCGAGCTGTTCGCCGCCGAGCACGCCATTCCGATCGAGCGCTGCGGCAAGCTGGTCGTGGCCGTCGACCGGGCCGAGGTGCCCGGCCTGGAGGCGCTGGCGAGAAGGGCGGCCGCCAACGGCGTTGCCGGACTCGAGTACGTGGGGCCTGAGCGAATCTCGGAGATCGAGCCGCACGCGGCGGGCGTGGCCGGGTTGTACTCGCCGACCACGGCGATCGTCGACTTCGGGGTCGTGGGTCGCGCGTACGCGGACGAGGTTCGGGCGCGCGGCGGCGACATCCTGCTCGCCTGCCGCGTCGACTCGATCGAGCGGTACGCGGCGGGATCGGGCGAGGAGCTGGTCGTGCGCTGGGCCGACGGCGAGGCGCGCGCCGGGGCCGTGATCGCCTGCGCGGGCCTGTGGTCGGACCGTGTCGCGGCCATGACCGGCCACGCCGGTCACGAGAGAGTGGTCCCGTTCCGTGGCGACTACTACCGGCTCCGCCCCGAGGCCCGCCGCCTCGTCAGGGCGCTGATCTACCCCGTCAACGACCCGCGCTTCCCGTTCCTCGGCATCCACCTCACCCGCCGGATCGATGGCGACGTGTGGGCCGGGCCCAACGCGGTCCTCGCCTTCGCGCGCGAGGGCTACGACCGGACCGACATCGCGCCCCGTGAGCTGGCCGAGACGCTCGCCGATCGCGGCTTCCTGCGGCTGGCGTTTCGGTTCTGGCGAGCCGGCGCGGCCGAGATGCTGCGGGATTTCTACAAGCCGGCCTTCGCGGCCGCGGTGCGGCGCTACGTGCCCGAGCTCCGCGACGAGGACCTGGAGCCGGGCCCGTCCGGGGTGAGGGCGCAGTCGGTGCGGCTGAACGGCGAACTGGTCGACGACTTCTCGATCGGCGGCGGCGGACGGGTCCTCCACGTCCGAAACGCGCCCTCGCCCGCGGCGACCGCTTCCCTGGCGATCGGACGCGAGCTCGCGGAGCTGGCGGAGCGGCGATTCGGGCTGGGCTGAGGCGGGCGGCACCGCGGCTCAGGGCGCCACCACGCCGCGGCTCAGGGCGCCACCACGCCGCGGCTCAGAGCGCCGCCACGGCCCGGGCGACGAAGCGATCGAGCCGGCCGAGCTCCGCCGCCGACCAGCCGCCATAACCCAGGTCCGGCAGGAAGTCGACCGCCATGCGCAGATCCCACCAGGGATCGAGCCGATACGCGGCACCGACGACCGCCCGGTAGGCGTCGAGGAAGGCGTCCGCCGCCTCGACGGAGAATGCCAGCGCGAGATTGGCTCGCATGTGGGCGAGATCGACGCCGCGGGATCCCCACGAGGCGGTCGTCCAGTCGACGATAGCGCTCAGCCGGCCCGACGCCCAGAGCGTGTTGCCCGGGTGGTAGTCGCGGTGGATGAACGCGGCGGGCTCGGCCGGCTCGGGACCGATCGCGAGCGCGATCGCCCGATCCCACGCGGCGGGCATGCGAGTCCAGTCGGGGCGAGAGAGTCGCTCGCGCTCGTAGTAGGGCCGATACGGGGGCACGGTTACCCGTGCCCGAGCCGGATCGATGCCATGGACGAGCGGCAGGGCCTGGGCGAGCTGCGCCAGGAAGAAGCGCATGTCGGGCGGCCTGGTCAGCCGCGCGCCCGGGGCGCGGGTGATCAGGATCGCGGGGACGTCGCACTCACCGCCCGCCACGTCGGCGGCGATGAGGCGCGGCGCCGGCACCGGCGACGACGACAGGAGATCGTAGGTGGCGACCTCCTGCGCCGGCGAGAACTCCGGGTCGTCCGTCCGCCACTCGTCCCGGACCCAGCGCCGGAGCACAACTTCGCGAACGGATCCGCTGGCGTCGATGCGGATCAGGTGGTTGGCGTGGGAGATGCCTCCCCGCAGAGGGATCACGGACGACACGCGCCCGGAGGGCTCGCAGTTTCGGAGCGCCCAATCGATGGACTCGCGAGGCGGCCTGCGTCGACGGAGGCTGGCACGGTCCGCCGCTTCGGAGGGTGGGCTGACGTTCGGGCGGGCCATATTCCGCTGCTCAGACCGCCTCGGCGAGCTCTTCGCTGTCTGGCTTGAGGGCGACCAGCCGCTCGATTACGCCCAACCAGCTGCGCTCGAGTTCCTCCACCTCCAGACCCTCGGCCAGGACGTGATCCAGCGGCTCTCGTAGCAGGTGGTCGCCCATGCGTCGCACCTCTATCGGCTCGATGAGGCGTTCGATCGTCCGGACGATCCGGTTCGGGCTCCGGACGTGCTCGATCAGCAGCAGCCGGCCTCCCGGGCGAAGGACGCGCGCGGCTTCGGCAACGGCCGTGCGATCGTCGGGGATCGAGCACAGCGCGTAGCAGAAGACCACGGTGTCGAAATGCTCGTCGGGGAAGGGGAGCGCCGTGGCGTCACTCTGGCGGAGCGTCACGTCGAGTCCCAGCTCGCGGGCGCGCCGTTCGGCGAGGTTCACGGCCACGCTGCTCAGCTCGATCCCCGTCAGGCGTATGTTGCGAGGATAGAACGACAGGGTTCGCCCTCGTCCGATGCCGATCTCGAGAGTCTCGCCGTCGGCCTTCGCGCACAGCCACTCGCAGCCGGCGTCACGGCCGTTCGAGCGCGAGGAGGCGGATCGCCTGTCGTAGATCCGCCGGATTCTCTCCGTTTCGGCGTCGCTGGCGGGCATGCCGCAACGGTAGGCCGCGGAGCGGGCGATGGAAAGGGGTCGCGCCGGCGGCGCGGCGCGCCGGCACAGGGCGCGAGTGGCGATGGGCCGGCGCCCGGCCGGCGCTCTTCAAGCAGTTCCGACGCTGTTCAGGCAGTAGTTGGAGACGTGCGCTGCCGGCGCCGGCCATCGACCAGATCGGGCGACAAGGAAAGGCCCCGTATGTCCGGGGCCTTTCTCAGTTCGCTTTTCGGTTACGAGCCCGTCTGACCCGGCTGGGGCGCCTCGGACGGCCCGGAGGCAGGTGTAACGACGGCTGCGAAGACCGGGACGCTACCGTTTCCAGTCGCGGCGGCGGAGTCCGTCTGACCCGGCTGGAGTGCCTCAGTCGGCCCTCCGACCGAAACGACGACGTTCTCAGACGCGACCGCGGAGTAGGACTGGCCCGGCTGGGGTGCCTCGGCCGGCCCGAGGGCAGGCGCCCCCAGCGGCGCAGCGAAGGCCGAAAGGCCGACATTGGCAGGCCCGATGTTGGAGTCGGTCTGACCCGGCTGGAGCGCGGAAGTGATGGTCGGCCCCGCGGAGATGGCCGCCGCCGTCGCCGCGGTACCGACCAGGGCGACGACCGTCCCGATGGTTGCGGCGAGCAGGATGATCCTGGATGGGAGTAGATGAGCGGTTCGCTTGTAGTCAGGCATTGCGCTTCCTGTCCTTGGGTGCCTCTGCGACTTCCGCAGAGCTCTCGTTGACACAAGGCGTGGCGAGCCACGGTCGGCCGCCATCGAGCTTTCGGGCCAGATCCACCAGGTCTCCAATCGATCGGGATCGGTGACAGGCATGAGCCCGGGCGTGTCTAGGTGCCTGATATGCCGCCCGCTGCCGATATCAACCTGATTAGTGATAAATGTCCCGCGTGGCGTGCCGGGAGTTGCCTCTGCTGCGACGTTCGGGTCTGTACGAGCACATCGGACGACGAAGGCGCGCCGCCCCAGGTCACCTTGTGTGTAAAGGCTCGAGCCGCTTGCCGCACACTAGAGGGGTGTGGAAGCCGTCATTGCGGGGGAGATGATCGACCTGGAGGGTTTCGACTCGCAGTACGGGGCGCTGTTCGGCGAGCTCGCGGCCCTGGCGCGCGCCCTGGGCGCGGGTCCCGACGCCGAGGACGTGGCTCAGGAGGCGCTCCTCCAAGCCCGCCGCCACCTCCACCAGCTGCGCGACCCGGACAAGCTGCGGGCGTGGGTCCGCCGCATGGCCGTTCGTGGGGCCTGCTGCGCTCGCGGGCGGCGCATCGCCGACCTGGACGTTGAGCACATCGAGCGCCTGCCCGCGGCGGACTTCCCGGACGTCGACGTGGCCGCCGCCATAGCCGGGCTGCCGGAACGGGAGCGCCTGGCGGTGACGCTGGTCTACGGCCTGGGCTACCGCCAGGACGAAGCCGCCGAAGTGATGGGCGTTGCCAGCGGAACGGTCTACTCGAGCGTCTGGCGGGCCCGACGCAAGCTGGCTCGCGTGCTCGCGGCGGAAGAGCCGATCGCGGGGCAGAGCGGGAGGAATCCGCGATGAACAGAGTGATGGGCGCGCTGAGCGGACGTCTGGCGGGGATCATGCGCCGGGGGCACATCGATGAACGGCGCCTGGACGCGATCGCGGAGGCCGGCGCGGTTGCCAGCCCGGCCGAGCTCGACCACCTGCAGGACTGCCGGCGCTGCCGAAGTCTGCTCGCTGGCTTCCGCCGGACTGAAGGTATCCTCGGCGGCGCCTGGGCCGACCGGCCGCTAAATCGAGGCGTGCGAATGCCCGAAGGGACTGCGCGCGTCCGGCTCGGCCGGCCCGCCGCGGTCGTCCGATCCACCGGCCGCGGCGTGAGCAGGCGCGCGGCAATCCCGACGGCAATGGTCGCGATCCTGGTCGCGGTCGTGGCGACGGCGGGGCTTGTGACGCTGCGCGGCGCCGCCACGCGCCCCGCGTCGAGCTCTCCGGCGGGCTCGACGGCGGGCTCGACGCCGCAGGGCACGCCGCCGGGCACGGGGCTAGTGGCGCGGCTGCCGCTCGGGCAATATGCGAGCTTCGAATGGTCGCCCGACGACCAGCACCTGCTCGTCTCGGACGAATTCGGGAAGCGTCGTCTACGACCGATCCGGCAAACAGGTCTCAGCCTACGGGCAGTTCGAAGGCTGGCTGGACGCGACCCACCTCATCTCCGGCGACGGCCACGTGACCAGCATCGATGAACCCTATACCGGCGGGCCAACCTCCAACTCGTGGGTGGTCGGCAGCGGTCACGGAGCGGCAGCGATCATCGTGGCCGTGCCCGGGTGCACGGGCGATCCACTGATCGACTGGTACGAGAACGGGCAGTACGTGAAGGTCGGCGAGAAAGCCACGCCGTACGGCTGGTCGCCGGACGGGAAGCTGGTCCTGCTCGGCCATCTCGACTGCGGCAGTCAGGACGCCGAGGTGCACGGCTGGAAGGGCCGCGTGGACGTGGTCGACTTCGCGTCTGGCCGTATCCTGGCGACCGCCCCGAACGTCCGCGGCGAGATGGCGTTCAACCAGTCGGCGACTATGCTCGCCGCCCAATCGGACGCGGATCTGGAGATCCTGGACATCGCCACCGGGCAGATGAAGACCGTGCCCGGCGCCCGACTTCTTGGCTGGGCCGACGACGACCACGTCTACTGCCTGACTTCGGACGGCAGCCTGGCGCTCATCGGCGCCACCGCCGTGATTCCGGCCTACGGAGGCATCACCCTCGACTGGTCCATCCCTTCGTCCGCGGGTCCCTCGGTCGACGTCGACACCAGCGGTCGGGTCCTGCGGATCGCGGGTGCGGACGGCAAGGTCTTGCTCGACCTCTCGTCCGCCGGCCTCGTCGTCGACGCGGACCAGGCGACCGGCCCGGCGGTCTCGGCGCTGCAGCAGCGGTGGTGGTCGCCCGACGGCCGAATGCTCGCCCTCGAATCCTCCGATGGGACCTCGCTCGACCTCTTCTCGGTGGACCCGACGGCAAGCGGCTCGATCGCCCCCGCGCCATCGTCCGGGCCGACCGGCTAGCCCGGTAGGACCGTCTCGCCGAACATCAGGAACCGATCGACGCCGCGGGCGGCAAGGCGGCCCTCGTGGATCGCCCACACGACCAGCGATTGGCCGCGCGAGCAGTCCCCGGCGGCAAAGACGCCCGGGGCCGTGGTCATCATGTCGTCGTCGTGGACGATGTTGCCGCGGTGGTCCAGCTTGCAGCCGAAGGCGGCCGGCAGCTCGGGCGCCGGGCCTACGAAGCCCATGGCGATCAGGACCAGGTCGGCTTCGAGCACCTTCTCGGTGCCTTCGCACTCACACATCTCCGGCCGGCCGCCCGCGCCGTGCGTCCACTCGATCTCGACCGTCTCGATGGCCGTGACGCGGCCCGACTCATCGCCGATCAGGCGGCGCGTGTTGATGAGGTAGCGGCGAGGGTCGGCGCCCCACAGGGCGGCGGCCTCTTCCTGGCCGTAGTCCATCTTGTAGACCTTGGGCCACTGCGGCCATGGGTTGTCCGCGGCTCGCGTCTCCGGAGGACGGGGCAGGATCTCCAGCTGGGTGACGCTCTTCGCTCGCTGGCGGATGGCCGTGCCGACGCAGTCGGTGCCGGTGTCGCCGCCGCCGATGACGATCACGTTCTTGCCGGCGGCGGAAATCGGCGGGGCCGCTCCACCCAGCAGGCTCTTCGTGTTTCCGACCAGGAAGTCCATGGCGAAGTGCACGCCATCGAGCTCGCGGCCCTCGACCCGCAGATCGCGCGGCACCGTGGATCCGGTCGCCAGGACGACGGCGCCGAAGTCGGATGCGAGCTTCTCGGCCGCCACGTCCTTGCCGACGGCCACGCCGGTGACGAACTCGATGCCCTCTTCGGCGAGCAGCTTGACGCGCCGGTCGATGACGGCCTTGTCCAGCTTCATGTTCGGGATGCCGTACGTGAGCAGGCCGCCGACGCGGTCGTCGCGCTCGTAGACCGTGACCTCGTGGCCGGCCCGATTCAGCTGCGCCGCGGCGGCGAGGCCGGCCGGTCCGCTGCCGACGACCGCCACTCGAAAGCCCGTGCGGGCGAGCGGCGGCTCGGCCGCGACCCAGCCCTCGCGGAACGCCCGCTCGATGATCTCGGCCTCGATGGTCTTGATCGTCACCGGCGGCTGGTTGATGCCGAGCGTGCACGAGCCCTCGCACGGAGCCGGGCAGACGCGTCCGGTGAACTCGGGGAAGTTGTTGGTCTTGTGGAGGCGGATGATCGCCTCGCGCCACTGGCCGCGATAGACCAGGTCGTTCCATTCCGGGATCAAGTTGCTGACCGGGCAGCCGAGGGCCAGGCCGTTGACAAGCGCCCCGGTGTGGCAGTAGGGGATGCCGCAGTCCATGCAGCGGGCGCCCTGATCGCGGAGGGTCTTCTCGGCATACTCCGGGTGGGTCTCGCTCCAGTCCTTGACCCGCTCCAGCGGCGGCCGAACGTGGGCCGGCTCCCGCTCGAACTCCATGAACCCGGTCGGCTTGCCCATCGTCAGTTGCCCGCCACCCGGCGCGCGTCCATGACGTTCTCGTCGAAGGCGGCCATCTCGGCCTCCTCCTCCGAGAGGCCCTTTTCGCGCATCCTTGCCTGGGCCTCGATGACGCGGCGATAGTCGTTCGGGACGACGCGGATGAACCGGCTGACCGTCGTGTCCCATTCGCCGAGCAGGGCTCGGGCTCGCGGGCTGGCGGTGTAGTCGACGTGCCGCTCCAGCAGGCGGCGGATCTCGGCGATCTCTACGGGGTCCGACAGCGGGAAGAGTTGGACCATCTCCTTGTTGCAGACTCGCTCGAAGCCGCCGCCGGCGGCCCCGCCCTCGCCGCTTTCGTCCAGAACGTAGGCGATGCCGCCGGACATGCCCGCGGCAAAGTTGCGGCCCGTCTTGCCGATGACGATGACACGGCCGCCGGTCATGTACTCGCAGCCGTGGTCGCCGACGCCCTCCACCACGGCGCTGACGCCGGAGTTGCGGACGCCGAACCGCTCGCCGGCGATGCCGCGGATGTAGGCCTCGCCGGACGTGGCGCCGTAGAGGGCGACGTTGCCGCTGATGACGTTCTCCTCCGCCACGAAGGTGGCCTCGCGCGGCGGAAACAGGACGATCTTGCCGCCCGAAAGACCCTTGCCCAGGTAGTCGTTGGCGTCGCCCTCCAGGGTGAGGGTGATGCCCTTCGGCACGAACGCCCCGAAGCTCTGGCCGGCCGAGCCACGGAAATGGAGCTTGATCGTGTCCTCGGGGAGGCCGGCGGCCCCGTAGCGGCGGGTCACCTCGGAGCCGAGAGACGTGGCCACGACGCGATTGGTGTTGTGGACCGGCAGGTCCGCCTCGACCTTCTCGCCGCGCTCCAGCGCCGGCCTGCAGAGCGGGATGAGCGTAGTGGAGTCGAGCGACAGCTCGATCTTGTGTTCCTGGGTGATCTGGCACGTCCGGCCGGTCGTCTTGGGCACCTGCGGCTGGTACAGGATCCGGCTGAAGTCCAGGCTGTGCGCCTTCCAGTGGTCGATCGCCCGGCGCATCTCCAGGCGCTCGGAATGGCCGACCATCTCCTCGAAGGTCCGGAAGCCCAGCGTGGCCATGTACTCGCGGACTTCGTGGGCCACGAAGGTCATGAAGTTGACCACGTACTGCGGATCGCCGCTGAAGCGCTTGCGCAGCTCGGGATCCTGCGTGGCGATGCCGACGGGGCACGTGTTGAGATGGCAGACGCGCATCATCACGCAGCCCAGCGTGACCAGCGGCGCCGTGGAGAAGCCGAACTCCTCGGCTCCGAGCAGCGCGCCGACGACCACGTCGCGGCCGGTCTTCATCTGCCCGTCTACTTCGATCGCCACGCGCGAGCGCAGGTCGTTGACGAGCAGGACCTGGTTCGTCTCGGCGATGCCGAGCTCCCATGGCAGGCCCGCGTGCTTGATCGATGAAAGCGGCGAGGCCCCGGTGCCGCCGTCGTGGCCGCTGATCAGGATGACGTCCGCGTGCGCCTTGGCGACGCCGGCCGCGATCGTGCCCACGCCCACTTCTGACACGAGCTTCACGGAGATTCGGGCGTCGGGGTTGGCGTTCTTGAGGTCGTGGATCAGCTCGGCCAGGTCCTCGATGGAGTAGATGTCGTGGTGCGGTGGCGGGCTGATGAGGCCCACTCCCGGCGTGGAATGGCGGACCTTGGCGATCCAGGGGTAAACCTTGTGACCGGGCAGCTGGCCGCCCTCGCCGGGCTTGGCGCCCTGGGCCATCTTGATCTGGATCTCGCGGGCGCTGACCAGGTACTCGCTGGTGACGCCGAATCGGCCCGAGGCGACCTGCTTGATGGCGCTCTTGAGCGAGTCGCCGTTGGGCAGCAGCTCGAAGCGGGCCGGATCCTCGCCGCCCTCGCCGGTGTTCGACTTGGCGCCGAGGCGGTTCATGGCGATGGCCAGCGCCTCGTGGGCCTCGCGCGAGATCGAGCCGTAGCTCATCGCGCCCGTCTTGAAGCGGCGTACGATCGACTCGACCGGCTCCACGTCGTCGACGCTGAGCGGATGACGGTGATTCGGCCTGAAGTCCATCAGGCCGCGCAGAGTGCACAGCCCCTCAGACTGGTCGTCGATCAGCTTGGAGTACTCCCGGAACGCCGCGTAGTTGCCGCTCCGTGCGGCGTACTGGAGCTGCGCGATCGAGAGCGGGTTGAAGAGGTGATGCTCCCCGTCGACCCGGAACTGGACGTTGCCGCCGGTGCCCAGCTGCTTGTGGTAGACCGGGCGCTTGGGCGGATAGGCGCGGTCCTGGCGCATCTTCACTTCGCGCGCGATGACGTCGATGCCGACGCCGCCGATGCGAGTCGGCGTCCCGGTGAAGTACTCGTCGACGAAGTCCTGGTTGAGCCCCATCGCCTCGAACACTTGGGCGCCGTGGTAGCTCTGGATGGTGCTAATGCCCATCTTGGAGATGACCTTGACGATACCCTTGGCGATGGCCTTGCGGTACTTCTTCTCGGCCAGCTCGGCCGAGCCCGCGATCATGCCCAGGCGGACCTGGTCGTGGACGGTCTCGAAGGCGAGGTACGGGTTGACGGCGCTGGCGCCGTAGCCGAGCAGCAGGGCGAAGTGGTGGACCTCGCGCGGCTCGCCGGATTCGAGGACAAGGCCGGCGAGAGTGCGGGTGCCGGCCCGGACTAGGTGATGGTGGATGGCCGAGGCGGCGAGAAGTGCCGGGATCGGGGCTTCGTCGGCGTCGTGGCCGCGGTCCGACAGGATGATGATGTTGTGACCCTCGGCGATCGCCTCGGAGGCGCGGTCGCGGAGCGCCTCGATCGCCTTGCGGAGCCCGGCGCCGCCGTCGCCGACCCGATAGAGGATCGGCAGGGTGATCGTCTTGAAGCCGTGCGGATCGCCCGTGGAGAGGTGCCGGATCTTCTCGAGCTCTTCATTCGAGAGAACGGGCGACGGAATCTCGAGCTGGTGGGCGGCCGGCGCATCCGGCTCGAGGAGGTTGCCCTCGGGCCCGATCGCCATCTCTGTGGCCATGATGATCTCTTCGCGGATGGCGTCGATGGGCGGGTTCGTGACCTGGGCGAAGAGCTGCTTGAAGTACGAGTAGAGGAGCTGCGGCCGCTCTGATAACACCGCCAGCGCGGCGTCGTTGCCCATGGCGCCGACCGGTTCGGTGCCGGTGGCGGCCATGGGGTTGATCAGGATGCGGACGTCCTCGGCCGTGTAGCCGAAGACCTCCTGGCGGCGCAGGACCGTTTCGTGGTCGGGCTCGATGACGCGCGGCGGGGGCGGCAGCTCGGTCAGCTTGACCAGCCAGTCGCGGAGCCACTCCTCGTACGGGTGCTCGGTGGCGACGCGATGCTTGAGCTCGTCGTCGGCGACGATGCGCTGCTCGGCCGTGTCGACAAGGAACATGCGCCCCGGCTGCAGGCGACCCTTGGTCACGATCTGACCCGGCGGGATGTCCAGCACGCCGGCCTCGGAGGCCATGACGACGCGGCCGTCGGTGGTTACGTAGTAGCGGGCCGGCCGCAGGCCGTTGCGGTCCAGCGTGGCGCCGATGCGGATGCCGTCCGTGAAGGCGATCGAGGCGGGCCCGTCCCACGGCTCCATCAGGCAAGCGTGGAACTCGTAGAAGGCCTTCTTTTCGGGTGCCATCGACTCGTGGTGCTGCCAGGGCTCCGGCACCATCATCATCAGGCCGTGAGCGAGGCTGCGCCCGGAGAGGTAGAGCAGCTCGAGGGTGTTGTCGAGAATGGCCGAGTCCGACCCTTCGGTGTCGATGGCCGGCAGGGCTTTCGTCAGCTCGTCGCCGAACAGCTTGGAATTGAACTGGGACTGGCGGGCGTGCATCCAGTTGACGTTGCCGCGCAGGGTGTTGATCTCGCCGTTGTGCGAGATGTAGCGGTACGGGTGCGCCCGCGCCCACGAAGGGAACGTGTTCGTGGAGAAGCGCGAGTGGACCATCGCGATCGCGCTCTCGACGCGCTCGTCCAGGAGATCCGGATAGAAGGTTCGGAGCTGAGAGGCGTTGAGCATGCCCTTGTAGACGATCGTCCGGCAGCTCAGGGAGGGGATGTAGAAGTCGCCGCGGCGCGGGATGGCCGAACGCGAAACGGCCTTCTCGACCAGGCGGCGGGCGATGTACAGCTTTCGCTCGAAAGCCAGGTCCTCGACCATTCCCTCCGGCCGGTCGATGAAGACCTGGCGGATGAGCGGCTGGCTGGCCTTCGCGCTCGCGCCGAGGCCGGTGTTGTCCGTGGGCACCTCGCGCCAGCCGAGGAAGTGGAGACCCTCCTCCTCGACGACGCGCTCGAACAGACGGAAGCACTCGACGCGGCTGACTTTGTCAGGCGGCAGGAAGACCATGCCCACGCCGTAGCCGCCTCGACCGCGCAGCCGAACGCCCGACCTGGCCGCGACCTCGAACAGGAAGCGGTGGGGTATCTGGATCGTCAGGCCGGCGCCGTCGCCGGTGTTCTTCTCGGAGCCGGTGGCGCCGCGATGTTCGAGGTTGACGAGGACGGTCAGAGCGTCGCGGACGATGTCATGCGAGGGCCGGCCGGCGATGTCCACGACGAAGCCGAAGCCGCAAGCGTCGTGTTCGAAGGCGGGGTCATACAGACCCTGGGCCCTCGGACCTCCAGTCTGCCCCAACTTGGATTCCATCCTCGCCTTCGATGTCCTCCGTCCGTTCTGGACCGGCGGAGGCGCCGACAGGAGTCCCTGCTCCGTCTGCAGGAGCCCTCTATCCGTTGCGGAACCCCGAGTGTCACCGAGAGGGGTCCCGGAATCAAGGTTGCGAAGGTTGCGATTGGGAACGATACGGCAACGTTGGGGTCCGGCGCACGCCGCCGCGTATGCCGGCCGCGACGTCGAGCAGGGATCGCCGACCCCTTGCGGGAGGTCGATCGCCCCGAAGTCCTGCGGGCGTTCGAGCCGCGCTGCCCGCCCGATCGCGATAGACTTCCGACGCCTCCCCGACGCAGATCGGTTCCGGGGGTTCGACGGTGAGGCGGGTGCTGCAACGCTCCCAGGCAACCGGGCAGGAGGTTCAGATTGTCGCCACAGCCGCGCCGAGGTCGACAGATGCCGGCCAATCGAAAGGCACGAGGCCACGCGGACTCCGGGCCCAAACCCGGGCCCGTCTCCGGGCCGACTCCCTCGCCCGTCTCCCGGTCGACTCCCTCGCCCGTCTCCCGGTCGACTCCCGGGCCCGTCTCCGGGCCGACTCCCTCGCCGGTCGAGGAGTCTGCCGAAGCGTCTGGCAAGGAAGCGTCCGGCAAGGAAGAGACGCCGATCGAGTCGCGCCCCCATACCGAGGGCAAGCGGGCCAAGATACCGGCGGCGCGGCGCAAGAAGCAGCACGGCACGGCCTATCGCTGGATCGTCGCCTACCTGCCGATCCTGGCGCTCCTCTTCGTGCTCCTGGGCGCAGTGTGGGTCTACACCGGCTTCATCAACCCGCCGGCGCCCACACCCGCTCAGCAGTGGACCAAGATCGAGAACAAGTGGTCGCCGCCGCGCGAGAAGGATCGCATCGCCATCGCCACCGACAGCGGCGATTTCACCAAGCAGCTGGCGGACTACACCGACTTCTACACCCAGACCAAGGGGTGGGTCGATGCGGTCACGGCAATCAGCGATTGGGGCGTGGCCCAAGACGACGTCAGCAACTTCCTCGATGACAGCCAGCAGTACATCTCGGTGTTGCAGCAAATCGACGCCGCGAAGACCCCGTACGACGTGATCGCGCAGGCCCCCGGGCTCGCCACATGGGATACGCAGTTCGCAAGCGACGTCGCCACGATCACCTCGGACTTCGCCTTGACGACGATGAGCCCCGTCCCATCCGGAGTGGCGTTGCCGTCGGTCAATCCGACACCGACTCCGACACCCGGCCCGAGCGGTTCTGCCGCCCCGTCCGGCAGCCCTGGCGCGACAGGTTCGCCCGCCGCATCGGCTGCTCCGACCGCGTCGCCCGCTCCGACCTCGTCGCCGGTCGCGAGTGGGTCGGCGGCGCCGTCGCCGAGCAGCGTGGCGTCTCCGACAAGCTCCCCAAGCTGAGCCGAATCAGTCTTGCGGGCGGCTGCGCGTTTGCCGGCCGATACCGGCAACGGCGCCGGCCCCACTTCGCCGCGCCGTCATCCGGGTGACACCGGTGCGCTGCGGCATGCCGGCCACCCGGCGCGACCGGCCCATTTGGCGGAAAGCCCCGGTACGACTCGCTCGCCGTGGTCTGGTACCGGTGGCCGTAGCCCAAAGTACGGCTTGTGATGGTTGGGTGGAGTCTGTACGGTTCGCGTCGCTTCAGGCCGGATCAGGCTTGGCTGCCCCAAGGAAGTCGATGCGCTCGGTTTGATGCAGACGCAGAGGAAACCAATGGCTGCCGTGGTCGCTAATGAACTCGGTCCCATGCTAACCGCGAGTGAAGTGGCCGAGATGCTTCACCTGCACGTGAACACGGTGAAGCGGCTCGGAGATCGCGGCGAGTTGCCGTTTTATCGCGTCTGCAAGCGGGGCGATCGACGCTTCCGCCTCGAAGACGTGATGAGCTTCCTGGACAGGAACCGGTAGAGCCTCCAAACCAGAATCCCCGGTTCGCCGGCACTCCGTCACCGGGCCCTGTGTCCGGATCCGCCGAACCAGAGTCGATACCCGCGGTTCCCGCCGCGGGTATCGACGTCTCTGCGAGAGTCTGCGTTGCCACCCTCGACGGACGGCCGACCGCGAAGCGCCGATCCCCGGAGCCCGGTCGCCAGTCTTCTGCCGTCGATCAGGCCCGAGGCAGGCTGCGCAGGGCCGCACCGAACAGCTCCACGCCCTGGGCGATCTCGCCTGCCGTGGCGTCGATCGGGGGCAGGAAGCGGATGACGTTGTGGTGGGTGCCGCAGTTGAGGACCAGCAGTCCCTGCTCGGCGCAGGCCAGGATGAGGGCCTCGCTCGTGTCCGTGTCGGGCTCGCGACTGGCCTGATCCTTGACCAGCTCGACGCCGACCATCAGGCCGCGGCCCCGAACGTCTCCGATGCGATCATCGGTGGCCATCAAACGCTTCAGACCGGCGATGAGCTCATGGCCGCGGGTCGCGGCGTTGGCGACGAGGCCCTGCTCGGCGATCGTTCGGAGGACGGCGATGCCGGCTGCGCAGGAAACCGGATTGCCGCCGAAGGTGGTGCCGTGGGCGCCGACGCCCCAGCGCTCCTGGAGTTCGCGGCGACTCACGATGGCGCCGATAGGCATGCCGTTGCAGAGGGCCTTGGCCACGCACACGACGTCGGGGACGATGCCGGCATGCTCGAAGGCCCACATCTTGCCGGTGCGGGCAATGCCCGACTGGATCTCGTCGGCGATCAGCAGTATCCCGTTCTCGTCGCAGAGCGCGCGCAGTTCGCGCAGGAACGAAACGGGCGCCGGGCTGAAGCCGCCCTCGCCCTGGATCGGCTCGATGATGATGGCCGCGACCGACGAGGCGGGGATCTCATGGCCCAGGAGGGTTCGAAGCGCGCCCATGGCGCCGGCCGTGGCCGCCTCCTCGTCATCGCCGAAGTAGCGGTAGACGTTCGGGAACGGCGTCAGGTAGACCGACGGCAGAAGGGGCTCGTAGCCCATGCGGTAGTTGATGCTGGAGCTGGTGATCGAGGCGGCGCCGAAGGTCCGGCCGTGGAAGGCTCCCCGAAAGGCGACGATGCCCGGCCTGCCGGTGACGCGCCGGGCGAGCTTGAGCGCGCCCTCGACGGCCTCGGTGCCTGAGTTCCCGAAGAAGACGGTGTCGAGCGGGTCCGGGCAGACATCAGCGAGCATCGTGGCCAGCTGGCCGACGGGCTCGAGGTAACCGAGGGCGTTGCAGATGTGGAGCAGCTTGTCGGCCTGATCCTTGATCGCCTGAGTGACCGCGGGGTGGTGGTGACCCAGGGAGGTCGTGGCGATGCCGCAGGCGAAATCGAGGAAACCGCGCCCGGCCGAGTCGTAGAGAATGTGGCCTTCGCCGTGGTCCCAGCTGCGCTCGTAGTAGCGGCCCAGGATGGGGGAGAGGTGTGGCTTCGAGAGAGCGGCGAAATCGCCCCGCGCGACGAGGGCCACGTCTGCCGGCGCGGGTCCTGCCGCACGCGAGTCGCCGGCCGGACGCGAGTCGCCGGCCGGTTCGCCGGCCGTGGGGGCGGCGGTGGCTGAGACGGCGGGTTGCTGGCCGGTGGGATCCATGACGCGAGCTCCTCAAGGCACGGTTCGCCGGTCGGTTCCGACCGGCGGGGCAGGCCGAGTATAGGGTTCCTGCAGGTCACCGGTCGCGCTCATATCCGTCGCGAATGACCCCGCCACTCCACGCCCTCGCGTCAACCCCAACCGGTCGCGCTCATATCCGTCGCGAATGACCCCGCCACTCCACGCCCTCGCGTCAACCCCAACCGGTCGCGCTCATATCCGTCGCGAATGACCCCGCGAATGAGCGCCGGATAAGCCGCGGATAAGGCGCCTGCGTCAGGATGACGCATGGCTTCGACTGAGCGCCCCGCTGACGTTGGTTCACGTCGGGGGCGTGCCATGTTGCGTTCACTCGGCGAGGAACTCCACGAGGCGCGCCTCGAGAGGGGCCTGAGCCAGCTGTGCGTCGGACGGGCCGCAGGCGTGACGCAGGCCAGAGTGAGTCGGATCGAACGGGGCGATCTCGAAGCGGTCTCACTCTGCGATCTGGCCCGCCTGTTAGCCGTCGTCGGCCTCGACCTCAGTGCGCGGGCCTTCCCCGGTGGGCAACCGGTCAGAGATGCGGCGCAGCGGGCCCTCCTCGATCGGCTCCGTGCCCGAGTTGCACCCAAGCTGCGATGGCGTTTCGAGACCCCGATCCCGCTCTCGGGGGACCGGCGGGCCTGGGACGCCACGATCGCGGACGCGGAAGGAGGCTGCATCGCCGTGGAGGCGGAGACGAGGCTGGGCGATGTCCAGGCTCTCCAGCGCCGGCTCGCCTTGAAGCAGCGGGACGATCCCTCCGTCAGTTGCCTGGCCCTCCTGGATGGCGGCACGAGGTCCAACAGACATATGCTCCGGCCGTATTCGGCGGCGCTGAGCGATCAGTTCCCGGGTTCAGGGCCGGATTCCCTGCGATCTCTGGCCGAAGGTCGATGCGCAGGCCAGAACTGCATCATCGTTCTTTGACACTGCTCGGAGACGACTCCAGGCATTCCCAAGACAGGCGGGTGTGCCGATCCGCGGGTCTCCAGTCAGGCGAGGACAACGCCGCGAGCCTCGAGAAGCCCCGGCGCCAGCGTGCCCACGCCTACGGAGGTTGTACGAGCGGGCCCGCTCGCAGGCCACGATTCGGGCCCGTTCGGTGCGCCGGCGCGGCCGAATCGGCCGCGAGACGCCTCCACGCCACCCGAAAGTCCTGCCTTCGTGCGCCAAAAGTCCCACTCGACGCCGGAAAACGCGGTAGGCTAGCAGGCACCGGGCTGGTGCCCGGGCGCATCGCGACAGCGTCGGTGCCCTTGCGCGGTCGCTTGTGCTGGACTCGACCCGTCTTCGGACGGGCCCGATCGTCGTCTTCGGCGACGGTCGGCACAGCGCAGCGAACGAAGCGAGGAACGTTATGGGACGCAGCAAGGCGCCTGCCGCGGAAGACCTGCTCGAGTATGCCGTCGACGGGCGGACGGTCAAAGTCATGTCCAGGCTGGCCGACAATAACCAGCTGGCCCGATTGTTCGCGCTCGAGCCGAACGCGACCGCCAGCTCGCCCGCGACCGACGGCGGCGACGCGGACGTCATGCGCGGCCTGGTCGGAGCGCGATCCCGGAAGGGCCGGCGCCCTCGGGCGCTGGGCGTCACTCCGGGCGTTGTGGTTGCCTTCCCCGATGAGCCGCGGATTGCGAGCGCGCCCGTCGAGCCCCTGGCGCTGTCGCTGCCCGGTGCACCCGACGGCCTCGTCCTGCAGATGAACGAGCGCGGCGACGGCCATGTGTTCGCAGTGGGCGAAGCCCGTGTGAGCTTGGGGTCGGACGGAATGTGGTGGATCGTCACGCGGCTCATCGAGGCCCTGGAAGACCCACAGACCGTTTCCACATGGGCGCGGTTCCTGACCGTCGCGGGGTCCCTGGGCGGTCCTGCCACACAGGCCTCGCTGCAGTACGGCGGGACCGGCATATGCGTCGTCTGGCGCCGCCTGGAGAGTGGCGTCGTGGGCGACGTGATGGCCTGGCAGGAACTGTCGCACGAACGGGCCCAGGGCTGGCTGAGCATGTTGCGGCCGACTCTCCTCGATCTGGAGCAGAGGCCGGTCCACCACCACAGGCTGCTCCCGGCCAGGACGGCCGAGCGTTGGGCACGCGCCCTGGAGCGCTGGAGCGAATAGCGCCTCGAGCAGCCTCGAGCCGTTCGTTCGCCGACTGCGGCGCGCGCAGCCGGGAGGGCGCGGCCCGCGCGCCCGGGAGGGCGCGGCCCGCGCGCCCGGGAGGGCGCGGCCCGCGCGTCAGCGCCCGATCCCGCGCGATGCCGTAACGTGACGGCATGCCTCTGCCCGACCCAAACGCCGCTCTCCTCGGGCTCGACGCCGGGACCCTGCGCTTCCTGGAGGCGCATCAGGTGCGGGCGGTCACGATCCCAGGCCGAGGCTGGCGTGATCTGGGCGACTCGGTGCTGCTCTTCTCCGCGATCGAGAACGAGCCGTTCTTCAATCGACTTGCGGCGGTGCGTTGGCCGTCCGATGCGCGCGCATTCGATGCCCGGTTACGCGAGGCGTGCGATCTGTTCAGGGCGCTGGAGCGCCGGCCGTACGTCTGGGCCGTTCCCGGTCTCAGTGAACCGGACGATCTCATCGCCCGCCTGGCAGCCAACGGTTTCGTGGACCAGGGCGGCGGGTTCGACATGGTTCTCGTGCGGGAGCCCTGGCGCGGCGACGAACGGTGGACTCCCCGAAGGCGCGGTCATCGAGCACTGGAACTGCTCGACCGGCGACGAGATCCCGGTCCGCGCGGAGGTGCTCGCCCGGGTCATCGGCGAATCCTTCGGCATCCCGCGCAGCCGTCACGCGAACCTCGTCCGCGAGATAGGCCTGACGCTCGGTCGGGCCGACTTCCACGGCTACGTGATCTCGGTGGACGGTGAGCCGGCGGCGACGGGCCAGCGCTACACGTTCGACGGGGCCAGCTACCTCTCGTCGATCGGGACCCGGCCGGGCTGGCGAGGGCGTGGTTTCGGCGCGCACATCACTCGGGTCCTGATCGACGACTCGCGGGCCGAGGGCATCGATTTGATCTACCTCGGCGTGTACGCCGACAACACGGCGGCCATCCGGCTGTACCAGCGGCTCGGCTTCGCGATCCTGGGCGGTCGGTCCGCCGACATGCTGCAGACCCCCGCGAAGTGAGATTTCGGCCGAGAGGTCGATGCCGGGTCATTCTCGGGACGGACGGCCGGCCCGCAGCCCGTTGGGTAGACTCGTGCGCGGCAGGGCCCGCGGCGAGGACGAGCACTGTCCGAAGCAGGAAGCAAGGAGCGAGATGACGCAAAGCGGCGAGCCTGTGATCGGCGTCGCCAACCTGTGCAAGTGCTACGGCGACGTGAAGGCCGTCGACGGGGTCAGCTTCCAGGTAGCGCGCGGGGAAGTCTTCGGCATGTTGGGGCCGAACGGGGCCGGCAAGACTACGACGATCGAGATTCTCGAAGGCCTGCGCGAGCCTGACTCCGGGTCCGCCACCGTCTTCGGTATGGACGTCACCAGGCACGCGCCGTCGATTAAGCAGCGCATCGGAGTCCAGCTCCAGACGGTGTCGCTGTACCCGCGGCTCACGGTGACCGAGTTGCTGGATCTCTTCGGCAGCTTCTACTCACACCATCTGCCGACCAAACAGCTGATCGACACGGTCGATCTTGGGGAGCGGGCGAAGGCTCGGTCGATGAACCTCTCGGGCGGTCAGCAGCAACGACTCTCGATCGCCCTCGCGCTCGTGAACGACCCCGAGCTGATCTTCCTCGACGAGCCGACGACGGGCCTGGACCCACAGGCGCGCCGCTCGCTGTGGGACCTGATCAAGGGGCTTCAGGCGAAGGGCAAGTCGATCCTGATGACGACCCACTACATGGAGGAGGCCACGGAGCTGTGCGACCGCGTGGCCATCATGGATCACGGCCACATCCTGGAGATGGGCACGGTCCCGGAGCTGATCGGGCGGCGGTTCAAGGAGCGAGCTGTCTTCTTCGACACGAACCTCAAGCTCCCCTCCGCCCAACTGGGCAAGCTCGACGGAGTGACGCGCGCGTCGCAGGAAGATGGCCAGACGGTGCTCTACTCGCGCGATGTCGCGAGCACGATCGGTGCGCTGCTGGCCCTCACCGACAGCCTAAGCGTGGAGCCGAAGAACCTGGGCATTCGCCAGGCGACCCTCGAAGACGTCTTCCTCGACCTCACCGGTCGAGCCCTGCGCGACTAGGAGCCGAACGATGAACACTCTCTTGCGGCTGACGGTCGCGAACATCAGGTCCCTGGTCCGCGACCGCGCGGCCCTCTTCTGGACCTTCTTCTTCCCGGTCATGTTCGTGTTCCTGTTCGGCTGGATCTTCGGCGGCAACGGCAACACCAAGGTCGACATCGGCTTCGTCGACCAGGACAACACGCCGGTTTCGGCTGCGCTCCAGCAGGCCTTCTCTCAGGTCACGCTCCTCACCGTGCACACCGGCTCGCTCGAGGCCGAAGAGACGGCGATGCAGCACGGCGACATCTCGGCCATCGTGGTGGTGCCGGCGCAAACCGGCGCCCACGTCGCCGCCAAGAGCGCGACGTCGATCGAGCTGTACACCGATCCGAGCAGCAGCCAGGTCAGTCAGGTCGTCACTCAGGTGGCCGACCAGATCACCAACAGCTTCAATCTGCAGCTGGCCGGTGGGTCGGCGCTAGTCGGGCTCCAGTCGATGACCCTCCAGTCCACCAACATCAGCACGGTCGCCTATCTGGTCCCGAGCATCCTGGCCATGGCCCTGATGCAGCTCGGCGTCTTCGCCGCGATCCCGCTGGTCCAGCAGCGCGAGAAGGGCATCCTCAAGCGCCTCGGGGCCACGCCGCTGGCCCGCTGGAAGCTCGTCGGGAGCAACGTCTTGATGCGCCTGATGGTGGCCATCGTGGACGCCGTGGTGATCCTCGGCATCGGGCTGATCTTCTTCAACGTCCAGATCGTCGGCAACCTGCTCGCCGCGGCCGGCCTGGTCCTCCTCGGGGCCGGCGCCTTCCTCGCCATCGGCTTCGCTCTCGCGTCCTTCCTCAAGACCGAGGAGCAGGCGACCGGGGTGGTGCAGGTCGTCCAGATGCCGATGATGTTCCTGTCGGGCATCTTCTTCTCGTTCGACTTCCTGCCCGGCTTCCTCCAGACGGTCGCGCGCTTCATGCCGCTGACCTACCTGGCCGACGCGCTTCGGCAGGTCATGGTCAACGGGACTCAGGTCGCTCCGCTGGGCATGGACGTGGCGATCCTCACCGGCTGGCTGGTGGTGTGCCTGACCATCGCGGCTCGCTCGTTCCGCTGGGAGTAGGCCCGGGAACGTGGCCGGCGGGCGGGGGCGTGGCCGGCGGGCGTGACGCGGCGACCCGACCTCGGAGGCGTCCGGTTCTGCTCAATATCACCCCGGGCGATGCAACATGACATCCGGGTGGCGCGATCCGCCCTCGGCCGGGAAAGGTCGGACACTCGACGCGGAATCCACGCTCGGAGCCGCTTGCCCGAGGCGATGGTTGCCCGCAGGTGAGGCGCCCCGATCGAGGCCGCGCACGTAGCATTACACCGGGTGATGTTGAGGGGGAGGAGCGGGCGCGCCGGCCCCGTAACCGCAACGCCGACTCGAGTGAGGTGCGTGGGGCAACGTCGGAGGTGAGAGGACTTGAGGCCGAGACAACAGGTTAGGCGGTTCAGACGCCGCCTCTTTCAGGGCTCGAACAGCTCGGCAGAAGAAAAGGCCTTCTGGTAGTCGGTGATACCGCCCGCGATCAAGACGGTGCCGTCGGGAAGGGCTGTCGCCGTTAGGTCGTCTCGGGCCCGGATCATCTTGGAGCTGAGCAGGTGAAAGCCGCTGGTCGGGTCATACAGGCCGGCGGAGTCGGCAGTGTGAATCTTCACCGGCGTCGAAGCGGGGCGACGAGGCCTCCGGCGAAGAACACTCGGCCATCGCGCAGAAGCACTGCGGTATTCCGAAGCCAACCGGCGGGTGCATCGATTGACCCAGATTGCGTGAAGGATCCTGTCGCGGAATCGTAGGTGATCAGGTAGTTCACTGCAGAGTCGGAGTCGAAGACCTGCAGGAGAACGCGTCCGTCCTGGAGCAGGGTGGCCGTCTCCACATAGACAACGGTCGTGACCGCACCCGAAGGAAGCGGGACGGAGATCGAGCTGGACTGGCCGCTGCCCGGATCGAACAACTCGGCACCCAGACCGGGTAGGCCGTCGCCCACTACCAGCACCTTACCGTTAGGCAGCAGCAGCGCCCTCACATCTTGGTATTGGTTCAACAACGAGCCTGCCCGCGTGAACTTGCCTGTCGTGGGGTCGTATGCCTCGACCAGAAGGCTGCCGCCGCTAAGGACCAGGACCCGTCCGTCCGGCAGAAGTATGGCCGTGGCACTGGCACGCGCTTCGGACATCGAGCCTGTGGCCGTGAACCTGCCGCTCGTCGGATCGTACAGCTCGGCCGACTTCAGAGAATCGGGCTCGGGACATGTTGCGAGGTTGCGGCAGCCATCGCCACCGACGATCAGCACACGCCCGTCCGCCAGGAGCGTGGCCGCGGCATTCGAGCGAGCCGTGGCCATCGAGCCTGTCCGAGTGAACTTGTGCGTGGAAGGGTCGTAGAGTTCCGCGGAAGCAACGACCTGGGAAACCGGAACGACGCTACCTCCGGCGATCAGGACTTTGCCGTCGGGCAGGAGCGTGGCCGTGGCATCCATTCGAGGCTGGGCCATGCTTCCGGTAGCGACGAAGGTGCCGGTTGGGCTGAGGGTGGATGCCAGTGTGGGAGAGGGGGTAGGCGTGGGCGCTACGGTGGGGCTGGCGATCGGGCTGGCAGTCGGGCTCAGGCTCAGGCCCGGGCTGAGGCTCGGTGAGGGCGAGGGCGACGCCGGGCTTCCCGCGCAGCCGGCGATGGCCACGACAAGGACCAACCCGGCCAACGCTCGCCCAGTCGAGCTGCGGACCCTGCCGACCCCCGGGCTGGCTCTCACGCTCCGCCTCCCTCTATCATCCGAACAACGGCAGGATGACGCATCGAAGGAGTGTCCGTGACGCCACGGAGGGCGGCCGCCGAACGGGACATAGGAGGTCGCGGAGGATAAAGGAGTTGCGCCGACCGGCCAAAGGCCGCTGCTCCCTGGCGAGGCCAACGAACACTGGCCACGCTGGCAAGGCACGCTACCAGCGCTCGTAGTGGACGATGGCCTCGAGCGGCTTCCGGCCCTTTCGCTTCGGCCAGGTCAACGCCTCCAGATCCGCCGGGTAGCCGAACGAGAGCAGGAACTCGCAGTGGCGGCCGGCCGGCAGGCCGAGGAGCTTGCGGATGAGCGCTTGCTCGTACACCGTGGCGGGGACGCTGCCGATGCCCAGCTCCCAGGCGGCCAGGGTCATGTTCTGGGCCGCGCGGCCCAGGTCCCACATGACCGACAGCGGCGCCTCGGCGGTGGCCGGGTCGGGCGTGATGAGCGCGATCGCGGCCGCGGCGCCGGCCAGGTGCTGGGCGTACGGGCCGACACCGGCCAGCTCGGCCAGGTGGGCTCGGTCGGTGCAGACGACGAAGTCCCAGTTCTGCTGGTTCTTGGAGCTGCCCGAGCGGCGCCCGGCGTTGAGGATGCGCGTCAGGTGCTCCGGTTCGAGCGGCCGATCGGCGAACTTGCGGATCGCTCGCGTGGTGTCGATTGCTTGCCAGGTGTCCATTGCTCTGCTCCAGGTGAAGGGCGGGGCGGCGGGCCGGTGCCGCCGCGGCGCGAGGGTACGCGACCGGATCAGTTGAGCGAGCCGTCGGCGCCGGGGCGGGCGTCCCGGCGAGCCTTCTCGCGAGCCTCGGCTTCGGCCTTCTGGGCGGCACTCTGAGCACCGAAGCCGTAGACGGGATTCTCAGGGCGCTCGACGACGCAGGCCGCGGCCAGCTCGCCGGCCTTCTCAGGCGCCACCGGGCCGCCGAGCGCTTCGGCGAGGAACGACGCCGTCCTGCGGCGGACTTCCGCGTCCTCATACAGCCAGCGGTGACCGTAGCCGGGCACGATGAGCGTCTCGACCGGGGCGGAGCCTGGCGAAGTGCGGGCGCTGCGGGCCGCCTCGGCGATCAGCGACAGGTGCGCCGCTGGAACTCCCCGATCGTCCTCGCCGTGCATCAGCAGCAGCGGGCCGCTATACCGCGCGGCGGCGAGGCACGCGTCCGCGTCGTCGATCGAGTGGTGACGCGGGACCAGCAGGACCGCGGCCGTCAGGTAGGCGAGGGGAGTGGCGATCGGCGCGGGAATCTTCATCTCGGCCATGGCGAAGATCTTGCGGGTCATCCGCACCAGGTCGGCGTGGGCCGACAGCGCCACGACCGCCCGGACCGCCGGTACGGAGGCGGCCGCCACTATCACACCGGCGCCGCCCATCGAATGCCCAAGCAGGCCGACGGCCGACACATCCGGTCGGGCGGCGAGCCAGCGTGCCGCCGCCGCGGCATCCTTGGCGAATTCGGGGACCTCGATCGGCAGCTCCTCGGGCGGGTTGTCGCCGTGGCCTCGGACATCGATGACCAGGCAGTGGAATCCGGCGGCGTGGAGGTATCGAACGTGGGCCACGGATCGGCCGCGATTCGATTCCCAGCCGTGAACGATCGCGACCGCGGGCCGGGGTCCCACTGGGTCGCGGCGGCCGTCCGAACCTCCCGCGGGCACGAACCAGCCCGCCAGAGGTGCGTCTCCCGACGGGATTTCGACCGATTCGAATGCCAGCCCGAAGTCTGCCGGACTGCCCTCGACCGGGCTTCGATGGGGCAAGCCCACTCTCTTGCGGTACTGCAGGGCAAATCTATAGGCGAGGCCGAAAGAGACGGCGCCCACGACGCCCGCGGCCAGTGCCAGGCGCCCGGGTCGGAACGCGGAAGATGACATGAGAGTAGGGGACGGCACCGCGGCGCCGCTGTCAAGTCGGGCTACGGCCCGATTGCCGCGACCGGCGGGAGAGTGGCGTCGGGGCCAGCGAGCGCGGGGCTTGTGGCGCAGGCCGGTAGACTGGTGGGATGCCGCAGCGCAACCCGTTCACGGTCCTCGAGATCCCCCTTGACGCCACCTCGGACACCATCAAGGCCGCGTGGCGACGTCTCGCCCGCCAGCATCACCCCGACGTGGCGAGCGGCGACGAAAGCGTCGAGCGCCATGCCAACCGCCGCATGGCGGAGATCAACGCGGCATATCATGAGCTCAACGACCCGGAGCGGCGGCAGCGGCATCGGGAAGCGGCGGCCCGAGCGGCCCGCGGCGGCCAATCCGGGGAGTGGCCGGGAGGGCCCGCCGCCGGCGACCCGTCCACGGTCCCGGACCATCGCTCCGGCCCCGTTCCGCAGCCTCGCACGGGCCGGCCCGTCACCGCCCGGATCGACACCAGCGCCCTGCTGCGGCCCCGCAACTCGACCCTGCATCCGCTCGACCGGAGCCCGCTGCCGGGGCTTCCGCCGCGTCCCCGCTCGGCGGAGGATCGCGAGCCGCCGCGCGCCTCAACGCCCAGTGGGCCCACCCATCGCCGACCCGGTCCGGACCTGGAAGGGGAGCTGCCCACCCTTGCCGACGCGCTGGACACGCGCCTCAGGTTCGGCAAGTTCGAAGGGCTGACCCTCGCCGACGTGGCCGAGCTGGAGCCGACCTACGTCGATTGGATCGTGCGCACCATCGACCGCGATGCGGGGCTGGTGATGGCCGCGCGTGTCGTCCTGCGCTATCTGGAACGTACCGGGGCGCCGCGGCGACGGCGGCTGGACACGGCTTTGCCACGCCGCTGACCTTTGCCACGCCGCTGACAGGGTGGGCGGCCGCCGATCGAAGAGGTCCATGCTGGCCGGCTCTCCGTGGTTGCTCGGGTCGTGGTCGGGGCTGGCGACCTCCTGTACGACGCCCCGGTCGTCTCAAGGTGGCGGTTGCGGTGGCCCCGGCCCGTGTCCGACGCCCCTGGCCTCTTCGTGCTCCGATATCTTCGTGCTCCGATAATCGGCGGCCGGTATCCACCGTAACGCCGGATCGGCCCGGGGCAATGGCCCGTCCGGGCGTACCTACGACAGGCAGTAAGTCCGGCGCACCCGCGCACCGGGCGCTACCATCGACGCATGTATGCCGACGGACTGTCTTTCCTCGACGAAGAGCGCGAAGCCTGGCGACCGTATGAGGCCCTGCTGGACCTCACCGATGAGCAGCTGGAGAAGCCCGTCGAGGGGGCGCATGGCTGGAGCGGAAGGGATCTGATGGGCCACCTCGGCGCCTGGGTCGCGAGCTGGCGAGCCATCGCGGAGGAGCTGGCGATCGGGCCGAAGAGCCCGGCCTTCGATCGGCTCGAGGAAGTCGGCGCCGACTGGGATGCTCAGGGCGAGGCGATCAACGCTCGCCTGCAGGCCGAATGGGCGGCTCTGCCGATGGCCGAAGTGAGGCGTCGCTTCGCGACGTTGCCGGGCGAGTTGCGCGGCTACCTGACCGTGGTGCCCGAGACTCGCTGGCTCAAGGACCCTACCCACCTCAAGTCGCTGCTCGGCAACACCACCGAACACTACGACGAGCACATGGCGGATCTCCGAGCCGTGCTCGCAGCAGCGGGGCGCTGATCGCCTGCGGTATTCGGCCAGGAAAGTGGCAACCGGATGACCGACGACCGAACCGACAACGGGGGCACAAGAGCGCCGAGCCTGAGCGAGGCGATCGACCGGCTGGCGGACGAGCTGGGCGAGATCCACCGCCACGAGTCCGGGACCCTCGTCGAATACGTGCGTGGGGCCACCGTCTTCGCCGCCCGCCAGGGGAATATCGTCAGCTTCCGCCTTCGACCCGAAGTTGCCGGCGCGGCCCTTCGGACGGCGGACACGGTCCGCTCCTCCCGCGGATCAGCCTGGGTCACCCTCCAGCCGAGGGAGGTGGACGGCTTTGCCCTGGACCGCGCCCTGTCCTGGTTCGAGAGCGCCTGGCGACTGGCCGGGCAGTCGCCCGACGATCGGACGCCCCCGCCTCGACCGAACTGAGGTCGGACCGAAGCCTTCGGCAGCGCCGCGGCGACCCGAATTCGGCGCAAAACACGACCCCGGCCTGAGGGGGAAGGCCGGGGTCGCTAGACGGGGCCGAGGGGGAGGCCCCGTTTTGGGATATTCGATTGTGGTCGGGCTATCTGGCCCTCAACTCTTGGGCGTAGCGTACTGCGAAAGCCCGAAGCTTGCCTCGAACTGTTCCGCCGACCGGGCCCCGATGACGGCCATCGGCTGCTGTCCGGGGCGGAAGAAAGCGACTGTGGGCAGGTTCATGATCTGGAGCGCCTGGGACACGGCCGGGTTGGCGTCGACGTCCATCTTCACGACGTCGATGACGCCCGCGTACTTCCTGGCGATCCGCTCCAGCTCGGGAGCGACCATCGCGCAGGGGCCGCACCAGGTGGCCCAGAAGTCGACGATGATCGGCCGCTCGGCGTTGAGGACGACCTGTTCGAAAGTCTCGTCCGTGACTTGTGCAACCTCGGCCATCTGATGGATGGTCCTTTCTCCCTGCTGGAATGGTGCCGAGTTCGAGCCGAACTCAGCCGGAAATGGATTCGAGCAGCCGGCAGGCCTCGAGGATTTGCGCGTCCGCGAGGCGGTAGTAGATGACGTTGCCGTCGCGCCTGGTCAGGACCAGACCCGAGTTGCGCAGCACCGCGAGGTGCTGGCTCATGTTCGGGACATGACATCCGACGCGCTCGGACAGGTCCCGGACCGACAACTCGCCCTCACCGAGACACCGAAGGACGCACAGCCTCTTGGCGTCGGCCAGAGCCCTGGCCACCGCGGCGGACCGCAGTCTGCGTTGCCTCCAGATCGCTCAGTTCGAGCATGCGCACACTCTACAACAGCTTGCGCAACGACGCAAGTAGAGTCTGAGGCTCGGCCCCGGGCGGTGCTGCTCGGGCGTGCCGGATGAAGCCGGCCGCGTCACTCCGTCGGCCGGTCGGCGACCGCGGGCTGTGGGTCGCGCCCCGTCCGCAGGCGCCACGCGAGAGCCGCCGCCACGGCGACGAGGGCCGCCGCAGCGAGCAAGCCGGCGGCCGTGAGCCCAACGCCGCCGATCTGGGTCGGGGAGAGATCGAACTCCGGCACGAGAGCCAGCACGGCCGAGGCGCCCACGAGGGCCGCGATCGTTGCCGCACGCCGGACGTACACGGTTCTCTGATCGATACCCGACACCCGGAATTCGAGCGACCAGTAGGCCAGCTCGGCGACCGCCAGCAACCAGCCGCCGGCCGCGGCGGTGAGGGACCGCCACGCACTCGACGTCGGCAGGCCGATGAGCCAGGCAATGCCGAGCAACGCGAGCGCGATCACGATCGGGCGTGGGCTGGCCAGTCCGAGCCCCAGGCCGAGGCACGCCAGCGCCCCGAGAGACAGCAGCCCGGGGATCTCCCAACCGGAAGGCCCCACCGCTCCGGCCGCGCCCGTCGGGTCGGTGCCGGCGACGGTCGAGACGACCCCGAAAGCGGCCGCGCCGAACAATGCCAGTGCGGCCGTGGTCAGGCGTGGAGCCATCTGTTGCGCCTCCCGGATTTGCGCCACTCAGCCAGCGGGCCCGCCAGCGGTTCGCCCGGGCGCCACGGCACGATCGGCACGCCGAGGCGGCGATAGCGCAGGCGCGTCGCGGCGCGATCGAGCTCCCAGATGCGGCGGGCGAGGCGGGCGGCGTCGCTCGGCCCTGGAACGGCGAACGGCTCGGCCATGACCTCCACGACGGTCAGGTCGAAGCGGCGCGCACGCAGGTCCAGCAGAGCTTCGACAGCCCGGTCGTCGAAGAGCGGAGTCAGAGCCACGACGAGCGACTTTGGCGGCAACATGCGAGGCGGAATGACCTCGATGCCGCGCGGAACGTGCGTGACCACGATCTCCGAATTGATCAGCGTGTCCACGATCCGATATATCTGGGTCGCGCCCATATCGGGCTTGAGCCATCGCAGGACACCGCCGAAGCCGATCACGCCGACCCTGTCGCGCCGCGCGAGATAGTGCTCGGCCAATGCCGCCGCGGCCCGAACCGCATAGTCGAGCGTGCCCTGCGCGCCGGAGCGGACGTCGCTGAAGAGGTCCAGGAAGATGACCACGTCGGTGTTGCGCTCGGGGTGCATCTCGTTGACGTGGAGCTGTCCGGCCCGCGTGCTCAGGCGCCAGTTGATCCGCCTGGGTCTGTCCCCGGCCACGTACGGCCGGACGTCGGCGAATTCGATGCCGTCGCCCCGAGCCCTGGACAGCTCGTTGCCGCTGAAGACCTGGGTTTCGGCCGGAATCAGCGCCCGCCGGAGCGTTTCGGGCCGCGGGTACACGCGCAGGGTCCGATCCAGGTCGATCGAGCCCTCGAAGCGGAAGAACCCGAGGCCGTCGTGGGCCCGCACGAGCGGCCTGGGCAGCCGCACCACGCCCCAGCGCGTCGTCGTGAGGACCGTCTCGACGGTCGCCGGCATCTCCGTCTCCAGTCTCACGCCCACGACGTCGCCGCCGCCATGGGCCGCCAGACTCCGGGGCACGGGCCAGGCGATCTGCAGCCACGGCACGTCCGTGGTGGAGCGGAGCGTGACCGCGAGATGGACGTCGTCGCCCTCGAGGAGCCGGTCGCGATCGATCTCGACCGACGCGTAGAGGTTCGGGCGTTCGACGAGCGCCAGCCCGGCCAGGACGGCAACGATGAACGGCAACCCCAGGACGGCTGCTTCCGGGTAGCCGAACACGAGGGCGACGAGGAAGCCCGCCGCCCCCAGGGCGGCATAGGCACTGAGCTTGGGCGAGACGGTCAGGTTCAAGCTGGCTTCGGCGCCGCTTCGACGGGAACGGGCGTCGGCACGCTCTCGAGAACGCGCCGGACGAGATCGTCGGTCCGGAGGCGTTGCACCCAGACCTCGGGCTTGAGCATGATGCGGTGGGCCAGCGCCGGCACCGCGACGGCCTTGACGTCCTCAGGGATGACGAAGTCGCGGCCGGCGATCGTGGCCCGCGAGCGCGACAGCTTCAGGAGCGCCAGGGAGCCCCGCGGGCTGGCCCCGACCTGGACCTGCGGGCTCGTGCGCGTGGCCGCGACCAGGTCGACGATGTACGCCGCGATGCTGGGGGAGACGTACACGGCCTCGGTCACGCTTTGCATCCAGCGCAGCGTGGCCGGGTCGAGCACCTCGCGCAGCTCGACATCGTCCGTCCGGCGCGCGGCCCTGCGCTCGAGCATTTCGATCTCGTCGCCTCTCGCGGGGTGGCCAACGGAGATGCGAACCAGGAATTGGTCCAGCTGGGCTTCCGGGAGCGGGTATGTCCCCTCGGCCTCGATGGGGTTCTGCGTGGCGATCACCAGGAACGGCCGCTCCAGCAGCCGAGTGGAGCCGTCGACCGTAACCTGGCGCTCCGCCATCGCCTCCAGCAGGGCGGCCTGAGTCTTGGCCGGGGCGCGGTTGATCTCGTCGCCGAGGAGCAGGTTGGCGAAGACCGGCCCGGGTCGAAAGACGAACTCGCCGCTGCGCTGGTCGTAGATCGCCGCGCCGGTCACGTCCGAGGGCATCAGATCCGGCGTGAACTGGATGCGGGCGAAGCTGAGGTTGATGACGCGGGCGAAGGAACGGGCCATGAGAGTCTTGGCCAGGCCGGGCAGATCCTCGATGAGGACGTGGCCGTCGGCCAGCAGCGCCAGCAGAACCAGCTCCAGGACCGATCTCTTGCCGACGACGACGCGCTCTATCTCGTCCAGCACGTGTCCCGCCAGCTCCGCGGCGCGGCGAGTGTCGTTGATGCCGGTGTCCTTGGTCACAGTGCCTCCAGAAGGTCGACGGCTCGCTTGATGGTCGCGCGCGGGATCCCACCGCGCCCGCGTGTATGAGTCTGATCGGTGCCGGGCAAGCCGGGGATCTCGCCCGCGGTCCGGTCGGCCTCGGCCGGACCGTACGTTCCCGGGCCGACGAGTTCCCACAGTTCGTCGCCGAGGATCCGATGGGCGGCCGCCGGCTCTTCCTCCAGGTCCACCTGGTAGCGTTCGACCAGTCGAGCCGCGGCGACGGTGCGCAGCATGGGGCGCAGGCGGAACTCCACGCTTCGCCAGCTCCGTTCGGAGTCCACGATCACTGCCACGATCGTCTTGGCGTCACGGAGTTCGGAGGGCTGCTCGGGGGGTCGGTTCCGGACGAAGTCGAATTCCGACGCGGCGGCCGTCGGCAGAGCCGTGGCGAGGGCGCGCCAGCAGGTCCACACGAGCAGCCCGCCGACTGCCAGCAGCCAGGCGTTGACGGCCAGGCTGCGCATGCCCTGGAACGTCACCAGGGCACTCACGAGGACGATCGTGGCGAGAACGGCGAGCGCGGTTGGTGGGCCGGCCAGCCGGGCGATCGTCGCCAGGTTGCGAGGCAGCCTCCACCTCCACGGCGCGAGCCGGCCGGCTCCGCCGGAACGACCCCGGGCTCGTCCGGGGCGAACCGGCTGATCGCCCGAAGCGTCGTTTCGCGGCCCGGTCACGCCGGCTCCGCAAGCTCGGCCCGAAGCCGCCGGACGGAATCCACGGCGGTGTCCCGCATGGCCGGCGTGACGGTGTGCTCGCTGAACCTGGCGTACTCGTACAGGCTCACGAGATCGTCGAGATCGTGGGCCGAACCCGGCGCCACACCCAGGACACGGGTCAGGTACTCCGTCGGGGCCTCGTGCGGGCGCCTGGCCCACCCTCTACGTGCCATCGCCCGCTCCATCGCGACGTAGGCGGCAATTACCGCCTTGCGTGGGTCGTGCTCAGCCAGCAGGGCGCCGAGACCCTCGTCCAGTATCGCCGTGATCGGTTCGCGTGGAGCGGCCTGGACGAAACCAGCCGGCCGCGATCTCCGGAGCAGCACCGCGGTGACCAGGAAGCCGGCGACGACCAGGACCAGACAGGCCAGCAGGAGACCCGCATCGTTCGTAGTCGGCGGATTGCTGACGAGCGGCGGTGTGCCGGGCGACACGTTGGTCGGCTGGCGGTCCGTGCCGGAGAGGTGCCTTGCCGCGGCGAGCAGGAAGGCCAGAACCAGGAACGGCAACAGCGTGAGGATGAGCCTGACTCCCCACGGGAGCCTCGACTTCTTGCCCTGTTGAGCGACTGCCCCGCCCGGGGGCACCACCCAGAGCGCACTCGGATTCCATCCCAGGAGCAGGCCAAGTGCCGCAGACAACGCCAGCAGTGCAAGGACTGCCAGGTCGCCCTGCTGCGGGGTCGAGAGAGACAACTCGACCGCGTGCGGCCGGCTTGCGGCCCCGATGACGATGCCCACGACGACGACGAGCGTGGCGACCGCAACCAGCCGCAGCGCGCGCGAGGAGTACGCCCCGCCGCGTCTCGGTCCGCCCTCCCCTGGGCCGTCTCGCCTGAGCAACTGAGAGCCTCCGCGTGGGCACGGTTCTGGCCCGGGAAGCATAGCAAGCCGGTCGATCCGTCAAGCTCCGGATGTCATCGCGCCTGGCGGATTGGCGGGCGGTTCGTGGCGCGCGCGTCGGCCGCGGATCGGCGGGCGGTTCGTGGCGCTGGCGTCGGCCGCGGATCGGCGGCGCCGGGGCCGGGAGTGCCGTGCCGGCGGCGCGGATTCGTGCCCGTCCGGCTACGATGGCGGCATGGATGGCGGCGGCTTCGGCAAGGGCGGCCCAGGAAACCCGCGGCAGGGGGGCGGTCCCGCGAATCTCGCGGGCGTGGCCGGGATGCTCGGCCTGCCTCAGCAGCGGGGAGGCGCTGGCGACCAGCGCGGGCCGATGGGCGCGGGCGGGCTCGACGAGGCCGCGCACGATGGTCCGGCGCCCAAGATGACGGTCGTGGTGTACGAGGGCCAGGCTCGACCGGCCGGGCCGAACACCGCGCTGACGGGGGCGAAGCTCAGCCTGGACGACACCGGGCTGACACTCGAAGTCGGGGGCGGGCGACCGATTCGCGCCGGCTATCGCGACCTCAGCCTGATCGCGATCTCGCAGTCGACAGCGCTCATCGTGCTCGGCGACGGCCCCGACGCGATGCGCTGGATGCTCGAGCAGTTCGGCGACAAGCTCGGGCCGATCGTGCGCGAGCTGCGCGAGCGTCGCCTGAAGCAGCGCCTGACCGACGGGCTCGTGAAGGTGCCCGACGATCCCGCCGAGTTGCTCGAGTTCGAATGGCAGCCGACGATGGCTCCCCTCGGGCCCGGTCCCGATGGGCCCGCGACGCCGACGACCGGCGTCGGCCAGTTCGTGATCCATCCCTGGGGCTTCGTGGTCTGCCCGGTAGACGAGCGGGCCACGTGGATTCATTACCGGCGCGCGGGGATCGCGACGGTGACGCAGCCTTCGCCCGGCCTCGTCGTCGTGGACGGCGAGCCCGGCACGCTCACGCTGCGGGGGCTCGGCCAGGCTGCGACCCGACTCCACGACACGCTGCTGAAGCTCCGCGACGGTGCCTTCGACGACGCCTCCGCGTTCGTCGACCAGCTACTCCCCGATGCGCCGTTTGGCGTGCGCCAGAAGGCCGGCGAGCTGCTCGTCGACGGCCGGCCCACGCGGCCCCAGGAGTTCAGCGACACGGGCTGGCCGATCGTCGAGACCGCGGTCCTGGGCGAGCCGACCTTCGCCGACAGCTACAGGTCGCTGTGTTCGACCGCCGGTGCGGCGGCGCCGCGATGGGTCGCCATGTCGCCGGTGGATCCGGGCAGCGACACCAACAAGATCTGGTTCCTGATCGCCATGCCGGGCAACCTGGTCGCGCTGGAGCTGGTCACCGCCGGAGCCCACGCCACCTACTTCTTCCGCGTCATGCCGAGAACCCAGTACAGGGGCGAGCCGCCGGAGCAGCTGGGCATCGCGGCCGAGCAGGCTGTCCGGGACGTCAGCGAGGCGCTGGTCGACATCCGCTTCCTGCGCGAGCCGATGGCCCTGCCCGCCGATCAGCTGCGGCTGCCGCAATACCTGCGCTACCGGCTCGCCCTGGCGGTGCTGCCGAGCCTGGCCTGGGCGCGGACGCGTTTCGTGGCCCGGATCGTCCACCGCGACCCGGCCAGCTGGTCGGCGGCCGTGGCGGATCTGATCCGCTGGCACGGTTCGGCGCGGGACGAGGCGGCCGAGTGGCCGGGCCGCGCGGCCCAGGAAGCGCAGATCTCCGCCGCGGGCGGCGACGGCGGTGGCGATGACGGAGGCGACGGCGGAGGCGACGGCGGAGGCGAGCCTGACGCCACGCCCGAAGACGCCGCCCCGGGCTCGACGACGGCCGCCGAGGCCGCGGCTCCCGGCGAGGCCGCCGCAACCAATTCGAAGCCTTCGGGCACAGCCAGCTGATAGGAGCGGACGATGCCGACTTTCAAGCACCCGTGCCCGTATTGCGGCAAGTTCATCGACCGGATCTCGGCGGCGTGCCCGTTCTGCGGTCAGGTCGAGCCGTTCTCGCCGAAGCGCTGCCCCACGTGCCGGAAGATCGTCGAGGATCCGGCGTGGGTCGTGTGCCCATCGTGCGGCGCTTCGCTGGTGGCACCGCCTCCGGGGACCGGTACTGCCACCACCGGTGCGGCGACCACCACTGGTGCCCTCGGCCGGGCTGCTCCACCCCCGCCGGCCGCCCCCCCGGCTCCGCAACCACCCGCCGCCCCGGCTCCCGCTCCGGCCGCGGCCCAGCCGGCTGCCCCTCCGCCGGCGCCCGCCGGCAAGTGTTCCGGCTGCGGGGCGCCGCTTCCCGCCGGCGCTCGCTTCTGCACGATTTGCGGGACGATGGCCGGCTGAGCCGGACCGCCGCCCGGACGACCCGGCCGGACGACCTGCCGGACCGCCGGCCGGACGACGCCCGCCGCCGGACCAGGCCGCCGACGTCAGCCGCTGCCGCTCTAGCAACGGAGTCAGCCTTTGGGATCTGGCCGCATCCGCTTCGCCCTGTTCGTGGTCGATCTCTCCGCGGCCGTTTCGGCGGTCATCGGCGGAGTTGCCGTGGCCCTCGACGCCGACCAGTTCCCCCGCGAGTGGCTGGCCGGGTCGCCGTTTCACGACTACGTCCTGCCCGGCGCGATCCTGGCGGTGCTGGTCGGCGGCAGCGCCGCTATGGCGGCGTTGGCCACCGCCCGATTCCCACGCGCCGGCGCGCAGGTGTCGGTCGCTGCCGGCCTGGTGCTCGTCGGCTGGATCGTCGGCGAGCTGGGGGTGCTCAACCAGAACACGGCCAGCACCAGCCCGCGATCGATTGTCGAACCGATCTACTTCGTCGTCGGGCTGGCCATGGTGGCGCTCGGCCTCACCCTGTGGCGCCGCGGGCGCAGGTCCGCGGCCGGCTGAGCAGCCGGAGACGCCGGGCTGCCTTCCGGCGCCCACGCCCCCGCCTCCTGCTCGGCCCGACGCCCGAACCGGTCGCGCTCATACCCGTAGCGAATGACCGCGCCGCGCCGCGCCGCGCTGTCGCGCCCGCCCGAACCGGTCGCGCTCATATCCGTAGCGAATGACCGCGCCGCGCCGCGCCGCGCTGTCGCGCCCGCCCGAACCGGTCGCGCTCATACCCGTAGCGAATGACCGCGCCGCGCCGCGCCGCGCTGTCGCGCCCGCCCGAACCGGTCGCGCTCATACCCGTAGCGAATGACCGCGCCGCGCCGCGCTCTCGCGCCCGCCCGAACCGGTCGCGCTCATATCCGTAGCGAATGGGGCACGCGGACCGCCCGGTGCTGCCAGGGCTGGCGCCCCGCGTCGACCTAGCCGACCTTGTTGCCGCAGTTGCCGCAGAAGCGCGCGTCGGCTGCCAGCTCGGCGCCGCACTTGGAGCACTTCGAAACTCCCAGTGGCGTGCCGCAGTTGCCGCAGAACTTCTCGCTGCCGACCGGCTTGCCGCAGTTGGGGCATTCGGTGGCGCGGGCGCTGACGTCGCCCGAGAAGACCTGCTGCGCCTGGACGGCCTGGCGCATCTGATCGATCTCGACGGAGGAGCGCTCGGCTTCCATCTCCGCGGCCAGGTTGGGGGCGCAGCTGACGCACAGGCCGCGCGCCTTGTTGAAGCAGGTCTCGTCCACCCACTTGTTGCACCGAACGCAGCGGTGGAACAGCGGCATGATCTCGTTGGAGGCCTTCTGGAGGGCCTTGTCGCGGGCGTCGCGGTCGGTGATCTGCTGAGCGCTGTCGGCCGCGTTGCGTGCTCCCCACAGCCCGCCGATGAGATTGCTTGCGCCGCCGAGGATCGAGGCGCCGGTTCCGAGAAGGTTCTTCTCGTACTGGCTGCGGTAACCGCTGCCGCAGATGTCGCAGCGGAATTCGAATTGGTAGCCCTGGTTCGTCGAGAGATCTTCGTAGTTGCTGGTGAACGGGGTGAAGCCCGGCATTCGACCCACTCCTGAGTGGCTGCGGCTGGACCAGCTTCGCGGCTGGCGACGGTGTGCCCGAATGTTACCGCCATAGGCACGACGCCGGAGGCCGAGTTGCCCGCTACGGCGTCGCCGCTTCGAGCCGGGCCAGGATCGTCCCGGTCTTGCTGTCGACCAGGTAGAGGCCCTCGATGGCCTGACCGACGACGTTCGATCCGAAGAGCTGATAGGCATCATCCGGCTGGACTTGTTGCTCGACGTTCTCGGAGCTGAGCACCGACGTGGAGCAGGCGATGGCCGAAGGTTCCGTGGACCACCTGCAATCGTTCGTCCAATAGAGTGAGGCGTCCACGATCAGCAGATCGCCCCAGGCCGACCCGTCCCAGGCCGCCACGGCCTGTTCGAGCGTGAAGACGAAGCTGCCCTGCGTTGTCGCGATCTGGCCGACGATCGCCAGCTTGCCGTCCGCCCCGACACGCACTGCCCAGTAGCCTTCCTGGGCAACCCAGCCGTCGAGGATCGCGAGGTGGCAGGCCGGCGACGGCACCGCCGCGTCGGCCGCGCCGGCGGACCAGCACTCGAAGCCCGTCGGAACCGGTCCCTTGACGATCACGATGCGGCCGGCGAGGTGCGCCGGGTCGGCGGCCCACAGCGTGGCGAACTCACCCGCGTTGAACGGGCGATTGCCCGAGCCCATGAGGCCGATGGGCGCCTGGTCGGCCGAGCCGGTCGGAAGGGCGACCGGCGTCACAGTGGCCGACGGAGCGTCCGCCGGCGTGGCCGTCGGCGTCGGAGCGACCGCCGGCGTCGGTGTGGGCGTCGGAGTGGGCGTCAGAGTCGCGACGCTCGGCGTCAGGTTCAGCGTGTCCGCCACCCTGGCAAGAATACGCCCGCAGTTACGAGTGTCCCCGGACGAAGCATGGGGGCACTGCTCGCTCACCGTTCGCACTACGTATGTGCCGTAGACGGCAGTGGCGGTCGGGATGGCGTCGATCTGGACCATTCCGGCGGCCTCGACGGGTCGGGCGTCCTCGGGGCCGAATGGGAAGGATGGTCCGGCGCTCGAATTGCCGAGCCACGTGTAGATGCACCAGTCTGAGCCGGTGGGGTCGAGCGGATCGCCTGCGGGCTCAGGAGTATTGTCGGGGCAAACGTACTGGACGGACCCCGATACCCGGGGGAAGCCGTTCCAGCCATTCATGTCGTATAGCCAGCCGTCGACCAGGAACGTGCTGCCCACGGTCGGCCAGGCGTCAGAGGCCTTGAAGGTCAACTGCGAAGTAGAGGCCGGCGTGATCTCGCCGAGCAGGCCCAGGATGCCGGGGGCGAGAAACCGAAAGGCGAAGGTACCGGTCTCGCTGGCGGTCGTCAGGAAGGCGTACACTCCGGCGCCCATCACGCAGACCTGCGAATTCGATGCCGTCGATGACTCCGATGGTCGGGTAGCGGTTCATCGGGCAGACGTCGGTCCTGGCGTCGATCGTGACCGCGGCGACGAGGGCGGTGTCCGTGGGCAGTGCCGGTCCGCTCATCAGCGCAGCAAGCTCGGCGGTAGTCAGGGCCCGATCCGCCGGGTAGCCGGCGGTCGGTGTTGCGGTTGGAGCGGCGGTCGGCGGCGCGGTCGGCTCGGGCAACGCGATGTCGGCGAGCTTCGCGAGCACCAGCCACGCGCTGCAGCCGACGTTACTCTGGGGCGGCGCGCTCGGGCACTGCTCGACCACGCTGCGGACGACGAAGACGCCGTGGATCAGGGCATTGTCCGGCACCGAGTCGAAGAAGCTCATGCCGTACGCTCCCACCGCCCGGGCTCCTGTGGGCGGGACTGGCATCGCGGTCGACTCGGAAGGGTATGCCGTGGGGTCGTCCGCCAGCCAGTATTCGTGCCCGCAAGCGTTGCCGGTCGGGTCGAGCGGATCCCCATAGGAGACGGATTCCTCCGAGGCGCATGGCGCAGGGTTGACATTTGCTCCAAGCCAGCCGTCGACGAGGAACGTCTTGCCGGTGAGCGGCCAGTCGTCGGCCACATGGAAGGCCAGCTTCGATGAGGACGCCGGCGTGATCTCGCCCAGGAGTCCGAACGTCCGCGCGCCGAGGTACCGCAGCGCGAACGTCCCGGTAGCCTTCGTTCCTGTGAGCATGGGCGGCAGGCCGCCTTGCATCACGCAGACCTGCGGGTCCATGCCGTCGATTACGCCCGCCGTCGGGTAGCGGTTCATCGGGCAGACGTCGGAGCGGACGTCGATCGTGGCGGAGACGACCAGCGGTGTGTTGATTGCGAGCGGCGGGCCGGCCAGGAGCGCGGCCAGCTCGGCGGTCGTGAGAGCGCGGTCTGTCGGGTAGCCGGCGAGCGGGGTCGCCGGTCCGCCCCGGAACTCCGGGAGCGCGATGGCGACCGCGAGAGTGGCAACGAGCGCCAGGCCCATCGCGGCCGCGACCAGTCGCGGAATGCGCCAGGCCAGCCGCGGCGATCGAGCGACGCGCGGTGCCGCGGCCGCATCGAGCGCGGCCGACACGCCGGCCAGGAGCCCTTCGGGCAGCCGTCCGGCCGAACGACGCGCCAGCTGCTCGCGGAGCGCCGAGTCGATGGGAAGCGGCTGGTCGTTCATCGCGACTCCTTCGCCAGCGCCGACTCGAGCGCCGCGCGGGCGCGGTGGAGTCGGGACTTGATCGTTCCCTCGGCCGCGCCGAAGGCCGTCGCTATCTCGGCGACCGATCGCTCCTGCAGGTGATGCAGAACGAGCACGGCGCGGTCGTCGACCGACAGGCGGGCGAAGGCTCGATCGAAGACTTCGGCGTCGGCCGTTCGGTCGTCGAGGGCGGGTTCGGTCGAGGCCGGCTCACGGCCTTCTTCGGGCTCCGGCAGTCGAAGCTCGCGCACGCCGGTTCGACCCCGACGCCGGAGCTGCGCCCGGCAGGCGTTCAAGTTGATGCGCCCGAGCCAGGCGTCGAAGAGGTCCGGATCGCGCAGGGCTTCACGATGGCACCAGGCCGAGACGAAGGTCTCCTGCGTCGCGTCGGCGGCGTCGGCCTCTGCGCCAAGGATCGCGAGCGAGGTGCGGTACACGGCATCGATCCGGCTGCGGACGACGGCATCGAAGGCAGCGCGATCGCCCGATCGGGCTCTCTCGACGAGCGCTCGCTCCATCTGCCTCCCTCTGAGCCGGCGGATTGGCCGCCGGCCGTTGCCTCTACCTGTATCGATGCTCGACGCGAGCCCCAGGTTGCATCGCCGTCGCGTTGCGGCGTGGCCGGCCGGGCCCGGCCCGGCGCGGCATCCGGCGCCATACTTGCCGCATGCCCGACCGCATCGTCCCGCTCGAACGATTCCACGAAGCCCGGCGCGTCCTCGACGGGGGCATCGCTCGCACGCCCATTCTGGCCTCGTCGACTGCCGCCCGGGTGCTCGCGGCGCGCGGCGTTCGGGTGGCCGACGGCCGCGTCTACGCCAAGGCGGAGCATCTCCAGAAGACGGGCGCCTTCAAGATCCGCGGCGCGCTCAACAAGATGGCAGCCCTCTCCGCGGCTGAACGAGCGGCGGGCGTCATCACGCTCTCAGCCGGCAACCACGCCCAGGGAGTGGCGCTGGCCGCCCACGAGGCCGGGGTCCACGCCGTCGTCATGATGCCGGCCTGCGCGGTCCGCTCGAAGGTCGACGCGTGCCGCGGCTACGGCGCCGAGGTGATTCTCTTTGGCGAGCATGTCGGCGAGACGTGGAAGCGGATGGATGAGGTCCAGGCCGAGCGCGGGCTCACGTTCGTGCCCCCGTTCGACGATCCGTTGATCATCGCCGGGCAGGGGACGATCGGCCTGGAGATCCTCGACGACCTGCCCGAAGTTGACGTCGTGGTCGCGGGGATCGGCGGCGGGGCGCTCTGCACCGGGACCGCGGCCGCGATCAAGGAGACCCGGCCCGGCGTGCGTGTCTACGGCGTGGAACCCGAGAAGTCCAACGCCCTGTCGCTCGCCCTGGAGCGCGGCGAGATCGTGCCGATCCAGCCTGCGTCGGTGGCCGACGGCCTGGGCTCGCCGTTCGCAGGGGAGTGGACGATGGCCATGGCCCGACGCTACCTGGACGGGATCGCCCTCATCGACGACGCCACGATCCTGGCCGGGGTGCGCTTCGCGCTGGAGCGGATGAAGCAGCTCGTGGAGCCGGCCGGGGCCGCCGCGCTGGCGGCGGTGCTGTTCGGCGAGGTCCCGATCCACGACGGCGATCGGGTCTGCGTGGTCTTCAGCGGCGGCAACGTCGAAACGGGGCGGCTCGGCGAATTGCTGGCGGGCGCGGCGCCACTCGAGATCCCGGCGGCGGTGGAGTAGCCGCACCTCAGTATGCGCCCAGCTCGTGCAGGCGATCGTCGTCGATGCCCAGGTAGTGGCCCAGCTCGTGGAGGACCGTTACTCGGACCTCGTGCTCGAGCTCGACCGGATCGGGGAAGTCCTCCTCGAGGGCGAACCGAAAGAGCGTGATCTTGTTCGGGATCATCGCCCAGTCGGCGGCCCATTCGGTCCGGGGCACACCTTCGAATAGCCCGTACAGGTCGTCGCCCGGGCCCAGGCCTGACTCGCGGCGTTGCGCGGGCGAAAGCTCGTCCTCCACCACGACCACGACCTCGTCGAGGGCGCGCGAGTACGGCGCAGGGATCGCATCGAGGGCACGTTCAACGAGATCCTGGAACTGGCGCGCGCTCATGGCGCGGGCGGCGGGACGACGCCGGCGCGGTTTCCTTCCGGGCGGGTTGGGCATGCCCATATGCTACGGCCCACGACTTCGGGGCGGAGAACCGCGACCCGGCCACTGCGCCGGCATCCGGCGTACGATGGCGAGGAAGGAGTAGCCGATGCCCCCCGACCAGCCCGACACGACAGATCGAAGCGAACTCGAGGCGCACATGCGCCAGTTCGTCGAGGAGATCGAGGCGGGCGAGGACGGCGGACCGGCGGCGGCGGCCGAGTCGGCAGCGGGCCGCCCGGCCGGCACTCGGACGACCGACGGCGGCATCGAGCAGGCGGTTCGCCAGATCCTCACCGAGATCGGCGAGGATCCCGAGCGCGAGGGGCTGCTCCGCACGCCGGAGCGGATGCACAAGATGTGGCTCGAGCTGACGTGCGGCTACCGCGTCGACCCGGATCGGCTGATCAACGGCGCCGTCTTCGACGTCGGCTACAGCGAGATGGTCGTGATCAAAGGGATTCCTTTCTACTCGCTGTGCGAGCATCACATGCTGCCGTTCTTTGGGATCGCCTCCGTGGGCTATCTGCCGCGAGGGCGCGTCATCGGGCTCTCCAAGATTCCGCGTGTCGTGGAGATGTACGCGCGGCGGCTGCAGGTCCAGGAGCGCATGACCCAGCAGATCGCCGACTTCCTGCAGCAGCGCCTGAACCCCTACGGCGTGGGTGTCGTAATCGAGGCCGAGCACCTGTGCCTGGCCATGCGCGGCGTCCAGAAGGGTGGCGCGACGATGGTCACGAGCAGCGTCCTGGGAGTGTTCCGGACCACGAAGGAGACCCGGGACGAGTTCATGGCCCATCTGGAACGGGCCGTGCCCAGGGTTTGAGCGCTCAAGCGGCCGGCCGGCGCCGCTATCATTCGGCCATGACCGATCGACCGCTCAAAGTTCTCATCGCCAAGCCCGGGCTCGACGGGCACGATCGCGGCGCCAAAGTTCTCGCGCGCGGCCTCCGCGACGAGGGCTTCGAGGTCGTATACACAGGCCTGCGCCAGACCCCCGAGATGATCGTCACCGCCGCTCTCCAGGAGGACGTCGACGTCGTCGGACTGTCGATCCTGTCGGGCGCGCACATGACGTTGCTGCCCCGGATCTGCGCCCTGATGCGCGAGCGCGGCATGAGCGACGTCCTGGTGGCCGCCGGCGGGATCATCCCCGACGACGACGTTCCGGCGCTGAAGGAGGCGGGCGTCGCCGCCGTCTTCGGGCCCGGCACGACGATCGCCCAGGTGGCCGACTTCCTGCGCGCCAACGCCCGGCCGCGGGACTAGGGCGACGGCGATGGCCGGCTCGCGACGGTCGAAGGCGGCCGGGGAGTCGAAGGCGGCCGACGGGTCGAAGGCAGCCGGGGAGTCGAAGGCAGCCGGCGGGTCGGTCGTGGAGCGGGCGGACCTGCTGTGCGAGGCGGCGCTCGCCGGCGATCGCCGGGCCCTGGCCCGGCTCCTGACGGCCGTCGAGAACCGCACGCCCCTCGCCGAAGCAGCCCTGCGGCGGCTGTACCCGCGGGCTGGGCGGGCTCAGCTGATCGGTGTGACCGGACCCCCCGGCGCGGGCAAGAGCACGCTGGTTGCGGCGCTGATCGCGGAGCTTCGCCGCGCCGGCCGGCCGGTGGCCGTCGTGGCAGTGGACCCCTCCAGCCCCATCACGGGCGGCGCCGTACTGGGCGATCGAGTCCGGATGCAGGCCTACGCCGCGGACGCCGACGTCTTCATCCGGTCGATGGCGTCGCGCGGTCACGCCGGCGGCCTCTCCTCCGCGACGAGCGCCGCTGCGGCGGTGTTCGACGCCGTCGGCTTTGACGTGGTGCTGATCGAGACCGTGGGCACGGGCCAGAGCGAGGTCGAGGTCGCCGCTGCCGCGGACACCACGGTCGTCGTCGAGGCGCCCGAGATGGGCGACGAGATCCAGGCGATCAAAGCCGGGCTGCTCGAGGTGGCCGACGTCATCGTCGTCAACAAGGGCGATCGACCGGGGGCCCACCGAACGGCCGGTCAGCTCCACGCCATGCTGGCCGACGCTCCCCGCGAGGCCCGGCCGGGCCGGCCCGCGCCCAAGCATCCGGAAGTGCTGGTGACCACCGCCGCAACCGGCGAGGGAGTGGCCGCGCTCCTGGCTGCGATCGACCGGCATCGTTCCGCGGCCCGCGGCTCAGACGGCGAATCCGCGCGCCTCAAGCGAGCCGAGGCCCAGGTCTGGGCCGTGCTCGTGGATCGGCTGCACGCGCGCGTACGCGCGCTCGAGGGCGCCGAGGCGGGAGTCGCCGAGACGGGAGTCGCCGCGGGGCCCGGTGGCGGGCTGGACCCCGCGCCGGCACCGCCCCCGGCCGCCGGCGGGTTGCTCCGCTCCGTGGCGGCTCACGAGATCGACCCATACGCCGCCGCCGACGCCATCCTCGACAGTCTGGTCGGCGACGCGTCCGGATCCGGACCGGCCCGCACCAGGTAGAGGCACGGCGGGCAGCCAGGCGGGCAAGCCCGACGAAGACGGCTCGTCCGGCCTCAGTGCTCGTCTGCCTGAGCGGCGGCGATCGCCTCCCGCACGACCCGGATCACGGCGTCGATGTCGAACGGCTTCGCCAGCAGCCTGATGCCGCGCCTCGGTGGCGAAGTCGCGCAGGTCGTCGTTCCGCACGTCCGCCGCTCATGAACACGGCGCGCTTGGCCAGCTCGGGCCGGAATTCGATCGCGGCGTCGTAGAACTCGGTCCCGCTCATGCCGGCCATGCGATGGTCGATCAGCATCACGTCGTAGGTCGTGTCGCGCAAACCCTCCAGGGCCTGGGCGCCGTCCTGATACGGGTCGCAGTCCATGCCGGACGCGGCGAGGACCTTCTTGAGGAAGGCCCGGATCGATGGCTCGTCGTCAAGGGCCAGAATGCGCAGCCGGGCGCCCGGCATCGCCGCGGGCCGGCGAGCCGAGGCCACCGGTGCGGGCGAGGCGGCCCCTGCGGGTAGCGCGGCGGCGCCGACGGGCAGGCCGGCCGGCGTTCTTGCCACGGTCGCGGGCAGAGCCTGCTCTTGTCCCGCCGCGGCCGCGACAGCGGCCTCCTGGACGGGGGCGGCTTCCACCGGACTGCCCGCGCCGGGCGGCGCGCCTTGAGCCGGCGAGCCCTCAGCCGACGGGCTTCCGGCCGGCGCGGTCCTGCGTCCGCGCCGGGTTGCCTTCGGCCTGGCCTCCGTCTCGGGCCCTTCCGGTTCGTCGCCTGTCCGTCGCTCGCTCGCCGTCGACTCTTCGACGGGTTGGGCGCCGCGCCGAGTATCCGAATCCGCCGCCGCCGGCTGCCGCTCATTCATCGGCTTCGCCCGAACCGGCAGTTCCATCATGAAGCAGCTTCCGACGTTCGCCGGGCCGGGCTCGTACCAGAGGTGGCCCCCGTGCGCCGCGACGATGCCGAAGGAAACGGACAGCCCGAGGCCCGTGCCTTCGCCCGGCTGCTTGGTGGTGAAGAACGGGTCGAACAGCCGCGCTCGGGCGGCCTCGGGAACGCCCGGCCCATCGTCGCGAATGGTGATCCGGACGCGCTCCTGGTCGCCGGCCAGCTTGTCGGCCTTCGGGCCGCCCGGACCCCGAATGGTCTTGACATCGGTCGCAGTGACCCAGAGATGCGCCTGCGCGGCCCGCTCGCGCGTCCGGAAGGCTTGAATGGCATTGATCGTCAGGTTCAGCAGGACCTGCTGCATCTGCGCCCGGTCGAGGTCCACCTCGGGCAGATCTTCGGGAATGTCGACCTCGACCTGGACCCGGTTCGTGCTCAGGGCGTACGACTGCAGCTCGAGCACGCTTCGGACGAGAGTAGAGATGTTCGTCTGCCGTCGCTCGGGTGGGCGCTGGCGGGCGAAGTCCAGCAGGTTCTGGACGATGCGCCTGGTTCGGTCCGCCTCCTGGACGAGCAGGCCGGCGTCGTGCTTCATGTCGTCGGGCAGACGCTCGTCGCCTCGCATCAGCTGGCTGAACGCGATGATTGCCGCCAGCGGGTTGTTTAGCTCGTGGGCCACGCCCGCAACCAGTTGGCCGATGGCCTCCATCTTCTGGGCCTGCAGAAGCTCGTTGGTGAGACGCTCCTGGTCCGAGAGGTCGCGGACGAGCGAGAGGAAGCGGCGCTGTCCGCCGAGCTCGACCACTCGCACCTCGACCTCGACGGGGAACTCCGAGCCCTCGGGGCGGTGCCCGCGATCGCTGAACGTGCCCCTGCCCTGAGCCCACACGATCTGGCGGCGGCGTGCCATTTCGCGTTCGTCGGCGGAGATGAGATGGCCGAAGTAGCGGCCCATGACATCGCCCCGGTTGATGTGGTAGAGCCGCACCGCGGCCTCGTTGGCATCCAGGACCGTGCCGTCGAGCGCGGTCACGAAAAGGGCGTCGGGCGATTCCTCGAAGAGAGTCCGGTATCGCTCCTCGGACGAAACGAGGCGCTCGCGCAGGCGGAAGTTGGCCAGGGCGATGCCGCCGATCCGCGCGACCGAATCGAGCGCCGCCTCGTCGACCGGGAGGGTGGTGGCGGTCTGCTCGAAGAAACACAGCAGGGCACCGGCCAGCTCCTCCCCGGTGCGGATCGGGATCGCGCCGAACGACTTGAATCCCGCCGCCCGCGCCAGCTGCAGAACTCGCTCGTTGACCTGAGTGGCGACGAAGTCCCCCAGCACGCCCCCTCCGCCCGAGAGGAGGGCGGTACCGCCCGGGGCCTCCTTGGCCGGCACGTCCCTTATCCACTGCCGGAAGGCGCCCGTATCGCCGGCCACGGCGTGCGTCTCGAAGTGGTGCCCCGGTTCGAGGAGCAGGTAGCAGACTCCGGCAGCGCCGAGTGCCTCGCGGACCAGGCTCACGGTGCGGTGGGCCAGCTCCTCGAAGGAGCTGGCCTCCTCGCCGATGCGCGTCAACTCGTCGAGTGTGTCGAGGCGATGGGTCAGGGCTCTCTGAGCGGCGGCGCGGTGGAGCAGCTCGGAGCGTAGCCGGAAGTTGGCGAGACCGATGCTGCAGATGCGGGCGATGGGCTCCAGGAAGTGATCGTCGAACTGTTCGACCCGCGGCGTGGCCGACCACTCCAGGTGCAAGACGCCGGCGAGCCGGCCTTCGACGCGGAGGGGCAGGACCGCCTGGACGCAGGCCGCCGTGTCGCTGTCTTCGTCGCCCGGCGCCGTCTCGCCGCCTTCGGCGGCCGCGCCTGTCCTGCCAGCTCGCGACAGCCAGACGCCATCCTCGGGCCCCAGTCGGTCGAGCGGGGGCCAATCGGAGGGAATCGTCGGCGACTCGCTCAGGGCCGCCCAACTGCGGCTCGATTGCCCGACCCAGACGATCGGGTCCACCCTCGATGTCGAGGGGTCGACCAGGATGTACCCGCCGCCGGCGGCCCCGGTGGAGACGACGACCGCCTCGATCGTCTCCTGGGCAAGGCGCCCGAGATCGTCCGTCGAAGCGCCCAGCAGCGTCAGTTCCTGGAGGGCGCGCAGCTCTGCCGTCAGGCGGCGCTCGTGTTCGGCCGCCTCACTGAGGCCCTCGCTCATTCGGACGTTGGCGTAGGCGATCGAGATGATCCGGCCCACTGCGTCGATGGTCCGTTCGTCCGCCAGGGAGCTCGACGCCCCCGAGTCGCTGAAGTAGCACAGGAACGCAGCAATGACGCGGTCGCCATCTCGGGCGGGGAAGACAGCATACGAAGTCACCCCAGCGCTGATCATTTCCTCGACCCGTCCGCCCTCCGCTGCGACCTCGGTCAGAGCCTGCTGGAATGCCCCGGCCGGGGCCTGGGTCGTCAGGCGCCGCCAGAAATGAAAGTCGCTGGCGGGTCGGGATTCGAGGGCACGGGCCATGCCGATCGGTATCCGGTTCGAGGCTATGACCTGGAAGCCGCCGTCGTTGGTCCGGACCGCCAGACCACCGTTCGCCCCGAGCGCCCCGACGACGCGCTCCAGCAGGAAGAGGGCCAGCGTGTTCTCGTCGATGTCACCCTGAGGCAGCAGCGTCAGTCCCATCAGCGTCTCGAGTTGGGCCGTCAGGCGCCGCTCCTGCTCGAGCCCTTGTTCCAGGCGCTCCATCAGGCGGGCATTCTCCAGCGCGCTGACGACCTGGGCCGCGGCCTGCAAAATGACCTCGTCGCCCGGCCGGCCCCAGGCCGCGCGGCGCGCGGCGAGCGCAAGAAATCCGACCGACTCGTCGCGAGTGCGCAGGTCGACCAGGAAGCCAGTCTGCAGCCCGTCTTTGGTAAGGGTCGCGGCCAGATCCCCTCCGTTCTGGAACGTTCCCAGGCTCTCGAGGGCGATGACCGCGCCGGGCGTTTCGAGGGCGGATCCGAGATCTGGGAGGTCGCTGCTCACGATGACTTCCAGCACATCCTGGCTGATTCCGCGACTCGCTTCGATCGCCAGGGGGGCTCCGCCCTTGCCCCAGGTCCCGATGATGCCCGCGTCGGCCATCGTGGCCTCGCAGAGGCGCTCCAGGGCCGCCTCGGCAACCTCGTGCCGGCTCCGAGCCCGCCCCGTGGCAACGGCCAGAGAGCCGAGAGCGGCCGCCTCGGCCTCCATGTGGGCGGTGATCGCGACCTCGTGGCTCATCGCTATGAGACCGGCCGGTCTGTGCTGATCGTCTCGGAGTGATGTCAGCGACAGGTCGACCACGATGGGCCGGCCGGCGAAGCTGCCAGTCAGCGGCCGATGGACGACACGTCCGTGCCAGTAGCCCATCGAGGCTGCCTGGTCCGTTGCCTCCGTGCCCAGCGGTGAACCATCGAGCCGAAGTTGCTCGATGACCTCGTCCAGGCGGCGGCCGACGGCCTCTTCTTCCGCTACTCCATATAGATGCTCGCCTGCGGGGTTGACGGCCGTGACTCGATCGGTCGCGTCAGTGGTCACGATCGCGTCGGTCATCTGCTCGACGACCACACCGCCGATACGGGCCGATCCCGCCAGGCTTTCCCGCAGCTCCGCGTCGCGCTGCACCTTCAAGCGCGTCGCAACGCTGCCGATCGCGACGCCCACGTAGCGGCCCGTCAGCCTGAGGCGAGCGGTATTGAGAGCGGGCGGCGGATCGCCGGCCCAGAGCAGGACCATCGCCCCGATGCGGCGATCGTCGCACCAGAGCGGCGTCCCTCGCAGGGCGCACAGTCCGAGGGCGCTTGCCCGTCCGGTCCACGGCGGCGAGTGAGGGTCGCCCAGATCCATCTCGAAGGGAACCTGCGCGTCTTTGACGAGCGTTGCCAGCGGCGAGCGAGCCGGATCGACGCCGCTCAGAGTCGCCCGGATCGCCTCCGGCGTGCTCGTTCCGGCGACGATGGAGAAACCGTCCTCGCTGTCGAGGATCGCCATGGCCGCGCCGGCGGACCAGCTGGCGGCGATGATGTCGAGCGCCTGTTGCGCGACTTCCTCGGCAGTCTGAAGCTGGTCTCCCAGCCGCGCGAGAGCGGCGAGGTTGCGGAGCAACACCTCCAGCCGCTCTTCCTCAGTTCTGTCGCACATCCTGACCAGGCAGTAGCCGTATCCACCGGCCATGGACGTCGCGAGCGAGACGATGATCTCAGCCGGGAAGGCTTCGCCCCACGCGGGCTGCACCGAAACGCGGCGGACTATCGAACCCGATGCCAGCAACTCGTTGCGAGTGGCCTCGGTGTCCGCATCCGTTCGCCCGACCAGGAAGCTGACCAGCGGCTTGCCGATCATGTCCTGCCGCGAAGTGCCAAGGAGGGCCGCGGCCAGCTCGTTGGCGTCGACGATGACGCTGGTCAGGTTCGCCAGGAGGAGCGCCTCGGGCGAATGGACGAAGAGGTCTCGATATGGGAGTTGCGCCGCCTCGGCCCCGGACACGGCGCGATCGGGTCCCTCGCCGTCCCAGAACATCGCCGCCACGCCCGGCTTGCCACCGAAGTCCGGCCGAGTGATCGGCTGTATGTGGGCGCGGAGCCATTTCGTGCTGCCGTGCCGGGTCCGGACGTGAAGCTGGCCGTGCCAGCCGCCCGGCTCCAGGATCTCGACGGGGAGCGTCGCCCCGCCCGACTCATCGCCACGGATCACGGTCAGGCAGTCGGACCACGGTGCGCCCTGCGCCTCAGTGGCGGCGATACCGAGAATCCGTGCGGCGTCGTCACTCCAGAGCACGACCAGTCCGGCCGGATCGACTATCGCCAACCCGGCGCCGAGCTGTTCCAGAAGCTTGAGATCTTCTCCAGACAAGGCCTCTACCAAGTTTCGTCGTCCCGGGCGCGGCTTTCCCTCTGAGTACACGGTGGGGCCGGCATCGCGCCGCATATCGTAGCCCCAGGCGGAAGGCTGTCTGTAGGTACAGAGGGTCCCGATAGGCAGTAGTCCGTTCTGATGAGATCCCGGCTTGGGAGCGCTGGCCTCGTGCGCCTTCGGCCCGACGGCCACGCCGTCCGGAGACCGGCACGGCACCCGAGGCCCGGGTTGCTGTATCCTTCGCGGCCGTGGGCCCGTAGCTCAACGGTAGAGCGGGGGACTCTTAATCCCTAGGTTCAGGGTTCGAATCCCTGCGGGCTCACCAGATTCCCTCCATGCGCGGCCGGACCCGATGATTCGGCAGCTTCGTCGCGTGCGGCGTCTCTATTCCACGATGGCGATTCGGTCGCGGCCCTCCCGCTTGGCCGAATACAGGGCTCCGTCTGCGCGCTCGAAGAGACTCTCCGGCGTGTCGTCGGGGGACGCCAGCGAGCCACCGGCCGAGACGTTGGCCTTCAGTACCAGGGCCTCGTGACGGACTTCCGACTGGGCCACGAGCGCGCGCACCCGCTCGGCGGTCTCGGCCAGGCCGCCAGCCTCGGAGGCCTCGACCAGCACCGCGAATTCCTCGCCGCCCCAGCGAGCCACCATGTCGCCTGCCCGGACGGCGCCCAGGATCGTCTTGGCCACGCCTGCGAGGACGGCGTCGCCGACGGCGTGACCGTATCGGTCGTTCACGGCCTTGAAGTTGTCGATGTCGACGATCAGCAGACCGAAGTTCCAGCCGTAGCGGCTCATGTTCTCGAGCCGGGTTCGGACTGCGGTGTCGAACATTCGACGGTTCGGCAGGCCGGTCAGCTCGTCGGTCAAAGCATCATGGCGGGCCCGGTCGGCATCCTCGGCGGCCCGCACGACGGCCGATGCGTCGGAGAACGTCTCCACGCCACCGACGATCGCGCCTGTCTCGTCTCGGACAGCAGCCGTCCTGACGCGCACCGGCTTGCGGTAGCCCTCGCGATGGCGCAGCCAGACCGTCACGTCTCGAGATTCGCCGTCGAGCATCGACGCTGCAAGGGGGCATGTCGTGTGGCAGAGCGAATTCCCCTGAGCGTCCACGTGGGCGAGGATGTTGTCGTAGCATCGCCGCCCCACTATCTCGGAGGCGCGGTATCCCGCCAGTTTCTCGGCGCCGTGATTCCAGTATCTGATCGTGCGGTCCGGCTCGACGTAGTAGACGCCGTCGGCCAGGTTGTCGACGATCGATTTGTGCAGTTCGTCGGAAAGTGGGCGGTCGGCCATTGGGCGAAGGCTCCGGGCGCTCGGACAGGCATCGGGCTCGTCACGCTCGATCAGTCACTCTACTACCCGCTGCATGGGCGGTCGTGAGTGAACCGGAGCGGCCATCAGATGAGACGCTGCCCGGCCGAACGTTCACCGGTTCGCGTGGTTTCGGTCAGGCCGTGACGTGGACTCTTCACCGCGCGCTGGTCGCGGGATAGCCTATCCGTTGCGAGTCCGGGTCGCGCAGGCGGGACGAGTGACCGCGGACCCGCGGGTAGCGGGTCGAGTAGATGATCTTCTTCTGGCTGGCTTCGGTCCTGTTCGTGATCATGCTGGCCTTCCTGTTCCATACCGAACGGAAGATGTTGCGCGAGGGGCGCGCCCGGGGCCGGGCCCTGGTCATGGACGGGGTTCGTCTGGCCGCGGTGGCGGCGATGTTCTTTGCGCTGCCGGCCGCGGAGCCTCGACCCCTGGCGACAATCGGACTCGGACTGGCGATCCTGGCCTTCATCGCCATACCGTCCTCGTGGATGCTGGCGATCGGCGGGATCGACCCGAAATGGGAGTTGCGGCACGTCCAGGCGGAAGCTGCCGCCCTGATGGCCCGCTACCCGTCGCCGATGCCGGCCGATGGCGCCGAGGACATGCGTCGCGTCGTTCGGAGTGTGAACCGGCTGCGGACGGCGGAGACGGCTGAGTTGTGCGACCTGCTCGTCGCTCGATACACCGGCTGGATCGACGGCGCGCAGAGGCCCCTTGATCTGGGTCGTCGCTCCATCCGCATCTACGAGCTGGAGCACGAGATCTACGGTGAGGAGGCCCGTCCTCCCGAACTCGAAGAACGCGAGGCGACGTTTCGCTGGCGGCTCTACCGTGTCTTCAACGAGATGGCAGAGTGCGGCCGGACCGAGCGGACGTACGGGCAAGAGGCGCGCTTCCTTCGTCTCATCCGGGAGCTCGACTCGTACCGCCGAGACGACACCGCTTCTTTCATCGAGGGCGTGCAGGTGTCGGCCCGTGCCTGGCTGAGGTCCGACGGGAGCACGCCGTGGGGGCCGGCCGGCGGAGCCGGCGATCTGGCGCCCTCGATCGAGGAAGGAACCCGCCGGCTGTGGCCGCGGACGAGCGTCTTCTGGGGCGCCATTCTCGACGAGGCCGATCGCGTCGAGTTCAGGTCGCATGACCCCGCCCGCTGACCGTCGATCAGTCGGGGTCCGCGTGGCCTGGGCCTCATTCGCGCAGACTCAATCCTGTTCTGTCGGCCTTCCGGGCGTCGAGCGCATCCAGTTGCGTCCAGCGCTGAGCGCGCCGACCGGGCTCGCATCATTCCTCGCCACGGACGGCTGCGAGGTTGTAGGCTCTCGGCCATGCCCGACTACTACGAGGTCCTCCAGGTCAGCCCCCGTGCCGAGGCGGACGTCATTCGGGCCGCATACAGGACGCTGGCTCGGAAATACCATCCCGACCACGGCGGCGATGCCCGTCGAATGATCGCGTTGAACGATGCCTGGGACGTGCTCGGCGACCCGGTCCGGCGAGCGGACTACGACGAGGCGAGGATCGTAGCCAGCCGTCAGCCGGCGCCCGCCGCGCCCCCGGCGCCCGCGGCGCCGACACCGGGCGCTGCGACTCGGCCGGTAACGGGCGCCCCGGCCACCCCGCCCGAGACCGGCGCTCCCCGACCGACCGATGCGACGCACGCGGGTCCCCCGCCCGGCCATCCGTCCGGGACCGTCCTGGACTTCGGCCGATACGCCGGCTGGTCCCTCGGCGAGATCGCCCGCCACGACCGGGACTATCTGGAGTGGCTCCAGCGCGCGACGTTCGGGCGAAAGCTGCGCGCCGAGATCGACGCGCTTCTGAGGCAGACCGCGCCGGCGGCCGGACGCGCACCGTCCGCTCAGCAATGGAACAGGCGGCGTTAGGCCGGACGCACCGGCGCAGGGTTGCGTCGGGCGGGAAGAACCGCTGCGCCGGCCGGCAGCGAGTCGAGCTGGTCGAGATGCGGCGCGCCCGAATTCGCTCCGCGCGCCCGAGTTAGCTGCGCGCCCGAGTTAGCTGCGCGCCCGAACGAATTCGATCACCTCGGGCAGGTAGCCGTGGGCCAGGCACACGACCGTGTCGGCGCCGCCGTAGTAGACGGTCAGGCGCCCGGTCGGACGGTCGTAGAGGGCGGCGCAAGGAAAAGCGACGTTCGGCACGTCGCCGACCTGCTCGTAGGGGACCTGCGGGGAGAGGAGGTAGTCGCGGCTGCGGGCGATCACCTTCCAGGGCTCATCCAGGTCCAGCAGCGCCGCTCCCATCGAATAGACGAAGCCGTTGCAGGACGTCAGCACGCCGTGGTAGATGAGCAGCCAGCCGTCGGGCGTCTCGAGCGGCGTTGGGCCGGCACCGACCTTGGTCGACTCCCAGGTCCAGGGCCGGGTGGTCATGACCCGGCGGTGGCGGCCCCAGTGGATCAGGTCGGGGCTCTCCGACAGGTAGATGTCGCCGAACGGCGTGTGGCCGTTGTCGCTCGGGCGCGAAAGCATGAGGTAGGCGCCGTGTATCCGTCGGGGGAAGAGAACGCCGTTGCGGTTGAAGGGCAGGAAGGCGTTGTCGAACTGGTGGAAGGACTTGAAGTCGTAGGTGTAGCCCACGCCGATCGTCGGACCGTGGTAGCCGTTGCACCAGGTCACCCAGTAGCGGTCCTCGAGCCAGGTGACACGAGGGTCGTAGGCGTGCTCGAAGGTCTCCTGGATCTCGCGAACCCGCGGATCGGCCGCGATCCACTCGATCGTCGGCTGCTCGATCTTCCAGTCGACGCCATCGCGGCTGAAGCCGGCGTGGACGTTCATGATCCTGGTCGTGTCGTCTACCCGAAAGACGCCCGCGAAGCCGTCGCCGAACGGAACGACCGCCGAGTTGAAGATGCTGTTCGAACGCTCGATCTGGTCGCGTTTGATGATCGGGTTGCGGCTCGACCGCCACAGCACCGCCTTCGAGCCGGCAGGGCGGTCCTCCCAGGGGATGTTCGGGAGTGCGTCCGCGGCCGGGTCGGCGGTCCGTGGAGTCGCTGCGGCTGGTCGTGCTTGCTGGTTGGCGGAGTCCATCAGAACCCTTTCGTTCAATGCGCGCTGCGGGTGCCCATGCCGGGTCCCAGGCGGCCATGTCGGACCGGCACTGGAGCCTCCCCCTGCAAACTCGATGCCGGTCAATCCTACCAGCCATGCCGGCGGCCTTCCGGCTCCGTCGCGCCTCCGGTTCGCGCGGGGCTTGCCACCTGGCCCCGCGCCAGTCCGCTGCCGGCCCGTGGGTGCCGCCCGTGGCGGGGACGTTCAGATTGGGTAACGCGCGACTTCTTTTGTTGTACGCTACGCGAAACGGTAGGCTCATGCCCACCGGCTCGACCGACTCAAACGTCGGGCCCGGCCTCACTAAGGGAAACGCCACCCGATGGGAGTTCACGTCGAGGGCGAAGGCGCTCAGGCTGAGATCAGGCGTCGCAACCTCAGCAGGCTGCTGCAGGAGCTGCACGTCAGCCGGCCGTTGTCCAGGTCCGAGCTGGCCGGACGACTTCATCTGGACCGGAGCACCGTCGCCTCGCTCGTGTCGGAGCTGGCCGCGCGGCGCATCGTCCGAGAGCGTCATCGGTCGAATTCGATTCCGCAGTCTCCTGGGCGGCCGTCGCCGGTCGTGGAGTTGCGCAGCGACGGCCCCGCCGCACTAGCCGTCGACCTCGCCACGGACTGGATGGGGGCCGCCGTCGTCGGCCTCGGCGGGAAGGTCATCGTCTCGACCCGTCGCGACGTTTCGCTGTGCAACTCCAGGCCCGAGTGCGTCGTGGAGGATCTCGGCATCCTTGTCCGGCCGCTGCTCGCCGGCCTCCAGAACGGGCCTTGCATCGTTGCCATAGGGGTTTCGGTTCCCGGGCTGGTTCGGTCCGGGGATGGGCTTGTGCACGAGGCGCCGGCCCTCGGATGGCGGGACGTTCCGATCGGACAGCTCATAAGGGAGGAGTTCGCGGACCTGGACGCCCCGGTCTTCGTCGGCAACGACGCCGACCTGGCGGCTTCGGCGGAGCATCTGCGTGGCTCCGGCAGGGGCACGAGCGATTTCATCTGCATCTGGGGTGAGGGCGGACTCGGCGCCGGCATCGTCGTGGACGGCCGATTGCTCGCCGGCTCGGCCGGGTATGCGGGCGAGGTCGGACACGTCACCATCGATCCCGACGGGGATCTGTGCCACTGCGGCGCGCGCGGGTGCCTGGAGTCCGTGGTGGGCGAGGAGGCCCTGCTCCGGCGATCGGGCCGGGACCCGCTGGGAGGCACCGCGGCGCTCGAGGACCTGATCGCGGCCGCGGAACGAGGCGACAAGGTAGCGCTCGCGGCCCTGGTCGAATTGGGTCACGGACTTGGGATCGGGATCGCCGGCCTGGTGAACATCTTCAACCCCAATCGGGTTTCTCTGGGTGGGCTCTACGCCCGCGTCTACCCCTACGTGCGGGCGCCCATCCTGCGCGAGCTGGAGAAGCGGGCGATGCCGGCCCCACGAGCGATGGTCGATCTGGTGACCGTCCGCCTCGGGGGCAACGCGCTGTTGCTCGGGGCGGCAGAGCTCGCGCTGGCTCCGCTGCTGAACGACCCGGCCATCATGCCGCTGCAGCAAGACACTGCTCCGGGCGACGTAAGTAGGGCGGCCGAAGCCCCCGAGAACCACCCTTTTAGCCTGCTTGCGGAGGGTTGACAACGCATAGAGTTTGTTGGATGCTGCAATGAATTCAGCAGCGGAACGCTCCGTTCCCCGCGGGGTTGGGCGCGGCCGCGTTGAGTTGCACCTGGGGCCCGCCCAAGGTCCCGAACAGAATGAGTCCGGGAAAACCCCAGGCGCTCCAGCATAGGAGGTGAGGAGACAGACACGGTCCGAGAAGGGGAGAGGCGGTCGCCTGGCATGGCCCGTTCGGCCGGAGGACCGATTGGCTGAAGTCAGGTCTACCCCGGAGGGGTCTACCGTCCTCCCGCAGATGCCCTGCCTCCGTCGTCAGGGGCATCTGGAGATGGTTCTTGGTCCATTGCCATGGGGGCGTCAGCGTATGTCTGAGGGTTCACCGTAGCCCTCGCGCCAGTGACGTTTCTCATGGGGAAGTGAGGAATGGGATGCAACGAGGAACGACCAGAGTCCTGAGTTTGCTCGCGGTTCTGAGCCTTGCAGTCGCGGCCTGCGGGTCGTCTGCCACACCGAGTCCGGCACCGACCACCCCGCCCAGCCAGCCGACCCCCACCCAGGCGGCCCCAGTCGTCACGCCGACCGCGGCGGCGACCCCTAATGGCGCCGCGACGCTCCCGCCGACCGACACGACGGTCTACCCGCGCGCACAGACCCTGTACACGAGTGGTAAGCAGTGGGGCGCTCCGTCCACGTGGAACCCGTTCGACGGCAACTCCGCGATGGGCGTCGTGGGCCTCCAGTACGAGACCCTCTTCCTGTACGACCCGCTCAAGGACGTCTACACCCCGTGGCTGGCCACGAATGATGCCGAGGCCGGCTGGGATAGCGCCAAGACGACCTACACGATCGCCGTTCGCCAGGGCGTGAAGTGGTCCGACGGCACGGCCTTCACCGCCGCAGACGTCGCCTTCTCCATCAACATCTATGGCACCAACCCGGCGCTTGGCTCTGACCTGTTCAATTTCGTCGACAAAGTTACGGTCGACTCGACCGGCAACAACGTCGTCGTCACCTTCAAGGGGACTCCGGCGTACCAGGAGTTCATGCAGGCCCTCTACAACATGCCGATGGTTCCTGCAGCAATCTGGCAGCAGTACGCCTCCGACCCCAACATCTTCAAGTTCCTGAACCAGAACGGTGTTGGCACCGGCCCGTACACGTACAAGACGGCCGCCCAGGACCGCATGGTCTGGCAGAAGAACCCGAACTGGTGGGCTACCAGCGCGAAGAACCTCACCGTCGCCCCCCAGTACATCGTTGACATCGTCAACAGCTCCAACAACGTCGCCCTCGGCCAGCTTCTCTCCGGCCAGCTGGACCTGGACAACAACTACCTGCCCGGCATCGCCCAGATCGTCAACGGCGGGTACAACATCACCACGTTCTATGCGGGCGCGCCCTACATGCTCTCCGGCAACACCGCCTGGCTCGTCCCGAACACGAAGATGAAGCCTCTCGACGACCCGGCCTTCCGCCGCGCTCTCGCCGAGGCGATCAACCCGCAGAACGTCGTCGTCAAGGACTACGGCAACATCGTTGCTGCATCTGACCCGACGGGCCTCCTGCCCGAGTGGAGCAAGTACGTCGACACGTCTGTTGTCAAGTCCCTGGGCCCCGTGTACAACAACGCGAAGGCCAAGGCCGATCTCGCCGCAGCCGGCTACAAGCTCGGCAGCGACGGGTTCGTCACGAACAAGGACGGCTCGCCCATCAAGCTGACCCTCGAAGTGCCCGATGGCTGGTCTGACTGGATGGAAGCCGAAGACCTGATCCAGGCTGACGCCAAGGCCGCCGGCATCAACATCGATGCCGAGCACCCGGCTGACGCTACAGTCGTCAACGACGAAAAGGGTACTTCCACTTCGGCCCCGACCTTCGACCTCGTCATCAACAACGACGTCCAGATCGGCAGCACACCGTGGGTGTACTACGACTACATCTTCCGCCAGCCGGAAATCGCGGCCGGCCCCGCACGCAACCGCAACTACGAGCAGTACGACAACGCGGCGGCCTGGACTCTCGTCCAGAAGCTCGACCAGACGCCGGCCAGCGACCTGGCCGACATGCAGTCGATCTGCTCGCAGCTCCAGACGATCCAGCTGACCAACGAGCCGATCATCCCGCTCTGGTACAACGGCGAGTGGTCGCAGGTCAACAATTCGACGTGGACCAACTGGCCGTCGAGCACGTCCGCCGTGGACGCGCAGCCGGCTACGTGGAACGGTTACTGGCAGATGGGTGCCATCTTCATGCTCACCCAGATCAAGGCAGTTACGCCAGCCAGCTGATCGTAAACGCAATGAGCCCCTCCCCCTGCCGCGAGGCGGGGGGAGGGGCCGTTCATTGAGTTCAGCACTCGACGGCGACCAGGAGATCGCGTGCGACGTTACTTTGGGCGAAAGCTACTCACTTACTTGGTCACGTTCTTCGTAGCGGCGACGATCGACTGGATGATCCCACGGTTCATGCCCGGCGATCCCATCGCCATATTGATCAGCAAGACGAACATCCTCTCTGTCAATCAGGCCCAGGCGATGCAGCAGTACTACACCGCACTCTTCGGGCTTGACAAGCCACTGATTGTGCAGTACGTGAACTTCTGGACGTCTCTTGCGCACGGCGACCTCGGGTTGAGCATATATGGCAACGGGACGCCGGTTAGTTCGATGATCATGGGCGCGGTGCCCTACACACTGGCCCTGTTGATTCCAGCGATCCTGTTGAGCTGGTGGGCCGGCAACAGCTTCGGGGCCCTCGCGGCTCGCCGCAGGTGGCTGGACAACACGATCCTGCCAGTGGGCTATGTCCTGACCGCCACGCCGTACATGTGGCTGGCAATCGTCCTGTCTTTCGTCCTGTCGTTCACTCTGCGGATCTTCCCGCTTTCCGGCGGCTACGGCTTCAACCTCGAACCGACGCTGACATGGCTGTTCTTCACGGACCTCGTCGCGCATTGGGTGCTGCCGTTCCTGTCGCTCTTCCTCGTCATGTTCGGCGGTTGGGCGATCGGCATGAGGAACATGATCATCTACGAGCTGGAGTCGGACTACAGTCGCTACCTGGCGGCGCTCGGCGCCCCCCAGGGCCTGATCCGCAAGTACGCTTTCCGCAACGCGATGCTGCCGCAGATCACTGGCCTGGCTCTGCAGCTGGGTGTGATCGTAGCCGGGGCGCTCGTGACTGAGATCGTATTCTCCTATCCTGGCCTCGGACACCTCGTCTTCCAGGCCATCGAGAACGAGGACTACTTCCTCCTGCAGGGCATCTTCCTGTTCATCATCGTTGGAGTCCTGCTGGCCAACTTCATCGTCGACATCGTCTACGTGATCGTCGATCCACGGACTCGCGTGTCTATGCGAGGAGGCACGGCGTGACAGCAGCGGCTGGTACAACGGCGAAACCGGGCACGGCCGTGGATGGCACCGGGAAGGACGAAACTCCTCCGGCCAAGCGCGCTCGCGGCGAATTCCTCTTCTTCGCACTTCGCTCCAAGAAGTTTCTCGTCTCGATGGCGATTCTTCTTGTGCTCGCCTTCCTCGCCATCTTTGGGCCGATCATCGATCCCACTGACCCGGTGGCTCAGGCCGGCCAGCAGATGCGCCATCCCACCCTGGACCCGGGCAACTGGTTCGGCACGACGTACTTCGGTGACGACGTCTTCGCTCAGTTCGCCAATGGTCTTCGCGCCTCGTTCTTTGTCGGTTTCCTGGGCGGCGGGCTGGCGGCCTTGATCGGAATGGCCGTCGGTTTCGTGGCCGGGTATCTGGGCGGCTGGATTGACGAGCTCCTGAATATGATCACGAACATCTTCCTGGTGATTCCGACCCTGGCCGTGCTGCTCGTCATCACGTCCTATCTCTCGGCGCGCGGCGTGCTGTTCGAGGCTGTCTTCGTTGGCCTCTTCTCCTGGCCGTGGGCCGCCCGCGCTATTCGTGCTCAAACGTTCTCGCTGCGGTCTCGGGAGTTCATCGATCTGGCGAAACTCAGTGGTCGCAGCGGATGGAAAGTGATCGTCTTCGAGATAGCGCCGAACATGAGCTCCTACTTGTTCCTGACGTACATCCTCCTGTTCGGTGGCGCCATCCTGCTTGCAGCGAGCCTCGATTTCATCGGCCTGGGGCCGACGGGCGGGATGTCACTTGGTCTCATGATGTACAACTCCGTGACGTATGGGGCCGCTCTGCAGCTCGGGATCTGGTGGTGGTTCATTCCGCCCGGCGTGGGCATCATTGCCCTGGTGGGCGCTCTCTACGTGATGAATGTGGGTCTCGATGAGATCTTCAACCCGAAACTCAGGGATATCTGAGCCATGACTCTTCAGGTTACGGACCTCAGGGTCTACTACCGAACGCTGGCCGGGGACGTTCAGGCGCTCGACGGCGCGACGTTCGCGATTGCCGACAAAGAGATCATGGGTCTGGCCGGCGAGTCGGGCTGCGGGAAGTCCACGCTCGGCAACAGCCTGATTCGCCTGGATGGCAGGATGAGATATGTCGCTGGGAGTGTGAACCTCGACGGCAACAGCCTGCCCGTCTGGGACAACGACGGCATGAACGAGTTCCGGTTCCGGGACGTGTCGGTGATTCCGCAGTACGCAATGAGCGCCATGAACCCGACGCGCAAGATCGGGACGATGATCCGCGAGTTGCTGGAGTCGCGAGGCGAGAGTTACAAAGAGATCAGGTCAGAATTGATGCGTCGCATCGATCTCGTCGGGCTGCAGCCGGACGTGCTGGCTCGCTACCCGATCGAACTGTCCGGCGGTATGAAGCAGCGCATGGTCATGGTCATCTCGACGCTGCTCGATCCGTCGCTGCTGATCGCCGACGAGATCACATCAGCTCTCGACGTGTCGACTCAGCGGGCCGTGGCGGAAACTCTGGTGAGCTTCCGAGACCATGGTTTCGTGAAGAGCATGATCGTCATCACTCACGATGTCTCAATTCTCTACCAGACCGCCGACACGATCCTGATCATGTATGCGGGGAAGCTGGCCGAGAAGGCGCCGACCAAGACCATCATCGAGCAACCGCGGCATCCGTATACGAGGATGCTGATCTCGTCGCTTCCGGAAGTCGGGGTTCGGTACCAGAACAAGAAGCTCACCGGCATTCCGGGGAGCCCTCCCGCGCTGCTTAAGCCTCCGACGGGCTGCCGCTTCCGGGCCCGCTGCCCGCTTGCCTTCGACAAGTGCGCGGAGGAGCCGCCCTTCATCGAGATCGCCGGCGACCACTCGGTCGCGTGCTGGAAGGCCACCGGATCAGATGCTTAGCCTCAACAGAGTTTCCAAGTCCTACAAGGTCGGAACCTTCGGCGGGAAGGAGCTGTGGGCGGTTCGTGACGTCAGCTTCGACGTGAACGAAGGCGAGGTCGTCTCGCTGATCGGCGAGAGCGGCAGCGGCAAAACGACCATCGGGAAGATGATCCTCAAGCTGCTCGAGATCAGCCGCGGATCGATCATCTGCGACGGGACAGACGTAGCGGGCATCCACGGCGGGGCGGTCAAGGCCTACTACCGCCAGGTTCAGGGCGTCTTCCAGGATCCGTTCAGCTCGTACAACCCGATCTTCAAGGCGGATCGCGTGTTCAGCATGATCCGCGGCGAATACTTCGCGGACATGGCCCGCTCCGAGTGGAGCGACAAGGTCGAAGCCTCGCTCCGGGCCGTCACGCTCGAGCCGGACCAGGTCCTGAACAAGTACCCTCACCAGCTTAGCGGCGGCCAGCTTCAGCGGTTGCTCGTGGCCCGAGCACTGCTGCTGGACCTCAAGATCCTCGTGGCCGACGAGATCATCAGCATGCTCGACGCCTCGACCCGCATCGACGTCCTGAACCTGCTGGCTGAGCTCAAGGGCCGGGGCATGGGGATCCTGTTCATCACCCACGACCTCTCACTCGGCAACTACATCAGCGAGAAGACGGTCATCTTGCGGAGAGGCGCCATCGTCGAAATGGGCGCCACGGAGAAGGTCTTCGGCAATCCGACGCATCCGTACACGAAGGTGTTGATCGCGTCCGTCCCGCAGCTCCACAAGAAGTGGGCCGATGTCGAGGCAGAGATCCAGGCTCACGGTGGCAACGCGTCGGGGACGTGCCTGTTCCACCAGGCCTACCCACCGACGGCCGGCGCCCCCGCCGCGGATGCGCCTACGCTGGTCAAGGTCGAAGACGATCACTTCGTTGGCTGCTTCGATCTCGGCCAGGGAATCTGCCGCGTAGCCTGAGTCGGGCCGAACACCCGACCGGCAAGGCGCCCCCGAGGCAGGACATCGAATGCCCGCGGTTCCCCGAACCGCGGGCCGATGGCCGGTCGTGGCGCGTTCGGCGGCGGCCTGGGCTGATCCAGGAGGAGATTAGGTGCGCTACGGCCACTTCGACAATGACCAGCGCGAATACGTCGTTACGCGACCGGACACGCCGCTGCCCTGGATCAACTACCTGGGCAGCGAAAGCTACTTCGGGATCATCTCGAACACGGCCGGCGGCTATTCCTTCTACCGCGATGCGCGTCTTCGGCGTCTGACCCGCTACCGCTACAACAACGCGCCGCTCGACCTGGGCGGGCGTTACATCTATCTTCGGGACGACGACTCGGGCGACTTCTGGAGCCCGAGCTGGCAGCCGACGCAGCGCGATGTCGAGGACTACAGCTGCCGCCACGGCCTGGGATACTCGATCATCGGGTCGCGCTTGCACGGCGTCCGGGCCGAGACGTGCTACTTCGTGCCCCTCGGCGAGAACCTCGAGGTCTGGCGCGTGCGCGTGACCAACGAGCGCTCCGCTCCGGCGAAGGTCTCGCTCTTCAGCTCGATCGAGTTCTGTCTTTGGGAGGCACTGGAAGACAACACCAACTTCCAGCGCAACTATTCGGTAGGCCAGGTCGAGATCGAGGCCGGGGTCATCTACCACAAGTCGGAGTACCGCGAGCGCCGCGACCACTTCGCCTACTTCGCCTGCTCGGAGCCGCTGGCCGGCTTCGACACGCAGCGCGACGCGTTCCTCGGGCCCTACCGCGGCTGGGACCGGCCGATCGTCGTCGAGCGCGGCCAGGCGACCGATTCGGAGGCCCACGGCTGGCAGCCGATCGGCTCTCACCACGTCCGGCTCGAGCTTGGCGCGAACGAGACGAAGGAAGTCGTCTTCGTGCTCGGCTACGGCGAGAACCCGAAAGACCGCAAGTTCGACCCGCCCGGCTCTCAGACGATCGACAAGCGAACGGTGAAGCCGATCATCGAGAAGTACCTCAAACCGGCGGCGGTGGCCGCGGCCCTCCAGACCCTGCGCGACTACTGGACGGAGCTGCTGAGCACCTTCCACGTCGAAACCGGCAACGAGCACGTCGATCGGATGGTCAACATCTGGAACGCCTACCAGTGCATGGTGACGTTCAACCTGTCGAGGTCGGCCTCGCTCTTCGAGTCGGGCATCGGCCGTGGCATGGGCTTCCGCGACTCGAATCAGGACCTGCTCGGCTTCGTTCACATGGTCCCGGCTCGGGCCCGCGAGCGCATCCTCGACATCGCCGCCACCCAGCTGCCGACCGGCGGCGCCTATCACCAGTACCAACCCTTGACGAAGCGCGGCAACAACGACGTCGGCGGTGGCTTCAACGACGATCCGGCCTGGCTCGTGCTGGCCGTGGCGGCGTATCTGAAGGAGACGGGCGATACGGCCCTTCTCGACGCTCCGGTTGCGTTCGACAACGAGCCCGGGTCGGAGAGGCCGCTGTACGAGCACCTGCAGCGCTGCATCGGCTACACCCTAGAGCGGCTCGGCCCCCACGGGCTGCCGCTCATCGGTCGAGCCGACTGGAACGACTGCCTGAATCTCAACTGCTTCTCGGAGACGCCGGGCGAGTCGTTCCAGACGACTGAGAACAAGGCCGGCGGCGTGGCCGAATCGGTCTTCATCGGCGGCCTCTTCGTGCTCGCGGCGGACGAAATGGCCGCCATCGCGGACCTTCGCGGCGACGTTGTCGAGGCGAAGCGCTGCCAGACCGCGTCCGCGACCATGACCGGCGTCGTAAAGACGGCCGGCTGGGACGGAAACTGGTTCCGCCGCGCCTACGACTACTTCGGCGACGTGGTGGGTTCGTCACAGAACGAAGAAGGCCAGATCTTCATCGAGCCGCAGGGCATCTGCATTCTGGCCGGCATCGGCCTCGACGACGGCAAGGCGGCGAGAGCCCTGGCCTCGGTTCGGGAACGCCTGGCCACACCGCACGGCATCGTCCTGAACAACCCCGCCTACACGCACTACTACCTCAACCTCGGCGAGATCTCCTCCTACCCGCAGGGCTACAAAGAGAACGCCGGCATCTTCTGCCACACCAACCCGTGGCTGATGATCGCCGAGGCGATGGCGGGCAACGGCGAGGGTGCACTCGACTATTACATGCGGATCAACCCATCGGCCCGAGAGCCGATCTCCGAGATTCACCGCTGTGAGCCGTACGTCTACGCCCAGATGATCGCAGGCAAGGATGCCCCGACTCCGGGAGAGGCCAAGAACTCCTGGCTGAGCGGCACCGCAGCGTGGAACTTCGTGGCCATCAGCCAGTGGATCCTCGGCATCCGGGCCGAGCACGGGGGCCTGCGCATCGACCCGGTCGTGCCCGCCGACTGGGGCGACTTCGCGGTCACTCGTCGGTTCCGCGGTAGGATGTACAGGATCGCCGTGCGCAAGCCGAAGGGTTTGACCGGCCGCGTGTCGCGGCTCGTCGTTGACGGGGAGGCGATCGCCGGGAATCTCGTCCCGCTGCGGGCGGAGCCGGGCCGGGCCGTCGAAGTCGAGGCATTTGTCGAGTGATCCAGAACGGGGCCGCGATCGGGTCCAACGCGTACGGCCAGTTCGACGCGGCAGCCCGCGAGTACGTCATCACGCGACCCGACACGCCGACGCCCTGGATCAACTACATCGGCGAGGGTCGCTACGGCGGCATCGTCTCCAATACCGGCGGTGGCTACTCGTTCGACCGCGACCCCCGCAACCGGCGCGTCACTCGCTACCGCTACAACGCGATCCCGGCCGACCAGCCGGGCCGCTACGTCTACCTGCGAGATCAGGAGACCGGCGAGTACTGGAGCCCCACCTGGCAGCCGGTTCGGCACGACCTGGACGGCTACGAGTGCCGCCACGGGACCGCCTACACGCGCATCTCAAGCACGTACAAGGAGATCGCGGCTGAGATCACGTACTTCGTCCCCCCGAGCTCCGGCGACGAGCCGGTTCCCTGCGAACTGTGGGTGCTCCGCGTGCGCAACACCGGCACCGCCACGCGGCGCCTGCGCACGTTCTCCTATGCCGAGTTCAGCTTCTTCGACGCGCATCAGGACACGGTCAACCTGGACTGGGCCCAGCACATCGTCTTCAGCTCATGCGACGACGGCGTCATCCGCGTCCGGACGAAGTTCAACCCGCTCGTCTGTTTCTTCGGATCGAGCGAGAGGCCGGCCGGCTACACGTGCGACCGTGAGGACTTCGTCGGCTGCAGCCGCGACCTTTCCGATCCGATCGTCGTAGAGGCGGGCGAACCATCCAACGCCCCGTCCCCGCGTGGCAACAGCATTGGGTCGCTGACCCACGACATGGTGCTTGCGCCGGGCGAGGAACACCGGCTCGTGTATGTCATGGGCATCACCGAGCGACCCGCCGAGATCGCTCGCACCGTGGCGCGATTCTCCGATCCCGCCGAGGTCGACGCGGCGTTCGCGGCGCTGCGCGACGACTGGGATGCTTACCTGTCGCGATTCACGGTCGAGACTCCGGACGCCGACACGAACGCGATGCTCAACTTCTGGAACCAGGTCCAGTGCCGCACCACGCTGTACTGGTCGCGCTTCGTGTCCGGCTACGAGACCGGCATGGGCCGCGGCATGGGCACTCGGGACAGCGCCCAGGACACGCTCGGCACGATGCACACCGTCCCCGACCACGCTCGCCGGATGCTGACCGAGATCTGGAAGGTGCAGTTCCGCGACGGCCACACGTGGCATCAGTTCTACCCGCTCACGGGCGAGGGTGGGCCGGGGCTGGCCGCCGAGTTCCCCGACTGGCCGCAATGGTTCTCCGACGATCACCTGTGGCTGATCATCGCCGTGTGCGCCTACGTCCGGGAGACGGGCGATTTCGACTACCTCGCCCAGCGCGTGGCCTATGCCGACGGCGGCGAAGATCCCGTCTGGGAGCACATGCTCCGGGCGGTCGAATTCACGCTCGCCAACCGTGGTCCGCACGGCCTGCCGCGCTCGGGCTTTTCGGACTGGAACGACACTCTCAACATCGATCACGGATCGGGCAAGGCGGAGAGCGTCTGGACCGGCATGCAGTTCTGCCGGGCGATGGTCGACCTGGTCGACCTGTGCCGGAACTCCGGCCGCGGCGCGGAAGCCGGGCGGTTCGAGAAGCTGCGCCTCGAGATGGCCGCCGTCATCAACGATTGCGCCTGGGATGGCGCGTGGTACGCCCGCTCTTTCGATGATGAGGGCCTGCCGATCGGCGTGTCGGGCGCTGCTCATCACGCCATCGACCTGATCCCGCAGAGCTGGGCGGTGATTGGCGAGGTCGCGCCGCAGGAGCGGGCCGAACGAGCGATGCACTCCGCCGATGAGCAGCTCAACACGAAGTTCGGATTGTCCCTGCTGCGACCGCCGTACGACGGCGCCGACCCGCGCGTGTGCGGCACCGCGACGTTCGTTCCGGGGGCCAAGGAGAACGGCGGCATCTTCTGCCACTCCAACCCCTGGTCGATCGTGGCTGCCGCAATGCTCGGCTGGGGCGATGACGCGTATCGCTACTACCGCCAGATCCTGCCGCTGGCCCGAACCGACTCCGACGTCTACAAGGTCGAGCCGTACGTCTATCCGCAGAACATCTGCGGGCCGGCCCACCCGTCTTTCGGGATGGCCCGCAACGCGTGGCTTACCGGCGCCGCGGCCTGGACCTTCGTCGCCGCCACGCAGTGGATCCTGGGCATCCGTCCGACCTTCGAGGGCCTGCGCGTGGCCCCGGTCGTGCCGGCGGGCTGGCCCGGCTTCAAGGCCCACCGCGAGTTCCGCGGCACCGCATACGAAATCTCGGTGCGCCGCGAGGGGCCCGGGAACGCGGTTGCGCTGGTGGTCGACGGCGCTCCGATCGCCGGCGACGTCGTGCCGCTGCCGGCGCCCGGGACGGCGTCGGTGAAGGTCGAGGCCGTCCTGAGCTGAGCCGCCGTCAAAGCGGCCGGCCGATCGATCTCGGCGAACGTGGCTCGACTCAAGGCCCGGCCGAGCATCTTCCGGTCCAGGTGCAATCCCGACGGTCCGGGCCGCGAGCCACCGATTGCTATCGCGGCCGCGCAAGCGCATGCTGGGACCCTGTCCGACCCCCCGTGCTGATATTTCGGTCGCGAGACCGCGTCAGGCCGGCAGCGGGAAAGACCTCATGACTCCCCTCGTCCTGCTCTTGTTCGCCCTGGCCGGAGCAGTCCTGCTTCAGGCTTTCATTCGGATGCTTCTCGTGCCGGGCCGAAGCAGGATCGCCGCGGTGGGTCGCTTGACGGGCCAACCCCCAGTCGACCAAGTCGCTGGGACGGGAGAATCTCGATGACGGCTCAACGAACGACAGGCGTCTGGATCTCGGCGGCTTCGGCGATGGTCCTGCGATGGGGTCCCGAGGGGGTCACGGTCCGCGAACGGTTCGATTCCACGGTCCCGGGCTGGCACCGCTCCACCGGGCGTCCGCCGACCGAAGACCACCCGGTCGGTGAGGGTCACCGCGACGAACACATGCGGGTGTTCTTCGCCCGAGTCGGCGGCACGGTGCCGTTCGACGATGATCTTCTGCTCGTGGGCGACGGCGAGGTCGTCGAACACTTCGCGCACCAGATCAAGGGTCGCGATCGAAGCCGCGATGTCGATGGGCGCATCGAGGTGGACAAGAGCGGCCCGATGACCGAACCGCAGCTGCTGGCCCGCCTCCGCGCGTTCGCCGGCTCGTCGGCGAGACGCACACTGCCGGGCTGAGTGAGGAGGATCGTCCAATGGCTCAAACCACGAACGGCGCCTACCGACGGGCGGCCAGCGACGAGCCGGTGAACGAGGCGTTCCACACGCCGCTGCGCGAGGCCGCTGCCGAACGCGAGGCACGGGCGCGAATTCAGTCGGTTGCGGATGCGGTCGCGGACAGACAGGAGTCTGCCGATCTCCTCGCCCTGGCCCGAGGCAAGCGTCTCGTGCGGCCGCTCGAAACGCGCTGAGTCGGCGGCCCTTAGGTTGCCCGATCCGCCCCGCGACCCGATCGTCGTCTGGCGGCTCGGTGGAGTCGATCTCGATGAGGTCAGACGTCGTTTCGATGCCATCAGTCGTGCGGTCCAGAGCGACGTTGGCGTGGCGATCAGCGTGGGCGCAGCGGCGCTCGCCGGGGACGAAACGCTCGACGAGCTCACCGCCAGGGCCGATGCGGCCCTTCTCGCCACCAGGAAGGGGCGCGGCGAGTAGCTGCCTCAGTGCCGGAACTGCGAGTCTGGACCGGTGCCGGAGATAGAACAAGCGGCCCGGTGAGGGGGGTAACCGGGCCGCTCGATCTGGCGAAGACGCCCCGTCACTGGCGTCTCCGAGGGGGATGTTCTTGGTGTTCCGAAGTCAGACGATAGCCTCCGGAGGCTGAACGAGTCCTGAAAGCGGCTCCACCCGTCCCGCCAGCCAGGCCCGGTCGACGGAGGTGGCAGTCGACTGTGGGAGGATGACTCCAGCCATGGCGCGGACTGCCGCGGCACTCGTCGAGCCACAGGTCGTGCGGGCCGGCTCAGGGCCGCGCCGGGTCGGCGGCGAGAGACTGCGCTCCCTCCCGCTCTCCGTCCGCCGTGCTAACCTACGCCCAGCCTTTGGCCGGTCCTGTGAGGCCGGCGGGCCGGTCCAGAGAGGCCGGGAAGGAGGTCCATGGTCGCCTGCGACGAGAACCACCGCGCCAGTTCGGCCGGTGGCTTTTTTGTCGGCGCCGCGCGCCGCGTCGTCGTCGCACTAAGTCGGGCCGGCCGCGTCGTTGCCGCGCGCCTGGTCGCCGCGTCCACTCCGGTCGGCCGCTTCGTAGTCGCACGCCGGGGCGGCACGTGACCGAGCCGCCACGCACGCGCCTGCTGCCTCCGCCGCCGCGGGCCAGCGCCGTCGTCGATCCGCGGATCGGAGACTACGGCCCGGCGCTTCTCGCCCTGGAGGACGGCCGCCTGTTCCCGGGCGTCGCCTTCGGCTCGCAGCGCTCCGGACAGGGCGACCTCGTTGTGAACACCAGCCAGACCGGCTACCAGGAGATCGCCACCGATCCCAGCTACGCCGGGCAGCTCGTCGTAATGACCTACCCGCTGATCGGCAACTACGGCCGCGTCCGCTACGACGACCAGTCAGAGCGGCCGTGGCTGCGGGGCCTGATCGTGGCCAACGCCACCGCCGCGGTTCTCGACGACGCCCGCCAGCTCGCGACGATGCTGCGCGAGGCGGGCATCCCGGCGATCGCCGGCGTCGACACTCGAGCCCTGGCCCGGCACCTCCGCTCGAGCGGCAGCCTGCGCGCCATCGTGACCGCGCCCGGCCAGGCCGACCCGCAGGAGGCGCGCGAGCTGGCCCGCAAGGTTCCCCGATGGGAGGATCAGGACTTCGTAGCCGAAGTTTCGCCCACGGTCGCGCGCGACGAAGGCGATCCGTCCGAGGGCGGCCCGCTTGTCGTGATTCTCGACTTCGGCCTGAAGACGAACATCGTGCGCAGCCTTCGCCGGCGCGGGGCGCGGGTGCGGATCCTCCCTCACACGGCCACGGCGGCGGAGGCGCTCGGCCCGGATGTGGACGGCGTCGTCTTCTCGCCCGGACCCGGCGACCCGGCCCGCCTCGACGGCCCCGTGGCGCTGGCCCGCGCGGCAATCAGCGACGGCCGGCCGCTCCTGGGCATCTGCCTGGGACATCAGATCGTCGGGCGGGCCGCCGGCGCAAGCACGAGGCGCCTGCCGTTCGGCCACCACGCCGCGAACCACCCGGTCAAGGACCTGGAGAGCGGCCTGGTCCAGGTCACGGCTCAGAACCACGAGGTCACGGTGGTCGGTGAGACGCTGCCCGAAGCCAGCGGCTTCGTGGTCAGCCAGATCGACCTGAACGACGGATCGGTGGAGGGGCTGCGCCACCGCACGCTTCCGATCGAGACGGTGCAATACCACCCGGAGGGCGGTCCCGGACCGCTCGACGCGCTGGCGGTCTTCGACCGATTCGTCTCCGCTGCGCGGGCCCGGCACGGCGGCACGGCGCCCGAACCGACGGTCGGCAGAGTCGAGCCGGTCCACCTCGACGCGGCCGAGCTGGCGAGGCGACTGCGCGGGATGGGGTGAGATCGGCTTCTTCGGCCAGGTGAGGAGGTCGGGCGAAGCCCTGGCTGAGCCGTCCGGTCCGCTCCTCGGCGGTCGCTCCTCAGGGTCGATCCGCGTGCCTGCACGCCGCAATCATCGCCACGCCGGGGCCGCGGCTCGAAATGCTGAGTTGCGGGTGTACTACCGGCCCGATCGGCCAGAGCGCCGGTCAGCGGCGGAGAATCAGCCCGCTTCCAGGATGCCCAGGTCGCCCACAAGGTTTGTTGGTGTCGTGTTCGGCGTGACCCGGATCCGCGGGACGACGAAGCGGTCGGCCCAGGTCTCGAGGGCTACGGGCATTCCCGTCGGAGGCGTTGAGGCGCCTGGTTCCTCGGGCGCGACGGGCTCCTCGGTGACTGCGATTCGGAGCTCCTGGCAGGCGGCCACCGCGGCGGCGACCACGCGGTCCACGACGCCCGACGGATATGCGAACGATTCCGGCCAGCGGCCCGTGACCTGCGCGATCCGGGCGGCTGCCGCATCTATTTCGTACGGCAGTCTCACGGCCGCCTGCTCGGCCAGGTCGTAGTGGTCCATGGTGTGATCGCCGATCTCGTCACCGGCGGCCACGAGCGCCTGGAGATGGCCCGACGTGAGGAAGCCCGGCTGATCGATCCGGCCGGCGATGACGAAGTACGTCGCCACGAACCCGTGGCTCTGGAGAATTGGCAGAGCATAGGTGTATCCGTCGTCCCAGCCGTCGTCGATGGTGATCACGAAGGTCCTCTTCGGCGGCGTCACGTGGGCCTGCAGGTCGTTGGCGAGCGCCGCCATGGTGATCGTGTGCCAGTCCGCCCGTTCGAGCGCGTCGAGCTGGTTCGCGAACGTGTCGGGGGGCACGACCAGTCCGGGAATCGAGTCGCCGGCCTCGGCGGGGGGCACGATCCGGTGGTACATGAGGATGGGAATGTGCAGCGTGAACGAGCCGGCCTTCTCGTTCGCGGGTGCCGTCACGGGCCTGGCGCCGCGGACCGACTTCGGGTTGCAGCTGTCTACCAGCGGATAGCTGGGCGCCGGCGTCGCGATGCCGGCCGTGTCGGTGACCGCAGGAGTCAGGGACGGGCCGCCGGTCGAAGTGGCGGTCGGGCCGCCGGGAGCGGTCGTGGCCGACGACGTCGCGGGGGCCGACGGTCCGGGAGTGGGCCCCGAGCTGCCTGCACGTATGGCGGCCTCGCCGGCGACGGCCAGCACGACAACCAGCCCCAGCGCCACCGCGGCGACGCCGTAGCGGTGGCCCGTTCGACGATTTCTCCTTCGGCCAAGCATGTGGCGGGAACTCTATTCCATGTGCGCCGATTCGACTGCGCCGGCGTCTGCCGCGCCGGCCTCTGCAGAGCCGGCGCCGGCGCGTCGACTCGAAGACCAGCGCCGCGGGTCGCGGTCGCTGCCGCGGCCGCCGGTCGCCGCAGCGCTCGACGTCAGGCAGGCCGGAGCACGATGATGAGTGCCGCGGACGCGCACCGGCGAGTGGCTTGTGGAAGGAGACGAAGTGACGCGACAGGATCATGAGCTGCCGTGCGCCACGAACGAATGGGGCTGGCGCTTCCATCACATGGGCGTCCCAACCGAGGCCCGCAAAGAGGGCGAACGCTACCTGCCGCAGTTCGGCATGTACGTGTCCGGCTTCCCAACCAGCCGATACGGCATCGAGTGGATGAGATTCGATCCTGACAGCCCGCTCGCGGACATCGTCAAGACCGTGCCCCACGTAGCGTTCGAGGTCGACGACATTGACGAGGCGCTCGAAGGCAAGGAAGTGCTGACTCCGCCCAACTCGCCCTCCGACGGAGTGCGCGCCGCGATGATCGTCGAGAACGGGTGCCCGATAGAGCTCATCTGGTTCGCGAGGCGAATCTGACGGGGACCGGCCGAGGCCGAGAGGATGTCCCGCTCGTCGTGGAATTTCAGTGAGGGTCGGGTCTCCAGGTTGCTGATCATATCGGTTGGTTGGTAGCGCTCGCCTCGCTTTCGATGTGGAGCTCGCGCTTCAGCGCAGCGGCAAGAATGGGCAGCTCCCGATAGCCACAGACTCGGCGGAACTGAGCCTCTGCGGCGAGCATCCCAGCGGCGGCCCAGCGCAGCGCCATCTCGCCCGACTCCCAGTTCTTCACCCGGCGGGCGTGCGTCTTGACGATCTCGATCATCGATTCCATCGGGTTGGTCGACTCGAGCGTCCTCCAGAGCGAGCCGCTGATGCCCAGACGCGTCAGGGTGAGCGTGTCGTCGAGCCCCTCGCGCAGCGACGCGGCGGCTCCCGGACGGCTGTGGGCCAGACTGCGGGCCAGGGAGTGGAGGGCCGCCTTCGCCCTGTCCGGATCTCGCTCGGCCCAGGCGGCCCGAAGCCGGCGCTGGGCGAGCGGTCGTTCGATCTCGGGCAGGTGCTCTAGAACGTTGCGCTCTTTGTGGCGATGGCAGCGATGGATCGCCACGCCTTTGCCCAAGAAGGTGGGGATGGCCGAACCGATGGCGGAGCCGCCGTCGACGACGAAGAGGACGCCTGCGCTTGTGTCCAGACCGCGATCGCGCAAGTCCGCCAGGAGCGCGTTGACCACCGCGCTGTTCTCGGTCGTGCCCTCGACCACGCCGAGGGGCACCTTGTGGCCGGCGGCGTCGATCCCGAGCGCGCCTACGAGCAGGTGATCGCCCAGGCGAAAGCCATCGAGCATGAGCACGAGGTAGCGGCGGTCGTCGAGTCTGCGCCCGAGCAGCTCAGCCAGGCGCTCTGCCGTGGCGGCGAGGAAGCGGCGGCTGACGGCGGCGTGGCTGGTCGAGACGGCGGCCTCCTCGATGGCCTCGCCAACAGGCTCGAGGCCAACCGGATAGTCGCGAGTCGAGAGCCCCGCGAGCATCCGGGCGACGATCCCGTCGGCGAGCAGATCGCTGGCTCTCGCGGCCTCGTAGGTCGCGAGCGGCAGCTCGGCTGCTCCATCGGCACTTCGCACACGTGGCCGCTCGACGCGGAGTCGGCGGCCGCCCAGGGTCACGGTTCCGGCTTCACTGCCATGGCGATAGGCAACTCGATCCGCTCGGTGGCGGCCGCGTGGGCCGGCCAGGCCGTCAACCTCAGCCGCCATCAGCTCGTCGAGGACCTCGAGGCCGACCGCGGTCGAAGCGGCCAGCAGGCCCTCGCGCAGATGGCTCGCGAACGTGGCGAGATGGCCCTCGAGCCGCCCTGTCAGCTCAGCAGGAAGCTGGTGAACGAGACGGCGAGGTCGGCGGCATCGCTTCTCAGGGCGGGGCCGGACGTGGGACGATGGCATGGGTTCCTCCAGTTCGACTTTCCGGGTCTCCCGTAGCGTGACAGCTCACGCTCCGGGCTGGAGGACCCTCCCCTCAACTCAAATTCCACGGAACTCGGGACAACCTCGAGGCCGAAAGGACCCCCGGATGCCGCAGGACCGCCGCCTGCACGCCGACCTCCACCTCCGAGGTCCGCACGGAGCCGAAGCGCCGGGATTGCAGGGATCGCTTGATCTCCGCCCTGGCCAGCTTCACCGTAGGCGGCTCTCCAGATCCGCGAAAACCTGCCACCAGGTGCTATTCTCAGGACCAGCAAAAGGTGCTGTATGGAGGTCCGGATGCGGACCAGGGTGAAGTTCTCCGAGGACGTGGTCCCGATCGGGGATCTGAAGGTGAACCCTGGCAGAGTCGTGCGGCGGGCTGGCGAGTCGGGCCGCCCGGTCCTGTTGACGAGCCGCGGTCGGGGCGTCGCGGTCGTGCAGACCCTGCCCGAGTTCGAGGCCGCGGAGGAAGAGCGCGAGTTCATGAGGTCCGTCCTCGCCGGCCTGTTCGACCTCGAGGAGGATCGCGAGCTGTCGCTGGAGGATGCCAGGCACCGGCTCGGGCTCGACTGAGGTGCCCAGGCGCATTTCGCTCGCAGAGTCGGCGGTCAGGGATCTGGAAGCCGTTCGCGACTGGTATGTCTCGCAGTCAGCGCCGGAGGTCGGCGATCGACTCATCCGCGAGATAGCGGCCTGCATGGACCAGCTCACCGAATTCCCGGAGAGCGGCAGGGTAGTGCCCGAGTTCGACCAGCCCTGGTTGCGCGAGCTCATTCGGACGCCGTTCCGCATCGTCTACCGCATCGACAACGAGCGCATTCGGATCGCTCGCGTCTGGCGCAGCGAGAGGTTGATGGAAGCGCTCCCGAATGGCTGAAGTGATCGGCCCGCCACGGAGTGAAGGAGTTCTATGAAGGGAGCACGTCAGCCCTTCGGCGTGGCATCTGGGCGAAATGCGCCTGGACTCGCTGGAGCGGGGTTACCATCCGACCATCACCCGACGGGGTGAAGAGGAGCGAGGAATGGGGTGTGGCAGCTCGAGCGGAATTGTCGGCCCCGGCTGCGCGGCGCGCTCCGCTGCCACCCCCGCACCCGAAGTCGTTCTCGGCCATCGTCATGCCCGGCGGTGACGCGCAATAGGAGAGGGCAGGCGGGAACCTGGAGGGATTGTCATGGCATCCGTCGGTTCCATGGTGAACGCGATCCTGGGCAACGCGAAGGTGAGCGGCAAGTACAGGACGGCCATAGTCCTCACTCTGGTTTTCGAGTCCTTGTTCTTGCTCTGGTTCCAATCAGGCTCCAGCTCGTATGAGCGCATCGCCGCGGGCCTTCTCGCAACACTCGTCTTGATCGTCTTCCTGTTCAGAATGTCGCCGTCCGTCGGCGTGGCAACGGCGCGGCGTGGCGCGGCAGACCAGCTAATCGGGAAATGGGATTTCGTCTCCACGCCGCAGTCAGGGCCGAAGGGGAAAGGCTCCATGACCATCGCCAGGGATGGCGGTGAACTCCGCATCGAAGGCACGTTGTCCGAGGGCCATGAGACGATCGGGCCCTTCCACTCGGAACTCGCCGGAGTCAAGGACACGAGGCTGATCTTCTACTACATCCTTCGTGACAAGACGATCGGCAGCGTGGATGCCATCTCGATTCTCTAGATCCCATCCGAGTCCCATCCTCGGGAGTTGAACGGTTTCTGGATGGTCGCCGGGAACGCGCCAACTCACGGGACGGCCGTGTACACGAGGTCGAATTGACGAGAGCGGAGGGGAAGCGCCCGGCGGGGTAGTCGCGGTGCGCACCATGTAGGACTTTCTCTCAACTACCTGACCACGCCGGCCACGGGAGGGGAGTGTCGCAGAAGCGGCGAATTGGTCCGACGGAAGGGCCTTCGGCGGACGCCCTCCGGCCACCGACTGACCTTCGGCCCGACAGGACGGCAGGAGGCGGTTGGACCGACGTCGCGGCTCGCTCGATCACCTCCGCGGCCCGCCCGGAGTCGAAGCGCCGGGACGACAGGGATTGTCCTCTCATCACTGCGGGCCAGCTTCACCGCCCCGTGGCCGAGCAACCTCGTCCCTACGATCGGGGGCTATGCGGTCGCATACCACGGCCATCCCCGTGGGACCAACTGGTCCGGACGGCAGAAGCGGCCAGTCACTTCGAACCTGTCCGGCGGGCGACGGCCTTCGGCGCTGACGCCGCGTCGGCTCGTTAGTCACGCTTGCCGTTATGCACGCGTAGCGTTACTATCCCGACGTGATCGCCTCGTTCAGGGATGCCGACACGGAAGCCCTCGCACGCGGAAGTCGAGTGCAGCGTTTCGTCGCCATCGAGTCGGTCGCTCGGCGCAAGCTCAGACAGCTCGAGATCGCCGCTCGGCTCGACGACCTGCGGGTTCCTCCTGGAAACCGCCTCGAGGCGCTCAAAGGCGATCGTTCTGGCCAGTACAGCATCCGCATCAACGATCAGTATCGCGTTTGCTTTCGCTGGACTGCTGCTGGCGCCGAGGGCGTCGAGATCGTGGACTACCACTAGGACGTGACGAAGATGACGACGACATTGCCCCCGGTGACTCCGGGTGAGTTGCTGCTGCAGGAGTTCCTGCGCCCGATGGGCATCTCACAGTACCGACTAGCTAAGGAGATCGGCGTTCCCGCTCAGCGAATTGGCGAAATCGTGGCCGGCAGGCGGTCGATCACCGCGGACACCGACCTTCGGCTGTGCCGGTTCTTCGGTCTGTCAGATGGCTACTGGCTCCGCGCCCAGGCGGCTCACGACACCGAGGTCGCACAGAGCCGGTTGGCCGGCGAACTCACGAAGATTGGCCGTGGACTGGGTCTGCGGCGTGAGGAGATCTGGCGGGAATCATCGGGAGCCGGGATGCTTCCTGGTGACCTGGAGCAACGAGCTTTTCGGGCCGCGAATGGCGAGCTTAGCTGGAGTCGCGAAGATGATTCCGGCCGGCGGACGAGACGGCCTTCGGCGACCGGTTGGCCTTCGGCCGAAAGCGGCGGCCGGCTGCCGTTGGACCGACGGCAGGCGCGCTCTTCTTCGTCTCCGCGGTCGGCTCGCAGCTGAAGCGCCGGGACGGCAGGGATCGCAGGCTCACCGCTCCTGGCGGGCTTCGCCGGCCAGGCTTTGGGTTGCAGGTCCGCCCGGGGCGGGGCAGACCTTGCACATGCAGCCCGGGGTGAAGGTCAGCGCCCTCGCCATCGTTTTCCTTGTCTCAGCCTGTGGGTCCGGGCTGCGACCCACCGCCTCGCCCCCGCCAGCCGCTTCCGCGACCTCTGTCGCCACCGCGACTCCTGGCGCTTCCGCGACCGGGTTCCCCACAGCCTCCGCTGGCGCCCGGTGTGGCGACTCGCGTGGCGACTCGCCTGACCCCACCTATGTCTTCCAGAAAGTGTCGATTCCATTGGGCTCCGATGCATGCTGGAACATAGGCCCATTGGCCGACCCCCAGATCCTTGATCTGACGAACGATGGCTCCCTGGTCGCCTTCGACGCCCGCGATGCCGATCACGAGGCCGATCTCTGGTATGGAGATCTGCAGAAGGGAACGGTCGCAGTCGTGTATCAGGCCTCTGCGGCTGAGGGAACGAGGGTCGGGATATGGTCGCCGCAGCTAGCGGGCGACCACCTCCTCTGGGTCGAGGATGTGTACGACTGGAGGTTGTCCCGAGTTCCGTGGAATTTGAGTTGAGGGGAGGGTCCTCCAGCCCGGAGCGTGAGCTGTCACGCTACGGGAGACCCGGAAAGTCGAACTGGAGGAACCCATGCCATCGTCCCACGTCCGGCCCCGCCCTGAGAAGCGATGCCGCCGACCTCGCCGTCTCGTTCACCAGCTTCCTGCTGAGCTGACAGGGCGGCTCGAGGGCCATCTCGCCACGTTCGCGAGCCATCTGCGCGAGGGCCTGCTGGCCGCTTCGACCGCGGTCGGCCTCGAGGTCCTCGACGAGCTGATGGCGGCTGAGGTTGACGGCCTGGCCGGCCCACGCGGCCGCCACCGAGCGGATCGAGTTGCCTATCGCCATGGCAGTGAAGCCGGAACCGTGACCCTGGGCGGCCGCCGACTCCGCGTCGAGCGGCCACGTGTGCGAAGTGCCGATGGAGCAGCCGAGCTGCCGCTCGCGACCTACGAGGCCGCGAGAGCCAGCGATCTGCTCGCCGACGGGATCGTCGCCCGGATGCTCGCGGGGCTCTCGACTCGCGACTATCCGGTTGGCCTCGAGCCTGTTGGCGAGGCCATCGAGGAGGCCGCCGTCTCGACCAGCCACGCCGCCGTCAGCCGCCGCTTCCTCGCCGCCACGGCAGAGCGCCTGGCTGAGCTGCTCGGGCGCAGACTCGACGACCGCCGCTACCTCGTGCTCATGCTCGATGGCTTTCGCCTGGGCGATCACCTGCTCGTAGGCGCGCTCGGGATCGACGCCGCCGGCCACAAGGTGCCCCTCGGCGTGGTCGAGGGCACGACCGAGAACAGCGCGGTGGTCAACGCGCTCCTGGCGGACTTGCGCGATCGCGGTCTGGACACAAGCGCAGGCGTCCTCTTCGTCGTCGACGGCGGCTCCGCCATCGGTTCGGCCATCCCCACCTTCTTGGGCAAAGGCGTGGCGATCCATCGCTGCCATCGCCACAAAGAGCGCAACGTTCTAGAGCACCTGCCCGAGATCGAACGACCGCTCGCCCAGCGCCGGCTTCGGGCCGCCTGGGCCGAGCGAGATCCGGACAGGGCGAAGGCGGCCCTCCACTCCCTGGCCCGCAGTCTGGCCCACAGCCGTCCGGGAGCCGCCGCGTCGCTGCGCGAGGGGCTCGACGACACGCTCACCCTGACGCGTCTGGGCATCAGCGGCTCGCTCTGGAGGACGCTCGAGTCGACCAACCCGATGGAATCGATGATCGAGATCGTCAAGACGCACGCCCGCCGGGTGAAGAACTGGGAGTCGGGCGAGATGGCGCTGCGCTGGGCCGCCGCTGGGATGCTCGCCGCAGAGGCTCAGTTCCGCCGAGTCTGTGGCTATCGGGAGCTGCCCATTCTTGCCGCTGCGCTGAAGCGCGAGCTCCACATCGAAAGCGAGGCGAGCGCTACCAACCAACCGATATGATCAGCAACCTGGAGACCCGACCCTCACTGAAATTCCACGACGAGCGGGACATCCTCTACGACTGGAGCAGTGACCAGCATCCTGTCACTGCCTGGTCGCTCAAAGACATGAACCTGACGACTCATAGAGTGAGTGTGGTGGCCCATGACCGTATGCCGAACTACGGCGGGCAAATGTACCTCGACAGCATCAAGTTCGACGGCCAACGGATAGCGCTCTTGGAGGCTTTGGCCAGCGGCAAGTGGCAGATAGAGATCCGGGACATCCTCGGCAACCTACAGGACACGATCAGGTTCACCGGCGATCCGTACGACTTTGCCCTTGTGCCGGACGGCGTTCTATACACCACTGGCAAGGGCGATCCAAATAGCGGCGCGATTGGTCAGATGCACCTCTGGCATTGGACGCCTCTGAGTGGCTCCCAGGAGATTGGCAAGGAGGTCTATGAGGTCAATGCCGAGGGTCCGCTGGCGGCCTGGGTGGCGGATCCACAGGCCAGCTCTCAGACGTCCGGGTGGTTCGCAGACCAGTCTGTATGCGGCTGCCGCTCCCTATGCCAGGACTCTGGCCATCAGCCCTGACCCCGCCGATGGGCCATCGAAGGGAATCGATGGAATGGCCTGCGGCTCGGGCACGGTGGCCTGGTGGCAACGGGAGGCGTACTACGACTCCTGGCTTGATGCTTTGACTGTCTGGCAGCCGAGCTGGTCTTCGCCGATCCAGGTGGATACCGAGGGCAACTCCAGTTACTTCGTGGCTGATCGCGGGGGCTGGCTCATCTGGATGGAGGAGTCCGGACGCGACAAGGCTCCACTCATGGAACGCGTCCGGGGTGTTCCGCTCTCAGTTCTGACACAACAACGTAGCGGATGGCACTTTCGTTTGCCCCACTCCCCTCGAGCGGACGGTGGCCGGTCAGGACAAGTGAAGTTGCGGCCGTGGTCCGCCGCTCAAGCGCGGGACGTCAGGCCGAAACCTGGTCGGGGTCTCGTTGACGGACGCCCATCGGATCTCCACGGAACCCAGGGCGGTTCACGTACCCGTTTGGCTTCGTGATAACCTACGGGCAGCCTTTGCGGCCGGTCCTGTGAGGCCGGCGTACCGGTCCAGTGAGGCCGGGGAGGAGGTCCATGGTCGCCTGCAATGAGAACCACCGCGCCAACTCGGCCGGTGGCCTTTTTGTGTGAGGCAGCCGCCGTTGCCGACCACCGCATACCCCGTGCCCGCGAACCCGGCCCCGAGCGCGCACCGGCCAAAGCCGAAGAGTGCGCTGATCATCGGCTCCGGGCCGGTCGTCATCGGCCAGGCGGCCGAGTTCGACTACGCCGGCACGCAGGCCTGCCGGGCGCTCCGCGCTGAGGGCGTGCGGACGATCCTGGTCAACTCGAACCCGGCCACGATCATGACCGACGCCGAGGTCGCCGACGCCGTCTACCTCGAGCCGCTCACGGTCGAGGCGATCGAGCAGGTCATCGCCAAAGAGCGGCCGGAGGGGCTGCTTGCCGGGCTCGGCGGCCAGACCGGGCTGAACCTGGCCGTGGCGCTGGCCAAGGCCGGCGTCCTGGACAAGTACAACGTCCGGCTCATCGGCACGCCGCTCGAGGCGATCGAGATGGCCGAGGACCGCGAGTTGTTCCGCGACCTGCTCGACCGCATCGGCCAGCCGTATGCGCCGAGCCACATCGTCGAAGGTGAGACCGATGAGGCGCGCGACGCCGCGGCCCGCCGCGCCCTGCAGGAGATCGGCCTGCCGGCGATCATCCGGCCGGCCTTCACCCTGGGCGGCACCGGCGGCGGCATCGTCGAGACCGAGGACGCGTACTGGGAGCGGACGCGCACGGGACTGAGACTCAGCCCCATCCACCAGGTCATGATCGAGCGCTGCCTGGTGGGCTGGCAGGAGATCGAATACGAGGTCATGCGCGACGCGGACGATACCTGCATCGCCGTCTGCTCGATGGAGAACGTCGACCCGCTGGGTATCCACACCGGCGACTCGATCGTCGTCGCGCCGGTCCAGACGCTGCCCGACCCTGTCCACCAGCGCCTGCGCTCGGCCAGCCTGGCGATCATTCGGGCGCTCGGCGTGGAGGGCGGCTGCAACGTGCAGTTCGCCCTGAGCCCGGACTACGCCGAATACGCGGTCATCGAGGTCAACCCGCGCGTCAGCCGATCCTCCGCTCTCGCGAGCAAGGCGACGGGTTATCCGATCGCGCGCGTTGCGGCCCAGATCGCCGCGGGCCGGCGGCTGGCGGAGATCCCCAATGTCGTGACCGGTACGACGGTCGCGGCCTTCGAGCCGGCCCTCGACTACGTCGTCGTCAAGCTGCCGCGCTTCCCGTTCGACAAGTTCCCCAATGCCGATCGAACGCTCGGCAGCCAGATGAAGGCGACCGGCGAGGTGATGGCGATCGACCGAACCTTCGGCTCGGCGCTGAACAAGGCCCTCCGCGCGCTCGAACAGGCGGGCGCGGGCTGGCTGGCCGAGAACGCCGGCTGGCAGGCGACGCTCGACTACCTGATGGAGCCCGCGGTCGCCGAGCCGGCGTTCGTCACGGTCGATACCAGCGGCCTGGTCTGCGAGGCAAGGGCGCACGCCGAGCGGATGGCGTATCCGATCGTGCTCAAGCGGTTCCTCGCACCCTCGGACTCGCGGCTGTGGCGGATCCTCGCGCTGCTGCGGCGGGGCATGCCGGCGGAGCGGATCCGAGGCGTGACCGGCATCTCGGCGTGGTTCCTCTGGGAGTTCGAGCGGGCGATCGCGCTGGAGCGCGAGGTCCGGCGGGCCGGGGCGCGGATCGCGGAGCCACGGGACGATGAGGCGGCCACTCTCCTCGCGACCGTGAAGCGGGCCGGCTTCGGGGACCGCGAGCTGGCGGCGATGGCGGGGCCGGGCGCGACGGCCGAGGCGGTGCGGCTCGCCCGAATGGAGCTCGGCCTTGTGCCCGGCTACGCGATGGTGGACACGTGCGCCGCGGAGTTCGCGGCCGAGACGCCGTACTTCTACGCGACGTACGCTGCCAGCGGCTCCGAGCCGGAGCTGCCGCCGGTGGAGCGGCCCGCGGCGCTGGTCATCGGCTCCGGGCCGGTCCGGATAGGGCAGGGGATCGAGTTCGACTACTGCGCCGTCCAGGCCGCGGCGGAGTTGCGCGAACGGGGCTGGCAGGCCGTCATGATCAACTCGAACCCCGAGACGGTCTCGACCGACTTCGACGCCAGCTCGCGGCTGTACTTCGAGCCGCTCGATCCGGAGAGCGTTCGCTCGGTCGTGGAGGCCGAATCGCCGGACGGCCGCCCGACGCTCGGCGCCTTCGTCCAGTTCGGCGGCCAGACGCCCCTCAACCTGGCCGAGTCGCTCGCGGCCGCCGGTATCCCGCTCCTGGGCGCAAACCTGGAGACCATCGACCAGGCGGAGGATCGCATCCGCTTCGCCAACCTGGTGGAGGCTGTCGGCATCCCGCAGCCCGACGGCGGCATGGCGCGCTCGATCGAGGAAGCGCTGGCGCTGGCCGATCGGATCGGCTACCCGGTCATCGTTCGACCGTCGTTCGTCATCGGCGGCCTGGCAATCGACTTCAGCTATTCGCCGTCCGATCTGGTCGAGCAGCTGGCGCGCGCGACCGTCGTCGACCCCGACCGGCCGGTTCGGATCGACCGCTATCTCGAAGGCATCGAGGTGGACGTCGACGCGATCTCCGACGGCGAGTCGGTCCTGATCCCGGGCCTGCTCGAACACGTCGAGAGAGCCGGCGTCCATTCTGGCGACTCGGTCGGGATGTTCCCGCCGCAGACGGTCTCGGTCCCCGACCAGGAGCTGATCGTCGCCGCGATGGACCGGATCGTGCGGGCGCTGGACGTCCACGGCCTGGTCAACGCCCAGTTCATCGTCCGCGACGACGGCGTGTACCTGATCGAGGTCAACCCGCGCGCCAGCCGCACGGTGCCGTTCATGAGCAAGGTCACCGGCGTCCCGATGGTCAAGCTGGCCGTCCGGATTGCCCTGGGCGAGACGTTGCGCGCAATGGGGTGGGGTAATGGGCTGCTGGAGCCGCCGCCGCTGGTCGCGGTCAAGGCGCCGGCCTTCTCCACCGCCAAGCTCCGCGGCGTGGACCCGAGCGTCGGCCCGGGGATGCAGTCCACGGGCGAGGTCATCGGCATCCATGCCGACCCGCGAGTCGCGCTGGCCAAGGCGATGCAGGGCGCGGCGCTGATCCCGCCCCGGCCGGGCGCCGACGGGGCGCTGGCGCTGATCTCCGTCGCGGACCGGGACAAGAAGGAGCTGCCGCGCGTCGCCGCCGCCCTGGCTCGGGCTGGCTACCGGTTCGCCGCCACCTCCGGCACCGCAGCCGAGCTTCACAGGCTGGGCCATGAGGCGCAGGTCGTGGCCAAGGTGGGCGAGCACGCCGGCGACGGGCAGGTCACCATCCTGGACCTCATCGCCGGCGGCTCGGTGCGGCTCGTGGTCAACACGCCGTCGCCGAAGTCCGGCCCGGTCCGCGACGCGGCCGAGATCCGCCTCGCCGCCACCGCCGAGGGGATCCTGTGCCTGACCGCCATCGAGACGGCCGTGGCCGCGGCCGAGGCGCTGGACCCGGACCTGCGCATGCGTCTGGCGGAGGTCCGCCCGCTGGGCGAATGGGTGCCGGAGCCGGGCAAACCGAGGCGGGCATTGTCTCTAGGTTGAAGCAAGGAGGGAGGATCTGAACATGACAGCACGCCCGGTGACGACTCTTTTCCTGCTCCAGTCGGTCGATGGCAAGATCTCGACCGGCGCCGTAGACGAGCGCGACACCGATTCGGACTTCCCGCGCATCGCGGGCGTCCGCGAAGGGCTCGAGCAGTACTACGAGCTTGAGCGCCTGACCGATCGCGTGTCGTTCAACTCGGGTCGGACGCTCGCGAAGATCGGCGCCAACGCGAGGACCTGGGAGGGGCCGCCTGCCGACGTGAAGTTCGTCATCGTCGACAGCAAGCCCCATCTCACGGGAGCCGGCATCGAGTACTTCGCCCGGCGGTCCCCGGCGCTCTACATCATCACAGCTTGCCCGACTCATCCGGCTCGAGACCTCCGATCCCGCTACCCGAACGTGACCCTGCTCGAATACACCGGCCAGATCGACTTGGGCCACGCATTCGCACGTCTGCACCGCGAGTTCGGCGTTGATCGGATGACGGTCCAGACCGGATCGGCGCTGAACGCTGCGCTGGTGCGCGCTGGGCTGATCGACTTCGTCTCTCTCGTCGTCGCGCCATGCCTCATCGGGGGCCGGGAGACGCCGTCGCTCGTCGGTGGCGCATCGCTCACGGACCAGGCCGAGTTGCGCCACGTCAAGGGTCTTGAGCTGCTCTCGTGCGAGCAGCTCCGTTGCTCGTACCTGCACCTCCGTTACCGTGTGCTGAACGGGGAAGTGGCGTCGCCGTGCTGAGCAAGACGTGGCGATGAGAGGCCCGGCGTAGGCTCGCCTGCGCCGCTGCTATCGGGCGCGGGCGTCGCCGACGCCGTAGCCTGAGCCGGCGTCGGGATAGGGGAGTTGGCCCTGTCCAGCCGGGACTGGCTCGGCTAACCTGAGCGCGCGCCCGAATCGGGCGCACAATCGGGTCCCGCCGCCAGGATGCCTTTCGTGACGCCTTCGCTTCCCGGCCTTCGCTTCCGCCTCTTCGGCTTCCCGATCACGATCGGGGTCGACTTCCTGCTGATCACGCTGATCATCGGCCTGGGGGCGCGACCCGGCGTCGGCATCCTCGAGTGGATCGCGGTGGTGGCCGTCTCGATCCTCATCCACGAGCTCGGGCACGCTTTCGCGCTGAGCACGTACAACATCCATCCCGAGATTTGGCTGTGGGCCATGGGCGGGCTGACGATATCGGGCTTCGTGCTGCCACCTCGCAAGTCGATCCTGGTCAGCCTGGCGGGGCCGCTGGTCGGGATACCTGCCGCCATCGCCGTCATGGTGGTGAAGCCGTGGCTTCCGGCGAGTGGCCTGCTCGCCGATACGGCCGGCGACCTGATCTTCGTCAACCTGTGGTGGGGCATCCTGAACCTGCTGCCGATTGCCGGGCTGGACGGCGGCAACGTCGTCACGAACCTCTTCGTGGCCGTCCTTGGCCAGCGCGGCAAGCGGCCGGGCCTCGTGACGGTGGCGGTCGCCGGTGCCGTGATCGCGATCGGCGCGGTCTTCGTCGGCTTCATCTATCTGACCGTCGTCATCGTCTTCTTCGGGCTCTTCAACCCGGAGCCGTACCTGACGGTATGGCAGCTGGCTTCGGGCGGGCCCGGTGGGCGTCGGGCGGCGGGCTCCGCGCCGTCGAAAGGCGCCTGGGCGAGGCCTCGAGCGGAGTCGCGCTCGAACTCGGAGGTCGACCGCAAGGGGGACGAGGGGCGCCGTCAAGGACGCGGCGAGGGCCGCGGAGGGGGCCGGCAGTCGCTGGTGATGGAGGCGGCGGAGTCGCGCCGCGTCTTCGGCGAGGCGCTCGCGGAAACGATGCCGGGTGGCTCGGGTGAGGCCGCGGCGGCGGACCTCGACGAACTCGAACGCCGACCGGCGCCGCTGCTTCCCGACGTGGTCGGAATGGTCGCGAATCGGGACGATCCGGCCGTGGCGGCCCGTCTTGCGACCGAGACCGACCCTCTGGCGGTGTTCGTCATCGTGACACGGGTCGTCGATAGCAATCGGGTCTCGCAGCTTCTCGGCGCGCTGCGGCGCGACGACACGGGCGACCGGATTCCGGCCCTGCTGAAGCTGCAGGTCGGCCTGCACGCACTCGGCCGGTTCGGCGACTCGATGGCCGCGGCGTCCATGCTGGGACGCTCCGGCGGCGCCCCGAGCGCCGTGTTGGAGGCGCGTAGCGCGGCCCGGGCAGGCGATCGGAAAAAGGCGGCTGCGGCCCTGGAGCGGGCGCTGGGGCTGGGCCCGATCCGGCTCTCCGACGCGGCCCTGGGCGACATCGCCCGTCTCGGGCCGGACCGCAAGATTGCCGACCTGCTGGCCAGGTTGCGGAGCGCCGTCTCTTCCAACTGACCGGTCGCCTCGGGGCGCGGCGGGCTCCGTCCCGGCCCGCGCCGACCCGTCAGGCGCGCTCGATGAGAACTACCGGCGTCTCGACGATGTCCGGCTCGAGTTCGGCCTCCCCGACCGATGCAGCTGCCTGCGCGGCCATCCGGTCGACGCCGTGGAACCATCTCCAAAGCAGGGCCGTGGATATCGTGTACAGGGCGATGATCGTGATGAAGTCCACGGTGTAGCCCGCCGTGAAGCCGAGACTCGCCTGTAGCGCGCTGTAGTACAGCGGGGCGACCGTCCAGCCCAGGGACCACAGCATGGACATGCCCGCGGCAACGGTGGCTCGCTCCGCGGCGGAGACGTGTCCCATGGCGAATGCGTCGAATATGGGGCTGCCGGCGTTCATCAAGGAGTTCCGCACCGCATATGCGGCGATCACGGTCCACAGCACCGGGGAGAAGCCGAGCACCAGCAGGAACGGGATGCTTGCCGCCTGGACAAGGACGATCGATTCGATCCGGCCGAAACGCCGCGCCAGGGCCGGCTGGGCGAGGATGGCGATGGTCGTGCCCAGGCTCCCGACCGCGAGAACCGCGTTTGTCGCCGGCAGGCCGAGGTTGAACTTGGTCTGGATGAAGACGTTGAGGAATGGGATCAGCTGCCCGGCGCCGAGGGCAGTGATGAATCCGGGCAAGAGCAGCCGCACGATCAGGCCCCGATCGGAAACGGCGATGCCGAAGCGGCCACCCTGTGCGTGGCGCGGGCGATCGGGCCCGGGACGATCGCTTGTCAGCGGCAGCAACGTCGCCAGCGACAGGGCACCGAGCGCCGCAATGCCCACGAGCAAGACCCGGTATGGCGCCGGACCCCCGCCGAGCCCGAGACTGGAGGCGAGCACGGTGGCTATTGCGCCACCCGCCAGGGTGGCCACGAGGGCCGTCAGGTTGCCGATCGCGGACCACGTGGCGAAGTACTCGTTCCGTTGCTCGGGTTGAGTGTGCTCCGCGATGAACGGGATCTGGACCACGCTGACGGCCTGCGAGCCGGCGCCCAGGGCCACGACGCCAACGAACAACAGGGCCAGGTTGCCGGGCAGAGCCGCGAGCAGCGCAACGGCGACGAGGGCCATGCCGCCGGCCATCACCGCGCGCCTGCCGAAGCGGTCCGAGAGCGCGCCACAGGGGAAGGCCACCAGGACACCCGCCAGCATCGCCACGGACATCAGCTCGCCCATCGTCGAAGGGCTGAGGCCGATCGCCCCCACATACAGATTGAAGTCGGCCCAATACAGGCTGATGACGGCGCCGTAGACGACGGTCGTGACGAGGAACAGCCGGGCGTCGCGGCTGAATCCGGTGAAGCTCCTCATGTACCGGACGAAGGCCTGAGTCACGGGTCCCCACTCGATTGTGCGTTACGGGGCGTGGGCTACGAGCCGTTCCCTACGAGTGTGCGGCGACGAGCCGTGTCCTACGAGCGCATCAGGTCCGGACAAGGCGGTTCGTCTTCGCGGAGCGTACGCCCGACTACGATAAGAAGTCGGCCGATGCGCAGCTGGAGTCCGCTGACTCGTTCAGGCGACATCGGGGAGCCCTCGGACCGATTGGCTCGGCGCGCTTCCCTGGCGTAAGCGCGCATCTCTGCCTGCTGTGCTTGCACCATCGAAAGACGCTGTTCGGGTGGTTGGTACCACATTCGACCTGCTCTCCTAGTTAGGGTTTTGGATCTCAAGAGTTAGTTGCTTATCTAACATCGAGGTCAATCAAATCTGAATTTCGGTTTCCATGTGGGTCAGCGCGCCAGGAAGGCGCTCAACTCCGGTCCGGCCTGTTCGACACGATCCCGGCGAAGCGTGTAGTAGGTCAGGTTGCCCTGCTCGGTCATCGTGACGAGGCCCGCGCTCCGAAGCTGGGCCAGGTGGTGGCTGACCGTCGGCTTGCTGAGATCGAGATCGGTGGCGAGCTCGGTCAGGTAGCGGTCGCGCTCGGCAAGCAAGCGCAGGATGCGCAGCCTGCTCTCGTCGCCAAGGGCGCGGTAGAGTCGCACCGTCGCCACCGGGGGAGCGGCCCTACCGCCGGCCCCGAGAGCGGAGTCGGCGATCGGATAGCACACGAGCGTGGAGTCGCCCACCTTGGTCAGCGAGTTGTACGGCCGGCCGAAGTAGCTCGGTGCGAGAACGATGCGTCGCGTCCTCTGCTCCGGGACCATTCGGATGCCGTTGGTCGCCTTCTCGACGAAGCCCAGGGGATTGGCGACCATGTCGTCGAGGTGCCGGCCGGCGACGTCGCGGGCGAGCATGCGGTCGACGCGAGCCTCGACCTGCTCGAAGCGGGGGAGCCACGCGTGAAGCGTCCGGCGCGCGCCTGGAGCCAGTTCGGCCAGGGTCTCCGGCATGACCGAGTGACCCTTCCAGTGCTCGAGTTGATCGCCCAGCTCCACGTATGCCTCGGCGTCGCCGTTGAGGGCCCTGCGGGCCGAATCGGCCACGTCCGGGCTCTCGATCAGCTCGCCGAACAGGCATTCGAGCAACTCCGGGTCGGAGAGCTCGTCGACGGCGCCGACGACCTGGCGGGCCGACTTGAGCTCCGGCCGACCGAGTAGCATTCGGCCGATCTCGGACACGAAGCCGACACATGCCCTGGCGGATTCGGTCTCTCCGACCTCGCCGGCGATCGCCGCGCGGCCCTCTTCGAGCCAGACGCGGTCCTCGGGCAGGAGATCCTCGAGCTCGCCGCAGTCGTTGCAGCCGCTCATGAGGAAGTCGTAACCCGTGCGCACGTCGATCTCGACCGCCGGCATCTGAGTCATCGTCAGACCGGGTCGGACGAGACCGCCGGATCGCTCCCGAGCAGCGCGCGGTGGGTTCTGGATCCCTGGCACTTCTAGTAGTTCCTCTTACACCGTGTTAGACAACAATCTAACATAGACCGGTACCGGAGATCAAGTCCGGTTGGGCAGGTTGCGCCGAGCGGGCGGTGCCCCCGGACGTCCTGGCGCGGGCCCGGCGGACGGCAGGTTCACTCTGGGGGTCCCGATGCCGGCCGCCGACGCCGCAGTCGGCGGCGGCCCCTACAATGCTGGCACCGCGGCACCCCTGTCCTGCATCGGCGACCGCGAATCCTCGAGGAGTCCCGCCTTATGTCCGCACCGACAGTCAGGTTCACCGACGAGCGATTGGCCAACGGGCTGCGGCTGATCATCGCCGAGGACCATCTGGCCCCGGTCGTTGCGGTCTGCATCTGGTATGCGGTCGGCTCCAAGAACGAGGTTCCCGGCAAGACCGGCTTCGCCCATCTCTTCGAACATGTCATGTTTCAGGGCTCTCGCCACGTTGCCAAGACCGAGCACATGGGTCTGGTCCAGGCGGCCGGCGGGACACTCAACGGCACGACCTGGCTGGACCGAACCAACTACTTCGAGACGATGCCGAGCCACCAGTTGGAGCTCGCCCTCTGGCTCGAGGCCGACCGCATGGCGACGCTGCTGGATGCCCTGAGCCAGGAGAACCTCGACAACCAGCGCGACGTCGTCAAGAACGAGAAGCGATCGAGCTACGACAACCGACCATACGGCCAGTGGTTCCACAAGCTCCAGGAACACCTCTTCCCTCCGGAGCATCCGTACCATCATCCGACGATCGGGTCGATGGCGGACCTGGACGCGGCCTCTCTGGAGGACGTGGCCGCTTTCTTCCGGACCTACTACGCGCCCAACAACGCGGTCCTGGCGATCGCCGGCGACGCAGATCCGGCGCAGGTCCGAGCCTGGGTGGAGCGCTACTTTGGCGAGATCGCGGCGAATCCGACCATCCCGCCGCTCGGTGACGTGAGCCTGCCGCCCACGCTGGGGGCCGAGAGTCGGGAAGTGGTCGAGGATCGCGTGCCGCTGCCGCGCCACTACCTCGGCTTTCGGGCGCCGTGCTTTGGCGATCCGCGGCTGGACGCCCTGGAGGTCGCCTCGCAGATACTGGCCGGCGGCAAGGGCAGCCGGCTGTATCGCCGGCTAGTGCGTGAGGAACGGATCGCTCAGGACGTCGCGTTCTTCGCCCTGGGGTTCGTCGGCGGGGCATCGATCGCCGCAGGTCAGGCGACGGTCCGGCCGGGAGTCGATCCCGAAGTCGTCGAGCGCGCCTTTGAGGAGGAGCTCGAGCGCCTGGGCCGGGAGCCGGTGACGGCCGACGAGCTCGCCCGCGCGCGAGCCTTGATCGAGACCTACGAGCTCGAGGCGCTCCAGCGCGTGGAGGAACGCGCCGATCGCCTGGCGATGTTCGCGACGCTGCTCGACGACCCCGACCTAATCAACCGCCAGCTCGAAAGGTATCTGTCGGTTACGGCGGAGGAGATCCAGGCCGTAGCCGCGGAGGTGTTTCGGCCGGAGAACCGCGTCGTGCTCACCTACATGCCCGCCGCCGGAGCGGCCAGGGGCGAAGACCAGGAGTCGGCGGCATGACGCTCGACGAGATTCTGGCCGCCCGACCGTCACCGGGCCAGCCGCGCGCCTACAGCTTCCCGGACTTCGAGCGGACGGTCCTGCCGTCCGGCCTGCAGGTACTGGCGGTTCACGTCCCGGGCCGGCCTCTCGTGTCGGCCAACCTGGTCTTCCGAATCGGTTCCGTCGACGAGCCGGCCGACCTGGCGGGCGCCACCGTCCTCGCCGCGAGGGCTCTGACCGAGGGCACGGAGCGATACCCGGGGCTGGAGCTCGTCGAGGCCGCCGAGAGGCTCGGCGCGACGCTCCACGCCGAGGCCAGCTGGGACGCCTTCGCCGCCAGCGTCGAGGTCGCGGCTTCGCGCCTGCGGGCCGCGCTGCAGTTGCTCGATGAGCTCGTCGAGCGCCCGACGTTTCCCGCGGAGGAGGTCGCGCGGCTGCGCGACGAGCGCCTCAACGACCTGCTGCAGATGCGTGCCGAACCGCGCCGTCGTGTGGAGCAGGCTTTCTCCGCGACGATCTACACCGCCGAGTCGCCGTATTCGCGCCTTGCCGGAGGCGACGAATCGACGGTCGGGCGGCTGACGCGCGACGACCTGATCGGAATCCATCGCGCGGTGCTGTCGCCCGAGAATGGCGCTCTGGTCGTCGGCGGCGATTTGGCCGGTATCGACGTGCCGCGCCTGGCCGAGGAAGTACTGGGCTCGCTGGCCAGCGGCCCTTCGGGCGGTTCGGGCGTGTCCGGAGCGTCGAGCGGTTCGGGCCCCGGCCTGTCCCTCGCCGGACGAGCGCCCGTCGCAGTCGCGGCCGTCGATCGACCGATCATTCGACTCTACGACCGCCCGGGCTCGGTTCAGTCGGAGGTTCGAATCGGGCACGTCGGCCTGCCGCGTCTCGTCCCGGACTTCTACGCCGTGCAGGTCATGGCGGCGATCCTGGGCGGGCTGTTCAACTCGCGGCTGCAGCTGAACCTGCGAGAGGAGAAGGGCTACACGTACGGCGTCGGCGCCGGTTTCGACATGCGGCGGGGGGCCGGGCCATTCGCCGTCCGGACCGCCGTCCAGACGGCTGTCACGGTGCCCGCCATCTCCGAGGCGGTGAAGGAGCTGCACCGGATGCGCGAGACGCTGGTCACGGATGCGGAGCTGGACGTCGCGCGCGATTATCTGGTCGGTGTGTTCCCGCTCCGCTTCGAGACGCCGGGGGCCGTGGTCGGGGCGATCGGAGGGCTGTTCGTGCACGGCCTCCCCGACGACGAACTGGCGCGCTATCGCGGACTCGTCGAGGCGGTCACGGCGGAGAACGTTCGGAAGGCGGCGGCGGACCACATCCATCCCGACCGGCTGGCCATCGTACTGGTCGGTGACGCGGAGGCGGTGGGCAAGGATCTCGAGGCGGCCGGCCTCGGCGAGCTCGAGGTGATCCACGATGAGTCGCCGGGCGCGGTCGATGAAGGCGGCGCTCTCGGAGAGGACGAGGCCGGCGAATGATCGTCGTCATCGGTCTGCCGGCGTACGCCGGCTCGGCGGACGGGGAGGGGGGTGCCGGCGGGCTTGCCGTCGACGTGGCCGCCGCGGCGGCTGCCCTCGGCAGCTCGGTGGAGCTGGTCGGCAAGGTCGGAGATGACGGAGCGGGCGACGCGGTCGTTCTGGCGCTCGGGCGTCTCGGTGTCGGGCACGCGGCGCTGCTCCGGGATCCCGCGCGATCCACCCCGGTGCTGTCCGCGGTGGCCGTCGTCACGGAGCCCGAAGCCGTGGACATGGCTGCAGCTGCCCGTGGCGCCGACGCTCCCGCGGCCGGTGCGCTGGCGGGCGATGCACTGGCGGGTGACGGCGGCGACGACGACGGGCCGCGGGCCGAGGTCGAACTGCTGCCCGCCGATCCGGCCGCGCGGCCGGGGCTCGAGGGCGGCGATATCTCCCTGGCTCTGCGCTACCTGGCCGAGATGCGGGTGGTGGTGCTCGCGGAGCCACTCCCCGAGGCCGCGGTCGAGGCCGTGGTCGAGGGCGCGGCATTTGCCGGGGCCCGGCTCGTCGTGCTCCTGCCGCCCGGCGCCACGCCCCCGCCCCTCCCTCCTGAGGCGACGCTCCTGGAGGCGCCCGCCGTGGACGACGGTTCGTTCGGTCGCGTCGTGGGCGCCTTTGCCGCCCGGCTCGATGCCGGGACCGAACCGGCGGCGGCGTTCGCGGAGGCGGTCAAGGCCTCGGGCTGGGAGCCTGTCGCCGGCTGAGGTGCCAACCGGCGCCGCGCGGGCACCCGGCGCTGCGCCGGCTGCCGGTGCCGCGCCTGGCCCTTCGTTCATGTAGAGTGCCCGCCATGGATCGTGCTTCTGAGGGACTTCGGTTCGAGGGCCAGCCCGCCGTTCCGGACGGCTTCGACCCGTCTGTTGCCGGCCCACTGGACCGCTCGACGGCAATCGCCCTGATTCGCAGGGCCGACGAGCTGCTGGAGGCCGGTGAGCCGGAACACGCCCTGGCCTTGTACGGCCGGACGCTCGGCACGTCGGACCGGGACGTCTCCGCGGCCGCACTGTACGGCATGGGTAACGCTCTCTACCGCCTGGACCGCGAGGCCGACGCCCTGACCACCTGGGAGCGAGTCACCAGCCTGCCCGAGACGCCGGTGACGTACCGAGCCTGGCGTCAGGTCGCCGCGGCGCGGGTTCGCGCCAAGGATCTGCAGGGCGCGCTCGATGCCTACCGCCAGTGCGAGCGGCGCGCCCCCGCCGCCGACAAGGCGCTGATCGCCTCGCGCCTCGGCTGGCTGTCCAAGGAGACCGGCAACACCCGGGCCGCTGGTCGCTACTTCGCTCGCAGCCGCGGCGACGTGCTGCCGTCCTTCATGACCTACCTGATCATCGGCGTGACGGTGGTCACGTCCCTGGTCGCGATGCAGGGCGGGACGGCGCCGCCGGGTCAGCTCAGTCCCGGTGGACCGCTCGAGCTGCAGCTGGAGCTAAACAAGTACCTGGTCGCCAGCGGCGAGATCTATCGGCTGCTCTCAGTCGTTCTCGTCCACGATCCGAACGACATCCTGCATCTTCTCTTCAACATGTACGCCCTGTGGTTTGCCGGGCAGGTGGTGGAGAAGATGTACGGCGCCAGGCTGATGCTGTTCTTCTACATCCTGGGCGGGATCGCCGCCTCGCTATCCAGCTACGTCTTCGGGGACGCCGGCGCTTCGGTCGGCGCTTCGGGCGCGATCTTCGCGCTCTTCGGAATCGTGTTGGTGGCGACGGAGTACCACCATGCCGTCCTGGACTCACAGTCGCGGGCCATCGCTTCGCAGATCGGCTTCCTGATCGTCCTGAACCTCGTGCTGGGCTTCTCCGGCGTCTTCGGCAACGTCGACAACTTCGCCCACGTAGGCGGGCTCGTCGCCGGCGTGTGGCTTGCGCTGGTCATGCCGCCGGGCCGGGTGCCGACGCTCGGCTCGCTCTGGCAGATGCCCGGCGGAGGCAGGTCGGGGCTCCAGCGGCTGGCGCTGCCGATCGTCGGCGTGGTCGCGCTGGTCGCGGTCATGGTCGCCGGCTACTTCGTAGGCACCGCCAGGTGGCAGGCGGATCCCGCCTACCATTACTACACGAGCCAGGTTTCGCCGGCCGTGCAGCTCGGCGCCGCACCCGCCATCGGGCCGGTGGTCGTGGTTTCCGCGATCCTGCAGTAGGGACGCGCACCCTGGGCCGGCCTGCCCTGCGCCGGGCTCGCCGGCTCAGACGAGGTCGTCTCGCCAGCCCCAGCGGTCGAGCACGCGGTACATGTTGCGGCGGCCCAGCCGCGATCTGTCGGGCGGCCAGACTACCTCGTCGTGCTCGAGGGCCAGGTCGAGGCGGATGGCTCGCCGTGGCGCCGGGACCTCGACCTCGACGGTCCCGGCACCGGCGTCCGCCGGTCCGACTGCCTCGGTCTCGGCCGTCCGGGCGCCGGCCGCCTCGGCTCCGCTGTCGGCAGCCTCGGCCTCGCCGTCGGCAGCCGCGGTGGCATCGGCCGGTGCCGCGTCCGTCCAGTCGGGGTCCGCGCCCGCCCGGAGGCGCAGGCTCCACCAGACGTCCAGCCAGGCCGGCGTCACGAAGCGCTCGTCGAGCGGCCCCAGCGCGACGTAGTCGGAGCGTCGGAATGCCATCCAGCCGGCCAGTATGGCTCCGACTCGGCGCGCCTCGGAGGGCTCGAGGGCCGACGGCCGAAAGCGTCCGGGTTCGGCCGACGCGACGCCGAAGGCTCCCGCTACGGCAACCGCCGGGTCGGCCAGCGCCGCGGCCAGCGGAGTGAGCGCGTCACCGGCCGGCCAGGCGGTGCCGTCGGCGATGAGCACCAGCTCACCGGCGGCCCGTCTCAGGGCGATGTTCAGCGCGGCGGCGTGGCCCAGGCGAGTGGCGGTTCGAAGGACCTCGACGTCGCGCCCGTCGATGGCGGTACGATCCGGAGCGCCGTCCGCGAGCGCCGCCGCCTGGAGCTCGCTCGGGTCGTTGGCGACGACCACGACCTGAGTCGCGCCCGGGGCGTGGGCCCGCAAGCCGGCGAGCAACCGCGAAACTCGTTCGGGCGATTCGGATGCGAGCACTATCGCCGTCCAGGGCACTTCGGGCGGCTGATCCAGACGTGACGGCACGGCAGCGGCAGATCCGTATCGAACCGCTCCGTCCAGCTCGACGCTCGGTGGAGCGGCCCGGCTGACGGAGGTTCGGCCGCCGTGATCGGTGACCTTCCAGCCGGCGGCCTCGATCTGGGCCTTCAGGGCGTCGGCCGTCGTCCAGTCGCGGCGGGCCCGGGCTTCGGTCCGCTGGCGGACAAGATGGGTGATCTCGGCCGGCGGGCCGGCCTGATTTGTTGCGTCGCTCACCCGCGAAGGATAGCGGCAGGCGGAGTCGAGTAGCCCGCCGGAGCTGAGGCCGCCGGAGCTGAGGCCGCCGGCGCGGGCCGTCAGGATTCGGTTCCGGCGTCCTTTTCGGGCGGCTTCGTTGCGTCGGGAACGACCGGGCTCAACGGCAGCAGCACCGTCACCCGCGCTCCGTGGGGGGCGACGTTCTCGGCCCAGGCTTCGCCGCCGTGGGCCCGCGCCAGCTCTCGGACGATCGCCAATCCCAGGCCCGAACCGCCGCCGGTTCGGGACGGGTCGGCTCTATAGAAGCGCTCGAAGACCCGCTCCGCCGTCCCGGGCGGGAAGCCCGGCCCGTCGTCGGTGACGCTCAGAGAGATCCCGGTCGGGCGTCCCGGCATGCGCAGCGACACCGCGCGCAGCCAGACGTGGCCACCCCAAGGAACCACCGATAGGGCGTTTTCGATGAGGTTCTGGAGGATCCGCTCCACGGCCAGCCGGTCGCCGGTAAACGCCAGGGCCGGCTCTCCGGGGATCGCCCCGGCGACGTCGATTGCCAGGCCCAGGCCGGTGGCGCGCGCCTCGAACCGGGCTGCGGCGTCGGTCAGCAGCGCGGTCGCGTCGAGTGCCTCCGGGCGGAGCGAAGCGGGACCCTGGCGCAGCCTCTCCACGACGCCCAGCTCGCCGACCAGCCGCTCGAGCCGCTGCGCTTCCTCGGCGATGGTCCGGGCGGCCGACGCGGCCCGATCGCCGGAGGCCGTCCCGTCGGCGATAGCCTCGGCGAACCCGCCGATGCTCGTCAGGGGCGTGCGCAGATCGTGGCGCAGGTTGGCGAGGAGTTGCGTCTCCTCCTGCCGCGTCGACGCCAGCTCGTGAGCCATGGCGTTGAACCGTTCGGTCAGGGCCCTCACTTCCGTCGGACCCTCCAGCGGGAGCGGCTTGGTCTCACCCGAGGCGGCCGGCAGCTCGGCGGCGGCGTTGGCGAGGCGGCGCATCGGCCCGGTCAGCGACCCCGACAGAAGCCACGCCACGGGTATGCCGACGACGAGCAGGACGAGGGCGACGATGAGCATCGCGCCGCCGAGATCGCCCAGCGCCTGCCGCGCCGAGGTATCGGGCAGGGCGAACAGGATGGTGCGGCCGCCGGCGGCATTCTTGCTCGCCTCGGCGTAAACGTACCAGTTGCCGTTGGAGGTCTGCGTCCTCCCGATGGGGCCGGTGGTCGGCACATTCAAAGACGAGGGATTGCCGGCCATGACCCGGATGGCGCCGTCGGGGGTCTGGACCAGGACGTAGCCGCCGTCGGCGGCGACCGAGGCGCCGTAGGCGGTCAGCGTGGAGTCCCACTGGTCGGGCGTCTCGCTGGCGAGGTTGACCACCACCTGGACGATCTGGCGTGACAGCGAATCCTTGATCTCGTCTTCATGGAGCTGGTGCAGCACCACGAAGAGGGTTGCCGCGACGGCGAGCAGCATCGCCGCGGCCAGGCCGGCGAAGGCCAGGACGATTCGGCCGGTCAGCCCGCGCGGCAGCATCGGTGGGCGCCTCTAGTCGGCGACGGTCGACGGGCCGGGTTCGACCGCGCCCCGGGGAGGAGGCACCAGCCGGTATCCCAGGCCTCGGATCGTCTCCACTTGCGGCCCGTCATCGCCGAGCTTCTTGCGCACCTCGGCGACGTGGACGTCCACGGTCCGGGTCTCGCCCGGGAAGTCAGTGCCCCACACGTCCTCGAGCAGTGCGTCGCGGGTGAGCACGACGCCGGGATCGCGCGCCAGTGCGGCCAGCAGGTCGAACTCGCGCGCCCTCAGCTCCAGGCGCCGGACGCCGACCAGCGCCTCGCGCCGTCGTGGATCGATGCGCAGATTGCCGACCTCGATCGGCCGTCCGCCCTTGGCGGTCGCGTCGGTGCGCCGCAGGATCGCCTTGACCCGTGCCACCAGCGCCCGTGGGTTGAACGGCTTGGTCACGTAGTCGTCGGCGCCGAGCTCCAGGCCGACGATCGCGTCCACGTCCTCGGAGCGGGCGGTCAGCATCAGGATCGGCACGTCGCTCCGGCGGCGCAGCTCCCGGCAGACCTCGAAGCCGTCCATCTTGGGTAGCATCAAGTCGAGCACCACCAGGGCGGGGTCGGTGCGCTCGTACTGGACGAGCGCCTGCTCGCCGTCGCCGGCCGCCACGACGGCAAAGCCCTCCTTCTCGAGGTACAGCCGCACGAGCTCGACGATGTTGCGCTCGTCGTCGACGACGAGGATGGTCTTCATTGGCGCAGGATACGTCGCCCGATGCCAGGTCCGTGGGGCGGATGTAAGCGGCAGGTAAGGCGGGCGGGCGCCCGAAGCTCGAACGGCCACGATCGTCACCTCGACTGGACCGGCCGGCCGACCTGCCGAGCCGCTAACATGTCGAGACCCGACCAACCACCACGCAGTCCGCGCCCGGGAGGAACGATGCATCTGTCAGGAGAAACGGAGATCGCGGCCAGCCGCCAGCGCGTCTGGGACTCCGTCAGCAACCCGAACCGCGCTGCCGCCTCGAGCACCTCGGGCCAGGCTCAGATCGAGAAGATCGACGACCGTCACTACAGGGTCACGGTTTCGGCGCCGGCGGGAGCCATGCCGATGAGCGTCGTCCTGGACCTCCAGGTGACCGACCTCGAAGCCCCGTCGCGGATCGCGGCGACGATCGAGGGCGCCGTCATGGGCGGGCCTATCAACGGGACCGGCTCCATCGATCTGGCCGAGCTCGGGCCGAAGCTGACTCGCGTGACCTGGGTGGCCGATGCCACGCTGGGCGGCTTGCTGGGCGGGTTCGAGCCGATGATCCAGGGCCCGATGCAGCAGGCCGCGGACCAGGGCTTCGCCTCCTTCAAGGGCAGGATCGAGGCCGAAGAGGCGGCCGGCGCATAGTCCGGGTCTCGCGCCCGTCGGCCAGAGTGGCGGCGCGACGGCTCGGTGGAGCGCCGCAGCGGCGCCTACTTCCTGCGCGTGTACGTCCCCGTCAGGATGGTGTGGCCCAGCAGGACGCGGGCCAGCGCCCCGCGCACCTCGCTCGCCGACGGAGTGCCGCTCAGCGTGAGCGGCGCCGACAACGCATACAGCGTGAACCGGTAGCGATGCGTTCCGCCGGGCGGGCACGGACCGCCCCAGCCGGTGCGGCCGAAGTCGTTGCGCCCCTGCGGTGGCGCGCTCGCCGCGCCGGCGCCCTCGGGCAGTCCACCGGCCGGACCGCCGGCGATGTTGTAGGCGACCCAGTGGATGAAGCCGCGCGCGTCGGGATCGTCCACGATCAGGGCCAGGGCTGCGGTCGAGGCCGGAGCGCCTTCCCAGATCAAGGCCGGGGAGACGTCCTGGCCGTCGCAGCTGTGCTTGATCGGGATCGGGCCGCCCTCGACGAAGCTCGGGCTCTTTAGTTCGAAGCCGGCCATGTCGGTCTCCTCCGCGGTCTGCGATGAAGGGGCGGGCGTCACGGCCCCGCCGGAGCAGGCCGCGCACGCCAGGACAAGAGGCACCAGGACCAGGCGGGCGCGGCGAGGTGGCAGCAAGTCGCGCATCCCCCTGAGCATCCCCGCCGCCGCCCGCGCGGTCAAGACGCAAATGTCGCCGAGCGGCACGCCCTACCCGCGATACGTCTTGCGGACCATGCTTTCGGCTGCCGCGTTGCGGACCGCTTTGTAGAACCGCCTGTCCCTCTCGCGCTGTTGCGAGGCGGAAGGCTGTTCCGCCAGCTCGTGGGCGAGACGCCGATAGCTCTTGAGCCGTCCAGAATCGAGCCGGCCGTCGGCAACCGCCGTCCGCACCGCGCAACCGGGCTCGAACTTGTGCGAGCAGTCGGCGAAACGGCAGCCGGCCGCGAGCTCGACGATCTCGGTGAAGGTCTCGTCCACCCCTTCGTCCGCATCCCACAGTCCGAACTCGCGCATGCCGGGCGTGTCGAGCATCAGTGCCCCGCCCGGAAGCCGGAACAGCTCGCGGTGGGTCGTCGTATGGCGGCCACGGGCGTCGTCGTCGCGGATCTCGCGCGTGACCATCAATTCCTCGCCTGCGAGGCGGTTGAGCAGGGTCGACTTGCCGACGCCCGACGACCCGACAAGAGCCAGCGTCCTGGCCGGGGCGAACCATCGGCCCACCGACCCGATGCCCTCGCCGGTACGCGCGCTGAGGGCGACCACGGGCACCCGCAATTCGGCATGGAGGCGGGCCGCCGTGGCGCCGGCGGCCTCCGCAAGGTCCGCCTTGGTGAGCAGCACGACCGGCTCGGCGCCCGACTCATAGCCCATCGCCACGTACCGCTCGAGGCGGCGCGGGTTGAGATCGCCGTTGAGAGAGGTAGCCACGAACAGCGTGTCGACGTTGGCGGCCACGATCTGGGCTCCCACGCGCGACCCGGCCGCGCGCCGCATGAACGCGGAGCGGCGGGGCAGCACGCCGTCGATACGGGCCTCGCCGTCGTGCGGCGACGGCACGCAGGCGACCCAGTCCCCGACGGCGGGCAGCTCACCGTCTCGGGCCTCATGGCGGAACCGACCGGTGAGCGACGCAGACCGCTCGCCCAGCTCGGCGGCGAGCAGCCATGCGCCCCGATGCTGGGCAACGACGCGTGCGGCCCAGCGGCGGTCGCCATTCGATCCCGCAGAGGCATCGAACGCGGCGGCCCAGCCGGGGTCCCAGCCCCAGGCTTTCAGACCGCCGGTCTCGACCATGTCGGGGCCGGTCATCGGTCCGGCTCCGGTGCCCGGCCAACGAGTCGATCGTCGAGGTGACGCTCGAATGACAGGCAGACCGCGGTGAAGGAACTCGACCAGAAGCGCCGGGCGAGCAGATTGGCCGTCTCGAAATCGACCGGGACGCGCTCGAAACCGCCGGCCCGAGCCCAGTCGACGACGCCCGAAAGAAGGGCCGTGCCGATCCCGGACAGGAGATGTACCGGCAACAGGTCGACGATGTCGAGGTCGGAACCCCGGCGGGGGCAGGAGAGCGTCGCCGGCACCGTGCCGGCGGTATCTGGGCGCACGATCATGTCAGCCCACCCTCTTGAGTTTTCCGGTCCGCTTGGCGTAGCGCTCGGCCCGGCCGAAGCCCCACAGCCCGAGCGGGATGAAGACGAAGGCCATCGCCAGCAGCGGCCACAGATCGGGCAGAAGCTGGTCGAGCGAGGCGCCGTCGATCAGCGACCGACGGACCGCGTCGAGGACGTAGGTGGCCGGCGACATGCGAGACAGCAACTGCATCCAGCCTGGCAGGATGTCGGTCGAGTAGTAGACGCCACTGATGAGCAGCAGGCACGACTGCATGACGAAGACCATCTGCGAGCCACGCTCAACGGACATCATCGGCATGATCGCGGCGAGCATGCCGATGCCGATGAAGCTGGCCGAGCCGACCATCATGAAGATGGCGGCCGCGCCCAGGTTGGCGTGCCCGAGGTCGAGCGAGAAGAAGAGCACGAGGATGACGAGCAGGATCGCGGTGTGGATCAGGCCGTACACCACGGCGTAGAGCGCGGACCCAAGCAGCTGAACCGAGCGCCGGACCGGCGCCATCATCGTGTACTCGAGCGTGCCTTCCCATCGTTCCCAGGTGATCGTGTCGCCGATCGACTGGAAGACCACCGATAGGTAGTTCCAGAAGACAGCGCCGACTACGAGCGACATGAGCAGGCGGCGGTTGCCGACGGACTGGCCGATCAGCGAGACCGACAGCGCGCCCGCCACGGCGTAGGCGAGGAACGCCACTTCCCAGCCGAAGTAGCGCTTGGTGAGGTTGAAGTTGCGCTCGACGAAGGCGTAGCTGGCCAACGCCTCGCGCCTGATTGCGGTCAAGTTGGTCTCCTGGAGGGGCGTGGCCGCCCGGCGCCTCAGCGTCGGGCGGCCACCTGTAGCGTTCCATCGGCGGCGAGCATCGATCCGAACTGGATCAACCCGCGGCCGATCCGGTGGCGGAGAGAGCGGTGCCGGATCTGGCTCCGGTCTACCGACCGGAACCGAAGCTGGCTCTCGATCTCCCGTTGACGTTCCATGTGCATCTCACGAGCGAGGTAGGGTGAAAACAACGAAGTGTCCCTTTCAGGTTCTGTGGCTCCGACCTGATAGACGGACCGCCGGATGCAGTCCTAGGCGGCTCCGAGCACCGCAGCGAGCGCACTTGAAGGTGCGTGAGCGAGGAAGCGCAGGAGCCAACGACGGAATGCGCCGGCCGACCGGCTATTCGGCCGGCTCGGCTTCGCCTTCCTCGACGTCGTCATCGAGGGAGCGGCCGGTGTATTGCATGAAGGCGCTTTCGAGCGTGGGCGAGAGCCCGTACTCGAAGGCGACGCGAGTCTTGAGCCCTTCGGGTGTCTCCTCGGCGGTCAGTCGCCCGCCGGCCAGGATCCCGATTCGCCCGCACAGCCGATCGGCTTCCACGAGGTCGTGCGTGGTCAGCACGATCGTCGCGTCGTGATCGGCCCGAAGTTCTTCGATGAAGGCTTGAACGTCGAGCTTGGAGCGGGGGTCGAGCCCGGTCGTGGGCTCGTCCAGCAGCAGCAGCGTCGGGCTCGTCAGGATGGCCCTGGCGATCGCGACCTTCTGCTGCATGCCCCGGCTCATCTGCTCGACCGGCCGGCCCATCCGTTTCTCGCCAACGCCCAGGCGGGCCATGATCTCGGCTGCCTTTCGGCGGGCTTCGCCCGAGTCGAGGCCGTAAAGGCGGGCCGCGAACGAGAGGTTCTCGGCCGGCGAGAGTTTCTTGAAGAAGGCGGCGTCGACGCTGACCCGATTGATCAGCCGCTTGACCGCCATCTCCTCGCGGACCAGGTCGTGGCCGAAGACCTCGACCCGACCCGCGTCGAGAGTCAGCAGGCCGCTGACCAGGCGAATGAACGTGGACTTACCGCTTCCGTTGGCGCCGAGCAGGCCGTAGATCTCGCCCCGCTCGATGCGGATCGAGACGTCGTCCACAGCCAGGACCGGTGGCTTGCGCCGATCGACCTTGAACCGCTTGGTGGCATGCTCGACCAGCAGGGCCGCCGGGCCGGCAGGGAATGCTTTGGCGATGGGCCGGCTCAAGGCCGGCGATTGAGTTGCTTCCAGGACCGCGATGCTCATTGGCTCCTCCCTCGGGTGGAGCTCGCGGCCGTGGAGAGGCCGCGAGCTGGGCGAAAGCGGGATGGGGCTCGCGGCTCGCCCCCGAGGCGGCGTCCGCCTCCAGAGGGCACTAAAAAAGCCGGGGGCCCGATCTGGCCCACGGCTCAGAGGTTCGTCCTGGCGGCACTACCGCCTCGAACTAGCTCCCGGTGGGCGCAGATCTCCCGCACGCGACAGGGCTTCCGCTCGCGAGAGCGGCTCCTGCCGTTGCGTAGTTAGCGGGGATGCGCACGAAAACACACCTCGTGATGCTGCCGCCTTGCTGGCGGACCTGCGGGAGTCTACGGGAGGCGGCCGAGAGATGTCAATGCCGGGGCTCGTTTGAGCGACCTGGCGATGTGGCGGCCCCCGCGAGACCGCAGCGCCCGAGCGGCTGAGCCTTGCCTGTGCCGGTCGCAGATGCTCTTCCGCGAGCGGACGGACACCGGCGTCGGGCCACTGTAAGATCCTCCCCGGACAGAGAGGGTTCGAAGGGCTGGCACGATCCCCTCCGGACGTGCGCAGGATCGCCTCGACAGCTGCCCACTTGGATTCGGTGGTCGACGATGACGAAGTCTCACATGGCGAAGTCTCGATCGCTTCGCGTCGCCATGATGGTTGCCCTGGCGGCGGCGGTTTCCGCATGCTGGTTCGGCAGCCCGACCCGGACGACGGCCCCGGCCACCACTCCGGCGGCTACGCTCACTCCACCGCCGACTCCGACGCCCACCCCGATCCCGACGCCGACGCCGAAGGTCTACACGTACAGGGACATGGTCGTCGGATTCATCCAGACCGGATCGGAGAGTCCCTGGCGGGCCGCGAACACTCAGAACTTCACGGACACCGCGACCCAGGATGGCATCACGCTGAAGTTCTTCGATTCCCAGGACAGCTTCCAGAACCAGATCGCCGCGTTCCACCAGTTCGACGGGGATCCGGCCGTCAACGTCATCGTCCTCGACCCGATCGATACCACCGGCTACGACGACGCTCTCAAGGAAGCCAGAGCGGCCGGCAAGGTCGTCGTCATCGAGAACCTGCGGATCGATTCCGACCCGAGCCTGTATTACACCTACGTCGGCCCGGACTTCGTCTCCGAGGGGCAGAACGCCGCGACCGCGATGTGCACGCTCCTGGCAGGGTTCTCTGCGGATAAGCACAACGTCGTCGAGATCACCGGCCCCGTGGGCGATTTCGATCGCCGTGGACCGAGCCACGGGTTTCCGCGACAGCATGGGCAACTGCGGCATCACGATCCCGACCGGCTTCAGCCAGAACGGCGACTGGAGCGTGGCCCAATCCAAGGCCGACATGGCGGCCATGCTCAAGAAGACCAAGAACATCCAGGGCGTCTTCGCCCAGGACGACGAGGAGGCAATCGGCGCTATCCAGGCGATCAAGGCAGCCGGCCTCAAGCCCGGTAAGGACATCATGGTCGTCGGCATAGACGCCACGGCCGACGGCTTCAATGCCCTCATCGCCGGCGACCTCGGCGCGGACATCGAGTACAACCCGCTCCTGGCCCCGCAGGTCTACAGCGCCGCCCTCGAAGGCCTCAACGGCCAGATCGGCGGCCCGGCCTGGGTCAAGTCCAAGGAGGGAGTCTTCCTGGCGTCGCAGGGCCCGGCGGCCCTGGCCGCGATACTGGCGGCCCGCAGTTACTGAGCGGAGCTCAAGCCTCGGGCCCGGGCAGCGAGGCCACGATTGAGAGCCGGAGGCAGCAACGCTCATGGAAATCTGATCGCTGCGCGGTGCCGTATAGGCCGGCGGGTCCGCCGGCGAGCCGGAAGGCCTTCAAGTGGTGGGGGAGCACCCGGATCACTCATGGCCGCGGAGCGCGTTGTCTGCGCTATCCTCGGTCGTGTCTCGTCAGGTAGTTGGGGAGTTGGCAAGTTGAAGGCGCTCGGCGAGTTCGAAGTCTGGTTCCTGACCGGCAGCCAGGACCTCTACGGCGAGGAGACGCTGCGGCAGGTTGCCGAGAACTCCGGGGCGATCGCCGCCGGGCTCGACCGGGCGGAGGCCGTCCCCGTCCGCGTCATCTGGAAGCCGGTCGTCAAGAACCCCGAGGCGATCCTCGCCTCTTGCATCGAGGCCAGCGCCACCGACAAATGCGTCGGCGTCATCGCCTGGATGCACACCTTCTCGCCGGCGAAGATGTGGATCGGCGGGCTCCAGGCGCTGACGAAGCCACTCCTCCACCTGCACACCCAGTTCAACCGCGATCTCCCCTGGGGCGAGATCGACATGGACTTCATGAACCTGAACCAGGCCGCCCACGGTGACCGCGAGTTCGCGCATATCGAGGCCAGGCTCGGGCTGGCCCGCAAGACCGTCGCCGGGCACTGGCAGGACGCCCGCGTCCAGGACAGGATCGGCGCCTGGGCCAGGGCCGCGTGCGGCCTCCACGAGGCCAAGCATCTGCGGGTCGCACGGTTCGGCGACAACATGCGCGGCGTGGCGGTCACCGAGGGCGACAAGGTCTCGGCCCAGATGAAATTTGGGATTTCCGTGAACGGGTTCAGCGTGAGCGATCTCGGCGATGCCGTGCGGGCTGTGGCGGCCGAGAAGGTCGATGAGCTCATCGAGGTCTACGAGGCTAGCTACGACATCGGCCCGTCCCTGCGAGCCGGCGGCGCCGACCGGGAGGCCTTGCGTGAAGCGGCCCGTATCGAGGTCGCGCTTCGGGAGTTCATGACCGCGGGAGGTTTCGGGGCCATCACCGACACGTTCGAGAATCTCGATGGGCTCAAGCAGCTGCCCGGCATCGCGGCGCAGCGCCTGATGGCCGACGGCTACGGGTTCGGCGCCGAGGGCGACTGGAAGACGGCGGTCATGGTTCGCCTCGTCAAGACGATGGCCAGGGGCCTGCCCGGTGGGACCTCCTTCATGGAGGACTACACATACCACCTCGACCCGGCCGGGCCCAGGGTGCTGGGCGCCCACATGCTCGAGGTCTGCCCGAGCATCTCGGACAAGAGGGTCTCGTGCGAGATCCACCCGCTGTCTATCGGCGGCAGGAGCGACCCTGTCCGGCTGGTCTTCGACGCGGGCTCCGGCCCGGCCATCGTCGTCGCCCTCATGGACATGGGCGATCGGTTTCGGATCCTGGCGAACGAGATCGATCTGGTGCCGCCGGACAAGCCCATGGGCAAGCTGCCGGTCGGGCGCGCCGTCTGGAAGCCGCGGCCGGATCTCGCCACGGCGACAGAGTCCTGGCTCACCGCCGGCGGGTCGCACCACACCGTGCTGACCCGCGCGATTGGCGCCGAGGTGATCGCCGATTTCGCCGAGATGGCCGGTTGCGAGTTTCTGCTGATCGACGGCGACACGACCGTCGCAAACTTCAAGAAGGAGCTTCGCTGGAACGAGGCCTATTACCTGCTGGCCCGCGGCCTTCGCTGACATCCGGACACCGGGCTGGCATCCACGGAGGACCTGGTTTGTCGCCGCTCATGCTGCCTGAACTGCGCGAACAGGTTTGGCTTGCGAACCAGGCGCTGGTTCGCGCAGGGCTGGTGACCCTGTCGTTCGGCAACGCCAGTGGCGTCGACCGCAAGGCGGGCGTCCTGATCATCAAGCCGAGCGGCGTGCCTTACGACCAGCTGCTCGTGGAGCATCTGGTCGTGGTCTCGCTGGAGGACGGCCGGGTGGCCGAGGGCGAGTTGAACCCCTCGTCCGACACGCCGACCCACCTGGCGCTGTACCGGCGCTATCCCGAGATCGGTGGCGTCGTGCACACTCACTCGACGGCAGCGACGGCCTGGGCCCAGGCCGCACGGTCCATACCGCCATTGGGCACCACGCACGCGGATCATTTCCACGGCCCGGTGCCGGTCACTCGCCAGATGCGCGAAGTCGAGGTCGCCGGCGAATACGAGGCCGAGACCGGAGCCGTGATCATCGAGGCTCTCGAGAGGCTTGGGCTCAGCGCCGCCGAGATGCCGGCCGTCCTGGTGGCGTCGCACGGCCCCTTCACGTGGGGGCGGGACGCGCGGGATGCCGCCGACAACGCCACGGCGCTGGAGGCAGTGGCGGCCATGGCGACCCAGACGTTCGCCCTCAACCCCGACGCGGAGCCGCTTGCCCCGTACCTGCTGGAGCGCCATTTCCGGCGCAAGCATGGCCAGGATGCCTACTACGGGCAACGGCGCCGATGACGGTCTCGAAACGGAGGAGACGCGGTGTCTGAGCCTCGCTACACCATAGGAGTGGATTTCGGCACGGAGTCCGCGCGCGCCGTTCTGGTGGACGTGGCGGACGGTCGCGAACTGGGGGTCGAGGTCTACAGGTATCGCAACGGCGTCATCGACGAGCGCCTCCCGGCGCCGGACGGCGACGTGATCCTGGGCCCCGACTGGGCTCTCCAGGACCCCAACGACTATCTCGAGACGTTTCGGCGGGCGGTGCCCGATGTGGTGGCGGGAGCCGGCATCGATCCGAGCTCCGTCATGGGCATCGGCATCGACTTCACGGCCTGCACGATGCTTCCGACGCTGGCCGACGGCACGCCACTGTGCTTCCTCGACGAGTACCGGCGCGAGCCGCACGCGTGGGTGAAGCTGTGGAAGCATCATGCCGCCCAGCCTGAGGCGGACGACGTCAACCGCGTGGCGGCTGAGATGGGCGAGACCTGGCCGCGCCGCTACGGCGGCAAGATCTCATCGGAATGGTTCTTTCCGAAGGCCCTCCAGATCCTCCGCGAGGCGCCGGGAATATACCGTGCCGCCGACCGCCTCATCGAGGCCGCGGACTGGGTGGTCTGGCAGCTGACCGGCGTCGAGACGAGGAACAACTGCACCGCGGGCTACAAGGCGATCTGGTCGGCGGAGGAGGGTTTTCCCGGCAGGGACTTCTTCGCAGCCCTCGATCCCGCATTCGCCGGGGTCGTGGACGAGAAGATGTCGCGCTCGATCGCCCGTCTGGGCGAAGTCGCCGGACGATTGAACGAGACGGCCGCGCGGTGGACGGGCCTGCGCCCCGGAATTGCCGTGGCCGTGGCCAACGTCGACGCCCACGTCTCCGCGCCGGCGGCTTCGGTGACGACGCCCGGGACGCTCGTGGCGATCATGGGCACTAGCACGTGCCACATCATCCTGTCCGACACCGCGCCGGTGATCCCCGGGGCTTGCGGCGTGGTTCGGGACGGTGTGATCCCGGGCTTCTTCGGCTACGAGGCCGGCCAGTCGGCCGTGGGCGACATCTTCGGTTGGTTCGTGGAACGGTGCGTGCCGCCGGCTTATCACGACAGGGCCCGCGAGCGAGGCGTGAGCGTGCACGAGATCCTGGAGGAAGAGGCGGCCGAGCTTCGGCCGGGCGAGTCGGGCCTGCTGGCTCTCGACTGGTGGAACGGCAACCGTTCGGTGCTCGTGGACGCGGACCTGTCGGGACTGATGGTGGGGATGACGCTCGCGACCACGCCGGCGGAGATGTACCGCGCCCTGATCGAGGCCACCGCCTTCGGAACGCGCGTGATCATCGACGCCTTCGAGAAGGGAGGGGTCCAGATCGATCGGGTCGTGGCCTGCGGTGGGCTTCCCGAGCGCAACCGGACCCTCATGCAGATCTACGCGGACGTGACAGGGCGCTCGTTCCGAGTTGCGGCGTCGGCGCAGACACCGGCCCTTGGCTCGGCGATGTTTGCGGCAGTGGCTGCAGGACCTGCAGCCGGCGGCTACCCCAGCATCGAGGCGGCGGCCAAGAAGATGGCTCACCTGCGCGAGGGAGGCTACGAGCCCATCGAGGAGAACCGGCGCGTCTACGACCTTCTGTACGCCGAGTACGGACGTCTGCACGATCTCTTCGGCCGCCGCGGGGACCCGGCCATGAAGACGCTCAAGCGCCTTCGCGTCGCCGCCATGACCCGGGCCGGAGGGTCGGCCGGGACGCGCAGCTAGTTCGGGGCACATTGCCTGTGGCGCGGCGCACCGCCGGCAGCTGCCCGCCGGGTCGAGATCGACGCGGGACCTCCGGGCGGCCACGAAATAGGCTCCTTTGGTGAGGGGTCGCGGCGCGGTCCTTGGTAGGATTGTCGCGGCATAACCGGCGCCTGGGGGTAGATCTCGCGACGGAGACGATGGCCGAAGAACAGGGGCGGACAGCAAAGCTCGAGACTTGGCTGGGCCGGTGGGCGTGGCTCGCTACCGTGATGCTCGGTTTCTTGAGTCTGGCTGCCGGCCTGTGGGGTTACTACTCGGAAGATCCCGCATACCAGACCGCTCTGGAGGCCGTCACGTACTTCTGGCTGCCGGTTCTGGTGTTCGTTGCCGTCGTGGTCGGCCTGCGTCGGCGGCCGACGGCCATTCTCCTGGCAGTGGCACTGCTGGACGTCGAAGCGGCCCTGCTGGGCGCCGGCGAGCTACTGGTCCTGCCGTTTGTCGTCGCCGTGCCGCTCATCGGCGTCGCGGTTGCGGCCCGCCTCGTTCCGCCCTCCAGACTGAGGATCCCATACGTCGCGGCCTGGGCCGGGAGCACGACCGGAATCTCGATTGCGGCGCTGCGAACTCTCGATCTCAGCGCGCCGGCGGGGATCGCCGTCCTTCCCGCCTTCGCGATCGTCGACGCGATTGCCCTGGCGCTGTTGTGGCGTCTCGATTCCGGTCGGCTACGGGCAGTGCAGGCTGCCGTGTCCGCCGAGTCGCGCGTTCGCGAGCTTCTCGAAGACGTGGATCTGATGGCCGTCGATGTCGATGCCCATTCCCGGCTGGCGATGATCAACAAATTCGGGCTGCGCCTGACGGGCTGGACCCGCGAGGAAGTCCTGGGCAAGGACTGGTGGGACACGTTCTCGACGCCCGACCGGCGCGGGGCCGCTCGGGAACACTGGCGTGAGGTGATCGCCGGGCGCGCGTCGATGGACCGGAGCCGCGAGAGCACCATCCTGACCAGATCGGGTGGGCGGCGGCTCATCCGGTGGAGCCACGTCACCCGCCACGACCCCGACGGGCAAGTGGCCGGCGTGGCCAGCCTCGGCGAGGACATAACGGCCAGTCGCGCCGCGGAGGACGAGCTGCGGCGAGGCGCGGAACTGCTATCCACTCTCGTCGTCAGCTCGCCGCTGCCGACGGCAGTCATGGGTCTGGACCGGACCGTCCAGCTGTGGAATCCCGCCCTGGTCGAGCTTCTCGGCTGGAGCGAGGCGGAGGTGCTCGGCCGGCCCGTTCCGGCGGTCCTCTACGGCCAGGACCGCTGGGCCATCGGACGGCGCTTCATGCGGGCGGTCAGAGGCGCTTCGTTCGACGGCGAGCTCGTGCAGGTATCGAAGCGGGACGGAGGGACGGTCCGCGTCAGGCTGTACGGCGGCGCCCTCCGCGATCGCGAAGGGCGGCCGATGGCCGTCGCCATGCAGGCGGTGGACGTCACGGCGGCGCTCGCGATGGAGGACCAGCTTCGTGAAGCCCAGAAGATGGAGGCGGTCGGCCGTCTGGCGGGCGGCGTGGCCCACGACTTCAACAACAGCCTGACGGCGATCGGGGGCTTCGCGTCGCTGATCCTGAGCTCCTCCAAGGAGCCGGACTCCCGTGAGGCGGCGGAAACCATCCTGGGCGCCGCCAAGCGGGCGGCGGACCTCACGCGTGAGCTGCTGGCGTACTCGCGGCGCTCGATGCTGCAGCCGCAGACGATCGACGTGAACGGCCTGGTTTCCGCCGTGCGGCCCATGCTGCTGCGCCTGCTCGGCGAGGACGTTGCGGTCGTCATCGAGTCGAGGGTCTCCGCCGCCATGGTCCGAGTCGATCCGGGCGGCCTGGAGCGCGTTATCCTGAACCTGGCGGCGAACGCCCGCGACGCCATGCCGGCCGGCGGCCGGCTGACGATCTCCACGGATGTGCGCGATTCGGACGATCCCACGAGTGGCAAGGGCGGCCGCTGGGTGGCCATCTCGGTCGCCGACACCGGGGCCGGCATTCCGGCGGAGTTGCATTCGCAGGTCTTCGATCCTTTCTTCACGACCAAGCCGGTCGGCTCGGGCACCGGCCTCGGGCTGGCCATGGTCAAGGGCTTCGTCGTCCAGTCGGGTGGCCAGGTGAGCCTCGTTTCCAGGCCGGGGCAGGGCACCACGATCGAGATCCTGCTGCCCGAGGTGGTCGACGCACAGCCCCAGGCGCCGGAGCCGGTCGGGCCGGAGGCGCATGGTCTGGGGGAGACCGTCCTCGTCGTCGAGGACGATCCCGCGGTGGCGGCGGTCAGCTTCCAGGTGCTGAGCCGGCGCGGGTATCGCGTCCTGCTGGCCGACCGGGGCGAGAGCGCGATCGGCCTCTTGCGCGGGCATCCGGGACCGATCGCGCTGCTGATGGTGGACGTCATCCTGCCGGACATGCGGGGGCCGCAGGTGGCCGAAGTGGCGCGCGTGCTGCACCCGGAATCCGCGGTTCTCTTCGCGTCGGGCTACTCAGCGGCCGCGATCGGCAGAGTCGGCGAGATGCCCGGTGACGTCGATCTGATCGAGAAGCCGTTCGTGCCCGAACAGCTGCTGGCGAGGGTTCGGTCGGCGATCGATCGGTCGCTGGCCGCCTCGGACGCGACGAACGCCGAAGCCGTCGTGGAGGCCATCGCCGGCGGTCCGACCGACCCGGCCTGAGCCGTCCGCTCGGCGGCGGAGAAGGTCCATGCGGCACGGCGACGCACCGGACGCTCGCTGTACCATTCACGGGCCATCAATGGACCCGTTCCCGGCTTTGGGGCGCCTGACGCGCCTGAACCCGGGCATCGTCAGGAGAACGAACGCAATGCCCAAGGTTGCCGGCTCCGTCAAGGAGCTCCTTGCCGCCCTCGACGGCATCGTCCGGATCGATGGGGAGAGGCTCGTCATCGCCGACGACGCCGCCCTCCGGACGCGCGGCATCTACGATCTGGCCTGGACTGCCACTTTCAGCGAGGATGAGGCGACAGTCGAGGCCGCCCGCTGGATCGTCTGGGAAGCCAGCCAGGCCACCGGAGCCCGCTCGGCCAGCATCCAGGAGCTGTACAAGGCGCGCTCGCGAAACGAATACCAGGGGATGACCGTTCCGGCCATCAATCTGCGGGCTCAGACCTTCGACATGGCCCGCGTCATCCTGGAGACGGCCCAGAAGAACGACTCCGCCGCCGTCATCTTCGAGCTGGCCCGCTCGGAGCAGACCTACACCTTCCAGCGCGTCTTCGAGTACGCCACGAGCGTTCTCGCCGGCGCCATCGCCGCGGGCTGGAAGGGCCCCGTCTTCGTCCAGGGCGACCACTACCAGTTCAACGCCAAGAAGTACGCGGCCGACGCCGAGAAGGTGACCGACGAGATCCGCAAGGCCTGCCGCGACGCCATCGCCGCCGGCTACCGGAACATCGACATCGACAGCTCGACTCTCGTGGATTTGTCGTTCGCCACTTTGGACGAGCAGCAGCATGAGAACTACGTGCGCGCGGCCGAGTTGACCGCCCTCATCCGCTCGCTCGAGACCGACGGCGTGACCGTAAGCACCGGCGGCGAGATCGGCGAGGTCGGCAAGAAGAACTCCACAACGGACGAGCTGAAGGCGTACCTCGACGGCTACCGGCGCGAGCTGGACAAACGGGCGAAGGGCGCCATCGGCCTCTCGAAGGTTTCCGTCCAGACCGGCACCAGCCACGGCGGTACTCCGCTGGCAGACGGCGGCGTGGCCGAAGTCGCGCTCGACTTTGGCGTCCTGACCGAGCTTTCGGCCGTTGCCCGCTCGTACGGGCTGTCGGGGGCAGTCCAGCACGGCGCGAGCACTCTGCCGGACGACATGTTCCACAAGTTCCCGGCCACCGGCTGTGCCGAGATCCACCTCGCCACCGGCTTCCAGAACGCCCTGTTCGAGCACCCGGCCTTCCCGGCCGAGATGCACAAGGCAATCGAGGCGTGGGTCTTCGCCAATTGCCAGGACGAGCGCAAGCCCGATCAGACGGACACTCAGTTCGTCTACACGGCTCGCAAGAAGGCGATCGGCCCGTTCAAGCGCCAGCTCTGGGACCTGCCCACGAAGGACGCCATCCTCGCCTCGCAGGCTGCCAAGGTCGACTTCCTCTTCAAGCAGCTCGGCACCCCCGGGAGCCGGGCCCTGGTCGAGAAGTACGTCAAGCCGGTCGAGTTCCACAAGCCGGTGCCGGAAGGCCTGAAGGCCGCCCGGTAGCCTCGCTCGCTTCCCGAATCGCTCGAAGGGCGCCCGCGCGGGCGCCCTTCTTGACTCGCCCGGCGCCGATCAATTCGTGGGGGCGGCACCCGTTTCCTGAGCCTTGAGCGCCTCCATGAGCCTCGTCAGGAACTCTTGGTCCGAAGCGGAGGGCGTGCCGGGCTGAGTTCGCACGACCAGGACGACGTTGTCGACGACCAGCCGCCTGTAATCCCAGCTTCCGAATGATCCTCCCTCGGAGCGTTCGACTGCCGATGGATCGAGCGCTCCCTGGACACCAGCTTGGGCGCCCGGCAAGGCCCGGGCTACTGCGTCGGACGACGGCAAGACCGCGGCGCCGACGATCGGGGAGCTGTAAGGCACCCCAGTCTCGAGCGGCGGGCACAGAAGGAGGCCATCCACGACGTCGGCACCGCAGCCCCACACGGCCGGAGACGGGCCGAGAAGGCCACTGGTCGGGCTGGCCGCCCGGGTGCCCGCGATGACGTCAGCGACGCTCAATGGATGGGGCGCAGTGGCGGCGTCGCCCGTCCAGAGGATGTCATCCACGACGATCATGTCGTCGCAGATAGGTTCCTGGTAGCCGCACTGGGTCGCCCGGGGGTCGTGGAGGTGGACGCGCATGATCGCCGGTCCCGTCGCCAGCATCCCTTTGTAGAAGCGGAAGGTGGCCACGCCGTTCTGAGTTGAGGGCTGGCCGCCCGCGTCGGCGCTGACGTAGCTGAACTGGCAGCCTCCCCTCGAGATCCATGAGTTCGGCGCGCTCGGATCCGGGCCCGGGTCCATGGGGCAGGAGAACGCCCCGGTCGGGATGTTCAGCCAGACGCCGACAAGGAAGGGCGTGTCGTCCCGCGCCGTGGTGCGCATGGCCAGGGCGTCTGCCCAACGCAAGACCGGCTGACCCTGCCAGACCTTCGGGATGCCGTCGCCGTAGCGAGGGATCGAGGACGTGGCAGAAGGAGTGGCAGCGGTCGGTGATGCGATCTCGGATGGGCCCGCGCTGGGCGATTGCTTCTGCGAGATGGCCTCGTTCCGCGGCCCGGCGACATAGAGGCCCGCACCCACCAGCACGCAGGCGATCAGCGCGGCCGTGGCGGTCAGCGCCCCGGCGCGCAACACGCTCCCGCGCCGTTTACGCCCCCGGCCGCCGGCGGGCGGCCGGTCCTTCGACCGCTGGCCGAGCCCGATCGGGCTCAGCTCGAGATCCGACTCGGCCCGGCGGAGCTCGGCGGCGAAGGCGGCTCGAACGCGCGCCTCGATCCGATCGTCGTTGCTATTCATCTCGAAGCTCCTCCCGGAGGCGGGTCAGGCCCGCCTTCAGGTGTCCTTTCGCCGTGTTCTCGCTGATCGCCATCACTCGGGCCACTTCGGTAACGGGCAGGCCGGCGAGGTAGTGGAGCGCCACCGCGGCACGTGCTCGCGGGGGCAGTCTCCGAAGTGCCGTTCGAAGCGCGATGACGTCCGGTTCGGGCCCGGGAACCGCGCCAAGGTCGACGATCGCCGGATCGAAGTGGACGAGCCGCGCCAGCCGCCGGCGGATGCGGAACGCCTCTCGGATCTGGATGGTAAGGAGCCACGACCGAAGGGCCATGGGGTCGCGGAGATCGGAGGACCTGCGCATGGCGATCTCGAGCGTGGTCTGGACGAGGTCTCGGGCATCGGCCTCGTCGCGGAGGAGCGCCCGGGCGGCGGCCAGAAGGATCGGCGTGTGGCGTTCCAGCGCCGCCCACAGCTCGGCCGCCGCGTCGAGTCTCGACGAGGCCCCGGCCGCGACGGCGCCACCCGGCCGCGGCCCGGCCTTCGTCACGCCCAGGACCGCACCACGGATTGCATCGCTCACAACCATACAGAGGCGGCACGGCCCGAGAACGGGTGGGTGCGTGTGGCCGCCGGAGAATCGAAGTCGTCCGTTGCGCAACTAGTTCTCTGTGCCAGTGCGTCTGGGGGCGGATGGCCGCCTCGGGCCAACATGGCGGCGGCGCCCGATGTCGCAGCCCGGCCCGCGCCGTGACGCCCGGCCCGCGCCGTGACGCCCGGCATCTGGTCAAACTTGCCCCGGGTGGGAGTTACAGCAGACAAGAGCGCGACTGGTGTGTGGCGATCGCGCCGGCGGCCCGGGACCGGCCGTCGGTCGCCTTTCCAGCCCTGCGCCCGAGCGTGGCTCCTGAGCTCTGACGGATCCACGCCGCCGTACGGCCCGCCGAAGGGTCGCAGCAGGATGGCTGACTCTCACCCCAGGCAAGTCAGGCTAGAAGACAAGGCCCGAGTCGCTATTCCGCCCCGCCGCACGGCTAGGACGGCGGATCGCCCCGTCGACGCGGAGAGTACGCACTCCCAGCGTGGCGGCTACGATTTAGCTCGTGACGAGCTCCACCACCGACAACTCCCCGCCGGCCCCACGCAATTCGGAGCTTGAGCTGACCCGCTGGCGCGAGATCGCCCTCGAGATCTGCGACGAGGCCGACCGGATCGCCATGGCCGGGTTCCGGCGCGGCATCAAGGTCGACACCAAGGCCGACCGCAGCTTCGTGACCGAGGCCGACCGCTCGATCGAACGGCTGGCCCGCGAGCGACTTCGCGCCGCCTGCCCGGGCTGCGGGCTCGTCGGCGAGGAAGAAGGACCGGACGCGGCCGGGGCATCCGTGTGCTGGTACATCGACCCGATCGACGCCACGGCCAACTTCGTGCGTGGCATTCCCATATTCGCCACGTTGCTGGCGGTCGCGCTCGATGGCGAGCTGAAGCTGGGCGTGGTCAGCGCCCCGGCGATGCGCGAGCGGTGGCTGGCCTGGCGGGGTGGGGGAGCGTGGCGCGGCGACGAGCGGTTGGTCGTCAGCGCCGTCTCGCGGATCGAGGACGCGCATCTCATCTACGGCAGCGAGCGACTCCGCGACGGGCAGCTGCCCGGGCTCGGGGCGACGCTCGCCGCAGCCTGGCGGGACCGCGGCTTCGGCGATTTCTGGGGTTACATGCTTGTGGCCGAGGGAGCCGCGGAGGCGATGATCGAGGTGGGGGCGCACACATGGGATTGGGCCGCGCCGTCGGTGATCGTCGAGGAGGCCGGCGGCCGTTTCACGACCGCGGTGGGCGAGCGGCGCATCGACGGGCCGTCCGCGGTTGCGACGAACGGCCTGATCCACGACGATCTGCTGGCGCGTTTGAGGGGAACTTCTCCGCCTTAGGCCGCCGGCGCCAATAGTGACAGGGGGTTCGAGATGTACGTAGGCAATGACTCGACATGGGTCATCTGGCTGCTGATTGCGCTGATCGTTTGCTGGCTGATCATCTACACGGCCGTTCGCACGGCAGTCGGACATGCATTGGACCGCGTCGAGCCGCGCCTGGTCGCCGACACGCACGTCACCCCCAATGGCGTGGAGTTCGCAATCTCCAACCTCGGCCTGGGGCCCGCGTTCGACGTCTCCGTTCGATGGCTCGACAGGCCGACCGGCGAAGCGCTGGCCCGGACGCCGCTGCTCGGCCGCGACGCCACGCTCGAATGGACGGTGGTCGCCGGACCCGTGCCTGATGAGAAGCCGTCGGTCCTGCGGCTCAAAGTTGACTGGGGCAACAACTACGATCAGTCCGTCGGTCGCCACTCCGCGACGCTCGCAGTGCTGGTACCGTCGCGCCTTGACGCGGGGCGATAGTCGAGAGGCCGCGGCTGAGATACGATGCCCGCGTGCCATCGGTCCCATCGAAGGGCGATCAAGCATCCAGAACACCCATACGGAGGCACGATCATGGGCGACAAGACACCGAAGCGACCGCCGAAGACCAAGAAGCCGAAGCCGACTCCGCAGCCGCCGAACAAGGGCGCGTAAGTGGCCGCTGGGAGCCAGCGCGCGCGACCGAGGTCGCAGGGTCGCCGGTTCAAGAGGCGTGAGGTCGAGCTTGCTGAGGGCGGCAAGCTCGTCCTTCATACTGACGGTTCGATCGGCCAGCTCGATAGCCAGGGCGAGGCCGTGCAGGCATGGGCCATGGGCGACCCTGATTGGCCGCGTCACGCGATCCGGTTCGGGCTGTTGCCGCAGCCCAGCACCACGGTGCCGCCGGATGCCCGGGTCAAGGGAGCCAAGACGCTCGGCGGGTAGCGAACCTCCCGCGACCCGGGCTGAGTAGGATCTATAGCGTTCGTCCACCCGCTGCCCCGGAGGTTTTCACCGATGCCCGTGCCGATTCGCCCCGTCGTCCTCCTCGGGGCGCGACTGTTGGATGGGCGATCGCCGGAGGCCGTGCGTCAGGGCGTTCTCGTCACCGACGATGAGGGCCGCATCGCGGCCGCCGGTCCCGCCGCCGCGACCGCGCCGCAGGACGCGCAGCGCATCGACCTCACCGGCTTGACCGTGCTGCCCGGCATCATCGACTGCCACGTCCACCTGGCGCTGCGCCTCGAGCCGGTCCACGACCAGGTCCAGCGTTCCGCGACGGACATAGTCGTGCGCTGCCTCCAGGTCGGGCGCGAGTTCCTTGAGGGTGGCGTCACGACGGTCCGCGATGCCGGCTACGCCCCCGCCGGAATCAAGCGGGCCTTCGCCTCGGGCGCGTTCCCCGGGCCGCGGACGCAGGTCAGCTGTCGGCCACTCTCCCAGACCGGCGGGCATGGCGACGCCTGGACGCCTTCGGGCTCGATCGTCGACACGGAGATGAGCGACCTTCCGGCCGGAGTGGCCGACGGTGTCGATGCCGTACGGCGAGCCGCCCGGCTCCAGATCCGCGCCGGCGCCGATTGGATCAAGGTCATGGCCAGTGGCGGCGTCCTGTCAGCCGCCGACACACCCGACGCGTCTCAGTTCACGGTCGACGAAATCCGGGTCATAGTCGAGGAGGCGCGCGCGGCGGGAATCCACGGCACATTTGCGCACGCCGAAGGGACGGCCGGCATCAAGAACGCTCTGCACGCCGGCATCACCAGCATCGAGCACGGCGACCTCATCGACGACGAGGGGATCGACCTGATGCTCGAGCGCGACGTGCCGCTCATCCCCACCTTCAACATCAACTTCGCGCTGATGGACGAGGACCGCATCGCTCGCGGCGAGGTTCCACCCTGGGCGGTCGAGAAGATGCGCTACCTATTCGAACACCAGCAGCGCAACTTCCGCCATGCCGTCGAGAGAGGCGTGCGGGTCGTCATGGGCACGGACAGCTTCGCGAGCATGTACCCGCCGGCGGAGCTGGCGTACATGTCGCAATTCGGACTCGGGCCATTCCGGGCGATCCAGGCGGCCACGAGCGAGGCGGCGAAGCTCCTCGGCCTGGGCGACCGGGTCGGCACGCTGGAGGCGGGCAAGCGGGCGGACCTGATCGCCGTCTCGGGCGACCCTATTGCCGAGCCGGAGCTGTGGCGCGACCCGGCCCGGATCGTCTTCGTGATGCAGAGCGGCCGGGTCGTGGCCGATCGCCGCGGGGCGTGATGGCGTGACCTTCCACTGGGCGGCCCGGTTCATCGACGCCTGGCTCGGCCTGATCGGTGGGGCACGCTCGGCCTGGCGGGCCCTGCCGGGCGATGCGATGGCGCTCCTGGTGATGCGTGCCTGTGGCATACCGCGCGTGGCCGCCGCCCGGGAGGTGCATCTGGGCGGCACCTCGGCCGTCGTCATCGAGCATCCGGCGGCCGCCCACTATCTCGACCATCAGTGGATCCCCGTCCATGCCCAGACGCTCGGCCGGTACGTCTTCGCGCGCGAGCGACTGTCCGATCGAACGATCGCCCACGAGATGGAGCACGTCCGCCAGTGGGAGTGCCTCGGGCCGCTGTTCCTGCCGGCCTATGTGGCCTCGTCCGGCCTGGCGCTGCTGCGAGGCCGCGATCCGTATCTGGCCAATCGGTTCGAAGAGTCCGCCCGACGGCGCGAGGCTGAACCGCCGAATGCGACAGGCCGGCAATCCTGACCGATCTTGCCCGCGCCGCCGCTGAGACTGGGCGGACGAAAGGAGTGAACGGTGGCCACGAAGATTCAGGTCGTCTTCGACTGCGCGGATCCAGGCAGACAGGCGCAGTTCTGGGCAGAGGCGCTGCACTACCGCCTGCAGGAGCCTCCCGAGGGTTTCTCGAGCTGGCGGGACTGGGCCCGGGCGGAGGGGATCCCCGAGGAGCGCTGGAATGACTGGGCCGCGGCCGAGGATCCCGGGAAAGCCGGCCCGCGCCTCTACTTCCAGCGCGTGCCCGAGGGCAAGGTCGCAAAGAACCGGATGCACCTCGACCTCGACGTCGGCGGCGGAAGCCAGGCGCCGTCGGAGGAACGCAAGGCCCGGATCGCGGCGGAGGTTGCCCGCCTGAAGGCGCTGGGCGCCAGCGATCGCCGCGGCGCCATCGAGCAGGAAGGCGAGTTCTGGGTCCGGATGAACGACCCGGAGGACAACGAGTTCTGCGTCCAATAGGCCATGCCCGCCCCGCGGGCGTATTCCCTACCAAAGCCGTAGGATATCCGCGACGAGGCGCGCACCGTCCGCGCCCGACGACCTGCGAAACCCGCAAAACCCGAGGTAGCCCACCGAATGCCCACACTGACCGAAGCAGCCGTCCTCAAGGCATTGGCCACCGTCCAGGAGCCCGAGCTCGGCGGGGACCTCGTCTCGCGCAACATGATCAGGGACCTCACGATCGACGGGACAAGGGTCGCCTTCACGATCGAGCTGACGACGCCCGCCTGCCCTCTCAAGGACGAGATCCAGGTCCTCGTCGAACGGGCACTGCGGCCGATTGGGGCGGAGACGATCGAGGTTGCCTGGGGCGCCACGGTTCGCCGTGCCACGCCCGCGACACCGCAGCTCCTGCCCGGTGTCAAGAACATCGTGGCTGTCGCCTCCGGCAAGGGCGGCGTGGGCAAGAGCACGATAAGCGTGAACCTGGCCGTGGCGCTGGCCCAGGCAGGAGCATCGGTGGGCCTGCTAGACGCCGATATCACCGGCCCCAACATCCCGATGATGATCGGGGCCGAGGGCCAGCCGGTGGCCAGCCCCGCGGGGAAGATCACGCCTATCGAGGCCCACGGCGTCAAGGTGATCTCGATTCAGTTCTTCTTGCCGGAAGGCCAGCCGGTCGTCTGGCGGGGCCCGCTGGTCGGGGGCGCGATACAGCAGTTTCTGCGCGACGTCGAATGGGGCGACCTCGACTACCTGGTCGTTGACCTGCCGCCCGGAACCTCGGACGCGCAGCTGACCCTGGCCCAATCGGTGCCCATCACCGGCGCCGTTCTCGTCACCACGCCCCAGCAGGTTTCGTTGTCGGACGTGACCAAGGCCCTGGCGATGTTCCGCCGGGTCAGCGTTCCCGTCCTCGGCATCGTGGAGAACATGTCTGGCTTCGTCTGCGCCCATTGCGGCGAGACGACCGACATCTTCGGCCGGGGCGGCGGCGAGCGCTTCGCGGCGGAGAATGGCATCGACTTCCTGGGCGCCGTCCCGCTCGACATAACGGTTCGCCAGGGCGCCGACGTGGGCGTGCCGGCGGTGGCCCAGCGCGAGCCGGGACCGGCGGCGAAGGCCCTCACCCACGTCGCCCGCGCGATCGCCGGCAAGGTGAGCGTCCAGGCCGCGAACGAGCAGCCGGTCCTGACCATCTCCTGACCTGGCGAACTCGCCGATGCGGACGGGTCCGGATGCCGCCGCTATCGGGCGGGCTCTCTGGTCCGCAGCGCGAAGTGTGACCGTCCGGTCAAGCGCGATCTGACCTTTCAGGCAGTGTTGCGACGGGGTACCATCGGGGCACCCGTCCATTCTGTGGTTGCCCGATGCTGTGTCCCGATTGTGCGGCGCCGAAGGCGCCGGCAGCACGCTTCTGCTACCAGTGCGGCAGGAAGCTGGAATCCACCTCGACCGGCTTGAAAGCCGGCGATCGTCGCGTGGTGACCGCCCTGTTCGCGGATCTGGTGGGCTACACGCAGCTCGTCGACGAGCTCGATCCCGAGGAAGTCCGGTCCCGCGTAGACGGTGCCCTGACGGTCCTTGGCGACGCTGTCGTCCAATTCGACGGCTCGCTCGAGAAGTTCGTCGGGGATGCCGTGCTGGCCGTCTTCGGCGCCCCCACGGCTCACGACGACGACGCCCTGCGGGCATGCCTGTGCGCCCTGGAGATGCAGGCGGCGCTGGCACGGCTCGGCGAGGGGAGCGACAGGCCGCTGCGGCTGCGAGTCGGCATCGCCACCGGCGAGGTCGTCGCGGCGGTGCGCGATCTGGCCGGAATCCGCTCCGTGGCTCTGACCGGCGACTGTATGACGACGGCGGCCCGGCTGCAGCAGCTCGCCGAGCCTGCGGAGGCGCTGCTCGACGAGGCCACCGTCCAGGCCGCGGAACCCAGGATCGGCGTGGAGCGCGTCGGCGAGCGCCTGCTGCGCGGCCAGAGCCGGCCGATCCTGATCCACCGCCTGCGCGACGAGCGGCGCCGCCGGGGGAGCTTCGGCCGGGGCGTTCGGCTGGTCGGCAGGGAGGCGGAGCGGCGCCGCCTGGCCGAGGCGATCCGCCGTACCGCGCGAACCGGCCGCGGAGGGGCGGTCGTCGTCTGTGGCGAGGCCGGGATCGGCAAGTCGCGACTCCTTTCGGAGATGGAGTCGGAGGCGCGGGCGGCCGGATTCGGCTGGGTCTGGATCGACAATCCGCCCCACCGCATGGGCGCTCCGTACCACACGGTCCGGGCCATGATCGATGCCCTGGCCGACGAGTTCGGCGTCAAGGCCGGGATCCTCGCTCGCCAGGCCGTCGGCTCGCAGATGGACGAAGAGACGGCGCGCCTGCTGTTCGGCGCGGCGGCGGTCATTGCCCGTGACTCCGAGATGATGCTGCTGCCGGAGGAAGGTTGGGATCAGCGGTTCGCCGGGCTCTCGGACCCAGCCGAGCTGGCCACCGGGCTCCGGCTCGCGGCGAAGTCGTTCCTCTCGGGGCTCGTCGCGACTCAGCCCCGCTGCTTCGTTCTCGACGACTACCACTGGATGGACCCGTCGAGCCAGTTGATGCTGGCGGAGATGGTCCGGCTGGCTGCCGAGCTGCCGATCGTTGTCTTCACGAGCATCCGGCCGCCGCTCGAGCCCGAATGGACGAACCTGCCCCACGTCGAGGTGATCGAGCTCAGCGGCCTGGACGAGGCGGCGACCGAAGAGCTGGGAACGGCGGTGTGCGGCGCCGAGCTGGAGCCGGATTCGGCTCACTGGCTCTTCGAGCGAACCGCCGGCAATGCCCTGTTCATCGGCGAGGTCATTCGGATGCTTCGGGCCAGCGGGCGGATGGAGCATGTCGGCGAGCGGCTGCGGATCGATCGTGAGGCCGCGCGGCGAAGCGTGCCTCTCAGCCTGCGGGCGCTGCTGGGGGCCCGGATCGACGCCCTGCCGCCGGGCCAGCGGTCGGCTCTGGAAGTCGCGGCCGTCATCGGCGTCACGTTCCCGGAGTGGCTGCTGTGCGAGCTCGAGGGCCGGTCGGACCTGGGCGACGACCTGTGCCAGCTCGCAGACGCGGGGGTACTCGTACGTTGCGAGGGCGAGTCGGAGCAACGCGATGGAGAGGGCCAGCCGACGGGTTGCTGGCGTTTCCGGCACCAGCTCTTCCACGACGCCGCGTACGGACGCCTGCTCACCGACAGAAAGCAGCATCTGCACGCCTTCCTGGCCGACCGGCTCGAGGCGGTGGAACCGGCCACGGATGCCGCCGAACTGGCACGGCATCGGATCGCGGCCGGCGACGTGCCTCGCGCTCTGCCGCTACTGGAGCGGGCGGCGACCGAGGCGGAGGCCATGGGCGCCCCTGTCGAGGCCGAGGCCTTCAGGCAGGCGGCGGCGGCGTTGAGAGACGGCAGGACGCTGGCAAGCCCGGTTTCCTGAATCCGCGGCCGTCAGCCCGCACCGTGTCCGGTCGGCCGGCGGCGCCGCCGCCTTGCCACCAGGAACGGCACGATCGGAGCGATGCCCGCTGGCGCAACTCCGCCGAAGTCTCCGCCGAAGTCTCCGCCGCCGGGCCCGCCCGCATCGCCGAGCGCCAGCGCGGCGGCTCCCGGAGGCAGTTGTACGTTGGCCCAGTAGCCGGCCGCCCAGGCCGACGCCGCCATCTTGGCCTGTCCCGAGAGCGATGGATGGAAGTAGTCGACCGTGCTCAGGTCCTTGATCCCGAAGTCCTTCTCGGACAGGAGCGCTTCGTTGCTGCGGCAGTGGAGCCTGCCGGCTTGACCGTCGGTCGCTTCGATCTCGTCGCAGACCTGGTCAAGGGTCGCGTTGTATGTGGCCAGCAACTGGCGGGCCGCCGGGATCGTGAGCGGGCTATCCCAACCTAGGAAGGGCGCGCAGGTCCCCGCGTGGGATGCCTCGTTGAGGATCGTCCTGGCCTCGGCGTTCGCCCGTGTGATGGCGTAGAAATGCGAGAAGTCCGGAACCGAGAGCATCAGGATCTCGCTCCCGCTCGGCAGCCCGGTGCGGAGGATGGCGACCGCGGCGCGGAGCTGGGTCTCGAACGTCGCCGGGTCGGTCGTCGGGGTGTCGCACAGATCGTTCGTGCCGAGCTCGAACGTGACGAGGACGGTCGCGCCAGGGACGAGGGACGCGGCCGCGGTCACGATCTCCGTGGCCTGGCGCGCGGCGTCGCTCATCTTCTTGCCCGAGGTCGCCGCGTCGACGACAGCCACGTTGTCGCCGAGGGCCTCGAACCGCTCCCGCAGGCTGAAGACGCCGTCGCCCTTGACGTCGCCGACTGCCCACGAGTAGCCGGGGTGATCCTTCCTGTAGGCCGGCGAAACGCTCCAGGCCTGGGTGTACGAATCGCCGATCGTCGCCAGCATCGCCGGCAGCGCGGGCGAAGCGGGTGACGAGCTCGGGGCGGGAGAGGCAGCCGGCGTCGCCGACGGTGCCGCCGAAGTGGCCGGCGTTGCGGTGGGGATTGGCGAGGCACCTTGCGTCGCGGTCGAGGTGGCCTCCGTGGCGGTCGCGGAGGCCTGCGTGATGGAGCCGGCCGCCGGACTGGAGGACGGGCCGGCGAGCATGTCCGATCCGAAACCGAGCGCCAGCACCACCACGAGCGCGACTGCCCCGGCGGCGAGCCCGATTCCGACGACACGTTCCGCTGAGAGACGTTGCATCGGTCAATCGTATGCGGCGCTCACCATCGGCGTCTCGCGCCCTGCGTGGCGGCCCCTCGAAACGTGCCGCCGCGGCCCCGCTTCGACGCTACCATTCGGTCATGTCGACCGATTTCGCCGTCGAGGCACTGGGCCGCTGTGCCCTCTTCTGCGGGCTCGGCCCGGAGCCGCTCGGGGCCCTCGCGCAGACCCTGCGGACACGGCGCTTTCGCAGGGGAGAGGTGCTGTTCCACGAGGGTGACCCCGGCGACTCGCTGTTCATCGTGGCCTCGGGTGCGGTAAAGGTGGTGGTGCCCTCGGAGGATGGCGACGAGGCGATCCTGGCAACCCTCCGCCGCGGTGACTTCCTGGGCGAGCTGGCGCTCCTCGACGGCGCGCCGCGTTCGGCCAGCGCGATTGCGCTCGAGCCGACCGAGACGCTGGCCCTGCCGCGCGACCGGTTCCATGCCCTGGTGGCGGCCGAGCCGGCAATTCGGGACGCGCTCCTGACTGCGCTGGCGGCCGAGCTGCGGCGTCTCACGGCCCACGTGGCCGAGCTCCACTTCCTCGATCTGACCGGCCGACTAGCGGCGCGGCTGGCACGCCTTGCGGAGGAGCACGGCACTCGCGACGCCGACGGCTCGATCCGGCTCGACGCCCCGCTGACACAGAGCGACGTGGCGTCGATGATCGGGGCCACGCGCCAGAGCGTGAACAAGCTGCTGGGCGAGTTCGTCGACGACGGGTTGCTGCGCATGGATCGCGAGACGATCGTGATCCCGGATCTGGACGCCCTGCTCCGCGCTTCGCGCCGCTAGGGTGCGCCCGGGATGGCGCCCGCCGGCCCATCCGTCGGCCCGCTCCTGCTCGGCGGCTCGTAGGCCCGCGGCCCCGCGAGCTCCCCGCCGTCAGCCCGCGGCCCCGCGGCAGCAGCCTCCCGTCAGCCCGCCGAGATGACCCCTTCGCGTCCGAGCTGGAGCAGCTGGGCGCGGCTCTCGTCCAGATGCTGGGTCGCGATCCCGAACAGCCGGCGCAGCAGCAGCTCCGACTGGGACGAGCTGCCGACGAGCAGGCCAAGCAGGCCGGAGGCCGGCATAGAGAGCATCACCGCCGGTCCGATCGCCCTGGCGGTGGACAGGGCCGTCGGGTCCTCGCGCAGGGCAGACCAGCCGAGCAGGTCGCCCTCGTGCAGGGTCGAAACCAGGACCCAGCGCCCGTCGTGGCGGACGCGCAAGGCGAGCTGGCCGCTCTCGAGCCAGTGGACCTCGGAGATCGAGTCGCCCATCTCGACAAGGGTTTCGCCGTCGTTCAGCTGACGCCGGCACGACGCCGCGGCGAGAGAGGCAAGGTCAGCCTGCTCCAAGCCCTCGAACAGCGGCAGTCGGGCGAGGTCGGCCGCCTCGATCCTCTCCTTGGTGGTCATGCTCCGCTCCAGCTTCGCGCCCCACGTCAACCGCCACGTATTGTCCGCCAGAAGGGGCGTTCCTGCGCGCGATCAGCCGTTCTGACCCTGGCGGGCGGGCGGCGCTTCCCGGAGCGCCGCATGGAGGAACGCGGCGGCCGCGACGCCGGCTCGTCGCCGGCCTTCGCCGCCGCCCAGAAACGCTGTCTGGCGCGTCTCACGGGCGCCCCAGGGACCGGCGAAGGCGATCTCCACCTGCGTATCCTCGCCTGCTTCGACCGCGCGAACCGCCAGACCGACGGTCGCCGCGGCAGCCTCGCGAGCCTGATTGGCCAGCGCGGCGATCGGGGCGTCCGCCTCCGCCGGCGCGAGGAGGCGCGACGAGACCAGCCACGGGGCGTCGCCGAGGAGACGCATCGTGGCGCCGCCCGTGCCCGCCTCGACGAGCGCGGCAGTCCAGCCGCGCGCCGACAGCTCGCCGCCCAGCACGCCGGGCCACGTGTCGCCCTCGCGGCCCCACACGTACGTGCCGACGGCGGCCAGGACCTCGGTCTCGGCCTCCTCTACGAGCTGCCCCGGCGAGCGGCCGCCATCGGCTCGGGCGGAGATGCGCACGTCCACCGCGTCCGAGCGCGCGTACGTGGCCACGACCGGGTTCTCGGCCCGGAGCAGCCGCTCTCCCAGCAGCGCGGCCACCGCCAATTCGCCGATGCCGGTCAGGCGGTACGTCCGCGTGACGCGCTCCTGTCCCAGTCCGCGGGCGGTGAGATGGGGGAGCACCCAGCCCTCCCACATCGGTCGCATCTCGGCCGGGGGCCCCGGCAGCGCCACGATGACGCGCCCGTCCGGCCGATCGACCCACCACCCCGGCGCGGTGCCGCGCTCGTTGGGGATCGCCGTCGCCGAGGGGATGAGCCACGCCTGCTTGGAGTTGCCTCCGTGGTAGGCGATGCCGCGCCGCTCGAAAAGGTGGCGCAGCCAGCGCTCCAGCTCGGGGTCGACCGCGGGCCGCTCCCCGACGACGGCGGCGATCGCTTCACGGGTCAGATCGTCGGGCGTGGGTCCGAGGCCGCCGGTCGTGACGGCGAAGTCGGCCACAGCCAGCGCGTTCCGCAGCGCTTCGACGACGGTGGCCAGGCGATCGGGCAGCGCCACGATCCATTCGGCCTCGACTCCATGGTCGGCCAGCGACCGCGCCAGGTCGCCGCTGTTGGTGTCGCGCGTCTCGCCGGCGGTCAGCTCGCTGCCCACTGCCAGGAGCACGGCAGTCCGTAGCGGGCGGCCCGCCGGCGCGGCTTCGGGCTTGGATGGCTTCGGTTCGGGCTTGGATGGCTTCGGTTCGGGCATGGTGGGAGCGTAGTCGGTTCGTCGCTCGTCCGTCTCGCGCGAGCCTATCGCGGCTTCCCCGCCGCTCTCGCGTCCGCCGGCTCGCCCGCCCGGCCTTCCGCCGGCGCATTCTACACACTGGACTTGCCGAAGCCGGCCATCCCGCTGCTATGATCGCTGTGCTGTCTGACCCCTATCCCTGGGAGGTCCCTTGGCCGACCAGTCCTCCTCATCCGATCAGTCACCGTCAACCGGCAAGAGCGCGGACTCCGGCAAGAGCGCGGGACCTGGCAAGAGCGCCGGCCCGTCGCCGCGGAGCGTTGGCGAGCAGTTCAGTCGAACGCGCAAGGCCCTGCTCGGCCTGATCTCGGCCCATGTCAAGCTCCTCTCGGCCGAACTGTCCGAGATCATGGGCGAGATCAAGCGTGTGGTCGCCCTCGGCGGCGCCGCCCTGGCGTGCCTCTTCCTGGCCGGCATGGTGGCGTTCGTCGGGTCGATCCTGTGGCTCGACGAGTGGGTCTTCGGCTCGATCGGCTGGGGCGCATTGCACGGGTCCACGCTGCTGATCGCGATTGCCGTCACACTCGTCCTGCTGATCATCCCCAATGCTGCGCCTCGCCTCGGGATCGCGTTCTTCGTCGCGCTCGTCGTGGCCGTCGTCGTCGGCGTGATTCTCTGGCTGCAGCTGACCAGCCGCGCCCTGGGCTGGGTCGGCGGCACCTTCTTCGGCGGGCTGACCTGGTTCGACGGCCATGCCGTTTCGGCCGCCGACCGACCGATCGCCGCCGGCGTGATCGTCCTGGCGGTCCTGTTCGCGATCGTGGGCGCGATCGTCGGGCTGGTCGTGGCGAGCGAGATCCTCAAGCGCGTCGGTGCCGCGGTCGGCATCGCCATCGTCGGCGCCGTCATCGGCGGCCTGCTCGGCGCGTTGCTGGGAGTTCCGATGAGCTGGGGGATCTCGATCGCCGTCGCCCTGGCCGTCTTCCTCGTCCTGTACCCGATCCTGGCCGCGATCTTCGTGTTGCGGAAGGCCGACTTCGGCGAGCTCAAGAACCGCCTGCTGCCCAATCAGTCCATCGAGACCACCAAGGAGACCATCGAGTGGGTGCGCGAACAGATGCCGCTCGGGCGGAAGTCGTAGCCCGCCGCGAACTCCTGCGCGAGGAGGTCACAGGGCTCGAGGCGGCCGGCCGCGCGGCGGTCGACTTCCCGGCCAAGATCCGGCGCTCGCCTGGCAAGACAGCCGCGCTCGCCGCCGGCACGGCCTTCATCGTCCTGGGTGGGCCGAAGCGGACCTATCGCGCCGTTCGGCGGGCGATTCTCGGCCCGAGGGCGGATCTGCCCAAGTCGATGCTGCCAAAGCAGATCGACAAGGCGCTGCGCTCGCTGGGCGAGGACGGCGAGCAGGTCCGCGGTCTGCTCGAGCGCGAGTTTGGCGCCTACCTCGAGAAGAGCCGCCCCGAGCGCGAGGCGCGCGACCTGAGAGGCACGATCTCCGAGCTGGGCGGCAACATCCTCCGGCCGGTGACCGCCGAGGCGGGTAAGCGGCTGGCCAATGAGCTGTTCAGCCCAGACGCGAGCAGCTTCGCGGCCGCCACGGAGCGGATTCGGGCTCGACGCGAGAAGCACACGGCCGAGCATTTGGCCGAGACAGCCGCCGGGCCCGGAAAGGCCTCACCGGCTCCCGGGTCGCGGCGACCCGGCATGCGCCGCAACCGGCTCCGCCACCTCTGAGCCGGCTCCGCGCCGCGGGCGGCGGTCGCGCATTGCGGCATTGCCGCGCCCGCTAGACTCTTGGGCCACGGGCGAGTGGCGGAATGGCAGACGCGCCAGCCTTAGGAGCTGGTGCCGCGTAAGCGGCGTGTCGGTTCGACCCCGACCTCGCCCACACCGTCTCCTCGGCCCGTCGGTCGACACTACCCAGTGACGTCACGTGCCCTTCCTGGATGCGTCATCCTGCATTCAGTCCGAAGGCAGTGGGAGACAGAGGGTGAGAGTGGGTCTTGGCTCGCCAGGGCGGCCCCTTCGCGCCGCAGTCCTCGTCCTGGCGGTCGCCGGTTGCGGAGGCAGCCCGGCCTTGCCCTCGTCGATCCCGAGCCCGACGACGAGCCCTGCGTCCAGCCCTACGTCTAGGATGAGCGCCGAACCTACTTCGCCCTCGACGCCCACGTTCTCGCCGACTCCTGCCCGCGGAACCTTCACGCTCACCGGCTCGATGCGTGATCTCCGCGCGCAGCACGCAGCGGCGATGCTCCGTGACGGGCGGGTACTTCTCGTGGCGAGCGGCGTGGTCGCCGAGATCTACGACCCCTCGACCGGGACGTTCACCACGACCGGCTCACTTTCGCACGACCGCACGGAGCCCTCGGCAGTAACCCTGCTCGATGGCCGAGTCCTAGTCGTGGGCGCTGCGGACAACGTCGACGCCAAGGACACTGGCGCCGAGCTCTACGATCCGGCCACGGGCAAGTTCATCCCGGCTAGACCGCTGGTGGACCGCTCTGGTCCGGCGGTGGCCCTGCTGCAGGACGGACGCGTCCTCGTAGCTGGTGGCGCGGATGTCCGCTCTCGCTCAGAGGATTGCGTGGCGTCTGCAGAGCTGTACGACCCTACGTCTGGCAAGTTCACGATGACAGGCTCGATGAGGGCTGCGCGCGCGGGGGCCACCGCCACTGCACTCAGCGACGGCCGAGTTCTTGTCGCCGGTGGAGGATCGTGCGGAGATCCGCAATCCGGGACGGCCACTACTTATGCCACGGCGGAGATCTACGACCCTCGAACCGGCACGTTCAGTCCCGCAGGCAACATGAGTGTCGAACGCGAGGAAGACACAGCAACGCTCCTTCCGGACGGCCGCGTGCTGATCGCCGGCGGCTTCAGTTACCTGAGTGGCCAGTATTACTCGTCCGCCGAGCTCTTCGACCCCAGCACCAACCGATTCGTACCGACTGGATCGATGGGAACGGCCCGATCCGACGACGTGGCCGTCCTGCTTCCGGACGGGAAGGTGCTGGTGGCTGGAGGCAACAATGCCGACAACCAGGAAGACGGCGTAGCAAGCGCTGAGCTGTTCGATCCGACCACTGGCACGTTCTCCGCCACCGGATCTATGCACTGGCCCCGGTCGTTCTTCACAGCAACCTTGCTTTCAGATGGCGACGTACTCGTGGCCGGCGGAGCAATCGACAGTGCCGTCTGCGAGCTCTACCGGCCGTAGGCTACCGGCTTCTGCGTTGGCGAACAGTCGGCGAATTGACCAGCCGTTCGCCACACGCCACTGCGCTCGGAACCTACCGGCGATGTAGTCGACGTAGATCAGATGCAGCAGTCGGAACGAAGACGGTTGTCAGATGGCGCTCGCACAACGGCCTGCGTTCGCCGGATTGAGCCCCCAGGCTGGTTCGCATACTGCCCGGTCTCCTCCACCACTTCTGGTTTCACTTTCGACCGACGCCCTGTGGCATCACGCACGCTTCCCCGATGCGTCATCCTGCAGTGGTTTCGATGACAGAGGGAGGCAGAGCGTGAGAGCCAGTCCGGGGATTGATAGGGTCCGCGGCTCGACGGGCCGGGCATGCGCCGCATTGGTCCTCGTGCTGGCCATCGCCGGATGCGGGGGAAGCCCGGCCTCGCCCTGGCCGAGCCCCAGCCCGACTGCCCGCCCGAGCGCCACATTGTCGCCGAGTCCCACGCCCACGCCGACACCGTCGCCCACGCCAGCCCCGACGTTCGTCGTCACCGGCAGCATGAGCGCCCCCCGGATCTACGCCACCGCCACACTGCTGCGGGACGGCGAGGTCCTCATCGCCGGAGGAGCCCGGGCGATGCCTTCTGTTCCCTTCCTGCACGCACCAGTCCTCGCATCGGCCGAGCTGTACGACCCGACCACTGGCAAGTTCACGCCCACAGGCTCCATGGCGACTGGTCGCTCCGACGCCGCTGCCATCCTCCTGCCCGACGGGCGGGTCCTGATGGCCGGCGGCTATGGCTGCGTCACCAGGAGCTGTGCGCTCGACACAGCCGACGGCGAAGGCCCTCTCGCGTCTGCCGAGCTGTATGACTCCACGACTGGCGAGTTCACTCGCACCGGTTTGATGGCCGTCGCTCGCTCCGGTGCCAATTCCCTGCTCCTGCCCGATGGGCAGGTCCTGATACTGCTGGGCGGGTCGAAACTGGTTGAGCTGTATGACCCGACTACTGGCAAGTTCACGCGCGACGGTTCGCTACAGAACGACTATGTGGACGTATTCCCCAACGTCAGTGGCGTGGGTATCGGAGCCGCCACCTCGGCGGCCGTGCTGCCCGACGGGAAGGTCCTGATAGTTGGCCCCACCGTTGCTGATGGCCCGGCCGCTGAACTGTTCGATCCAGCCACTGGCAAGTCGAGTTCTATCTCGCTCGATCCCGACGCCGGTGTCTATCCACCCACTCCATACACGCTCATTCCGCTCAGGGATGGCCACGTTCTGCTGTGTATAAACGACAACCTTGTGACCTACGATCTAGTGACTGGCTCGCTCAGGCAGTCGGGATCGATCGCCGCTCCTGGCGACTGGTTGACTACGCCAACGCTCCTCTCGGATGGGCGTGTGTTCTTTGCAGGGGGCTATGCCGTAACCGCTGTTTCCCAAGACACTACCGATGCGGCAGGCCTGTACGACCCAGCCTCTGGCTACCAGGACACAGTCTCCATGCCACAGCCGCGAGCTGATCACACGGCAACACTGCTGGCCAACGGCACAGTCTTGATCGCGGGAGGCACCTCGGACCAGGTAAGCATTCTCTCGTCCGCCGAGCTGTTCAAACCTTGACGGGCGGTGCTTGAACCCGACAGGCTCGATGAGGACATGCGCGCCTACCAGACCGCCACGCTGATCGCCGACGGCCGGGTTCTCATCCCTGGACGCGAGGCCCTCGACGGTATCGTTCTCACCTCGGCGGAGCTGTACTGGCCGTAGCCTGCGTTGGGCCTCGGAGACCGGGCTTTGACTCACACGCTAACAGTGCCGATTCTGCATCGCCTGGCACGAGGGGCCGGATAGAGCATCCCCGGGCTGGCCGCGTAAGCGGCGTGTCGGTTCGACCCCGACCTCGCCACACCGCCTCTCCGAACTGAGCGTGAACCGAGATGGTGCCAGTCCTGGGGGGGGGCGCCAGGCCGTCGCGCATAGACCTTATCGAGCTGATGATATCCATAGATGGGGGGAAGCGACCTGACTGCGCAGTACGGTAGGCCGTGATCCTGCGCGGCAGTTTCCCGCCGTTCCAGCCGGGCGGTTCGCCCGCCTATCGGGCGAGGACCAACCAACCCCCTGAAGCCTCACGCTCCTAGCTTCGATGCGTCATCCTGTGTTCGCGCCGATGTCAGAGGGAGGAGGCACAAACACGGATCGTAGGACCCACGTCACTCTGAGCCGCCACGTCCTTACTGCCGGAATGGCGCTTGCGGTGATCCTGGTCCTTGCAGGCTGCGGCGCGACCGGGCCATCGCTCGCGGTCACGCATACGCAGATGAACGTCGCTCGATGGTGGCCGACCGCGACTCTGCTCCAGGACGGTCGAGTGCTGGTGGCGGGTGGCGATGGCAAGGGCACCGCAGAGTTGTTCGACCCCAAGACGGGCACCTTCACCCTGACTGGAACGATGGTTCAGGCGCGTTCAGAGGCGATGGCCGTTCGCCTCTCGGACGGCCGCGTGCTGATTGCCGGGGGCGACGAGCTTGGGACCGCCGAGCTGTTCGATCCCAGGTCTAGCACATTTGCCGCCACCGGGTCGATGCATGAGCCGCACTGGAACGGGACCGCCACGCTCTTGCCAGACGGCCGAGTGCTCATCGCAGGTGGTTCCGGGCAGACCGGTACGCACGGCTCGCCGACGGCCGAACTGTACGATCCGGCGACTGGCGCGTTCGCTCTGACCGGGTCGATGAACCAGGCCCGAGAGCTCCAAACCGCCACTCTGATCCCGGGCGTCGGAGTGTTGATCGCTGGAGGCGTGTCCACCGACGGAGCTAGGATCGCCTCCGCTGAGATCTACGACACGGCGACGGGAACATTTAGCGCGACCGGGAGTCTGGTAGAGGCGCGATCAGATCACACGGCTATCTTGTTGCCCAACCGGCAGGTTCTCGTGGTCGGCGGTTGGGCTGATACCGCGAACCAGCTGGGCGTCTTTGTGCCACGTTCGGCCGAGCTCTTCGACCCGTCGACTCGTCGATTTCGATCGATTTCGCAGCCCGCAGGAGACGGGACCGAAAGCGCGACGGCTGTGTCAGACGGCCGAGTACTGATCATTGGCAGTATTGACGCCTTCCTGTATGACCCGAGCTCGGAGTCCTTCAGCGTCATCGGAGGTGGAGGAGCAGGCGGCGATACCAAGATACAGACCCTGCTGGCCGACGGCCGCGTCCTCGTGATTGGTGGATCGACCGACTATCAGGACGCACCGGGCACGAGGCAGGCGATGGTGTACAAGCTGACTGGCTAGCTCCGAGCGTCGACGCCTGGCTAGCGCGACTTGTCATCCGAGTCGGTAGGACCGTGTCGACGAGATGGATGAGGCTGGCACGAGTCGGGAAGATGCGGAGTCCCAGGTGGCGCATGCTCGTCGGGCTGTCAGTGACGGGCTGACATCTGCCGAGCTCTATTGGCCCCATCTTCCAGTTCTCACCTCAGGCGAGCGGGCGAGAGCTGGCGCCGGAGTGGCTCGCACGACGGCCAGCGTTCGCCGGATTGAGCCCCCAGGCTGGTTCGCATACTGACCAGTCTCCTCCACCACTTTGAGCGGCACCTGCTTTGCTACGATGCGTCATCCTCAGTTCGTTCCAATGGCAGAGGGAGACGGCGCATGGGAGTCAGGCGTCGTTCGGTGAGACGGCCGCTTGCCGTAGCGGTCCTCGCCTGGGCCGTCGCAGGCTGTGTGGGCAGCCCGGCCTCGCCCTCGCCGAGCCAGAGCCCGACGACGAGCCCCGCCGTGGGCCCGACGGCCGGCCCGAGCCGGACGTTCGCGCCAACTCCCGCACCTTCACCCACGCCCGCCCACGGCACGTTCATTGTCACTGGATCGATGAGCACCAACCGGACCTTCGAAACCGCGACTCTGTTGGGCAATGGCCGGGTCCTCGTCGCCGGGGGCATGGTCAACAGTGCGGTGGCCACCGCGGAGCTGTATGACCCGGCCACCGGCAAGTTCAGTGCGACGGGATCGATGACGACCGCTCGGGCCTACCACACGGCCACACTGCTCTCGGACGGCCGAGTGCTGATCGCGGGCGGCATCGACAACACGGCCGAGCTATACGATCCCGCGACAGGCACGTTCAGCCCAGCGGGATCGATGGTGCACGGCGGACAAAGAGCCATCTTGCTGCAGAACGGTCACGTCCTGATCGTAGGAGGAGGTGATCTAGTCAACACGGCCGACCTATACGACCCGGCCACTGGCAAGTTCACCCCGACTGGGTCGATGATGACGGGGCGCCTGGACTTCACGGCCACACGATTGGCGGACGGTCGGGTCCTGGTTGTCGGCGGCGAGGGAGCCGTGGATGGACAGTACTGGGCGTCGGCCGAGATCTACAACCCGGCGACGGGCAAGTTCAGCCCGACGGGATCGATGCACTCGCCACGGACAGACTTCACCGCCACCTTGCTCACCGATGGCCAGGTTCTGGTCGCCGGAGGCAGCGACGACTCCGGGACCCTCGCCTCGGCCGAGCTGTACGATCCTGCCGCCGGCAAGTTCAGCCCGACCGGATCGATGCACGATGCGCGCCAGTACTTCACCGCCACCCTGCTCGCCGATGGCATGGTTCTCGTGGTTGGAGGAGCGAACGACGACTCGGTGGCCCTTACGTCGGCCGAGCTGTACGATCCTGTCACGGGCACGTTCACGCCGACAGGATCGATGACCATTGCCCGGTTCAACCAGACCGCCACCCTGCTCACCGATGGGCGAGTCCTGATCGCCGGTGGAGCACTGGACGGCGGCCCTTCGGCAGAGTTGTACTGGCCGTAGCTGGCTTTGGGTCGAAGCTCGGGTTGCGGGGTGGCTCACTGTTCTTCGTGCTCATGCCGTCGATGATGCCGAGCGGCGGGATCGGCTGACCGCTAACGGACGCCGGACTATTCCGGCCGTCCGGTTCGCATACTGACCAGTCTCCTCCACACCGTCTCTCCGAACTGAGCGTGAACCGAGATGGTGCCAGTCCTGAGGGAGCGCCAGGCCGTCGCGCATAGACCATATCGCCTGGGGTAGCTCCGCCGATTCTCGTTTCGCTCTCCGCCAACGCCACCATCCTGTGGCATCACGCGCGCTTCCCCGATGCGTCATCCTGCAGTGGTTTCGATGACAGAGGGAGGCAGAGCGTGAGGGCCAGTCCGGGGCTCGACAGGGTCCGCGGCTCGACAGGGCGGGCATTCGCCGCGGTGGCTCTCGTGCTGGCCGTCGCCGGGTGCGGCGGAAGCCCGGCCTCGCCCTCGCCGAGCCTGAGTCCGACTACCAGCTCCACTTCGACGCCCACGGCCACGCCGATCCGGAAGCCCATGCCGACCCCGAACCCCACTCCCACACCGACTCCGACGTTCGTCGCCACCGGCAGAATGCACGACGCACGTATGGATGCCACCGCCACACTGCTCCGGGACGGCAAGGTCCTCATCGCCGGAGGAGGCGACGTGCAGACCGCGTCGTTTGACGAGGTCGTCTCGTCCGCAGAGCTGTACGACCCGAGCACCGGCCAGTTCACCCCCACGGGCTCTATGAGGACAGCTCGCTCCCATGCCACTGCCACGCTGCTGGCGGATGGTCGCGTCCTGATCGCCGGTGGCTATGGCTGCCTTGGGAAGAGCGGGTGCACCCCCGGTCCTGTGACGGCGGGAACAGACCCGCTTGCGTCGGCCGAGCTGTACGACCCGGCGACGGGCAAGTTCTCCCCCACGGGATCGATGTCCGTTGGTCGCGCCGATGCCAGCGCGATTCTCCTGCCCGACGGGCGCGTCCTGATGCTCAATGGCGGTGACAGACGAACTGAGATGTACGACCCGGCGACCGGCAAGTTCACGCTCGATGGCTCGCTACTGAACTTCTACGACAGCGCCACGGCGACTCTCCTGCCCAATGGCCAGGTCCTGGTCATCGCCGATGACAGCGTCCCAAGAGCGGATCTGTTCGATCCGGCCAGCGCCAAGTCCACCTCGATCTCATTCGCGCTCCCGTCCGTGATCCCGACCACCTGGGGAGCACCCGACACGGCTACGCTGCTCAAGGATGGCCGCGTACTCTTGAGTGCCTACGACTACCTGGTCACGTTCGATCCGGCGACAGGCTCGGTCACAATGTCCGGGTCGATCTCCCCCCCGCTCGCGTGGTCCGCTTCCACCGCCACACCTCTCCCCGATGGGCGCGTCCTCTTCGAGGGAGGTCGCGACCTCTCTGGAGCCGCCGTCCGGTTGGCCGGAGTGTACGACCCGGCCAATGGCTTTCACATGATCGGCTCGATGATCGAGGCCCGGAGCGATCAGACGGCAACCCTGCTGCCTGACGGCACCGTCTTGATCGCGGGAGGCATAGGCGACGGTCAGGAAGCCTTCTCGTCTGCCGAACTGTTCAAACCCTGATGGGCGGGGCGCCTGAAACCGACAGGTTCGATGACCGGCCGCGCGCCTACCGGACCGCCACGCTGCTGGCCGATGGGCCGGTTCTCATCTCTGGAGGCGAGGCCCTCGACGGTATCGTTCTCGCCTCGGCGGAGCTGTACTGGCCTTAGGCTGCGTTGGGCTTACTCGGGGTTCGACTCACACGCTAACAGGGCCGATTTTGCATCGCCCGCCACGAGGGGCCGGATAGAGCATCCCCGGGCTGGCCGCGTAAGCGGCGTGTCGGTTCGACCCCGACCTCGCCCACACCGTCTCTCCGAACTGAGCGTGAACCGAGATGGTGCCAGTCCTGAGGGAGCGCCAGGCCGTCGCGCATAGACCATATCGCCTGGGGTAGCTCCGCCGATTCTCGTTTCGCTCTCCGCCAACGCCACCATCCTGTGGCATCACGCGCGCTTCCCCGATGCGTCATCCTGCAGTGGTTTCGATGACAGAGGGAGGCAGAGCGTGAGGGCCAGTCCGGGGCTCGACAGGGTCCGCGGCTCGACAGGGCGGGCATTCGCCGCGGTGGCTCTCGTGCTGGCCGTCGCCGGGTGCGGCGGAAGCCCGGCCTCGCCCTCGCCGAGCCTGAGTCCGACTACCAGCTCCACTTCGACGCCCACGGCCACGCCGATCCGGAAGCCCATGCCGACCCCGAACCCCACTCCCACACCGACTCCGACGTTCGTCGCCACCGGCAGAATGCACGACGCACGTATGGATGCCACCGCCACACTGCTCCGGGACGGCAAGGTCCTCATCGCCGGAGGAGGCGACGTGCAGACCGCGTCGTTTGACGAGGTCGTCTCGTCCGCAGAGCTGTACGACCCGAGCACCGGCCAGTTCACCCCCACGGGCTCTATGAGGACAGCTCGCTCCCATGCCACTGCCACGCTGCTGGCGGATGGTCGCGTCCTGATCGCCGGTGGCTATGGCTGCCTTGGGAAGAGCGGGTGCACCCCCGGTCCTGTGACGGCGGGAACAGACCCGCTTGCGTCGGCCGAGCTGTACGACCCGGCGACGGGCAAGTTCTCCCCCACGGGATCGATGTCCGTTGGTCGCGCCGATGCCAGCGCGATTCTCCTGCCCGACGGGCGCGTCCTGATGCTCAATGGCGGTGACAGACGAACTGAGATGTACGACCCGGCGACCGGCAAGTTCACGCTCGATGGCTCGCTACTGAACTTCTACGACAGCGCCACGGCGACTCTCCTGCCCAATGGCCAGGTCCTGGTCATCGCCGATGACAGCGTCCCAAGAGCGGATCTGTTCGATCCGGCCAGCGCCAAGTCCACCTCGATCTCATTCGCGCTCCCGTCCGTGATCCCGACCACCTGGGGAGCACCCGACACGGCTACGCTGCTCAAGGATGGCCGCGTACTCTTGAGTGCCTACGACTACCTGGTCACGTTCGATCCGGCGACAGGCTCGGTCACAATGTCCGGGTCGATCTCCCCCCCGCTCGCGTGGTCCGCTTCCACCGCCACACCTCTCCCCGATGGGCGCGTCCTCTTCGAGGGAGGTCGCGACCTCTCTGGAGCCGCCGTCCGGTTGGCCGGAGTGTACGACCCGGCCAATGGCTTTCACATGATCGGCTCGATGATCGAGGCCCGGAGCGATCAGACGGCAACCCTGCTGCCTGACGGCACCGTCTTGATCGCGGGAGGCATAGGCGACGGTCAGGAAGCCTTCTCGTCTGCCGAACTGTTCAAACCCTGATGGGCGGGGCGCCTGAAACCGACAGGTTCGATGACCGGCCGCGCGCCTACCGGACCGCCACGCTGCTGGCCGATGGGCCGGTTCTCATCTCTGGAGGCGAGGCCCTCGACGGTATCGTTCTCGCCTCGGCGGAGCTGTACTGGCCTTAGGCTGCGTTGGGCTTACTCGGGGTTCGACTCACACGCTAACAGGGCCGATTCTGCATCGCCCGCCACGAGGGGCCGGATAGAGCATCCCCGGGCTGGCCGCGTAAGCGGCGTGTCGGTTCGACCCCGACCTCGCCCACACCGTCTCTCCGAACTGAGCGTGAACCGAGATGGTGCCAGTCCTGAGGGAGCGCCAGGCCGTCGCGCATAGACCATATCGCCTGGGGTAGCTCCGCCGATTCTCGTTTCGCTCTCCGCCAACGCCACCATCCTGTGGCATCACGCGCGCTTCCCCGATGCGTCATCCTGCAGTGGTTTCGATGACAGAGGGAGGCAGAGCGTGAGGGCCAGTCCGGGGCTCGACAGGGTCCGCGGCTCGACAGGGCGGGCATTCGCCGCGGTGGCTCTCGTGCTGGCCGTCGCCGGGTGCGGCGGAAGCCCGGCCTCGCCCTCGCCGAGCCTGAGTCCGACTACCAGCTCCACTTCGACGCCCACGGCCACGCCGATCCGGAAGCCCATGCCGACCCCGAACCCCACTCCCACACCGACTCCGACGTTCGTCGCCACCGGCAGAATGCACGACGCACGTATGGATGCCACCGCCACACTGCTCCGGGACGGCAAGGTCCTCATCGCCGGAGGAGGCGACGTGCAGACCGCGTCGTTTGACGAGGTCGTCTCGTCCGCAGAGCTGTACGACCCGAGCACCGGCCAGTTCACCCCCACGGGCTCTATGAGGACAGCTCGCTCCCATGCCACTGCCACGCTGCTGGCGGATGGTCGCGTCCTGATCGCCGGTGGCTATGGCTGCCTTGGGAAGAGCGGGTGCACCCCCGGTCCTGTGACGGCGGGAACAGACCCGCTTGCGTCGGCCGAGCTGTACGACCCGGCGACGGGCAAGTTCTCCCCCACGGGATCGATGTCCGTTGGTCGCGCCGATGCCAGCGCGATTCTCCTGCCCGACGGGCGCGTCCTGATGCTCAATGGCGGTGAAACCCGAGCTGAGATGTACGACCCGGCGACCGGCAAGTTCACGCTCGATGGCTCGCTACTGAACTTCTACGACAGCGCCACTGCGACTCTCCTGCCCAATGGCAAAGTCCTGGTGATCGGCGGAACGATCGGCGGTCCTGACGCGGAGTTGTACGACACCGCCAGCGCCAAGTCCACCTCGATCTCACTCTCGCTCCCGCCCGTGATCCCGACCGCCGACGGAGTGCCCGACACGGCCACCGTGCTCAAGGACGGTCGCGTTCTCTTGTGTGTCGACGACTACCTGGTCACGTACGATCCCGCGACAGAATTCGGTCACGATGTCCGGATCGATCTCCACACCATACCAATGGTCCGGTCCCACCGCCACTCTTCTCGCCGATGGCCGCGTACTCTTCGAGGGTGGCAACCTCAATTCTCCAGAAAGCACCGGGCTCGGTGCTGCGAACTCGGCCGGTCTATATGACCCAGCAACCGGCTTTCACATGATCGGCTCGATGATCGAGGCCCGGAGCGATCAGACGGCTACCCTGCTGCCCGACGGCACCGTTTTGATCGCGGGAGGCATAGGCGACGGTCAGGAAGCCTTCTCTTCCGCCGAGCTGTTCAAACCTTGACGGGCGGTGCTTGAACCCGACAGGCTCGATGAGGACATGCGCGCCTACCAGACCGCCACGCTGATCGCCGACGGCCGGGTTCTCATCCCTGGACGCGAGGCCCTCGACGGCATCGTTCTCACCTCGGCGGAGCTGTACCGGCCTAGGCTGCGTTGGGCTTCCTCGGGGTTCGACTCACACGCTAACAGTGCCGATTTTGCATCGCCCGCCACGAGGGACTGGATAGAGCATCCCCGGGCTGGCCGCGTAAGCGGCGTGTCGGTTCGACCCCGACCTCGCCCACACCGTCTCCTCGGCCCGTCGGTCGACACTACCCAGTGACGTCACGTGCCCTTCCTGGATGCGTCATCCTGCATTCAGTCCGAAGGCAGTGGGAGACAGAGGGTGAGAGTGGGTCTTGGCTCGCCAGGGCGGCCCCTTCGCGCCGCAGTCCTCGTCCTGGCGGTCGCCGGTTGCGGAGGCAGCCCGGCCTTGCCCTCGTCGATCCCGAGCCCGACGACGAGCCCTGCGTCCAGCCCTACGTCTAGGATGAGCGCCGAACCTACTTCGCCCTCGACGCCCACGTTCTCGCCGACTCCTGCCCACGGAATCTTCACGCTCACCGGCTCAATGCACGAGCCCCGCGTCCAGCATGCGGCGGCGATGCTCCGTGACGGTCGAGTCCTTGTCGTGGGAAGTGGTGTGGTAGCGGAGATCTACGACCCCTCGACTGGGACGTTCACCACGACCGGCTCACTTTCGCACTACCGGACGCAACCGGCAGCGGTAACGCTGCTCGATGGCAGAGTCCTTGTCATCGGTGCCGCGGATCCGGACGAACCCCACGTGGCCACGGACACGGGCGCCGAGATCTACGATCCAGCCACGGGCAAATTCGCTGCGGTGAGGCCGCTCATCGACCGGTCCGAGGCCGCCGTGGCCCTGCTTCAGGACGGGCGCGTTCTGATAGCCGGGGGCGGAGACATGCGTCCGGGCCACTGCCTGACGGCATCCGCGGAGCTATTCGATCCTAGGTCGAACAAGTTCACTTTCACCGGCTCTATGGAGGCCGCGCGTGCTGGCGCCACGGCCACGGTGCTGCAGGACGGGCGAGTCCTAATCACGGGCGGGGGACCGTGTGGAGATCCTCAGTCCGGAACCGCGACCACCGTCGCGACGGGCGAGATCTACGATCCTCGAACTGGCAGGTTCAGCCCCACGGGGAACATGACTGTCGAGCGCGAGCAGGACACCGCAACCTTGCTTCGGGATGGCCGCGTGCTGATCGCCGGTGGCTTCAGCTATCTGACCGGTCTGTATTCCTTGTCCGCCGAGATCTTCGACCCCAGTACCAACTCGTTCGCGCCTACCGGATCGATGGCGACGGCCCGAGCCGATGACGTGGCCGCCCTGCTTCCAAACGGGAAAGTGCTGGTGGCGGGCGGCATCAACGACGACAACCCGGTCGACGGCCTGGCAACGGCGGAGCTGTTCGATCCAGCCACGGGCACGTTTAGCGCCACTGGCTCGATGCACTCACCGCGGCAGGCTTTCACCGCGACCCTGCTCGCAGATGGCGAGGTACTTGTTACCGGTGGTGGCGGTGACTTCACCTCTTGCGAGCTCTACAGGCCCTAGACTGCGCGGACCTTCCTCTGCGCTGGCGCGGACTCCGAGGCCCTGGGAACTCGGATAGTCGCCAGCCTGTTGTCAGATGGCGGCCGCCTCGCTCTTGCGACAGTCGGCCAAGCACGTAGGCCCACTCTTGCCGCTGCGCCGCGAGAGGTCCAGCGATAGTCGGACCAGCCCGAGGATGCGGTTCGCATACTGCCCGGTCTCCTCCACCACGTCCTTCCCGTTCGGTCGCTGCCGCCCGCCGTGACATCACGCGCGCTCCCTCGATCCGTCATCCTGGTTCGTACCGATGGCAGAGGGAGACAGAGCGTGAGAGCCAGTCCGCGGATCGTTCTGGGTGGCAGCTCCACAGCGCGGGCATTCGCCGGGCTAACCCTCGCGCTGGCCGTTGCTGGCTGCGGCGGCAGCCCAGCAACACCATCTCCGGGCCCGAGCTTGAGGACCAGCCCCGCCGTGAGCCCGACGGCCAGCCTACGCCCGACGTTGGCGCCAACTCCCACACCGTCGCCCACGACCCCGAGCGGCGTGTTCACGCTCGCGGCTCCCTTTCTGGCGACCCATCAGAGCCTCAGGGCGGCCCTGCTGCCCGATGGTCGAGTCCTCGTCCTCGATGGGCCAACCGATCCTCAGTATGGGCCCGTATCGAACGCCGTCGAGCTGTACGATCCCAAGAGCAACACGTTCAGCCTGACCGGATCGCTTTTACCCGGAGGAGTCGGCGAGGTCCTGACTCCGCTCAACGATGGCCGAGTGCTCGTGACCGGGGCATCTCCCGACTCGGCCCCCGAGATCTACGACCCAACGAGCGGCAAGTTCAGCCTGGCCGGGCGGATGGTCGACGGGGATAGGGCGGCCGAGGAGGGCCAGTGGTTCTTGGCGCCCTACACGGCCACGACCCTCAAAGACGGCAGGGTCCTAGTCGTTGGGGGCGTGCACGGAGCGAACAACGAGGATGACGAGGTGTTCCTGCGCTCGGCGGAGCTGTATGACCCGTCAACCGGCAAGTTCAGCTCGACCGGCTCGCTCATCACTGGCCGAGAGAACCAGAGCGCGACCCTGCTGCCCGACGGACGGGTCCTGATCGTCGGCGGAGACGAGGACAACGGCAACCTCAAGTACCTGGCCAGCGCCGAGATCTACGACCCGACGAGCGGCAAATTCAGCGCGACAGGATCGATGACCACCGCACGGGCCTATCACACGGCCACCCTGCTACCCGATGGTCGGGTCCTGATCGCGGGAGGCGAGAACGCCGATAGCGTAGGGTTGGCCAGCGCCGAGATCTACGACCCGGCGAGCGGCAAGTTCAGCCCGACCGGATCGATGGTTACCGGCCGAAGCGATCAGGTCGCCTGCCTGCTGAAGAACGGCTCGGTCCTGGTCGCGGCGGGCTTTAGTGACGACAATCCACCGACGCCGCTCAATTCCGCCGAGCTCTACGACCCAGTGACTGGCACGTTCAAGAAGACCGCACCAATGCTCGAAGAGTATCCGGGCTACACGTATGCGGCCGAACTGGAGGATGGGCGCGTCATGATTGTCGGTGACGGGCTGACATCTGCCGAGCTGTACTGGCCCTAGCTCCCAGTTCTGACCTCAGGCGAGCGGGCGACAGCTGGCGCCGGAGTGACTCTCATAACGGTCAGCGTTCGCCGGATTGAGCCCCCAGGCTGGTTCGCATACTGACCAGTCTCCTTCCACCACACTGTCCATAGCCGCCCACGGCCATCCGTCTGCGACACGTGCACGTGCCAAGGCGCCGAGCTCGGCTACCAGGGCAGCGTCTTCGTGGAGGCGGCGTAGACGCGGTCCATGACGGCCTCGCCGCTCACGGGATCTAGCAGGTTGGGCTGGGCGCCGTCGAGGATCACCGTCGGGTGCGTCCACGCCTGAACGAGGGTCGAGCCGCTGAACGTGAGCTCGAGCACCAGGCCCTCCTCGGTCTGCTCCGACCATGTCTGGTCGAACACGAAGTTCCCGAGCGCGTACCAGATCGGCTTGCCCTTGTAGACCTCCATCGCCCCGGCCCAGTGGGGGTGGTTGCCGATGATGATGTCCGCGCCGGCGTCGATCATCGCGTGCGCCCACTTCGTCTGGGCCGCGGTCGGTCCGGTGGTGTATTCGATGCCCCAGTGGGGGTAGACGACGACGACCTGCGCGCCGGCCGCCTTGGCCGCGCGGATGTCGGCAGGCGCGGTGCCCGCCGAAAGCTCGGCGGTTCCCGGCAGATTCGGACCGGCGGCCTCGCCGGGTGAGATCGCATCGTAGGAAAGGACCGCGACCTTCACGCCGTCGATCGTGAACATCGCCGGAGCCCGCGCCGCAGCGATGTTCGCGCCGGCACCGCTGTGGGCGATCCCGAGCTTATCCAGTGCCTGGACCGTCTGGACGACGCCCTGCCTGCCGGCGTTGAGGATGTGGTTGTTCCCCAAGGCGACCCAATCGATGCCGGCGTATGTAAGCCCGGCCAGAAGCGCCTGATTGAAGGTGAAGCTCATCCCCGTGGCGTGGTACGAGGCGTTGTTCGGGGCCGGACCCTCCATATTCGCCAGCGCCAGGTCGGCTCCGGACGTCAGGGCGCGGACGTCCTGGGTCGTGTCGTCAGTCTTGGTGCGCGGCATCACCCAGTCCCACGATGAGCAGCAGTAGCGGCTGGTGATCGTCGCGGTCCCGCCGGAGAACGGGAAATCGACGCCTTTGCCCTCCAGCTTGACCACCTTGTACACGCCGCGGTCGAACATCATGTCGCCGCCCGCGACGATCGTCCAGATCGAAGACGGGTCGAATGCCGTCGCCGAAGCCGTCTCCGGCAGGCTGGCCTGCAACGGCCAGTCGGCCAGGCTCTTGACCCTGGCGACACCGAAGAGCGACACGTTTCCCCAGCCCAGCGCTCGCACGCTCGGCCCGACGTCGGTGGCGCGAACGATGCCCAGCCGCGCTGCCTGGGTGTCGAGGTCGGTCTCGAGGGCGGCTGCCGTTGGAGCGAGCACGAGGCGGCTGGCGACCGACGGCTGGGTCAGACCGAGCGCCGCGAGGATGCCGTCCGCGTCGGCGCTCACCAGCTCGAGCGTCGTGAACTGCTTGTTCGTGCCGGCCAGGATGGCCGCCACGCCGGCCTGATCGATCGAGGTCGCGATCGTTCTGAAATCCGCGACCGGAACGATCGGGACTTCCTGGGCAACCGTGGGTTGCGGCGTAGGCTGCGGCGTCGCCGAGGCGGTCGGCGCGCTCGAGGGCGATGCGAACGCCGTCGGGCTGGGGGCCTGGCTCGGCGTCGGGCTCGGCGGATTGGAGCCGCAGGCCGAAACGATCGCGACGATGGCGAGCAATGCAAGCGGGGATCGACGCAGGTGTGTCATTCGTCAATTCTCGCAGGAACGGTCCTGAACGTTGGTGTCGACTATGATCTGGGGCGCGTACCGGTCGGCGGCAGTCAGTCGAGTCGGGGTCTGGCTCGTCCAGAGGTGTCGAAACTGTGGCAATTCGTCGCCTGCTCGTGTGTCTCGTGGCCTGCGCCGTGCTCGGTTGCGGGGGCGGATCGACTGCGCCGCGATCGTCCGCCTCGGGTTCGGCCGGCCCGTCGAGCCCCACAGACGACGCCGCGGGCTCGGCGGGCCCGTCGCCCGCTTCGTCGCCCACCGCTTCCCCCACGCCCTCGCCCACACCGAGCCCCACACCCGTCCCGACGCAGGCCTGGACGAGCGGGGCAGTGGCTCTGTACGCGACGGCGAGCGACGACGGCGCCGTGCAGGTCCATCTCGGGGCGAGCTTCCCGCTCACGCTGACCCTGAAGTCCGCCACGGTCGATGGCAGCGTCTGGGACCAGGTCACCTGGCAGACGCCGGGCCGGCAGGGGACGGGCTGGCTGCCGGCGTCGGCGGTGACGATGACCCAGCCCTCCGGCGGCGCCATGGCGAGCTTCGACGCGCTCGACACGGCCCTGGCCGAATACCTCAGCGACTACGGCACTCGGGTGGGCGTCGAGCTCTTCGACGTCACTCGCGGCGTGACGTATACGTACAACGCCGACCGCCCGTATGTCGTCGCGAGTTCGATCAAGGTGCCGATCATGCTGACTCTGCTGACGCAGCTCGAGGCGAAGGGCAGGGGGCCGAACGCCACCGAGCTGTCGCTGCTGACCACGATGATCGAGAACTCGAGAAACGCATCGGCCACGGCGCTCTACGCGGAGATCGGCTACCGGACCGGGCTCAACGCCTTCATGAAGAAGGTCGGCATCTCCGGTCTGACACCGCATGTCAATCCCGTGGGCTTTTGGGGCTGGAGCACGATCACGCCGGCGGCGATGGTCTCGCTGTTGGACCTGCTGCACGAGGGTAAGGTCCTGAACGCGACAGACCGCGCCCTGGCGTTCAAGCTGATGGAGCACATCCAGGCCGACCAGCGGGTCGGGGTGGGCGACAGCAGTCCGGCTGGCGCGACGATCGCGCTGAAGGACGGCTGGGTCCAGGGGCCTGATGGCCTGTACGTGATGAACTCGTCGGGGATCGTCACTCTCGGCCCCGAGACGTACATCGTCGCTGCGTACACCATGGACGACAGGTCGTTCGGAGAGGGCTTCAAGATCGTCCGGCACATCTGCGGGATCATCGGCGCTCGCATGGTCGGGCCGGCGGCGGGCTCATCTCCGGGCTCATCTCCGAGCCCGTCGCCGAGCTTGCCCGCCAGCTCGCCCTCCACGTGAAGGCGAGTAACTGAGTCAGGAGTAGCAACGATGGACCCGATCCCGAACCCCGCAACCGGCGGCGACCCGGACGAGCCGATCGCCTGGCGTGCGGTGCCGGAAAACACCCCTGTCCGGTCGGACGGCCAGCAGGTCGGCACGGTCTACGACCTCCTGGGCTCCCACGAAGAAGACATCTTCCACGGCATCGTCGTCCAGCTCGAGCGGAAGGGGCGGCGCGTCTTCGTGGCGGCCGATGACATCGTCGCGCTGACGGCTACCCACGTCGACGTGTCACTCAGCGCCGGCGAGCTTGGCGCTCTGCCGGAGCACACCGACGAGCGCCAGTTCGAGCTGGGCATGGTCGGGCATTTCCGCAAGCACGTCGGCTGGATCAAAGAGAAGGACCGCTGACCCGGCGGGCGTCGCACCATAGCGCTATCTCTGCCGCCGCCTCGGACTCGACCTCCGCTCCCGGCCGCGCCCGGCCGCGGCCCCTATAATCGCCCGCGATGCAAACGACCACCACGCCCCTTCCCAGGTCCCGCCTCCAGATCGAGTTCGAGCTTCCGGCCGAGCGCCTGACCCGCTCGCTGGACGACGCCGCTCGTCGCCTTTCGCAGCAGCACCGTATCTCCGGATTCCGGCCGGGCAAGGCTCCCCGAGCCGTCGTCGAGCGAGTCGTCGGCGCCTCCACGGTCATGGAGGAAGCCGTCGATCTCCTGGTCGAGGGTTCGGTGCGCGAGGTAGTGCGCGACCAGAAGCTCTTGCCGCTGAGTTCTCCCGAGGTCGAAGTCACCCAGGCCGAGGAGGGCAAGCCGGTAATCTTCAAGGCGACGATGCAGGTCCGGCCGGAGGTCATTCTCGGCGACTTCGAGCATTTCCCGTTCAAGCCCGAGGTCGAGCCCGTCGACGAGACGATGGTCGAGAAGGTCGTCGACGAGCTGCGCGACAGCGAGGGCCACCTCGAACCCGTGGAGGACCGCGCCGCCCGGATCGGCGACTACGTGATCGTCGCGTTCGACGGCACGCGCGACGGCGCCAAGTTCATTGGTGGATCCTCACAGAACATGCCGCTCGTCCTGGGCGAGCACCGGCTGTACCCGGGCTTCGAGGACCACATCGTCGGAATGGCGAAGGGCGAGGACCGCGAATTCGACATCGACATTCCCGAGGACTTCCAGGTCGAGTCGATGCGCGGCGCGCACATGCACTTCAACCTGACGCTGAAGGAACTGCGCGGCAAGGTCCTGCCCGAGGCCAACGACGAGTTCGCCCGATCCATCGGCCGGTTCGAGGACCTGGCCCACCTCAAGCTCGAGCTGCGCAAGCGCCTCGAGGAGAATGCCCTCGACCGAGCTCGTCATCAGTTCGCCGACCGGATCGTCGAGTACGCCGCCCTCAACGCCACCATCGACCTGCCGGACGTCCTGGTGGACCAGGAGGTCGAGGTCATGCGCGACGAAGTGCTCTCCGCCATGGCCCGCCAGGGGATCAGCGAAGAGGCGTATCTCAAGGCAACCGGCAAGTCCGAGACTGAGATGCGCGAGCAGTTCCGCCCGCAGGCCCACCAGCGCGCACGGAGCCTGCTCGTTCTCGCGGAGATCTCGAAGGTCAAGGGCATTGAGGTCTCGGAGGCCGAGGTCGAGGCCGAGGTCGACCAGGCGAGGTCCCGCTACGCGAGCAATCGCAGCCTGGTCCAGTACTTCGAAAGCGAGCGCGGCCGGAATTCCATCAGAAGCACCATCCGGCAGACGCGGACCGTCGAACAGCTGGTGGACGAGTGGCTCGCGGCCCACCCCGAAGCGCCGCGCCTGAAGCACATCGAAGATGCCGGGCCAGGCTCAACTGTCGGGACTCCGCCAGCCGAGGCTGCCGCGTCGGCCGGAATGACTGAACCTGTCAGTGTTACCCCGCCGGCCGCGGGTGCCCCCGGCGCCTAGCTCGACCTAGCGAAGAGGAGACGATCCGATGCTCGTGCCGATGGTGATCGAGTCCTCGAGCCGTGGCGAGCGTGCCTACGACATCTACTCGCGGCTCCTGCGCGAGCGGATCATCTTCCTGGGCGACGCCATCGAGGACAACGTCGCGAATCTGGTCATCGCCCAGCTGCTCTTCCTCGACGCCGAGGATCCGGAGCGGGACATCAGCCTCTACATCAACTCCCCAGGCGGGGTGATCACCAGCGGCCTGGCCATCTACGACACGATGCAGTACGTCCGGGCCCCGGTGAGCACGATCTGCATCGGCATGGCGGCCAGCATGGCGGCCGTGCTCCTGGCCTCGGGCGCGTCCGGCAAGCGCTTCGCGCTGCCCCACAGCCGGATCATGATCCACCAGGGGTCGGGGGGATTCCGGGGTAACACCCCGGACGTGATGATCCAGGTCAAGGAGATGGAGACTCTGGTCAACACGAATCACCAGATTCTCAGCCGCCATTGTGGACAACCGATCGAGAAGATCGTTGCCGATACCTCAAGGGACTACTTCATGTCCCCAACGGAGGCGAAGGAGTATGGCATCATCGACGCTGTCTACTCCGCGACAGGATCGCCGCTGACTGCATTGACCCCATTGGCGAGCGACGCCGACGGAGTCGACAAGGCCGAGGGAGACCAGAAGCCTCCCGAGGCCGAACTCGACCGGGGATAGAGCCCCGTCGCAAAGGACAGGTCCAGGCGCGTGACGACCACAAAGAGCGGCCCCAAGGTTCCATATCGCTGCAGTTTCTGCGGCAAGAGCCAGGAGCAGGTTCGCAAGCTCATTGCGGGCCAGGGCGTCTACATCTGTGACGAGTGCATCAACCTCTGCCAGGAAATCATCGAAGAGGAGATGCTCGAGTCGCCGCGTGCCAAGCCGCAGATCGCCAAGCTGCCCAACCCGCGGGCCATCAAGCTCGCCCTGGACCAGTACGTCATCAGTCAGGAGAAGGCCAAGAAGGTTCTCTCCGTGGCCGTACACAACCACTACAAGCGGGTTAACGCCGGCCACCAGATCGACGACGTCGAGCTCCAGAAGTCGAACATCCTGCTCGTCGGGCCCACCGGCTCCGGTAAGACGCTGCTGGCCCAGACCCTCGCCAAGATCCTGGACGTGCCGTTCTGCATCGCCGACGCCACCTCGCTGACCGAGGCCGGCTACGTCGGCGAGGATGTCGAGAACATCCTGCTGCGCCTGATCCAGGCGGCCGATTTCGACGTGGCCCGGGCGCAGCGCGGCATCATCTACATCGACGAGATCGACAAGATCGCCCGCAAGGCGGACAACCCCTCGATCACACGCGACGTCTCGGGCGAGGGCGTCCAGCAGGCGCTCCTCAAGATCCTGGAGGGCACGCTCGCCAACGTGCCGCCCCAGGGCGGCCGCAAGCACCCGCACCAGGACTTCATCCAGATCGACACGACGAACATCCTGTTCATCTGCGGTGGCGCCTTCGACGGCCTGGAGAAGCTGGTCGAGGAGCGGGTGGGGAAGCGCTCCATGGGTTTCGGCGCCGAGAACCACATGGCCGAGATCGACCGCGAGCGGATCCTCGAGCGGCTCATGCCGGAGGACCTGCTCAAGTACGGCCTGATCCCCGAGTTCGTCGGCCGGCTCCCCGTGGTGGTCACGCTGTCGTCGCTCACCGCTGAGGACCTCGTCCGCGTCCTGACGGAGCCCAAGAACGCGATCACTCGCCAGTTCCAGAAGTTCCTGTCGCTCGACAAGGTGGACCTGTTCTTCACCGATGCTGCGCTCCAGGCGGCCGCCGAGCTGGCGATCACCCGCAAGACCGGCGCCCGCGCCCTCCGGTCGATCGTCGAGGAATCGCTGCTCGAGGTGATGTACGACGTGCCGGATCACGGCGAGATCCGCAAGTGCATCATCACCGAGGAGACGATCCGCGAGGGCCGCCTGCCGCTCCTGCTCACCAAGACGCAGGTGGACGAAGGCTTCGACGAGACGAACTACGAGAAACTCCTCTCGGAGCGCGGCCAGACCGCGTAGATGAGGGCGGGCGCGGTCCCGATCGTGGGGCGGCTCTGATGACGGGACGCTCGCCCATGGTCAGGCGCAGTCTCCCGACTGGCCCGGACCAGGTGGCGGACCGAGCAGCGGCGCCCCCGACCACACATCCAGGCGGCCGCATGAGAGATCCACCCGAACGGCATCTCCGTGGGCCCCTCCGGCGCCGTTCGGGTAGGTTGTCTGCCAGGCATCGCCTGCGCCGACGGTCATCGAGGACAGCACTCGACCGCTGGGTGAACGAGTCTCGACGTTCCACGGAGGAGCTGGCGACTCGGCCTTGATCGGGTCCTGGTAGCCGCCCGGCGGGACGGTCTCGACGACCTTGCCATTCACGGCCAGCGTGACAGCGATCGTCGTGTCGTTCTCGATGCTCAGGGTCATCGGAGTGCTGCTCGCTGATGGCAGAGGGCTCGATGGACCCGAACCACCAGCTCCCGTGCAGCCCGTCATCATCCCCGCAAACAGAGCGACAGCCAACCACGGGCGCTCTCGTATCCAGCCCATGGTCCCGCCTCCCTTTGAACCCTTCGGTGGGTGCCCGCCCTGGATCAGAGCTAGCAGCCAGGAATCTCGATAGGTGACCTGCGTCTCTTGCTCTGCTCCCGGCCGCTGAAGGTCTGGCGACCTCGCGCCTCCGTCAGTGGGCGTGCTCGGCGGCCTCCGCGGCGTCGGCGTCGGCTTTCGTGCGGTGGACGGTACCGGGCGCGTGCTCGGGCGGCGAGTAGACCGTGTAGAGGCGAAGGTCCTGGGGCCCGGTGTTGATGAAGTTGTGGCGCTCGCCGGCAGGCACCTGCACGAGCCAGCCGGGGCCGATGGGCGTCTTCTTCCCCTCGATCACCGCGTCGCCGACACCGGTCACGAAGACGAGGACCTGGTCGACGTCGGAGTGAACCTCTTCGCCGATCTCCTCGCCGGGCGCGAGGCTCATGACCACGACCTGACTGTGCTCGCCGGTCGCGAGAACCTTCCGGAACAGGGTGTTGTGCTTCGCCATCTCGACGACGTCTTCGAAGTAGGCCACGGCTCACCTCTTTCCGAGCCATCGTGGCAGCGGCCGGGCGCCCGAGCAAGGGCCCGCCGTCACCTCAGCGGCGGTCGGCGCCCGCGGGCGAGGGCGCAGGCGCCAGCGCCATCTCCAATACTTCGGCGAGGTGGAGGGCGCGGCGGCCGCCGGACTGGGCGATCTGCTCGCGGCAGCTGAAGCCGTCCGCGACGAGCAGGGCGTCAGGCGAGGCGGCTCGAACCGCCGGCAGCAGCGCGCGCTCGCCGATCTTCTGCGATAGCTCGTAGTGCTCGCCGCGCTCGAACCCGAAAGCGCCGGCCATGCCGCAGCACCCGGGTTCCGGCTGGGCCGGCGCCAGGCCGATCGACCTCAGGGTCGCCACCTCGGCCGCCATCCCGACGGTCGCCTTCTGGTGGCAGTGCCCGTGCAGCACGGTCGGGGCGCTGAGCCGGACAGGCAACGCGGCCGCGAACTCGTCCGGGTGCGCCGCAACGAAGGCGCCGAGGCCCGTGGCCATCGCGTCCAGCCGGCGGGCGCGAGGGTCCGCCGGGAGCAGGTTCACCAGCTCGTCGTGGAAGACGGCCTCGCACGAGGGCTCCAGCACCACGATCGGCACGCCCAAGTCCAGCTCCGGCTCGAAGGCGTCGAGGATCTGGCCGAGCAGCCGGCGGGCCTGCCGGAGGAAGCCGCGGTCGTACAGCGGGCGGCCGCAGCACAGGTTGGCGCGGGGGACTTCGACGGCGTACCCGGCTGCCGCAAGCACCCGCATCGCCGCAAGTCCCTGCGAGGGCGCGAAGCCCTCGGTGAAGGTGTCGGCGAACAGGACGACGCGCCGATCGCCGGCCGCCCGGGCGCCGCCCAGGTCCGCCACGCCTTCGGGGAGCGCGCGGCGGAAGGTCCGGTCGCCGAACCGCGGCAGCGACCGCCGCCCGTCCACGCCGGCGACCAGCTTCGCGAGCCCGGCGACCCCCGGCGCGGCGCCGACCGAATTGGCCAGGCCCGGAGCGATCGCGGCCAGGTGCGCCCACCAGTGGATCAGGCCCATCGAATACGCGACCCGAGGCCGCAGCCGACCGGCGTAGTGATGGGCCATGAACTCGGCCTTGTAGGTGGCGACGTCCACGCCGACGGGGCAATCGTTCCTGCAGCTCTTGCAGGCGATGCACAGGTCGAGGGCCTCCAGGACCGCGTCGCTGCGCCACAGGTCCGGCAGCGCCTCGCCCTCCAACATCTCCCAGAGGAGCCGGGCGCGGCCTCGCGTGGAGTGGCGTTCCTCGTGCGTGGCCTGGAACGTCGGGCACATGGCCCCGCCCGACTCGCGCCGGCATTTGCCGACACCGACGCAGCGCGCTACGGCCCGCGCCAGCGAGCCGCCGTCGTCGGGCAGCCCGAAGAGCGTCTTCGGATCGGCGAGTGGCATGGCGGGCCGCAGATCGGCGTCCAGGGGCAGGGGATCGACCACCTTGCCCGGGTTCATGCGCCCGTGGGGATCCCAGATCGACTTGAACTCGCGAAACGCCCCGACGAGCTCCGGCCCGAACATGCGCCCGAGCAGCTCGCCCCGCGCCTGGCCGTCGCCGTGCTCGCCCGAGAGCGAGCCGCCGTGCCGGATCACCAGGTCGGCCGCCTGCTCGATGAAGGAGCGGAAGGCGCGCAGACCTTCGGGAGTTCGGAAGTCGAACTCGGAGCGCAGGTGCAGGCAGCCGTCGCCGAAGTGGCCGTAGAAGGTACGTTCGAAGCCGAACTGCCCGATCAGCGCGTCCAGCTCGCGCAGGTACGCGCCCAGGCGATCGGGCGGGACGGCCGAATCCTCCCAGCCCGGATACGTGGAGGGCTTGCCCGGGACCACGGCCGTCGCGCCCACGGCCGACTCGCGCAGCGCCCAGAGCGCCTGCTGCTCCGCTCCGTCGAGAACCACCCGGGCCGACCCGCGGCCGCCGAAACGTCGGGCAGCCTGGCGTGCCTTCGACTCGGCTTCGCGGGCGGTCTCGCCCCCGAATTCGACCAGCAGCCAGCCGGCGCCCGTGGGCAAGCCCTGGGTTGCCTCCCGGTTCAGTCCCTTTCGCCGGCAGGCTTCGACCAATCGATCGTCGAAACCCTCCAGGCCGATCGGGCCGGCCGTCATGATCTCGGGCGATCGATCCGCCGCCGCGAAGATGTCCGGGAAGCCGAGGACCAGCAGCGCTCGACCGGGCGGGCTGGGAACGAGCCGGACCGTCGCCCCGAGGACGGTGATGCAGGTGCCTTCGGTGCCAACCAGCGAACGGGCGACGTCGAAGCCGTTCTCAGGCAGCAGCGCCCCAAGTGGGAAGCCGGAGACCAGCCGGGGCAGTTTCGGGTAGCGCTCGCGGATCAGCGCCGCGTGGCGGTCCCGGAGGGAGCGGAGGGATCGGTAGATCTCGCCCCGCGGGCCTGTCTCCGCGCAGATCGCGGCCAGCTCGCCGTCCGCCATCCGGCCGACCGTCAGACGCAGCCCATCGTAGGTGAGCACGTCCAGCGACTCGACGTTGTCGCTCGTGCGCCCGGCCATGATCGAGTGGGCGCCGCACGAGTCGTTGCCGAGCATCCCGCCCAGAGTGCAGCGGTCATGCGTGGCCGGATCCGGTCCGAACGTCAGGTGGTGCGCCTCCGCGGCCGCGCGCAGATCGTCGAGGATCACTCCCGGCTGGACGCGGGCGACGCGCCGCTCCGGGTCCAACGCCAGGACGCGGGTGAGGTGTCGCGAGACGTCCACCAGGACGGCCCGGTTCGTGGCCTGGCCGGCCAGGCTGGTGCCGCCGCCACGCAGCGTGACCGGCGCGTCGTGGTCGCGGCAGACCCGGATTGTTTCCGTGAGATCGTCCGTGTCGAACGGCCGCACCACGCCGATCGGGAGCTGGCGGTAGTTGGACGAGTCCGTGGAATAGAGCGCACAGTCGCCCGGCGAGAACTGGACCTCGCCGCGAACGTGGACGCGCAGATCGGCGGCGAGAGATGCGCGGCGGGAAGCGGCCTCGCGGCTGGCGGCGGCGTTCGGTGTCACCGGCGCAGCATACCGGCCGCCCGACTAGTGGAACTCGCCGAAGGTGCCGATCAGCGGGATCGCCAGCACCACCAGCAAGGCCGTGTTCGGGATCGCGTTGGCGTATACGCGATGCAACAACGAGCGGCCCGTGTCCAGGGGGGACCACAGGCCCACGCCAGCAGCAACGGCCCACCACGCGCCGCCAGCTGACTCACCGCGAGCCACTCGGCCGAGGTCGGGAAGCCGCTATCGTCTGCAGATGCGTTGAACCTTTCGACTCGCGGTTCCGTCTGGAACAGCACTCCGGGAAGGAGTGGCCAGACAGGGAGCCGAGCATGACCGGGGAAGGAGCCTGGAGGGTGGTGCTGACCGTTCCGGCAGCAGACGAGGCCACGGAGTTCGTTCGTCTCATCGGGGTGGCGCTCCCCGGCGCGTACAGGCTCGCAGGCTACCTGCTCGGCGACTCGTCGGAAGCCGAGGACGCCACGCAGGAAGCACTCGAGAAGGCGTGGCAGGCGTGGTCCAGGCTTCGTGAACGGGACCGGGCGCGGGCTTGGTTCGACCGCATCGTCGCCAACGTCTGCAAGGACAGGCTGCGTGGTCGGCGAGGCGTCAGAGTCCTGGCGCTTGATCCGGAGGCGGCCGGAGTGCCAGGCTCGGGAGATCCATTTCGAGAGGCGCTGTCGCGCGACGAAGTCGGCCGCCTGGTCCGGAACCTGCCACCCGATCAGCAGATGGTCATCGCGCTCCGCTTCTGGCGGGATCTCTCGCTCGACGAGATCGCGGAGCGATTGCACGTGCCTCAGGGAACCGTGAAGTCGCGGCTTCACTACGCCATGAAAGAGCTCCGCCGGCAGCTCGATCGCCAGGGCGGGGAGGTGTCCCGATGAGCTACGAGGACGATCCCGAACTCGAGGCTCGCCTGCGCCGAGTTGCTGCGGATCCGCAGCCAGACGCTCCGGCATCTTTGTTCCGGGCCGTGGACAGGGTTGCGCACGGCGAGGGGACGCGCGGGGCCGATGGTCTGGAACCCGCGCGCGCTCGTCTGGTCGGAGGCGGACAGTCGGTTCGACGCGGACCGTCCGGCCTGCGGCAAATCGGGGCCGTGACGGCTCTCGCCGCGGTACTGCTGATCGCCATCTCGGCGGCCGGGTTGTTCGTCGCCACGCGCGGCCCGTCCACCACGGCGTCCTGGACGCTCCGCCCGGACGCCGGCCAGGGCCAGTGGACGGGATTGCAGTGGCACGACATCACCCCAACCGCCGGCGGTTTGGCCAGACCACAGTTCTTCACCACCGCGGCCGCTGGCTCGGGAGTGGTCCGGTGGCGCGGCGGCTACGCGGCGCTGGGCGGTGACTTCAAGCTGTGGCTGTCGACGGACGGGATCACGTGGAAGGGTTCGTCGGGTGGCCCGACATTCCCGGCCGCGGTCGCCGTTGGCGACGGCCTCCTCGTGGCCGGCATGGCCAACGGCGGCTCGAAAGCGGGACTCTGGCTTACAGAGGACGGGGCCACGTGGGTGCCGGCCTCGGTGCCGTTTGACGTCGCGGAGGTCTCCGATCTCGTCGCCGGCGAGCCCGGCGTCGTCGCGGTGACGACCGGGGCCGGAGATCCGCCCGGACCATCCGAGATCTACTTCACCACCGATGCGCAGACTTGGACTCGCGCCTCATTGCCGGCCGACCTGGCCTCGGCCTATCGGGTAACCGTCAGCCGGTTCATCGACGGGTTCGTCGCGGTGGGGCTGGTTTCCGACCCGAACGGCGAGGTGGTTTACAGCTCCGGAGCGGGCGCCGAGCGCCACTATTCGTACCGGTCCTGGAGATCGCGAGACGGCCTGACCTGGACGGCCTACGATCCAGCGCTGCCCGCTACCGCCGTCAGTTCCAATGAGCAGCCGTGGGCGTTGATGCAGCTGGGCAAGGTCGGCGCCGGCAACGGGTTGATCCACTCCACGGATGGCGGCCTGACGTGGCTCGTCGACAATGACAGCTTCCCGGGTTCGCTCAGCAGCGACCAGACCGCCTCGAACGGCAGCCGCATCGTCATGGCCGCCGAATTGGGCGAAGTCTTCTACTTGAGCGAAGGCGACGGCCACTGGACCCAGCTCCAGCAAGGCGGCGACGTCGGTAGCCTGCCGGCCGACGGTCAGCTCGTGCTGCTCCCCAACGGGGTTCTCTGGATCGCCGCCGATCGCGTCTACTTTGGGCAGGGGCTGGCGGGCGTCGCGCCGGAGGGTTCGCTGGGCCCGCCGACGACGCCATCGCCCGGGCCCACGCTGCCGTATCCAACCTCGACGCCGGCGGCCGAGGCGACCGCCACGGCGTCGCCCGGCCCGACGATGACCGCCACGGGATTCACGACGCCAGGGCGGTAAGAAGGCCTGGCTCTCGTTCGACGGGCACACCTGGTCGACGGTCGAATGGGCGGGCGGCGATCCGTCGAGCGCTGGTTACGGCGGCTACGGGGGTTTCCTGGTCATGCCGCGCGGCGTGATCCTGGCGGGCGCCTACGGAGCAGCCCGGTAGGCGCGTAGCCGAACGCGCACAAGCGGCAAATGCCTGTCTATCTGGGAGTCCCTCGAACCTTTTGGGCCGGGACCGTGTCTGGATGCACCTCGCGGCCGGTGGGCCGCGCAGAATGGGAGCCGATCGAAGTGGAGGGCGCACTGAGGGTTAGTCATCGGGCAGGTTGCGGAGGACATGTCCGCGGCTTTCATGCGGCTGGCTGAGCCGGAACTGCCGGGCGCCTACCGGATGGCGTTCTCTACGCTGGTGGCGGTTGGCTGTTCTTCGGGCAAGCACTGACGGGCTCGCCCGTCCAGGGAACGCTTCGTCCCGCGGTCACGATCGCGCCGCCGCCGACGCCAACGCCGGGTCCTTCACAATCGACGACCCCTTCGTCGGTGATTCCAGTGCCAACGAGCAAGCCCACGTCGACGCCGACCGGACAGTGACTAAGCCTGTGCTACGATCGGCGCCTTCACGGCGTTGACCGAGAGGAGTACCGCCGCCATCCGGCGAGCAGAGAGCGGGGCCGGCGCCACGGGCGCAGGCTGAAAGCCCCGCAGTCGGAACGGCGCGAACGTAGCTCGCGAGCTGTGCGGGAGGCGCCCGATAGCGCGCCGAGAGGGCGACGCCAGCAGCGGCGACCGGGATGACCGGTGCCGGGCGATGCCGAACCAGCAGGTGGTACCACGACCCGTTCGTCCGCTGGACGAGCGGGTCGCTTGATTGACGGAGCGAGCGATGGCGGAGCAGTCGGAGACGCGGAGGACGGGGGCCGGCAGTTCGACGGGCGTGACCGGCGGCGGCGCGGCCGGCGGCGGCGGCACGCTCGAAGAAGCGGCGCTGGCGAAGGCCTACCGCCCGGCCGACGTCGAGCACGCCGTCTTCCAGCGCTGGCTCGACGCCGACGTCTTCGACCCCGAGGGCAAAGGCTCGCGCGCCGACTGGAGCAAGCCGCCCTTCGTCATCATCCAGCCGCCGCCGAACGTGACCGGCTCGCTGCACCTGGGCCACGCCCAGCGCTCCACGGTCGAGGACCTGATGACCCGGCACGCGCGAATGCAGGGCCGGCCGGCGCTCTTCCTGCCGGGCCTCGACCACGCTTCCATCGCCGCGCAGTACGTGCTCGACAAGATCCTGGCCAGGAAGGGCGAGACCCGCCAGACCCTCGGCCGCGAGAAGTACCTCGAGGCGATGTGGGAGTTCGTCCGCGAGACACGCCAGACGATCCTGAGCCAGCAGCGCCGGGTCGGCGCCTCGCTCGACATGAGCCGCCTTCGCTTCACCATGGACGACGTCTCGGCGCGCGCCGTTCGCGAGGCCTTCCTGCGCCTGTACCGCGAAGGCCTGGCCTACCGGACCGAGGCTCTGATCCACTGGTGCCCCGGCTGCCGGACCAGCGTTTCGGACCTGGAAGTCATTCCGCACGAAACGACCGGCAGCCTGTGGACCATGCGCTACCACCTGGTCGATGAGGCGACGGGCGCCCCCGACCCGAATGCGTGGATCGCCGTGGCCACGACGCGCCCGGAGACGCTCCTGGGCGACACGGCCGTGGCTGTGAACCCGGAGGACCAGCGGTATGCCGCTCTGGTCGGCCGCCGGGCGATGATCCCGTTCGTCGATCGCGTGGTGCCGATCATCGCCGACCCGGTGGTGGATCGAGCCTTCGGGACCGGCGCGGTCAAGATCACCCCCGCCCACGACCAGGACGACTACGAGACCGGCAAGCGCCACGGCCTGCCGATGATCACCGTGCTCGACGACGCCGCCCGCGTCAACGAGAACGGCGCCCAGTTCGCCGGCCTTGACCGCTACGAGGCCCGCCGCCAGATCGTGGAAGCCCTGCAAGCCCGCGGCGACATGGAGTCGATCAAGCCCCACGAGATGCTGCTCGGCCGCTGCCAGCGCTCCGACGACGCGGTGGAGCCTCGCCTCAAGACGCAGTGGTTCGTCCGCGTCGCGCCGCTCGCCGCCGCGGCCCTCGAAGCGACGCGGTCGGGCAAGACGCAGATCCTGCCCGAACGGTTCGTCAAGGTCTGGGAGCACTGGATGACCGAGATGCGCGACTGGAACGTCAGCCGCCAACTGTGGTGGGGCCACCGCATTCCGGCCTGGTACTGCCCGGAGGGCCACACGACGGTGACGGCCGACCCGGCCGGCCCGAAGGCGTGCGACGTGTGCGCCCGCCCGGCCGCCGACCTGCGCCAGGACGAGGACATCTTCGACACCTGGTTCAGCTCGGGCTTGTGGCCGTTCTCGACCCTGGGCTGGCCGGAGAAGACGCGCGACTTCGAGCGCTTCTACCCGGGCTCGGTCATGGAGACGGCCTACGACATCATCTTCTTCTGGGTCGCCCGGATGATGATGCTGGGCATCCACCTGACCGGCGAGGCGCCCTTCCACACGGTCTATCTGTCCGGCCTTATCCGCGATCCGTACGGCCAGAAGATGTCCAAGACGAAGGGCAACTCCGTCGACCCGCTCGAGACGATCGAGGAGGTCGGCGCCGACGCGCTGCGCTTTGCGCTGGTGAACGGCACGGCGCCCGGCAACGACGCCCGCCTGGGCGCTGAGAAGCTCGAGAACGCCCGCAACTTCACCAACAAGCTCTGGAACGCGGCCCGGTTCGTCCTGGGCGCTCGCCCGGCCTCGATTCCCGCCGGCGCGCCGCGCGAACTTCCCGCCCGCGACAAGGTCGGCCCAGCCGACCGCTGGATTCTGTCGCGGGCCGCGGCGACGGTGGCCGCGGTGGACGAGGCGATGAGCCTGTACGGGTTCGGTGACGCCAGCCAGATTCTCTACGAGGCGATCTGGAACGAGTACTGCGACTGGGCCGTGGAGCTGGCGAAGATCCGCCTCGGCGACGACAACCTCGGCCCGGACGAGCGCGAGGCGACCTGGTGGACGCTGGTCGAGGTCCTGGATACGTACCTGCGGCTGCTCCATCCGATCATGCCCTTCGTGACCGAGACGATCTGGGAGCGGCTTCCCCACGGGGCCCAGGATCCGACCCTGCTGATCGTCGCCGACTGGCCGACCGTCGACGCCGATGCCGCAGATGCCGCGGCCGAGGTTGAGGTCGCCGCCCTGATCGACCTGGTGCGGGCCGTGCGCAATGCCCGGTCCGAGGCCCGCATCGAACCGGCCGCGTGGCTGCCTCTGGACGTCTACGTGCCCGAATCTCTCGGTCCGACCTTCGAGGCGCTCCGGCCGGCGATCGAGCGACTGGCCCGGGCAAAGCCGCTCGGCCGCGAGCTGAGCCCAGAATTGGTTCGACGGGGAGTGGCCGGCGGCCTATCGGTGATCGCCGGCGAGACCGAGGCCATGGTCCGGCCCGCGGCCCGCGACGAAGCCCAGGACGAGCGTGACCGGGCCCGCCTCGAGCGGGAGCTGGCCGAGGCGCAGGGACTTCTCGCGGCCGCCCGCGCCAGGCTCGCCAATGAGGCGTTCGTCTCCAAGGCGCCCCCGGCCGTGGTCGACGGCGCGAAGGCGCGAGCCGCCGAGCTGGAGGAGCTGGTGGCCAGGCTGGCCGGCCGGGTCGGCAGGTAGCCGGCCCCTCAGCGCGGCCCGGAGCCCCGGCGGCCGCCTGCCGGGCGCCCCGCGGTCCTCTGGAGAGCCGCAACGCCCCATTGGCGCTACCTGTATACGCGACGGTACCGGCGCAGACGGCCGCGGCGCACGATAGGATACGTGCAGGTTCGCCACACCTTCGAGGAACGACAATGCCGCTCTTCGGGAAGAGCAACAAGCCCGCCCAGGTCAACCCACAGCCAGTTGTCGAAGAGGTCCCTGCCCAGGACTTCACGCTGAAGCTCTCGTACTCGGCGAAGAGCAGCGAGAGCGTGCGCATCAAGACGGGGCCCAGCGCCGTCGCTCGCCTGGCGCGGATGCTCGATGGCTACGTAAAGGGGGAGCCGGAGCTGGTCGAGCCGTACCCGGTCGAGCTGGGCAAGGCAGCCCCGTTCATCGTTCGCATGCCCGACGCCGCGGAATGGCTGACGTACCACCGCAAGCGGCTGCCCATCACGCGGCATGCCCTCGTGGTGCTGGAGGCCGTCGACGCGATCGATCTGGCTTTCGACACGTTCGTGGGCGGCCTCTTGGACGGTGAGCTCGACACGTCCGGGTACCCCGAATACAACACCATAGTCGGCGGTGTCGCGTCGCACTGGGACGAGATGACCGGCGACATGATCGTTCGGGCGGTCGTGGGTTGGGGCGGGAAGGGCGTGCGCGGCGACACGGACCGGAATGCCTCGCGGATCCTGGCGGGGTTGTTCGGCAACATCGCGGGGGATCATCACGCCCTGGGAGTCGTGTCCGTCGAGCGACCCGTCGCCGGCACGAAGACGGATGGTCTCGTGTGCGGCCACTGCGGCTTCAACTCGGGGCACGTGCGGGCGTTCTACTGCCCCAAATGCGGCATGCGCATGATCCGCACTTAGCGGCGCCTGGAGAGCCCCGTGCCCACCTACGACTACGTCTGCACCAGCTGCGGCCACGAGATGGAAGTCAGGCACTCCGTCCATGGCCACGGACCGGATGCTTGTCCTTTGTGCGGCGCGCCGCTGAAGAAGGCCTTCGGGGTTCCAACCGTGCACTTCAAGGGCACCGGCTGGGCCCGCAAGGAACGGTCGTCCACGGCAAAGCCGGCGAAGGTCGGACCAAAGGAAACCGGGTCGGGCGCGGCATCGGATGCCGGCGGCGGTTCCGGCGAGTCGGCCGGCGAGTCGTCCGGCGAGTCGTCCGGCGCCGCGGCGCAGAAGGACTCGGACTGATCATGTCGAAGCCACCGACCGATTGGATCTCGCTTTCGGAGGCGGCCGACCTGCTCGCGGCTTCCAACGTGCGCTTCACGTCCGGCACGATCGGCCGATGGGCCCGGACTGGCAGACTCCAGAGCATCAAGCTGGGCAACCGGCGCTTCGTGCGCAAGGTCCAGGTCCGATCGCTGCTGCGACCGCACGGCACCGTCCACGGCGAGGACCTGCAACCCGGGCTGTTCGAAGATCTCGACCGCTAGGGGAGGACCGCGTCGGGCGCGGCGCGGGTCTCAGGCCTGCCGAGTACCGCAGCGGCGGCAGTATCGGGCCTGAGTCGAGACCGGCAGGGCGCAGTGGTGGCAGACGCGGACCGTGCCGCGGTCCAGCACCTGCTGAGCCGACTCGGCCCAGAGGGCGGCCACGAGCGGTGACTCCGGCATCTCGCCCTGCTCGGCCAGGGCAGCGGCCGCGACCGAGGCAGGGACGCCCGCGGCGGGAAGCGGCCACGGCGCCGCCGGACTGGCCGGAGCTGGCCAGCTGGCGCCGATCGGCGGCCACGCAGCGGGTTCCTCCGCGATGTCGGCGGCGACAGGGCCAGGCTGAACGGGACTGCGGCCGGCTGGCTTCGCCGGCGGCGCCAGCCCCGGGTCGAGCGGGTCGCTGACGGGCCACTCGCCCGGGGCGCCGGTGGGCATGTCGGGTTTGGCCGGCGCCCATCGGTCGGTGGACACGGCGGGCAGAGTGAAGAGCGATTGCTGCGCCGGCGCCGCCGCCTCGGGAGCGTGCTCGGTGGCCCGCGCCGGTACGGGCTCGGGCGCGGGCTCCGACCTGGCCTCGAGCTCGGGCCGGACTGTAGCGAAGGCCACCGGTTCGGCGGCCGCAGGGCTCGTGCTCTCCGCCGTAGCTTCGGCGGCAATGGGCTCCGGGGCTCCGGCCGGGACTGCCTCGGGCCCCATTTGGTCGACAGCGGCGGCATCTGCATCGGCCCACCAGTCGTGAGGCTCGATCGGACGATCGACCCACCGCGTCGCCGTCGGCCACGGCATCGTCGGTCCCTTGCTGCTGCGTCGGGGCGTCTTGACCGGCTGCGTCAGTTTCGGCTCGGCTTGGCGGGGAGTGTCGTCAAGCGGCGCGCGGTGACCCAGCAGGCGGCCGATGACCGGTGGGCGGTGTGGCCCCGCGTCCGCTTGCGGCTCCGGGAGTTCGATCGGCTGCCGCAGCGAACCCAGCAGGTCGAAGTCGGACGACGCCGCCTTCCGGGGGGCTGGCGTCTCGGGCTCCCATGCGGCCCGGACCGGCTGTTCGGGCTCGGTCACGTAGTCCGGTCGCGGCTCAGTCACCCGAGCCGCGTCCTCGGCCAGCGTGCGGGCCGGTGCGAACGCCCCCGCGTCGGAGCCCGCGGCCAGAATGGGGGAGTCATCTGTCTCGTCGGGCAACTGAACGTGGCCGAGCTGCGCCTGGACGAGATGGAGCTCCTCGGGAGTGAGTGTCATCTCGGCGTTGGCGGGCTCGTCGCTCATCGGCCAGAGGTCCCACCCGTCGTCGCGCACCTTCCAGGCTTGCGCCTGAGCGTGCAGCTGCTGGGCCGCCGACCGCTCTTCCTCCGAGAGTCTGGCCGGCTGGCGCGGCTGCTGTGGCCGTGCTTGGGGCAGGCGGCGCTCGACAGGCCCTGCCGGCTGAGGCTGCTCCTGCTCAGGCAGTTCTGCCGGCCCAAGCATCGGTACGTGCGACACAAGTGAGGGTTGCGATGGTGAGAGGGCCGGCGCCATCTCCGGCGGACGGTGGCCGTTGCCGCCCGGTGGAGGCGCGGTCCGTCCTGGCAGCGGATCCTGGTCGGGCCACGGTACAGCGTCCGGGAGGCCGGCCGGCCCGGGGGCCGCATCTGCCGCCGAGCGCGGCTTCGCGGCGTCTCCGAGATCCTGGCGCGTGACGGGCGTGCGGACTATCAGATAGCCATTGCGCGCGACTGGCTTCTGGTCCCAGAGGGGGGCGCATGAGAGGCAGGCACCCTGATTCTCGTTCCAGCACTTGTCGCAGGCATACTGGCGACAGGTCATGCAGAAGTTGAAGGTCCGATGGAACTCCTCGGTCACCCGAGAGGACTCGTCTTTCGTGACGTCAAGGCGAGCCGCGGCCATGGCCTCGTCGATCGACGTGCCGTCGGTCATGACGAAGTTCTTGAGACCCTTTGCGAGGAGGCGCGCACCGGTCAGCGACGGCCCCTTGGTGGGGCTCGGACCGAAGGTGTAGCGGGTGCCACACCGCTCGCAGTACGAGTCGGTGAGTTCGCGCATGTGTGCTCCGATGTCCTCTGCCAGCTCCGAGCGCTGCCAACATCACGCTCGTTGATGGAGGGTACGCCGTTGTACCCCACGGGTGAGCCGCCCTGCTCGTACTCGTGGCGGAGTCCGAAGGTCCCATTTTCTGCAAGGCGATTCGCAAGGCTGCCAGAATAGGGCGGCGAGCAGCGAGTGTCGAGCCGCCGAGGTTCCTGTGCCGCGTGGAAGCCGACGAGAGCCGACCCGCATGATGTTGCGACTGCGGTCACAGGAGCCAGCGTCCGGCCGTCTCGGCGTAGTATGGTGCGTCCCCCGAAGACGAACCCGGACGGGGGCATAGCCGAGAAACCGACGCCGCGGCCCGCTGGCGGATCATCAACCCACCTCTGGGGGAGAAGAGAAACCGATGACGAGCATTCAAGAGACCGGCGAGACCGTCGCGGCCAACGTCGAACGCGTGATCGTCGGCAAGAGACAGGAAGTCCGGCTGACGCTGGTCGCTCTGCTGTGCCGTGGCCACCTGCTGATCGAGGACGTGCCCGGTACCGGCAAGACGATGCTGGCCAAGGCCGTGGCCCGCAGCCTCGGCTGCAGCTTCCGGCGCATCCAGTTCACGCCCGATCTGCTCCCGTCGGACGTGACCGGGCTGTCGATCTACAACCAGCGGACTCAGGAGTTCGAGTTCCGTCCGGGCCCGATCATGGCCCAGATCGTCCTGGCCGACGAGATCAACCGCGCCACGCCCAAGACGCAGTCCTCTCTCCTCGAATGCATGGAGGAACACCAGGCCACGATCGACGGCACCACGTACACGATGCCGGAGCCGTTCCTCGTGATCGCCACGCAGAACCCGATCGAATACGAGGGCACGTTCGCCTTGCCGGAGGCCCAACTCGATCGGTTCATGCTCCGCATCAGACTGGGATACCCGAGCCAGGCCGACGAGCAGACGATCCTCGACGAGCAGAAGATCAGCCACCCCCTCGATGACCTCAAGGAGGTCCTGCCCGTCGAGAATCTCCTCCAACTCCAGAATGGAGTGCGCGAGGTCTACGTCGATCCGAGCGTGGCCGACTACATCGTTCGCCTGGTGAACGCCACCCGTACACACCCGGACGTATACCTGGGCGCTTCGCCGCGCGGGTCGCTGGCCCTGTACCGCACGGGCCAGGCTCTGGCGGCTCTGGCCGGACGCGACTACGTCATCCCGGACGACATCAAGACGCTGGCCGAGTCCTGCCTCGCCCACCGCCTGATAATCAAGACGAGCTCTTCGATGCATGACATAGACCCCCGCCAGGTCGTGGCCGAGCTGCTCGATAGCGTGCCCGTGGATCCCAGCCGGGCGGTTTCGTCCGCCCGCCGAGGAGACAGGGCGGACGTACCGGACGGCAAGGCCGCTATCCAGAGGGGCGCGAGCGGCAGCCCCGCCCGCTAGCCTCCAGAAGGGCGAAGCCTCGTGATCAGGCGGCTCCAGTTCCTGGTCGTGGCGCTGGTTCTTGTCCTTGCCGCGTTCTCGACCGGATTGCCGTTCCTGTTCTACGTCGTCTATCTGGGGCTTCTGGCCGTGGGCGGCAGCTATGTGCTCACCCGCTTCGGTCTGGCGGATCTGGAGGCCGGCTATCGGGTCGATCATCGCCAGGGTCACGTTGGAGACGATCTCCGGACCACCTACAGCATCTCCAACGCCAGCCGTCTGCCCAAGCCGTGGCTCGAGGTGTACAACCCGACGGATCTGCCGGTGCCGCTTCCAGGGCGCGCCCTCGGCCTGCGGCCCTGGGCGCAGCGATCCTGGGTCGCAATCGTGCCACTGACGAGGCGCGGCACGTATCGGATCGAGCCGATGGTCGTGCGGACGGGCGATCCGTTCGGCTTCTTCGAAGCGGCTGCCACAGTGGGCCGGCCCACGGTCGTCACCGTCTTCCCGCGTGTCGTGCCTCTGCCACGCTGGCGCCTGCCGAACGCGAACCTCGAGGGCTCGCATTCGGCCCCGGAGCGGACGCTCCAGACGACGCCGCTGGCCACAACTGTCCGGCCCTACGCCCCGGGCGACAGCTTCAACCGGATCCACTGGCGCAGCACCGCTCGCCTGGGCGAGATCCAGGTCAAGGAATTCGATCTGGAGCAGACTGCCGACGTGTGGCTCTTCGTGGACCTGGAGACCTCCGTGCAGGGCGGGGAAGGCGACGTTTCGACGGTCGAGGAGTCGCTGCGAGTGGCGGCCTCCATCGCTCACGACGCGATCGTGGAGAATCGGGCCGTGGGTGTGACGACCAGCGGGCATCGGCTCGTATCCATCCCGGCGGACCGTGGTCCGCGTCAGCGATTCAAGATCATGCAGCTCTTTGCCGCCGTCGATGGCGATGGGCACAGTCCTTTGGGCGAGGTGCTCCTCGCGGGCCTGCCCCGGCTGAGACGCGGCATGACCGCAGTCGTCGTGACGCCGTCGCTTGACCGGTCGTGGATCCGGGCGTTGGCGGCGCTGCGGAGCAGAGGAGTGGCCGCGGTAGTCGTGACCGTCGACGCGGCCAGCTATGAGCGGGCCGCTCAACCCGGACGGCGCGGCAGCGGCGACGAGCTGACAAACGAGTCAGCGCAGTGGAGGGCGCTTCGCTTCGCCCTGGCCGAATACGATCTCAAGGCATGCAAGGTCTCGGCCGGCGACGATCTCGGGACGGTGCTGGCATGACCGCCGAACTGAGTTCACGCGACTGGGATCGCGGATTCGACGAGGCCGGCCCGCTTGGGAGATGGATGGACCGGTTGAGGCCGGACGAGGGCTGGCTGAGCCTGGCTCTGGTGTTGCTGATGGCCGGCACGACGGCCTGGTCGGTCGCCGACGCCCGCTGGATCCTCGGTCGAGACGACCTTACGAGCTTCGTCATCTGGATCGCGGTTGCTGCGGCCCTGTGGGGCTATCTGAGCTCTCGCCTCGGTGTCGCGCCGTGGATAGCCCAGGTCACGGGCGCAGCCGTCGGCGCCTTCGTTCTGATCGAGGTCGTGGGCTCGGTGGTCCCGTTGATGCCGGGCGCGACTCCGGGCCTCGAAGGCTGGTTCCAGGCCGCCGCCAGCTCCGTGGCCCAGGCCTATCTCGACCTGACCTGGCGCCACCAGATCTCCACCACCCAATACGGGCACTTCTGCCTGATCATCGGCATCGTCATCTGGGGGACCGCCCAGGCGGCTGCGTATGACGTCTTTGGGTACCATCGGGCAATAAACGGCGTCCTGTTGATGGCGGTCATCCTGATTGCCAACATGGCGCTCACGGCCCAGGATCAGTTTCCGGCCCTCGTCCTCTTCAGTGCCGCAGCACTTGTGCTGCTCCTCGGAGCCCATGCCGCCGATGAGCGCACGAGCCTGCAGCGGCATCGCGTCTGGCGTGCGGGAGATCTCCACGCGCCGCGGCTCCAGAACGGTCTCGGTTTCGCTTCGGCGGCGATCTGCGGGGCGTTGATTCTGACGACTGTCGCGAGCTCGGCGCCGCTGGCCAGTGCCTGGTCCGGTTTCGGCGGCAACTTCCACGACTTCGCGACCTGGATCAGCGCCTATCTGCCGTCGGGGAGCAGGACCCGTTTCCCCTCGGGCGCCGATTTCGGGACCTCCACGGTCATCGGCTCGACGTTCAACGAATTGAGCAGCCTCGTCTTCACCATCCAGGCGCCCGAGGGAGCGCCCGTCTCTCACTGGCGGGTGATCTCCTACGACACATTCGAGTCGACCGGCTGGGCGGCGGGCGCAGGTTCGCAGAGCGCGGTGCTGGCGGGCGATGGCCTGAACGAGGGCACACTCGACCAGGTCGCCGCGGACACGTCGGGCCGGACCACGGTCACGTACACGGTCAATGTCAGCGACTCGTCGCTCCAGCATCTCGTCGTTGCCAATGAGCCCGTGTCGGCGACCATATCAGTCACTCGCGTCCTGGTCGGGGGATCGCCGTCGGCGTCGGACGTTGTCTGGTTCCCGACCAACGCCACAAACTACTCGGTGACGGCCTCGGTGCCAAACCTGAGCTTCTCTGGCACGGGGCTCACGGAGTCGCTGCTCCGCCAGGCCGGCACGAACTATCCGCCGGGGCTGCTGGACCGGTACACGCAAGGCGCTGACCTGGTGGGGTCAGCCGGTCAGGACTTGCTGCGCCAGATCGAGTCATGGGCGAAATCCAACGGCGTTGCCGTCGACCCCAAGACGGGGCATTTCACGAACTCGTTTGACGCTGCGAATGCTATCCAGGCCTACCTTCGCGACCCCAACAACTTCACCTACGACTCCAATATCTCGGACTTGGCGTGCGAGTCGCTGACAACGGTCGATTGCTTCGCCACATTCAAGAGGGGTTTCTGCGAGCAATACGCCACGACCATGACGATGTTGATGCGGATGGACGGGTACCCGGCCCGCTACGTCGAGGGTTACCTGTCGGGCCATGTGGAACAGGCGAGTCGCGCGATCGACGTGACGGGGCAGCAGCGCCACGCCTGGGTTGAGGTCTATTTCCCGACCTACGGTTGGATACCATTCGATCCGACCGGCGGCTCGGTGGGCCAGCCGACCGAGCTCCCGTTGGGCAGCCCGGCAAAGGCTACGCCGAGTCCGTTGCCGTCTCAGAACGCCGGCGGCACGGAGGCTAACGTCAGGCCAAGTCACGGTGCCGCGGGCGGCTCGACCTCGCCCGCACCGACGGACACCGGCGGAACTGGCTTGTTGCTGCCGGCCCTGATCCTCCTCGTGGTTCTGCTCGCCCTGCTGGTCGTGTGGCGGCGCCGGCCGCGCCGGCTGGAGAGTCCCGAGGCGCTGTATCGGGGCGTAGTCCGGGCGGCCAGCAGGCTCGGCTACCAGCCACTCCCAACGCAGACCGTGTACGAGTACACGGGCATGCTGGCCGATGTCGTCCCGAGGGCACGAGATCCGCTGGGCGAAGTCGCGACCGCCCAGGTCGAGGTCGTATACGGCCGGAGGCAGCTGCCGACGGAGCGACTCATCTCTCTGGCCGCGGCCCAGCGTCGGGTTCGCCAGGCCCTGCTGCGGCTCCTTCTCCACTTCCCGAGCCGCGGCCCAAAGCGACAGCAAAGAGGCCGAGCCAAACGCCGCTGAGTCGGCGTGGGGCGCGGGGTGGGCGCCCGTTACGGGCACCGATGATCAACGGGCGAGCCGGCCCTCAGAGCGCGCCGGACTGACTCCGCGCCGGCGATTCGGCCGAGACGGCGCCATCCTCCCGGCCGAGGTGATCGTCCAGGTTCACCGCACGCAGAACCGCGCGGCCGGCTCGGATCTCGACGACTGCGATCGCGGCGAGGCCGAAGTCGAAGTTCCAGAAGTGCGCCGACGGAAGGCCGAGAAGGGAGCAGACGACGACTCGGAAGACCCCGCCGTGTCCGACGATTAGCGACCAGCGCGGGTTCTCATGGGCCGCATCCGCATAGCCGAGAACCTGGTGTCGATCCAGCGTTCCGCGGGCCGTCCCATCCGCCAGGTCAGCCAGCATACCCGCCAGCGACGTCTCGACACGGGCTCGGACCTGCTCGAGACTTTCGCCCCCGGGGGCGTGGTGGCGGGTCGGCCAGCGCCGCCACGCGGCCAGCGACTCTCCGAAGCGGGCCGTGATCTCGGCGTCCGTGAGCCCCTCCCACTCGCCCTGGCCTATCTCCAGGAATCCCGCATCGGACCGGAGCGGTGGAATGGCGCGGCCGGCGGCGCCCATCGCTCCAGCCACGATCTCGGCGGTGCGGAGTGCCCGACCCAACGGGGAGTGGACGATGGCGAAGGGCGCCGTGTCGGGGATTGGCAATGGAGGCGCTGCATGCGGATGGGCCAGCCGCGCGCCGGCCAGCTCGGCCTGCCGCTCGCCGAGAGGAGTGAGCGGCGCCTCCATCTGACCCTGGAAGCGCTTCTCGACGATGAACTGCGTCTGTCCATGACGGAGCAGGACCAGGATCGCGTCGAGGCCGTCCGGAATGAGCGGAGCGGCCCCAGAGGGCCGCTCCGCATCCCGGAGAGAGGAGTTCAACGGTCGGTGGCGGCCCGGATCACCCAAACGTCGAGAACCGCCGGGTGGTTCCGGATGGCCGCGGCCACGGCGTCGGGGACTTCGTCGTCGACGGCCAGAAGCATCAGCGCGTCCTTTCTGGGCGCCGTCCGGGCCAGATGCATCGCGCTGATGTTCACGTCCGCCTCGCCGAGCATGAGTCCGATGCGACCCATGGTGCCGGGTTTGTCCTGGTGGCGCGTGACGACCATGAGCGGCGTCGGCGCCATGTCGAGCCAGTTGTCGTCGATACGGACCAGGCGGGGCTCTCCGTTGGCGATCGTGCCGGCCACAACGGCTTTGCCCGTGTCGCCCTCGAGCGTCAGCGTCACCAGCGACGCGAACGTGCCGGCGTCGTTGGTCTTGCGCTCGTTGACCGTCAGGCCCCGGCTCTTGGCCAGGAAGCCGGCGTTGATGAGGTTGACCCGCTCGCTCGCGGCGTTGTCGAGGATGCCGCGGAGCGCGGCCGCGGTTAGCTGCGAGGCGTCGTAGTTGGCCAGATCGCCGGCCACGTCCACGGTGAGGGCTTTGACCGCGCCGCGGAAGTACTGGGCGCCGATGCGTCCGAGCGTCTCGGTGAGCGGCAGATACGGGGCGATCGCGCGGGCGGTCTCGGGGGTTAGCAGCGGGGCGTTGACCGCGTAGCGGGCCGATCTGCCCGCCAGCACGTCGATGACCTGCTCGCAGGCTTCCTCCGCTACACGCAGCTGAGCCTCGGCCGTGAGAGCGCCCAGGTGCGGTGTCAGAACCGTGTTCGGGGCGGTCAGGAGGGGCGAGTCGACCGGTGGCTCGGTCTCATAGACGTCGAACGCGGCGCCGGCGATCTTGCCGTCGGCGAGCGCGGCGGCGACCGCCGCTTCGTCGTAGACACCGCCGCGGGCGACGTTGACGAGCATCACGCCCGGCTTGAGCCTGGCGATTTGATCGGGGCCGATCATCCCGCGCGTCGCCTTGTTGAGAGGCACGTGGACTGTGATGACGTCGGCTTTCTCGATGATCGCGTCGATGTCGACCAGGTTGATGCCGTGCAGGGCGGCCTGGTCCGCGGTCACGAAGGGGTCGTAGCCGATGATGTTCATCTCGAGGCCGCGGGCGCGGTCGGCCACAGCCTGACCGATCTTGCCCAAGCCGATGATGCCGAGCGTGCGGCCACGCAGCTCGACGCCGGTGAAAGAGCTCCGTTTCCACTCGCCCCTTCGCATCGAGGCGTCAGCGGCCGCGGTCTTGCGGGCGAGCGCCAGCATCAGGGCGATGGTCTGCTCCGCGGCCGAGATAGTGTTGCCGGTCGGGGCGTTGACGACCACGATGCCGGCTCTCGTGGCGGCTTCGAGGTCGACGTTGTCCACACCGACGCCGGCGCGGCCGATGACGACCATCCGCGTTGCGTGGGCCAGTATCTCGGCCGTGACCTTGACCTGGCTGCGAACCAGCAGGGCGTCGTACTCGCCGATGATGGCGGCTAGCTCTTCCGGCGAGAGGCCTATCTTCTCGTCGACTTCGTGATGGGCCCGGAGTATCTCGAGGCCCGACTTGGCCAGAGGCTCCGCAACGAGGATCTTCATCGGATGCTCCTTACTTAGCGAGGCCGAGGGCCTTGAGGGCGGCGACCTGGGCGGCGGCCACGGCCGCGCCGGGAGTGACGGGCCGATCGAGCTCGATGAGCGTCTGCTCGAGGACGGCCATCGCGTTCAGGATGTTCGGGATCGTGACGTGGCCCAGGTGCCCGATCCGGAAGATCTTGCCCTTCAGGGCACCCTGGCCGCCGGCAACGATGAGGCCGTACTTGCGAAGTTTGCCGTTGAAGGCCTTCCAGTCGAGATCCTCGGGGATCCAGGCCCCGGTGACCGTGTCCGAGGCGAACTCCGGGTCCGCCAGGAGCTTGAAGCCGAGGGTCTGCAGGCCGGCGCGAACGGCGGCGGCGACGGCCGCGTGGCGCTTCCAGATCTCGGCCAGCGTCTCCTGCTCCATCAGCTGGAGGGCTACATCGAGCTGGAACATGACCGCCACGGCCGGGGTCCACGGCGTCTGGCCCGCCTCGGCGCTGCTCTTGTGCGCGAGCAGGTCGAAGTAGAACTTGGGCATCTTCGCCACGGCCGCCGCTTCCCAGGCGCGCGGCGAAACGGCGACGAACGAGAGTCCCGGAGCGACCATCCAGGCCTTCTGAGAGCCGCTGACCACGACGTCCAGACCCCACGCGTCCGTCTCGAACGGGACGGCGCCCAGGCCCGAGATGGCGTCGACGATCACCAGCGCGTCGGGAGCCACCTCGTGGGCGACCTTCGCCAGCGCCTCTATGGGGTTGGTTACGGCGGTCGAAGTCTCGTTCTGGGTCATCAGGACGGCCTTCCACGGGCCGCCGGCCTTGAGGGCCTCACGAACCTTCTCCGGATCGGCGGCCTTGCCCAGCTCGAAGGCGAGTTTGGTGACGTCCGCGCCGTACGTCGAGGCGATCTTGGCGAAGCGATCGCCGAAGGTGCCGATGGTGACTGCCAGGACCTTGTCCCCGGGGGAGAGGAAGCTGACGATCGCAGATTCGAGCCCGCCGGTGCCGGCCGCCGTGATGATGAGTACGTCGTTCTCGGTCTTATAGAAGGTCTTCAGGCGGGCGATGATGCTGTTCTGGAGGACGGCGAACTCCGGACCGCGATGGTTGACCATCTGGCGGGCGCCGGCCTCTCTGACGGCGTCCGGGAGCGACGTGGGGCCGGGAATGCGCAGGTTGGCCTCGAAGCGGTTCACGGGTTCCACCTCATGCGGGATAGCACGACGACGGGCGGATGCTACGAGGCGTCGCCGGTTCGCGCCAGTGTGGTATATATGACCGCATATGCTGAAGAGGACGACGATTCTGATCGAGGCCGACCTTCTGGAGCGACTCGACCGCTTTGCGGCCCGGACGGGCGTGACGAAGACGTCGGTGATCGCGGCCGCACTGGAGGCCCATCTCGAGACGAACGACACCACGCCCGATCTGCCGTTTCTGGCGGTAGGGCGGAGCGACCACGGCCGGCTTTCACTCGACGGGCGGGGGATCGCGCGTCGAGAGGCCGGCCAGCGGCCCCGGCCGGAGGGGACCTGAGCGGTGGCCATTCTTCTCGATTCGAGCGCGATCCTGGCCGCGGCGGACCAGTCGGATCTCAATCACCGCGCCGCGCTGGCCTGGTTCGGGCGGGTCAACGAGCCTCTGATGGTCGGGGCGCTGACGTTGGGAGAGGTGGATCTCCTGCTCCAGCGAGAACTGGGGCTGCGGGCGACGCTGGCGCTGCTCGAGTCGATCCAGAGCGGCGCGGTGCGCGTCGTGGCCCCGACCCAGGCCGACCTGACTCGGGCCGCAGAACTGCTCCGCGAGACGGTCGAGTATCGGCCCCGCCTCACGGATGCAGTTCTGGTCGCCACGGCCGAGCGGCTCGGCATAACCCGCGTCGCCGCCTTCGACCGTCGACCGATCGCCATATTCCGGACGCGCCACGTTCGGGCGCTGGACCTGGAGCCCTGACGCACCGCCGCCGACGGCCGGCGCTCAAGTCGGCCAGCTAGACCCCGACGCCTCCGACGCAGAGCCGGATCGCCAGCGAACCACGCAGATCCACCCGAGATGATCTCCTGCTGCAGGTTCTGGTGAACCGGCTCTACCGCGTCTGGACACAGCCTGACGCCCGAACGGGCCACGAGGCGCGGATACGGTGCCGGGAGAGCCGTGGACCCTGGCTACGCAGGCAACAGATCCTGGATCTCGATCTGAGCGCCTTCCTCGCTGCGGACGATACGCAGGGCCATTCGGGCGGCCTCGGAACGACCCGAGTCGAAGCCGGAGGTCTCTTCGGTCGGGGAGATCAGCCGGTCCGTCTGCCTGGTCAGCATCGCCAGGATCACGTCGTACGGCTGGGAGGTCCGTCGTTCGACCATTTCGGCGATCCGGGCAGGGTCGTTGGCGACCTTGCGGAGCTTGGCCCGATCGAGCCGTGGCCACAGGAGCATCGCGCGTTCGACGTAGCAGAAATCTGAGGGCCGCTGCGGGCGGCTCGCCACTCTTGGCCTGGCAGTCCGGGCAGCTTGAGCGGGTCCCCGATACGGAGCGTTCGCGCCAGCGGGCGCGACAGCGTGCGCACGAGACATTGCGCTCCCCAGTAATAGCAAGGGACGCACCGGAGTATTCGGCTGGCCGGCGGGAATCTGTACCGGCGGCGCTGCGGCCGCCGTGTCAGATTCGTTGCATCCCGTTTAGCCGCTCAACGTCTGCAGCGCCACGCTGTAGATCTGGTCCTGCCGGAGCGCTTCACGGACTGCGTGGGGTCTCAACCCGGTCGCCCTTTGCGACTCCATGGCAGACTTTGATCCGACCTCATGCAATCGCAATACCTCAAATGAGGTAATTCAGTCGAACGGGCCGGCAAACGGGTAGGGACAACTACCTATCCGGTACGCGGCCGCACCACTCGCCCGGGGTTGAACCTTCGCCGGCCGCCTCGGGGCCGCCGTTCGTCCGATCACTCCCCGTCGGCGTCTCGGCGCTGCTCGTCGGCCATTTCGCGCATGCTCTCCTGGCGGCGGCGCATCCCTTCGGGTCCCGTGGCCATGGGATCCCCTTGCGGCTGTCCCTCGGCTGGCCGTTTGCGCGCCGGCGGATCGCGACGAGTCTCAAGCAGCCGCTCGAACCGCTCGCGGATCTTGCTCTCCGCTCCCTCGTCGCCTGGGAAGTAGTAGCGCCGATCGGCCAGCTCGTCTGGCAGGTACTGCTGGGCCACGTCGTCGCCGGCGTAGTCGTGGGGGTAGCGGTAGTTGCGCCGGCCGGGCCCGCTCGAGCGGAGGTGCGCCGGCACGGGCAGCGACCCGTGGCCCAGAACGTCGTCCATCGCGGCGAAGTAGGCGCGACCCGCGGCGTTGCTCTTGGCGGTTGCGGCCAGGAACACGGTGGCCTGGGCCAGGGCGTACTGGGCCTCCGGAAGGCCGACCCAATCGAGCGCCGCCGCGGCGGCGACCGCTATCTCCAGGGCGCGAGGGTCGGCCAGGCCGACGTCCTCGGAGGCGGAGATGATCAGGCGACGGGCGATGAAGCGGGGATCCTCACCGGCGGCGATCATCGCGGCCAGCCAGTACAGGGCCGCGTCCGGGTCGTTGCCGCGGATGCTCTTGATGAACGCGCTGACGGTGTCGAAATGGCCGTCGCCGGCCCGATCGTAAGCCAGCACGCGCTGCTGGGCGGCTGCCTCGACGTCTGTCAGCCGGGGTGCGACGCGGCCCTGGTCGTCGCGAGAACCTTCGACTTCCGCGATCGAAACCGCGCCTTCGAGGACATTGAGGGCCTGGCGTGCGTCACCGGCCGAGAGGCTGACCAGATGGTCGAAGGCCTCGCCTCCCACCGCCACGCCACCTGCCGGCCCAAGTCTGCCGGCCAGCCCGCGTTCCTCGTCCGCGAGGGCGCGCCTGACCACCGCGGCCACCTGGTCGTCGGTCAGTGGCTCGAGGCGATAGACCCGCAGGCGCGAGAGCAGCGCCGAGTTCACCTCGAAGTAGGGGTTCTCCGTCGTGGCGCCTACGAGCGTGACGGTTCCTTCTTCGACATGGGGCAACAGCGCGTCCTGCTGGGCCTTGTTGAAGCGGTGGATCTCGTCGATGAAGAGGATCGTCTGGCGGCCGCTGAGGGCCAGCCGGTCGCGTGCCTCGACCACGAGGGCTCGAACCTCGGCGACGCCGCTCATCACGGCCGAGATCGTCACCAGCTGAGCTCCGACGGCATCGGCGAGGACGCGAGCCAGGCTGGTCTTGCCGCTTCCGGGCGGTCCCCACAGGAGTATGGAGCCGAGACGGCCACGTTGAACGGCGCGACGCAACGCTCCGCGTTCGCCGATCAGCTGCTCCTGGCCGACGACCTCGTCAAGGGTACGCGGGCGCATCCGGGCGGCCAGCGGCTGGCGGTCGGGCGGAGGTGCGAAGATCGGTTGCTGGCTGGGGGAGGCGGTTCGGCTGGGGCGGCGAGTGGCCATGGCTGGATGCTACTCGCCGCTCGGGGATCCGGCTGCGCGTCCGACAACTCCGCAGGGTAGAGTGGAGAACGTATGGCCATGCCGAAGTCCCATCCGAACGACCGCGCCGAGCTAACGGCCCCGGCAAGGTCTGCCGCGCCCGCCGGGCCGTCCGGCGTCGAGGACGCTGCCGCGGGCTTCACGCCTCGGAACATCGCCACTCTGAGGGCGATCGTCGATGCCGTAGACTCGCTCGTCGTCCTGGCGCGCCCTGACGGCTCTCTGCTGCTGTGGAACCGGCACTGCGAGGAAAGCTCGGGACTTCCTTTCGCCGAAGTATCCGGCACGCCGCTCGTGGATCTCATGCGGCTGAGGTCCAGGTTCCGCGTCGAGGCACAGGCGGCCCTCGATCGCCTGATTTCGGGTCAGGAACGCAGGATCTCGTTCCTGTCGCAATGGATTCGCAAAGATGGCCGCAGAGCCCGCATCGCCTGGAATGCGGAGCTCGTTGCCACCGAAGCAGTCACATTCGTCATAGCGATCGGGTCGGAGACGACTCGCGGCAAACGAGCGGCACTCGCGTTCGCGGAGACCGAGGCTCGCTATGAGACCCTTCTCGACCTGCTCCCGGAGGCCGTGGCGGTCCACCAGGATGGGCGGATCGTGTTCGTCAATCGCGCTGCCGCCAGTCTGTACGGCGCTGGTGATCCGGCCGAAATGATTGGGCTCGGCGTCTGGGATTTCGTGGCCCCGTCGCACAAAGACACCATTCGCGATCGGGTTGCCGAGATCGTCAGCAAGGGCGGCGCCATCGAGGCGTCGCGCGAGCGGCATCTGCGCCGCGACGGGACCGTCTTCGACGTGGAGGCGGCGGCCCGGCCGATCGTCTTCAACGGCCGCCCCGCGGTCGAGGTCGTCGTGCGCGACATCAGCGAACGAGTCGCCGCCGAGAGCGCCACGGCGGAGAGCCAGGCGCGAATGCGGGCCATCTTCGACGACTCCGCGATCGGGATGATGCTGGCCGACCGGCAGGGTCGGTCCCTGGAGAGCAACGCGGCCTTCCACCGGCTGGTCGGCTTCACCCAGGAAGAGCTGGCGAAGATGGCGGTCTTCGAGTACACGCATGAAGCCGACCGCGAAGTCAGTCGGCGGGCTCTCGCCGACCTGTTCGACGGACGGGTGGACAGCTACGAGCTCGTGAAGCGCTACATCCGCAAGGACGGGACCCTAGTCTGGGCCCGGGTTCACGTCAGCGCCGTCCGGGATTTCGAGCGACGCGCCATCCATGGCCGTCGTAACGGTCGAGGACGTCACCGAGCACAAGGAGCTCGAAGACCGGCTCCGCCAGGCCTCGAAGATGGAGGCCCTGGGCCGGCTGGCGGGCGGCGTTGCCCACGACTTCAACAACCTGCTCACCGTCGTCAACGGCTACGCCGACATACTCGTGGCTTCTCTCGAAGGCGACGAACGGGCCGCCGACGCGCAGGAGATCAGGCGGGCCGGCGCGCGTGGGACAGAGCTCACCGGGCAGCTCCTGGCATTCGGCAGGCGCGCTCCGCGGTCGGTCGAACGGATCGAGCTGAACGACCGGATCGGCGCCCTCGTCCCGATGTTGCGACGCCTCCTCGGGGAGGACATCGAGTTCGAGGTGACGCTCGACCAGCGCCTCGGCTTCGTGGAGACCGATCCGAGCCAGCTCGATCAGGTCGTGATGAACCTGGTCGTCAATGCCCGCGACGCGATGCCGAGCGGCGGCGAGTTGAAGCTGAACACCGGCCTGCTCCCCCCGGATCCAGTCGGAGTGGCCGGCCGGCCCGGACCATCCTGGGCCCGCATCGAGATCGTGGACTCCGGCTTCGGCATGGCGCCTGAGGTCATTGACCGTATCTTCGAGCCGTTCTTCACGACCAAGAACCTGGGACAGGGAACGGGCCTGGGCCTGGCTACCGTGTATGGCATCGTCGAGGCGATGGGCGGCCACATCCACGTCCAGTCGACGGTTGGTGTCGGGTCGCGCTTCCAGGTGGACCTGCCGCTCGGCGAGGGTATCGCCTCCACCGCGGAGGCCGCCACGCCGGGGTCGTCGCGGCGCGGCAGTGAGACGGTGCTGCTGGTCGAGGATGAGCCGGCCGTGCGCGACTTCTGCAAGCGGGCGCTCGAGGCCGAAGGCTACCGTGTCGTGGCGACCGGCCCCAGGGGAGCCGTGGATGAGGCAACGACGCTCGGAGCCTCTCTGGATCTGCTGCTGTCGGACGTCGTGATGCCCGAGCTCGATGGGCCCACGATCGCCGCCGTTCTCACCGCTCGTCGGCCGGGACTGCCGGTGCTGTTCATGTCCGGCTACCCGCGCGACCGCGAGGGGGAGATCAGCGGAGCCGCCGCCGCGGGGGCGGTGCTGGCAAAGCCGTTCGACGCCCGGCAGCTGGCCGAGGCCGTGCGCCGGGCGCTGGACCGGACCTCGTCGCACGCGGGTGACGGTCGAAAGGACAGGGCCTCGAGCAGCCCGACGGAGCCGGGCTGGCGCGGCAGCCCGAACGGCGAGAGGTCAGGCCTGCGCTAGAGCTGGATGATGCGCAGGACGTCGATCAGGACGACGAAGACGGCCAGGATCCCCACCATGGTGCCGCCGACGCGCACGATTCGGCGAACGTCGCGGCTCACATACCCGTACTCCTCGGCCGCGCGCACCGCCAGCGGGCTCTGACCCCGGGGTCGTCCGGCGGGTCCGAAGTCGGGAACGCGCGAACGGTCGCGCGAGCGCTCGGCGGCCGGCCCAGTGGTGCGTCCCTGGGCCACGATCTGCGATTCGAGGTCGGCTGCGCGCGCTTCCTCAGCCGCCGAAAGGCTCTGGCTGGGTCGAGTCGCGGGCCGCGGCTGCTGCCGAGATGAAGAATGACGGTCCTGATGCCGCTGGCCGGGACGATTCGAGCCGCGGTTGCGCTTGGCCATGTCAGTGAGAGGCCTCCGGTGATCGTTGGATGGCCTGTCGAGCATAGCATCCCGATCGACCTCGGTGAGCGGCCCGAGAGTCCGCGAGCCGTGCTGCCGCCGTGGCTGCTAGACTCGCCCGGAGCCGAGTGGAGGTAAACGTGTCGCAACTCAACGATTTCGTGTCCACGCACCTGGGCGCCATAGGCGTTGTCATCGTCCTTGGGTGCGTGGTTCTGGTGTTGATCATCCTGATGCTCTACATCCAGTCGCGACGGATCGCCCTGCTGAGCGAGCGTCTGGACGACCTGACGCGGGGCGCCGACGGCCAGAGCCTCGAAGGCGTGCTGGCGACGCACCTGGACACGGTGGTGCACGTGGCGCACGACCTCGACGAATTGATGGCCCGGACCGCGGTCCTCGAGGGTGGGGCGCGGCTGCATTTCGGCCGGCTCGGCCTCGTGCGCTTCAACCCGTTCGACGACACGGGCGGCAATCAGAGCTTCGCGCTGGCGATCCTCGATGCCAACAACGACGGCTTTGTAGTCACGAGCCTCCATTCCCGCACCGGCACCCGGGTCTACGCCAAGGCCGTGTTCGACGGCCAGTCGGAGACGACTCTCGGCGCCGAGGAATCCCAGGCGGTGCAGATAGCCGTCTCCCAGGGCGGAGGAGCGGCGACGGCTCGCGGGTCCAAGTCTGCCTCTGCCGGTGGACCGACCGGCAAGGCCCCCGGCCGAACCAGGCCGGCAGGTCCCGCCGGTGGCGCGGCCAAACCGAGTCGCCAGGCCAAGCCCGCTGAGGCTGCTGCCGAGCCTTCGGCCAATGCGGCTGCGGGTGCCGCAGTCGCATTGGCGGCCGAATTGGAGCCCGCGGCCACCGAAACAGGCTCCGCGGCGCCGACGGCCTGACGTCGGAGCCGGACGTCGTGACACGCGAGATGTCACCGCGACGGCGATCCTAGGGGCATGCCTAGACCAACCCACAAGACCAGGCAGCGAGAACCTGCCCGACTGGAGCAGATTCCCGTCTGGGGCGGTCCCCCGGAAACGCCACGCGAAGAAGCCGATCCGTCCGGTGTCGGGACGCTTCTGGCGGGTCTGAACGCCGAGCAACGGCGGGCGGTCTGTCATGACGAAGGGCCGCTGCTCGTGGTGGCCGGTGCCGGGACCGGCAAGACACAGGTCATCACTCGCCGCATCGCGTGGCTGATCGGCACCCGTCGCGCCCGCCCGTCCGAGATCCTGGCGCTCACTTTCACGGACAAGGCCGCCGAGGAGATGCAGGCCCGAGTCGACCAGCTCGTGCCCTACGGGTACACGGACGCGGTCATCTCCACCTTCCATGCCTTCGGCGACCGGATTGTGCGTGAGTTCGCCCTGGAGCTCGGGCTGCCGACCGACACGCGCGTTCTCACTCGGCCCGAAGTCGTGATCTTCCTGCGGGAGCGCCTCTTCGAGTTCGCGCTTGATGAGTACCGGCCGCTGGGCGACCCGACCCGCTTCCTCGGCGCCCTGGCGGGCCTCTTTTCCCGCTGCAAGGACGAGGACGTCAGTCCGCAGTCGTACCTGGATTTCGCGGCCGGATTGGCGAAGGCGGCCGGCGGTGCGGCGGCCGGCGGCGTGGCGGCCGGCGGCGTGGCGGCCGGCGGCGTGGCTGCCGATGAGGTCGAAGCGTTGCGGGAGCGGGCCAGACGGGAGAGCGAGCTGGCCCGAGCCTACGCGCGCTACCAGGAGCTGCTGCGTGAGGCCGGTCTGATCGATTTCGGCGACCAGGTGAGCCTGACGCTTCGGTTGCTGCGCGAGTCGCCGGCGGCGCGGTGGGAGCTCCAGCGCCGATTCCGCTACGTCCTCGTGGACGAGTTCCAGGACACGAACAGCGCCCAGTCGGAGCTCGTCGAGCTGCTCACGGCCACGCACGGGAACGTGGTCGTGGTCGGCGACGACGACCAGTCGATCTACAAGTTCCGCGGTGCCGCCATCAGCAACATCCTGGAGTTCAGGCGGCGCCACCCGCACTGTCGCCAGGTCGTGCTGCGACGCAACTACCGTTCTCGCGCCCCGATCCTCGACGCGAGCTATCGCCTCGTCAGATTCAACGACCCGGACCGGCTCGAGTTCCGCAACGGCATAGACAAGCGCCTCATCGCCGAGCGGCATGGTGAAGAGCGCCCAGTCCGTCACATGGCCTTCGCCACGGGCTCGGACGAGGCCGACTGGGTCGCTCGCGAGATCGCCGGTCGTGTCGCGTCGGGCGCCCGTCCGAAGGAATTCGCGATCCTCCTGCGCGCCAACGCCGACGCGGACCCGGTGCTGCGTTCGTTGAACCTGGCCGCCGTGCCATGGCGCTTCTCGGGGACGTCGGGGCTGTATTCGCGGCCCGAGATCCGGCTGCTGCTGGCCTTCCTGCGCTCTATCGCGGACCTCTCGTCAAGCGTCGACATGTATGCGCTGGCGGCCTCGGAGGTGTACGGCCTGGGCGGCGAGGACCTGACTGCCATCGTCAACGCCGCGCGGCGCCGCAACCGCTCGCTGTGGGACGTGATGGAGGGGCTGACCCGGCAACCCGGGCTACTGCGGCTCGGCTCGGAGACGCGGGCAATCCTCGAGCGGCTTGTCGGGGACGTCCGGCGCTACACCGAGCTGGCCCACGAGCGGCCGGCCGGCGAGGTCCTGTACCAGTTCCTGCGCGGAAGCGGCATGCTCTCGAAGCTGGCGTCCACTGAGTCTGTCGCCGCCGAAGAGGCGCTCCAGAACATCGCCCGCTTCTTCGAGATCGTCCGCTCGCAGTCGGACCTGCTGCCGGACGATCGGGTCGTGTTCGTTGCCGGCCACCTGCAAACGCTGATCGACGCGGGCGACGACCCGGCCACGGCTGAGGTCGATCCGGACGCCGACGCCGTGGCGGTTCTGACGGTGCACAAGGCCAAGGGGCTCGAATTCCCGGTCGTATTCATGATCGGGCTCGTGGATGGCCGTTTCCCCGCCCGGACAAGGCGGGAGCCACTCGGCCTGCCCACGGAGCTGGTCAACGAAGTCCTGCCCGAAGGCGACGCCCATCTGCAGGAAGAGCGGCGGCTCTTCTACGTGGGCATGACCCGCGCCCGCGACGAGCTGTTCCTGAGCCACGCCGCCGACTACGGGGGCCGGCGGGCGCGCCGTGTCTCCCAGTTCGTGCTCGAGGCGCTCGACCTCCCCGCGGCGAGCTCGACGGCCCGAATCTCCGCGGACGCCGCCCAGTCGCCGTTGGAGCGCCTCGCCTCGTTCGAGCCGAAGGCCGCTCCGGCAGAGCCTGGACGCGGCGTGGTGGAGGGCCCGCTGAGCCTGAGCTTCTACCAGGTGGACGACTACCTGACCTGCCCGCTCAAGTACAAGTACGTCCATGTCTTGCGCGTGCCCATCGCTCCCCACCACTCGATCGTCTACGGCTCCGCGCTGCACCAGGCGGTGCAGGAGTTCCACCGCCGCCAGGCGAAGGGCTACTTGATGAGCGACGAGGAGCTCGACGCAGCCTTCGAGCGGGCGTGGTCGAACGAAGGGTTCCTGACCCGCGAGCACGAGGAGGCGCGCCTGGCCGCGGGACGGGCCGCGCTGCGCCGGTTCCGAGAAGGGCAACTGCGGCCCGGAGCGGTGGTGCCTGCATACGTTGAGCGCGAGTTCAGCTTCCTGCTCGACGGTGACCGGATCCGCGGCCGGATGGACCGGGTGGACATCGAACGCTTGCCGCCCGGCGAGGGCGCGGCAGCGCCGGGGCGCGATGGGGACGAGGAGCGCCAGCACGCCGACGTGACCTCGCCGGCCTTGCCGGGGCTGCATCCGGAGCGGGTCACGATCACGGACTACAAGTCGAGCGACGTGCGAGACCCGGCCAGAGCGAAAGAGCGGGCCCGCGACTCGCTGCAGCTCCAGATCTACGCCATGGCCTTCCAGGCAGAATCCGGCCGGCTGCCGGATGCGTTGCAGCTCTGGTTTCTCGAGTCCGGCCTGGTGGGGCGAGTGGAGGTAGAGGAGAAGCGGCTCGACAAGGCGCGCTCGTCGATCCGGCTGGCGGCGGCGGGGATCCGGTCGCTCAACTTCGAAGCCACGCCCGAGTACCTCGCCTGCGGATACTGCGCTTTCCGCGATATTTGCCCCTCGAGCGCGGCGAAATGACGAGCCGGGACGTGCAGCCGCGCGAGCTGGGAGTCGTGGAGTTGGGCCAGGCGATCGAGGCCATTACGCTTGACTTCGGGAACACGCTCGTGGCGTTCCCGAGCACCTCCATGGGGGGCGTCCTCTCGGCGACTGCGCAACGTGCTGCGGCCGCACGGGGGTTCGCCGCTGATCGCC
>CAVYIM010000004.1:0-831783 GCA_963768655.1 uncultured Chloroflexia bacterium | reverse complement strand
AAAATGGGGTGAGACGGTCAAGGCCGCCGTCTCTTTGAAAAAGGGAATGATTGCCACAGAAGAAGAGATCATCGAATTCAGCAAGAAACATCTGGCCGGTTATAAGAAACCGACCTCGGTGGATTTTATCGAGGAGCTTCCGAAAAATCAGAACGGCAAGATCCTCAGAAAAGACCTTAAAGAACCTTACTGGAAAGGAAAGGGAAGAAAAATTAATTAAAAGGCAGACTGAAGACTGACGGGTATTAGACTGAATGGCAATACAGAAATGCAGGCTGAATGACGAAGGACGTTAAGGGAATGCATTTGACTTACCTTTGGTCTTTTAGCCTAATGGCCTATTCTAAAAAGGAGAAAAACAATGAATTTTGATTTTACTGATGAACAGAAGATGTTACAGGAAACCGTCAGGCGGTACATCAATGAAAAGATCGTGCCTATCGCCGATGAATATGACCGCAAAGGCCCGATGAGCAAGGAGGATGCCCATCGCTTCCTCAAAGACCTCAAGGAGTTTGGATACGTGGGCACCCTGGTGTCCGAGGAAGACGGAGGGCCGGGCTTGACCCATATGGAATGGCCGATCCTTTTTGAAGAACTCCGACGTGGTTATGCTTCGCTGGGGGGCATAGTGGGTATCACCTCCGCCTCGGCCGGCCGGATCGCCAATTCGGGAAACCTGGAATTGAAAAAAAGGATCCTTCCGGGTCTTTTAAATGGAGACACCATTATCTGCAGCGCCATTACCGAACCCAACGTGGGCTCGGACGCGGCCACAATAGAGACCAAGGCCGTCTTGGATGGAGACCAGTATGTGATCAATGGAACAAAAATGTGGATATCCAATGGAACGATTGCCGATTATGTCGTTGTGACACTGAAGATTGCCGATCCCTCCTCCGGCAAACAACGTCCGGCACAGATCCTCGTAGAAAAGGCCCAATCTCCCTTTACCTCCCGGGAGATCCATAAATTAGGGGTCAAATCCTTTCCTACGGCCGAGCTTATCTTTGAAGACTGCCGAGTTCCCAAAGAAAATCTTCTAAGACCCAAAGAAAACAGTACGGGTGAGCCCTTCGATTCATTGAAACTCGCCAGAGCCAATGCCTCCATATCAGCGGTCGGTGTGGCCCAGGCCTCCCTGGATGCCTCGATTCGCTACGCCAAGGAACGGACCCAGTTCGGCAAACCCATCGGCCAGTTTCAGTTGATCCAAGCCATGATCGCCGATATGATGGCCGATATCGATGCCGGAAGATTTCTGGCCTATCGGGCCTTCTTTTTTATTGGGCGAAGGGGTCCGCTGCTATAAGGAATGCTCATTAGCCAAGGCCTTTTGTACCGAGGCTGCGGTCAGGGTAACCTCCAAGGCCATTCGAATTCACGGGGCCTACGGACTTTCGGAAGAATATCCTGTGGAGCGCTACTTCAGGGACGCCCGCTGTTATACGATTCCTGATGGGACCACTCAGATCCAACAGTTGATCGTGGGCCGTGAAACCCTGGGGATGAGGGCGTTTGCGTAAAAGAAAGGTTCAAGGTCCAAGGTTTACGGTTCCGAGGAAACCTTAAACCTTATACCGTCGAACCTGCTGCCAAATACCAACAACATCATTTGGCTTTGAAGGTATCACATATTAAGGAAGGAGAATCATAACAGATGACTGATGTTCAAAAAACCATACCAGTCCGGGAGGGATTGTGGACCACCCCAGCCTCTCCTGATGAGAAGCCGCAATTGATCGGAAGCGAGTGTACCGCCTGCGGAGAGGTGTTCTTCCCCAAAAGAAAGAGGGGTATGCATTCGCTGCGGCCATCGGGGCCTGAAAGACGTGAAACTTGACCGCCAGGGGAAAATCCACAGCTTCAGCGTCATCATGCAGCAACCCGCGAAATTCTTCCTGGGTAGGCCCCCTACGCTTACGGCTGGATCAATCTGCCGAACGTAAGGGTCCAAGCCCTGTTTACGGGATGCGATTTCAATAAACTGCATATCGGCATGCCCGTGGAATTGGTGATTGAAGAACTCGGGGTCGATGAAGAGGGTAACAAAGTCCTGGCCCATAAATTCAGGCCGGTACAGGAATAGGAGAGAGGAGCTTACGCCAATGAAATCCATAAACGAATTAAGAGCCATGGCGGAAGGTATATATTGGAGGACTGGGCCGGGTCCGCTTTCAGCGCTATGAAGACCAGGAATACTATGACTTCGCCAGTCAGGCCCTTTTAATCTGCCTGGATGAATCTGAGATGGAATGGAAGGATATCCAGGCGGCGTTTTGCGGAAACGTCTATGCCGGAACCGGAAAGGGCCATCAGGTGATTGCCGAGGTGGGCTTACCGGCATCCCGATCATCAATATGGGGCAGGCCTGCTCCAGTTCTTCGGCTGCCTTTCGGCTTGCCTATCTGATGGTGGCGACCGAAATTTATGATGTGGTAGCTGTTTTGGGTTTTGAAAAAATGGGCCGCGGCCTGCTGGCCAGCACCGCCTTCAAACCCTGGGAACTGGCGCTGGGGTTCAACGTTCAGCCGGCCAACTATGCCCAGGGGGTTGTGCGCTATATGGAAAACTACGGGGCCACGGAGGAAGATTTGGCCAGGGTAGTGGTGCTGGAGCGCAAGAACGCCAATCAGGACCCGTATGCCCGGTGGTATCAGGGCGGAGAGGTGACTGTCGAAGATGTCATCAATTCCCGCGTCGTGGCTGCTCCGGTGCGCCTGATGCACGCCGCAGCCATGGTGGATGGAGCGGTGGCCATCATCCTTTGCAGCGGGGACAAACTCAAATCCAGCATTTCCCGGACCAAAAAGATCGAGGTGGCGGCCTCGGTGCACACCACCGGAATTTACGGGGAGGGGAGCGTAAAGTTCAAGGCGACCGCCAACCTGGTCAAAGAGGGCGTGAGACAGGCCTGGGAAATCTCCGGCTACGGGCCGGAGGATATGGACCTTATTCAAGTCTATGAAGCGATGGCGCCGGCCTTTCTTACGGACATTGAGGACATGGGTTTCTGCCAACCCGGCGAGTCGCCGCGCCTGCTTAAGGAAGGCTACTTTGACATCGACGGGAAGCTTCCGGCCAACACCGACGGAGGCTTGGTCGGGTGCGGACACCCTCTGGGAGCCACGGGGGCCCGGCAGATCGCCGAGGTTATCACACAATTGCGGGAGACAGCCGGGCCGCGGCAGGTTGAAGGAGCCCGGATCGGCATTTGCCATAGCAGCGGCGCCGGTCCCAATGCGGTTTTTACTATCCTTAAAAGAGCATAGGTTGAATTAATAGGTTTGCGGGAAAACTCATTTTTACAAGTTGCTCAAAAAGGTTCAGATACAAGGCGCCCTAAACCGGGAACCCGCCACGAAGGGGTGGGACTGAGCGTTGCTTTTACGCGAAGAAATTCTGAAGAATGAGGAATACACAGAAGTACGTCGTAATAAGCCTGCCCCGTCGAAAGGCGGGGAAGGATGAGGGCAATCCCGCCGTTGGCGGGATAGATGGGCCTTTTTCAGCAACCTGTTAATAAGTACTTTTTTTGGTCACCGGGAAAAAATAAAGGGTTAGCTAAATCGACTAATCCTACGATATACTTTGGCGTCCCCAACGAGATTTGAACTCGTGTTGCCGGCGTGAAAGGCCGGTGTCCTGGGCCAGGCTAGACGATGGGGACGCGCATGGTGGGCCGTGCTGGACTCGAACCAGCGACTCTCTGCTTAAAAGGCAGATACTCTACCGCCTGAGTTAACGGCCCAACAAAAGAAATAAAGCTATTTTTTTTTAGTTGTTTTGTCAAGAAATTTGTTATAATTTTTTATTTCAAATTAAATCCATTTTACTTAGGAAGGCGTGGTCGCTTTTTTCGCCAAGGTTATGGCTATTTTTAAAAAATGGTTTTTTTTCGCCTTGATGTTTTCGTTTTTTATTGTCGCCTCCGGATCTTTAACCTGGGCCCAGGAAAAAACGGCCAACTTTCCCCCTCTGCCGCCCCGTTATATCACCATCAAAATCTTTGACAACCAGGGAAGGTTTGTGGGCCGGATCCTTCCGGAAAAAAGATACTGGGTTCCCATCGACCGGATTCCCACTTTCCTGCAAAAGGCCCTGGTAGCTATTGAAGACGCCCGTTTTTACGAACATAAAGGGATTGACATTCGAGGGATTGCCAGGGCGTTGGTTAAAAATGTGGTTAAAGGAAAAATAGCCCAAGGGGGTTCGACCATCACCCAGCAGTTGATTAAAAATAGGCTCCTTTCCGGGGAGAAAACCTTCCAGCGGAAGGTCAAGGAAAGTCTCCTGGCTTTGGAATATGAACGTAAATACACCAAGCCTCAGATTTTGGAAATGTACTTCAATGAGGTTTTTTTTGGAAATGGGGCTTGGGGTCTTGCCCAGGCCGCTCAACTCTATTTTGATAAAAATCCGGAGGAATTAAACGAGGCCGAATGCGCCTTGCTGGCCGGGGTTCCCAAAGCCCCATCAAAGTTTAATCCCTTAGCCGAATCGGCCAAGATCCGGGACCGGAGAAATTTGGTTATTCAACGCATGGTGGAACTCAAGATGATCTCGCCGCACCAGGGAGACCATTTAAGGAGCCGTCCTATTTCGGTTATAAAACCCGGGGAAGCCCCTATTATCTGGGCCATGTTCGGAACAAGTTAATCGAAAGATATGGGCCGGAGATCATCGAACAAGGCGGTTTGGAAGTTACCACTTCCATGGATCTGCCCATGCAAAGGCTGGCTGAAAAGGTCTTGAGCGAAGGGGTCAGAAAAATTTCCTCAGGGCTGCAGGGTGCTTTGATATGTTTGGATCCCAATACAGGGGATGTCCTGGCGGCCGTCGGTGGGGTCGATTTTAAACAGAATCCCTACAATCGTGCCTTCTTGGCCAAGCGGCAGCCCGGCTCGGCCATTAAACCCATCATCTATGCCGCCGCCCTGGATAAAGGGATTCTTCCCAGCTCTCTGTGGAATGATACACCGGTGGGTTATAACCGAGGCAATAATGAAATTTGGAAACCCCTGAACTATGAAAGAAAGCTCTATGGAACGCTTTCCCTGCGGCAGGCCCTGGCTTATTCCAACAATATCATCACGGTTAAATTGCTGGAGAACATCGGGGTCCCTTATTTCGTTAACTTTGCCGGGACTCTGGGCCTTTCTTTACGTTCCCCCAATGACCTCTCCTTAGCCTTGGGAACCGAAGAAGTGACTTTAAATGATCTGGTATTGGCTTACACTCCTCTGGCCAACGGGGGTTTACATCCTGAGGCCAGAACGATTGTCCGTATTTTTGATAAAAACCATAATGCCTGGATTGAAAATCCACCGGCTGTTAATCCCGTCCTTTCTCCGGCCATCGCCTTTATTATGACTCAGATGCTTAAGGATGTGCTGATTTATGGAACGGCCAAATCCATCAACAGCTTCAGCCAAGAACGACCGGCCGCCGGCAAGACAGGCACCACCGATGATTATCGGGATGCCTGGTTTATCGGTTATACTCCCCAGGTCATAGCGGGTGTTTGGGTGGGATATGACAAACCCGGACCCGGAGGAAAAGGGTTTACCGGAGGGGCAATCTGTGCACCCATCTGGGCCCGGTTTATGCGCTCGGTTTTGGCCGACAAACCGGTTATGGACTTCCCTAAGCCGGATACAGTCGTATCGGCCTTGATTGATCCCACCACTGGCTATTTAGCGGCTCCGGACTGTCCAATAAAACAGGAAGAATTCTTTGTGGCCGGGACTCAACCGATTGAGTATTGTCCCAAACATAGGGGAGAGAATCTTAAATCTTTGCTGCCTCAACTTCCAGAAGGCAAATAATCCCCATTCCTTTTTGGTCATTCTGGCTCCGAGACTGTGTCGCAATTATATTTTTGTCATTCCGTGCAAGCGAAGGCGACACGGAATCCAGTATTTTCATTAAGTTCTGGATGCCGGCTTTCGCCGGCATGACGGCTTTGATGGCGCTGTCCGCTATTACGACACAGTCTCTCCAGCCGGAATCCAGGAAATTCAATTTCCTTTCCTTATAACCCAGCCAATTTCATTTCTTTGATATAGCCCTCGATCCCTTTCAAAAGACCAGTGACGATATGATCCAGATAATCCTCCTGACCTAAGAGTTCTCTTTCCCGGTCATTGGAGATAAAAGAGGTTTCCACCAAAATAGCGGGCATCTGGGCCCCGATAAGGACATAGAACGGGGCCTGCTTGACCCCGAGATTTTTGATCGGGGAATATTTTTCATTCAAGGATTGAATAACGTTTTGTTGAAGGTGACCGGCCAAACGGGAAGATTCATCGATCTTGGTATTCAGCATCAGATCCTTGAGTATCTTTTGCATGTCGCTGATTCGCTTGGTCGAGGTGGCATTTTCAAAGGCCGCCACCCGGATGGATTCTTCGTCGGTGGCCAGGTTTAAGAAGTAGGTCTCGATCCCTCCGGCCTGAGAATTGGGGCTGGCATTGACATGAATGGAGACAAACAGGTCGGCATGCCGGGTATTGGCAATAGCTGTTCTCTCTTCCAGGGGGATAAAGCGATCCGAATCCCGGGTCAGCAAGGCCTCAATATTCAGGTCCTGTTTAATCCGTTGAGATAATTTTTGGGCTATTTTCAAGGTCAGGTCTTTTTCGTACAGGCCGTTCTTGCCGATGGCCCCTTTGTCCTTACCTCCATGCCCGGGATCGATGATAATGCGTTTAACCCCCAATCCCAACTGCTGGGCCAAAGAAAGTTTCTTTTCCCGGCTGGGAGGTTCGACAGGTTGGGCAACGATTTTTTCTTTGCCGGAAACATCGACGATCAACCGGAAGGGATTTTCCAGGAAAAATATTTTATATCCTTTGATGCTCTCGATATCCAGGACCAGTCGAACGGTTGATCCGTTGAACTGACCTATTCTGGCCCCCCTGAGCAGTCCATCCTGAATGGTTAAAGGGGAAGTGCCTAAGGCCAAGCGGGCCGGATATAGATCCAGATACAGCCTTTCCGGTTTCTCGATTGACGGATCCTTTTTCAGCAGTTTCTGACGATAGGCAATCTTACCTTCAACGTCCACGGCAACCCGGGTATAAAAAGGAGTGGACCAATGACGCAGGCCGGTAACCTGCGGGTAAGTTTTCCACAGGCGCTCTGTTCCTTCCGAAGCCTTATTGTTTTCAATAGAGTCTTCTTTGAACAGATCGGTTTTATCCGCTTCGGATAAAAGGTTGCTCTTGTCTATGGCCTTTAATAATTCTTCAGCCCGCTTTTTCATATCTCCTTTCGGATACTCTTTGATCAAAGTCAAAATGGTTTGACGGGCCTTTTCCAGGTCTTTCTTGTGTAGAAAATAAATTTCTGCGCAAAAAAGAGGGGTCGTCCGCCAGGGGGCTTTGTGGATAATGATTGACGAAGCGTGAAAAATGATCGAGGGCCAGGTCCAGATCGGGTTCCATCCCTGACCATTGAAAAAGGACATAGGCAACCCGGCCCACCATGAACATGGATTTTTCTCCCCAGGGGGTCTGAGGATGCTGTTTGTAGATCTCCTTAAATCCCTCGATAATGGGCTGCCAATGTTGGCGCTGTTTCCTTTGAGGAGACTTGTCGAGGGCAAAGAAGGCCTCTCTGGTCTGGTTGTATTTAGTCTCTATTTCCTGGTCCACCGAAGTGGAACAGACCTTGTGGAACGCTCCTTCAAAAACCCAACTCATGACGATCAGTATGAGGATCAAGCTAAATGGGAACAGATGAATATAAAAATAACGTTCAGCTTTGGTCGTTCGGCGTTGGGCGAAATTACTATTCATACTTTTTAGTTTAAAAATAGGGTTCAAGGATTCCAGGATTCCAGGGTTCAAATGGTTTTACTTCCACGCCTTTCACTCCGCCCTGGGTCCTTGGCCCCTTGACTCCTTGAATCCTTATATTAATGTTATTCTGAATTCTATTCTTTTCCAAGGAGATCCTTCAACTCCTTTAAAGCCAGTAAGGCCTGAAGGAGACTCATTTCATCGATAGAAAGGGCCTTCATGCGTTCCCGAAGCATCTGACCCTCCTCGGATCGACGTGACGGAGATCGTGGGCGACGACCTGCCGGCGCTGCGCCGGATCGCACTCCTGGACGCGGTGCTGAACAACGCGGATCGCAAGGGCGGGCACCTGCTGCCGCTCCCGGATGGGCAAATCATGGGCGTGGACAACGGCCTGTGCTTTGCCGTGGAGCCGAAGCTGCGAACGGTCCTGTGGCGATGGCGCGGCGAGCCGCTCAACGAGGACGAGGTGGCGGTCCTCTCGCGCCTGCGCGAGAGCCTTGGGGCCGGCCTTGGAGAACGGCTGCGCGAGCTGCTGGCACCGATGGAAGTTCGGGCCACGGCGCGCCGCCTCGACGCCCTGCTGGCGCGCCGGCGCTTCCCGCAACCCGACCGCGACCGGCCAGTCATCCCATGGCCCCCGTTCTAGCACCGTCGCCCCGCTGAATCGTCCCCTCGCGTCCCCTCGGCGCGGCGCCGGCAGACCGCCGCGATCGAGCAAGCCGGCGTCGAGGTCAGGCTTCGAGCGGCGTCTCGCCAGGCCTCGCATCGGGAGCGGGTGGGCGGTCGTACACCTTCTGCAGCAGAGCCTGGAACGTCTCGTAGTAGGCGGCGCCGCTCAGACTCGCCTCCGTGCCCTGCTCCCGCCAGTCCTCGATCCTGACTTGAGCGGCCTCGTCGAGCAGCCAGGCGATCCGCTGGGCTTGGGCCGGGTCGAGGCGTGGCAGGTCCAGGAAGTGGGCCCAGGCCCCCGCTTCGAGCGCACGCTTGTCCTCCTGCCGATCGGTCCGCGCAAACGCGATCTCCATCAGGACTCGATAGCCAGCGTTCTCGAGCATGAAATCGCAGTCGGCCGAGATCCCGACGATCACGCTCACGGCATTCCTCCTGGGGCACGCGGGTCGCCACCTGTCGTGCCAGAGCATCGCACGAGTCGAGGGCGCCATGGCGGCCGGACCCGCACAACGGGCGCATGCCGCCGTGCATTGGCGCTCGCCGGGGCGCCTGCGGCGCCGGCGGCCGCACAAAGTGCGCTGGCGTTCGGCACAATCGCGCCAGGAGGGCAATGCCTTGCTGAGCAACCTCGAAACCCGAACGCGCATCATCACCATCGTCGCCATATCGGCGACCCTGGCGGCACTGGCGGGGCGCTCCCTGGCCGTGTCGCCGGTTGCGGTCTTCGCCCTCTCGGGCGTGGCGCTGGCCGGCCTCGCGGCGATGGTCGGCGAGGGCACCGACCAGCTCAGCCGGCGGTTCGGGCCAGGGGCGACCGGCGTGCTCCAGTCGGCGCTCGGCAACCTGCCGGAGTTCTTCATCGGCGTCTTCGCTCTTCGGGCGGGTCTGGTGGACGTCGTCCGAGCGGCGCTGATCGGGTCGATCCTGGCCAACACGCTCCTGGTGCTGGGCCTCGCCTTCATCGCCGGCGGCCTGCGCCATGGGGCCCAGAAGTTCGGGGGCGACCAGACTCGGACCATGTCGACGTTGCTGCTGCTGGCGGTGGCGGCGATGGCGATCCCGACGATCGCATCCGCCCCGGGCGGGCCGGACCGCGGCCACGAGACGGAGATCTCGGTGGTCGTCTCGATCGTCCTGCTGGTCGTCTTCGCGGCCAGCATCCCGTTCTCGATCGGTAAGGGAGGCCCGGACGTCGGGGCCGAGACTGACGCCGTCCCTTTGGACGGCCTGTGGCCCCTCGGCCTGGCGCTGGTGGTTCTAGCGGCGGCCGGAGTCGGTGCCGCCTTCGTCTCGGACTGGTTCGTCGATGCCCTCCAGCCGGCCATGGACACCCTCGGGATGTCCCAATCGTTCGCGGGCCTGGTGGTCGTAGCGATCGCGGGCAATGCCGTCGAGAACGTGGTCGGGGTCCAGGCCATGCTCGCCAACAAGGGCGACCTGGCGGTAAGCATCATCCTCAACTCGAGCCTGCAGGTGGCGCTGGCGCTCGTCCCGATCCTCGTGCTCGGCAGCCTCCTCCTAGGCGGCGCGACGCTGACGCTCGTCGTCTCGCCGCTGCTCATCGCCGCGCTCGCCCTGGCCACGTTGCTGGCCGCGTTCGTCGTGATCGACGGCGAGTCGACCTGGCTCGAGGGTCTGGCCCTCGTCGGCCTCTACGTCATCATCGCGGCGAGCGTCTGGTGGGGTGCGCCGATCGCCGGCTGATCGGAGTCTCTGCCGCCTGAGCCGGCATGCCCGGCCGTCGGGTTGTGCGGCAGATCGCTCGGGTAGACTCTTTCGCCGTGAACTCCACCGGCCAATCGTCCGATCGAGACGCTCCGCGCGCCTTCGGGTCCTGGCGCGGCCCGTTTCAGATTCTGCCGGGCCGAGCCACCTATGAGGCGCTGTGGCGGCTCTTCGCCGTCAGCCTCCTGCTTGTCGTCGGGGTTCAGGTGGCCGCCTACCTGGCATCGGCAGTCCTGGACGGCTGGTGGCCGGCCTACGACACCAACGCCTACTGGCTCGCGGCCGAACACATCCTGAACGGGCAGCCGCTCTACCAGCAGTCCACGATCTGGGGGAGCGGCATCTATAAATACCCTCCGATCTTCGCCCAGATCACTCTGCCCATCGGGCTGATCCCCGAGACGTACGTCGACTGGGCCTGGCGGATCGCCGGCACGATGTGCCTGCGCTACCTGTGCGGTTCGTGGCGGCTGACCCTCATTGCGGCTCTCCAGTGGCCTGTCTGGGCCGAGCTCAGCTTCGGCAACGTCACTCTCGCGCTCGGAGCCGCGTGCCTGTTCGCCCTGCGCGACCGGCGAGGCGCGTACCTGCTGCCGTGGTTCGCGGCGCTCAAGGTTGGGCCGGGGCTGCTGATCCCGTACCTGTGGCTCACGCGGCCGGACTACCGCCGCCCCCTCGCGATCGGCTGCGCGGTCTTCGCCGCCGCATGCGCCGTCTCGTTTGTCGTGGCGCCGGGGCTGTGGGTCGACTTCGTGGGCACGTTCGGCTGGGAGGCCGCGTCGGAGCTGCAGGCCATGAACGTCGTAGCCATCGTCCCCGACCACGGCGGCCTGGACTTCGCGATCCGGCTGGCAATCGCCATCGTAGCCGTGCTGGCGGCGATCCGATGGCGGGCCGACTGGCTGGCCTTCATCGCCGCGGTAGGGACGATGCCGATCCTGTCGATCACTCGCCTGGCGGTGCTCGTCGGCCTGTGGCCGCTCTGGCTGCGGGGCAAGGCGGCAGCCTGGCGCAGGAACGGTGGTCGAGTCGGCGAGGCGGCAACCGAGACGTTCGTGCATCTCGGGATGCTGTCGGCCGCAGATGCCCCCGCGGGACCGAGCTGAGGGTCAGCCGGCGCGAGCCTCGGCGGGAGTCGGAGCTTCAGGAGCGGTAGAGGCGGGGGCAATCTGGGCGGCCCGGTCCTCGGCGGCGACCGGCCCGCCCTGGACCTCGCTGGCGACGTGGCTGCCGGAGCCATCTCCGCGTGAGAGGCCCCCGGGCCGCCTCTCGCGCCAGGTCGGGTCGCCGCTGCGCTGCGCGACCAGTGGCCACGCGCCGACCAGACCCACGTCATCGCCAAGCTGCGCGGGCACGATCTTCACCCGGGCAGCGGGCGCTCGAAATGCGGAGCTTTCGACGGCCTCCCGCGCGGCCCCCAGCCAGCGCTCGCCCTGGCGTTCGGCCAGCGTGCCGCCGACCACGATGAGCTCGGGATTGAAGGCGTTGACCCAGCCGACGCAGGCCACGCCGAAGGCCCGCCGGGCACGCTCCATGAGCCGCCGACAGACGCGATCTCCGGCCAGCTCACCCTCGGCCACGTCTCTGGCGGTCAGCGGCGCCCGATCGGCGCGGTCTCGCAGGAAGGCCGAGCCGCCGCCGGCCACCTCATCCTGGGCCTGCGAGGCCAGCCCCGCTCCGGCGGCGATGCCCTCCAGGTGACCGGTCCCGCCGCAGCCGCAGCGTGGCCCACCGTCCATCATCAGGGTCACGTGGCCCAGCTCGCCAGCCGTGCCGTCGGGTCCCAGCATCAGACGGCCGTGGTGGATCACGGCCCCGCCGAGTCCCGTCGACACGGTCACGTACAGGAAATCATGGCAGTCGCGGGCGGCGCCGAGCCAGCTCTCAGCAAGAGCGGCGACGTTGGTGTCGCGGTCCAGGAAGGCGGGCAGGCCCAGGCGCGCCTCCATCTCGTCGGCGAGCGGCGCATCGCGCAGGGCCGGCACGTTGGGCGGGTCTACGACCAGGCCGCGCCAGGGATCGACGGGCCCCATCGAGGAGATGCCGATCGCCGCCACGCGCCCGCGGACTTCGGCCGGCAGGCCATCGGCCACGCTGCGGAGCAGCCCGGCACAGGCGAGATAGATCGCCTCGGCGCCTGCGGCCACGGGCGTGGGGGCCGCGCGCCGGCCAAGTCGGGCTCCATCGGGAAGGATCGCCGCTGCACGAATCTGGGTGCCGCCGATGTCGAGAGCCAGCACCGCCATACCGGTCGAATCGGGTGTACGTCGTTCGTCCACGTATCAGGCCTGGCCTTCCGGCTCGGCAGCGAGGGGCTCGGCGGCGAGCGGCTCGACGGCGAACGGCTCCGCCGAGGCCGGCTCAGGCAGACCGGTCGCAGTCCCGATCCCGGCCGGATGGCTGCCGCGACGCAAACGACCGCCTATCAGACCCGGGATTCGACTCCGGCCTTCGGGCGCGTCCGTGTCAGGTCCGGCCTGTTCGGGGTAGAGCTCGTGCAGCGTCACGTTGAGCGCCGCCGCCACCGGGACTCCCAGCAGGCCGCCCAGAATGCCCCAGGCGCTCAGGCCGACCAGGACGGCGAAGATCGTGACGACCGGGTGCAAGTGCACGGCCCTACCGATGACCAGCGGCATCACGATCTGATCCTCGACCTGGCGCAGAACCAGGTAGATGACGAGCACCACGATGGTCGTGTCGGTGCCACGCGTGGCGAAAGCAACGGTTCCTGCCAGGGCGGCGGCGATGATCGGCCCGACCAGCGGAATGATCTCCAGCACGCCGCTGACGATGGCCAGCGCCAGGGCGTAGGGCATGTGGAGGATCGGCCCCAGGAGGACGTAGAGGACTATCGCCACGAGCGCGATCAGCAGCAGCTGGCCTCGTAGCCAGCGGCCCAAAACGACGTGGATGCGCTGGCCGATCCGCAGCGCCTCGGCCCGCTGCGACCGGTCCAGGAAGCGCAGAGCGAACAGCCCGAAACGCCGGCCGTCGAGCAGGAAGTAGAAGGTCACGATCAGCGCGAGGATCGCCTGGAGGGCGATGTCGACGGCCTGCTCAGCCAGCTGGATGGCGCTGGACGGTGTCTGGATCATGCCGAACAGGGAGGCCCTGATCTGCGCCGCGATGTCGGTCACGTTGTACGTGGTGCCGGCAACGACGATGGAGTCGCCGAAGATCTTGCGCAGCGCGGTGGCGATCACGTCGCGCCCACCCGACGACAGGTACCTGATCTCGTCGCCGGCCCGCGCGGCGGCAACCACCGCCACCAGAGCGATCGCACCCAGCACGAGCACATAGCCGACGCCGATGATCAAGGCCCGGGGCGCGTGCGTCCGGTCCTCTATGGCGGAGACGACCGGCGAGAACGCATAGGCCAGCACGGCGGCGACCACGAACGGCCCGATGATCCCGCGCGCCAGCCACAAGACGACGAGGACGGCGATGCCGAGCGCCAGCAGCCGCCCTCGCCCGCCGAACCAGCTGATCGTGGGCCCGGACGGGGCGGCTACGGACTCGCCTTCGGGGCCGGCCGGAGAAGTCATGCGCGCATCACCTGTGGTCGTGTGGTCGGCGCAGGCCGACCCCCGTAGCCTACAGCGCGCCAGCGCCGGCCACGTCGCGGACGGCGTGATGCGGGCGGCCGAGACGGTCTACGAGAAAGCGAGCTGATGCCAGGTGCGGCCGCCGTCGTCGGTCAGGAACACGCCCCCGACGAAAGCACGTGGCGGACCAGCTCGATCCTCCCTGCGGCGCCGGCCAGATCCTCCATCCTGATCGAAACGATGGGCCGGCAAGGGTGTTTCGTTCACGCGATCCTGGCCGCCTCGCCCTCGTGAGGACGATCATGAGCCCGCGGAGCAACCCCTCACGGCCAGCCGGCCCGACTTCTGCCGGTTCGATGCTAACCTCAAGTCATGGAAGAACACGCACGGGGCGCCCCGAGGGGACGCCGCCATCGAGCCCGACAAGCCGGGCGCACAGGACCCCGAAGAGCCGCCGCAGCCCGAATCGGAGAGCTTCGCCAGCTCCATCGTCAGCCACCTGCAGGCCGCCGCCGATCCGGTCGCGAGCGCCCTCGGCACGGTCATCGAAGCGGCCGGCCAGGCCATGTCGGGCCCCGCCGAGATGGCGGGCCGGATCCACCGAGCCGTCTCGCCGGAACCGCTGGCGAACCTGTACGAGTTACACCCGGAGGCTCGCCAGGCGTCGCCCCGGGAGCTCGGCATGCGCTTCGTCCCCATCGAGGAGATCCTCGGTACGGCCGTCGCCGGCGCCGCCCAACGAGGCAGCGACTTCCTGCCGCTGCGTCAGTTCCGCGGCGAGAACTGGCAGGCTCGCTGGCGGCGGATTCTCGAGGCCAACGAGCGCCTGGCGCCGCTGCCGCCAGTCGACCTCGTGAAGTTCGCGGACGGCTACTGGGTCGTCGACGGACACAACCGCGTCGGAGCCGTGCGCCAGGACAATGGCGCGGGCGTGGACGCGATGGTCACGGAGCTGGTGCCACTCGACGGCCAGGCGAGCGAGCGGCCAGCGCACCTGCTTGAGCTGATGGGCGAGGCCCAGGAGATGCGGGCCGCGGCCCAGGGACGAAGACCGGCGATCGGGATGCGGTACTCGGAGCAGGCCTCATCGGACGAACCCGCGCAGGTCGCCGGATCCGCGGATCGGGGCGAGGCGTCGATGTGACCAGGCACCTGTCGATCGAATGGCCTGATGCGGCCCCCTTTCGGAATCGTGGCGGCGCGCCGATCCGGCTGCTGGCCGTCTCGGATCAGATCGACCCGGTTCTCCAAGACGAGCGCAGCCGCCGGGCCGTGGGCCCGATCGATCTAATCGTCGGCTGCGGCGACCTGGACTGCGACGATCTCTCGTTCCTGGCCGACGGCTTCAACGCACCCCTCGTCTACGTCCTGGGCAACCACGATTCGGACGCCCGCTGGCAGGCCTGCCGGGCGTATCTGCCCCGACGCGATCCGATCGACATCCGTGCACCACGAGGCTGGTCTGTCGATCGCCGGTCTGACCTGGCCGGGACAGCGGGGACCGCGAGCCCCGCGCAGCGAACGAGGAGCGTGGAACCAGGCGCTCCGGCTGGCCCTGCGCCGATTGGGCCGGCCCGAGCCGGTCATCGTGCTGAGCCACGTCCCGCCGCGCGGCGCCGGCGACATGCCGGGCGGGGAATACCATCGCGGCTTTCGCGGCTATTCGTGGCTGCTGCACCGCCTCCGGCCGCCGCTCTGGCTCCACGGCCACACACCCTCGGCCGCCGCCCCGGAGTGGCACATCCAGCGGGGCTCCACGACCGTCGTCAACGTGACCGGGGCCGTTGTCATAGAGATCTGGGCGCCCGGCTCATGGGCTACATCGATGGCCACGGATACGGAGTCGGCCTCGAGCGGCGCCGGCCCGGGCTAGAGAGCGCGCGGGTCCGGCGCGTCCGGGTCGACGCCCAGCTCACGGATCGCGGCCGCGGCCTCCGCGCCGGAGAGCCGGCCGGAGCGAGCCAGGCCGACGATCGCGGCCGCGGCGATGTGCGGTGGATCTATCTCGAAGAGCCGGCGCAAGACGTCGCGGGCATCCGAGCGGCCGAAGCCGTCGGTGCCGAGAACCAGCCGGTTCGCCGGCAGCCACGGCGCCACCAGGTCCGGGTATGCCCGAATCCAGTCCGTGGCGATCACGACCGGGTCGCCGTCCGGGAGAACCTGGGCGACGATCGGCACGCGCGGCGCGGCGTCGGGGTGGAGCCGGTTCCACCGGTCGGCGGCCAGGCCGTCGGCCCGGAGTTGCTGGAAGGACGTGGCGCTGTACACCTCGGCGGCGATGCCGCGCCCCGCGAGCAGCTGCCGGGCGGCGACGACCTGTTGCAGTATCGAGCCGCTGCCGACGAGCCGGACCCGCTGCGCGCCGGCCGTGGCTTTCGCGGGCGGCGCTCCGCGCTCGCCCACACGGGCGGCATTCGGAGCGCGGATGTCCTTGCCCAGCTCCGGCGCCGCCAGGAGCCGGTAGATGCCCCGCACGATCTGCTCGTCCGTGAGATCGGCCGCCCGCTTCGGCATCGGGTAGTTCTCGTTGTAGAGCGTGATGTAGTAGTAGACGTCCTCCCCTCGGGCGAACATGCGGTCGATCCCCTCCCGCACGATGGCCGCCAGCTCGTACGCGTAGGCCGGGTCGTAGGCGCGGATGTTCGGGATGACGGAGGCGAGCACGTGCGAATGACCGTCGTCGTGCTGGAGCCCCTCGCCCATCAGCGTCGTCCGGCCGGCCGTGGCCCCCATGACGAAACCACGCCCACGCTCGTCGGCCAGGGCCCAGAACTGGTCGCCGGTTCGCCCGAAGCCGAACATCGAGTAGAAGATGTAGAAGGGGATGAGGCTCAGGCCGTGAGTGGCGTAGGCCGTGGCCGCAGCCTGGAGCGACGCCACGGCGCCCGCCTCGGTGATCCCCTCCTCCAGCACCTGCCCGGTCGTGGCTTCGCGGTAGCTGAGCACGAGATCCGAATCCACCGGCTCGTAACGCTGTCCCAGCGCGGCGTAGATGCCCACTTCCTTGAAAAGAGGATCGAGGCCGAAGGTGCGCGCCTCGTCGGGCACGATCGGCACGATTCGCGGCCCAAGCTGCGGATCGCGGATCAGGTTGCGCAGCAGCCGCCCAAAGGCCATCGTGGTGCTTACGGCCATCTCCGAGCCGGAGGCGAACTCGGCGTCCACCTCGGGGCGCGGCGCCGGCAGCGCCTTCACCCGGACCACGCGGCGCGGCACGAACCCGCCCAGGGCCCGGCGCCGCTCGATCATGTACCGGATCTCAGCTGAGTCCGGGCCGGGGTGATAGTACGGCGCTTCCTTGAGCTTCGAATCTGGGATCGGCAGCTCGAGGCGGTCGCGGAAGACGCGCAGCTCCGCCTCGGACAGCTTCTTGGCCTGGTGCGTGATGTTGCGCCCCTCCACGCCGGGGCCGAGAGCCCAGCCCTTGATCGTCTTGGCCAGGACGACGGTCGGGGCACCGCGGTACTCGGTCGCGGCGCGGTAGGCGGCGTAGACCTTGCGGTAGTCGTGCCCGCCCCGCCGCAGCCGGGCCAGCTCGTCGTCGGTCAGGTTCTCCGCCAGTCGGCGCAGCCGCTCGTCCGGCCCAAAGAAGTGCTCGCGAATGTAGGCCCCGCCGGAAACGGAGAACTTCTGGAAATCGCCGTCGAGCAGGTCGTTCATCTTGTTGACCAGCAGCCCGTCGACATCGCGCGCCAGGAGGTCGTCCCATTCGCGGCCCCAGATGACCTTGATGACGTTCCAGCCGGCGCCGCGGAAGAGGCCTTCGAGCTCCTGGATGATCTTGCCGTTGCCACGGACCGGCCCGTCGAGCCGCTGCAGGTTGCAGTTGATGACGAAGGTCAGGTTGTCGAGGCCCTCCCGAGCGGCCAGCGAGATGCCGGCCAGCGCCTCAGGCTCGTCCATCTCGCCGTCGCCAAGGAAGGCCCAGACACGACTGGCCGACGTGTCCGCCAGGCCACGGTTGGCGAGGTAGCGGTTGAGCCGCGCCTGGTAGACGGCTGCCAGCGGGCCCAGGCCCATCGAAACCGTCGGGAACTCCCAGAAGTCCGGCAGCGTGCGCGGGTGCGGGTAGCTCGGCAGACCGACGCCGCCGGAAAGAGCCTCCTGGCGGAAGTGGTCCAGGTTTGCCTCGGTGAGCCGGCCCTCCAGAAATGCCCGGGCATATATGCCGGGGGCCGCGTGACCCTGGAAGAAGATCTGGTCGCCCGAAACGCCGCCGTCCTTGCCGCGGAAGAAATGGTTGAAGCCGACCTCGTACAGCGTGGCGGCGCTGGCGTAGGTTGCCAGGTGCCCTCCGATGCCGGGGAACCGCTCATTGGCCCGCATGACCATCGCCACGGCGTTCCAGCGGATCAGCCGGCGGATGCGACGCTCCAACTCCTCGTCGCCTGGGAAGAAGGGCTCCTGCTCCGGGCTGATGGTGTTGATGTAGCGGGTTTGAGTCAGCGGCGGCAGCCCGACGTGAAGCTGGCGCGACCGCTTGAGCAGCTTGTACAGGACGAATCGGGCGCGTTCGTCGCCCTCCTGGGAATGGATCTGGTCGAGCGCGTCGAGCCATTCCTGCGTCTCGGCAGGATCCGTGTCGGGCGAGCTGCTGCTTGAACTGATCGAAGTACATCGCCGGCTGCGTCTCCAGGCCCACTGTCGCGGGGCAAGCGCCCGCGCCGCGAGATACCTGAGCCCCAGGGTAGCCGATTGAGCGCCGGGCGTCGTTCGGGTAGGTGGCCGGACCGGCCACGAGAACGGCGGCCGGCCCGCCCGCCCGACGCCGGGGCGCTGGGCGCCCAGGGTGCCGCTGCGCCCGACCAGGCCCCGCCGCGGCCAGCCCCGCGCCGCTGCGCCCCACCGCGGCCGGCCCGCTGCCGCCGGCTGAGTCTCGCGTTGAGCGCGGAATCGGTGCAAAGTAGCCGTGCACCCTGGACAATGAGCCTGGGCGCCGTCGGACCGCCCATCGCCGATCACAACAAACAGAGAGAGCCGTGAGTACTCAACCTCTGGTTCTGGTGGCCGACGATGAGCCACGAATCACCAAGCTGGTATCCCTGGCCCTGAACGCCGAGGGTTTCCGTGTCGTCACCGCCTCCGGAGGCGAGGAGGCTCTGCGGAAGGCTGAGGAGGTCCGGCCGGACATCATCCTCCTCGACATCGTCATGCCGGGCATCGACGGCATCGAGGTCATGCGCCAGCTGCGCGAGCGCCGGCCCGTTCCGGTGATCCTGCTCACCGCCAGGGGCTCCACGTCGGACAAGGCCAAGGGGCTGGACCTCGGGGCGGACGACTACGTCGCCAAGCCGTTCGATCTGGACGAGCTGGCGGCGCGTGTCCGGGCGGTGTTGCGCAGGGCCATGGGCGTCGCGCCGGGGCGCGGCATGGTTCGCTTCGACGACATAGAGATCGACCTGGAGAGGCGCAAGGTCAGCCGCGGCGGCGAGCTGGTTGCGCTGTCACGGACCGAGTGGCTGCTGCTCCAGCACCTGGCCACGAACGCCGGCAAGGTGGTTCTGCACACCGAGCTGCTGACCAAAGTGTGGGGTCCCGAGTATCGCGACGACCTGCAGTACCTGCGGGTCTGGGTCAGTCGCGTCAGGCGCAAGCTCGGCGCCAAGCCGGGCGAGCCGGGCCGGATCAAGACGTTCCAGGGCATCGGCTACCTGCTCGACGTTGACGGCTCCAGAACCGAGGGTCTTCTCGGGGATGCCGTTCACGCATCGCGCGACGGCAGTGTCTCTGCCCACAAACGAGACAAGCGGCCCGGGGAGGGGGACCCAGGCCGCTTGCTTACTTAGAAGACGCCCCGTCACCGGCGTCTCCGTGTTAGTCACTGTCGCCCAATGGCACTGACAAGATCCTAGCGAGGGTGACCTTCCGAGCGCGTCCTGCTCGAACGCACGGCCATTGCAGCCTCGTTGCAGTGGGATCGAGCTGTCCGGACGCCGCGCAACGCCAAATCTGCGGCTTGCGGGTTCGATCAGCATCGCGTACAAACCCTGATGGTCGCGTTAGTTCGGCGCGCCAGATGAGCTTCGGGATCGCCCTCGGAGCAGGAGGTCAGCAGGGAGATGTCGAACAGCTGGGGATCTCCGCAGCATGGCCGGTGGCCGGTGGAAGATCCGGACTCGCGGTACGGCCCGCTCGTCGGGCTGGTCGTCGTGGATGTCCAGAACGACTTCGCCGATCCCGCCGGCAGTCTCTACGTCAAGGGCGGCGCGGAGATCGTTCCGCTGGTCAACGCGGAAGTCGAGCGAGCGCTCGAGGCCGGCGGAGCGGTCGTGTACACGCAGGACTGGCATCCGGCTCACACTCCCCACTTTGCCGGCGACGGAGGCATCTGGCCCGCCCACTGCGTCCAGGAAACGTGGGGCGCGCAGCTTCATCCCAAGTTGTCCGTGCGTGGGCCGATCGTTCGCAAGGGCGCTCACGGCGAAGACGGGTATTCGGGCTTCTCGATGCGGAACCCGGCGGGCGGTCATCCGATCCCGACGGAGCTCGACGCCACGCTGGCCCGCGGCGGAGCCAAGCGTCTCGTGATCTGCGGTCTGGCCACGGACTACTGCGTCAAGGCCACGGCCCTCGACGCCGTGCGGCTGGGCTACGAGACGGCCGTGCTGCTCGATGCGGTTCGAGCCGTGGATCTCGCGCCCGACGATGGCCGGCGCGCCCTGGACGAGCTCGCCGCGGCAGGGGTCACCCTCGTGGGCGATCGAGCGGCAGGGCGCTGAAGCTTCCCGGTGCAGATCCATCTCGTCGACGCCACCTACGAGCTGTTTCGAGCCCACTACAGCCCGCGCCCCCCGGTCCGCGCCCCGGACGGGCGGGACGTCGGGGCGGTCACGGGCCTGATGTTCACCCTCCTGGCGCTGCTCCGTGACGAAGGAGCGACGCACGTCGGCTGTGCCACCGACCACGTCATTCGCTCATTCCGCAACGAGCTGTACGGGGGCTACAAGACCGAGGCCGGCGTTCCGGTCGAACTGCTGGCGCAGTTTCCCCTGGCCGAGCGGGCAATCGAGGCTCTCGGGCTCGTCGTCTGGCCGATGGTCGAATTCGAGGCCGATGACGCCCTGGCGAGCGCCGCCGCCCGATGGGGCGACCGTCCCGGGCTCGAACGGATCTGGATCTGCACGCCGGACAAGGATCTCGCCCAATGCGTCCGTGGCCAGCGAGTGGTCATGCGCGACCGGCGGCGCGAGCGCACGATCGACGAGGCGGGCGTTCGAGAGCGATGGGGCGTGTCGCCCGACTCGATCCCAGACTACCTGGCCCTGGTCGGCGATGCGGCGGACGGCTTTCCAGGCCTGCCCGGCTGGGGGGCGCGTTCGGCGGCCGCGGTGCTGGCCCGGTTCGGGCACCTCGAGGCGATCCCGGCGGCGGTGGGCGATTGGCACGTGGACGTGCGATCGGGCGCCGGCCTCAACGCCACCCTGCGAGCGCGCTGGGACGAGGCCCTGCTCTACCGGCGCCTGGCGACGCTTCGCCTGGACGTGCCGCTCCCCCAGACCGACCCGGACGAGCTGCGCTGGGGCGGGGCGCGACGGGGCCCGTTCCTGGCTCTGTGCGCAGAGCTTGGCTCGAGGGCGCTGGCCGAACGACCGCACCTCTGGCAGGACTGACGCCCTATCGTCGAGGTGGGCTCTCGAACGACGGTCGCGCTACCTGAGCATGCCCAGCACGGCGACGTGGTGGTCGGGCGCGGCCGCGAGGCAGGACCACTTTCTGGCCGGCCGCGCGAGATCGAACCAGGGCCCGCCGTCGAGGCTCGTAACCGTCGCCCCGGCCCGCTCCGCGATCAGCCCCGCAGCGGCAACGTCCCAGGCGGATATCCCGGCGCCCTGGGCGTAGACGTCGAAGCGACCGCAGGCAACGTACGCGAGGGTCAGGGCCGCCGACCCCATCGATCGGTTCGCCCGAACGCTCTTGAGAGCGTCGCGCCGCTTGCGAACCGTACCCCGTCCCCCGACGGCCAGAGTCACGACCAGGTCCGCGAGCAGCTCCTTGTGGCCGACCTGAATCGGTTCGCCGTTTCGCAGCGACGGTCCGTCGATCGAGCTCGCGAAGGTCTCGTCGCGCGCCGGGTCGTACACGACGCCGACGACCGGCCTGCCGGCCGCGACGAGGGCAATCGAGATACAGAAGAACGGGATGCCGTTGGCGTAGTTGATCGTGCCGTCGAGCGGGTCGACTATCCAGACTCGGCCGGACTTCCCCTCGCCCGAAGCCGCCACTTCGCCGATCTCCTCGGCGTAGAAGGCGTCGTCCGGGTACCGCGCCCGGACGGCTTCCATGACCAGCGCCTCGCACAGGTGGTCCACCTCGGTCACGACGTCGCGCGGCCCCTTGGCCTCGACGCGTTCCAATCGCTCGTACCGGTCCATCTGGATCCGGCCTGCCTGGTGGGCAAGCTCGATCGCAAGCGTGAGCTCGGGGCCGAACGCCGCCGACCGCCCGAGATCGCGCCCCTCGGCCCGGACCTGCGCGGACGGAGCCGCCATCAAGCCGAAATCCCCGCGTCGAGGGCGATTTCGATCGTCCTCTCGATCGATCGGTTCAGTTCGGCGAGCGGCAGGTAGGACTCCTCGGACGTGACCTCTTCGGAAAGCACGTCGCTTACTGTCAGGATCGTGGCCGCGGCCGCGGTCGCCCCGGCCGCCTTCGCCCGCGACACCAGGTAGTACAGAACTGAGGTCTCCATCTCGAAGGCGAGGACACCCCGGCCGCGCCACTTGGAGAAGTAGTCCGGGTCGGGGTTGTAGAAGACGTCGACCGTCGCGACCTGGCCGACGTGGGGCTTCTGACCGCGACGCTCGGCCGTTTCCGTGAGCGCCCGGACCAGGCCGAAGTCGGCCGCAGGCGCGTAAGCGTCGCCGTGGAGGTAGGTCCTGGTGGCGCCGTCGACCGGCGCGGCCGACGACGCGATCACGATCTCGCCGGTCTTGATCCCGGGCCCGATGCCACCGCACGTCCCGACGCGGATCAGGCGTCGGGCGCCGAGCCGGAGAAGCTCCTCGACCACGATCGCCATGCTCGGCGCGCCCATGCCGCTGGTCTGGACGCTCACCGGGACGCCCTTGTAGGTTCCGGTGTAGCCGAGCAGGCCACGATGCGACGTAACCTGACGGGCGGCTCCGGGGCCGCCGTCGAACTTCTCGGCGATCCAAGTGGCCCGGTTGGGGTCGCCGGGGAGCAGCACGAGCGGGGCGTAATCATCGGCCTCGGCGCGGAGATGGATCTGCGGCATCGTTTGCTCCAGCTGGGCTTGGGTGGCTCGATCGAGTCTACTCTGGTCCGCTCGCGCGCCAGTTCGCCGCACCCGGTCGCGACCTCCTGGCCGCCGGGCATGGCCCGTCCGCCGGTGTCTGATCTCCGCCGTGGACCGCCGAGAATCCGTGTCTCGAGGCCCAACACGCGGCGGAGAAGGCTCCGCCTGGATTACCTGCGTATTGACAAACCGTGAACGCGTCGACCTGACGCAACGGAATCGGCGCGTGTCTTCGGACGGTTAAGGCGAGTCGGGACGGATTCTGTGAGGTTACGTGTGGACAAACGGTGGAAAACCTGGGATACATATGCACGCACGATGTGTTCGAAGCGTCGAATTCATCGTATGGTACCGATGTCCCAGGCGATGCCCCGTACCAGTGGTTGCTAGGACTGGCGCAAGGTAGAGCCAAGATGAGACCTTCTTGACCCTCATTTGGCCGGTTCCGTCTCCCGGCCAAGGTGCCCGCCATGAGGGTCGTAGGTAGACGAGGAATCAGCGTGCGGCTCTTCAGAACTCGGCATGGGGCGGTCGAGCGGCTTCTGTGGACTCGTGACAGTCGACTCGCGTCGCAGCTGAACCAGCAGCTGTCCAAAGCCCGAGTGATCCCACTCGCGGACTCGGGCTGGTGTGTCATCGCGGCCGCGAGTGACCTGACCGAGGAACTGCTCGCTCGTCTCGCTCCTGACGTTGCCTGCGGCCTGGCGGACGTGGATCCTGCCGAGTCGCCGATGGAGCGCTACATCGTCGCCCTCGGGCACGCGGTCCAGATCTCGGGCCTGGGCGACAAGATCGGCATGGGCGAGACGCCCGAGATCGCCAGCCGCAAGGTGATGTCCCTGTTCTTCGCCTGCCACGAGCACCACGTCGAGTTCCAGCCGATCGTGGACCTCGGGACGTTGAGGGCGGACGAATGGGAGTGCCTGTTCCGCCTGAGCCCCGGGATGGGATCCCTGTCCATCGCCGAGGTCGTGGACGCGGCTCTCAAGTCCAACCGGCCGGTCGATTTCGACACTTTCATCGTCGACGCAACGCTGCATCGGATCGCCGAGGTGGTCGAACCGGGTCCCGCCGGAAGGCACATGCGGTTCGGGGTCAATTTCCTGCCGACCAGCCTGCTGGCCCCGTCCTTCGAGGCCGAGGCGTTCGCCGACCGGGTTCGAACGGTCGGCCTGTCGCCCAGTCAGATAATCGTCGAGTGCACCGAGCAGCAGGCCGTCCAGGACGTGCCTCGCCTCAAGAAGCAGGTGCGCGCCCTCCGGCGGCTCGGTTTCGGCTACGCCATCGACGACGCCGGCGCCGGCTACGCAAGCTTCACCGTCATCGCCGCGCTGGAGCCCTCGATCATCAAGATCGACAAGGAGATCGTCCAGGGCATCGGCAACAAGGACGCCGAGGCGAAGAAGGCCCTGGTCGAGGCGTTCGTCTCGTTCAGCCGCCGAATCGGCGCCCAGACCATCGCCGAGGGGATCGAGAACCGCAAGGACCTGCTGGCTCTGCAGGATCGAGAGGTCGACTTCGGACAGGGCTACCTGCTCGGTCGGTCGTCCATCACCCCCGATCAGCCGCGGCACCTGCGCGATGCCGACGATCTGACGCTGGTCATTTCCACGGCGTCCGGCTGGGACGGGGCTGTCCGCCCGCGAGTGGCTTCGGGTCACTAGCGTCGGCACGAGGGAAGCATCCTCGGCGAGATCCGTACGACCGAAGGCGGTCGGCGCTACCATCGGGGCGACGCAAGCCACGCATCTCGCGAGACGGATGACCGCATTCGATATGTCAACACCGCCCTCCCCCACTCTTTCGGCGGCTGCCCGCCGATTCCTGCAGGCGCCGAGGTTCGCCGTCGTGGCCACCCTCAACCCCGACGGCAGCCCGCTGCAGGCGGTCGTCTGGTACCGGCTCGAAGGCGACGTGATCGTCTTCAACAGCCGCGTCGGACGTCACTGGCCGAACAACCTCATGCGCGACAGGCGGGTCTCGATCACCGTTGCGGACGGCTACGACTACATCGACCTGCGCGGCGAAGTCGAGATCGATGAGGACCCGGCGAACGGTCAGGCGGTGATTGCCGAGCTGACTCGCCGCTACCACCCGAACAAGGAAGCGGCGGAGAGGCAGATCGCCGGATTCGCAACCGAGCGGCGGGTGACCTTTCGGCTTCGTCCGAGCCTGGTGTTTGAGCGGCTCTCAGGCGACTAGCGAGGCGATCGAGCGGAGCGATCGAGCGAAGGAGACGAGATGGCGCAGGCGAAGATCGGCTACGCGGCGATGCTGGAGCAGTTCGGGCCGGCTGAGATCCTCGATCTCTGCGCCCGGGCAGATGCGGCCGGTTTTTCCGGCGTCATGGCCGCCGACCATTTCCAGCCATGGGTACCGCGTCAGGGCCAGGCCTCGTTCGTGTGGGAGGTGCTGGCGGTCGCCGGAGCACGCACCAGGGGCGACCTTGGACCGGGCGTGACGTGCCCGTCGTTCCGGATGCACCCGGCCATCGTGGCCCAGGCGGCGGCCACGCTCGAGGTCATGTACCCCGGCCGAACGTGGCTCGGCCTCGGGTCGGGCGAGGCCCTCAACGAGCACGTCGTCGCCGGCTACTGGCCGGAAGCGCCGGAGCGGATCAACCGCATGTTCGAGGCGATCGAGATCATCTCCAAGCTCTTCGGCGGCAAAGAGGTCAAGCACGACGGCCGCTTCTTCAAGATGGAGACCTGCCGCCTCTGGACCCTGCCGGAGAAGCCAGTGCCCATCTACATCGCCACGGCCGGTCCCGTGACCGCGAAGCGGACGGGGCAGTTCGCGGACGGCATCATCACCGTCGGCGCCCCCGAGGAGAAGATCGACGGCATCTTCGCGAAGTTCGCCGAAGGAGCGCGCGAGGCCGGCAAGGATCCGGCGACGATGCCGAAGATCCTGCAGCTCCACCTCTCCTGGGCCGAAACGGACGCCGAGGCGGTGGCGAACGCCGTCGCCGAATGGCCAAACGGCGGGATGCGGTTCCCCAAGCAGGACGTCCGTTCGCCCAAGGACTTCGAGCAGATGGCGAGCCTCGTCCGGCCCGAGGACTTCAGCGGCAGGATGCTGATGTCGGCCGACCCCGAGGTCCACCGCCGCGAGATCCAGAAGTTCCTCGACCTGGGCTTCGACCAGATCTACCTGCACAACGTCGGCCGAAACCAGGCGGCCTGGATCGACCTCTTCGGCCGCGAGGTGCTGCCCGGGCTGACGGCGTAGCCTCGCGGCCGCCGGGCGGCCGGGCCGCGACGGACGCGGTCACTGCGGACGCGGCAGATTCGCCCGAATCTGAAGGCCCCGGCATTCGCCGGGGCCTTCGTGTGTGCGGCTGGCGGTGCGGCTACTGCATGAAGTAGCCGGTCACGTCGAAGATCGCGTCTGTCGTCATCGTCGCTGGCGATGCGACGTAGACGATCCCGAGGATGCCTCCCGAGCCGAGCGGGACCGTTACCCCCGTCGACCGGTTGTCACCCTTGGGGAAGTTGAGCGTCGATGTCGCGGGTTTGTTGGTCGCGGTCGTGGTCAGCGCGAGGTAGCCGGCAGCCTTCTGGTTCGTGACTGTCAGGATCCCCGTGACTGCGACCGCGCCGGACGGGACGCCGCCCCGCCCGGTGACCTGGAACACAACGCCTATGTTGGCCCGCAGCGAACCCGGCAGGCCGAGCTTCGAGCGTGTATCCAGGATTCGGGCGGGGGTCAGGGGCACGTACATGGCGCCCGCGGTTCCCGGCACGAAGAAGCCGGTGACGTCGAATATGACGTTTGTGGTCGCGCCTGCGGCCGCGGTGTAGGTGACCGAAAGCTTCCCACCGGTGCCGAGCTTGACCGTGAGGCCCGTGGCGCGGGTGTCACCAACTGGGAAGTAGAGAGACGCCGTTGTCGGCGCAGCGAGCGCATCCGGGCCGAGCGAGAGGTAGCCCGCTTTGGTCTGGCCCGTGACGGTCAGCGTGCCGGTGACGGCCACGGCCTGGGCCGGGACACTCGGCGTGCGACCCGTCACCTGGAAGGTCAGGGGCGTCCCGGCCGGGAGCGGGGCCTTGGTAGCGCCGTTCCCGGTTCGCGTGTCGAGGAGTCGACCGGGGGTCAGCGCGAAGTAGGTGGCATTCGAAGTGCCCACGACGAAGTAGCCGGTGACGTCGAAGCTGACGTCGGCCGTGCCGCTCGCCGCGCTGAAGAGGACACCAAGCGACCCCGTGGAGCTCAGCTGAACGGTGACGCCGGTTGCCCGTGCGTCTCCCTTCGGGAAGTTGAGTGTGCTGGTGCCGGCCGTGTTCCCGACGGTCGGCGTAAGAGCCAGGAAGCCGCCGGCCGTCGAATGCGAAACGCTCAGCACGCCGGTGACGGCGGTGGCGGTCGAGGGGACGTTCCTGGTGGCGTCACTCGGGAACTGATTGGTGACCTGGAACTTGACGCCGACGTTCGCGGTCAGAGAAGTGGAGAGCTGGATGTGGGCGGAGGTGTCGAGCACCCGGCTCGGCGTCAGCGGGACGAACGTGGCGCCGGCGCGCGGGACGACCTTGCTCGAGGGGGCGGACACCGGCCCTGTGCCGGCGTAGTTGGTGGCCGTCACCGTGAACGTGTAGGGCGTGTAGTTCGTGAGACCGGTCACCTTGCAGGTGAGGGCGCCCGTCGTGCTACAGGTCTTGCCGCCGGGCGAGCTGGTCACCTTGTAGGCGGTGATCGCGCTGCCGCCGTTAGAGGCCGGGGCCGCCCAGCTGACCTGGGCCGCCGTGTTGAGGCCGACGCCGGTTACTCCCGTGGGCGCGCCCGGGACGCTGCCCGGGCCAACAGCGAAGCTCTGCTGAGCCTGGGCAGCGGCGTTCCAGTTGGCGTTGCCGGTCTGGTTGGCGTCGATCTCACAGGGGCCGGTTTTGAGGAAGCTGACGGTACTGCCGCCGCTGAGCGAGCAGACAGAGGTGGCGGAGGAGTCGATGGTCAGGACGATGGCCGCCGGCGAGGGCGAACTGACGGTCACGTTGTACGTCGCGCCGCCCGCGATCGCAGAGCTAGGGGCGGTACTGGTGAATTTGATGACCGGCGTGCCCTTGCCAACACTGAAGCTCTGCTGCTGCTGAGCAGCGGCGTTCCAGTTGGCGTTGCCGGCCTGGGTGGCGTCGAGCGTGCAGGGGCCGGCGCCGATGAAGCTGACGGTGTTGCTGCTGATCGTGCAGTAGGAGGTGGCGGAGGAGTCAACGGTGATGGTGACCGTCAGACCCGCCGTGGAGGTTGCGGTGACGGGGTAGGTAGCGCCGCCCACGACGGCCGAGCTAGGAGCCGTGCTGGTGAAGCTGACCGTCTGGCTGCCCTTGCCAACAGTGAAGCTCTGCTGAGCCTGGGTCGCGGCGTTGTAGTTGGCGTTGCCGGCCTGGGTGGCGTCGAGCTTGCAGGTGCCGGCGCCGATGAAGCTGACGGTGTTGCTGCTGATCGAGCAGTAGGAGGTGGCGGAGGAGTCAACGGTGATGGTGACCGTCAGACCCGCCGTGGAGGTTGCGGTGACGGGGTAGGTAGCGCCGCCCACGACGGCCGAGCTAGGAGCCGTGCTGGTGAAGCTGACCGTCTGGCTGCCCTTGCCAACAGTGAAGCTCTGCTGAGCCTGGGTCGCGGCGTTGTAGTTGGCGTTGCCGGCCTGGGTGGCGTCGAGCTTGCAGGTGCCGGCGCCGATGAAGCTGACGGTGTTGCTGCTGATCGAGCAGTAGGAGGTGGCGGAGGAGTCAACGGTGATGGTGACCGTCAGACCCGCCGTGGAGGTTGCGGTGACGGGGTAGGTAGCGCCGCCCACGACGGCCGAGCTAGGAGCCGTGCTGGTGAAGCTGACCGTCTGGCTGCCCTTGCCAACAGTGAAGCTCTGCTGAGCCTGGGTCGCGGCGTTGTAGTTGGCGTTGCCGGCCTGGGTGGCGTCGAGCTTGCAGGTGCCGGCGCCGATGAAGCTGACGGTGTTGCTGCTGATCGTGCAGTAGGAGGTGGCGGAGGAGTCAACGGTGATGGTGACCGTCAGACCCGCCGTGGAGGTTGCGGTGACGGGGTAGGTAGCGCCGCCCACGACGGCCGAGCTAGGAGCCGTGCTGGTGAAGCTGACCGTCTGGCTGCCCTTGCCAACAGTGAAGCTCTGCTGAGCCTGGGTCGCGGCGTTGTAGTTGGCGTTGCCGGCCTGGGTGGCGTCGAGCTTGCAGGTGCCGGCGCCGATGAAGCTGACGGTGTTGCTGCTGATCGAGCAGTAGGAGGTGGCGGAGGAGTCAACGGTGATGGTGACCGTCAGACCCGCCGTGGAGGTTGCGGTGACGGGGTAGGTAGCGCCGCCCACGACGGCCGAGCTAGGAGCCGTGCTGGTGAAGCTGACCGTCTGGCTGCCCTTGTTGACGAGCTGGTCGACCGCATTGCTTGTGCTGCCGGCGTAGTTGGTGTCACCGCCGTATGCAGCCGTGATCGAGTGATGACCGGCAGTCAGAGCCGAAGTCGGGTACTGTGCCACCCCCGAAACCAGAGTGACGGGCAAGCCGAGATCGGTCGTTCCGTCGAGGAACTGGACGGTTCCGGTTGGTGTGGCTCCGGAACCCGTCACGGTCGCGGTAAAGGTGACCGAGCCGCCGTAGGTGGAGGGGTTCGTTCCACTTATCAGTGCCGTGTTGCTGGTCGCCGAACCCGTGACCGAGATGTCGGCGGAAGTGCCGGTGATCGAGTGCGTGACGGTGTCGGTCGCGGTGATGGTCTGAGTGCCGCTATTCCCGAAAGCGAAGACGTTGGTGAACGTCTTGGTTCCGGTGCCCGCGGTGAGTGCACTGTCCGGGGGCAGAGTCGCGGCGGGGTCGGTGCTCGTGAAGTCGACCGTGCCCGCGTAGTTGGTGTCGGTGTTGCCGTACGGATCCTCGGCGGTGACGGTCACACTGAAGGCGGTGCCCACGCCCACAGAACTGGGAGCGGTCACGATTAGCTGGGTCGCCGCGGCGGGAGTCACCGCGATGCCGGTCTGGGAGCCGGTGATCGATGTCGTGACGGTGTCGGTCGCGGTGATCGACCAGGCTGAGCCGACGGTCTTGAGGGTGACGCCAAAGGTGCCGGTGCCCCCGGTAAGGGTGGTGTTAGAGGGCACGACGGCGGCTGAGTCGGTGCTGCTGAAGTGGACCGTGCCGGCGTAGTTGGTGTCGGTGTTGCCGTAGGCGTCGGTGGCGGTGACGGTGACGTTGTGGCTCACTCCGGCCACGACGGAGGCCGGGTAATCCGCGACGACGAAGTGGGTCGCCGCGGCGGGAGTCACCGCGATGCCGGTCTGGGAGCCGGTGATCGATGTCGTGACGGTGTCGGTCGCGGTGATCGACCAGGCTGAGCCGACGGTCTTGAGGGTGACGCCAAAGGTGCCGGTGCCCCCGGTAAGGGTGGTGTTAGAGGGCACGACGGCGGCTGAGTCGGTGCTGCTGAAGTGGACCGTGCCGGCGTAGTTGGTGTCGGTGTTGCCGTAGGCGTCGGTGGCGGTGACGGTGACGTTGTGGCTCACTCCGGCCACGACGGAGGCCGGGTAATCCGCGACGACGAAGTGGGTCGCCGCGGCGGGAGTCACCGCGATGCCGGTCTGGGAGCCGGTGATCGATGTCGTGACGGTGTCGGTCGCGGTGATCGACCAGGCTGAGCCGACGGTCTTGAGGGTGACGCCAAAGGTGCCGGTGCCCCCGGTAAGGGTGGTGTTAGAGGGCACGACGGCGGCTGAGTCGGTGCTGCTGAAGTGGACCGTGCCGGCGTAGTTGGTGTCGGTGTTGCCGTAGGCGTCGGTGGCGGTGACGGTGACGTTGTGGCTCACTCCGGCCACGACGGAGGCCGGGTAATCCGCGACGACGAAGTGGGTCGCCGCGGCGGGAGTCACCGCGATGCCGGTCTGGGAGCCGGTGATCGATGTCGTGACGGTGTCGGTCGCGGTGATCGACCAGGCTGAGCCGACGGTCTTGAGGGTGACGCCAAAGGTGCCGGTGCCCCCGGTAAGGGTGGTGTTAGAGGGCACGACGGCGGCTGAGTCGGTGCTGCTGAAGTGGACCGTGCCGGCGTAGTTGGTGTCGGTGTTGCCGTAGGCGTCGGTGGCGGTGACGGTGACGTTGTGGCTCACTCCGGCCACGACGGAGGCCGGGTAATCCGCGACGACGAAGTGGGTCGCCGCGGCGGGAGTCACCGCGATGCCGGTCTGGGAGCCGGTGATCGATGTCGTGACGGTGTCGGTCGCGGTGATCGACCAGGCTGAGCCGACGGTCTTGAGGGTGACGCCAAAGGTGCCGGTGCCCCCGGTAAGGGTGGTGTTAGAGGGCACGACGGCGGCTGAGTCGGTGCTGCTGAAGTGGACCGTGCCGGCGTAGTTGGTGTCGGTGTTGCCGTAGGCGTCGGTGGCGGTGACGGTGACGTTGTGGCTCACTCCGGCCACGACGGAGGCCGGGTAATCCGCGACGACGAAGTGGGTCGCCGCGGCGGGAGTCACCGCGATGCCGGTCTGGGAGCCGGTGATCGATGTCGTGACGGTGTCGGTCGCGGTGATCGACCAGGCTGAGCCGACGGTCTTGAGGGTGACGCCAAAGGTGCCGGTGCCCCCGGTAAGGGTGGTGTTAGAGGGCACGACGGCGGCTGAGTCGGTGCTGCTGAAGTGGACCGTGCCGGCGTAGTTGGTGTCGGTGTTGCCGTAGGCGTCGGTGGCGGTGACGGTGACGTTGTGGCTCACTCCGGCCACGACGGAGGCCGGGTAATCCGCGACGACGAAGTGGGTCGCCGAGTTGGCGTCGACCGTGATTGGGTCCGACGTGCCCGTGATAGAGGCATCCGCCTCGTCCGTGGCGGTGACGGTCTGCGAGGCAGCGGTCACGAAAGTGACGTCGACAGTGGCGACACCCGAAGTGAAGTCATCGGGTACCAAGGGGCTCGGGCACGAGACACCGGAGCCCAAGTCGGTACAGGTGATGTCGACGGTGCCCGCGTAGTCCAAGACCACACCATCGTCCGCGTCCAGCGCGGTGACCGTGTACGAATTCGACTCACCGGCCGTGACTTCGGTCGGCCCTGTCACCGAGAACTGGGTCGCGCTGCCGCCGTCGGCCATCACCGATGTCGGGAAGAGAGCGAGGACCAGGGCGGCGACGGCGAGGGCGGGGCCCAGCCGCAGCAGGGCGCGGGGTGCGCGGAGACGCGGCTGGCGCGACTCCGTCATCGAGCTCGTCCTTCGTCCGGTTCGGGCGATTCGATCGAAACCGCGCATGTGGCGGCCCTCCTGTGCTTCAACACGCTGCCCGCCTCAGCCAACCTCGAGGCGTGAGGTCAAGTTCGGATGGTGTCGACGCGCATGCAGACGACGTGAAACGGCCCTCCCAGGCGCGTCGATGCCGCAGGCCACGGCAACCTGGCGATGCTAAGGCGGGCGGCGACTGGTCGACAGCCCACCAGAGGTACCTGCCGGAGTACTCCCTGCCGCTCCGCACGGCACCTGCGAATGGTAGCGACGTCCGCAAGTTCTTCGCCACCCAGGACACCGCCATCGGCCGGCGCTAACCTTGCGGCGCAGGAACTCGCTGAAGGATCGCGGGGAGACGATGCGCGTTGTGTGCCTGGCCGGAGGCGTCGGCGGAGCGAAGCTCGCCGATGGGTTGCAGCGGACGCTGGCGCCCGGCGAGCTGACCGTCATCGTCAACACCGGCGACGACCTGGAGCGCCACTCGCTGACGATCTGCCCGGACCACGACACGGTGATGTACACGCTGGCCGGGATCGCCGGGCCCGAAGGCTGGGGGCTGGCGGGCGAGACCTGGCACGTCACGGGCGAGCTGGCCAGGCTGGGCGAGGGGACCTGGTTCCGCCTCGGCGACCGGGACATCGCGACTCATCTTTATCGGACCGAAAGGCTGCGACGCGGCGAGCGTCCGACGGAGGTGGCTCTCGCGCTGGGCCGGGCGCTCGGCGTTCCATCCCGGATCCTGCCGATGACCGACGAGCCCGTCCGCACTCGGGTCCGAACGGAGGAAGGCTGGCTCGACTTCCAGGACTACTTCGTCCGCCTGCACCAGGAACCGGAAGTGCACGAGGTTCGGTTCGACGGAGCGGCGGGCGCGAGGATCACGCCCGAGATCGCGGAGGCATTTCAGGCGGCCGAGGCGATCGTCGTGGCGCCCTCCAATCCGATCGTCTCGATCGGCCCGATCCTGGCGGTGGGCGGGATGCGCGAGGAGATCGCCGCGGCCAGGGGTCGAGGCGTTCGGGCGGTGGGGGTCTCGGGCATCGTCGGCGGCAAGGCCCTGCGCGGACCGGCCGACAGGATGATGGTCGGCCTGGGCGAGGAGGCGAGCGCGCTCGGGATCGCGCGGCGGTATGCGTCGGTGCAGCTGCTGGACACGCTGGTGATCGATTGGCTGGACGAGTCGCTGGCCGGCGAGGTGAGAGCGCTAGGGCTCGGAGTCGTGGTCACGGACACGGTCATGACCGACGTCGCGGCTCGCATACGGCTGGCGCGCGACGTTCTGGCCGCGGCGACGGCGGCGCAGGCATGAGCGGCGCGGATCTCTCCCGGATCGTGGCCATCGTGCCGGTACGGTCGCTCAGCGGCGCAAAGTCCCGCCTCGGGGAGCCGCTCGACCCCGAGGAGCGGGCCGACCTGGTCCTCGCCCTGCTGCGAAGGACGGTGGCGGCGGCGCTGGCGTCGCGACGCCTGGACGGAGTCGCGGTGGTGTCGCAGGACGCCGACCTGCTGGCCCAGGCCCGGGCGATGGGCGCGGCGTCTCTCCTGCAGGAGAGCGACGGGCTGAACGAAGGCCTGACGGAAACGCGGGATTCGGCCTGCGCCGAGGCCACGGCTCTGCTCGTGCTTCCGGCGGATCTGCCGGGGGTTACCGCCGAGGAGATCGATCGGCTGGCCGAGGTGGCCGGCCAGACGGCCGCCGGCGCACTCGATCGGGCGGTGGTGGTGCTGGTCTCGGACAGACACGGCACGGGCACGAACGCGCTGCTCGTGACCCCGCCCGACGCCATCCCATTCCGGTTCGGCGAGGGGAGCCGGGCGGCTCACGCGGCCGAGGCCGCGGCGGCCGGGGCGGCGTACGTGGAGCTGGACGGGCCGCTCTCCTTCGACGTGGACACGCCCGAAGACCTGCTCGAGGCTGACAAGACGGGCCTGGACCATGAGGCCGGCCGGTGAGCGATGGGGTCGTGGGCGGGCGAGCGGGCGGTCGAGGGGGCGGCCATGTGGAGGTCTTCGCCCTCGAAGGCATTCCCGAGATCCGGCCGGGCGACGACCTGCCGGCGCTGCTCATCGCGGCGCTGCGCCGGCTGACCGACGCGCTGCCGCTGCGCGAGGACGACGTTCTGGTGGTGACGCAAAAGATCGTCTCCAAGGCCGAAGGCGCAATCGTCGACCTGATGACGATCGAGCCGCGCCCGGAGGCGGTCGAGTTCGCCCAACGCTGGGATCGCGACCCGCGCCAGCTCGAGGTCGTGCTCCGCCAGGCTCGCCGTGTGGTTCGGTGGCAGAACGGCGTCCTGATCACCGAAACGCCCCACGGCTTCGTCTGCGCCAACGGCGGCGTCGACGCCTCGAACGTCGGCCCGGAAAGTGGCAGCATCGTGACCCTGCTCCCGGTCGACCCGGATGCCTCCGCCGACCGGATCCGGGCCGCCGTCCGCGCCGCGTTCGGCGTCGATGTACCGGTCATCGTGTCCGACAGTTTCGGGCGCCCGTGGCGGTGGGGAATCACGGACGTGGCGATCGGCGTGAGCGGCATGAAGCCGATCGACGACCTGCGCGGCACGCCCGACGCGGACGGGCGGATCATGCGGAGCACGATCCGCGCCACGGCCGATGAGATTGCCACGGCCGCAGAGCTGGCCTTCGGCAAGACCGCCCGGCGGCCAGCGGCAGTCGTGCGCGGCGCGGGCCCGACCCGGGGCGAGGGCCGCATCGCAGACCTACTGATGCCGCGCGAGTTCGACCTCTTCCAGTGACCCGACGCTCGGGCGTGGCGAGCGGAGCGGCGGCCGCAGGCGCCGTGGCTGGCGGAGCGGCGGCTGCGGGCGGAGCGGGCGCCGCGGCGGGCGGAGCGGCCGGGTCTCTTGTCGCGCGCTTCCCGCTCCCCTCGCCGATCGATCTGCGACTGACCCTCGCGCCCCTGCGCCACGGGCGCGACGACCCGACGATTCGAATTCGCGGCCGACGGTGTGTGGATGGCGCGGGCCACGGCCGCCGGACCCGCCACTCTCCGGCTGGCGGCCGAGGCCGCAGTGGAGGCGGAGGCTGGAGCGATCGTGGCCGAGGCGTGGGGCCCGGGCACGGAACTGGCCCTGGAGGCCGCGCCGGGCCTGGCCGGGCTGCTCGACGACCCGAGCCGGCTCGTCCCGCACCACCCCCTGGTCCACGAGCTGGCACGCCGCTTCTCCGCCCTGCGCCTGCCGCGCTCCGGCCAGCTCCTGGCGTCGTTGATCCCGGCCGTGACGGAGCAGAAGGTGACCGCGCCCGAAGCCCACGCCGCGTACGTCGGGCTGACTCGCCGCCTGGGCAGGCCCGCCCCGGGGCCCGTGGCGTTGCTCCTGCCGCCGGCTGCCGCCGATCTTGCCGCACTCCCCTACTTCGAGTTCCATCCTCTCGGGCTGGAGCGACGTCGAGCGGAAGTGCTGCGCCGCCTCGGCCGCCAGGGCGCGCAGATCGAGTCGTGGACGGCACTCGCACCGGAGGAAGCTCGCGCCCATCTGCTGACGATCGCAGGAATCGGCCCCTGGACGGCGGCGGAGGCGACCCGTACCGCGTTCGGCGACCCGGATGCCGTCAGCGTCGGTGACGCCCATCTCCCCGATCTGGTCGCGTGGGCCCTCGCCGGTGAGCCCCGCGCCGATGACGCCCGGATGCTCGAGATTCTGGCGCCGTACGCCGGCCAGCGCGCCCGGGTGATTCGGCTGCTGGAGGTCTCCGGGATTGCGATTCCTCGCCGCGGCGCCCGCTTCGCACACCGCCGCATCGCCGGGATCTAGACGAGGACTCGGACCGCGCCCTGGATCGGCGCCGAACCGCACCGGTGCTAACCTGTCGCCGTTGCCACCAACGCCGACGGCCCGCGCGCCGGCTCCGCCGATTGCCCTCGGAGGCTCGCTGTGAAGATCGGTCTGCAAGTTCCCTCGTTCTCCTGGCCTGGCGGCGACGCGGCCATCGGCCCGACTCTCGCCCGAATCGCCGAGACGGCCGACTCAGCCGGCTTCGACTCGCTGTGGGTGATGGACCACTTCTTCCAGATCCGCGGCGTCGGCAAGCCCGAGGAGCCGATGCTCGAAGGCTGGACGGCGCTCGGGTATATGGCCGCCCACTCGAAGCAGGCGACGCTGGGGCTGATGGTCGGCGGCGTCCACTACCGCCAGGCCGCGCTGTGGGCCAAGGCCGCCACAACGCTCGACGTCCTGAGCGGCGGGCGAGCCTACCTGGGCATCGGGGCCGCCTGGAACGAAGAGGAAAGCCACGGCCTTGGCTTCCCGATGCCCCCTCTCGGGGTCCGTTTCGAGATGCTCGAGGAGACGCTGCGCATCTGCCACGAGATGTGGAAGGAGGAACGCGGCTCGCAGGCGGCATTCGAGGGCAAGCACTATCAAGCGACCCGCCTGCTGAACTCCCCGCAGTCGATCAGCCGGCCGCACCCGAAGATCCTCATCGGCGGCGGCGGTGAGCACAAGACTCTTCGCCTGGTGGCCACATACGCCGACGCGTGCAACGTCTTCGGCGGGCCCGACCAGCTGACCCACAAGTTCGCGGTCCTGCGCGAGCGCTGCGCGGAGGTCGGCAGGCCGTTCGAGGAGATCGAGCGAACGAACCTCCAGTCGGTCGACCTCGGCCGCGAGACGGCGGCCCAGGTGGTCGATCGCTTCGGCGGGCTGGCACGGGTCGGCGTCCAGCACGTGATCTTCAACCTCGCCAACGCCTGGGACATTCGGAACCTCGAAGCCATCGGCCGGGACGTCATCCCGGCGGTCCACGCCCTGGAGCCGAAGACGATCTAGCCGGTCTGATCCACTGCCCTCGGCTGTCTGGCGGCGCGATGATCGGCTCGGGGCATTGCTTTATGGTCAGATTTGCCCGGGGTGAGAGTCAGCCATCCAACCGCAGCCTTCAGCGGGCCGGGTGGCGGCGCGGAGCCGTCAGAGCGCAGGGCGACGCTCGAGCGCCGGACTGCGAGAGCGATCAATGACCGGTCCGGGGCCGCAAGGATGATTCGAGCCAGCCCAGGCGCCGTCTCGTCTGGCGTAACTCCCGCCTGAGGCAAGTTTGACCAGATGCCGGGCGCCACGACCCGGGCGCCACGACCCGGGCGCCACGACCCGGGCGTCACGACCCGGGATGGACCGGCCGCGCCGTCGGCCGACCCGCCCCGTGCCGCGGTATACTCCCCAGGAGTATCGGCCCCGTGCTACGATGACGACATGAGCGACGGCGAGACCACCAACAAGACGCCTGGGCTGGGCGGCATCAGCCTGAACTTCATTCCCGCGGCAGACGGCAGCGCGCCCGTGAGCCAGTCCCCCGCCGGCGGAACCGGCAAACCGCTCGAGGCGCGCATCGTCATCGTCGGATCGGGTCCGGCCGGGCTCACCGCCGCGATCTACACCGCGCGCGCCAACCTGGCGCCGATCGTTCTCGGCGGCGTCGCGGCCGGCGGGCAGCTCATGATCACGAGCGAGGTCGAGAACTACCCGGGCTTCCCAGACGGCGTCCAGGGCCCCGAGCTGATGGGCCTCTTCCGCAAACAGGCCGAGCGCTTTGGGGCGCTGATCGTCGACGCGGACGTCGAGCGTGTGGACCTCAGCGGTCGCCCCTTCCGGCTGTGGGCCGCGGGCGTCGAGTACCGCGCCGAGGCCTTGATCGTGGCGACCGGCGCCGAGGCGATCTGGCTCGGCATCGAGAGCGAGACGCGCCTGCGCGGCCGGGGCGTGAGCGCTTGCGCGACGTGCGACGGCTTCTTCTTCCGCGGCAAGGAGGTCGGCATCGTCGGCGGCGGCGACAGCGCCCTCGAGGAGGCCCTCTTCCTGACGCGCTTCGCCAGCAAGGTGCACCTGATCCATCGCCGCGACGCGTTTCGCGGCAGCAAGATCATGCAGGCCAGAGCCGCCTCGAACCCCAGGATCGAGCTGCACCTGAACCGGACGGTCGAAGAAGTGCTCGGGGCCGAGCACGTCGAGGGGCTGCGGCTCGGCAGGACCGACGGGGCGGGCGAAGAGATCCTGCCGGTCGACGGCTTCTTCGTCGCCATCGGCCACCGGCCCAACGTGGCGGTCTTCCGCGACTGGCTCGATCTCGACGAGAAGGGCTATCTGCGGGCCGAAGGACCGACGACCGCCTCGAACATCGATGGCGTCTTCGTGGCGGGCGACGTCGACGACCACCGCTATCGCCAGGCTGTGACGGCGGCCGGAGAAGGCTGCCGCGCCGCCATCGACGCGGAGCGCTGGCTCGAGGCCGAGGAGGCGCACGCAGCTGCCGGCGCGGCCGCGAGCGCCGTTTCCGCTCGGTAACGAGACCGGGACGGCGTGCGAGCCGGCCGGCCGGGGCCGGTTCAGGCGACCGGCGGGCACCCCTGGTAGCGTGTGCATTGCGCAGTGGAGTCCTGATGTCTTTCCTCGGCGGTGATCGCCACCGCTTCGCCCTATCAACCGCACATGCGCTCCCCCGGCGAACCATGAGGTGCGCTCGATGAGCATGCGCCGGGGCATGGGTGGCGGAGGCGGCGGCTGGGGACTGATGCGCTCATTCCGTCGCGACGAGTCGGTGACCTCCCAGAAGCTCTCGCCCGGCATCCTGCGGCGGATCGCGCGCTTCGCGGCGCCGTATCGGCGGATGCTGGCGATCTTCCTCGTGCTGATCATCCTGGACGCCCTGTTGGGCGCCGCGAACCCGCTCATCTACCGGGCCATCATCGACAACGGCATCCTGCCCCACGATTCCGGCCTGGTGGTGCAGCTGGCCCTCTTGCTCGGCGTACTGGCAGTGTCGGACGCGGCACTGTCTCTCTGGGAGCGGTGGATCTCCGCGCGGGTCGGCGAGGGCCTCATCTTCGACATGCGCACGCAGGTGTTCGCGCACTTCCAGCGCATGCCCATCGCCTTCTTCACCCGGACTCAGACCGGCGCCCTGGTGAGCCGGCTCAACAACGACGTGCTGGACGCGCAGCAGGCGTTCACCGACACGTTCTCGTCGGTTGTCGGCAACGTCATCACGGTGGCCATCACCCTCGCCGCCATGCTGCTGCTGTCGTGGCCTATCACGCTGGTGGCGCTGGCGCTCCTGCCGATCATCTTGCTGCCGGCTCGCTGGGTCGGTCGCCGGATCCAGGCTCTCACCCGCGAGAGCTACAACCTCAACGCCAAGATGACCTCGATGATGACCGAGCGCTTCAACGTGGCCGGGGCGCTCCTGGTGAAGCTCTTCGGCGAGCCCATGCGCGAGATCCATAGCTTCGAGGACAGGGCCGGCCGGGTGCGCGACATCGGGGTCACGCAGGCCATGTACACGCGGGTGTTCATGGCCGCCATTCTGCTCACCGCGTCACTCGCCACCGCCCTCGTCTACGGCTGGGGCGGCGTGCTTGCCGCCGGTGGCGCGCTGCAGGTCGGCACGGTCGTCGCCCTGACGGCGTACCTCAACCGGCTCTACGCCCCGCTGACCGCCCTCTCGAACGTGCAGGTCGACATCATGACCGCGCTGGTCAGCTTCGATCGCGTCTTCGAAGTGCTCGACCTCGAGCCCATGGTCGCGGAGAAGCCGGATGCCGTGGCAATCCCGACCGGTCCCGCGACCATCGAATTCGACCACGTCGACTTCAGCTATCCGCGGGCGGAGGAAGTGTCTCTGGCTTCGCTGGAGTCGGTCGCGGTGCTCGACCAGGCCCCCTCGCAGCAGGTTCTCTTCGACGTGTCGTTCACGGCCCGGCCGGGCGAGCTGGTGGCGCTGGTAGGTCCGTCCGGCGGCGGGAAGACCACGATGAGTCATCTGATCCCGCGCCTGTACGACGTGCGCTCGGGCGCCATCCGCATCAACGGAGTGGACGTGCGCGACGCGACTCTGGCCTCGATCCGCCGCGAGATTGGAGTGGTCACCCAGGATGCGCACATGTTCCACGACACGATCCGGGCCAACCTGCTGTACGCGAAGCCCCAAGCCTCTGAAGAGGAGCTGCTCGAGGCCCTCCAGGCCGCCCAGATCATGCCGCTGATCGAATCGCTGCCGGCCGGCCTGGACACGGTCGTCGGCGATCGCGGCTACCGGCTGTCGGGGGGCGAGAAGCAGCGCATCGCGATCGCCCGGCTGTTGCTCAAGGCGCCGACGATCGTCGTGCTCGACGAGGCGACGGCCCACCTCGATTCCGAGTCGGAGGTAGCGGTTCAGCTGGCGCTCCGGACGGCGCTCACCGGCCGCACCTCCGTCGTCATCGCCCACCGTCTCTCAACGGTGCGCGAGGCCGATCAGATCCTCGTCGTCGTGGAGGGGTGCATCGTCGAGCGGGGCACGCATGACGACCTGCTGGCCGCCGGCGGAGTTTACTCAGAGCTGTACCAAACGCAGTTCGCGCGCCAGGGAACCGCGGAGACGGGCAGGCTGCCATCGGCGCGGGAAGCCCTGGCGGCGGAGCCGGCATAGCGGCCAAGCAGCAAGGAGATCGTGGATTGGGCGAGAAGCGAATCAGCCTCCGGCACGAGGGCGGCCTTCGGTTCGTGGCGGCCACCGGTTCCGGGCACGACATAGTCATGGACAACGCGGCCGGCAATACCGGGCCACGCCCGACCGAGGTCGTGCTGGCGGCGATCGCCGGCTGTACGGCCATGGACGTCGTCGACATCCTGGCCAAGAAGCGGCAGGCCGTCACGGGCTACACCGTCGAGGTCAGCGGCGTCCAGCGCGACAAAGCACCCAACGTCTTCACCGACATGATCGTCCTCCACGTCGTAGACGGCGACGTCGAGACTGAGGCCGTCCGGCGCTCCATCGAGCTGTCGGCCACGAAGTACTGCACCGTGAGCGCGCAGTTCGCCTCCGGCGTGGCCCGGATAAGCCATCGCTACCAGATCCGGCGCGGGGCCGGGGCCGCGAACGGGCCGGCCGAGGAGGCGGGCGAGGTCGTCGTCACCGGGCCGATGAAGGACGTGCTGTCGGTCTGACCTACTGGCTTCGGCCGGCCGTTGGGCGGCGGGCCGCGGCGCCCGGCCGCGGCGTGCTGGCCGTGGCGCGGCGCCAGATGGTGGCGCGCCACGGCCGGGGTCGGCGCCCCCCAAACCGGCCCGGGCCGGGCTTCGGGCGGGCGCAGATTGATATCATCGCCCCGCCGACGCGGACGCTCCGACCGCGCCGCCCCGGCTGAGGCGCCCGCCCACCGAGTGACCAGGAGTGCGCAAGCCCTGGAGGGATGGTCGGTGTCTCAGGCAGCCTCGGCTGGGGACGAAGCCACGCCGGAAGTCCGAGCCGGGACGACCTGGCGGATCTGGGGGGTGGACTTCGATGCCAGGATGGTCCAGGCCATTACGGCCGCCATGCTCGTCCTGCTGGTCGCGTACGACAACACCTACGGCCAGCCCGAGTACGCGCACCTGGTGCTCGAAGCGCTGGTCCCGATGACCGTCATCGTCCTGGTCTGGCGCGAGAGTCCGCGTCGCTACGGCATGGTCCTGGGCGACTGGAGGCTCGGGTTGCCGGTGGCGATCGCCGGCATCGCCATCATGTCGGTCGTCATCGCGATCCTGGGGCAATTGCCGGACTTCCGCGTCTTCTACACACTGCTCGCGGGGCAGAGACCAGCCTGGCGGATCGTCCTGGACTCCGGCGTCGACATGTTCGCCTGGGAGTTCTTCTTCCGGGGTTGGCTGCTGGGATCCTTCCGGCCCAGGTACGGCACCGACGCGATCTGGCTGCAGATGATCCCGTTCGCCCTGATGCATGTCTGGAAGCCCGAGCTCGAGGTGCTGTCGACGATCGCGGGGGGCGTCTTCTTCGGCATCCTGGCCTGGCGCACGCGCTCGTTCGTCTGGGGCTGGCTGCTCCACTGGTTCATGGTCGCGGGCATCATTCTGGTCGCGGCCGGCTACATCTGATCGGCGCCGGTCGTGGGCCGCGGGCGGCGGGTCGCGGGCGGGTGGCGGTGCCGCGAGCGCCGAGCGCCGAGCTTGCATGACTATTCACTGAACCGTATACTCATGCGCCATGACCTCCACCAGACCCACGCCCGACGGCGTTTCGACAGCCAGCTCCGGGAAGAAGCCTGCGCCTGCCTCGCTGGGGGCTCGCACGGTCCGCGCTCGACAGGGCAGCCGGACGATCACCGTCGGCATCGTCGGCGCCACCGGCTATGCAGGCGGCGAGCTGGTTCGGCTGCTGCTGAACCACCCGCGCGTCCGGCTGGCAGGCCTGTACGGCCGCAACCGCGACAACGTCTCGATCGCGGAGTCTCATCCGCACCTCGCCGCATCGGGCCTGGTCATCGATGCGGCCATGCCCGAGGCCGACGCCATCTTCACAGCGCTGCCGCACGGCGTGGCCGCCGAGATGGCCGCCGAGATCACGGCCCGCGGCTCCGCCCTGCTGGACGTCGGGCCGGACTTCCGGCTCCACGATCCGGCCGACTATCCGCGCTGGTACAAGCTCGACCATCCAGCGCCCGAGCTCCTGGCTCGGGCCGTATACGGCCTCCCGGAGTTGCACCGGGAGGAGATCCGCGCCGCCGCCGAGCAGAATTCGAGCGTCATCGGGCTGCCCGGCTGCTACCCGACCGCGACGATCCTGACCCTCGCCCCGCTGGCCCGGGCCGGGCTGATCGGCGATCTCGCAGTCGATGCCAAGAGCGGGGTGTCGGGGGCGGGCCGCGAGCCCAAGCCCGATCTGCTCTTCTCCGAGATCAACGAGAGCGTCAAGGCCTACGGCATGTTCACCCACCGCCACACCGCCGAGATGGAGCAGGAGCTCCAGCAGCAGGGAGAGCGCGGCGCGCTCGGCAGCCGCGACGCCAACCCGGGCGTAGCCGTGGTTGATTTCCTGCCGCACCTCATTCCGATGACGCGTGGAATCCTCGTCAGCTGCCATGTGCGGCCGACCCGCCCCGTCACCCAGGCGGAGCTGGACGCGCTGTACGCGGAGGCCTATCGCGACGAGCCGTTCGTCCAGGTCGTCACCGATCCGCCGGCCACCAAGCACGTCTATGGCAGCAACATGTGCCGGGTGTGGTGCCGGGTCGATCCGCGCAGCGGCCGCATCCTGGCGCTGGGCGTCATCGACAACCTGGTCAAGGGGGCGGCCGGGCAGGCGGTCCAGGCCCTCAACGTCCTCTTCGGCCTGCCCGAGACAACGGGGCTCGAACAGTACCCGATCGCACCCTAGCCACGCCGCAGCCGCGCCGAGCGTAAGGAAGCTACAGCCCATGCAACCCGGAGCACTCGATCCTTCGGCCCCGGTTGGCGGCCCGGTGTCCGGCGCCGTGTCCAGCGCCACCGGAGACGGCCACCTCGCCGCTCTCGAGGCTCTTCCTGTCGCGCTGCCGCCGATCGAAGAGCGGGCCGTGCTGCCCGGCGGCTTCCGGGCCGGCGCCGCGGCCGCCGGCATCAAGGCCTCGGGGCGCCCGGATCTGGGAATAATCGCCACTCTCCGCGGGCCCGCGGCCGCGGCCGCCGTCTTCACCCGCAACCAGGTCGTGGCGGCTCCCATCCGCGTCTCTCAGGCCCACCTCAACGCCACCGAGATCGGCGGCGGCGGCCGATTCGGCTGGGCGGACGCGATCGTCGTGACGGCCGGCGCAGCGAACGCGGCCACGGGCGTGGAAGGAGACACCGATCAAGCCGAGGTCTGCAAGGCGGTCGCTGCCGCGCTCGGGACGCGAGCCGAACGGACCCTTGCACTCTCCACTGGCGTCATCGGCGTACGGCTGCCCACGGTGAAGATCCGCGACGGGATCGCGCGGCTGGTCCCGCAGCTCGCCGCGACAGCCGAAGCCCTCGCGGCCGTGGCGGGGGCGATGATGACCACCGACACGAAGATCAAGCTCGCCACGGCCTGCGTCGAGTTGCCCGGCCCGGATGGCTCGCCGGTACGGGTGACCGTCTCCGGCATCGCCAAGGGCGTGGGGATGATCCACCCCCGCATGGCCACGATGCTGGGCGTCATCCTGACCGACGCGACAGCCGCGCCGGACACGCTCTTCGGGCTGCTCACTCCAATAGTCCAGCGGACGTGGAATCAACTGAGCGTCGACGGCGACACGAGCACCAACGACACCGTCTTCCTGCTCGCGTCGGGCGCGGCCCGAGCGAGGCCCGTGGCAACGGCCAGCCCCGAAGCCGCCGCGCTCGGCGCGGCGATCGAAGCAGTGGCGCGATCCCTGGCGCGCCAGCAGGCCGCCGACGGTGAGGGCGCCTCGACCCTCATCACGTGCCAGGTCAGCGGCGCCGTCGACGATCACGACGCCCGGGCGGTCGCCCGCTCCGTCGTCGCCAGCAGCCTCCTCAAGGCCGCTGTCCACGGCCGCGACCCGAACTGGGGACGCGTGGCCAGCGCCGCCGGAAACGCCCGCCTGCCCGACGAGGAGCTCCTCGAGGCGGCCGGCCTGCACCACACCGAGGCCATGCCGCGCGCCGGCCGCGGACCCGAGTTCGACCTGGAGCGGCTGAGCATCGGCATTGCCGGGTGCCTGGTCTTCGCCGCCGGCGCTCCCCTCCCCTTCGACCGCGAGGCCGTTCGAAAGGCGATGGACGCGCCGGAGGTGCTCATCCGCCTGGACCTCGGCCTGGGCAAGGGATCCGGCGAGGCATTCGGCTGCGACCTGACCGAGGGTTACGTCATCGAGAACGCGGAGTACACCACGTGAGCGAAGTCCTCGTCCTCAAGCTCGGCGGCACGACGCTGGCCGACCAGGCGCACGTCCTCGACGAGGTCGCCTCGGTCGCGCGCGAGCGGCCGGTCGTGCTCGTCCACGGCGGCGGAAAGCGGATCACCGAATGGCTCGAGCGCCTGGGCGTGCCCAGCCGCTTCGAGGGCGGCCTCCGGGTCACGGACCAGGCGGCGCTGGACGTCGCCGCGGCCGTGCTCCGGGGCGTCGTGAATTCGGAGCTCGTTTCGGACCTGCGCGACCGCGGCGTGGACGCCGTGGGCCTTTCGGGCGTCGACGGCGGCCTGATGATCGCCGAACGCGTGCCCGGCCTGGGGCTCGTGGCCCATGTCGTGGGGCTGCGGCGCGACTTCCTGGACGCGCTGCTCGTGGCCGGAGAGGTGGCCGTCGTCGCTCCACTCGCCCGCGACGAGCAGGGCATCGTCTGCAACGTCAACGCCGACGACGCCGCAGCCGGGATAGCCGCCGGCCTGGGCGCCCGCCAGCTGGTGCTGATGACCGATGTCGACGGCATCCGTGACGCGGCGGGTCGGAAGCTCGCCACCATGACCGCGGACGAAGCCGAGCAGCTCATCGCCGACGGCGTGATCAAGGGCGGCATGGTGCCCAAGATCAGGGCCGCGCTCCAGGCCGTGAGCTGGCCCGGAGCCGAGGCCGTCATCTGCGATTCCGGCGATCCGCACGCCCTGAGCCGGGCACTGCACGATGCGGCGTTCGGCACGCGCATCACGGCGGGGCATGCCACTCTGGCAGCGCCCGCGGCGCCCGCCGCCACCGAAACCCCCGCGACGGCCTGAGATCGGATCGTGATCATGGCCATCAACGGCAGCCAGCCGAACGTCAAGCAGCGCCGGCAGCGCGCCCTGCTCGATCTGATCTCGCATTCGCCGATCGGGAGCCAGGAGGAGCTGGTCGAGCTTCTCCGCGAGAGAGGCTTCGAGGTCACCCAGGCGACGGTCAGCCGAGACGCCGCGGAGATGGGCCTGGTGAAGGTGCCGCGCGGCGACCGCCACGTCTACGCTACTCCGGAGACGGCCGCCACGGGAAACGCCTACGACGCCCGGCTCCGCAGGCTGCTCGCTGACATCCCCGTCCAGATAGGTCGCAGCGGCCTGAGCCTGGTGCTCGTGGCGACGCCCGGGTCGGCCGGCGCGATCGCCCAGGCGATCGATCAGTCGAGCCTGGCCGATCAGGTCGGCACCCTTGCGGGCGACAACACCGTGCTGGTCCTGTTCGAGACCGAAGCCGCCCTCGAGCGGTGGCTGATCCGCTTCGGGACATTCCAATCGTCGGACGCGTCGGCCGGGCCGAACGCACGACTGTTCGTTCACTCGGAGGCTCCTCGATGAACAAGGTGGTGCTCGCCTATTCCGGTGGACTCGACACCTCGGTCGCCGTCGCCTGGCTGCGCGAGCAGTACAACGTCGAGGTGGTCACTCTGACCGTCGATCTCGGCGGCGGCGTGCTCAAGGAGGACGTCGATCGCCGGGCCATCAGCGCCGGCGCCAGCCGGGCCTACGTCGTCGACGGCCGCGAGCGCTTCGTGCGCGACTTCTGCTGGCCCCACGTCCAGGCCGGGGCGCTCTACCAGGGCGTGTATCCCCTGGCCACTGCCATGGCCCGGCCGATGATCGCCCAGCTCCTGGTCGAGGTCGCTCACAAGGAAGGGGCCGACGCGGTCGCCCACGGCTGCACCGGCAAGGGCAACGACCAGGTCCGCTTCGATGTCGCGACGCACGCCCTCGATCCATCGCTGGCCGTCATCGCCCCGATGCGCGTCGGCATGGGTCTGTCCCGCGAGCAGGAGATCGAGTACGCGAAGGCCCGCAACATCGAGATCACCATCACGAAGGACTCGATCTACTCGATCGACGTGAACCTGTGGGGTCGCTCCATCGAAGCCGGCATCCTCGAGGATCCCTGGACGGCGCCACGAGCGGACGTCTACCGCTGGACCGTCGACCCTGAGGCGGCGCCCGATCCGGTCGAGATCGTGATCGGCTTCGAGGGCGGCGTCCCCGTGTCTCTCGACGGCGAGCGGCTCGATCCGGTCGTGCTGGTCGAGAAGCTGCACGACCTCGCCTGCGCCCACGGCGTCGGTCGCGTGGACCACGTCGAGGACCGCCTGGTCGGCATCAAGAGCCGCGAGATCTACGAGGCGCCCGCCGCGACGGTCATCCACCGGGCCCACCGCGCCCTGGAGGGGCTGACTCTCACCAAGGACACGCTCCGCTTCAATCGCACGGTGGCCGACGAGCTGGCCCAGCTCACCTACGACGGGCTGTGGTTCAGCGCCCTGCACCGCGACCTGCGCGGCTACGCCGCCAGCAGCCAGCGCGTCGTCAGCGGCGACGTCCGGGTCCGGCTCGACCACGGCAACGCCATCGTGGTCGGCCGGCGCAGCCCGCTCTCCCTGTACGACAAGGCTCTGGCGACGTACGACGCGGACGATGCCTTCGACCACGCCAGCGCCGTCGGGTTCATCGAGATCTTCGGGCTTCCGCTGCGGACGGAGGCGGCCCGGCACGGGGCCGTGGGTCGCCACTACGGCGCGGCCTGGACGTGGACCGAGCCGCTGCTCGCCGAGCTGCCGACGAAGGTCTACGACGCGCCGGCCACGGCCGCGAGGTAGCGATGAACGGGCCCGAAGGCGAGCAAAGCGAGCGCGGCCCGCGACCCGAGCCCGCACCTGCCACTGCTCAGGGACTCGAGCCGGAAGGACCTCCGGGCTCGACCGGACTCTCGGGCCCGAAGGTCGACGCGCCGTTCGACGCCGAGCGCAAGCTGCGCGAGCTCGAGTTCCTGCACGAGTTCGCCAAGCTGCTCACCACGGCGCGCAACTGGGACGAGCTGATGCGGACGATCGTGGATCGAACCACGACCGCCCTGGACGTCGAGGTCTGCTCCGTCTACCTCATGGAGCGCGACGAGTCGTGCCTTCGGCTGGCCGCCACGAACGGCCTCGACCGCGATCAGATCGGACGCGTCACGCTGGGCCTGGGCGAAGGCCTGACGGGTCGCGCCGCGATGCTCGGCCGGCCGGTCGCCTCGCCCGACGTTCGGGTCGATCCGCGCTTCAAGTGGGTGCCCGGCTTCGACCAGTCGCAGTTCGTCTCGATGCTCTCGGTGCCGCTGCCGTGGAACGACACGATCATCGGCGTCATCAACGTCCAGGCGATCGAAACCCGCCTCTTCTCCCCGGAGGAGGTCGAGTTCCTGGTCACGATCGGGGCGCTCCTGGGCGGCATCGTCGAGAAAGGGCGGCTCCAGGCCGAGGCGGAAGAGCAGCTCCAGACCCTCACGGCTCTCGACGGCGCCCGGGCCGAGCTGCTGGCGGTCGTGACGCACGAGCTGCGGACGCCGCTGGCGGTCGTGCGGGCGTATGTGGATCTGCTGTCGGACGCGGCCGCCGACGCTGCGGGCAGCGGCGCCGGGCCCGACCCGACGCTCGTCGAAGAGTGGCGCAGCCAGGCGATCGGGCAGGTGACGCGCCTGGATCGGCTGGTGGATTCGATCCTGGCATCGGTCCGCGGCGAGGGACTGGCGGCGGGTCTGGCGCGGCTCCCGTTCGACGTCGCTCGCGCCGTGAACGACACGATCGGCGAGATGTCGCCGCTGCTGCGAGAGCATCCGCTGCGCCGCACCGGCACCTGGGAGGAGCTGATGGGCGTGGGCGACGAGGGGCGCTTCCGCCAGGTCCTGGAGCATCTGCTGGAGAACGAGGTGAAGTATTCGCCCGACGGCGGGTCGGTCAGCGTCGGGGCATCGCGAGGGGATGGCGAAGTCAGGATCTACGTCACCGACGACGGGCCCGGGATCCCCGAGGCCGAATGGCAGTCGGTCTTCGACGCGTATGTCCGGACGGCGACGCGACCGAGAGGCTCCGGAATCGGGCTCTACGCGGCCCGGCGGCTCATGAACGCTATGGGCGGACGTGTCTGGTTGGAATCAAATGGGTACGGCGGCAGTCGCTTTATGGTTGCGGTGCCCGAGATGCGCGACACTTCGGGGGACGGCGACGGCCCCGAGGCCGGCGTCATGTCCGAGGCCGGCTCGGACGGGTAGCGAAGGGCAGCTCAGCGCGTCAGCGCAGATTGGAGCGGAGGCCACAAGTTGAGCACCACGGGTCCGGTGACGGAGGCGAGCCTGCTGATCCTCGTCGTCGACGACGAGCCGGCCATGGTGGGCGCCGTGTCGGCCCTGGTCGGTCGCGCCGGACATCGCGTCGTCACCGCGTACGACGGCAACGCCGCGCTGCGCCGCTTCTCCGAGGAACGCCCGGACCTGGTGCTGTTGGACCTGGCCATGCCCGGGCTCGACGGCGTCGAGGTCTGCCGCGCTATCCGGCGCATGTCGCAGACGCCGATCATCGTCCTCACGGGCGAGGCCGACGAGCGCGCCAAGGTCGAGGCGCTGGACACGGGCGCGGACGACTACGTGGTCAAGCCGTTCGGCAAGCAGGAGCTGCTGGCCCGCATCCGGGCCGTGATGCGCCGACGCGGCAACGAGGCGGAGCCACGCGGCGCCGGGGAGCTGCGGTGGGGCTCGATCGTCCTCGACCGCGGCCGCCACACAGCCTCCGTCGCCGGCGCGGAGCTCGTCCTGACCCGCACCGAGTACAGCCTGCTCGCCTCGCTCGTCGCCGCGGCCGGCCACGTGGTCTCGCACAGCTCGCTGCTCGCCGCGGGCTGGCCCGGTGAGCCGAACCCCGATCCGCAGTGGCTCAAACCTCATCTGGCACGCCTGCGCTCCAAGCTGGAGGAGTCCGGCGCGCCGGTGCCGGCCTCGGTCCGCGGCGTGGGCTACCGGCTCGAAGACGTGGAGTAACGCGCGGCGCCGAGCGGCGGGGGCGGCAGGGGGGCGGGGCGGCGGCGCGTTGCGTGGGGCGCGGCACTGGCGCGTGGCGCGGGCGCGGCGCGGCGGCACTGGCGCGATCGGGCGCCGGGGCGGCGGCACTGGCGCGATCGGGCGGCGGCGCGGGGCCCGGCCGGCCCGCGAACCTAGCGGCGGCTCCCAGAACCTGGAGGCCCTGACGTCGCCGCAGGATTTGGGTGGGTCCGCGATCTTGCCCGAGAAGTCATTCTCGTGCTGCCCCCGTTGGTAAATGACGGGATGGTTGGCGCCGCGCCTCCGGATTCCGTGGGGTCCCCCGCCGCCCACAAACACGAAGCCCGCGCAACCTGCCGAAAAGGTGCGCGGGCCGGCGTGTGGGTTTGCCTGTTGGGTGGCGCGTCAGAGGCGAGGCGCCCGGGAGACCGGCACTGCTACCGGTCGAGGCCGCGGAAACGACCGCTGCTACTCGGCCGCCGCGTGGGACGGAGCGACGAACCAGGCCACGACCAGGAGACCGAAACTGAGGAAAGCGGCTGCGACGATCATTTCTTAGCTCCTTCGGCTGAGCTCTGGGACCCTCGGTCCCGTTTCATTGACTGGAAGTCTATGGAAGGAGTCGGCCCAAATCAGTAGCGCGAGGGTGGACTTTCGGTGACGCTCCGGTGACACGACAGTTGCCGTTCGGGACGTTTCGCCCGTTCGCGACCCAGGCGCGGACCCGCGACCCGGGCGCGACGGCGGCGCGACCCGGGCGCGACGGCGGCGCGACCACGGCACGGCGCATTCGCGAGCCCACTTCTGGCCAAACTTGCCCCAGGTGAAAGTTGGCGCTGATTGCGGGCCTCACTCGACCGGGTCAGCCCTGGCTCTGTCCGGGTGTCGGGGTCGTCGAGCGTGAAATCGAGACGGCGCCTGCTCGGCACCGGATCCCGCACCCCTTACGCCGGCCCCTTGTCGCTCCCAACTTCCACTCCAGGCAAGTCTGGCGAGATAGCGGCTCGCAGATCGGCTTCACGCGCAACGGGGCGGCGCGCAAGAGGAGAACGGCGCCGCCCGAGGGGGAGAAGGCGGCGCCGTCCTTCGCGAAAGGCAGAACGGCTCAGTTCTGGAAGGCGACCGTCTCGCCGTGCTGGCTGGCATCCAGCCCGGCCTCCTCCTCGGCCTCGCCGACTCGGAGCCCCACGGCCACGTCCACGAGCTTGAGTATCACGAAGGTCGCCACCGCGCTGTAGACCCACACGGCGACGATGGCGACGAGCTGGATGCCGATCTGGCCGAAGTTGCCGTCGATCCAGCCCCGGCCCACGGTATTCACAGCGGTCGTCGCCAGGACGCCGGTGAGCAGGACGCCCAGCGTGCCCCCGACACCGTGGACAGCCCAGACGTCTAGGGCGTCGTCGATCTTCATGCGCTCGCGCAGCAGGATCGCGCTGTAGCAGACGACGCCGGCGATGAAGCCGATCAGGATTGCGGAGCTTGGGTCGACGAAGCCGGAGGCCGGCGTGATGCCGACCTCGCCGGCGATCGCGCCCGACACGGCGCCGATGACGCTCGGCGAACCCTTGTGCAGCCAGCTCATCGTCATCCAGGTCAGCGCGCCCATTCCGGCGGCGGTGTTCGTCACCAGGACCGCATTGACGGCGAGGCCGTTCGCGGCGAGCGCCGAGCCGCCGTTGAAGCCGAACCAGCCGAACCACAGGATGCCGGCGCCGATGACCGTCAGCCGGACGTCGTGGGGCTCGAAGCGCTCGGACTCGCGCCGGACGCGCGGGCCCAGGACGAGCGCCGCCACCAGGGCCGCGACGCCGGAGCTGATGTGGACGACCGTGCCGCCGGCGTAGTCGAGCACGCCCATGTTGCGCAGCCAGCCGCCCTCGCCCCAGACCCAGTGGCAGATCGGCGAGTAGACGAGCAGGCTCCACAGCAAGGCGAAGAGGACGAAGGCCTTGAAGCGCTTGCGCTCGGCGAAGGCGCCGATGATCAGGGCCGGGGTGATGATGGCGAACATCATCTGGAACAGCGCGAACGCGGTCGCCGGGATGGTCGCCGCGTACGGGCCCGGAGCGATACCGACGCCCTTGAGGCCGATGTTGTCCAGGCCGCCGATGATGCCCCAGCCGTTGACGTCCGGCCCGAAGGCCAGGGTGTAGCCGACCAGCACCCAGGTCACGCTGACCAGGCCGAGGATGAACATGCACTGCATGAGGATGCTGAGGACGTTCTTGCGGCGGACCAGGCCACCGTAGAAGAGGGCCAGACCGGGCGTCATCAACATGACCAGCGCCGTGGCGGTCAATACCCAGGCGGTGTCGCCACCATTGATCACGCCGAGACTCCTTCGCTTCCCAATCGCAACGGACGAATGCCGCGAAAGCGGCCCGGGGAAGCGTATGGAGCGAGGCGTCGGGAATCAGTTACGACCGAGTGACCCTCGGGTGGCGCTCTGGTGGCGCGAGGGTTGTCGTTCGGGACGCGTTGTGGCGACCGGGCCCGCTGGCTCGGCTGGCGGTTCTCGAGGGCCCTCTCGGCGGGCCCTTCAAAGGTTCGAGGTTGCCGATTGGTGCCGGCTCGAGCGGCGCGGCCGCGCCGCTGCCCCGGCGTGTGCGCCCGCTAGAGCTGCCAGGCCACCTCGCCATGCTGCGAGGAGTCCAGGCCCGCTTCCTCTTCGGCCTCGTCGACGCGAAGCCCGACGAAGAAGTCGACTACCTTGAGGATGATGAAGGTGGCGATGCCGCTGTAGATCCAGGTCGCGGCCACAGCCACCAGCTGCGTTCCGACCTGGCCGGGATTGCCGTCGACGAGGCCGGACGCGCCGCCGACCGCGGCCACGGCGAATACACCCGTCAGGATCGCGCCGAGCGTGCCGCCGACGCCGTGGACCGCCCAGACATCGAGCGCGTCGTCGATCTTGAGCCGCTCGCGCAGCAGGATGGCGCTGTAGCAGACCGCACCGGCCGCGAAGCCGATGATGATCGCGGCGCTCGCGTCGACAAACCCCGACGCGGGGGTGATGGCCACGAGACCGGCGACGCCGCCCGCGACGGCGCCCACGACGCTCGGCGTGCCCTTGTGCAGCCAGCTCATCGTGACCCAGGTGAGGGCCGCCATGCCGGCGGCCGTGTTCGTAACGACGAACGCGTTGGCGGCAGTGCCGTTGGCCGCCAGGGCGGAGCCGCCGTTGAAGCCGAACCAGCCGAACCAGAGCAGGCCCGCGCCGATGACCGTCAGGCGGACGTCGTGCGGCTCGAAGCGGTCCGACTCGCGCTTGACCCGCGGTCCAAGGACCAGCGCGGCGACGAGGGCCGCGACACCCGAGCTGATGTGGACGACTGTGCCGCCGGCGAAGTCGAGGACGCCCAGGTTGCGGAGCCAACCGCCTTCGCCCCAGACCCAGTGGGCGATCGGCGAATAGACGATGAGCGTCCACAGCAGCGAGAACAGCACGAAAGCCTTGAAGCGCTTGCGCTCGGCGAAGGCACCGGTGATGAGGGCCGGCGTGATCACGGCGAACATCATCTGGAAGGCCATGAAGGCGGAACCGGGAATGCTAGGCGCGTATTGCGTGAGCGGATCCTTGCCGACGCCCCGCAGGCCGACGAAGTCGAGGCCGCCGATTATTCCCCAGCCGTTCACGTCTTTGCCGAAGGCCAGCGTGAAGCCGACCAGAACCCATGTCACGCTGACCAGGGCGAGGATGAAGATGCTGTGCATGATCGTGCTGAGCACGTTCTTGCGGCGGACAAGGCCGCCATAGAACAGAGCCAGGCCCGGCGTCATGAGCATGACGAGCGCGGCCGAGGTCAGGACCCAGGCGGTGTCGCCGGAGTTGATGGCGCTCGAGGCGGGGTTCACGCTGTTGTCTCCTTCGCTCCACGCCGCAGCAAACGACCCGTGTCGATGCGGCCGGCCGAAGCGTACGTAGCGAGCTCGCCCGAATCAGTACCGGTCGAGTGACCCGGCGGTGGCGCTGCGGTGGCGCGACGGTTGCCGTTCAGGACGGGGCTCGGGTGGCGGGACCGGCAGTGTGGCGCGGCGCGCGCGTGGCGGCCGGGCGCGTGCCGGCGTGGCGGCCCGGTGCGTGGCGGCGTGTGGCGGCGCGGCGCGTGGCGCTAGGAGGCGAGCTGCTCCACCGGGATCGTGCGGTGCGGGCGATCAACGCACACGACCCGGCAGCCCCGGGCGTCCGTCTCCTGGGTGTTGCCGTGGTAATGGCGCCAGGCCGCGTCCGGGCCGTAGCCGCCGCCGTCCGGCAGAGATTCGCGGGCGAGGAGGCGGCAGCCGCAGGCGGCGCAGGTCAGCACAGACGATCCCTCGCGGTGCACGGCGCGGGGTTTGGACTCTCCCTCGACCGGCTCGTACTCGTGCAGCTTCATCCGTCCACCTGACTGGCGCGGCGCACCCGCGGCCCACCTGCCGCGCGACATCAGACTACGCCGGTGCGGCCACCGAATGCGAGATCGAAGCGGCGCAGATTCGGTGACAAATCGGGACGATGGCGGCGCCGGCGGCCGAACGAGCGGCCCGGCTGGTTGGCGAGCGGCCAGGCGGCCTGCCGGCGAGCGGTCAGGCGGCCTGCCGGCGATCGGGCCGGCGATCGGTCACCGCGGGCCCGCGCAGCCGTGGCTACACGCCCAGGCGAGCCCTCGCCGCGGTCAGGGCCGCGGCCACACGACGAGGCGCTGTGCCGCCGACGACGTCGCAGCCGGCCAGCGCGCCATCGAGCCCCGCGGCGTCGCGCAGCTCCCCGGGGAGCGCGGCATCTCCCACGATCGCGACCGCCATGCCGTCGTCGGATGCGGCCAGCGTCGCGGCGATCGTGGCGTCGTCCAGCGCTTCGAGCCCGACGCCGCCCCTCTCCGCTTCGGCGACCAGCGTGGCCACGATATGGTGGGCCGCCCGAAAAGCCACTCCCCGCCGGACGAGGGCGTCGGCGACGGCCGTGGCAGTGACGTACCCCTCCTGGGCCGCGGCCCGCATCCGCTCGCGATCGACGGTCAGAGTCGAGATCATCCCGGCCATGACGCCGAGCGACGCCTCCAGCGTCGCGGCCGACTCGAACAACGGGGCCTTGTCCTCCTGCAGATCGCGCTGATACGCGAGCGGCAGCCCCTTCAGCAGCGCCAGCATCCCCGTCAGTGACCCGATCACGCGCGCCGCCCGGCCCCGCACCAGCTCGGCCGGGTCGGGGTTCTTCTTGTTCGGCATCATCGACGAGCCCGTCGAGAACGAATCGGCCGCCCGGATGAAGCCGAAGCGCGGGTTCGACCACCAGGTGATCTCCTCGGCCAGCCGCGACAGGTGAACCATGCACAGCGCCATGGCGGCCAGTGCCTCCACGACGAAGTCCCGGTCGCTTACGGCGTCGAGCGAGTTGGCCGTCACGCCTTCGAACCCGAGCTCCTTCGCCGTCGTCTCGCGATCGAACGGGTAGCCCGCGCCCGCCAGAGCGCCCGAGCCCAGGGGCGAGACGTTGGTCCGCCGCCGGCAGTCCGCCAGTCGACCGCGGTCGCGCTCGAGCATTTCGACGTAGGCCAGCAGGTGATGTGCCAGCAGCACCGGCTGGGCCGGCTGGATGTGTGTGGCGCCCGGCATGACGGCCTCACCGTCACGAACCGCCACGCCGACGAGCGCCCGCTCCATGTCCAGGATCGCCCCGTCCAGGTTATCGATCGTGCGGCGCAGCCAGAGCCGCAGGTCCGTGGCGACCTGGTCGTTTCGGGATCGTCCGGTATGGAGGCGTCCGGCGATGGGCCCGATTCGGTCCCGCAGCGCCGCCTCCAGGTTCATGTGCACGTCCTCGAGCGCCGGGTCCCAGACCAGCGTGCCGGTCTCTACCTCGCCGCGCAGGCCTTCGAGGCCGGCGACGATCGTGGCCACTTCGTCGTCCGCGAGCAGCCCGGCCCGCCCCAGCCCGTGAACATGGGCGATCGAGCCGGCGATGTCGTCGATCGCCAGCGCGCGGTCGAGCTCGATCGAACGGGTGAAGTCGGCCACCCGCTCGTCCGTCGTGCCTTCGAACCGACCGCCCCAGAGCCGCATGGATCCTCCTCCGTCGCGCCGCTGACGGCATGGTACCGGGTCCTGAGGCACGGAGGCGCACCGGGCGTCAGGGCGGGCGGGTCAGGTCGTCGATGGGGACGGCGGAAGAGCCGGCTCCGCAGCCGCGCTGGCCCCAGCGTTGGCACTCGCCGCGGAGGCCCCGGGCAGGACGGCCAGGCCCACCAGCCCGCCCGCGATCGCGCAGACCCCGCCGACGCCGAAGACCCCGAGCGGACCTGCCAGGGTATACAGGACCCCGCCGCCGAGATTCGCGACGATGGCCGCGACACCGAAGCACGCCGCCTGGAAGAGCGTCTGGCCCGTGGCCTGAAGGCGCACCGGCAGCATCCTCGCCATCGTCAACACGAACGAGAAGAAGATCCCCCCGAAGAAGATCCCCGACACGAAGCGAGTGGCCAGGATCGGGCCGGCTCCGACGAGGACGATCCAGCTCATCATGCAGGCCGCGAATCCGATTGCCGAGACCGCCAGGACGATCCGAATCCCGATCCGGCTCGCGAGCCAGCCAGCCAGGATGAGGCCCGGGACCTCCGCGACCGAGCCGAGGCCATTCGAGAGGCCGACCTCGACCGGCCCGCCCCCGAGGTCGGCGATCCTGATGGTGATGTAGGTGGCCGCGGACATGCAGCCAAGGAAGACGAGCGTGACCGAGACCAGGACGCCGACGAGCCGCGGTTCGACTTTGAAGGCCTCCCCGACGGAACCGAACCGGCCGCGCACCGGAGCAGCCTGGGCGCGCCCTTCGGCGGCCCTGCGGGCCATGCGGCGGCGTTCGCTGTCGCGGCCGAGCGGCACGAACATGACGCAGACCACGGTCGCCGCCATGGTGAAGAAGTACACGAACGGTGCGGCCAGGTAGCCCGTCTGCGCGTAGAGGAAACCGCAACCGACGGCTGCGCTGGCCGCGCCCAGGCTTGTCAGAAGCCGGAGCCTCGAGTACTCGCGCGAGGCATTCGCCAGCGTTGGCACGGCCATGGCATCGGTCAGGGCCAGGGTCGGCCCCCCGCCGGCGCTGATCACCAGCTGGCAGAAGATGATGGCGATCGCCGGGATCGGTGCGCTGAGGCCGATGGCGAAGATGGCCGCCGGAATGCAGGCCAGCTGCAGCGTGCGGCGCGGGCCGCTGACGATGTCGCCCATGTGGCCCCAGGCCGGCAGGGCGATCGCGTACGCGAGCGAGCCGAGACCCGTCGTCAGGCCGATCAGGGCCGGGTCGAAGCCCCTCGACTGCAGCAGGACGGGCACGAAGCCGTACAGCGCGCCGATGGCCAGGCCGTTGGAGACATACAGTGCTCGCAGCCAGCGCATTGGATGAGATGTTAGCGGCCACCCGCACAGCTCACTCACGCGAACGACGTTTGAGCATCGCCGCCGCGTCGCGCTACGCTACGGAAGCCGGCACCGGTCGCCGACGTCTCCTTTGCCCACCAGGGAGCTGTCGATGGCTAAGCGTCAACACGAACAACACCGGGCGAGCGTCCGTCCGACACCGGCCCCGCCCGATCCCGGCGACTTCAACAAGGCGGCCGTGTCCGCCGCGGCCTCTGTCGTGGCGCGGGAGCGCGCCCTCGCCCGAGCGGCCGCCAAGGCCCATGCCGCGCGCCCGGCCCCAGAGCTGACCCCCGAAGGCGACTACCGCCAGGAGACGCGCAAGAAGCTCGAGCTCAAGCTCTACCTGACGGAGCTGGCCCGCCTCAACGTCGAGCTGGTCAAGCTCCAGGAGTGGATCAAGTCCCGCGGTCTCAAGGTCGTAGTCCTGTTCGAGGGCCGCGACGCTGCCGGCAAGGGCGGCGCGATCAAGACGATCTCGGCGCCGCTCAACCCTCGCGTCTGCCGTGTCGTCGCCCTGGGCACCCCGACCGACCGCGAGAAGACGCAATGGTATTTCCAGCGCTACGTGGCCCAGCTCCCCGCCGCCGGCGAGATGGTGCTGTTCGACCGCAGCTGGTACAACCGCGCCGGCGTCGAGCACGTGATGGGCTTCTGCACGCAGGAGGAGTACGCGGAGTTCCTGCGCTCCTGCCCCGAGTTCGAGCGGCTGCTGTTGCGCTCGGGAATCATCCTGCTCAAGTACTGGTTCTCGGTCGGCAACGAGGAGCAGGAGAAGCGATTCCAGGACCGCCTCGCCGATCCCACCAAGCACTGGAAGCTATCGCCGATGGACGTGATGTCGCGCGCCAAGTGGGTCGAATACTCGCGGGCCAAGGACGCCATGTTCTCCGCGACCGACATCCCCGAAGCCCCCTGGTGGGTCGTCGCCGCCGACGACAAGAAGCGCGCCCGCCTGAACACGATCCGGCACTTGCTGAGCATGATTCCGTACGAGGACATCGTCGAGCCGAAGATCGAGCTGCCGCCCCGCCAGACCGAGGAGGGCTACATCCGCCCGCCGATCTTCAGCCAGCACTTCGTCCCGGACGAGTACTGAGCCTCAAACCTCGTCGCCCTGTACCCGCAGGCGCTGTATCTCGCCGAGGACGCGATCGACGTGCGGCCGAACTCGCGGCCGCAAATCGCCCCACTCGTCTGCCGCGTCGCCGAGGTAGATCGCCCGGGCGTGCTCGAGGACCGGCCGGTGCTCCGGAGGCAGGCGCGGGAGCACCCAGTCGGCCGCCGCGTCTTTGGTCTCCCAGCCCATCCGGGCTCCACACGGCCCTCCGTGCGCCCCGCGCGGTCTGCCGTGATCGTGGGCGAGGCCCCTTGCCCCGTCAAGGCGCCCGCCGTCCGAGCCGCTGCGCCTCGGGCCGATCGCCGGCGGCCGCACTGGCGCCGGGGCGTACCATCGAGAGGTGTCCGACCAGCTGAACCTGAGCCTCACCGGGGACGTGGCGCGCCTCCCGCGCACACTGCGGCCGATGATGCCCAGGTCGGCGGAGGCGCCGTTCGACTCGGTCGACCACGTCTTCGAGCCGAGCTGGGGCGGCCGGCGGGCGCTGGCATTCATCGAGCCGGGGCGCCCGGGCAGGCCGACCCTACGACTGCTGGATGCCGAGGGACGCGATCTGGCGCCGCATCTTCCGGAGCTGGCCTACATCGCTGATCTCGTCGGCGAGCCGCCGGCGATCCTGGACGGCGAGCTGGTCGTGCCCGACCGGGCCGGCCGGATGGACCACGAGGCACTGGCGGGACGCCTGGCCGATGGGCAGACCACCGGCCTGAGCCCGGTCTATCTCGTCTTCGACTTGCTCTGGGCCGGCGGGCGGCCGCTCGTCGCCCAGCCGCTGCTGAAGCGCCGCGAGCACCTGGCGAAGGTCGTGACGCCCAGCCCCGAGCTGATCGTGGTGCCGGGCGTCGTGAGCGACGGCCTCGACCTGCATTCCGCAGTCGCGCAGCAAGGACTTGCCGGAGTCATGGCCCGCCACTTGCGCAGCCCGTATCTGCCCGGCCGCCGCAGCGACCTGTGGCGCTGGATTCCGACGCAGCCCGGCGAAGTGCCGCTCCACCTGTTGCCCGATCCGATCGCTCCGACGCGGCCGGTCCTGGCCCTCATCCAGCGGCTGCCGTTCGACGATTGACGTCGCCTCGCGCCGCTCGGGCTCGGGGCCGCCGGTCTAGCGTGGCGGCGCCGCCGCCCGGCCGCTCCCCGCTTCCTAGCGCGAGACGCGGGCCGCCTTGAGGACCTGGCGCAGCCCGAGGCGCTGGCCGTAGAGCAGAACGCCCGCGCTGTAGATGCGCGCCGCCACGACGAGCGCAACGGCGATGCCGGCCAGCAGGAAGACGACCGCCAGGGCGAACTCCCAGGGAGCCACGTGGCCGGCCGAGACCCGCGCCAGCATCAGGTATGGGCTGAAGAACGGCACGAACGACGCGACCTTGACCCACGTTTCATCGATCGCCTGAAGGGCGAAGATCGACATGAAGTAGCCGAGGAAGATCAGCATCATCAGCGGCGACGTGGCGCTCTGGACGTCCTCCTGCCTGCTCACGAGCGACCCGAGAGCCGCGTACAGGAGCGAGTAGAACAAGAAGCCGAGCACGAACAGCACGGCGAAGGCCACCAGCGTCACGGGATCGAGCCCGCCGAACGGAGCACTCGATCCGGAGCCCAGAACTGCCCGGTGAATCGGACCCTCGGCCAGCAGGCCGCCGACCACCGCGGCCAGGATGATGCCGTACTGCGTCAGTCCGGCCGCCCCGTTCCCGATCACCTTGCCGGCGAGCATCTGGAGCGGCGTCGTAGCGTTGAGCATCAGCTCCATGACACGGCTGCCCTTCTCCTCGGCCACGCTCATCGCCACCCATATGCCATAGGTCACGATGGCCATGAAGATCAGCACGATCAGCCCGGTCGACAGCAGATTGGTGGAGACCTCCTGGCTGACGCTGTTGGCGGCACCGGCCGATGGATTGACCGGCTCCACCTTGAACGGCGTCGCCTGCACCGCGCCGATAGAGGTTCCGGCGCGGGCCAGGCCGTCGTCGAGCGCGAGCCAGTCCGCCGCGGAGTTGATGGTCCCCACGACCTGTCCGTCCGCGGCGAGGTCGGTTTGGAGCGTGAAACCGAGGTTCCTGGTGACTGGATCACGGGAGACGATCAGGAGAGCATCGAATTCGCCCCGCTTCAAGTCCGCCTGAGCCGACGAAAGGTCTCCTTGCGGCAGCCAGGTGACGACGAACGGCGGCTGGGTGGCCGACGTGGCCTGGCCATCGAGCTCCGCGGTCAGGGTGGCGGGCGAATCGGACGGCATGTCCGGGGCGCTGACCACCTCCAGGCGAGTCTGGCTCGTGCTCATCGCGAAATCGATCAGGACCGGCAGCTGCGTTGCCGCGAAGGCGATCACCGCCAGCAGAACGGTGCCGATGACGAAGCTCCGGCTCCTGGCCCGGCTTCGGAACTCGCGGGCGGAGATGTACCAGGCGTTGGGGAAGAGCGTGCGCCAGCCGTTCATGCGTATGTCCCCCGAGGAGCGAGCGTTCGCTCACTGGTGTCGATCTGGCCGACGTGCTCGATGAAGATCTCTTCCAGCGATGGGTCGGCGATCTCGAAGTGGCGGATCTTGCAGCCCCGTGCCAGGGCGGCTTGCAGGACGGTGGCGGGGTCATGACTCCGGGCAACTTCCGCCTCGGTGTAGTCCTGGCCGCGCCTGGTGACGCGAACCCCGTCCAGGGTCCCGAGCCAATCGATGTCGGAGTCGCCTTCCACGGCCAACCGAACTACCTGGCGTCCCGTTGAGCGGCGGACGTCGCGGACGGTGCCCCCGACGACGACGCGGCCGCGGTCCAGGATGGCGATCGACTCACACAGCTCCTCGACCGTGTCCATCTGGTGCGTCGAGAAGAGCATGGTCTTGCCGCGCTCCTTCATCTCCTGGAACGCCTCCTTGAGAAGCGCCGCGTTGACGGGGTCCAGGCCGGTGAACGGCTCGTCCATCAGCAGCACCTGCGGGTCGTGCAGGATCGCGGCGATGAACTGGATCTTCTGCTGATTGCCTTTGGAGAGCTCCTCGGCGCGCTTGTCGGCGTACTCCGGGATGCGGAAGCGCTCCAGCCAGTCGCGCGTCTCCTGCTCGGCCTTCCGGGGCTTCACGCCGTGGAGCTTGGCGAAGAAGACGAGCTGCTCGAGGACCTTCATCTTCGCGTACAGTCCGCGCTCCTCGGGCAGGTAGCCCCAGGTGTCGCGCGGGACTTCCGTGTTGAGCCTGCCGTTCCAGGCGATCGTTCCCGAGTCCGGCCGCAGGATGTCGAGGACTATCCGCATCGCGGTCGTCTTGCCCGCGCCGTTGGCGCCCAGGAAGCCGAACACCTCGCCCGGCTTGATCTCCAGGGACACGTCGTCGAGGGCCTGGACGTCGCCGAAGCGCTTGTAGACCGAGTCGATCACCAGAGACATGGCCACTCCCAATCGGGACGCGCCGCCCGGACGAGCCCAGCCGGCCCGGGGACGACCGTCCTGCGGACGTTCGCTACCGGAACTTGTACCAGATGATCCCGCCGAGGTAGACGATCGCGAACGCCGCTCCGACCCAGGCATACGGCATCGCATCGCCTCCCCCGAACTGTGTGACCAGAAACGCGACCAAAAGGATCACCGCTACAGCCTGGGCCGCCAGTGCCAGAGCATGGTCGTTGATGGACTCCCAGCGCTCGTCCACCGGCAGCCCGGAAAGCAGGCTGGCCGTTTCGCTCTTCGACTGCAGCAGACGCAGGCCCAGCGCGTACCCGGCGACGATCGCGAATGTCAGGACCGCCTGCCACGGGGCCGCATGCTTGCCAAGCAAGGCGGCCGACATCAGCAGACCGATCACGAACCCGACCGCCGGGACGAGCCACCTATTCATGCCTGTCGTCATGGAAGACCTCCTCGACCGCCCGTCCGAAGAACCGCCCGATGGCGAACGCGAGCGGCAAAGATGGCAGATAACGTCCGGTTTCGATCGCATTCACCGTCTGGCGCGAGACGCCCAGGTGCCTGGCCAGGTCGCCCTGGCTGAGGGCTCGATCCTCGCGGAGTTTTCGGACGTCGTTCTGCATGACTGTCAAGTTAGCTTGACAACCGATCACTGTCAAGCCAGCTTTACAGGGCCGCCATGCGGCCGTGGGGCTCAGCGGTGACCGAACCCGGCGCGAGCGTGACGAAGTCTGTTCTGGTGAGAGCCAGGAGGCTGGACCGCTCCCTGCCCCGTGTTCACGCGTCGCGGCGTCCCCCACGACGCCGCACCTAGAATGAAGCATGAGTCTGAGCCCGGCGGGCAAGCCAGTGAACATCAACGTCGATCGGACGGCGGGACGCCTGACGATCGAATGGGCCGACGGCCACCGCAGCGAGTTCGACGCGGAGACCCTTCGCCTGCTCTGTCCGTGCGCCTTCTGCCAGGGCGAGGCCGGCCGGCCGGGCTGGCTCGACACCAACCCGACGCTCACCTCGATCCAGACCCAGCTCACGGACGTGAGGCTGATCGGCGCCTACGCGCTGGCCCCAACCTGGGCCGACGGCCACGACACCGGCTACTACACGTTCGAATCGCTCCGCGAGAACTGTCCCTGTGCCGAATGCACCGCACTTTCTCGCCGTCGGTCTTAGGCTAGCCTCGACGCAGGAATGTGGGCCAAACGACTATCGAAGGAGATCGCATGATCGTCGCCACGACACCCTATCTGGCCGGCTATCGGGTCACCGAGGTCAAGGGACAGGTCTTCGGCCTGGTCGTCCGAAGCCGCGGCTTCGCCGGCAACTTCGCGGCCGGCCTCCGCTCGCTCGTTGGTGGCGAGATCCACGAGTACACGGAGCTGCTCGAGGACACGCGGCGCCAGGCGCTCGACCGAATGGTCCAGAACGCCACGACGATGGGCGCCAACGCGGTCATCTCGATGCGCTTCGACTCGTCCGAGATCGGCACGTCGATGTCCGAGATCGTGGCCTACGGGACCGCGGTCGTCGTCGTCCCCGACGCGAACGCAAAGCCGGCCGTCGAGTAGTCGGTCCCGTTCGCGAGTCCGAGCTGCCGACGGCGCCGTCCCTTCCGCATGCCTGGAGTGGCGCCGCCGGCACAGAGGCGGCCGAGATCTCCGGAGCCGGGCCAGGAGGGTTGAATGCTGTCCTCGTGGATAAGGTGGCTCGCCTTTGGAATTGGAGCGCTGCTGATCCTCGGCGGGTTCGCCGCCGCCTCGACCGGCGGCTCGGACGTGGCCACGGGCGTGGAGGCGATCATCCTGGGGGCGGCCATCATGATCGTGGCCGTTCTGCAGCGCTCGCGCTATCGCTCCGACTCGGCCGATGTCACACGTGAGGAGCCGGGCCCGGGCGGTGGCGAGGACGGCTTGCTCGAGCCGCGCTTCCTGCCGACGAACGAGGTCTTCCTCGACCCGACGAGCCGCCGTCGCATGCGGGTCTTCGTGGATCCACGGACCGGGGAGCGGAGGTACCGCGCCGAAGGCTGACGGGGACGACCCGCGTCCGCGTCGCGGCGGCACGATGGGCCCGCGCTGCGCGCCGGGGAGCCTCCCTATTGCGCCCGGCGCGCGCCTGACGAGAATGGGCCGATACGCGGCGCGGCCAGATGAGTTGTCGCGCTGCCAGGTGGCGGCGCCAGGTAACGGCGGCGCCGGGCAAACAGCGGCGCCACGAGTGCGCGGGGTGAAGTGACGGCAATCGTTCGCAGGGACTCGACACCGAAGAGCTCGCCCCCGCACGAGGCGAGCCCCGAGTTCCCGTACATCAATCGCGAGCTCAGCTCGCTCGAGTTCAACCGGCGTGTCCTGTTCGAGGCCGGGGACGACCGAAACCCGCTCCTGGAGAGGGTCAAGTTCCTGGCGATCTTCGCCAGCAACATGGATGAGTTCTTCCAGATCAGGGTTTCGGGGCTGGTGGAGCAGGCGCAGGCGAAAGCCGCGCCCTCGAGTCCCGGGCGACAAGCCCGCGGCTGAGCAGCTGGCAGCGATACGGACGCGGGTCCGGGAGATGCTGCTGGAGCAGGGCCAGGCTTTCGAGCGAGTCTGCGCCGCCTTGAGCGACGCGGGCATCTCGATCGTGGGATACGGCGACGTGCCCGAGCACCACGAAGCCCTGCGGCAGCGCTTCATCGATGAGATCTATCCCGTCCTCACGCCGCTGGCCGTCGACCCCGGGCATCCGTTCCCGTACATCAGCACTCTCAGCCTGTCGCTGGCGATCCGGATCGAGGACCCCGACGGCGGGGAGGAGCGCTTCGCCCGCGTCAAGGTGCCCTCCCTGCTCCCACGCCTGATCGAGATCGAGCCGAGCAAGTTCGTCCTGGTCGAGGAGGTCATTGCCGCCAACCTGGACATGCTCTTCTCGGGCATGACGATCCGCGAGACGCACTTCTTCCGCGTCACCCGCAACGCCGACCTGGAGCTCGAAGAGGACGAGGCCGACGACCTGCTCCTCGCGATCGAGGAAGAGTTGAGGCGGCGCCGCTTCGGCGACGCCGTGCGCCTGGAAGTGGACCGCGACATGCCGGCGTCGATGCGGCAGATCCTGGAGCGTGGCGTCGGCGTCGGCCCCGAGGACTGCTACGAGGTCGGCGGCATGCTCGACCACACCGGCCTGATGCAGCTGGCCAGCCTCGACCGGCCGGACCTCAAGCTCGTTCCCTACGCGCCGGTCGTGCCGCCGCGCCTCGCGCCGCCGGACGAGGACGAGCAGGCCGACGTCTTCGCCGCCATTCGGTCCGGAGATCTTCTGGTCCACCACCCCTACGAGAGCTTCGCCGCGTCCACGCAGAGGTTCATCAACCAGGCGGCGGCGGATCCGGAAGTCCTCTCCATCAAGATGACCCTGTATCGGACCAGCGGCGACTCGCCCATCGTGCGCGACCTGATCTCCGCCGCGGAGCGCGGCAAGCAGGTGGTGGTCCTGGTCGAGATCAAGGCCCGCTTCGACGAGCAGGCCAACATCGAATGGGCCCGCAAGCTCGAGCAGGCGGGGGCGCACGTCGTCTACGGGCTGGTCGGTCTCAAGACGCACTCCAAGACCAGCCTGGTGGTCCGCCGCGAGGGCTCCGCGCTGCGCCGCTACGTTCACATCGGCACGGGCAACTACAACCCGGGGACGGCTCGCCTGTATACGGACCTGGGCCTTCTCTCGTCCCGGCCGGAGCTGGGCGCCGACGTCAGCGACCTGTTCAACGTCCTCACGGGGCTGTCGCGTCAGCGAGACTTCCGGCGTCTGATCGTGGCGCCGATGAATCTACGCAACTGGATCCTGTCGATGATCGAGCGCGAGGCGAACCACGCTCGCGCCGGCAAACCAGCCCGAATCATCCTCAAGCTCAACTCCCTCGTCGATCCGGCCTGCGTCGCCGCCCTCTACGCGGCGTCCCAGGCCGGCGTCCAGGTGGATCTGCTGATTCGCGGCATCTGCTCGCTGTGGCCCGGTCTGACGGGCGTGAGCGAGGGGATCCGGGTTCGCTCCATCGTGGGCCAGTACCTCGAGCATTCGCGCATCTTCAGCTTCGCCAATGACGGCCGGCCGGAGTGGTACATCGGTTCCGCCGACCTGATGGAGCGGAACCTGGACCGCCGCGTGGAGGCCATCGTGCCGGTCGAGGATCTGGAGGCCCAGGCCAAGATCCGCTCGCTGGTAGAGGTGATGCTTTCAGACGATCGCCGCTCGTGGCAGCTCGGCGCGGACGGTGCCTATCATCGGACCGAGGAATTGACCGGCGTTCCGGGTACGATCGACACGTTCGAGACTCTGCAGGCGCGGTCGATTGCCTCCGTTGCCGTCGAGGCGGTCGCGCCTCGACGGCCTCACGCCGGTACGGGCTCTCTCGACCCCAGGGCGTAGTCTCTATCCGGGGGTGGCAGCCAGATGGTTTCGGGGCGGAAGGTCGAGGTCGAGATGAAGTATCAGCTCAGGTCACCTGACAGTGCCGATCGCTATCTGGTGGCTCCCGAGCTGGGACCGTTCAAGCCGGCCGGTCAGGTCCGCATCGTGCAGGTAGAGGATCGTTATCTCGACTCGGCGGACTGGGCCCTCACCAGGGCAGGTTTCGCCGCCAGGCTCCGACGGACCGGAGGAGAGACCGTCATCGGCCTCAAGCGCGGGGCCACGCCGGAGGGCCGGCTGCACCGTCGCGAGGAACTCGAAGGGCCGGCGGACGCCGGCGCGCCGCCGGCGAGCTGGCCTGCCTCGCCGGCCCGCTCGGTCGTTCTGGAGCATTGCGGCGACGCCCCCCTGGTGGAGCTGCTGACGATCCGCCAGGTGCGCCGAATCCGCCGGCTCGCAGCCGCTGAGACGACCGCCGACCTCAGCGTCGACGCGGTGGAAGTGCTCGTCGGCGACCGGACCCTCGACCGTTTCGACGAGCTCGAAGTGGAGCTGGACGCCGGGTCGGAGGAGCAGCTGCAGGCCGTCGGCGAGATCCTCGATCGAGACGAGGGCCTGCGCCGATCGTCCCGATCCAAGCTGGACCGGGCGATCCGGGCCGTCCGCAAGGCGCTCCCCACGTTGCCGGAAGAAGTCCACCAGCACTGGCTGGAGGCGCCGCCGGCACTCCTCGGCGGCCGCCGGGGACGCTCGCGGGCCGAAGCTCGAATGAGTGCGGAAGAGACGGCCCCGCCCGCCGAAACGGCTCCCGAGACGTCATCCACAGACGTCTCGACCTCTCCTCAACTTGAGCGCGTCTCCGCGCCCGCTCACGCGAACGGGCCGCGGGCCATCGGGGTCCTTCCCGACGACAGCCTGCCGGAGGCCGCCCGCAAGGTGATCAAGTACAACTTTGCCCGGATGCGGGCAAAGGAGCGCGGTACGCGCGAAGGATCGGACCTGGAGGATCTCCACGACATGCGCGTGGCCACTCGACGGATGCGCGCCGCATGGCGCGTCTTCGACGACGCCTTCAAGCCGGGCAAGACCCGGAAGCTGCGCCGCCGGCTGCGGATCCTGGCCGATCGCCTGGGCGCGGTCCGAGATCTGGACGTGTTGATCGACGGCCTCGAGACGTACCGGCGGGGCCTGGATCCGGAACAGCAGCCGGGCCTGGAGCCCCTGCTGGCACTCTGGCGCCGCCAGCGCAGCACGGACAGAGATCTGCTTGTCGACGAGCTGGACTCCGGCCGCTACGCGGAATTCCTCGACGAGATGAAGGAATTCCTCGACGCCGGCGCCAACGAGGCCGCGAACGTCGCCTCCCCCACTCTGCCCCATCGCATCAGGGACCGCGTCCCGTCGCAAATCTGGGCCGCCTACGAAGCGGTCCGGGCGTTCGAGCTGGTGCTGCCCTGGGCGGACGTCGAGACGCTCCATCAGCTGCGGATCGCGACCAAGTGGCTGCGCTACGACCTGGAGTTCTTCGGCGAGACGCTGGGCCGGGATTCGGATCGGCTTCTCGAGCGGGTTGTCGCCCTGCAGGACTTCCTGGGCTGCCTGCACGACGCCGACGTCGCGGCCAAGCTGGCCCGCGACGTCCTGGTGGCCCGTGCCGGGGAACTGTCGCGAGCAGAGACGGAGGCCATCGGCGCATACCTCCACTCGCGCGAGCGCGAGCTCGCGCGCCGCCGCCGGGCGCTCGGGCCGGTCTGGCGCGCGGTCGCGGGAGCCCCCTTCCGGCGAGCTCTTGGCCGAGCGACTGCTGCGCTATAGCAGGAGCCCCTCGGCGGCAGGGGGCGTCGCCGATTCGCGGCGACCCGGCTCCGGTGCGATGATCCGGCGGTGAACGCCCGCTCCGAGATCCAGCTGCATCTCCTGCGCCACGCCCACGCCGGCGACCCGCTCAAGTGGTCCGGGCCCGATGACGTCCGGCCGCTCTCCGAGAGGGGCCGCCTCCAGGCCGAGCGCCTGGGCCTCTTTCTCGCCGCCGCCGGCTTCGCGCCCGACGCCATCGTCAGCTCCCCCAAGACGCGGGCTCTCGAGACGGCCAGGCTCGTGGCGGCGCCACTCGGCCTGCCGGTCAGGGTGGACGATGTGCTGGCAGGCGGGCTGGACATGGCCTCGCTGGAGGCTCTGCTGGCCGGGGCCGGGGATCCGGCGCGGCCGATGCTGGTCGGCCACGACCCGGATTTCGGCGAGCTGGCGGCCCTGCTGATCGGAGTCGCCGAACTGCCAGTTCGAAAGGGCGCCCTGGTTCGTATCGATCTGACGCGTCCACTCGAGCCTGGAGGCGGAGTGCTCCGCTGGCTCCTCCCGCCCGATCTTCTGACTGCGCGGGGCTGAGGGCGCGGCTGAGGGCGCGGCCGGCGGCCGCTCCGGCGAGGAGCGCCGGAGCGACGGCGGCGCGGAAGGCCTGAGCGACGGGCCGCCGGAGCGCGGGAGGCGGCCGGCCCGCTCCCCCTGGAACCACGGACTCGAAGCGCACGTATGTACGGCAGCCCGACGTGGTGGCACTATTGCGCCCGGACGTCGCAGGCGCACCGGAGTCGAGTGCGCGCCGCCGTCGTGACGATAACGGGGAGATGCTCTCGATGGCCAAGCGTCGCGTTCGCAAGTCGAAGCAGGCCAAGCCGGACGCTGCCGGCGTGAAGTCCGAGACCGGGACCTCCGGGCCCGCCGAGACTCCCGCGGCCGGGTCGGTTCCCGAGGCGAAGCCCAGAGCAGACGGCAAGGCCCGCAAGCAGCTTCGGCGGCTCGAGCGGCAGCTGGCCGACGCAGCCCGAGCAGAAGCGAAGCGAGTTCGGAGACTGGAGAAAGCGCGCTGGCGCCGGCAGCGCCTCGAGGCCACCCTCGACGCGGTCAAGACATCGTCTTCGCCCGTTCCGGGCAAAGCGGCGAAAGCGCCCAAGCCGGGGACGAACCCGGCCACCAAGCCGGCGCCGGAGCCTCGTTCGAACGGCAAGGCGGCCGCTGGCCGGGCTGCCGCGAAGGCTGCGGCCGACCCGAAGGTGGCAGCGCCTACCACCGAGGCCAAGGCGAAGGCCACCGCCAGGAGCCGCGCTCCGAGGGCCGAGGCCGCGCCGGCATCCTCTGTCGAGCAGCCCATCGAAGCCTACTGCCTGCGCGAGAAGAAGCGCGTCCAGATGGTGGAACCAAAGCCTGTCGTCACCGCCAACGGAGGGGCGGCGCTGTCCGGAACCTGCCCGAGCTGCGGCGCCGCGCTCTACAAGCTGGTCAGCCGCACCGCCCGCTAGCTCTGGCCGGCCGACATCCAATACTGAGCGGCCTGCCTGCCCGCCGGGTGAGCGCCAGGCAGGCTGGGGCCGTCCTGCTCGCCGCCTCCAAGTCGGGCGCGATATGACGTCGCGTTAACGCACGGTTCACGGGCCGATCAACAACCCCGGCCACGCTCGGCCTCGTCCACCGATCGGACACGCGTCGCCAGCCGCGCCCGGTGGAGAAGGAGGCCTATCGACGATGCCGCCAGTCGAAATGGAGTCGGTGGCCACACCGGCGCTGGCCGACCGTGTCGCTCTCGTTCGGGCTCAGCTCGAGCCAATCAGAAGCCGCGTGGCTCTACTGGAGTCGTATCGACGTGAGTCGCTGTGCCGGCTCGCGACGCCGGTCCTTGCTGCCGGCTCTGCCGCGGAGGTTCTCGACCTTGCCTACGCCATGCGCTGGCTGGAGCTCGAGTCTGACAGATCGGCCGGGGATACGGACGACGAGCTGGAGGTAGTGAGGATGGATGAATAGCTCCGTAGACGGAACGCCCCCACCGCCCGCCCCCGACTACTACGCCCGGGCCCTGGCGCTGTGGCCTCGCCTCGAGTATCCCCGTCCCGGCCGGGTCCGGCGCAACCCGCGCCGTGTCGCCACGCTGATCTCGCGCCGGACGAACCTCTCGTATTGCGCCATCCTGGAGCTCCTGGGCGCACCTGACGCGTAACTCTCCAGCCACGAGCATGCGCGCCGGACGAAGTCCTTCGACCGCATCGACAACGCTATGCTTTCGGCCAGTAAGCGTCCCCGTGCGGCATCTCATTGCACCCGCAATCCCGCCGGCCGACGCCTCGCCCAGGGTCTTGGGGTCGGGTGTGCAGGACAGCGATCGCTTCGTCGCTCATGGTCACCGGGACGTCTTCGACAGCGAGCTGCAACAGGTTCGCGGCGGCGTGGTGCGCATGGGCGAGCTCGTGGCCACGGCCATCGACGGGGCCATCGGCGCCCTGTCGCGCAGAGACCTGCAGGCGGCCGCCGCAGTCGTGGCCAACGACGCCGCGATCAATCTCGCCCAGACGGAGCTGACGTCGCTGATCATCACGACGATCGCCACTCAGTCCCCCGTAGCCGGTGACCTGCAGTTTCTGGTCTCGCTGTACCACGTCACGTACGAGCTGGAGCGCATCGGGGACCACGCGGCGGGCGTGGCCCGTCAGGTCGCCAAACTGGTCGCGAGCGAAATCGATGGCAGGCGGGCCAGTGGCGCTGCGGGCCTGGACCGGATGGGCGAACTGGCCAGCGCGATCCTGCATGGCGTGCTGCTGGCACTGGTGGACCTCGACGCGGAGGCCGCCCGCAAGGTCGCGTCCCAGGATGACGACATCGACCGGCTGTACCACGCCTACTTCGATCGCACGCTCGAACGGATGCGGGGCGAGCCCGGCTGGGTCGAGTCCGGCGCTCACCTGCTGTTCGCGGCCAAACACTTCGAGCGGATCGGCGACCGAGTCACGAACATCGCCGAGGAGGTCGTGTTCCTCTCGACCGGTGCGGTCGAAGATCTCAACCCGTAGGCGGGCAGACCGGACACGCCGCCGATGGCCGGGAGGCGGTGGCTCAGCCCTGGGCGATGCCGTTGCCTGTTGGAGCAACTCCCTGCCAGGGGAAGTCTCACCGGGCGCTGTCGGAACACCGGGCGCGGCCGGAATTGTGAACGAGAACTTCGAGCCCTGGCCCTCCTCCGACTCCACCCAGATGCGGCCACCATGCGCGTTGACGACGTGCCGGGCGATGGACAGACCCAGGCCTGTGCCTCCGCGGCCCCGGGCGCGCGCCCGGTCGACCTTGTAGAACCGTTCGAATATGCGGGTCAGATCGGCCCGCGGAACGCCGATGCCGGGATCGCGGACCCAGACCGTGACTTCGTCTGCGGTCTCGGACATGCCGACGACGATCGTGCCGCCGTTGGGGCTGAACTTGACGGCGTTGTGGAGCAGATTTACCAGGACCTGGCCCAGCCGATCCTCGTCGCCGCGAACCGGCGAAACGCGGTCCGGCAATTCCAGCGCGATCTGCAGGCCCTGCCGCTCGGCGAAGAGCCGCAGCCGTTCAGCCGTGGACCGGACCAGCCGGATCATGTCCACGTCGTCCAGCAGCAGCTGGGCCGTGCCGCTCTCGATGCGCGTCAGGTCGAGCAGCTCGTTGACCATCTGCGTCAGGTGCCCGGTCTCGACCTCGATCTTGGCGATGCGGTCGCGCAGTCGGGGTGTAGCCGTCTCGGCCTCCCGGGCGGCCGTTTCCGCCAGCAGGCTGATCGTCGTCAGCGGCGTTCGCAGCTCGTGCGAGAGGTTGTCGATGAACTCCGCTCGGATCCTCTGGAGGCGCCGCAACTCGGAGACATCCTCCAGGACCAGCCACACTCCCGACACCGGCGAGCGGCGGGCGCGGACGGCGACCGTAGGGCCGCCGCTGGAACGGATCGTGAGTTCGCCGTTGGCCGATCCGAGTTCCATAGCCGCTCGGGCTATGCCCTCGATTCGAGCGTCGACGAAGGCCTCCAATGCCGATCGGCCGGCCATCGTGCCCGGGCGCCGTTCCAGCATCACGTGGGCGGCCCCGTTGGCGAACTGGACGGTGAGGTCGTCCCGAAGTCGTACGACGCCGGCTGTGAGGAGCTCCGTCAGGTAGTCGGTGTCATGGAGCGTCTGCCCGGCCTCCCAGCGGGCATCATCGGCCCGTTCAAGGGCGTCCCGGACCCGCCGCTCGACATCATCGGTGTCCATCGCGCCCGTTGCGTCGCGCAGGCGCTCCAGCGTGCGCCCACGCGATACCGCCACCGCGAGAGCCCAGCCCAGCAGGGAGGCAAGGACGCCGATGAACAGGACCACGACAGCATCCATGCATCGAGCATGGCATACCCGGGGCCGTTCGGCATCAAGCAACCGATCGCCGGCCTCCGGCAGTCCTGACGGCGGACCGCGGCCGGGCCGCTATACAATCTGCATAGAGGAGGTTCGCCCAAGAACCTCAGTCGTTCCGACCACAGGGAGGGTCAGATGACCGGAAAGCTCAGGACAGCGTTCGCGCTGCTTGCCACAGCCGCATTGGTGGCGGCCTGCAGCTCTACTGCAACCCCGGCGCCGACTGCCGCGCCGACCGCCGCCCCGTCGATGGCGCCGACCGCCGCCCCGACGACCGCGCCGACCGCTGCCCCGACGACCGCGCCGACCGCCGCGCCGAGTTCGAATCTCAAGATCGGCGTGGTCACAGATGTCGGCTCGGTCACCGACCACACCTTCAACCAGTACTCGTATGAAGGCGCCAAGGCAGCCGCCACGGCTCTGGGCGCCACCGTCAATGTCGCGGTCCCGGCCGATGCCTCGGACTACACCAAGGACATCCAGGGGTTCGTGGACCAGAACTACAACATCATCGTGACGGTGGGCTTCAACCTGGGCGATGCCACTGTCACCGCCGCCAAGGCCAACCCCAACATCTGGTTCATCGCGGTCGACGTGGCCCCGTGCGTGGACGCGACCGGCGCACCCGACGACACGTTTGCCTGCAAGGGCGACGCGGCCACGCTGCTGCCCAAGCTGATCGGGATCCAGTTCGAAGAGGACCAGGCGGGCTACCTCGCGGGCATCGTCGCCGCAGCCGTGAGCAAGACCGGCGTCGTCGGCCAGATCGGCGGCATCGACAACAACCCGGCCGTCGTCCGCTACATGCAGGGCTACGAGCTTGGCGCCGCCTCCTACAACCCCAGCATCAAGGTCAAGACCGGCTGGTTCTCGACCGGCGACCTGACCAAGGCCTACGGCGACCCCGTCTGGGGCAAGACCTACAGCACGCAGTTCATCAAGCAGCAGGGTGTCGACGTTCTCTTCCAGGTCGCGGGCAGCACCGGTAACGGGGCCCTCGACGCGGCCTGCGCTGCCGGCATCTACGGCATCGGCGTGGATGTGGACGAGTTCCAGACCTACCCGAGCGCCGACAAGTGCATCGTCACGTCGGCCGAGAAGAATGTCTCTGCCGCCGTGAACCAGACGGTCACCGCGATCGCCAATGGGACGATCACCAACGGGACGATCGTCAAAGACGGCATCGCGAAGTTCAACGCCGCCAACAACGGCGTCGGCTACGCGCCCCTCAACGAGAATACGTCGGTGACGTTCCCGTCCGACCTCCAGGGCAAGCTCGACGCCGCGCTGGCCGGCATGAAGGCGGGCACGCTTACGACGTGCCCCGCCAAGTGCGGCACCTGGTCCGGTCAGTAGTCGAGTCCAGGTAGCACCAGTACACCCTCGAGCGGGTCGTGCCCTGACGGCGCGGCCCGCTCATTGCATCCGGCCGGTCTGCGGCCTATCGAGGAAGCCATGTCCGAGGTCGCCCAAGGCGGCAACGCCCCAGCCCTGGAGATGCGGGGCATAACCAAGCGTTACCCCGGCGTCGTGGCCAACGACCATATCGACCTCGACGTTCGGCGAGGCGAGATCCACGCCCTCCTGGGCGAGAACGGCGCGGGCAAGACGACCCTCATGAACGTGCTGTACGGGCTGGCTCGCCCGGACGAGGGCCGGATCCTGATCGATGGCCAGACGGTGCAGATAGCCGGGCCCTCCGATGCGATCGCCCGGGGGATCAGCATGGTCCATCAGCACTTCATGCTGGTGCCAGTTCTGACGGTCGCCGAGAACGTGATCCTTGGCTGCGAGACGATGTCCAACCCCGTGTTCGTGGATCGACGGGAGGCGAGCAAACGGATCGCGGCCCTGGCCGCGCGCTTCGGCTTCAACCTGGACCCGGACGTGAAGGTGGGCTCGTTGTCGGTCGGACTGCAACAGCGAGTCGAGATCCTCAAGGCGCTCTATCGAGACGCCCGGATCCTGGTCCTCGACGAGCCGACAGCGGTTCTGACGCCCGGTGAGACAGGAGAGATCTTCGCCCTGCTTCGACGCCTGGCCGCCGACGGGCGTTCGATCGTGTTCATCAGCCACAAGCTCTACGAAGTCCTGGAGGTGGCCGACAGAATCACCGTCATCCGTCGGGGCCGCGTGATCGCCGAGAGGAGACCCGGCGAAACCACGGAGGAGGAGCTCGCCGCGTTGATGGTCGGCCGCGAAGTCGAGCTGACCGTAGACCGAGGCGAGTCGCATCCCGGCGAGCCTGTCCTGACGGTCGAGGGACTGCGTGTCGCGGACGATCGCCATCACGAAGTCGTCCCCGATGTCAGCTTCGAAATAAGGGCCGGCGAGATCCTGGGCGTGGCCGGCGTCGCGGGCAACGGCCAGGACGAGCTGGTCCAGGCCCTGATCGGCCTGCGACGGTCGCTGGGTGGAAAGGTCACGTTGATGGGTCGTGACGTCACGGGTCTGTCGCCGCGACGGATGAACGAAGCCGGTGTCGGCTACGTCCCGGGCGACCGACATCGTTTCGGCTTGATCCTGTCGTTCCCGGTCTACGACAACCTGGTTCTGACCAGCTACTACCGTCGGCCCTTCGCTCGTGGCCCGCTGCGCAACGATTCGGCCATCTTCGAGTCCGCAGCCGCCCAGGTCGAGCGCTTTGACATTCGTACGCCGTCGGCCAGTGCGCGGTCATCGACTCTCTCGGGCGGGAACCAGCAGAAGGTGGTCGTAGCCCGGGAGTTCGACCGGGAGCTGAAGATGCTCATTCTTGACCAGCCCACACGCGGTCTGGACGTCGGCAGCATCGAGTTCATTCACCGCCAGATCATCGCCAAGCGCGACGCGGGTACCGCCGTGCTCCTGGTCTCGGCCGAACTCGACGAGGTCATGGAGATGTCCGACCGAATTGTCGTGATGTACCGCGGCCGAGTGGTGGCCGAGCTGGATGGACGCACCGCGGACAAGAGCGAAGTTGGCCTGTTGATGGCCACGGGGGGCAGCGATGGGGTTGCGACTCAGAAGGAGGCATTGGCGTGAGACCTTCCGATCCCATCGATCCGCCGCCGGCTCGCGCTCGGAAGGTCGTCTTCCGCGTCGTGGCTGCGTCGGTCCAGCCGATCGCCGAGCCTCTCGTCGCCATCGTCCTTGCACTCCTCGTGGGGGCCGTCGGCATCACCGCGTTCAGCGGTCTCGCCGGCTGGCCATTCGAGCTTCGACATCGGCTTGCCCGTGGCCGCTTACAGCGCCCTGCTGGCAGGAGTGGCAAGCCCAAACGGCCTCACGTCGACGCTCGTCTACGCCACGCCGCTGATACTCGCTGGTCTGGGCGTGGGCCTGGGCTTCAAGGCCGGACTGTTCAACATCGGCGGGCGCGGCCAGTTCCTGTTCGGCACTGTCGGGGCTATGGCCGTGGCCACGACGGTGGGATCGACCCAGAGCTCGTACATCACGGTGCCGCTAGCCCTCGTCGTCGGGGCGCTGTTCGGAGCCGCGGCAGGGTTCATCCCGGGCTTCCTCAAGGCCACGTCAGGGGCCCACGAGGTCGTGACCACGATCATGCTCAACTACGTCTTCGTGTTCGTGACCTACTGGGCCATCAGCGGGCCGCTGGTCCTGCCCAACGCTCACCAGCCAATCACCGCCGACGTGAGCAATCGGAACGCGGCCCTGCCGATCCTCCTTGGCCCGGACGGGCTCATCAACTTCGGCCGGGGCGGCCATGTCGGGATCCTGATCGCGCTGTTGGCGGTGCCGGTCATGTGGTTCCTGCTCTATCGGACGACGCTCGGGTTCGAGATCCGAGTCTGCCGGCGCAAACCCCGACGCGGCCCGCTATGGCGGGATGAAGACCAACCGGCTGATCGTGCTGACCATGTCGATCGCCGGCCTGATGTGCGGCCTGGCCGGCGCGACGACTCTCCTGGGCGTCGTCCATCAGATCGAGCCAGGCTACGACACGACGGTCGGATTCGACGCCATCACCGTGGCGTTGCTGGGACGGTCCAACCCCGTGGGCGTCCTCTTTGCCGGCCTTCTGTTGGGAGCGATGCGGGCCGGCTCCCAGACCATGCAGATTCAGGCCGGAGTTCCGGCCGAGCTCGTGGACGCGCTTCAGGCGATCATCCTCGTCTTCCTCGTGGTGAACGCGTTGAGGCGCTGGCTGGATCGCAGAGCGGCGAAACCGACGCCATCGATTGGCGCCGGCACTGCCCAGGCGGCGGAGGGCGTCGCATGAACGGCGTCCCGCAAGCCCTGGATGCCCTGCCGGTCCTCGGCCTCCTCTTCCAGTTCCTCGGTTACATGCTCGCGAATTTGGGCTACATGTCACAGACCACGGTCGCCGTCGCGGTACCGATCACGCTGGCCGCCCTGACCGGCGTCATGTGCGAGCGTTCGGGCGTGGTCAACATCGGCATCGAGGGCATCATGCTGTCGGCGGCGTTCGTCGGCTGGGTAGTCGGCGTCGCTGCCTCAGGAGTGCTGGGCGCCGGCACGCCCCTGCCGTTCTTCGGCATCACCCTGCCGCTCCTCATGGGCCTGGCGGCGGCCATCCTGGTCGGCATGGCCGTGTCACTGCTGCACGCCTGGCTGGCGATCTCGATGCGGGTCGACCAGATCATCAGCGGCACGATCATCAACATCGGCGCCGCCGGGGTGACCGGCTACCTCTACACACTCATCGCTTCCCAGGCGCCGACCAGCGCCGGCAGCTTCGCCCAGTTCCAGGTTCCGAGCCAGGTGGCCAATCTGCCGGTGGTGGGCTGGCTGATCAACGCGGTGTTCAGCCAGGGCCCGATCGGCCTGACGACGATCGTAATCGTGATCTTCCTGCAGGTCATGCTGTTCCGATCTCGCTGGGGCCTGCGTACGCGGGCGGCTGGTGAGCACCCCCGGGCTGCCGAGACGGTCGGCATCGACGTGATCCGGCTTCGCTATCGAAACGTCGTGATGTCGGGCGCTCTGGCTGCGCTCGGCGGCGCCTGGTTGAGCATGGAGCAGACCAACAACTTCAACGCGGACATGACCGCCGGACGTGGCTTCATCGGCCTGGCGGCGATGATCGTCGGCCGCTGGACGCCGCTCGGGGCCTTCGGCGCCGCCCTGCTGTTCGCCTCGGCCACTGGTCTCAGCACGTCGCTCCAGATCTCGCCGCCCACCGGCGACCTGGGCCAGCTGATGGGGTACGTCCCGGGCGAGTTCTGGGAGGCGCTTCCTTACATCATCACGATCATCATCCTGGCAGGGCTGATCGGGCGGAGCATCGCTCCGGCCGCGGACGGCCAACCCTACGAACGGGAGTCGGCGACCTGAGGGTCGGCGCCACTGCGGGGCCGCTCGTCGGGCCGCCGGGCTCAGCCGCGCGTGAGGAGCGACGGGAAGAAGGTCGCCTTACCGGCCGCCGTCTTGAGCCGTCCCCATTCGTCCAGGATGACGACGGCCTCGTTGGCGGCGTTGATGGCACGCTCCTCGGCGCCGCAGTCGCCGAACTCGTTCGTCTGGCGGTTGGCGACCGCGCCGAGGATGGCGCCGCTGCGCATCCCGAACAGCCGCGCCAGCACGAACAGGGCCGAGCACTCCATCTCCAGGCAGGCCACGCCAGCTTTGCGAAGATCCTCGATCAGGCCATCGGCCGCCGTCTGCCAGAAACCGCCCTTGACCGGGCGCTCCTGGCCAACATAGAAGGAGCCGACGCTGCAGACGATGCCGACGTGGTATGCGTAGCCGAGTCGCTCACAGGCTTCGATCAGCGCCATTGAGACTTCGGGATCGGCGAAGGCCGGGTGCTCGAGAGGCAGGTAGCGATCGGCCGTCCCGTCGCGCCGGACGGCAGCCGTCGGGACGATCAGGTCGCCGCACCGGATCTCGGCCTCAAGGGCGCCGGTCGTGCCGACGCGGATCACAGTCTCGCCACCGATGACGGCGAACTCGTGAGTAGCGATCTCCAGGCTCGGGGCCCCGACACCGCTGGAGATGGCGCCGATCGGCACGCCCTTGAACGTCCCGCGCGCAGAGCGGTACTCGCGGTGGAAGGCCAGCTCGACGCCGCCGTCCCAGGTTGCCCGCATCCTCTCGACCCGGCCCGGGTCGCCGGGCATCAGCACCGTGGCAGGGATCTGACCGGCCGAGAGATGCAGGTGGTACTGTGCCCCAGTCTCGTTGGTCGGAGCGTCCGCCCGGCGCCTGGCCGGAGACTGATTGGGGCCGCTGGTGTCCATCGGTCGTCCTATCCTCCGTCCGCAGTGACCCGGTAGTCGCCGCAGACGCTATCACTCCAGGACGGCAGTCGCAGGTGAGGTGTCCGTCATGACGGGAAGAGGGATAGAGCTGATCGACCGGGCGGAGGCCGCCGCCCTTCTTCCCGAGTTCAGCGAACTGCTCCGCCTGGCTCTGACTGTCCAGGAACGCGCCAGGGCTCCCTACTCGAAGTTCAAGGTGGGTGCGGCCGTCCTCGGCGGCAGCGGCGCCGCGTTCGCCGGGTGCAACGTCGAGTCGGCGTCATACGGGGCCACGATCTGCGCCGAGCGGAGCGCGGTCGTCGCGGCCGTGGCCGCCGGCGAGACGACAATTCGAGCCTGTGTGGTGGTCACTTCGACGGCGGAGCCGTCCAGTCCGTGCGGCATCTGCCGCCAGCTCTTGGCCGAGTTCGGTCCCGACGTGGCGATCTTCGCGGCCTCCAGTGTTGGCGACCGCGTGATGGCTGCCCGCCTGGGCGACTTGCTCCCCCAGGCCTTCCGGGCAAAGAACCTGGACGAGGCGAGCTGATGAGTTCACCGGTCGAGCTCGGGCGAGAGATATCGCCGGCCGATCAGCCGGCGTGCCTCGGCGCGCTCGAGCGCGCCGTTCGCAGCTGTACAGATCTTCGGCCGAGGTTGGGCCTCGTGCTCGGCTCCGGCCTTGGCGGCCTGGCCAACGCACTCGAGCTGGAGATCTCGATCCCGTTCGCCGAGCTACCGGGATGGCCGCCGGCGACCGCACCGGGCCACGCCGGACGGCTCCTCTTCGGGCGCCTCTCTGGCGTGCCGGCCGTCGTCCAGCAGGGCCGCTTCCACCTGTACGAGGGACACGCGGCCGGTTTCGTGGTCCAGCCCGTGCTCCTGATGGGCCGCCTCGGTGCGAAGACGGTCGTGCTCACGAACTCGGCCGGCGGCGTCAACCCCCGGTATGGCGCCGGCACGCTCATGGTCATCGCCGACCATCTGAACCTCACTGGGAGGCACCCACTTATCGGTCCGGGTGCACCGGAGATCGGGCCGCGCTTTCCGGACATGACCGAGGTCTGGGACGCGGCGTTGCGAAGGCGGCTGCACGATGCGGCGGCAGCCGAAGAGGTCCGACTCGAAGAGGGTGTGTACGCGTGTCTACCAGGTCCGAGCTACGAGACTCCGGCGGAGGTCCGCATGCTCGGTGGGCTCGGCGCCGACGCCGTGGGGATGTCAACGGTGCTCGAGGCGATCGCGGCCCATTGGGCGGGCATGCGGGTCTGCGGCATCTCGCTGGTGACCAACCCTGCGGCCGGCCTGACCGGGGCCCGGTTGGACCACGCCGAGGTACTTGCGGCCGCCGAAGCCGCCGGGCCGCGGCTGGCACGTGTTCTCGCCCGTTTCGTAGCCGGCCTGTAGCGCACAAAGGTCCCCAGGCAGCGATATGAGGCAGCCCGCCACGCCCAAGGGCGGTGCGAACCACCCTGACCAGCGGTTGTTTTCCAAACTCACCGTCCGCGCCGGTCGGTCGGCCGCGGAGGCGATGACTCCTACGGGGCCAAACCTGGATCTGCGGGCACCAAACACCGCGGCCCCCGCCGCCGGTGGGGACAGGAAGCGGGGGCCCGGGGGAACGGCCCTCCGGAGGACGAGAGAGGGCCGCATTATCAAAGAGTCTAGAACTCGGGGCAATGGCCAGAGCCGACATGTCGACAGTGAAGGTGGGACCGGCGCCGCCAGCTGGGGCTCGCTGGCGGCCGCGCCCACATGCCGCTAACCTAGGCAGTACTGAAAGCAGGCGCGTCCCCCCAGGCCGGAGCTCGCCCGGGCCCTGGACGCACGGTGACGCTCCCGGAGGTACAGGTGCCGTCTTTTCGACTGATCCCGCGCGAAGAGCGCTTCTTCGACCTCTTCGTCCAGGATGCGGCGAATGTCCTCGATGGTGCTCGCCAGCTGGAGGCGATGCTTCGTTCGTACGACAACGTCGACAAGGCCGCCAAGAAGATCCGTGAGACGGAGCACCGTGGCGACGAGATCAGCCACGACATCGGCCATCGCCTCGAGCAGACCTTCGTCACCCCCTTCGACCGCGACGAGATCCACGCCCTCATCGCCGGCCTGGACGACATCCTGGATCTGATCGAGGAAGTCGCCGACACGTTCATCCTGTATCGCATCGAGGCCCCCACGAAGACCGCGGTCAAGCAGGCGGCGCTGATCGTCCAGGCCTGCGAGAAGCTCCACGAGGCCCTCTCCAATCTGCGCGGCTTCAAGGGCCTGGAGCCATTCCTGGTCGAGATCCACCGCCTGGAGAACGAAGGCGATCGGCTGGTCCGGTCCGCCATAGCGGGCCTCTTCGACGATGGGACCAAGACGATCGACGTCCTCAAATGGAAGGATGTCTACGCCCTCCTGGAAGACACCATAGACAAGTGCGAGGACGTCGCGGACCTGATCGAGCGGATCGTCGTGACCCACGCCTAGGTTTGGCGGTCGGGGGGGCCGGAGTCTCGCGGCTCGGCGATCTGCGGTCCCACCTGGTCGCCTATGACTCCGGCCGCGCAGCCGTAGCTCCTGTCCCAACGTTCACGTCGCTGGAACACGGCGTTAACAGCACCTGGCCAGATTTGGCGGATGATGCGGGCCCACAGCGACGTCCCTGCCGCGGCCGAAGCCACCCTCGCGGTTGGCAGGCTCCGCATCCCGCCCGCGCCCGAGCCCCCGGACAATGAATCCGTTGCGGGCTGGCTGGCCCTCGCCGACCCCGACGGCCCGATCGATCTCACGCGCCTGTTTCCGGATATCGAAGTGCGCGTCGAGGAGAGCTCGATGGCCTTCGCCGAGGCTCTGGCGGAGGTTGAGCCGAGCCTGGTGGTGCTGATCGCCCCGCCGGCCGGGCCGGGCGATCTGCAGCGCGTCGCTGGCTGGCTGGCCACTCACCACCGCTCCTGTGCCGTCCTTCTGAGTTCGCATCAGGCCGTTGCAGCCCGACTCCACGCCCTCGAACTGGGCTTCGACGACGCAGTCGACCTCGCGTCGGACCCGATGGAGGTCGTGGGCCGCCTCTCCATCGCGGGTCGCCGCATGCCCGGCGCCGGACAACCGTTGAGCCAGCGAGTCCCGGTCGGTCCCGGCGTGGAGCTCGATCTGCGAGCCCGGGCGATCCGCCGCGACGGTCACCTCCTCTCTCTCCGGCCCAAAGAGCTGGCCTTGTTGGAATTCCTGGCCCTGCATCCAGGTCGGGCCTTCTCTCGCGAGGAGTTGCTCAAGAACGTGTGGCGCGGCGTCCCCGGGAACGAGCGGACGGTCGACGTCTACGTCTTCTGGCTCCGGACCAAGATCGAGCGCGACCCGGCCAATCCCGCCCACCTGTTGACTGTGCGCGGCTCGGGGTACCTGTTCGATCCGCCGTCGGCGGACGAGGACAACCCTTCGAACGTTAACGAACCGCCAACACAGCGTTAAGCCCGGGTTCCGACCATCCGGGTGGAACCTGGAAGCAGGAAGAGATCGTCGGTTGCCCAACAGATGAGGAGACACTGAGTTGATAAACGGAATGCGTCGCTTCAGCGCGCTGGCCGTCGCGGCCACGGTGATATTGGCCGGGTGTTCGGCCAGCGCGACCCCGAGCCCGGCGCCCACGAACCCCCCGGCTGCCACCCAACCGGCAGCTACCACCGCCCCCACCACCGCCCCCAGTGCGGCCGCCACCGTCAACTGCGTCGCCGGCAGCATCACGACAGCGGGCTCGACCGCCCTCCAGCCGCTGATCCAGGACGCCGCGACCGCCTATGACGCAGCCTGCCCGGGCGCCACGATCACCGTCAACGGCGGCGGCTCCGGCACCGGCCTCAGCCAGGTGGATGCGGGCTCCGTCCAGATCGGCGCGTCCGACGTTCTCGCCAACACGAAGCTGGCAACGCCCGACGCCGACACGCTCGTCGACCACGTCGTTTGCCGCCAGGGCTGGATCGTCGTCACCAACCTGGATGTTACTGGGGTCACCAACCTGACCACCCAGCAGAACATCGCCATCTGGACCGGTGTGGACACCAACTGGAACCAGGTTGGCGGCCCGAACCTCCCGATCGTGTTGATCTTCCGCCCGCAGTCGTCCGGCACTCGAGCCACCTTCAAGAAGATCGTCCTCGGCGGCGCGACTGAGGCCACCGGCGGCCAGACCCTGACCGAGGACTCGAACGGCGCGGTCACGACCGCGGTCACGACGACCAACGGTGCCGTCAGCGTCATCGGCTTCTCCTACTACAACGATCCGGCCAACAAGCCTCTGCTCAACGGCCTGCAACTCGACGGCGTCAACGCCACCATCGCCAACGTCGGCAACGGCACGTATAAGCTCGCCGCCGACGGCAACCTCTACACCAAGGGCGCGGCCACCGGCCTGACCGCCGCCTTCCTCGATTTCATGATGGGACCCGAAGTCCAGGGAACGATCATCCCTAAGGACTCCTACGGCCCTGTCTCCATGTCGTAGGTTCCTCTCCTCCGCTCCGGGTCCCGCCGTTCGCATCGGGACCCGGAGCCTTTCCCTTTTCACGAACTCATCGAGTCGAGGCAGTGCCGATGGCTCAACTGGCGACAACTGACAGCCTGACCGGGCTGCGGGCCCGACCGGGCCTGCTCGAACGGATCGACGTTCCCCAGCGTGTCGTGTTCCTGGCGGCGGCCTCGATGATCGCCATCGTCGCCCTGCTGATGACATTCATAGCCTGGCAGGGCATCCAGCTCTTCGTGAAGGACGGAGTGTCCGTCGGTGAGATCTTCTCGCCGACGTGGGATCCTCTGGCCGACGCCGGACCACAGTTCGGCCTCCTGCCCTTCATCGCCGCCACGATCTGCGTGACGGGCGTGGCGCTGTTGATCTCCACGCCCCTGTCGGTAGGCCTCGCCCTGTTCCTCTCTGAGGTCGCGCCGAACTGGGCCAAGGCAATCGTGCAGCCGTCCCTCGAGATCTTCGTTGGCATTCCGAGCGTGGTGTGGGGATGGCTCGGCATCACGGTTCTCGTCCCCTTCCTGGCCGACACATTCCATGATCCCCTCGTCATCTCACTACCGATCGTGGGCCAGGTCTTCGCCATGCCCGGGTTCCTGACCGGCTTCTCGTGGCTGGCGGGCTCGCTGGTGCTGTCGATCATGGTTCTGCCAACGATCACCAGCGTCTCGTACGACGCGTTTCGCGCCGTGCCCCAGGAGCTGCGAACGGGCTCGCTGGCCCTGGGCACCACCCGCTGGCAGATGATCCGCCATCTCCTGCTGCCATCCGCTCTCAGCGGCGTCCTGACGGCCGTGGTTCTGGGCATGACTCGAGCCGCCGGCGAGGCTCTCGCGGTTCAGATGGTCATCGGTAACTCGCCCACGATGCCGGCGGCGATCACCCAGCCGCTGACGACGCTGACCTCGCAGATCACGCTCGACATGGGCAACACGGTCTTCGGCGAGCCCTGGCAGGACGCCCTCTGGACCATGAGCCTGGTCCTGCTGATGATCTCGATCACCTCGGTCGTGCTGGTACGGGTGATCAACAAGCGGAGGTTTGCCTCGTGACCGCGCCTGCCGGCCAGACTCTCACCCGCCCGAGCGGCCCGAAGCCCAGCCTGCGACGCCAGGGCTCCCGGGGCAGCATCCTGGCCGACCGGGCAGCGACCGCGGCCCTGTGGGGCACGGGCATGCTGGTCCTGTTGATCCTCGGCAGCATCCTTCTCCACTTCGCGCTCGCGGCGTGGGGAGTGGTGTCGCCGAGCTTCATCCTGAGCGACCCGAGCGAGACCGCGCTGGGCGGCATCCTGCCGGTGCTGTGGAACTCGAGCTACATGCTCGTCCTGACGATGCTGATCGCCGTTCCCGTGGGCGTCCTGGGCGGCATCTACATGTCCGAATACGCCGGCGAGAACGCGGTGACCAGCGCCATCCGGTTTGCCGAAGAGGCAATCAGCTCGGTCCCATCGATCGTGGTGGGCCTGTTCGGCTTGATCCTCTTCGTCGACGACGCCCACTGGGGCTTCACTGCCCTGGCGGGTGCGCTGGCCCTGACTTTCTTCAACCTGCCGCTCATGACCCGCCTGTCCGAACAGGCGCTCCGGGCCGTGCCCCAGGAGGAACGCACCGCCAGCCTCGCCCTCGGGGCTACCAGGTGGCAGACCATCCGACACGTGGTGGTACCGCTCGCCATCCCCGGCCTGATAACCGGCGTGATCCTCACCGCGGGCCGGGTGTTCGGCGAAGCCGCCGTGTTGCTCTTCACGGCCGGGATCGGAACGCCGCCCCACTACAACTTCGCCAACTTCGATCTGCTCAGCCCGGCCTCGCCCTGGAGCCCGTTCCGGCCGGCCACGACCCTCTCGGTCTACATCTACAAGCTCAACTCCGAAGGCCTCGGCGCCTACAAGAACCAGATCGTGGACGGCTCCGCCGCCGTCCTCATCTCGATGGTCCTGATATTCAACCTCGGGGCGCGCGGCGTCGGCCGCATCCTGACCCGCAAGCTGACCGCAGCATGAGCACCGGAGACGAGATGCCCACAACCGCCCTCTACCCAGAACCCGTACTCCGGCGCGTCGAGGTGACGGCGTCCCGCGTTGCCGAAGACATGGCGGCACAACCGGCCGAAGTGAAGATCGCCACGGAGCACGTGTCGATCTCGTATGGCGAAAAGGTAGCCGTGCGAGACGTGTCGCTCACCATCCAGGAGCGCTCGATACTGGCCCTGATCGGCCCGTCGGGCAGCGGCAAGAGCACGTTCCTGCGTTGCTTCAACCGCATGAACGACCTCATCCCCGGAGCCAGCGTTCGGGGCGAAGTCTGCCTGGACGGCGAGAACGTCATGGATCCGGACGTGAGCGTCGTCGAGCTCCGACGCCGCGTCGGCATGGTCTTCCAGCGGCCCAACCCGTTTCCGATGTCGATCTTCGAGAACGTCGCCTACGGCCCGCGGCGGCGTGGCCAGAACGACAAACGCAAGCTCGACGAGCTGGTCGAGACCAGCCTCAAGCGGGCGGCGCTATGGGACGAGGTCAAGGACGACCTGCGTCGAAAGTCCGGCCTGGCCCTCTCGGGCGGCCAGCAACAGCGCCTTTGCATCGCCCGGGTCCTCGCGACCGACCCCGAGGTCATCCTGATGGACGAGCCGGCCTCGGCTCTCGACCCTGTTTCGACCCTCCGCATCGAGGAGCTGATGCGCGAGCTTCGCGAGGCCTACACCATCGTCATCGTCACCCACAACATGCAGCAGGCAGCCCGCGTGAGCGACATCACGGCCTTCTTCACGATGGCCGAGGACCGGGCCGGGTACCTCGTCGAAGTCGGCCCCACCGGCCGCATCTTCACCCGGCCCAACGAGCGCCTGACCGAGGACTACATCTCCGGGCGGTTCGGATGAGCGCCCAGCAGCACGAGGAGTCGACGATGCAGTCACTCGATCGGGCGGCCGGCGCCCCGGTTGCCGAATCCGGAACTGCCACCTCAGCCTTCGACGACGCGATGTCCGAGGCGGAACGACACGCCCAGCACATGCGCGAGAGCCTCGACACGGAGATGAGGGACGTCAAGGACGGCGTTCTGCGAATGGGGACCTATGTCGAGGAGCAGATCCTGGCCGCGCTCGAGTCGATCGTGAACCGCGACGCGGAGCTGGCCCGACAGGTCATCGTATCCGACGGTCGCATCAACGAGGTCCAGCGCGGCGTGTCGGCGCTGGTGGCCATGACGATCGCGACCCAGGCGCCGGTGGCGCGCGACCTGCGCTTCCTGCTGGCCCTTGATCGGGTTACGTACGAACTCGAGAGGATGGGCGACCACGCCGGGTCTGTGGCCAAGCAGGCTCGCAAGCTCGCCGGCATCGTGAGCATGGTGACCTACGACGAGCTCACTCCCATGGCGACGCTTGCCGCCCGGCAGGTCCGGGACGTCGTGATGGCCCTGGTCGACATCGACGAGAAGCGCGCCCGCGAGGTGGCCGCTCGGGACGACGAGATCGATCGCCTCTACCACCAGTGCTTCGACGACGTCCTGGCCGAGATGCGGACCGACCCGGCCAAGGTCGACCCCGGCACGCGGATCCTGTTCGCGGCGCACTACCTCGAGCGCATCGGCGACCGTGTCACGAACATCGCGGAGGACGTGGTTTTCCTGGCTACGGGCGAGGTCGAAGACCTGAATCCTTGAGACCGCGGCGGCGGCGCCTCGGCCGCGGGCGCGGGCCAGGCGAGGGCGCCGCCTACCGAACCGGCGCGACCGTCACCCACTTACCGTCCCATTCGGCGTTGCCCTGCTGGCCGTCGATGGGGTCCACCTTGGGCGAATTCGTCATCTCGTAGGGCGTGAATCTGATCGTCTTGCCACCCGACTTCAAGGTCGCGAGAGGTGCGTAGTAGTCGCGGTAGCCGTGGGATTGCAGGGGATCGGTCAGGTAGACGCCGACGACAGTGAAGCTGGTCGTGCCCGTCCGGGGATCCCCGCCCGTGACTTTGTAGCCGGTGACGATCTGGGCGTGATTCCCCGCCATGCTCAGGATCCCGACGGGCTTGCGGTACAGCGCGATTGCCGTGACGGTCGCTCGGACGGCAGCGTCGAACGAGGTGAATGCCTGGTCGGCGTAGACGCCCGCCTTGATGCTGCCCCAGCCGTAGTAGTTGAGCGAGTTGCGCCAGCCGTGAGCGTCCGCACCAGGCCACGAGAGCGACATCGTGCCAGTCGCCCGCTGATAGGCCAGGATCGATTCCTGGCGCGCATAGGTGACGTCCGGCTTCCAGTCGCGCGGTGGCGACGGCACCGGATCGAGGGCACCCAATGGCAGGTAGTCCGGCCAGTAGTCCGCCATGTTGAGCATGATCAGAGCCGAGGCGGCGGTACATGCGTCCAGGTCGGGATTCTGCCAGCGCACGGCTCGAGCGTCGTAGACGTCGAGGGTCCAGGTGCCGGACGCTGCCTTCGGGCTCGGCGCGGGCGTCGAGGGCTGGACCGGAACCGGCGTCGTCGGGGATGACGTATCGGTCGGGAGTGAGTCCCCGGCGACCGGCGGCGTGGGCGTGGATGAACCGAGCGCCTCGCTCGGCGCCGCCGACGAGGGAACGGGGCTGGGGCGCGGCGACGTTCCCGCCGCGTTCGAGCAGGCCGCCACGGCGACGACCAGGGCGAGAGCGATCGCCTGGAAGCCGGATGGCCGGGGACGACTCATTTTCGCGCGATACCTCGCTCGCCTGTGGGCAACCACCGCGAGGGTAGCGCATCGGCGGCAAGCGGGCGCCGACGGGTCACGGCGCGACCCACCCTGGCACCTGGCACGACCCCCCGGTGCGGCCGGCTCAGCCGGCAGAGGCGATCTCACACGCTTCGAGCATGTTCAGCCCGTCGGCGTCGGGGAGGTCGATGCCCAGCACCGGCGCGAGCGTCGGCGCCCAATCCCGCAGCCGCGGCGGCCGCACGCCGATGGCGCGCCCAAGCTCGACCGCGACCGGATGGCCACCGCCGACGATGGCCAGGGTTCGAGCCGTCTGCGCGGACCCGTGCACGCCCGCGGCGGGGATCCGTGGAGCCGCAAAGACGCGGCCCGGAGCGGCCAGCAGCAGAAGAGTGGCGGGCTCGCGCCAGCGCCAGCTTTCGACGCCCTCCAGCCCCGCGAGCCTGCTGATGGCCATGTGATGATCGGCGCCGGGGGTCAGGCGGACCCACGCGGCACATCCGTCCGCGATCCAGTCGTCGACGAGCCCGGCGCAGTCGCGGCCGGCGCTCGGGTCGATGGGGGGCAGCGGCAGGCGCCGCGCCATGTCGTGGTCGGAGACGACGGCCACCAGCGTCCGGTCCCAATCCGGACTCAGGGCGTCGATCATCTCGCTCACCAGCGCGTCGGCGGCCCGGACGCACTCTGCGGTTGCCGGGGCGCTCGGCCCCAGGTCGTGGCCGAGCGTGTCGGTCTCGTTGAGGTGGACGAACACCAGGTCGACACTCGAGTCGGCGATTGCCTCCAGGGCGGGACCGCGGACGGCGGAATTCGTCGGGTAGCCGTGCGCGTCCAGCTCCGTTCCGACGGGCACCGTCGCCCCCGGTGGCCAGGCCCGCTCCAGCTGATCGAAGCGAAGCACTCGGGCAAGCTTGTGGTCGCCGACGACGGCTGCGGTCTTCAGCCCGGCCTCATTGGCCGCGTGGACGATAGTCGGGACGAGGATCCGATCCTTGCCTGCCCATCCCGGAACTGGCCCTGACCTCTGAGCTGTGGTCCGTACTCCCGTCGTTCCCTGCCTCGCGCCTGTGAGCAATGACGCAAAACCCGGATACGTCGTGGACGGGAGACCGCTTCGGCCGCCTTCCGGACTGAACCCGCCTTCCTGACCCAGGCGCCAGAGGTTCGGCGTGACAGTCGGTCGGAAGTGTCGAAGCGGAAACCCATCGAAGGCCAGGAGGACGATCCGAGGAGTGTCTGCCATGCCCGACCTCAACGATGTCGTGCTCAACCCAGTGAGCGTGGGCGACGCCAGTTAACCGGGCGTTCGCGGCGCGTTAATGCTGTCCCGGCACCCTTCGCGCAGAGGCGGCGGTGATTCTATGTGCGGCCGCGCCGACAGCGAGGTTCTTGCCACGATGCCCTACGCCGACACCGTCGCGACCGTTCGATCCTGGGCCGAGGACCGCGCCATCTCGGTATGGACCTTGTTCGCGGGCGACCTGCCGCCGATCGCCCAGACGACCCTCGCCTCCGAGTTGGAGCGAGTCCGCAAGGATGGCGCAGCAGTGGTCCTGGTCGTCCCGGACGATGTCATGCCCACGCCAGTCGAGCGACGGCTGGCCGACGTCGTGGTCCGCGGGCCGCTGCCGCCGGCGCCGTTCGGACTCCTCGTGGCACTGGCCGCGGCGGATGTGCCCGATGTCCGGCGCCTGGGGCTGCTGGGCGGCTCGCGCGACGCGTTGGAGGCCGGCCGGCGCGCCGGAGCCGGGGCCGTCATCGGGATCGCGACGAACGGATCCGCGGCCCGGCTGGCCCTGCTGCGCGGTCAGCCCGACCGCATCATCGGGCCAGACGATCTCGCCGCCACCGACGCCACTCTGTACGGGAGCGATAGGCGCCATCGCCAGCGTGTGCTGCTCAATCCGGGCCCTGCGGTGGTCAGCGATCGGATCCATCACGCTGTAGCCGGGCCGGATCTCTGCCACCGTGAACCCGAATACTCGGAGATCTTCGTCCGCATCAAGGAGAAGCTCCTCCGTGTGGCGGGTGTCGACTCCGACTGGAGCCTGGCCCTGATCGCGGGATCAGGGACGGCCGCGATGGAGGCGATGGTCGGTGCGTCGGTCCGTGAAGGCCGGCGACTGCTCGTCTGCCGCAACGGCGTCTATGGCGACCGCCTCGCCACGATCGCCGAGCGGTTGGGGATCGGCGTCGTGCCGTTACGCGCGGCGGAGACCGAGCCGATCGACCCGGTGGCCGTTGCCGCTGCCCTCGATGCCGACCCCACCATCGACGCCGTGGCGGTCGTCCATCACGAGACCACGACCGGCCTGCTGAACCCCGTCCAAGAGATCGCGGCAATGGCCGGAGCTCGAGACGTTCGCGTCGCGGTGGACGCCATAAGCTCGTTCGGGGCTGAGGAACTGCGACTGGCCGGCACCGGCATCGACCTGATGGCGTGCACTTCCAACAAGTGCCTCCACGGTTTGCCCGGAACGGCCTTCGTGCTCCTCTCCCCCGCCGGTGCCGCGCGGGCCTACGAGGCGCCACGGCACTCGCTGTACCTGGACATACCCGGTTACCTCGAGGCTCAGAGCAAGTCGAGCGTTCCATTCACGCCGGCCGTGCCGGCGGTGTATGGCCTGGAGGCGGCCCTCGATGAGCTCCTCGATGAGGGCCTCGACCACCGCCGCAGCGAGTACCGAGCGCGAGGCGCCTACCTGGACCTCGCGTTCGCGAAGATGGGCCTGGAAGCGACGGTCGCCGCCGCCGACCGGTCGTCATCCGTTCGAAGCCTGAGGCTGCCGGACGGCGTCGACTACGACCGTCTGCATGACGCCGTCAAGCGCGACGGGTACGTCATCTACGCCGGGCTCGGACAGGCGGCGAAGACGACCTTCCGGGTCTGCACGCTCGGGGCACTGGAGCTCGAGGTCCTCGGCGGCTTCGTCGAGTCCCTGGGACGGGCCCTCGCCGAAGCCAGGCTGGTCAACGCGGCAGCTCAGTTGTCGAGCGGAGCCGGCACGTCCGCGAGGGCGGACGCAGTTGCGCAGGGAAGCTCGAGCGCCGGGGCCGGCCGATGACCGCGACCGAGCCGAGGCACCCTCGCCGGCGACTGCGCGCGGTCGTGCTCGATTGGGCGGGAACGACCCAGGATCACGGCTCACTGGCGCCGGTTGGGGCCTTCGTTTCGGCCTTCGGCCAGTTCGGGGTGGAGATCACCATTGCCCAGGCGCGCGGGCCGATGGGCATATACAAGCTCGACCACATCCGGGCCATCGCGGCCGATCCCGCGGTGGCGGCGGAGTGGCAACGAGTCCACGACGCCCCATGCACCGAGACCGATGTCCAGGCGATCTACCAGGCCCTGGTCCCGATCCAGGAGGCGGTGCTGCCGCGCTTCTGCGATCTGATCCCCGGAACCGTGGAGGCCATCGCGGAGATCCGGGCGCGCGGCTATCGCGTCGGATCGACGACGGGCTATCCGCGCAGCGTCGGCGACATCGCCGCCCGCGAGGCCGCGAGTCGGGGCTACGAGCCCGACGTGATGGTCTGCGCGGACGAGGTCCCGGCCGGGCGGCCCGAGCCGTGGATGTTGCTGCGGGTCATGGAGGCGCTGCGGGTGTTCCCGCCGTGGGCCGTGGCCAAGGTCGGCGACACGAAGGCGGACATCGACGAGGGCATCAACGCCGGAACCTGGACCGTGGGCGTGACCCGAACCGGGACCTACGTGGGATTGTCCGAAGACGAGCTGGCATCTCTGAAGCCGCGCGAACGGGCCGGCCTCATTCGCGAGGCGTCCGGGATCCTGCGCGCCCAGGGAGCTCACTATCTGGTCGAGTCGATCGCCGAGCTGCCGCCCGTTCTCGACGACATCGAAATCCGCGTGGCCCTCGGCGAGCGACCCTGAGCGTGGCGCTGACCATCACCGGGTCATTCGATCTTGGCTCCATGCCCGGCCTGGTTGCATGCTCGGCGGCTGTATCTGAGGGAGCCGGGGGCCACCCGACACGCACGCTCCCAGCTCGAAAGGGATCGCCAGCATGAGAGCTCTCTGCCTCGGTGGTGCCGGCAGGATCTGCCGGGAAGCTGCGCTCGACCTGGTCCAGTTCTCCGATTTCGAGCAGATAACCGTGGCCGACACCAACGAGCCCGTGGCCCGGGCGGTGGTCGCCCAGCTCGACGATGCGCGCGTGGATTTCGCCCATATAGACATCCACAATGCCGACGAGGCGATGGCCAGGATGAGCGGCTACGACGTCGTGCTGGACGGCACCACCATTGCCCTGAACGGGCTCTCCACCGCGCTCATCGCCCGGGCCGGCTGCCACGCCATCAACCTCAACGGCTTCGGCGAGGAGGACGCCTCGGATCCGGTGTTCCGCGAGCATCGCCGGACCTGCGTGCCTGGCTTCGGGATGACGCCGGGCGTGACCCAGATGATGGCCATGACTGCGGCGGACCAACTCGACGCAGTCGACACCGTAAGGGTGAGCCACGGCGCCTATAGACCGATCGCCTTCTCGCGCTCGATCGCGGAAACCACCACGTACGAGTACGATCCCGCCCTCCCGGGCAGGGTGGTGTTCGAGGATGGGCACTTCCTGCAGGTTCCGCCGTTTGCCAGGCCACGCGAAGTTCGGCTGCCCGAACCCTACGGCCTGACGACGCAGTACGTAGTTCCGCATGCGGAGACGAAGACGCTGGCGAAGGCGCTCGGGCACAAAGGCGTGCGCCTGATCGAGGTGCGCGGCACGTGGCCGGCCAGGAACATGCAGCTGATGCGAGCCCTGTACGACTGGGGCTTCATGCGCAACGACCGGATCAGCGTCGGGGACACCAGCGCCGGCGTCCTCGATTGCATCGCCGAATACCTGCTCAACTCCAGGGAGGGCACCGAAACGGACCTCTACGGCTATGCCCTGCACGTCGAGGTGACCGGGATAGCCGATGGCCGCCGCTGGCGCCACACGCTGACGCACACTCACCCGGCCTCGGACGGATCCGTGCCAGGATGGGAGAAGCTGCGCGCCTACACTCGAAACGTCGGCATTCCAATGGCGATCGGCGCGCAGATGCTGGCCCGGGGCGAGGTCGCCCGCACCGGAGTGATCACGCCCGAGGAGGCCTTCAGGCCGCACCTGGTCTTCGCCGACCTCGCGCGCCGTGGCATCCTCGTGCACCAGGAATCGGTCGAGCTTCCACCCGACGCCGGACGCTGACTTCGGTCGTTCGTGGGGACGCCGGCCGCCAGGCGTCAGGCGAGGTCGTGGGCGATGCTGGCAGCCCAGGCTTCGATCTCCGGCCAGTCTCGGAAATCGCCCGTGGGCAAAGCCTCCCGGGCCGCCGGCATCATCGACACGAACCGTTCGGCAAACCCGATCGGCTTGCGACCTCCCTCGTAGGCGCCGAAGAAGACACGGTGCTCACGGGCGTTGACCGCGGCGATGAACTCGGCTACATCCTTGGGGACGGCGGCGGTCTTCTGGTCCCGGCCCTGCGCGTCCAGAGCGCCACCCAGCGGTCCGCTGCTGAACAGCCAGACAGGCTTCACGGCCAGGATCGCGCGGTTGCGGCGCACGAACCGCGCGGCCCGCTTGTCCCAGTGGAACATGTAGGCGGCGCTGCCGATCACGAACGCGTCGTACCCTTTCAGGCTTTCGACCGCCGCCGCCGGCCTGGCGTCGGCATCCAGGCCGGCCGTTCGGAGCGTCTCCGCGATGCGCTCGGCGATCCCCTGGGTCGCACCGTGGCGGCTCGCATAGGCGACGAGGACGTGCATGCCGAAGTCCTTCCTGGCGATGCGCCTGTTTGCGATCGCCGTCGATGCCGGCGCCAGTTGGGCCCGTCGCGGCCGATGCCGCCGGTCGGCCTGATCCTACTCGCCGGGCCCGTCCTGGCCTACTCGAACCAGTGCTCCAGCTCGTACGCCGGCCGATCGCCAGTCGCCTGTGGCGACTCCTGCGCCAGCTCGTGGTAGATCGCGGCGAACCAGTCGTCGCCTTCGGGGTCGATCCATTCGCTGACCTGGCCGACGATCGCGTCGAGCCCGCACCCGCGGGCGTCGGCATCTTGCGCTGGGGAGGCGAAAGGCTCGAGAACCGCAACGTTCATCTCGCAACCTCCTTGAACCGCGTGTCATACCGGTAGGCCCGCGCGCCACCCGGCCACATGTTCATCCCGATCGCTTGTTCCGCCGATGGGCGCCTCAGCTCAGCCAGATGGGGTTTGTCCAGGCTCGCTTGCCATGCGCGTCCACCACGGTGATCCGAATGTGGGTACCGAGGACCGGGTCCACCTGGAAGCCTTCGTTGTGGAACGTCGCGAGGGGCACGCGAGTCTCCGTGAGATCGATGCCGTAGCGGCACTCATACCGCTCGCCGCCCCCCGAGACGATCACCTTCATCACGCTCGAGCTGGCGACGACGACTTCGTCTCCGTCGATGGCCACGTCGAGGAGCTTCGGCCCCTCGCTGGCGTAGAAGTGACCGGCTCGAAGTGCCGCGACGATCGCGTCCGGGTCGTTCTCCTCGGCTTTGACTTCCACCCATCCGAGACCGTGATCGGGATAGTCCGGATACTCGAAATGGGCGTCGTCAGTGGCGCACGCGTCGATGCGCCTGCCGCGCGAGATGAGGACATCAAGGATGTGGCCGCTATCCCCCATCTCGTAGGCGAGCGCGGATGCCCCGTTGTAGATCTCCAGCGCGTGGGCCGCGTCGACGGTCTCGATGTCGGCTACCGTCAGACCGTAGTAGGCCGGATGCGCCACGATCACGAACGCACCCTCGGCCGCTGCCCGGGCCGCCAGCTGGGGGCCAGTCTCGCCCGGCGCCGGCGGGGCGAAGTCGATCGGCAGGCCGGCGGCTACGAGGTGCCACAGGTTCCCGACTTGCGTCCGTGGGGCGTGCATCTCGGCGCCGATCAGCGTCGTGAATCCACCCGTGCGCAGGGACCTCGTATCTGTGATCCCGTAGCCGAAGCGCCGGACGAAGTGATCGGTCAGAGCGACGAAGTCGTAGCCGTTGTCTCGATACCACGCCACCGTCGCCGCCGGATCCAGGTGCCCGTCCGAGCGGGTCGAGTGCGTGTGCAGGTTGCCCCGCCAGAATTGGCCGGGCATGGCGAACGGTAGGCGGTTCACGGAGCTCCTCTCGTGTGGCGTAGGACTGCTGCGGGCACGATCATGCGTGTGGCATGGCAGTCGGGCCCGATGCATCCGGCGCCGACGTCGACCAGGCGATGCCTCTGGCCGCCGATTGCCCGGCAATCACACGGCTCGACTTGACGGGGATTCTGACTTCCATCTCGGTGCCGGCCGGCCAGCTTGCGGCACTCGCGCTCGGAACGTCGACGGCGAGCAGGCGAGTCGACGGCGGCGCAACTAGGTCGCCCGCGCCTCGCGACACCTCCCGCAGGAGAAGCCTGGTGGTGGCCCCGAGGAACGTTTGGACCTCCACCCGCCCCAACATCGTCAGGTCGCCATTGAGCGCCGCGCTCGCAGCCCCGAGGGGCTCCAGCAATTCGGGCCGGACGAGCAAGAGCGCCAGTTCCCCATCGCTGAGTCCGGCGGCTCCCGGAGCCGTGACGCGACGTCCGCCACGTTCGACGACGCCCTGCGTGCCGGACACGATTCGAACGGGGATTTCGTTCATCGCCCCGATGAAGCCGGCGGTGAACGCCGATCGCGGCTCGGCGTAGACCTGAGCCGGCGTACCGACCTCCTCGATCGCGCCGCGATTCATGACCACCACTCGGTCGCTGATGGACAGCGCCTCGGACTGGTCGTGCGTGACCAGGATCGTGGTGATGTGCAGCTGGACCTGCATGCGGCGGATCTCGGTCCGCAGCTCCTCTCGCACCTTGGCGTCGACGGCGCTCAGAGGCTCATCGAGCAGCAGCACTCCCGGCTGGATCGCGACGGCCCGCGCCAGAGCCACGCGCTGCTGCTGCCCGCCGGACAGCTGGTGCGGGTAGCTGCCGGCCACGTGGGCCAGCCCGAACAGTTCGAGGAGTTCCGCGACCCGCGTCCGCCGCTGGGCTGGCGGCCGCTTGCGCACGGCGAGACCGAACTCGACGTTCTCGGCGGCCGTCATATTCGGGAAGAGCGCGTACCCCTGAAAGACCATCCCCATCCCGCGTTTGTTCGTGGGGACGTCGGTGACGTCGACGCCGTCGACCACGACGGAGCCGGCGTCTGGCGATTCGAACCCGGCCGCCATGCGCAGCGTCGTCGTTTTGCCGCATCCGGACGGGCCGAGGAACGAGACGAGCTCACCGTCTTCGACGGTCAGGTTGAAGTCAGACACGGCAACCTGGGCGCCGAAGCGTTTGCTGACGTTGATCAGTTCGAGACGAGACATGGCCGATCCTGCCCTTACAGCTGCTTACATTGGGCCGCCGCGGATGACCTGCGTGCCGGGTGTCCTGCGGGCCACGACGGCCAGCGCGATCACGCCCGCCCAGGTGATGAGGAAGCTAACCAGAACGAGCGCCTCACCCATTCGCGGCAGGTAGCCATTCAGGTTCAAGAGGTAGACGGGGAACGTGGCATAGCCGAGCAGGGCAGCCAGCGTGAACTCTCCCATGGCAGTGGTGAACGCGAGGAGCGCCCCCGAAACCAACCCCAGCGAAATGGAGGGCACGATCACCTGCAGGAACGCGCGCGTCGGGCTGGCGCCCAGGCTGGCCGCGGCCTCGCTCAGCATCCGAACGTCCACGGCGCGCAGCGCGTTGTCGATGGCGCGGAACACGAACGGCAGGGTCAGAACGAAATAGCCACCGGTGAGCAGGACGGGCGCCCAGGACGAGCTGATCAGGTTTACGGGCGAGTTGATGCCGTAGACCGTCTCGAGCCCAACGGCCAGGATGATGGGCGGGATCACGAACGGGAGGATCGTCAGGAACTCGACCGTGGCGCGCAGGCGTGGGAAGCGGAGCTCCACCAGATAGGCCGTCGGGGCGACCACAACGAGGGCAAGCACGGTCGTCACGATCGAGTAGGTCAGGCTCAGGATCAGCGCCGAATGAAAGCCGTCGTCGCCCAGCCCGTCCCAAAGAGGCTGCAGGGTGAAGTGCTTTCCGGTCGAGAACCCGAACACGGCCGTCGCGTACAGCGGCAGCAGGAAATAGACGATCGCCACCGCCAGCACGACTATCGCCCAGACCGGGGTCCGGCGAGCGCGTCCCGTTCGCCGCGCAGCTTTCTCCCTGGCGCGGGCTCCGGGGAGGATGGCGATCGCCTCTTCGGTCGCTTCGCCGGTGATCGATGGGCTGCTCATGCCATCCTCCTCACCGCGCCAGCCACCGGGCCGACCGCCGCTCCAGGACGGCCCGGCCCCCAATGCAGACGGCCATGATCACGGCCAGTCCGATCGCCAGCGCGTCCGCCAGGCCTGGATCGAAGTTGACGTCGCCATTGACCAGGTTCGAGATCTGAAGGGGGACGAGCGGCACGAACCCGGTCGTCAACCCGTACGCCGTGGCATACGCTCCAAACGCATTGGCGTAGAGGAGCAGTAGCGAGGAGATGAACGGCGTCATGAGGATCGGGATGGCGACTGACCGCAGGTACTGCCATCTGGTGGCGCCAAGGATCTCCGCCGCCTCGCGCCAGGCCGGCTTCATCGCCTGAAGCGGCGGCAGCATTACGAGCACCATCAGGGGTATTTCCCAGTACGCGTATACGACCGTGAGGCCGAGGACCGAATAGAGCTTGAATCCGCCGCCGTAGATATCCACGCCGGCGTTGAGCAGCTCCTTCGTCAGCAGCCCGTTGGCGCCGAGCGTCGCTATGAAGGCGAAGGCCAGGGGCACGCCGGCGAAGTTGGCGGCCACGCTGCTGAAGGTAGTTGCGATCTCCTGGACGATGGGCCGGCGCGACGACACGATCGCCTGGGCGATGAGCAGACCGATCATGCCGCCCAGCACCGTCGCGGCCAGCGAGAGTTCGAGCGAGTTGGCGAACGGGACCAGATCGAGCGGATGCCCGAGGTACGAGTAATTCCCCAGGGTGAAACCGCCCGTCCTGCTGTTATGGAGGCTGCCCCAGATCAGCGACAGCGTCGGCAGCACGAGGAAGAGCAAGACCAGGGCGGCGAACGGTAACAGGGCGAGAGCCGCACGCCCGCCGCGGATCTTGGCCGTGGCGGGCGTGCGGACGAAGCTCGCAGGAGTTGTCGAAAGCACGCCGGTGCTCCGAGACTGGTTCGGTCGCTACTGGTTGATGACGATCGTCCAGCCGGTCCCGAGGGCGGTCTGGGCGGCCGTGATCTTGTCGATGTCGGTCACGAGCGTGACCTTCTTGTAGAGGTCGGCGGACGGGAGCTTGGCCGCCAGGTCAGCCGGGATCTTTCCGGCCGTGTTCAGGACGTCGTATCGAATGGGATGCGCGTAGCCGGCGAGGAAGAGGAGCTGCGCGGCGTCGCTGTAGACGAGCTCCTGCCAGAGCTTGGCCGCATTCGGATGGGGCGCCTTCGCGGCGATGATGTCCGCATAGGGGCTGGCAAGCGATCCGCTCGAGGGGATCGTCACGGTTATGTTCGGGGCACCGGCAGCCTTGTCGCGAACGGCCAGGCCAAGGTAGTCCCACTTGATGGCGACCTTCACTTCGCCGCTGAGGATGTTGGCGTCGCTCGCCCGGGCGGCGGTCAGGTTGCCCGACTGCTGCAGCTTGTTGAAGAAGTCGATGCCGGGTTGGATGTTGTCGACTCCGCCACCGTTGGCGATGGCCGCCGACCACACGGCGAAGAAAGCGTCGTTCGCCTTGGTGGGGTCGCCGTCGATTCCGACCGCGTTCTTCAGCGACGGATCGAGAAGGTCGTTCCAGTCCTTGATCGGGATCGTGACCGCGTCCGTGTTGACGGCGAAGGCCTGGGCGCCCCAGTAGTTGCAGCACCAGTAGCCGTCGGCGTCCTTGGCGGTGTCGGGGATGTCCGCCCAGAAGGAGTTCTTGTAGGGGGCCGACAGGCCCTGCGTCTTGGCCTGCACGGCGAAGGCGATTCCGACGTCGCCGACGTCCGGCTTGCCGGTGTTCTTGATCGAGTCGAGCTCCTGGCCCGAGCTGTATTCGCCTTCAGTGGACGTGCCGTTGATCGGGATCCCGTAGTCCTGCTGCCAGAGGTTGAAGATCGCCTGATAGTTGACCCACTCTGGCGGAATGCCGGTCTGGTAGATGCTGCCTTCACCTTTGGCGGCCGCGATGAGGGCCGTCAGGTCGGCCGTCGCCATCGCCGTCGGCGACATCGCCGCCAGGGATGCGGTGGCCGCAGCGGTTGCCGGGACGGGAGTGGCAGGAACGGTAGTGGCGGGGACGGACGTGGCCGGCGACGGAGTGGCCGCGCTGCTGCAGGCGGCTATGACCACGCTGATGGCCGACAGGCTAAGCCCCAGGCCAACAAGCCCCTTCAGGAACTGCCGGCGGTCGATCTGACCGGCGTTGAACGCGCCGCTGAGGTGGTCGATGCGTTCGAGCAGTGGATCGTACGCCACGGGTATCCTCCTTCAATTCCTTCGAGCGGACGCACCGGATCGTCTTCCGGCGGCCACGCTCGCTGACAAGCCCTGGGGCGGTGGTGGACCGTGGGACGGCAGCCAACCAGCGATAGACTCTCTGCCCCTCGTTAGGCCGGTGTTAACAGGCGGTCAACGTCTGCGGCATGGGCAGTCGGCTGAGGTCCGCCGGGTCCCGACCGCACTCCCCTTCGGTCGCCGTCGCGGACAGCCGCGCTGTGAGAACCGCGGGACTCGCGTCCGAGGCAAGTGGCGGGAGAGGCGGAGCAGGGGCGCTCTCGACCTGATAGCCTCTTCGATTGCGCGACCCCCGTCGCGGTCGCGTTGTCACCGTGAGAGCGAGCAGGTTTGACCGAGAGTCAGATCCTTGGGTTGATCGCGATTTTCGCGCTGGGCGTCTCGTTCGACTACATCAACGGCTTCCACGACACCGCCAACGCGATCGCGACTTCGGTGGCGACGCGGGCCCTCAAGCCCGAGTACGCGATCTTCTTGTCCGCCTCGGCTAACTTCGTCGGCGCCCTGGTGTTCGGCACCGCGGTGGCGACAACGATCGGCAGCGGGATCGTCCAGGACAACATGGTCCTGGGCAACGGCGCCGAAGTCCTGGCCGCGGCGTTGCTCGGAGCGATCGTGTGGAACCTGATCACGTGGGCTCTGGCCATCCCCAGCTCCAGCAGCCATGCTCTGGTCGGCGGCTTGATCGGCGCCGCCTGGGCCTCCGCAGGCCCGAACGCAGTGCAGTGGGGCAGCTTCGCCGGCAAGGTGCTGTTTCCGCTGGTCACCTCGCCGATCCTTGGCCTGATCATCGGGTTCGGCTTCATGGTTCTGCTGCTGAACTGGATCGTCCGCGCCGGGCCGAACCACATCAGGCTCTACTTCCACCGTCGCCGCGCCGGTGGCACACCCGGACAGCCCGACCCGACCGAACCCCAGGGGGTCAGCCCTCGCCGAATCAGCGATCGCTTCCGCCGCATCCAGATCCTGTCCGCGACCTACATGGCCCTGAGCCACGGCTCCAACGACGCCCAAAAGACCATGGGAATCCTGACGCTGGCCCTCTACAGCGCTGGCGCCATTCACGACAAGACGGTGCCCGTTTGGGTGATCCTGATGGCAGCCACGGCCATGTCTTTTGGCACAGCCGCCGGCGGCTGGCGGATCATGAAGACGATGGGTCAGAAGGTCGTGAGGCTGGATCCGGTACATGGCTTCGCCGCGGAGACGACGGCGGCCACGATCATCCTCGGCGCGGGCCACTTTGGAATGCCCGTCTCGACCACACACGTCATCTCGACGGCGATCATGGGCGTCGGCTCGAGCGACCGGCCCAACGCGGTTCACTGGGGAGTGGCGCGAAGCATCGTCACGGCCTGGATCCTGACGATTCCTTGCGCCGCCCTCATCGCAGCGGGCGCGTTCTTCGTGCTGCAGGTCCTGTCTGGCCCGATCGCCGCGATCCTCCACCTGTTCGGCGTGTAGCGCGCCGCGGCAGCCGGCGACGAACTACCCGCGCCCCGACCGCCCGGCGCCGCGGCCGCCCGGCCCGCGGCCGGGGCGCGGGCACCCTCTCCGCTTCAGCCGGCCTCCGGCCGCCTCAGCACGTAGCCCACGCCGCGCACGGTCTCGAGGTAGATCGGGTTGGCCGGGTCGGCCTCGATCTGGGCCCGCAGCCAGTGGACGTGGACGTCCACCGTGCGCGTCTCGCCGGCGTAGTCGTAGCCCCAGACCCGCTCCAGCAGCTGGTCGCGGGTGAAGACGTGGCCGGCATTGTGAACGAGGAAGAGCAGCAGCTCGAAGGCCTTGGGCTTGACCGGGAGGACCTCACTTCCTCGAAGCAGCCGCCGCCCCGCGAGGTCGACGCGGACGGCTCCCAGCTCGATCGTCTCCGACTCGGGTGCCTGCGCCTGCGTCTCCGACCGGCGCAGCAAGGCGCGAATGCGAGCCAGCAGCTCGCGGAAGCTGAAGGGCTTGGTGACGTAGTCGTCCGCCCCCAGCTCCAGCCCGACGACCTTGTCCACCTCGGCGCTCTTGGCCGTCAGCATCAGGATCGGCACGCCCGATTCGGCCCGGATGATCCTGCACACCTCGGTGCCGCTCAGCTCGGGCAGCATGAGGTCGAGCAGGATCAGGTCCGGGCGGTGGCGCCGGAACGCCTCGACGGCCTCCCGGCCGTCGGCCGCCTGAACGACGGCGAAGCCTTCCGTCTCGAGACTCTCGGCCAGCGTCTCGCGCAGGGTCTTCTCGTCATCGACGACCAGGATGGTGCGCGCCATCTTCTCTCCTGTGACGTCCCTAAGGCGTCGGGGCCGCCTGAGCCACGAGCCGCTCGATCGCCCGGTCCAGCCGGGTAAGGGTCCGCTCGTAGCCGAGCGCCACCATGGTATCGAAGAGCGGCGGCGTAGCAGTTCGGCCGGTGATCGCGACCCGAATCGACATGAACAGGTCACCGGCCTTCCAGCCGCGCTCCTCCACGAGGCGTCGCAGTGGCGGCTCGATCTCGTCGGCCTCCCAGCTGACCTGGCCGACGTCGGCGATCGTCTGGCTAGCCGCCGCGAGGGCGGCCGCGGTCGTCGCCGCGTCCCAGCGCTTCGGAACGATCAGCGCCGGGTCCGGTTCCAGGTTCTTGACGAACAGGAAGCCGACGATGTCACCGACGGCGGAAAGCGTCGGCAGGCGCTCTTGCAGGACCGGCAGCAAGGCCCTCATCTCCTCGTCCGACGGCAGCCAGTCGATGCGGCCGGCCGCCAGTTCGGCCTCCATGAACGGCCGCAGCCGATCGATCAGATCCTCCGCCGAGAGCCGCCGGATCCACTGGCCGTTCAGCCATTCGAGCCGGTTCGCGGTCGAAGACGGCAGCGGCCCTGTTGACGGCCGAAAGCTCGAATCGCTCGACCAGCTCGGCCAGCGAGAGGACCTCCTCCTCGGTGCCGGTCGACCAGCCCAGGAGCGCCAGGTAGTTGACGAAGGCCTCCGGGATGAACCCCTGGGCCCGATAGTCCGCCACGGCCGTCTGGCTCTTGCGTTTGCTCATCTTGGTTCGGTCGGGGTTGAGGATGAGCGGCAGGTGGGCAAACTGGGGCACGACCGCGCCCATCGCCTCGAAGAGCAGGATGTGCTTGGGCGTGTTCGAGAGGTGGTCCTCGCCGCGGATGACGTGGCTGATCGCCATCGCCGCGTCGTCCACCGCCACAGTGAAGTGGTAGAGCGGGCTGCCATCGGAGCGCACGATCACCAGGTCACCGCCCAGGGCGTTCGTGTCTATCTCCACGTGCCCGCGCACGATGTCGTCGAAGGCTATCGTCCGGTTGGGCGGGATGCGGAAGCGCACGACCGGCGAGCGCCCCTCGACCTCGAAGGCGGCCCGCTCCGCCTGAGTCAGCTGGGCGCAGCGCCCGCTGTACCGCAGCGTCTCACGGGCGGCCTCCTGGAGCTTGCGCTCGGCGTCGAGCTCGTCCGGGGTGCAGTAGCAGTAGTAGGCCTTGTCCTCGGCCAGCAACCGCGTGGCGGCTTCCGTGTAGCGCTCCAGGCGCTGCATCTGGCGATACGGGCCGTACGAGCCGCGCTCCGGCTCGTCACCGATGCCCGGCCCCTCGTCCCATCGAATCCCCAGCCAGTGGAGGCCCTCCAGGATGTCGAGCTCGTAGGCCTCCGTCGAGCGGGCCTGATCCGTGTCCTCCAGGCGGAAGATGAACGTTCCGCCGAGATGGCGCGCGAACAGGTAGTTGAAGAGTGCCGTCCGGGCGGTCCCAAGGTGCAGCGGCCCCGTGGGGCTGGGCGCGATGCGAACGCGGACCTCTGCCATACCACTAGTGTACGGGAGCGGCGCCGGGACTCAGGGCGCCAGCGCCGCCTGGCGGCCGAGCTTGCGTCTACAGCAACTCGCCCATGGGCGCCAGCTCGAACTCCGCGACCGCTTCCCCGACCGGCTCGCCGCGTGGATCGAGCGCCAGCGGTCGATGGTAGCGGGCGAGGGCGCGCAGGGCCGCGGAGTCCAGAACGCCGATCTGGCGGAGCGTCTCCACCGAAGCCGCGCCGGCGGCCCGGTCGAACCCTCCGCCGTCCTCGATCTTGATTGCCACACCCGACGGTCTCGGCCGGCCGTTGCCGGCCTCGGGCAGGATGGCGAAGCCACGCAACCCCTCGGCGCCGCCCTTGGCGACCAGCCGGGCCGGCAGGGCTTTCATGACCGAAGTGTCGAGCCGGTCGCGGCTGCCGGCCACCATCTCGGGATTGGCGAGCATTGCGTCGCGAACGCGAGTCAGGGGCTCGACCAGGCTGAAGCGCGAATCGGTCGGCCGGACCCCGCTCGGATCCGCCAGCATGGCGAACGCGCGCGCCACCTCCGCCAGCGGGAAGGCATACGTGGGAACGCCGCAGGCGTCGGTCGAGGTCACCAGCAGCGCCGAGCTGGTGCTGAAGGCTCGCGCGATCGTCGCCGAGTACAGGCGCTGAACCGGATGGTCGGGGCGCCAGTACTCCTCCAGGGGCCAATCGTTGATCCTGCACAGGAGCAACAACGACGTGTGCTGGCCCGAGCACATGTGCCGGATCTGGCCCGCCTTCTCACCGTCGCGCGCCAGGCGGGCCGCCGTCAGGGCATCGAGCGGCGCCCCCACCGAGCCGCAGCCGAGCGCCTGCTGCGAGATGCCCGATCGTCGGAAGATTGCCTGCAGAGTCCGGACGTGGAGATCCTCGCCCGAATGGGATCCGGCCATGATCGCCAGCTCGGCACTCGAGAGGTCGAAAGCCTCGATGCCGCGGGCCTCCACGAGCGCGACCAGGCCAAACGGCTTCACAGCCGACCTCAGATTGACTAGGAGGTCCGGGTCGCCAAGCGCTCGCTGGACGGTGCCGTCGACGTCCACCTGGACGATCGAGCCTCGATGGCGGCTCTCGACTACGCCGCCCCGAACCTGGCGCACCAGGACTGGCGCGGGCCTGGTCGACTCGGGACGCTTGGTCGCGGGCCGGCCGGCGCTGGCATGTGCACCGTGGGATTGAGGCGCGGCCTGCCGCCTCCGATCGTCGCCGCCGGAACCCGGCCCCTTGCCGCCCGGCCCCACGCGACTTGACGTGCCGCCCGGCCCGGAGGCCAGGGTCCTGTTCCTTTCCGGGCGGGGGGTTGGCGGCGACATCCGAGTCTCCATCGGTCGATGGTCCGAGGATACTCCGGTATCGCCAGACCGGGCAGGAGCGACAACGGACCGGCCACGGAACCAGCGAGCTACCGCGGAGCCGCCTCCACGATGCTCCTGGGCTGGGGTAGATCAGCCCCGCCCTGCGCTGCCGCCGCCAGCCTGGCGGCCGTCCTCGAGGAGCGCGCTCGTCGCCAGTCCCACAGGCCGCCGGCGAGGAAGACGAGCACGCAGGACCCGAAGACGCACATGAGGACGAGCTGCTCCGCCCGGAACGGACCGGCGACCTCGGCGTCGCGCCATGTGAACGCGGCCGCGAATCGCGCCACCGACCACAGGCACAGCGCGGTCAGGAAGCGGCGGTAGCCGGTCAGCATCCACCACGCGCGCCGCGGGGCCATGCCCGGCCGAACGACAAAGTGCCAGCGCCGCAGACGGAACCTCAACGCGAACGGGACAATCAGCATCGCCAACAGGGCCAGCAGAACGAGGCCGCCCTCGACGGCCTGCGACGGCAGCGCCGGGCTGCTCGCGCTGATGCTCTGCCACGGCCCGGGTCGCAGATAGGCGGTCGCCCACCAGGCGTCCGAGAACTGGCCCTGGCCATCCGCGCCAAGGATCATCGCCAGCTTGCCCAGACCCAGCCCCACGAGGAGGGGCCCACTGGCCACGTGCAGCCAGCGACTGATCGGCGCCCCCAGAAGGAGGGCCACGGCAATCGCAGTGACGGTGCCGAAAACCACCGCCAGCGACAATGCCAGGCCGCCCTGCCCCGGGTCGGTGAGGCGGCCCGGGTCGAGGCTGAAGTAGTCGAAGTGGATCAGCCCATAGTCGAGCCGGCCCCCGACCACCGCGCCGGGCACGACTCCGAAGGCAATGAGAATCAGGTCGTCGCGGCGGAGGCGGGCCGCGTCCCTGGGAACGCCGTCCGGGTTGGCCTCGAACCGGGAGCGCATCCGGCCGGCGCCCAGCGCCGCGAGGACCAGGACGATGAAGACGACGCCGGCGAGCGCCAGAGTCTCCACCCGGACGGTCAGACCGAATGGGGCGATTGTTGGATCGAATTGGAAGCGGATCACATCCGACACGGCCCGCAGTGTACCGGGCCCTGGATTTCCGGGTTGTGCGGCGAGCCCCCGTCCTCGGGAAGCATCGACCGACAGCTCGCGGCACCGGGCTCCTGTGTCGCCCAGCCGACACCGCGCCTGTCGTCCAGCCGCTCCGCATCAACGACCCGCCATGGCTTGATATACGTGTCGTCGGCTTCAGGATCAGATCCCGGGACCGTCGATGTGCATCCGGGGGGAGTATCGCCCGATGCGCGGCGCGAGCCGTTCCGAGGGGGATCGGACGGGCGAACGCGCCGGTTCCGGGGTTCCGGGGGGTCCGGAACCGGCGCCCTAATTGCGTACTGCCCAGGAAGCCCCGGCCGGACGGGACCGCCGGGGCTTCCTTGTGTCTGCCGGACGGCCTCCGGTGAATTCGGCCGCCGCCTCAGTTCGGGCGCCGCCGCCGGCTGGAGGCAGCCAAGGTCGCTCGCGGTTACGCCGAGGCGACGTGCATCGTGTCGACCAGCCCTCGAACCGCGCCTGCCGAAGTCATCAGCGCGCTCTTCTCCTCTTCGGTCAGGGCGACCTCGATGATCCTCTCCACGCCCGCCGCTCCGAGGATGAGGGGCACGCCGACGACCAGACCGTCGATGCCGTATTCGCCGCGCAGCAGGACGGCGCAGGCCAGGACGCGCTTGCGGTCGTTGAGGATCGAGTCGACCATGTGGAACACGGACGAGGCCGGGGAGTAGAAGGCGCTGCCGGTCTTGAGCAGGCTGACGATCTCGGCGCCGCCGGTGCGGGTTCGCTGAACCAGCTCCTCGATCCGCTCGGCCTTCATGAGCTCCGGCAGCGGAATGCCGGCCACGGTCGAGTAGCGCGGCACAGGGACCATCGTGTCGCCGTGCCCACCGAGCACGAAGGCCGAGACGTCGGATGCCGAGACGCCCAGGTCCTGCGCGATGAAGGTTCGGAAACGGGCGCCGTCCAGCACGCCCGCCATGCCGATGACACGCTCGCGTGGGAAGCCGCTGGCCTCGAGGGCGGCGTGGACCATCGCGTCGAGAGGGTTCGTCACCACGATGATGATTGCGCCGGGCGAGTAGTGCACCGCCTGCTCCACGACGGAGCTGACGATCCCGGCGTTCTTGAGCAGCAGGTCGTCGCGGCTCATGCCGGGCTGACGAGCCAGTCCGGCGGTCACCACGATGATGTCCGATTCGGTCGTGTCGGCGTAGTCGTTGGTGCCGATGATGTACTGGTCGTGGTGCTGCAGCGGCGCCGCCTCGGAGAGATCGAGCGCCTTGCCCTGAGGAAGACCCTCGACGACGTCGATCAAGTAGACGTCGGCCACGCCCGCCTCGGCGATCCGCTGCGCGGCCGTGGAACCGACGTTGCCGGCTCCGATGACGGTTACCTTGCGACGACAGACTGGCATCCCGGACCTCCCTGGCGAACGACGCTGGCGAACGGCGGCATACGCCGACACTCTCGATCGTACTTCTCGCGGCGCAGGCCCGGCGCGCTCCGGCTACCTGATGCGGTAGGCGCTACACCCCGCGAGACGACGCGTCGGCCGGCGCGACCACCGCTGACGCGGCGGCCCGGGGAAGCGGCGTTAGTCTGCCGTCAGGCGGCGGCGATGGCCTTCTTCATCTGCTCCAACCGCGCCGCCAGCCCAGCCGGCAGCTTCGAGCCGAACTTGGCGTAGTGCTCCTCGATCGCCGCGGCCTCCTGGATCCACGTCGCCGGGTCGACCGAGAGCAGCGCCTCGAGGTCCGCTGGCGCGATCTTCAGGCCCCGAGTGTCGAGCGCGCCGGGTGCGGGCAGCAGTCCGATCGGCGTCTCGACGGCGTCGTCCTCGCCCGAACAGCGCCCGAAGATCCACTCGATGACGCGGCTGTTCTCGCCGAAGCCGGGCCACATGAACTTGCCCTCGGCGTTCTTGCGGAACCAGTTGACCAGGTAGATCCGCGGCAGCCGGGCGCCCGCCTTGCGACCGATTTCGAGCCAGTGGGCCCAGTAGTCCGCCATGTTGTAGCCGCAGAACGGCAGCATGGCGAACGGGTCGAAGCGGAGCTTGCCGATGGTTCCGAAGGCCGCGGCCGTCATCTCCGAACTCATGATCGATCCCAGGAAGACGCCGTGCTCCCAGTCGAACCCCTCGCGGACGAGCGGGACGCTGGAGGCGCGGCGGCCGCCGAACATGATGGCGTCGATCGGGACGCCGGCCGGATCCTCCCAGTTCGGCGCGATCGCCGGGTCCTGGGCGGCGGGGGCTGTGAAGCGCGCGTTGGCGTGAGCGGCCGGCTTGTCGGAGCCTGGCGCCCAATCGTGGCCGGTCCAGTCGATGAGGTGGGCGGGCGGCTCCGGGGTCAAGCCTTCCCACCACACGTCGCCGTCGTCCGTCAGCGCGCAGTTCGTGTAGATGCAGTTGGCGTAGAGGGTGCGGATGGCGTTGGCATTCGTCGCCATGCCGGTCCCGGGCGCCACACCGAAGAAGCCGGCCTCGGGATTGATGGCGTATAGGTGCCCATCGGGGCCGAACTTCATCCAGCATATGTCGTCGCCGATCGTCTCGACCTTCCAGCCCGGGATCGTCGGCTCGAGCATGGCCAGGTTGGTCTTGCCGCAGGCCGATGGAAAGGCGCCGGCCATGTGCTTTACGCGGCCGTCGGGAGCCGTCACTTTGATGATCAGCATGTGCTCGGCCAGCCAGCCCTCGTCGCGGGCGATGACAGAGGCGATCCGCAGGGCAAGGCACTTCTTGCCGAGCAGAGCATTGCCGCCGTAGCCAGAGCCGTACGACCAGATCTCGCGGGTTTCGGGGTAGTGGACGATGTACTTCGTGTCCGGGTCGCACGGCCAGGCAACGTCCTTCTCGCCGGGGGCGAGCGGCTTGCCGACGGAGTGGATGGCGGGCACGAAATCGCCGGTCCGCACGATCTCATGCAGGGCCGCCGTGCCCATACGGGTCATGATCCGCATGTTCACGACCACGTACGGGGAGTCGGTGATCTCGATGCCGAGCCGGCCGATCGGAGAGCCGACCGGGCCCATCGAGAACGGAATCACGTACATCGTCCGGCCGCGCATCGAACCCTTGAACAGGCCCGTCAGCGTCGCCCGCATGTCCCGGGGATCGCGCCAGTTGTTGGTGGGCCCGGCATCCTCTTCCTTTTCGGAGCAGATGAACGTCCTGTCCTCGACGCGCGCCACGTCGGACGGATCGGAGCGGGCCAGGAAACTGTTGGGGCGGAGCTTCTCGTTGAGCCGGATGAATGTCCCGGCCTCGACGAGCTCCCGGCAGAGGCGTTCGTTCTCCGAATCAGAGCCGTCGCACCAGTGGACGGCGTCCGGCGTCGTCAGGGCCGCGACCTCGCCCACCCAGCGAACGACTGGATGATCCTCGGGCAGGTTCTGCGGTCGCCCTTCGACTCTTGCGCCGGTGGTAGCCACGGTCTCTCCTCGTCTCACTCTGGGAGCGCCGCTAGAGCGCAGTCTCGGTTTCTGTCTCGACTTGCGACGATTTTGGGAACGGGCCGAATTGTACCGAAGCCGGCGGCGCTTCGCGCAGGCTCCCCCGTCGGGCTGCTTTCGGGTAGGGCGTCCGGCATCGGGCGATCACTGGCTCGCCGGGCGACACCCGTGCCCGGCCTTCGATCCGCCCGCGCCAGCAGGCGAGGCTCGTGGGCCGGGGTTTAGATAAGCCGTAGATAAGCGGCCGGCGATCGGCAGATAAGCGGCCGGCGATCGGCCTCCTTTAGCCTGGAGTCGGAGGAGGTTCGATGCGATGGATTCAGTCTACCGGCCGTGGGCGGGAATTCCGGCGCGGCCGGGCGGCCTGGACGAGCGCGGCTGTGGAGCATCTCGGGAGCTGGCGATGGCCCGCGCGCCGCGGCGGCGTGTGGTTCGTCGGGGCCTGCCCGCTTCGAATGGAGTGCGAGATCCTGCGGCCGCGCCAGATCGAGATAGAGGTCCGATTCGAGGACGGCCGGGCAAACGCTGGTAGAGACGGCTACCGCGAAGCGTGATCCGGGAACCGGTCAGGAAGCGGGCGTCAGCTCAGACTCCGCCTGCCGGGGCGGCGGCGCCTGGTCTCCAGTCGCCGCCAGGGGATGCCGGCGAACGTACCAGTGCCGGATCAAGATCGCGACGAAGGCCGCGGCGGCGCCCCCCAGCCCCACGATCTGCGCCGTCGGGATGCCGAAGATCGTCCAGTCCCAGCCGCTCCGCAGCAGTTCGAGCAGGCTCCGCTCCACGCCGTACCAGACGAAATAGAGCAGGCCCACGTCGCCGGCGATCAGGAGCCGGCCGCGCGCCGTGAAGTGCCGCCACAGCCAGAGCATCACGAACACGCCAATCAGACTTAGCATCGACTCGTAGAAGAAGAGCGGAATGAAGTGCTGGCCAAGCGTGGCGTTCGGATCGGAGCCGGCCGGGCAGGCGTACTGGGCCACCCGGTACTGACACTGGATGGCGATGCCCCACGGCAGCGTAGTCGGCGGGCCGTACAGCTCCTGGTTGGCAAAGTTGCCCCAGCGACCGATGACCTGCGCCAGCAGGATGCACGGCGCCATGATGTCGCCCCAGCGCCAGAAGCTGACCTTGTAGTGGCGGGCCAGCCAGATGGTCGCCAGCAGCCCGGTGAAGAGCCCGCCGTAGATGCCCAGCCCGCTGTATGGCGGCAGGATGATCTGGAGCAGGTGGTCCTTGTAGTCAGGTCCGGTGGACCACTGGTCGATGACGTGATAGGCGCGGCCGCCGATCAGCGCGGCGACGGCGATCACGATCAGCGCGTCCACGATCATGTCGGTCCGCTCGCCGCGGCGGCGCGCTTCGCGCATCGCGAGCCACGCGCCGGCGACGATGGCAACCACGTACGCGATGCCGTACCAGCGGATCTCGAGCGAGCCGATGGAAAGCGCGACCGGGTTGGGCGTGAAGTCGATCATGGTCGCGTCAGTTTACCCGGATCGGCCGGCCCGGCGGGGAGCGGCGGATTCGGTCCGGCGGGGAGCGGTGGATTCGCGTCCGGCGAGACGGGCCGAGGCCCCGCGTCCGCGCCATTCGTATACTGGCCTGGAGCAGATGTCGCCGGCAGGCGCCGACAAGGCGACTCTATCGCAACTGTACGACCCGGCGATTGCCGGTCGCCCTACGAACCGATAGCTGGGGAATGGAAGCCCGATGAGCCTCGACATGCCGTTCTACTTCTTCTTTGGCATCGTCGGGTTGGTTGCCGGCGGCCTGGTGGTGTGGTTCCTGCTCGCCGAACACCCCTTCGAGTCGCTCGAGACTCCGGGTGGGCCGGTCGATGCGGCCGAAGCTTCCCTGCTGGCGAAGCAGATGGCGGACAGCGGCCACCCCATCGACGAGGACACGATCACCAGGCTGCTCCAGCTTCACGGCGCCTATGTCGACGGCAAGATCAACGAGAGCCTGGCCGCCGCCGAGGCCGCCCGCCTCGAAGCGGAGCGAGCGCGGCTGGCGCAGGAGACGGCACCCAAGGACGCCTCCTAGAGCGACCACGTCGAGCCGCCGTCCAGGGCCACCGCCACGGAGGGTCGGGGCGGAATCCGGCGGCGGGCCGCGCCGGCAGGACGCGTCTAGCGAACGTCGCCCGAGTGCAGCGCCACCGCCCCGAGGGCCAGCCGCCGCACAGTGACGTTGGTCAGTCCAACCTGGCGCATCGTCTCCGCCAGCTCCTCGGCGCTCGGGAATCCGTCCAGCGAGTGGGGCAGATAGGCGTAGGCGTCCCGCCGTCCGAAGACTCTGCCGACGGACGGGGCCATCCTCCCGAACACGGCCGAGTAGAGGCGCCCCGCGATCTTCGGGCGCGGCGTCGTGAGTTCCAGGCAGACTACCCGGCCGCCCGGCCGCACGACCCTCGCCATCTCGCGGAAGCCGTCCTCGAAGCTGGCCAGGTTTCGCAGCCCGAAGCCGATAGTGGCGGCGTCGAAGACGTTCGCCTCGAACGGCAGGGCGAGCGCGTTGCCGGCGACGAACTCGACCTGGCCAAGCCCACCGAATGCGCGCCGCGCCTCCTCGAGCATCGCCGTCGACAGGTCGACTCCGACGACACGGCCGGTCGGGCCGACGGCCGCGGCCAGGGCCGCGGTCAGCTTGCCGGTGCCGCAGGCCACGTCCAGGGCTGAGCCGCCAGCGGCGACGCGCGCGGCTCGGACGGCGGCGCGGCGCCAGCCTCCATCGCGGCCGGCGGTCATGATGGTGTTCATGCGGTCGTAGACCGGCGCGATCGAATCGAACATCGACGCCACGCGCGGCTCGGGCACGGGATTGCCGCTTCGACTCGGGTGCGGGGTGTAGACCTGGGAGGGATCCACCGCCTCGGCCGGGCGCCCCACCTCGGCCGGGCGCCCCGCCTCGCTCATGAGCCCGAGTTGCCGAAGTTGCCAGCCGCCTGCGGATCCACCTCGCGTCCCAGGCGGAGCGGTCGGCGCTCGAACGCGCTGGAGAAGACGACCTGGGTCTCGGTCGTGAAGACGTGGGGCATGGCCTGGATTTCGTGCAGGACCCGCTCGAGGTGGCGAGTGTCGGTGGATCGCACCTTCAGCAGATAGTCCGCCTCGCCGGCGATGTGGTGGCATTCCTCGATCTCGTCGATCTCGCCGAAATCGCCCGTGAGATCCGTAGAGATGGTGCCGGGGACCTGCTTGATGAAGATGAAGGCGAGCACGCCGTAGCCGAGAAGCGTGGGATCGACCTGGGCCGAGTAGCCGCGTATGACGCCCCGGGCCTCCAGCTTCTTGACGCGCTCATGAGCCGAAGGCCCGCTCATGCCGACGGCCTGCCCGACTTCGGCGTATGACTCGCGCCCGTCCCGCTGCAGCAGTTCCAGGATCCGCGCGTCTGTCTCGTCGATCCTTTCCAGTGAGCCCATGTTCGTCGTTCCCTCAGGCGCGGTGGCCTGTCGCTCCCTGACCTGCCCACGGACCCGACGAGGCGATAGGACGCCAGAGCGGCGTAATTCGCCCCACGGGCGAACCCGCCTGGGCCGCGATGCGATAGCAGCCTAGCCTATCCCTGAGAAATCGACAGCGAAGGCGGCCTGCGGACCGGCGCCGGCAGCAGTCGGAACTGCCGGACGAACCTTCGCTGGCGGCGATCTACCAGCGGTAGCCGCGTCCCTTCGCCCCGGCACCGAGCTTGCCGGCCGGTACATGCGCCTCGAGGCAGGTCACGCCCTTGGGCCCGACGACCGCGTCGTGGCGCACGGCGGCCGGCAGATCGAGCCGCTCGCCCGGCCCGAGCACGAAACCCACGCCGTAGCCGGGCATGCCGAACGTGATGGTACCCTCTACGACGACCACGATCTTGTCGTAGTCGTGGGCGTGCGCCTCGAACCGCTCACCCGCGAGGTTCGACCAGGCGGCCGGCTCCAATCCCTGGGCGCGCATTCTGGCTTCCAGATTGGTTCGATCGATCGAACTCATCGGCTGGCCGCCTGCTTCGCCGGCCCGCCCTTGCCCGCTTCGCCCGCACCCGCGCCGCTCGCGCCAGCTCCGGGCGTGCCCGCGGCTCGATCGCCGCTTCGCCGGGTCTTCTCGGGGCCCGGCATGGTGGCCTGGGCCGCCTCCATGGCTCGTCGATCGGAACCGGGGGGGAGGTCCGGAGCTGCCTCCTGCCAGGCGACATCTGCCGCGCCTTCGGTTTCGCTGGCCCGCGTCGCGACGACGGCGATGATCCCGATCCCGAGCACGAGACTCGAGAAGATGGCGAACGGCCAGGTGGCGCCCAGCAGCCCGACGAGGAAGAAGGAGAACACGCTCCCAACGACAATCGCCGAGCCCAGGCTCTGCAGCGCCCTCATCGGTCTCCTTTTCCTGGCGCCGGAGCCGCCGGCTCGGGGTCGGACCGGACCCGGAATCGCCGGCCTCGACAATCGCCCCGGCCGGCACGACCGCGGCAGAGGCCTTGAATGCGGTGGCCTGCCCATCCTAGCCGGTAGACTGCGGTCGTGACAGTCTCGCCGCTCCTTCGGTATTTGTCCGCCGCCGACGTCGCGGCGGCCATGCCACCCCTGGCGGAGCGGCTCCAGCTGGCCGAGATCACTCTCCGGGCATTGGGGCAGGGCGCCGAACTGCCCGCCAAGATCGGGGTTCATCCACGCCAGCCGGGCTCGCTCGCCCACGCCATGCCGGCCCTGCTGCGCGGCTCGGCAGACGACGGCGGCGGGGATCTGATCGGCGTCAAATGGATCGTTGGCTTCCCGGAGAACCCGGCGATCGGGCTTCCGACCTACCACGCCCAGGTGATCTTGAACGACCCTCGAAACGGGCTGCCCCTGGCGATCCTAGACGCCGGCGCGATCACGGCCCAGCGAACGGCGGCCGTCAGCGGAGCGGCCATCAAGCTCTTCGCGCCGGATCCGCGCGGGCAGGCCGCCGCCGTCGCCGTTCTTGGCGCCGGGACTCAGGCACGCAGCCACCTGCCGGTGATCGGCCGGTTGCTGCCGGGCGCCTCGATCCGAGTCACGGATGTCGACCGGACGCGGGCGGAGGCATTGGTCGAGGAGGCGCGGCCTATCGGGGGCATCGGCGAAGTCCGGGTCGCTCCAGGCGTGCGGCAGGCCGTCGAAGGCGCGGACGTGGTCGTCTCGGTCGTCTCGTTCGGTCCGGATCACCAGGCGCTGGATCGGCGCTGGCTCGGCCCCGAAACGCTATTCGTCGCCGTCGACTACGACATGCAGGCCCCGGCCGCGCTCGCCCGCGAGGCACTCTTCGTCGTCGACGAGCGCGACCAGTTCCTGGCGACTCGCGCCGGCGGCGGCTTCGACGGCTATCCGGACCCGGCGACGACGCTGGGAGAGGCGTTGCGCGAGGGCATGGCCCGGCCCGCCGGCCGGGTCCTCGTGTCGCACCTGGGCGTTGGGCTCGCGGACGTCGTCTTCGCGTCGGCGATCCTGAAGCGAGCCGAAGAACTCGGCCTCGGTGTGCTGCTCGAGCGCTGAGGCGGCACGGGGAAGCCGCCACATCGGTCCTGAACGTTTCGGGGACCCCGCGTGTCATAGCTGCAGACGCCGCGGAAGCGGGACACGGAGGCAGCAGGGATGTGGGAGGCGGAGTTGCCACTGTTGAGGGGACTTCGAGGGCTACCGGGGCGCCCCGCGACGCCACCGGTCCAGGACGGGCCAGGCGAAGCCCGGACCAGCTCCGGGAGTAGCGCCGGGGGCATCGCGGCCAACCCGTCCGATGCCTGGCGTCGCCGGCGCCTTGCGGCTTTCGCCGCCATTGACGAATCTCGGCTCCTGGCGAGCTACCGGCTCGCCACACTGATCCTGCGCGACCGCGACGAAGCCGAAGACGCGACTCAGGAGGCGATCGCTCGAGCCTGGTCGAGCTGGGGAACGCTGCGCGACGAGAATCGGTTCGACGCCTGGTTCGATCGGATCCTCGTCAACGTCTGTCGCAATCGCATGCGCCACGTCAGGACGATCCGCGTCGTCGCGCTCGACGATGCGTACGATGCGGCCGCCCGAGACTCCCACGCGCCGACGGTCGCCCGGCTGGCCCTGGAGCCCGCCTTCGCCGCCCTGACGCCCGAGCAGCGGATCATCGTCGTGCTGAGGTTCTGGCGTGACCTGCCGGTCGGGGAGATAGCCGAGAGGCTGGGCATACCCGCCGGCACGGTCAAGTCCCGTCTCCACTACGCGCTCAAGTCGCTGCGCGCAGCCATCGAGTCGTCCGAGGAGGCTCGCCCATGAGCAGCAAGCGTCCGGATGCCGAACAGGTCATTCGCGACTGGCTGGCGGACTCGGCACCGGACCGGGCGCCCGCGTCGCTCAGGGACACCCTCGAAGACGTCACGTCCCGTCCGCCCGAGCATCCGGGACCGTGGCACAACGCCATGCAACGCCAATTCACTCTGGTCGCCCGCGCCGCGGCGGCCGTCGTAGCCATGGTGCTCGTCGCGACCAGCGCTTACCTCTACGCCAACGGCCGAGCCGCGGCACCGGGGCCGGACCACGGCACGGCGCCGCCCTCGCCCTCTGCGTCGATGTGCCCGGTGGCGGGCGGCGCGTCGGCGGCCTGCGTTGCCTCGACCTCTCCCTCGCTCGCCATCTCGCCCTCGCCCACCACTGGCGCAACGCCCTCGCCGACGATTGGCGCAACGCCCTCGGAAACGGTCACGCAGTTGCCGGGTTCGAGCTGGAACCTGGTCAGTGGCGCCCTGCCGCCACCGACTATGGCGCAGTTCGGGTACGAGCAACCGCTCTTCGTGCTCCCATCGGGCGGGTTCGTAGCGTTGGGGACCGCGGACTCCGGAGGCGTCCCAGTCTTCGTGTCGGCCGACGGCATCTCGTGGGGCCGACTGGCTGAGCTGCCGGCCGGCGGCGCCACCGTGAACGACATAACGCAGTCGCCGGCTGGGGCCATCGTCGCCGTTGGCACGGTTCAGGGCGAGAGCGGTGGCCTCGATTCGGCGGTGGCCTGGACGATGTCCTTCGGGCATTCATGGCAAACCACGGAGCTGTCCACGGCGGACGGCTCGTCCGCGGACCACGTCGCGGTAGGACCCGGCGGCTTTCTGGCCAGCGGGTCGGGCCCCACCGGCGGAACTGCGATCTGGGCGTCTGCCGATGGAACTGCCTGGCATGCGGTCGCGGTGTCGGGCATCTCGTCCGATGTGAATCAACCGGCGCTCTCGAGCAACGCCACCGGGTACGTCCTCGCTCAGTCCATGCCGGCCCAGGTCTGGTACTCGGCGGATGGCACGCGATGGACGGAGACATACCATGCACCGGCGTTGTCGGGGATGTCGGTGTACTACATGGGGCCGATCGTCAAGGCGCCGGACGGCAGCTTCCGCTCGTTCGGAGGGATCTACACCGGAACCGGCGAAGGGCAGCCGATCGCCGCGCTGGAAGACACGACTATCTGGACCAGCACCGACATGACCCGCTGGACCATGACCGGCAGCGTCAAGACTCCCGGGTGGGGTGGCGACCCCGTTCCAATCGCCGGGGGGTTTGCGATGGCGGGCACAGAGACTCAGCCGGCCTACACCCCTGTGAATGGGCCGCTTGGAGTGTGGACGTCCGCCAATGGACGCATCTGGAAGCCTCTCCCCGGGCTTTCGTCGCTCCCAGAGTCCCAGGTCCTCGCCGTCGTCGGAGACGGGAAGCACGTGGTCGTAGCCTTCGTCGACCCGACAGGCAACCTTGAGCTCCTCGTCGGCCAGGGGCTCGAGTAGCCCTACCGGTTCACCTCGAGCGGCCCCGGAGGAACCTCGATCAGCACGCGCCCGCCCTCGACGACAACCGCGTAGACGGCCAACGGCAGCTCGGCCGGCGGATCGAGTGACTCGCCGTCCGCAAGAGAGAAGCGCGACAGATGCAGGGCGCACGTGATCGAGTCGCCGGTCAGGAAGCCCTTGTCCAGCTCGAAGTACTGATGACTGCAGATGCCCTGGGTCGCGTGCAGCTCACCGTTCAGATTGACCACCAGGACCAGATCGTCCCCGACCTCGCACAGCCTCATCGTGCCCGGCGGGACCTCGTCGAGGGCGCAGAGGTCGACCCTGCGGAGGGCTGAGGCGGCGGTCACGGCGACTTCAGGCCACGGCTGCGGCGGCTGCCGGCCCGATGTCCGGATGCGTCGTCGCGCCCGTCCGGGCCGCCCATTTGGCCTCCAGCAGGTCGCGGAGGCGATCCTGCGCGGCCGCCAATGAGACTCGGGCGACGACCGGCTCCAGGTAGCCGAGGACGATGAACTTGCGAGCTTCGTCCGGATCGAGGCCGCGGCTCTCAAGGTAGAAGAGCTGCGTATCGTCGACCGGGCCGACGGAGCTCGCGTGGGCCACGCGGCGGCAATCCGGCTGGTCGATCTCCAGGCTGGGAATGGCGACGGAGCGAGCCTGCTTCGAGAGGAGCATCGCGAACTCGCCGAGGAAGCTGTCGGTGCCGTGCGCCGGCCTGTCGATCGTGATCAAGCCCTTGAAGTAGGCGCGGGAGCGGTCGGACAGCGCACCTTTGGAAAGCAGATTGCCAGTCGTGTCGCGGCCGAGGTGGCGGGTGTAGGAGGTCAGGTCGAAGAGCTGGTCGGTCGATCCGAAGACGATCTCCGCCTGCTCGACGGAGCAGCCGTCGCCCTCCAGGGTGTTGTCGATGCGGCTCCGAATGACCCGGCAGCCGAGCTGAGCCAGCGCCCAGCGAAGGCTCGACCCGCGGCCGACGACCGCCGAACGATGCTGGAAGGCGATCTGGTTGGCTCCGAAGTCCTGGAGGCCGGCGAACGAAAGGGTCGAGCCAGCGCCCAGCTTGACCTCGGTCGTGCCGGCGAAGAACGACTGGGGCTCGGCAGCGGCCGAAGCCGGAGTCGCGGCCACCTGCTCCTCGACGATGGACGCCTCCGCGTCGTCACCGATCGAGATGATCGTCCGCGAGAGCAAGGCGCGGTTCGGCGCGCCCATCGCCCAGCGCAGCACGATCGGCCGCTCCAGGCGAACGCCGTCCGGGACGTGCAGGTGCAGGCCGTGGGTCCAGAGGGCCCGCGTCATCTGCCCGAGTTTGTCGTTCTCGGGAAGCGTGCAGCCGCCCTCGAGGAGGCCGCGCAACAGGTCCGGGTCGCGCGCCGCCAGCGATGCCAGCGTCTCGAGAACGACGCCCGCATCCCGCGTCTCCGGCGCGAGCACGAGCGCCGTCGGGCGATCCTCGGCGAATTCGGCGTACGCGGCCGCTCCCTCGGGAAGCTGCGCTGCGCCCGCTGCGCCGGCCCCGGCCCCGCCAACTGCCGCGGCCCCGGCAGTGGCACCGGCCGGATACGGCCGCACGGCCGAGAGATGGGCGTTGCGCAGATCCACGTACGTCGTGTACAGCTGATTCGACTCGATCGGGAGCGCCTCGAATCCACGCAACCCGGCCAGGCGATCCGCGAGCAGCCACGCCGGATCGGCCGCGGCGGCGGCCACCGCCCGAACGGTCGCCTCGTCGACGAAGCTCAGGGTCAGGTCCGTCGGCGCCTGGCGGATCGGCGGCGTCGGTCGAGCGGCAGGCTGGCCTGCGACGGGCTGCGTCGCGACGGCCACCTCGGCCACCTCGGCCCCCTCTGTGGCGGTCATCCGAGCGAACCCTCCATTTCGAGCTTGACCAGGCGGTTGAACTCGATGGCGTACTCCATCGGCAGCTCTTTGGTGAAGACCTCCAGGAAACCCTGGACCACCAGGTTCGTGGCCTCGTTCTCGGTCAGGCCGCGGCTCATCAGGTAGAAGACCTGGTCCTGGCTGATCTTGCCGACGGTGGCCTCGTGGGTCATCGTCGTGTCGTCTTCCTGGATGTCGATGTAAGGGTACGTGTCGGAGCGGCTGCCCTCGTCGAGCAGCAGCGCGTCGCAGCGGACGCTCGCCACGACACCCGTGGCGCCCGGCACCACCTTGAGATTGCCGCGATAAGTCGTCCGGCCGCCGTCCTTGGAGATCGACTTGCTGATGATTCGGCTGCGTGTGTTGGGGGCCAGGTGGATCGCCTTGGCGCCGGTGTCCTGGTGCTGACCGCGGCCGGCCACGGCGACCGAAATGACCTCGGCGGTGGCGCCCTCGCCGCGTAAATAAATACTGGGATACTTCATAGTTAGTTTCGAGCCAGTATTCGCGTCTATCCATTCGACCGTGGCGTGGGCGTGGGCGTGGGCTCGTTTGGTCACGAGGTTGTAGACGTCGTTCGACCAGTTCTGGATGGTGGTGTATCGGACCTTGGAGTGCGGTAGCGCGATGACCTCGACGACAGCCGCATGGAGCGCGTCCGTGGTGTAGATGGGGGCAGTGCAACCCTCTATGTAGTGAACCTTGGCGCCCTCGTCGACGATGATCAGCGTCCGCTCGAACTGGCCCGTGTTCTCGGCGTTGATGCGGAAGTAGGCCTGCAGCGGCAGCGGGACCTCGACGCCCTTGGGCACGTACACGAACGACCCGCCGGACCAGACCGCGCTGTTCAGGGCCGCGAACTTGTTGTCCTCGGGCGGCACGACCGTGGCGAAGTACTTCTTGAAGAGATCCGGGTACTCCTTGAGGCCCTGATCGGTGCCCATGAAGACGACGCCGATCTTCGAGAGCTCCTCACGGACGCTGTGGTAGACGACCTCGGAGTCGTATTGCGCGCCGACGCCGGCCAGGAACTTCCGCTCCGCCTCCGGGATGCCGAGGCGCTCGAACGTCTTCTTGATCTTGTCCGGGACGTCGTCCCAGGACTTCTCCTCACCCTGAGAGGGCTTGCGGTAGTAGACGATCTTGCTCAGGTCGATCTGATTGAGATCGCCGCCCCACTGCGGCATCGGCCTCGACAGGAAGTGCTCGTAGGCGCGCAGGCGGAAGTCGAGCATCCATTGCGGCTCGCCCTTGAAGCGGCTGATCGCCTCGACCGTCTCTCGGGTCAGGCCGGCTTTGGTCTCCTCGAGATAGTCGACCTCGTCGTGGAAGCCGTACTTGTACTCGCTGGAGACGATCTCTCGGCTGGTCGCCATCGCGCTCCTTGGGCGGCCGTGGGTTCGGGCGGCGGGAGGCGCCGAATCTCGACCGCAGTTCGTGCTGAATTCCGACCCCTATTATCGGGATTAGCCGCCGAACCGTCAAACGCGGACGCGGGGGGCTGAAGCGGCCCGAGCTCATCTTGCGCGGCGCAAGGCCATGTGACCAGATGCGGACGCCCCTCTTCGAGGTCCGGCGCACGACGCGATCCCGGCGGCTCTGGACGAGGCGGCCGCTGCTACAGATAGGGCCAGGCAGGGCCGTCGCAGGTCAGGATGCGACCATCGCTCAGGGGTGTGGCCGTGCCGGGACCCACTTCGTCGGGCACTTTGGCGGCTGCCGGACTCACCTTGCCGGTGGTCGGGTCGAACAGGTGTGCGTCCCCGCCGCATTTGTCGAGCACCAGGACGCTGCCGGTGCCTGTCAGGGCCACGCTGTGAGTCGTGCACGCGTCCGGAACCCACGCGACAGAGGCATAGGCCTGGGTCGTGGGATCAAAGATCTCTGCCTCGGTTCCGCCCGCCACGAGGACCCGGCCATCGTTCAGAAGCGTCGCCGTCTGTATGTACGTGAGCGCCGGCATCGAGCGCGTCGGCGTGAAGAGCCCCGTCGCGGGGTCGTACAGCTCCGATGTCGTCGGGCCATCGCCCGAGGCATCCCCTCCCGCGATCAGAACCCGGCCATCCTGAAGCAAGGTGGCCGTCTGCCCCTCTCGAGCCGTGGTCATGGAGCCCGTGGCGGTGAACTTGCCGGTCTGGGGGTCGTACAGCTCAGCCGAGGCGAGCGGCGTCTCAAGCCCTTCCGACGGCGTCCAGACCATCTTCCATCCGCCAGTGATGAGGACACGGCCGTCCTGAAGGAGCGTGGCCGTGTGCCCCTCGCGAACCGTGGTCATGGAGCCGGTCGCTCGGAACTTGCCGGTGGCGGGGTCGTAGAGCTCGGCGGTGTCGAACGGATCGTACTCATCGAAGCCGCCACCGGCGACGAGTACCTGTCCATCTTGAAGCAAGGTAGCAGTGTGGCCGGTGCGCGGCCTCGCCATCGATCCCGTTGACGTGAACTTGCCGTCGGCGGGGTCGTACAGCTGGGCCGAGGCAGTGGTCACAGGCATGACCGGATATTTGGTCTTCAGCTGGCAACCGAACCCGCCCGTGAAGAGGACCCGGCCGTCCGCCAGCTGGGTCGGCGCCTCGCCGCCGCCGCCGCAGACCATCGAGCCGGTCTGGACGAACGCGCCCGATAAGGGGAGTTTCGACGGGGCCGACGTGGCAACCGCGGTCGGCATGGGCGTTCCGGTCGGCGTCTTGGATGGGGCCACGGTCGGCGCGGCCGTAGGCGCAGACGTCGGCGCCGCGGTCAGCTGAAGCGTGGGCGTAGCCGTTGGCGGCGAGGTGGGCGCCACCGAGGCGGTGGCCGGCGCGATGGCCCATGCCGTCGCCGATGAAATGGCGCCGGCGTTCGGGGTGGGGGTCGCTGCACGACCCACGCAGCCGGCGGCGGCGAAGATGGCGAGGGCGCCCACGAGCCCTGGGGCGAAGGCGTGCCACCGCCAGTGAGAGATCCCTTGGCGATCGATTCCGACAACCCGGCTCATCTGCTACCCCCTTGCCCGTCCGCTTCGGACCTGTGCCGGCACAATTGACCGGAAGCGGACGCATCCCCGCGGCTCGATGTGCCGGAGGTGGCGCGCCATTTCGCGGAAGGCAGGCGGCGCAGGAGCCCCATGAGGGTCTGCCCGCATAGCCCATCTGGCGGGATCGTTTCGCCGATAGAACCGTGCTATCCTGCCGGCCGCCGGCGGTCCGACTGCCGCCGCCATCTCGACACCGAAGTCCGCCACCACACTCGTCACGCTGCCGGTGACCGTCACTGTCTCCACCGGCGCGGGACTCGGACCCCAAGGAGGCTCTTGAAACCTACCCCGAGAGCGGCAGGCATTGCGGCACTGGTGACGGCCGTCGTCTTCGTCGGGTCCGTCGTCTCAGTCCTGCCCGCGTTCTCGGACTCGCCGGATGGTCCGCCGTCTGCGAGTGGCTCTCTCCTGGCGATCGGCGCGCGCGACCAGGCCAGCTGGCGGGACCAGTTGCCCACATGGACGGCCGCGCCCGCCACCGCCACTCCTTCGGCGACAGCGACGCCGATCACCTCGGCGATCATGATGCCGATCACCTCTTCGGTGACGACGAGCGCGACGGCGACCCCGACCGCCACGCCGGCGAACCCCAGCCCAAGGCGGAGCCGAAGCCGGTGACCTACGCGAACACGGTCGCTGGGGCTCGGGCGTACGTCAGGGCTCGCATCGGGGCGCGGCAGTACAGCTGCATCAATGCCATCTTCACGCGCGAATCCCAGTGGAACCCGCGCGCCGGCACGGTGACGTCAGCTTACGGGATCCCGCAGGCCTTCCCTGGATCGAAGATGGCCACGTTTGGGTCGAACTGGCGCACCAGCCCGATCACACAGGTGAAATGGGGCATCTGGTACGTCGACGACCGCTACGGCTCGGCCTGCGCCGCGTGGGACTTCTGGCAGGCGCACGGCTGGTATTAGCGCCGCCGGAAAGTCGCGCGGGCGGACCGCGCGGGCGGCGCCCGGCAGCGCCCGCTGCGGTGAGGTCTTGACCGGTTATGATCGGTGCGCCGCGAACCCTGCAAACAACGTAGGACAAATAGGTTATTCGTGAGCTGGTGCGCCGGCGCGATCCTTTCCGGGTGATCAGACGGCTCCAAGTGCCCTCGTCCGTCGGAGACTGGCTGTGGGCAGCCTATCTCTCGGCCGCTGTGGCGCTGTTCGTCGTTTCCGCGACCGTCGCCCCAGCCCTGCAGACTCCGTTCGGCCTGATCCTCTCGGCGGGCTCGGTCCTGGCCGTTGCGGTGGGCATCTATCTCCACGAGCCCGAACCCCGAGGTCCGTGGTTGCTGCTCGCCGCCGGGCAGTTGTTCTTCGCGATCGGCGATCTGGCCGGCCAGTCCGTCTACCATGCGTCTGGCGCCGCGTCATATCCGGGCGTCGCCGATCTCTTCTACCTGATCGGGTACCCGATCATCACGCTCGGCTTCGCCAGGCTGGTCCTGCGCCGAAACCCGGGCCCTGGATTCGGGGTGCTGCTCGACGGCGGGATCCTGACGGTCGGTCTGGTGCTCGTGGTCTGGGTGGCCTTCGCCGATCCTCTGCTCTCATCGGGTAACTACAGCCCTCTGGGCCAGGCCATCTCGGTCGTCTATCTGGTCGCCGACACCGCGCTCGTCGGCGTGGTCGCGTGCCTGGTCCTCGATTCCGAGGCGGGGACGCCGGCGATGCGCCTCTTCGCCGGCAGCGTCGTGGCCCTCCTGATTGCCGACGGATTCTCGGGTTCCGGTCCGGGCTGGCTCAAGGTCCCGCTGGCGGAGACGGCCTACTTCGCCCAGTACGCGCTGTGGGCCGCGGCAGCTCTCCATCCGTCGATCGCCATCTCCTCGGCCCCGAGCGAGAACAAGCAGCAGCGCATTACGCCGCGCCGGCTGGCCGCCCTGATGGCGGCGGCGCTCGTCGCGCCGGCGGTCCTGGCGCTCCAGGGCATCGAAGGCAAGATCGACTTTCCGGCCATCAGCCTGGGCAGCGTCGCGATCGTGGCCCTGGTGATCGCGACGATGGCGGACCTGATCGGGGAGCAGACGGCCGCGATGCAGGGGCGCCTCACGCTCGAGGCGGCGCTGCGTGAGACATCCGAAACCCTGCGGGCGATCCTCGACTCATCACCTCTGCCGATCGTCGTCGTCGACCGCCAGCGTCGCGTCCTGTTCTGGAGTCGCGCCGCGGAACTGCTCTTCGGCTTCAGCGCCGACGAGACCCAGGGCCGGCGGCTGCCCATCCTCACGGCCGAGGACGCCAACCGGATGCTGGTACCGCGAGTCCTGGCCGGCAAATCGATGGCGGTGCAGGAGCTACCGTGTCAGACGAAGGACGGCCAGGTCATCAGGGTCCGCGCCCACTTCGCCCCGATCCGGGACGACCTCGGCAAGGTTCGTGGCGCCATCTCGCTCATGGAGGACACGAGCGAGGTCGAGCTGCTGGAGGCCCAGCTCTTCGAGGCTCGCAAGCTCGAATCGATCGGCCGCCTGGCGGGCGGCATCGCCCACGACTTCAACAACATCCTGACGGCCGTGATCGGCTATGCCGACCTCTCACTTGACGAGCCGCCCGGGACCGACGTCAGCGAGTATGTGGTTGGAATCCGGGACGCGGCCGAGCGCGCGGCGGGCTTGACCCAGCAGCTCCTGGCCTTCAGCCGACGCCAGATCCTCCAGCCTCAGGTCCTGGACGTGAACGAAGTCATCGGCGGGCTCGAGTCGATGCTGCGGCGCCTGATCGGCGAGCAGATCGTGCTCAAGATCGCCCCCGACCCGGCGGCCGGCTGTCTCCGAGCGGACCGGACCCAGCTCGAGCAGGTCCTCCTCAACCTGGCCCTCAACAGCCGCGATGCGATGCCGTCGGGCGGACAGCTCGTCATCGGCACCGGCCACCAGCGGTACACGTCCGGGAATCGCTCGCGACCGCGAGAGATCGGTCCGGGCGAATATGCCGTGATCTCGGTCACCGACACGGGTCTGGGCATGGACGCCCAGACGCGCGACCACATCTTCGAGCCGTTCTTCACGACCAAGGGCCAGGGGCGCGGAACCGGCCTCGGCCTGGCCACGACCTACGGCATCATCAAGCAGTCCGAGGGCTCGGTCCTGGTCGACTCGACGCCGGGACTGGGAACCACCTTCAAGCTCTTCTTTCCCAGCGCGGAGCGCGAGGCGGCGATCAGCGAGGAGGCGCCGCGCCCGGTCGGTCGTCGAACGGGTCGCATTCTCCTGGTCGAGGACGAGCCGGTGCTGCGTGAGATTGCCCAGCGTGTCCTGGTTCGGGCGGGCTTCGACGTCACCGCCGCCGCCGATCCCGGCGAGGCGATCATCGCCGCCGAAACCGGCCCGGAGCCGTTCGATCTGCTGCTGACGGACGTGGTGATGCCCGGCATGCGGGGCCCGGAGCTGGCGCGCCGGCTGCGCAACTCGAAACCCGATTTGCGCGTGCTGCTCGCGTCCGGGTACGCGCAGGAGATCGTCGACAGCGACCGTCACGAAGATCCGCTCCTGGCGAAGCCATTCTCGCCCGAGACCCTGCTCGCGGCCGTTGACGCGGTCATGGGCCCCGCCGCCACGCTGGCCGCGCCGGCCGACGAGGCAGGGAAAGATGAAGGCGCCGAACCGGCTTCGATCACGACCGGCCTGGTCGACTCGATCCCGATCGAAGCCGAGGAAGAGAGGACACCGGCGGCCGTTTGAGCCGGGCCGCGGAAATGCTCCGCCGCGGAAGCCTCGCCAGGGACGTGCCCTGTCTGGACCGCCGCCGCGCAGTGTGTCAGTCTGGCGCCTCACGGCCGTCCGATGTCAGCCAGCGGGGGTCATCTCGAGATGGAGTTGTGGCCGGGGAAGCCATTTCCGTTGGGCGCGACGCCTTCGGAGGCGGGCACCAACTTCGCCGTTGCCTCGGACCTCGCCGACAGCGTGGTCCTGTGCCTGTTCGATGAGGCCGGGCACGAGGAGCAGCTGCAGCTCCAGGAGGAAGACGGCGGGGTCTGGCACGGCTTCGTGCCCGGCGTGGGTGCGGGACGGCGCTATGGCTACCGTGTCGTGGGGCCATACGCACCCGCCCGCGGTCTCCGCTGCAATGCCAACAAGCTGCTCCTCGATCCGTATGCGCGGGCGATAGACGGCAACGTCACGTGGGGCGACGAAGTCATGGGCTACCCGCCGGGCAACCCCGACGGCTACAGTGACCTCGACTCGGCACCGTGCGTGCCGCGCGGCCTGGTCCTCGGGGATGGTTTCGACTGGGACGGCGATCGACCGCCGGCGATCCCCTACTCCGACACGATCATCTACGAAACCCACGTCAAGGGGTTCACCTACCGGCATCCCGGCGTGCCCGAGGCTCTGCGCGGGACGTACGCCGGCCTGGGCACGCCGGCCGCCCTCGACCACCTGCGGTCGCTGGGAGTGACCGCCGTCGAGCTGCTGCCGGTCCACCACCACGTCGATGACGGCTTCCTGCGATCCAAGGGGCTTGAGAACTACTGGGGTTACAGCACGCTCGGCTTCTTCGCCCCGCACGCCGGCTACTCGGCCGAGGTCCGGGCCGGGCGGCCGGGCGGGCAGGTGGCCGAGTTCAAGGCAATGGTCAGAGCCCTCCATGCCGCCGGCATCGAAGTCGTCCTCGACGTCGTCTTCAACCACACCGCGGAGGGCAATCACCTCGGCCCGACGCTCTCGTTCCGCGGCTTCGACAACCCGACCTACTACCGCCTGACCGCCGACCAGCCGCGCTACTACTTCGACACGACGGGCACGGGCAACAGCCTCAACGTCGACTCCCCGGTCTGCCTGCGGCTCGTGATCGATTCGCTGCGGTACTGGGTGAGCGAGATGCACGTCGACGGTTTCCGGTTCGACCTCGCGGTCGCACTGGCGCGCGAGCACGGCGCGTTCGACAGCGTCTCGGCCTTCTTCGACCTCGTGTCGCAGGATCCCGTGATCTCGCGCGTGAAGCTGATCGCCGAACCGTGGGACATCGGCCAGCCGGACAGCTACGACCTTGGTCGCTTCCCGGACATGTGGAGCGAGTGGAACGGCAAGTATCGCGACAGCGCTCGTGATTTCTGGCGCGGCCTGCCGGGGACTCTGCCGGATCTGGCGACGCGGCTGACCGGCTCGTCGGATCTCTATGGGCCTTCGCACCGGCGGCCCAACGCCTCCATCAACTACGTGACCTGCCACGACGGCTTCACACTCGCCGACCTGGTCAGCTACGGCCGCAAGCACAACGAGGCGAACGGCGAATCGAACAACGACGGCACGGACGACAACCGCTCCTGGAACTGCGGAGTCGAAGGTCCGACCGACGACGCCGGCGTGACGGAGCTACGCGCGCGCCAGTCGCGGGCGATCCTGGCCACTCTGCTGCTGAGCCTGGGCGTGCCGATGCTTCTCGGCGGCGACGAGATGGGCCGCACCCAGCGGGGCAACAACAATGCCTACTGCCAGGACAACGAGATCTCCTGGTACGACTGGCAGGCGGCCGACGCGGACCTGCTGGCCTTCACCAGCCGGCTCGTCGGGCTGAGGCGGCGTCACCACGTGCTGAGGCGCCGGCGGTTCGTGACCGGGGCGATGGCGGGCGACATCCAGTGGTTCACTCCGGCTGGATCCACCATGACCGACTCCGACTGGCAGGCGGGCTGGACGCGCAGCGTCGTGGCGTACCTCGACGGCGTCCGCGACGCGGACCGCGACGAGCGCGGCCGGCCCATGCTCGACGACGATCTGCTCTTGCTGGTCAACGGCTGGTCGGAGCCGCTGACCTTCACGTTGCCCGACGTGGGGTCGCCGCGAGCCTGGGAATACGAGCTGGACGCATTCAGCGGGCTATTCGGGAGCGCCGCTGGGACCGCCGGCCCGGCCGGCGCCGCGATCAGCGTGGGCCCGCGGTCGGTAGTGTTGCTGAGGGCCAGCCGGGCCGGCGGCTGAGCGGCGATTCCCGCCAGCCGTCGGCATCGGGGTCGCGCACAATCCCACCATGACCACCCACATCAGTCTCCCCGTGGCACGCCGCTTCCTCGCGATTCGCCATCTCCTCGCTCCGCCGCGGGCGCTGCCGGCCACGCCCGAGAGCGTCATGGCCGTAGTGGATCGCCTCGGCTCGCTCCAGTTCGACCCGCTGGAGGTAGCCGGGCGGAACCACGACCTGGTCCTGGCGGCTCGGATCGGCGGCTACCGGCGCGAATTGACCGACGAGCTGCTATACGGCCGGCGCCTGCTCTTCGAGACCTACAACAAGTCGCTCAACCTGCTGCCCACGCGGGAGCTGCCCTACTACCGGATCTCATGGACGACGCTCGGCGCCGGCTGGTCGAGCGGTCTGCTGGCCGAACAAGCCGAGCTGGCCGACAAGCTGCTGGCGGCGATCGCGGCCGAGGGGCCCAAGAGCTCGGCCGACTTCGAGCGCACCGAGGCGATAGCCTGGTGGTGGGGACCCACGTCGGCCGTCCGAGCGGTACTCGAGGCGCTGTCCGTCTCCGGCCGCCTGGGGCTGGCGCGACGCGACGGCAACCGCCGCTACTACGACCTGGTCGAACGTCTCTTCCCCTCCGACCTCCTGGCCATACGCGTCCCGGAACGCGAGCAGAGGCGTCACAAGCTCCTGTCCCGCTTCCGCGCCCATGGCCTGCTCGGCACGTCCGGCGGCGAGCTGTGGCTCGGCATCGGACCGGCCGCGTTACGGACGGAGCTCCGAGCCGAGCTCGTGGATCGCGGCGAGATCGCGCCCGTCACGGTGGAGGGCCTCAAAGGCCAGCGCTTCGCGGTGGCGGACGAGATGCCGCTGATCGCGCAAGCGGAACGGGAGATCGCGGCCGAGGCGACGGGGGCCATCTCCCGCCCCGGAGACGGCCCCGCCGGCGCCAGTTTCCTGGCCCCGCTCGACCCGATCATGTGGGACCGCGATGCTCTCGAGCCACTCTACGGCTTCGAGTACCGCTGGGAGGTCTACACGCCGGCGGCGAAGCGCCGCTGGGGCTACTACGTCCTGCCGATTCTCTTTGGCGATCGGCTCGTTGGGCGGATCGAGCCGCGCATCGACAGGGCGGACAAGGCCGTGCGGATCCTGAGCCTGGGCTGGGAGGCGGGGTTCGATCCACTCGCCGAGCCCGGCTTCGTAGCCGCCTTCGCCGATGCTCTGCGCGCCTACCTCCAGTTCGGCAACGCGGACTCGCTGGTGCCGCCACCGGGCACCGCCCAGCGGGCGTTGTTCAGGGCAGTCTCGGCCGAGGTTCCCGTCCGCCGATCCGGAACGACTCGCTCCGCGACCGCCGCCAGAGCCGTATCCCGCCGAGCTGCCGTTTCGTAGCTGCCGTCCCGCCGCCCGGTCCGATCGGGTGGTATGCGCCCTGCCGGTTCGGCGCGTGAGAGTATTCGTTCGTCCAGACAACATGAGGAGTCCGCCATGGCGGCTATTCGTCGCGCGACTGTGAAATGGGACGGCGATCTCGCAACGGGCTACGGCCACGTCAGCGCCATCACCAGCCAGGCCTTTACCTCGCTGCCGGTCACGTGGGCCTCGCGGACCGAGCGCGCCGACGGACATACGAGCCCCGAGGAGCTCATGGCCGCCGCCCACGCGAGCTGCTATTCGATGGCCTTGTCGAGCGATCTGGCGAAGGCCGGTTCGCCGGCGGACCGCCTGGAGGTAACGGCGGAGGTCGCCTTCGACCGCGTCGACGGCAAGTGGACCGTCGTGTCTAGCAAGCTGACCGTGCGCGGTCGAGTCACCGGCATGAACAACGATCGGTTCCGCCCGATCGCCGAAGGGGCCAAGGACGGCTGCCCGATCTCTCGGGCCCTGGTCGGGAACGTCGCCGTCAGCCTGGACGCCGCCCTGGAGTAGGCCGGCGCGGGCCTGCGGGCGCGGGCCCTTCGCCGGCGGCCCGCAGGAGGTTGCTCCGGCTGCTACTCTCGCGTCATGAGCGACAGGTATCAGCCGCCCAAGGCGGTTCGCATCAATAGCTGGGGCTTCGAAACCGACACGCCGGGCCGGCGGAGCCGAATCCCGCTCTTCGGCGTCTTCCTGATCGTCTTTGGGGTGCTGCTCGCCGCCGGCCAGCTGTTCAAGGGCGCCGAAATCGGGGCCTCCGCGCTGTTCCTGGCACTCGGCATCGTCCTGCTGCTCGTCTGGCTGCGCGATCACAACGACGCAGCGCTCTATGTCGGCATCCTGGTGACTGCGCTCGCGCTCTCGGATCTTCTGTCTACCGCCGGAGTCATCCACGGCGACGGCTGGGGGGCGCTATTCCTCGGGGTCGGCGTCCTGGCCATCGTGCCGATCAGGGCCCACGCTGGCCGGAGCTGGGGCTGGCCGGTCGTCCTCGGCGCTCTGCTGTGCCTGTGGGGCGGGAGCGACGTCGCCACGAGCTACACGAACATCGACGCCGGCCGTCTGCTCGGACCGGCGCTGCTGGTGCTGCTCGGGATCTGGATCGTCAGCCGGAACCGGCGGTAGCGCGCCGGGCGCAGCTGTACCCGGTCCTGGTTCGGGTCAGGCGACCTGCGGTTGACCCGACTGCGCCCCCTCGACGGGAGCGATCATCTCGCAGCCTTCGCCGGAGGCGATGACCGCGCACTCCTCGCCGACCGGCGCCACCGGGCAGGCCTCGGTCAGGGCCTCGACACGCGCCTTGACGGTCACGACCACGGGCTCGAGGACGGGCAGCATCGCCAGCCTGGACTGCCAGTCACTCGACGTCGACATCGGCACGTGAACGTCCGGCTGAAGGCTCTGCTCGATCGAGTCGTCGAGGGTCCTGATGCGACCCGCCTCGTCGACGACCTGCCCGAAGGCGGCGACGATCTCGGGATCGAACTGTGTGCCGCAGTGGGCTCGCAGCTCGGCCCAGGCCCGATCCATCGACATCTTCGGTCGATAGATGCGATCGCTTGTCATGGCGCTGAAGGCGTCGGCGACGGCGATGATCCGGCCGCCCAGCGGGATGGCGGTCCCGGCGAGCCCGTCCGGGTAGCCCATGCCGTCCCAGCGCTCGTGGTGATGGCGCACGATCTGGGCAATGTCGGCCATCGCTTCGTGGACCTCGAGTATCGCCGCCCCGATCTCGGAGTGGCGCCGCATCTCGGCCATTTCCTCGTCGGTGAGGCGGCCCGGTTTGAGCAGGATCGCATCGGCGATGCCGATCTTGCCGATGTCGTGGAGATACCCGCCGATGCGGATGGTCATACGTTGCCGCTCGTCCCGGCCCAGAACCGCTGCCATTCGCTCGGAAAGCACGCCCAGCTGCCGGCAATGCTCGCCCGTCTCCAGGTTTCGGGCTTCGATCGCGGTCGACAGGGTCAGCGCGATCGAGTCCAGGACCGGACTGAGGTAGCGGTACTGCAATGCCTCGTAGCGCATCTGCGAGGCCGAGAGGGCACGCCGCACTTCGCCGAGCAGTTCCTCGCCGGTGAAAGGTTTGACCAGCATTCCGCTGGCCCCTTCGCGGAGCGCCTGGATCGCCGTGTCCACCGTTCCGTGGCCGGTCACGACCATGACCGGCAGTTCGGGCTGGCGTTCCCGCAAAGCCTTCATCAGGGCCAGGCCATCCATACCGGGCATGTGAATGTCCGTGATGACGACGTCGAACGAGCTGTCGTCGAACAGCGCGATGGCGGCCACCGGATCGCCGCACGTGACCGGCTCGAAGCCCTGCACCTCGAGCAGCCGGCGCAGGATCTGCAATATGACCGGTTCGTCGTCGACACACAGGACGCGAGGGCGTGGGTTGCCCGTGTGGGGCGGTCGCAGATCCCAGGTCATGCCGCCACCACCGCTCGCCTGCCGGATCCGACACCGGCTGCGTCGCCACAGGAGACTGGACTGGTGTCGCGCGCATTCTCGCCGGTCGGAGTGCCCGCGTGGTCTGAGACGGGGCGGTCCGAGCCCAGCCGCTCCATGCCCGGCACGATGACGGCGCCATCGAACGCGGACCACGAGAGCGGCAGCCACACGGTGAAGACGGAACCCTTGGTGGGTTCGCTCTCGACTTCGATCGATCCGCCGTGGCCCTCGATGATCTGCAGGCTAACCGACAGGCCGAGGCCGGTGCCGCCGCCGGCTGCGGCCCGCGTCGAGAAGAACGGAGTGAAGATGTGGGTCCTGGTCTGAGGATCCATGCCGATCCCGCTATCCGCGACGACGATTCCGATCCGGTCGTCCGCGGTGAGCGTCGAGACGCGAAGCTCGCCGCCGCTGGGCATTGCCTGGATTGCGTTGCTGAACAGGTTCACCAGAACCTGCTTGAGGGCGTCCGGGTCGATCTCAAGGCACGGCAGCTCGCCGTACTCCTCCGCGATCCGGATGCCGGCCTCCTGGGTGCCAAAGCGGATGAGATCCAGGGTTGACCGGATCAGGCCGTTGATGTCGCTCGGGATCCGTTGCGGCGGACGCGGCCTGGCGAACTCCAGCAGTGATCGAATGATGGCCCGGGCACGGACCGCCTCGGCCTGGATCGTCGATGCCTCCTGATGACGGGGATCGTCGGCCGGCAGCTCGGCCAGCAGCAACTCGGAGAAGCCCAGGATGCCGGTGAGCGGGTTGTTCACCTCGTGCGCCACGGCAGCCGCCAGCTCACCCATGGCTCCGAGCTTGCTGGCTCGGACCAGCTGCTGCTGGACCCGCTGGACCTCGATTACCTGGCGCTGGGCCCGGGCCAGGAGCGCCTGGTTCTCCATGGCGACGCCGATCTGGCTCGCCACCAGCTGGGCGAGGTTCACGAAAGTCGAATCGAGGATCCGCTCGTCAATCGGGTCGAGAAGGTTCAGCCACCCGAGCGAGCGGCCGCTGTGGTCGATCAGGCGGACGCTGAGGGCGGCTTCGATCTCGGTCTCCATCCCCGGCAGGTCGATCAGGCCGGCCGCAACACCGACAACGTGACCGCCGGCGCTGTACGAGGTCAGAGGGCTGGTCCGTCGGTCGGTGTCGTCGCTGCCGGCGTCCAGCGGCTTTCGCAGGCCGATGACCCACGGAGCGAGCGGTCCATGCGCGGCCACAACCAGTGACTCGACCCCGCCTTCTACCTGGGCCAGGTAGGACGTGCACCCCGCCGGCGTGATGGCTGCCAGGATGCCCATGAAGTCGAGCTTGCCCTCGCCGGTCAGCACCAGCCCTTCGCTGGCTCGCAGGATCTCGGCCAGCTCGTCGGCGCGGGCCCGCTGCGCGGTCTCCGCCGCGACGGCTCGCTCGAGCGCGGCGCCCGTTCGGGCCTCGGCCGCCCGCAGGTCACGGATTCCGGCGACGAGAGTGAGGCCGATCATCCATAGCCCCGAGGTCCAGGCCGCGACGGCGAAGTCGCTGGCAAGTCCGAAGGCATCGACGGTCGCCAGCAACCCCAGGACCAGAACTGGAAGCCAGGCCAGCACCAGGGCGAGCCGCGCGCCTCGAAGCGCGGGGGCCATCGGCCTCGGGCTGGCGTGGCGCGACGACCCGGGCGCGCCCGAATCCGAATGTGCTGCGACCATGGATGAACCCTACGGGTTCACACTGCCCGTTGACATCACTCACATGGGCGATTCTCGGCTGCGCTGGACGGCGTAGGAACGGTGACCTAGTGGCCGGCAGGCACTGCGGAACTTTCCGAATGGGCGCGTCGAATCGACTGAAGGCCGGGATCAGGCAGGCTCAGACGCGGCCCGGCGCACCCTGTCGACAGCCGCCGGCATGGCTGCGGGCGCCGCGAGCAGTAGCTCGAGCAACGAATACGCCTCCCGCCGCGCTTCCTCGGGCGAGAGCCCGCCATCTTCAGCCCCGCGCACCGCAAACCCATCCACCAGCGTGACCCAGGCCGATGCCACTGCGTCCACGTCGATCCAGACCGGCAGTTCGCCACGATCGCGGGCTTCCCCCAGGATGGACGCGGCAAAGCCGACCAGCGCGGCCCGGCGCGCGCGAAGGATCTCGCGCAGATCGGACGACGATTGGGCCAGGGGCCAGGCGTGCGCGAGGGCGCTCTTGAGGGTGCCGCCGACGACCACCGACTGGATGGCCCAGTCGACGGCCACGCGCAGGCGATCCGGAAGCGACCCGAGCTCGGCCAGTCGCAGTTTCAGCGTCGAAGCTTCCGTCTCCGCCTCGCAAGCGCAGGCAACGAGGAAGAGCTCCTCCTTGCTCCGGAAGTGGGTGTAGACGGCGCCGACGGACAGGCCACTCTCCCGGACCACATCCTGGACGCTCGCCCGCTCGTAACCCAGCTCGCCGAAGACGTTGATCGCGGCATCGACTATCCGGGCCCGGACCGCTTGTTCGTGCTCCGCAGTGACTCGAGGCATGCCTCACCACAAAGGGAATCGCCGTTCCCCATCATATCCCGACCGCCGGGCAATTCAAACGGAGCCGTCCCGCGAGACGGGTAGTTGACAAAGAGAATAGAGAATCCCTATTCTTCTTGACGTCGGAGGGGACTCCGGCGCCGGTCGGCCGACCGTCCATCGCGCACAGGGTCAGCTGGGGAATCAGTCTCCGGCGCGCCCTCAGTTCACGAAAGGGACGGTCATGTTTCCTCGTTGGGGGCGCTTCGTCTATCGGCATCGACGCCTTGTCGCCGGACTGGCGGTCGCCGTCGCTGTGCTGTCGCTCGCCTTCGCTTCTCGGGTCTCTTCGGTCCTGACGACCGGCGGCTGGTACGACCCGAGCTCCGAATCACAGCAGGTCGCGCAGCGGCTGGTCAGCGACTTCGGACAGGGCGGCAGCTCGATGGTGGTGCTATTCGAGGCGCCCGGCCGGAACGATGCGGCGAGCCCGGCCTTCCAGGGTGAGATCACGCAGGCGCTCGCCCGCCTGGGCTCAGACCCGCGCGTGGCCTCGATCGTCGGCTACGCCCAGACCGCCGACCCGCGCTTCATCGGCACGACCGGCGACGCCAGCTGGGTACTCGTCAATCTGAACATGAGCGCCGACGCTGCCATCTCCGCCGTGGACAGCATCCAGGCCGAGATATCAACACCTCCGGGCTTTGACGTCGCCCTGACCGGTGCCGCGCCGCTGAGCGCGGCCATGTCCGCCCAGTCCGAGAAGGACCTGGCCCAGGCCGAGACGATATCGCTGCCGGTCGCGCTCCTCATACTGATGCTCGTGTTCGGCTCGCTCGTTGCGGCCGGACTGCCGCTCTTCGTCGCCGGCCTGACGATCCCGACCACGCTGGCCCTGGTCTGGGTCGTGGCCCAGCGACTGACCATGAGCATCTTCGTCACGAGCGTGGTGACGATGCTGGGCCTGGCCCTGGCGATCGACTACTCGCTCTTCATGGTCAGCCGCTTCCGGGAGGAGATGGCCTGCGGCGCCTCCGTACAGGAGGCCGTCGAGAAGGCGGTGGCGACGAGCGGAAAGGCCGTCGCCTTCTCAGGAACTGCCGTAGCCATCGGCCTCTCCGGCCTGCTGCTGTTTCGAGCGCCGACGCTCAGCTCGATGGGCATCGGCGGCGCGTTGATCGCAATCTGCTCGGTGGTATACGCGCTGACCTTCCTGCCGGCCGTGCTGGGCATGCTCGGACCGCGCGTCGAGCGCTTGCGAATCCGAGTTCCCGCCGTCCTGACGCTCCGGCGTTCGAGTGCCGCCGCAGCCGCCGCTGCCGCCGGCTCGACGGCGGGCTCGACTGCCCGCGCCGGACTGTGGGAGCGAATCGCGTCCGCGGTGATGCGCCGGCCGGTGGCCGTTCTGGCGCCGATCCTGGCCCTGCTGCTCGCCTTCGGCCTGCCGTTCCTGGGCGAACGAGGGGGCCTGCCCGGCGCGAGTGTCCTACCCGTCAGCAACCAGGCACGCCAGGCCTGGGACACCATCGAAACCGACTTCCCGGCGGGCGAGACCAGCCCGATCGATGTTCTCGTCACGGTACCGGGCAACCCGCTGACAGCCTCGAACGCCGCCTCGCTGACCGACTACTCGGCGCGACTGGGCGGCCTGGCGGGCGTCACCCAGGTGGACGGTCCCTTTTCGCTGACCGACTCGTCGGGCCGGCCGATGCCGTCTTCGACGGCCGCAGCCGTTCTTTCGTCCCCGGCGGGCTCGCGTCCTGCCGCGCTGAATGCTCTGATCGCCGCGGACGTGCATGGATCGACCGTTCATCTCCAGGTCATCAGCCCGCTCGCGGGCTCCACCGGCGCTCAGGCGCTCGTGCAGACGATCCGTGGACTGAACACGGGACCCGGGCTGCAGGTCGCGGTGGGCGGCTCCGACGCCGCCGCGCTCGACTTCTTGACGGCTCAGAACCAGGAGCTGCCGGGCGCCGTTGTATTCATCCTGGCGGCCATGGCCGTCATGCTGCTGCTCCAGTTCGGGTCGGTGGTTCTGCCGCTCAAGGCGGTCGTGATGACGCTGCTGTCGCTGACCGCAAGCTTCGGAGCGCTGGTCTGGATATTCCAGGACGGCAATCTCGCCGGCCCGCTCGGCTTCTCGTCCCCCGGGTTCACCGTGGCCATCGTTCCGGTCCTGATGTTCAGCGTCATATTCGGGCTGTCGATGGACTACGAGGTCCTGTTGCTGTCGCGTATCCAGGAGGCATACCGACGTGACGGCGACACCACCCGAGCGGTCGCGGACGGGCTCGCCAGAACCGGCCGGGTGATCACGGGCGCCGCGCTGATCATGGTGTCGGTGTTCGCCGCCTTCGGGACCGGCGACCTGATCATCATCAAGAGCCTCGGCGTCGGGATGGCGATCGCCGTCCTGATCGACGCCACGGTCATCCGGGCCCTGCTGGTGCCCGCGACGATGCGGCTGCTCGGCCGCTGGGCCTGGTGGGCGCCGTCGCAGGTGTCAGCTCTCTCGAGCCGGCTCGGCTTCAGCCACGTAGCGACCGAGTACGAATGCGACACGCGGGAGCCTGGATCGGGACTGGAGCCTGGGCTCCGAGACGAAGGCGGTCGAAGCGGCCGGCTGGCACGGCCGACGCCCGAGTCGGCGGCCGGCTGAACCGAAACGCCGGCGGCGGCCGGGTCGACGCGGGTGCGGCGGCTACGCCGAAACGCCGGCGGCGGCTCGCTCGACCGCCTCGCCGAGGCGGTCGGCGATCGTCTCCAGCTCCTTGTCGGTGACGACGAACGGCGGCCCCAGCAGCACGGTGTCGCCGTTCGTGCCGTCCGCGTTGCCCGTGCCGTGGTATAGCAGCAAGCCCTTCTCGGCGGCGCCGGCCATGACGCTTTCGATCAGCTTCGCGGCCCGCGGGAAGGGGCGCCGCGTGGCGCGGTCGGCGACGAGCTCCACGCCCACCAGCAACCCGCGACCGCGGACCTCGCCGACGTTGGGATGGCCGCCGAGCCGCTCGCCGACGAGCGCGAGCAGCCGCTCGCCCCTGGCGGCGCTGGCCTCGACGAGCTTCTCCGTTTCCAGGATCCGAAGCACCTCGAGGGCCACGGCCGCCCCCACCGGGGAGTGGCTGTACGTGAACCCGTGGACGAAGCCGCTGCCCGCCGTGATCGTCTCGTAGACGTTGCCGCTCGCCACGGCCAGGCCCAGTGGGAAGTAGCCGCCGGCCACGCCCTTTGCCGCCGCCATCACGTCGGCCCGCACGCCCCAGTGATCCATCCCGAACCAGCGCCCCGTCCGCCCGAAGCCGGTCATCACTTCGTCGGCGACGAGCACCACGCCGTGGCGGCGGCAGACCTCCGCGATCGCCGGCCAGTAGTCGTCGGGCGGGGCCACGGCGCCAAGCGTGGCGCCGACGATGGGTTCGGCTACGAACGCCGCGACCCTGCCGGGCCCCGCTTCTGCGATGGCCGACTCCAGCTCGGCGACGAGAGCGGCCGTGTCGCCCAGGGCATGCGCGGCGGTTTCTCCCGCGCGATAGGGATACGCGGCGCTGACGTGGCGGAAGCGCCCCAGCCACGGTTCGTAGGGGCGGCGCAGCGGCTCGCGACCCGAGAGATCCAGCGCGCCCATCGAGTTGCCGTGGTAGCTCCCCCACCGGGCGATGACGACGGTCCGGTCGGGCTCGCGCCGGGCCAGGTGATAGGCCCGAACCAGCTTCAAGCAGCTCTCGATCGCCTCCGAGCCGCCGCTTACCGGGTAGATCGCCGGATCGTCCACGGGCAGGTAGCGGCCCACCGCTCGGGCGTACGTTTCGAGCGGCTCGGTCGTGAAGGTCGTGCCGTGGACGTACGTGAATGCCCGCGCCTGTCGCTCCATCGCATCCACGATCGACTGTCGCCCGTGGCCCACGTTCACGACGATCGCGCCGCCCGCCGCGTCCAGATAGGCCCGACCTTGCGCGTCCCAGATGGTGCAGTCTTCCGCCCGCACCGCGACCGGCAGCTCGCGCCCGATGACTCTCTGGAAGACCCGTCCCGTGGAGGCGCCGGTCCGACCCGTGCGATCAGAGAAGTTCATAGCGCGATTGTAGGGCGGGCGCCTCGAAACGCCCGGCAGCCAGCCGCTCGCTTGCGTTCCGGCGAGTTTGGGCCGAAGGACGACAGGGACGTGACATTCGGCATGTAGTCATATGCAATCGCAAGATCTATTCATGGATCACGCATACATGCTCGCCTGGAGATCATCGTGATGCCGGGCCCGTCCTGATCGGGCGAAGGCGAGCGAGGCTCCGGTCTGCGAACTGAAAGCGAGAGGACTGACGATGTTGCGACCGGCCGACGGCATATACGCCCTGCAGGCCACCCTCCTAAAGACGCTGGCCAGCCCACGGCGGTTGGAGCTCGTCCACTATCTGGGCGAGGCGGGCCCGGTCGAGGTCCGCAAGCTCGCCGAACACTTCGGCATGCCGCAGCCAGCCATCTCCCAGCACCTCGCAGCTCTTCGTGGCGTCGGCATCGTTGAAGCCGTGCGAGACGGCCGCGAGGTCCGATACCGGCTCGCCGATCCCGAGATCGTGGCCGCGTGCGGGCTGATGCGGCAGGTGCTCATCCGGCGGATCGCCCGGCTCGGCGATCTGGCCGCTTCATTCGAGAGCTCGACGCAGGCGACCCCCGAGGCAATCGAACCCACGCTCTGACCACCCGATCGTATCGTCACCCATTGGAGGCAATGAGAACCGATGTCCGAAAAGCTGCTCTTCATGGTCACGCACGGTCCGGATCATCCCGAGCACGTCACGATCCCCTTCGTGATGGCAGTCGCCGCCCTGGTCTCGGATGTCGAAGCGGTCATCGGGCTCCAGGCAGATGGTGTAGAGATCGCGGTCAAGGGACGCGCCGACTCGGTCGCGGCCGAGGGGTTCCCGCCGCTTGCCAAGCTCATGAACGACTACCGCGAGCTGGGCGGCAAGATCCTCATCTGCGGACCGTGCGTCAAGTCGCGCCAGATCGACACGGCCACTCAGCTGGTCGAGAACGCGGAGGTCGTGGCCGCCGCGCGGTTCGTCGCCGAGCTGACCTCGGCCACCAACGCCCTGACCTACTAGTCCACCCACATACGGAGAGAGCCATGAGCGCCCTGAACGTAGCCGAGCTCGAAACGATATCAGCCGCCGAGATCATCGACGCCCGCGGTTCCGCATGCCCGGGCCCGCTCCTCGAGGCCAAGAAGGGCATGGGCAAGGTCGCCGTGGGCGACGTCATCGAGGTCTGGTCTAGCGACCCCGTCACCAAGACGGACATGGGCGCATGGGCAGACAAGGTAGGCCACGAATTTCTCGGTGTCATCGAGGCTGACGGCTACGACCGCGTCTTCATTCGGCGCGGCAAGTAGTCGACCGGGCTCTCGATCGGCAGGCCGCCCCTTCGGCTCGGCCTTCTCAAACCCACGCAGGAGCATTGGATCGATGACCGCGCTCGCCGCCGCCCCGGTGGACGAGAAGGTCCCGGCGCCAGCACCGCGGATTCTCGTGTTCTCCACCAACAACATCTCCGACCCGGGCATCGACCTGGCCGGCAGCGCCCACCTGCACTACTCGCCCGGGGTACGCGTCATCAGCGTGCCCTGCACCAGCGGCATCCGTCCGTCGTGGATCCTTCACGCCATCAAGCAGGGATTCGAGGGCGTCTTCATCGCCTCGGACGGGGACGAGTGCGCCTACCTGCCCGACTGCGCCAGGCGGGCGTCGAGGATCGTCGCCGAGGCACAGACGCTGCTGAAGTCGGAGGGCCTCTCACCGCAGCGGCTGAAGATGGCGGCCATCTGCTCGGTCTGCGCCGAGAACTTCGCCAGGCACATGAACCAGTTCTCGGAAGCTTTGATTGCGCTCCGATCTGCCGGAGCGAAGTCATGACCGACTACGACGCCCTCGTCGTCGGCAGCGGCATTGCCGGCATGGAGTCCGCCCTCAAGCTCGGCGACATGGGCTACAAGGTCCTGCTGGTGGAGAAGGAGGCCAGCGTGGGCGGGCGGATGATCCTGCTCAGCAAGGTCTTCCCCACCCTGGACTGCGCCAGCTGCATCTCCACGCCGAAGATGGCGGCCTCGATCCACCACCCGAACGTGACCGCCCTCACCTATACCGAGGTGGACGGCATCACTCGCGATGGCGACGGCACCTTCAGGGCAACCATCCGTCAGAAGCCACGTTTTGTCGATGAGGCGGCCTGCACCGGCTGCCAGCTGTGCGAAACCGCCTGCACGGTCGCGGTGCCAGACCAGTTCAACGCCGACCTGGTCGCCCGCCGGGCTGCCTACATCACGTTCCCGCAGGCAGTGCCCAAGAAAGCCGTCCTCGAGCGCGCCGGAACCTCACCGTGCACCTTCAGCTGTCCCGCCGGAATCAAGGCCCACGGCTACGTGTCGCTGATCCGCAGCGGCGAGTATGAGAAGGCGTTCCAGCTCGTGCTCGAGGCGACGCCGCTCGTCGGCACGCTCGGTCGCGCCTGCTACGCCCCGTGCGAGGGCGAGTGTACGCGCGGCTCGCTCGAGGGAACTCTTCCGATCCGGCGCCTGAAGCGCTTCGCGGCCGACAGGCATTACGAAGCGACGGACGGACCCGGCGTGGAAGTCCCGCCGAGCAACGGCAAGCGCGTCGCCGTCGTGGGTTCCGGCCCGGCGGGACTGACCGCCGCCTGGCAGCTGGCTCGCCGGGGCTACGGTGTCAAGATCTTCGAGGCCGCGCCCGTTGCCGGCGGCTTCCTGCGCCTGGCCATCCCGGCATACCGTCTCCCGCCCGAGGTCGTCGAGCAGGACATCTCCAACGTCACCGCCGTCGGCGTTGAGATCGCCACCAATTCGCCGGTCGGCGACCTCGAAGCCCTCCGTCGAGAAGGCTTCGACGCCGTCCTGGTCGCGACCGGCACCCCGCTCTCCACGGCCCTCAACGTGCCGGGCGAGACACTCGACGGCATCGTCGGCGGCCTGCGGTTCCTGCGGGCGACGAAGCTCGGCTCCGGCGGCGATCTTACCGGGAAGCGTGTCGTGGTCGTTGGCGGCGGCAATGTCGCCATGGACGCGGCCCGAACGGCCGTCCGCCTCGGCGCCGCCGAGACCACGATCGCCTACCGTCGCGGCCGCGGGGAGATGCCCGCCCACAGGGCCGAGGTCGACGACGCCGAGCAGGATGGTGTCCGCTTCGCATTCCAGGTCGCCCCGGTAGAGGTCCTCGGCGATGCCGCGGGCAAGGTCACCGGTCTCCGCTGCCAGCGCACGGCTCTGGGCAAGCCCGATGCCTCGGGCCGTCGCCGCCCCGAGCCCGTCAGGGGCAGCGAGTTCGTCATCCCTTGCGACACGGTGCTGGTGGCGATCGGAATGGCGCCCGAAGGCGCGGCCTTCGGCGCTCAGGTGGCCGCCACTCCGAACGGCGCTGTCGCCGCCGATCCGCATACTCTCCAGACGGCCGTTCCTCACATCTTCGCCGCTGGCGACGTTACGACCGGCGCCTCGGACATCACCCGCGCCGTCGGGCAGGGCCGGCGGGCGGCCCACATGATCGACCGCTGGCTGCGCGGCGAGCCGCTCGACGGGTTCGAAATGGACGACCTGCTGCCGCTGGTCGACAAGTCGAAAGTCATCGCCCGCCAGGCGCACTACGACAACCACAGCGGGCCGCTCCGGGCTGGCCCCGGCGCCGGTGCCCGCTCGCCGCGCGACTTCGCCGAGATCGAAGCGCCCCTTTGCGAAGCCGAGGCCCGGGCCAGCGCGGGCGACTGCCTGGACTGCGGCGTCTGCTCGGAATGCCGGGCGTGCGTCGTGGCCTGCCCGTCCGACGCCATCCACCTCGAGATGCGGGAGAAGGTCGAGGAGGTCCGCGTCGGCGCCGTGGTCGTCGCCACCGGCTACAAGCTGTTCGCGGCGGATCTGAAGCCCGAATACGGCTATGGCCGATTCAAGAACGTGATCACCGGCATGCAGATGGACCGCCTGCTCGCTCCCACGAGGCCGTACAACACCGTGCTGCGGCCCGGCGACGGGAAGATCCCGGAACGGATCGCCTACGTTCTGTGCACCGGCTCGCGCGACGAGACCGTCGGAAACCCTCTGTGCTCACGGTTCTGCTGCATGTACTCCATCAAGCAGAACCAGCTGATCATGGGCGCTCTACCGCTCGCCGAAGTCACGGTCCACTACATGGACATTCGGGCGCCGGGCAAGCGCTACGACGAGTTCTACGAGAGCGCCAAGTCGATGGGCGCGACGTACGTCAAGGGTCGGGTAGCGAAGATCACAGAGAAGGAAGACGGCAACCTGATCCTGCGCTACGAGGACATCGAGCATGGCGGGGCGCTGGTCGAGGCCGAGTACGACCTGGTCGTGCTGGCGGTCGGCGTTCAGCCGAACCGTGAGGTCGAGCGGCTCTTCATCGGCGACGACCTCGCCCTCGACGAATACCACTACGTCGCCGAGTCGTACGACGACATCGACCCCGGACGCACGAGCATCCCTGGGGTGTTCGTCGCCGGCACGGCGTCCGGTGCCAAGGACATCGCCGACTCGATCGTCCACGCCGGCGCTGCGGTAGCCCAGGTCGCGGCCCATCTCGAAAGCCAGAAGGTGCCGGCATGAGCGAGCTCTCGCAGGATCACCCGTTCGCTTCGCCGAGCCCGACCGCGCGACGAATCGGTGTCTACGTTTGCCACTGCGGCGGCAACATCTCGGACTACGTGGATGTCCAGGCCGTCGTCGACGCCGTCAAGAACGAGCCAGGCGTCGTCGTCGCCAAGCACACGATGTTCGCCTGTTCTGACGCGGGCCAGCAGGAGATGGAACAGGACATCGAGCAGCAGGGACTCGACGGCCTCGTCGTCGCCTCCTGTTCGCCCAAGCTCCACGTCGTGACCTTCCGTGGCGTGGCCAAACGCGCGGGGCTCAACCCCTACGAGTACAGCCAGGCCAACATTCGCGAGCAATGCTCGTGGACTCACACCGACGATCCTGCCGGGGCCACCCGCAAGGCCATCGGCCTCGTCCGCGGGGTCATTGCCCGCACCCGCCTGAGCGAACCCCTGGAACCGATCGTGGTCGAAACGGCCCAGAAGGCCCTGGTGATCGGTGGTGGAATCTCCGGCCTCCGCGCCGCGATCGGCCTGGCCGACGTCGGTCTGGGCGTCTTCCTGGTAGAGCGCGAGCGTGAGCTGGGCGGCTGGGTCGGACGCTTCGGGAATACCTACCCGCACGAGCGCAACGGCCGCGAGCTGATCGACCATCTCGTCGCCGAGGTCAGGAAGAGGCCAGCAATCAAGGTCTTCACCGGCGCCGAGGTCGTCAGCAAGTCGGGCAGCTTCGGAAACTACCAGGTCGGCGTCCAAATCGACGGCGATCCCCTACAGACGATCCCGATCGAGGTCGGCTCGATCATCGTCGCCACCGGCTTCGACTCTTACCAGCCGGCCGATGGTGAGTTCGGTGCCGGAATGGACGGTGTCGTGGCCCTGCCCGAGTTCAAGGAGATGATCGACGGGGCCGACGGACAGCTGCGCTATCACGACAGGCCGGTTCGCAGCGTCGCCTACATCTACTGCGTGGGCAGCCGCCAGCCAGACGGCAACGAGTATTGCTCGCGGTACTGCTGTGCGGCGACGGCTCACTCGTCCATCCGAGTCTCCGAGCTTGACCCCGGGATGCGGCAGTACCACCTCTATCGAGACATCCGGACCTACGGCTCGCTCGAGCTCCTGTACACCGAGGCCCGCAAGGACGGCGCCGTCTACGTCAAGTACCCCGACGACGCCCCACCGGTCGTCACCGCGGACCGGTCCGGCGGGCTGGCGGTCACCGTCCGGGACCTGCTCTCGGGCGATGAGGAACTGGAGATTCCGGTCGACCTCGTGGTCCTGGTCACCGGCATGGTCCCCCGCGAGAACAAAGACCTCGTGGGCTTGCTCAAGCTGCCCCTCGGCAGCGACGGCTTCTTCAACGAGATCCACCCCAAGCTGCGCCCGGTCGAGACCGTCGTCGACGGCGTCCTGATCGCCGGTGCCTGCCAGGGGCCCAAGAGCTCCGCGGAGAGCGTGGCTTCGGGTCTGGCCGCAGTGACCCAGAGCGCCTCGGTGCTGAAGAAGGGAGTCGCCGAGCTCGACCCGCTAGTGGCCACGGTGGACCCGGACAGATGCACTTGGTGCGGCAAGTGCGAGAACGCCTGCCCCTATGGCGCCATTGAGAAGCTGTCGCTCAACGGCCGTGAGGTCGCCGCGATCAGCCAGACCGGCTGCAAGGGCTGCGGTGGATGCGTCCCTATCTGCCCGGAGAACGCCATCGACCTGCGCGGCTACACCGACGCCCAGATCACGGCCATGATCGACGGCCTGCTCGAGGAGGCGATCGCATGACGTCAGCCAACAGGGACGTTCGAGAGATCGTCCGAGAGGAGCCATTCATGCGGGACCGCATCCTCGGGGTCCTCGCCGACGGGCCCCACACCGTTCCCGAGATCGCGGAGGCGATCGGGCGTCCGGCCAACGAGGCCATGTACTGGGTCATGGGCATGCGCCGCTACGGCTACGTGCGCGAGGTCAAGGAAGCCACGCCCGAGGGCTACTTCCGGTACTTCGCCGTGCAAAAGGAGGCCCGGCCGTGACCGCCCGAGTCGACCACAACCTCTATCCGGATCTGCGTCGCTTCGGCGCCACCGACATCTCCGCGTGCTTCAACTGCGGCGTCTGCACGGCCATCTGTCCGCTCTCCGTGGATGGAGCCTCGTTCCCGCGACGCATGGCCCGCTACGCTCAGCTCGGTCTCCGCGACCAGCTGCTGTCCAGCCCGGAGCTGTGGGCCTGTTACGGCTGCGCCGAGTGCAGCGAGAGCTGCCCGACCCAGGCCGATCCGGCCTCGTTCATGCACGCGGCCCGCCGCTATGCCGTGGCCAGCTACGACCGAACCCACCTGGCCTACCTCCTGGCTACGTCGCGTTGGTTCGCCGGCGTCTTCATCGTTGCCCTCGTCGGCCTCCTCGCGGCCTTCATGTATTCCGTCCATGGCCCGACAGACGGCTCGACGCTGACCCTCTTCCAGTTCGTCCCGTCTGACTTCGTCCACAACCTGGGTGTGGGCGTCATGGCGATCATGGGAGTGGCGGCGCTTGCCGGCCTGTTCGAGATGATCCGGCACGTCGGCCGCGGCCAGGGCAAGACGATTGGCAGACCCGGCGTCCGCAGAGCGGCCGACGCCGTTGTCTACGCCGTGGGCACCGAATCGCTCGCGCAGACGCGCTTCCGGCAGGAGTGTGCCGACGCGACCGAATCTCGGCCGTGGTACCTGCAGCGCTGGTTCATCCATTTCACGACCATGTGGGGCTTCCTGGGCCTGTTGGGCGCCACGATGGCCGACTACGGACTCGAGCTCCTGGGCCTGAAGGCGACCGGGACGCCGGTGCCGATCTGGTACCCGGTGCGCCTGCTTGGCACTCTGGCAGGAGCAGCCCTCATTTATGGCACAACGGTGCTGATCGTCCGACGGTTGCGCAAGAGCGATCGATCCAGCCTGCACTCGACCACGCCCGACTGGACGTTCCTGGGAATGCTGTGGGTGGCGGGTGTGACCGGGTTCTTGCTGGAGCTCGGGCTCTACCTGCCCTCGGCTCCGGCATGGGGCTACCCGATGTTCCTGCTTCACGTCGGCGTCGCGATGGCCCTCGTGCTTCTGGTGCCGTTCGGCAAGTTCGCCCACGTCCTGTACCGGCCTGTTGCTCTGATCGCGATCCGCTTGCGCGGGTAGTTACGATCCTTCAGGACCGATGGAGATGGGATCGTGACTTCGAAGCGTCGCCAGCATCCGGAGAAGGCAGGCCGAATCGCGCCGCAGCCTGACAGCTCGAGCCAGGCCCCTCGAGCGCCGCGCCCGGCGCCCCCGTCACAGATGGGCGGACGCGGCCAGATGGGCCTCCTCATCGTCACGCTCGTTCTGATATCAGTGGTCGTAATTGCCGCCGACTTCGTGATGGGCGCGATCGCCAACCAGGGTGGCAGTTCGACCGCCACAGGGACGGTGCTCGCCAGCGCGAGCCAGTTGGGAGCAGCGGGTCCCACGCGCGTCTCCACGTGGACCAACGTGACTCCCGACCAGCTGGCCCAGATGCTCCAGGACAAGGATTTCACGCTGATCAACGTGAAGACGCCGTACAGCGGCGAGATCGACGGCACTGATCTCTACATCCCCTACGACCAGCTGACGGCACGGGCTTCGGAGTTGCCAGCCGACAAGAACGCCAAGATCCTGGTCTACTGCCGGAGCGGGGTTCAGAGCGCCCAGGCCGCCCAGACGCTCCTGAACCTCGGCTACACCAATGTCTGGAACCTGACGGGCGGGATGAACGCCTGGCAGGCGTCGGGTCGGACTCTGGTCAACAAGAACCGCTAGTAGAGCCAGGGTAGCAGCCGCCGGGTCCGGCTCCTGTACGTGCCATAGTCCTCGAACTGGGCGGATAGCCAGATCTCCTCGCGGCGCGACTTGAGATCGAAGAAGGCCACCAGCACCAGGGTGCCGAGCAGGGCCAGGGCGGAGGCCGTCAGCAGACCCCAGCCCGCCGCGCCGAGCACCAAGCCGCCGTAGATCGGATGTCGGACCAGCCGGTAGGCCCCCGACTCGACGAGACGGGCGCCTGGCAGCGGCCTGGGAAAAGGCGTCAGGTTCTCGCGCAGGTCCAGGACTCCGCGCAGGGACAGGACCCCGCCGCAGCCGAGCAGAACCGCGCCGACAAGGACGCTGGCCAGCCTGGGCCAGCCGCTCCAGATCGGACCAACGGTGCCGGCGAGGGCGATGGCGCCGAAGAGGACGAGCTGCATCAGGAACCAGCCCTCCCCACGCCGGCCCAGGTCGGGAAGCCGCTGCGAGCCCACGCTATCCTGCCTGGGCCGCACGAGTTGGGGGACGGCGGACGATGAGAAGTGAATCGATGGGGCCTCGGCCCGGCCACGGTACCCTGCGCACGACTTCCGCCCGTTCCACGACGAGCTCCGGATCGGCTGCCTGAAGCTCCGCGGCAATCTCGTCGGCCGTGAACAGGCGCTCTGGATCGGGTCCGCCCTGACCCTCGGCGCCGTGCAAGCGATCGTGACCCACGACAAGCATTCGCCCTCCGGGAGCCACGGCCGCGGCGGCCCGCGAGTAGGCAGGGCCGCGTTCGTCGGGCGGCAGGTGCAGGTAGACGATGGCGACCAGGTCGAACTGACGGGCCGGCGGCGACCAGGCGAACAGATCGCGCTCCAGCCAATCGACCTGAACACCGGCTTCGTCCGCTTTGGATCTGCCATTGGCGAGACCGACTGGCGACCAATCGACGGCAGTGGTGCGCCAGCCCTGCCGGGCCAGCCAGACGGCGTTGGTGCCGCTGCCGCACGCAAGCTCCAGGGCACTGCCCGGGCGCAGCCCCATCAGGCCCAGCATGAGGGTGGAGTTCGGCCCCTCGCCTTCGAAGTCGCCTGCCCGGTGGCGCTCGTCCCATTCCAGCCGGCGCTGATCGGTGACCACGTCAGCCCCTCTCCAACGGCCGATTGCCCCGAGCCCAGGCATTCGTGCCGCCGCGGGCGGAGACAGCGCCATCGAAGCCCCGGCTCAGCAGGAGCTCCGTTGCCGCCAGGCTGCGGTTGCCGCTCTGGCAGATGACCACCCAGGGCTTGTCGCGCGGCAGCTCCTCCCCTTGTGACGCCAGGCGGCCCAGTGGAACGCTGATCGCCCCGGGCACTCGGCCGCGGCGGAATTCCCAGTCCTCGCGCACACCCAGGACGCGCACGCTTCCGTGCCGGAGAAGATCCTCGAGCTCGTCGACTCCGATCTCAGGGGTCGGGTTCCGAGCGAAGAGATGCACGAGCAGCTCCAATGCAACGTGGAGTGGTTCCTGGTGCGCCACGAACCGGTGACCCCGGTCGCGGATCACCAGGCGAACTCGCCGAGCGTCAGCTAAGATACCAGCAGTTGCGTACTTGCGCAAGTTGCAGATCTAGGGGCGACAACATGGCAGTGCTGTCCCGATGAGCCCGGCTGCGGATCTTGGGGTATTCGCGATCAGTGTCGCCGCAGGGCTCATAGGCGCTCTGGCGGGGGTCGGTGGCGGCATCCTGGTCATCCCGGCCCTGACGTTCGGCTTCGGCGTGGACATCCACCTGGCCGCAGGAGCGAGCATCGTGTCCGTCATCGCCACGAGCTCCGGCGCCGCCGCCGCCTATGTCCGGGATCGCATGACCGACATGCGGGTTGGCATGTTTCTCGAGCTGGCGACGACCACAGGGGCGGTCTGCGGCGCACTCCTGGCGGCCGCGGTGGCGCCGGCGTTGCTCTACCTGCTGCTCGGGATCATCCTGCTCGCATCGGCGGGCATGCAGGTTGCGCGCATGGGAGAAGAGACGCCGCCCGTCGATCTGCCGTCGGTGCTGGCATCTCGTCTTCGTCTCGAGTCCTCCTATCCGGACCGCAAGCTGAACCGCGACGTTCCGTACGCGGCGCGGCGCGTTCCGCTCGGGTTCGTGCTGATGTGGATAGCAGGCCTGGTGTCCGGACTGCTCGGGATCGGCTCTGGAGTGCTCAAGGTTCTCGCCATGGATGGAGCAATGCGCCTGCCGATGAAGGTCAGCTCGGCAACGAGCAACTTCATGATCGGTGTGACGGCGGCAGCCTCGGCAGGCATTTACCTGGGTCGTGGTTACATCGACCCGCAGGTAGCGGCTCCCGTGGCGCTCGGCGTGCTGGCCGGGGCGCTGATCGGCGCCAGGATTCTCCATCGGATATCGAACCGCACTGTTCGGCTCGTCTTTCTTCCGGTGCTCGTGGTTGTCGGGATCGAGACGATCGGCCGTGGTCTGGGGTTCGGGCTGTGACGCCGGAGCGTTTCAGAATGGTGATCAGTGCAGTGCTGATCGCCGGCGTGGTCGTCAGCGCGGCTCTCATCGGGGCCGGCTTCGCGGCGGCGCTGGCGGTCGGCTGGCAGGGCTCGCTCCTGGGTACGGCACCCGCATCCACAGCCGCCACGACGAACTTCTCCAACCTGCCGGACCGGCTGGCCGCCCTGGAACCCGCCGCCGTCGTCCAGCTGGGCCTTCTGGTCCTGCTGGCGACACCGGTAACACGAGTCGCGGCATCGGTGCTGGGCTTCGCGCTCGAGGGGGACCGGCTCTACACGGCCATAACTCTGACCGTGCTGCTCATCCTGCTGACGAGCATCTTCGTCCTCCGCTAGCGGTCGACGTTACGCGATCTCGATTGACCCCGATCTCGGCCCTGCGGTTGCCAGCTGTGGCGCGGCCTCAGCCGGAGCGCCATCGGCTCCCTCGGGGTGACGCCGCACCCACCAGTGCCGAACGAGAATGGCGACGATCGCCGCGGCGGCCGCGCTCAGGCCCACGATCTGCGCCGTCGCGAGACCAAAGAAAGTCCAGTTCCACCCGCTGCGGAGCGTTTCGAGAATGCTGCGCTCGACGCCATACCAGACGAAGTAGAGCAGGCCGACATCGCCGGCGATGAGCAGGCGGCGCCGCGCCGTGAAGCGGCGCCACAGCAAGAGCATCACGCCGACGCCGAGCAGGCTCAGCATCGACTCGTAGAGGAAGAGCGGCGTGAAATGCTGTCCGAGCGTCGCCGTCGGATCGGAACCGGCCGGACAGGCGTATTCGGCCACGCGGTACTGGCACTGGATGGCGATGCCCCAGGGCAGGTTCGTCGGCGGGCCGTACAGCTCCTGGTTCATATAGTTGCCCCACCGACCTACTGCCTGGGCCAGCAAGATGCACGGGGCCAGGATGTCGGCCCAGCGCCAGAACGAGACGTGGTAGTGACGGACGAGCCAGGTAACCGCCAGCATGCCCGTGAACAGTCCACCGTAGATGCCCAGGCCGCTGTACGGCGGCAGGACAATCTGGGCAAGATGGTTCTGGTAGTAGGCCCACTGATCGATGACGTGATACGCCCGTCCGCCGACGAGGGCCGCAACGGCGACGATGATCAGGCCATCGATGAGCATGTCGGTGCGCTCACCGCGCTGGCGCGCAAGGCGGAAGGCGAGCCAGGTCCCGGCGGCGATTGCGGCCACGTACGCGAGGCCGTACCAGCGGATCTCGAGCGGGCCGAGTCCCAGGGCAACAGGGTTGGGCGTGAAGTCGATCATGGCGGCAGTGTACGGGCTCGCCGGTCCGTTCCGCCCCGGGCGTCGCGTTGCGCGCGCCATGCGGCGCGTGGCCCAGCGACCGTCAGGTTGCGGTCAACACCCCAGGGGCTTCTCGCCGATGGCCCCCGCAGAATTGGCTAGATGAACAGCGTGGAGTCGGCCTCGGTCGACAGCTGCAGCATCGTCGCCGCGCCGACCGGATCCTCGAGGCCGTCGATCAGGTCCTCCTTCTTGAGCCCGAAGAGGTCCATGGTCATCTGGCACGGGTAGATCTTGACCCCGAGCTCCTGGCACATCGCGAGAAGGTCCTTGGGCTTGGAGACGTTGTACTGCTTGGCGAGCTGGAACATCATCCACGGGCCCATGCCCATGAAGTTCATCTTGCTGAGCTTGCGGTGGCTGATCCCCGGCCTCTGCATGACGGATAGCATCTTCTGCATCCAGTTCCGGCCGGGTAGACGCCTGCTGTCCTTCACGAGGGCGTGGAATCCCCAGAACGTCACGAAGATCGAGACCTCCATGTCCATGGCGGCCGCGGTCGAGGCGATGATCATGGAGGCCCAGGTCGGCTCTAGCTCGCCACTGTAGGCGATGATGCAGACCTTCTTGGTCTTGCTGGCTGCCTCTGCGGGCATATTCGCATCCTTTCGTTCCTGACGGCCGGGCTGCCCCCACGCCCGGAAGGGTGGGCCTACTTGCGGCGAAGGACGAAGCGGAACTTACCGTTGGCGGAGTCCTGCTCGACGAGCGCGTTGCCGGTCGAGGCCGACCATGCAGCGAAGTCCTTGACCGAGCCCGGGTCCGTTGCCACGACCTCGATGAGCTCGCCGGAGGCAACGGTCTTGATGCCCTGGGTCGCCCTGAGAATCGGCAGCGGGCACGAGAGGCCGCTGGCGTCGACCTTGAGCTTGATATCGAGACTGCTCATCTGGTCCTGTCCTTTCGCAGCAAGTGGTCGCGCTCCGGACCGCCACCGCGCGGTACCGGATTCTCGTTTCCTAGATGAAAATGATCTGGCCCTCGCCGGCATTGATGTAGAAAGCTGCCACACCCTCGACGCCGTCCACGAGCGGATCCAGATCCGACTGCTCGAGCTTGAGAATGTCCATGGAGAGCGAGCAGGCCTGGATATCGACCTCGCCGATCTCCTTGGCCGCGCGCAGTGTGTCAGTCCAGCGAGCCTGGCCGGCCTTCGCGGCGGCGTCGACGGCGGCCCGGCCGGCCTCCCCAGCTTCAGGCGCCAGGCCGTGGTCGGACATGATTCGATCGGCCCGGAAGGCGTCGAGCGCCCAATACTGGAGGAAGATCTTGACCGGCCGGCCCAGGGCGGCGGCCCCGGCGGCGAGGACGGCGGCGGCCTGGAGCTTGTCGTCGGTGCCGGAGAAGAGCACGATCGAGATGGTTTCGTCCATTGGGGTCCTCAGCTGGATGGCCGGTCGGCGGCGGTCTGGGCGGCGGCGGCCGCAGCGCGCCCGGCCACGACTTCGGCAGGGGTGCGCGTGGCGACCGCCGAGATGCGCGATAGCCGGCGCACGAGGACGCCGCGCATCGTCTCGCAGGCGCAGATGATCTCGGGATCGCTCAGCCGATACCGCACCTCGCGCCCATCGCGCTCCGCCTCGACGACTCCGGCTGAGCGCATGAGCGCCAGATGCTGCGAGACGTTGGGCTGGCTGATGCCCATTTCCTCGGCGAGCCTGCAGACCTCACGAGGACCGTCGGCGAGGAGGTGGATGATCTCCAGCCGCCGCGGATTCGAGAGCGTCTTCAGGACTTCCGCCTGGAGCTTGTAGACCTCGTCCATGCCGTGCAGTGTTGGATATATGCGCAGTTGCGCATAGGGACAGGAGTCCCCTGGGTGCGGGCCGAATGGCCCGGGAAGCCGGCTGGGCCGGAGCCGTTCCGTCCGTTGCCGACAGTCGCGGTATGAGGCCCGGAACCGCGGCCCGGAACGGCGGCCGTTTCCGTCAGCTACGCCTGGCGGTGGTATCCGGCGCGGAACCGCGGCCGTTTCCGTCAGCTACGCCTGGTAGGCGTGTTGGCTGCAGGTTGGGTCGATGAGGAGTCACCGTCGGCCCTTGTGTCGACGGGGCAGCTTCTTCGCGAGCGTGGATCCCGATTCGACCTGGGTGACAGACCCGTCCTGCGCTGCCCGGGTTGCGTGCAACACGCCTGGTACGCGTATCTGCCAGAAACCAGACACCGCGCAGGTGTTCGGCGGGCTTCCGAAGCCACCTGCGGATCGCTACCGTCCGCCCAGGGAAGGAAACGTCGAAGACCGGGCTCATCCGATCGACTGCGGGGCGTGCCGTGGACTCGTCCGGCAGCACCAGAATCGACGCGATCGATTTCGCGTGCCAGCCTGGATCGTTGGCCAGCAGCTCCGGCACGACCCTCGACTTCGTGTTCATCGATCTCAGCACGGCCTCGACACTATCCAGCTCCGACTTGACCTCGATCAGGAGGAGCGCTCGTGCGCTTGCGTGCCAGGCCAGGACATCCACCGATCCGCGGTCGCCATAGCGATTGAACGTGTACTCGACGACAACCTGCCAACCCTCGCCGAGCCGGGACACGACTGCCTTCACGAGCCCGGCGTGTCGGGCGTCCAAGAGCCGATCGAGCTCGGGTCCTTTCCATCGGAGAACCACGCCGACGGTGATCCCCAGTGGGGCGGCGACCTTCTTGATCGTGCGCAAGGTCGAGTCGTCGGCCTTGCCGCGTTCGAGCAGCGAGACGGTCTGCTGAGCCACCGAAGCCAGCGCGGCGAGCTCTACCTGCGTCAGTCCGCGACGGCGCCGAACGGCTCGAAGGACTCTGCCCGCCTGCAACGGTTCCACGCAGCCAGGATGCAGCGCACCGATTGCACGGGGCTTACCTCGGGCTTACTCGCCCGGCACCGGCCGGGTCGGGCGACTCGACATCTGGATAGGTCAGGGCGCGTGTGATGGCACGCTCGCCCATGCGAGCGTGCCATCTTCAACGCGTTGCTTAGCAGATGCGCGGCAGCTGCTCTCCGACGAGCATGTCGACGATGCGCTGCGAGCCGACGATCGTGCGCAGCGTGACCATCGACGGATGGTCCGCGACCACACGGCCGATCTCCACCGCCTCGGCTCCCGAGGGGACGGCGCGCATGGCGGCCAGGACAGCCCCGGCCGAGGAAGCGGGCACGAGAGCCACGAGCTTGCCCTCGTTGGCGACGTGGAGCGGGTCCAGGCCAAGCATCTCGCACGCGGCGTGCACGGGACCCGGGATGGGGATCGTTTCCTCGCGCAGCTCGATGCCGAGGCCGGAGGCGGCGGCGATCTCGTTCAGGGCCGACGCCAGGCCGCCGCGTGTCGGGTCCCGAAGGACGTGCACGTCCGGGCATGCGGCGACGATCGCGGCGACCAGGCCGTTCAGCGGCTGGGTGTCGGAGGCGATCTCGACCTCGAAGTCCAGGCCCTCGCGGACGCTCATGATGGCGATGCCATGGAGCCCGATCGGCCCGGAAAGGATGACCGCGTCTCCTGCGGCCGCTCGATCGGCCGCCACAGTCACGCCCGGAGCCACGACCCCGATGCCGGCGGTGTTGACGAAGAGCCTGTCTGCCGCTCCCCGACCGACCACCTTGGTATCGCCGGTGACGATCCGAACGCCTGCTCGGCCGGCCGCCCTGGCCACCGATTCGGTGACCCGCCGCAAGTCTTCAATCGGCAGGCCTTCCTCGATGACATAGGCCAGAGACAGCGCCAGTGGCTGGGCGCCCATCATCGCCAGGTCGTTGACTGTGCCATTGACCGCCAGCTCTCCGATGTCGCCGCCGGGGAACTCGAGCGGGCTGACGACGAACGAGTCGGTCGTGAAGGCGAGCCGCTGGCCGGCCACCTCCACCACGGCGGCATCGTTCAATGGACCGCCGGGTGCCGCCGCCGCCAGCGCCGGGCCGATGACGTCGCGCATCAGCGCCGCCGAGAGCTGGCCGCCGGAGCCGTGGCCCAGCAGCACGCGCGCCCGCTCGGGGATCGGCGCCGGGCAGACGAGGTTTGCTGGATCCGGCCCCGCCGATGCCACCGCATCGGGGGCGGCCGCCGGAACGGGGGCGCGTCGCTCGCTCATCGATCGCTCCTTGCCAGGTCGTAGAGCGGAAACGCGGTCGGGGCTGCGAGTCCGCGCCCCGCGGCGTGGTAGGCCGAGCAGACGCCCTCGCTGCTCACCATCGGCGCCCCGAGCGGTTTCTGCGGGGAGCACAGCACGCCGTAGGCGGTGCAGTCGAGCGGCGTCTTCGTCCCCTGCAGGATCTGACCGGCGATGCAGGCGGGATGCTCGGCCGTGTGGATCGTGCCGACGTCGAAGCGAGCCTCGGCGTCGAACCGGGCGTACTCGGGCCGCAGGTGATAGCCGGAGGCCGGGATCATGCCGATGCCACGCCACTTGCGGTCGCCGACTTCGAAGACGCGGAAGACCGTCTCCTGGGCCCGCCGGTTGCCGTCCCGCTTCACGGCGCGGGCGTACTGGTTCTCGACGACCGCGCGCCCCGACTCGAGCTGGCGGATCGCCACCAGGATCCCCTCGAGCAGGTCGAGCGGCTCGAAGCCGGTCACGACGATCGGGACGTGATAGCGCTCGGCGATCGGCTCGTACTCGGTCCAGCCCATGACGGCGCAGACGTGGCCGGCGGCCAGGAAGGCCTGCACCTGGCAAGTCGGCGACTGGAGGATCGCCTCCATCGCGGGCGGCACCAGGACATGACTGACCAGGACCGTGAAGTTGTCGAGGCCGAGCCGGGCGGCCTGCCAGACCGCCATCGCATTCGCCGGCGCGGTCGTCTCGAAGCCGATGGCGAAGAAGACGACCTGGCGGTCGTGGTTGGCTGCGGCGATCCGGACGGCATCGAGCGGCGAATAGACGATCCTCACGTCGGCGCCGCGGGCCTTGAGCGAGAGCAGGTCCGTCGTGGAGCCGGGTACTCGCAGCATGTCGCCGTAGCTGGTGAAGATGACGTCCGGCCGTGCGGCGATCGCCAGGGCCTTGTCGATCTGCTCGAGCGGCGTCACGCAGACCGGGCAGCCGGGGCCGTGGATCATCCTCACGCCCGTCGGAAGCGCTTCGTCGATCCCCTGCTTCACGAGAGTGTGGGTCTGCCCGCCGCAGACCTCCATCAGCGCCCAGGGCCGGGTCGTGACGCGATGGATCTCGTCGACGAGCCGGCGGGCGATCTCGGCGTCGCGGTACTCGTCGATGTACTTCATGAGGAGGCTCCCGCGGCGGGTGGGGGCACCGCCGCAGCCGGCTGCGAAGCCGCCGCCTCGTCGCCCATCGAGCCGAGCTCCAGCGCCACGCCCTCCGCGTCGATGGCCCGCAGCATCTCGAGCGTCTTGCGCGCCTCTTCCTCGTCGAGCTGGCTGATGGCGAAGCCGACGTGGACGATCACGTAGTCGCCGAGCTGGACCTCGGGCACGTAGGCGAGGCAGGCCTCCTTGCGCACCCCACCGAAATCGACGCGGGCCATTCGAAGCGGACCGTCGTCGTTGATCTCCACCACCTTGCCGGGGATGCCGAGGCACATTCGATGATCTCCTTGCCACGAGGCTGCCGCGAGGCTGCTTCGCGGCCGCTAGGACGCGCCGGCCAGACGCGCGGCCGCGACCGCCGCCTGACCGTAGCTGATCCCGCCGTCGTTCGCCGGGACGCGTTCGTTGGTATGGACCTCGAAGCCGTCGCGGGCCAGGCGGCGGACGAGGGTCGTAGCCAGCCACTGATTCTGGAAGACGCCGCCCGAGAGGGCGACCGTGGCGAGGCCGGTGGCCGCACGCACGTCGCCACACAGCTGGCGGGTGACGGCGGCGATGGTCTCCTGGAAGCGAGCGGCGAGGTGCTCCGGAGTCGCACCGCCGGCGCGGCCCTCGAGGAGAGCGCGCAGGGTGGGCCGCGGGTCGTAGACGAGGAGATCTCCCTGCCGAACGATCTCGTACGGGAGCGGACGGACGCTCCCCTCCTCCGCCAGCAACTCCAACTCGACGGCGGCCTGGGCTTCGTATTCGGCCACGTCGCGAATCCCGAGCAGGCTCGCCGCGGCATCGAACAGGCGGCCGGCCGAAGATGCGACCGGGGCGTTGAGCCCGCGGGCCAGCTGAACTCGAACGACCTCGACCTCGCGCGGGTCCAGGCGCTCGAGGAAGGCGCGTGCGAGCTCGGGGTCGATCCAGTCGGCCACAGAAGCCTCGCCGGCGAGCGCGTCAGCTTCGAACGCCTCGGCGGACAGCAGGTAGCCGAGGGCCATCCGGTACGGCTTCTTGACCGCCAGCGCCCCACCCGGCATGCGGGCGTGCCCGAACCGCGCCACCCGCCGGTAAGTGGCGAGAGTGGCGACGAGCACCTCGCCACCCCAGAACGTCCCGTCGTCGCCCATTCCCAGCCCGTCGAACGCGACGCCGATGAACTGGCCCGTCAGCCCCGCCTCGGCCGCGGCCGACGCCACGTGAGCGTGGTGGTGCTGGACGCCGATGCGCCGGCTCTCCGGGAATGCTCGGGCGGCGTACTGGGTCGAGAGGTATGCGGGGTGCAGATCGTGGGCGACGTAGGCCGGCTCGAGGTCGAGCAGCCGCTTAAGGTGCGCCAGGTTCGTCTCGAAGGCTCGATACGTAAGCAGATCCTCGAGGTCGCCCGTGTGCGGGGCCACGTGCGCCCGACCGCCGCGCGCCAGCGCGAACGTGTGTTTCAGCTCGGCGCCCACCGCCAGGATTGACTGCGGTTCCGGCACGGCGATCGGCAACGCAAGTGGCTCCGGGGCGTAGCCGCGGGCCCGCCGGATCAGGCTCTCGCGCCCGTCCACGACCCGCGTGACAGAGTCGTCGTAGCGGGCCCGGATCTCGCGGTCGTGGGCCAGGAACGAGTCGGCGATGCCCGCCAGCCGCTCGAGCGCTTCGGCGTCGTCCGTGGCCAGCGGCTCGTCCGAAAGGTTGCCGCTGGTCAGCACGATCGGTCGGCCCAACCCCTCGAGCAGCAGGTGGTGCAGCGGCGTGTACGGCAGGAAGAGGCCGACACGGCGGTTCAGAGCTGCCGACCTTTCGGGCTCCGCCGTGACCACTCCATCGGCGAGCGGCGGCTCTGCGTCGCGGCGCCGCTCCACCAGCACGATCGGCCGGGCGGGCGAGACGAGAAGCGCCTCCTCTTCGGCCGACATCTCGGCCTGAGCCCGCGCCGCCGCGACGTCCCGAACCATCACCGCGAACGGTTTGGCCCAGCGATGCTTGCGGTCGCGCAGCCGGGCCACCGCGGCGGGATCGGTGGCGTCGCAGGCGAGGTGATAGCCGCCCAGGCCCTTTATCGCCACGATCCGCCCGGCGCGGAGATCCGCCAGCGCGGCCGCCAATGCCGCTTCCCGGCGCGCCGCCGGGGCTGCGTCGTCGGGACGCCGGTAGGAGAGCTGCGGCCCGCAGTCGGGGCACGCGACCGGCTCGGCGTGGAAGCGGCGGTCGGCCGGGTCGCGGTACTCGGCCTCGCAGGCGGCGCACAGCCGGAACTCGCGCATCGAAGTCCGCGCCCGGTCGTACGGAAGCTCGTCGATGATCGTGGCCCGTGGACCGCAGTTGGTGCAGTTGGTGAACGGGTAGCGGTAGCGCCGATCGTTCGGGTCGAACAGCTCGCGCAGGCAGTCGTCGCAGGTGGCGATGTCGGGCGGGAACAGACGCTCCGTCGAGGCGACGGCCTCGCTCTCCGCGATCGTGAAACCGGAACCGGGCGCCGGCGCCCGCTCGATCGGCCGAACCAGGATCTCTTCCACCCGGGCGCGCGGAGGTGCGTCGGTCCGGATTCGACCCGCGAATGCTTCGACCGCCTCGGGCGAACCGGCGACCTCGATCTCGACCTGGCCAGCGCGGTTGATGACCGTGCCGTCGAGGCCGAGCTCAGCGGCAAGCCGCCACACGAACGGCCGGAAGCCGACGCCCTGAACCACGCCTCGAACCTCGAGGCTGCGGGCGACGCGTTCCCCCGGCCCCGCCGAGGTCACGGATAGCGCTCCAGCCGTTCGATGTCGATCTCCTCGTCCGTCAGCTCGGGCAGCGACTCGGCATGGCAGCGCGGGCACGACGCGGCGATCTGCGGCGAGTCGAACTCGTTGCCGCAGCCCGGGCACAGATGGCCGAACGGGGCCCGCCGGATCTCGAGGCCCGGCACCGCCCTCGCCTGATCGGGCATCGCTTGGGCCAGGTGGGCCCGCAGATCGGCTTCGAACTCGGCGGGATCGCGGTGGCCGCCCCGAACGCTGAGACGCACCTGGGCCAGCGTCAGGCTGCGGCTCTTGAGAGTCTTTGCCACGTTTCGTGCCAGACCTGCCTCATGCATCCGATCGAACCTCCGCTGGACCCGGTCCATGTGCCGGGGCGTGCGCAAAGCGTAACCGCCCGCGTCTATCTCACACCCGACCGCTCCGGTTTCCGCCTGCCGAGAGGCCCGCACATGCGGCCGAAGGTCCCAACTACGCCCCACCCGGCCGGGGCGAGAGGCGGGCCGAAGGACGCCGCAGGACCGAGCCGATGACCCGACCGCGCCGAGGACCCGGCCGCGCCGAGACGCACCAGGGGCGGCGCGTTTCCGCCATCTACCACTACCAGGCGTGTCGGACACGACCTGCGGATCCCGGGCCACCGTCGACCGGCCGGTCGCGGAGTCGCTGACGCTCAGGACGGCTTCGGATTGTGCCCGGGCGACCCCCGAATCGGAGCCATCTGTGTCCGACATTGCGGCCGACACGCCTACCGGACGTAGGTGACTGAAATGCGCCCGAGTCGCCCTGTCAGATATGCCCACCGGTAGTGGGCCGACGGAATTGCTCGCCGGCGGTGGCCGCAGTGCTGGTCGCGCCACTCGGCGGATAGCCCGCCTCTCAGGCGACGACCGGCGCCTCCTCCAGCCCGACGCCCGCCAGTGAGTGCCCGCAGCGTGGGCAGCGTCCATCGACCAGATGCCATTCGGTGACCGCGAAGTCGGAGCGGCCGATCAGCCGCTCACCGCATTCGGAGCAGGTCGTGGTGGCGGACTCGACCTCGGGCGCGTTGCCGACGTAGACGTGGCGCAGGCCGACCTCCCGGGCGATCGCGGCCGCGTCGACGAGCGTGGCCGCCGGTGTCTCCGCCAGCCCCGAGAGCCGGTACGCCGGCTGGAAACGCGTCAGGTGCCAGGGCGTCTCGGGATCCACCGCCGTGGCGATCCATTCGGCCATGGCGCGGATGTCGCCGCGATCGTCGTTGAGGCCGGGAATGATCAAGGTCGTGAGCTCCAACCAGATGCCCCGCTCGTGCATCGCCACGACGGTGTCGCGCACGGGATCCCACCGGGCGCCGCAGACGTGGCGATAGAAGTCGTCGGTCGCCGCCTTGAGGTCGACGTTGGCCGCGTCCAGGTACGGCACCAGCAGATCGAGCGCTTCGGGGCTCTCGTAGCCGTTGGTCACGAAAACGTTCCGCAGGCCGGCCGCCAGCGCCCGGACCATGGTGTCCAGGGCGTACTCGAGGAAGACCGTCGGCTCGACGTACGTGTACGCGATGCTTCGAACGCCCGCGGCGACCGCTTCTTGCACTGCCGTCTCCGGTTCCACGTACCGGCTCTCCGGCACGCGCCCCTCCCGGTGCGCCTGAGAGATCTGCCAGTTCTGGCAGTAGGCGCAGTGGAAGTTGCAGCCCTGCGTCGCGACCGAGTAGGCGTAGCTACCAGGCAGGAAATGGAAGAACGGCTTCTTCTCGATCGGCTCCGCCTGAGTGACGACTGCCTGGCCGTAGACCAGCGTGTACAGCGAGCCGCCCCGGTTCTGGCGGACGCCGCAGATGCCGATCCGGCTCGGTCGCAGGACGCAGCGGTGGGCGCAGGCGATGCAGCGGACACTCCCGGGCGCGACCGGATCGTCGAACGGCTCGCCCAGCACGGCCGGCCGGATGTTCGGCTCGGTTTCGCCCGCCGGACCGAGATCCGCCAGGCGCAAACCCTGCGGCTGCTCCTCGCCGGGGAAAGCGGCCCGAACCGGCACGGGCGGCCTGGCATCGGGATCGAACGGGACGGCGGGCGCCCTGGTAAACGTCTCGTGCCTGTTCGGTGAGCGACTGTCGTCTGTCATGAAGGCCCTCCAGGGTGCGGTCCGCCCGGCCTCATGAACAGGGCCCGATGTTTCCGACGCAACCTGCAGGCAGTATGCCATCGCATCGGTGCCGGCGCCCTGAGGCGCCCACCGGGCCGAGAAACGCCCACCCGGCCGAGTAATGGGACGTCGTACTTCCCGCTCCGGCCGATGGGTCCTTCGGCCCTTGCCTCTCGATATGGCGAGCGGGAGGCTACGAGCAACAAGTCCCGCTTGCGGGACCGCCGCGGGCCCGGCGGCCAGTGGCGTGTTCGGCGTTCGGGCTCCGCAACAGAAAGTGAATACAGATGGCGATCAGTCCAGTTGCCATTCGGTTGCCTCGGCCTCCCGTTCCGTGGACGCCCCTCGTCATCGCCGAGGAACGCTGCAAGGGCTGCGAGCTGTGCGTGGCCGCGTGCCCCAAGTCGGTCCTCGCCCTGGATCGAGGCAAGGTCAATGTCCTCGGCTACCATCCCATCGCGCTGACCGACGCTTCGGCCTGCACCAGCTGCGCCTTCTGCGCCCGCATCTGCCCGGATTCGGTCTTCACGGTCTGGGCCGCGCCGCGAACGCCGCGAGAGGAGCGTGCCAGATGACCGAACCGCCCGACATGGACATCACTCCGGTCTCGTCCGAGGCAGACGCCGGTCGCCGCTCTCGGGTCCTGATGAAGGGCAACGAGGCGATCGCCGAGGCGGCGATCCAGGCTGGCTGCGACGCGTACTTCGGCTACCCCATCACTCCGCAGGCCGAGCTGCTGGAGTGGATGGCCCGCCGGATGCCGGAGCTGGAGCGCGCCTTCGTCCAGGCCGAGAGCGAGCTCGGGGCGATCAACATGGCCCTGGGCGCTGCCGCCACGGGCGCGCGGGTCCTGGTCTCCTCCTCGAGCCCGGGCATCAGCCTGATGGCCGAGGGGATGAGCTACATGGCCGGCTCGGGTACGCCGATGGTGCTCGTCAACGTCATGCGCGCCGGGCCGGGTTTGGGCGGCATCGGGCCCTCGCAGAGCGATTACTTCCAGGCCACCAAGGGCCACGGCCACGGCGACTACCGCGTCCCGGTGCTGGCCCCGGCCTCGATCGGCGAGGCGATGGAGCTGATGGCGACGGCCTTCGAGCTGGCGGAGCGGTACCGCACGCCGGTCATGGTCGTCGTGGACGGGATCCTGGGACAGGCCATGGAGCCGGTGGAGCTGCGCTTCCGCAACCCGGAACGACACGCCTTCGACTGGGCCCTGACAGGGGCCGCCGGGCGTCCGGCGCGAATCATCAAGTCGATCGACCTCGTGCCGGAGGTCCTCGAGAAGCGCAACATCGCCCTCCAGCGCAAGTACGCGGAGATCGCGCGCCAGGAGACCCGCTGGGCGACCGAACGCATGGACGACGCGGAGTACGTCCTGGTCGCCTACGGCACCGCCGCGCGCGTGGCGCGGAGCGCCATCGAGAAGGCCCGTGCCCGGGGCATCAAGGCCGGCCTCTTCCGCCCGATCACGCTGTGGCCGTTCCCGAGCCGTGAGCTGGCCCGAGTCGCCCGGCACGCGCACGCCATCCTCGCGGTCGAGCTCTCGTCGGGCCAGATGGTCGAGGACGTCCGCCTGGCGGTCGAAGGTCGCTGCCCGGTCGGCTTCCACGGTCGAATGGGCGGCCTGGTGCCGACCCCTGACGAGGTCGTCGGGGCGCTCAAGGCGCTGGCAGGCAAGGTCGAGCGCACACGCGAGCGCGAGCGCGAGCAGCAGCAGAAGCGGCACGCCGGTCGCGGCGAAGGTCAGCCCGGGCATCACCGGGCGGCGGTCGACGGTCCGCCGGAACGAACCAACCGGGCCGAGGCCGGCATCCCCGCGAGCGTACGCGACGGAGGCGAGCGATGACGCTCAACCCGAACCCCGAGCTGACGGCGCGGCCGGGGGCTCCAAGGCTGATCTACCGCAAGCCGGACGTGCTGCTGGACCGGTCCACCCACTACTGCCCCGGCTGCGGCCACGGCATCGTCCATCGGCTGCTGGCGGAGGTGATGACCGAGCTGGATCTACCGGCCCACACCATCGCCGTGGCCCCGGTGGGCTGCGCCGTCTTCGCCTACGACTACCTGAACGTCGACTTCGTGGAGGCCCCCCATGGCCGGGCTCCGGCCGTGGCGACGGGCATCCGCCGGGTTCGACCGGAGGCGTTCGTGCTGACGTACCAGGGCGACGGCGACCTGGCCGCGATCGGCACGGCGGAGATCGTCCATGCCGCGGCGCGCGGCGAGCGCATCACCGCGATCTTCGTCAACAACGGCATCTACGGCATGACCGGCGGCCAGATGGCACCGACCACGCTCCTGGGCCAGAAGACCACTTCCTCGCCGAACGGGCGGGACGCGGCCCTGATGGGCTATCCGATCCGGATCACGGAGATGCTGGCCCAGCTGCCCGGGGTCACCTACGCGGCCCGCGGCAGCATCGCCGACGCGTCGCTGATCGGCAAGCTCAAGGCCATGATCAAGCGGGCCTGCCTGGTCCAGATGCAGGGCGGCGGCTTTGCCCTGGTCGAGGCGCTGTCGAACTGCCCGGTCGGCTGGGGCATGACCGCTCAGGAATTGCTGGAGCACCTGAAGGGCCCGGTCGTCGAGGCGTATCCGCTCGGGGTCATCATCGACCGCGGAGTCGCTACCGTGGCGGCCACGTCCACGACCGCGCCGAGCCACGCATCGGCAGCCGCCGAGTCGGAGGCCTGAGATGGAGCGTTCCGTCATCTTCTCCGGCTTCGGCGGCCAGGGCCTGCTGTTCACCGGCCAGGTCCTCGCCCGCGCCGCGATCAAGGATGGCCTGGAGGTCTTCTGGATCCCGTCATACGGTCCCGAGATGCGGGGCGGCACGGCCTCGTGCACGGTCATCGTGGCGGATCATCCGATCGGCTCCCCGGTCGTCGATCAGTTCGACGCCGCGATCGCGATGAACCTGCCGTCGCTGCGCAAGTACGGCCCACGGGTCGCCCCGGGCGGGCTGCTCATCGTGAACACGTCCCTCGTCACCTCGCAGACCTCCGCCCGGGCCGACATCGATGAGTTGCGTCTCCCCTGCACGGACCTTGCGGCCAAAGGCGGCGACGACAAGCTCGTCAGCATCGTGGCCCTGGGCGCCCTCGTGGCGCGGCTGGGCTGGGTGACCCCGGCCTCGGTCCAGGCCGCGCTGCGCGAGATCTCCGCCCGGAAACGGCCGGAGATCATCGAGGCGGACCTGGGCGTATTCGCCGCCGGCCTGGAAGCCGGCCGGGTCGGGGTGGCCGCGTAGGAGCGCGCCCCGCGCCGCCGCCCTCCACAGAATCAAGAACCGGGGCCCGTTGCGGAGCCCCGGTTCTCTGTGACGGCGAGGGATCGGCTAGTGGCCTGCGGCGCGCAGAACGCCGGCCATCTCCTGGAGGATGCGCCAGTCGTGGAGGCGATCCTCCTGGGAGGCCTGCAGCTCGTGGGAGGGGTTGCCCTCCTTGTCGAAGTGCTGGCTGAAGCGGCCTTCCGTTCGGGCGAAGGAGATGAAGTCGAAAGTGGTCCCGTCGGGGTTCTTCGACCAGTCTTCCTTCACCGCCGGATTGCCCTGGAGTGAGAGGCGCTCGGCGAGCGAGTCGCCGCGGCGCGGGTCGTACGTGAAGAGCGGGAAGGCCCGCGACTCCACGGCGAGCTTGGCCTGGCGATTGGCAGCGTCGTCGGCGATACCGTGCTCCGGCATGCAGGGCGTGTAGGCGATGATGACAGCCGGGCCGGGATAGGCGTTGGCCTCCATCACTGCCTTGTAGAGATGGTTGATGTTGCAGGCCGCGACCTGGGCGACGTAGGCGTCGCCATGGGCCATCATGATCCGGCCCAGCTCCTTGCGCTTCTCCTGCTTGCCGTGCTGGGCCTTGCCGTAGGCGGAGAGCTTGGAAACCTGAGCGGTGAAGGAAGCCGTGGAGGTCTGGCCGCCGGTATTCGAGTAGACGCCGGTGTCGAGCACCAGGACCTTGATGTCGTGGCCCGAGGCAACCAGGCGCGACAGCGACTGGAAGCCGATGTCGTACATGGCGCCGTCGCCGCCGAAGACCCACAGCCGCCGATCGGCGTGGCCGGCCTGATCCCAGCGCAGCCGGATGCCGAGGGCATCGGCCGGGCCGTTCTCGAAGAGGGAGTTGGTCCACGGAACCGTGAACGGGTTGTACGGGTAGGTGCTGGCGAAGACGGTGTTGCAGCCCGTCTCGGCGACGATGCCCATGCTCTGCGGGCCGTAGACCTGCAGCGTGGCGGCCATCACCATCCGGACGACGGTGCCTTCGCCGCAGCCTGAGCACGAGCCTCCGCCGCCGACGAAGCCGAAGGCGTGCTCGCCGAGCATGATGTCGGCCAGGGCCTTCTCGTTGCGGTACGCGACCGGGGTCGTCGGCAGGCTCTTGTAGAAGCCGATGTCGCGGCGGTAGCGATCGAGCGTGCACTCGCCGCTCGGCTCGCAATCGCACTTCTCGGCCATGACGAGAGCGGTATGACCCTGGGCCAGGCAGACGTCGACGCACTCGGCGCAGCCCTTACAGTGGAGGGGATCGATGAAGAGCCCGAAGTCGGCCGGCTCGAGGCCGCGCTTGGCGGGCACGTCGGCGTACTTGGTAGTGTGGACGAAGTGCTGCTTCGCCGTCTCCGCGGCCAGCGTCGGGCTCGGCTGGGCGGCGGCGAACTGGTCGATCGCGGCAGCCAGTGCGGCCTTCGGCTGCGCCGTCGCGTAGATGGCGCTGTCGGGGCAGGCGCTGACGCAGGCCATGCAGCCCACGCACTGCTCCGCCGCGAATTGCGGGATCAGCGGCGAGAGGCTGCTGAAGTCGCGGGTGCCGGCGGTGCCAGGGGCGATCAGGCTGCGGCCGACACCCATGTCGGCGGGCAGCTCAACGTCGGCAACGCCGCTGCGATACGCGTCTATGACCGTGGTGTTGAAGTCTTTGATGTAGGCGGCGATATCGAGGGTCTGCGGCGCAATTCGCCCGGGACCCGCGGGAAGGTTGGCCAGCGTGCCTACGAACTGGCCCTTTCCGTTCTTCTCGGTGGCAATCGTCTCTGTCATCGCTCGCTCAGTCTTCGGGTCCTATCGCAGCCACGACCGAACGAGGTCGCTGGCCGAGATGATTCCGATCGGGGTGGCCGCCGCGTCCGTGACGACGAGGCGGTGGACTCGGCGCTCGCCCATCAGCCGCGCGGCCTCGTCGAGGCCTGCGGTCGAGGGGATTGTGAGCGCCGGTTTCGTCATGATTTCTCCAACGGGCAGGCCCCGCCAGCTGGCAGAGAGCCCCGGGTTTGCCTGCGTCTTGATGAGATCGGTCTGACTCAGGACTCCGACCAGACATCCGCTCGCGTCGATGACGGGCAGGCCGGAGATCTCCCTGCTGCCGAGCAGGGCGGCGGCTTCCGCGAGGGAGGCCGTCTCCGAGATCGAGACCGGGTTGGGGGTCATGACGTCCCCAACCTTGCGAGTTTCGGTCATCGCGTCGCCCGGGCGGCCGCCGAAACGGTGCTCCCGGCGGTTATCGCCGCGGTGACGTCGATCACGCCGTCGTAGGCGCCCTGGATCACGGCCAGGTTGGCGTCGACGACCGATGTGCCGCGCTTCCCGAAGAAGCGAGTCAGATTGGCCCGCACGGCCTCCATCAGAGCGGGTCGGTCGAGGCCGGCCCGCTCGGCGAACGGCGAGACCTTGAGGAAGACGCCAACCAGAGCGACACCCTGCATCCGGATCAACAGGTCCGGTCGCGGCGCGTACTTGGTGGCGAGTTCCGCCGTGTCGAGGGCGAGAAGGCGAATCTTTCGAGCCAGGATCTCGGCCCGGGTCGCCGGCGGCAGAGCGGCCCAGATCTCGTCCGGGTCGGTGAGCGGCGTCGGCACGAAGACCGTGCCGCCGTTCACGAGCCCGGCGAGCGGATCGCCCTGCTTGAAGGAGTTGGTGTCGAAGAGCGGCACGAAGTCGACTTCGGTCAGCTCGTTGTGGAGCCGGATCGGCTCCTCGGCGATGGTGAGGTAATACGTAGTAGGCAGGCCCTTCTTCTCCGAGCCGTAGCGCGGATAGGCCTGGACGTAGAGGTTGAAGAGCTCGCCGACGGTCGTCGCCACGAGCTTGTTCGTGGTGACCGAGCCGAAGCCGCCGACCGAGTGGCCGCGCAGGCTGTAGGCGCCGCGGGGGCGGATGTTGACGTCGCTCTTCTTGAGCGCGAGCGGATGGCGGATGCCCAACACGGCGTGCTTGCGCTCCTTGACAGCCTTCTCGTCGGCGATCCAGTCGAAGACGGCCGCGAGGTCGCCGGGCTGGATGTCGCGCGAGCCGAGGCCGGCCGAGGCCGACACGACACGCGGCAGGCGGGCGCCGTCCATCGCCGCATCGGCGAGGGCCGATTTGAGCTCGCGAGTCAGCGGATTGTCCGCGGCCGCGGGCTCGTCCGTGCGCTCGACGACGGCCACCACTTTGGCGTTGGCCAGAGCCTTCGCAAGCTGCTTCGCCGGGAACGGGCGGAAGCACGTAACCGTGATGCAACCGACCTTGCGGCCGGCGGCGCGGAGATGGTCGACGACCGCGAGAGCGGTGTCCGCCATGGTCCCCATCGAAACCATGACGTAGTCGGCGTCTTCGGTCTTGTACGTCTGGATCAGACCGTACTGACGCCCCGTGAAGGCCGTCCATTCGGCCATGGCGCGCTCGGTGATCTCGATGAGCCTGTCGTACCAGGCGCGCTGGGCGATGCGGCCCTTCATGTAGGAGTCCTGGTTCTGGACGACGCCGGACATCAGACCGTCCTTGGTGTCGAACAGATCGCGGACCGTCACGCGGGGGTCGCCCACGAAGCGCTTCAGGAGCTCGTCCTCAGGCAGCTGGACGTTCTCGATCGTGTGCGTGGTGAGGAACCCATCCTGGGCCACGAACCACGGCGTCTCGCCGTCCTCGGCGACGCGTCGGGCGATGGCGGTCAGGTCGGCCGCCTCCTGGCAGTTGCGCGAGAAGAACATGCCCCAGCCGCAGTCCGCGACGCCCATCAAGTCGTCGTGGCCGGCGTGGATGTTGAGGCTCTGGCTGGTCAGCGCGCGCGCACCCACGTGGAAGACCACGGGCAGGCGCTTGCCGGCGATGACGTACAGGACTTCCTTCATCAGGATGAGTCCCTGCCCGGCCGTGAAGTTCGTGACCCGGCCACCGGCGAGAGCGAAGCCCTCGGCGGCGGAGGCGGAGGAGTGCTCCGACTCGGGTTCGATGAACTTGAGCGTTGTGCCCCAGATGTTCGGGGTGCCGTTGGCCACGGCGACCTGGTAGACCGCGGCCATGGTTGTCGATGGCGTGATCGGGTAGGCGCATGCGCCGTCGCTGATCCGCGACTCGACATGGGCGATGGCCTCCGAGCCGTCGATGATGGCCGGGATGCCTGGATACTCCGGTGTCGGCGAATTCGTCACGATGGTCGGTTCACCCAATGCGCGCAACTGGCGGGCCAGTGCGCTTCCGTCCAAGTGCTTGAGCAGGGTGCCGCCAATCCCGCTGGCGACCGCCTCGCGCTGCTCGTCCGCATGCCAGTAGGAGGCGAGCACGGCGATCCGCTCCGCGGGGATGCAGTCGCGCAGTGCTGCCACTACCGGCCGCCATCCGCCTGGAACGTCCGCATCGAGCAGCACCACGTCCGGGTTCGAGGCAGCGCAATCGCGCGCCGCGGATTCAGCGGAGGTCGCCTGAGCGACGATCGCGAAGCCGTGACGCGAGAGGTGATCGCAGAGCGCCTCGGTTGCCGCGCGGTGTTGACTGACGATGAGCAGTCGACGCAAAGGCAGATTGGAATCGGCGAGCATGGCGCATAGCGTGCGCGCTGGAGCCTCTCCACCCGTAGCGACAGGGCTCCCTAATGCCGGGGGCCATATGGCCCGCAGGGCGACAGGCCGGGATGGGAGAGGCCTGCCCGAAGGAGGGGGCCGGCGCGGCGGTGTGCGGTGGCAGTCGTTGGTCCGGGCGGCGGCCCGGGCGCCAGCCTCGGGGATGGCCCGACACGGGCCGGGCCGGCCCTTCCCTACCCGGGTAAGCTCGGCGAGGGGGTCCTGTTGCCCGCCGCGGGGGGCCGTTCGGCACTGCGCACGGATCGGCGCCGATCCCAGACTTGCTCGCGTGACGAACGCCGGAGGGGACGCCCGGCGTTCGTCCTTTTTTGCGCCCGGCAAAATCCCGTGCGCTCGCTTGTTCGCTCCTCGCGGTTGGAGGGCGGTCAAGTGCCCCCCGCGTTTCCGCCACTTACGCCTACCGGGAGTGCAAGACGCAGTCCCTGATGGCACGGGCATCGGCCCGAGGCGCGCTGCGCACGATCCACGCTCGCGACGAGCGCGCGAACGCGTTCGGGAACGCAGCGTGCGAGCTACCACGGCCACAATCCGCGTCGAGCACGCCTACCAGGTGTAGATGACGGAAAACGTCGCATTCCCGGGCGGATACGCCCATGGAAACATGACGTGAGCGAAACGAGGCATGCTGCCGCCTCGAAGCGGCGTCGAACTGAGTGGTCCGGCCGGATGTCGCGAATCGAAACCGGCGACTCCGATCACGAACGAGCGGGGCCGGGCTCGATCGGTCTAGAGCTCGTGGTACTTCTTCGCGTAGGCCGTGAGCTCGTCGCGGAAATCGGGGTGGGCGATGGCGATGAGCCGCTTGGCCCGCTCGCGGAAGCTCTGCCCGAATAGCTCGGCCACGCCGTACTCCGTCACGACGGTTCGAACGTGCGAGCGGGTCGTCGTCACACCGGCCCCTTCTTTCAGGTTGGCCGTGATACGGGTGAACTTGCCGTCGGCACCGGTGGAGGGCAACGCGATGATGGCCCGCCCTTCCACGGCCAGGGCCGCGCCGCGCATGAAGTCCATCTGGCCGCCGACGCCGCTGTACATGCGGTGTCCGATCGAGTCGGCGCATACCTGGCCGGTAAGGTCCACTTCGATGGCCGAGTTGATGGCCGTCATGCGCTTGAAGCGCCGGATGACAGCCGTGTCGTTCGTGTAGTCGACCGGCCGCATCTCGACCATCGGATTGTTGTCGACGAACTTGTAGAGGCGCGGCGAGCCCATCATGAAGGCGGTGACGGCCTTGCCGCAGTCGAGCTCCTTGCGTTCACAGGTCACCACCCCGCGCTCCACGAGATCGACCAGCACATCGGTGAACATCTCGGTGTGGACGCCCAGGTTCTTCCTGCCGTCCAGGCACAGGCCGACGGCGCTGGGAATGGCGCCGATTCCCATCTGCAGTGTCGCCTCGTCCGGGATGAGATCCGCTACGAACTCGCCGACGCGCCGCTCCACATCACCGACGTCGCCGCGATGGTAGGTGTACGGCGGCTGGTCCACTTCGACCCCGAAATCGATCTTGCTGACATGGATGAAGCTGTCGCCCAGGGTGCGCGGCATGCTCTTGTTCAGCTGGGCGATGACGGTCTTCGCACAGCGGATCGCCGTGTGCATAGTGTCGACCGCAGTGCCGAGCGAGCAGTAGCCGTGCTCGTCGGGCGGAGTTACATTGATGAACACCGCGTCCAGCGGCAGGAGCCCGGTTTCGATCAGGCGCGGGATGTCCGACAGGAAGACGGGGATGAACTCGGCCCGGCCTTCGTTGATCGCCTGGCGAGCGTTCGGACCGATGAACACGGCGCGATGCAGCAGGTGGCCCTGCATCTCCGGCGCGAGATGAGGGTGCGGGCCTTCGCAGTGCATGTGAACGATCTTGACGTCCTGGAGCAGAGGGGCGCGCCTGCACAGCGCGTCGAGGAGCACGGACGGTGTCGCGGCTGAGCCGTGCATGAAGATCTGCTGACCTGATTGGATGGCAGAAACGGCCTCATCGGCGGTGACGATACGCATGAGGCGGAGTGTAGTGGCCGCACGAATCTGCGTGAAGTCGAGCGCCCCGGTCGGATGATGCCCGGCGACACGGAGGAGCGGCGTTGGGGAACGCCCGGAGGCGTAACGAAGAGATGGCCCGCCGCGAGCCTGCAGCGCCGCCGCTCCGGCGGGCGAGATCGAGGCGCGCCGAGGACGTGACGCGAGCGCACTTGAACGTGCGTGAGCAGAACACCCGGAGGCGTAACGAAGAGATCGCCCGACTGAGCGGCGGCTATGCCCCGCCCTTCAACCGATGCCGCGCGACGAACGCAGCCGCCTGAGCGCGGCGCTCCAGGTTCAACTTGGAGAGGATCGAGCTGACGTAGTTCTTGACCGTCTTGTCCGAAAGGAAGACCTCCGCCGCGATCTCCTTGTTGGTCTTGCCTTCGGCCACGAGCAGCAGGATCTTCTGCTCCTGCTGGGTCAGCTGGGCCATCTCGTCGGTATAGGTGCCGGTGGCGATGCGGCGGACTCGGTCGAGCACCTTCTCGGTGACGGCGGGATCGAGCAGCGACTCGCCCCGGCCGACCGACTCGAGGGCACTGACGAGGTCGCGGCTGCGGATCTGCTTGAGCAGATAGCCCGATGCGCCGGCGATGATCGCCGACAGAACGGCTTCCTCGTCCGGGTAGCTCGTCAGGATGACGACGCGCGTGGCCGGGAATTCGGCTCGAATCTCGCGGCAGGCCTCGATCCCGGAGCCATCCGGCAGGCGGACGTCCATGACCACCAGGTCCGGTTCGAACTTGCGCGCCATCTCCACGGCCTCGGCCGCGGTTCCCGCCTCGGCAACGACCTGGAAGTGCTCGCGCCTGTCGAGCAGCGAGACGAGGCCTTGCCGTACGACCTCGTGATCGTCGACCACGAGCAGCCGCAGCGGGCGTGCATCGAGCTGGTCGGTCATTCGTCTCCTAGCTGGCTGGCATCGGCGCCAAGCGTCTCGCGCCGCGCAACCTCCACGATGATACGCGTGCCGCCACCCGGTGCGCTTTCGAGCACCAGATGCCCACCTACCGCGACGGCCCGGGCGCGCATGTTGATCAGGCCCTGATGGCTCGGGCCGCGCTGCCGGTCGGGCTCGAAGCCGACGCCGTTGTCGCTGACGGTCAGCCGGATCGTGCCGTCGCGGACCTCCACGCGAACCGTTCCGCGGGTCGCCTTGGAGTGGCGGGCGACGTTGCTGAGTGCCTCTCGGGCGATGGAGAGCAGCTGACCCGTCTGATCGGGCGAGAGATCCACGTCCTCGACGCCGAAGGTCTCGACGTCGATGTCGACCATGCTGTTGACCCGGAACTCGTCTGCCAGGGCCGCCAGGCCGCCAACCAGGCCGGCCTGTTCGAGCAGCTCGGGGCGCAGGCCGAAGATGAAGTTGCGGATGTCGCGGATCGACTGGTCGAGCGAATCGATGGCATGCTCGACTCGGGCGCGGGCGACCTCAGGCTCGTCCTCCATCAGATCCGGGACGTCCTCGAGCGAGAGACCCACGGCATAGATGCTCTGGATGATGCCGTCGTGGAGGTCGCGGCCGATCCGTTCGCGCTCCTCGACGATGGCCAGCCGCTGCACCTGCTCGTGCAGTCGGGCGTTCTCGATGGCGATGCCGGCATGCAGGGCGAACATCTCGACCAGCCGCTCATCGTCCTCCGTGAAGTCGCCCGAAGGCAGCTTGTTGGTCAGGTACAGCCGGCCGATCGATCGGCCCTTCACACCGATCGGAACTCCGAGCAAGGAATTCATCGCCGGGTGATTGGCCGGGAAGCCGTAGCGCCGCGGGTCCGTGGCGATATCGTGGATCCGCAGCGGACGATTGACGGTGGCGATGACGCCCAGGAGGCCGTGGCCGTGCGGCGGAGGGCCGATCCTCTCGCGCTCCGTGCGGCCGATGCCGCTGGTGATGAAGCGCTCGATCCCGCCTTCCTGGTCGACGATCCCCAGGGCCGCATATTGGGCATGGGCGAGCTCGCGGACCCGGTCCGTGATCAGCTGCAGGACCCGATCCAGGTCCAGCACGCCGGCGATGCCGCGCGTGGCGGTGTCGAGGGCGGCCAGCTCGTCCGTGGCCTGGCCGGCGCGCGCCTCGGACCAGGCCGCTCCGACGACGATCTCCAGGCCTCGGGCGCACTCGTCGACCGAGAACACGGCGGCCGGCGGGGCGTCCAGCGCCAGCGTCGCCAGGATCCGATCGCCGAAGCGAAGCTCGTATGCGTGCACGCCGGCCGCCTGCGTGCTCTCGTCGAGGAGGCTACCGGCGCGCAGCTCGGCCTCGGCGAGCGGGGGCGCATGGAGGTAGAGGTGACCGCCCCGCAGCCCTGAGCCGGTCACGACTCGCCCGAACGCTTCGGCCAGGCGACCGTGAGTGGCGGCGTTGGGATCTCGCCGCCAGACGTCCAGCGCCGTGGCCACGTCGCGCAGCCCGAGGAGGCCAGAAGAGTTCTGGCGCACCTTCGCGGCTGAGTCAGATGCCGTCATCAACGGCAGCCTAGCAGGCCGCCAGCTCGCGTGGGTCGCCCCGCCTCGCTCGCCTGCGGCGCGAAACGCCGGCCGGTCGGGTTGGGGCCCGCGGCACGCCGCGGGCCGGCGGCGGCGCGCCTCACCGAACCTCGCGCGGCAGCCCCTCGGCGTCCACTGCCACGAGAACGAAGCGCCCTGTTGTGGTGACCGTGCGCGCGGCCGTGTGCCGGTCCTCGGCCTCGAGGACCACCTCCACGGTCATCGACGTGCGGCCGACGGCCACGACCCGAGCGATCGCTTCGATGAAGGCGCCGATGGGGACCGGGGCCCGGAAGTCTATGGCGTCGACGTGGGCGGTCAGCACCGACCCGCGGGCGTAGCGGATGGCGGCAACGGCCGCTGCCTCGTCCATGAACCGCATGGCCTCTCCGCCGAAGAGAGTGCCGCGCTCGTTGGCGTCGGCCGGTTGGACGAGGCGGCCGAGCCGGGTGATCGGTCCGGGTGTGGGGAGTGGCTGAGAGGGCACGGCGCCACCCTGACCCATTCCCACCCTCGGCGTCAAGTCCTCGCGTTGCTCGCGCGAGGTGGGTCAGGTCAACACCGCGGCCGGAACCGGAGTGGTCGGAATCGCGCGCTCGAATGCTCTCGCCGCTACTCCTCTCGCCCCGACCAGGTGCCATAGCGCCAGCAGGAACGGGCCGCATGTACCTTGGCCCTTCCCCGGACGCGCGCCCACCATCGAGACGGACCGGCGCGCCCCGCATGGCGCCGGATTGAGCGTGATGCCCCGACTCGAAACGATCCTGCTCGCCACCGACGGCTCGGCCGCATCGGAGCCGGCGAGCGAGCAAGCCATCGATCTCGCCATCCAGGTGGAGGCGCGACTCCTCGTCGTGAGCGTCGTGGCCTCCGCGCGCCAGCCGTCCGAGGCCGCAGCCGCGGCCGCCCACGGCGCGTCGGCGCACGGAGCCCCCGGCGTCGAGGCGCACGAGGCCGACTCGCGTGATTCGATGGCAGCCAGGGCGCAGGCCATCGTGCAGCGAGCCCGCGCCGCAGGCGCCAACGCCACGTACCTGGTCTGGGAAGGCGAGGCCGGCGACGCGATCGTCGCGGCGGCGGACTCGGAGTGCGCCGACCTGATCGTCGTTGGCTCGCACGGCCGCAGCGGCGTCAGCCGCTTCTTCATCGGCAGCGTCTCCGACTTCGTGGTTCGCCACGCCCACTGCCCGGTGATGGTCGTCCGGGGCAGGCCGGAGGCCGTCAGGCGGTAGACGTGCAGCGCACGGCGCGCGCGGCCCCTGGCCCTACTTCGTGTAGGCGCCTTCGGGGTCGAGCTCCTCGCGGATGAGGCGCAGCTCCTCGGGCGTGGGCGCCGGCGTCGTGGCCAGCGGCTCGGCCACCCTGGGCTCCCAGCCGATCGTGTCGCGGATCTGGTCGAGCGTGGCGCCGGGATGGATCGAGTCCAGGCGCATCTCGCCCGAGTCGTCGAAGTGGTAGATGCCCAGGTCCGTCACGACGACCGATGGCCCGCGCCCTAGCCAGCCCTCCTCGCGCCGGATTCGGGCCGCCGCCGCCGCCCCGCCGAGGTTGCCGGGCGAAGTCCGGAAGTCGATCCGATCGACGAACGAGCGCTTCGACTGGCGCATGATCACGAACACCTGGCGGGCGTTGATGGCGATCTCGCACGCTCCGCCCGAGCCCGGCAGCCGCGTCTTCGGATGCTCGTACTCGCCGATGACGGTGCTGTTGATGTTGCCGAAGCGGTCGATCTGGGCGGCGCCGAGGAACCCGACGTCGACCAGGCCGCCCTGCAGGTAGAAGCTGAACAGCTCGAACATCGATACGGCAGCCGTGGCGCCCGTGACGATGGTCGGGTCTCCGATCGAGAGCGGCAGCCGGGCCGGCTTCGCGCCGAAGGCGCCCGACTCGTAGACCAGCTCGAGCGTCGGAGCGACGGTCAGGCGGGCCAGGTTGACGGCGATGTTCGGCAGCCCCACGCCGACGAAGCAGACGCGCTGGCCGGCCAGCTCGCGGGCGGCTGCCACGATCATCATCTCGGACTTGCTGAAGGTGGAGGCCGGGGTGGCGGAGCCGCCGACGCCGGGGCCGCCGGCGGCCGAACCCGCCGCCGGACGCGACTCGCTCATCTGTAGACTCCGTAGTCGACCGAGCCGGATGGCGCTTCGCCCGAGGGCCTCAGGCTGGCCACCCTTTCGGCCCCGAGCTTCTCGACGTACTCCGCCCGACCGCTGACGCCGTAGACCCATTCGTCGAGCCAGGCCTGAGTGGTCGCGTCCTCGCGGGCAATCGCGTCCCAGTCGCGGTAGAAGCGGTTGTCGCGGTCGTAGGCACCCTGGACGTAGGAGGGATGCGCCCCAAACGGCTCCACGACCACCGCGTCCACGATCAGGCCCGGGATGACGGTGCGGTTCGGATCCGCCCGAATGACCGCCTCCGGGACGAGCTCCTCCACGACGACGATGACCCGCTCGGCGGCGAAGGCAGCCTCCTTCTGACAGCCCAGCAGGCCCCACATCTGGGTGTCGCCCTCGGCGTCGGCCCGCTGGGCGTGAACGACCGTCACGTCCGGCTTGAGCGGCGGAACCGTGTAGACCGTCTCGTCGCCGTAGGGCGAGCGGATTGGCCTGATCAGCGGGTTCGCCTTCGGCAGGTCCGTCTCGAAGTAGGAGCGCAGCGGGAAGAACGGCAGGTTCGAGGCGCCGGCCGTATACCGCCCGACCATGCCGAAGTGGCTGTACTCCTCCAGCTCGAGCGGCGCCGGATCGGCGTCTTCGACCCGGCGGCGGATCGCGTGGAGCCCGCCGACGCCAGGGTTTCCGAGCCAGCTGAACACGAGCTTGCGCGCCGTCCCGGCCGCGACCATCTGGTCGTAGATCAGGTCCGGCGTTAGGCGCGCCAGCGTAAGGTCCCGCTTGCGCTGGCGAATGATCTCGTGACCCGCCGCGAAGCAGATCAGGTGCGTGAAGCCTTCGATGGCGACGACGTCGCCGTCATGGACATTCGCGGCGACGGCGTCGCGCATCGACATGACCTTACTCATCGGCGCTTACCTGCGGCTTATCTGGACCTTATCTGGCGATATCTGGCGATGGCCCGACGATCATCCGCGACTGCATCGCGGCTGCACAGAGCCTACTTCGCCGCGGCCTCGGCGACGGCCTCGCCAAAGAGCTTCAGCCCGAGGGCCGCCTCTTCGGCCGTGATGACGAGCGGCGGCGAGATGCGGACCACGGTGTGGCCGGCCTCCAGCACGAGCAGCCCGCGCTGGAACGAGCCCCACTCCACGGCCGCGGCGCGCTCGTGCGAGTCGAACTCCACGCCAATCATCAGTCCGATGCCGCGCACGTCGCGCACAACGGACGGGAACCGCGCCTGCAAGACCCGAAGCCCGGCCAGCAACTCATCGCCGCGCGCCTTCGCGTTGGCCATCAGCCCGCCTTCGAGCAGCTTGATCGTCTCGAGCGAGGCGGCGCAGGCAACCGGGTTGCCGCCATACGTGGTGCCGTGCGCACCGGGACCCCATTTCGTCATGAGCGAGTCGCGGGCGATGAACGCGCCCAGGGGCATGCCGCTGGCAATCCCCTTGGCGGTGGCCACGATGTCCGGCTCCACGTCCCAGTTCTGGATGGCCCACATCTTGCCGGTCCGGCCGCCGCCCGACTGAACCTCGTCGGCGATCAGCAGGATGCCGTGTTTGTCGCAGATCGCGCGCACTCCCTGGATGAAGCCGTCTTCGGGGACGACGTAGCCACCCTCGCCCTGGATCGGCTCCAGGATGATGGCCGCCACTTCTTCGGGCGGAACCAGCTTGTCGAATAGCACGTCGTCGAACCAGCGCAGGTCCGCGACGTGCCCGAACGGGGCGTGGAAGACGCCCGGCAGCATCGGCCCGAAGCCGGCGTGGTACTTCGCTTTCGAAGCGGTCAGCGACACGGAACCGTAGGAGCGGCCGTGGAAGGCGCCCAGGAACGCGACGATGTACTGGCGACGGGTAGCGAAGCGGGCGAGCTTGATCGAACCCTCGACCGCCTCCGTCCCGGAGTTGCCGAGGAAGACGCGGCACTTCTCCTTCATCGGCGCGATGCGGGCCAGCTCGGCGCACATCTGGGCGTAGATCGGCAGGTAGAAGTCGGCGCTGTAGTGGAGCAGCTTGCCCGCCTGGTCCTGGATGGCACGGACCACGTCGGGGTGGCAGTGCCCGGTCGAGGTCACGGCGATGCCGGCGTTGAAGTCGAGCAGGAGGTTGCCGTCGATGTCCTCGATGACGCAGCCTTCGCCGCGCACGGGCACGACCGGGTAGGCCCGTGGCACGCTCGGCGAGGTCCACTGACGGTCGAACTCCAGGTGGGCGCGGGCCTTCGGGCCGGGCAGCTCGGTGACGAGGTGCGGAACGGTGGGAGCCTGGGCGAGCTTGCCGGGAGCCTGGGTCACGGTGCACCTCGACAGGTTGTGGCGGGCCGCGGATCGGGCGCAGCTGCCGCAGCGAAACGGATAGCCTTTATGCAGCCTGGATAGTCTTCACAGTATAGCCGAGTGGCCGTCCGGAGCGGTTGAGGTGTCAATTCGGGGCCGATCCGCGGAAGACGATCGGCGGCGGTCGGGGCTACCGCCGGATGAGCAGCCTGCGCACGAGCGAGGGCCGTTCGGTGTCGCCCTGTTCGCCGGCCGCCGTGGCATCGGCCGCCTCGAGCTCCGCGTTCTCGCGGTCGGCACGCTCCGCGTCCCACGCGCTCCAGGTGTCGAAGTCGAAGCGGGCCACGGCGAGCGGCAGCGCGTCGCTGGCTTCGTCGGTCCAGAACGCGATGAACGGCCGGTCGACCGTCAGGTCGCGCACGAAACCGAACGCCGCGGACCTCATGACCAGGGTCGTGGCCACGGCCGCCTCCGAGCCGGTTCGATCGATGCGCAGCTTGGCCTCCTGCACCGCCTGCTCGATCGCCGCCCCGCCCTCACCGCTCAGGCCGCGCAACCACGCCAGTTCGTTCGTGGCGATCAGCCGCACTTCCGGCATGGTCACACTGGCGAACCGCTGGCGCTCGCCGGCAGCACGCGCGGACAGGGCCGCGTGGGCCGCATCGAACAACTCGAATCCGTCCGATCCGTCGGGCAGACGATCGCCGAGCAGGAGCCAGACGTAGCTCGGATCTGTGACCCTCCGCGGCATCGCCACCAGCGTCCATCCGTCGGCCAGGCCGAAACCGTCCACGGACAGACCCGCCAGGATGAACCCGCGATAGTCGCGGCCGGAGGCGAAGACCGGGACGCTCGTCCCCGGCGACGGCCATGTCGTCGTCTCCCGGAGCGTTGATGCCGCTCCGAACGAGGGCGGCGTGAGCGGGCCGAAGCGGAAGTCGAAGTCACGCTCTGCCAGGAAACGATTGAGCTCCTCCGCTTCGGCGGAGGCGCAGCCTTCCAGGTGGCGCAGCTTCGCGACCTCACCGGCCAGCTTGCCGCGCCATTCGAGCAGGCGCGCCTGCGACGGGCCGCTCGGATGCCAGCTGACGGGTGACCCGAGATGGGCGTCGATCTGGTCGAGCGCGCCGACGATCGTCGCCACGTCGAAGACTGCCGAGGCCATTGATACCGTCCAGGGCGAGAATCGGGCGCCAACTGCCCGCGCCGGTTCGCCGGACCGGGCAGGCACACGCCAGCATAGCCGACGGGCGAGCCCGAACCGGCGCTCTGCGATTTAATCGCGCGGGCTCGCCGGGGCAGTCGGGCCGCTCGGATATCGGGCACACCCGCCCCGGTCAGTCGACCAGGGTCTGCGACTGCTCGCGCATGAACTGCTGGACGTAGTACAGGCCGCCCGATGCCTTGCCGGTGGTTCCGGAGCCCTTCCAGCCGCCGAACGGCTGGATGCCCGGCCAGGCCCCCGTGGTCGCGCCGGCGCGGCGGTTGATGTAGATGACGCCGGCCTCGACGGCCTCCTTGAAGCGCTCGACCTCTTCGCGATCCTCGCTGAAGAAGCCCGCCGTCAGTCCGTAGATCGTGTCGTTGGCGCGCTCGAAGGCCTCGTCCAGCGACTTGACGGAGCCGACCGCGACGAGCGGCACGAATAGCTCGTCGCGCCAGATCCGGTGCTCGAACGGCAGGTCCGCCACGATCGTGGGCGCGACGAAGAGGTCGCTCGGCATCCCGGCCAGCCGCTCCCCGCCGAAGACGATCCGGCCGTCCCGTTTGGCCTCGGCAACGGCGGCATCGTAGGTGGCCATCGCGTTGGCATTGACCAGCGGGCCGAGCCAGATCTTGCGGTCCGTCGGATCGCCGATGGTGAGCGCTTTCGTCTTGGCGACGAGCTGCTCGAGCAGGGCGGCGTGCACGGGAGCCTCGACGTAGACCCGGCTGCAGGCCGAGCATTTCTGGCCGGCGAAACCGAAGGCCGACCGGACGATCCCTTCGGCCGCCTCCTCGAGGTCCGCCCGGGCGCTGACGATGGCCGGGTTCTTGCCGCCCATCTCGACCACGACCGGCTTGGGCCAGCGCTTGCTGAACGTCTTGAAGATCGAGTTGAAGCCGATCTCGAAGGAGCCGGTGAACAGCAGCCCGTCGATCCCTTCGTTCTCCTGCAGCTCCACGCCGACCGTGGCGCCCGGGCCGCTGACCATATTGAAGACGCCGCGCGGGAGACCGGCCAGGTCCGCGACCTCGGCCAGCTTGACGCCGCACAGCGGGGCATCGCTCGAGGGCTTGTAGACGACCGCGTTACCGGCCACGAGCGCGCCGCCCGCGGGCCCGCCCGAGAGTGCCATCGGGAAGTTGAACGGGCTGATGACGGCCCAAACACCGTGCGGCTTGAGCACAGAGCGGGTATGCACGGTCGGGTCGCCGAGATTCCCCATCGGGTGGTCGAAGCCGTCGTTGGCCTCGAGCTGGTCGCAGTAGTAGCGGATCAGGTCGGCCGTCTCCTCGACATCGCCGAGGGCCTCGAGCCGGTTCTTTCCGACCTCGATCGCCATCAGGGCCGCGAATTCCATCTGGTGCTCGCTGATCAACTCCGCCATGCGGCGCATGACGGCGATGCGCTCGAGCCACGGGGTCCTGGCCCAGCCCGGGGCGGCGGCGCGGGCGGCGGCGATCGCTTCCCGAACGTCCGCGCGCGTGCCTTTCGCGAAGCGGCCGACGAGCGACCCGTCGATCGGCGAACGCTTCTCGAAGGTCTCCTTTGCCGGGTGCCACTCGCCGTTGACGTAGATGCCGTGGGTGCCGCCGAGCTCATTGCGGGCGGTTAGCAGGCCGGCATCGTACGAGGCATGCAGTTGCTCGTTGTCGTTTCGCATCGTGGCGTAGGTGATCTTGAGCCGGGGCTCAGACGTCGCGGTCATCCGAACGCCCTCCTGGTGCCGGGCACCTGGGACCTGGCTGCGCCGCCTCGAGCCGCGCGCCCGCAGCAGGGCGCAGCCATCTGCCGCCAGTTTACCGCGCGCCGTCGCGGAGACCCTCCCTCAGGTGACGCAGGTTCCGGCCACCGATGAAGGCGGCGTCGGATCAACTCACCAGAGCGGCCACGACCTCCACGATCGACGGGGCCACGGCGTCCGGCGCCCGCCCGCCGCGCTCGGTGGTGACTCGCGCGAGATCGGCGTCGCCGTGCTTGCCGGATCGGACGAAGACACCGCGCAGGCCCGCTTTCTGGGCCCCGAGGACGTCGTTCCAGAGATCGTCGCCGACCATCGCCACTTCAGTGGGCGCGAGATGCGACGCGCGGCCGGTTCGCGCGCCGGCTCCGCCAGTCCCGCCGGCGTCGCCGGCCCCGCCGACCATCTCCTCGAGGCGCCGCACGCACTCGGCGAAGAACGTACGCGACGGCTTGCCGGCGACCAGCGCCCGGCGCTGCGTCACGTACTCGAGGCCGGCCACGTACGCCCCGGCGTCGAGCATGGCCCCGGCCGGCGTGAGCCACCAGCGGTTCTTGTGCATCGCCACGAACCTGGCGCCGCTCCGCAGCAGCGTGAAGGCCGACTGCAGGTTCCGCGGCGTGAACTCGTCGGCGGCATCGCCGACGACCACCGCCGCGGCGCGGGCGTCGGGCGCGGCCGCCTCGTCGTAGGAGAGGAGCCGCAGCCCCTCGAACTCGACCCGGGCGTCCGGCGCGACCATCACGTACAGCGGCTCGCCGTCGAAGCGCCGCCCCACGTGCGCCGCAGCCGCCGAGGCCGCGGTGACGATCCGGTCGGCCGCCACCGAAATGCCGGCCCGGCCGAGCTCGCGCGCCAGCGTGGCCCGGCTCACCAGCGACGTGTTCGTGGCGAGCACGTATGGGATCGCCCGAGCGTCGAGGGCGGCGAGCGCCGCCGTGGCGCCCGGAATTGGCTCGCCCCGCAGGACGAGCACGCCGTCCATGTCGAGAAGCAGTGCCCGCACGCCGGCCAGGCGGACGCGCAGGTCGGAATTGACGGTCGGGCCAGGCGGCATTGCGGGATCGTCGCACAAACTCGCCGGCGCCACTCCCCCACCCGCGCGGCGCCGCGGCGACCCGACGACCGGCACCCGCGGCAGGTTATAGTTCGCGCCGGACCTGCGGACGGGAGACATCGCCCGCCGGCCCGCGCCACCCGAGCGGCGATCGAGCCCGGGAAAGCCCTTCGCGAATCCCCCGCCCCGGTGCGACCGGGCGGCTCCCGGAGACAGGATGACGGACCAGAAACCCATTCACTCGGCTGTGCTCGTGAAACAGGTGCCGGACACCCACAACATCACCGGTGAGGTGATGACGAAGGACGGCACCATGAACCGCAACGCGCTGCCGGCGATCTTCAACCCGGAGGACCTGAACGCCCTCGAGATGGCGCTGCAGGTCCGGGAGCGCCGCGGCGGCACCGTGACCGTGATCACCATGGGCCCGCCCAAGGCGGCCAATGTCCTGCGCGAGGCCCTCTTTCGCGGCGCGGATCGGGTCATCCTGCTGACCGATCGCAAGTTCGCCGGCGCGGACACGCTGGCCACCTCCTACGTGCTGAAGTGCGCCGTCGAGAAGGCCGGTCCGTTCGACCTCCTGTTCTGCGGCCGCCAGGCGATCGACGGCGACACGGCCCAGGTCGGGCCGCAGCTGGCCGAGAAGCTCGGCATCCCGCAGATCACCTACGCCGAGACGATCGTCGAGCTCTCGGACGACCAGATCGTCGCCGAGCGCGCGCTCGACTCCGGTTCGGAGATCGTTCGCTGCAAGATGCCGGTTCTCCTCACCGTCGTCGGCTCCGCCAACACGCCTCGCCCGGCCTCGGTCCGTCGCCGCATCGAGCGCAAGCTGGCCGCCACCACGAACGAGTACGCCGCCCTTCGCGCCGCCTGGCCCGAGTTCGAATCGGACGAACAGCTGGCGGCGTATCTGGCAGCCCACGACCTGAAGATCGCGATCTGGACCGCGGAGGACATCGGCGCCTCCGAGGAACAGGTCGGCCTGGCGGGCTCTCCCACGCAGGTCCACAGGATCAACTTCGTGGTCCTGGAGAGCACCGAAAGCAAGACCATTCCGGCCACGCCCGAGGGCATCGCGGCGATGATCCAGGAACTGGTCCACGAATACATCGTCGGGTAGGGCAAGCGATGACAGAGCAGAACAGCATCTGGGTCTTCATCGAGCAGACCGACGGCAAGATCGCGGACGTCAGCCTGGAGCTGACCGGCAAAGCCCGCGAGCTGGCCGATCAGCTCGGCTACGACGTAGTGGGTCTCGTCTTCGGCCACAAAGTCGAGCCGCTGGCGCAGCAGGTGATAGAGCGCGGCGCCGATCGCGTGCTCCTGGCGGACCACCCCGAGCTCGCCGACTACCGCACCCTCCCCTACGCCCGCATCGCGATAGCCGAGGCGAAGGCCCGCAAGCCGGAGATCTTCCTGATCGGCGGCACGCCCAACGGCCGTGACCTCGCCCCGCGCGTCGCCAGCGCCCTGCGCTGCGGCCTCACGGCGGACTGCACGGACCTGCAGATCGGCGAGTACACGATCCGCAAGGAGAACAAGACCTACCCCAACCTGCTCTACCAGATCCGGCCCGCCTTCGGCGGCAACCTGATCGCCACGATCGTCAACCCCAAGACCCGGCCCCAGATGGCGACGGTGCGCGAAGGCGTGATGCGCATGCCGGCCGCCCAGCCGGGCCGAAAGGGCACGATCGAGAAGGTCGTTCCCGCGTTCGAGCCGGGCGACTTCGCTCTCGAGGTTCTCAGCCGCCAGACGCGCCACTCGACCGTCAACCTCAAGGAAGCCCCGGTCGTCGTTTCGGGCGGCGCCGGTATCGGCAGCGCCGAGGACTTCGCCCTCCTGCGCGACCTGGCCAATCTCCTCGGCGGCGAGGTCGGCGCGTCCCGCGCGGCGGTGGACGCCGGCATGATCGCCCGGCCGCACCAGGTCGGCCAGACCGGCACCACGGTCCGGCCGCGCCTCTACATCGCGGCCGGGATCTCAGGCGCCATCCAGCATCGGGCCGGCATGGATCAGTCATCCAAGATCATCGCCATCAACACCGACCCCAACGCGCCGATGTTCCAGATCGCCCACTACCGCATCGTCGGCGACGTGGCCGAGGTGCTCCCCCTGATCATCAAGACCCTGCGCGAGCGCAACATGGACCAGCGAGAGCACGAATGAGCGACAGCTTCTTCTTCGACAACGAGGACCTCCAGTTCCGGCTGGCCCAGCTCGACCTTCGGGAAGTCCTCGAGCTCAAGGAAAAGGGCTACGCGGAGGCCGGCATGTACCCCGCGGCGCCGCGCAACTACGCCGACGCCAAGGACAACTACAAGATCGTTCTCGAGGTCCTGGGCGAGATCTGCGCCGAGCGCGTGGCTCCCCGCGCCGCCGAGGCGGACGAGGAGGGCGCCCACTTCGAGAACGGCGTCGTCACGTACGCCGCGCCGACGCTCGACGCCATCGCGGCGCTCAAGCAGGCCGAGCTGTTCGGGGCCATGCTGCCGCGCGAATTCGGCGGCCTGAACCTGCCCGAGTCGATCTACCAGATGATGGTCGAGATCGTCGCCCGCGCCGAGAGCGGCCTCATGACCGTCTTCGGCCTCCAGGAAATCGCCTCGATGATCGACGAGTACGGCGACCCCGAGACCAAGGCCCGCGTCCTGCCACGCTTCTCGCGCGGCGAGGTTTCGGGCGCGATGGTCCTGACCGAGGCCGACGCCGGGTCGGACCTGGGCGCCGTGGCGACTCGCGCGACGCTGGACGAGGCCACCGGCCAGTGGCACCTGAACGGCGTCAAGCGCTTCATCACCAACGGCCTGGCCGACATCTCGGTCGTCCTGGCTCGCAGCGAGGAAGGCTCCAGCGACGCCCGCGGCCTCTCGATGTTCCTGGTGGAAAAAGACGAGACGGTCAAGATCCGCCGCATCGAGAACAAGATGGGCATCCACTCCTCGCCCACCTGCGAGATCCAGTACAACAACACGCCGGCGATCCTGATCGGCAAGCGCCGCTTCGGCCTGATGCGCTACTCGATGAATCTGATGAACGGCGCACGTCTGGCGGTCGCCGCCCAGGCCATGGGTATCGCCGAGGCCGCCTATCGCGAGGCCGACCGCTACTCCAAGGAGCGGATCCAGTTCGGCAAGCCGATCCGCGTCCTCCCCGCCGTCGCCCGGCTGCTGCTCTCGATGCGGGTCGACACGGAGGCCACCCGCGCCCTCCTGGCCGAAACCGCGCGCTGGGTGGACCTCTGGAAGGTTTACGAGAAGGCTCTCGGAGACGGCGGAGCCGAGGCCGACCCGGCGGTCCGTGCCCGCCACAAGCAGTGTCAGGCCCTGGCCGAGACGCTGACCCCAATGGTGAAGTACTGCTCCACCGAGATGGGCAACCGGGTCTGCTACCAGTCGATGCAGGTCCACGGCGGCGTCGGCTACATGCGCGAGTTCAACATCGAGCGGCTCTTCCGCGACGTTCGAATCACGAACATCTACGAAGGCACGAGCCAGCTGCAGGTCGTCGCGGCTATCGGCAAGCTGCTGAACCGGACGCTCGATCCGCTGCTCGCCGAGTGGCAGGCCGCCGACTACCCGGTCGACATGACCGCCGAAAAAGCGATCCTGGTCGAGTTGACGGCCCTGTACCAGAGGGCCGTCGATGCGTTGAAGGCCCAGCCGGACCGCGACCGCGTCGACTACTACGCCTGCGACCTGGTCGACATGGCCGTGTGGCTCGTGTGCTCGTGGCTGGTCCTGCGCGACACCAACGTTCTCGACGCCAAGAAGCCGATCGCCCGCACGTACATCGCCTCGGTGGCGCCGCGGCTGCGCGCGGCGGGTGAGATCGTAACCGGCGCGAACCCCGTCCCGCTGGAGGCAATCCCCGCGCTGCTGGGATAGCGGTCCTACGTCAATACCGCGGCCGCGGGGCATTCGCCCGGCGGCCGCTTCTCTTTGGGCGAGGGGCCGGATGGGTCGGAGGTTCTAGTCCACTACCAGCCGATCTTCTCGATCGCCGGCGGCGTCTTCTCCGGCATCGACTCAACTTTGGCGCCGCAGTTCGGGCACATTGCTCTCTCTAGTCTTGCGACGAAGCCGACCCCGCCTTCCCTTGAGCCATAACCGACCCTGTCATCGATCGGCCCGTGGAAGTCGTCTTCGCCCTCCAGGACAATCTGCCACTCTGCCTTGCACTTCGGACAGGCAATGCCTTGGCTGGCTCCGTGCATCTCAGCAGCTCCTCTCAAATCGGCTTCGCCTCAACTTGAGTATAGAAGCCGTTGAGCCCGCCCCCGGGCCGATCCTAGATGCGCCGAGGGGCGACGGGACCGCCAAACCGACGGGCCGGTCTTGGGGAACGTTTCTCCCCATGCGACGGCGTCCTTTGCCTCGAAGACAGGCTAGCTTGTTATCTCGGCCTCTAGTCCTCTCGTTCCGACCATTCGACTAGGCTGGCCTACTCGCTCAGTTCGGCCGTCCCCTCGAACCCTCCGTCGAGTTGAGTGAACCGTGAAGCACGTCAGGAGTCGCGTCTTCGCGGCCAGACAACGCGGTGGGGCTTGTCGCGCCCGAACCCCTACGGGAGCGGCGACTGGTCCCAGTCGATGGCCACTTCGTTCATCTTGTCGGCCATGTTGACAGCCACGGCCAGTCTTACGCCAGGACCGACCATGCCTACTTTGGCCTGCGGCACGTAGTGGCCCATGACGGCCGGCCACGTGCCGTTGCCGGGAACGGTGACCTTCAACGTGAAGAGCCACGCCGGATCGTCCAGGTGCGCCGTTGCGTGCGGATTCATCTGGAGAACCGTCTTGCCAAGAGGCTGGCAGCTGCTGATCACCGCGGTGCCGCGCGTTCCGCTCGCAAGGAGCTGGGCCGCGCTGTTGTGGATGATCTTCTGCGTCCCGGTCGTGACCCCGCCGACCACGTTGTCCAGGCTGGCCGTTGTCGGGTTCATGTTGGCGTCGAAGGCGAAGTCGAGGCCGGGCTTCGCGCCCGTCGAGCTGGCACCTGGCGCCGAGCCGGTGGCGGTGTGCCAGCTCTTGTCCAGAGGCGTGTCCAACCGCGAATGGTCCACCTTGACGCGTTTGGGGTTCGTCGGCGAGATGATGATCGGAACTCGTTTGCCGACGTCGGGGTCCAAGAAGGAGTCGAGCTGGGCTCTCACGTGGGCTATGACGGGCGCTCCACCCCGCACCGGCATGACCTGAAGCTGGAGGTCATATATCGTCGAGCCGAGGCTCCCAGCGCCGCTGCTCTCCGCCATCCCCGTGTCTCGCCACGCCACGATGATCCCCTCGCTGCGGACTCCGTTCCAGATCGGCAGCGAAAAGCCCGTGACGCGGACCGCCCAGACGACGCAGGCGACGACGACCACAAGAACTAACAGCCCCATGACAGCGTCCACCAGGATCCTCCTCGTCTGTCGGCGGCCGGGATGTGGCGGTACGCAAGCGTGTATCCCGGCTGGCACCGTCTAGCTTAGCGGGCCAGGCAACGCGGGGAGCGGCAATCCGCGAAGTACCTGGTGGCAGGTGGCTCGCGCTCATGGAGTGAGGCCGTGGACTCCTCTGCTTGGCAGCACCGACCTCGGCAAGCGACGCGAAGCGGGCCCAGACTGAGAATGGCGATCTACAGTCCCGAGCCTCGGGACGTCTGCAGGACGTCGCGACCGCTGCCGCAGAAGACCTGAGCGACTTGGGAGGGCCGGCCAGGCTCCGTACGGAGACGGCTCTAGACGGCCGGGCTGAGATAGCGCAACACCGCTCCGCCGTCGGCTTCGAGAGCAGCGATCGCCGAATCCTCGAGATCCTCGAACGGCCGCAACTCGACGCGACCGGCCTGCACTGTCCATGTTCCGGTGGCGCGGCCATTCACCAGTAGGATCGGCCGAAATACGCCGTTGCTCGTGACCAGCCCGCCGTGTCGGCCGACGATAGGTTCGCGCGAAGCCCAGCCGTGCAGCAGCGGATCGAATGGGCCGAGCAGGCGAGGGGGCGGCAACTCGGGAGCGACTCCCCGGCCGGCTAGATCCACGAGGCCGTCGGCCCATTCCTCGAGCTCGGGGCCGATCGATCGCAGTCCGGCACGGGCGTCGCGGAGCGGCACGCCGGCCCAGTACGCGAGGTCGCGCTCGGCGGCCGGACCGTGGCCGGCGAGGTAGCGGCGGGCCAGCTCGGCGAACGCACGCTCCCGATCCACAGGCACGGGTTCCCCGAGCCAATCGCGCACATGAACGAAGCACTGCTCTCGCCCGCGCATCGGACCTCGAACAACCAGGCCTCGCAGGCTTGCCAGCCCGATCTGATGGACGATAGCTTGACCGGCGGTGGGCACGCCGCGACGGTTCAGCCGCTCGACGAGGTCGGATCGGGTGAGCGGACCCTCATTCCGGAGCGCCCCGACGATGATCGAGACTCCGCGTTCGGCCACCTCGGGCGCGACGCCGAGTTGCCCCAGGCGCGCGCTAACCCACGCTCGGTGTCGGGGCGCCGTCAGAGCGAAAAGCCACGGGTAGTCCTCTCGGGTCACCAGGTGCAGCGTTCCGCGGTTCAGCCATGTGACCAGAAGCGACCGATCGACGGTCAGGGCCCGATCTACGTCTGCAGCGGTCAGGCCCGTGCTTCGCGCCCGAATCGCGAGGCGGGCGCCTCGAAGATCCTGTGCTTGCACGGCCAGGATTCGATTGACCGCGGCCTCCGGGGTTCGAGCGGGGCTTCCGCTCAGCAGCTGGGCCGCTAGACGCCGCCGAACAGTCTCCGGCATCGGCTGTCAGAAGTGAGCCGGCCACACGTCGCCCGTCGCTTGGCGCGCGACGGTGAGGTGGCCGAAGTCCGGAAGGTCGTTCGCGAGAGTCATGTGCGGAAGGTTAGCGGTGCGTGAAGTTGTCGGGCGAGGCGTGCTCCGGCTGCCGAGTCCGGGTGTCGCACGATAGAGCTGAATCGCGACACTAAACCCGGACGGGCGGCCGCAGTCAGCCAAGCTCTATGGCCCCAAGACTGGCACCTTCATCGCAACGGGCTCGATGGCCCTGACCAGCTCCTTCGCGGGCGGCTGACCGCGGCCGGTTGCCACGCGCGAGATGGACGGGACGCGTAATGGTGGGTACAGCACTGATCGACGATCATGGACGTTCGTGCGGCACGTCGGACAGATCGCCAAGCGTGCACGCGCAACTCCAGGAGGTTGACATGGCGAATGGCGACTACGAGCGGACCTGCAATAAGTGCCACCACACCTGGTCTGTTCCGGCCGGCATCGCGGAAGAAAGACCAAACCTGCAGTCTCTCGCGAGTCAGTTCACATCGACCATCGGGGCCACGTTCGACCAGCAGACCGCTCTCCGCGCGCACTACCAGCAGCTTGCGAATGCCGCGAAGTGCCCGCAGTGCGGCGCCACGTCCTTCACCCAGCAGAAGGTCGCCGACTCGCCCGACTCGCCCGACTCGCCCACCTCGCCCGACTCGCCCACCTCGCCACAGTCGCCTGCCGAGATGCCTCCGAGTGTTCCCGCGGCGTCGACGATGCCAGGTGGTCAAGTCCAGACGTTCGTTCTCAATCAGAAGTTGATTTCGCTGACCGGTGATCTGTGGATCGAGGACGGACAGGGCAACCACGCTTTCGAAGTCGATGGCAAGCTCGTCAGCCTGCACGGCACCCATGTGCTCAAAGATCTCAACGGCCAGCCGCTTTACGAGATCAGTAAGCCGCTCGCCCCGCATATTCACAAGACCATCGAGATCAAGAAGGACGGCCGGGTTTCGGCCACCGTCCAGGAGGCGATCTTTCACCTGGGGGGCGATAAGTTCAAGATCACCCTCGCCGGCGGCCAGGAGCTCACGGTCCATGGCAACTGGTCGAACCGCGAGTTTCAGGTCAAGGACCAGGCCGGCGGGCAGGTCATAGACGCGTCTCGCAAGTGGTTCAGCATCCACGACGCCTATGGGATCCAGATCGCGCCCGGCTTCGAAGTGCCGCTCGGTCTGGCGATCGTCGTCGCGCTCGAGCGCGTCGAGGCCCAGGAGCAGGGCGATGAATCGCCCGCTCAGAACCTCCTCGGCGGCATCGGCCCGTTCTGAGCGGGTTTCCGGCGGCGAGGGCCGACTGACGGTAAAGCGAGTCGGCGAGCGTTCCGGAGGATCGTGCCTGGTCGTCCCGGGCGTTAGCGGAGCCTCCAGGACTACGCAACGATGACAGGCGGACCCAGCCGCACCCCTTACCATGACTGCCATGCAGAGGGCCCCGCCCGGCGCACCCGGAGCCTGACGATCTCAAGGACCAGGGCGCAGCCACGAAGTAGCTGCACGAAGACCGCAAGGCGTGGCTCAGGCCGCTCGGGCGACTGACTCCGCAATCCACCTCGGCAGCACTATCCGAGTGATGGGAACAGCCGGTTCATCTCCGTTCAAACCTCCGACCGGATGCGCCTGTCGGGTCTGCAAAGCTGCAACTCCTCTCGGCTCGCATTGTGTAGCGCCTGAGTGGAAGTTATGCTCCGGTCGGGCGCCCTCCGGTCCGTCTCTCGGATCAACGTAACGATCGAGCGCGGGCGGAGTTTGGACAGGTAGAAACGGTCGGAGGCGCGGGGCGCGGCCGCAAACCTGGCGGCGGCTCGCCTGGATCCGACCCGCCCGCCGGCGAACCGGGGCAGAACCAACGGAGGACCGACGGAACTCATGAAGCTGACCAAACGACCGGCCGCCGGCGCCGCCGAACAGGAACCGACAGCCCCGACGCAGGCGACGGAAGCCGACCTCCGCAGCCGGCGCGAGCCGGCCGCCGCCGGCTCCAGAGCCGCGGCCGTCGAGGTAGCTACCACGGTCGCCCGGCCACGCGCCTCCCGCCGCCTGGCCAGACCCGCGGACGACTGCGATCGAGAAGGCCTGCTCAAGGGCAAGAAGGCGCTGGTGTTCGGCGTCGCCAACGACCACTCGATCGCCTGGGGCATTGCCAAGGCGCTCTACGACCAGGGTGCCGAGGTCGGCTTCAGCTCCATGTCGTCGCTCATCAAGCGGCGCGTCCGGCCGCTGGCCGCCTCCATCGGCTCCCGCTTCGTCGAGCCGTGCGACGTCCGTGACGACGACGAGATTCGGCGAGTCTTCGAGCACTGGAAGGCCAGGGAAGGCAGCCTGGACATCCTCGTCCACGCCGTCGCCTATGCCGAAAAAGAAGACCTGGCCGGCCACTTCGCCGACACCAGCCGCGACGGCTTCCACACCGCCTTCGACATCAGCGTGTACTCGCTGATCGCGATGGCCCGGGAAGCCCGGCCGTACATGCCTCCGGGGTCGTCGATCATCACTATGACCTACTACGGCGCCGAGAAGGTAGTGCCCCACTACAACGTCATGGGCGTGGCCAAGGCGGCGCTCGAGGCCTCCACGCGGTATCTCGCAGCCGACCTAGGCCCCAGTGGCATCCGCATCAACGCCATCAGCGCCGGGCCCGTGCGGACCCTCTCCGCCCACGGCATCGCCGGCTTCAAGCTGATGTACGGCGCCTTCGCCGAGGTGGCTCCGCTCCGCTCGCACATCACCATCGAAGACGTGGCCGGCACCGCCGTCTACCTGGCGAGCCCACTCTCGGGCCAGACCACCGGCGAAGTCATCTACGTCGACGGCGGCTTCAACATCCTGGGGCTGCCGGTCGCGGAGTAGCGGCTTCTGGATCTCCGCGGCGGCCCGGGCCGCCGGCCTGCCGCTCGCCGGCCTGCCACCCCCGCCGCCCGGCGGCGCGCTCCTCGGCGGCGCGCTCCTCGGCGGGACACGAAGCCCGGAGCGATCAGTCGGTCGAGCCCGACAGCTCGAAGCGCATCAGGCGCCAGGTGGCGAGCGCGAGCGCGACCACGATCAGGATCGCCGACAGTGTGAGGGCCGTCGTGGGCGAGAGTCGGGCCGCCTGGACGTGGAGCTGGTAGAAGCCGTCAGCCACACCGAGGGCGTACTGCCGTACAGACAGGTTGGCGATGCCGGGCAGGAGGGACGAGAGGGCGCCCTCCCACACCAGCGAGTAGCCGATGCCGATCACAAGCGCACGGCGGGTGAACAGGCTCAGCGTCAGGAACAGGACGACGTAGCAGAGCGAACCTACGACCATCGCCGCGACGTAGGCCTCAGTCGCGGAGACTCCGTCGGAGCCGGCCGGCACCAGTTCGATCGCGCCCGCTACCAGAACGGAGGCGACCGTCAGGACGAGTGAAAGCGCCACGGCAGCGAACGCTTTGGCCGCGACCATCACCCAGCGCGAGATCGGCTTGGCCAGCAGATAGAGGATCGTGCCTTCGTCGTTCTCGGCGCCGAACGCACCGGTGCCGAAGAGGACCGTCGCCAGCGGCAGGACGATGGTCAGGGACACCAGGTCGAAGACACGGCTCGTGAAGCGGCTGACGTCCACCTCGCCGAAGGCGCGGAAGATCAGGGCGAGGAGCGGCGGCAGCGCGGCCAGGAGCACGAGCAGCAGCGTGCGCCGCCGCCCCAGCTGCTGGCGGAAGGTCAGCCGCACGATCTCCACGAACGCAGTCAGCCATCCGGTCATCGAGGATCCTGCCACTGGCGTGCCGATCATCGGCGCACCAGATAGTCGAACACGCTCTCGAGCGATTCGTCTGCCGGCACGACCTCCGTCAGGCGTACGCCGGCACTCCGGCTGGCGACGGCGATGATGCGGCGGAAGGCGGAGAGATGAGCGGTCTGCACCGACAGGGCGTTCTCCTTCAGCTCCACGGCGAAGACGGCCGGATCGGCCATCAGGGTTGTAGCCAGCCTGCGGTCGTCGCTGGAGCGGATCGTGATCGAGTGGGGCCGATCGGTCATCAGGGCCCGGATCGCCCGGAAGTCGCCCGACGCGGCCAGCCGACCGGCGACCAGGACCAGGATCTCCGTCCCGATCCTCTCGACCTCCTCGAGGATGTGCGAGGAGAACAGGATGGTCCGGCCGGCGCCGGCCATCTCGCCCAGCAGCTCCATCATCGACAGGCGCTGACGAGGGTCCATGCCGTTGAACGGCTCATCCAGGAGCAGCACCTGGGGATCGTGAACGAGCGCGCCGGCAACCTTGGCTCGCTGGCGCATTCCCTTCGAGTAGGTGCCGATGGCGCGGTCGGCCGCGTCTTCCAGGCCGACCCTGGCAATCGCGGCGCGAGCCGCGGCATCGGCGTTGCGCATGCCCTGCAGGCGGGCGTTGAAGCGGACGTATTCGAAGCCGGTGAGGAACGCGTACGCCGACTCCCGCTCGGGCACGAGCCCGATCTGGCGGTACACGGACGGGTCGCGATGGGGGCTGCGGCCCAGGACGTGGACCGTGCCGGCCGACGGCGCCAGGAAGCCGGCCAGCATGTGCAGCAGCGTCGTCTTCCCTGCCCCATTGGGGCCGAGCAGGCCGGTGACTCCTGCGCCGAGGCTGAAGCTCACGTCGTTGACGGCAACGACGTTGCCGTACCAGCGCGCGGCATGATCCAGCTCGATCGCCGGAACCGCCGCGCCCGGCTCGCCGGCTGGAATGGTCGTGGCCGTCATGCCGCCATCCTCCGATAGCGGAAGAGCAGGATTGCCGAGAAGAATGCCACGCTCGCGACGCAGGCCAGGACATACGCGTCCGCCCCGAGCGTCGCCGGGAAGTCGGCCGTCAGCGCCTTGCCGAAGAACCAGTCCGTGGCTCCGGTGAGCGACGTGATCGGCGTCAGGAGCACGAGCTTGTCGGCCGAGTTGACGCCGCCCTGGTGGGCAACGGCGTAGATGATCGCCGGCACTGCCTCCATAAGGAGGAAGTAGGCGATCAGTCCGATGGCCGCGTAGGCGCGGCGCGGCGAGAAGGACGAGAGTGCCAGCGAGATGGAGGCCATGCTCGCCGCGATCAGGACATCGGCCGGGATGGCGGGCAGCGCTTTGGGCAGTTCGTCGCCGATGGCGCTGATCGTGTCCGGCTTCATCAGTACGTCGCCGACGAAGAGGGCGATCATCGGCACGATCAAAGCCAGGAACAGCGCCGTGGCGAGCGACGCGAGCCTGGCGAGGGCGTAGTCGGCACGACCCATCGCCCGCGTGAAATACAGCGTCAGGACCTGGTATCGCTGGTCGCGGCACACGACTTCGGGGGCCTGGGCCACGCAGAAGAGGATCAGCAGGAACCCGAACTGAGTGAAGTAGCTGTCGTACGCGAGCAGCTCAACCTGCTGGCCGCTGCTGATCTCGTTCGCGATCGTGGAGGAGAAAGCCAGCTGCAGGAAGGCGAAGAAGGCGTACAGGCCGGCGAGGATGAACGGGGCCGCCTTGGCGCTCATCGGCCGTCCGAAGCCCCAGATGCCGCGCAGGCTCTCGACGTAGAGAGACCAGGCCGCAAACCGCCGGCCGTGGCGCTTGCCTTCGTAGTGGCGGTAGCCCAGGTCGTAGATGCTGCCCCCGGGCGAGCTGGCGTTCAGGCGATTGCCGGCGCTCACTGGACACCTCCGGCGGCCGGCTGCGGCTCTCGTTCGAACTCGGGCTCGCGGAAGATGTCCTCGAGCCGGCGCCGCTCCTGCTGGACCCGGACAAGCGGCAGGCCCAGATCGGCGACTGTGTCGCGGACCGCGTCGTAGAGGGCTTCGCTCTCCAGGACGAGCAGAACGCACTGCTCTTCCTGCCTGGCCTTGAAGCCGCGTCCGATCAGTGCCGACGTCAACCGGTCCGCGCCTTCTTCCACCTCGACGGCCACGACCGGCGTCCGCTGGGTAAAAGTCGATATCGGTGCGGCCTTGAGGAGATGGCCGGCGTCGATCGCGAGCAGGAACGTGCAGACCTGCTCGATCTCGCCCAGAAGGTGCGAAGCCACCACGACCGAGATGCCGAAGTCGGTACCGGTGCGCTTGATCAGATCCAGCATCTCGTCGCGACCGGTGGGGTCCAGGCCGTTCGTCGGCTCGTCCAGGAGCAGCAGCTTGGGGTCGTGGGCGAGAGCCTGAGCCAGCTTGACCCGCTGTTTCATGCCCGTCGAGTAGCCGCCGATCTGGCGGTAGCGCTCCTCGTATAGCCCGACGTGCCGCAGCACCTCGGCAGTCCGTTCACGGGCGGCGGTTCGGGGCAGGCCGGAGATCCGGGCCATGTGGGTGACAAACTCGGTGGCGCCGACGTCGGGCGGCAGGCAGTCGTGCTCGGGCATGTAGCCCACGACCTTGCGGATGTCGTGCGTCTCGGCCACGACGTCGAGCCCGAAGACGGAGGCACGCCCGCTCGAGGGCGGGACCAGGCCGAGCAGGATCTTGATGAGCGTGCTCTTGCCGGCACCGTTGGCCCCGACCAGACCGATGATCCCGGGTTCCACGGCAAGGTCCAGGCGGTCAAGCGCTTTGACCGACCCGTACTCCTTCGTGAGACTCGCAGTCTCGATCAGAGCCATGAGCTCGGATTGCCTCCCTCAAACTGGAGTTGAGCGCCCATGATAACCACGCGATGCGCCCTCCGTCTCAGTCGGAGGACGCGGGCGTTTCGAGTCATCCACCTCTCCAGACTCCGCTTCGGGCCATTTGGATCGTTCAAGCCGGCGGCCTCCACGCCGACACCTTTCTCGTGGAAGTTCTCACCAGCACCACTCTCGACCGGGCGCGCCAGATCGTTCAGCACGCGCACGCGATCAGCCCGTCCGCCAGCCTGCTTCGACTGGAGCAGCAGCTGCGGCAGGGCGATTCGAACGCTCGCCAGCTCGCCAAGCTGATCGACGGCTCGCCCGCCCTGGCGGCCCGGGTACTGCGCATGGCCAACTCGGCCTTCTACGCTCCCGCGGAACCGGTGACCACTCTCTCGCGGGCGGTGGCGCTGCTCGGCGACACGGTCCTGCGGCAGCTGGTTCTGACTTCACTGATCGTTTCGCGCCGTGCCGGCAACCGGAGCCCGCGCGAGGCCCTGGCCGCGGCCCGACTCACGGGCGACGCCGTTCGCAGCGCCGTCGTCGGCAAGATCCTGGCGCAGATGTCCCGGGCCGCCGATCCGGATACCGCCTTCGCGGCCGGCCTGCTCCACGACCTCGGCCACGTCTATCTGCTCGACGACGTCGGGGAGCGATACGCGAGCTACCTGCTCGACCCGCACGCCCACGACGCCCGCAACGCGGCAGGCCAGCTGGAGATGGAGATCGAGCTTGCCGGTACCACCCACCAGGATGTCGGCGCCGTCTTTGCCTACGAATGGAATTCCCGCCGGTCATCGCCCGGGTCCTGTGGGACCATCACGTGCCGAGCCCGGGTTCGCTGGGCGCCCTCGTCGCCGCGGCCGACGTCCTCGTGCGCGAGATCAGCTACCCGGCGGTCGTGGACGCGACCGACCGGCAGATGGAAGGCGACGGCGTCCTGGCGGCGCTCGGAATCAGCCGCGAGCGCTGGGACGAGCGGGCGGCCACAGTCCGCGACCAGTTCCAGGAACTGCTGTCCATCTTCGACGTCCAGGCAGTCTGACACCTTCGAGGCGTTCGGCCGGGCGCGGCTGCAACCTGGGGCGGTCCTTGCCCCCCTGTGCGACCCAGTGGCAGCAGCGTGGCGGCCCGGAATTGCGCTCTACGCATGTGAGATTGCCGCGCGACCCGGTGGCCCATGCGAGGCGATCCGTGGGCGCTCAGGCGTGCGCATTCGGCCGTCGATGGGCGGCCGGTGGCTGAAGACGGCTACCCGACGCCAGCGAGAAGGGGTCGCCGGCGAGAGCCGCGCCTCGTCGCGGCGCGGGAAGGTGGCAGCCGGCGGCGCGGCGAGTTGCTCAGCGGCTCTGCCCGACTCGCTTGTCGTACCAGCGCACGATCAGCCAGTAGCAGATCAGGATCACCACCGCCACGGCCGTCGCGCCCTGGAAGGGCGGGTAGTTGACGACGTCCTTGGCCGTATCCACGAACGTACCTGTTGGCGGTGGCTTCTGGGTCACGAGCGCGGCCGGCGTTCCGGGCGTTGCGGCCGCAGTGGCGGAAGGCTGCGGGGCGCCGTTGCCAAGATAGAGCGACGAGCCGGCCGGAACCGCGGCCAGGGCGAGCGGGTCGCGCCCCACGCCCAGCTCGAGGGTCCGTTGCAGCGTGCCCATGGCGTCGAAGACCTCGACGGTCCCGGACTCGGCGACGTGCAGGAAGGCCCCCTCGTCGCTGGCCGCCATCGATACGACGGCACCGCGGGCCGTGGCCCACTTGGTCGCCCTGGTCGGGCTGACCGACCACAGGTCGGAGCCGATGGCTACGATGGCCGTCGACGCGAGTGCCGCCACGGCCGTAGGCGGGGCGGGGAGCGGCACCGTCCAGGTTGCGGTCAGCGTCGTGAGATCGACCCGAATCAGGGCGTTCGGGTTGGCCGTGGCTACCAGGACGCCGCCGTTCTGACGATCGATCGCCAGGGCCTGGATCGCGCCCGCAACGGTCGTCTTAGTGGCGGTGGAGGTCGCCGGATCCACGACGTCGAGCCAGGTGTCGCCGGCGTCGGCGACGGCCACTCTCGGGTCGCGTCGATCGCCCGCAAGCAGGTTGCCGGGGCCGGGGAGCTCCGCGCTCTCGACCACGCTGTTGTCGTGGACGGTGATGAAAGCCAGCGTCCGCCGGAGGGGCATCGCTCCGACGAGGATCTCGCCGGCCGGGAAGGCCAGCGCGGTCACCGGGCCGGGCGTCGAGATGGCGTCGCCGACTGTCAGCGTCACGATGTCGATGGGTGTGATGTGGGCGCCGCCACTGCCGACGTAGAGGGTCTTGCCGTCGGGGGTGAAGGCCAGCGATTGCGGCGATGGGAGCACGCTGGTCGTGCTGACGATGGTCGAAGTGGAGACCCTGACCTCCAGCACGCCCGCCGGGCTGGCGATGTACAGGTCGCCAACTCCGTTGGCCAGCACCGGTCCTGTCAGCCCCGCCAGAAGCAGCGGAGCCAGGGCGCCACTGGTTGCGATTGCCTTTGCGATCTTCACGCGCGCATCCCCGAGCTATCCGAGTCCATCCATAGGTGTCGGTTCGAACCTTCGGAAGAGAAGCGGCCGGGCGGGCTGCTGGACCGGCCCGGCCGCCTGGTGTCGCGAACTCAGCCCCGTTCGCGGGCTATCGAAGAGGCTGCTACTGCTTCAGGTTCACGAGCTCCTGGAGCATCTGGTCGGAGGTGGTGATAACGCGGCTGTTGGCCTGGAAGCCACGCTCGGCCGTGATCATCCCCGTGAACTCGGTGGCGAGGTCGACGTTGGACATCTCCAGCGCGCCCGTCGTAACGGTGCCGCGGCCGCCCGTGCCCGCGACGCCGATGTTGGCGGCGCCGGACGCGGACGTTGAGGTGAAGTTGTTCTGGCCTGCTCGCAGCAGACCATCCGGGTTCAGGAAGTCCGCGAGGGCGATCTGACCCAGGACCTGGGTCTGGCCGTTCGAATAGACACCGGAGATCTCACCGGCGTCGCCGACGGCGAAGGTCGTCAGCGTGCCCGACGTGAAGCCGTCGGCCTGGCCGGAGGGCTGGCTGGTGCCGCTGAACTGGGTCATCTGCGTGAGGTCGATGGCCGGAGTAGTCGCCTTGGCGCCGTCTGGGAAGGTGAAGCTCAAAGACCCCGTCGAGGCCGACACGACGCCCGAAGAGGTGAAGGTGAGCGTGCCTTCGTTCACGGGAGGCGGGCCCGCCACGGGGGTGATCGTGATGCCCGTGTCGGTCGCGTCCGCGGTCGCCGCCCAGCTCCACTGGTTGGCGGCTGTCTTGGTGAAGGTGACCTTGACCGAATGGGATACGCCCAGGCTGTCGTATATCGTCATGGTCGTCGGCGCCGCCGTAGCGGTCGCCGCGCCCGCGTCCAGGTTGCCACTCAGGGTCACGGACGAGGTAGCCAGAGCGGTGGTGCGCTGGCCGATCGGAATGGTGATGTTGGTGAGCGGCTGGGTCTCGTCGATCTTGCCGTCAGAATCGGCCTGCCAGCCCTGGACCTTCAACCCGCTGGCCGGGTTGGCCAGGGAGCCGTCGAGGGCGATGTCGAAGGCGCCGTCGCGGGTGTAGTAGGTGGTCGAGCCGTCCGACTCGGCGAAGAAGCCGTCGCCCTGGATCGCCATGTCAGTCGTCTTGCCGGTCGACTGCAGGTTGCCCTGCGTCTGCAGAACGTCGATACCGGCGACCGTCATGCCGAGCCCGATCTGGGCGGGGTCGATGCTGCCCAGGCCGTTTGCCGGGGCCGTGGCGCCGTGGAGTGTCTGGGACATGATGTCCTGGAAGTTGACGCGACCGGACTTGTAGCCGACGGTGTTGACGTTGGCGATGTTGTTGCCGATGACGTCCATCATGGTCTGGTTGCCGTGCAGACCAGAGATGGCCGCGAACATTGACCGAAGCACGTGATGCCTCCTGGAAGCTGGCGTCCACGCTCCTTGCGCGACGCGAGTTGGCGTCCGCGGCCAGGCCAGCTTCCTCAGAGAGGTCCGGCTATCGACCTGGCACACGCGGCGGACGATTTTCGAGCTCCCGACTCGAACCCTCGGGTCGGACGAGACCGTCAGGCGATGACGACGCTGTCTATCTGGGTGAAGACGCGCTCCTTGCTTTCATTCGGCTCAACGGCCGTGACGACGGTGTGGCTTGGTACGTGGACGACGTAGGCGTACTGGTCGAGCATCACCAGCGACTGGCGGCTGCCCCGCTGGCTCAGGGTGTCCATGGCCTTCTGCAGCCGATCCAGCTGATCTCCCTGGAGGGGGATCTGACGCTGTTCGACGCGCTTCATGGCGTGCTCCGAGAGCTGGAGCGAGTGGTCATCCGCGGCTGCGGTCAGCGCGTCTCGGAAGGACTGGCTGCCGGCTGACGGCGGCGCCTCCGAAGTGGGCTGTCCGACTGGGCTCGAGCTGGTGGTCTGGCTCGGGTCCCTGATGAGACCTCCGCTCAGCGACGTCAGGTCGGGTCCGATGCGATCGATCGTTGCGATCACCTCCCTTGTTGCCTGGTCCGGCTGCGCCGGCCATCCGCTAGGTTGTGGAGCTGGTGGTCGTGCCGGTCGTAGTGCCGGTCGTGGAGCTGTCGGCGGTCACGACAGTGACGTTCGCGGGCGTGACGTACTGGCTTCCGACCTGGAGGACGAGCCCGGCGTCGGTGGATTGCGTCACCGAGGTGACTACGCCGTTGACCGGTGAGCCGTTGACGTCCATGCCCGTGACGTTCTTGCCGATGAGCGCGGACGACTCGGCGAGCTGCGTCCCTGCCAGCGACTTATCGAGATCCTGGAAGGTCTGGAGCATCGACATCTGCGACAGCTGAGTCAGCATCGTCGAGTCATCCATCGGTTGCGTCGGATCCTGGTTCTGCAGCTGAGCCAGGAACATGTTCATGAAGTCATCGGTTGTCAGGCCGTCAGTCGCGTCGCTGCCGGTTGTGTCTAGCGTGTCTACGCCACCGGAGTCCGTCACGGTCGCGGAGGAATCGTTGGCCGAAGCGGCGGGCATGTACGCGTTCGAGAAGAGCTGCGTGGGATCGATTGACATGTCTGCTCCTTCAGGCTCGGATGTCGATTGACGAGCCGCTGGAGAGCGGCAATCTCGGCCGGGGACGGCCTGCGTTCGTGGAGGTCGACTGATCGAAAGGCGAGGCGGCCGGCCGACTCGAGCCCCGTGAGCCGTCGGATGGAGTGCCCATTCCGGAGCCACTCCCGTTGCCCGAGCCGGGCCCGGAGCTGGCTCCGGCGGCGGCGCCCTGGCTGCCATGCCCGCTTCCGGGATTCGAGCCGGATCCGTTGCCCCAGCCACCGGCCATCCAGGCTTCGGCGTCGGCGCTGCCGCTCCGCCCGCCGGCGGTCCAGCTGCTGCCGGTCTCGCTGCGGACCGTGACGTTGACGCCCTCCAGGGCATCGCTGGTGGCGCGAACTCGGGCCGCGGCCGTGGTGAGCGCGTCGGCCGACGCGCGATCCTTGACGACCAGCTGGGCCTGCACGATCTCGCCCGCCCGGCCGGTCACGACGAGCCTCACGTCGCCCAGGTTCGGGTCGCTGACTCGAGCCTCGACGGCGGGCCCGCCCGATGTCTGGTAGGTGTGAATGGTCTGGACGACCTGGCTCATCAACTTGTCTGCCGATGACGCCAGGTCGGCGGTCGCTGGGGACGCAGAGACCGATTCGGCCGCATGGGCGGGGAGCGTGGCGGCCGAGACCCCCAGGGCGGACGCGGCCGAGGCCGCCGCGATCGACTGGGCCGCCGCCGTCTGGACCGTGGACGGCGCCTGCGTCGCGGCCGATGCCGACGGCGCCTGGGCCGTGGAGGCGGCAGCGTGGCCGTCGTCTCCCGCGGCGGCTCCGGAACTCGCGGGAGCCCGCGATGCCGAACCCGATGTGTCCCCGGCGCCGCGACCCGAAGCTGACGGCCCGCCCACGGCGCGGACCGGCCCCGCTCCGCCGGCGCTCGGGTTCGGGGCTTCATGCCGGACGCCGGTGAATCCCGGGCCTGCGGATTGCTTGCCCGCCGGCACGGGGACCAGGCGCGCGGCACCGGCAGTTTGGGCCGAGGCGACGGCCGGCGCAGCCACGGCAGCGGCAGCCGAGGCGGCGGCCGTTTCATCCTGGGGCGCCGGAGCCACCGCGGTGGCGGCTGCGGACGAGGCGGCCGCGGGATCGCTCCCCGTTCCGGCTGGGGCGCTCGCCCGGATGGACGCTCCCGCGGGGGCGGCCGTCGTGGCGGCGGCCGCGGAGGCGCCGCCGCGGGATGCCGGCTCCGTCGCAGCCCGCAGCGCCGGGGCGGCGGAGGCCGCGTCGAAGGCAGGAACCGGCGCGGCCGTAGTCGTGGCGGCGGCCGCCGTGGTGGTGGTCGCCGCGGCAGAAGCTGGCGCGGCGGCGGCCATCTGGGACGGCCCGGCAAGCCGCGCCGCTTCGGCCCAGACGGGGACCGGCGACGTGGCGCCGGGCCCGACTTCAGCCTGGCCGTCCCCAGTCGAGTCTGCCCCGACGGTCTGGCCCAGTTGTGCGAGCGGCTGAGAGGCTGGGGCGGCCGGCCCCGACGACGCGGCGACCGTGGCGACGGTCGAGCCGGCAGGTGAATCGCCGGGCCGTGCGGGCCCGGCCGCGGCCGGATCCAGACCGGCGCCGGACTCCGGTGCTGACGCAATCGTTTGCCCGATCATTGAGCCGGCAATGGAGCTGTCTGCGGGGACGGGAGCCGCGGAAACCGGTGCCGGCGAGGGCGCAGCTCCGCGAATTGGTGCGCGGCCGGTCATTGCAGGGGCTCCGGCCGTCGTCGCGGCAGCGGTCGCTGCGGGGGCGGCCGTCGTGACGGCGGCCGCGGACGAGGTCGGCGCGGTTGCAGCGGAGATTCCATCCGCCTGCCGCGCGGTGGCCGCCGACGAGACGACCGAGGCGGCGAGAGGCATCCGCGAGACGCGTCCCGGATCCTGCGCACCGTCGAATGCCGGCAAGGCCTCAGAGGCTCCCCACTCCGATGATTGGACCGCCGCGCCGGAGGGCGCGCCGGTAGCCGCGCCGGCCGCGAATTGTGTTGCCGCCCCGGGGCTGGCCGCGGCCGAGGCCGTCGGGCCTGCCACCGCCACGAAAGGGCGGCCATCCTGGCCGGCGGACCGACCATCGGCAGGGCCTGCCGTCGTTGCCGAGCCGCCCAGCACGCGGGTCTGCCGCGTGACCTGGCCCGGTGTTTGCATCGTCCCGATCGTCGCGGCTGCTGCCGCGGCCTGACCTGACGCGGCCGCGACCGGTGCCGAGGCGCCCGCCGGAACGGACATCGCGGCGCCCTCGACCGCGACCAGGACCGCGGCGACCGTAGCCTGGCTCACGGCTCCGATCGCGTCGACGGATTCGGACTGACCAGCCGAGGCCGCGGCGGTGCCGCTCGCGGAGCCTTCGGTCTGGGCCGCAGGCTGAGGCGCGGCCGAAACCACGGCCACATCGACGGTTAGCGGATCGGCGCCGCCGGAATCGGGCGTGGCTGTCGGAGTCAGGGCTGCCGGGGTCGAGTCGGAGCGCGTCGAGGCGCGGGTCGACCCGGTTTCCCCCGCCCGGACCCTGGGGCTCCTGCCGAGGCCTCGGCGCTCGGGCGAACCCAAGACCGGGCGGGGAGTCGGTGGCGCCTCGTCCGTGTCCGGACTGTCGGCCGTGCCGACGCGCGTCGATGTTCGGGGTTGCCAGAGGGGGGCCTGGTCATCGACCTGTCCGGCCCCCGGCTCAGGCCTGGCAGTGGTATCGGATCGGGTCGCGGACGTGGGGCCGGCCATGCCGGTGTCGGACCCGGAGGTCGGCTGACACGGCACGCCGGCGCCGCTCGACGCCCTTGCCTCCTCGAAGACGTCGCCGAAGCTCTGGTCGTCGGACGGGGAGGATCCAGAGACGATGCCGCTCTGGATGGGTCCGACCGTCGGGCCGAGGGCCACGCTGGTAGCGCCGAGACCGGACATCCTAATGCCCTCCAAGCACGTCGTAGAGCTGTGTGAACTTGTCGGTGAGGAGTTCCGCGACGGCCGAGTACTTGATCTGCGTCTCGGTCAGGGCCGTCATCTCCGTCTCGAGATCAACCGTGTTGCCGTCGTTGCGCAGGTTCTCGTTGGCCGTCGAGTCGGTGGTCGAGGTCGTCGTCCCGGACTGCCCCAGGGTCGACGCTATCGACGAGTACTGACGCGGGTCGTTCGTCAGCATGGCGATCGCGGCCGAAGGCCCCGTCGAGGGATCCGCGGGAGCGGTCGTCGACGAGCCCGACAATTCCATGGCCTGAACCTCCTGGCTCAGAGCCGTCTCGAAGTCGACCGTCTGCGCCTTGTAGCCGGGCGTGTCGATGTTGGCCAGATTCGATGAGATCGCCGACTGCCTGCTTGTGAGGCCATCCAGAGCCTGCGAGAGGACTGAAGTCGTCCCGTCGATCAGACCGCTCATGACGCGGCCTCCTCATAGCTCGTCCACTTGGCAAGGACGTGGGAGACGTATCCCTTGGCCGATTCCGGCACGGTGCCGGCCCTCCAGACAGTTCCCGGGCCCTTGTTGTAGGCCGCCAGGGCCTTGTCGATGCGCCCGAAGCGCTTGAGCTGCAGAGCCAGGTACTTGGCGCCGCCGTCCAGGTTCTGCTGAGGATCGAACACGTTCGAGACGCCCATGCCGCTGGCCGTGGCTGGCATCAGCTGAGTGAGGCCCTTCGCGCCGCAGCTGGACACCGACGTCGCATGGAAGCTCGACTCCTTTGACACCAGCGCCGCAAGCAGGAGCGGGTCGATGCCGGCCGCGACAGCGGCCGTCCGAATCTGGCTGGCGTAGGGGATCTTCGAGGCCACGGCGTCGAAGCGGGCGAGAACGGCCTGGGTCGGCTCCCACGACGTCGACCCGGTATCGGAGACCGAGGCCGGACTGGCCAGAGAGCTGGGCATCGGACCCGACGGGGAGGTCACCGTCAGATTCGTCTCAGAGCTCTTCTTGGGGGTCGCGTCGGGCAGGCGCCCGCTCTCGAGATACGGGGTCGGATCGATCGCCTTGCCGCTCGGGTCGTACAGAGCGAAGTGCAGATGGGGCCCGGTGGACTTGCCCGTGTCCCCTTCGGTGCCGATCTCCTGGCCACGGCTGACCACGTCGCCGACCTTGACGTCGAGATCCGGGTTCAGATGTCCGTACAGGGTCACGTAGCCGTCGGCATGCTTGATCTTCACGATCACCGCGCCGTCGGACTCGCGGCCGGCATAGGTCACGGTGCCGTCGGCCGCGGCAAGGATCGGCGTACCTTCCTTCGTCGCGAGGTCGATGCCCGAGTGGTAATGCGCGTAGTGGACGCCATCGACGGTGGCGGGCGGTTCCATGGTCAGGCTCGTGGGCCCAAACGCCTGGGTCAGCTTGCCGCTCGGCATCGGGTTGCTGAATGCGATTTCAGTCCCGCTGCCGCCCAAGACCTGGATGCCGGCGTAGACCGTGTTGGCGTAGGGGTTCGCGGCAGCGGCGACCGCGTCGCTGGAGACGGACGAGCTGGATGAGATGGACTCGAGGACGCCGGCGAAGGGCGAGGTGTCGCTCAGGGCAGCGCCCGCCGAACCGACCAGTCCGCCGACGCCAACCGGCGCCGCCGCATACGAGCCGGACTGCCAGGTCGGATCCACGCTCCGTATCAGCTGGTCGAGCTGGGCGATGCGCGAGACGAGGCTCTCGTAGCCGTACATCAGCGGTTCCTCGCGCGCGTGGCGTGCTGAGTGGACGCGATCTCGGCCATGGCGAGGGTGTCGAGGCGGTCCCGCGCGCGACGCTCCTCGGCCATGAATCGGTCGCGCAACCGCTCCACGACCTCGCGCCGGCGGGTGGCTTCGGCCAGGGCCCGGCGCGCCTCGAACAGGGCGCTCGTGGCCCGGCCGAGCCGTTCCTGGGCCGCCACGATGCCACGCTGGGCGGAGGCCACCGCGAGCACCGCACTCTGGAGCTGGCCCGCCTCGGCGCGACTGCGCTGCAGGTCGGAGAGATAGCGCATGTCGTCTCCGGCGCGTCCCTGGGCCGCCTGGACGAGCGCGACGGCCCGCTGGTGCGCGGCGACGGCGTGGCCGAGGTCGATGCGGGCCGATTCCTCGGCCATCTCGCGCAGGCGCAGGACGATGCCGAGGCGGAAGCGATTGCTCATCGGGGCGCCCCACCGCGCAGGCTGGCGGGCACGGAGCTCGACCAGTTGGGTTGTGTGGCGCCGGCACCGCCGGCGGCGGGCGTCTGCGCCGGCTGGGTCTTCGGCGTTTGCGCCTGGACGGGTTTCGCCGCGGCAAGGCCGGCGCCGGCCCCGAGAAGCGCATGAGCCTCCAGCACGCCTGTGGCTTCCATCATTCGCCGGGCGGTGGCGATGTCGGACTGCTCCTCGAGCTCCTGACACAGGAAAGCCTCGAGGGCCGGCCGCAGAGCAATGGCCTCGTCGATCGCCGGGTTCGAGCCGTGGGCATAGGCTCCGACCTCGATGAGATCGCGGGCGCCCTCGTATTCGGCCAGCGCGGCCCGGATCGCGCCGGCGACTCGAAGGTGTTCCTTGTCGACGACGGCCGGCATGGCCCGCGAGACGGACGCCAGGACGTCGATCGCCGGGTAGTGATTGCGCTCGGCGAGGGCACGCGACAGCACGATGTGGCCGTCGAGGATCGAGCGGACCGTGTCGGCGACCGGCTCGGTCATGTCGTCGCCTTCGACCAGGACGGTGAAGAAGCCGGTGATCGTGCCGTACTCGGTGTTGCCGGCGCGCTCGAGAAGGCGGGGCAGGAACGAGAAGACAGAGGGCGGATAGCCGCGCAGGGCCGGGGGCTCCCCTGCCCCGAGACCGATCTCACGCTGGGCCATGGCCAGCCGCGTGACCGAGTCCATCATGAAGAGGACATCCTTGCCCTCGTCCCGGAACGACTCGGCGATGGCGGTGGCGATCTCCGCCGCCTTGAGGCGGAGCAGCGCCGGCTGGTCGGACGTGGCCACGACGACGCAAGACCGCGCCAGACCCTCGGCGCCAAGTTGCTCGTCGATGAACTCCTGGACCTCGCGGCCTCGCTCGCCGATCAGGGCGATCACGTTGACATCCGAGGAGGCGTGGCGGGCGATCATCGCCAGGAGCGTGGACTTGCCCACGCCGGAGCCCGCGAAGATGCCGAGCCGCTGGCCCTTGCCGGCGGAGAGAAGCCCGTCCAGCGAGCGTACGCCGGTCGAGATCGGAGTCGAGATGCGGGCCCGGCCCAACGGATGAGGTGCAGCGCCGGTCACGACTCGATACTCGGCGCGGAGCGGACCCTGACCATCCAGCGGCCGCCCGAAGCCGTCGAGCACGCGGCCCAATACGGCCGGACCGATCGGGACGCGGAACTGCTGTTCGCGCAGCCGGACGGCCGATCCGGGTCGAACGCCGGACAGGTCGCCGAAGGGGACGAGCGTGATCAGCCCATCCTTGAACCCGACCACCTCGGCGCTGACCATGCCCTCGGGCTCGAGATCGATCCAGCAGATCGACCCGAGCTGCAGGATCAGGCCGGCTGCTTCGACGGTGGTGCCGATGACCCGAACGACCTCGCCCGTGGCCTGGAACCGCGAAGCCGCCTCGGCGGCCTCGATGAGATGACGGAGCAGCGGCGTGACCGCCTCGCCGCCACTGTCCAGCAGCGTGTGGCCGTGCCGCGTGCCCAGAAGCGTGCCGTTGCCGCCCCGGAGGGATCCCGTCATGCGACCTCCTCCTCGACGGCGCTGCGGGACAGGTTGGGAATGGCCCGATCGAGGGCGATGCCGATCTCCTCGAGCTGCGCCTCCAGGCCGGCCTCCACGAAACCGTGTTCGTAGCGGAGGGTGCAGCCGCCCACGGGCAGCGTCGGGTCGCCCTCGAAGGTCCACTTCTTGCCCAGGTATGCCCGGCCGTGGAGTGCCTCCCAGGCCTGATGAACCGGCTCCACCGCCGCCGGATTGAGAAGGACGTGCGCCTCGGGCGATCCGTTGATGGTGCTGACGGCGGCCTCGAGGGCGGCGCACAGCAGGCTCGGCTCGAGCCGGACCTCATGCTGCACGACACGCTTCGCCACCGACAGGGCGAGCTCCGCTATGGCGTGGGCGATCTCCGATGTCCGCTCCGGGGCGATGCTCGAGATCCGCTCTACCAGCGCGCCGGCCGCGTCGACGGAAGCGCGCAGCTCGGACTCGGCGCGGTTGATGCCGGCCTGATAGCCGCGCTCCTCGGCCGCGCGCTCGGCGCGGCGGATCTCCTCCGCGATGGCCTCGGCCTCGGGGTTGGCGCTGACGGGCGCCGCGCCGCCTGCCACGGCCGCCGTGCCGCTCGATGAAGGGGATCTGCGAGATGGAGCCTTGTTCGTACCCCGCAGCACGCCCCGTCCTTTGCCGGCCATCTCGGCCACAGACGCCGGAGCCGGAGCCGACACCGAAACGGCGGGCCCCGACCCGTTGGTCGCACCGTCATCCGGGGAATCTCGAATCAGGCGCCAGCTAGACGAAGGCATCTTCGGTGCCTCCGCGGTTGATGGCGATCTCGTCCGAGTCCTCGAGCTTCTTTACCGTGTCGATGATCCGCTGCTGCGCTTCCTCGACGGCCTTCATGCGGACCTGGCCGGCCAGGCTCATCTCCTCGCGCAGCATGTCGGCTGCGCGCTGGGACATGTTGTTGAAGAACTTGAGGCGCAGCTGCTCCGTCGCCGGCCGCAGCGCCAGCGCCATGTCCTTGGCGTCGAGCTCCCGGATGACACGCTGCATGGCCCGGTCGTCGAGGAGAACCATGTCGTCGAAGACGAACATGAAGCGGCGGACTTCGTCGGCCAGCTGGGAGTCCTGCTCGGACAGGGCGGTCAGGATGAGCCGCTCATTGGTTCGGCCGACCTGGTTGAGGACGTGGGCCAGCGGCCGCGTCCCGCCGATGGAAGTGACGTCGGTGACGACGGACGAGAGCTTGTGGCGCAGGCCGTCCTCCACGATCTCGACGGCCTCAGGCGTGATCTGCTCCGTGAGCGCGATGCGCTTGGCGACCTCGACCTGGATCGGCGCCTCGAACTGGGTCAGGATGCGGGCGGCGGCGCGGGGATCGATGTGGGCCAGGACGATGGCGACGGTCTGGGGATGCTCGTCGGAGAGCAACCCGGCGGCCTGCACGGGATCGAGGTCCCGGATGAAGTCGAACGGGATGATCTGCTGGGCCTGGTGAACTCGATCCAGCAGTTCGTGGGCCTTGCCCGAGCCAAATGCCTGGCCGAACAGCTCGAGGGCGTAGTTCTCGCCGCCGGGCAGGACGCCGGCGTGGGCGAAGAGGCCGGCATAGGCCTCCTCGAGAATTGCGTCGCGCGTAAGCGAGTCGACGGCGGGCATTCGCATCAGCTCGAGAGCGACCCGATCGATCGCCTCGGGCGGCAGGCGGGCAAGCAGCTTGGCCGACGCCTCGGTGCCGAGCGTGATCAACAGCGCGGCAGCCTTGCGTGGTCCGGAGAGAGCGATTGACGCTGCTTCGGGGCTCATCGGTTACGGCGTTCCTCTTCACGCAGCCAGCCGTGCATCAGACCGACCAGGGCGTCCGGGCGCTCGTCGGCGACCATCCGAAGGCGCTCCTGGATGCGGGCCTGTGGGGTGGCGCCCGGCATCTCCGCCGGCGGAGCCTCGGGGGCGCCGATCGCCGGCGCGTTCGACCGCGCGGGAGCCGGGAGGTAGTTCGCGTTGCCGGCCGGAGCCGGGCCGAGATCCATGACCGTGTCGTCGGCGCGCCGTCCGAGGGCGCGGGCGTTGATCCAGAAGAGGAGGAGCATGATGAGGGCGAAGGCGGCCCCCAGGATCGTGCCGCTCATGTCGCCAACGGACTTCACCACGTCCGGAGCGCCCGCGGCAGCGGCCGCGGCTGCGGCTGACGCGGCCGTGGTCGTGGCCGAGGAAGGCTGCGCGGCGAACGCGACGGCATCCACCGCGACGACGTCGCCGCGGGACGGGTCGGCACCGATGGCGGCCGAAATGCTGTTCTTGAGCGTATCGGTATTGAGCGTGCCCAACGCGGCCTGGTCCACGAGAACGGCGACCGAAAGACGCTGCACGACACCGGGCTCGGTGACGATGTGCTGGACGGTCTGAGAGACGCTGTAGTTGATCGTCGTCGTCTGCTGGATGTAGCCACTGTTAGAGGTCGTCCCGGCCGCCGGCGAGGGCGAAGCCCCCGGCGAGCTCGAAGCTGCGGCCGTCGGCGAAGCGCTCGGAGAAGCACTCGGCGATGCGCTCGGCGAGCTCGACGCGGTGGCCGTCGGCGAGGCGCTCGGCGCGGCCGTTGTGGTGGCCGAGGTGTCGCTGCAAACACCCGGGTAGGAGGAAAGGCCGACCACGTTGGAGTCGGAGCCGGGGATGCCGCAGGCGCCCGTGGATGAACCCGGGCCGTACATCTCGTAGCTGTTGCTGATGCTTACCGGCGGGTCGCTGCCGGCCGGCGCGTAGGTCGTGATGTCCGCCTCGACCTTGCTCGTATCGACGTCGGCGGAGACCGCGACGGCCGCGTGGCCCGGCCCCAGCGCGGCGTCGAGGAGAGCCGCGATCTTGGCCTGGGTCTGTTGCTCGATCAGATCCTTGGCCTGGGCTGCCGCCGTATCGGCCGAGTCGGCCGCGCCCGCAAGGACGTGGCCGGCGTTGTCGGTCACGACGACGTTGTCCGCCGACAGCCCGGAGACGGAGCCGGCGACGGTGTTCACGATGGCCTGAACGAGTCCACTCGAAGGCGCGCTGCCGTTGGACATGGTCAGGACGACGGAGGCGCTGGCGGGCGTGTCCTCGGTGGTGAGGACGCCTGTCTGAGCCATCACGACGGCGACGCGGGCGCTCGCGACGCCCTGCATTGCCTGGATGGTCTGCGTCAGCTGGCCCTCGATCGCCCGCTGGTACGTGACCTGCTGGTCGAACTCCGACTCGCCGAACTGCTGGTTGTCGAAGAGATTGAAGCCCTGAGTGTCGTTGGTACCGGTGGTGACACCCGCGCCCGCGGCCGCGATCTTCGCATCCCCGAGTGAATCGACGGGGACCATGATCGTGGCGCCCGCATCGGAGACCTCGTAGGGAATGTTCGCCCCGCGGAGAGCGCTCTCGATCGAGCCGGCGTCGGTGGCCGAGAGGTTGGTGAAGGCCGGCGTGTAGTCGGGCTTGCTGGCGAACATCACCAGGACGGCGATCGCCGCGACCGAGCCGAGGGCGGCGAAGATGATCCCGATTCGTTGAGTGATCGAGAGTTGCTTGAGGATCGACTGGACCTGGTCGTTCATAGATCGGCCACCCTCAAACCTGCGTCCGCATGATGTCCTGGTAGGCCTCGACCAGCTTCGACTGGACGTCGGTCGCCGCCTTCAGGCTGATGGAGGCCTCCTCCATCTGGAGCATCACGGTGTGGAGATCCGCCGAGCCGCCCGCCGCGAAGTTGGCCACCGCCGCGTCGGCGGAATTCAGCTGCGTGTTCAGGCTCCCGAAGGCGTCGCTCAGCGAGTTGAGGAACGAGTCCCCCGGCGCCTGAGTTCCTCCGGCGGTGCCGTCGACGGTGTCGCTGCCGCCGATCGAGCTGGTGCCGGCGATGGAGCTCGTGCCCGAGAGCGACCCGATGGAGCCGGCGCCGGAAGTGCCCGTGATGGCGGAGATGGACGAGATTGGAGAGATGGCGTTCATCTCGTGCCTACGCCTTTCCGAGGTCGAGTGCGTCGAGGGCCTGCTGCTTGGCGGCCTGGGCCACCGTCGCGTCGACCTGGTAGGAGCGAGCCGCGCCCATGATGTCGGTCATCTCCGACGAGACGTCCACGTTGGGGTACGTGACGAAGCCCGTGGCGTCCGCATCGGGGTTGCCCGGGTCGTAGACGCGGACGTCGGGCCGGGTCGGATTGAGGATGGCGATCGCGGACACGCCCTGGGCCGCCGGCTCGGGGCCCATCTGCTGGGCCTGGAAGACCACCGCCTCGTCCTGGTATGGCTGCGTGGGGTCGGCCTGGCTGTGAGTGGACTGGGCGTTGGCCAGGTTGCTGGCGGCGACGTCCATGCGAAGCCGCTCGGCCGTAAGCCCCGAGGCGGCGATGCGAATGGTGTCGAAGACGCTCATGAGGCTGCTTCCTCGGCTTCTCGGCTGACCCAACCCGGGCATCTGCCCAGCTGGACCTTCGTCGGAACCGCCCGCATCTTCGGCTGGCCGGGGGGCGGCCGGTATCAGGGTCCGCCCTGGGACCCTCCGACCATTGGTAATGCCGCCCGGCCGCTGGGCGGACTCCCCCGATTGGACCCTCCGATCGGGCCCCTCACCTTGCCCGGTCGCCCTCGTGCAGTTGCCCGGCCCCGGTCGGACTGGCTCGACGGTGCCCTGGCCCGGCTCGACCGCCGCTGCCTACGCCGCTGCGCCCACCATGCCCGTTGGGGCTGCCGCCGCCATACACTGACGTCACGATGGAAGAGCGGAGCGTGGCGCGCCACCTGGCCGGAGCCGAGCTCTGGGCCCGGGTCGACGACGCGAATCGATGGGACGACATCGTGACCGACCTGCGCCCGGACCCGACCGTCGGACCCTGGTCGCCATCCGCGATCACCGCCTTCGATTCCCCCTCCGCCGAGCGTTCCCGACCGTTTGCGGCAGCGGCCTCCGCGGAAGTGGCCCTCGTATCCGGCTGGGAGGACGGCGAACCCTTCTGCGCCACGATCTGCTCGACGGACGTTGGCCTGCAGTTCTGCCGGCGCTGCCCCGAGGACCTGGCAGCGCGGGTCCTCGCCACCGGCCGGGCCGCTCACGGGGCATGCCGAGCGGGCGGGCGGCTGCTCGGCTTCCCGGCGCCCCGCGGCTCGCGGACCACGGCCGCGGTCCTGCGTGTCGGGCCGCCCAGCCCGCACGACGCGGCCGCGGTCTCCGATCGGACCCGTGTGTCGCCCGGCGCCCTCCGCCGGGCCGCCCGGCAGGCGCCGCCCCCGAACGGCCGGGCGGCCCTGGCCGCGGCCCGAGCGTTGCGCGATCCCGGCCGACTCTTCGAGTGGCAGATCCAGCAGCGCACCCGTGGCTCAGACCGGCGCCGGACCGCCACCGCCGCGCTGGCACAGATGGTCGCAACGAGCGAGGAGTTCTACGAGCTGTACCGCGACTCCCAGCGCCAGCGCCGCGAGCTCGAGCGGAATCAGCGCCGGCTCGACCGGCTCGCCCGGCAGACACTGCAGGCGAGCGACCTCGAACGAGCCAGGATCGCTCACCAGATCCACGACACGGCCGCCCAATCGATGGTCAGCGCCTTTCGGTTCCTGGACGCGGCGCGGGCCTACGCTCAGAGCCACCCCGGCGAGTCGGTGGACGAGTACCTGGAGTCGGCCTCCGACCGGCTGGTGACGGCGATCCAGGAGGTCAGGGCGGTGCTGGCCGACCTGATGCCGCCCGGCCTGGAGGAACTCGGGCTCGCCCACGCCATCCGCAGCCGGATGAAGGCGCTCACGGCCGAGTCGGGGATCGACATGTCGCTGGAGGGCGAGCTGCCCCGGCTCGACGACTGGGTGGAGCAGGCGCTGTACGGCATGACGACCGAGGCCCTGACCAACGCCGTCCGCCACTCCCATGCGACGACCGTCCGGGTCGAGCTGCGGGCGGCGAAAGACCGGGCGGTCCTGACGATCCAGGACGACGGCAATGGCTTCGACCCGGCCGCGGCGGAGCGCCGCCGCGCCGGCGGAGGCCTGGGGCTGTTGGGCATCACCAGGCAGTCGCGCTGGCTCGGTGGCGCGGCGTACGTCCGGAGCGTCATCGGCTCGGGTACGCTAGTCCGGATCTCGATTCCAATAGCTCGACACACCGGGACTCGGGCAGGCTACGCTGCAGCGGGCGGCGACCCTGCCCCAACAGGACGGAACGGAGATGGTAAGCCGTGAACGAGCGCGCACGCGTACTGCTCATCGACGACCACGAGATGGCTCGCCGCGGCCTCCGTGCGATGCTTTCCGCGGCCGACTGGATCGACGTCGTCGGTGAGGGCGATTCATGCGAGACCGGCTTGAAGCTCGCCGAGGAGCTCGAGCCCAACATGGTCCTGCTGGACATTCGCATGCCGGGCATCGACGGCCTGGCCTGCCTGGAGCGGCTCAAGGCGCGCCATCCTCGCATCGCCGTCGTGATCGTTACCCTGTACGACGATCGCCGCTACGTCCTGGAGGCGATCCGTCGCGGGGCGGCCGGCTACCTCCTGAAGGACGCGACCACGGCCGAGGTGATCCAGACTCTGCACAACGTCTCCAACGGTCAGCTGGCGGTGGAGCCGCAGCTCCTGCGAGAAGCTCTCGCCACCCGTGAGGAGACACCCCCTGCCGGGGATACCGCCCGCCAGCGAGCCGAGCAATACGCCCTCACTCCCCGCGAGCACGACGTGCTGCTCCTCGTCGCCGAAGGGCTGACGAACAAGGAGATCGGAGGCAAGCTCTCGATCACCGAGGATACGGTCAAGAAGCACGTCCAGAACATCATCTGGAAGCTGCGCGCGGCCGATCGGACCCAGGCGGCCATCATGGCCCTCAAGCTGGGCCTACTGGAAAACCCTACCTGAGCGTGACGGCGCGGATCCACGTGTTGGCGCAAGTCAACGGAATAACGCCCCTGGGTGCTAGGGATCGCCCCTAAACGGTCAAGTCCGGGTGGCCGCGCCCGATTCCTACGTTACTCAGATGGCAACCAACGATCTGCTCCCAACGGCACTCGTCGCCACCGGCACCGCACCGGCGGTGGTATCGCAGCTGGCCCCCACTCAGGTGGCCCCGCAGCGTGACCGCTTCGCCAAGCAGGCCGGTCCCGACGTGTCTTTCAAGGGTCCGGATGGGCTGACCGAGGCGTACGCCGTCTTCCAGATCGATCCCAAGAGCAAGCAGCTCCAGGTGACGGTGGTTGACGGCAATGGTCAAGTGTTGCGCGTGATCCCGCCGCGGTCGGTCTCTCAGATGATGGAAACGATGGGCCGATACCGGCTCTAGGCCGGCGCGACTCAGCCGCCTTCCAGCCCCGACCCTCTCGTATCGCTCTGCCCAGCGCAGACCTTGCGCGTTACCGAGGGCGGGGCGAATCCCATGCCCGAGAACCGGTGGTCTCGGCCGTTCGCGGGGCACGCAGGCGCCGGCCCCGCGTTCAAGTCGGACGCTGTCGCGACCGATTCCCCGACAGGACCGCCAGCGGTCCTGCCCGCCGCGGCGAGCGGCGCCGAGATCGACGGTGGTGGTACCCGCAAACCGGGCCAAGGAATCGGAACACATGACGCTCACTCTGTCGGAGGCCGGTCAGAACGTAGTCGCGGGCACCTTCGGCCGCGCCATGAAGCGCGCCGGCGAGGCCCTCGGCTCCATGAGCGGCCAGGTCATCGAGGTCCAGACGCCGGTGCTGCAGCGTTGCAGCGCGGCGGACGTCCTGGTCATGGCCGGCGGCCCGGAGTCGATCGTCCTGGCCGTGTACGTCGGAATCTTCGGGTCGTTGCGGGGCCACGCGCTGCTGCTCTTTTCCCCGTCCGACGCCCACCGCCTGGCCCAGATCCTGCTGGCCGGCCTGCTGGGACCCGGCGAGTTGCCGATGGAGTCGACCACGGATCCGCTGAGCTACGACGAGCTCGAGCTGTCGGCCTTGCAGGAGGCCGGCAACGTGACGATCTCGGCTTTCCTGAACGAGCTCGGGATGCACCTGCACGAGCCCGTCCAACCCACTCCGCCCCAGATCGTGATCGAGATGGCGGGGGCCGTGCTCGATGCGGTGCTGCTCGACCTCGTGAGCGATGCCGACCAGGTTCTCGCCGCCAGGACGACGTTCAGCGAAGGTGGCCGGGCCATCGACGGAACCCTGTTCGTCCTGCCGCGCTCCGAGAGTCTCCGCGTTCTCCTGGATGCTCTCGGGGCCATCGGTATATGACCCTGACCGAAAGCCCGAGCCTCCTCGTGGCCGGCATCGGGGAGATGGTCCTGAGCTCGAGCCCCGACACCCATCTGGTCGCCTACGGCCTCGGTTCGTGCATCGCCCTGGCCGTCTGGGATCCGCGAGTGAAGGTCGGCGGACTGGCCCACTTCATGCTGCCGAGCGGACCGGCCAACAACCGAAGCCCGGTCAAGTTCATCGACCCCGGCCTGGACACGTTCCTGCATGCGCTCGAGGCCAGGGGCGCGGTCCTGAATCGCAGCATGCTCAAGGCGGCGGGGGCGGCGGCGATGCTCACTGTGGGCGGCGGCCTGGCCATCGGCAAGCGCAACGCCGAGGCGGTGCAGGCGGGCCTCAGCAGCTGGGGCCTGAGTCTGACCGCCACCGCGCTCGGAGGAAATGTCGGTCGGACGGTTCAACTTGAGGTCGCCGACGGCCGATTTCTCATCAAGAGTCTGTCCTCGGTCACTGAGCTGTAGCACGAGTAGTAGGAGCACCGCGATGGCAAAGATCCTCGTCGTCGACGACGCGGCGTTCATGCGTCTGCGGGCGGCGAAGCTGCTCGTGGAGGCGGGCCACCAGGTGCTCGAGGCGGAGAACGGCCGGCTCGCGGTCGAGGTCTACCTCCGCGAACGACCCGACTGCGTTCTCATGGACATCACCATGCCCGAGATGGACGGCCTCGAGGCGCTGGCCGAGATACGTTCGAAAGATCCCCACGCCAGGATCGCAATGCTGACGGCCATGGGCCAGCAGGCGATCGTCATGGACGCGATCAAGCGCGGCGCGCGGGACTTCGTAGTCAAGCCGTTCGCGCCCGACCGCGTCCTCGCGGCCGTGAACAAGCTTCTGGCCGCCTAGCGGCGCCGTCTTTCCCGGAGGTTCCGCGCAGCTCCGGCGCGGCGCCTTCTCGGGTCTGCCGCCCAGTGGAAATCGGGAGCTCTCGATGGGCCAGATTCGCGTCCTGATCGTCGACGACTCGGCGTTCATGCGCCATTCTCTGGGCCGCCTGCTCGTCGAGGCGCCCGACATCGAGATCGTCGGCGCCGCCTCCAACGGCGAGGAAGGGCTCCGGCTCGCCGGCGAGCTGCGGCCGGACGTCATCACGCTCGACGTGGAGATGCCCGTTCTCGACGGCCTGGGCATGCTCAAGCGCCTGATGCTCGAGACGCCGACACGGGTGGTGATGCTTTCGAGCCTGACGACGGAGAATGCTCGGACCACGCTCGACTCGCTCGAGTATGGCGCGATCGACTTCGTGTCCAAGCCGTCCGGATCGCTCTCGATCGACATCGGCCGCGTTGGAGACGATCTGGTCGCCAAGATCCGAGCCGCCGCCGGGATGTCGGAAGCCGCCTTCCTGCGCCACCGTCAGGTGGCGGCAATGAACCTGACGGTGATCAACAACCGGGCTCGCCTGAACGCGGCGGCCCAATCGGCGGTGGCCGACGCGCAGACGCAGGGTGGCTCCGGGCTTCGATCGCTGCCCGCCATGGCAGCCCCCGCACGCGAGAGGAGGGCCAGGGCCGGATCCAGGATCGCCGCCCACAAGCTGGTCGTGATCGCCTCCTCGACGGGCGGTCCGAGCGCCCTGCACGCCGTGGTGAAAGGGCTACCCGCCGATCTGGGAGCGGCCGTCGCGATCGTCCAGCACATGCCCCCCGGCTTCACCTCGTCGCTCGCCGCCCGCCTCGAGTCGGCCGGCCTGCTGCCCTGCTCGGAGGCCGCCGGCGACGATGTCCTGGCGGAGGGCGAGATCCTCGTGGCGCCCGGCGACTTCCACCTGATCTGCGGCACGAGCGGTCACGTCCAGCTCGTCAGCCTCCCGCCGGTGAACGGCGTGCGCCCTGCCGCCGATGTCACGCTGCAGGCGGTAGCCCCAATCTGGCGCGAGCGGCTGATGTGCGTCGTCCTGACGGGGATGGGCTGCGACGCCCGTGAGGGCGCGCGCGCCGTGAAGCAGCACGGTGGCACAGTCATCTCCCAGGACGCCGCCACGGCGACGATTTACGGCATGCCCGCCGCGGTCGCGGAGGCCGGCCTGTCGGACCAGATTCTGCCGCTGCACAAGATCGCCGACAGCATCGAAGCCTGGTGCAACTCGGACCGACGGTCCGACTCGGCTCGAGACCGGGACCTCGTCGTGGGCTCCGGGCACGGGCCCGCTTCCGACCCGGACCGACCCGCCCTCGCCTCGTGAGGCGGCCGATCGAGGGTCCCACCCACTCACTATCGCCCACCCGGGACCGATACCTAATCGAAGAGCTCGCAGCCGGATCGTGTCCGGCGGCACAAAAAGGAGATAGCGCCGTGGCCGAGAAGCCAACCTCCGGCGGCAGTCGCTCTGGGGAGCTGCAGATCGTCGTCTGCGAGCTCGCGGACGAGCACTACGGCCTGGACATCGCCCGAGTGTTCGAGATCATCCGTCACCAGCCGATCACGCCGGTGCCGAGAGCACCCGAATTCGTGAAGGGAGTCATCAACCTGCGCGGCAGGATCATTCCCGTGGTTGACCTGCGTGGCCGCTTCGGCATGCCCGAGGCCGACCCGACCAAGGAGACCCGAATCGTCGTCGCCGAGAGCAGCTCCACCCGCGTCGGCCTGATCGTGGACAGCGTTTCGGAAGTGCTCCTTCTGCCGCTCGACGCCGTGGAGCCGACGCCGGAGGTCGCGGCGGGGGCGGACGCGGAGTACTTGCGCGGCATCGCCAAGCTCGGCGATCGCCTGGTCCTCCTGCTGGAGCTCGACGGTCTCTTCGGGCGCGAGGAGCAGAGCGCCCTGGCGGGAGCGGCCTGAGCCATGAGAGTTCAGATCGTCAACCGCTACGTTCAGGCGGCTCTCGATGTCATCGGCAAGGAGACCGGCATTGCGGCGAAGCGGGGTGGCCTTCTGCTTGAAGGCAACCCCTACACCACCGAAGACGTGACCGCCGTGATCGGCATCAGCGGGTCGCTGACGGGCTCCCTGTACCTCTCGATGGCCGAGCCGACGGCGCTCAAGATGATCGGCGCCATCCTCGGCCAGGAGACGAGCGAGCTCGACGAGCTGGGCCAGAGCGGCATCGCGGAGATGGCGAACGTCATCGCCGGGACGGCCGGCATCGGCCTGGCCGAAGAGGGCATCGAGACGCTGATCAACCCGCCGCTGGTCCTGGTTGGCAGGGGAGCCCGTCTTTCGACCGTCGAGATCCAGCGCCTCGTGGTGCCGCTCACCACGGGCTTCGGAGAAGTGAAGCTGCACGTGGCGCTGCGAGAGGCGGCGTGAGATGCCCCTCACGTTCGATCTGCAGCCCGGCGACGACCGTCTGTTCACGGACGAGTCGCTGGAGCAGATCGAACGCATCGAGCAAGGCCTGCTGACACTCGAACGCGGCATAGACGGCGGCGTGGTCAACGAGGTCTTCCGGGCGGCACACACTCTCAAGGGCTCCGCGGCGACCATCGGTCATCGCCGAATGGCCGAGCTGACACACGCGATGGAGGACCTCTTCGGAGCCTTCCGAAGCGGGACGCTCCACGAGGTCAAGCCGTTTGCAGACGTCCTGCTCTCGACGATCGACGTCCTCCGCTCCCTCGTAGCCGAGGTCCAGGAGGGCGAGATCCTCACCGACGCACCCGAACCGCTGACCAGGCAGCTCCGCGAGCTGCTCTCCACGGCCACGGCTGCAGCGGCGGCCAGATCGTCGGCCAGATCGTCGGCAGGGCCGGCGACCGCGGTTCGAACGCCTCAGCCGGCGACCACGGCTCGAACGCCTCAGCCGGCACGAGCATCCACGGGTCCGCCGCCGGCCCCACGGACGGCTCCTCCGGCTCCGGCAGCGGATTCGGGGGACCCGCCTGCAGCCACGCCCGACGAGAGGGCCGACGGAGGCGCGGCGCCCGCCAGCGCACCCGGCCAGGCCGAAGGCGGTGTCACGAACGTCGCCATCGCGCCGCTGATCCAGCGGCTCCTGTGCGACGCTCCCGGCGGCTTCGAGGCACGCTCGCTCCTCGTCTGCCGGATCGACCCCACCAGCGAGTGGCAGGCCGTGCGCCTGCTGCAGCTCGTGCTCGAGGTCGACGACGCAGGCGCCCTGATCCACTCCGTGCCGGATCGCGACGAGATCGAGAGTGGCCTCGGCTCATCCCTGCTGACTATCCTCGCCCGGGGCCGGCCGGTCGAGCTGACCGATCTGCGCGGCCGCATGGCTGCGATCGACGACGTGGTGAGCGTGGAGATGGTCGCGGCCCCGCTGACGGCCGGCCAAGACGAAGCCCCGGGCATGGCGTCGAGCGTCGAGGTCTACGGCCCAGGGGAGATTCCGGCTCCGCTGGGTGCCGAGCGTGAAGACGACCGCGAGGAGGCGGGCCCGCCCACGGCGGAGCGCCGCCAGGCCGACTTAGGCGCGGAGGCCCGCGGGCTGCCGCCCGGCGAGCGGATGGCCGTCGCAGGGGACCGCCTCAAGGCCGCCCAGCAGACGATCCGAATCGACGTGACTCGCCTGGACGAGCTGATGAACCTCGTCGGCGAGCTGGTCGTCCACAAGACCAGGCTGCAGCGGAGCTCCCAGGAGCTGGCCCTTCGTCTCGGCGACGACCCGCTGGCCCGCCAGGCCGACGAGGACAGCCAGCAATTCGCCCGCATCGCCGGTCAGCTACAGGATCAGGTCACCGGCCTGCGCATGCTGCCGATCGAGACCGTCTTCAACCGCTTCCCGCGGGTCGTGCGCGACATCGCCGCCAGGCTCGACAAGGACGTCCAGCTCATCATCGAGGGCAAGGAGACGGAGCTGGACCGCTCCGTGCTCGAGGAGGTGGGCGACCCGCTGGGCCACCTCGTCCGCAACGCCCTCGACCACGGCGTCGAGTCGACCGCCGAGCGCCTGGCCGCGGGCAAGCCGCTGCCGGGCACGGTCCGCCTCACGGCGCGTCACGCCGATGGCCGGATCCTGATCACGGTCGAGGACGATGGCCGGGGCATGGATCCGGAAGCGCTGCGCCGGGCGGCGGTCGAAAAGGGGCTGATGACTCGCGAGGCGGCCGAGGCGGCCGGCGACGCCGAAATCCTGCGCGTCATCTTCATGCCCGGCTTCTCGACCGCAAAGGTGGTCACCGAGGTTTCCGGCCGGGGCGTCGGCATGGATGTCGTCCGCAACAACATCGAGCGCCTGGGCGGCTGGGTCGACGTCTCGAGCACGGCCGGAGCCGGCACGAAGGTCTCGCTGTCGTTGCCGCTGACGCTGGCGATCATCAGCGCCCTGCTCGTCAAGTCCGGCTCGCGCGTGTGCGCTCTGCCACTGACGGGCGTGGTCGAGACGCTCCGCGTGGAGCCGCGGAGCTTCGGCAGGGTTCGGGGCCACAACGTCCTCACGCTGCGAGACCGCGTCATCCCGGTGGAGCAGCTCGACAACGCCCTGGGCGACCCGTCTCGGCCCCTGGTCACGAACGAGAGGGGCTTCGTCAACCTCGTGGTCGTGCGGTCGCGCGGCACCGAGATGGCCCTCGCCGTCGACGCCTTCGTCGGCCAGCACGAGATCGTGCTCAAGTCCCTGAACAGGCTCGCGGGCGAGCGCAAAGGCCTGGCCGGGGCGACGGTGATGGCGGACGGCTCGGTCGGGCTGGTCGTGGACATCGCAGCCCTGCTGGAACGCACCGCCTCAGTCGAGGCGAAGGTCGCGGCCGTCGTCGCGGTGTCTGATTCCAGGGTCGCCTGACCTGGGCTCGCGGGGGCTCGCGACGAAGGGGCGGCTCCTTGGGGGCTGTCGCCGGCCCGAGGCCTGACTGCCTGACGGCCGGACGCCTACCGCCCCTGCCTGCCGCATCGGTCGGCGTTCCGGATCGGCCGAGCGGCAGCGATCGAACCAGGTGGGCCGCGTTTCTTGCAGATACGCCCCCCAGGCGTGTTGCACGCGAATGAAGCCGTCCGAGGCGAGCGAGATGGGTCCAGAGGTTACCGCCCCCCGCTCGGCCGAGCGTGATGAAGCCCTCGCAGTGGTCTCAGATCGGCGAGCCATGCACGGAGTCCGTGTCCAACACTCCGACCAGGTGTGGATGACGGAATCTTTCCGCGAGCTGGCGTTCGGTCCCGCTTGCTGATTCGGGGCGGTTCATGCGCCTCCGGCGCTGGGGAAGTTCACGCAGTGGCGGGGATCAGGCGGCAGGACGCAGGCTCGGTCGGCGCAAACGCTCGCTTCGCTCACGATTGTGTCTCGCTCGCGTGCTGCTCCCGTCGCCTCCTACGTCGGTCGCCGCCGGACCCCTTCCCACCGTTATCGTCCCGGCCGAGAATTCGTCGGGCATGCCCTACGGCCTCGCCCCACGGCTGCCCTTCTCACTGGGACTGGCACACTCGCCCGGCCGAGACTCCCCTACCCCGCGACCCGGAGGCTGCCCACCAGATCGGGGTTGGAGACCTCGCCGGAGATGCTGCCGCCGCTCAGGGCGTTCCAGCCGCCCAGGAGCTTGATGAAGTCCCGCAGCAGCTCGTCGTTGAACTGGCCGCGCATCGCCACCCGCATCAGGTGCAGGGCCTCGAAGGCGGTCACGGCCGTCTTGTACGGCCGGCGAGAAGTCAGCGCGTCGAAGGCGTCGACGATGGCCACGACCTGGCTGTCCAGGGCGATCTGGGACCCGGCGCGCGAAGCCGGATAGCCCGACCCGTCGCAGCGCTCGTGGTGCTCGGAAATGATGTGGGCGTAGGAGGGAGCGTAGCCGAGGGCACGCACGATCATGTCGGTGCCGGCCTTGGCGTGGCCTCGCATGACCTGCCACTCGACGGCATCGAGCGGCCCCGGCTTGTCCAGTATCACTTTGGGCACGCGGTTCTTGCCGATGTCGTGGAGGAGGCCGCCACGGGCCACGTCTCGAATCTCCTGCGACCCACCGAATCGGGTGAAGCGGGCGAGAACGATGCCGTATACGGCGGAGTTGATGGCGTGCGTGTGCGTCGCCGTGTGCTTCTGCATCGTGGCGACCATGGCCCACACCAGATCCTCGTCCTCCAGCATGCGGAACGTGATGGCGTCGATGGTGTTCTGGGTCATCATCAGGCCGTCGTGGTCGAGCGGCCGCTCGCGCATGAAGACCGGGGCCAGCACTTTGGCGGCGATCGAATAGGCCGTCTTGCTGCGCTCGATGGGCGACATGTGCTGGTTGGCGAGCACCCGCGGCAGCGACGCGGCCAGGGCTCCGTGGAGCAGGTCGGCATCGATCTCGCGAACCAGGAACGACATCCCGCGCTGGGCCCGGGCGATGACACGCCGCAGGTCGCCGCCTCGCATGGCGTAGAGGATCGGCCGCGGCCCGCGCCAGATGTAGAGGTCGCAGGGCAGCGTGTCGATGTCGGTCAGGACTCGGGCCGGAACGGGCTCGAATCCTGGCGGGGCGGCGGTGATGACCGGTTGAACTGACATGGCTGCTCGACAGGCGGGCGGGGCTGAGTGCCCACAGGAGGTGTCGGTACCATCCGAACCCCCTTGAGATCGGCCGCACGGTCAAATCCGGCGACCGGCCAGCCGATACCTACACCGATGGAGACTCCGCCACGCCGCGAACGACCTGCCATTCTGCCCGCATTCGCGCCGATCCCCGAGCTCGACACCGTCGCCTACGAGCGGCTCGCGCGAGAGGTCCGCAGCCTGCTGGGGATCGACCTCGGCCAGTACAAGCCGGCACAGGTCTGGCGCCGAGTGAACGGTTTCGCCACAGCCCGCGGGCTGGCCGACTCCGATGTTCTGGTCGCACGGGCACGCCAGGACGTCGTTCTGCGACAGGCATTCCTGGACATGCTGACCATCAATGTCAGCGAGTTCTTCCGGAACCCGGAGGCCTGGGACACCCTGGTCGATCGACACCTGAAGCCGATGCTGCGCAGTCAGCTCTCGGTTCGGATCTGGAGTGCCGGCTGTTCGCTCGGGTACGAGCCCTTCAGCCTGGCGATGCTGGTCCGCGAGATCGCGCCAGCCACGTCTGTCCGAATCCTGGCCACCGACCTCGACGACACGATTCTGTCTCGAGCCAGGCTGGCGACCTACACGGAGGCCCAGATGGCGGGCGTCTCGGATGCGCGCCGGACTCACTTCTTCCGACCCAACGAGGGCAAATGGGAGGTGAAGCCGGAGCTGAAGGCCCTGGTCACCTTCGGGCGACATGACCTTCTCAAGGATGTCTACGAGAAGCCGTTCGACCTGATCTGCTGCCGAAACGTCGTGATCTACTTCACCGAGCAGGCCAAGATCGACCTGTACCGGCGCTTCTGCGACGCGCTTCGGCCGGGCGGAGTTCTCTTCCTCGGGGCCACCGAGTCGATCCCAAACGCCCGGGCGGTCGGCCTCGAGCCGGCTGGGCTCACCTTCTACAGGCGCCCCGGGTAGATCCACTGCCGGCGACGCCTGGGCCCGCCGGGCCCGCACGACCGGGCCGTCCACGGCGCGGAAGTCCGCTTCCGCGCCGCTCGGGGTCCTGCCCAAGACCATGCAAACGCAGCATTCCAGATCCCTCGGTCGTGGGCTACCCTCCGGGGCGTATGACAACTCCCACACCGCTCCACGCGGGGAACCACTCACCTGCAGTGTTGATCGTGGACGATGACGAGTACGTCCATGGCGCTCTGGAAGCCGCCCTGCGCGGCCTGAGGGTTCACCTCCTGACCGCCCACACGGCGGCGGAGGGAGAGGCTCTGGCCCTGCAGTATCGACCGGTTCTGGCAATCGTGGATGTGGGGCTGCCGGATCGTGATGGCTACCGGCTCACCGCCGATCTGCGCCGCTGCCCGTCTCTCACGGGGATGCGCGTCCTAATCCTGACGGGCCAGTCACCGGACGAGGCGGCAGCCCGCGACTCGGGCGCCAACGGCCTGATCCTCAAACCGTTCCGGCTGCACCACTTCCTCGATCTGGTCCGCGAGCAGCTCGGCTCTCGCGAGCACGATCAGGAGCGCCTGCCCGCGGTCCTCGCTCGCGGAGCCTGAACAAGAGGTCGATCAGGGCACCATCGTTTCCGGCCCTATAATCCAGCCGCGGCCGAAGACGGGACCCCGTGGCACCGTCACGTTGTGGCCCGGCCTGAAAGGGATCGCGCACAACCGGAGATCCGTCGAAATGGAGCTCTGCGGACAGTATGTCGTCCTTCGACCGCTCCGGATCGACGATGCCGAGCTCACGCTCGCCTGGCGCCGGAGCGACCGGGGGGCTCTTCTAAATCGCGGCGCCGTGAACGCCGCGGAGCAGGCCGAGTGGATCGCCTCGCGACCGACCAATGAGCTCAACTTCGTAATCCAGCTCCGTTCCGGCCAGCCTGTCGGAATGCTCTCCCTGATTGCCATCGATGAGATGAACCGGCGAGCCGAAGCCGCGCGCTTCCTCATCGGGGAACCCGATGCGGTGAGAGGATTGCCCGTTGCGGTCGAATCGATGAAGCTTCTGTATCAGCTGGCGTTCGACCAGATGGGGTTGAGAAGGGTCCACGGCACCGTGGTCGCGGACAATCGGCTGATGCTCAAGTGGCAGAAGTTTCTCGGCATGAAGGAGGAGGGGCGGCTCCGTCAGCACTACTTCATCGGGGGTCGCTTCCGGGACGCAATCTGCGTGGGGATGCTCGAAGAAGAATACCGGACGGTCGCCCTGCCTCGAATGAATGCGCTCATCGCGACAGCCAGAAGCGGCCAGTCAACCGAACACAAGGGATAAACATGATCACCAGTGCAGAAGTCGACGCAATCATCCTCCACGCCCTCGACTCCCTCAACGACGAGCGCGATCCCGATGACCGCATACGCGTCTCCCTGGCCACTCCCCTGTTCGGCGTCGACGCCGAGATCGACTCCCTCGGTTTCGTCTCGGTCATCACTGATGTCGAGGCGGCGCTCAACCTCGACTATGGACTGGATGTCAGCCTCGCCGACGATCGTGCCATGTCGCGGCCCGAATCGCCGTATGCGACCGCGAAGACGCTGAGGGACTACATCATGGAGCTGATCGCAGGGCAGAAGTGATGCCGGACGACCCTAAGTACGCCGGAAGAGTTGCAGTCGTCACTGGAGCCCGGAAGGGCCTGGGACGGCTGCTGACGGACCACTTCCTTGATCAGGGCGCTCAGGTCATCGGCTTCAGCAGAGGCGACTCGTCGATCGCACACGGGAACTACAGCCACTACAACGTCGACGTCGGCGACGATCTCGCCGTCAGGGCAGCGTTCGTCGCGATAGCTCGCGCCCATGGCAGAGTCGACATCCTCATAAACAACGCCGCGGTCCTCACATCGATCCATGCCATGCTCTTGCCGGCCCCTCGAGCGGAGGAGATGCTGCGCACCAACCTCCTCGGGACGTTCTACGTGTCGCGCGAGGCGGCCAAGCTCATGCGGAAGCGCAAGTATGGACGGATCATCAACATCGGCTCCATGGCATCGACGCTCGAGCCGATCGGCGATTCCGTCTATGCCGCGACAAAGGCCGGATCGATGACTCTCGCTGCCGTTCTGGCGAAGGAGTTCGCCGGCTTCGGAGTCACCGTCAACACGCTCGCCGTGTCCGCGATCGACACCGACATGCTTCGTCAGCTGCCGCGCGAGAAAGTGGACGAGGTCATCGCCGGCATGCCAATTCCACGTTTGGCAGTTCCGGACGATGTGTTCAACGTGATTGACTTCTTCGCATCTCCTCAGAGTTCCTACATCACGGCCCAGACAGTATTCCTCGGCGGGGTGCATGGGTGAATGCTCCCGCGGCGACAATCACCCGTGTCACGAACAGGGAGTTCCTGGCGAACACCTACATTTGCCCGATGAGTACGCCCGGAGAGTGCGTCCTCGTCGACCCCGGCCTGGACCGTGAGGCAATCGAGGCCAGCCTCGATGAGCTGAAACTTGTTCCTCGGGCGATCTTCTGTACACACGGCCATTTCGACCACCTGGGCAGCGCCGAGCACTTCCAGCGGAAGCATTCGATCCCGCTGCACCTGCATGATGCCGACATCAGGACGGCGCGGTCGTCCAACTTCCTGCTGGCCGCTCTCAAGTACCCATATAGGATCGTGGTGCCCGAGGATTATGTCGTTGTTGGCGAGGGGTTCTCGTGGGTGGCTGGGCCTGACCGTGTCGACGTCCTTCATGTCCCCGGGCACACCCCCGGCAGCACTGTCCTGCTGTTCAATGGGGATGCATTCACGGGAGACACGGTCTTTCGTCACGACGTGTGGTTCGGCTCGCTGCCGGGCGAGAATCGGGAACAGCTCGTGGCCTCCGTGCGGAGACTCTGGGACGCGTTGCCCGAGGATGCCTTCATCTACCCCGGTCACGGCGGAGCCGCTGCCTTCGGTGAGATCAAACGATCCAATGTGCCGTTGCGGCGCATCCTGGGACTGTCAGATGCGGTGTTGAGTTGAGCGTTGCCGCCGTCGCCAGAGCCGATATTCGCGGCATCACCTACGTTCTGCCCGAGCTTGTCCTGACGAACGAAGACTTGAGCGCAGACAATCCGGGGTGGAACATGGACAACGTCACGGCGCGCACGGGCGTCGCCAGGCGGCACATTGCCCGCGACGACGAAACTGCGTTCGACCTCGCCTGCGGCGCTTGCGAGGCACTGTTTCAGGAGCATCCGGAGGCTCACGAGCGGATAGACGCCATCCTTTTCTGCACGCAGAGTGGCGACTACGTAATGCCTCCGAATTCGAGTCTCCTGCATGGCTTCCTGGGTCTGCCCGAGAATGTCTTTGCGATCGACTTCAACCTGGGGTGCTCAGGCTTCGTCTACGGCTTGGGACTGGCCCAATCTCTCCTGGCAAGCGATGCCGCGACCAACGTGCTCCTCGTCACGGCCGACACGTATTCGAAGTACATCAATCCAAGGGATCGTTCAGCTCGGGCATTGTTCGGCGATGGCGCGGCCGCGACGTGGATCACGTCATCCGGCTCGACCCGCGGGTTGGTTGGGATCCAGTATGCGACCTCGGGCAAGGAACACCGGAACTTCATCATCCCCGCCGGGGGATGTCGGATGCCCCACACGCCGGACACTGCCATCGCCCAACCCGACGGCGGCGGGAACCTGCGCTCTCTGGAGAATATCCACATGAACGGCGCGGGCGTCATGTCGGTCGTGAATGCGACCGTCCCGCGACAGGTCAGGTCGCTGCTGGAACGCATGCAGATGACCATGGATGACATCGACCTTGTGATCTTCCACCAGGCAAGCAAGATGGCTTTGGATGCCCTGAACGCTCGTCTGCACATTCCCGCCGAGAAGTCCTTCTCAAACCTTCGCGATGTCGGCAACACCGTCTCTGCGTCCATACCAATCGCCATCCGAGAGGCGATGGATCTTGGACGTATCAAGTCGGGTGATCGCGTCCTTCTCTCCGGGTTCGGCGTCGGCATGTCATGGGCGACGGCGATCGTGGAGTTGTAGGCGAGTGTTTCGCAGTAGTTGCGTGAGGTAACGGCGTGGACTTCCTGTTCGAGCGATTCGCGGCAGTCCCGGATGCGGTCGCGTTCCTCGATCGGGACCGGAGCTTCTCGTACGGCCAGGTGATCGCGACCACGAGAGCATTCGAGCAACGTCTTCGCCGGGAGGGCGTGGCGTCGGGAGACATCGCCGCGGTCCTCGGCGACTACTCTCCGGAGCTCTTCTGTCTGGTGCTGGCCCTGATGCGGAACGGCAACATAGTCGTGCCAGTCACCCGCGAGTCGGTCGTGGAGCGCGACACCATCCTCGGGCTGTCGGAGGCGGAGTGGGTGATCGACTTCACTTCCAACGACGCGAGTTTCAGCCGGACGGCGACGCAGCCATCGAACTCGCTTCTTCTCGAGCTTCGGTCCTCGGGCGATCCCGGGCTCATCCTCTTCTCGTCCGGTTCGACCGGCAAGCCCAAAGCCATCCTTCACGACATGCGACTCGTGGTCGAGAAGTTCCGCAGGCCCGGCCCCCGGATCGTGGCGATCGCGTTCCTGATGCTCGACCACTTCGGAGGTATCAACACGATCTTCTCCATCCTCGGCGGCATGGGGACGGTGGTCACCGTCCGCGATCGTTCCGTCGTGAGCATATGTCGAGCCATTCAGGACTATCACGTCGAGGTTCTGCCGACGACGCCTTCCTTCCTGAATATGCTTGTGCGATCGGACGCGCTGGAGCGTTTCGATCTCAGTTCGCTGACGAAGATCACCTACGGTACGGAGGTGATGCCGCAGCAGACGCTGGATCGGGTGCGCCGCGCCTTCCCGCGCGTCCTGCTTCAACAGACGTACGGCCTGACGGAACTGGGGGTGCTGCGTTCCAAGTCCCGCGAAGACGGATCTCTGTGGGTAAGGGTCGGGGGCGACGGCTTCCAGACCAAGGTCGTCGATGGGGTCCTCTGGATCAAGTCGGACTACGCGATGGCCGGATACCTCAACGCACCCGATCCGTTCGACGCCGAAGGCTGGTTCAACACTCAGGATCTCGTCGAGGTGGACGGCGACTGGCTTCGCATCCTGGGCCGCGACAGCGACCTCATCAACATCGCCGGCCAGAAAGTCTACCCCGCCGAGGTCGAGCAGGCGATCCTCGAGCTCGACAACATCGGCGATGTCGCCGTCTACGGCGAGGCCAATCCCCTGCTCGGTCAGATCGTCGTCGCCAGGGTCGCCACCATCGCGCCCGAGTCGGCGGCCTCCCTGAAGCAGCGCATCCGGAAGTCGTGCGGCCAGACCCTTGCCGCGTTCAAGCTGCCGACCAAGGTCGTCCTGGCCGACCCCGAGGGTCTCTACTCAGCTCGCCTCAAGAAGAAACGCGGGGCCTGAGCCGACTGCTCGCTGCCGCGCCGTAAGCTCGGTCGCCCGCCTCGCCGGATCGTTACGGCTCAGAGACCGGCCGCCGCACCCCGGACGGACTCGACGACGCGGGCAACCTGCTCCGCGGTCAGTTGCGGGCCCATGGGCAGGCTGACGACCTCTCGGGCGATCGCTTCGCTGACGGCCAGTGCGCCCGCGGGGACGCCGAGGCCGGCGTACACATCTTGCCGGTGGGGCGGCGTCGGGTAATGGATCAGCGTCTCGATACCGTCGGCCGTCAACGCCTCACGCAACCGCTCTCGTCGGGGATGACGGACCACGAAGAGGTGCCAGACGTGGTCACAGTTGAAAGCCACCTGGGGCAGGGCCAGGCCCGAGCCTCGCAGTCCCTCCAGGTACGCGGCTGCGACGCCAACGCGGCGGGAGTTCCACTCGTCGAGGTGTTGCAGCTTGACCCGCAGGACCGCGGCCTGGATCTCGTCCAGGCGCGAGTTGACGCCCGCGATCTCATGGAGATTGCGCCGCCTCGAACCGTAGTTCCGCAGCATCCTGACGCGCTCGAGCAGCGCCGGGTCGTCGCTGGTGACGGCGCCGGCGTCGCCCAGGGCGCCCAGGTTCTTGGATGGGTAGAAGCTCCACGCGGCGGCATCGCCCAACGAGCCGGCACGCCTTCCGCCATAGCGGGCGCCGTGCGACTGGGCGGCGTCCTCCAGGACGCGCAGGCCGTGGCGCCGGGCGATCGCCATGATCTCGTCCATGGCGGCGGTCTGGCCATACAGATGGACCGGCAGAACGACCCGCGTGTGTTCCGTTATGGCCGCCTCGATCAGACTCGGGTCCAGCGCGTAGGTGCACGGATCGACGTCCACCGGCACCGGTCGCGCGCCGACCGCGCTGACCGCCAGCCAGGTTGCCACGTACGTATGCCCGGGCACGATCACCTCGTCCCCGGGCCCAACATCCATTGCCCGCAGGGCCAGGGTCAGCGCGTCCAGGCCGTTGCCGACGCCCACGCAGCCGCGCGTGCCCACGTAGGCCGCCCACTCGGCTTCGAAGGCCTCTACCTCCGGCCCCAGCACGAACCAGCCGCGGGCGATGACGCGGTGCACGACCTCGTCCAATTCGGGCTGGATCTCGCGGTGAGCCGACGCCAGGTCCAGATACGCAACCCGGCCCTCGGACGCCCCAGCCTCCGCCCTAGCCACGACCGTCACCTGACGCTCGGATTGCGTCACGGAATTCATGCAGATCGCGGATGTAATCCAGCTCATCGTAGTGATCGGAGGTGAGTACGAGACAGACGGACCCCGAGGAGAAGTTTTCGAGCTCGCGCCAGACCATCCTCGGCACGAACAGCCCGTAGTACGAACGGTTGAGCATGAACCGGGCGCGCTTGACCCCATCGTCGAGCACGACATCGAAGCTACCGGAGGCGGCGATGATCACCTGCTCAGTCTTGCGGTGAGCGTGCCCGCCCCGGACCTCGCCGCCGGGTACGTCGTACAGATAGAAGACCCGCCTGATCTCGAAGGGAACGTCGGTCGTCCCTTCGATCGGCGTCAGGTTTCCTTTCGGATCGGCGATCCGGCGAAACTCCATGATTCGAGCAGCTTCGATTCCCATCGAGATCCCCTTATGCAGCGCCGGCCGTCGTCCGGCACCGGTGGCGGGCCTCCGCGTAGTGCCGGAAGACGATGTGTTCGACGTGGCCGGCCCGGACCCCGGCCTGCATCATCCGGTTCCACATGTCCCAGTCGTTGGGCATCCCCTCACGCCAGCACTCCTCGTCTTCGCCGATGAAGCTCAGGCCTGACGAGTAGAGAGCGGCACCGGCGCAGAACCCCGCCTGGCGAGGTGGCCACATACCGAGCCTGATCCACGGGCCCTCAGGCAGCTCCATCCAGGAGTCGCCGTAGACGAACTCCAGGCGGTGCTCGAGCGCCACAGAGAGCAGCGTCTCTATGTGGTCGGGCGTGAACTCGTCATCGTCGGCCTGCGGGGCGATCCACGAGCCGCGAGCCAGTTCGACGCCGTGGTTGTACGGCCGCGAGCCCACGCACATCCAGGCCGCCTCCGGGTCGCTCGGGTACGGGCTCCTCTCCGGGAGGTCCTCGAACCGAACCCTGGGGTCGTCCACTGTTCGAATGGCCTCGAGGGTTTCCTCGGTGGCGTGGTCGCCGACCACGACGACCTCGATGTTCCCGTAGGTCTGGCTGAGGACGGAGGCGAGCGACCGCTCGACCAGGATCCGGCCACGGCTGTACGTTGGGATCACGACGCTCACAAGTGGGTTGTCGTCGGCCCCGTCGGGCCAGCAGACGTCACGATCGCCCCGCAACCGGACGAGTGTCTCGCGCTCTTCGACGGCCCGAGCCCTGGTCATCCGGCGGTGAGCCAGATTCGCCCGCGCCTCGGATTCCAGGGCGAGCTCACGCTCGCGAACCTCGGTCCGAGCCAGACCATGGGTCAAGTTGCGCAGGGCGCCGCGGCCGGCGTGGTCGGCCGCCCAACGGAATGCGTCAGCCCACTCGGCCGCTCGGTCGCGAACGTCGTACTCGGCAAGGACGCGCTCCCTCGCACGGCCCGCGAGATCCTCTCGCAACTGTGCCGAGCCGGCCAACCGGCGCAGCTTCTCGCGCCACTCGGCCTTGTTGCGGGCGAGCAGCCCATCCACGCCGTCGCGAATGACATCGTAAGGGCCGCCGCCCATGGTCCGAGATGCGGCGGTCGCCGCCCCGGCAAGCGAGTACTCGAGCCAGTGGAGTTCCGAATGGCTGCGGCTGAAATCGTCCTGGCCCACCGGCGCCAGCCCTATCGCCGGCCGTGCCGCGACGAGCTGCCGCGCAAAGTCGCGGATCTCCTGGACGTACGGCAGTGCCTCGTCCACGACCGCGCGCACGCCGGGATCGTCGCTGCCGAGCCAGATCCGACGCCCGCCGGTCGCTCGAGCGGTCTCGTCCACGGCATCGCGGCAGATCGCGTAGTCGTGCAGGCGGACGGGCACGCCGTAGTAGAGGAACGACAGGGGCCGAGGCCCGGAATCCGGAGCCTGTTGCCCGTACCACTCCGTGTTGACGGCATTCCGGACCACTCTTACGGCGGCATTGCAGCGGCGGAGGCTGCTCGCCAGCGTGGGTGTCGTCACCGTCACCAGGTCGGCCTGGCGGGCGAAGCGCTCGATCAGGTCGAGATCGCCCCGGATGCGGTGATAGAAGCCCGTCCACGGCGGCGTGGAAAGCAAGTCGTCGTCCAGCTCGTAGACCAACGCCCGTCCTCGCAAGATGGATCGATCCCGTTCGATGGCCGCCAGCAGGTCGCGGACGATTCGATCCCGGGCGACGGGCGCATGACCGGTCATCTTGCAGTGGCCGGCAAGCGTGGCGGCATCCGGAGCGGTGCAATCGCACTCGTCGCAGGCATAGACGGTGGAGTAGTAGCGCCGAAAGACCAGGACGTCGGCCCACTCAATCGGCGAGAGATCGATTTCGGCTACTCCGTCGCGAATCGCATCGTCGAGGCGGCCGGCGTAGGCAGGCGGGACTTGAACCCGATAGTCGTTGAACTCGCCCCAGGTTCGCAGCTCGACGCCGTGCACGGCAAGCAGGTCACGGTAGACGCCCAGGCGTACGGAGTCGCACACTCCAGCGTCGATCGAGCCATACACCAGGACGCGCAGTGGTTCGCCCATCGGCCCCTATGATCCCGGCACGGTGAGCCACAGATAAGGGGTCATAGGTGGTGCCGGAAAGGGGAGGGTTGGAGGTCCCAGGCTGCACCGCCGCAGGAGAGCCGCCGCGGCGAGCCCGCAATCGTCCGGTCAGTGGCGCAGCGGGCGATCCCCGCCGTCGAGGGCGTGGACTATCCGGTCGTCGTTGAGGAGGCGCAGCTCGCGACGAATCTGCTCGAGCTGGCACTGCAGAGAAATCAGCAGCTCGCGATCGTCGAGGAGGATGCGCTCCAGGCGATGCTGTATGGCCCGCGCGGAGAGCGGGCTCAGGGCAGCGGCGAGCGTCTCGGCCGCGACCTCGCGCTCGATCGTACTTCCGTGCGGGGCCGGCATCATCGCCGTGCGCCCCCTGCGGCATACTCGCCGGCAGACACCGGGACGGGCCTCACGGTGGACGCGCGAAACGGAGTCGGTTCGGACGGGGCAGCAGCGACGTCCGACGCCGGGCGTGCCGCGATCTCCTGCCACGCATCGAGCAGACCTCGCAGAACCTTGATCGCCTCTTCCGTCGGCCGGGGATCCTTGGCCAGGTTGCCGGCCACCAGCCGGCGCATCACAAAGTCGTAGAGCTGATCGAGCTGAATGGCGATCGGGCCCGCCGAGAGGTCCAGCGATCCGCGCAGGGCCGCCACGATCTCCTGTGAGCGGATGGACGCCCTGTGGGCCTTCTCGATCTCGCGGCGTTCCACGAATGCCAGGTGCTGCGTCGCGAAGCGGATCGCCCCCTGGTAGAGCAGGACGATCTGGCCGGCGCGAGTGGCACTGGCAACCTGGGACGTTCGGTAGGCAGCGGTCGGATCGAGCATGGAGCGGGAGCCTCGTGACTTCGCTGGTGGGGGCTGGCCGTGCGGCCGTTCCACGTTAGGTATCGGCTCCGGAGGGGGCCGTCTTGACCGAACGTGGCCCCCCGGCACCACCTGGGCCGGCGACGATGGGGCTGAGCCCGGGACCGAGAGCGGCACACCCCGACAGCGCGGCTGTCTCCGGGCGCACGCCCGCACGGCGAGTTGAGCGGAAGGGAGAACCCCGAGCTGGGCCCTCGTTAGCTGCTGGAGGTGGACGCGTCGCTCAGGCCGCTGGTCGAACTCGACGAACTCGACGAGCTGGATGATGTCGATTCGCCGAGCTCGGCGGCGATCTGAGCCGACTGGGACTGCAGCGTGGCCAGAGTCGTCTCCATGGCCGTGAACTGCGCCTCGATCATCGACGTGTAGTTGTTGATCATCTCCTGCTCGGTGGCTTCGCGGCCCTGAATGGAGGTGATCTGGTCCGTGAGGCTCGATGTGCTCGACTGGATGTAGGCCTGCGTGTTCGACGGATCCTCATAGCCCTGGAGCTGGGCCAGCAGCTGACCCAGTGGACCCGTGGCGCTGTCGAGCAGGCTGGACGCCCCGTTCGGGTCGTTGGTCAACGCAGCAGCCAGCTTGTTCGTATCCAGCTGCAGCCGATTCGTCGTCCCAACTGCAGAGCCGACGGCGCCGGTGCTGACGCCGAGCGCGCTCAGGGAGTTGGTGGTGCCACCGCCGACGGCCTGCATGACCGTATTGCGCAGGCTCAGGAACATCGTCAGTGCCGTGGGGTCGTCCGCCAGCGGACCGGCGGTTCCGGCCGTGCCTCCGACCGTCCCGGGCGTGTTCGCCGTCAGGTTGTCGAGCGTGTCACCCAGGCTGTTGAAGGCCGATATGAAGGAGCTCAGGGCAGTCTGCACGGCACTTGTGTCGACACCCACGCTGAGAGTCTCGGTCTCACCGGGCGGCGACTGGCCGACGAGGTTCAAGGACACGCTGTCGATGGCGTTGGTGACCGTGTTGCTGGCGCTGATGATCGACCGGCCATCCACGGTGAGCTGCGCGTTCTGGCCGACGACCTGCGCGTTGGTCGTTCCGGGAGCCAGCTTGAGCGCCGCCCCCAGATTGCCGCTCGTGTCGACTATGTCGATGGCGGACGCGCCCGTGCTCTGCGCCGTCAGCTCGATCTCGTCGTTGGTTCGGTCGACCGAGGCGACGACTCCCGCGCCCGCGTTGTTGATCCTGGTGATGACGTCCGACAGCGAGTCCTTCGTCGTGTCGTACGAGATGGCCACACCGTTGATCGTCAGCACGCCGGTGGTGGTCGAGGTCACCCCTGAAATGTCGGACGTGTCGATCGTGCTGACCATGCGGGCGACGCCAAGATTTGTGGCAGCCGTAATCGTCGGATTAGTGGCGTTCGTCGCGCTCGAGTTGGCGATCCCGAGCATTCCCAGGGCATTGCTCGAGTCACCCGACGCGCTGAACGACAGCGAATGCGCGACGGCGCCACCGGCGATGCTCAACTGGAGTTTGTTGCCCGCCACGGAGAACGTCGCCGTGGCCGACGGGTCGGCGGAGACGTTTGCACCGCCGGCCTGCAACTGATTCTGGATCGCCTGGCCGAAGCCCGCCATGACCTGATCCAGCGTCGTCTTGGTGGGGTCGCCGACCGTGTAGTGGACGATGACTCCGTCGACGATGGCGCTGATCTGCCCGGCCGTGACGCTGCCGGGTAGGTTCAACGATTGCAGCGTTGGATCCAGATAGGCCGTGCCGTCGACGGTCGCGTTCTGGACGTTGGTCACGCCCTGTGTGCCCAGGCCGAACGCGGTCGCCAGGTTGCTGGTGTCGGAAGGATCGCCGAAGGCGATCGTGTGCGCCGCCGAGTTGCCGCTGATCGCGAGCTGCAGCTGGCCGTTGACGATGGAGGCGCTGACCGTGCTGCCGCTGTCGGTGGTCTGGAGCTGCGTCTGAAGCGCGCTCGACAGATCGTCCATCACGGATTGCAGGGTCGTGGTCGTGGGATCCCCGACCGTGACCTGGACGGCGGTTCCATCCACCGTCAGGGTCATAGTGCCGGCAGTGACGGGAGTCGCCAGGTTGGCGTTGGCCAGCGTCTGCGACGTGTCGACGTTTCCGGTCACGGCGGTGCCGAGTGCGCCGGTCGAAGTCGCCCGTGTCGCCGTCGCCAGGTTCCCGACGGAGATCTGGTATGAGGCGACGGTGGCGCTCGGGCCCGCCGAAGCCGTCAAGACCGAGCTATCGCTCGACGTAGCCGCGCGGCTCGAGCCTGCGCTCGTGACGGTAAAGTTCTTGAGCTGAGTTACGACGCTGTCGATGGCCGAGCCGAGCTGCCCGTATGCCGTCTTCTCGGAGGTGAGGCTGGCTTCCTTAGTCTGAAGGTCGGTCAGCGGCTGTTTCTCGGCTGCGACGAGAGCGTCGATGATGCTCTGCGTGTTGAGTCCTGAGATTACGCCGCCGAACTGGATCGTTGACATCCTGGTCTCCCGGAAGCGCCATGGCCAGCCCCGTCCGCCGGAGCAGCCGTTCGGGGTATCGGCTCAAGTCTCGCAAGCTTGAGCCGGCGAGCGGCAGTCCACCAGCCGGGTTTTCCCCCGAACTTGCGGGCATTGGCCGTTCATCTGACCCGAGCCGTAGCCCGGCTCGAGTCGCGGGTGGTGTTCATCATCCGCCGCGTGTTGGCGAGCCTCTCGCGGAGTGAAGCCATCTCGGTTCGGAGCTGATCGGCAGCCTCTCGATCGCGGTCGAGAATCCGGCGGAGTCTGGCGTTGAGGTCCGGCGGGCGCGTCTTAGGGTCCGTCCGGACGAGGAATTGAAGAGCCGCCTCGCGGGCCTTCAGGGCGGCGGTTGCGGCTTCCAGGTCGGGATCCGGTCGCCGGCCCAATGCGACCATCAGGGCATCAGTTGCGGCTTCGAGGGCACTGATAGTGGCGACCTGGTGGGTGGCGTCCATTCTCACCTTGGGGCCGAAGGCCGAACAGAAGGGGCCGGCGGAAACCCGCCGGCCCCTTGTTGACTCTCAGTCGGTGGCCCAACCGGCGTCGGGCCAGGGAACCGAACTAGCGGAGCAGGGTGAGGACGTTCTGCGGAGCAGAGTTGGCCTGGGCGAGGATCGCCGTGCCGGCCTGCTGCAGGATCTGTTCCTTGGTGAAGTTGACCATCTCCGACGCCACGTCGAGGTCGCGGATGCGGGACTCGGACGCGTTGAGGTTCTCGGAGGCCACGCCGACCGCGGCGATCGTGTGGTTGAGGCGGTTCTCGACGGCGCCGAAGCTGGAGTCGAGGTTGTTGATGTAGGTGATCGCCTTGTCCGTCTCGCTGATGAGGGTGGACGTGGCGGTTCCCTGGTTGGCTGTCCAGTTGGCCGCGCTTGTGGTGGCGGTGGTGAAGGCGCCGATCGCGGCGTCAAAGGCACCGCCGTCGTAGGCGGATGTCTGAGCGTTACCGAACGTGACGGCCAGTGTGTCTCCGGAGTTGGCGCCGATCTGGAACGTGGCCGTAGTGTTGCCGGCCGTGGTCTGGACGTTGAGCCCGGCGAGGTCCTTGGAGAGGTTGGCCGCCGTGCCGCCGGCCGCGCCGGCGACGGTGATGCTGACTCCCAGCTGGCCGAACGTGATGGTCTGGGTGCCACCGACGGGCATGGCCGCGAGGGTGACCTGCTGGCTGACGCTGCCCAGGGTCATGGTCAGGGTCCCGGCGCCGCCGGCGCTCGAGAGCGTGTAGGTGGCGCCAGCCTGTGCGCCGGAGACGTCCACGTTGGAGATGGTGGCGGGAACGTCGGCCAGGGCAACGCCGGCCTTGGCCGTGCTGGCCGCCGCCTGCGTGACGCTCATGGCGCCGGTGAGGAGGTTCTGGCCGTTGAACGTGGTCGCGCCTGCGATCCGGGTGATTTCGGCCTGGAGGGCGACTACTTCGGTGTTGATGCTCGCGGCGTCGCTCGAGCCGATCGTGGCGTTGGCCGCCTCGACCCCGAGCTCGCGGATGCGCTGCAGCATCGACTGGATCTCGTTCAAGCCGCCTTCTGCGGTCTGAACCATCGACACGCCGTCCTGGGCGTTTCGCTGGGCCTGGTTGAGGCCGGTGACCTGCGCCTCGAGCTTGTTGCTGATGGCGAGGCCGGCGGCATCGTCTGCAGCCGTGTTGATGCGGAGACCGCTCGACAGCTTCTGAACGCTGCTCGAGAAGGCCTGCGACGTGACGCCCAGGTTGCGCAATGCATCGAGTGCGTCAACGTTCGTGTTGATGACCATACTCATTGGAATAGGCCTCCTAGCCTTGGTTCAGTGCGGCATCCATGCCGCCGGAGGGCATCTGCCCACCGCGGGAGAAGTCGGCTTTGGGGGCCTCCACTTGAGGACGGAAGAAGCTTCGTGGGTCTAGCCGGCGCTGGCGGCGGTGCGCGCCCGCCCCAACCCGGCATGCTCAGCTGCCCAGCGGTAGGCATCGGCCCACTCCGGCGCCCGGGCGGCCACGGTGTACTCGGCCAGAACGCGCTCCCGGGCCCGGGCGGCCATTTCCGACCGGAGGCCCGGCGAGTTTGCGAGTGAGCGCAGCTGACGCTCCCAATCGGTCCCGGAGCGGGCCACGAGACCGTCCACGCCATCACGAACGACGTCGTAGGGACCGGTCCCGGCCAGACCGGAGACGATCGTGGCCGCTCCGGCCAGCGCGTACTCCAGCCAGTGGAGCTCGCTGCGGGCTCGGTTGTAAGTGGTATCTCGCAGCGGAGCCAGGCCGATGTCGGGCCGGGCTGCGACCAGGGCGGCGCCGAACGCCGGCAGGCCCCGCACCCAGGGCCGGACTTCATCGACCACTCCCGACAGCTGCGCCGCGTCCGCGCCGAGCCAGACCCGGCGCAGCGTGGAAGTTGCTCGGGCAACGGCGTCGACGGCCGGGCGTGCGACCTCGTAGTCACGCAACCGAACTGCCGCCCCGTGGTAGATGACACGGGGATCACCGGGCGCCTCGGCCGGTCCGTCGGGCCGCCCGGCCTCGTACCAGCCCGGATCCACGGCGTTGCGTACCACCCTCACTGGGGCCGAGGTGTGAGGAGCCAGACGTTCGGCCAGCACGGGCGTCGTCGTCGTCACGAGATCGGCCAGCCGCAGGATCCGCTCGACCAGGTCGCGCTCGAGCAGGTCCTCCGCCCCGGCGGGCAGTTCGGCCGAAAAGAAGTCATCGTCTGTGTCGTAGACGATCGCGCGATTGCCCAGGACGCCGGGCTCCGTCTCGAGAAGCCCGATCAACGGCCGGATGCCGAAGTAGGGCGCCAGCACGACAGAGTGGCCGGCGATGCGGTCATGCGACCTGGCCTCGCCCGTGTCCAGCGTTCGGAGCCCGCAACCAGGGCAGGCGTGCCAGGTCCGGTAGTGCCGCCTCAGGACCACAACGTCCGACCAACTGACGACGGCCTCCAGGGCCCCGAAGGGGTCCTCTTCGGTGGCGGGGTCGCCCGGGGTCCAGCTCGCCAGCTCGACCGCGCGCCTGGCCAATTCGGGGACGAAGGCTTCGAACCTGAGAGCGTCGGAGGCACCGGCGGCGCCCGGACCAATCACGAGAACGCGCAGCGTGGCGGTCATGACGCACACTGCGACGGACGCGCGAACAGCCGGATTCCCACGATCGAGATGGTCCGGCGCCGGCTACGCGGCGGATAGTCGGCATTGGGGGGATCCGATCGTGGAGGCGCGATGGTACCGGCCCGGCGCCGGCAGATTCGGGCTTCAGGCGATGCCGGGGTCGTCGTCCTCCGGATCGTCGGTGGTGCGCTCTGCCGCGGGCCTGCGCTCCGGATCAGCCACCGCAGCCAGCGGCGCCAGCATGACGCGCAGCCTGGCCCTGGCATCCGATGCCTCGCGCACTTCGCCGGATACCTGCTCGACCAGCTCGGCGCGGACGACGGCCACATGGCGCGGCGCCGCGATCCCCAGGACTACGCGGTCGCCCTCGATCCTGACGACGCGCACCTCCACGTTGGGCCCGATCCGGATCGACTGGCCCGGACGGCGCGTGAGGACGAGCATCAGCTCTCCTTCGAGACCGGAGCCTGCAGCGGAAACTCGGGATCCTCGATGACGAGCTGTCGAGCAGTCCCCTTCTCCATGTCGATCACAACAGGACCGGCCAGGTTGGCGGTGATCGCCGGCGGCTCGCCGTGCACGGCGAGGATAGCCAGAACCCATTCGTCCTCGCCGATGAGGCCCCGGTCGCGCAGGCGACCCGTCGTTCCGGGCTTGACGTTGTCGGCCGTCGCGGCGATGAAGCCGATCGCGGGGTCGTCGTCCGAGACGATCTCGTACAGCGCCGTCTCGGGGACCGCGCTGATGCGGTGCCGAACGAGGGCGGGCAAACCGACGAGGCCGTCAGGGAAGACGATCTCGGCTGCTAGTAGTGCTTGGCTCACGGGCTGGTCCTCGCTGGCAATAACGACACGGTGGTGAACCGCCCGAGGCAACCCACCACCGCGGCTCACTTTAAGGTAGTCGATCAGACTCATCTGCATCACCTTGGCCGTGACGGCCAGGGACGCCTGGTATGTGGTTTGGGCCTGGGTCAGTTCCGTGATGGCCGAGGGCATGTTGGCGTCCTCGAGCTGGCTCAACATGGCCTGGTTGCTCGTCGTGAGGTCCTGGAGCGAAGTTTTGGCATCAGTGAGCCGGTTCTCCCGTGCGCCAACGGTCGCCTGTGCTTCCGACAGCGTCTGGAGGGCGCCCGAGATCTGGGTGATGGTCGACGACTGAACCGGCTGGCCGCTGTTCAGATCGGCCTGGAGCTGTGTCAGGGCCGCTATCGCCGGCCCGAAGACAGTGTCGCCGGCCATGCTCACCTGCGTCGTCGCCGCGGGCCCGATGCGTGCGATCGAGACTCCGTGATCGCCCTGGTACGAACTGACCTGGCCCGGTCCGGTGACTTCGAACGGGGCGCGATCGACGCGAAAGCCGCCGAAGATGTAGTCGTCGCCGACCTTGGCGTTCGCGTCCTGGGCCATCGCCTCGGTCAACTGGGAGACCTCTGCAGCCATGGATTGGCGATCCCCGGTGCTGAGCGTTCCGTTCGCGCCCTGGATGGCGAGCTCGTTGGCGCGTTGGATCAGATCGCCGGCGCTGGACAGGGCTGTGTCCATGGCAGAGAGGGTGCTCGTGGCGTTGTCGATGTTCCGGCCGAACTGGTTGAGCTGGGCCAGGGTGTCGTTCAGCCCAACGGCAGACTGGACATCGGCCGGGTTGTCGGAAGGCCGGTTCAGCTGCTTGCCCGAGCTGATCTTCTCCGTGAGTGATTGGAGGGCGGCCATCTGGTTGCCAAGGCTGGTATTGGCATTGTCGTAGATCATCGATTTGGACACGCGCATCGCTCGGCCTCCCTTATGCCGTCACAACGCCGGTGGCGTTGATGAGCGTGTCCAGCATCTGGTCCATGGTCGTGATGACCCGCGCCGCGGCCTGGTACGCCCGCTGGAACTTGAGCATGTCGGTCGCCTCCTCATCGAGCGAGACGCCGCTCACCTGTTGGACCTGGTTGTTCAGCTGGCTGACCACGAGCTGCTGGTTCTGCGACATCTCGGTCGCCTGGCTGGACGCCGAACCGATCTTGGCGACGATCCCGGAATAGAAGTCCGTGGTCGTCTGCGAGGGTGTGTACAGGGAGGCGGCCACGACGGTGTTCTGACCGGGCGTCGTGAAGTCCGTCACCAGGTCCGCACCGGCCTTGGCGGCCGTCTCGCTGCTGACGGTGAGCTTGATGCCGAGCTGGTCGAAGTTGAGGACCTGCGTATCGCCCTCCGCCATGTCCGCGACTGTGATCGTCTGGTGGCTGCCGTCCGCGCCGGTCAGGGTCAGGCTGTTGCCGGTACCGCTGAACGTGTAGGTCTGGGCCACGGCGGTATCCGTCGCGACGGTCATCAACCGCGCGGTCGTGTTGGTGGTCAGGTCCATGCCACCGACGACGTTCGTCCCGGCGACGCCGGCCGAATAGCTCTTGGCGTTCTGCAGGTCTGCGATCAGTCCGGCCACGGAGCCGTCGCCGGGAGTGTCCGGAGAGGCGGACGCCGCGATCAGCTGCGGGTTGGCAGCCACGGCCGGATTGACCGCCAGCGTCGCGGCCGCGTTGCCCGGGTAGTAGGTGAAGAGCGCCTGGCCGGCATTCCCGTTGGCATCGACGCCGCGCTCGTGGAGCGCGTTGGTCGAGTCGGCTATGCCCTGGGCCAGCGAGTCGAGCTGCGATTGATAGCCGGCGACATCCACGTCGCGGACGTCCAGCAGGGCCTTCATCTGCCCTGATGACAGCGTCACCGCGCTGCCGTCGGACCAGGTCGGCATGACGTGGCCCGAGCTGTTCGTCTGGGCGACCATCTGACGTGCGTTGACGCCTGAGACCAGGTCCGTGCCGCCGACCTCGACGGTTGCCGACCCGTCTTTCTGGACGGTGACGGAGGTCGGAACGATGGCGGACAACTGCTCTAGCAGCTGCTCGCGCTGATCCAGCAGGTCGTTGGGATTCGCACCGCTGACAGTTACGCGCTGGATCTGGCCGTTCAGGCCGGCGATCTGGGTCGCCAGGTCGTTGATCGAGGTGACCTGCTGGCTCACCTCGGTATCGATGCCGCTGGCGATCATGCCGAGCTGAGTCGAGGTGCTGTTCATCTGCATCGCCAGGTTCGAGGCCTGTTCCGTCAGGGCGGTCCGGGCCGCGGTCGAGGTCGGCTCCGAGGCGACGTCCTGCCAGGCCGCGTAGTACTGGCTGATGGTGTTGCCGAGACCTGAGGAGGACGGCTCCGGGAAGACGGCCTCGACCTTCGACAGCTCCTGATCGCGGGTATCCCACTGGCCCTGAAGCGTGGTCTGGGCCTGGACCTGCTGGTCGAGGAAGGTGTCCCGCACACGGGTGATGGCGGCGACCGTGACGCCCGAACCGATCTGGCCCGGCGCACCGCTGCGGTTGAAAGCCGGGAACGTGTACGGCGGCGCCTCGACCAGCGACACCACCTGGCGGGAGTAGCCGGGCGTGCTCGCGTTGGCGACGTTGTGGGCCGCCGTGTCGAGCTGCTGCTGGGCTGCGCGCAGAGCCGAGGACCCGATCTCGAGCCCGAAGAAGGGGGAGCTCATGCTAGGCCTCCCGATCCACGTAGGCGGGGCCCGGATTGGCCGAGTAGCTCCCTACCGTGCCATCGGGGCCGATCCTGCCGAGGCCCATGAGCAGCCGGATGAGGGCCGCATCCACGGCCCAGGCCTGCTCGATCAGGTATGCATTCCGCCGCGCGCTGGCGGCCAGCCGCTCGCACAGGGCGGGGACGCCGACGTCGCCGAGCATCGCCCTGTCATCGTCCGTGAGATTGGCGACGAGGCGGTTCACTTCCTCGACCAGGGCCTCGGCCTGTTCGTTGCGACTCGTGAGAGCGAGACGGTCGTGGCGCTGGACGGCGAGCGTGACCTCATCCGAAATGCCTGCCAGAGCAGTCAGAGCGGAGGTCAGCGCGCTCAGCTCGGGCGATCCCAGCCCGATCCGATAGCCGGTGGTGTATCCCGAGAGATCGTGACCGCCGGGCGCAAACACTTAGGCCCGCTTGTCGAGGATCCCTCGAGCCACGACCTCGGCGTTGACCGTGTACGTGCCCTGGGCGATCCGTTGCTTGGCGTCGGCCACCTTGTCGGCACGAACGTCGGGAGCGGCATTGGCGGCTTCGAGGGCCTGATGCATCTCCCGGCTCCGCGACGAGAGCTCGACGCGGGCTGCCGGCTGGCCGACGGGGGCTACCCCGTTTTGGGGTCGCGCCTGCTCCGGGCGGACCGGCGTCGCGTTGGCTGCCGGCGTCTGATTGAGGAGCGGCGACGAGGTTACGGACCGCGGGTCTTCGATCTTCATTCTTGTCCTCTCTTGGGCGTCACCATAGGGATCGGCCGGTACCGAGAAGCCTTGACCCGCGGGAGGGGTGGTTCTTCATCATTTCGACGTATGCGTTGCGCCTGAGCGACGGTAGGGCCAGGATGCCATGTCGAGCCTCACCGGGTAAGGACCCACTTGGGGGCACTCCGATTACCGTAGATCGGGTAGGACCCGCCGGGCGAGGGTCGACCAACGCCATCTCGTCCGCCTACTTCGCCGAGAGCCGGAAGACCGTGGCGCTCGAGTAGGTTTCGCCCGGCTCGAGAGCCACGCTCGGGAATCCCGGCTTGTTGGGGGAGTCCGGATAGTGCTGCGTTTCCAGGCAGAAACCGGTACGGCGCGTGTAGGCCTTGCCCGCCTTGCCTGTGCAGGTCCCGTCCAAATAGTTGCCGGTGTAGAGCTGGATTCCGGGCTCGGTCGTGCGGACTTCGAGCAGTCGCCCGCTCCCCGGCTCGTAGGCAGTCGCGGCCAGAAAGAGGCCCTCGTCCGAGCCGCGGTCCAGGATCCAGTTGTGGTCGTATCCGGCACCGAGCTCGAGCTGCTGATCGGCCTGGTTCAGGCGGGCGCCGATCGCCGTCGGCCGGCGGAAATCGAAAGGTGTGCCCGTCACGTCGCGCAGCTCGCCAGTGGGAATCATGTTCGCGTCGACCGGCGTGAACCTGCCGGCGTTGATCTGGACCTCGGTGGCCAGAATGTCGCCGCTGCCCTCGCCCGCCAGGTTGAAGTAGGCATGGTTGGTGAGATTGACGATGGTGGTCCTGTCCGTAGTAGCCGAGTAGTCGAGCCGCAAGGCGTCGTCCGGTGACAGGGTGTAGACGACCCTGGTGGTGAGCGTTCCAGGGAAGCCTTCCTCGCCGTCGGCGCTGACATAGGTCAGTTCGAGGACCGCGTCGCTGCCGGCGACGGCGGCTTGGGCGTCCCAGACCCTCATGTCGAAGCCCCTCGGCCCGCCATGCAGGTTATTGGGTCCGTTGTTCGCCGCCAGTTCGTGTTCGATGCCATCGAGACTGAACCTGGCCCCGCCGATGCGGTTGGCGTAGCGGCCGATGATCGCGCCCAGATGCGGACCGGCGTGCAGGTACCGATCAGTGGTGTAGCCGCCCAGGTTGTCGAGGCCGAGGACGACGTCGGCAAGCCTGCGGGCCCGATCCGGCGCGGTCCAGGATGTGATGATGCCGCCGTAGGTAGCGATCTTCACCGTGGCGCCGTCCTCGCCGCAGAGGGTGTACAGATCGACGGCCTTGCCGTCGAAGCTTCCGAACGGCGCTCTGGATACGGTCGTCATCTTGGCTCGCTCCTCCATCGGTTCCGGTGCCACACGCGCCGGGACGGCAACCCGTGGGCGGACAGGGTTCCGGCCCAGACCAGGCTCAGCGCAGTCTACCCAGCTGCGTGCCGTCGTTCAGGGTGTTGTCCTGGAGCGAGAGCGCCTGGGCACTCAGCTGGAAGTCGCGCTCCTGCTCGATCAGCTGAGTCATCGCCAGCGCCATGTCGGTGTTGCTGCCCTCCAGCATGCCCTGCATGATCTGCCCGGAGGCGGGCGGGAGATTGCCGGCCGCGGTGTACAGATTCTGCCCCAGCCGCGTGGCTCCGCCGGCCGGCCAGGCCACCAGCGCGATCCGCTGGCCGGTCTGGACGATGGTGCCGTCCTTTGACACGGTGAATGGCTCGCCGGGCTGGATCGTGTGACCGGCCGTGTCGAGCACCGGGTAGCCCTGCTCGGTGACGAGCGTGCCGGTGGCGTCGGTCAGGAAGTCGCCGGCGCGCGTGTAGGCGATGCCGTTGCCAGTCCGGACGACGAAGAGCCCGTCGCCATCGATGGCCAGGTCCGTCTCCTTGTCGGTCTCTTGGATCGGGCCCTGGCTGATGTCCAGCTTCAGGCCGGTCGGGATCGTGCCGGTGCCCAGCAGACCCAGCTCCGGACCGAGCGAGTTCATGATGCTCATCTCGTAGTCGGTCTGGGTCGTCTGAGACTGCTTGAAGCCGACGGTGTTGCTGTTGGCGATGTTGTCGGCCACGACGTCCTCGCGGGTCGTCGCGGCGATGACCCCGGACAGGGCCGTGTAAAAGCCTCTGATCATGGTCGTGCTCTCCGCCGCCCCAGCCGGGCCGCTACGTCGGAGTCGACGAGCCGGGTGCGGAGCGCCAGGATGGCTTCGGTGTGGATCTGGCAGACGCGCGATTCGGTAACTCCGAGTACCTGCCCGATCTCCTTGAACGTCATCTCGTCCTGGTAGTAGAGGGCGAGCACCATCCGCGGGCGCTGGGGCAGCCGGCCGATCTCGTGGACCAGCGACGCGATGGCGTCGCGACGAGCCGCTTCGTCGGCAGGGTCTACGGCATTCGGGTCGGGGGCGTTGTCGGCCAGGATGACCGACTCGTCGTCGTTGTCGCGGGCGTCGTGCTCGTCGAGGGAGACGGTCACGACCGTGGCCGCCTGGAGCCGTTCGCGGTAGCGTGAGAGAGGCATGTTGAGCCGCGCCGCGATTTCCGCCTCGGTGGGCGAGCGGCCCAGCTCGTGCTGAAGATCGCGGATCGCGCCCTGGATGGCGCGGGCCGCTTCTCGCCCGGCCCGTCCAACGGAGTCGAGAGAGCGAACGGCATCCAGAATCGAGCCCCGGATTCTGAGGATCGCGTACGACTCGAAGGAAGCTGCGGCATCGGGGCGGTAGGCGTCGATCGCGCGCAGCAGCCCGAGGACGCCGGCCTGCATGGCATCCTCGTGGTCGAACAGACCTGGCACCGAGACGCCGAGCCGGCCCACGACGTACTTGACCAGATGGGCGTAGCGCGCGACCAGCTCGTCGCGGCTGAGCCCCGCGCCCGGCGCCGGCGTCTGCCCGTACGCGTCGTAGCCGCTCAGATTCGGCGATTCCTCGTCCGGTGCCAGCGGCTCGTCGGGCGGGGTCTCCACGACGGCCGTCTCACTCTCGGCCAGGATCTCGTCGACGGCCGCCTCGGCATCCGTTTCCGCCTCGGCATCCGTTTCCGCCTCGGCGGCGGCGCCCGCGGCGGCGTCGGCGCGGTCGGTGGCTGCATCGCCCCCGGAACCTTCCGACGACCCGCCGAACGGGGCACCCCACGAGTTCTCGAGCCCGCGCTGGCTGTCAGCGCCGATCGACCCGAGGGCGGGTCGCAAGGTCGTGGAATCCACGACCGTCTCGAGGCGCGCCGTCTCCGGCAGCAGCCTGGCCGTCGGGCGCAGCAAGAGCGGGCCCTTCGCGCCGGCGGGGGAGTATCGAGGCGGGAGCGGGTGTCGGTTCAACATCACTATCTCTCCTCAGCCTCAGGCACTTCGACTGACGGTGGACTGCGACTTGCTCTTGGCTGCGGCGCGAGCGGCGGCATCTGGCTTCTTGGCCTTGCTGGCCTTCGCCCTACGAGCCTCGCGCTTCCTGCGCATTCGCAACAGTCTCCGTTCGGGGGGCTCCAAAAAGCCCACCAACCACCGACCGACGAAAGTGAACAGGACGGCGGCCGCCAGACCCCGGTCGACCGAGTCGACGACGGGGGTTCCAGCCGAGATCGAGGCACCGCCCACAGCGAGCGCGGCCACGATGGCGACCCGGAGGGTCCAGGTGGCGACAAGCAGTTCCATCTATCAGACCTCCACCTGGGCGTGAACCTGAACGGAAATGCTGGGCAGGATCTCCTCGTACGAGAGAACGGCGAGCTGCGGGGCGTGGCGCTCGGTCAGGTTCCGCAGCGCCAGCCGGATTCGAGTCGTGCACAGCAGGATGGGCTGGTAGCGCTGGAGCGCGAGCTGCCGCAGCGCCCGATCGATCGCCTCGACGAGGGCGCGGCTGTCGGCGCCGGACAGCTCCAGCCCCACGTAGCCGGGCTGGACCATGACCGAGGCCCCTAGACGGGTATCCAGATCGGGCGCCAGGGCGACGGCGTGAATGGCCCCGTCCGGCGCTCGGTAGCGCATCGAGATGGCCCGGGTGAGGGCGTGCCGAACCGCCTCGGTCAGGAAGAGAGGCTCCTTGGTGCTGCGCGCGCCGTCGGCGACGGCCTCCACGATCGTGGCCAGGTCGCGGATCGGGATGCGCTCGCGCAGAAGCCCCTGCAGGACCTTCTCGACGTCGCCCACCGACACCACCGTCGGGATGATCTCCTCCACCAGGCCCGGCTGATCGTGCTTGAGCCCATCGAGGAGCTGGCTCGTCTCGGGCCGGCCCAGAATCTCGTAGGCGTGGCGGCGGATAGTCTCGGCCAGATGAGTGGCCATCACCGAGGCGGCGTCGACGACCGTGTAGCCCATGCTCTCGGCCCGTTCGCGCTCGGCCACGCTGATCCACGACGCCGGCAGGCCGAAGACGGGCTCGGAGGTTGGGATGCCGCTGACGGCGATCTCGCCGCCGTTGGGGTCCATGCACAGCATCTTCGTTGGGTCGACGGAGCCGCGGGCGATCTCGGAGCCGCGGAGCTTGATGACGTATGAGTTCTGGTCGAGCACCAGGTCGTCGCGGATGCGGACGGTGGGCACGATCAGGCCCAGCTCGCCTGCGATCTGGCGGCGGATCAGACCGATCCGCTCCACCAGGCCGCCGCTGGCGCCGCCTTCGACCAGGCCGACCAGGCCGTAACCCACCTCCAGCTCCATCGTCTCGACCTTCAGGGCGTCGAGCGGGCTCTCCTGGCCGCTGCCGAGGGCAGGCAGCGCGGGCGTGATCACCGGGGCCGACGCCGCCGCGACCGCGGCCGCGGTCGCCGACTGGGAGAGGAACCAGCCCCCGCCCGCGACGACGGCACCGCCGATGCAGAAGACGAAGGTCGGGAAGCCGGGCACGAGGCCGATCACGATCAGCACGCCGCCGACGACCATGAAGAGCCTGGGGCGGCTGAGGAGCTGGGCTCCGAGGTCGCTGCCGAGGCCGGCCTCGGAGCCGCTGCGGGTGACGAGCACGCCGGTGGCCACCGAGACGAGCAGGGCGCTGATCTCGTTGACCAGGCCGTCACCGACCGTCAGGACCGTGTAGGTCGTGAGGGCCATGCCGATGTCGAAGCCCTTCTGGAGCACGCCGACGGTCAGGCCGCCGACGATGTTCACGACGATGATGACCAGGGCGGCGACCGCGTCGCCCTTGACGAACTTCGAGGCGCCGTCCATCGCCCCGTAGAAGTCCGACTCACGCTCGATGGCGTGGCGGCGGGCGCGGGCTTCGTCAGGCGTGATCAGCCCGGCGTTCAGGTCGGCGTCGATGCTCATCTGCTTGCCCGGCATGGCGTCGAGGGTGAACCGGGCCGCCACTTCGCTGACCCGGCCGGCGCCGTTGGTGATGACCACGTACTGGATCACGACCAGGATCAGGAAGACCACGATCCCGACGACCGTGTTTCCTCCGACGACGACCTTGCCGAACGAGTTGATGACCTCGCCGGCGTGAGCGTTGAGGAGGATGAGTCGCGCGGCCGAGACGTTGAGCCCCAGCCGGAAGAGCGTGGCGATCAGGAGCAGCGGCGGGAAGGAGCTGAACTCGAGCGGCTCTCGGATGTTCAGGCTCACCAACAGGATGGTCAGTGAGAAGGTGATGTTGAGGACGATCAGGATGTCCAGCAGCGTCGGCGGCAGCGGGACGATCATCATCGCCACGATGCCGACGACGGCGGCCGCCAGGAAAGTGTCGCTGCGGCCCAGGGCGGTGACGGGCGCCGGAGTCGTCTGGGTCGTCATCGCTCGCGCTCCTCATCTGTGTCGGTCGATCGGTCGGTTGCCGGGTCCACCCCGCCCTGGGAGCCCTCCATTTCCGCCTCGAAACGGGCCAGCTCTTCCGGAGTCAGGTCGGCCAGTTCGTCCTCGCTGAGGGCCCGCGCCAGCGCTTCTTCGTCGACCTCCGCCCCGACCTCACCGCCGTCGTCGGGCAGACTCTCGCCGTCGGGCGGGCCGACCCGAGTGGCAGTCGAGGGAATTGCTTCTGCCGTGCCGATCTGCCCGTAGCTGTCCGCCTCTTCAGCGGCGGCTGCATCCTCGGCCACGGTCTGGCCGACCGAGCTCGCGGCGTCGACCCACCACGGTCGCGCGGCGAGACTCGCCGCTCCGGTCCCCGCCCGGCCGGCCTGCCAGCCTCGCCCGCCGCTGCCCGCCTTTCGGCCGCGGCCGGTCACGGCGAAGCGGGTCTGGTGGACGAGCACCAGCAGCCGAGCCACGGCGCGGTACAGATGTGCCGGGACCTCCGCCCCGATCGGGCGCGAGAAGAGCGCCCGCGCCAGGGGCTTGTCCTCGACTATCGGGACCTTGTGATCGCGCGCGATCTCCTTGATTCGTTCCGCCATCAGGCGCTGGCCCTTGGCCACGATCTTGGGAGCCCGCATGGTCAGCGAGTCGTACTTGAGCGCCACCGCCAGTGTCGTCGGGTTGGTCACCACGACGTCCGCCGTCGGAACTGCGTCCATCATCCTGGCGAAGGCCATCTGACGGGCTCGGCGGCGGCGAGCGCCGCGGATCTGCGGGCTGCCTTCCTGGTCCTTGTACTCCTGCTTGACCTCCTCCTTGGTCATCCGGATCGACTCCATGGCCCTGCGGCGCTGGACGACGAAGTCGACCAGGGCCACGACGGCGAGCAGAATGGTGATCGTCAGCCCGAGCTGGAAGACGGCGTCCAGGCAGCTCCCGGCGATGGTGCCGACGTCGGCGCCCTCGGTCCCGACGATCGCCGGCACGCGAGTGCCGACGACCTGCCAGGAGATGTACGCGAGGATGGCCAGCTTGCCCGACGCCAGGCCGAGCCGCACGAGTGCCTGCCTGTCTGCCATCCGACGCAACCCGGCGATCGGATTGATGCGGCTCGGGTCGAATCGGATCGCCTTGTAGGAGAAGACGAGGCCGCCCGAGACGAGGTTGCCGGCAATTCCGGCGACCATCACGAGCGCGGCAAGGGGCAGGACCAGCGTCAGGACGGCGAGGATCGCGTCGCCCGTCTCTCCGAGCAGCCGGGCGTTGCTGGCGCGCGGGTCGAGAGTCACGATGGCCGTCTGGGTTCGCGAAACCAGTGAGGCTGCGATGCCCGGCAGGAGGCTCGAGAGGGCCAGGGTGCCGACACCGAGGGTCAGGCCCATGGAGAACTCGTGGCTTCGGCCGATGCCCTGGCCTTTGGCTCGGGCTTCCTCGCGCCGTCGTGGGGTGGGTGCTTCGGTCTTCTCGGCCACGGCCGGCCCCTACGCGCTTACGGCGCCGCCGGAGGCGGCCTGGAAGACGAAGCGATAGATCGCCTCGGCACCCGAGATGAGCGCCGGCATGCCCAACGCCAGAACGGCGAATCCGACCAGCATCTTGAGCGGCAGGCCCAGGATGAAGACGTTGATCTGCGGGATGGCTCGGGCGAGCAGCGCGACCGACAGCTCGACCAGCAGCAGCACCAGCGCTATCGGCAGTGCGACCCGAACGCCGAGCTCCATCGCCAGGGCGATGGTCTGGGCGCCCGTCACCGACAGGTCGGCCGGCCAGCCCGCGCCCACCGGATACACCGTGAACGAGTTCGCCAGGACCTGGACGAGCGCCAGGTGAAGCCCCATGGCCAGGAACAGGAGCCCGGCCAGGACGGAGAAGAACGGGTCGATGGCGGTCGAGGCCTCGTCCTGCGTGGGGCTGAACACCGAGGCCAGGGAGAGGCCCAGCTGGATCGAGACGACCCGGCCCGCCAGCTCGACGGACTCGAATGACAGCGTCAGGATGAACCCGAGACAGAGGCCGATTACCAGCTCGATCGGAGCCGCGAGGAGAAGCGGCAGGTTGCCGGCCGAAGCGCCCGCGGGATTGACCAGGGCGATCGTCAGGCAGCCGGCGAGGCCGAACTTGACCAGCGTCGGGATCGCCTGGTGGCCGAACAGCGGGGCCGCGAAGACGAGCCCGGTGCAGCGCATCAGCACCAGGAAGAGGAGCGCCGTCTGGCCGCCGCTCAGCTCGACCGTCATCGGTTGGCCTCCGCCGCGACCTGGAAGACGTACTGCGTGAACTCGACCAGCGAGTTGATCATCGAGGGACCGAGGATCACCAGCACGACCGCGACAACCACGAGCTTGGGGACGAAAGTCAGCGTGGCCTCGTTGATCTGGGTCGCGGCCTGGACGATCGAGATCGCCAGGCCCACGGCCATCGAGACGAGCACGATCGGTCCTCCGACCAGGAGGGTCGTCCATAGAGCGCGCTGCATCACGGATCCGACGTCGGCTGGTGTCATCTGGCGCCCTAGCCGAAGCTGTGGACGAGGGACTGGACGACGAGCACCCAGCCATCGACCAGGACGAAGAGGAGGAGCTTGAAGGGCAGCGCGATCTGGGTCGGCGAGACCATCACCATGCCCATAGACATCAGGGCCGAGGCGACGACGAGGTCGATGATCAAGAAGGGGATGTAGAGCAGGAAGCCCATCGTGAAGGCGGTCTTGAGCTCGCTGACGACGAAGGCCGGAAGCAGAACCTCGATCGAGACGTCGTCGGCAGTCTTGGGCCGCGGCTCCTTGGACAGGTCGATGAAGACCTGCAGGTCCTCGGCCCGGGTCTGGCTGAGCATGAACTCACGGAAGGGCTCGATGCCCTTCTGCATCGCCTCGTCCTGACTGATCGAGTTGTTCAGGTACGGCTGCAGCGCATCGTTGTTCGCCTCGGCCAGGACGGGCGACATGACGAACAGGGTCAGGAACAGCGACAGGCCCATCAGGACCTGATTGGGCGGCAGATTGGGAATGCCGATGGCGCTGCGCAGGAGTGACAGCACCACGACGATCCGGGTGAAGCTGGTGGCCAGCATCAGAATGGCCGGGACCAGCGACAGCACGGTGATGGCTACCAGAAGCTCGAGCGAGAGCGCGAACTGGCCGTTGCCGTTGGAGGCCTGACCATCGCCGACTTGAACCGTGATGTCCGAAGAGCCGGTCGAGCTGCAGCCGGCGACCGCGAATGCGGCCAGCGCTAGCAGAATCAGCAGGCGCAGATGGTGGCTGGTCAGGCGGCTCATCGGGCGCGGCTTCCATTGAAGAAGCCGGCCAGCCGATCGGTCAGGTTATCGATCGGGGCCAGCAGCGAGTTGAGCGTTGCGACGAAAGGGGCCGCCGCGGAACCAGGGGCAACGCCGCTCGGCCGGGCGACAGTCCGCAGGCCGCGTGCCGGACCGGCTTCCGGTTCGCCGGAGGGAGATTCGGCGGTCTGGGCATCTTCCAGCTCGGTGGCGTCGAGCTCGGCCAGCGCCACCATCCCGTTCGGCGTGAGGCCCACCACCAGGCGCCGGTCACCGACCGCGACGAGGTGGAGGGAGGCTTTCGACGCGAGCGTCCGGGACTCGAGGACGGTGAGCCGGCCGCCCCGTCTGGGGCCGGCGGTCTGCATCCGCCCGAGCACGCGCAACGTGATGAACAGCAGGATGAGGACCAGCGCGCCCTTGGTGATCAGATCGATGGGGTCGATTCCGCCGGCCGCGCCCCAGGCCGAGCCGACGACGGAGGAGGCCGCGGCCGAATCGCCGACTCCCGATGCGGCGGCCGACGAACCGGCCCCGCCCGCCACCGGAGAGGGGCTCAGGGCCCCGATGATCGCGATCCCGGCCAGAACCGCCAGGACCGACGCCATGCCGATCCGGACCGGCGAGGCCCAGCCCCGCGATCGCGCCCGTCCGGCCGCGCCCGACGATGCGAGATCGACGGCGCCGGCGCCGTCGAGATGCGTGCCGGCGCGAGCGTCCGGCTCCGCCGCGGGCAGACCGCGGCGCCGCGCCATGGGGCGGCGAGCGGCGAGCGAGCGGCGGGTAGGCGGCATCGTCAGCGACCCTGCGGGCTCAGCCGCTGCTGGCGGGCGACGACGTCGGTGATGCGGACGCCGAAGTTCTCGTCCACGACCACTACCTCACCCTGGGCGATCGGGCGGCCGTTGATCAGCACGTCGACCTTCTCGCCGGCCAGCTTGTCGAGCTCGACGATCGATCCAGGGGTCAGGGCCAGGACATCGCGGATAGGCAGCGTCGTCCGCCCGATCTCGACCGCCACCTGCAGGTTCACGCCGAGCAGGAGGTCGATGTTGTAGGCGGGCTGGTTCGACGGCGTGGCGGTCAGTTCGGGAAGCTCCGCCGGCCGCACGTTGGCAGGCATTCCGCGGCCGCCGCCGTTGCCGTTGCCCGACCCGGACCCGGCCGAGGCCGGCGCGGCCGCTCCGGACGGCGTGGCAGCCGCCTTGAGCTCCTGCGTGCGTTGGGCCACGGTCTGCGGGTGTGGCGGCGGCGTTTGAGAGGGAACCTCGGCCGCCAGGGCCTGCAGTGCCACGATGTGGGCCGCGAGCTCGCCGGCGACGGCAGCGTCGTAGGCCGATATCACGACCACTTCTTCGTTGTCGACCGAGGTGAGCGGCAGGCGCAGGAGCAGGAGCGGCGCGTCGGGCGCCGGCATCTCCAGTGGCGCGCCCAGCCCGAGCCCCTCGCCCAGGATCGATTCGAAGGCGCCGCTGAGCGCCTCCATCACCAGCGCTTGCAGGCGGCCGGCGGCGTAGACCTTGCCGCCGATCTTGCTGCCCTTGCTCGGATCGAGGGCGCCCCAGGACCCGCGCCGGTCGGTGCCCAGCAGCTCGAAGGAAGACGCCGGCTCGAACGGAGTCGGCGCTTCCGCAAGCGTGGTGCTGCCGACCGTCAGGTCGCCGCAAGTGATGGGACAGAGCGCATCGGCCGAGATGGCCTCCGCGATGGCTGAACGCAGCATCGGCCAGAGCGGCAGGATGGAGGCGCCGGCACCGAGCGATTGACCGTCGGCGGTCTTCCAGTCGAACGATTCCCAGCTCATGTCAGGCCTCCGTGGGCACAAGTGGCGTCACCAGACGCAGGGCAATGCGATCCCCTACCCGACCCGGAATTGCCCACGCCTGGGCCTGGTCGGACACGGTGATGAGGACCGGTTCGTCGAAGTGCTCGTCGAAACGGATGACGTCGCCGGGTTGCAGCTCCGTCAGCGCCTCTACGGGGATGTCCACCGCGCGGAAGGCGGCCGAAAGCGGGATCTCGACCGCCTGAACCTCGCCTTCCAGCACCTGGCGCACGCCGGCGTCGCCGGCGGCCTGGCGCCGCTGGGCGTACCACATCGTGGCGGCCAGCCTGGGCAGCAGCGGCTCCAGTGTCCCGTACGGATAGCAGATGGTCATCGGAGCGGTCTGACCGGCGAACCGGACTTCGTAGGTGAGGACCGCCACGACTTCGGTGGGGGCGGCGAGACGGAGCAGGATCGGCGAGAGGGCCGTTTCCGTGATCGAGACGTCCAGCGTCTGGAGATGGGCCCAGCCCTCGTTCAGGGCGTGGGGCAGGTGCCCGACGACGCGGGATATCAGATTGGCCTCGATCGGCGTGGGCTCATTCCGCTCAGATGGAATGCGGCCCGGGCCGCCCAGCAGACGATCGACTGCGGCGAAGGCGAAGCCCAGGTCCAGGTCGGCCAGGAAGGGCCCGGCAAGGCCGGGACTCGTCATCACTACGAGCTCCGTGGGGAGCGTCAGCTGGCCGAGGTAGTCGTCGAAGACCAGCTGGTCTGTGCCCGCCAGCTGGATGACGACCGCGCCGCGCAGGAACGAGGAGAGGCGGGCGGCCGCGACGCGACCGACGTTCTCGTGGATCGCCTGCAGCGTCCGCAGCTGCTCGTTGGAGAACTTGGCGGGCCGGCGGAAGTCGTAGGTCTTGACGATTCGACCGTCCGCGCTCAGCGACGGCGGCTGGTCCTCAGACGGCAGCGAGCCATCCGCCACCGCCCCAAGGAGCGCATCGATCTCGGCCTGCGACAGCATCTGAGGGTCCGCCTACTGCATTACGAAGTCGGTGAAGTAGACGTCGATGACGGCGCTCTCACCCATGACCTTCCGCATGGCCGCCAGCAGCTCGGTCTTGAGGGCGGCCCGGCCGTCCGGACTGGTCAGCGAATCGGAGTCGTGCGAAGAAACGACCGTTCCGAGAGCGTCGAGGAGCAGCGGCACGTCATCCGCGTCCTTGGCCGTCTCGGCCGTCTCCTCTTTGGCGCGGGCATCGCTGGAGAGCGTGTAGAAGCTCGCAGAGTCGGGTCGCAGCTCGATCGTCAGGGCGATCTTGGCGTACTTGAAGGCGCCGGGAGTCGTGCTGGCGGCGAGGTTGATGACCCGGCTGTCGAGGGCGAGCATGGGGCCGGTCTGCCCGGGACCGGGATCGGGCACGGGCGGCGGCGGTGCGCTGCCGGCCGATAGCTGGGTGAAGGCGAGGGCACCGGCCGCGGCCAGTCCCAGGGGCACGCCCAGGACGAGGATGGCGCGGCGTCCGTGGGGAATCGGCAGTTTCACGGGTGGTTCTCCATCGAGGTAAGACGGCAGCTTGCCGAAGGGATTGGAGAGAAGATGGGGTTCATGGGAATGAGGGCCCCGCGATCGGGCTGGCCGTGCCGTCGCCAACCGATGACGTGCTGTCATCCACTGATGACGTGCTGTCATCCGCCGGTGGGTAGATGACTACGATGTCGACGCGGCGGTTCTTGGCCCGGGAGGCGTCGTCGGTGTTGGGAACGACCGGGTTGTACTGGGCGTTGCCCTGGGCGGACAGCCTCTCGGGCGCCATGCCCTGCTGGATCATGGCCTGCAGGACCGCCAGCGCCCGTGCCGTCGAGAGCTCCCAGTTGTCGGCGTAGAGGCCGCCCTCGGGCGGCTGGTCGTCGGTATTGCCCTCGATCCGAATGTCGTTGGGCAGGGGCTTGATGATGGCGACGATCTTCCCCACCAGGGCCACGGCGTGGTCGTCGAGATTGGCCCGGCCGGATGTGAACAGCAGGGCGTCGTTGAGGCGGATGACGATTCCCTGCGGGGCCATCCCGACCTCGACCTCGCCGCCCAACCCCTGGCCGATGGCGTAGTCCTCGAGCTGGGCCGTGATCGCCCGCAGGTCGCTGTCCACGGTGCTCGATCCGGTGTCGTAGTTCTGGTCCTGAACCGTCGTCTCCTGGCCGTCCATGATCGAGACGGCCGACTGGCCCTGCATGACGTCGGCGTTGAAGGCCGCCGACACCGACTCGGCGAGGAGGATGAACTTGCGAGTGTCGGTATTGCTGATGGCGTACATGACCACGAACAGCACGAAGAGGAGCGTGATCAGGTCGGAGTAGGTCAGGAGCCAGCGTTCCTCGTTGTCGTGCGGCCCCTCGACGTGGGATCGCTTGCGCCGCGCCATCACGCCGCCTCCGCTATCGGCGCGCCGGAAGTCGTCTTCTCGGTGGCTTCGGCCTCTTCGCCCTCCGATCCCGCGTAGGCGCGCAGCTTCTGGGCCACGATCCGCGGGTTGTCGCCGGCCTGGATTGCCAGGATCGCGGCCAGGGCGAGACGCCGCTCGGCGACCTCGGCCTGATCCTTGCCCTTGAGGTTGACGGAGATCGGCAGCCACAGGATGTTTGCGGCACCGACGCCGAACAGGGTGGCGATGAAGGCGGTGGCAATCGATTCACCCAGCCCCGAAGGATCCGACAGGTTCGACAGAACGCTGACGAGGCCCATGACGGTGCCGAGAACGCCGAAGGTGGGCGAGTAGCCGCCCATCTTGGCGAACATGTCGATGCCCTTCATGTGGCGGGCCTGCATCGACTCGATCTCGATCTCGAGGATCTCCTCCACCGTGTCGGGCTCGAGACCGTCGATGACCATCTGCAGGCCGTGCCGAATGAATGGATCCTCGACGGCTTCGACATCGGCCTCGAGGGCGAGCAAACCCTCGCGGCGGGCCCGTTCGGCAAACTTGACCAGCATCACGCGGATCGCGCCGATGTCGCTCACGCGCGGCTTCATGCTCAGTCCGAGTAGCTTGGGAAAGGTCATGAACTGCTTCACGGAGGTCGACGCCATCGTCGCTCCGAAGGTCGCGCCGAAGATCAGCAGGATCGCCGAGGGATTGAGGAAAGCAACCGGCGAGCCGCCATCCAGGACGTCGGCGACCATCATGGCGATGATGCAGACCATGATGCCGATGCCGAGAATCCATCTCGGTCTAGCCCTTGCCGGAGTCGTCGTAGGCGCGGAGGCGCCCACGGTTGGGGTGCTCGTACAGCGCCGGGTCCATGGCCTGGGGCGGGTCGTAGGCCCGCCGGCCGCCGAACCTGGCGTCTACGTGTAGCGAGCGCTGGTAGTAGTGGAAGCGCGTCGCGACCTCAGTCGCGGTTTCGCGGACCAGCAGCTTCTTGCCGTCGGCAAGGGTGATGATGGTGTCCGGCGTCTCCTCGATCGTTTCGATTCGATCGGGGTTCACCAGGACGGCCGTGCCGTCGGTACGCGTCAGCGGGATCACGGCTCAGGCCAGGCTGCCGGTCAGGGCGAGGCGCATCAGCCCGGCGCGAGATCGGACGTTGAGCTTGCGGCTGAGATTGGCCCGGTGGGCCTCGACCGTCTTCACCGACAGGACCAGGGACTCGGCGATCTCGCGGTTGGAGAGGCCCTGGCCGATGAGGTACAGCATCTCGCGCTCGCGCGGAGTCAGCAGCGAAACCGGGCCTTCGTCAACCAGGGCGGCGCCCAGGTGCTCCCCGGCCGTCGGGAAGCCGGCGACGATGGGGCCGAGGCCGTCCATCACTCGCCGAACGAGCATCAGGAAGGTGTCGCGGTTGACGTTGTCGATGAGCATCGCGGCGTCCGCGCCGCCACCCAGACAATCGCCGGGCGCAACTTCGCGGCCGCGCGTGACCAGGGCGATCAATCGGGGCTTGGGCCAGAGGGCGGCCAGTAGCCGGCACACCTCGGGTCCTTCGGCAGGCGTGAAGTCGAACAGAACGAGCTGCGGGTGGACGTCCGACGCGAGTCGGAAGGCTTCGTAGACGGAGGCGGCGCTGGCAACTTCGCAGGCCGACCCGCTGGCGAGCATCGTGGAGACTCCGAGACGGACGATCTCGGCCTGGTGGATGATGAGAGCGTGAGTCACTGCCCGGGTCGGTCGCGGCGGCACCGCCGCGGGGCGGCCTCCGCGACGGTCCTGTACGGGATAGCTGGCGATCGACATTTCGGCCAATCCTTGGGGCTACCTGTCCTGGCGGACGGTCCGTCGAAGAGTGAGGAGCGGATCACGTCCTGCGATCTGGCCTGAAGCATTCGGCAGGGAGGGCGTGTAGGTGTACTCCCGGCTTGAGCCGGTCGTTCGTGGAGGGACCTCCGTAGTCGGCCGTTTGCCGTAGGGTCATGGGGCGCCCGGGGGGTTCCGATGGCCTGAACGGGCCGCCCGGCTGGCCGACTCGCGGCCCAGGCTCGATACTTGGCTGGCCAACCCCGAGAGCGAGAGCGCTCCACCGGTCGAAGAGGAGGCTTCGCTGATGACCGCCGCGATCGAGACTCGAGGTCTCACGAAGCGCTATGGCCGCGCCCGCGGAATCGTCGACGTCGACCTGCTGGTGGAGGCCGGCCAGATCTTCGGCTTTCTGGGCCCCAACGGTGCCGGCAAGTCAACGACGATCAGGTTGCTGCTCGACCTGATACGGCCCACCGGCGGCCAGGCCCGCGTCCTCGGCCTGGACGTCCATCGGGACCGGCTGGCCATCGACCGGCGGACCAGCTACGTGCCCGGCGAGCTCTCCCTGTACAGCGAGCTGACCGGCCGTCAGCTGCTGACCTACCTCGGGAATCTCCAGGGCCAGGTCGACGCGGCCTACCGCGAGAGCCTGATCGAGCGCCTCGAGCTCGACCCGACCAGGAGGATCAAGGCCCTGTCGCGCGGCAACAAGCAGAAGGTCGGCCTCGTCTCGGCATTCATGATCCGGCCCGAGCTGCTGATCCTCGACGAACCCACGGCCGGCCTCGATCCCTTCGTCCAGCTCGAGTTCGAACGCCTCTGCGAAGAGGCCCGCGGCGAAGGTCGGACCGTATTCATCTCGTCGCACCAGCTGCCCGAGGTCGAGCACCTGTGCGATCGCGTCGGCATCATTCGCGAGGGCCGATTGCTGGCTGTCGAAACGATCGCGGCATTGAAAGAACGGGCCCTGCGCCGCCTCGAGATCGATTTCGGCGAACGTGTTGAGGCGGAAGCCTTCTCGAACCTACCAGGTGTGAGCGAGCTGGTCGTAGATGATGGCACTCTTCGTTGCACAGTGATGGGCAGCGTCGATGCGTTGATCAAAGCCGCGGCCCGATTCGAGGTTCGCAGTATTCGCAGCATCGACACGAGCCTCGAAGAGATATTCATGGCCTATTATGGATCGGGTGAGGCTGCGGACGAGACGGCAGCGCGGGAGGCTGGCCATGCTGCTGCGTAACGTCTTCACGAAGACCATCCGCGATTTGCGATGGCCTACGTTCGGGGTGAGTCTCGGGTGTGCGGTGATGACCGCCTACTTCGCAATTCTCTTCCCCACCTACTCGAAGATAGTTGATATGGAATCGCTCCTCGAGAAGATGGGGCCGGCCGCCCGACTGCTCGGCGCAAGCGCGGGAGACGCGAACAGCCTCGTCGGCTTCCTTCACATCGAGCTGTTCTCGATGATCCTGCCCGCCGCGATGGTCGCGTTCGCCGCCGGAATGGCGAGCGGATTCACGGCCGGCGAGGAGTCGCGCGGCACGATCGACATCCTTCTCTCCTACCCGGTGTCGCGTCGCCATGTCGTCCTCGAGAAATGGTTGGCCGTCGTGTTGGCCTGCATCGTGTGCGTCATCGTCTTGTGGGTCTTCGCCATCGCGGGCGCGGCCATCAGCGCCAGCCCGCTGCCGCCCGGTCCACTCGCCGCGGCGCTGCTGATGCTCGTTCTGCTGGGCCTGGCGTTCGGGAACATCGCCCTGGCCATCTCGGCCGGCACCGGCAATCGTGGCGCCGCCATCGGCGTGACGGTCGCGCTGCTGGTGGCCATGTATCTGATCGACGCGCTCAGTTCGATCGTGGACGGCCTCAGGACCGTCCGGCCACTCTCGCTTTTCCGCTACTACATGGGCGACGATCCGCTCCGCAACGGTTTGAATCTCGGCGACGCGGCCGTGCTTTGCGCCGTCGCGGCCGTCTTCCTCGCCCTTGCGATCGTTGCCTTCGACAGGCGCGATCTGGCGGCCTGACGCAGCCGAGTTGGAGTCGCCCGGTCCCGGGTGTCACGTCGATCGTGATCGGCAGTCGCGGGGTATGGCTCCAGGACTGGTTGGGCCACTGTCGCGTCGCGCCGTTCGGTGCGCCGGCGCCCGCGCAAACCGGCAGTCGGGTCTCCAGGGCCGGCGCGAACTGATTCGATATCTTGCATTCGCCTCTCGATGCCGCGCCGGGCGGTAACCTTACGGCCGACAGGTCGATGGTCCGGGGGCTAGTTCGGAGGTATCGGTGCGCGTCTCGATCGGGATCGATCTTGGGTCGTCGCGGGTCAAGTTGCTCGCCCTGGACGAGGAGGGCAATGCCCTCGGGGTGACGATGGCCTCGTACGCCACGGAATCCCGTCAACCCGGCTACGCGGAGCAGAACCCGGATCGCTGGTGGGATGCGCTGCGTCTGGGGATGTCCGAGATGCTGTCCCGACCGAGCATGCGGGGCGCGGACGTCGTCGCCCTCGGCCTCACCGGCCAGATGCACAGCGCCGTCTTCCTCGACGCCGCCGCCGTCCCGGTTCGACCGGCCCTGATGTGGTCTGACGGTCGCGCCGAGGCCGAGGCGGCCGAGATCGAGAAGCGAATTCCGCGCGGGGAGCTGGTGGCCCTGACAGGCAATCGATCGAACGTCAGCTTCACGGCGCCCAAGATCATGTGGGTCGCGGCCCACGAGCCGGACGTCTTCGCCCGTACGCGCTGGATCGTGCAACCCAAGGACGCCCTGCGGGCGCGCCTGACGGGCGAGGTGGCGAGCGACGTCTCCGACGCCTCCGCGACGCTCCTGTTCGATCTGCGGGCCCGGACCTGGGCGCCGGAGATTTGCGGGAAACTGGAGATCGACGCCGGGCTGCTGCCACCGCTCATGGAATCGGAGACGAAAGCCGGGGCTTTGCGCGAGGATGCCGCCCGGGCGCTGGGCCTGCCGGCCGGGATCGCCGTGGCGGTGGGCGGAGCCGATGCCCCTGCGGCGGCCCTGGGCCTGGGCATGGCCCGGGAAGAAGACGCGAAGGGCACGGTGCTCATCTCGCTCGGCACGGGCGGGCAGGTGCTCGCGCCGGTGGCCCAGCCGCACATCGACCCCGACGGGCGCCTCCATGGGCTGGCCCATGTCGTCCCCGGCCAGTGGTGCGTCATGGCCGCGATCCTCTCGGCCGCGGCCTCGCTCGACTGGGTCGTTCGACTGCTGCGCCCCGACGACCCCAACGGCAGCCGCGAGTTGCTGGCGGCCGCCGCCAAGGTACCGGCCGGGAGCGACGGCCTGATCTTCCTGCCGTACCTGCGCGGCGAACGGACGCCGCACTTCGACCCGGCCGCACGAGGCGCGATGGTCGGGCTGCGCATCAGCCACACCGCCCCGGAGCTGACCCGGGCGGTTCTGGAGGGAGTGGCCTTTGCCCTGGCCGAAGGCCTCGATCTCATGCGCGGCATCGGCGTGCGACCGACCTCGGGCGTCGTCGCGGGCGGCGGCGTCAATCGCCTGTGGCAGCAGATCATCGCCGACGTCCTCGATCTCCCGGTCGCCCTCGGCGCAACGGAGCATGGATCGGCCCGGGGCGCGGCGCTGCTCGGCGCCGTCGCCGGCGGCGTCATCCCTTCGACGGCGAATGGAGTCCCGCCGCTGCCGGCCGACACACGCGTGATGGAGCCGGATCCGGCGAGCGTCGAGCTCTACGCGGGCATGTCCGCCATCTACCGAGAGCTCTACGGGCGGTTGCCGCGCGGCTGAACGGCCGGGCCATATCCCCGGGGACGCGGCATCGGCGGCGCCTCTCCCCCGCGTTGCGAAGTCCCGCCGCCGGCGCCGACCGCCGGCGCCACGGCCGGGCGCCGGCCGTGGCGCATCCTGCTACACGATCGACCGGCCACTCCGGGTCAATCGGGGCGCGCGTTACGATGAAGCTCAGCTAGTCTCCACGGATCTCAACCGGAGGTTTCATGACCGGCCCGGACCCACGATTCGCCAGCTTCAACTCTTCCCTGATCGAGGATTTCCGAGCCCACGACGGCCGGGTCAGTACTGGACCGTTCGCGGGGCGCCGGGTGCTGCTGCTCACCACCACCGGAGCGAAGACGGGCCAGCCGCGTCTGGCGCCGGTCGTCTACTCACGCGACGGCGACCGTCTCGTCATCGTCGCCTCGAAGGGCGGAGCGCCGGTGCATCCGGCATGGTATCTCAATCTCGTGGCGAACCCGACGGTGACGGTCGAAGCCGGTGGGGAGACGTTCTCGGCCCGGGCCACGGTGGTCGAGGGCGCCGAGCGAGATCGCCTCTATGCCCAGCATGCGGCCGAATATCCCGGCTTCCTCGAGTACCAGGCGCGGACGACGCGCGTCATTCCGGTGATCCTGCTCGAACGCCTGAGCTGACCTCCCACTGCCGTCGGAGGCGGGCAGTCGACGTGATCGGCCGCCTCGCCCGCCGACGCTACCAGCGCTGGTGAACGAGGGGTTTGATGCGCTCCTCGTACATGGCCCGGATGCGCTCGAGGGTGGCCGGCTGGATGGCCGCCAGATCGGCCGCGGCGGCGTTCGTCCGGGCCTGTTCGGGCGATTTGGCGCCGGGGATCGCCGTCGTCACGCCATCGAAGGCCAGGATCCAGCGCAGCGCCATCTGGGCCATCGTGGCGCCGCCGGGCACGAGGGCTCTGAGCTCTTCGACGAAGGCCAGGCCGGCGTCGTAATCCACGCCGGCGAACGTCTCGCCCACGTCGAAGGCCTCGCCGTGACGGTTGTACGAACGGTGGTCGGAGGCGTCGAAGGCGGTCTGCCGGCTCATCTTGCCGGTCAGCAGCCCGGACGCCAGCGGGACTCGCGCCAGGACGCCCACGTCGCGCCGCTTCGCCTCGGACAGGAAGTGGTCGGCGGGGCGCTGGCGGAGCATGTTGAAGATGATCTGGACCGAGGCGAGGCCTGGATACTCGATGGCCTTGAGGCCCTCCTCGACCCGCTCGACGCTGACGCCGTAGCTGGCGATCGCGCCGGCTGCCACCAGGTCGTCGAGAGCGGCGAAGGTCTCGGGATGGTAGTAGACGTCGGTCGGGAGGCAATGCAGCTGGACGAGATCCAGGCAGTCCACGCGGAGGTTTCCCCGGCTTCGATCGATCCAGGCTCGGAAGTTGTCGGGGGTGTACGACGCCATGTCCAGGGGTACGCGCCGGCCCATCTTCGTGGCGACGAAGAACCGCTCGCCGCTTCGCTCGCGGAGGAACCGGCCGACGATCCTCTCGCTGCGACCGTCGCCGTAGACGTCGGCGGTGTCGATGAGCGTGACGCCCGCGTCGGCGGCCGCGTGCAGCGCCCGGAGGCTTTCGCCGTCGTCTACGACCCCCCAATCGGCGCCGATCGCCCACGCGCCGAAGCCGATCGCACTCACGTCACGGCCGGTCTTGCCGAGCCTGCGGTACTGCATTGCCTGGGCTCCTCTCTCGGCGACCGGTCGACTTAGCGGAGAGGCCGGTTCCGGCCATAGAGTAGCCCGCGCGCATGGAGACTTCGGTTCGATCGAGTCCCGAACCGGCAGACGAAGCCCGGTCCGGGGCCTGCCGGTCTATCGGAGACCGCTCAGGCGGCCTTCCTCGATCGGCCTCGCGAGCCCGTGTCCGCGGCCTGCTCGCCGGCCACGACGCCTGAAGCGACATCAGCCGCCTCGTCGTCGCGGGTCAGCCTGAACCGAGCCGTCGCCCCCTCGAGCTCTCGCGCGATGGCGGTCAGCTCGACGGCGGCCTCGTTCACTTCCTGCGCCTGCTGAGAAACCAGGCCGGTCGAGGAGGAAACGCGTTCTGCCGAAGCGGCGTTCTCCTCCGACAGAGCGGCCACGCTCTCGACGATCTCGAGCGTCTCGCGAATGCCGCCGGCCGCCATCTCGGACCGGTTCATGTTGGCCGTGACGACCGCAGAGACGCGCTGGATAGCCGACGTCAGATCGACCATCACGTCGGCTACGGTCTGGTTGGCGCTGGCCATCTCGCCCGTCTGGCGCCGCGTCGTCTTGGCCGATTCGAGGAGCTGGTCGAGCGCCTGGCCGGAGTGCTGGGCCAGCGACGAACCGTCGTGCACTTTCTGCATGGCTACGTCCATCGCCTCCGCGGCGCGCTGGGCGCTGGCCTGGACGGAGTTGATGATCGCCCCGATCTCCTTGGTCGCCGCCGCCGACTTCTCCGCCAGCTTGCGAACCTCGCTGGCGACGACGGCGAAGCCCTTGCCCTGATCCCCGGCCCGGGCCGCCTCGATCGCCGCGTTCAGCGCCAGCAGGTTCGTCTGCGCGGCTATGTCTTCGATGGTGCCGACGATCTCGCCGATCTGCTGGGCTCGGGCGTTGGTCTCCTGGATCGTCCCCGCCGAAGAGTCGACGGCGCTTTCGATCGATTTCATCTGGGCCAGGGTCTGGCGAATGGCGTCCGATCCGCGCTCGGCCGTGGCCACGGCCTCGACGGTGGCGGCCACGACGGTTTCGGAGCTCGACCCGGCCATCTCGACCGCTTGCGCGATGTGGCCGGCAGCTTCCGACAGGCTGTCAGCGGCCTGGGCCTGATCTCGCGCGCCGCTGGCGATGGCTTCGACGGACTCGGCGATCCGTTCGATGCTGGAGTTGGCCCTGGTCATTGCGGCGGCTTCGCTGGTGGCCGCGTCCGCCATCTGCGAGATGTTCCCGGCGATCTGGCTCGTAGCCAGACCGGAGGACCTCGCGGAACCGGCGATGACGTCGCTGACCTCGATCAGCTTCTGGGCACGATGGGAGAGCTGATCCATCAGGCCGCGCAAGCTCGACGACTCCGAGTTGAACGTCGCGACCGGCACGCCCGCGGCGACGACCCGGTTGATGCTCGCCACCAGGCCGGTGTCGAATACCGGTGTGGCGAGGGCGTCCCAGCCCTGCCCGGCGAGCGTCTCGATAGCCTGTGACCTTACGACCATGTCGAAGGACTTGCTCGGCTCGGGAACGATCCACTCCGCCTCGGCGTTGAAGGGCCGCAACTCCTCCGCGGCGGCCATCGCGCCGTCCCGGACGAGATCCCAGAAGGGCGTGTCGGCGAGGCCGAGGACGGCAATCCGGATGCGGCGGTGCGCGACCTGCATCGGCCTGGGGCGGCGGGCGGCGACGGCCGCCGACTCGATGGCGCCCTTGCCGGCCTGCCAAAACTGCCCCACGTTGGCGGACGTGACCAGGTCCATGGCCGTCAGCAGCCGCGACCTGGGCGGTTGCCAGCCGGCGGCAAGGTAGTTGAACAGATGGATGACCGGATCGTGCCCCTGACCGTACGGGTCCTGGCCGATCGCGGCGGTGATGACGCCGTTGATGACGTAGGGCATCGACTCGTCCACGAGGTCGTGGCTGATGAGTGTCAGCTTCCCGGCCAGGCCGGCATCGACCACGGCCTGGGCCGCTCCGCCGCCGGCGACCGTGACGTATATGCCCGCCAGTCGCGGGTGGCGCTTCAGCGCCGCGGCAGTGGCGACGCGCATCTCAGGCCCCTCGCCGATGGTCTCTATCGACTCGACGACCTCGACGTTCGGATATCGCTCCCGCAGGATCCCCTCGAATCCGTGACGACGCAGCTCCAGGCTGAGATGGGAGAAAGACGCCGTCACGACCAGGACCTGGCCCCTGCCGTCGAGGGCGCGGCCCATGGCCTCGCCGCCCGTCTGGCCCTGGAGGTACCCGTCGCCACCGACGTAGAAGAGGCGCCGGCACGCCTCGTCGGTGACGCTGTTGAGCTGGGAGGCGCTGTCGCCGAGCCGGGCGATGATGCCCCCGATGCCGTCGCACAGGCGGGTGACCTCGAGGGTCCCATCGATCGCGATCGGCCTGACCTGCATCTTCAGCTTGCGTGTCAGATCCCCTTCCGCCAGCGCGCCGAGGGCGTCCGAGAGGGCCGCCGTGTCCGTCTCGGCCAGGGCGATCGTGGTCCGGGTGAGGCGGCCGAGCGGCCGCGCGACGGTGAACATGTAGGCCGCCGCGGTGACGGCCCAGCCGGCTGTGGCGCCGATGCCAAGGGTCAGCAGCGCAGGGCTCGCCGCGGCCCCGAACGCGGTGGCCAGGACGCCCGCGGCGAGGAACGCCAGGGCAAGCGCGAGCCCGGCGAAGACGCCGCGGCGGACGAGCGTAGAGCGCCACGCGGCGAGGCGGGACTGGGCAGTGCTGGGTTGCATATGAGTTCCTCGGTGCGCGTAGCCGATCCGATCGGTGCCTCACCCGCTCGACGCCGTCGCGCCGCTCGGGCTGCACCTTCCCTGCGACGGGGGATCGCCTCGAAGGTATCGGTCGTCCCGGTGCGGCACTGCACCCGCAAACATCCGGCGCCGGGGCCGGAGTTCGCGCGTCCTCAGCTCTCGGGCGCCTGGGTCGCGGCCAGTTCCAGGAAGCGGCAGAGAGCGTTGGCGAGCCGCATCTGGCGAGGCGTTCGGGCGCGGACCCTCACCAGCGCCGGGCTGGCTACCACGGCCGCCAGGCAGCGGGCCCGGGAGGTGGCGACGTTGAGGCGGTTGAGGCTGTAGAGGAACTCCATGCCGCGCGGCGCCTCGTCGGGCCCCGACGTGGTCATCGAGTAGATCGACACCGGCGCCTCCTGTCCCTGGAACTTGTCGACCGTCCCGACCCGCGCCGCCGGTAGCCGCCGCCCGATCTCCGCGACCTGGGCGTTGTAGGGAGCGACGATCACGACATCCTCCCAGCTGAGCGGGTGCGTCCGCCCGAGTCGGTCCGTCCAGACTGCGCCGCCGGCGACGAGGTCGCGAACCAGCCGGGCGACCAGCTCCGCTTCCTCGGGCGACTCGCTGGTGTTGCCTTCGTGGCGCGCGGGTACGTAGCGCACGCCCGTGCCCGAGAGCGCACCCGAGGCCTCCAGATCCTGGTTCTCCAGACCGACCACGGAGCCGAGCCTGCTCTCGTAGAAGGCCTCGGACGTGAAGCGGCAGAGATCCGGATGGAGCCGGCGAGTACGTTCCAGGAAGAGGCCTCGGTCCACGGGCATGGTGGATTCCCGGGCGAGCACGTGGCCCAGGGCGGAGGCCTCGGCGCCCGGCGGATGGGTTCCCTGGAGCGGCTGATCCAGCTGCTGCGGGTCGCCGAGGAGGACCATGCCGCGGGCCGCCGGCGAAACGGCCACGGCGTTGGCGAGCGAGAACTGGCCGGCCTCGTCCACTACGAGCACGTCGAGTCGCTCGGCGAAGTCCGGCCGCGACCAGACCCAGGCCGTGCCGCCGACCACGTCCAGCTCCCCGGCCTCGATCGCCGCGAGCAGCGCGGCGGCGCCCTCGAACGCCTCGGCGGCGTCCGAGGCGCATTCCCCGCTCATGTCCGTCTTCTGGCCGATCCGCACCTTCACGCCACGCTCCGCGGCGCGCTCGGCGACCGAATTGAGCAGATTGCCGATGACCTTGTGGCTGTTGGCCGTCACGCCCACCTTGCGCCCTCGCCGGACGAGCTCCACGATCGCCGCCGCGCCCAGGTATGTCTTGCCGGAGCCGGGCGGGCCCTGCACCGCCAGGCAGCCACCGTCCAGCGCGGGCACGATCCGCAGAGCGGCGTCGAGCGCTTCCTCATCCGGCCGGCACAGCGCCTCTCCGCCGCGAACTCGGGGGGCCCTGCGGAGCAGCAGCTCCCGCGCCGCGCGGTGCTCTCCCGGCCCTTCGACGCCGTGCTCGGCGACCCACTCGCCGATCCGAAGCAGGCTGTCGCGCAGCGGCCCGGTGCCGACACGACCGCTCGGCACCAGAGACGTGGGATGGGGGCCGTCTCGCCTGGGCCCGCGCCGCAGGTCCAGAGTGCCCGCCGCCTCGTCCAGCGCCACCACATCCCCCGGCGAGCGCCCCGTGGCGGGGTCCGCGACCTCCGTACCCACGTCGATGGCGTGCTCCTGCTCGGGAAAGCGATACCGGTATACCGTGGAGCGCGCCGACGGCCCCAGGCATTCGACCAGCGTCAGCCCGCCGATCGGCTCCCGTTCGGCGATTCGCTCCTCGTCCGTGAGGTCGTTCATGAGGTGGAAGTAGCGCCACCAGAATGCCTTCTCCTCGCGCCTGTGCCAGCTCAGCAGCTGAGCCAGCAGCCAGCGGGCGTGCTGCGCGGGAGTGCGATCCGCCGCCTCTTCCGGAGCGCCCGCGCACAACCGATCGGCAACCTCGGCGACGTGGGCCAGGCGATCGGTCAGCTTCTCCGCCGCCTCGGGCTCGGCCGGACCGGGGCGCGGCAGAGGCTCGCCGATCTCGGCGGCCAGCTCGCCGCGGCGCCCCTCCAGCCAGTCGCGGAGCAGCCAGTTCGACACGCAGTCGTCGCGGTTGTAGGCCTCGATGCTGCGCAGTGTCGCATCGGTCTCGGGCGACCTTGCCTCCGGGCTGGCCGTCCCCGTCTCCGTCTCGGCCAGCCAGCTCTCGAAGGCGACGATGCTCGAACCGGCGTCGCGCAGGCTCTCCTCGCGGGCGAGTCCATAGAGCGGCTCCAGCTTCTTGATGGAGTAGCTCTCCACCGAGGCTCGCAGTCCCTGGCGGACGGCACGAAAGAGGTCGACGAAGACCTTGCCGCGCAGCAGCCGGTCGACCTCGAGCTCCCGCGTGGCATGGCGGCCCATCAAGCGGCCGGCGGCCGTCGGCTCGTAGGCGGCGTAGTGGTAGATGTGGATCTCGGGATCGCTCGCCAGGCGGTCCATCATCAAGTCGATGGCCTGCTCGAAGGCTCGCTTCTCCGACTCGTGCGTCACCTGGCCCTGCCCGTCCACCGCCCAGAAGGCATGGAAGGTAGGCTCGCCGTCGGGCCCGACCAGGCCGGGCTCCAGGATCCCGAACAGATAGTCGACCCCGTCTTCCAGCGCGAACGGGTCGCCCTCTATGTCGAAGAAGAGGTCTCCGCGTCGCGGTGGCGGGAGGCTCGTGAGGCCGCGGTTCGGCTCGAGAGCGCCGTCGGGCAGCCGGCTCGGCGGCAGCAGCTCGTAGATCGTGCGTCCTTCGTCCTGGCCGCGGACCTGGATGCGGGCCTGGTCGCGACCGGTCTGTAGGACTCCGGCACCGACCTCGGCCAGCGGCTCGGCGAGCGGCAGATCCAGGGCTGCAAGGCCGCGGCGCGTTGGGACTCCCCTGCCCTTCAGCGCTCGCCGCAGGCGGGTCGATGCCCCGGCCACGAGCGACAGGTCGTCGTCCGACCGCCGTCGGCGGGCGCAAACCTGGCTCCAGCGGCAGACCTCGCAGTGCTCGACCGGCTCGGGGTAGGTGCCGCTCGGTGGATTCCGCCGCCGCGGCGAACCCGCCGTCGGCCTCCACCCGCTCCTCGAAGGCCGCCTTGACCGTGCGGTAGTACGCCATGTAGTCGGCCACGCGATGGGCTTCGACGGTTCGCGCGCTGCCGCCCAGAGCGACATACATCCGCTCGGGCGCCAGACCCTGGATCGCCGTCAGCTGCTCCACGTACGAGCAGATCTGGAGGAGCGCGGACGATCTGACGTGACGGGCGAGCTTGGTGTCCACGACCTCGTAACTCCAGGCGCCGAGGCGGCTCGGCCGCACGTCCCGGACCAGGAAGTCCGCCAGCCCGAGCCACCGTCCATCGAAGAACGTGGCCTGGTAGATCACGTCGTCGCCACGCTCGATGGCCTCGCGTGTCACCCCTGCCGCGGCCTCCAAGCGCGCCCTGCGATCGGGCTGTCCGCGGTCCTCGGCGATTCGAGTCACTCGCCGCCCCTGCGCCTCCAGTCCCGCGAGGTAGCGCCGCTCGTGCTCCTCTCCGCGCTTCGCGATCAGATCCAGCTCCGGGTCCAGCCGATCCGGCTTCGCCACGAGCCCGGCCAGCGCGGCCAGTTCCAGCCCGACGAGATGCTCGCAGGCCAGGAAGCCGACCAGATCCGTGGCCGCGAAGACGGGCCGGCCATCGATGAGTTGCATCGCCACCACCATACCGCGGGCCGATGACAGCTTGCGTGGCACAGGCGTGGCCCGCGTCTGGTGCCTCCGCCCGCGTCGGGCCGATCCGCTCTCCAGCCCGGTCGGCGGGCCTCGATTCGGTCAATCGGGTGCGTTCGGGAAGTACGGCCATTGACTTGTTCGGCCGGCCTCGTTTGACTGATTGCCTCCGGCGCGTTTCGAGGCTGGGGCGCCCGCCGCCGGAGAGGAGACGCAATCTCATCGGTCACCACGTCAGCGGGAAGGGGTTCGTCGTGCGCAGGCGTCTGATTCTCGGGCTGGCACCGATGCTCCTGGCCGGGACGGCGGCCCTGGCCTCACCCCTGCCCGCCCTGGCCACGGCGGATGTCGTCGAGACCGCCACGACGACCTACGTCGTGAACCCGGCCAAGTCCGAGATCGACGTTACGATTTCAGCTCTCGATCAAGAACAACAAGCCGCCAACGACCGCCGTGGTTTATCAAGGCGGCTTCATGTACCCCGTGACCACGAGCTACTACTACAACAGCACGTCCATCGAGGTCGAGACGGAGGCTGGGACCCTCAAGGCGACTTCCAACGCGGGCAAGGTCAGCCAGAGCGTATCGAGCTCCGACGCCAGCCTCCGTCAGGTCAAGCTCACCTACCCGCCCGTCTACTACAAGCAGACGCGTGTCGTCACCGTGTCCTACTCGATCCCGGCGGCTCCTCACGCGCCTGGCGGCTTCCGGGCCGGCAAGGCATACGCGGAGCTCTGCGCGGTCGGCAACGGCCTCTACTCGGACAGCGGCTCCGTCAACGTCGTAGTCCCTGACGGCTTCGACGTCGATTTCACGGGCGGGACGACCCTGACCCTGTCCACCGACGCAAAGGGGGAACAGACCTTCGCCAGCGGCTCGGTCTCGCAGCCAGCCGCCTTCTGGACCTGCCTGGAAGCCAGCGATCCGTCCGGCATGACCACCTCGAATTTGACGGCCGGAAACCAGGGCTTCGAGATTCAGGCCTGGCCCGAGGACCCGACCTGGGCGACCGCAGTTACACAGGACGTCATGAGCGACATCGCGAAGCTGGAGGACCTGACCGGCCTGCAGATGCCCGGCGGCACCATCGTCATCGAGGAGGCCGGCGGATCGGAACTCGGCGACTATGCCGGCTCCTACACGCCGAAGACCCAGACTGCGAGCGTGACCGAGGACACGGATCAGGCCACGGTCGCCCACGAACTCTCGCACGTCTGGTTCAACGCGAATCTCTTCACCGAGACATGGATGGACGAGGGCTTCGCCGACTACAGCGAACAGGTCGCGGGCACGGGCAACTACAAAGTCTGCGGGGATCCGGGAGCTTACCCGGGCACGGGCTCGCCCGACCTGACGACCTGGACGTTACTGGACGCCAACTCCTCGGCCAAAGACCAGACCCTCTCCGACTGGCAGTACGCCGCCTCGTGCTACCTCGTAACCCAGCTGGCCGACGCAATCGGGCCGGCCAACTTCAAGGCGGTCCTCGGCGCCGCTTCCGCCGGCGAGATCGCCTACGTGGGCGCTTCACCGGTCGAGAAGTCGACCGCCGGCGGGCCGCCGATCACCCCCAAGAGCCTGCTCGACCTGATCGACGAGCGGGGCATGGTGCCCGCGGGCGTCACGGATCTGGACAAGGCCCAGGACCTGTTCGCCGCCTACGGCATCTTCACCGCGGCCGACCTCACGGCCCGATCGACGGCTCGGTCCAACTACCACCAGCTGGTCACTGAGGCCGGCGCCTGGAAGATGCCGCTGGCGGTCCGGGGCCCGATGGCCTCCTGGGACTTCACCACCGCCCAGACGGCCATGCAGACCGTCAACCAGATCCTGACGTTGCGCGACCAGGTTCAGAAGAACGCGCCCGGCGTCAACCTCGACGGAACGCTCATCCAAACCCAGTTCGAAGGGGCCAAGACGCAGGCGGATCTGGACGCGCTGCTCGCGCTCATCCAGAAGGAGTCCGACGCTTCCGTCAAAGTCGCGCAGGCCACGCAGCTGAACAGCGGCAGCCACAGCATCTTCCAGACGATCGGCCTGATCGGCTCCGACCCCGCGTCGTCGATCGCGCAGGCGGTAGCGTCCATCAAGAGCGTGAAGCCCGACGATGCCTCGGCCTCGGCCCAGAAGGCCATCGATGCCATCAACGGGTCCAGCACCCAGGGGCTGATCAGGCTCGGCGTCGTGCTCGGCCTGCTCCTCGCGCTCCTCGCGCTCCTCGCGGCGGTGCTGTTCCTGGTGTGGCGCCGGCGGCGGCGCGCCAGGGTGACCCTGGCGCCGGCAGCCGCTGCGGCGGCCTGGCCCTATGCCCCGTCGGCCGGCTATGACCCCGCCACGTTGGCCCCCGCTCCCCCGCCGGCTCCGCCGGCTGGCTATGACCCCGCCACGTGGGCTCTTGCACCTCCTCCGGCGCCGCCGGCTTTCGTCCCGCCGGCTGTAATCCCGCCGGCTGTAGTCCCGCCCGCGGGCAGCGCGCCGCCCGCCGTCTTCCCGCCCGGCGAAGGTGGCAATCCGGTTAGCTGACGCACTGACCCCGTTTTCTGGGGCCCTCAAGAAACACCGAAAGCGGCTCCGACGCGGAGGCTCGGAGCCGCTTTCATTGGGGCCGTCCTGACCGCGAGCCGCTCGCCGCGGCCCGATCGGATGCGCCGCCGGTGCCTCGGGCCACCACATCTAGGGGGAATCCCCTAAGGCCCGGCGCTGCGCAACCGACTGCTCGCGTATGAGCCAGATAAGCGCCATCAGCGCCGCCCCGACAGCGTCGCAGGCGGTCCAGGCCAGCAGTGCCAATGCCGAGGCCGGCAACACGACGCAGGCCCAATCAGAAGTCACGCAGCTCGGTCTGCCGCCGGTCAACCTGGCGAGAGCGGCCTCCGTCAACACCCTGAACGGCGAGCTGCTCTCGAGCCAGTTCGGCGTAGACCCGGCGTCGGTCAGCGGAGTGTACGGCGGCGCAGCCGCCACATCGGGCAGCCTCTTCGCCAGCGACACCCTGTTGCCGCTGCTCCAGTCGCTCTCCCCGGCCACCGCCGAGCAGGCCCTGGCGCTGATCGGAATCCAGACGCCCACCCCGGGCAGTGGCTCCGGTGCCACGTCCCCGACCGCCGGCACTACAGCGACCACGACCCAGGCCGCCTCGCAGGCGTTCCTCGATCAGGCCGCCACCACGAGCAGCGGGCCCCAGATCGTCGATCCACTTTGGGGCACGACGGCCTGACAACTGAGGCTGCCCCTCACACCGGTCGACCTCGCGAGCCGCGGCGCGGCTCCAGTCTCTCCGTAGACGTGGGCCGGAGCTGATCGAGTGGCGTCCGCGCCCTACGCCCGTCGCCAATCTGTGGCACGCTCCCCGTCTTAGCACCGCATCCTCTCCGGAGCCCAGTGGCCGAACCCGTCTCCGCCGCGCCCTCATACCGCGCGCTCCTGGCCGTGCCGTCCCTCGGCCGGGTTCTGCTCGGCATGCAGATCGCCAGGATCTCGTCGTCGATGGTCAGCATCGTCGTGATCCTGTTCGCGCTGCAGCGCTATGACTCCCCTCCGCTCGCGGGCATCGTCGCCTTCGCCAGCATCGCCCCGGGCATGGTCGTCAGCCCTATTGCGGGCGCCCTGCTGGATCGCCACGGCCGGGTGCGGCTCATCATCCTCGACTACTTCGTGGCCTCCACCTCGCTGCTCCTCGTGGCCACGCTCTCCTTTGCCGGCGCGCTGCCAGCCTGGCTGCTGGTCGCCATCGTCACCGTGTCGTCGCTCACCGGCCCGCTGAGCAGCAGCGGCCTGCGCAGCCTGTTCCCGCTGCTCGTTCCAGAGCCTCTCTGGGAGCGCGTCAACGCCGTCGACTCCAACGGCTGGGTCCTGGCCACGGTCGTCGGCGCTCCTTTCGGAGCCGTCTTCGCCCAGGTGCTCGGCTTCGAGCCGGCTCTGGCCATCATCGCCGCCGGCTACCTCGCGGCCGCACTGATCATGATCGGCGCCCCCGACCCGCGCACCGAGGTCGCCTCAACCGGGAACCTCCTGCGCGACGCCTGGCTGGGTCTGGTCTACACCTGGCAGAACAGGACGTTGCGGGCGCTCGCCGTCTCGCTGTCCACGATGAACCTGTCCGGCGGCGTCATCCAGATCGTCGTGCCGCTGCTGGTCCTGAAGCGCCTCGGCATGGGCCAGGACATGGTCGGCTACGTGTTCGGCCTGAGCGGTGCCTTCGGCGTCGTCTCCGCCTTCGTCTGTGGCCGGCTCCAAACGGAGGGTCGCGAGCGCCGGCTGATCCTGGTGCCGGCCGTCTGCTTCGTCGGAACGACCGGGATCCTGCTGTGGCCTGCCGGGCTGCTCCCGATCGTCGCCTGCATGGCCATCTCCGGTTTGGCCAACGGCCCGCTCGACATCGCCCTGTTCACGCTCCGACAGCGGCGAACCGACCCGGCCTGGATGGGCCGCGCCTTCACGGTCTCGATGAACCTCAATTTCTCCGGCTTTCCGATCGGGGCGGCGGTGGCCGGCATCATCGTGACCAGTTCGATCGAGGCCGCGATCGTCTTCGGAGTGGCGGCCAACGTGGCCGCGGCGGTCCTCGGCTACGTGCTCATACCCCGCACGGACGAGGCAGCCACGGGCGACCGCCGCGCAGCGCCCGACCGGGAGTCCGCCTCGGGCTGAGCCGAGGTCCGGTGGCGCGCGCGGTGACCGGTGGCTCGGCGCCGCCCGGCGATCCGCGGCGCGGCGCCAAGCTGCGGCGCGGCGCGGAGCGGGCGATGGCGGCGGAGCCGCGCCTACTTGCGTATCTCGTAAGGCGTCCGATTGAGCGGCTCGGCGCCCGTGGCCGTGATGACATAGCCGTCTTCGACCCGAATGCCGCCCCATGGCGTGTTGAACATCGGGATGTCGATCGAGATGACCATGTTCTCTTTCAGGATCTCCGGACTGCTGGGGCCGAAGATCGGCGGCTCGAACTCGATGACGCCGACGCTGTGAAGGCCCGAGTAGAGGAAGTACTGACCCAGGCCGGCGTCGGCGACGATGGCGCGGCCGACGGCTTCCACGCTTCGTCCCTCGCGGCCGGGACGCAGGGCCGCCGATGCGGCCCGCTGGGCCCCGATGGCGGTTGCCAGTGCGCGCCCGATCTCCGGATCGGGATTGCCAACGAGCACCACGCGGCCGATGGCGGCGTGATAGCCCTGGTAGCGCGGGGCCACGGTCAGCAGCACCAGGTCGTCGGGCTCGATGCGGCGGAAGGTGGACCGGGCGAGGATCGGCCGGGAGTTCGGCCCGGAGGCGACGATGGTGTCGATTCCTGTGCCCTCGGCCCCGGCCCGCCGCATGGCCGACTCGATCTCCGCAGCGACCTCACGCTCGGTGACGCCCGCCCCGATCGCCTCGATGCCGGCGCCGATGCCGACCTCGGCGATCTTGTACGCGTAGCGGATCACCTCGAGCTCGGCCGGAGACTTCTGGGCGCGCAGGTCGCACAGGAGATTCTCCACGTCCACCCATTCGGCCCCGGGCAACGCGGTCCGGAATGCCGCCATCAGGTCGGCTCCGATGAGGCCCCCGCCGCCCAGGCCCACCCGCCGCGCCGCGGACGCCCCGCCGATCTCGGCCATGACCTCCGCGAGGCTCTGGATTCGAGCGTAGGGATAGTCCTCGTCGGGGTGGGTCAGCTCGCGCAGGACCCGCACGTCGGCGATCCGGCCGACGGCCAGCGCGTACTGGTCGCTCTCCGGACCCACCAGCATCACCGGCTCTCCCTGGCGGGGGATCAGGATGCAGGCGGGTTCGAAGTGGACCGGAAAGTCGGCCAGCCAGCGGGCATGAGCCGGCCCGAACGAGGCCCGGTCGTCGGCATATGCCACCAGGAAGTCGAGACCCCGGGCGGCCATCATGGCCTGTACCCGGAGCCGGCGCTCCGGGTACTCGGCTGTGGGGATTTGCGGCTTGGATCCCGGTGCTATCGGAGTTACTCCCGTGCGATGTCCCGATCTACGCCAGCGTTTGCTCCGCCTCCGCCTGCTCCGCTGCGAGGCCGAGCTTACGGCGCGAGATCACCTTCGCGTCATCGACGAGCGAGTACACGACGGGGACGACAATCAGCGTCAGGAAGGTCGAGGTGAACAGGCCGCCGATGACGACGGTCGCCAGTTCCGAGGCGATGATCTCACCCTGGGAAAGTCCCAGGCCAAGCGGGATCAGGGCCAGGATGGTGGCGATGGCCGTCATCAGGATGGGCCGGACTCTCGTCCGTCCGCCCTGCATCAGGGCCTCGTACATGGGCAGGCCCCGACGCCTGTGTTGTTCGACCAGGTCGAGCAGGACGATGGCGTTGGTGACCACGATGCCGATCAGCATCAGGAAACCGATCATGGAGCTGATGCCGATGGCGCGCTGGGTGATGAACAGGGCCGGGAAGGCGCCGATGGTGGCCAGCGGCAGGCTGAACATGATGACCAGCGGGTCGATCAGCGAGTTGAAGACCAGGACCATGACCAGGTAGACCAGCAGGATCGCGACCGCCATCGAGACGATCAGGCCGCCGAAGGCGCTGTTCATCTCCTCTGTCACGCCGGAGAGGGTGACCGTCACGCCCGAGAGCTTGCCGGCAGCCTGGAGCTTGTTGATCTCCTTCTGGATCTCAGTCGAGACACCGCCGGTGTCCTGGCTGGTCGTGTCGGCGCTGATCGTGGCGGCCGGCGACTGATCGACGCGGCTGATGCGGGCCTGGGTCGCCTGCTGGGAGACCGTGGCGATCTGACCGAGCGGCATATTCGCCACGCCCACAGGCAGCTGCTGGAGAGCCTGCAGCGAATCCAGCTGAGCGTTCAGCTGGAGGTAGACATCGGCGGGCACGCCGGCCAGGCTGACCGTCCCCGCCTTCGTCCCGGTCAGGGCGTTCTGGACCTCGCTCTGGACCCCAACCGTCGTCGTCCCGTCCAGGATCGCCTTGTTCGGGTCGACGTCGATCTCGAGCTCGGAGGCGGTCGTGGCGAGGTCGCTCTTCACGTTCAGCAGGTCGGGGAAGTCGGCCTTGTTCGAGAGTGCCGCGACGACGGCCGTCGTCGCCGTCGCGACGTCACTCGGATTCGTCCCGCTGACGACGACGGAGATCGAGCCGCTGCCGGTCATGCTCTCCTGGGAAACTTGTATCTGCCACGAGTCGATCTGGAGACTCGCCAGGCCGTCGGAGAGCTTCTGCTGCTCGGTGTTGAGATCGACGCTGTCGTCGAGGCGGACGACGATCGAGGCGCTGTTCGACGCGCCGCCGGTGAAGGCGGCCTCGAGCGCCCCGAAGCCGGTGTCCGAATCGCCCGGAACGGTCGTCTCGATGAGGTTGATCTCCGAGTATGTTCGGAGCTTGGCCTCGACCACCTGGGCCTCCTTGAGGACCGAGGCCGACGGCGTGCCCGAGGGCGGCGAGACGCTGATCTGGAGGTACTTCTGCGAACCGGTGTCGAGGAGCTGCGTCGGGATGTGGGGGACCAGCAACGCCGCGAACACGACGAGCACCGCCGAGATGCCGATCACGCTCCAGCGGCTGCGCCGGTTGTGAAGCGCGGCCGTCAGCAGCGGCGTGTACATCCGCTGGACGAACGTGTCGTGATGCTGAACGCCCTCGTCCGGGTTCAGCTTGATGCGGTCGATGAACAGACTGGCCAGGACCGGCACGACGGTCAGGGCGCACATCAGCGAGGCCAGCAGGGCGAAGGTCACGGTCAGGGCGAAGGGCAGGAAGAACTGGCTGACGATGCCGCCGACGAAGCCGATGGGCAGGAACACCGCGACGGTGGTCAGGGTGGAGCTGGTGATGGCGCTGGCCACCTCGCGCGTGCCCGAGATGACCGAGTCCTTCATGGGATCGCCCCGGCCGCGGTGCCGGTAGATGTTCTCCAGGACGACGATGGCGTCGTCCACGACCCGGCCGACGGCTATCGCCAATCCGCCCAGGGTCATGATGTTGATCGTGACTCCCGCCACGAGCATGAGCACCAACGCGGTCATGATCGAGACCGGGATGCTGACCGCGGCGACCAGGGTCGAGCGCAGGCTCATCAGGAAGATGAAGATCGTGATGATCGCGAACAGCGCGCCAAGCAGACCCTCGCGGACCAGGCTGTCGCGGGACTCGATGATGAAGCTCGACAGGTCCTCGACGGTGACGAGCTGGAATGCGCCGCTCTGCGACTGCAGCTGGGCGAGCTTTGCCTGGACGGCCTGGACGACGTCAACGGTGTTGGCGTCCGAGGTCTTGGAGACGGACAGGACCAGAGACGACCCGGCGTCCTGCTGGCTCGGGTCGCTGTTCAGCTCGGCGTAGCCGCTGGCGTAGATCGGGACCAGCTGCACGGTGCCCAGGTCACCGAGGGTGATGAGCGTCGGCACCGTGGAGCCGGAACCGGCCGTCGGCGTCTTGACGCCCACGGCCAGCGACAGGAGGTCGTTCGGGGAGTTGAGCAGCAGCTGATGCTGGGCCGAGACGGGAATGTTGATCGTCGTTCCGGCGGCCGTCGTGGTCGGAAGGGACCCGGCCGGCAGGACGAGGTTGTTGGCGGCGAGCAGGCCGGAGATCTGGCTGATCGATATGTTGTTGGCCGCGAGCTTGGCCGGGTCGAGCTCGACCATCAGCCGCTCCTGGGCGGCGCCGCTCAGATCGACCGTGCTGACGCCGTCGACGCTCTCCAGCGCGGGCACGATCGTGGACGCCGCCAGCGCGTCCAGCTGCTCAGTGGTGGTGCCCGGTTTCGCCTGAATGGCCACCGTCAGCGGCGGCAGGGCGTTTATGTCGAACGACTCGACCGTGGACGTGGCGGTCAGGCCCAGGGCCTTGACGTTGGAGTCGATCGTCGCGGTGGTCCCCTTGACGTCCGTGCCGTAGTCGAACGAAGCCACCACGATCGAGAGGCTGTTCACCGAGCTCGAATCGATGTGCTGCAACTCCGGCAGACTGCCGATGGAGCGCTCGATCGGTTCGGTCACCGATGTCGAGACGTCCTGCGCGCTGGCGCCCGGGACCGGCGTGATGACCACGACGTACGGGAACGCGATGTCAGGCAGCAGCTCCTGCTTGAGCGAGGCCCAGGCAAAGATGCCGCCCAGCAGCATGGCCACCGTGATGAGCACAGTCACGCTGCGCTTGCTCACGGCGAGCTGGGTCAGGCGGATCACGTGCGACTCCTTCGGGTGCGGGTTGGCGGCGAATTGCGAGCGTTTCTGAGGGGCGCGCCAGGTTCGGCGCGCGGGCGGTCAGTCGAACAGGCGAGCTCTCGGGGGACGGGCAGCGGCGGTCGTTCCGCCTGACAGACTCCGTCGAAGCTCGGAACGATCGACGTATGTTCGGTCGAAGCCGGTTTTCATGATCGATCCGGCTGTCTTGTCGTACGTTCCAGGACGATCGAGATCAGACGCGCCATCTCGGCCAGCTCCTCGTCCGACAGCACGCCGAGGGTCTGGCGCAGTGTTTCCCGGCGCAGGCCCGCTACCTCTTCGATCAGGCGGCGGCCGTCGTCGGTGAGGATGCACTCGACGACGCGGCGATCGTCGTTGCGGTGCTGGCGCGTCACGAGGCCGTGCCGTTCCACTCTCTCAACGACGCCGCTCGCGGCGGGCAGCCCCACGCCCAGCCACTCGGCCACGTGGCTCATCGGAGAGGGGCCGTTCTTGCTGAGCAGGAAGAGCAGCCGCATCTGGCCGAAGGTCAGATCCAGGCCGACCCAGCCCGGTATCTCTTGCGCTCCGTGATCCCACACCTCTCCGAGGCTCTCCAGGACGGCCTCGATCTCGCGCAGCTTGTCGGCCGTCTGGGCGGAGGCCGGTTCCGAGGCTGAGTCAGAGGCGAAACTCGCCGGCCGTGCGTCAGATACTTCGCTCACAGCTGAATAGTATCAGCTACCGCAAATAGCTCGCCATCATGCGAATTGAGTAGGAGAGGATGACCCTCCGGGCCCTGTGGCGACCGCCAGATTCTTGTCTGGTGGAGAGCGGGCCTAGCGGAGAGCCGCCGCGGGCACTACGATCCGTGCAACTCACCAGGTCGACGGCATCGTGGAGGGAAACGCGTGGCGGGCAGGGGCAGGAAGGCTGAAGGCCCTATCCGATGGACGACGCTTGGCAGCGCCCCATTCCCCAAGGCCGAGGAGCCCTGTTCGGGCTACCTCCTGCAGGGCGGCGGCGCGAACGTCCTGGTCGACGTCGGGGGCGGCACGCTTGGCCCGCTGCAGCATCTGATCAACCTGGACGACCTTCACGCCGTGTGGATCAGCCACCTGCATGCCGACCACTTCGCCGACATGCCGCTCCTCTACTACGCCTTCGCGTACTCGGAGAAGCCGATGCGCAAGATCCCGGTCCTGGCCCCGACCGGCTGGGCCAAGCGGGTCGAGGATTTCGTCAAGAGCGCAGCCGACCATCACATGAGCAACTTCTTCCAGGTGGTCGAGCTCAAGGATCGCGGCATCGCCGAGATCGGCGACCTGCGCATCCAGGCCCGGGCCGTCGAGCACGGCATCCCGGCCTTCGGGTTGACCGCCAGGCTGGGCGAGCACCGCCTGGCGTACAGCGGCGACACCGGCCCATGCGACAACCTGGTCACTCTGGCGAAAGGCGCACGGGTCCTGGTCGCCGAGGTGGGGACCGACGTGATCGAGATTCCGTCCGTCCACCTCTCCCCCGAGGACGCCGGCCTGACGGCCCAGCACGCCGGCGTGGCGCGTCTGGTCCTTACCCACCTGGCCCCGGGTCTCGCACCCGAAGAGGCGGTCGAGCGGGCCGGCGAGGTCTACCGCGGCGCCATCGAGGTGGCCACGCCGGGGGGCATGATCGAGGTCTGACCTGGTCGAGGTCTGACCTGGTCGAGGCGGCGCGGCTTCGCGCACTGCCGGGACGGCGCCGGACGCCGGACGCGCCGGCGCGGACCGGACTCGCGCTTGCCTACGCCTCTCGCCGGTAGGGCGTGTCGAGCACGACGAAGTCCTTGCGACCGACCAGCGCCGCCCGGATGCGGTGCACGTTCTGGTTGTACAGGATGCGGTCCCACCAGTGGCGGGGCAGATGCTCGGGCAGCAGGACGATCGTGAGCCGGCCCGGATCCTCGGCCTGCGAAACCTCCAGGTAACGCACGAACGGCCGGACGAGCGCCCGGTACGGCGACTCGACCAGCACGACCCGAACGCCCGGTAGCTGACGCTCGACTCGCTCGCGGAAATGCTCGCCCTCGGCCGGATCCAGCGTCACGTGGACCAGCTGCACTTCCTCGCCCATCGTCTCGCCGACCTTCACGGCCTGGACCACCGCCCGGCTCATGGCCTGGGCCGACACGACCACTCTCTGGCGGCGATGGGGCGGCCCGAACACGACGTCCGGCTGGACCTCGAGGCCAACCTCTTCCTGGGCGTACTCGTGTTTGATGAACAGCATCATCCCTACCAGGATCGGGACGACGATGATGATCATCCAGACGCCCTGGTCGAACTTGGAGATGGCGATGACTACGACCACTATGCCTGTTACGACCGCACCGACGCCGTTGATCAGAGCGCTCCGCCGCCAGCCCGGTCCCCGTTCGCTGAACCAATGCCGAACCATGCCCGACTGCGACAACGTGAACGAGGTGAACACGCCGATGGCGTACAGGCCGATCAGGCGGTCGGTCGAGCCATCGAAGGCGACCACGAGGGCGATCGAGATGAGCGCCAGGGCGACGATGCCCGAGTTGAACGCCAGCCTTTCGCCGCGCAGTGCGAACTGGCGCGGAAAGAACCCGTCGCGTGCCAGGATGGAGGACAGGCGCGGAAAGTCGGCGAAGCTCGTGTTCGCCGCGAGGATCAAGATGCCCATGGTCGAGAACTGCAGGATGTAATAGAGGATCCCCGGGCCGCCGAAGACGGTGCGACCGACCTGGGATAGCACGCTCTCGCCGCCGGCCTGGAACCCCGAGGGGTGGGCACCGACCTGGATCGCCAGAAAGCTCGTGCCCAGGAACATGATGCCCAGCAGTGTCGCCATGATGATCATCGTCTGCTGTGCGTTCTTCCATTCGACCGGCTTGAAGGCGGGGACTCCGTTGGCAACGGCTTCGGTCCCGGTCATTGCCGAGCAGCCGTCGGCGAATGCCTTGCACAGCAGGAAAATGCCCATGTTCTCGGTGGCTACGCCGGTCAGGGGCGCTACGTCCGTGACCTGGTTCAAACTGCCGGTCATGGTTCTGAAGATGCCCACGCCGATCAGCAGGAGCATCGAACCGATGAAGATGTACGTCGGGCTGGCGAAGAGCGTCCCGCTCTCCCGGAGCCCGCGCAGGTTGATGACCATCACCAGCAGGATCGACAAGGCGATAAGTTGCACCCTGAAGTGCTGGAGACCGGAGAACGCGGAATACAGCGCCTGCACGCCTGACGACACGCTCACCGACACCGTCAGGACATAGTCCGTAAGGAGAGATCCGGCGGCGACGAGGCCGGCCATCACGCCCAGGTTGGCGTGGGCGACGATGTAGCTTCCGCCGCCGTTGGGATAGGCCCGGATCGTCTGGCGGTAGCTGAAGGTGACGATGACCAGCAGAGCGACGACGACGACGGACAGCCCCAGGACGTACTTGAAGCTATCCTGCCCGGCCCCGACGAGGATGAGCATCATGGCTCCGGTCGCATAGGCGACCGAGGACATCACGTCCGACGAGAAGACCGGCAGGGCCTTCCACTTGGGCAGCCGCTCGCTCAGCTCCGCGGCGGATGAAAGCGGGCGGCCGAACAGGATTCCGCGGATGGTGGCCATGCGACGCTGGTAGGCCGTCCGCGGCGCCTGAGCTTCGAGCTTGGCCTCCAGGACGCCGGGCGCGACGTATCGGAAGTAGCGGGCGTGAGGACGATCAACGACGACGCGCCGGTCTCCCAGCTTCCGGCCACGCAGTTGTTGTTGTTCACTCATCTATGGTGGCTTCCCTCGCGATCACGATGTCCACGCGGCCGCCGGGACGGACCACGGTCGGCAGGATCAGGACGTTGGAGGCTTCGGCCAGCTGGTAGGCCTGCCACAGCAGGCCGGGCCACGACGGGAAGCCGCTGAGCACGACCCGTGTCGCTAACCCGGTCTCGACCAGGGCCACGGCGGCCTCGATGTCGGCGAAGCCGGGCTCGAGGTGGGACGGTTCTGCCGCCGGCTCGGCTGGCATGCCGTCCACGGCGAATGGTTCGGCCGCGGAGGCATTGTCGGCTGGCGCGGCCACGGCCGCAAGGTCGAACTCGGTCGGGGACTCGACCGCGACAACTTCCAGAGGCCCGGCGGCCAGCCTGCCGGAGCCGCCCGAGATGCCAGCGTCGACAGACCGGGACGGGGACCGACCTCCCTCCGCGTCAGCCCGCGTTCCAGCCCGAACGAGTCTCAGCACGCCATCAGCGAATGTCACACCCTCAACTTAGGCCGGGGGCCCACGAGGGAAGATGGAGCCGGTGCCCGCCGGCCCTCAACATCCGCTCAACAGAGCCGCCCAAAGGGGCCTCCGCGGCCGCGGCCGGGACTACGATCCTGGTGATGGATATCTGGCGAGTCAGGCTCCCCAGGCGGGCGGATCTGGTCGGGATGGTCGCGCTGGCACTTGCCTCGCTCGGCGCCTCGACGCTGACGATCGCCCTCCTCCGGGCCGGCATCCACGTCACCTACCCGGCGCCGGTCTACCTGCTCGCGGTGCTCGCCGTCGGCATGCGCTACGGCACGGCGCCGGCGATGCTGACCTCGGTCGCGGCATTCCTTCTGTACGACTTCCTGTTCGTCGAGCCGCTCTACACCCTCACGATAAACAGCCCCGACGAATGGCTGAACCTGCTCCTCCTGCTCGCCGTCGCCTCCGTCATCGGTCGCCTGGCCGCGCTCCAGGCGGAGCGGACGCGTGAAGCCGCGGACCGGGCCCGCGAAGCGGAGGCGCTCCACGCCATCACGAGCGTGCTCGCGGCGACCCGCACCGTCGCCGAGGCGGCCCCGGCCGTGGCCACGCGGCTGGAGATGCTCACGGCCATGGATCGGGTCTGGGTCAGCCTGGGCGCGACCCCGTCCGAGGAACGGACCCTCGCCGACACGGCCGCGCCGGAGCCACTCCCGATGCCGGGCTGGCAGGTCGTGCTGCAGCGCCGGCCGGACGGTCAGATGCGCTGGGTTCGGGCGCACGTGGCGAGCAGGAGTGCCTGGCGCGGCCCGCGCGCCGCGCTGCACCGCGTCCGTATCGAGGTAGCCGGCGAAACGCTCGGCTCGCTGTGGGCGCTCCGGGCGCGCGACGAGCTCGAGCCCGATCAGGCCGAGACCAGGATCCTGTCCGCGGCCGCCGACCAGCTCGGTCAGGCCATCGTCCGCGACCGCCTGACCCAGGAGGCGACCAGCGCCGAGATCGCCCGCCAGAGCGAGGCCCTGAAGACGGCCCTGCTCGATTCCGTATCCCACGACCTGCGCACCCCGCTGGCGACGATCCGGGCCGCTGCCGGCAGCATGCTCGACGAGTCGGTGAAGTGGTCCGAGGACGACCACCGGCAGGCGTTCCAGGCGATCGACGCGGAGGCCGAGCGGATGGGCAGGCTGGTCCGGAACCTGCTCGACCTGAGCCGCATCGAAGGCGGCGCCCTCAAGCCGGAGCTGGAGCCCTGCGACCTCGAAGACGTGGTCCGTCAGGCTGTCAGGCGGGCCCGCGTCAATCCCGACAGGCGCATCGTCGTCGAGCTGATCGAACCACTCTCGCCGGTGCTGGCGGACGAGCTGTACCTCGGCCAGGTCCTCGGCAACTTGATCGAGAACGCGATCCGTTACGGCGGCGACACGATCCGCGTCGGCGGCCGCGAGCTCCCGGACGGGCTCGTGCAGGTCAGCGTCGAGGATGACGGGCGCGGAGTGCCGGACACAGCCCTGCCGCACCTGTTCGAGAAGTTCTACCAGGCCGGAGCGCCGGGCGAGGCACAGCGGCGGGGCATGGGCATCGGCCTGACCGTCGTCGAGGGCCTGACGCGGGCGATGGAAGGCCAGGTGTCGGCGTGCCGCAGCGAGCTTGGTGGCCTGCGGGTGGACGTCCGGCTCCACCGGGCCATCGTGCCCGAACAGTCGGCCGATCCCACCCCACCCCAGCGCGTGCCGGCGCCGGCTTCGGGCGAGACGGCATGAGCGGGCCGGCGCTCCTGCTCGTCGAGGATGAGGACGGTGCGCGACGAACCCTGGCCGAGTACCTGACCCGGCGCGGCTACGACGTCCACGGAGCCGCCTCGGCGAAGGAAGCGATGCGTCTCTGGGATGCGCACCGGGCGGACCTTGTGCTGCTCGATCTAGGACTGCCGGATCTCGATGGCGTCGACGTGATTCGCCGTATTCGGCGCGAAGCCACGACGCCGATCATCATCCTCTCTGCCCGCGGCGACGAGCGCGACAAGATCGGTGGACTCGAGGCGGGCGCCGACGACTACCTGACCAAGCCATTCGCCACGGACGAGTTGAACGCCCGCATCCGGGCCGTGCTGCGGCGCGCCGGCGGAGTCGACGCCGACGCCTCGGGCCGCCTGCGGCTCGGCCCCATCGAGCTCGACCAGGTACGCCGGGAAGTCAGGGTCGCGGGGGCGCCGGTCCGCCTGACCCCGCGCGAGTACGAGCTGCTGAAGGTGCTGCTCTCGAATCAGGGCCGGGTCCTCACCAAGGCCCGGCTGCTGCGCGCGGTCTGGGGTCTCGCGTACGCGGAGGAGAGTGCCTACCTCCACGTATACGTCAATCGCCTGCGCCGCAAGCTCTCGGCCGTCACCGACGTCTCGCTCGACGGCCTGATCGAAACGGAGCCCGGCATCGGCTATCGCGTCGCCGACGGGGACTCGCTCCGTGAAGGCCCTCCCCCGCCTTCCTGATCGGGAGAGGTCGGAGGCTCCACTCCAAAGACGGCTCCGATCCGATCGAGAACTGGCCGCCTTATCGTGGCATCCACCACGGCCACCAGGTCGGCACCCCGGACGGGCACAGGTAGCCCCCCATGTCGGGTCCGGACGGCGCCCAGGAGAGGGAGTGGGTGCCTACCAACACAAACGTGACGAGTACCGCGAGCCCTGCGGCCACCAGGAATCCAGCGGCCGGATGGATTCGCGCCGCAAGGAGGGACAGGAGACAGTTGGCCGCAGCGACTGTAGGGGCCAGTAGCACGAACTGGAGCCCCAAGGCACCGTCATTGCCCGAGTCGAAGTAGACCCCGCAGTCGTCGGCAGCGGCAACCGCGATCCTCATGCCGATCCAGACGGACAACACCCCCAGCAGACAGGCTGCCAACGCGACTCCAACGTAGAGCCACGCGGAGTGGTGTCTGGCTGCTGGACTGGGGTTCGGTGGACCGCCTGGCCACTGAGGGCCGGTTCTGGCGGTGGGTTGGTTCAGGGGGTCCACCGATGGATCATAGCAACGACGCTAAGCCGAATGGGTCCTGTCGACGACCCACTGGTCGGCGAAGGCGTGTTCAGCCCCGCTCCGCACCTTCAGCCGTAAAGTGTCGGCTCTACTCCAAAGACGGCTCCGATCCCATGAAGGTCGGCTTCTCCTCATGGGGGAATCTGACGAAGTCACTGAGCAGTAAGCAGGGTCAGAATCGCTGGGCCTCGAAACGCGATATTGAAGTGCCAGGCGCCGGGTGGGAGCATGACGGAGTTCGTTATCTGCTCTGGGGGCCACGATGGCTAACGTTGAACCCGGGGGCCAGCGCCGCCCCGCCGGAGGCGCCGCGTCGAAGTCGCTGCTCGGTGGCCTTGCCATCGCCATCGCCCTCGTGCTGGCGGGCTGCGTTGCCGGTACCGGCAACCCCTCTGGATCCGGGGCTGCCCTGGCGCCGAGCGGAGCCGACGCGTCGAGCATCACTTGTGTGAACGCAGCATCTCCGGCGCCGGGCGGCATCACCTGCGACCGTGCCATCGACCTGGCCAATCAGGACGTCGATAGCACCGCTCACCTGGTGAGTGCCGAGTCTGGACCGTGGAGCTCGGTCGACCCCCAGCCAGGCATTGGATCGGCGCTGGGACCGGCCCTATACAGCCCGAAGCGGCTCGTGTGGGCCATCACGTACGACACGAACACCGTTGTCTGCGCTCCGCCGGCCGCCAGCCCCTTGGCTTCGCCCTGCTGGCCCCAACCCGGTCCGCTGATGATCATCCTCGATTACTACACGGGCGCATTCATCTTCAGCGACATCTAACGGCCGTCAAAGCTCCAAACAGGCCCTGCAACTTCGGCCTCATCGCTAGAGTTTCGCACCATCGGTCGGAACCAGGGGACTTGCGCCGTGCCCAGGCCGAGCAATCGGTCGCATCTTCGGAGAGGGTGGGTCGTCGAGGGAGGAGGTGATTTCATCAACTGAACGACTCAACCGACGGGCCACCAGACTTTGGCCGAACAGAGGAGGAACACGTGCGCAAACCGAGACCTCTGGCGCCGCCCATCGTAACGAGGACGCGGCCTCGGTAGAGACGTGGGGTCCAGACCCCCGACGAGCGGGTTAGCCTAGGCCCGACTCCTTCCGAAGCTACCGCTGTCAGACGCGTTGGGGAACGCCCGCACCTTCGCGATCGTGCTCACGTAACGGGCTACGGCCGCAGAGTCGAGAGCTACGGCATGAGGCTCGCGCCCATGACCGGGGTAACCTCGATCCCGACACACGACGGTAAATCCTGCCCGAGCCAGGCGTTGTAGGCCGAGACGGAGACCGACTTCGTCGTCCCGGGCGCCGTCACCTGCAAGGTGTGGTACGGCGGAGGGCACGAGCCTGCGCTCCCGGTCGGGTTGTCCCCGCCAGCGTAGACCGCGAAGGCCGACTCGCCGGGCGCGATGGCGACAACCGGTGTGCCGGAGATCACTGGGGAGTCGAGAAGGGCCATGGCTTGGCCGGCTGTCGTCCTTGCCCCTCCGGCCGTGACTCCGACGACCTGCGGCCAGCCCGTGAGTGTGCAGGGTTCCGTTCCGACGTTCTGGAACCGTAACCAGCCGCCGACCGTCCCGACGCCGCCGCCGGCATTGAGCGCAGTGATCGCAAGGTCCGCCGATGCACAGGCCGCGGCCGCAGCGCTCGCTGTCGGTGTCGGTGATTCCGTAGGTTCCGCCGTGGTCGCCACGGCGGGCGAGACGCTCGACGCGGAAGGAGCCGGAGAAGTGACAGGCTGTGTCGTGCCACAACCGCCCACGAGGGCGGAGAACAGCATGCCGGCGACGACGCGCCGCGCCCCTCGTCCGATCGTCGCTTTCACCGCGCACCCCCTGTCATACCTGCACTACGCCGCTCGTGCGTCCGCTCTTCGGACGCGCAATACGCTCGTCCGGTGGCGCACCGTGTCAATGGTCCTGCACTCTACTCTCGACCTGAAGCCCCGAGAATACGGCCGCGCCTTGGGCTCAGCCCCACAACAGACCTCGCACCGTTCTGCCGCATCGGGGCTGACAAGCCCCGTCTCTGCGGGCGCGATGAGCCCAAATGTGACGTCTGGCCAGGCCTGGCCAGAGCGGCCTCCGGCCGAATTCAGAACCGTCAGGCAGGCCCCGCCACCTGACGTGGAGGCAGTGGCACGCTGGCTCCGGGCGTTGGCCCACCGCTCCGCACCTTCACCCCTATAGTGTCGGCCCGACTCCGAAGAAGTCTCCGATCCCATCCCGACCGGCTGCCTACCGTGGCAGCCAGGACGGCCACCACGGAGGCACGCCCGACGGGCACGCGCTGCCGTAGTCTGGCCCCAACGAAGGAATGATCGGGGCCGAACCCAGCGCATGAGTGATCACCAGCACTAGCACCACGGCGCATGAGAGCACCACGGCAGCCAGCAGTCCAGCGGCCGGATGGAATCTCGCCGCGAGCAGCGACAGCAGGCAGTTCGCAGTCGGGACGGTGGGCAGGAGGAAGAGGAACAGCATTCCAATGGCGAAGTTACCGCCCGAGTCGAAGAGGACGCCGCAGTCGTCGGCGGCCGCAACCGCGATCCTAAGGCCTATCCAGACGGATAGGAGCCCCAGTAGGAACGCGACTACAGCGACCCCGGCATAGAGCCACACTTGGCGTCCAGGCATTCTGCCCATCGAAGGGGGCGGCCATTGAGAGCCGGGCAGGTTGGATGGTTGGTTAAGTGGTTCCACCGAGCGATCATACCAACGGACCCTGAGCCGAAAACGTCCCGCTCCCCCGGCTGCTGGACGTTCGGGCGAGCACGCGGGCCGTCGCTTGTCGCCCCGGACACAGGCTTCACTCAGGCGACAGCGACGACCGGTTGAATGGCGCAAGCGGGCTCAGGGTCGGCTTCAGCTCCGCTCCGCACCTTCACCCGTGAAGTGTCGGCGCAACTCCTGCCCAAGCTACCATCGCGGTAGACGCGAGCCCCAAGACGCCTACGCCAGGGTGACCTCTTCACGATCCCCTCTCGTCTGGTCATGGGCGCTGCGATGGGAGGATGGTTATGCCGGGAGGATGCACGGGGCACTCGTAGATGGTGCTCCCGGCCGCGCGCATGAAAACCCACTCGATGCCCAGGGAGTCGGCGGACTCGCCAACTGGCAGGTATTCGCCGGCAATCGTGAAACATATGTCCCCGACCGCCACCGCCGAGGACCCTGCGTTGGCGACCTCGCCAGCGCTGGGGTTGAGACGGCTCGGATCAATGGGCACATACAGCACGTCGCCTTGCGCGATCTCCACCGCCGGCATCCCGTCGTCGCCAAGGATCAGGGCCGCATACCAGGGCAGCTCCCTGGCCATCGAGACGCGCAGGGCCAGCTTCGCCGTGCGGACGGCGTCCGACAGGCTCGGGGGAGCTGGCGTGGCGGTGCCTGGAGCGCACGCCGCGGGAACGAGAGCCAGCAACAGCAGCGACGCGAGCGCCCTGCAACGCATGTGCGCCTCCCCCTAGCCGCTGAGCCCGGATGGCTTGCGCCACGTCGATTGCCCTGCCATGGATACGCGGCAGCTGGGCCGACGGATGAGGGCTGGGGACCAGGCTCGCAGGACGTGCAGCCTCAGGCCAGCCCGTTGGCTACGCCCTTCGGTCGAGACACCGACCCGAACGATCACCCGCATGGTGTCGGCGCTACTCCTCTCGCCCCGACCATAACAACCAATCGAGCCCCATTCCAGGCAATGTCCCACCCCTGAGCCTTGGCAGATGCGCTCGGGTGCAGCCTCACCTTGCGGGCTGCCAGGACATCGATCCGCTCGAACAGAGCCTCGGCCAGGAGCTTGCGGCCCGACGGTTCGGCGTCGTCCCAGAGCTTCGGCAGCTCGCGCAGCGACTCGATCGCCTCCTCTGACGTCAGCCCGTCGGTATGCGCGGCCCTGGCCGTCGCCTCCTCCTGATCGAGCGACCTCATGGTCGCCTCCAGGGCGGCCGTGTCCCGGTCGCGGCGGTAGCGGGCCATGGCGGCTTCGCGGTCACGCTCGATGCGGGCCAGGGCGACGGGATCGGGTGCGGTCTCGTCTTCGGCGAGCCGCGCGACGACGACGGCGGCCAGCTCGGCGTTGGCGCTGACGTGAGCGAGGGCCTGGCGGACCAAGTTCTCATACGAGTCCGCGGGATAGCTCACGCCCTTGTGGCGATGGTCGGTCGAGTTGTGGAAAGCCCGCGGTGCGGGCCGGGCGGCGCCGAGCCATTCGGGACACGGGAAGGTGTGGCGGTAGCGGGCGGCCTGGCCGATTAGGTGCCGGCCGCAGGCGGCGCAGTGGAGCATGGAGAGCGCATAGGGACGCCGGGTCGTGGGCCGGCCGGGATGCCGGCGGCTGAACCGGCTCCGGGCGAGCTGGACGGCGTCCCAGGTGTGTTGATCGATGACCGCTGGGACCCGGGTCGGGGTCCCGTCCCGCAGGCGCCCGGCATAGACCGGGTTGGTCAGGATGTGCCGGACGGTGTAGAACGGGAGGCCGACCCGCTCGGAGACCTCGCGGTCGGTCATGCCCTCGGCAGCGGCGGCGAACGCGGCCCTGACCCGCTCCAGCTCGGCCGAGACCGGCTCCAATACCGGCGGCTTGCCGGTCCGGATGTATCCATACGAGGGCTGGCCACCGGGTTCGCCCAGGCGGCGCCGTTTGGCGGCGAGGCCTTCGCCGATCCGGCGGCCGAGCTTGCGACTGTAGGACTCGGCCTCGTGGGCCTCGCGGACCAGCTCATCCCAGCGCTCGGGGTCCGAGGAGACGATCCGCTCGTCGCAGAAGACGACGGCAACCCCGAGGGCATGAAGCTCGTCGACGGCGATCAGGGTCTGTTTGAGGTTCCGCTGGAACCGAGAGACATACCCGACCAGCAGGATGTCGAACTTGCCGGCTTTCGCGGCGGCGCTCTGGCCCCGAACTCGATGCTCTGGTACACGGTCCGGCCCGACTTGGCGCTCTGCCAGACGAGGCCGGTATCGATGAGGCCGTGACGGGCGATGGTCCGGTCCTGAAGCTCGCGCTGAGAGTCGGGCCCCCAGTTGTCCCACTGGCCCACCGTGGATTCCCGGAGCCAGCGGGCCACCCGCAGACCGGCTATCTGGTCCAGGAAGCGGGGTAGCTGGTGCATGACGCTAGTCATAACGCGACGCCATCCGTTCCGCTAGTCCGTTCTGCCGGTGCGACGCCGCGCATAGGCCTGGCGGACGCATACCGCCAGGGCCCGCACCAGCGGATCACCGGGCTCGATGGTCCGGGCACGGCCCGATGAGGTGGACGAGCCCGGGGTCTGTGCCGGCGGGCGCGGGCGGTTCATCGCCGGCTCCCGGGCCGAGCTTCCCGGCTGGGCACGGGCTCTGCGACGTTGGTGATCGAGAGCACAGCATCAGCGGCCCGTCTGGACCTGGACTCGGGCTTTGAGGGCCGATTGCCGGCCAGGGCCGCGGTCCCGGCCGGGCCGGACACGGGCTCTGCCGGGCGGTTGCCGGCGAGGACGGCGGTGTCGGTGCGGTCGGACCCGGACCTTGCCGGTTGGTCGAGGGGCCTGTCCGGGGCATCGGTCGGGGTGGACCCGGCCTTGGCGGCGGTGCTGGCGGCGTTGATAGCGATGTTGATGGCGACGGAGCGGCGGGAATACTCGCCGAACAGCCGGGCCGCTTCCGCAACGGCGCGGGCCGGATTGCGCACTGTGTAGCTCAGCTCCACGAGAGCGGCGCCGAGACGTCCGATCGCATAGAGGACCGGGTCGGTCGGCGCGCGCATGCAGTACCCGCCCCGCTGGCCCCTGATGGCCTCGTCGAGCGAGCCTCGGAGGACATCGCGGGCCGCTTCTCGAAGCGCGTCATCGAATGTGGCCCCGGGTTCCCGTAGGTGCCTTTCGATGCCCCGGCGCAGGAGAGCGGCGAGGGCATTTGCGCCCGCATCTTCGGCCTGCTGGCGGGTCGGCAGCACGAAAGAGTCGTCTCTGGCTGGATCGAAACCCGGCGCAGCCCGGCGGATGCTGCTCATGGATGGCACGTCCCGCAGTAGATCGTGCCGTCGGGGTGGGTCGCCGGGGCGTGCCCGGACCCGGCCGGGCAATGCCACCGGGCACTCGGCCCGTCCGCCGCGGCGTCGGCCGTGCCGGTGCTGGCGGCCCCGTACCTCCTCAGGCCTGCCCGTACGTCCTCAACTTCGAGAGGTGAGGATGTACGGCCTTCGTTGCGCATGTACGTCTCGGGCAGCGCCCAGAACCACGGCCCGGTGAAGCCCTCGGGTCTGGTCGACTTGACCCTCAGAAGCGTCTTGGCCCGCCCAAGGCTGGCCTTGGAGATGGCGGCCTCCAAGCCCTGCCTTTCGACCTCGCGGGACGGCACCGGCCCGCCCGCGAGCAGCTCGATCAGGAACTCCTTGGCGTCGTCGATGGCGCTCCGTTCGCCACGGTCCATGGGGACCAGGAGATCGTCGGCGCGATGGTCGGTCTCGCCACGCCAGACAATTCGGGGCTGAGGCTGGCCCGGATGGACTTCCACGGTGAAGATGAGTCTCGGCGGCTTGGGTCCGACGTTGCTCTTGAGGCTGGCGAGGATGCGCCGCTGTTCGGTTTCGTCGTCGGGGTCGAGAGCCACGAGCAACCCAACCCGGGCGGCACCGATGAAGGCGATCGATCCTCCGCCTCGGTACAGCGCGTTGTCGGCGGCCGCCTTGCGCAGATGCCGCACCACGACGACCGCGGCCCCGGTTCTCTCGGCGAGGTCCGCCAGGGGTGCCAGGGTGCAACGCACGTCCTGGTCGCGATTGGCACTGGCCGTGGCTGGCAAGTAGGCCACCAGGGGATCGATGATGACGATCGCGGCGTCGACCTCGACGATGGCCTTCTCGACTGCCTCAAGGTCGGCCGGAGTAATGATGGGCTCCCGGGAGGTGCCGTCGCGCTCCCGCAGACTCACGACCACCACGCGGTCCAGGTCGGCCCCGGCAGCGATGAGCCGCGGGACTATGGTGTGCGCGAGGTCGTCTTCAGCTGAGAGCAGGACGGCGCCTCTGGGCCTTCCGGCGGACTCAGGCCGGCTCCCCGGCATCGGCAATCCGCGAGTCACCTTGGCCACCAGATCGAGCGTCAGCATGCTCTTGCCCAGACCTGGGTCGCCGTCGATGATCGTGATCATCCCCGCCGGAATGTAGCCTTGCCACAACCATTCGAGTGGCAATGGCTTCACCGTCGAGAGGTGCGTGATGACCACCTCCGGCCGTATCTGGTCCGGCGCGATGGCTCGCTCCGGGAAACCAAGCCGCCCAGTGATCGCGCCCATCGGCTCCGGGGCGTGCGCGGGGTCTGTCACAGCTGTGAGCCCCTTCCTTCACAGTTAGCGCCCGAGGAAGCCAGTGGACCTTCGGCGGCCTCCACGCCGCGGGGCGTGGGCTCTGAGGCGCAGTGCGCGACGCTGAGCTTGCCCCGCCAGCGACTTGCGCTTTCGGCAGAGATCCGAGCAGGTCCGCCGATCCGACCGGCTCGTGATGTCGAGCTGGTCGCCACAGGAGAGACAGCGCCTGCTGTTCATGGGCGGCGGCCCCCTTCCGGGTCGCCCGCCGGGGCGAGGGCATCGAGCGCAGCCAGGTAGCGCGCGGCCATCTCGGGGCTGGGGTGGAGGGAGGCTTCGATGGTCGAGACCCGCTGCGGCGAGACCCCGAGCGAGGCCGCGATCGCCCGCGCCTGGACGCCACGGGCGAGGCGGGCGAACTTGAGGTTGAGTCCGGTTGGTCGTTGGGAGCGATCGTTGCTAGTCATAGAGCGAACTATCTCCGGTACCATGGACGAAATCGAACACGTGGACTAAGCGAGGGACGCCATGGCGGAGACAAGGGCCGGGACGGACGCGGCGCTGGACGCCACGAGCTGGACCGTAGGGGAGAGCTACGACGTCGAGGACGCCGTAGATAGGTTCGTCATGGACCCAGGGCCGGTGCTCCGACTCGCCGGCGAGCCGAAGTACGCCCAGCCCGACACCCGCGGCAACTGGACCCGGCTGCGCCGCGGCGAGTACAAGCTCGCCTCGGGCGAGTTGTGGGTCCGTCGGATCGTGGATACCACCCCGGAACTGCACGGGCCGGCCCGCATCTGGAGACCGTCGGATCGTGCCGGCCTATCCGATGAGCTGGTGGCCCTCGGAGCGGGCGACGCAGCGTCCATCCTCGCGTGGGTGAGAGCGAAGGATTTGTTGGCGTCCGAGCCGCCCGGCGGGAACGGGGCGAGAGCGTGGAAGAGATCGGGCTCGCCCTGCGCTACTTCGCCCAGGCTCGGGCAATTCTCCGCGCGATCCGCGAGCTACGCGGCGCCGAGCTTCGGGCCGAGGTCGAGCGCCAGATGAACTACCAGCCGGGCTTTCTCACCGATGTCCAGCGCGACCCTGATCACCAGGCCATGTCCGGAACGAACCTCGCTCGGCTGTATGGCGTGGCTGTTCCGACCGACGCGAGCTGGAAAGGCGCCGGAGCCTACATCCAGGCCCTGTACTGCCTGAGCTACGTCCTCGCCGGGCCCATGCAGCGGCTGCTCAAGGTCTCTGCCCACGTGGCCCCGACCGAGAACGGCATGCGCCTGCAGGGTTCGACCTGGCCGTCGGACCGCTGGCCACCGCCTACCAGAAGACGCTCGATGAGGCGAGCTGGCCGGCCATCACCTCTGTCGGATCGCTGCTACAGACGAGCTGGCGGGCGCCGCGGCCCTGCGGTCACTGCGGCAACACGTTCCGACCAAAGCGGCGCGGCCAGCGCTGGTGCGGGGAGCGTTGCCGCTGGGCCCACAGCGCAGACGGGCGGCGGCCGAGGGCGGCCACCGAGGGGCCCGAATTGCCGTCTCGCCGCCCGACCGACGGCTGAGGCGTCTACCCTACCCCACGTGTCCGACCGGCCGGCCGTTCCCCCTCGCGGCCAGCCGGTCGTTTAGTCGGCGCGCCCAAGGGATCTGCGTCGCGGGCTACGGGTCGACTAGGATGGACACGGCCAGGCGGCCCGCCTGGCACCGGGCGAACTGCTGGAGAGACGGATGAGCGGGGAACCGAACCTCCTCTATTACGGCGACAACCTCGACGTTCTCCAGCGATACGTCGCGACGAGTCCGTCGATCTCGTCTATCTTGACCCGCCGTTCAAGTCGGACCAGAACTACAACGTGCTGTTCGCGGAACATGGCGACGGGGTCCGCCGCCCAGATCAAGGCATTCGAGGATACGTGGAATGGAACGTTCAGCCCAGCCGCCTATGAAGAGGTGGTCGAGTCCGGCGGCGGTCAGGTTCGTTGGCCGATGCAGGCATTCCGGACCGTGCTAGGCGATAACGACATGCTCGCCTACCTGTCGATGATGGCACCTCGGCTGGTCGAACTGCGGCGAGTGTTGAAATCGACCGGGAGCTGTATCTCCACTGCGACCCGTCCGCCAGCCACTACCTGAAGGTGCTCCTCGATGCTGTCTTTGGACCGGCCGCCTTCCGGAACGAGATCGTCTGGCACTACTTCAACAAGATGCAAGGCAACATTCATCGGCTGGCCTCCGACCACGACTTGATCTTCTGGTACTCGAAGAGCCGCGAGTTCATGTTTCACCCGGTCATGGAAGCTCGCGAGGGCGGCCCGGCGAAGATGCTCAAACGTCGCCTGGGACGGCGAGACGCAGAGGCTCGTCAACGCGAAGGGCGAGGACGGGCACGTCCAGTACATAGAGAGCGAACCCACCGGATGGCTGACGACGTGTGGCGCATGCCAATGCTCCAACCGGCCAGCCGCGAGAAGCTCGGCTATCCGACGCAGAAACCCGTCGCCCTATTGGCCCGGATAATCGAGATGGCGAGCGACCCTGGCGACGAAGTGCTCGACCCGTTCTGTGGCTGCGGAACGACGGTGGACGCGGCGCAAGCCCTCGGCCGCCGTTGGATCGGCATCGACATCACTCATCTTTCCATCGGCCTGATCAAGCACCGCCTCGTCGATCGCTACGGCCCGGAGATCGCCAAGACCTACCGCGTGATCGGCGAGCCGACGACAGTCGACGACGCGCGCGTGCTCGCCAAAGATGACCCGTTCCAGTTCCAGGCTTGGGCTCTCGGGCTCGTCGGTGCCAGAATCGCCGGCAGCGACAAGAAGGGCGGCGACAAGGGGATCGACGGCCGCCTCTACTTCCATGAGGGCGGCTCCGAGACTCGTCAGATTGTGTTCAGCGTCAAGGCCGGACACTTGGTCCCGAACTATGTCCGCGACTTGCGAGGAGTCGTTGAACGCGAACGGGCGGAGATCGGCGTCCTGCTCTCATTCGAGGAGCCCAGTACGGGAATGCGAGCGGAAGCGGCAGAAGCCGGGTTTGAGTCGCCCTGGGGCAAACATCCCCGCCTTCAGCTTCGAACGATCAGCCAGTTGCTCGGCGGCCAGGGCGTCGATTATCCGCACGTCACCGGTGCCAACGTGACGCACCGCCGAGCCGGGAGGGCGGCGGCCGCGAGGCCCGAAGAGCTGCAGTTGTTGGCCGTGCTGCCGAGGCCCCAGAGGACTACGACTCGGAATAGTCTCAAAGGGATGGACCGGGGAAGCCAGTCGGCGACCGCCCTTTCGCGCTGGGAGTCTAGAACGCCCTTGCAGTATTGACCGTTGCAGCTTCGCGCGGGGCAGCTACGATATAGGCGTGACTGCGCCCGAGTCGACCCCCTTCAGACAAGCAATCCTGGCCATCGTGCTGAGGACGGAGTCAGTTCGCATGACGCGGCTCCACAAGCTCCTGTACCTTGCCGACTTGGAGCACTACCTTGAGACGGGGCGGACGATCACCGATGCCACCTGGGTCCGCGAGAAGTACGGGCCCATGACGAAGGCGATGCTTCCATCGCTAGGCGAGATGAAGGGGCACGAGACCGAAGACGAGAAGCGGCAAACCAACTCCGGCCGCGAAGTGCCGAGGTCCGCAGAGGGCCTGCTCCGAGGTTCGAGCCTCAGCTCAGCGAGGACGCGATCCAAGTGCTCGACGCATCTTGGCGCTGACGTCTCGACTTACCGATGACGAGGTGAAGCGGCTGGCGTATGCCACTACACCTATGCGGCTCATTGAAATCGAAGAGCGTCGTCGCGGCACGAGCTCATCGACACGCCTATCGACTTTCACCGTATGACTGACCCTAGGGCAATTGCAGAAGAGCCGGAAACGGCCACGCCAGAACGACAGCAAGAGCTTGCAGACAGGGTCGCCAAACAGAAGGACGCTCTGGCGGCGATGGCACCGTTCGTGAACCGCGCACTCAGTGGCGCCGGCAGATAGCGCGGCGGGAGCCGAAGGTACCGTTCTCCGGCCAGGTGACGTCTTCACCGTTGACCCTGCCGATGTTGTGCTGCCGAAAGCGCACGGAGTGGTGCATCCGCCCCGGGACGAGCGGTGGATCGTGGTCGTTTCATGCAAGCGCGACTGTCGGGACACCTGGACTCGGGTGCTGCTGGTCGTTCTTCTTTCCGCCGGCATCGATAACTTCGTGGAGAAGCACGACGTACAACTCCGTAAGGGCGACGGAGGCACCGATCAGGACTGCATGGCGCAAGCCGATATCGTGTTTCCGATGCTCAAGGATGACTTGGCTGCGAGCCGACACAAGGGTCAGCTCATGTTGGACACGGTCAACCAGATCAGGGCGAAGATCGGCGGTTGCATCGGGCTGAACGCAGCGAATGCGGCGGAGAGCCAGATGCCCGGCTAGGTCCGCTAAGCGCCGTCGCCCGTTGCGCGGACGTATTCGCGAACTTGACACGCTCAGCCTCGCGACGTTCGAGAATGTGGGCCTTGCGGCGGCGGAATGCGGCGTAACGGATCTCAAGGAATTCCTCGAGCGTGGCCGGGGCGGGTTCGGCGGGCTGTTCTCGGTTGTACAAGTCGTTGCATGGGCGGCAGCACGCAACAGTGTTGATCTGGTTCCGCAGCCAGTCCTTCGGATAGCCGAGCACCTTAGCCTGCCGTGGTATCACGTGGTCCCACCGACAGTTGCAGCCAGCCCTCGAACTGCTCTATGTCGAGCCCGCAGTAAGCGCACCTGAACCCACACCAAACGAGGACATCGCGGCCATAGCCACCGCGGGCAGAGCCGTCCCCGGACTTCGGCCGTCTGAGGAGCATGCGTCCGCCCTCTGGGTAGCTTTCGAAAGGCGCCGGCTGTCTCGTGGTCACGATCACTCGTCGAGTTTCGTTCCAAGTTTGGCGCGAACCAAAGGGTCGGGGACCAACAGTTGGCTACTCAGAAGTTCGCCGACCCGCCGGTTGGCAGCGTTACGAGCGGCGGCCCATTCGGTAGAAGTGCGAGAGAAACCCGACATTCTGGTCACCGCATCAATCAGCAATTGGTCGTTGACAGCGTAAGCCGCCGCGGGTAGCTCGTGCCCTTCTCGCTCGTGTTCCGGCGTGGGCCATCCTTCGACCGAGACTATTCCGAGGAGTTGCAGCACACGTTCGAGACGCACCCTGTATTCGGCCTCGCGTGCTCTTTGCGCGGCGCGTTTCTCAGCCTGGCGAGCCACCCAGTCCTGGCCCCACGGCTTGCCGATTGCTGCGATGAGACCGCCGACAACCGCGCTCAGGCCAGCGATTAGCGCAGTGGCGATTGGGTCGGGCATTTGTTCATGGTACGACTGCCGACGCTCCTGTAGGCCACGGTTTTACAGCCGCTCGGCTGGCGTCAGTTTGACCGTGACGATCGAACACGCCTGGAACTCGGATGGCCAGATCACGTCGAAGGCACTCACTCTCGGGCTGCTCCATGCACCCGGGCGCACGGGGTCGGCGATGCTCGACCAGACCCGCCCGAGGCGTCGCCGGGCTCGCAATGCTGACGACATGATCCGACTGAGCCGCCTCTTCTCGAACAGGCAGGTCTGGGTTGCGTTGCTCGGAACGCTCGCGGGCGTCCTGTTGCTCGCGGTTCGGGAGACCGTCGAAGCCTTTGCCGAGTTGGCACTCTTTCGGTTTGCTGGTCGTCCGCACCGTCCTGGTGGCTCTGACGAGCGCGGAGCTGGCTCGGATCGACCTCAAGGCGGAAGCGGCCACGCTTGCACGGCCGCTCGTCCTTCCCGCATTCCGGCGCACGCTCGCCGCGTATCGGGGGCTTGGACGTCTCCTAGACGAACTTCGGACTCCTAGAGGTCAAGCTCACCAAGGCCGAGTCGACGAAGAAAGCAATTCCGGCAGCTGAACCAATGATCAGGTGCCGGACGCGGCCAGTTCGCTCAGGCTTGGCAGCATGCCCTTGAGATACACGAGGTCAGGCTGGTAATGCAGATCCCAACAGAAGCCGAGGGCAGCTTCTGTTGCTCCCGTGGCGTACAGGCAGACTTCGGGGCTGGAGGCCAGGTGGCGCAGATGATCGTGGGCATCAGCGATTACGGCCTGACCCTGAATTCGGGGCGGCTGTTGCTCGATCCAGTCGGCCTCTGAGCCAGCAAGAGTCGCGACTAAGGCAACCCACGCGGTGTCATCGGCCTCATCGAATGGCGGCATTCCCTCGATGCTGTCGATCGCATCGGCCACATGAGTGGCTGCGGCCTCCATCTCAATATCTGGCGTCGGCATGGGAGCGGCGGTGGGAATTGGTGACGGCGTTGCGGTAGGCAGCTGTGTTGGGCTGGGCGAAGCGGCACCGCGCCCTAACTGGCAGTAACCGTAAGAGCCAACGCCAACCAGTGCCGCAATCACCACGCCAATGGTTAGGATCTTCGCCCACGTCGGAATCGACCGTTTCGGGGCGGTCCGTCCGGCGACAGCGACAGGCGCCGTTAGGGCAGCGGACAGCGGCCCGTCATCTCCGGGCCTCACGGATGCGCCACACCTTCCACAGAACGCATTCTCAGGCGCCGCAGGCGCGCCACACCGAGTGCAGAACCGTGATACATCCAACTCCGCAACCCCCTAGGCAATCATCGGCGCGAACGCCTTCCGAGCGGCGATCTCATAACGAGCGTCAGCGCAAGCCAAACGCTGCCATGCAGGCCTGCGCGTATTCGGGAGAAATCTCGCCAGGTCTGGAAGCCACCATTACGGTAGAACTCGATGAAAGCCTCGGCGACATCATCGGGGACCGGCACGGCTCCGGAGGTACGGGACCGCGTCAGTATTGCCGCTTCTATGTTCGCCACCTCCGGCGGGACCTTGATCCCTAGCTGTTCGGCAGCAGCGGCCACGATATCGTCTCCCGCCGTCGGGTCGTCGTTAGCCGCGCACCAAAGCTTGGCGGCGTCGCTCATCGTTGCCATCGGCGTGGGCGTCGGTGTCGGCGTCGCTGCGCCACGTCCGAATTGGTAGTAGCCAACTGCTGCCCGACCAGAACCGCGATCACAACCAAGGCCGTCAGGAGGAGCTTCGCCCACGACGAGATCGAACGCTTCGACGATGACCCTCCGGTCGCGGCAATCGATCCCGTTGCCGGAGATGACTTCTTGGCTAGCATCCCTCGGACCTAGAGGCGTTCCGCATTTGCCGCAGAACGCATCTTCATGCGCAGCAAGCGCGCCACAACGAGTGCAGAACTGAGATTCTTCCACACGCGACCCCTTGTCGACTCGGACTGGGATGGTCACCTACGGCCCAACCGACCCATTGGCTACGCCGAGTCTCTAGCCGAACCCTACCTCCGGAGTCTTGGGATTGTTAGTGGTACGAGGCGGTCCGATGGTCCCAAACGGTTTTCTGCGGTTGCACCGTCAGCTTGTGGCTGATGCCGAGAGACGGTAGACCTGGAACGAATCCGGTCGCCTTGCCGACGCGACGAATGGGAGATAGGCTCCTGTGCTCTCGTCCCCACCACTCAGGGCCGTGCCACCTGCCCCGGCTTCACGTGCAATCCTTCTATGCGTCATCCTGCAAGTGGTTCGCATGGACAGCGGGAGACAGTCGCGGGCGGCATCGACCGGCAGAATGGCGCCGTCTCGTCGGCGGAGCTGTTCAATCCATGGCGGGCCGCGCCTGAACTCAACTCACTGGGTCGGGCCGCGACGGCTCTGCCATCAGCTCCCCCCTCGTCTCGCGCTCAATACTCAGCGGCCGGGCAGTCGTCTCGCAGCGGCCGCTCGTGACCTCCGCCGGCTGGCTTGTTATCTCGGCCGGCGCTACTTCCAGTCGTCCCCACCACCTCCTGTCTCCCGTTCTGCGGCCACCTTCCGTGGCGTCACGGGCGCTCCATCGATACGTCATCCTGAAGGCGTTCAGATGACAGAGGGGACGGAGCGTGGAGAGCCAGTCCGCGGATCGACCTGGGTCGCAGCTTTCGACGGGCGACTTTTGGCCGGGTTGGTCCTTATCGTGGCCGTCGTTGGCTGCGGGGGTAGTACGGCGTCGCCCTCGCTGAGCCCGAGCTCGACCGCCAGCCCGACCGCCAGCTGGATCGCCACGCCCACTCCCAAGCCCACGCCCACGCCTACGCCGACGCCGACATTCGTCGTGACCAGCAGCATGCACGGGGCGCGCATGGACGCCACCGCCACACTGCTCCAGGACGGCAAGGTCCTCATCGCCGGGGGAGGCGACGTGCAGACCGCGTCGTTTGACGAGGTCGTCTCGTCCGCAGAGCTGTCCTACAACACGAGCACCGGCAAGTTCACCCCCACGGGCTCTATGAGGGCGGCTCGCTCCCATGCCACTGCCACGCTGCTGGCGGATGGCCGCGTCCTGATCGCCGGTGGCTATGGCTGCCTTCGGAAGAGTGGGGCACCCCCGGTCCTGTGACGGCGGGAACAGACCCGCTTGCGTTACGGCCGAGCTGTACGACCCGGCGACGGGCAAGTTCACGCCCACGGGATCGATGTCCGTTGGTCACGCCGATGCCAGCGCGATACTTCCTGCCTGACGGGCGCGTCCTGATGCTCAATGGCGGTGAAACCCGAGCTGAGATGTACGACCCGGCGACCGGCAAGTTCACGCTCGATGGCTCGCTGCCGAGCGGTTATGTGGGGCACCACGGCGACTCTCCTGCCCAATGGCCAGATCCTGGTCATCGGCGATGACAGCGTCCCAAGAGCGGATCTGTACGACACCGCCGCGCCAAGTCCACCTCGATCTCATTCGCGCTCCCGTCCGTGATCCCGACCACCTGGGGAGCACCCGACACGGCTACGCTGCTCAAGGATGGCCGCGTACTCTTGAGTGCCTACGACTACCTGGTCACGTTCGATCCCGCGACAAATTCGGTCACAATGTCCGGGTCGATCTCCCCCCCGCTCGCGTGGTCCGCTTCCACCGCCACACCTCTCCCCGATGGGCGCGTCCTCTTCGAGGGAGGTCGCGACCTCTCTGGAGCCGCCGTCCGGTTGGCCGGAGTGTTCGACCCGGCCAATGGCTTTCACATGATCGGCTCGATGATCGAGGCCCGGAGCGATCAGACGGCTACCCTGCTGCCCGACGGCACCGTCTTGATCGCGGGAGGCATAGGCGACGGTCAGGAAGCCTTCTCTTCCGCCGAACTGTTCAAACCCTGATGGGCGGTGCTTGAACCCGACTGCCTCGGTCGGGCGACTGCGGGCTCTGCCATCAGCTCCGGCCGGCGTGATAGAGCGTGGTCGCGTGACATACGACGGTTAGCTTGTTATCTCGGCCTCAATCCTCTCGCCCCGACTAATCTCGCGCCGTGATGGCGACGGTCGCCTGCGGCGCAGGGAATGAGCCGGAGCTGGCAAGGAAGGCGCCGGTGAAGTAGTCGAAGTAGTAGGTGACGGTGCCGACCCTCGGCGGCTCACACGTAGCTCCGTTGGGCGGGCAGGGCTGGGCGTATCCCGAGAGCGTGACGGCCCAAACGAGCCGGGTTGGGGCCATGTCCGCGCCTGGTCCGATGCCTTCGTTGAGTTCCGAGAATGGACCGGCGACGGCGCTGACGAACCCTTGGACCATCATGCCGGCGTTGCCACGGGCAAGGGCAATTGCGATCGTCTGTGAAATCCCACCGCTGGGCAGAGGTGACGGCGTGGCTGTTGCCGACGCCTGGGGTGACGGCGCCGCTCCCGGCGGGGAGCCCGGTTGCCTGCCGACCCCCTGGATCACCACGACGGCACCGAGCAGAACGGCCGCCACCGCGAGTGCCCCCAGTAAAATCGCCAGCTTTGCCACGCCGCGGTCGCCCACAGTCAGAGCGAGCCGGCCGAGAGGCCATCCATGGCGCCGCCGGTCGGCGGCATGGATGCTTTCCGCGTCGCTCGGGGCAGGTGCTCTGTCCGCATCCAAGGGGCTTGCCGCCCACCAACTGTACGTCTGACGCCGGTCGAAAGTTGCACCCAGTCGGCTTCATTCGCTGAACCAGACGCGGGTACCAGATGGCGCCGAACGGGGAGCAGGTAGGTTCAGCCTACCCGTCGCGGTCCCGCACCGACTGGAGCGACGACTGGTCCCCATGGAGGGCCGACACGGAAGGACGCCCGCCGCGCTGCCGTCAGGACCGTCGGGAAGTTCGCTCGCCCACGAGCTCGAGTGCGACGTCCATGGCAGCTGCGGTCAGCTCCTCGGGCGTAGCTTCGAAGCCAAGTGATCGGAGCAGCGCCGAAGCGGGAGCGAGATTCCCGAGGTAGACAGCGAGCAGGCCGAGGAGCGAGCGCAGCTGATCCTGGAGAGCGGCGTCGGGTTCGATGATGGGAGCGCAGAGCAGGAGCAAGCGGCTCTGCATCTTCTGCCCGGCCTCGCCGTGATCGCGCAGGGCCGGCTGGTTCTGCTGCACGAAGCTGATCCAGCGGCTCCACTGGCCCTGGAGTAGCTGAGCCAGCCGACGCAAGTATTCCTGGCGGAATTCGGTCGTGCGCGGCTGCGTCTGGCTCCAGGCCACGAGCTCGTCTGCAGGCTCGACCAGGCTGTCTACGATCCCGGCCAGGAGCGCCTCTTTGGACGCGAAGTGGTAGTAGAGCGCGGCCTTCGTGACGTCGAGTCGCTCGGCGATCTCCCGCAGCGACGTCTTCTCGTAGCCCTGCTCGGCGAAGAGCTCGAGGGCGACATCCAGTGCGCGCTTGCGCGTATCTGCTTGGCGGGGACTCACCTGGTCCGATCCTCCGAACCGCTCGGGTGGATAACTTACTTGACGGCAGGTTAGCTAGCGCGTATCTTCCGCCGCATCAATCCTGCCACTTACCGGGCGGCAAGTAAATACCATCCACGAAAGGACCCCATCGTGACGCCTAACGCTCACGTGAAGGAGCCAGCAGAGAACGAGGGGCTCGATCCGGCGTTCCTGAAGCTTGCGGTAATCCTGATCACCGGGGCGATGGCGGTCATGTTCGACACGACGATCGTCAACGTGGCCATCGATACGCTGTCGCGAGAGTTGAGCGCGTCGGTGTCAACGACCCAGTGGGTCATCAGCGCCTACGTGCTGGCACTCGCGATGGTGGTCCCGGTCAGCGGCTGGGCGATGGATCGATTCGGCGCCAAGCAGACCTGGATGGGCGCTCTCGCCCTCTTCACGGTCGGGTCGATACTCTCGAGCCTGGCCTGGAACATCGAGGTCCTCATCGCTTTCCGGGTTCTGCAGGGCATCGGCGGTGGCCTGATGCTGCCCGTCCTGCTGACCCTCCTGGTCAATGCCGCAGGCGAGCGCAACCTCGGGCGGATGATGTCCCTGGTCAGCCTTCCGGGGCTGCTGGGGCCGATCCTCGGTCCGGTCCTGGGTGGCCTGATCCTGAGCCAGCTCCCGTGGCGCTGGATCTTCTGGGTCAACATCCCGTTCTGCGTGGCTGGCCTGGTGCTGGCGTGGCGTGGCGTGGCGCCAACTGCGCCCCAGAGGAGTTCGTACCTCGACGTGGTTGGCTTGGCCTTGCTGTCGCCCGGTCTCGCCGCCATGATCTACGGGCTCTCCCAGGCCGGCAGTGATGGTGGGTTCGACAACTCTGCAGTCTTGCTGCCTGTCGCTATCGGCGCCGTGCTTCTCGGTGGCTTTGTCTTCCATGCGCTGCTCACCAAGCGACCGCCGCTCCTCGACCTGCGGCTATTCGCGGTGCGTTCCTTCACGGCCTCAAACGTCCTGCTGTTTCTCTCGGGTGTCTCGGTGTACGGGGCTATGCTGCTGCTGCCCCTTTACGAGCAGCAGGTGCGCGGGCAGAGCGCACTCGCCGCCGGTCTGCTGCTTGCCCCGCAGGGCTTGGGCATGCTCTTGACCCGAGGCTATGCGGGCCGGCTAACGGACCGCATCGGCGCCCGACCCATCGTGCTCGGTGGCTTTCTGCTCACGGTGGCTGGCACGCTCGCCTACACGCAGGCCGGCGTGAACAGCAATGAGCTTCTTCTCGGCGCTTCTCTGGTCGTCCGTGGCGCCGGCCTCGGAGCGGTAACCATCCCCATCATGGCTGCGGCCTACCTAGGCTTGCGGTCCGACCAGGTGGCTCACGCCAGTATCGCCACTCGGATCACGATGCAACTTGGCGGCGCCTTTGGCGCGGCTGTCTTCGCCCTGATCCTCCAGACGCAGCTCGCCGCGCAAGCCGCCGGCGGTCTTGTCGGCCGCGCCTCCGCATTCGACAACGCATTCTGGTGGTCAATCGGCCTCACCGCCCTCGCCATCATTCCCGCGCTATTCCTTCCCGGGACACGGGAGGTCGCCGCTCGCCGCGCGCGGCAGGCGCAGAATCTCGCCACCCAGGTGGGCACGGTCTGCGACTGATGGGCATCGGCGGCAACGCCGCTGTCCGCGACTCCGGCTGACGCAGCTCACCAGGAGCCCCGGCCAGGTCGTTTAGACCGTGTTTAGCGATTCCGGCTCCCGAGGCCCCCCGGCCTCTTGGCCCCCGGATCGATGCTGGGGCCATGGACACGACCAGGGCGACCACGCTCGATCCAGCGACGGAGCGACTCGCGAGCGAGGTCGCCGACGTCCGGGCTTCGATCGCTCTCGTGCACTCGGGCGTGGCGACCAGCGTCACACTCACCGGCCTGCGCTTCGGCCGGCAGCTGGCCCAGAGTCTGAGGAATGCGGCCACGCGGCAGGGCGTCACGCTCGAGGCCTCGTTCTGGCCGGAGGAGGACAGCGGCGACCTCCGCGTCAGCGCGACGAGCCGAGCCGCCGATAGCCCCGCCAGGGACGCCGCGGCCACGACAGATGACTGATTCGGCGCGGGTCCTCTTCGTAGAGGACGACAGCGGCCTGGCCGGCATCGTCGTCCGGCACCTGCGGGCCCGTGGGCACGACGCCCGAGCGGTCGCCTCGGCTGAGGAGGCCGTCGATCTGGTCCGCTCCGGCTTCCGTCCGACGGTCGTGCTGCTCGACATCAACCTGCCCGGCGCATCGGGCTGGGACCTGCTCCGCGGCGGCGGCCTGCGGGCCGCCGGGTCGCCCCCCGTGTACGTGGTCAGCGCCACGTCGGTGCCGCCGGCCCGGCTGCGCGAGTTCGGCGTGGCCGGTTTCCTGCCCAAGCCGTTCGCCGTCCCGACGCTCATCGAAATCGTGGAGCGCCACCGCGGCGGGGACGGCAGCGGCGAAGACGTCGAATCCCAGGGAGGATTCGATGGCTTTTGACCTCGCGATGGTCGCCCTGATGACAGCCTGCCTGCTGTTCTTCCTGGGCCTGATCTGGCTGTGCGATCGGCTGGCCCGATGAACGGACAGGACGTTCTGGGCGGCGTAGTCGTCCTCTTGTTGGGTATCTACCTGCTGTTCACCCTCCTCCGCGCGGAGAGGTTCTGATGATCCCTTCGCCGGCGGGCCTGCTCCAGGCCGTCAGCCTCTTCGCCGTCGCCATCCTTCTGGCGCGCCCGCTCGGCGGCTACATCCGCAAGGTGATGGAGGGCGAACGGGTATTCCTCTCGCCGGTCATTCGTCCTGTCGAGCGCGGCGTCTACAAGGTCCTCCGCGTCGACGAGAAGGTCGAGCAGCGCTGGACCGCGTACGCGGTGTCGGTGATCCTCTTCTCCTTCATCTGCATCCTGGCCCTCTACCTGCAGCAGCGCTTCCAGGCGTCGCTGCCGCTGAGCCAGGGTGGCGTCCCGGTCGGCCCCGTGGCTCCTGACCTCGCCTACAACACCTCCGTCAGCTTCGACACCAACACGAACTGGCAGAACTACTCGGGCGAGCAGACGATGACGTACCTGACCCAGATGGCCGGGCTCGCCGTCCGCAACTTCACCTCGGCCGCCTCGGGCATCGCCGTCGCGATCGCGCTGACCCGTGGCCTGGTCCGGCGGTCGGCCACCACGATCGGCAACTTCTGGGTCGACCTCACCCGCAGCACTCTCTACATCCTGCTGCCGATCTCATTCGTTGCCGCGCTGTTCCTCGTCTCGCAGGGCGTGATCCAGACCTTCGCCGGCTCCATCAGCGTCCACACGCTGCAGGGCGCCGTGCAGACGATCCCGCTCGGCCCGGTCGCGTCTCAGGAAGCCATCAAGGAGCTGGGCAACAACGGCGGCGGCTTCTTCAACGCCAACTCCGCCCATCCGTTCGAGAACCCCACGACGCTCTCGGACTGGGTCGAGATGTTGCTGATCCTCATCATCCCATTCGCGCTCACGAATACGTTCGGACGCATGGCCGGCAACGCCCGGCAGGGCTGGGCCCTCCTGGCGGTAATGCTGATCGTGCTCTCGGCAGGCTCGCTGGTGGCGATGTCGAGCGAGGAACGCTCGAACCCCTCGATTCCGGCGGCGGTCGCCCAGGAAGTCAATCAGTCGGCCGGGAACATGGAGGGCAAGGAGACTCGCTTCGGGGCCGACGCCAGCGGCCTGTTCGCGACGGTCACGACCGGCACGAGCACCGGGGCGGTGAACGCCATGCACGACAGCTTCCTGCCGATCGGTGGCCTGGTCCCGCTGTTCAACATCGAGCTCGGCGAGATCACTCCGGGCGGCATCGGCGCCGGCCTCTACGGGATCCTCACGTTCGCCATCATCGCCGTCTTCATTGCCGGGCTGATGGTCGGCCGGACGCCGGAGTTCCTCGGCAAGAAGATCGAGGCCTACGAGATGAAGATGGCCATGTTGGTGGTCCTCTTCCTGGCCTTCAGCATCCTCTTCTTCACAGCGGTGGCAACCGCCACGGCGGCGGGCAAAGCCGGGCCGCTCAACGGCGGCCCCCACGGCTTCAGCGAGATCCTGTATGCGTTCTCGAGCCAGACCGGCAACAACGGCTCCGCGTTCGCCGGCCTGTCGGGCAACACCCTCTTCTACAACGTAACCGGCGCATTCGCCATGATGCTGGGCCGCTACGCGATGATGGTGCCGATCCTGGCCATCGCCGGCTCCATGGCCGGTAAGCGCCGCGTCGCGCCGTCGCTCGGCACCTTCCCAACGACGGGACCGATATGGGTCGGGCTGCTGCTTGGCGTGATCATCATCGTCGGTGCGCTGACCTTCTTCCCTGCGCTCGCCCTCGGCCCGATCGTCGACCAGCTCCTCAACAACGCCGGGAGGCTGTTCTGATGGCGTTCGAAGCCGCGGGCGGCCTCCGCCGCAAGCTCTTCTCGCTCTCCGTGATCGACACCGCCCGCGGCACCCGCCGCCTGGCTCGCGAAGCCCGCCAGGCGCAGGCCGCGGGCAGCCCCCACAACCGGGGCATCTTCGACCCGAAGCTTCTCCGCGGCGCACTCGGCCCGGCGGTTCGCAAGATGAACCCGCGCGAGCTGGCGAAGAACCCGGTCATGTTCGTGGTCGAAGTGACTGCCGCGCTCGTGACGGTGATCCTCATCTCCGACTTCGTCGGCTTGAGCAAGGCGGCGCCCGGCGAAGTGGGCCGGGGCACGGGCTTCGAGCTCCAGATCGCGGTCTGGCTGTGGTTCACCGTCTACTTCGCCACGTACGCCGAGGCCCTGGCCGAGGCCCGCGGCAAGGCCCAGGCGGCGACCCTGCGCAAGACCCGCTCCGAGACGATGGCTCACCGCCGCTGCGACGACGGCACGTTCGAGGACGTCGGCTCATCGGCTTTGCGGTGCGGCGACATCGTCGTCGTGCGCGAGGGCGAGACGATCCCCGGCGACGGCGACGTGATCGAGGGCGTGGCCTACGTCAACGAGGCGGTGATTACCGGCGAGTCCGCGCCCGTTCTCAAGGAGCCGGGCACGGACATCCGCAGCAGCGTCACCGGTGGCACCACCGTCACCAGCGACACGCTGACCATCAGCATCACCGCCAACCCGGGCGAGACCTTCCTCGATCGCATGATCGCCCTGGTCGAGGGCGCGAAGCGGCAGCGGACCCCGAACGAGATCGCCCTGTCGATCCTGCTCTCCGGCCTGACGCTGGTCTTCCTGCTGGCGACCGCCACACTTCGACCCTTCGGGCTGTACGCCGGCGCGCCGCTGGGCATCGTCGTCCTCGTGGCCCTGCTCGTCTGCCTGATCCCGACCACGATCGGCGGTCTGCTCTCGGCCATCGGCATCGCCGGCATGGACCGCGTCGCCCGCTTCAACGTCCTGGCCATGAGCGGCCGGGCCGTCGAGGCGGCGGGGGACGTCGACGTGATCCTGCTCGACAAGACCGGCACGATCACCTTCGGCAACCGGCTGGCGTCGCGGATCGTGGCCCTGCCCGGCGCGACCGAGCGCGAGGCGCTCGAGGCGGCTCTGCTCACGTCGGAAGAGGACGAGACTCCGGAAGGAAGATCGGTCGTCGAGCTGGCCAGCGCGCGGCTCTCCGCGCTTGACGCGGCCACGGGTTCGGGCGCCAAAGCGGCGCCCTCCGCGCCGGCCGGGACGGCGACTCCCGAGTCGCCCGATATCGCTACCGTCGTCCCCTTCTCCGCGGAGTCGCGGACCAGCGGCGTGGTCCTGACCGACGGCACCGTGGTCCTCAAGGGCGCCGTCGACGCCATCGTGGCGGCCCTGGACCAAGAGGCGCCGCCGGAGCTGAACACGCTCGCCGACGAGATCTCCTCGCTCGGCGCCACGCCACTGGCCATTCGCCGCGACGGCCGGCCCCTGGGCGTGATCGAGCTGAAGGACACCGTCAAGCCGGGCTTGCGCGCGCGCTTCGACGAGTTGCGCCGGATGGGGATCCGCACCGTCATGGTCACCGGCGACAACCCGCTGACCGCCAGGACGATCGCCGCCGAGGCGGGCGTGGACGACTTCATGGCCCAGGCCAAGCCGGAGGACAAGATCGCCCGAATTCGGGCCGAGCAGGCGGACGGCCACCTTGTCGCGATGACCGGCGACGGCACCAACGACGCCCCGGCGGTGGCTCAGGCCGACGTGGGACTGGCCATGAACAGCGGCACTTCCGCGTGCAAGGAAGCGGCCAACATGGTCGATCTCGACTCGGACCCGACCAAGCTGATCGAAGTAATCGCCATCGGCAAGCAGCTCCTGATAACCCGCGGCGCGATCACGACCTTCTCGATCGCCAACGACGTGGCCAAGTACTTCGCCATCCTGCCGGCCATGTTCGTCGTGGCCTACCCGGAGCTGAACTCCCTCAACGTCATGGGCCTGTCGAATCCGCAGAGCGCCATCCTGTCGGCAGTCATCTTCAACGCCCTGATCATCGTCGCCCTGGTGCCGCTCTCTCTCCGCGGCGTCGCCTACCGGGCGGCCCCGGCTGCGGAGCTGTTGCGGCGCAACCTGCTCATCTACGGCGTCGGCGGCATCTTCGCCCCGTTCCTGGGCATCAAGGCGATCGATCTCCTGATCACCGCCGTGCACCTGGCGTAGGAGACCACGATGCGAAGCTTCGTACGAACCCAGCTCTGGCCGGCGGTGTCGATCCTGCTGGCGTTCACGGTCATCACCGGCCTGATCTATCCGGCCGTGGTGACGGTAATCGCCCAGGCGGTCTTCCCGAGCCAGGCCAACGGCTCGATGATCGTCGTCGACGGCACGACGGTCGGCTCGAGCCTGATCGGCCAGGCCTTCGACGCGCCGCAGTACTTCTGGGGCCGGCCCTCCGCGGCAGGAGCGAACGGCTACGACCCGACGCTCTCGGGCGGATCGAACCTCTCGTCCACGTCGCAAGCGCTGATAACCGAGATCACCGCGCGCGTGGACGCGGAACGGGCGGCCAACGGCGACGCGCCGGTCCCGATCGAGCTCGTGACCGCCTCGGCCTCCGGCCTGGATCCGGACATCAGCCCGGCCGCCGCCGAGTACCAGGTGCCGCGCGTTGCCAAAGCCCGCGGCATGACCGAGGATGCGGTCCGGGCGGTCGTGGCTCGCCACACCACGCAACCGTTCCTGGGGTTCATCGGCGAGCCGACCGTACGCGTCCTGGAGCTGAACCTCGATCTCGACGGGTTGCTGAAATGACAGGCCTGAGATGACCACCGACTCGGCCGACCCCGGCCGGCCAACAGGCGACCAGATGCTCGCCCGCCTGGCGGTCGACCAGAAGCCGCAACGGGCCCGGCTGCGCATCTACATGGGCATGGCGCCCGGTGTCGGCAAGACCTACAAGATGCTCGAGGAGGCGCACCGCCGACACGATCGCGGCACGGACGTGGTGGTCGGCTTCGTCGAGACGTATGGCCGGCGCCACACGGCGGCGCTCCTCGATGGCCTGGAGGTCGTCCCGCGCCGCCGCGTGGAGTACCGCGGCGTGGCCATCGAGGAGATGGACGCCGACGCGGTCATCGCCCGCCACCCCGCCGTCGCCCTGGTCGACGAGCTGGCCCATACCAACGTCCCGGGTTCCCCTCGAGAGAAGCGCTGGCAGGACGTGGAGGCTATTCGCGACGCCGGCATCGAGGTCGTCAGCACGTGCAACGTCCAGCACGTGGAGTCCGTCGCCGACGCGGTCGAGACGATCCTGGGCGTGCCGGTTCACGAGCGCATCCCCGACGACGTGGTCCGGGCCGCCGACGAGATCGAGCTGGTGGACATGAGCCCGCACGCGCTCCGCCAGCGCATGCGCCACGGCAACGTCTATCCGCCGGAACGAGCCGTCATCGCCCTGGAGCGCTTCTTCACCGAGCCCAACCTGATGGCCCTGCGCGACCTGTCGCTGCGGTTCCTGGCCGGGCGGGCGGACCAGGAGCTGGAGGGCGCGGTATCGCTCCAGGGCATCGCCATTCCGCCGGTCACCGAGCGGGTCATGGCCCTGGTCGACGAGTCACCCGCCTGCCGGCGAGCGCTTCGCCGCGCCTCGTCTCTGGCCAGCGCGCTGCATGCCACCTGGATCGCCGTGGCCATCGAGACGCCCGCGATCCAGCAATCGCGCGACCGCCGCCAGAACCTGCAGGCCAACGTGGACTACGCGGTGGACCTGGGCGGCGAGGTCGTGCGGGGCGAAGCCACCGACCTGGCCCGCGGGCTGGCTGAGGTCATAGCCGAGCATCGCGTCAGCCACGTGGTCCTGGCCCACGAACCCCGCCGCGGCATCGGCCTGGGCCGCCCCACGCTGGCCGATCGATTGCTGGACGCCGTACCGGGCCTGGAGATCCACATCATCGGCCAGCCGGCAAAGACGCCGTAGGGCGGCGGCACGTCCGAAGAGCCGACCGCGGCGGCAAGGCCGGCCGCGGCCCGCTCAGGTGCGCTCCGCGGCGCCCGGCGCCTGACTACCATCGCCTCGTGCACATCGAGGGAACGCGCTTCTACCCGCCGGACCGAGCTGGGCTCACGCGGCCGCGCCGCCAACCTCAACCTGAGGCGCCGCTGGCGCGTCGTACACGTGAGGCCGACCGTGTTCGGCCGCAAGAGCGCTGGGAGAGTCGGTGGCGGGAGACGCCGTCGTGAGACTTCGGGCGGAAGTCGTCGACCTGACGACGGTCGAGACGATGGAGGCGTTCGTCGTGCGCGTCCTGCCGGAGGCATACCGTCTGGCGACCGTGATGCTGCGCGACCCGTGCGCCGCGGAGGACGTCGCTCACGATGCGGTTCTGGCAGCCTGGGAGCATCGCACGAGCCTGCGCGACCCGGACGCGCTCGACGCCTGGTTCGCCCGGATCGTGGCCAACAAGTGCCGCGACCGGCTGCGAGAGGCTTCCCGCCACCGAGTCGGCGAGCTGACCCCCGCGGCCGAGGCGAGCCGCCCGGACACCTCGAGTGAGATGGCCGATCGCGACGAGCTCGGTCGAGCCATCGCCGCCCTTACGCCCGACGAGCAGATCGTGCTCGCCCTTCGGTTCGGGCGCGACCTCGAAATCACCGAGATCGCCCGACGCCTGGGCCAACCTGAGGGAACCATCAAGTCGCGCCTGTACCTGGCGCGCCAGAGACTCCGCAGCGCACTCGCCGCGTCCCGCACGCGGCCGGAGGGACCTCGATGAGCGGCATTGACGCGCCCGACGACGGCCTGCTCGACAGGTCGCTCTCGTCCTACTACGAAGAGCTGGCCGGCTCACCGGTCCCGGTCAAGCTCCACGGCCGGATCGTCAGATCGATCCGGGCCCGAGGCGAGACGCGGGTGGCCGGCCGCGGCCTCCGGCATGACCTGGCCAGGTTGGCCCCGGCCGCACTCGTGGCGATGGTCATCGCCGGCTTCGTACTTGCTGCGCTGCCGTGGGCGCAGCTCGGCCGGACCGACCTCGGGCTCACCGGGCCCGGCGCGACGGCCACGGCCTCGGCGACGGCGCAAGCCACGGCAGCGCCCTGGCCGCCCCCGATTCCCACGCCGCCCACGCCAGGCCCAACTCCGGTCCCAACCCCGTTCCCACCGGGCGCCACGCGGATCTGGGCCGTCAATCGCGGGGCAAGCCTCATGACGGTGACCGTCGGCGAGCAGGTTGTCGGCCAGCTGACCTGCGGTCAGACGGGCAGCTTTGCGGTGACGACATATCCGTCGGAAGTTCTGGTGGCCGCCGACCAGGATTCGACATCGACTGTGATCACTAGCGTCTCGGCTCCGTTGTGGTGGATCTACGGGCCCGGCTCGTTCGCAACGTACGAGGGAGCGCCGCCGACGGACCAGAGCTACTCGGTCTGCCCGACCAGATACCAGGGGGACGATCCGACAGGCGTGGTCACATGGAACTTCAACTACCCGACGGTGTCTGGAACGCCCGGCGGCACGGCCACGGACGCCACCATCAACCAGGCAATCTCCGGGGCCGCCGAACAGTGGGCGGCTCAGCTCGCCGCGGACCTGGCGACGCTCAGAGGACGTCTGCTTCCGCAAACCGGCACCGGTCAGCTGTTCGGCTCGTGGGTGGCGGACACCTCGCTACCGGGGTGGCTTCGGATCAACGTGATCATGGACCCGACACTGGATCCCGCCCCCTCGGTGACCATCCCGGAGTGGACGGCCTACCTCGAGTTCGATCTCTCGGACGGGCACAGGATCGGCGTAGACGAGCTGTTCACGAACCCGGCGAACGGCCTGGCCGTCCTCTCGGCGCAAACCCGGCAGATCATGGGTCTGGCGTCAGACGGTGGCGCCTACGCCGCGGCAACGGCGCCCGATGCCCTCGAGGCGGCGATGTGGCACCCGGAGTGTGACGGTTTGCACCTCGTCTTCCAGGATCCCACGGTGGCATCGTGGCCTGCCGCCTCCCTGTACCAGCGAGAGGTCGTCATCCCGTGGTCCGCGCTGAAGAGCGTGATCAAGCCCGACTCGCCGGTCCGGTCGGTGATGGCCGCCAAGTGCCCTGCGCCGTCTCCGTTGCCAGAGCCGTAGGCTCGACCACCGGCTCGGGTTGCGCGGAGATCTCGAGGTCCGCCCCCGGACGCGACCCGTGGCGGCGGCCCGCGGCGGCGACCCGCGGGCGGGAGCCGAAGCCGCCCGAGCCCCGAGGCTGCCCGGATTCGGTCATCTACGCCCTGCGGGAGTGTTGGACGCGGACTCTGTGCCCAGCGCACCGATCCACGGCCCTTGCCAGGGCTTCATCACGCTCGCCCGAGCGTGGATCGGAGTCTTTGGTAGCGGTCCCGCTCGCCCGGAACGGCTCCAATCGCGGACAACACGCCTGACAGGCGTATCTGCAAGAAACTGGCCCGCCTGCCGGCGAGTCCACACGCGGCGCCGCCTGCCGGCGTCCACGCTCGAGCTCGACTTTCGGCGCGGCTGCCGCGTGGTACCGACGAGTCCGAGTGCGAGCTCATCCGCGATAGCATCGTTGCGGTGCGGCCGCAGGCCGGGGAGTGGCCCTAAGTTCGGGCGGCGAGACGGCGGCGACGTCCGCCGCGACGCCGGGAACCGGAACCGCCGCCCTGTGCGCGAACGACGGGCCGGCGGGCGGCCGGCCGAACTCCGCGGACCCCGCTGCGGCTCGGAGGTCGCGCCCTGAGGCCGACTCCCCTACTCCGCGACGATGCGGTAGCCCACGCCCGGCTCGGCGACGATCAGCCTGGCGGCCGCGCCGGACGGATCGGCGGCAGCGAGCTTGCGGCGCAGCCGCGAGACGTAGACGTGCAGGTAGTGGCCCTCGTCCGAGTAAGCCGTGCCCCAGACGGCGCGGAGCAGCCGGCCCGCCGTCACGACTCGCCCCGATTGCGACAGCAGGATCTTGAGCAGCTCGAACTCGCGCGGGGTCAGCTCCACCGGCGTCCCGCCCACGCTGACCTCGTGGCGCGGCACGTCCATGACCACGGGACCGAGGTGCAGCCGCCCCTCCGTGTCGGCCTCCGGACCGGCCGCTCGCCGCAGGACCGCCCGCATTCGGGCGTGCAGCTCCGACAGGCCGAAGGGCTTGGTCAGGTAGTCGTCGGCGCCGGCGTCGAGAGCGGCGACGCGATCCTCTTCGCGACCCCGGGCCGAGACGACGATGATCGGCGTCGTGGCCTCGCGCCGGACCCGCAGGATGACCGCCTGGCCGTCCAGGTCGGGCAATCCCAGGTCGAGCAGGATGAGGTCCGGGCGGCGGCAATCCCACAACCGCAGTGCCTCGCGCACGTCGCCCGCCTCGTCGACCTCGTGGCCGCGCGCCCGCAGATTGCCGGCGATCGCGGTCCGCGCCGTTTCGTCATCCTCGACGATCAGGACGACAGCGCCGCCATCGCTCATTTCGATTTCGGCCGCTTCGGCTGCCAGCTCGACCTGGTCGACCGCCGGTGCCACCGAATCGCCCGCGGGCGCGGCCGGCTCGACGGCGGGTTCGGTCGCCGGTTCGACCGCGCCGGCCGCCGGCTCCGCCGCGGCTTCGGCCTCCGCCTCGCCCGCCGGTGCCGTCGCTTCGACCGGCAGCCTGACCGCAACCGCCAGTCCGCCCAGCTCGCTGGGGCGCGCCTCCGCCGAACCGCCCATCGCCTCCGCCAGGCCGCGGACGACCGTCAGCCCGATGCCGGATCCGCCCTCGCTGCGCGAGCCCAGCCGCCGCGGCCCTCGGTAGAAGCGCTCGAAGAGGTGGGTCAGCGCGGCAGCCGGAACGCCCGGCCCGGCGTCCTCGACCGTCAGCTCGACCCTGCCGTCGGACGGGCATTCGGCCGTGACGCGGATCCCTTTGCCGGCGGCGTAGCGGGCTGCGTTCTCCAGCAGGTTGGTCAGGATCTGGTCGACGAAGATCGCGTCGACGCGCACCGGCGGCAGGTCGTCCGGAATCGAAACCTCCACCAGCGCGGGCGCGAGCACCGGCGTCAGGCGTTCGACCACCGGATCCACCAGGTCGGACAGGTCGTACAGCTCCAGCGACGGGTGCAGCGCTCCGCCCTCGATCCGGCTCAGGTCGAGCATGTTGCGGACCAGGCGGCTGAGGCGCTGCGCCTCGGCGTCGATCGAGCTGGCGGCGGCGCGCTCCTCGTCGCGCGTCCAGTCGACGTCCGGATCCATGAGGTTCCCGGCAGCCGCGCGGATCGCCGCCAGCGGCGTGCGCAGGTCGTGCGAGACCGAATCGAGCAGGGCCGACTTGAGCGCGTCGCCCTGGCGGGCGACTTCGGCGGCAGTGGCCTCGGCGGCGAGGCGGTCACGCACGACCGACTGGCCGAGCTGATCGGCGGCGGCGGCGAGCAGCCGGGTGTGGGATCGGCCCGGGAACGGATCGCCGTGGACGCGGGTCGCCCACACGGAGCCGATGATCTCCCCGCCGGCCTGGATCGGGACGCGGAAGACGGTCACCGGTTCGTCGCGCTCGTGCGCTTGTTCATGTCCGGGCTCGTGGCCGGCATCGTGCCCTGGCTCGTGGCCGGCATCGTGGCCCGGCTCGCGGACGTGCTCGTGGAGTCGGCCGCCGCCTGTCTCTCGCACCCTGGTCCAGCTCGGCTGCGCCTCGGCGGAGCTCGAGTGCATCACCCAGCGCGAGACCAGCGACGGCCGGGGCTCTTCGGGCCGGCTGTCGGCCACCACGCGTTCCTCCGCGACGGACCCGCCCAGGCCGACCCAGACGCGGTCCATCTCGGCCTGGCGCACCAGCCGGCTGGCCAGCAGCGGCGCCGCCTCGAGGGCCGTGGCCGCGTTCGCGGCGTCGCGGCTCATGGCGAACATGGCGCGAGCCTCGGAGGTGCGCAATTCCGCTTCGCGCCGGCGCTGGAGCTGCATAGCGCTGAGCCGGCCGATGGCGATCGCCACGACCAGGAAGAGCAGCAGATCCAGCCACTCCTCCGGCGCGGCGACGGAGAACGTGTAGAGCGGCTTCACGAAGAAGAAGTCGTAGATGAGGAACGACGCGACGGAGGTTGCGATCGCGAGTCTGCTGCCGTACGCCATGCCGACGGCCACGACCGGCAACAGGTAGACGATCGAGGCGTCGGGCACCTTGAGGGCGTGAACGATGACCGCGGCGAGGACCGTCGTCAGCACGAGCCCGACACACGCGATCGCCAGTCCCCCGAGTGGCGGGCGACCGGGTCGCGCGATGGAGATGCGGGCTCGGCTCAGCACGCCCTCATGGTAGGCCGATGCGAACGCCCCGCGGCACAGAAGGCGCGGCTTCCGCCTCGGCGCAGCGCCAGAAGGCAGTGCCGCTCCGCCCTTGACCGGCCGCCGACATTGAACGAACGTTGACCCGGTCACCATAGTCGACTGGGTCGGGAGGTTGGGACAATGACTCAGGACTTCGATGCTGCCGAGGAACGGGCTCGCCTGGCCGCCGACGACCTGTCGGCCGCTGCCAACGACGTCATACAACGGCACTCGGTCATGTGGCGAGACGCGCATGACGAGGTGGACTTCGCGGAGCTTTCGCGGTGGACCAGGTACTACTCGGAGCGGAAGCTGGACGATGCACGCGAGGACCTGGCCTTCGCGAGCCGAGCTCAGACCGAGATCGTGAGCATCGCGTCGTCCCGTGGAGTGCTGGCCACGGGGCGCAGAGAAGACGCCGTTCCGACTGAAGCAGAGCTCATCGGCCGTCTCTCTGCCATCGCCGCTGATTGCGAGCGACGGGCGATCTACCTTCGGCGGTAAGGTCGAGAACCCGTTTCGGGGACGCTCGTCGCGCTCGACCGGTTCGGCAGGCGCGCATCGAGCGTGACCGTTCGCCCTCAATGTGCGCCTGAACCTGAGGGTCTGTGGTCGATGCCTTCGGGGCGACATCGCCGGCCCGGGCCGTTTGACGGGCGCATGTTGCAAAAGGAGCGGCTCAGCCGTTATGTAGTCAGGCGGAGGCGGGATACAGGTGGTGGTTGAGTCGGTTCTGTGGAGATCCAACCCATACGGAACGGCCTCTTCGAGCCCATGAAGAGGCTGCGGACTGGTACCGGCCAGCCCCGTGAGCACTGAGCGCAACCGGTCGAGGCCGGTCGGGCACCCTAGAATTGCCGGGTGACTGAGGGCCTTCTTTCGTTCGTGGATGGCGTGCGCGGCTGGGTCGCCGAGATGGCGAGCCTGCGCTGGGCACGCGTCGGCCCGGTCAACGCCGCGGTGCCGGTGGGCATGGCCATCATCGCCGCCGGGCTGGCGGACCGGCTCGGGCAGCCGATCGGTGGCCCGCCGTTCGGGGTCGTGTGGATCGTCGCGACCGCGGCCATCGTCGCCGTCGCGCGGGTTCGATCGGTCCTCACTCCAGCCGGCAGATCCGGACCCGGCCTGGGGTTGGTCACGCTTGTCACGTGGGTCGTCGTCGGCTGGCTGCTGTTCGACGTCCTGCTCTGGCAGCAGACCAACCACCTCTACGACTTCGACGTGTACCTGGCATCGGCGGGGCGCTGGCTGGCGGGCGGACAGCCGTACATGACCGGGCCGGTCAGTGTCTGGCCGTCGAGCCCGGGCCAGGACTTCTTCCTCTATCCCCCGCCGCTGCTGCCCTTCTTCGGGCTGCTCTCGAAGCTGCCGAACCCGCCGGTGGCGGTGGCGTGGGTCGGCTTCATGGTCGCCTGCGCCTACGGCTCGTTTCGCGCGCTGGGCCTTCGACCGCTCTGGAGCGCGCTGCTGCTGACCTTCCCGCCGGTGATGATCGGCTTCGAATCCGGCAACGTCGCCAGCCTGACGTTCCTGCTGTTCGCGCTGGCGTATCGAGCGAATGGGAGCCTCGTGGTCGACGGCCTCTTCAAGATCCAGTCCGCGATCCCGGCGCTGTGGCTGGTGCGCACCAGGCGCTGGCGCGGACTCATCCTGGGCCTGACCGCCGTCGCCGCGATTGCCTTAGTGACTCTGCCGATCGTGGGACTCGACTCGTGGCGGGCGTGGGTCGCCGGGCTCGGCTATCGGTCCGACTCGCAGCAGGCCGTGATCTCGATGTTCGGCTACTCGGAAGCGCGCTTCATGCCCGGGTCCGTGTTCGTCACGCTCTCCGTCGGCGTGGTGGCGGCGGCCCTGCTCTTCTCCGGGCGTCGCGGCCTGGCGGCTCTGGGCCTGGCCTCGATCGTCGCCTCGCCGTCGCTGTGGCCGCACGGCTTCGTCTTCGCGCTGCCGGCGGTCCTGATGCTGGAGAGCGGCACGGCCGTCTGGCTCGTGCTCGGCGTAGGGGCAATAGGGCCGAACATGTGGCTTCTCTTCTACTGCGGCTGGATCGCCGTCGTCGCCGCGCGCCGCCTGCCCGACGCACTGCACCCGATGACCGGCACGGACGGACCGTGGCCCCGCCCCCTGGCACTTCGCCTGGCGCGTCAGGATGCGCGACAATCCGGTCCGCAAGGCCGGCCCATCTAGCGAGGGATCGATGTCTCGCGTCACAGCCAAGCGCAGCGCGATTGTCGCGCGCGTTCGCTCGCTCCGCGAGCCGCCGGCGAGTCCACACGAGACACGAGGCGCGAGCATCGTCCGGCCCGTCGTGTTCGGGGCGACCGACGGCCTGGTCTGCAACCTGTCGCTGATCATGGGCGTGGCGGGGGCCGCCGGTGCGGCCGGCCAGGACCCGCATGCGGTCGTCATCGCCGGAGTCGCCGGGCTGCTGGCGGGCGGCTTCTCGATGGCCGTGGGCGAGTACGTGTCCGTTCGATCGCAGCGCGAGCTGCTCGACTACCAGATCGACCTGCAGCGCCACCAGCTCCACCACACGCCGGAGCAGGAACGCGACATCCTGCGCGAGATCTACGAGGCCAAGGGCCTGTCGTGGGCCGAGGCCGATCTCATCGTTACCAGGATCATGAAGGATCCGGAGCGGGCGATCGACACCTTCGTTCGGGAAGAGATCGGGCTCTCGGGCCAGACGATGGGCTCTCCGGTGACAGCCGGGTTCGGATCGCTCTGCGCGTTTGCCCTGGGTGCCTTCGTGCCGTTGCTGCCGTTCCTGGTCCTCGGCGGCGGGCAGGCTGCCTTCGCCCTCAGCATCGCCGCATCCGGGATCGCACTCTTCGCCGTCGGCCTGGGTGTCAGCCGCCTGACTCATCGCCGGGCTATATGGACCGGCGTCAGGCAGGCAGGCCTCGGCGGCCTGGCGGCGGCGGTCACCTTCGGCATCGGCTCGCTGCTCGGAACCGCGGTCCACTAAGGGCAGGGGCGCCCGGCCCCGGGCACCGGCCCCGGCCTCGGCACCGGCCCCGGCCCCGGGCCCCGGCCACGGGCGCCGGACCGCAATCGCCCCGGGTTTAGTGACTTTCGCGTACTCAGTCTGACCGCGGCCAGCCGATAACCGAATCGAGGCGAACCTGCCGGCGTCCGCCTTCGTGCGCGCACAAACAGGTGCGAGCGCGCCCCCGGCCGATCTCGGGTCGCATGGATGAGACTCTCTGTTCGGACGAAGCTCATGGCCACCTCCGGCACGCTTCTGCTTGCCGCGCTTCTGATGGCCGTCGTGGCCGTCGTCAGCCTCGGCAACGTCAACGCCCAGTCCGGCCAGGCCTATTCGCGGGGCACCACGGCCGTCAAGGCGCTGGGGACCATCGACACCGACCTGGCTGAGAAACAGGCCGCCCTGAACGAGAGCGTCTACGTCGGGAACGCGACTTCGGCGGAATCGGACGTCGACACGACCATCGCGGCGGATGACCAGGAGATCGCGGCAGCCCTGGCTGTGTACGCGGCGCTCCCGCACAGCGCCCAGGAGAGCAGCGACCTGGCCGATTTCCAGGCTGCGGAGGGTAAGTACCAGGCCGCCTTTGCCAGCGCTCTTGCCACCGCCCAGCTCGGGTCGGACCAGGCCGCGGCAGAGGCAGAGGCCGGCGCCGCCGCCGGCATCCTCGACGATGTGGTGGGCTACCTGGACCGTCTGGAAACTGCGGCCGATGCCGACGCCGTTGCCATCGACGGCCAGACCCAGGCCACCTTCGAACAGAGCCGGCTGATCGTCATCGTCATCTTCCTGATCGCCGGGGCCCTGGGGCTGGCCCTGTCCGTGATCGTGTCCGGCTCGATCCGCAAGGGCGTCAGGGCCGTCCAGGCCACGCTCACATCATTGACCGACAACTGCGCCGCCGCCCTCGAGGCCGGTCTCGCGGCCCTGGCCCACAACGACCTCACGGTCGAGGCCCATGCGGTCACGAGCCCCATCGAGAAGTACGGCAGCGACGAGGTCGGCGAGACGGCGGCGGTCACGAACAGGATGCTGGCCAAGCTCAGGTCGACGATGGAAAGCTACGAGACCGCCCGCCGCGGTCTGGCCGATACCGTGAGAGAGGTCAAGGTCGCGTCGGAGGCCATGGCCGGTGCCTCGGACCAGCTCAACTCTGCGGCCGCGCAGTCCGGCCGGGCATCGCAACAGGTCGCTCAGACGATCAGCCAGGTGGCCAGCGGGGCCGGCGAGCAGGCCCGAGCCGCCTCGCAGACCAGCGCCGCAAGCCGGGACCTTGCCCGGATCATCGAGCGGGTGGGAGAAGGTGCCGCCAGCACTCAAATGGGTGTCAGGGACGCGTCCCGCGCGCTCGACGCGACGACTCAGGCCGTCAACAGGGCAATCGAGGCTTCCGACGAGATCGCGCCGCTGAACGATCGGGTGAATGGCGCGCTGGCCGCGGGTCAGGAGGCCGTCGACGAGACGGCCGGCGGTATGAACCGGATCAAGAGCACCGTCGACTCGACCGCGGCCGCGGTAGCTCAGCTTGGGGCCAAGTCCGACCAGATCGGCGCCATCGTCGAGACGATCGACGACATCGCCGAGCAGACGAACCTGCTGGCGCTCAACGCCGCCATCGAGGCCGCCCGGGCCGGCGAGCAGGGCAAGGGCTTCGCCGTCGTCGCGGACGAGGTCCGCAAGCTGGCCGAGCGCTCGAGCCGCGCCACCAAGGAGATCGCGGATCTCATCGGCGACGTACAGCGCGAGACCGAGGCCGCAGTCAAGGCGATGACCGCCGGGGCCGGCGAAGTGGCCGCCGGGGCCGAGCTGGCCAAACAGGCCTCCGGCGCGCTCACGGAGATACGCGAGCTGGCCGACGCCCGCAACGTGGTCCTCGACGACATGATGGCCGTCGTCGTCGAGATCCGCGGCCTCAGCTCTGACGTGGTTTCGGCGACGGACGGCATCGCCCAGATCGCGGAGGAGACCAACCAGTCCGCCGCCCTGATGTCGTCCGCAGCGGACGTCGTCGGACAATCGGTAGAATCGATCGCCGCGATCAGCCAGGAGAACTCGGCCTCGGCCGAGGAAGTCTCCGCGGCGACCGAGGAGATGTCCGCCCAGGCGGAGGAAGTCGTCGCATCCGCGGCGACACTCTCCGAGATGGCGCAGCAGCTCGACGAATTGGTGGCACGATTCCGGCTCAAGTCGGGCGACGCCGGCGCGGTCAACGTGATCCAGCGGCGCCGGGTCACTGACTGGCAGGTACCCACGGAGGCCCGGCGGGTCGAATCCGCCTGACGCTCCGCTCGTGGCAGGGCCGCTTTCCCCCCAAGCGGCCCTGCCATCCATCCCCGACTTGCCGCACGCACTTGCCGCACGCGAGGCACAGATCCGGCCTGCGGCACAGACCCGGCCTGCGGCCGGGCGGGGCGCCGTCGCTGTATCCTCCGTGGCATGCCAGATCGTGCCGCAGCCGCGCCGCCCCTAATCGTCATCACCGTGGCCGATCCGAGCCGCTCGGACGACCCGGACCTGGCCGCTCACAAGAACGAGCTCTATGCGGCCGCGATAGCCCGCCACCACGGCACGCCGGCGCTGCTCCACACGGGCACAGCGCCCGCGGAACGCGATCGCCTCCTCGACGCGATGGATGGGCTGCTGCTGGCAGGCGGTGCCGATATCGATCCGGCCATGTACGGGGAGACGGCGGGCGACGCCCGTGATGTCGACCGGGCCCGCGACGACCTCGAATTGGCCGCCTGGCGCGCAGCCGAACGCCGTTCGCTGCCCGTGTTCGGCATCTGTCGCGGCTTCCAGGCCATCAACGTCTTCTGCGGCGGAAAGCTGGTCCAGGACGTGCCCGACCACGCCGGAACGCCGTACGGGCAGGGGCCGGCCCACACTCACGACCTGGAGATCGAACCGGGCAGCCGACTGGGTCGCGCGGTGGCGGGCGCTTCCCCCGACGGTCTGGCCGCGGAGGATCCCGAGGACGCCGCCCTGCAGCTTCAGGTCAACACCTTCCACCACCAGGCCATCTGCCTGGACGAGCTGGCGCCGGCTCTTCGGCCGAGCGCCTGGGCATACAGCGAGGCCGGGCGCCTGGTCGAGGGGCTGGAAAGCCGCGGGGGCCGGTGGATCGCCGGCCTGCAGTGCCATCCCGAGCGAACCGAATCGACGCCGGGGGAGCTCGACGGGATCTGGGGCGATTTCGTCGCGGCTGCGCTCGACACCCGAACCGAGCGCGCGACGCCCGCCCGCTGACGCGAGCGGGGCCCGGTCGACCGGACGCGCACGCACCTTCGACCGGACGCGCGCCCACCGGCGACCGGACGCGCCCCCGCACGAAACCCTCTCATGGACCGCTCCGGACAGGTATCTTGTCCCGCGTCACGTGGGCGTTCCCGCCGTCGCACGAGACGCCGCCGCGGCCAGATCGACGAGGAGGTCTTTGGTGTTCGTTCCCCTTTCGGTGCTGGAATTCCGCGACCGGGCGGAAGCCTATTTCGGTGAAAAGGTCGGGGTCGTCGACGGGGAGAAACGCTTCACCTACCGGCAGTTCGGCGAGCGGACGCACCGACTCGCCAACGCCCTGGTGGCGGCGGGGATCGAGCCCGGCGATCGGGTCTCGTTCCTGACCTACAACACCCACCAGCTGCTCGAGGCCTACTACGGCGTCCTCGAAGCCGGCGCGGTGCTGAACCCGATCAACATCCGCCTGACGCCCAGGGAGATCGCCTACATCGTCGGCCACGCCGGCTCGAAGGTCCTTTTCTTCCACAAGGACTTCAAGCCCCTGGTCGAGGTGCTGGCCGCCGAGCTGACGCTCAAGCCTCGCTTCGTGATCATGGAAGGCGCGTCCGACGGCCTGGCCTCCGAGGAATACGAGGCATTCCTGTCCGGCGGATCGCCCGATGCGCTCACGCCCGAGATCGACGAAAACGGTGTCGCCGAGCTCTTCTACACCAGCGGCACGACCGGCTTCCCCAAGGGCGTCTCGATGACCCACAGGGAGCTGTATCTACACGGCATGTACGCGGAGATCGGCCTCGGGTTCACGCAGGACGATGTCGTCCTCCACGTCGTCCCGCTCTTCCACGTCAACGGCTGGGGCACGCCGCACTTCCTGACCATGGTCGGCGGCCAGCACGTCATGTTGCGCAAGTTCGAGCCGGTGGCGTTCATGCAGGCGATCGAGCGCCACAAAGTGACCCGCGTCCTGGCGGTGCCGGGGATCTTCAACGCCGTCCTCAACCACCCGGACCGCACCAAGTACGACCTGTCGAGCCTGCGCCAGCTGATCGCCGGCGGCGCGCCGTCGTCGCCGACGCTGATCCGCAACCTCGAGGAAGTCTTTGGCTGCCAGGCGATCGTCGGCTACGGGCTCTCGGAGACGTCGCCCATTCTCACGATCGCTCAGCCGCGGACGTTCCTCACCGAATCCGAGCCGCCGGAGAAGCGCCAGGAACGCCAGGCCTGGACCGGCTGGCCGCTCCCGGGTGTGCAGATCCGGGTCCTGCACTCCGACGGCCGCGACGTCCGCCCCGACGGCGAGCAGATCGGCGAGATCGTCGTCCGCTCGAACGTCGTCATGGACTGCTACTTCAAAGACCCCGAGGCCACGGAAGCCACGATCCGCGACGGCTGGCTGTACACCGGCGACATGGCCGTCATCGACGAACAGGGCTACGTCCTGATCAAGGACCGCTCCAAGGACATCATCATCCGGGGCGGCGAGAACATTTCTTCGGTCGAAGTCGAGAACGCCATCCTGGCCCACCCGGCCGTGCTCGAATGCGCCGTCGTCTCCGCGCCGGACAAGGCGCTCGGAGAGGCGCCTGTCGCTCTCGTCGTGCTCAAGCCCGGTGCCACCGCCACCGTGAAGGAGCTGCGCGACCACTGCAAGCAGCAGCTCGCCCGCTTCAAGGTCCCGCGCGACATCCACTTCCGCGACGCTCTGCCCAAAGGCGGCACCGGCAAGATCCTCAAGGCCGAGCTGCGCGAGCCGTTCTGGAAGGGCCACGAAGCGCGGGTGCAGTAGGACTGCCGCGACTCCCGGGCGAGCCGGGCGGCGCGGCTCCCTCACCCAATATCACCCCGGGCAATGCTACGGCACGACCGCGCTCTGTCCGGCCTCGGCAGAAGGCGGGCCGGCTCCTTGCGCCGACCCGAGGCACGCTTGCGGTGCGTGAACCTGGCCCGCACTACGCCCCGAGCAGCGCCTCGAGCCGGAGGAGCTGGCAGGAACCTCGCTTAGCATCGCCCCGGGCGATGGTGGGGGATTACGCGGGGCGAGCCGGCGCGGGGCGAGCCGGCGCGGCGCTGGGCGGGGCCGGGTGGCGCTGGGCGGGGCGAGCCGGCGCGGGGCGAGCCGGCGCGGCGCTGGGCGGGGCGGCGCTAGACTTGGCCGTCGAGGCGGCCGAGCGGACGCGCTGCCGAATTCGGCGGGAGGACGAGGCATGCTGTTCGATCTACCCCTGGCCGAGCTGCGGGTGTACAAGCCCGAGCGCGAGGAGCCCGCCGACTTCGACACCTTCTGGGCCGGCACTCTCGCCGACGCCCGAGCGCACCCGCTGGCGCCGGTCTTCGTGCCGTTCGACGCCGGGCTGACGACGATCGACGTCTGGGACGTAGCATTCGCCGGCTTCGGCGGGCAACCGATAAAGGGCTGGTTCCTGGCGCCCCGCGACGTGGCCGGCTCGCCCTTCGCCCGGAACGGCCGGCTGCCGTGCGTGGTCGAGTACATCGGCTACGGCGGTGGCCGCGGCCGGCCGATCGACTGGCTCCTGCCGCCGAGCGCCGGCTACACGCATCTCGTCATGGACGTCCGCGGCCAGGGCAGCTCGTGGCGCGCCGGCGACACACCGGACCCGGAATCCGGCGCGGCCACCGGCCAGTACCCGGGCTTCGCCACGCGCGGCATCCTCGACCCCGACACCTACTACTACCGGCGGCTCATCACCGACGCCGTTCGGGCCGTGGAAGCGGCGCGGGCCAATCCGCTGGTCGATCCGGCGCGCGTGGCCGTCAACGGCGGCAGCCAGGGCGGCGGGCTGGCCCTGGCCGCGGCCGGCTTGATGCCGGATCTGCTGCTGACCCTGACCGACGTGCCGTTCATGTGCCACTGGCGTCGCGCCACGGAGATCACCGACGGCGACCCGTACCACGAGATCGTTCGCTACTGCAAGGTCCACCGCGACCAGGAGGAGCGAGTCTTCGAGACGCTCTCGTACTTCGACGGGCTCAACTTCGCCGCCCGAGCGAAGACGCCGGCTTTGTTCGCAGTGGCCCTGATGGACACCGTCTGCCCGCCCTCGACGGTCTTCGCCGCGTACAACCACTACGCCGGACCAAAGGAGATCGCGGTCTACCCGTTCAACGGCCACGAAAACGGCGAGACGATCCAGGTCGAGCGCAAGATGCATCGCCTGGCGCAGGCGGCGCGGGGCTGATGCTCTCGAGCGCACTCGCGGCGCGGATGAAGGCGAGCGCGCGGCAGCTCCTGACGCCGGCGTCCCTGGCGGCCATCGCCGCTCTCACCGCGATCGCCGCCGCCGCGATCTTCCTGCGCTTCTACGACCTCGCCGGCAACCCCGGCGGACTGTACGGCGACGAGGCGGCCGAAGGGCTCGACGCCTGGCGCCTGCTCCACCAGCCCGGCTTCCACGCCGACTTCGGAGTCTGGTTTACCAGCGACGGCGGCCGAGAGGCGCTCTTCGCATACGTCGTGGCCGGCGTCTTCAACTTCGCCGGGGCGAGCGCGCTGGCGCTGCGTGCGACCGCGGCTGCGTTCGGTGTCGCGGGCGTGCTGGCGATCGGCCACCTGGCGCGGCGCTTCGGGGTCTGGATCGGGATCGTGGCGGCGGCCTGGGCAGCGGGCTCGCTCTGGCTCGTATGCGTCAGCCGCGACGGCATGCGCAACATGATCGTGCCGTTCTTCGGGGCGCTGGCGTTGATCGCGCTCCTTCACTGGGCAACGCGGCCGGGCCGCGGGATGGCGATCCTGGCCGGGGCGGTGACGTCGCTCGCGGCGATGTACACGTACCAGCCGCTCAAGCTGCTGCCGGTGCTCGTGGTCGTGTGGCTGGTGTGGCTACGGCACGCCGACCGCCCCACGTACGAGCGCCTGCGCGCCGGCATCGTGCCGTTCGCGGCGGCGTTCCTGGTCGTGGCGGCGCCGATGATCGCCGTGGCGGTCACGAACCCGAGCAACTACTTCGGCCGCGCGGCGGCGACCAGTGCCCTGAACCCGGACGTGAATGCGGACTCGAACCCGATCGTGCACGTGCTGCGGACGGTGGCGATGTTCGGGCTGACGGGCGACCCCAATGCGCGCCACGACGTGGCGGGGTTGCCGCTGCTGCCGCTGCCACTCACCGTCGTGGCGGCCGCCGGACTGGCCCGGCTGTGGCGGATGCGCCGCGACCCGAGCCACTCCCTGATCCTGCTGGCACTGCCCGTCTTCCTGCTCGCGCCGCTCGTAGCCGTCGAAGGCGGCTCTCCCCATTTCCTGCGGGCGCTCGGTCTGGCGGCGCCCCTTGGTGTCGCGATCGGACTCGGAGCCGCCGAGATCGTGGAGCAGGTGCGCCGGCGCGGGAGCCGCGGGGCGTGCTGGCTGGCGATGGCCGTCGTGGCGGTGACCTTGACCGCGGTCGCCGCCTGGAGCGGGTGGGCGTACCTCACCAGGCCGGTAGCCGACCGCTATGCGGCCTTTAGCTATCCGATCGTCTCGCTGGCCTCATATGCCGCCGATCATCCGGGCACGGCGGTCATCCTGGACGACTATTCGGCGATGGACGTCGAATTCCTGGACGCCTCCGAGCCGGTGACGATCTACGCGCCCGGGTCGACGGTGGCCGATCCCTCGGCGCATCCCATCTACCTGGCGCTCAGCCTCGAGGATCTGGCATCGACCCTGGGGCCTGCGGCCGCCGCCGGGGCGCAGCCGGTAGCCTGGGATCCTGCCGGAAAGCCGGTCGTCTGGGCGGCGACGCCGTGAGCGCCGGCCGGGTCGAGGCGCTCGGCGTCCGGCTTGCGGCGCGCCTCGGCCGGCCCCGCTACGACCAGGCGCTGGCGGCGATCACGGCCGCCGGCGCGGTGCTGCGGCTGGCGCTGTTGGCCCGACAACCGCTCGGCATCGACGAGGACTTCACGGCTGCGGCGGTTGGCCGGCCGCTGGGCGACATGCTCGGGATCGTGAGCCGCGACAGCGCGCCGCCGCTCTTCTACGTGCTGGAGTGGCTCGTCGCGCAGGTCGACGCCAGTCCCGCGGCGTTGCGGCTCGTGCCCGCCCTGGCGGGGATCGCGCTGATCCCGCTGCTGGGCGCGCTGGCCCGTCGGGTCGCCGGCGATGCCGCCGGACTGTGGGCCGCGGCGTTCGGGGCGGTCCTGCCGGCCACGGTCATTGCCTCCGAAAACGCCCGAATGTACTCGGCGGCGGGAGCGCTGGTCGTCGCCGCGACGCTGATCGTGTGGCAGGCGGTCCAGAGGCCGCGCGCCCGGCTGTGGGTCGCGTACTGCGCCACCGCGGCCGCGGCCGTCTGGACCGACTACTTCGCCGCGGTTGCGCTGCTCGGCGTGCTCGCCGCCATGGCCTGGCTCCGGCCGGGCCGCCGCGCGCTGGCCGCCGCCGGCGCCGCCACAGCGATCGCGTTCGTCAGCATCGGTCCGTGGCTCTTCTTCGCCGGCGCCCAGCTCGGCCACGCCGGGCAGGCGTTCTGGATTCCGCCGCTCAGCCCGGAGTCGGTCGCCGGCACATTCGGCCAGCTGTTCGCCGGCCCGGCCGTCGGATCGGGAGTGCCCGCCCGCGACGTGCTGCTGGCGCTGCAGGTCGTCGCCGTCGCCGCCGGCTCGGTCGCGCTCGCCGCCGTCGCCCTGGCCGGCGTGGCTTCCGCCCCCTGGCGCTGGCGCCGGCTCGAACCCGAAGCCCGCCGCGCGGCCGTCTTCCTGCTGCTCGCCTGCGGCGGCGTCGTCGTCCTTGCGGTCGTGAGCGTGTGGCAGCCGATCCTCGAGGCGCGCTACGCCGGGGTCATGTGGCTGCCGCTCTTCGCCCTCGGAGGAGTCGGGCTGGCCGCAGTCCCTGGCCGTCTCGCCGCCGCGCTGGTGGTCGCCGTCGCGGTGCCCTCGCTCGCCCTCGGCACGGTCATCACCCACCCCGAAACCACTTCGCTGCTGCCGGAGATAGAGTCGCGCGCCGGTTCACACGATCTCGTCGCCGCCGACCCGGACCACTATCTGGTGCTGCTCGCAGAAGCCGGCCCGACGGTTCGCGCCGACCTCCACGTCCTGGCCGCGTCGGACCCGCCCTGGTATTTCGGCACGGCCGCCTACCCGCCCGACGCCGTCGTCCACGCCGTGCCCGCCGAGGTGGCCGCGGCCGGCGGCACGGTCTTCTTCGTCGCCGACCCGGGCGCCACTCCCCCGTCGCTCCCAGCCGGCTACCGCCGGACAGAGCAGCGCTGCGTCATCGCGGCGTGCCTGACGATCTACTCCCCGAACGGCTGAGCCGCGTTCCGCCTGCCCGGCGTGAGTGCAGCACCGGTCGTGACGCCCGGTGTCTGGTCGGACCTGCCCCAGGTGGGAGTTACGCCGGATAGGAGAGCGACAGGCTCGGCGGGATCGCTCCGGGTGTCCAGCCTGGCCAGGACGGCCCCGACCTCCGCCCCGGCCCGCTCCGCGGACATCGCCGCGAACAGGTCGTTCAGCCACTCGATGACCTGGCGACGCTGCTGGTCGACGGTCGGGTCCCCGCTCGACATGGTCGCCGGATCCCAGGCGATTGGCATCTCGATGCCCTCCGCTGCGCGGCTCGGCGTCGAGTCGGCTGGTGGACGTATCGGCAGCGCCGGCGCGGCACGGGAGGGCGTGGCCGTGCGGGAGCTGTCACGGCTCTTTGCGCAGCTACTCTCCGGCGATCGGCAGGTAGCGGCCTATTCCAGGGGCCGGGCGGGAGATCGGAACGTCACTGCGCGACCGACGCCACATCCGACGTGTACACCTTGCCTCCGTACGTGGCCGACACTTGGCAGCCGAAAGTACCCGGGTCTGTTATCGTCCAAGTAACCGATCCGGCCTTCTTGGTACTGTAGAGATGCCCGCTGGTGGGGGTCGAAAGCGTCCAGGCAACGCTCGACGCGCGGCTGTCGTAGTTGGTCCAGCGGCACGTGACCGAACTCGCGGTGGAACTGCCGCTGACCGTCGGGGTCTTGAAGGGCTTCGGCGCCGCCGTGGGCTTTGGCGCCGCCGTGGGCTTTGGCGTCACCACGGGCGTCGGCGAGGCGGTCGGGCTAGGGGTCTCAGTGGGAGTGGCCGTCGGTGTGGGCGTCGGAGTCGGCGTCGGAGTGGGCGTAGCGGTGGGCGTGGCAGTTGGCACGATCACGGCCGACGGCGTGGGCGCGCTCGCCGGTGTGCCAGTCGACGCGACCGTCGGGCTGACCACGGCGAGGTCGGTCGGTCCGGCCCCGGAGTTGCCGCCCCTGATGCCCGGCAGGATGAAGACCAATTCCACCGCCAGCAGGATGACGGCCGCGCCCATGACCAGCAGGCTGGCGTCGGTGCGGAGCCGGCGGCGCCGGGCGGGAGGCGCCGTAACGGCGGCGTTTCTGCCGGCGGCGGGCGTAAACGCGGAGTTTCTGCCCGCGGCAGGAGTGGCGGCGGATGTCCTCCCCGCAACAGCGCTGAAAGCCGCGGCCGTCCCGGCAGCGGCTGCCCCAGCGGCGGGCCGCGGGATCGAAGGGCCCTCGGGCGCGAATGGCGGTCGCTGCCTGTTGGCCGTGCCCGCGGCCTTGGCGAAGCAACCCAGGCAGGTCTTGCGCGAGTTGCTCCAGCACTCAGAGCAGACGAACTGCCGGCATTCGTGGCAGAACTTGAAGCTCTGGACGAAGGACTGGTAGGCGTCGTCGTCCATCTTGGCCAGCAGCTGCCGGCGAGCGCCGTCGTAGCTGGAGCCCAGCCCTTCGTGGTAGCGGAGACTGCGGCTCAGCGCCATGCCGGAGGCGTGGAGGCGGCCGCCGAACCCCAGGCGACGCCGAGACGGCGGCAGGACGAACCGCGTCTTGCAGCGCTCGCATGCGTACTGGATTAGGGCTGGCGCCTCCTGGGCGGTGCTCATTTACGGCCTCCCCCAAGGGCAAACGGAAATCGCGACGCGACAGAAGCTGGGCGAATCATGATGCGTCAAGGTTGGCCCGGGAAACTCCCCGTTCAATAGGACCGTGGTCATGGGGGGTCCCACCAACGACCCAAACCCAACCGAACCGCTAGCCCAAATCACCTTACACCCGACCTCAAGCCACCAATCCGGGCGGGGCGCTGTATCGTGCCTCCGCGCTGAGCGCAAATTCGAGCCCGGAGGAGCGATGCGGACCCGGATCCTTCTGGTCGCCGCCTGTGTGCTGCTGGCGATCTTCGCCTACGACGGCGTTGTCCGCCTGCTCGTGATCGGCCTCATTCGGCTGCCCAAGCTCCCGGACGAGCTGACCCTCCTGACTTCGATCCTGGCGCTATTCAGCCTGACGCACGCCTGGTATTCGATCGGTGGGCGGCTGACGCTCGTCTTCTTCGGCCTGAGCGCCGTCGTCTCCTGGGCGTACGAGCAGGTGGGCGTGGCGACCGGCCTGATCTTCGGCACCTACCACTACACCGACTATCTCGGTCCGAAGCTCGGCAACGTCCCGTACCTGATCCCGCTGGCCTGGTTCATGATGATCTATCCGAGCTACGTGATCGCGAACCTGGTTCTGGGCGGACACGCGACGGGGACGCGGGCGGGGGCGACGTGGCTGTTGCGCCTGGCCGCGGTGAGCGCCGCGGTCATGACGGCGTGGGATTTCGTGGTCGATCCGATCTTGTCGGGGCCGTCGGCGCGGGCGTGGATCTGGGAGAACGGCGGCCCGTACTTCGGCATCCCGATCCAGAACTTCTTCGGCTGGCTGCTGACGACCTTCACCGTTTACCTGGCGTACCGGGCCATCGAACAGCGGACGGCGCCGGCGGCGTCCGGTTCTCTCGGCGCCGCCGATCTCGTGGGCGCGGGCGCCGCCGGTCCCCTGGGCGCGGGCGCCGCGGCCCTGCCGGTCGCCGCCTACGGCCTGATGCTCGTGTCGGACCTGCTCTCCGGCGTGGAGCCGGCCGGCGTGGCCGTCGTCGGCCCGCTCGTCATGGGCCCGCCGCTGGTGCTGGCGGCGTGGCGGCTGGTGGCCCTGCGGCAACGCGAGCGGCCGTCCGCCGGCCGCGGTCTGGGATAAATTCCGCTCCGTGAGCGGATGGGTGGATCGCCTCAAGTCGGACCCGCTGCCGTGGCTGCTCGAGGAGGAGACGCCGGCAGTGCGGCACCTGGCCCTGCGCCAGCTCCTGGACAGGCGCGGCGACGACGCCGAAGTGGTCGCCGCCCGCGCCGCGGCGATGCGCGCCGATCCGATCGCCTCGATCCTGGCGGCCCAGAACGCCGAGGGCTGGTGGGCGAAGCCGGGACACGGCTACGGTCCCAAGTACACCGGCACGGTGTGGCAGGTCATCTTCCTCGACCAGCTCGGCGCGGACGGCAGCGACGCCCGGATTCGCAAGGCCTGCGAGTACGTTCTCGAGCATTCGCAGTCGATCGGCGGCGGTTTCGGGGCGATGGCGTCGGGGCTGTCCAGACCGGCGCCGTCGGGCGTGGTGCATTGCCTGAACGGCAACCTGCTAAGGGCCCTGATCGGCTTCGGCCTGCTCGACGACCCGCGCGTGCAGCGCTCGCTGGACTGGCAGGCTGCCTCGATCACCGGCGAGGGCGAGATCGCGTACTACAGGTCCACCACGGCGGGCCCGGGCTTCCGCTGCGGCATGAACTACGGCGATCCCTGCGCCTGGGGAGCCACGAAGGCCGTTCTGGCACTGGCTCGCATCCCCGCCGAGAGACGGACGCCGGCGGTCGCGCGTGCGCTCGAAGCGGGCGCGGCCTTCTTGCTGAGCCGCGACCCCTCGGTCGCCGACTACCCGATGGGCCCGAACACCGCGCCGGCGAGCGCCTGGTTCAAGCTCGGCTTCCCGTCCGGATACGTCGCCGACCTGCTGCAGACGCTCGAGGCTCTGTGCGACGCCGGCAGGGCTGACGATCGGCGCCTCGATCGGGCAATCGACTGGGTCGTCGCCCGGCAGGACGAAGATGGTCGGTGGCCGAACAAGTACTCGTACGCGGGCAAGATGGCGATCGACATAGACCGGCCCAATCAGCCGAGCAAGTGGGTCACGCTCCGGGCGTGCCGCGTCCTCAAGGCGGTCGCCGGGTCCTGACGGTCGTTGCCCGTTCGGCGTCATCGTCAGGTGCGGCCTCCCACCGGAGTCCTTGCCGCGTGCCCGTGAGGCGTCTATCGTGGCCCGTATACGCGGGCGCAGCCGCATGTCTGGAGAGGACCTGTGAGCGCAGGCGGAGGCCACGAGCGCACCACCGGGGCCGCCGGAGGGGGAAGCGGCCAACCTGACGACGTTCCTGCCGCCGCGCCGGCGCCCGCGAACGGCGCACCCCTCCCCGTCCCCGGGCCCGCTGACGCCGCTGCCCTGTCAGATCCTGAGCTGCGCACTGTCCTGCGGCTGACACGCGCCCAGATCGCCTACTTCGGCCCGGACGGCCGGGTTCTGTTCGCCACGCCGGCCCTCAGTCAGGCGCTCGGCCTGCGGCTCGACGAGGTCATCGGCCGAACTGTGGAGGAGATGGGGATTCCACCGACCCGAAGCCGCTGGATGAGGGAGCTCGGCGTGCGGGCGGCGGCAACGCGGCAACCCATGCTGGAGATCGTCAGCTTCGTCGAGGACGGTGTCAGCGTGGACCGGCAGGTCGCGATGGAGCCGGATGTGGCTCCCGACGGCACGGTCAAGGGCTTCGTGGTGACGGCCTGGGACATCACCGCACTCCGCCAGGCAGCGCGTCGAATAGTCCAGCTGGACCGCGTCTACGCCATCCTGAGCGAGACCAACCAGGCGATCGTCCGGGCCCACGATCGCGACGACCTGTTTGCGGATGCCTGCCGGATCGCCGCGGGAGTGGGCGGCTTCGAACTGTGCTGGATCGGCCTGGTCGAGCCCAACGGCGAAATACTCACGGTCGCCCGAGCCGGCCTCGACGTGGCCGTCCTGGATGGGGTCGTCGTATCGACCAGGGACGAACCGGCCGGCCGCGGGGCCGTGGGCAGCGCGATCCGCGAGAACCGGGTCGTCGTCGTCGAGGATGCCGTGGGCGACGAGCGAATGGCGCAATGGCGCGGGCAGCTGGCCGGCCATGGCTTCCGGACCGCCGCCGCCTTTCCGCTGCGACTGGGCGGCAAGCCCATCGGCGCCTTCGCTCTGTACTCGAGCCAGCCCGGCTACTTCGACGCCGAGGATGTTCGCCTGTTCGAGGAGCTGGCCGGCGACCTCTCCTTCGCCCTCGATCAATTCGAGGCCGAGCGCGAGAAGGCCGCCGCCCAGGAGGCACTGCGCGAGTCCGAGCATCGCTTCCGGGACCTCTTCGAAAGCAACCCGATTCCGATGTGGGTCTTCGACGTCGAAACGCTGCGCTTCGGGGCCGTCAACGACGCCGCCGTAGCCAGATACGGCTGGTCGCGAGAAGAGTTCCTGGGGATGACGCTGGCCGACATTCGGCCGCCGGAGGACATCGACGCCATGCTCGCCAGCGTCGCCGCACCCGGCGAGGGCTACCGGCCGAGCGATCTCTGGCGGCACCGCCGCAAGGACGGCACGATCATCGATGTCGAGGTCAGCGGCCACGACATCCTGTTCAACGGACGGAAGGCTCGCGTAATCGCCGCCATCGACGTCACCGAGCGGCGGCGGCTGGAGGCGCAGCTCGCCGAGGCCACCCGCATGGAGGCGATGGGGCATCTCGCCGGCGGGATCGCGCACGACTTCAACAACCTGCTCACGGCGGTGAACGGATACGCCGAGCTGCTCGTGACCGAGCTGGGCGACGGCCCGCTGGCCGAGGATGCCAGGGAGATCCGGCGGGCAGGGGCCCGGGCGGCGGAATTGACGCGGCAGGTGCTCGCCTTCGCCAGTCGCCAGGTGCTGGCGCCGAGGCCCGTGGATCTCAACGAAGTGGTCGGCGGCGTGGGCCAGATGCTTCACCGGCTGATCGGCGAGCAGATCAAGCTCGTGCTCAAGCACGACCGCGAGCCGGCGGTCGTCATGGCGGACCCGGGTCAGCTCGAGCAGGTCCTGGTGAACCTGGCCATCAACGCTCGGGACGCGATGCCCGAGGGCGGGACTCTCCAGATCGGAGTGAGCCATGTGCCCGAGGCGGACGGCCTTGGGTCGGGCTCCGTGTCCGGTCCGGCTGTGCTGCTGACGGTAGTCGACACCGGCGTGGGCATGGACGCCGAGACGCTCGCTCACGCCTTCGAGCCCTTCTTCACCACCAAGCAGGCCGGCGCGGGCACGGGTCTCGGGCTGGCCACGGTCTACGGCATCGTCCGCCAGTCAAACGGGGAGATCTGGGCAGAGTCGACGGCCGGCGCTGGGACGAAGGTCTCGGTGCTGCTTCATCGCGTCCAGGCCACGCCTGAGCCACTCGCCCGACCCGTGCCCGTGGTTTCGGACACCGTCGCCGCGGCCACGATCCTGGTCGTCGAGGACGAGCCCGCGGTCCGGGCACTGGTCGTCTCTACTCTGGAGCGGGCAGGGTATCGGGTCATGGTCACAGCCTCGCCGGCGGAGGCGATCGCCCTGGCCGAAGGCCTGGACGCGCCGATCGACCTGCTCCTCACGGACTTGATCATGCCCGGGGCCAACGGCCAGGCGCTGGCGGAAAGGTTGCTCCAGAAACGGCCCTCGATGCGGGTCGTGCTGATGTCGGGATACGGCGCCGGCCTGGGCCCGATCACGACTGATGCCCCATTCCACTTCATCGCCAAGCCTTTCGGCCGTGACGAGCTGATGACCGCAGTAGCGCGGGTCCTCTCGGACGCGTAGAGGGCCGCGATTCCCGGCGCGGGCCGCCCTCGGCCGTCCGTTCGGCCGCCGTCACCGCCGTCACCGCCGGACCGGGGCGGGAGTCTCAAGCGGGTCCACGAGCTGAGCCGGATTGGGGGAGAGATGGAGAGGATCCCAGGGTCATCCGGCGGTCGCCGGAACTACGCCAGGGCAGCGCGGCTCCTGGCCGTCTTTCTGACCAGCGGCAGCCTGGCGGCCTGCACCGCGGCAGCCACTCCGAGCCCGACAACTGAACCCACGCCGCCCGCCGTCGCGACGCCTACCGAGACCCCGGTGGCCACACCTACCGCGTCGCCTACTGAGACGCCCGTCGTTTCGCCGAGCCCTACCCTCAGCGCGACCGCCACTGACACGCCCGAGCCCACCGACACTCCGGAGCCGACCGCTCCCAAGGGTCCTCTGCCAAGCGTCGGGCCGGCGCCGTCAGGAAACTGGACGGGAATGAACTGGATCGCCGTACCGGGCGGACACGCGCCGACCGTGCCGGTGGTGTCGCCGGTGGGGTCGTATGACGACGACCCGATGAGCAACTTCGACCTTTATGGCTGGAGCGGCGGCTATCTCGACTTCGTGTCCAAGCCGGACACGACCACTCTCGTGCCGTGGTACTCGGCCGATGGGCTGCATTGGCACGCAGCGAAGGCTCTGGACACGTCCGGGATGGTGATCGGGGACACCTCAGACGAGGACTACTTCGTCTATGTCGAGTACCTCGCCGAGGGACCCGGCAGCCTCTTGGCGGCCGGGCTCGTGTGGTCTAGGAGGGGGATAGGTGAATGCCCGTCGTGGCCGGGGCCGGATGCATGGTGGAGATCAGTCGACGGCGGGGCAACCTGGCATCGACTGGACCTCGCGAGCGCCTTCCCGAGAGGGTATGTCTCCGACATCTCGGGCAGCTCCAGCGGTCATGTCGCCCTCGGCAACATCGGGGGTCACGACGCTGTGTGGATCTAAACCGACGGGCTGACATGGCGACAAGCCGATCTCTCGGGCGCGACCTTCAAGAACACCGCGGTCGGCGGCGCGGTCTCGTTCTCAGGCGGCTTCGTCCTGAACGGGGTTGTGTTCGGGAAGGGTACCGACGAATGCGGCAATCCCGAGGTTGCGGCGGTCGCCACATGGTGGTCGGCCGACGGGACCACGTGGACGCGCGGCAAGGTGAATGGAGCCTCGGCGGAGGACCTCATCTCGGTCCAGCGCATCAGCGACCACGCGCTGCTCGCGACCGACGAGACGCCCGGCCCCGGGACGTGCTCCGCCTGGACCTCCATCGACGGTCGGTCCTGGACAAGCGTGAGCGCCGAGTGGACGGCAGACCCTTGCGGTTGGCTCTACTCGAGCGGCCAGCATGGGATCCTCATAAGCGGGCACATCTGGGCTTTCGACAGCAACTTGAAGCTGCTCAAGCTCAACCAGACCGGAGACCCACCACCAACCGACGATTCGGTGCTGTCCGGCGGGGCGTTGGGGCCGACGGGCTTCCTCTTCCCGAATGATGACGGAACCCGCTTCTGGCTCGGAGTGCCGACCGCCGGTTGACGGTCGGGCCAAGTACTGGCGGCCTGCGCCTCCCGGCGCGGCCCAGCCCAGGCCGGGCGCCCCGTTGACCGCCGTCAGTCCGCCCGGACTACGTCTGCGGGCAGGAGGACGACGAACTCGCAGAGGAGATCGCCCTGCAGGGCCGACTTCACCACGTCGACCCGGACGGGCTGGTCGAGCACGGCGTCCCAGTACTGCTTCTCGAATCCCGCGCTGCACTGGCAGAAACGGGACGGCACTTCGGTGCCGGGATGGAGGATCGACTCGCGTGCCCACGGGCAGTGGCAGCAGAGGTTGCGCCTGCGGACCTCGTCCGTCTCGTGCAGGTACCTGTCCGCCTGGTACGGGATCTTCGTGACGTGGATCTCGGCGCCGGCGCGTAGGCCGGGACCGCAGCTGGGCGTGTCGCGGACCCAGGCGAGCACGTCGTCGGTGATCGGCTGCGTGTAGTAGAGAGCGCCCGCGTCCTTGAGCCCGGCCAGGAATTCGATGTAGCGGCGGTGCTCTTGCTCGATGAACGAGTCGATGTCGGGTGCGGCCAGGTAGCGTTCCCGCTCCTCCGCGAAGCTCTCCTTAGGCACGTAGTGGAGCCCGCTCGTGAGAACCGCGGAGACGGTGGCGTCGTCGACCCGGCCTGTCAGCCGCTCGATCAGTTGCCGCATGAACGCGTTCTTCTCGACGGGCGTCGCCCCGATCGCCGGCGTCTCCAGCCCGGCGAACACGTCGTCTCGGCACTCGTCGCCGGCGAGCTCGGCGAGCTTGCGCGTGAGATTCGCGGGAACGTCGGCGCCGTCAATGCGCTCGAGCACTGCGACGAGCACCTGGTCGTTGTGCGTGAGGAGCGAATAGCGAGCGATCGCCAGGAGATCGTCAGCAGAGACATCGGACGTGGGTGCAAGCTCCTCGACGAACCGCTCGACGTCCCCGGCCGTGGCCCGATCTGCGGTCGCCGCCGGGCGATACTGCTGCAGGAACTCCTCGAACCGGCGCACGATGGCAACGGATCGGTCGATCTCCTCAGCCCCGATATGTCTCGCCTGAAGCCGCTCCCGGAACCTCGCCTCGTCCATCGGATCGCCTCATAACCACTGCGCCTCGGCCATCGGCCGCACGTTTCACGAGAACGTCTGCCAGGCCTCCCATTCGATCGTGTCGCCGAGCAACACGTACTGGTAGGGCATCCAGGCGTGGCCGAGCAACCCCCAGCTCGATCCCCACGAGTTCTGCATCAGGAAAGCGCTCTTCGAGTCGTCGTAGCCGACGAACTTGTAGGCGTGACCTCCGGCGGACTGATCCGGCGCCGGTAGCACGCCGTCGGGCCCGGGCGTGAACCAGGCTTTGCTCCAGGGGCTGCCGATCCAGGCATCGCCGTAAGCGGCGATGGTCTGCTTCACCTCCGTCAGCGTCCGCAGTCGCGCGTATGCGGCAATCTTGATTCGCTCGCCGACGTGGACGGGCGCCGGAGGGGCAGACGGGCCGGCCTGAGGTCGCCGCCACCCTTCGATCCAGGCGATCAGCGCCATGATGGCGTCGGCTTTCTCGCTCGAGGGAACGCCCGAGGCCGGAACGCCGGAGGCCGGCCCAGTTGAGCCCTGCTGCCCCGCAGCCGGCTGTGGCGCCGGCGCCTGGGCCCGGGCGACGGCACGAGCCTGTTCCGGGGTCAGCCCCGGCAGGACGGCCTTGATCAGGCCCCCCTGCGACTTGAGCACCTTGCAGGCGACTCGGATGAACGTGCCGTCCGTGTTCGGCGAGCCATCCTGCTGCTTGCACAGCTTGTACAGGTCGTCGGGATCGAAGTTGAGCGCCTCCGATGCCTCGAGCATGGTCTCGATCTGGCGCCCGAGGGCGCCGGAATAGCCGACGCACGCCGGCAGGCCGTCCTGGTCCAGCACGGTCCACAGGAAGCGCGGCGCGTACGACGAAAGCGGAGCCGCCGCGGCGACCGCCGGCGCGTGAAGCGCCAGGCTGTGGTCACGCGCGTCGACAGGAGATGGAACGCGGCCGAGTCCGTATGGCATGGGATCCCCAGAGTGCGGGTTTCGTGCCGGTCAGGCTACGCTGCCGGCCGGTCCTTGCCAACTGGGCAGCCGGTCAAAGGCCGCGTCCGCCGGCGCCGGCCACCCGTGTCGCCGCCCGCCCGGGTCACCGCGACCGACGCGACCGACGGAGCCAATTGGCCCGGCCGGCGCTTCATCATCCACGATGACGCGGTCGCGGCCGCCCGCCTTGGCGGCATAGAAGCGCGGACAATTCCGCACGGACATCGCCCCAGGCCCGGCGCCCACCATTTCTGGCGTGGTCGGCGTCCGCACCGTTCATCCAGAGACCGAGACCGGGTTCGCCGTGCACGGCCTGCGCCCAACCGGCCGACTTGAGTCCCACTACTGGGAAGCCGAAACCTAGACGGACGGAATCCGTAGGGGGTAATTCTGGTGGCCGAATGCGAATGTCTCGGTGGCTGTCTCTTCTTCAACGACCAGATGAAGGACATGGCCGGCGTCGCCGTCCTGTTCAAGAAGAGATACTGCCTGGGCGACAACAGCCAATGCGCCAGGCACATGGTCTTCAAGCAGCTTGGGAAGTCGTGTGTGCCTGCCGATCTGTATCCGAACAACGTCGATCGGGTCAGGCTGATCCTATCCAGGGATTGAGGCTGCCCACGCACAAGAAGACGTGCCGGTGTCGATCGCCTCTGGTCGGTCAGGGCTGGTAGATCAGCGCGGAGGTCGTGCCGGCCGGGAAGTCGTTGCCGATGCCTCCCGCCACAAGGACGCGGCCGTCGGCCAACAGCGCTACGGTAGGGTCGATTCGGTCGATCGAATCCGTCGTGGTGAACCTGCCCGTCCTCGGGTCGTAGAGTTCACACGACGTCACGCTTTCCCCGTCGTTGGCGCCGGTCTCGCCACCGATGAGGCGTCCGTCGGCGAGCAATACGGCTGCCTGGTCAAAACGAGCCTGGTTCATCGATCCGGCGGGGCTGAACCTGCCTGTGGCGGGATCGAAGAGCTCGGCCGAGGCTACGGTGTCGCCATTGTCGCCCCCGGCTACGAGGACTCGACCATCGGCCAGCAGCGTCGCCGAGTAGTCCTGGCGCTCGGTTTTCATCCGGCCAGTGAGCGTGAACTTGCCCGTCGACGGGTCGTACACCTCGAGAGACGCTCCATCGGCAGGGCTGTCCGATCGACCCAGAACGACCAGAACACGACCGTCATGGAGGAGGATGGCGGCCTGGCTGTCGGGCGGCTGGTCCATCGATTGCCCGCGCGGCTTGTGCATCGAACCGGTTGGGCGGAAGGTGCCGGTCGCCGGGTCGTACACCTCGGCGGAGGCGAGCATCGAACCCGCCCCGACGCCTCCGACGATGAGCACTCGCCCGTTGGGCAGGAGCGCCGCGCCGTGGTCCGTCCGTTCTGTGCTCATCGAGCCGGTGGGGCTGAACGTGCCGGTCTTCGGGTCGTACAGCTCGGCCGACGCTGTGTTGCCACCGGCAATGAGAACTCGCCCGTTGGGCAGGAGAGTGGCAGTATGGCCGCTTCTCGCGACGGCCATCGAGCCTGTGGCGACGAACGATCCGGTCGTCGGATCGAAGAGCTCGCAGGTGGCGAGGTTCCCGTTCGAGTCCTGTCCACCGGCGATGAGGACCCGCCCGTCCTCGAGCCTCGTCGCCGTTGCGCCGTATCGGGCGTCGATCATCGCTCCGGTTGCCGCGAACTTGCCGCTCTCCGGCGTCGGTGAAGCCGCGGGAAGCACCGCGGCCGAGGCGGTGGCATTCGGAGCAGTCGCGCGAGGGCTCGTGGACACGATCGCCGTTCCACGCCCTGAAGGTGTCGGGATGCCAGACGCGCAGGCCATCACGACGACGCCGACAACAACAAGAGCTGCGCCGGCAGCGGCCTTCCTCATGTCGATCCTCCCAAAATGCCGAGACGCCGAGTCTGACTCCCGACCGGCAGCGGCGCTCGGATCTCTCTCACCGCCCAGGTCGTCGACCTCCAGCAGACGACCCGGTCCACTTACGTGTGCCGGCGAGCGGGACCGTGCGAACGGGGCCCGGGTCACGATAGCGGCCGACCAGGCGAGCGGCACCGTCTCCGGCAGCACCGACGACGTGCCGTTCACGGCCTTCTTCACCTGTCAGTAGCCGTTCCGGACCGCTGATCCCAACCACCTGCGGTCGTCTCACATGAAGCGATCGCGCAGCAGCCGAGCCTCCACCTCGTCCGCTATCGAGGTCGCGAGCCGCGTCGCGAACCGATCGGCAAGACGGGCCAGCATCGGACGACGAAGCCGAACGGGCGAGGCCTCGGCCGGCACGCCCGCCATCGCGGCCGCTGCCTCGATCGCGTCCTCCAGGTCGCCGATGGCGTCCGCCAGGCCCAGGTGCACCGCTTCGCTGCCGAGCCAGACCTCGCCCGTGGCCAGCTCGAGCACGCGAGCCCGCTCCAGCCCGCGACCGGCGACGACGCGATCCACGAACCGCTCATAGAACGCGTCGACGAGCTGCTGCTCGCGGCTTCCCTCCTCGTCGGTCTCGTCGCGCCACGGCGCACCCATGCCCTTGAGACGCCCGGCGCGATGCTCCTCGACGCGCACGCCGAGGCGGTCGAGCAGCTTCGGCAGGCGCGGGCCCGCGGAGATGACGCCGATCGAGCCCACCACCGACGACGGGGCGACGATGATCCGCCGCGCGGCCATGGCGGCGAGGTACGAGCCCGACGCGCCGGTTCCACGGACGTGGGCCACGAGCGGCTTCTTCTCGGCCAATCGCCTGAGGGCGAGGTACAGGTAGTCCGAGGCGGAGGCGGAGCCGCCCGGTGAATCGATGTCGAGCACGACCGCCGGCACGCTCTTGCGGCGGCCCAGCTCCTTGACGATCTCGACCCAGTCGGCCGCCCGACCTCCGCCGCCGATCGTCCCGTACAGGCGGATGATCGCGACCCTGCCCGGCCGGAGCCGGCGGCGCCGTGGCATCAGCGCGCGGTTGGCGAAGGGGAGAGCGAGCTGCGGCGTCGATTTCGAGTCTTTCATGACCGCCATGGTGACACCACTCCGCTCGGCAGGCCACGCAAAGGCCGCGGGACCGCCGGGTGGAACGGGCTCAGCTGCGATCCCCTCATCCAGCCGGGCCGATCGTCTCGTGAGAAGGGGGTCGGGGCCTCAGGCGCATGGCGGGACAGTGCGCCGGGACAACGTTTCTAGGGGAAAACCCTAAAGACAGCGCCGATTCGCCCGAGTGCTCGGGCATGGACGGCATCAGCCCGATCGGGGCACTCGTGTCGCGGATCCGGGAGCTGGAGAACAGCCAGCCCAGCCCGTCGATCGCGGACGTCGCCGGCAATCCCGACGTTCCCGGCCCCGACATGCCCGACGCGTCCGAATTCACCGCGAAGTACGAAATGGCGGCCCTATCCGACGCCCTTCGGGCCAACGCCGATCAATCTCTGACCCTGATCCAGATGTTCGACCAGCCGCGTTCACGAGTGGAATAACCGAACCTCGATGGGCGCGGTTTGGGGGAAGTGGGGCGGCAGCCGGGTCTCGAACCCGCGAAAGTCAGCTAGGCTGCCGCGGCACAGGCGGGCGTCTACGACGTTGGGATCGGATGCGTCGATCGAATGAGGTCTCGGGGGTCGTATTGAGCCTTGACGCGGCCGAGCCGCTCGGCGGTGGCCGGCGAGTGGAAATCCGACACTCTGAACGATCGTTCGGCAAAGTTGGGGTAGTTCCGCTCCGCCTCCCACGGTGCCAGCACGGACCGCACGAGAGCGCCATGACGCTGCACGGCGGTGGCCGTGTCCGCGTTCGGTACCATGCTGATCTCGGCGATAGCGAACCGGGCGTCGAGCGAGGGCAGCGCCCCAGATTCCGGAGCAGCGTCGAGCAGAGCACCTCCCAGGTGGCGCAGCTCGACCGATAGCAGCGGCGATCCCGACCCAGGACCCGCCGCCTCGACGAGGGCGTCGATTGCCGCCGGCGGAAGGTCCGCGAGGAGCCATCCGTCGATCGCGACTGGGACCGGTTCGACCGGGTCCATGTGCAGCGCTCCGAGCGCGGTCGGAGGCAGCATGGTGAAAGTGTCGATTTCCGGCCCGCGCGCTCGAAGCGGGCGCAGCAGCTCGATGCCCTCGCCCTCGGTCACGAGGCAGGCGGCCTCGACGAGCACGAACGAGCGGCCCCGCAGCGCGTCGGGGACTTCCGGGCTGGGCGGCAGATTGAGGAGGCGGCCGACTGACGTGACGGAGTTGGGGACACCTGAGGTCCACGTCTGCCAGGCCGCCAGGATCTCGGTGGCGCGCTCCTGCGGCCAGAGCATCGCGCCCGCGTACAGCTCGCGCACGGGATACAGAGCGAACTCGAGCGCAGTGACGACGCCGAAGCTGCCCCCGCCACCGCGGAGCGCCCAGAAGAGATCGGGCTCGTGCTCGCGGTCGACATGGCGCAGCAGACCATCGGCAGTCACGACGTCGATGGCGAGGACGCTGTTGCAGGCCAGGCCATAGCGCCTGGCGAGCCAGCCCAGGCCACCGCCCAGGGTGTAGCCCACCACCCCGACCTCGGGTGAGCTGCCCGCCAGGCCGGCCAGGCCATGTTCGGCAGCGGCCGCCTGGACCTCGCCCCACATCACCCCGGCCCCGACGCGGGCGCGGCGCTTGCCCGGGTCGATCGCGACGTCGCGCATCCGAGACGGTCTGATGAGCAAGGCATCCTCGATGGCGCCCAGTGCTCCCGCGCCATGTCCCGTCCCCTGGGGCGCCACCCGCAGCCCTTCGCCGGCGGCGAACTTCACGAGCTGGACGACGTCGTCGGCCGTCTCGGGGAAGGCAACGTGCGGGGGACGCTGATCGGCGGCGAGATTCCAGGCCCGGCGAGCCCGATTCCAGCCCGAGTCGCTCTCCGACACCACGTCAAGCCGCAGCCCGCGGATGTGCTCGAGACGCCGATCGCGCCGCGCCTCCTCCACGACGGCCGTGGCGTGCTGGATCGAGTAGTCAGGACGTAGCATCCACGACCTCCTTGCGACGTGAGCGCGCGTTAGCGAAGGTCTAACCGGAGGTCCTGCGCGACGGACCCGATCTCTGGATGGCTCTGCTGGCCGAGAGGCACAGCCTGTCGCCCCGATAGTATGACTATCCTGCTTAACATGCCGGACTTGGCCACCGGGTGTCTCGCCTGGAGCGGCACCAGGTCGAGCTCCACAGGAACCCAGCCCGAGGGGTGAGACAGCCCATCAGAGCCTGCGAGCGCCGCCTGCCGCACAGGAGGGATATGGAGCGGCAGACGGCTCTCGACGCGGCGACATTCAGCCTGGAAGGCCGGGGAGTGTGAGCGCAGTAGCACCGCGCTCAGAGGGGCGAGCATGTCATGTCCAGTTATCGTGTTTCGTCGCCCGTCTTCGGCGACCCTCCCGTCGCTCCCCAGCCCGAGGTCCGCTGGAATGCTGCGAGCCCTTTGAACGAGCCAGTTCCGCCTCGGGTCAGAGGAGGCCGCGGTTGTGCAACCGTTGCTGCTCCCAGGCGGCGAAGTCGAGAGGCGGCGGCACTATCTCCTGCGGCGGCTTTGGCCGCAGGATCGCTGCCTTGTCGCCACAGCCCGACACGCACAGGCCGCAGCCGATGCAGCGACTGAGGTCCACCAGGTACTGACCACCTTGCTCCGAAATGGCGCTCACCTGGCAGCGGTCCAGACAGACGGCGCAACCGGTGCACGATTCCTGGTCGATCTGGGCGAAGTAGTTGGCCTGGGCCACGGAGTGGTCGATGCCCCACTCGCCGATGCCGCGCAGCAGGCCGCAGCAGCAGGCGCAGCAGTTGCAGACGTAGCCGACGCCTTCCATGACGTTGCTGACCGTATGGACAAGCCCGATCTTCTCGACGTGATCGAGGAAAGCGAGAGCTTCCTCCTGCGAGCTGGTGCCCTCACGGCCCGGGTCCTCCGAATTGGAGAACCACAGGCACGCCTTGACTGGGAAGTCGCAGCGGCGGCTGTCGAGCAGATCCTGCTGCACCCGGCAGACGCAGTCGCCCACGACGAACGACCTGGCCCCGAGCAGGATCGCGCGGACATCGTCGTAGGGCAGCACCCATTCGGATTTGACCGCCGCCCGTGCCGGCACCACGCGATGGATCGCCGGCTGGGCCATCATCAGCGCCGCGCCGCCTCCGCTGAAGTACTCCTCGACGAGCTGCGCGAACTCCGCGTCGGGGGTGGTCTGCATGTAGGCCTCGTAGCTGCCGACGACGAACGGCGCGAGGCGGAATCCCCGGGCACCAGGCTTCGAGTTGACCCAGACCAACTCGCGCCGGGCGAGGTCCTTGAGAATGGCCGCGGCGCCGTGGGCGCTCATCCCGCCGCGCTCCGCGATCCTGGCGACCGGCTCCGGCGTGGCCGTCATCACAGCCGCGAGCGCCGCCTCCTCAGACGTCAGCATTCTGCGCAGCAGTTGCAGCTCGACGCCGGATTCGGTGCGGGGAAAGCCGTTCGCGAGCCGGTCCAGAGCGGCGGCCAGGCGTTCGTACTCGTCGTCCATGAAAGCGCCCCCATCGACGTTGACACCCAGAACGTACCAGCGCGCTGCCTGCCTGCATAGCGACAAAGCAGCAGACCTGCGACGCGAGACTCAGGCTGAGCCTCGTGGAGAAGCCAGAGATGAGTTGGAGCGGGAGACGGGTCTCGAACCCGCGACATTCAGCTTGGAAGGCTGACGCTCTACCGACTGAGCTACTCCCGCCCGTTTGCCTTCGTTTGTTAGGCTATCGCGCTGGATGGCGATCTCTGGCCTAACGAACCGAGGGTCTGAGTGGTCGATAGGTCCTCAGACAACGAACACCTGCTTGGCACCACGCTGGTAGAGCGTACAACTGTAGCCGATTCTGACCTTTTCACGCTCAGCACACAGCTTGTAATCACGCGCTGACGCTCTTGGCTTCCAAATGCGACTTCCAGCGAGCCCGCCTGGTCAGCCAGCCTGCGCTCGTGGAGCGTTCGGCGTCGTGGTACATGGTAGCCCGTCCGAATGGGCAGCCTGTGCCATCCGGACGGTGACAGCGCCCAGCCCCTCTGGAGGGGCTAACTGCTCCGGCCATGTCGCCGCAGCCGCTATTCCTCGTCCGTAGAGATGGCTGCGGTCGTATCCGTTGTCTGGCGAAGACGCGGTTTCGACGAAGCCTTTCACAGAACCCGCGAAGCTGCCGCTGGTCAGGAGACCCACTCCAACGCCTGCTCGTTACGACGAAGACCAGTCACGCGGGCCGGCGCAGTCTCAGTGGCCGCCGTCACGGCAGGATCTGGCACGCCAGCGGCCACGAAAACTGGACGGTGGCGGTAACTTGGCCGGCATGAGCGAACCCAATCACAGGCCTGGAGCGAGCTTCGCCGTATGCCGGCTGACCGGCCACTCGCACGGCAGGCAGTATCTGCTTCACGTCCCTGGGCCGCCGACGGAAGCCGCCGGACCGCGTCCTCTGCTCGTCCAGCTGCACGGGCGGGGAATACCTGCCGCAAGGTTCGACCTCTGGACCGGCTTCTCGGCGTTGGCCCATGAGGCAGGCTTCGTCCTGGCCATGCCGGAGGCGCTCGGCGAGATCTGGAACGACGGACGCCAGGGGGCGCCCACCTCGGAGGTGGACGACGTCGGCTTCATTGAGGCAGTCATAGAAGACGTGGACGCCCGGACCTCGATCGATCGCGCTCGTGTCTACCTGGTCGGGATGTCGAACGGTTCGGCCATGGCCGGGCAATTCGCATGCGAGCGGCCCGATCTCATCGCCGGGATCGGCCAGGTGGCGGGCACGGTGAGTGTCTCGGTGTCGGAGCGGGCCAGGCCTTCTCTGCCCTTACCGGTGATCTCCTTCCATGGCACGGCCGATCGCTCGGCCCCGTACATCGGCGGCCGCCCAGGCGGGCTCAGCCGACTAGTCATGATGAGGCACCCGGCGGGGCCATCCCTCGGCGTGGACGAATGGGCCGCCTTCTGGCGGTCGGTCAACGGAGTCGGGGCGTCCTGTGAGATCGAAACGCTTGGCGCCGACGTCTCCATCCGGCGCTGGCGAGGCTCCAACCCACTGAGCGACCTCGACTTCTACCGGATAGAGGGCGGCGGTCACACCTGGCCCGGCGCGAGCGCGCGGATCTGGATCCCGCCCATCTTCGGCCGCATCAGCACGACTATCGACGCAACGCGCCTGATCTGGGAGTTCTTGTCGGTCCATCGACGGGAGTGAGGCGGACTGTTGCCCGGTCCCCTCTACGCGTCGCAGAAACCGCTGTCCTGGACCTCTCCGCTCACCAGGGCGTTGGTGGGCCCCAGGTATGCCCGATTGGGGATATTCGCAGGGTCGAGCCTATGGCGAGTGGGTCCTCGTGGAACCCATCAGCGACGATGGCTCAGCTCCGGACACAGTCCGATAGGTCTTTTTGGTGTTAGCTCCTGTTGGCGCCAGACGGCCCTGCCAGAATCGTCGGAACGTATTCGAGCAGTTGGATGCGACCATCGAAGGTGCGGCTGCTGGTCATGTCTAGCGCGACATCGGGATAGCCGTCGTAGATCCGTTCGCGACCGGTGCGTCCGGTGATCACGGGAAAGACAACGACGCGAAAGCGGTCCACGAGGCCGGCCTTCAGGAGGGCGCGGCACAGGGTGAGGCTCCCTATCGTGCGCATAGACTTGGAGGCTGCCTGCTTCATTGCCCGCACGACCTCAACTGGGTTGTCGGCCACGAGTCGCGTGTTTGGCCAGGAAAGAGGTTCGCTCAACGTGGTCGAGAAGACGACCTTTGACATGCCGGCGAGGACATCAGTGCCGGGCTCACCCTCGGCGGCGAATCGGGACATGAGGCGGTACGTGGTGGCACCCATGAGGACCGTGTAGTCCGCTTCTGGCTGCTCGCCTAGCCACGCGAGGTACTCGGGGCCTTCGAGCCCCCACCAGCCTGGCCAGCCGTCAGCGGCCGCGTAGCCATCGAGCGAGGTGATGAAATCGATCAGGAGCTCTGGCATCGCATCGTCCTTCCTTGGGTCATCGACGCCGAGTGCGTTTGGCGCGGCTCGTGTGCCGTCGGGGTTCCAGATGATCTCCCAGAGGTGCCCCTCAGGATCGGTGAAGTATCCCGAGTAGATGCCCCAGGGTCGATCGTGCGGCGTACCGGTGGGCCTGGCTCGCGTATACATCTCAGCACTGGCGGGTGGCGGCGGGAAGAAGCGGAACCGGCTCGACCGGATCGCGCAACAATCCCCGCGCAACGGGCGGCAAGAGTGAGAGTGCCGATCCACCGCGACCCGCCTGGATCCCAACCCAGAGCCCGCCGTCACAAGCTGCCGTCTATCCGGAACATGCTGGTTTGGCGGGAAGTCCTTCGAGCCGGTCGCGTATAAGCACGGAGGGTTCCGTGTGCCTGAGAGCTCTTCGCTCCGCCGCTGCTGCGGAGAAGAGCGCCCAGAAGGCAAAACCCGCAAAGACGGAGAGTGTGCTCGCCGCGTCCGATAGGCGCCAATCAAGAGCGGGAAGGATAGATCCGGCGACGGCGAGCTGGATCAGCCCCGAGATGGTGCTGGCCAACTTCGGAAATCGCCATCTTCGGATCATGGGATGGCGACTGGTGGTAGCGAAGTCGAACAGGTGAATGCTCGCCATGTCGAGACAGATGCCCGAGCAGAACAGAAGTAGGTAGGGCACGGATTCTCCTCTCTCGACTCAGTCTCAGTCGTCGAGCGGCACGAGCCGAACGATGGGGATTCGGCGGACCGTGGCACGCTCGTAGCGTTCGTAGTCTTGAGCGTGGTCGGCGATCCATCGCCACCAGCGTGCCCCTTCGTCTTCGGGCAACGTGTCTGCACGAACGCGTAGGACTCGGCCCAGGACCTCGGCAGTTGCGATGGGATCGGCGAGGAGGTTCGAATACCAGGCGGGGTTCGAAGACTCACCGCCGTTGGCCGCGGCAAGGATCATCGAGTCGCCGTCGGGCCAGAACTGGAGCACGACGCTTCGGCGCTTGCCCGTCCGACGGCCGATCGTGGTGAGCACCAGCACTTTGACCTTCCAGCGATCGGCAATGGACCCCTTGCTGCGGCGGACCATCCACACGCCAAATCCAGACAGCTCTTTGTCCAGGCCGCGGTGGATGCTCAGCACGACTCGCTCGCGAAACGACAGCGGCCGGCGCGGGGTCCGCGTGCCGCCGGCCTCCCCGGTCTCCATGTTGGCTACCTCGGCCGTCACCCCACCGACCGCAGGATCTGCTCGACCGCGGCGAGACGAGCGCGCACATCCGCCACGTCCGCTGCGACCCGCTGCTCCGCGTCCATGGTCTTCTCGGCCAATTGCTCGTATCGGTCGACCAGCTGACGCAGGTCGTTCTCCTGACCCGCCTTGAGCCTGGCCTTGTACATGTCAGCCGCCACGGGCAGGCCGACCATGCTGAGGCCAACAACCACGATGACGACGGGCCATACCAGCCATTCCATCAGAGCTACTCCTTGTGCGCCGGATCCGCATCGGGATCCGCATTGGTCAGTGTCTTGACTGCCTCGGCGATGCTGTCCGGGGTCAGGTGGAGATCGAGATCCGCAAGCTCGTAGTACTTCATCGCCTTGCCGTCCTCGGACAGCTCGAGATGACCGACGACGAGCCCAGCGGCCTCGAGCCTCTGCAGGTGCATGTGAAGGAGCGGCCGGCTCATCCCGATCTCGCGGGCCATGCCGCTGACATAGTCACGACCACCGACCAACCTGGCGATGATCCGTAGTCGCGTGGGACTGGCCAGTGCCGCCAGCTTCGCGACCAGATCGTCGCCGGTCGGCCGATCTTGTGTCATTGCTCTCCTTCACCTGTCAGGATGTCCTTACATGCGACAGAGTACCACATCACCTGACAGACGCAAGAGCTTCGTTCCCCTGGCATCAAGGCGGCAATGGGCGCCGCGACGCCTCCTCGACCCGTGGGAACATATGTCGCGTGAGTGATGCCACCGATGCCAACGAGACGCGCATCGATCGCTGGCTGTGCGCGGTGCGCCTCGTGAAGACCCGCCCGCTCGCGACCCGGCTGTGCGAGGGCGGCCACGTCCTCGTGAACGGGTTGCTGGCGAAGCCGTCGACCAAGGTTCGCGCAGGTGATCGGGTGGAGGCGCGCATCGCGGATCGCGAGCGCGTCATCGAGGTCGTGCGGCCGATCGAGTCGCGGGTCGGGGCCCCCGCCGCCGCGACCTGCTATGTGGACCACAGCCCGCCGGCCGTGACGGAGGTCGGACCGGGGATCATGCGCATCCGCGGGGAAGGCCGGCCCAGCAAGCGTCTCCGGCGCGAGCTCGAGCGCCTGCGCCGGGCCGGCGACGCCTGAGCCCGAGGTCGGGAGGGTGCCCAGCCCCACCGGGCTTCTCACGCGGAGCCGTCCTGTGCGCTTCCGCCTCACCGGCACGAAGCGCTGCGGCACCCGCTCGTCGGCGAGCTCACGCTCGCGTGCGAATCGGTCCCGCTGCCGGCGGATCCAGGGCTCTCGCTTGTCGCGTACACCGCCGACCGATTCGGCCGAGGCACTGCGCGAACTCTCGGGCTCGAGCGCCACGCGCGAGGCCTTGTCGGCACACAAGTCCAGTCCCCGTTGAGCGTCATACGCCGCTTTAGGCGGCCCACCACTCTGCCGCCTCTCCCCCATTTGACGGTTGGATGCGGTGGGATCGCGGTCTAAGATTGCCCAGCCCACTCGTGCTCCATCGCCGTGTCCTGTGCCGCATTCCATCGCGGCGACAAGAAGGGTCGCCGGGTCGCAGACGTACGGGGGACGTACGGAGTTCGCCAAGAATGGATCGAGCCGAGACCAAGCCGGCCGATGACACTCGAATAGTCAAAGCTCAGGCCACTGAGGCCAAGTTCGCTGCTGCCTTCCAGACCGCCGGAATCTTCATGGCGATATCGCGCACGCGGGACGGCCTGATCCTGGAGGTAAACGACGCCTACTGTGAGGCAGTAGGCCTGGACCGGTCGGAGATCGTGGGCAAGACCGCCACCGAGTTGGGCTTCTACGTCAACGAATCCGACCGAGCCCGCCTGGCCGCCGAGGTCCTCGACCACAGGCCCGTGCGCAACGTCGAGGTTCAGGTCCGGCTCGCGGGCGGCGTGATCGGCTGGTGCTCGTGCTCGCTCTCCTTGATCGATGTGGCCGGCGAACCCTGCTTCCTTGCGGCGGCTGTGGATGTCAGCGGCCGCCGAGCCGCGGAGGAAGCCCTTCGAGCCAGCGAGGCCAGGTTCGCGGCGTCGTTCCAGAACGCCGGCGTGATGATGCTCATCGTTCGAGCCGGCGACGGGACGATCGTCGACGTCAACCGGACGTTCCTCGCTGAGACCGGCTACAGCCGTGACGAGGTCATCGGCAGGACGTCGCAGGCCATCGGACTCTTCGCCGACCCGCCGATCGGAGACCAGATCGTTGCCGGCCTTCGAGCGCATGGGCGGGTGCGTGAGCTCGAGGCCCGTGTGGTCAATCGAGCCGGCGAGATCGTTTACGCCCTGCTCTCGAGCGACCCGATCCATCTGGATGGCGTGCCGCACCTGATCACGACGGTGTTCAACACTACGAAACGCCATGAGGCGGAGGAGGCGCTTCGGGCGAGCGAGGAACGCTACCGCAACCTGGTCGAGCAGACTGCGGACGGAGTGCTGCTGCTCGACGCGGACGCGCGCATCGTAGACACGAACCCGGCGATGGCCGAATTCCTCGGCCGCCCGATCGACGAGCTACGAGGCACGCTCTGGCTCGACTACGTCGACCCGGGCCAGCTGACGGAGATGCCGTTCGTGCGGCCGGACCTCGAGGCCGGCAAGCCGATGGTCTTCGAGCGCCGTGTGGTCCGGCCAGACGGCTCGATCGTCGAGCTGGAGATTCACGCCCGCCAGTTCGCCAGGGGCTGGATGCTCGGAACCGCCCGCGACGTCGGAGTCCGAAAGGCGGCCGACCGCGAGCGAGCCAGGCTAATCCAGGCCATCGAGCAGTCCGCCGAATCGATCATCATCACCGACCCGGCAGGCTCGATCGTGTACGTCAATCCCGCCTTCGAGAAGGAGACGGGCTTCACGCGCGATGAGGTGCTGGGCAAGAATCACCGAGTCCTCCAAAGCCTTCCGGATCGCCCGGAACTCATTGCCGCCGTGTTCGACACCGTGACCCGGGAGGGAACGTGGTTCGGCGAGGTACCGAGCCTCACCAAGGACGGCTCGGTCCTGCGCGAAGCGGTCACGGTCACGGCCGTCCGGGATTCGTCGGGCGCCCTCGTCAACTACGTCGCCGTCGAGCGCAACGTCACGCGCGAGAGGGAACTCGAGGAACAGCTCCGCCAGGCCCAGAAGATGGAGGCGGTGGGCAGGCTCGCCGGCGGCGTCGCTCACGACTTCAACAATCTGCTGACCGCGATCAACGGGTTCACCGAGCTGGCCGTGGCCGAAGCCGAGCCCGGCAGCGAGGTGGCCGGCTATCTGGACGAGATACGCCGGTCCGCCGAACGGGCCACCGCACTGACGCGCCAGTTGCTCGCTTTCGGCCGCCGGGCGGTCCTGCAACCTCGCGTCCTCGACCTCAACCGGGTCGTGGCCGAGGTCGCCCCCATGCTGCAGCGGATCATCGGCGACGACATCCGCCTCGAGGTCTCCGCGGACCCGATGCTCTGGCGCACGCGAGCCGACCGGGGCCAGCTCGAGCAGGTAATCGTCAACCTCGCCGCCAATGCCCGCGACGCCATGCCGGGCGGCGGCAAGCTGACCATCACCACACAGAACGCCACGCTGGACGGCGCACACGCGGCCGAACGCCCCGAAGTCCAGCCGGGAAACTGCGTTCGGATGTGCATCTCCGACACCGGCGTGGGCATCGATGCCGCCACGGCCGAGCACATCTTCGAGCCGTTCTTTACGACGAAGAACCCCGGCAGCGGCACGGGCCTTGGTCTCGCTACAGTGTTCGGGATCGTGGGCGCGTCCGGCGGGCACGTGAGCGTCAGTTCGACGCCGGGCCAGGGCTCGACCTTCTGCGTGGAGCTGCCGGCGATCGAATCGGAAGCGGAGGAGGCGGCGACGCCGGCGACCGATGGCGAGGCGGAGCCGGGCCGCGAAACGGTGCTGGTCGTGGAAGACGAACCGGCCGTGCTCAACTTCGCCGCGCAGCTGCTGGAACGAAACGGCTACACGGTGCTCCGGGCGGCCAGCGGCGAGGAGGCCGTCGAGCTTGCGCGGCGGTACCCGGGGCGGATCGACCTGCTCTTCTCCGACCTGGTAATGCCCGGCCTCACCGGCCACGAGACCGCCTCGGCGTTGCGGTCCACGCGACCCGAGACCCGCCAGCTGTTCGCCTCCGGCTACAGCGAGGAGATGAACGTAAACCGCGGCACGCTCGCCGCGGGATATCCATTCGTGGCGAAGCCGTACGGCATGGGCACTCTCTTGCGGGCGGTCCGCGAAGCCCTGGCCGGCAAGTAGCGCAGTCACGGCAAGGACGGCGCCACGGCTATGCGGCCGGAACCGCGCTCCGGGCGGGCCGCCGGTGTTGGGCCGCGGGGCCCGCCGCACGGCCACGAGGCCGCGGCTCCCCTGTTGTGCTCACCCGACGTCAGGGCCCAGCGATCGCTGCATCATGATCGTGTCGATCCAGCGCCCGTGCTTGAACCCGACGGCGGCCAGGCGGCCCGCATACCGAAAACCGTGGCGCTCGTGCAGTGCGACGGAAGCCCCATCCTCTCCGTCGGCAATGACCGCGATCATCTGCCGCATCCCGAGCGCCTCGCACCGGGTCAGGATCGACTCGAGCAGCGCCGTGCCGATGCCCCGCCCGACGGCGTCCGGGGCCACGTAGATCGAGTCCTCGACGGTGTGGCGATAGGCCGGCCGCGACCGCCACTTCGTGCAGTAGGCGTAGCCGAGCACCGTGCCGTCGACCTCGGCGACGAGGAAGGGCAGCCCGAGCAGGGCGATCTCGCGTAGCCGCCTTCGCCATTCCTCTAGGGTCGGCGGTTCCTCTTCGAACGTGGCCGTGCTGTGCACAACGTAGTGTGCGTAGATCCGCGCAACCGCGGTCAGGTCGTCGGTGACGCACGCCCGAACCGCGGGCGTCGCCGCCTCGTCCTCCTGGCGTCCTCCGTCCTTGCCGCTGAGTTTGGCCACTCTGTCGCCTCCGCCAATCCGGGCGCCTGCTCCGCCGCGGCCATTATCCGTGCGCGCCCGTCACGTGCACCCGCCGCTGACGCAGCGGCGCCGGGCCTGTGCCCGCCCCAGCGTGGAGCCGCGCCGGCGCCCGGGATGCCGGCGCCTGGGATGCCGGCGCCTAGAATGGTGCGATGCCAGCCTCCGAACCCACGGCCTCGCCGCGTCTCGCCAGGGTCGAGGCGATTTGCGTTCGGGTTCCATTTCGGCGGCCGCTCCTGGACGCGACCGGCGAGTTCACGCATCGGCGATCCTGGCTCGTGCGAGTGGTGGACGAGGACGGCCACGAAGGCCTGGGTGAGGCCGCACTCAACCCGATCGCGACGGATGTCATCACCGCGGCTCTCGCGAGGCTGGTGCGCGAGATCGTACCGGCGCTGGCCGGCGGCCGGCCGCCGACATGGTCGGAACTGGCGGCCGAGGGCGAGCCGGGCCGGGCCGCCATGGCCGCGGTCGACGGCGCGATCGGTGGCCTGCTTGCCGTCCTGGCTGCGGCTCGGAGTGTCGGCGGAAGCGTGGACGCCGGGCCGTCGAACACTCCGATCCCCGTCAGCGCGACCATCGCGTTCGGAGGACCGGACGCCGGGGCGGAAGCGGCCGCCCAGGCCGTCGAGCTCGGGTTCGACACGCTCAAGCTGCGAGCCGGCTTCGAGCGCACCACCGACCAGCTGGTCGATCGCCTTCGAGCTCTTCGGGCGGCAGTGGGCCCGGAGCCGCGCCTGCGGATCGACGCCTCGGGAGCGTGGGATCTCGACACCGCCGTCGAGCGGATCGCGACCATCGAGCCGTTCCGGATCGAGTTCGTGGAGCAGCCGCTCGCCGCCTGGGACATATCCGGCCACGCCGCTCTGAGGGAACGCGTCCGGGTTCCGATCGCGCTCGATGAGAGCATCGACTCGGAGGGCTCGGCGCGGGCCGCCCTGGCCGAGGGAGCCGCCGACGTCGTCGTCGTCAAGCCGGCCCGGGTCGGAGGGAAGGCGCCGACGTTGCGGATCGCCGAGGCGGCCTCGGCGGCCGGAGCGCAGGTCATCCTGGGCACCTACTTCGAAACCGGCGTTGGAGTCGCCGCCGTGCTCCGCATCGCGGGGGCGATGCGGGACAGGCGCGCGCTCGAAGGCCCGTTTGCGCCGGAGCGGGCGGCGAGTCCGGAGCGAGCGCACGGTTTGGCCACGGCCGGCCTGCTCGTCCACGACCTCCTGGCCGTGCCGCTGCCGATCGCGAAGGGCCGCATGGCCGTCCCTGCGGGCGTCACGCTCGACGGCACGGAAGTGGACCGCTACACGCTCGAACGCTTCGAGGCGCGAGGATAGCGGGGCGCCCGCTCAGCGAAACCTCTGAAACATCCGGTCGGGCTCGATCCTGCGGGCCTATGCCGCCGGACCCGGATGAGTGCATGATTGGGCCATGAGCACTCCCAACGCTTCCCCTCGCGAGTTCGACTGCGTCGTAGTCGGAGGCGGGGCCGCCGGTCTCTCGGCGGCCGTGAACATGGGCCGCATGCGCCGCAGCGTTCTCCTCGTCGACGAGCGCGACCGCTTCCGCTGGCAGCACACGATCTACAACTACCTCGGCTTCCCGGACGGACTTCCGGCCGCAGATATCCGCCGCCTCGGCTGGCGCCAGGCGGCCGGGTATGGAGCGGAGCTGCTGCTCGGGCACGTCGCCACCGCGACGCGCGACGGCGATCGGTTCCGGCTGCGGATCGAGCGGCTGCCCGAGGGCGGCGCCCGCGGAGGCGGCCCGGGGCCGACCGCTCCCCGCGACGCCGAGATGGCCCGAATGTTCGGCGAGGTGCCGCAGGGTGGGCCGGTGGAAGTGATCGCCCGAACGGTGATCCTGGCCACCGGCGTCTTCGGCCACTTTCCCGAGTTTCCCGGTCGGGACGGCTGCGTGGGGCGGAGCCTGTTCTGGTGCATCCATTGCGACGGCTACGAATCGATCGACCACGTCGTGGGCGTCGTCGGCCACGACGAGGATGCGGTCCAGACCGCGCTCGACCTGCTCGTCTTCACCAGCCACGTGACGATCGTCGCCGGCCGCCCGGAGGGCTTCGAGGTTCCGGTTTCGCGACTGGCCGACCTGGCCGGTAGCGGCATCGCCGCCCACCCGTGCGGCGTTCTGGAGTACGAAAACCGCGACGGGCAGATGCAGGCGCTCGTTCTCGACGATCCCCGCCGGACGCGCGTCCCGGTCCAACAGGTCTACACCGTCCGCCGAACGCGGGCTGCCACCGACCTCGCCCGCCAGCTCGGCCTCGAGCTGAACCCGCTCGGCCAGATCGTCGTCACCTCGGAGCAGCACACCAACGTGCCCGGCGTGTACGCGGCCGGCGACGCCACCAGCCTGCACGACCACCAGGTCAGCGCCGCCGTCCACGAAGGCAACCAGGCCGCCTGCGGGGCCAACTACCACCTCTACACGCCAGCCCAGCGCGCCCCAGGCGACGCCGTCGACTGCTGAGGCGGAGCCGGGGCGGGCGATCCATTCCACACAGGGGCGTCGTGGTCGCATGGATTCGGGGCGGACCGGTGTTGTACCGGTCGAAGGCGGACATCGAGCGAGCCCGCGAAGCCGAAGGAGCACGACATGACGACGGATGGAGACCTCAGGGACCGCCTGATGGCCATGGAGTCCAGGCTCGAGACGGCCGAGCCGCCGGCCCTGCCGGCCCGCCGGAGCAGGCGCCTCGCGCTCTCTTTCGCGACCGCGCCGCTGCTCATTCTCGCGGTGGCCGGCTCGGCGCTCGCGGGCGCGGTGATCCTCGGCCAGGCTCAGGGTCACCCGGGCGTCGAGAACCCGGGGCAGCCGCTGGCCGGGGCACGGATGGAGTGCATGACTCCACCGCAGGCCGCCGCGTACATCGCCGCGCATGGGATCACCAGGGTCCAGTGGCAGATCGAGCGCGACGCCTCGGCCGGGAACGGCGACGCAAAGACGCCGCCGACCACCGTGATCCAGACCACCGCGCCGGCCACGGGTGTCGTGGTTCCGGGCGCGATCGTCGACGGGACACTGTTGATGGTGGTGGATCAGCGACAGGGGGCGCCGCTGTCGGGCGCATGCACAGCCCGCTGATATCCAGGGATCGTCGTTCGGCCCGGCTTCGTGCCGGGCCGAACGCGCTACGGAGCAAGCCGTGAACAGCGACACATCCTTGCCCGCCATCGCGCTGGGGCGCGGCGAAGACCGACGCGAGGTCGCCGAGAGCTTCGAGCGAGCGGTCGCGCCGCAATACGCCCCGTTGGTCCGGCGACTGGTCCTCGTTCTGGGTGACCGGGCCGAGGCGGAGGACGTCGCACAGGAGGCGTACCTGCAGGCATTTCGGTCATGGTCGCGCTTCGACGGCAGTGACGTTCGAGCGTGGCTCTATACGATCGGTCTGCGACTCGCCTTCAACGAGTTGCGCCGGCGGCGCCGCTGGCTGGCGGCGATCGGCCGTGTCCAGCCGCGGTCCTGGCAGGATCCCGCGGACCCAGATCTGGCGGCCGCCATCAAGTCCCTGGAGCCGCGGGTCAGGGCTGCGCTGCTGCTCAACGTCGTGGACGGCTACACCCACGCCGAGATCGCGGCCATGCTCTCGGCGCCCGTCGGGACGGTGGCGAGCTGGATCTCGCGGGCTCGCTCCCAGCTGCACGCGGAGCTGCAGCGGGAGTAGAAGCCGGGAGATTGCACCGAACCCCGCAGCGGCACGAGCGCACGGAACTGCCGCGGAACTGCACAGAGCGACTGCGGAGCTCGACTCCGTGCCACTTGGCTGGCACGGACCAGGGCCCCGGCGAAGGCAAGCTCAACGCCGGGGACCATCTCCGCACGGTGCGCGGGTTTCGTGTCATCCTGGGATAGGGCGTGCGGCGATTTGGGGCCGCCGCCGGATAGGAATGGCCGATGGCACTGGATCTGAAACCACGCAAACGGATCGGGCTCGTCGCCCATGACAACAAGAAGCAAGACCTGATCGAGTGGGCGCGCTTCAACCGGGGCATGCTCGAGGCTCACGATCTCGTCGCGACGGGGACCACCGGGACGATGCTCGGGCGCGAACTAGATCTGCCGGTGACCTGCCTCCAGTCCGGTCCGCTGGGCGGAGACCTCCAGATCGGGGCCATGATCGCCGACGGCAGCATCGACTTCCTGGTCTTCTTCTGGGATCCGCTCGAGCCCCAGCCCCACGACACGGACGTCAAGTCGCTGCTGCGGATCGCGGTCGTGTGGAACATCCCGGTCGCCTGCGACCGGGCCTCGGCCGATTTCATGATCAGCTCGCCGCTGATGACCGGCTCGTACGAGCGAACGGTGCCCGACTATTCGGCCCACAACGAGCGCGAACTCCCGCCGGTCGAACCGGCCGAGCCGGCCGAGCCGGCCGAGCCGGCCGAAGACAGCGATGGGGCCGATTGGGCGGCGCTCGACTCGAACCTGGACTCGCTCTCCTAGGAAGCCGCGCGGCAACGTCCGTGAGCCGGGTGGGTCAGGGCGTGGGCGTCCACTGCAGCAGGATCACCGCCAGCTGCTGAGTGCCGCTGCGAGTCGACCACAGCTTCAGGACGCCGTTGCCGTCGCTGATCGGCAGCGGATCGGCCGCGTACGGCAGGGCGCCGCTGTCGATCGTCCCCGACGAGTTGATCTGGGTCGGAGTGGACCCGTCGATCGGATAGCGCCACAGCTGCTCTTCAGTTACTCCCTGGTCGTTGTTACCAAGGACGTCCTCGTAGGCAGCCTTGGCGTCGCCTGCGACCAGACTCCCGCCAACCTGGATAGTGGCCTGCGGGTTTCCGGCCTGCGTGAAGTACTCGGCCGTCTTGCCGCTGCTGTCCTGGGCCCACAAGCCGGTGCCGGCAGGGCGGACCGCGAAGTACTGGCTGAACGAGCCAAGAGGGTCGAACGCGGTCGCGCCTGTCGTCAGACGGAAGTAGTTCTTGTGCTCGTCCTGATAGAAGAGAGCGCCCTGCGAGTCGAGGAAGTACCCGCCAACGCTGGGGAGCGGAACGCTGGTGCCGGGTGCGTTCGTGGACGGATCGATACTCGTGACTACCGCGCCCTTCAGCGTGGTCGAGTCGTAGTTCGTGTCGTCCTCGAACCAGAGCGTGGAGCCGTCGCTGGCGACCGGTCCGACGCTTCCGAAGGCGCTGCACGGCGTCTTGATCGTCGCCTGATCGGCGAGCGTCACGGCGTCGAAGCGGGTGATGCTGCAGTTATGGCCGTTGGCGTCGGTCTTGAGGCCCGGCAGCCAGACCGAGCCGGCGGCGAAGTGGACGGGGGTCGCCGCCGGGACGCTGACCTGCTTGACGATCTTGCGTGTCTTGGGGTCGTAGGCGATCAGGCTGTACTTGTTGTCACCGGTCTGGACGGAAACGTAGATGGTGTTGTCGGGTCCCAGGGCGTAACCGCCGATGGCGGTCCCGTTGGTCAGCGTCACGACGTTCCCGCCAACGCCCGCAGCCGGAGTCGGTGAAGCGGACACAGACGACGGCGTCGGGGCGGCCACGGCGGAGTCGTAGAACGCCTGGACTGCTGCGTAGCCGGAGCCGAAGCCAACCTGTCCGGTGAGGCCGACGTCGAAGACGCATTCGTCGTGCAGTGCGCTATCGGTTATGGAAGAGCACGCTGTTTCACCCGCCGCCCGCTGAGCGGCAGATAGGTCGGTCAGCGAGGCAACGGGCTGGAGCGGGAACGGCTTGATGGTGTAGGTGGCCGTGGACTTGCCCGGGTCGTAGTCGAACAGGCTCGTCGAGTCCGTGACGCGCCAGGCATCGGCGAACGGGCCGTAGAGCAACTGGAAGTACTGCGCATTGCTGGTCGCCGCCGGGAGACGCGTGCCGTCCGGAAGAGCGGGGACCCCCATGCCGCCGGGCACAGTCCTCCCGAGCAGACCGACCCCGCCGGCTTCGAGAGCGGCTGATGGCTTGATCTGGGCGTTGATGCCCCACTGCCCGACCGAAAGCGCCCACAACTGGGTGCCGTCCGGGAAGTCGATCTGGAAGCCCGAGTCGACGGCTGAGATGCTGCCGCCGGACCCCAGGTCCATTGGCCCGGACGACAGATCGACAACGCTGCCGTCCACGTGAGCCTGGAGGCGGGAGTCGACCACGTATACGCCAACCCGGTGGCTTCCGACCTGGGCGGCTATGGCGGTGTTGATGGACACGGACTTCGAGTTGCTGAATGGCTCCTGGCGGGCCTGGATGTCGAGGCTGCCATCGGCCGATTTCAGCAGCGTGAACTCGCCGGCCGCCTGGAAGTCGTAGGTGTCTTTGTTCAGGGTCTCCAGGTGCGGGTCGCCGTTGGAGTGAGTGCAGTCGGGGCCGCACGGTCCGAAGTTCGGCGTGCCCTGCGGCTCAGGCGTCGCAGTGTGCTTGCACAGGTTATCCAGCGTGTCCGCGACGATGGCGTACTTGGACCCGCCGACCGCGCCGTTGAACGCGGCCACGAAGGGGATCGCGAGATGCTGGCTGGCCATGTCCTGTCCGGCAAGAAGCGTTCCCCCGGGGCACACGCAGCTGTCGACGGTGCAGAAGGTCTGAGTCTGGAACGCGGTGTAGCTATCGCTGCCGCCGTCGTGGACGCTGGCCAGGCCGTCGGTGGTCACGGTCACGACCTCGCCCGAGGAGGCGGTGACATTGAGAACGGTGTTCGCCCGGCTGTTCACCGAGCCGATCCAGCCGGGATCCGGCTGGGCCTGAGCCGGGTGCTGAGTGACCTCGGCCGAGTCCGGCAGTCCGAAGCCGTACATGATCCAGGGGTCCCCCCACAGGCCCTGGCGCAGGTACGACTCGGCCCAGTTGTCGACGATGTCGGGGGCGTCGCCCTGGAGCACGGCGATGAACGCGTTGGAGCGTTCGGGTCCCTTGGCCGCCGCCTCCCATGCCGGGGCCATCAGGCTCCAGAGATCCCGTCCCTGGTGGGCCAGAAGGGCGAAGTAGCCGAAGGAGTCGTAGGTGCGGTCGGTGAGCGCAGTCTCGTCTCGGCCGATGTAGCCCTTCGTCCAGACGTCGGCCAGCGTCGGCTCGGCGACTTGCGTGTCGTCCGCGGCGAGATACATCGCCGTGCCCTCTGTGATCCAGGGCGGAATCGCGTTGGCAACCGCACTGCCCCCCCAGACCGTGTTCTGGTAGCAGTGGACGACTTCATGGGTGATCAGGACGTGCAGCCGGGGCGAGACGCCGCCATTGCCGTTGACCGACTCGCCCTTCCAAGCGTTCGCAAACGCCGTGATCGCGCATGGCGCGATGTGTCCGGGGAGGTTGGGGTAGTCGATGATGTTGGTCACGAACAGGGCGTCGCCACCGTCGGCGTCGCTCAGGGTGAGCATTATGTTGGGGAAGCCCGGCAGGCCGATGTCGATGATGGGCAGGCCCAACCTGTTGCCGATGTGGGCGACGTCCGTTGCGACCTCGGAGGACATCGCCATCGCGAGGTCGGTCGAGGCGTCCGGAGCCACGTTCGTGACGATCGGCCACGGGTTGACGACACCCTCGAGCTGGAATTGCGGCCGGGCTGCCGCCGCGCCGCTCGGCGCCGGGGTCATCTGCCTGGTCCCGGCCGCGGTGGCGGGCGGCAGGTAGCGGGTGATGACCGCCTGCTGATCGGGCGTGAGCGAGCTCCAGTTGGCCTGGACCCAGCTCGTGACGCCGGTGCCCGACGTGGGCCCGTCGCCGCCCTCGATCCCGTTCGGGACGGTCACGCCCGGAATGCTGACCCTGTAGACGTAGGCGAAGGCCTCGAGGGCCGTCTGCTTGGGCACGGTGCCATTGGTGATGCCGGATGTGATGGCTTGCCAGATGGTCTCCGTCGAGGCGGGCGAGAGGAGCTGGGGTACTTCCACGACGGCGACGCCGGCGATCACCAGCAGGGCGAGCAGAAGCACGAGCAGGCGCCGGCGGACCTGGCGGCGACCGCGCGGTCGTTCGGCCGAGACAACGCCCGACGCAGGCGGCAACACGGCGTCCGGATCGGATGGATCGGGTGAGACGGTAATCTGGGCCACGGCGACCGACCTCCCACGGCCTCCGGGCGGCTGGTCGGCCGGGTGGGCCGCCCGTCTCCGCCGGGTGCGTTCGGGGCGATCCTGATGGGCGGGCCGGACGTGTCAATGGAATGGGGGACGCGGCTCACGGGCCGAAACCGCCGTCTCGCGTCCGAGCGCGGGTCGGCGCGGCCAGCGCCGATGAGCCGCACCGGCTCGGCTGCCGGGCGGACATCGTCAACGGCCGTTCCTTCGGCTCCAAGTTGCGCGAGCGTGCCATCCTGCTGCTGAACAGGCGGCCGATCCGGCCGCGGCCGGGCAGGAGGAGATGACACCATGGCTTCCGAAAAGGTCCGCTGGGGCATCCTCGGCGCCGGCCGCATCTCCGCCAGGCTGGTGGGCGATGGCGGAAATGCGGCCAACGCCACCGTCGTAGCGGTGGGCAGTCGCGACCGCGCCCGGGCGGCGGAATTCGCTTCGAAGTTCGGGATCCCTCGCACCTACGGGTCGTATGAGGCGCTACTCGCCGACCCCGAGGTCGATGCCGTCTACATCGGCACTCCCAACTCGTTTCATCATCCTCAGACTATGGCGGCGCTCGCGGCCGGCAAGCACGTGCTGTGCGAGAAACCCTACTCACGCCACCCGAAGGAAGTCGTCGAGGCTTTCGACGCCGCGGAGGCGGCCGGTCTGACCCTGATGGAGGCATTCATGTGGCGCCACACCCCGCAGGTTCGGCGCTTCGTGGAGCTGCTGCCCGAGATCGGGGATCTGGAGTCGATGCGGGCCAGCTTCAGCTTCGTCCTGACGAACGAGGGCGACGTCCGGCTGGATCCGGCGATGGATGGCGGCAGCCTGATGGACGTGGGCTGCTACTGCATCAGCGGCTCCCGCCTGGTCGCCGGAGCCGAGCCGTCCGCGGTGTTCGGCGTCCAGACCCTTACGCCGTCGGGCGTGGATCAGACCTTCGCCGGTCTGCTGCGGTTCCCGTCGGGCGCCGTCGCCGAGATCGTCGCCGGCTTCACGTCCCACCACCGTTCGCTCGAGGCCATAGGTGCCAGGGGCACTCTGCTGCTGCACGACCCGTGGCTGGGCGAGGACGGCGGAATCAGGCTCGGCGATCGCGAGATCGAGGTCGAGTCCGACAACGCCTACCGCCTGGAGCTGGAGAACATGAGCGCCGCGATCCTCGGCGAGGGCAAGCCGCTGCTCGGCCGGGCGGATGCCCTGGGCCAGGCTCGCACGATCCAGGCTCTCTACCGGTCGGCGGCCACCGATTTGCCGGTCTCACTCGAGGCCTGAGTCGGGCGCCGAGGCGGAGACGGGCCTTCGCTCCGCGGCGCCAGCGCTGTGGGGCGCCTTCGCCGCGGGGCGCCAGCACTGCGGGGCGCCAGCACTGCGGGGCGCCAGCACTGCAGGGCGCCAGCGCTGCAGGGCGCCAGCGCTGCAGGGCGCCAGCGCCGTGGCGGAGCGGGTCCGGGCCCTGCCGCGTCGAAGACGCTCTACGCGTCCCGCCTCGCCGCTTCATCCGCGTGCGTTCGCGTGTCCGGCCTGAGCAGCTCGTAGTGGTTGACGCCGATGGGACGTTCGAGGTCGGTCAGGTCGGTTGACTGGACCAGACGATCGATGTGTCCGCCGGTCGCTGTCAGCACGGCGTCCCAATCGCGCCAGGCCGACAGGGCGACGATCGATACCTCGCCCCCGGAATCCGCGCCGGCGATGTCCAGGCCGGCGCGGACCCAGACGAGGCCGTCCCTTTCCGACAAACTCGGGAGCTGATCCACGGCGCGGCTCGCCCACTCCTCCACGGAATTCGGCATCGACCCCGGCTCGGTAGACGCGCAGGATGCGCACACCATCGGTTCCGTCGCCCAGGGCGGCCGCGACGCGGAATGTGGACGACTGCCGATCGCTCAGAAGGTCCGCCTTGGGGGAGAGTGAGACGGGCATTCCGAGGGGATCCGTGCCGCCGGCGAAGGCCGTTTCGTCGCGCCAGCACGTGACGATGATGTGCTCCTGACGATGCAGGCTGAGGCGCCGTCCGAGGCATCGCATCATCAGCCCGGCGCAGCGGCCTTCCCTCGTCTCGGAATGGCGCAGAAACCCCACGACCTCGGCCTCGTGGCCGGGCAGCACGCGGAACTCCAGCAAGTGGGTTATCACCGTCGGTCGTCCCCGAGATCATGACCCAGCGAGGGAACGCCCGCATTCTAACCGTCTGACTCGGTCGCAAGACAAATACAATGCGACTTGAGGGCTACCTGGTGTGGACCCCGCTCTTGCCTTCGACTATGCCCGCTCGAAAGGCGGCCGACAGCGCCAGGCCGGAGCGTCAGCCGACGACAGAGGATCGGACGGTCTCTGCTCTCGGGCGGTCTCTGCCGATCAGGGCTCTTCCGGCTCGATCAGCTCATAGTGGTCGACATCGCTCGGGCCTTCCAGGTCGTCCAGATGGGTCTCCTGGGCCGGCCGGTCGATGTGACCGCCCGTCGCGGCAAGCATGACATCCCAATCTCGCCAGCCGCACAGGATGAGAATCGGAACTTCGCCGCGTGCATCCGGCCCGGCGAGGCCCGTGCCGGCCCGCAGGTAGAGGAGCCCTTGCTTCTGCGACAAACGAGTCAGCGGCTCCACGGTGCGTCGGTGCCAGTCTGCGAGGGAGGCGGCGACGACGTGGGTCCTGTAGACGCGCAGGATCCGAGCGCCTCCCGTCCCTTCGCCCATAGCCGTCGAAGCGTCGAATGCAGAGGACCGCAGCTCGCTCAGAAGGTCGGCTTTGGCAGAGAAGTATCTGGGGACGCCGAGCGGATTCGTGCCACGAGCGTAGTCCCGCTCGTCTCGCCAGTCCGCCACGGCAATGTGCTCCTGCCGCTGCCCGCGCAATCGCGTACCGATGCAGATCGTCGCGAACCCGGCGGAAGAGCGGCTTCCCGGCACGGCGTTTCGCAGATAGCCCACGACCTCGGCCTCGTGGCCGGGGACGACGTAGAACTCAGCCAGGTGGACTATCGACACCGATCGCCCCCCGAGAGAACGGCCTCACACGTTGACGCCGGTAGCATTCTACCGGCGCGACCCCCTCGCGAAGCAGATGAATCGCCGCTGGAGCGCCGACCCAGCGAGCCCGCCTTCGCTCGTGTACCTTCGACGGGCACGCCGGTCAGGCCGCGCGCCGCGAACGGTGGTGGCCAGGGCGTTGCGCCATCGACCGGCCCGGCGGCCCGGCGCCATCGGCCGGGATGGAGCGGACGCACGAGCGAGGAGCCTCGATGGCAGCGGACGTGATCGAACTTTCGGACGCGGGCTGGAATCGCCACGACTTCTACATGCGCCTGGCGATGGTGGTCGAATCCGGCGCGAAGTGCATGGGCTCCCGCGTGGGGGCCGTGATCGTTCGCGACAACCGGGTGCTGGGCAGCGGCTACAACGGAACGCCGGCCGGCTACCCGAACTGCACCGAATCCGAACGTGGATGCCGGCGCTGTGCGATCCGGCGGGAACAGCCCGACGCCAGCCTGTCGGGCAAGCTGTACGACATCTGCCTGTGCGTACACGCGGAACAGAACGCCATGCTCACCGCCGCGCGCTTCGGGACGGCGCTGGACGGCGCCTTTCTCTACACAACGGTCCAGCCGTGCTTCAACTGCCTCAAGGAGCTGATGCAGGTCCGGCTCTGCGGCGTGGTCTTCCGGCGGGAATGGGAGGCCCGACATCCCGACTACGCCTGGGTCTCGACCGAGTACGAGCGCCTGGTAGAGCACTACAGGTCGGCGGGCAACGTCTTCGCCCGCCTGGCCCAGGTCGAGCAGCTGGAGGCGGTCCAGCTCGAGCTCGGCCGCCCGAGCTGACTGCGGCGAACCAGGCGGGCGTGGACGCGAGCGGCCGAGCGACCGTCGAGCCGAATGACGCCCGGTGGGGTGACGCCCCCGCACGCCAACGGCCGCGCGGCACCGGCATGGTGGATGGTTTGCGCCCGCGGAACCGGGCGATTTCCCATTTCCCATCAGGCGGACGTAAGGCAAGTCGGATCCGGCCGTCGTCGGAGCATCTGGTCCACCCCCCGATACTTGCCTCGCTATGGCCCAGAAAGCCCCACCCGCGCCTCGGAAGGTGCCCGGACAGGCGCGAAATCGGGTCGAACCGGCGAGGCCGGCCAGGGTGCTCAAGCCCAATGTCCTCGTGATGGGAATTCGGAACTATGGGAGTCGGTCTGGCGCGGCGTCGGCCACTCCCAACAGCAACGAGCCACTCGCTGGCAGGCCTCCGGCTCCCGGGCCGGCCACACTCGACCGCTTCAGGCGATCGCGATCATGCGCTCCAGGGCCAGGCGTGCCTTCGCCGCAACTTCGGCCGGGACCTCGATCGGGTAGACGCCGTCGCGGAGCGAGTCGCGGACCTTCTCCAGCGTGACCAGCTTCATGTACTGGCAGACGGCCTCGCGGTTGACCGGCACGAAGCGCTTGCCCGGTGCCCTCAGGGCCAGCCGGTGGAGGATGCCGATTTCGGTCGCGACCAGGAAGCTGTCCGACTTCGAACGTTCGGCGAAGGCGACCATGCCCTCGGTCGAGAGGATGTGGGCCCGGTCGCCGGCGGCTTCGATGACCTGGCTGGTGCAGCCGCATTCGGGATGGATGAGCAGATCGGCTCCGGGCTCATCGCGATGCCAGCGCTCGACGTCCGCGGCTCGAATGCCGGCGTGGACGTGGCACTCCCCGAGCCAGATCGTGAGCTTGCGACCGGTCACGCGTTGCAGCCACAAGCCCAGGAACATGTCCGGCAGGAAGAGGATCCGGCGGTCGCGCGAGATCGCCTCGATCACGGCCCGGGCGTTGCCCGAGGTGCAGCAGTAGTCGCTCTCCGCCTTGACGGCCGCGGTCGTATTCACGTACGAGACGACGACCGCGCCCGGATGCTCGAGCTTCCACTGCCGGAGCTGCTCGACGGTGATCGAGTCAGCGAGGGAGCAGCCGGCCGCCAGATCCGGGAGGAGCACCGTCTTGCGCGGAGAGAGGATCTTGGCCGTCTCGGCCATGAACGAGACGCCGCAGAAGACGATCGTCGATTGGGGCGCGGTGGCCGCCACTCGGGAGAGCATCAGCGAGTCGCCGACGTGGTCGGCGACGTCCTGGATCTCGGGCCGCTCGTAGCTGTGAGCCAGGATGACGGCGTCGCGCTCGCGGGCGAGGGCGCGGATCTCCGTGACGAGCGCCGGGAATGTCGCGGGATCGCCGGGCGGGGCGACGGGGATCGCGAGAGCGGCCGAGGCACGGACTGCCGCCGAGCATTCGGCCGCGGTGGCCCGGCCGGGGCCCAGTGGTTCGGCCGCCGACACCGCGCCGGACGCCGGGACCGTTTCGGCCGCCGACACCGCGCCGGACGCCGAGACCGGTTCGGGCGCCGGGGCCGTTTCGGGCGCCGACGCCGGGCCGGACGCCCCTTTGTCGGCGCCTTCGGCCGAACTCACCCGGCGACCTCGAGCGAGACGTCCAGCGCGCGGGGCGAATGTGTCAGCGCGCCCATCGAGATGTAGTCGACGCCGGTCTCCCCGACCGCCCGGAGATTGGCCAGAGTGATGCCACCGGATGCCTCGGTTTCGACCGCGCCGTTGCCGGAGTGGTGGCAGAGCTCCACCGCCTCGCGCATCAGCTCGATCGACATGTTGTCCAGGAGGATCCGATTGACGCCGGCCGCGAGCGCCTCGCGGACGTCGTCGAGCGTCTCCGCTTCGACTTCCAGGCGGAGCCTCGAATGGACTTCGTGGAGCCGGGCTACGGCCGCGGATATGCCACCGGCCAGGCGCAGGTGGTTGTCCTTGACGAGAAGCGCCTCGCCCAGATTGAGGCGGTGGTTGGACGCGCCCCCGCATCGGACCGCGTACTTTTCGAGCTCCCGCAGCCCGGCCGTGGTCTTGCGCGTGTCGAGCAGCACGGCCCCCGTGCCCTCCAGTTCCGCCACGCAGCGCGCCGCGAGAGTGGCGATCCCGGACAGCCGGCCGAGCAGGTTCAGCGCCGTTCGCTCGCCGGCCAGGACGGCGCGGGCGGGGCCGGCGATGTGGGCCACCTCCGCCGGGACTGCCTCGATCCTGTCGCCGTCGGCGTGGGTCGCCGTCACGACGACCCACGGATCCAGCGCGGCAAACACCCCGCCGACTACGCCGAGACCGCAGACCACACCCGGCTCCTTCTGCAGCAGCGTCGTCTCGCAGGTGTCATCGGGCCCGAAGAGCCCCTCGCTGGTCGGATCGCCGAGAGCCAGATCCTCCGCGAGGGCGGCAGCCACGACCCGAACCACCGCCGCCGGATCGGGCGGGCGGATCTTGCGGGCTGCGGGCGGCGGGGCGAAATGCGGCGGCGGGACCGCGGCCGGTGATGGGGCGGAGAGCGAGGTCAAGTCCAGTGCTCCAGTGTCAGCTCGTGCCCGGGTCGGAGGACGAAGTGCCCTTCGAAGGCCGGATTGGCGATGGGGGCATCGATACGGTAATGGACGCCGCGACTTTCGGAGCGGGCGAGCGCGAAGATGGCGACCAACGAAGCCACGACGTCCGGGCTACGGGCCAGGTCCGTCAGGTCGGCCCGGTCGCGCATTACCCCGGCCTCGCGCCAGACCTGATCTCGCAATTCCTGCGAGGCGGTCCGCGGCGGCGGAGGCGCGGCGGGCCGCGGCGGCAACTCGGGCCGCGGCGGCGCGGCGAGCCGCGGCGGAGGCGCGGGCTCGTCCAGGGCGGCCAGCGCCGCCCGCCGCCCGAACACCAGGCACTCGAGCAGCGAGTTGGAGGCGAGCCTGTTTGCCCCGTGGACGCCGGTTGCGGCGCTTTCCCCGGCCGCGAACAGGCCGGGGATATCCGTCTGCCCGACGAGGTCCGTCACCACGCCGCCAATGGTGTAGTGAGCCGCCGGGGAGACCGGGATCGGCTCGCTCGCCGGATCGAAGCCGGCCTTCTCGATCTCGACCATCAGGCCCGGGAAACGCGACCGGTCGATCGATCGCAGGTCCAGCCAAACCGGGCCTTTGCGGACGATCGCTCGCGCGACCTCGTCCCGCGGCGCCAACTCGTCGACGAACCGCCGGCCTTCAATGTCAAGCAGCGTGGCACCCTCCCCGCGGAGGGCTTCGGTGAGGAGCAACCGCGATCCGGCGAGAACAGTCGGGTGGAACTGCATGAACTCCAGGTCCGCGACTGCCGCCCCGGCCGCGAACGCGATGGCGATGCCGTCGCCGATCTGACCCTCGGGGTTCGTGCTGCGGGCCCACAGCGCCGCCGCGCCGCCCATCGCGAGAATCGTGGCCCGGGCCGGGATCGGGCCGTCCGGCGTCAGCACTCCCCGGCAGCGCCCGCCTTCGATCCAGAGCGCCAGTGCGTTCGTGGCTTCGCGCGTGGCGATCCCCTCGGTCCGCGCGGCCAGCCGGCCCAACACGCTCGTGACCGCCCATCCCGTCGCGGCTCCCTCCACGCTGGAGACCCGCCGCCGAGAGTGCCCGCCCTCGAGGCTCAGCTCCGGGTCGAACGGGACGCCCATCGCGATGAGCTCCCGAACGCGCTCCGGTCCCTCTTCGGTGAGCACTTTCACCGCGCTCGGCCGGCACAGCTCCCGGCCGGCCCGTTCCGTATCGACGGCATGGAGGGCGGCCGTGTCGTCGTCGCCGACGGCGCCCGCGATCCCGCCCTGGGCGTGCATGCTCGAAGAATCGGGGGCGTGGCCCTTGGTGAGCACCATCACGCGCCCGCCCCTCGTGGCAGCGGTCAGCGCAGCCGTGAGTCCGGCGGCGCCGGCCCCGACGACGAGCAGATCGCACGGTGCCTCGGGCACGATCTAGCGCTCTTTTCGCAGCGAGATCGCTCGACGGTAGGAGGCCGCGTACTGGTCCGCCGGCCCGGCCTCCCAGGACCAGTCGATCGCCATGCCGCGGTCCTGCAGCTCGGACCAGGCCAGGCCGCCGGCGTGGAAATGCGACATCGCCCGGCTGCACGCGTCGAGCAGGGCCGCCGGCTTGGGCGCCTCGAAGACGAAGCCCGTTCCGTCGTCCGGCGAGGCGTCCACGTCGACGACCGTGTCGGCCAGGCCACCGGTCCGGTGGACGATCGCCGGCGTGCCGTAACGCAGCGCGATCATCTGGCCCTGCCCGCACGGTTCGAAGCGCGACGGCATCAGGTACAGGTCCGAGCCGGCGTAGATGCGCCGCGCCAGGGCCCGGTCGAATTCTCTCGATGACCGCGACGGCATCCGGACGCTTCCTGGCGAGAGTGCGCAGATCGGTCATGAGCTTGGAGTCGCCGGTGCCCAGGACGACGATCCGACCGCCTTCCACGAGCAGATCCTTCGACGCCCCGGCCAGCAGGTCGAAGCCTTTCTGCGGATCCAGCCGGCCGATCATGCCCAGCACCGCGCGCTCGTCGGCCGGATCGAATCCGACCTCGGTCAGCAGCGCCCGGCGGCATTCCGCCTTGCCTGCCAGGTCGCCCCGCGAGTAGTGCGCCGGCAGCGCCTCGTCGGTGGCCGGATCCCATGCGGCCGTGTCGAGGCCGTTCAGGATCCCACCGAAGCGATGGCCGAGGCCGGCCAGCACGTTCTCCAGGCCCATACCGAAGGCCGGGGTCACAATCTCCGCGGCGTAGCCGGGGCTGACGGTGTTCACCAGCTCGGCCCGCTTGACCCCCTCGCGCAGGAGCAACAGCCCGTCCGCGTGCGGACCCACCAGCTGGGCGATCTCGTCCGGCGCGGCGAGGCCCGCCAGCTGTTCGCGCGAGAGCCAGCCCTGGTAGGCCAGGTTGTGGATCGTGACCATGACCGCCGCGCCCGAGATCCGCGGATAGCCGGCATAGGCGACGTCGCGCAGCAGGACGGCCGGCATCGCCTGCCAGTCGTGGAGGTGCAGCACGTCCACCGGGCGGTCGTCGTCGAGGAGAGCCTCGAGCGCGGCCCGGCACAGCAGCCCGAATCGCCAGCCGTTGTCGGGGTAGTCGCCATCGTCGTTGCCGTAGAAGCCCTCGCGATCGAAGGCCGGCGGGTGGTCGATCAGGCGGACGCGATAGCCTCGCGCTTCGAACTCGACGAGGTGGACCTCCGTCGTGCCCTCGGGAGCCAGCGGGTCGGGCACGGCGAGCGGAGTGCGCGTCGCGCCATCTGGCACGGGCACGCCCCGGTACAACGGCAGGAAGACGTCGACGGGTCGCTCGACGTGGGCCATTACGCCGCCCGGCGCCTGGCCCATGACGGCACCCGTGCCGAGCCAGACCTGCGACTGCACCACGTGTTCGACGGTCGAATCCGCGGGCTCCGGTTGACCGATCGCGGCCACCGCCCGGGCCAGCGCGTCGACGACGTCCCCCAACCCGCCCGTCTTGGCCCACGGCTCGCATTCGGCGGAGATGCAGACGACGCGCATCCAGTTGCTCCTATGTTCGGGGCGGCGCGAGGGCCGAGGCGTCGTGCGGCGTGAGGGCGACGCGGCCATCGACCCTGCGTCCGGTCATGGTAGTCGCAGCTGCGCCGGAGGGCATCGCCGAGCTGCCGTATTCGCGGCCGGTTCGGCGGCCGGAAACACGCAACGTTGCCCGTTTCACCGTCGGCTATCATGCGCGACAGATGGAGCCTGTCCGCGTTCCTACTCTACCGGGCGCATCCTTCCGGCTGCCTCCGCAGCTCGAGGGGTTGCGGCGGCTCGCCTACAACATGTGGTGGAGCTGGAACCCCCGAGCGCGGGCTCTCTTCAGCCGCATAGACGGCCTCGCCTGGTCGCGATACCGCAACCCGATCGAGGTCCTGTCGCAGCCGATCGCCTGGTCGGAACTGCTCGACGACCCGGCTTTCATGGCCGAGTGCAGCCAGGTCCTGGCCGAGTTCGACCGCTACATGACCGGCGGCAAGGAGCACTGGTTCAACCGCGAGTACGGCTCCGCCATGAAGGGTCCGATCGCCTACTTCTGCGCCGAGTACGGCTTCCACGAGAGCGTCGGTATCTACTCCGGCGGCCTGGGCGTTCTGGCCGGCGACCACATCAAGACGGCCAGCGACATGGCCCTGCCGTTCATCGGCGTCGGGCTGCTGTACAAGCACGGCTACTTCCGCCAGACGATCGACGCGGACGGGCACCAGGAGCATGCCTACCCCGACTACGACCTGACGCGACTGCCGATCCTGCGGGTCGTCGGCCCGGACGGCGATCCGCTCGCCATCCAGCTGGAGCTGCCGGAGAGGATGCTCACCGCCGCCGTCTGGTCCGTCCAGGTCGGCCGCGTGCCGGTGCTCCTCCTCGACACGGACATTCCCGACAACGACGAGTCGGACCGGCCGATCACCCACATCCTGTACGTCCGCGGCCGCGAGATGCGCCTCCACCAGGAACTGGTCCTGGGCGCCGGCGGCGTACGCGCCATCAAGGCTCTCGGCATCGAGCCGGCGGTCTGGCACCTCAACGAAGGTCATTCGGCGTTCCTGCTCGTCGAGCGGACCCGCGCCCTCGTCGAAAAGCGAGTGCCTCTCGACGAGGCCCTGGACCGCGTCCGCTCCAACAGCGTCTTCACCATCCACACGCCCGTCTCCGCCGGCAACGAGCGGTTCGACGCGGACCTGGTCCGGCGCGTGGCCGGGCCGCTCTATGACGGCGACGGACGGAAGGGAACCGGCGGCGTCCCGATCGAGCGGGTCCTGGACCTGGCTCGGGGCGTCGACGGGGACGGCCGCCAGCTGGATATGACGGCTCTGTCTCTGCGACTCTCGAACGCGGCCAACGCGGTGAGCAAGCTGCACAGCGTCACCGCCAACAACACCTGGCAGGGCCTGGGAGGCAAGCAGATCATCGCCGTGACCAACGGCGTCCACATCCCTTCGTGGGTCGGCCAGCCCGTCGGCGAGCTGTTCGAGCGCTACCTCGGCGCCCAGCTCGACAGCCTCGACGCCCGCAACGGCACCGAGCGCTTCTGGGAGCGCACCGACCAGATCCCCGACATCGAGCTCTGGAGCTCGCACCAGCGCCAGAAGCTCGAGCTGATGATCTTCGCCCGCAATCGCCTGCGCCATCAGTTCGCCCGCCACGGCGAGGCGCCCGGCGTGCTGGAAGAGCTCGAATCCGTCCTCGACGTCAGTGCCCTGACGATCGGCTTTGCCCGCCGGTTCGCGACCTACAAGCGAGCCCGCCTCATCTTCTCCGACATGGACCGCATCTCACAGCTGCTCTGGAACAAGGAGCGGCCCGTCCAGATAATCTTCGCCGGCAAGGCCCACCCGGCCGACCGGCCCGGCCAGGGCGTGATCCAGGAGATCTTCGCCCGCTCGCGCTCGCCCCAGCTGCGCGGCCGGGTCTTCATCCTGGAGGACTACGACATACGCGTCGCCCGTTTCCTGGTCCAGGGCGTCGACGTCTGGCTGAACAACCCGCGCCGGCCGCTGGAAGCCTCCGGCACGAGCGGCATGAAGGCCGCGTGCAACGGCGTCGTGAACCTCTCCGTTCTCGACGGCTGGTGGGACGAGGGCTGGGTCGGCGACAACGGCTGGGCCATCGGCGGGCGCGAAACGAATCCGGACGAAGGCGCTCAGGACTATGCCGACGCCCAGGATCTCTACCGGCTCCTCGAGCAGGAGGTCGTGCCGCTCTACTACGGCCGCGACGAGGACGACACGCCGACCGGCTGGACTGCCGAGATGCGGCGATCGATCGCCAGCACGATCTGGCGGTTCTCGACGATGCGGATGCTGCACGAGTACACGGAGCGGATGTACCTCCCCGCCGCCGGCATCGAGGTCAGGCGGCCGGCCAGCCGGCGGGCCGCGGCCGAGCCCAGCTGATCCCGACGTGAGCGGCCGCGTCTCGCTCGCGCTCGTGATCCACAACCATCAGCCAGTCGGCAACTTCGGCTGGGTCATCGAGGACGTCTACGAGCACGCCTATTCGCCGATGCTCGCGGCCCTGGAGCGGCATCCGAGCATTCGCCTCGGCCTCCACTACACCGGCCCGTTGCTGCAGTGGATGGCCGCCAACCGGCCGGAAGCGATAGGGCGGATCCGCCGGCTCGTGGAGCGCGGCCAGGTGGAAATCGTCGGCGGGGCCTACTACGAACCAATCCTGGTGACGCTGCCGGACCGCGATCGCAACGGTCAGCTGATCCGGATGCGCGACGAGCTCGAGATCCTGTTCGGCCGGCGGCCCGCGGGGGCGTGGCTGGCGGAGCGGGTCTGGGAGCCGTCGCTGGCCTACGACCTGGCCTCGGCCGGCTACGAGTGGACCGTGCTCGACGACAACCACCTCCGCGCCGCCTCGATCCGCGAGGACGAGATGTGGGCACCGCTCACAACCGACGACCGCGGCTGCCGGCTGACGGTCTTCGGAACGGAGCAGGGCCTGCGCTATCGCATCCCGTTCAAGCCGGTCGAGGACGTCATCTCGTACTTGCGCGAGCGCACCACGCCGGACGGCCGGTACGTGGGGATGATGGGCGACGACGGCGAGAAGTTCGGCGCCTGGCCGGGCACGTTCGAATACTGCTGGAGCCGCGAGCACTGGGTCGACCGGCTGTTCGAAGCTTGCGAGCGCGAAGCCGCCTGGCTCACGACCGTGACGCCCTCGGAGTGGCTGAAGCGGTGCCCACCCACGACCCGGGTCTACTTCCCAACAGCCTCGTACGTGGAGATGACCGAGTGGGTCCTGCCACCGGACGAGACGCCCGTCTTCACGTCGCTGCTGGAGCGAGCCCGCGAGAGCGGCGATCCTGCGGCGCGGTTCCTGCGCGGCGGTTTCTGGCGCAACTATGCCGCCCGCTACCGCGAGGTGAACGATCTCCACAAGCAGATGCTGCGGGCCTCCGAGAAGGTCGACTCCATGCCCGACGGGCCCACGGTCTCGCGGGCGCTCGACCATCTATACCAGGGCCAGTCCAACGACTGCTACTGGCACGGGCTCTTCGGTGGGATCTACATCGTCCACATGCGCATGGCCACTCTCGGGCACCTGATCGCGGCGGAGGATCTGGCCGACGCGGCGGTGGCGACGGCCGCCGGCGGCGCGGGGAGCGGCGGCGGCCGGCCCTACGGCGCTCGGCTCACCGACACGGACCTCGACGCGGTCGACGAGGTGCTGGCCACCTCGCCCGGCCAGACGGTCGTGGTGGACCTCAACGATGGCGCCGGGATCTCGGCGTGGGACCTGCGGGCCAGCCGCGTGGCACTCGGCTCCGTGCTGCGGCGCCGGCCCGAAGCGTACCACGCGCGGCTGGTCGCTCATGAGCAGGAGGCGGCGGAGGCGGCCATCGGCGGCGCCGCGGGCCGCTCGACGACCGATCCGGCGGTGGGCGACGGGGCCCCGCCCCCGGACGAGGCGCCCCGAACGATCCACGACATCGTCAATGTCAAGGAGCCCGGCCTGGCCGCGTTCCTCCACTACGACCGCCACGAGCGCCGAAGCGGGCTCGTTCACCTGCTGCCCGAAGGCGGCGCCACGTCCGTGGAGCAGCTCGTCGCGGCCACGTACGAGGAGCTCGGCGACTTCGTGGACGACCCGTACGAGCTGGAACTTCTTTCGGGCGATCGAGTCTCGGCCCGTCGGCTCGGCTCGGTGGCGGTTGGCGACGTGCCGGCGCCGCTGGCCGTCGAGAAGACGTTCCGTTTCGGCGGCTCACGCCTCAAGCCCGCGCTCGAGCTGGCGACGACGGTCGAGAATGGGGGCGACGCCCCGGTCGCCTTCGAGCTCGCGATCGAATGGAACATCAACCTGCTCGGCGGCGGCCACAACCCGGCGGCCTACTACGAGACCGCCGTCGGGGAGCGGACCCCGCACGACGCCGTTGGCGAGCTGCCGTCCGCCGCCCTCCTCGTCTTCGGCAACGACTACGAGGGTGTCCGCATCGAAGCCTCGGTCGAGCCGGCCGCCCACCTTACGTGGTACCCGGTCGAGACCGTCTCCAACTCCGAGGGCGGCTTCGAACGCGTCTATCAGGGCAGCTCGCTGCTGTTTCGATGGCCAGTCGCGCTCGCCCCGGGCGATCACGCCACACTTACCGTCAGCCTGGCCGTGACACAGACGATCGACCATTCAGCCGAGGAGGCACAGTAGACGGCCGGCAGCTGGGCGAGCTACCGGCCCGCAAGTCGCATCTCCGCGTCTGCACCGAGCGGAATTGCGAACAACCGCGGCACCTCGCCTCGCTTGCTCGCCGGCAGTTCGATCGCCGGGCGGTCGCGCCGTACGCCACGCCCGCTCGCCGCCCGCCTACCTTTCGCGGCGAAACGTCATGGGCCGAAGCCGCCACCTCGACCGGGGCCTCCCCCGCCCCGGCCACTCCGCTACCATCCGCCCAGTGAGCCGACCCAGGCTGGCCGTACACGGCCACTTCTATCAGCCGGAGCGCCGCGACCCGTTCAGCGGGGAGATCGCGCCGCAGCCGGCCGCGGCGCCATACCGCGACTGGAACGCCCGCATCGACGCCGAGTGCTACAAGCCCAACGCCGAGCGAGGCAACCTGCGCCACATCTCCTACGACTTGGGACCCACGCTCGCGGGCTGGATGGCGGCCAACGACCCCGCCACTCACCAGGGGTTCGTGGACGCGGACCTGCCCGACGAGATCGTCGAACGCGGCTGCGGCAACGCCATGGCCCAGTCCTACCACCACGCCATCCTGCCGCTTGCCTCGCTGGCCGACCGCCGCACCGAGATCCGCTGGGGCCTGCGCGACTTCGAGCTTCGGTTCGGGCGCCGGCCGGCCGGCATCTGGCTGCCCGAGACCGCCGTCGACCTGCCGACCCTTCGAATCCTGGTCGACGAAGGCGTCAAGTACACCATCCTGGCGCCCTGGCAGGCGGCGGACAGCCGGCTCGACACGGGGCGTCCGTACCGGGTCGAGCTGGGAGGGCGCCGCCAGATCGTGGTCGTCTTCTACGACGCCGCCCTGTCCGCTTCCGCGTCGTTCGAGTCGGACGCCACGATGAACGCCGACGACTTCGCCCGCGACCGGATCCTGCCGCGCCTCTCCGGCCGCGGCTTCCGCGACGGAACGCCGATCACGGCGCTCATCGCCACGGACGGCGAGCTGTACGGCCACCATCAGAAGTTCCGCGACCTCTTCCTGGCGCGCCTCGTGAACCCCGGCCCGGACGTTCCCGACCGTGGCTTCGACGTCACCACTGTCGGCCAGATCGTCGGCGACACCCCGGCCAGCGCCTTCCTTCCGACCCAGATCGCGGAACGGACGTCGTGGAGCTGCCACCATGGCGTGCTGCGCTGGACGGCCGAATGCCCGGATGCCGCCGACGGACGCTGGAAGGGACCACTGCGCGCGGCCTTCGAGCGGCTGGCCGCGGCGATCGATGTGGTCGCCGAAGGCCTGGCGGGGGATTTCATGGAGCCCGGGGCGTTGTGGCGGGCACGCGACGAGTACGTGGATGTGATCTTCAGCGAGGAGACTCCCGACGGCTTCGCGCGCCGCTGCGTCCCTCTGGCGACTCCCGAGCAGCGCGAGAACCTGCTCGTGCTCATGGAGGCTGAACGCTGGCGGCTGGCGATGTTCGCGAGTGACGGCTGGTTCTGGGGCGATCCGATCCGGCTCGAAACCAAGCACGTCATGCTGTGCGCGGCCAAAGCTGCCCGGCTGGTCGACGGCGCCGCCGGCACGAACCTGGAAGGCCGGCTCGTGGACGACCTCTCGCTCCTGAGCTCGCCCTCGCGCCGCATCGACGGCGCCGCCATCTACGCCGAAGCCCTCTCGGACGCCGGCCAGCCGCTCGCCTGAGGGCGTCGTTCAGGATCGTGCTCCGCGGGTGAGCACATCCGACTGATTAGCCGATCGACCTGGGCCAGGCGCGTCGATTCTGCCCACACGCTGAACAGACTCGGCCGACGCACGCCGAATTCTCGACCGGCGGAAGCGCCAGCGGTCGAATTTGATGCCGGATCGGAGCGGAAACGACAGCCCGAGAACTCCGGGACCCGCCGGCCCGTCGCATTTGCTCTCCCGGTGAGCAGGCCCCGATCCAGGCCGGCCGCGAGGCTGAGCCGCCCACGACTCCGCCCGACGTCGGAGCCGCCCCGCAACCGCGCCGGGCGAGCCGCCCCCGGCGCGCGGCGGCCCTCGGCGCGCGGCGGCCCTGCTGCTAGACTCGCCTGGATCGACCGATGGCATCGGTTCAGGCCCGGCTCAGCTAGCAGCTTCGGAGAACCCGTGGCATTCGAGTTCCACGTATCGAAGGCAGCCCGCGACCGCTACGAGTTCGACCGGGCGCTGTTCCAGACCACCGGCAACGTAATCATCCCGGACTTCCCCGCCGCGCGCGCCTTCGCCCGGCGGATGAACGAGCGGGCAGACACCGCCCGCTACCCCGACCGCGTCGTCCACGCCGCCGAGCTCAACGCCATGGGGCTGATCGACGAGATCAGCCATCACGCCATCGAGATCTACCGGCGGACCGTCAACCCCAACGTCATGGCCGACGCCATTGCCGCGCTCGTGGCGCAGATCCCGCCGGAGCGGCTCGATCACGCCCTCGCCCGTTTCGTCGAGGAGTTCCCGCCACTGGCGGTCCACCGCGACGGCATGGATCCGGTCGCCTACCTGGCCGGCGAAACCGAGGGCCACGCCAACCGCGAGATCGTGCTCGAAGAGCTGCTGCTGCTCTGGCTGGCCAACGTGAACCCAGCCTTCATGACCTTCGACGAGCTATTCGACGACGCCGACCTGGCCCAGCGCACCGACTACGACCACCTGATCGCCGGGCTGCAGCGATTCTTCGAGGACCAGCCTGGCTTCGGCCGGGAAGGTCAGTCTCTGATCGCCTTCCTTCGGGCGCCGGCCCTGGCCGAGCCGGACTCGCTGGCCGGGCAGCTTCGCTACATCCGGGCGCGCTGGGGACTCGTCCTGACCAGTTTCATGGATCGGCTGATCGTCAGCCTGGACGTCCTCCACGAAGAGGAAGTCGCGTTGTGGATGCGGATGCATCCGACGCCCGGTCCCGCGGGCGCGACGCACGGCCCCGGGCTCGGCGGCATCGAGAACGAGTACGAGCGGTTCAGCCAGGACCGCGACTGGATGCCGCGGGTGGTGCTGATGGCCAAGACGACCTACGTCTGGCTCGACCAGCTCTCGAAGCGCTACGGCCGCTGGATCCACCGCCTGGACGAGATCCCCGACGAGGAGCTTGACGCCCTGGCGCGCCGTGGCTTCACCGGCCTGTGGCTGATCGGCCTGTGGGAGCGCAGCCGGGCCAGCCAACGAATCAAGCAGTGGCGCGGCAACCCGGAGGCGGCCGCCTCGGCGTACTCGCTCATGGACTACACCATCGCCGACGACCTGGGCGGCGAGGAGGCCTTCGCGCAGCTGCGCAGCCGCTGCTCGGCGCGCGGCATCCGCCTCTCATCGGACATGGTTCCCAACCACATGGGCATCGACTCGCGCTGGGTCATCGAGCATCCGGACTGGTTCCTCCAGCTGCCCGACTCGCCCTACCCCGCCTACTCGTTCACGGGCGGCAACCTCGCCGACGACGATCGGGTCACGATTCAGATCGAGGACCACTACTGGGACGCCACGGACGCGGCGGTCGTATTCAAGCGCACGGATACCTGGAGCGGCGAGGCCCGCTATATCTACCACGGCAACGACGGCACGAGCATGCCCTGGAACGACACGGCCCAGCTCGACTATCTGCAGGCCGAGGTCCGCGAGGCGGTCATCCAGACGATCCTCCACGTCGCCCGCCAGTTCCCGATCATCCGCTTCGACGCCGCGATGACGCTCGCCCGCCGCCACATCCAGCGGCTCTGGTTTCCCGAGCCAGGCCAGGGCGGCGCGATCCCGTCGCGCGCGGAGCACGCCATCCCTCGCGCCGTCTTCGACGAGCGGATGCCCAACGAGTTCTGGCGCGAGGTCGTGGACCGGGTCGCGGCGGAGGTGCCGGACACTCTGCTCCTCGCCGAAGCGTTCTGGCTGCTCGAGGGCTACTTCGTCCGAACGCTCGGCATGCACCGCGTCTACAACAGCGCCTTCATGAACATGCTCCGCGACGAGGAGAACGCCAGCTACCGTCGGGTCGTGAAGGACACTCTCGAATTCGACCCGGAGGTCCTCAAGCGCTTCGTCAACTTCATGAGCAACCCCGACGAGCGGACCGCGGTGGACCAGTTCGGCAAGGGCGACAAGTACTTCGGCGTGGCCACGCTGCTGGCGACGATGCCCGGTCTGCCGATGATCGGGCATGGCCAGATCGAAGGCTTCGCCGAGAAGTACGGGATGGAGTACCGGCGGGCGTATCGGGACGAGGAGGTCGACTCCTGGCTCGTCGAACGCCACGAGCGCGAGATCTTCCCGCTCTTCCATCGCCGCCATCTGTTCGCCGACGTGCGCGACTTCCTGCTGTACGACGTCTACGACCCGGGCGGCTGGGTCAACGAGGATGTCTTCGCCTACTCGAACCGGGCGGGCGACGAACGGTCGCTCGTCGTCTACCACAATCGCTACGCCGAAGCTCACGGCTGGATCAAGACTTCGGCCGCCTACTCGGTGCCGGACGACGGCGCCGGGGCCGGCGCGCGGCGGCTGGTTCAGCGATCGCTCGGCGAGGGACTCGGTTTGCACCCGGACGGCGACTGGTACGCGATTCTGCGCGAGCAGCGGTCCGGCCTGGAGTTCATCCGGCGCAGCGTCGACCTGTGCCGCGATGGGATGTTCGTCGACCTGCACGCCTACGGTTGCCAGGTCTTCCTCGACATCCGCGAGATGCACGACGGGCCGTCGGGGCAGCTGGCACGGCTGGCGGAGCGGCTCGGCGGCGCGGGAGTGGCGAGCATCGCGGCGTCGCTTCGCGAGATGCAGCTCGCGCCGTTGCACGCCGCGGTCCGAGGGCTGGCGGAGAACGGGTCGCTGCGCCGGTTGACGGAGATCGGCGCGGCGCGGGCCGAGGCGGCATGCCACAAGCCGCATCGGGGCAAGAAGACGGCGGCTGCCCCGCCGGTCGCAACACCCGAGGAGATCGATGCGCTCCTGGCGGAGACCGCCGTCGCGGTCGAGCGAATGCTGCATGCCCTGGTGGAGGTTGCCGGCGCAACCGGCGACGCGGCCGCCGCGACGGCCGGGTTCCGGCTCGGCGCCGAAGCCGCTCTCATGCTCCCCGGGCTTCCGGGCGTGCCCGCCATCGCGCGCCTGTGCGCCGGCCTGACCGACCCATCGACGTGGGTGGCGATCTTCGGCCGCCTGGCCGGCGAAGCGATAGCCACGGTCGCCGACCCGGACGGCTCTCGGGGCGGCTCCGCCCTCGACGAGCTGCAGCTAGGCCCCGTTCTGGCCAACGTGTTCCGCGACCTGGGGCAGGACGAGGCCGCCGCCTGGCGGCTCGTGGCCCTGATTCGTCTGCTCCGCCAGCTTCCGCTGCCTGGCTCCGTGGCGGCGCTTCCGCCGGCCGATCGACCCGCGGCCCTCGTCCGCGCCCTGGTCGCCGACGAGGCCGTTCGACCCTACATACGAGTCAACGTCTGGGAGGGCGTGAGCTGGTTCCACCGCGAGTCGTTCGAGCAGCTCCTGTGGTGGATGCTGGCCCTCGACGCGCTCGGCGCCGCCGAGGACGGCACGCTTGGAGCGGCCGGGGTTGCCGCCCGTCTGGCCGAGGCCGACCGCCTGACCGCCATCCTCGCTCGCGCGGGCGAAACGTCGGGCTATCAGCTCAACAAGCTCGAGGATGCGGCCGCGGAGTCGGGCACCGCGGGGTAAGTCGGCGCGGCAGGCGCGGTCGTGGCGCGCGGTCGCGGGGTCGTGGCGCGGGGCGCGGGGTCGTGGCGCGGGGCGCGGGGTCGTGGCGCGGGGCGCGGGGCGCGCGGGGCTGCTTGGTCCGCCCCGATCCTGCAGTTGTCCGGCTGGGCCGGACAGTTCTGGCCGCCTTGGGCCTTTCGAGCCCCCCCCGAGACACCCTCGGCCGGCGAAGGACAGCTCGGCGACGCACCGGTGTCACGACGTGAGCGTCAGCGGCGCGCTAGTGGGTCAGCCGGGGGTCGGCTCGGCCAACGAAGCCGCGATTCGGCCCGATCCTGTCCGGTGCAGCCGGACAAACGTCGAGATCGCCGGGCCGGACGCCCTACCGGGCGACTCAGCCGGCGCCGCGCTGCGCCCAGCGCCGCGCTGCGTCCTGCGCCACCCCGGCGGCCCCGCGCCGCCCCGCCCTCTCGCACCGCTCCGCGCGGCGCAGGTCGCCTCCGCCCTGCGGCTACTCCGCCAGCAGGATCCGCCTGAGCACCGGAATCGGCGGCGAGCCGTGCGCTATGACCGATTCCAGGTGCGTCTTGTAGCTGAAGCCCGGCGTCCGGCCGAGGCCGCCGACGACGCGCGGTTCCGGCACGGACGCCGCGCCGCGCGGATCGCCCGAGGCGGCGGCAAGCCGGCGGCGTCGTTCCCGCTCCAGACTCCACATCTCCATCGAGCCCACGAAATAGGTCGACAGCTGCGTGGAAGTGAGCCGCGCTCGATCCCACTTCTTGCGGGCTTCCGACTCCTCCTGGAAACCGCCCCTGACCATCAACCCCATGGCCTCGGCCTCCGTCATGGATCCGGCGTGGATCCCGACGTCGATCATCGCGTTCGTGATGGCGCGCAGGTAGAACTTCCAATGGATGAGCAAGAGCGCCGGGTCGTCGGCGTGGAAGCCCATGTCCATCATGACCTGGGTCACGTATACGGCCCAGCCCTCGACGAACACGCCACTGCCGAAGACGGCGCGCACGACCGACGGACAGCGGTTCGAGTACACCAGCTGGAGGTAGTGGCCGGGCGTCCCTTCGTGGACCGTGGTCAGCGCGATCTGTCGATCGTTCTCTTCGGCGAGGTACGACTCGACCTGCTCTGGAGCCCAGTCGTCGGGCGGCGGCGTCATGAAGTAGAACGCCTTCTGGCCTTTGTCGAGCGGGCCCGGTGAGTCGAGCATCGCTCCGGCGAACTCGCGCAGGAACGGCGGCGTCCAATCGATCTCGAGCGGCTCTTCCGGGACACCGATCAGGTTCTTGCGCTTGCAGAACTCGACGATGTCGCGGTACGACTCCTTGCACACGTCGACCAGCTCGCCGGCCGGGTGGTGGGCCCGCCCGATTGCCGAGGTCACGCGGCTGACGACCTTCTGATCGGCCGCTTCCTGACTGCCCTCGCTCGCGGCGGTCGGCAGCGGCTGGCCCGGCACCCAGTCCTTCCAGATCTTGCGGGCGATCCGGATCATCTCCGCCCGAACGGCGTCGTATTCCAGGCGGGCTTCCGTCAGGATCTGCTCGTCCGTCAGGTTCGTGCGGAAGGTGTGACGAAGCTTGCGGGCGAAGAGATCGCGCCCGAGGCGCCCTTCGCCGTGCGATCGCGGCAGCAGGTCCCTCTTCAGGTAGCTCGCAAAGCCACCGAGCGCCCTGTGGGCGGTCGCGGCGGACTTCTCGAGGCGAGGCGCGAGGGCGGCGACCGCGGGATCCGACGCGGCCGCCAGGGCCTGGGCCAGGGCGTCGTCCGCGAGCGCGCCTATCCCGGGCAGCTGCCGAAGCGCCGTCTCCAGGTGCAGCTTCGAAACCGGCCGGCCGTTGATTCGGCCGAGCTGACTCTTCGCGGCCTTCAGGACCGCCGGAACCCGCTCCAGCCGTGAAGCGACGCTGGCCAGACGTATGGGAAGTGGGGCGAAGTCACGGGCCAACAGCGGGAAGATCCCGCCGCCGAGGAGGTAGATGTAGCTGAGCGGATCCCAACCGGCCTCGCAGAGCTCGACTTCGTCGAACCGCAGAGCCGCCAGTTCCGAGATGAGGAGGTCGCGGTCGATCCTCTCATCGGGTGTCAGAGACGCGTCCGGCATCGCCTGCAGCTCGGCGTTCCAGTCGTCGATGAAGGCCAGCCTGTCAGCCTGACCGGCCTCGGTCAGATCCGGCCACTCACCGTCGTGAGCGTGATTGCCGGCGGCCGTCGCGGCTACCGGATAGAGGCGGAAGAAGTCGCCCAGCAACGCGTCAACACGCTCAGCGAATATGGCCATGTTCTCCTCCGATATTGCTGGAGTGTAGCGGGCGGACCGGCCACGAATTGCCCATCACATTCATTTTCGGTGCATGCCGCCACCCACGGGCGGTGAGGATTGGCCGCGCGAAACCCGTACACTCGCTCGACCCGCGCGCTAGCATCCGACCATGCGACGCCGCCGCACCCGGACGGCGCCCAGTCGTGGAGGAAACGCGGATGATCGACCTGCTCTTCAAGGTCGCCGTGAATGCCGTGGCGCTGCTCGCGGCGGCCAACGTCGTGCCCGACTTCAATCTCGCCTTCCGCAACGACAAGCCCGAGGACTGGCTGAAGATCGCGGTTATTGCATTCGTCTTCGCCCTCGTCAACAGCTACATCAAGCCGATCGTGAAGACTCTGGCCCTGCCGATCGGCTTTCTGACGATGGGGCTGGTGGCCTTCGTCATCAACGCGGCGATGCTGCTCGGGACGGCCTGGGCGATCAGCCAGGCCCAGAACACCGTGTCCATCGGATTCACAGTCGGTGGATACCCACCCCAGTTCGGGTACGAAGCCATCGGTTGCGCGGTCGTCGCCTCGATCGTCATCAGCGTTGTTTCTACGGTGCTCAACATCCTCCTCGTCCCGCGCAAGGTCATCGGCCTCTAGCTTCTCCGCCGACCGCCGACCGCCGACCACCGACCGCCGTCAACTGCTCCTCCGCGCCCGAGGCTTGTCCCGCGGGTGACGGACCCGCTAGGCTTTCGACATGTCCGTCACCCACACCTCGTCGCCGCTCGATCTCTTCGCCGCGTTCGCCGCGGCCGATGACGCCGCGCGGGACACAGCCGGCACCCCCGGCGCTCTTTCCGAACGGGAGCGCTTCCGCATGCAGCTGCGGCGCCGGCCGCTGCTCTTCGACGGCGCGATGGGCACGCTGCTGTACAGCCGCGGCATTCCCCAGCGAGCCTGCCTGGACGAGGTTGTGCTGACCCACTCCGAGGTCGTCTTCGAGATCCACCGCGAGTACCTCGAAGCGGGCGCCGACGCCATCGAGACGGACACTTTCGGCGCGAACCGCTTCCGTCTCGCCGAGTTTGGCCTGGAGCAGCTGGCCGGGCAGATGAACCGGCGCGGCGCGCAGCTCGCCCGCGAAGCCCGCGACGTGGCCGGACGTGAGGCGCTCGTCGCCGGCACGATCGGACCGCTCGGCGCGGCGCTCCGAATCCAGGATCGGCCGCATCCGGGGATCGCCCGGGCGGCATTCCGCGAGCAAGTGGAGGGGCTCCTCGAAGGCGGCGTCGACCTGTTCGTGTGCGACACCTTCGGCGACCTGGACACGCTGCTGGCCGCGATCGAGGAGATCCAGCGCGCCTGCGACCTGCCGGTTATCGCGCAGATGACCTTCGGCGAGGACCTGCTGCTGGCCGACGGAACCACTCCCGCCGCCGCGGCGGCGGCCCTCACCGAGGCGGGCGTGGATGCTATCGGAGTCAACTGCGGGGCCGGACCGCAGGCCTGTCTTGAGGCTCTCGTCCGGACCGGACCGCCCAATGCCCTGGTGGCCCGCTCGCTCCAGCCCAACGCCGGCCTCCCCCAGCGCATCGAAGGTCGCCTCGTCTATTCGGCCGAGCCCGAGTACTTCGGTGAGATGGTCCCGAAGATGATCGCTGCCGGCGCCATGATCGTCGGCGGCTGTTGCGGCACGACACCCAGACACACGGCCGAGATGCGGGCCGCGATCGACGCCATGACCGCCGGCGGCCGCCGCGGAGTTACCGTCGCTCCGCGTCCCGACGACGCCGAGCGAGAGAATGCCGCCTCGGCCGCGCCGCGCACGCCCCGCCGCGAGATCGGCGCAGAGGGCGAGGCGCCGCCGCCAACCACCCTGGCCCGCAAGCTCGCCGAGGGCACGTTCGTCATTTCGGTCGAGATCGACCCGCCCCGCTCGATCCGCATCGATCGCACCATCGAGGCCGCCCGACTCCTGCAGCGGGCGGGCGTGGACCTGGTGAACATCAGTGACTCGGCGACCGGGCGAGTCCGAATGGGCGCGATGGCCGTGGCCTTCGGCATCCAGCACGACCTCGACCTCGAGTGCCTGGTCCACCTGACGACGCGCGACAGAAACCTGATGGCCCTCGAAGCCGAGCTGCTGGGCGCCCACGCCCTGGGCGTTCGCAACATCCTGGCGCTCACAGGCGATCCACCGCGGGCCGCGGACCAGCTGACCACGACAGCGGTCTGGGATATCGACGCGATCGGCCTGATCGAGGTCCTGCGGCGCCTGAACAACGGCGAGGACCAGGCCGGGTCGGCCATCGGTCAGCCGGCCGGCTTCACCATAGCCTGCGCCCTCGACCCAACCGCCGCCGACCCGGACCAGGAGTGGTCCCGCCTCGAGCGCAAGCTCGCCGCCGGGGCGGACGTGATCATGACCCAGCCGCTCTACTCGGTGGCCCAGGTGGAGGAAATGCTGGCCCGGGCGCGCGACATCTTCGGCCCGTCCGGCTTTCCCGTTCCTTTGTTGCTCGGCGTGCTACCGCTCCACAGCTCCCGCCACGCTGAGTTCCTGCACAACGAAGTGCCCGGCATCACGATCCCCGAGAAGCAGCGAGCCGCCATGCGCGAGGCCGGCGCGCGCGGCACGGAAGTCGGGCTCGAGATGGCCATGGACCTTCTCAGCCGGACCGACGGAATGGTCCAGGGCACGTACATCATGCCCAGCTTCGGGCGGTACGAGCTGTCGGCCGAGCTCGTCCGGCGACTGCGCGCCCGAATGGCCACGAAATCGGCCACCAGCGCCAAGGAGGAGACTCGATGAGGCTCAACGGCCGGCGGGCCTTCGCGGGGATCGCGCTGGCGTCGCTGTGGTCGCTGTTCGCCATGGCGTCGCTCGTCTCCGCCGCCACCGTCCAGACTCCACCTGCCGGGCCGCCCTTCCCGCAGCCGGTCAGCGGCCAGCGCGTCTACGACTACGCCGGCATCTTCTCGGCGAGTGCCATCTCTTCGGCCGAAGCGACGATCAGCGGCATCGAGAATCGGACCGGCGCCGAGGTCGCGGTCTACACGCAGATCAAACCCGAGAGCGACTCCCTCGACCTCGTGAACGCGGACGCCCTGGCGCTGATGAATCAGTGGGGCGTCGGGCGGGCGGGCTTCGACGACGGCCTGGTGATCCTCTTCGACATGCAGGACAACCGCCAGCACGGTGAGGTCTCGCTGTATGCCGGCAGTGGCTTCAGCGCCGCCTTCCTGACCAATGCCGATCGCCAGTCCATCTACGACAACGACATGAAGCCGAAACTCGTCGACGGCGACTTCGACGGCGCGCTGGCGATAGCCCTCTCGGACATCGACGCGGCGGCCACGCCCGAGCACGCGGCCCAGCTCAATCAGGATCGCATCATCAACGCCGCCGTTGGGATCGGCGTCCTGGCGCTTTCGATCTGGCTCATCGCCTTTGTCCTGATCCGCTGGTACACCCACGGGCGCGACCCGATCTACATCGACGACAACTCGGTTCTGATGCCGGCTCCGCCGGACGGCCTGACCCCGGCCATGGCGACCCTCGTCATGAACGACCGGACGTCCGATCTGACGCTCTCGGCGGCGATGGTCGACCTGGCAGCGCGGGGGTTGGTCCAGTTCCGCCAGCAGCCGGTGTTCATCGGCCAGCAGACGGAACTCGGGGCGACGGGAAGGCGCGAGTCCATCTCGACGCCCGAAGGCGGGCTCTTCTCCGCCATCGAGACGTTCTCCGGCGACGGCGGATTCATGGACCGCAGTGCCATGCGCAAGCTGGCCCCGGCCGTGACTCGGTTCAAGAGCGATCTCGAAGCACTGGCGGTCCAGAAGGGCTGGCTCACGGCCAAGCCTTCCAGCGTGGTCGGCCGGTGGGCCCTGGTCGGGTTCATCGAGCTGGTGGTCGCCAGCGCGCTCGTCTGGTGGACGTTCGATCTCGACGCCAGCGGCGGGCTCCTGGGCGGAGTCGCGATCGGAGTGTGCGGCGCGTTCACGATCGCCATGGCGTCGCTCATGCCGTCGCGCACCCAGCTTGGCTCGATGCTGCGGGCGATGCTGGCCGCGTACGGGCGGACGCTCGCGGCGACGATGAGCATGTCGGCCTCGATGGACGAGGTGGCTCGCCGCAAGCCGCTGCCGTGGGTCGACACGCCGGACGCGGCGATGGCGTGGGGCGTCGCGCTCGGGCTGAACTCCGAGATCGACGCGGTCCTGCACCGCACCATGGACGAGTCGCGGCGGGCGGGCTACGCCACAGGGTGGTATCCGGTCTGGTGGTCGACGCCCCACGCCGGCGGCTTCGGCGGAGGCGGCGGCGCCGTCGGGGCGGGCGGCGGCGGCCTCTACTCCGCCGGCGCCATCCCGGACATCGGGTCGATGGTCTCCGCGATCGGCTCGATAGGTTCGTCCGCCTCCCGTGGCGGCGGCGGCTTCGGGGGCGGGGGCGGCGGCGGAGGCGGCGGGGCGGGCGGCGGCTTCTGACCGCGGGTCCGCCCGGCCGCATTCCCGCCCGACCGCATTCCCGGCCGACCGCACGTCTCGCGGCGTGTCTGACCGAACGGCCGGCCGAAGCGCCGATCTACGGTCGGTCGGGTCGGCTACACTCCCGCCATGGGTGCCGTCGACACGATGGAGATGTTCTTCGACCTGCTGAACAGCGGCGACCGCGAGGGCGCGGTCGCGCTCATGGACGAGCGGGCCGAGATGCGCGTCCACGTCAGCGGCAACGCCCGAACGCTGCGAGGACTGCGCGAGATCGGTGGCTGGTTCCTGCGCGCCGAGCCGGGTTTTCGGATGATCCCCGGCGACGTGCGCGACATGGGCAACACCTACCAGGCAAACCTATTGATAGTCCGCCCCGGCGCCCCCAGCCAGCAGCTCGACGCGAGCTTTCGGGTCGAGGCCGGCAAGATCACAGCGATCAACCTGACGCCCCGCTGACTTCAGGGGGCGGGCTCATCCGGGCGCCACAGCGGGCCGGTAATGTCGTGCGGCGAAGCTGGCCGGTGCCTGCACCGGGACGATTGCGCGCCACTCCATAGACTCGAACCGGCTTGCCGCGACCGTGCCTAGTAGCCGAGTGTGACCTCGGGAGTCGGGGTCGCCAGCGGGGTAGGAGTCGCCAGCGGCGTCGGCGTCGGCTTGGGTGTGGGCGTCAGGAGCGGAGTCGGCGTCGGAGACGGGGTCGGCGGGGGCGCGGTCCAGGTCTGCCATGGGATGTAGATGATCATTCCCGGCCAGATGACGTCGTAGCTCTTGCTCGGCCAGGTCGAGAGGGGGTTCGCCGCCTCGAGTAGCGTAAGAGTGATGCTGAACTTGGCGGCGATGCCGGTGAGGTTCTTGTCCTTGCTCGTGATCTGGTATGCCATCAGCGTCCTGTCGGGCACCGGCGTCGGGACGGGCGTGTCGGTCGCGGAGGGCGAAGCCCCGCTCCCGAGCGCGACGAGCGACCCGCTGGCGCTCGGGTTCGCGACGCTCCCGCCCTTGCCGCCCCACAGCGGAACCAGGATCAATGCGACCATCACGACGGCGACGCCCAGCGCCGCCAGCAGGAGCGGCTGGTTGTTGTTCCTGTCCTCGTGCGAGCGCAGCCTCGGGTAGTTGTCCAGGCGAGGCGGCTTCTCCCAATCCGGGTGTGTCGGGCCGCGCCGGGCCATCGTGTAGGCCGTGGTTCCGGAATCCGAACTCGAGGCCGAGGCCGGGACGGTCGCGGAAGCGACGGTCCGCTTGGGTGCGCCTTCGAAACCCCACAGTCCCGAACCCGGATCTGAGGAGTGCGGCGGCACCGGACCTGCCTCGGCGGGAGTCGTCCGGCCGCGGCTGGCAAGGAAGGCCGGCGTCTCGACTGAGGCCGCCCTGGCGGTGGTCGCCGCGGGCTGACTCGTCGCCGTCGCGCCAGCGGATGTCTTGGTCGCGATCCCGGCAGCCTCCTGGCGTGCCCAATCGAGGAATATCGGGCATTGCGCGAAAGCGGCGGAGAGGCAGAACCGCTCCTGGTGCGGAAGAGCCCGTGGCTCCGGCTCGGCTGCGGCAAAGCAGCGATGACCGTAGTCCGGGTGGTCGGCTCGGTGATCTCGGTCGTCCTCGAAGGCGACAAACGGACAAGCCGCGTGTCCCTCCTGGAACGACGTGACAGTCTCGTCGCTCATCGGATAGATCATACCTGCGCCAGGCGCGGCCTGTCTCGCCCGTGTTGGTGCTCGCGTCAGAATTGCGTTTCAGTGAGGTTAAGTGGGCTTGAGTCTGGTCGGGCGCGTGTCTTCCCGCCCGTTCTCGACGAACGGTCCACCGTCTCCGAGCGCGAATTGGCCGCTCCGGCGGGGAATCGCCGAACGTGTCGCTTCGCCTCGATCTCGAACGAAAGCCGTCCCGACCGAACTCCCGCCCGCAGACCACGACGCCAGCGGCTGGAGTCCCGGGGGCGAGCGTGCCGGCCACCTGCCCGGCGCTCCGCCGGCGTTGTCGGCGCCGTCGACACGCTCGCGGGACCGGCTCTCCGCGGCGCCCGACCGCTCGGTCGGCGCTTGTGGAGTGGCGTCTCGGGGCGCCCGACGGGCAGATTGGCGCTCGTCCGACGATCGCCGCGTTGCCGCCCAGACGCGGTCGCCGGTGGACAGGGGCGGCTTTGCGCTACCCTGTGGGCCGACAAACCTCGAGGAGGACATATGCCCGCCAATCTCCCAGCCCGCCGATCCCGCGAACGCAGAGCAGCCCGCTCGGCGTCGCTCGGGCTGATCGCCATGCTGGTGCTCGGCGCCGCGCTCGCAGGTTGCTCTGGCGCCACCAAGACGCCGAGGGTCCTTCCCTTCGTAACCCCGACCCCGACGGCCTCGCCGTCGCCCACGCCCACGCCGTCGCCCACGCCCACGCCGACGCCCACGCCGCCGCCGACGCCCAAACCGTCGCCGACGATAGGGCCGTGCTACGGAACCGACCTCCAGATCACAATCACCCTCCAGGGCGGAGTGGCCTGGCAGAGCGGCTCCGGTCACGAGATGGCCACCTTCCAGCTCCAGAACGTCGGTTCGACGCCGTGCCTCATCGCGTCCAAGAGCCAGCCCCTCCTCCTCAACGGCGACAACTCGATCCTGATCACCGGCCAGGCTCCCGGGGCCTCGCCGATGCTGATGCTCGCTCCCAACGCCACGATGATCGCCTCGGTTCAGACCTCGAATCTGTGCGCGGCCCCGCCGATCGTGGCCCCGGTCCGGGTGGCGTTCGTCATTCCCGGGACGGGCATGGTCACCGCCGGCGCCGCGTCCCCGACGGACCTGGGTGGAGTTCCGTCGTGTCTGGGCGATAACACCGTTCCGTCGGGCGATATCGAGATGAACTCCTGGGCTCCGTAGAGGTTCGCCTCACGCGCGCCCGACGGCCACGGGCGAAGATCGCCAGCCCGGCCAGCCACGAGCGAAGATCGCCGCCCGACGGCGCCACTCGTCCCGAACGCCGGCCCGGCGAGCGCAGCGCCAGGCGGAGCCGAGTACCGGAGCGAGCGCACCAGAAGGTGCGTAAGCGAGGAACGCAGGCTCCAACACCGCGATGCGACGGCGCCGCCCGACGGCGCCACTCGTCCCGAACGCCGGCCCGGCGAGCGCAGCGCCAGGCGGAGCCGAGTACCGGAGCGAGCGCACCAGAAGGTGCGTGAGCGAGGAACGCAGGCTCCAACACCGCGATGCGCCGCCCGACGGCGATCGGTTTAGGCCTGGTCGAGGGCCGACTGGAGGGATTGCAGATATCCCATGCTCGTGTAAGTCGCGCCCGAGATCGTGTTGACGTTGGCGCTCTGGGCCGCCAGCACCTCGCTGCGCAGCTGCGGCGCGGCGTACTGGCTGATCTGCTGCGAGCGGAACTGGCCGCCGGGCAACTGGAGGGCCTGAACGTCGGTGATCTTGCCGTTCTGCATGGTCACCTGGACCTGGACGGTGCCGAAGGGGATCTGGACTGCTTGCCCGGTCAGCTGGCCCGTGTAGCTGCTGGCCGTCCCCGTCCCGGAGCCCGACTGCGTCCCGCCAAGAGTGTTGCCCGTGGTTCCGCCGTTCGAGTTGACGGTGACGAGCCCGGTGGAGCTGGGCGTCTTGAAGCTCAGGATCAGGGCCAGCGCCAGGGCGGTCAGAGCCCCTCCGATCACTCCACGCTTGGGCAGGATGTTCATTTCTGCGGTCCTCAGAAGTTGAAACGTTCGTAGTGGATCTGCGACTCGGCGATCCGCAGCCAGTGGAGCCCGCTCAGGACGCGCTCCATCATCCCGGCCGGCCCGCAGACGTAGATGTCTCGGTCGTAGACATCCGGAACCAGGCGGCGAAGCGCACGGGGGTCGAGTGGATCGGACGGCATCTCACGAGAGCCGCGGCGTCCGACCAGGTAGTGGACCGTGGCTCCTCGCAGGCTGGCGAGCTCGTCCAGCTCGTTGCGGAAGACCACTTCGTGTTCGTGGCTCGCGCGGTAGACGAGCGTCAGGTTCCCGCGTGCGGCCGGCAGCTCCTCGAGCAGCGCCCGGAGCGGCGTGATGCCGATCCCGCCGGCGATGAACAGGACTCGGGCCTTGGTTCGCGTGGCGCCCGTGAATACGCCGTAAGGGCCCTCGACGAAGACCGAGGTTCCGACGCGAACGTGCTGGAGGAGTCTGGTGTAGTCACCCAGGTTCTTGATCGTGAAGCGGAGGTACTCGCCGTTGGGGGCTGCCGAGATCGAGAACGGATGAGCCCGCCACCAGCCGTTCGACGTCATGAAGCGAAGCCGGAACCACTGGCCGGCCCGGACCGGGAGCTGGTCGAGATCCTTGCCGGTGAGGTATATCGACACGGCATCCGGGCTTTCCTTGACGACGTTGGCGACGCGGAGGCGATGACGCCAGGAAACCGAGATGGGCTGGCCGAAGCGGAAGACGAACAGCAGCCCGAAGGCCAGGACGTACAGGGCGATCCAGTACGCGCGCGCAATCGGATCGGTGGCGAAGTCGATGCCGACGAAGAGCTGATGCAAGAAGCTGAGGGCGATGGCCAGATACGTGTAGAGGTGGATCGCGTACCAGGTCTCGTACGACGCCATCCGGCGAGCTGCCCGCACGGACGTGATGCCGACGAGGATGAACAGGACCAGCCCGATGCCGGACCACAGGACGTAGGGATAGACCGTGAGGAGGTTGATCGCCTCGTTGATCGGGCCGCTGCCGTCGGCCATGCCATAGCCGACGGTCGTGAAGACGAAGTGGGCGACCAGCAGCCAGATCGCACTAAAGCCGACCCAGCGGTGGGCGGCTACGAGGCGGTCCTGGCCGAAGATCTGGTCGAGCCAGGGGCTGCGCGACATGAGAACCAGCTGGATCAGAACCAGGTAGGTGCCGTACAGGGCCGCGAGCTCACCAATGGCCGTCACGATGCCAGCGGACGTCGCCAGCTCGTTCAGACCGCCATGGCGGACCCACATGGCCAGGATCACGAAGGCGTTCCCGCCCAGGAGGGCGTAGACGTCGTAATCCTTGATCGGCCAGACGCGGGGCACCGGGACGCGGCGAGCTTTCCGCACGGGCGCCGAGTAGGTCACGCCGCCAGGGTTCGCAGCCACGGGCACCGCGGCGGCGCTAGCCGCTGAGCGAGTGCTCGCGGCCGGCAGATTGGCGTCGCTGGCTGGGGTCGGACCATTCATCGAGTAGAGGTTGCTCCCTGGCTTCTGCAGCTCGGTGATCTCCGTGCCCGGCCACACGCCTGCCCGGCCGGATCGACACAGATGCTGGGTTAGAAATCTGTAGTCAGGCTGAAAAGCTTATGCAGCGAATGTGGGTTTTTCGTGGAGCCGGGCCCGAGGTTCGCGGCGCGGGTCCGGCCTGCCCGGGCGGCCCAGATCGGCCGGATCCGTCGACCCTGGCGCGGCGTCCGGGTCTGAACGGCGCCCCGATTGACACGGCGCGCCGAGCCCTCAACACTTGCACACGGCCGAGGCCCAGCGAAGCTGCCTGCTAGTCCCCGCCTCGCCCGTCGTCCCATGCTGGGAGGAGACCCGATGTCCCTTGTCACTCGCTGGCTGAAGCCCACCACCACTGTCTACGCCCACTGCGACGTGCCGTGCGGCATCTACGACCCGCACCAGGCCGAGCTGGCCGCCCGAACCGTGGCCCGCATGGTCGAGCTCATCGGCCAGCTCCCCAAGGAGAACCTGACCGAGGCAGATCGCCAGAAGTTCGTCCGCTGCGTCGCCATCAAGGAGCAGCACGCCGAGATCGTCAAGCACGAGATCCAGGTCATCTGGAGCGACTATTTCAAGCCCGAGCACCTGGAGCGATACCCGGACATTCACGATCGAACCTGGAAGATCCTCAAGCTCGCCAGCAAGAACAAGCAGAACATCGACGCCGGGGCCGCCGCCGATCTCGAAGCCGCGGTCAAGGAGTTCGCGGACATCTTCTGGTCGACCAAGAAGTAGCCGATCGAGCCGCAGCCGCACCGTCCGGGGGGAGCCGCCAATGAGCATCGCCGACACGTGGCGCCGGCTCCGGCGCGGGCCGTGGCGCGTGGCCGTGGCCGAGGAGAGCATGACGCCGGCCCTCCAGCCGGGCGATTGGCTGTTCCTGGATCCTGTGCCCCGCCGATGGCCCCGGCGCGGAAGCGTCGTCGTGGTGCGCCAGCCGGGGACGGGGCAGCTCGCCATCAAGCGGTTGGCCGCCGGTCCCGGCGACGTGGTGCTGGCTGGAGCCGAGTACGTCAAGCTCGCCGACGAGGCGTGGCTGCTCGGCGACGGCGGCGGCCATTCCGTCGACTCGAGGCACTACGGGGCGGTCCCGCTCGAGGCGCTGGTGGGGCGGGCGTGGTTCCGCTACTGGCCGCCGCGCCGGATCGGGCTCATCCCGCGGCGCCGGGCCAGCAGTGCCAGGGCGCGCGCCAGCATCGCCTCGAAGGGCAAGCTCCGGAAGTAGCTCTGGCTGTCGGCCGACCACGCGGCCGGCCGTCCCCGCGGCAGCCGGCCCGCCCCACGCCGTGACCTCAGACTTTGCCGATCAGTTCGCGGGCGGCCAGCTCGATCATGCCGTGGTCGCGTGGCAGCATGTCCTGGAGCATGATCCGTTCCGCGCCCGCGGCGGCGAAACGAGCGACCATGGCCCGGGCCTGGTCGGGCGTCCCGACGATCCAGCGCGACCGGTGCTCTTCCAGCATGGCCGAGGCGTCGGCTCCCGAGCTCCCGACCATGGCCAGCAGGTCGTGGACGCGCCGCTCGAACTCGACCTGGTCGGCACCGAGGAGGAAGCCGGCCATCACGGACCGGCGCATGGTCGCCGGATCTCGGCCGATCTTCCGGCATTCCTCGTCCAGCAGGGCGAACTTCTCGCTGCACTCGGCCGGGTCGGCGCCCGACATGTTGTACTCGTCGGCGTAGTGAGCGGCGAGACGGAGCGATCGGGGTCGGCCTTCGCCGCCGACGATGATCGGCGGGTGTGGCCTTTGAACCGGCTTGGGATGGAAGCCGGCGCCCACTATCGAAACCTGCCTGCCCTCGAACGACCAGCCGTCCGGCTCCTCCCACAGGCCGTGCAGGATCGCCAGCTCGTCCTCCATCAGGTCGACACGCCTGGCAACCTCGGGAAACGGCAGGCCCAGCTCGCTGTGCTCGGGGTCGTTCCAACCGGCCCCCACGCCCACTTCGACGCGACCGCCGCTCATCTCGTCGACCGTGGTCACCACCTTGGCGAACGACCCGGGATGGCGGAAGGTTACCGGTGAGACCAGCGTGCCCAGACGAATGGTCGTGGTCTCGCGGGCGATGCCCGCCAGAACCGCCCACGCGTCGGTCGTCGGTCGATTCGCCGGGCCGGGGAAGCTGCGGTAGTGGTCCGAGCGAAACAGCGCCTCGAAGCCGAGCCTCTCGGCCAGCCTGGCGATCTCCAGCTGCTCCAGGTAGGTCAGGCCCTGCTGCGGCTCGAGCATTAGCGCGATGCGCATTGCATCCTCCAGCGTGGCAATACCTCGGCTGGGCGACCGGGGCCGCCCGTGGAGGATCATGCATCCGACTCGGCGATGCCGCAAAGGCGATGCAGAAAGTCGCGCTTAGGGCTAGACTGCCCGGGTCCGTATGGGGGCGGACCCCTATCGGGCATCGGCGTAAGGCGAATGCTGTGCATTCCCCCAGGCGGGCCGGCTCCCCCTCACCGGCCCGCCTTCCTATTCCGGCATGGTCACGGCCGTGGCGTGAGCCAGCCCCCACCACCAGACGCGGCATACTTTGCCCATGTCCGAGAAGCTCACTCCGCCCAACCCGCCGCTCAGTGACGGCATCGTCGTCCTCCGACCGTACCGGGCCGGCGACGCGCCGGCTGTCACGATCGCCTGCCAGGACCCTGAGATTCAGCGCTGGATCCCGATCATCCCGGTGCCCTACACCGAGGCCGATGCCCGGCGCTTCATCCTGATGACTCTCCAGGCCTGGCATGACGGAACGGGCTACGAGTTCGCGATCGTGGACGCCGCCACCGACAGGTTCATCGGCTCGATCGGGCTCCACCTGGGACCGAACCCGCGCCTGCATGCGATCGGCTACCTGGTCGCCCCGGAGGCCCGGCGGCGAGGAGTCGCATCCCGAGCCCTGCGGCTGGTGACGAAGTGGGGTTTCGAGCACATCTACATAGAGCGTCTGGCCCTGTGGACGCTGCCCGGCAACGTGGCCTCCCAGGCAGTCGCCGAGAACGCCGGGTTCCGCTTCGAGGGACTGGCCCGCAACTGGACGTCGGGTCGAGACGGCCAACCGGCAGACGCCGTCATGTACTCGATGACGCCCGAGGATCTGGCGGAAGCGCTCGCGGCCGACGCCACTCCGGCGGACGTGGCCCTCGCCGCCGTGCCGCGCGAGTTGCGCGCCCCCGGCACGCGGGCGGCGCCGTTCGTGGAGGTCGCCACGATTGCCGAGCTGAGGCCCGGTTCGATGCGGCGGGTCACGCTGGCGGACCTGGATCTGCTGGTGGCGTGGACCCCGGCCGGCATCGTCGTCACCGACGACCGCTGCCCGCACATGGCGGCGCCACTTTCGATCGGGAGCCTGAATGGCTGCGTCGTGGCGTGTCCACTGCACGAGGGAAGGTTCGACCTGGCCACCGGCGAGACGGTCCGGATGCCGACGACCGGCGGGCTCGACGCGGATGGCAACTACCACTCCCCGTGGTCGCCATCCGGTGCGGAGCTCAAACTCGAGCCGCCGTCCAAGAAGCTCGAGGCTCGACGTCTCACCCGAGTCAATCGTCTGCGCTACTACCCCGCCCGCATCCGCGACGGCCGCCTCGAGGCCCAGATTCCGATCCTGCCGGAGTGACGCGGTGGTTTCGTCTGCGGTGGAGCCAGTCGGTCAGTCTCCGCGCCAGCTCGGGTCGACCACCGGTTCCCGGCTCGGCCGTCGTAGTGGCTCCGGCAACGGCTCTCCGCACGCCGCGCAGGACCCGCCCGGACTAACGGTCGAACGGCACGACGGGCAGACGACCAGCTGCTCGGCCGTGAGTGGCCGGCGATAGTGGCGCTGGGGACGGTAGGTCTCGGCGGACGACGTCTCGGCCGGCACCACGGCCAGAACCAGCAGCGCCACCCAGCCGAAGATCAGCCCGAGCACGAACCACAAGCCCCCGCTGCGACCACGGTCGGGCGCCAGCCCGGCGCAGATGATCGCCGGCAGGAGCAGGAACAACGCAAGGACAAAGACCAGGAACATCTCGATCCCCCAGCGCGAGCTAACACGCGTGACCTTAGCCTCTCGATCCCGCGTCGTCCAGGGTTGGACCCTCTCGACAAGCCGTCGGCCTGCTGGGTCGGCGTCTACTTCGAGCCCACCGTCCGTCCGGCCGCCTTGTCTGCCTTCGCCGCCTCCGCGGCCCGACGCGTGAAACCTGCCGTCAGCAGCCGGCAGGCCTCGTCCATGTCGTCGGTGCAAACCAGGAGATCGGGGTCCTCGGGCGCGATGTTTCCGTGCGCGGTCGGATCGCGGCGCAGCCAGTCGAGCAGGCCGGCCCAGTACGCCGTGCCGATCAGAACCACCGGGAAGTGGCGGATCTTGCCCGTCTGGATGAGCGTCAGCGACTCGAACAGCTCGTCGAGCGTGCCGAAGCCGCCGGGGAAGATGGCGAAGCCGTCGGCGTACTTGACGAACATCACCTTGCGCGCGAAGAAGTATCGGAACTCGACGCCCAGATCGACGTACGGGTTGACCGCCTGCTCGTGCGGCAGTTCGATGTTGCAGCCGATCGAGAGCCCGCCGGCCTCGTGGCAGCCGCGGTTGGCGGCCTCCATGATGCCCGGCCCGCCGCCGGTGATGACGGCGAAGCCCGCGCGGGCGAGGTTGGCCGCCAGCTCGCGCGCCTTGGCGTAGTAGGGGTCACCCTCCTTGGTCCGGGCCGAGCCGAAGATGGTGATCGCCTTGCCGACGGCCGCCAGGGCATCGAACCCTTCCACGAACTCGGACATGATCCGCAACGAGCGCCATGGGTCGGAGTCAAGGAAGGCCGGCCGCTCCCGTGGCGATAGAAGCCGCTCGTCCTCCGTTCGGGCGTGAACGGTAAGCATCTCGGTCGCCTTGGGCCGGTAGGTCACGCGGCCACTGCGACGGCGCTCGTGGTTGCCGTTGCCATTGCCGTTGTGAGCGCCATTGTGGTTCGCGACGGGGACGGCTTCCGGCGCGGAATGCGGGGCGGCGGGGCCCGCGGGCGCCTGGGACTGCGAAGGTGCTGGTCTCGAGGGCTGGGGTCGTCCCTTCCCGGTCGGCCGGCTGCCGCCCTTTTCCCTCTTGTTCTGCGAATGAGGCATCTATCACTCCTGATCGTACTCGCAGAGGATGCCACGCCGGTGGCACGACCGTGCGGTCGACTCCCTAGGGATCGGCTGATCGAACCGCAGGATCAGCCGCCGGAACGGGTGGCCCAGAAGCCCCACCTTCGGCGATCGCGCCGCGGCGGCCAACGACTTCGCGAGGCAACCCGAACGAGCCTCTAGCCGGCTATCTCAGCGCGGTCTGAGAAGAGCGCGGCCACTACCAGGGCCCCGACCAGCCAGACGACCACCAGCACCTGCGCCTGGTCGGCCGGAAGAGCGCTCGCGCCGCCGCCGAACACACCCGCGGTGCTCGTGCCCGTGACCAACGACGCGTTGGCGACGCTGAACGGCAGGTACTTGACGATGTCGGGCAGGAAGATGCTGGCGAAGCCCTCGCCGAAGTAGAAGGCGATGCCGGCCCCGATGCCGGCCAGCTGGCTGCGGGCCAGAGTGGCGATCGTGAAGCCCAGGGCTCCTTCTTCCACGACCGCGAGCCAGCCCCTGAGAAGCCGCTCCGGCAGATCGCTCAGCGTCGCGGAATCCCCCAGGCCGCTGGTCGAAACGTTCGCCAGGTTCGCCCCGATGATCGCCGCGATCACGCCGACGGCGAAGGTAATCAGGATCCCGAAAGCGATCATGACCGCGATGGAGGCGTACGACGCAAGCATGTACTGGACCCGGCTCTCGCCCCGCGCCACGGCGGCCTTGAAGGTCCCCCAACCCCACTCGGAGCCCGCGATCGCGGCGCCGTAGATCACCGCGAAGAGACCGCCGAGACCCGTGATGAACTGCAGAATCCTGTCGTACGCGCCCGGGAATGTGACCAGGAGCTTGGGGTCGGCACCGCTGGCGCGGGCCCCGCGCCCACCTGCCCCCGCCCCGACGGCAATGATGATCAGCGCCAGGAGGCCGATCAGCAGGCCGACGGTGACCCAGGTTGCCGGTCGCCTGACGAGCTTTCTCAGTCCGGAGAAGAAGAGCCTCATGCCGCCGTTTCCTTTCCCGAGCCAGCCGAGCCGTTGGCCGGACCGCCCAACCCTATGAAGGTGCCTTCGCTTCCGATTGCCTGACCGCCCGTCAGCTCAAGGAAGAGCATTTCCAGGTCATTACCCGACTCCAGGCCCGAAGCGTAGATGCCGGCGCCGGCCAGCTTCTGATTGACGTCCTCTGCTCGATCGGCGGCCAGGTGAACGGCCAGCCAGCCCTCGTCGCGATCCGTCTCGGTGAGCCGGTCGGCTGCGGCGAGCGGAGCGAGCGTCGCGATGGCGGCGTCGACGAGATTTGGCCGGACGCGGACCTTGACCACGCCCTGCATCGCCAGCAGCTCCTTGAGCGGGCCCTCGCGGACCAGCTTTCCGGCGGCGATGATGCCCACCACGTCGGCCATGACCTGGACCTCGGCCAGGAGGTGGCTCGACACGACGACCGTCTTGCCCTGGGCCGCGAACGCCTTGAGCGTGTCGCGCATGGCCACGATGCCTGCCGGGTCGAGGCCGTTTGCGGGCTCGTCCAGCAGCAGCAGCTTCGGGTCGCTGAGCAGCGCCGCGGCGATGCCGAGCCGCTGCTTCATCCCCATCGAATAGCCCTCGACCTTGTCGTTGGCGCGGTCGCACAGGCCGACGAGATCGAGCAATTCCTCGATGCGTCTTGCGGGGACATGAGCGCCGGACGCGGCCAGCTCGCGGAGATTGGCGCGGGCCGAGAGATACGGGTAGAAGGTCGGCGATTCGACGAGTGCCCCGACTTCGAACAGACGATGCCGATCTCCCCGCCTGAACGGCCTCCCGAGCACCTCGACCGTGCCGTCGTCGGCGTGGATCAGCCCGGTCAGGACTCGCATAGTGGTCGTCTTGCCGGCGCCGTTGGGCCCGAGGAAGCCGTACACCACTCCCGCCGGGACCGACAGGTCGAGGCCGTTGAGCGCGCGCCGGGAGCCGTAGCTCTTGGTCAGGCCGCGAGTGGCCAGGGCGAGACCGTCCGTGCCGCGCGTTCCGCTCGTGACGCCCGTGGGCGCGCCGCTCGTGCCTCCCGCTCCGCCGGGGCCGCTTATGCTGACGCCGCTTGCGCCGCTCATGCCCATCCTCCGCCGGCATCTCCCGCCGGACACGTGGGTGGCGTTCCGAGATTCACCTGGTCGCTCCTTCTGTCGAAGCCGAAGTTGGGGCTGAGGCCGACAAACGCTCGGCCATGATCTGGAGAAGGTGATCGAACTGCGCCAGCTCGTCCGGGGCCAGCAGGGCAAGCACCCGTCGCATCGCGTCCTGCCGGGCGCCCTGGATCTCCGCCAGCAAGCGAGCGCCGTCGTCGCTGAGCCGGCAGTCGACGACGCGCCGGTCGTCGGCGCGGTGGATCCGCGTCGCCAGCCCGCGGCGCTCGACTCGATCGACGAACTCGGAGGCCGTGGCGTCCGTGACGCCCAACCTGTCGGCCAGCTGCCCGATAGAGACGGAACCCGATTGGCGGAGCACGAAGAGGAGCCGCAGCTGACCGAACGTCAGGTCGTGGGAAGCCCATCCTGGCGGCCCGCTCGGCATCAGCCGGCCGAGCGCCTGAGCGTGGGCCGCGACGTCGTCGAACGTTACGGCATCCTTTGATGTTTCGGCCATGCCCTTACCTTATGGCCGATTCCTAGCGGAACCCTGAAAGCGCGACCCGTTCCACCCGGCGGGTCGCCGCGCGCCTCGGGCTACTTCGCCGTGCCCGCCAGCCAGGCCTTCCACGTGGCGTCGGCCGGGCCGACGGTGAACGCGTTGCCGAAGCGGACGAGGGGCAGCCGCAGCAGCCCATTGTTGGCGAGCAGCCGCTCCACGACCTCGTCGTCGCCCAGGCTCATGTAGGCGAGACCCAGTTCCCTGTACTGGCGCCCCTCGGCGTCCAGCAGCGCGGCGGCGCCGAGCCGCTCCACGAAATGGCGCAACTCCCCGGGCGCGATCGGCTTGCGGCGCAGGTCCACGAACCCGACGTTGACACGGCGCTCCTTGAAGAACCGCAGCGCGGCCTGGGTCGGGCGCGAATTGACGAGCCCAAACATCTGGACGGTGGGACCGGCTGGAGCGGGCATGGCGAGAAGCGTAACGGGTTGGGCCGCTGCATTGCGAGCGCGAGGATCGGCGCACCAACCTCGCCGGACGCGGCGAATGATAGTCGCAGGATCGGCGACCCGACGTGCGTCGCCCGGTCAACCAGATCGAACCGAATCCACGCCGCGACGTAGGCGCTACTTGGAGACGAGGAGCCAAGGCCGCAACGGCCCAAGAAAGACCCCCAGCACCACGGCTCCGCAGAAGACGAACACTCCCAAGGCGATCAGGCCAGCCTTGAGACCCACGAGCTGCTGTGACTTCTTCGCTCTTGCCAGGGCCCGGCCGCCAATGTTGGCCGCGACTAGGGCGGCCACGAAGTAGACAGCCAGACCGACGCCGATGGCCGGGGCACTGCGCTCGCTGATGGCCGGGCCGATTCCTCGCGCCACCCCGATCAGCCCCATCCACGGCGCCCACGACACGAACAGCTCTGCGAAGGCGAGGCTCCCCGCCCCTTTCACCTTGGCCGCCGCTCGGAACTCCTCGATCGGGCGTTTGTTCCAGCTCAAACCGTCGAGGAACCACTCCAACTCGACCGCCGAGGTTATTCCGCTGATGTACCTGGCCCCAAAGATGATTCTCCGCCCCTCGACCATCATCGGCCCCGATTCCGTCCAACGCGTCGACGCTGTGGGCGCTGGGAAGGTCGCGAGGACTTGTCCCTCGGAGCTGATCGCGATCGTCGCTTGTCCGTCGGGGGCTGCCTCGAATGGCCGACGGCTGGGACCGCCCAATGGAATGCCAAAGTGCGTCTCCAGGAGCCGCATGCCGATTCCTCCATTCAATCGCCTCCGACGCCGAGGGTTCGCGAGGCGATCGCCGGTTCGAGGCCCACCACGGATCATCCTAATGCCCCACCCTCGTCCAGTCCCCTCCCCTTCGTGCCGCGCGGCCGCTACCATCCACGCAGGAGGTGCGGTGTGATCTGGTTCACCGTTCAGCTGGACGACAAGCCCGGGGCCCTGGCACGGATGGCGGCGGCCCTCGGCGACAAGGGCATCAACATCACCGCCATCGTCGGGGTCGCCGAGGACACCGACGGCGCGCTCATGCTGACCACGAGCGACGCGGCCGGGACGCGCAAGGCATTCGAGTCGTTGAAGCTCGCCTTCGAAGAGCACGACGACTCGGCCGGAATGACGCTCGACGACATGTCGCGGGCGACGGGCCTGACCGATCGCGGCATGGGCGGGAGCCGCTGACGTGGCACGTCCGGAGCACACCGCCCCAACCGTCGCCGTCCGCCTCGACTACGCCGACCGCCCGGCCGCGATCGCGGAGATCGCCAGCCACGTGGCCGCGGCCGGCGGCACCGTCCGGACTCTCAGCACCGTTCGCCGCTGGACCGACGCCGAGGCGGGACCCCTGGTCGAGATAGAGCTGGAGGTCGAAGGGCTGCCCGACGAACGCGTCACCGAGGTCCTCGGCGAGGTTCCGAACCTGCGCGGCTGCCGCAAGACCAAGTCCCTGGACAAGGTCTTCGGCAAGCGGCTCATCGTCATCGGTGGTGGGGCACAGATCGCCCAGGCCGTGCTCGGGGCGGTCAGCGAGGCGGATCGCCACAACCTCCGCGGCGAGAAGATCAGCGTCGACACTATTCCGCTCGTCGGTGAGGAGAACCTGGCCTCGGCCGTCCGCGCAGTAGCCGACCTCGACCGGGCGCGGGCGCTGCTGCTCGCCGGCTCGATCATGGGCGGCGACATCACCAAAGCGGTCCAGGAGATCCAGGCCCTCGGCATCCCGGTCATTTCGCTGAACATGGTCGGCACCGTGACGGACGTGGCGGACCTGGTGGTCACTGACCCGGTCCAGGCCGGCACGATGGCGGTCATGGGCATCGCCGACACGGCCAAGTTCGACTTCGCCCGGCAGAAGGGCCGGCGCTACTAGGCGGACCAACATACAGCGGAGGACTGCGGTGCTTCGAACGTACGCCGACGGCACCAATCCGCCCACCGATGAAGCCCTGGAGGCCCGGCTCGCGAGCGCCTGGCCCCCGATGCGCTCGGTCATGGAGATGGCCGGCTCGTTCAAGCGCGACTGGAGCTTCAGCAACAGCAGCGGCTGGGTGCTCAAGGTCCACGACGGCCAGAAGGCGCTGTGGTACCTGACTCCGTTGTTGGGCTCGTTCACCGTCAGCATGGCGATCCGCGAGACCGAACGAGACGCGTTGCTGGCCGACCCGGCAGTGGGCGACGGCGTGCATGAGCAGCTCGAATCGGCACGGAAGTTCGGAGAAGGCTTCGCGCTCGGGTTCGACGTCGGCGACTCGGACGACCTGGCGGCGGTCGAACCGTTCCTGCGGGCGCTGATCGCGCTTCGGAAGTAGCCGCGGGAGGGATCGGATGCGCATCGCGACCTGGAACGTCAACTCGCTGAAGGCCCGGCTGCCGCGGGTCGAGGAGTGGCTCGCCCAGCGCTCCCCCGACGTGCTGCTGATGCAGGAGACCAAGCTCGCCGATGAGGCCGCCCCGGACATGCCATTCCAGATGGCCGGCTACGAACTGGCCCACCACGGCGAGGGGCGCTGGAACGGCGTCGCCATCGCGAGCCGCGTCGGGATCGAGGACGTCGTCACCAACTTCGGCGACGGGCCGGTCCGCCGCTCACCCGGGCCCGAGTCTGCCACCGCCGCGATCGCGGATGCCATCGAGGCCGAGGCGTCCGTGGCTCCCGGCGACGAGGCGCGGATGATCTCGGCGGTCTGTGGTCGCGTGCGCGTCGTCAGCATCTACGCCCCCAACGGTCGAGCCCTGGACACGCCGTTCTATCGAGCCAAGCTGGCCTGGTTCGACCGCCTGGCCCGCTGGCTGCGCGAGACCCAGAATCCGGCCGGCGCGCTCGTCATCGGCGGCGACTTCAACGTCGCGCCCGAAGACATGGACGTCTACGACCCGCGCGACTTCGCCGGCGCCACGCACGTCTCCGAGCCCGAACGGACGGCCGTCGCCGCCCTCCGCGACTGGGGCCTGGTCGACGCCTACCGGCTCCACCACCCCGAGCCGGGAAAGTTCAGCTGGTGGGACTACCGCGCCGGCAACTTCCACAAGGGCCTGGGGATGCGCATCGACCACCTCTACGCCACCCGCTCCGTGGCCGCTCGCTGCACCGCAGCCGAGATCGACCGCGACGCGCGCAAGGGCCAGCTCCCTTCCGACCACGCCCCGGTCTACATCGATCTCCGCGACTGACGCCTTCGCGGCCGGGCAGCCCGGCGGGCCGCGACCGGCCGCAGCGCGTCCTTCGCCGCGCGGATTCCGCCGGATACGCGTACCAGGTGTGTTGGACGCGCCTCGTGCGTGATCCTGGACGGCTACGACCACGTTCAGCCCAACGCCCACGCTCAATGGCGAGAGCTGCCAGCCCCGCCAAGGACCTCCGAGGCGCCGATCAGGCGCTTGTTCGCGCCCAACACGCCCAGCAGGCGTAGGTGCCGGAAACAGCGAGGCGTCGCGCTCACCCCGCCGGCCACGCGGCAGAATCCGCCCGGACCGCTGCCTACTTCGACGAAACGGTCAGGTCTGAGGGCGTCCAGATCCTCCACCCGGCTCCAAGCAGCGGCGCGACCAGGAGCTTCTCGTCGGTCGTCGAGCCGCCTAAGAACGTCACTCGAACCGCGACGGCGAAGGCACGCGAGTAGTCGGCTTCCTCCAGGACGTCGACGTTCTCGTAGCCGGCGGCGGGATCGAGGTCCAGGCCGGTGCGAGCCACGCTCGCGATCTCGAACCCCGCTGGCACCGGCGCCGGCGTGGCGTCGGGCGCGTCTACGGGCACGATCTGGGACAGCGGCGAGAGCACGGCGTTCTCGGCCGCCACATTCCCGGCCAGGCTCGCCTGTTCGTAGGACTCGACCGTCGCCCGAACGGCTGCTTCTTCATCGCCGGACACCGGCACCAGCCCGGCGGCTGCGGCTGTCAGGTCCGGCGCCGTCCAGGTCGCGCCGCCGTCGGAGGTCACCAGCAGGACGAGTCCGCCGCTGTCGGCGGCAGACGAGATGACTTCCGCCATTCCGTGCAGTTCATCGCTGAATGCGAAGCCGTAGAAGTACGCCGGATCCGGCAACCCGCCAGCGGCGACGGCGGTCCAGTCCGCGCCGCCATCCGAGGTGTGCAGGATCCGCGGCGGGGAATCGTCGTATGACACCCAGGAACTCATCGTCAGAACCGCTGCCGGGGAGCGATCCTGGCCGGACGCCTCAGGATCCTCCTTCCAGGTCCGCCCGCCGTCGCCGGTGGCGAAGAACTGCCCCCCGGACGATCCGACCGACCGATCCCCTACTCCGACGAGGCCCTCCTCCGGCGTGACGAACGTGGGCAGACTCGCCGACCAGCCGGGCTTGCCGTCGTCCTCAGCCCGAACGTTGGCGGCCGGCACGCCAGGCAGCTTCGCATCGGTCCACGTGGCGCCGCCGTCGCGGCTCACGGCGAGGAGAGCCTGCGTGCCGTTGTCGAAGTCGTTCGAGGCGGCCCACAGAGTCTGCTCGTCAGTTGCCTCCATGACCGAGCCGATCGGACCCGAGTCGGTGGTCGCGTTCGCCGTGATCAACGTCCAGGTAGCCCCGCCATCGCCGGTGCGCATGACCGTGGCCCGCGCATAGTCGTCGAGGCAGATCACGTACCCGACGTACGGGTCTACGAAGCTCAGACCGAACTGGATACCGCAGTCGTCGGGCAGAGTGGCGGCGGCCCAGCTGGCTCCGCCGTCGCTCGTCCGATAGATCGTGTGAGCGTCGGTGATCGACCAGGCATGATCGGCGTCGAGCATGAACAGTGCGTCTCCGACGAGCGTGTTCATGTTTGCCCGGGGAATCGAGTGGGCGCGCCAGGTCTGCCCATCGTCGGTCGAAACAAGCAGCGCCGAGCCCTTCATGGCCCAGAGCCCACCGGACCGAATTTGCCCCGACGGCCCTACGCTGGCCTCGGCGGTCTGCTCGAGAGAGAGGATTCTGCCCCTGGTCCGTGCCCTGGACCGCGGGCGTGCCGGCCGGGCCGGGCCGAGCGAGATGGAGTGGCCCGTACAAGCCGAACGTCAGCGACGCGCCGGCGACGACGACCACGACCAGCAACGCCACGAGGGGCCTCAACCCGCCGGTCCGGGCACGCGACCTCGTGACCGGGCCAACCCGCTGCGTCACGGAGAACGCGGGCATCGCCAGCGGCTCCACGTATTCCCGTTCGTCGGCCGGCTGTCGCCGCAGCGCGTCCTCGATCCGCTCGTCATGAGTCATCGTTCGTCCTCGAGGTGAAGGCGCCGCCGCAGAGTCCCGAGCCCGGTGGACGCGTGGCCCCGTGCCGCGCTGGGAGTTATTCCAAGGGCCGCTCCGATCCGCTCGTACGGCAGGTCGGCCCGGTAGCGGAGATACAGGACGGCCCGCTGGCGCTCCGGCAGCCTATCGACCGCCTGCCAGATCGCGTCCACATCGATCGCGGCCGCCGGGTCGCCGTCGCGCCGGCCCCGGTCGTCGGCGGCAAGCCGGCCCCCAATACGCTCGACCAGGCCTGCGACCCGCCGTCGCAGTCGGTGGCTGTCGATGCTCACGCGGTACAGCGTCCGAAAGGCCCAGGCGTCCGGATCCGCGATCTCCGCCCCGGAGTCGAGCTCGCGCCACAGGCGCAGCATCGTCTCCTGGACGGCGTCGGACGCTTCCTCGTCAGCGAGGCCGAGGCGCCTGACGAAGCCGAACATCTCCTGCGAGCGGCGCTGAAACAGCAGATGCACCGTCCGCTGGCGGCCGGCCTCGGGGATCGCGCGCGTTCCGGTCGCGGCGCGCGGAAGCGATCGATCGGCCATCACACCCTACAGACGCAAGAGCCGCCCCAAACGCTCGGGCGAGGATTCGGCCGGCGGGCGGCGCGTCATCAGTTCACCCGAAGGCGCCACGGAAGAACGTTTCGCGGTCCCGGACCCGGCCGATCCCGATCAGCCTGCCGTCCACGTCCTCGACGACGAACTCGTACGAGCCGTAGGCCGTCATCGCCGGCTCGCGGACGATCCGGGCGCCCTGCGCCTTCAACTCTTCGTGCATCGAATCGACGCCATCGACGGTATCCGGGTCCAGGTAGAGGTCGAAGCCGGCGCCGTAACGGGCGGTGTTGGACTGGACGTCGCCGTGCCTGGCCTGCACCAGGACCACCTCGACGTCGTCGCGGTAGATCGTGGCAAAGGCCTCCTCGGCATCGTAGTGCTCGACGACCGTGAAGCCGAAGACGTCGCGGTAGTACGCGGCGGTCTTGCGGATGTCCGGGGTCACGAAGACAGCGGCGGCGTTTACCAGCCTGGCCCTGCTCAACGTTCGCCTCCCTGGCCCGAATAGTGACACACTGGCCCGGCTCAGCGACATCCGGCCACGTGCGAGCGCTCCACGCCATTGTTTCGATCAGACGCGCCTGCCAGGCGTGGCCGGCGTGACCGGCGCCCTGTCCCGAGCTGACTCGACCAGACTTAGGCCGATACCCACGCTCAGTGCCGAGCTCACGACCGGTCAGGGCACGTGTGGAACCGACGAAACGGGCCCGGTCTGCGGCCAGCACGCCCACGAGACGTAGATGACCGAAACCAGGCCCGACAAACGTCAAACACGTCCACCAGGCGTACGGCGACCGAGATCGGGGCTGCCCGCGGACCGAACTGGCGCGGACCGAACTGGCGCGGACCGATCCGGTGGCCGAAACCGGCGTCGCCGGCCCGGCCGATCCGGCACATCTGCGCGACCCGCGCACGCCGGAGGCCGCGGGATGGCAGTATGCGCGGTATGGAAATCCGCTTCCTCGGCGCTGCCAACACCGTCACCGGATCCCAATTCCTCCTCATCACCGATCGAGCCCATGTGCTGATCGACTGCGGCATGTTCCAGGGCGGCCCGCACGAGGTCGTCCGCAACCGCGTCCCGCCGGCCTACGACCCCGCCGGCCTCGATGCGATCGTCCTGACCCACGCCCACCTGGACCATTGCGGGCTGATTCCGCGGGTTGTGGCCGAGGGCTTCAACGGGCCCATCTACGCTACCAGGGGCACGATCGAGCTGGCCGCTCTGGTGCTGCTCGACTCGGGCAAGCTCCAGGAGGAATACGCCAAGCGGCAACGCCACTGGGCGGCGAAGCACCCGGACAAGGCCGCCCAGGAGGACCAGAAGGAGCTGGCCGACATCGCGGCGCAGGAACAGATCGCCGAGCAGGAAGACCAGGCCACCGCGATCCCGACTAGGAAGCCAGGCGACCTGACGCCGGACGGCCACGTCGTGGCCTCGGGGGTCGACGAACTGGCGCTCCACGACGAGCAAGCCTTGGGCACGCGCATGGGCTATCCGCCCGTCGGCCACGACAACTACGCGGCCTCCATGGCCGGCAATCCGGCGCAGCCGAACCTCGTCGTCGAGGAGCCGCTCTACGACGCGGCGCAGGCCCAGAGCTCGCTGGCGCGGTTCAAGGCCGTCGCCTACGAGGCGACGGTCGCCGTCGCGCCCGGGATCACCGCCGTCTTCCACGACGCGGGCCACATCCTCGGCTCCTCGATCGTGGAGTTGCGCGTCGAGGCTCAGGGAAGCACACCGGCCCGGACCCTCGTCTTCTCGGGCGACCTCGGCCGCACCGATGCCCCGATCCTGCGCGACCCGGCCGTCATCAAGGCCGCCGACTACGTGTTCGTCGAGTCGACCTACGGCGGCCGCACCCACGAGCCAGAGGAGGAGTCTCTCGATCAGCTGGCGCAGGCCGTCAACGACATCGTCGCTCAGAATGGCGTGCTCTTGATCCCGTCATTCGCGATCGGTCGAACGCAGGAGGTCGTGTGGGCGCTCCAGCACCTCCTCGACGCCGGCCGGATCCCGAAGGTCAAGCTCTACCTCGACTCGCCGATGGCGTCGAAGGCAACGACGATCTATCGCGAGCACCGCGACTACTACGACGCCGAGACGCTGGCGCTGCTGGCGAAGGGCGAAGGCCCGATCAACTTCCCGAACGAACAGGAGACGCCGCTGGCGGCCGACTCCGAGAAGATCGATCGCTCGCGCCGGCCGTATGTCCTGGTCGCCTCGAACGGCATGCTCACCGGCGGCCGCGTCCTGGGCCACCTGCGAACCCTCATCGGCGACACGAAGGCGATGATCCTGTTCGTCGGGTACCAGGGCGAGGGCACGCTCGGGGCGCGCCTGCAGGCCGGCGTCAAGACGGCCCGCCTCGACGGTCAGGAGTACCAGGTCCGCTGCGCCGTGCGCTCCATCACCGGGTTCTCGGCCCACGCCGACGAGCCGCAGATCCTGACCTGGCTCGGCCACTTCATCGAAGGTCGCAAGGCCGGCGACCCGGGCGTGCCGCGGCAGGTCTTCATCGTCCACGGCGACCCCGACGCGCAGCAGGCTATCCAGCCCAAGATCGCGGCTCTGGGCCTGCCTGCCAGTGCGCCGCACTGGCACGAGCACGTCAGGCTCGACTGAGCGCGGCGGCTCCATCAGCCATGCCCGACTCGGCACCTGAAGCCACGGCGATCGCCCGAACGATCCGCCCGATCCGAATCGAGGAGCGCGGCGAGCTCGACCGCGTCGTCGTGAAGAACTGGGGCTCGCCCTACGTGGCCAGCCGCCTCTCTCTTCATCGCGTCTCGGAGCTGCCATGCCTGCTGGCCGTCGACGGCGAGCGCTGGCTGGGCGCGGCCGTATTCCGCTTCGCCGCGGGTGCCTGCGAGCTCGTCCTCCTCGAGGCGTTCGAACGGGGCCACGGAACGGGGACGGCGCTCCTCGACGCAGTCAAGGAACTGGCCAGGAAGGCGGGCACTCGCCGCCTGTGGCTCGTGACCACCAACGACAACGTCGATGCGCTGCGCTTCTACCAGCGCCGCGACCTTCGTCTGGTGCGTCTGTGGCCCGAAGCGGTGACCCAGGCCCGCAAGCTGCTCAAGCCCGAGATCCCGCTCATCGGCGCCCACGGAATCCCCATCCGGGACGAGCTGGAGCTCGATTGCCCGCTGACGGGTCCATCCGGCCGGCCCGTGCCGCAGGACGTCGACGGCGGCTCACGAGGGAAGACGCGGTGAAACGCAAGCGCGCGCCCAGGCGCCCTTCTGCCGGCGGCAACGTGCCGCCCGTAGCTCGGTCGCCCAGGCAGGAGAGCCCGACGAACAAGGAGGTCGGTCGGGCCCCGGCCCGGTCCGGAGCTCGCGGATCCAACGCGAGCAGTTCCAGCTCGCTGCTGGGCTGGAGCGCGGGCTTCGGCGTCGTCGCCCTGTTCCTGGTGGGCGCCGCGTTCGCTATGACGCAGAACAACAGCGGAACCCCCACTGGCTCGCCGATACGCCCCACCGCGATCACGCCGGCGAATATCCCGTCGAGCGGTCGAATTCTGGGCAGTCCGAACGCGCCCGTCACGATCGACGTCTACGGCGACTTCCGCTGCTCCGCCTGCTTCGTCTTCACCACTGAGGGAACCGAGCAGAGCCTCGTCGACAACTACGTCGCCCCGGGTGAGGCCAGGCTCGTCTGGCACGACTACCTCTCGATCGACAAGATGAGTGGCGGTACGGCATCCCGCGATGCCGCGAACGCCGGCTGGTGCGCCGCCGACCAGGGCAAGTTCTGGGTCATGCACGACTGGCTCTACGCCAACCAGTCGCCGACCGAGGACGCGTCCGCGTTCACCCTGGCGCGACTCTCCGCGATCGGCCGGGCGGCCGGCCTCGACATGGCCACGTTCCAGCCGTGCCTGGACCAGGGCACTCACGACGGCGACATCGCCGCTGAGGATGCGGCCGCGCCGGCACTGGTGACAGGGACGCCGGCCATCTTCGTGAACGGCAAGTTCGTGGCCGGTGCGGACGCCGACTCCTGGCCCACCTACGACCTGATCAAGGCCGCCATCGACGCCGCGCTCGCCTCACCGGCGCCGTCCGCGTCCGCGTCCGCGGGAGTTTCGGGGAGCGCCTCTCCTTCGGCCTAGAGTCGGGCTACGTGCCAGGCGTCGCAGACGGCGTCGCAGCAGGCGTCACACCGGCCCCGGGGCTACCACTCGGCGCGGCCGAGATGACGGCGTCGGTGTCGAGGAGGCCAGCAGCCCGCCCGGCAGGCGCATTCCGGCGGCGCTCGCGATCAAGGCGGCTGCGGTCACCCACAGAGCGAGCTCGGCAATCGCGGCAACCAGGTCCACCGACTCTGCTCATCGATCCCATCGACCTCCGCTTACGCCGCTGGTTCGCCCCCACGTCCTCCGTGGACGGGTGAGCGGCCGCGTCCAGAATAGCCACCTTCGAGCCGGCCGCGCACCTCCGGCCCGCGCGCCGCGCCGCCGCTCGTCCCGCCGCCGCCGCTCGGCTAGCTCGTGGCGTCGCCCGCCGTCCCCGTGCTGCCCGGCGCGTACAGCGCCACTCCGGCCTGGCAGGCCGGGCAGGTCTCGGGGCCCGGATCGTAGGTTGGAAGCGAGAGCTGCCACAGGGCGCGGAGCGGGTAGCTCCGCCCCGTCAGCGGGGAGCTGAGCGCCGCCAGCCCGCCGGAGCGGTCCGCCAGGACGGCGCACGTGACGATCTCGCCGCCCATGGCCTCGACCGCGGGGATCATCGCCAGCAACGAGCCGCCCGTCGTCAGGATGTCGTCCACGAGCAGCACCCGCTCGCCCGGGGAGATGGTGAAGCCGCGCCGGAACTCGCGCCGCGTCGGCCCCGTCGGCACCCTTCACCTCTTCGGCGAAGATCGCCCGGACCCCGAGCTGCCGCCCCGTCTCGAAGGCGAGGACGACTCCGCCCGTCGTGGGGCCGGCGACGAGATCCACGACCGGCGCCCCGTCCGCGTTTCGATGCCGCGCCGCCCAGAAGCCGCACAGCTCGCTCGTGGCGGCGGGATCCTGGAGCACGAGGAACTTCTCCAGGTATCGCTCGGAGTGCTTGCCGCTCTTGAGCAGGAAGTGGCCTTCCTTGAGTGCCCCGGACCGCCGGAAGATCTCCTCCGTCCGCGCCGCGATGGCTTTCGCCGCCGCAAGCTCGGCCGCCGGTCGAATCGTGGTCATCGGAGCCTCCTCAAGGTCTGTACTCGGCGCCCCTGGCGGACGGCGCCCCGGCTCGATTGGGCAGGGCCGTGCCGACAAGCGGAGCGCACGACGGGAGCCCGCGCCGCAGGCACTCCGCCCGCAGCTCGTCGCCGAGCCGGACCGGCAGTTCCGGGTCGGCGAAGATGGCCGTGCCGACCTGGACCGCCACCGCTCCGCACGCCATGAAGTCCAGCACGTCCGCGAGAGAGGTCACCCCGCCGATGCCTACGATCGGGATCGACACCACCTGGGCGATTTCGTAGACGATGCGCAGCGCCACCGGCTTGATGGCCGGACCGGAGAGGCCGCCGTAGGTGTTCCCGAGGAAGGCGCGCGTTCGATCGGCCGAGACCGCCAGCCCCGACAGCGTGTTGATGGCCGTAATCGCGTCCGCGCCGGCTTCCTCGATCGCCCTGGCGATGGGCCGCACATCCGCGACATTGGGCGAGAGCTTGACCAGGAGCGGCAGATCGGTCGCTCGCCGGACGGCGGCGGTGACGGCCCGCGCGGCGTCGCGGTCGATCGCGAACTGCAGCCCGCCCCTGCCGACGTTGGGGCAGCTTATGTTTAGCTCGATGCCGGCCACGCCGGGCACGCCGTCGAGCCGGCGCGCCACTTCGACGTAATCCTCGATCGATTCGCCGGCGACGTTGACGATGACCGGCACCTTCCAGCCCTGCCAGACGGGACCGTACTTCTCGATGACGGCGTCGACGCCCGGGTTCTGCAGGCCGATCGAGTTCAGCATCCCGCCCGGCGTCTCGGTGACCCGCGGCGGAGGATTGCCGGCCCGCGGCCGCAGCGTCGTGCCCTTGCAGCAGATGGCGCCGAGGCGCTGAACGTCCACGACTTCGCCGTATTCGACGCCGTAGCCGAACGTGCCCGAGGCGACCATGATCGGGTTGGGCAGCCGAAGCCCTCGCTTGGGCGCCAGCTCGACCGAGAGGTCGATCCGCTCCAGCGCTTCGCGCTCCGCCAGCGTCGGCCTGGCGGCGTACGGCGCGCCGAGATCCGCGACGGCCGCGCCGCCGGTCTCGACCCTGGGCCGGCCGCTCCCCGAGCGGGCCGGTCGATCCACCGGCACGATGGCGCTCTTGATCGTCCGAACGGTCGGGGTGCGCTTCGGTCTGGCAGGTTTCGTCTGCCCGGTAGGCCTGGCCAGGCGCACGTCCGCGGCGGTTACGACTCTCCGGCGGGCCTTCACGCGATCGACTCCCAGGCGATCTCATCGGCGGCGAAGACCGGCCCCTCGCGACAGACGCGCAGCGGGCCATCCACGCCCAGGACCACGCAGCCCAGGCAGGCGCCCACGGCGCAGCCCATCGTCTGCTCCATCGACACCTGCAGGAATGTCTTGCGCCGCGCGGCCGTAGAGCCGAGCGGATCCGCCCTGCCACCGCCCCTCTTGCGACCCAGCTTCGCGACGCCGAGGCGGTCGCGCCGGCCGGCCGCCAGCGTCGCCAGCCGCTTGAGCATGGGATGCGGGCCGCAGGCGAAGGCCTGATCGGCCCAGGCCTCATATTCGGTGACAAGCTCAGTCACGAAGCCGTGGTGGCCGAGCGACCCGTCATCCGTGGCGACGACGTACTCCACTTCGTCGGGCAGCAGGCTTGAGGGGTAGACGTGCGCCGCGCTCTGCGCCCCGAACAGGACCACGACCTGGCGGCCGTCCTGGACCGCCTCGTCGGCGAGCATCCGGATGCCGGCCATCCCGAGGCCACCGGCGACGAGCAGCAGGTGGTGGCTGCGCGGATCGACCTCGAACGGGCGGCCGAGCGGCCCGAGCATGTCCAGCCGATCGCCTTCGCGGGCGCGCGTCAGCCATTCGGTGCCGCGGCCGACGGTCCGGAAATGCAACGTGACGATCCCGGTGGCCGGATCTGCGGTGTTGATCGAAAACGGCCGCCGCAGGACCAGGCCCGAGTAGTCGCCGGTTCGAACGTGGACGAACTGACCCGCTCTCGATCCGGCGGCGAGCTCAGGCGCGTGAAACGATTGGATCCACTGGCCCGGCAGAATCTGCCGGCTCTCGACGAGCTCGGCCGAAACCAGGCGCATCGTCACTGGCGGTCGCCGTCCTCCTTGCCGCCATCCTTCTTGCCGCCAGCCTTCTTGCCGCCATCCTTGTTCGCGCCGGCATCCGCGGCAGCTGGGCCTTCGTCGCCCTCTTCGGCCTCTTCGCCCTCCTCGGTTTCGTCGCCCTCTTCGGCCTCTTCGCCTTCCTCGGCGGGTGCCTCTTCGGCCAGGTCGGGGAAGGCTTCCGCAAGAGCGTCGGCCAGGTCGCCAAAGACGTCCGTGGGATCGTAGTACTTGACGATCTCGTCGGGGCTGTCGAGCTTCTGCCACTGGCCCGACTCCGCGTCTTCCTCCGACACCACTTCGGCGGAGAAGGAACCCGAAGAGCGGAGCGTGAGGCGCTCGTCTTCGTCGTCGACCACGATCAGGTCGCCCAGCACCGAGGTCAGCGCCGAGGCGGCCGACTCGAACTGCTCCAGGAGATGGGCCTCGGTCTGCTGGCTGCGCTCCTGGAAGGCCAGAGCCAGGTCGTACAGGCGCTCGGCCGCTTCTTCCTCCGTCTCGGGCGCTTCTTCGTAGTCGTGGCCGGCGGCCCAATCGTCGGCTGCGGCGGCGTATGGGTTCTCGGCTCCGAGCGGGACCGTATCCTCCGGGGCGATGTCCGCAGCGCGCAGCAGATCGCCGGCGGCGGTGGGCTCGGGTCCCAGGCCGGCCTCGAGCTTGGTGGCCTCGGCGAAGGCGGCGAAGACGTCGGCGAGGTTGTACAGCTCGACGAGCTCCGCGGCCGAATTCGATGACCTCCGTGTCGGTGACCCACTTGCCCGTGGCCTCGTCCTGGTAGCGGTTCCGGCTGCGGAAGGTCATGTCCTCGTCGATGGCGAGATAGTCGACGTCGTCGTCGATCAGGACGACGCCGCCGAGCTCGCGGATGCGCGCCTCGTTGCCGTCGAGGAAGCGGCCCAGCTGCGCCGACGCCGATGCCAGGAAGTCGGTTCGCTCCAGAGCGGCGTCCGCAGCGAGTTCGCCGAGCAGGTCGTTTCGGCTCGTATCCATCGCGGTCGTCTCCCTATCCCTTGAACTCGAGGTCCGGGCCGATGCGCTCCCGGAGGAACATCGAATGGTGCCGCTCGAACATCCACTCTCCGGCGCGGTGGCCCAGGGCGCGGGTCGCCTCGTCGGCCTCGAGCTTGTCCAGAGTGGCGTAGTCGGGCAGGTCCAGCAGGATCACGTTGTCGAAATCCCAGCCATGGGCGACGTTGTACCAGCCCATGAACTTGATCCCGAACTTCTCCTCGTACTGCTTCATCTGGCGAGGCAGCAGCGTCTTCATGAAGAACTTGAAGAAGGGGTCGCGTCCTCTGCGGACTGAGAAGAAGGTCGCAAGCACTGGCACGGGTTCCGCGTTCTCCTCACTTCGGGGCGCTGACCGCAACCTGGGTTATTGGGATCGACGTGGCTCGCGGAAGCGCGGACTCCTATTCTCGCACGAGTGAGGGTACCGCCGACACCGCCGCCGGCGAGTCTCGCTCGGGCCCGGATCCCGCCCATCCGTCGTTCACTCGTCGCCGGCCCCGGGGTCCTCGTAGCCGAGCCGGCCGCCGGCGATCGTGAGCAGCACCCGACCGGACAGCGCGCGGCCGATCAGCGGCGAGTTCTTGCCCTTCGAGCGCAGCGACGCCTCGGTCACGGTCCACAGATCGGCGCGGTCGAAGACGACCAGATCCGCGGGGGCGCCCTCGGTCAGCCCTCTCTTGCGGGCGGCGGCGGTCGCGGCCAGCGCCGGCCAGCGGGCAACGATCGAGGCCGGCCCCGTCGTCAACGCGGCGATGGCGCGGGCAAGCGGCAGTCTGCCGGCGTCGACGAGCGCGAGCAGCACACCCAACGCCGTCTCGATGCCGCTGATGCCGTTGGACGCGCCGCCGAACTCCACTTCCTTGTCGACGACCGTGTGCGGGGCGTGGTCGGTCACGACCGCCGAGGCCGTTCCGTCCAGCAGCGCGGCCAGGCAGGCGGCGGCTTCGGCCGGGGTTCTGAGTGGCGGGTTGACCCGCAACGATGTGTCGTACGGCGGCGCGGTGAGGGCCCCGTCCGCCCACGGGTCGCGGGACGAGCCGTCGGGACCGAGCGCTTCCCACGACCAGCGCCGCGCCCCGGCGATCCACTCATCGGCGAAGGCCAGGTGGTGAGGCGTCACGTCGCAGGTCACCGGCAGCCCGGCGGCTTTCGCGCGACGGACCAGATCGAGCGAGGCGGCGGTCGAGAGATGCGTCAGGTGGAGCCGGGCGCGGGGCTCATCCGCTAGCGCGTCCTCGAGGACGGCGAGGTCGCGAGCGACGGCGTTCACCTCGGCCGCGGCCGGCCAGCCCGCCAGCCCCATGATCGAGGCGACGTAGCCTTCGTTCGCCTCGGCACCGCCGGTCAGTTCGGAGTCCTCGGCGTGATCGACGACCGCCAGGCCGAGCATTCCGGCGTAGAGCAGGGCGCTCCGAAGGAGCTTGGCCGTTCGAACCGGCGCACCGTCGTCCGAATAGCCGATGACGCCGGCGTCGGCCAGCTCTCCCATCGCGGAGAGCTGCTCCCCTGCCCGGCCGGCGGAGACGGCACCGAACGCCAGGACCTCGACAGGCGATCCGCCCGCCCGAGCTGCCGCTCTGACACGCTCCAGCACACCGGGCTCGTCGAGGGCGGGCGAGGTGTTCGGCATCAGCGCGACCGTGGTGTAGCCCCCGTGAGCTGCCGCGGTGGTGCCCGTGGCTACGGTCTCCGCGTCTTCGAAACCCGGCTCGCGGAAGTGAGCGTGCAGGTCGAAGAAGCCTGGCGCGACGACGACGCCCTTGTCGGTGACGCCGCCGGACTCTTCGCCTTCGAGCCAGACGACCGACTCGAGGACGCCGTCGATGACGACGATTTCGCCCGGGCCTTCGCGCCCGGAGACAGGGTCGACCAGCCAGGCCTTCTCGAGCTCGAACCGCTCCACTACGTCGCCGACCCCCGGGCCGAGCTCGGTCGCGCTGGCGGTCGTCTTCGACGGCGGGGTCATCGTACGGACTCGCTCAGGTGGGCCGATTCGTGCGCTCCGGCGAGCAGGTAGAGCAGCGCCATTCGGACGGCGACGCCGTTGGCCACCTGCTCGGTGATCACCGCTCGACCGCTGATCGCCACATCCGGAGCGATCTCGACGCCCTCGTTCATCGGCCCGGGGTGCATCACGATCGCCTCGGGCTTCGCCAGCGACACGCGTTCCGCGTTCAGGCCGAAGCGGGCCGCGTACTCCCGTAGCGACGGCAGCAGGCCGCCCTGCATGCGTTCGCGCTGGATGCGCAGCGCCATCACCACGTCTGCGTCCCGCACCGCCGCCTCGACGTGGCTGGTCACCTGGAACCGGGCGTGCCCGGGTATCGCGCCGCCGGCCCAGGCAGCCGCCCAGCGATCCATTCCCCGCAAGAGAGTGGCCGGGCCGCACAGCCAGAGATCGGCCCCGGCCGCGGTCAGCGACCAGATGTTGGACCGGGCCACACGCGAGTGGAGGATGTCGCCCACGATCGCGACCTTGCGGCCGCGCAGGTCGCCGCCGGGGAGGTGCTGCCGCATCGTGTACAGGTCCAGCAGGGCCTGGGTCGGGTGAGCGTGCCAGCCGTCGCCGCCGTTGAGCACGTGGCCTCCGAAAATCTCGGCGGCCAGATATGGCGCCCCCGAAACGGAGTGGCGCATCACCAGGATCTCGGCGCCAAGGGCCTCGAGCGTCCGGATCGTGTCCACGAGGGACTCGCCCTTGGTCACCGACGAAGTGGCTGTGGAAACGCTGACGACGTCCGCCGACAGGTTCCGCGCCGCCGTCTCAAAGGAGACGCGGGTGCGGGTGGAGGCTTCGTAGAAGAGCGTCGTCACGCGGCGTCCGTTGAGGGCCGGCACTTTACGGATCGGGCGGGCGAGGACGCCTTTCATCTCGTCCGTGGTCCGCATGATCAGCTCGATCTCGGGCCAGGTGAGGACATCCACGTCCAGGAGATGACGATGGTGCCAGACCACTTCCTGAGTGCGGGCGGAGCCGCCTGAGCGGGTGGCCGCCGCGGCCTCGGTCTCAACGCTCATTGGCTATCCGCCGACGCGGACTCGCTGGCGCGGAGTTGCCGACCGATGGAGACCTCGTCGTTGCCGTCGATCTCCTCGACATGGACCCTCACGATCTCCTCGCGCGACGTCGGCACGTTCTTGCCGACGTGGTCGGCCCGGATCGGGAGCTCGCGGTGGCCGCGGTCGATGAGCACCGCCAGCCGGATCGCCCGCGGCCGCCCGAAGTCGATGAGCGCGTCCATGGCGGCGCGGATGGTTCGCCCCGTGTACAGCACGTCGTCGACGAGCACGACCGTGGCTCCGTTCAGGTCGAACGGCAGATCCGTGCCCTTTACGATCGGCTGCTGGGCGACCAGCGACAGGTCGTCGCGGTAGAACGTGATGTCGAGCGCACCGACCGGGAGCCTGACCCCTTCGTGCTCCTCGATCGCGGCGGCGATCCGGCCGGCGAGAGGAACACCGCGGCGCTGGATGCCGACGAGCGCAAGGCCCTGCGTGCCGGCCTGCTTCTCGACGATCTCATGGGAGATCCGAACGATGGCTCGCCGGATCTCGTCCCCGGTCATTATCTGCCGGTCGGTCATCGATTCTCGCTGCCCCGCATCAGGCGCAGTCCTCCTTCCCGGCCTCACCGTGCCGGTCGTTAAAGGTCGTGCGAAGGATACAGCGCATCGCGCCATGCCGCCGGTGCCTGAAAGAATCTCGGCCCGCCCGGCCGACCCGGGACCACATGACGGCGGGCCGCGGGACGAGGGCGTGAGCGCCACCAGGCGGCGCGGAGAGGCTAGCTCCCCGGGCGATCCGTCGAGACGGGCGGCAGCTCGGTGGCGACGGGCCCGCCCGAAGCCGGGCTATTCGCCGGCGCGGTGACCAGCGGCGTCGGATTCGGGGAAGGCGGCACCGCAGGCAGCTGGAAGAGATATGTCTTGCCGTCGCCGCCCTGACCGGGCGAGGTGTAGACGAACTGGGAGTTGTTGAACTGAATGTTCGGAGAAGCCGAAGCCGAGAGCAGCAGACCATCCAGGTTGAGCATGCCGACGCCGGGAATGACATTGAGCAGCGTCACGTGGCCAACGTCCGTGAACCCCGCGTCGGCCACCCAGATGGCCACGTACTGGCCCGTGGCGTCCCAACGAACCGACCAGCTCGTCACGATGCCGGGGTTGGAGCCAACCGGCACGAGCTGCGGCAGGCCGGTCGAGGTGGACGGCGACGAGGAGGGCTGGCTTCCCGGCGTGGGGGCGACCGGACTGGCCGCCTGATCGGAGGTCGGCACTGGGCTCGCCGAAGTGCTCGGCTGTGCGGTGGCCGGGGCCTCGGAAGGCGTGGCAGTCGGCTGGGGCGTGGACGCGGCGACGACATTTCCGCCCATCTGGATGGCGATGAGGTCGAGGTTGGACCAGGCATCGAAATAGAAGTCGCCCTGACCGGCCCCGTAGAGTCCGGTCGCCTGGTCGAACGCCACTGTGCCGGACCAGTACAAGACGAAGCTGCCCGTCGGGTCGACCACCGGCATCAGCATGGGCCGGTTGATCTGCCAGACCTGGGCGGTGCGGGGGTCGTACACGTACGACATCGCGGTGACGGTCGCGGCCCCAGCGGTGGGAGCTGGCGTCGCCGGAGCGGTCGTGGCGGGAGCCGGCGTCGCAGGAGCTGGCGTCGCGGGAGCGGTCGTGGCGGGAGTCGACGTGGCTGGAGCGGTCGTGGCGGGAGCGGTCGTGGCGGGAGTCGACGTGGCGGGAGTCGACGTGGCGGGAGCGGTCGTCGCGGGAGCGGTCGGTGCAGGCGCCCCCGGCATCGAGTGCGACTCGGAGTTCGCCTGAGAGAACTCGGTGAAGAGGATTTGCGATCCGAACCAGCCCGCGAAGAGATCGGCGTGGCTCGTGGTGACGGCCTCGGCCTGCGCCCACCCGGCTCGCCACACGAACACGTCTGCGCCGGAGCTCAGGCCCACAGGTCGCGCGGAGAAAGCGAACCACTGGCCGTCGGCGGAGAACTCGGGGGCGCGGCCGACGACCTCGTAGCCGCCGAGGATCGCGACCGGCTGAGATCCGCCCGTCGGGGCTGAGGTGGGCCCGGAAGGTTGCGGCGCGGAGGTTACGCTCGGCTGCGGCGCGATACTCGCCGTCTCGCTCGGCTGCGGCAAGACGCTGGCCGTCTCGCTCGGCTGCGGCAAGACGCTGGCCGTCTCGCTCGGGGTCGCTGTGGCCGGAGTCGCTGTGCCGATCGCTGTAGCCGGAGTCGCTGTAGCCGGAGTCGCCGTGGCCGGAGTCGTGGGACGCGGCGTCAGCTGGTCGATGGCCACGGTCGCGGGCGCCGACTGCGCCAGAGGCAGGATGACGATCTTGTTGGCGTTCCAGACGGCAGCCTGATTCGCGTTCGGGGAGATCACCACAGATACCGTTGTCTTGCTCGTGACCGATCCAAGCACCGTGCCGTTGCCGTTCGTGACCTGACAGCTATCGGGCGACCCGGTGCACTCGGCGCTGCCGCCCTTGATCTGATACACGCCGTTCTCGGGCGCGGCGACCCAATAGCTGTTGCCGCCCACCACAGTCAGACCCGCCGGCGCGCCACTGCTCGGGGCAGCGCTGACCACGGCGATGTTGGTCGTGCCTGAGGGTGCGACCTTCGGGGCGGCGAGAGGCCCCTGGGAGAAGAGGGACAGTCCGACGACCAATACCACCGCTGCCACCGCCATCACCGAGGCCAGAGGCGAGCGATTTCGAACCAGATAGCCCAGGCGCAGACCCATCAGGCCCGCCAGACCGCTGCGACCGGCACGGCTGCGATCGACCGCATCGAGGCCCGCGGAGGTCCGCGCCCACAGATCGCGCGGGGGTTCCGGTGTGGCAAGGCCACGGAGTTCTTCATGGAGGAGGCGATACTCCTCCGCCACAGACTGGCAGGCGGCGCAGCCGCGCAGGTGCGCCGTCAGCCATGCGGCGTCGAGCGGGGACAACTCCTCGTCAATCTGCTCCGAAGCAAGGAGGCGGGCCTTCTGGTGGGCCTTCTCGGCAGCTCGTTGCGCCGCGTCCATGTCGCTCATCTGTCGGCACCCTTCGAGTCGTCGGCGTGGCGGCGGGGGTCAGCGGCGCGCGCCTTCTCGGCGAATGCGGCGTCGAGAGCGTCTTCGCGCTCCTTCTCCAGGCGCCTCTCCTCGGCGAGGGTCTGGCGCAGGCTCTCGCGCGCACGGGTGAGGAGGGCACGCGCTGCGACGTGGCTGACGCCCAGCGCCTCCGCCAGTTCCAGGCCGGTGAGATCTCCGACTTCGGCCATCAGGAGAGCGTTTCGCTGTCGTTCTGGGATTCGAGCGAGAGCGCGCGCCAGAGGGCCGGATAGTCTCATCTCCATCGCCAGATGCTCGGCGGATGGAGCGGCGCCGTGGGATTCGGTGGTCAGCGGCAGGAAGCGCACGATGCGGCGGTGGCGGATCTCGTCGAGAGCGATGCGATGGGCGATCTGGTACAGCCACGCCCGGGCCTTGGCCCGGTCCTCCAGGCTCTCGATAGCGCGGTAGGCGCGGATGAAGGTGTCCTGGGCCAGATCGGCCGCCAGGTCGGCGTCGCGCATCATGCGGATCAAGTAAGCGTAGATCTCGGAGTGGTGGCGGGCAAAAAGCTCCTCGATGAAGGCGCGGTCGGCCGACCGTTCGGCCGTGGCCGTCACGCCGACCCCCAATCGCCAGGCTGTGGTTTGGAGCGCCAAGTCGATGCCGCCGCTATCCGGGATGCCGTCACTGGGAGGCGCGCCCTGGCGCGCCTGGTTGCTGTGACGGCGGCGCCTCCGCTGCTGTGACGCCGTGACGATCCCCCGAATCTCATGGCAGTCCTGCGGATTCCCCTTCGGATCGATGGCCTAGCAACTGTTCGACGGCCTCTTCCGGAGACACCGGGTTCACTGGCAGACCCGTGCCCAACTCGAGGCCGGCGATCTCCCGCAGTCGCGGGTGAATCTCCCAGTGCCAATGGTACGTCGCGTCGACCCTTTCGCGGAGGGGTGCCGTGTGAAGGACGAGATTGTGCGGCGGGCCGTCGAGGCGGGTCAGGCGCCCCAGGACCTGTCGCAGAGCCTCCGCCGTGGAAGCGATATCCGCGTCCTCCGCGCGGCCGAAGTCCGCGGCGTGGCGGCGTGGCACGATCCATACCTCGAACGGCGAGCGCGACGCGAATGGAGCGTAGGCCACGCTCGCCTCGTCCTGCCAGATCAAGCGCGTGCCGGCCTTCGACTCCTCGCGCGCGATCCGGCAATACGGACACTCGCCCTCGCGTATCAGGTACCTTGCCGCGCCGCCGATCTCCTCCGAGACGCGATGAGGAATTTGCGGCAGATCGTACAGATCCAGGCAGAGGTGGTTGGTACGCGCGCCGGCCTGGGCGCCCCAGTTCTGGACGACCTGCACGTACTCGGTCTGGCCCAGTGCGGTGGCGCCGGCGATCGCCCCCCGCGCGACCGACAGCAGCTCGCACAGCAGGCCGCTGCCGATGAGCTGCAGCGGTCGATGCTCCCCCGGAGGCGCGACGATCGTCCGCCAGCTGCCCGAAGCCCTCGCCTGCGACAGCGCCACCTGGGCCAGGCTGCGCTCCATCTCCCGCGCTTCCTCGTTGGTGCCGACGACGTTGAAAGCGTAGTCCTTGAGGATCCTGACGCGAACGCCGTCCCCGGACGGCTGAGTGCAGTTCTGGCACGTGCCGCCGTCGTCCACGGGTTCGGCGCGCAGGGAGAAGCGGCCCCGGTTGAACTGGCGGTCAACGACCGTCGCGACCCACCAGCCGGTAATCGCGTCCCGGCGCAGCTCGAAGAGTCCGGCTCCCATCAGCGGACTCCCGCCGCGGCCGCGGCCGAGATGGCAGGGCTGGCAATCCCGAGCAACCCCTCCAGCTCCCGGCGAGCTCGGGCCGGCTCGGCGCCAGGCGGCAGGGCACCCTCGACCGATGTCCCGAGGGCCCGAGCCAGCGCCCGTGCGAAGGCGGCGGCGGCCCCGGCGACCGATTCGGTCGGTGGTTCGGCCGCCTCGTCTCGCTCTCTGGCGATGGAGGTCGATTCGAGACCGGGCATGCCGCAGGCGTCGATCAGTTCGAAGTCGGCGAGCCGGACGGAGACATTGAGGGCGATGCCGTGGTACGTCACGCCGCGCTCAACCCGAACGCCCACGGCGCCGATCTTGCGCATGCCGGCGGCGCACCAGCAACCGGGATAGCCCTCCTTGCGCCCGGCTTCGACTCCGAAGTCGGTGCAGGTTTCCGCAAGGGCGGCCTCAAGCGCCCGGACGAACGATCGGATGTAGAGCCCGCGGTCGGCCAGGCGAACGATCGGATAGGCGGTCAGCTGGCCGGGGCCGTGGTAGGTCACCTCACCGCCGCGCTCGCTCCGTATCAACTCTATCTGGCGGGCGGCCAGCTCGGCCGGGCTGGCGAGGACGTGGCTGGGGTCCGAATGACGGCCCAGCGTCAGGACTGGCTCGTGCTCGAGGAGCAGCAACTGGTCGCCAACCGTGCCGGCGGCGCGGGCCGCGACGATGCGGTGCTGAAGGTCCCACGCGTCGCGATACCGCGTCCGGCCGAGCCACCAGGCGGTGATCGGCCCGCTTGCGGCCACGTTTCCCGGCGGCTGGTCCAGCGCGCGACGATCCATGTGGGCAAGATATCAAACGCAGCGACACGTGCCGTCGCTTGGCGCATTCGTGGCGCCGCGCGGCCTGCCATATCGGCTGGCTCGGGCGCCCTGGACCGAATTGGTACCGGCCAGCGCCGCGCGGATTCAGAACGTAACCGACGAACCCTCGCGGTGACGCTCGCGCTTCATTCCTCGCCAGACCGTCACGCGGCCGCGTCCCTGAACCTGCCACGTACCGTCGCGACCGACGAGCGCGGTTTCCTCGTCGATCCCGATCACCAGCGCGCCCTTTGGAGCGGCAAGTACAAGCGGCGCCACGAACGTTTCCGGGATGGCATCGTAGTGGGGCACCACCACGATGCCGGGCACCAGGCCCAGCCCATCCTGCCAGCCCACAGGCACCTTTAGGAAGCGCCCGGCGCCGACGTGGAACTGGTGCCCGCCAAGTACCATCGCGCCTGCTGAGCAGCCCGCGATCACCGCTCCCCGAGCGTGCGCCTCCCGCAGCGCGTCACCAGCCGCACTGTCCCGCAGCATCGCCAGGAGGTGGCCCGGTTTGCCGCCGGAGAGATAGACGAGGTCCGCGGCCGAGATCCCCGCTACCGCGACTGGATCGTCGGCCGACGCCCGGTCCGTGATGAGGATGGGTACCGGCACTGCGCCGAGGGCCGCGAAATGGGCCTCGCCCTGGACAGCCCATCGGTTGAAGACAACCTCGCCGTCCGGCCACGAGGCTGCCGGCACGATCGCCACGCGCGGCCGGTCGCGGCCGGTGGCGGCCAGCAGGCCTCGATCCACCCCGGCCATTGCCGGAGTGAACTCGCCGGAGCCGACGAGGGCGATGACCGCGCTCATTCCGGCCGAGTGTACCGGAGCCGCTCCGCCGGGGCCGGCGGACGCTGACGACGGAAGGCGGCTCCACGACCGGCTGGTTCCTCGCCCCCTAGCAGGGGGTTGCCTGCTGCCGGGTGCTTTCGGAAGCGAGAGCGTACCCGACCCGGACGAGTCCTCGCCCGACTCTCTGGCGAACCGAGGATCGAGGGGTTGCCGCCAGGCCGTCGCCGTCCGGCTGCGCCCGCTCGAGTTCGCGAATTTGCTGGTTGTGTATGTCTCTGATGATCTGAGGGGTCAACATGTGGGTGGTTCCTTTCGATGAGTCGGCGCCGGGCTGTGTCCGGCGGCAGGTAGGCAGCGGCTGTGATGGGCCAGGGTCGTCGGGACCGACCGCATTGACGTTCGCCCTACGAAGGCCAGGACCGCCGCGTACTGGATAGGCCATGTGGACGGTGACCCTGAAAAAGGGGGCTCGGGCCAGTCGCCGCGGCAACCTTCAGGCTCTGGTCAGAGGCCGGGCCGCGGCGGAGAGTCTGCGTCCGGGTCGAGCGGACTAGGCCGCATCCTCGACGAGGCCGACGATCAGCTGGCGGGTGTGATCGCCTGCCGTGAGCACGGACAGAAATCGCCCGATTCGGCTGGCATCCGGCGCTTGGAGCGATACGCACTCGAGCCAGATCCCGTCGGGCCGTGCCGCAGCCGACGTTGGCTGCCCGCACATGCAGAAGGGTGTCTCGCGCTCGACGTGTTCGATCCGGTCCAGCGCACTCCAGTTGTCGATCATGTCAGTTTCTCCTTGCTCTAATACGAGCCGTTCCGTATCATACTCGAATGGTCGGGATTAATCAAGACGCTCCGTCTCGCAACTCAACCGCAACCTTGTTGAGCGCGAGTACGCACAGGGGCCGGCCACGCAGCGACAAGGCCCACCGGGCGATCCTCGACGCGGCCCGGGAGCAGCTGATCAAGGAGGGCTACTCGGGTCTGCGACTCGAGCACGTGGCGGCCCACGCCGGCGTCGGCAAGGCGACGATCTATCGCCGCTGGCGATCCAAGGAAGAGCTGGCCCAGGCGCTCCTGGCCGATCTGGCCGCGCCTCACATCGCCATCGAGGAGACCGGCGACACGCGCGAGGAGATGCTCACGGCGGTGATGAATCCGATTCGGGCCGTGACCGAGACCGATTTCGGCCCCGTCATTCGCGCACTGCTCTCACAGATCGCCACCAACCCCTCACTGGGAAATCGGTTCCGAGCCACCGTCGTCCAGGCGCGCCGCGACGAGATCGCGCGCATGATCGCCCGAGGGATCGAGCGCGGCGACCTCTGCCCCGACGCGGACGTCGACGTCGCCACGGAGCTGCTCGTAGGCCCGGTCTACTTCCGGTTGATGTTCGGCGGCGAGCTCGACCGGGCGTTCGCGGAGCGCGTCGTGGACAACGTCATGCGCGGCTACTCCGCGAGCTAACCCATCGCGACGAACTCGCGAACGGACCGTCCGCTTCCAACCGAGGTGCAAGCCCGAGCTTACGGCTCCAGACCTTCCAACGCGAGTGTCAGCTCTCCGGGCAGAAAGCGGGCCTACGTCCCAGTCTTCGGTGAAGGCGTCGCGTCCAGGCCGTGGACAGTCTTCTCCCAGAAGGACGGTGCGCTGATCAGTTGCACCGCGGCCTTGATCACCGCCAGGGACATCAGCACCCAATAGACGGGAATCAGCAAGGACGCGAAGACGAGCTTCCACGAGCCGGCCATGCGCGCGCTGACGAGCCAGCTGTAGAAGAGCGAGACGTTGCCCAGGACCATGACCGCGAGACTCATGTAATAGAGCCACGCCGGAAAGAGCGCCAGGATGACCGGCGGATGGATCAGGAACCAAAGCGCCGTCAGCAGCCAGAAGACCGGGTTGATCAGAGACAGCAACGGCGTTCCGGCCACGAACAGGTTGAAGCCCACGAAGCCGCGCCAGCCCAGCTCGCGCCAGAGCTCACGCGGATGGCGAGTGTGAACCAGCCAGGTCTGGAGATAGCCCTTGTACCAGCGCGACCGTTGCTTGATCCAGTTGATGACGTCGCTGTTGGCTTCTTCGAGCGTCGTGCTCTCGAGAACACGAGTCTGATAGCCGCGGCGAGCGAGGCGGATGCCGAGATCCGCGTCTTCGGTGACGTTGTATGGGTCCCACCCGCCGACGGCGTTGAGGATCTCTCCGCGGAAATGGTTGGAGGTTCCTCCGAGGGGCAGCGGCCCGCGCTGCGCGACTAGGCCGGGCAGAAGGAAGGAGAACCACATCGCGTACTCGATCGTGAACCAGCGAGTCAGCAGGTTCTGTTCCGCGTTGTAATAGGACAGCTTCGCCTGCAGGCAGGCCACGGTCGGCCCGAGCCGGCTGAAAGCCGCAACCGCCCGCCGGAGCTGGAGTGGCTCCGGCCGGTCCTCGGCGTCGTAGATGGTCACGAAGTCGCCTCGAGCGCCCTCGAGACCATAGTTGCATGCCTTGGGCTTGGTCCTGGGCTCCGAGTGCGGAACTCGCACGATCGTGAATTGAGGACCCGGGTGGGCGGCTGCTGCGGCGTCGATCGTCTCGCGGTCGTCCCGCTCCAGAAGCAACCGGATATCGAGCTTGTCGACCGGGTACTCGAGTTCCGAGAGGCGGGCGATCAGCGCGGCGATGACCGAAGGTTCGTGGTAGGCCGGCACCAGGATCGTGTACACGGGCAGAGAGTGTTCGGGTAACGATCGAGCCTCTTCGTCCGTGATGACCACCGTGTCGGGGTGGCGGAGGGACAGCCAGAAGGTCGCCAGCCGGTGCAGCAGGGCCGCGAGGTAGGCCAGCGTGGCGAGCGCGATCAGACCGACAGCGGTCGACATCGGCGCGACGACCACGCCGAGAACGACGAGCGTCAGGATCGCCAGTCCCAGGATGAGCTGTCCACGCGATACCGTTCGCCGTGCGGTTAGATCCGCCTGGAGCATGCCGGTGCGAGCGCGGGCGCGCGGGCGAGTGGGGCGAGCGACGGTGGTCATGGCTGCGTCCCTGGGTTTACGACCGTGGCGGTATCGCTCATGCCGGCGCTCACGATCGAGCTGGCCATCGACTCGATTGTCGACTGGGCCGCCGTGAAGATCGCCTGAGTGTTGATCCCACTCGGCTGGTCTGTGGGATCGAGCGGCGCCAGGAGGACGAGCCGCTCGTAGCGGGTCTGGCCACCGGCGTCGTAGGGCCACTCCCACCAGAGGATCGACCAATCAGTGGCCTGGACCGGGCTGCGGAAGCTGGCCACCTTGGCCTCGACGCCCGCGCCGACGTTGGCCGAGTCGCTAGAAACCCGGCTGAATCCGTGGAAGTTGTAGCAGGCCTCGACGTCGTAGGCAGCCAGGCTGCCGGCGTCGTCGGTGCGAATGACATCCAGATATACGGCCGTCGGGCCCGACGCGGAAGCGTCTGTGGACGTGAAGGCAACGCGCTCCCAGGTCGCGTGGGGACCGAAATAGGACGTGGCCTGATCGAACGAAGTGGAGGGGGACCCCTGCCAGCCCGGGACGTTCAGGCTGCCGGGGTCGATGGCACCGAGCGTGGGACTCCCGAAAGCGTCGACGAGGGAGTCGTAGTGGGCAAAGCTGGCATCGGGAACCGCCAGCAGAAGGGCGAGCATGAGGCCCACCGCCATCGGCGCCGCAATCCGGAGACTCCGAGCGGCGCGCTTGACCGAATGCAGATGGGGCACGGACCTGGGAGGGACCGGCGCCCCATGCCGCAGGGGTGGCTCTGGGATCCTCAGCCCGAAGAAGGGAGCTATCTCCATCATGACCAGCGCTCCGATGCCGAAAACGATGATCCCGGCGACGGGGTGGAGGACGTCCAGCGCGAAGGGCTCCCCGAAGGCCCAGCCGGCCACGAAGATGAGGTCGATTCGGATCACGTTCAGCTCGCCGACCAGCAACATGCCGGCGGCCAGCCAGAGGATGCGGCGGAGGATGCCGCCCCGAAAGATCACGTTGAACGCAGCCCCCAGGATCGCGAAGCCCACGAAGCTGTTGATGCCGCTGCAAGCGGACCCGACGGACAGGCTGAACTGGTCGGTGCCGTGCGCTACCAGGAAAGTGCCATCCCCGACCGGCTGGGCCACTGGCATGAGTTGCAGCGTGGCCTGCACAGCCGCCAGAGCCATATCGGTCGAGATTCCTACGGCCGCCGACAGGACGGTTACGTACGGGTCGGGCCAGGCCAGGAACAGAAACGCCACCGCCCATCGAAGGGCCCACAGGCGCCTGACGCCCCACAGAAGGCAGACCATTCCGGCGGCGAAGAACGGCAGGCCGAGCATGTCGACCCGGTGCAGCCAGAAGTCGGCGGAGTAGGCCGACGGCAGCAGCAAATCGATCGCTGCCGCCACACCGACGAGGAAGAGCCCCACGATCCAGTCCAGCTGACGGTCATGGATGGGCAGGAGATCGGGCTGCACGCGGAAATTGACTACGCCGAGAAGCAGCGCGATGAGGGGCACGAGAGCGAGGTATGCGAGCGGCGTCTCGAGGCCGAGCCCGCGAGTCAGTGTCTCGAGGGAGTAGTTGTAAGCGAGCGCAACCGACGCGACCAGAACCAGACCTCTCACGGGAACTCTGGCGAGTAGCTGTCTCGATGTGAAGCCGGCGCGGCTGATGGCTGGTGCGGTGGCGATGTCCAATTGCTCCCCCTTGGGGTTCGACAGGTTTCGGGGCCCGCCCCGGACGAAAGGATGCCCGGGGCGGGGCCACGAGAAGCCGCTTTGGGAAGGCCGCTGGCGTGGGGGCTCCACTGCCAGCTGCAAGCTAGGCTATGCGGCGGAAGTGCGGCATCGGCACCCGAACTCCGGTTGCCTTGACCGCGACGAGGCCGCCGGCCGGGAACGCTCCAAGCAGCAGGAGCGGGGAGGCCGGGGCTTCAGGAACGCGGAACCCGCACTCGTCTCGATTGATCACCCTGGATTCCGTGCCAAAGCCGATGACCCGGTAGTCCATGAAGTGGTTCCAATCGAGGTCGGCGTCGAAGGTGAAGCTGTAACTGGTCTGGCCCTTCACGACATGAAGGATCCTGGCCTGCCAGGTGAAGTACCAGGTATGGCCGTTCTTGCTGCCGTAGAGCCAGACCACGCCGGGACCGTGGCTCCCGTCGGGCACGATGAGGTTGCCGTTGATGTCAACCTGGGTACCCCTGTCGAGGGCACAGGTCACGGTGATCGTGGCGCCGTGGTCGTTGCCGGACGTGGCAAGCGCCGGCACTGCGCTCACCGTAGCCAGAGCGAGCGCGATCAGTGCAGCGAAGGCGATTTTTCGCATTGCTCCTCCAAATTGGGGGGTCCAGCCGCAGACGCGGTGAACCGTTGCTCCCCCGGTCACGAGGCCCCGCGGTCTCGCCTCCTTGACCCGGATGATCGACTGTGGGAACTGCCCGGCGATGCCGGGCTGGGACACGGGTTCTCCAGTCACCTCTCTTTCCTGACCTTCCGGTCCGAGCCGCTCCGAAGCCCATCGACCGACCCGGCAATTCGTTCTCCGGCGAGCGGGAGACGGAGGTGCCTTTCCGGGCTCCACCGTGAGACCGCCGGCGAAAACGCGCGGATCGGGCAGACATCGTTCGGAGCACTCATCAGAGACATTGCCGCTAGGGCCCTGGGGTGAAGCTGACGTTGTCGAAGGTCGCGGTCCCAAGGACGCCGACTTTGTGGGAACACTCGAAGATGCCGATCGTCGCGGCGGTCGGGATCGTGGGCAGGCTCTTGTTGGTCACGACGGCCGTCCAGGTGACGCCGTCGGGCGAGAGGTAGGCGCTGAAGTTGCCGCTCGAACGGACGAGCTTCATCCACACGTTGGGGAAGCTGTAGGTGGAAGTCGCCGAGAGCGAGCCGCTGAAGTTGTACTGGACCTTCACGACACCGCTCGGACCGGTCTCGATCAGGATGTAGGGCGAGCCCGACACGGTCGAAGCCTTCCAGATGATCCCGGCCTTGCTGTTGGTGCTGCCGGTATTCGTCTGGGAGCTGACCCGGGCGATGAGAGTGCCGTTGCCGGCGCTGGCCTCATAGACGTAGTTGAACTGGTCGTTGGTCCCGAAGATGTCGGCGCCCGAGCCGTTGACGCTGAAGACGCCGCCGCTGTAGGTCGCCGAGCCGGCCGGCGAGGGCGCACCGACGTCGGTGTCCGCCCAGGGGGACGGCAGGGCTCCGGGGGCGGTCACGGTCAGCGACACGGACGTGCCGTGTGTCGCCGAAGGAGCCGTACCGGTGACGCCGATCGGGTAGGTGCCGGGGGCGACCGAGCCGGTCACGGTGAAGGTCAGGTTCGAGGAGCCACCGGCGGTGACCGAGGTCGGGCTGAAGCCGGCGGTCACGCCGAGAGGCAGTCCGGTCGCGGACAGGGCGATCGACTCCGCGCTACCGGACACGAGCGCGGTGGTGATGCTCGTCGAGCCGCTGGTCCCGGCCGTGACCGGCACCGTCGTCGGGCTGGCCGAGATGGAGAAGTCGTTCGGCGGCAGGGTCACCGCGCCGGAGAGAGTCACGGAATCGAACGTGGCCGTGCTCGACTTCGTGAGCGTGTGCGAAGTCACGGCCAGGCCCGCCAGGACGGTCCCGCTGACCGGGAACGATGCCGCCGATCCGGCCAGTGGCGTCCATGTGACCCCGTCGGCGGAAGTGGACGCAGTCGTACTCGACCCGGCCCGACCGACGCGCAGGTAGACCGGAACCGTGCCGGCGGTCGTAACCAGCGTGCTGACCTGACCGCCGAAGCTGGCCCGTTCCAGAACCCAGATCCCCGCCCCGGGCGTGACGACCGCGGCATAGAACGGCGCGGCCGGATCGTCGCTCTGGCGGAGCATCACGCCCGCCCGCGCGCGGCTGTTGGAGTTGGTCTGAGTGATCACGCGAGCGCTGATCTCGCCGTCGCCCGGGAGCGGCTGGGACACGAAGTGGAGCTGGTCCGAGGTTCCGCCGATATCGCGGCCTGACCCGGAGATCGTCCAGACCCCGGACGCGAAAACGTCGCTGCCTGCCAGAGGCGGAGAGCCGATGTCGGCGCCGGTCCATGTGGGAGTCGTGGCGGTGCCCCAGACGACCATCGATTGGGTCTGGAACGTGCCGACCGTGGTTACGGCCGCGGCCACGACGTCGGTACCCGCACCGGAGTCCGAATACGTGAAGGTGGCCTGACCCACCGAGTTGGTGATGGCGCTGCCGGCCTGGCCGGCATTCGGCCCGTTCGTGACGGAGAAGGCGACAGCCACATTCGCGAGGCCGTTGCCGCCGCCGTCGAGCAGGGTTGCCGTCTCGGTGACGGACCCGCCGACGGGTTCCGTGACCGCGCCCGGAGCAAGGTTCAGGGTGGCCGTGTCGGCGCCTGCGGCTCCGATCGGCCGCCACGCGATCGACTCGTTCTTGTCGTTGCCGGTGCCGCAGTAGCCCTGGTCGATGCCGCCCGTGTCGAGAACGTGAGTGCTGTCGACGAGCGTCGTTGCCGCGCCTCCGACCGTGATCGTGACCGTCGGTGCGACAGTGATCGGAGTGCAAACGTTGCCCGGGTAGCCGCTGGTATCGAAGTCGTCGTAGGACGCCGTGTCACCCGGCGGGTTCTCCGTCAGGATGACGCTCTGGCCGGCCGGGACCGCGAACGAGCCCCACAGGCTGAAGACCTTCCCGCCCGGAATGGACGAATGGACGTCCACCGAGACGTTGGAAACGGAGATCGCCGCGGCGGTCGGATTGTCGAGCCTGATGGCGCCGGCGTCGAAGCAGCTCGGCAAGGAACCGCACTGCGTTTGACCGACGACGGGGCCGCCCAGGAAGGTCGTGTTGGGAGATCCCTGCCACGGAACAGGGAAGGCCGCCGGGTTGGGGTTGTTGGTCTCCTTGTCCTCGGCGTAGCCGACCGAGACGAGCAGGCCGCCGGCGCCGGTCCCGGCGGCCCTCACGGGCGCGACTACGAGCCCGACGGCGAGCACCGTCTGGGCGGCGAGGGCGAGCGCGAGGGCGGCACGGAACAGGTTGCGCATGGGGGGACGCTCCATTTGCCGCTAGGGCCCTGGGGTGAAGCTGACGTTGTCGAAGGTCGCGGTCCCAAGGACGCCGACTTTGTGGGAACACTCGAAGATGCCGATCGTCGCGGCGGTCGGGATCGTGGGCAGGCTCTTGTTGGTCACGACGGCCGTCCAGGTGACGCCGTCGGGCGAGAGGTAGGCGCTGAAGTTGCCGCTCGAACGGACGAGCTTCATCCACACGTTGGGGAAGCTGTAGGTGGAAGTCGCCGAGAGCGAGCCGCTGAAGTTGTACTGGACCTTCACAACACCGCTCGGACCGGTCTCGATCAGGATGTAGGGCGAGCCCGACACGGTCGAAGCCTTCCAGATGATCCCGGCCTTGCTGTTGGTGCTGCCGGTATTCGTCTGGGAGCTGACCCGGGCGATGAGAGTGCCGTTGCCGGCGCTGGCCTCATAGACGTAGTTGAACTGGTCGTTGGTCCCGAAGATGTCGGCGCCCGAGCCGTTGACGCTGAAGACGCCGCCGCTGTAGGTCGCCGAGCCGGCCGGCGAGGGCGCACCGACGTCGGTGTCCGCCCAGGGGGACGGCAGGGCTCCGGGGGCGGTCACGGTCAGCGACACGGACGTGCCGTGTGTCGCCGAAGGAGCCGTACCGGTGACGCCGATCGGGTAGGTGCCGGGGGCGACCGAGCCGGTCACGGTGAAGGTCAGGTTCGAGGAGCCACCGGCGGTGACCGAGGTCGGGCTGAAGCCGGCGGTCACGCCGAGAGGCAGTCCGGTCGCGGACAGGGCGATCGACTCCGCGCTACCGGACACGAGCGCGGTGGTGATGCTCGTCGAGCCGCTGGTCCCGGCCGTGACCGGCACCGTCGTCGGGCTGGCCGAGATGGAGAAGTCGTTCGGCGGCAGGGTCACCGCGCCGGAGACCGAGACATTGTCGAAGCCAACGGTGCTGTATTGGCCGGTGTTGTGGGAGGTCACGAAGAGCCCGACCGTGGCCGTGGTGGCCATCGTGAAGGTCTTCTTCCCGATCAGACTCCAGGTCGCGCCGTCGAGGGATTGGTAGGCCGTGAACGTGTTGCCGACGCGCTGGAGCTTCAGCCACTTGTTCGGATACAGGTAGTTGGCGAGCGGCGAGGTCGGGGAGATGCCGCCGGTCGTGCTGTACTGCATCTTCACTCCCTTGCCGATCGTGGGATCGATGGGCGGGAGCGGAGCAGCGCAGCCGTCGGGCGTGCAGTCGACACCGTTCGTGTTCGGGGTGTTCGGGCTGACGTCCGGGTACACCAGCGCGGCGACGTAGTTGGCCCCGGCGGTGGGCGTTTCCTTGAACATGACGCCGGCCTTGGCCGACGGGCTCGAGTTCGTCTGATACCGGACTCGGGCGATGATCGTGCCGTCGCCGGTCAGGGTCATGTACGTGTAGTGGAACTGGTCGTTGGTGCCGTAGACGTCGGTGCCGGAGCCGTCGAGGTAGAAGGCCTGGTCGGCCGTCGAGTAGTCGGTGGTGCCGGCCATCAGCGGGGCGCCGACGTCGACGCTGGTCCAGCCGGCGGGCAGAGTGCTCGTCACCGGGTCCTCGACGACGGTGTACGTCGCCGGCGAGGCGCCGGCCGTGAACCTGTCGGTCTGGCCACTGCCGTCGGCCCAGCCATGCAGGCGGTATTCGGTGCCGCCGATCACCTGGTCGGGCAGGCCCATCAAGACGTGCTGGACGCCCACCACGTCCGACGTCGTGTACGAGCCGGCCTGGAGCGTCCCGTCGACGAAGAACTTGGCCCCGGCAACGTTCGATTTGACGGTCCAGGAGGTGACGTTCGGATGGATGTCACGCGTCACGACCGTCGAGAGGCCGAGCGAGTCGGTCACGGTCATGGTGATGCGGTAGAAGCTGGACGGGACGTTCGAGTTGTCGGTCGGGATCTGGAACGAGCCGGACGAGACTCCGCTGACCGGCCCGTAGAAGGGGCCGGGCACCTCGTAGAAGTAGCTGGGCTTGACGACGCCGTTGGCGATGAAGTCGACCTGCCAGGTGAAGTCGCTGGCAGGCAGCGTGCCGTCCAGCGCGTCGGTGGCCGAGCCGCTGAAGGAGATCGTGTCCCCGGCGCTATAGGTGGCGCCGACGAGGGGTGAGTCGATCGAGGCGGCCGGCGGCGCGTTGCCGACGACCACCTGGGTCGTGGCCTGCGCGCTGGACGTCCCGTTGCTCACCGTAAGAGTTGCCGTATACGTTCCGTTGGTTACATAGACGTGGCTCGGGTTCGGGCTCGTCGAGACGGCCGACCCGTCGCCGAAGTCCCAGCTGTAGGAAAGCGGCAGGTTGTACGGGTCGTTCGACCCGGCCGAGGAGAACTGGACGCTCAGCGACGCGAGCCCGGCGTTGGGGCTGGCCGAGGCGGCGGCGGTCGGCGCGAATGGACCGGTCGGGTAGATCTTCCAGAACTGTCCCTCGTAGATGTTGACGTAGTAGAGATCGCCGTCGGGGCCTTCCTGGAGGTCGGCGATCGTCCCGACGCTGCTGTCGAAGACCGTGTCCGAAATCTCGGTCGTATATGTCGGGTCGAACTGGACCGCCTCGATGTCAGTACGGTTGTAGTCGCCGAAGAAGACCGTGTGGGCGTACTGGGCCGGGAAGACGTTGCCCGAGTAGGCCGCCACCGCGGATGCGGCGCCGTCCGTCGGCAGATGGCCGTACGCGTAGGTCGGGTTGATGTATCCGCAGCTGAAGCAATTGCCCTCGTAGAAGTCCCAGCCGTAGTTGCCGCCCGGCTGGATCGTGTCGAACTCCTCCCAGTAGTTCGATCCCGTGTCCTCGGTCATGGCCTTGCCGTTGGGCAGGAAGGTGAACCGGAACGGGTTGCGCAGGCCGTACGCGTAGATCGACGGCACCGCGCCGGGGACATTCACGAACGGGTTGTCCGACGGGATGCTGCCGTCCAGGTTGAAGCGCAGGATCTTGCCGTAGACGTTGGTCAGGGTCTGCCCGTTCGTGATGGCCGGGTCGTTGTCGCCGACGCTGACCCAGAGCTTGCCGTCGGGTCCGATATGGACGTCGTTGACGCTGTGATGAGCGGACTGCAGCTCGTTGCCGCGCATATAGACGACTTCGCTGGCCAGGCTGCCCGTCGTGCCGCCACCGGTGATCGTGAATTGCGACAGCTGGGCATGTTCGTCCGGCGTCGTGTAGGCCACATACATGTAGCCGTTGGTGGCGAAATTCGGGTCGAGCGCCATGCCGAGCACGCCGGTCTCGGTGAGGTTGTCCGTGTTGAGGGTCATCACCGGCGTGGGCTGGATGACGCCACCCCGATCGAGCAGCATCGCGCCGCGTTGCTGGGCGATGTAGATGTCGCCGTTGGGCCCGAACGCGAAGACGGTCGGATTCTTGAGACCCTTCGCCAGCTCGACCTTTGCGAAGCCGGGCGGCAGATCCGGGAAGGCCGCGTTGCCCGTAGCCGCGGCGCGGGAGATCGACCCCGCGCCCGCGAGGACACTCGCGGAGGCCAGGACCACGGCGGCGGTCGCGAGCATCAGCCGATGGAGAGAGGCAGGGGCGCGCCGCAAGAACCGCGAGATCTTCCGGTTCGCGACGTACGCCCTTCTTGCCGGAGCCGAGGGCGCTGAGATGGCAGGCATGGAACCCCTTTGGTCGAGATTGCTGGAGCGTCAATTCCACCGGCCTGGCAGAAGGCGGGCGACTCGTGTGCGTGGCCGCCGCGAATGCCCCCGCCGGGCTTCGGTGGAAGCCTGGACATGGCTTGTGGATGTGTCCGGGCACGGGTTGCCCAGGGTGAGGTCGAACGGGTCCTGAACGGGTAGGCTGGAGCGGCGAGTCGAATGGCTGTCGTTACTGCTCTACGCGGTACTACTCTCAACTGCCCTTGAGTAGCAGCCCGCTTCAGGCCTCCCGAGTATTCCGGAGCGCTCGGCGAGCCGTCAACGAATCGAGGCCCTTTGCCGGTGGGCGAGACGGGCGTCTCACCAGACAGGCGCCTCGAGACGCCGGCACTGGAGCGTCAGCCCCGCACGCAGCTCCTTCGGGTAGAGAGCTGCCCACCGGTTCGGTGACTCCGGGAATCGTGCCAACCGAACCAGAGTCGTTGTGCGGCCCAGAGTGATCAGGGGCAGAGAGAAGAAGCCGAAGCGTTTGATCCGGCTGCCGCGACAGCGCCGTTCTGAATGACGACCGACCACGTCGCCGGCGTCGCCGGGCTCACCTCGTAGCTTGTCCGGCCGATCTGACAACCCATGTTCCAGAAGATGTACGCGGCAAACCCGAGGGACCGGCCGGAGCGGTAGACCGATTCGAAGAAAGGCGCCCGGCCGGTCGACAGACCGTTGTACGCCGCGCCACCGGCGAAGCTTCCATCGCCGAAGCCCTGTGGCATCCCGAACTCCTCGTCGACCACCGGCTTGCCGACCGAGCGGCCGTAGGCGGCGATCGCCGGCATGAGGTCGAGATCGTGCTGGGAGTACGTCTTGACGGCGACGATGTCGTTGGCCGGCAGAGCGTCGATGGACTGCCACCAGCCAATCTCCGGATGGTCTTCCATGTGGTTGAAACCGCCGACCGTGATCAGGTGGTTGGGATCAGCGCTGCGAAGAGCGTCGCTCGTCGTTCGGTAGAACGTGAGCAGGGCCTGCAGCTGGGCCTGGGTGGCCGGTGGCGCAGGTTCCCCCGAGATCGAATAGAAGGCCACATCCGGGTTGTCGCGGTAGCGGGCCGCCACCATGTCGATGAAGCTGGTCCACAGATCGGCGCGCGACGGGTCCGTGCCCTGGCTCTCGAGCAGCCAGCGGAAGGCCGATAGATCGATGACGACGAAGACGCCTCTCTTGCGGGCCGCCGTCAGCAGGTAGTCCATGTTGGCCCAGACGGTCGGGTCGTCTGCCGTCTGGCCCGGCGTGGTGCTGTCCCACTGGTCCGTCGCCCGAATCAGGTTCTGGCCCGCTGCCGCGCCCATGTCGAGGATGTGGTCGATGTACGCGGGGAAGCTCGGATCGTGCCAGGCCTTCGCGCCGCCGAGAACGGCCGGATAGAACGTGAACCCGGTCAGAATCAGCGGCTGGCCGGCACAGGTGATGTTCTTTCCGTCGGTGCCAAGGAACGGCCCGGACGACGTGCCTGCCAGGCACGGCGCGGCCGCGGCCGCCGCGGACATCGGGGTGGGCGCCGGCGTGGGGCTCAGGCTGGGCAGGACCGTTGGGGTGGAAGCCGTGGGGCTTGGAGTGGCCGGCCCGGCCAATCCCCCCGCGCCGCCGGACGGAGTGGCCCCGGCCGCGGATCCGGCGCAACCCGAAACCGCGGCCAGAACGAGCGCCACCATGGCCCGGCGAGCCCAATGGGTCACCGAGCGACGCTCATGGCCCCGGAGTGAAGCTGACGTTGTCAAAGGTCGCGGTTCCGAGCTTGGTCGTGCTGTGCGAGCACTCGAAGAGGCCGACAGTCGCCGCGGTCGGGATGGTGGTCAGGGACTTGTTCGCGAGGACCGACGTCCAGGTGACGCCGTCGGGCGAGAGGTATGCGCTGAACGAGCTGCCGGAGCGGACCAGCTTCATCCAGACGTTGGGATACGTGTAGGTCGTGGCAGTGACCGAGCCCGTGAAGTTGTACTGCACCTTCACGAGTCCGGACGGCGCGGCCGCGATCAGGATGTATGGCGATCCGGCAGTCGTGGACGCCTTCCAGATGATCCCTGCCTTCGCGTTGGAGCTCGTGTTCGACACGGAGGTCACGCGGGCGATGATCGTGCCGTTGCCGGTCGTGGGCTGGTAGACGTAGTTGAACTGGTCGTTCGTGCCGAAGATGTCGGCACCCGAGCCGTTCACGGTGAAGACGCCACTGGCGTAGGACGCCGACCCGGCGACCGGCGGAGCGCCGACGTCCGTGTCGACCCAGGGGCTGGGCACCGGCGGCGGCGGAGCTGTCACGGTAAGGGTCACGGTCGTCGAATGGGTCGCCGACGGGGCGGTGCCCGTGACCTTGATCGGGTACGTCCCGGGCGTCGCCGTGGCGCCGACGGTCAGAGTGAGGGTTGAGGCGGTGCCGGTGGAGACAGACGTCGGGCTGAATCCCGCTGTCACGCCCGCCGGCAGACCCGTCGCCGTCAGGGCGATTGACTCGGCGGCGCCCGACACCACCGCCGTCCCGATGGAGCTGGTGCCCGCGTTACCGGCCACGACCGTAACGGTCGCCGGCGTTGCCGCGATCGAGAAGTCGTTGGGCGGTGGCGGCGCCGAGGCGGCGAGGGACACCGAATCGAAGGTATCCGTGCCGAGCTTGGAGGCATTGTGCGAATTGACCGCCAGGCCCGCCAGGATGGCCGCCGGGGTCGCAAACGTCACGCTCGATCCCGGGATGGCGGTCCAGGTCGACCCGTCGGGCGACGTGTACGCGGTGAAGGTGCTACCGGACCGGGCCACTTCCAGGTAGATCGGCACGGTTCCGGCGATCTTCAGCTGCGACGTCGACGCGCCCTGGGTCTTGCGCCACTGCACCGCCACGCCGTTGCCCGGCGTCGCGAACGCGGCGTAGTAAGGCGAACCGGCGCTGGTTGTGGCTCGGAGCATGACTCCGGCCCGCGCCCATGAACTCGTGCCGGACTGGCTGGCCACGCGGGCGCCGAGAGTGGTGTCGCCCGTGGCCGGCTGGTAGACGAAGTGGAGCTGGTCGGCCGTTCCGTAGATATCCGTCCCGCCGGCGCTGACGGTGAAGACTCCGCTGGTCGAGCTTGCCAGGCCTGCCAGGGCCGGGGCGCCGATGTCGCCGTCGAGCCACGGCGGCGGCGAGCTGCGCGAACGTCACGGTGTCGAAGGTCGCCGCGCTCAGCACGCCCCAGTTGTGGGAAGTGACTGCCAGACCGGTCAGGACCGTCCCCGTCAGTCCGAGGTTGACCGTGGATCCCGGGACGAGGGTCCAGGTCGCGCCGTCAGGAGACGTGTACGCGGAGTACGAGCCACCGGCGCGGGCTACCTTGAGATAGACCGGAGGGGTTCCGGCCGCAAGAACCTGCGAGCTTGGTCCGGCCTGCGCGGTCCGCCACTGCACCGCGACGCCGTTCCCCGGAGTCGCGAAGGCGGCGTAGTACGGTGAGCCGGGATCGGTCGTGGCGCGGAGCATCACTCCGGCCTTCGCCCACGCGGCGGTATTCGTCTGCGAGATGACCCGCGCGCTCACGCCACCGTCAGTGGCGAGCGATTGCCAGACGTAGTGGAAGTTATCGGCGACGTCCCAGATGTCGCCTCCCCCACCCTGGACGGTCCAGGTCCCGGAGGTCAGCGATTGGGCACCGGCGATGCCGACGTTGCCGATGTCGGCGCACGTCCAGCTCGTCGGGCACGCTCCCGGAGGCGGCGGTGACGCGTTGGTCAGGGTTGTCGTGTCGAAGGTGACCGTGCCCATAGCGCTGCCGTTGTGCGAGGTCACTGCCAGGCCGGCCAGCAGGGTCCCGGTCATGGTCAGACCGACGCTCGCCCCGGGCACCGCGGTCCAGGTGACGCCGTCGGCGGAGGTGTAGGCGGTGAACGTGCCGCCGGAACGGGCCACTTCGAGCCAGGCCGGCACGGTGCCGGCGACAAGAACCTGCGAAGTGCTCCCGCCCTGCGTCGTACGCCACTGGATCGCGACGCCGTTGCCGGGCGTGATGAAGGTGGCGAAGTAGGGCGAGGCAGGATCGTTGGTCGCCCGGACCATCACGCCGGCCTTGGCCCAGGTCGAGGTGTTCGTCTGCGAATCGACTCGAACGCTGATGGTCCCGTCGCCGGCCAGCGGCTGGCTGAGCAGCCGGAAGCTGTCGTAGCTGCCCCAGATGTCGCTACCGCCGGCCTGGACGGTCAGGTTCGATCCCACGACGGACTGCGAGCCCGCCGCAGGCGTGGGGAAGCCGATGTCCTGGCACGTCCAGCCGGACGGGCAAAGGCTGGGAGGCGGCGACGCCGAGCCGGCCAGGGAGACGGTGTCGAAGGTGTCCGTGGCGAGCGTGGCCAGGTTCGAGTCGACCGCAAGGCCGGCCACCATCGGGCCGCCCGCTCCCAGGGTCACAGAGGATCCGACCACCGCGGTCCAGTTGACCCCGTCCGGGGAGGTGAACGCGGTGAAGATGTTCTGGTAGCGGGTCACTTGCAGGTACGCCGGCGCGGCGCCGGACGCAGTAGCGGCCAGGACGGTGCGCAGCCCGGTCGAGCTCCGATAGACCACCTCGATGCCGTTCGTCGGCGTCACGAAGGCCCCGTACGAAAGCGCGCCGGGGGTGGATGCGTCGGCCCGGAAGACCAGGCCAGCCTGTGCGCTCGCCGAGGTGTTCGCCTGCGTGGCCACTCGAGCCGAGAGCGTCGCGTCGCCGCTGATGGCCTGCCAGACGAGATGGAACTGGTCGGCGTAACTGTTGTTGCCGCTGGCCGTGCCCGCGCCGCTGATGGTCCAGGTGCCGGCGCTGAGCGATTGGCTACCGACCGTCCCCGGATTGCCGACGTCGCCGCAGGACCATCCCGACGGGCATGGCGAGGGCGGAGCGGGAGGTGACGGCGGGGTGCCCGGAGCGCCGACCACGACCGAGTCGAGCGTGGAGGCGCCGGCTGTGCCATTCGTCCCGGATGTCGCAAACAGCCCGACCATGAGCTGGTCCGGCATGACGTCGGTCACGGAGCTGCCCGGAATGAGCGTATATGTGACCCCGTCCGGCGAGCTGGCCGCGCTGAAGCCGTCGCCGCTGCGAAGGATCTCGAGGTACAGAGGCAGTGTCGTCGAGGCCAGCTTGACGGTCTTGGTCGCCCCGCCGAATGACGTCCGGTACTGGACGGCGACTGAGTTTCCCCCGGCCACGCTGGCGGCATAGAACGGCGAGTTCGGATCGTTGGCCTGGCGGGCCATGAGACCCGACTCGGTCCCCGTCCCGACGACGGCCTGGGCGGCGACGCGGACCTGAGCCTGGAAGTCGCCGGTCCAGGACTGGCTCATCAGCCGGAGCTGGTCGGAGGCCGCACCCACGCCGGCGCCGCCGGCGGAGATGGCCCAGGAGCCGGAGGTGACCGTTTCGCTGCCCGCCGGCGCCGGCGTGCCGATGTCCTGGCAGCGCAGGCCGGTCGGGCAGCTGGCATCCGCGGGCGGCACGGTCGGCGTCGTCGGGGCGAAGGCGTACTCGTTGCCATCGCCCGAGCCGATGAACACGGTCCCGCCGGAGATCGATGGCGGAGAGTAGATCACGCCACCGGTGGCGTAGCTGAAGAGGCGGGCGCCGCTCGAGGCGTCGAGAACCTCCAGACGCGGTCCGACGCCCGCGAAGACCATGCCGTTGTCGTAGGCAAGCGCGGGGATCACGGGACTGGCCAGGCCGCGCGCCCAGACGACGGCGCCGGTTGTGGGATCGATGGCCCTGATCGCCCCCTGGTAGCCCACACCGTTGATGGTGGTGTTGCCGCCGCCGACATATAGGAGGCCCTGGGCGAAGGCCATCGATGACACGCTCGCATCACCGCACGTGGGGCATATTCCTCCCACGGCGATCTGCTCAGACCAGATCGGACCCAGCGCGAGGTTCGAGCGGTCAAAGGCGTAGAGGAACCCGTTCTTGTTGATCCCGGCGACCATGGCCCGGCCGTTGCCGTCGGTGAAGAGGATCGGCGAATCGCCCCAGTCCGAATCGGCGTTGGCGGCGCTGCGCGGGATCTGCCAGTAGCTCTTGATGGCGAGCGTCGTGGCATCGAGCGAGACCATGGCCTCGGACGTCGTCTGGACGATGTTGTTCAGGGTCCCGGTCGTGACGTAGATCGTGTTCGTCGAGAGGTCGATCGAAGGCGACGTCCAGACTCCGCCGCCCACCTGCCCGGTCGGGACGAAGTTGGCCGTGGCGACTATGGCGTGGGCGTTGAGGTCGACCTTCAACAGCTGCCCCTGAACCAGAGGACAGTCGCCCAGGCTGGCGATGCCGACGTAGGCGTAGTTGCCGACGATGAGAGGGCTGGACCAGTTGTAGTGGCCGCCCGTGGCGCTGTTGTCTCCGGTCGGGACGCTCCAGAGGACCGCGCCGGTCGACGCGTCGAGGGCGTACCAGTTCGAGTCGCCGCCGCCGACGTAGACCACGCCGTTGACGACGGCCGGGACCGACGAGATCCCCAGCTGCGGCGGCGAACACGCCGGCGCGGTCGTGATCCCGAGGTAGGTCTTCCAGATGAGGGCGCCGGTCGTGGCATTGAGCGCGTATTCGTACCCGTCCCACGACCCGACGTAGGCCACGCCGCCCACTACCGTCGCAGATGCGGCGATGACTCCGCCCGTCCTGTACGTCCAGAGCGGTCGCAGGTTCGGAATCGCGGCGGATGTGAGGATCGTCTCCGTGCTGGCCGCCGATAGGCTGCTGTCGTGCAGGTACATCGGCCAGTCCGTCGCGGTGCCGGTCGCCGCGACGGGCGCGGGTCGGAGCACGGAGCCCGGCATCGCCAGGCCAAAGGCCAGGATTGCGAGTGCGGCCAACCTGGCCGCGCGGGATCGCTTCACGGAATACTCCTCCAGCGCACGGGACCGCCAACCAGCGGCAAGCTCGACTCACTGGCTCGACCGCCCGGAAAGGCGTGCGACCAGATCACTGTGTTACCTGGTACAACCGCCAGTTGTTGCCGCCGGCGGAAAACTCCTGGACGAGCTGGGCGATTCCGGCGCCCGTCTCGTAGATTCCCGGGTAGGCCCGGTTGATCGCGTCGAGGCTCTGGTAGCCGACGTCTTCGGGCACGAGCAGGTACTTCACTCCGAAGGTGGGCGGATCCAGGAGAGCCTCCTGGAAGTCGCGATCCGACGTCGTGATGAACTGGGTGGGGTTGTCGGATTCCAGGATGATGGGGAAACCCATGGCGCCATCCACGAGGACGCTGCCGTTGCCCAGGCGCAGGCCGTCGAGGTAGGTGGCCGCCAGGCGACCGACGTCGTACTGGCCGAATGGATTGATCGTGGCGAGCGGTCCGTTCGGGAAGAGAATCGGCCGGAGCTGGAAAGCCTCCCCGCCGTAGGCCGGGTTCTGGCTCGGATCGAGCATCGTCATGGCCCCTATCGGGACTGCCAGGGCCACCACGGCGACGGCCACTAACCCCATGGCCCGGCTGGTGATGGCGCGATAGCGCCAGACCCGGCGCCGAGACTCCATCACGCGCTCCGGATTGGGCGCCAGGATCGCCAGGGCAAGGATCGATGCCAGTGGGATAACGGTGATCGAGTAGCGCAGCCAGCCGAGCGTTCGTCCGGTGAGGAACCCGAACACCGCGAAGGCGACTACCCCGCCCAGAATCGCCACCGCCGGCATCGTCAATCCCCACCTCCCGCGGAACGTGACCATCAGACCGAGCAGACCGAGGATGAGGATGCCCGGCTCGAGCCCGACGATCTGGCGCAAGACCCACGTGTAGGCCGAAGCCGTCCCCTGGCCGGTCTGCTGGGCAACGCTCGATTGCGCGACGGCCAGCTGCGACACGACTCCGTACACGGACGTGAACTGCTGGAACGGATCGCCCACGATCAGCCAGCTGGCCAGCGCCCACGCAATGAAGACGGTCGCGAACGGAGCCGCCAGGACCGCCGCGTCGGCGAGGCCTTCGCCGATCCTGTCGCGGGCATCGCCGCTCCTGCGCAGCGCCGACACGATGACGACCACCTCGAAGGCGCCTATGGCGGCCACGGCCGCTTCATAGCGGGCCATGTACCCGGCCGCCAGGGCGAGCGCCGCGACCACGAGCGAAACGGTCTGGCCGTCCTTCGCCCAGCGAGCGAGATAGCGCACGCTCAGCACGAGGGTGACGATGAACATCGCCTCGCTCATGCCGTTGGCGCCGTAGTACAGGATCATCGGGTTGAAGGCGAAAAGCACAGTCGTCAGCAGCCTTGCCGATCGCCGGACGTTCCAGTCGAGCGCGATGCCGTGGATCTCCCAGACCGCGCCGGCCATGCACAAAGCCGACACGATGCTCCCGGCGAATCCGGTGGCCACCATGTCGGGCCAGATGGCCTTCAAAGGGAGCAGCGGCAGAACCGCAATCGACGGCAGCGGGTTCCAAACGAACCCCATGGCGGCCAGATGGGGATCGCGGCTGTAAAGAACGTAGTAAGCATTGGCAACCCGGCTCCAGGCGTCGCCGATGATGCTGTGGTCCACGACAACCACGACCACGGCAATGGCCATGTACGCAACCCAGGCCAGACCCGTGACGACCAGCCGCTCGCTGGGGCGGCTGAGAGCCAGGGCAACGCGGCCCGACCGAACGCGGCGCCGAAGCCACGCCATCAGGCTTCCCGCCTGCCCGTCCACTGCCACCACACCTGACTCGGGGTGGCGGAGGCCGGGCACCGCGGCGCGCGACGGTGCCACGACAGCGCCGTCCGATTCCCCGTGGATGACCGCGTCCGCGCTCACGACAGACCCCCATCGGCGGCGAATGCGGTTTCGGTACAGAGAGGCCAGAGGGCGGTCTTGAGCAAGGGGTACCCCGATCGAGAGTGAGCCACGCGGCAATGGGACGACTGAGCCGATCGGGTCTCCTGGGGCAGCAGCGAGAACCCGCCCGGCAAGACTCCGGCGTGTCGATGAGCCGCGTCAATCGACGGGTCGAGCCGTGAGACGGCGGGACTGGCCCGCGCACCAGACGGACTTTGCGGGCCCGTCCCCTCTCTTCCGCGGGGTTGTGCGGGGCGATAGCATCGACTCGCCTTGTGGTCCCAACGGGCCACCTTAAGGCGATGACCTTCGGGCGACCTTTCGGAAGCCCCATTAGGCCATGTCGGCGGCTCCCGTCAGCCGTCTACGGTTGAAACCGCCCCCACGCCACGCCGCCCCAACGGATCAAGCGTGCCCGTACCGTCCACGGGCCTCTCGGAGATACGACATGGTTCCAACCTCTCGAACGCCGCATGTCGGCCGGCTGCGCCTGTTCCTTCTCGTCGGCCTTGTCCTAGCGCTGCTGATCCCGGTCATCGTCCAGGCAGCCACGAGCACCAGCTACGCCCTTGTGGTTTCCGGATCGTCGGACCGAAGCGGGGCCGTGGCCCTGTCGGGCGCCCGGATCGGCGGCAGCGTCTACATCTTCCTGTCGCCGGGCGACGGCGTGAAGAAGGCCAGCTTCTGGCTAGACGACACGGACATGAGTGGAACGGCGACGCACGTCGAGAACTCCGCGCCCATCGATTTCGCCGGCACGGATTCCGCCGGCAAGGCGAAGCCGTGGGATACGACCAAGGTCGCCCAGGGCGCACACTCGATCACCGTCAGCTTCGAGACATCGGCCACGACGTCGACCCTGACGACTACCTTCACGGTCGCCGAAGGCGGAACGACGCCGGCAGCCAGCCCGACCGCCAAGCCGACTGCCAAGCCGACGGCCAGCCCGACTGCCAAGCCGACGGCCAGCCCGACTGCCAAGCCGACTGCCAGCCCGGCGCCGACGACCACCGCGGCACCCAGCGTCACGGCCGCTCCCGCCCCGACGCCTCTGCCCACCGGCTTCGTCGGCCGATCGGGCACACAGTTGACCCTGGGTGGCAAGCCCTTCGTGTTCACCGGGTTCAACATCTACCAGGCCAACAGCCGCTCCAATTGTTCGTACACGATGGGCACCGGCAGCGCGCTCGACACGGCCCTGACGGACATCGGTTCGGGGACTGAGGTCATCCGGGCTTGGTTCTTCCAGCGCCTGGCCACGACCAACGGGCAGCGCGACTGGAGCGCCTTCGACCACACCCTGGCCGTTGCCAGGGCTCACGGCGTCAAGGTGATCGTGACGCTGGCCAACCAATGGGGTTCGTGCGAGAGCCCGACCAGCGAGTACAAGTGGGACAGCTGGTACACCGGCGGATACAAGACGCAGATCCTGCCCCAGAACACCGTCCCGTACCGCGAGTGGGTTCAGGAAGTGGTCTCTCGCTACAAGAACGATCCGACGATCGCCATGTGGCAGCTCATGAACGAGGCCGAGGTCAAGCTCGACAACACCTCGACCTGCGCCCCCGCCTCCGATCTCTACAACTTCGCGGCGGACGTATCAGGCTTGATAAAGTCGATCGATCCCAACCACCTGGTCTCGCTCGGCACCATGGGCGCCGGCCAGTGCGGCAGCCAGGGCTCCGACTATCAGAAGATCAACTCGGTCCCCACGATCGATGTCTGCGAATACCACGACTACGGTCACGAGACGGAGGCACTGCCGGCCCACCTCGTGTCGGACATCGCCGCCTGCAACGCCCTCAACAAGCCGATCTTCGTCGGCGAGTCGGGCATCAAGGCCACCAGCGTGGGCGGAACCCTCGCCGACAGGGCCGCCGCCTTCAACGCCAAGCTCGCGGCCATGTTCAAGGCAGGTGTCAGGGGCTTTCTCGTCTGGTCGTGGAACAACTCGGCTTCCACGACCAACAACTGGCAGGTCGGGCCGGGAGACCCGACGATCAAGGTGATCGACTCGTACTGAGCCGCCCGCCCCGGCGACCCCATCGAAGCGGCCCACGCCGCGTTCGTCGCCGAAGACTGACCTCCCGGCGCGCCGAGCCGCGGCCGACGCCAATACAGACTCGCCGCCGCGGGATCCCGCGGCGGCGAGTGGTTGTCTGGCGGGCTTCCCCGCCTACGCGTACTTGTAGGCGACGATAAGGGTCACAACGAGCTGAGCGGAGGTGGGCGTGGCTTGCTCGCAGACGATGGGCGTGCTCGCCGGCGCGGTCCCGGTCGAAGCGCTCGCACCGGTGGCGTTGCCCGGCACCGGCGGAACGGCCACGCAATCGGGCGTCGCGTAAGCGTAGCTGTCGTTCGACGCGATGCTGACCGAGTAGATCCCCGCCAGCTGCACGCCCATCGACGTCGCCGCCGCGAGAGCCTGGACGTGGGCATCGGCGAACGCCGCGTCAGTGGCCGTCTTGAGCGCCGCCGCCTGGTCGGAGCCATTTGCCTTCATGCCGGCCGTGCCCGTGCCCTCGGCCAGGATCGTGCCCTGAGGCGCCACCCCGAGAGAGTTGTAGCCGGTCACGGGGTAGGCGATCGAACTTGCCACGCCGCCCGACGAGGCCACCTCGCCGGCGTTCTGCGATAGGGTCGTCGTCGTGCCAACGCCGGGGACGCCTGACGTGTCGGCGGGAACCGTCGTGGGGGCGGCCGTGGGCGAGGCGGCTCGCGAACCGCTTGACGCAGCCACGGTGCCGGCAGTCCAGCCTATCGCCAGCGCTGCCATAGCGACTACGAAGAAGCCGGTCAGCACGGACCTGGTCGGCCGGGTGAATCTCGGGTGCGAGTTCATTGGTATCTCCTGGGATCGGGTGATGCGGTCTCGGTTCGAACCGTCTGGCACGGCTCTGACGCCGCCTCGCGGGCAGCGGTTCCCACCCGGCCGCTTTTCGATTCGCCACGCGGAACTCCGTCCCGGCTCGCAGCCGTCGGTGCGGCCGCGTCAGGGACGGCAGGAGCACTGCCGCAGCTCTGGGTGCGAGGGAACCCGATCCAGTGGAGCCGCAAGGCGATACAGCCGAGGCTGTACAAGGCCGCTGACACGAGGGCCACGGCGCCGAAGGCGTATGCGCCTCCGAGCAGAAGACCGGCGAGCAGGGTGCTGATGCGGGTGTCCATCGCGTCTGATCCTTGAGCTCCTGGTTGATCGTCGAGCTGCCAGCCACAGTGGCCTCGACTGCTTCGCCGCGATTCCGGCGAAGGTAAGCGCCGCGCAAGGGCGCCTGGGCCGCAGGAAGAGACGATCCGACGAGTACCGCGGCGGGAGCGGCCGAGCAACGCGCCAGGAGGTGTGCTCGGACCCGACGTTGCGAGTCGGTCGCGGGACCGCTATACCTCTCGATGGCAACGCCTCCTCGCGCACCAGGCTCCGGGCGGTGCCCAGGATGGAAGGGACAGACGATGGGGCTACTTCGCGACGTGTTCGGACCGAGCAAGGATGAGATCTGGTCCCAACTCAGCCAGCAAATAGGCGCCCAGTTTCAAGCGGGCGGGTGGCTCGGGACGGGGAAGGTAACGCTGTCGCACGGGCAATGGCAGATCACTCTCGACACGTATGCCGTGAGCACGGGCAAGACCTCGACCATCTTCACCCGCTTTCGGGCGCCCTACGTGAATGCCGACGGGCTCAGGTTCAATGTCCACACCCAGGGTGTGTTCGGCTCTCTTGGGAAAGTGTTCGGCGCCCAGGACATCACGATTGGCGACCCCGCCTTCGACGCTCGGTTCGTCGTCCAGAGTTCGTCTGAAGCCGAAATCAGGCGCTTGCTGTCGGACCCGCGGATCCGTGGCCTGCTCGAAGCTGAGACAGACGTCCACTTCCAGGTCAAGGATGACGCGGGTTGGTTCCGCTCGAGTTTCCCCGCAGGTGTGGACGAACTCTGTTTCGAGACGCACGGTTTCGTCACGGACATCCAGCGCCTGAAGGAGCTATTCGAGCTGTTCGCGCTGGTTCTGGATGACCTGTGTATGATGGGTTCGGCCTATCAGAACGCTCCCGGCGTGACACTCTCATAGAGTTCCCGCCAGATCAGTTCTCGGCCCGTCTTCGAGACCTTCGCTCGGCCATCTGGCTGGACCGGCGAACGCGCCGGCGCGCTGCCACCCGGTCAACGACCCCGCAGGCAATACCCGTGTTCTTCACAGGCCATCGCGGCGAATTGATGGTGGCGTCGTGACGTTGCAACGATCGTGTCTTCGATCGGCGCCCGCGCTCTCGGCCGGGTCGGCCGCAGTCCGGATCGTCCCGGCGAGGGCCTGAATTGAGAGCAGGCCTACAGGCCCGCCGCAACGTCGCTCGCGGCCGGGGCGTTGATCGTGACCGGCTGGTCGAAGTTGGTCAGGGTCATCGTGAAGCTCAGGTTGCCCACGCTCGACGAGGCGCCGGCGATCTGAACCTGGGCAAGCTCGTAGTTGTCCTCGTAGATCCAGATGCCCGACGAGACCGAGTCGATCTTGATCCCCCGCAGGACACTCGCGCCTTCGGTGGCCGTGGCCGCGGCCAGGTCCGCGTTGATCTTGTCGAGCGGCACCGTAAGGTCGATGTGGTATGCGTCACGGCCACCGATCTGATCGACCCCGACCACCTTGGGCGTGACGCCGTCCGCCTCGAGCTGACTGCGCAGGCTGGCGGTCATGTCTGCCAGCCCCGTGAGCGCTGATGCACCCGGAGTTGGGACCGACACCGGAAGACCCAGCTCCTTGCTCATGGTGCCCAGCTTGACCTCGTGGTACTTGGCTCCCAGATCGCTCAACTTCAGATACAGGTCCGAGTTCTTGACGACCACGTCGCCGGTGATCGGGACGGTTCCAAGGGCGGAGATCGCCGGCACGGTGATGGCCAGCTGAAACGCCAGATCCGGGGCATCTACGTCGCCCTCGATCGAGGTGCCATCGAGTACTGCATCGCTCTTGAGGTTCGCCCAGCTGCGGTTGCCCAGGGTCTTGAGGAAGGCGGACTTGATGGTGCCGTCCAGGGTGATCTTGAGGTGGAACGACTTCCAGGCGGGACCCTCCGCGATGCCCAGGCCGAAGAGCGCATCCGGATCGGCCGGCGTGGGCGTGGGCGCGGCGACGGCGGTCGGCGTCGGGCCAACCGTTGCGGCGGCCTCGGTGGGTGACGCGGTGCTGCCGCCCGAGCAACCACCGACGATGACCGCGACGCCTACCAACACGGCTAGAACCGGCCTGCGGACACGCACCACCTGAGCACCTCCTCGCGCTTACTCCCCCACTCAAAAGAAGCGTCCCCCTATCGCAAGACTAGCCTTTCGCCCGGCCCGTGTCCTGAAAGCCTCTGCCCAGCACCCCTTCGTCCTAACCGGGCCGCGCCGGACTCGGTCGACCCCGGGCGAGCCAGGCTGACTCGCGTCGAGCCTGGACCCTGGACCGCCCTTCACCGGAACCCACGGCGGCCGAAAACCTTCGCTTGCAGGACTCTGGCGGCAAGACCCGGGCTCGCGCTTCGGGCCCCGGTCTCGCAGCCCGGTCCGTCGAGGGTGGGGCGGGCCGGGTGGGAAGCACTCCACGTTAGGATGGGTGCGGCGGCTCCTGGCGCCCGGTTCCCCGACGAGTCACGCCAGATTCCGGTCCACGAACCGACCACGCGAGCGTGGCCGACAGCACTGGAGGCTCGAATGCCCGGCCCGGCAACGGCGGGGCGCCTGATGACGCGGCGCCAGGTGCTCATTGCGGTCGGCGCCGTCGCCGTCGGCGGAGCGGCCGTCACGACTCTCGAACTGTTGCGAGGTTGGCCAGCCGCGTTCCAGGCCGCCGCGACGCCCACGCCCAACCTCACCTACCGCTCGCGGCCCGATCTCATCCCACCGTCCATCCAGACGACGACTCCCGCGCGCGCCGTCGCACCGGGCTTCATCTTCTTCACTCCGGCCGATGGCGGGAATTTGAACGGACCGACGATCGTCGACAACGCGGGCGAGCTCGTCTGGGAGCGTCCCGGCACCGGCCAGGTCGTGACAGACCTGCGGGTCGCCAGCTACCAGGGCAAACCGGTGCTGACGTGGTGGGAGGGGTCCAACAACGGCGGTATCGGATCGGGCGAGCACATCGTGGTCGACAGCTCATACCAGGAGCTCATGCGGATCCAGGCGATGAACGGCAGGCAGGCCGACCTCCACGAGCTGCAGCTCACACCGGACGGCACGGCCCTCTTCTTCGCCGATGCCGCGGTCGCGCCGACGTCTCCGGCAGGCGCGACGCCCGCCCCCTGGCCGATCATGGATTGCGCCATCCAGGAGATCGACCTCACGACTGGCCTTCTGCTCTTCGAGTGGCACACCGCCGACTACATCGAGGTCGAGGAGTCGACCGTGGGCGCCCCCACCGCGCCCAACGCGGTCTACGACTACGTCCACGCCAACTCGATCGATGTCGACACGGACGGAACCCTCCTCGTCTCCGCTCGGAACACTTCGACGATCTACAAGATCGATCGGCAGAGCGGCGAGATCCGATGGCGACTGGGTGGAAAGCGCAGCGACTTCGCCATGGGGCCCGGAACGACCTTCAACTACCAGCACGATGCGCGCCGGCAAGCCGATGGGACGCTCACCCTGTTCGACGACGGAGCCGGGCCCGGACCCTCACGCGCGATCGTCCTGCGCCTCGACGAGACGGCCATGACGGCGACGCTCGTGCGCGAATACGCCCAGCCGCAGGGACTGTTCGCGACGAGCCAGGGCAACGTGCAGATCCTGCCCAACGGCGACGTGTTCGTCGGCTGGGGCAGCCTGCCGCATTTCAGTGAGTTCAGCGGCGACGGCAAGCTGCTGATCAATTCGACATTCGCGGCCTCGCAGTCCTATCGCGACTATCGCTTCCCGTGGGTCGGGCAGCCGGCGGACGCGCCCGCGATCGCGCTCGAGAAGCAGGGCGGATCGCTGCTGGTCTACGCCAGCTGGAACGGAGCCACCGAGGTCGCCGCCTGGGACGTCCTGGCGGGGACCGGCGCTGCCGACCTGAGCAGCGTGGCCACGGCACCGCGGTCGGGCTTCGAAACCGCAATCACCCTGACGACGACGAAACCGTTCGTTGCGGTTCGCGCGCGCGACGCTTCCGGCAACATCCTCGGAACGTCGGCACCGCTCTCCAGCATCTGACAGGCGGCCGCGTCCGGCGCCGACCGGCGTCGACGTTCGCCCGAAGGGCCTCAGTGCCGGAAGAAGAACGGCCGCGACCCCCAGATGGCGTGGATGATGTCGTCTGTCGGTGGCCCGGCGGTGTGCGGCACGACCAGGAACTGGGCCTGGGCGACGACCCGCCCATTGGTGGTCGTTGGCGCGCCGAAGAAGCCGACGAAGGGAATGGCCGCCTGGAGCTCACGCGGCCCAAAGACATCGTCCCCGGCGACGACCAGGAACTGGACCTGGAACGTGCCGTCGTCCCGGGTTACTACGGGATTCGGCAGCTGGTATGGGACACCCGTCGACCACTGCAACAGGACCGGCTGCTGGCCCGCGAAGTTGCTGCCGGTCACGGTGGTCACGGAACCGGGCGGTCCAACGGAGAGTGACAGCGTGATCGTGGGTGGGAGCAGGATCTCGGCCTGCGGCTGAGTCGTGGCGCCGTAGCCGGCCGGTCCCGCAGACGCCGCGATCTCGGCGCCGGCGGTGATCGGGGCGGTCGGGCCGGAAGCTGCCGCGAGAGTCAGGATGCTTGCCGCGGCCAGGCCCCGCCCGATCGAGCGCCCGCTTACGGGATGGTGAAGCCGGAGTAGTAGACGGATGGGGTGCATGGCAGAGGTGGCGCCGTCGCCAGGTTGTTGGGAGGGCAACTCGCGGTGAAGGTGAGTCCGTCGCCGGCGTCGAGCACGATCGGTGTGATGAAGTGGTAGTCGAGGTCGCGGAAGTTCTCGAGCTGGAGATCCGCGATCACCAGGCCCTTACGTACAAGCTGCGCGGGCCCGCTCAACCCATTCGGGTTTTCGAAGATGAGGTCAGTGATGTAGAGAACCTCTCCCGCCGCGACCGGCCCGGTCGAATTGGGCTTCCCGTTGGCCGTGAGGCGGCCGTCGACGGGGGTTCCGGCGAAGGGCGACAGCGGCGACGGGCTGGCGGTCGGCCCGGCCGTCGGCCCCGACGTCGGCCCTGGCGTCGAGCTGGGCTTCGGGCTCGGCGCCGCGCTGGGCGCCGCGGTCGGCGTCGCGGCCGCGGTCGGCGCCGGCGTAGCTGCCGCGCCGGACGGGTGAGGCGTGTATCCGGCGTCGGCCAGGGCCTGCTGGGCAGTCGATTTGATGTCGGGCTGAAGCAGCCCGAACCAGAGCAACGCCGCCAGGAGCAGCAGTGCCAGGCACAGCAGCAGAGCCTTCCCAAGCCAGCCCGGAAGGACGGGCTGTTGGAGCATCGTGCCGTCCAGAACCAGAGGAGCGCCGTCGGGCGACTCAACCTGGAGCTTGAACGGACGCGTTTTCGGTTGGCCGCGCCAGAAGCTCTTGCGCGGCGAAACGTGAATGCTCGCGAAGGCGGCCGTTCCCGGGTCGACGACCAGGCCGGCGGGCTTAGCGGCGATGTTGAGCAGATTGTCGGGATCGGTGCCGGCCACCGTGGCATTGAGGGCGGCGTTGCCCCGGTTGTCGATCGCCAGGCTGTGGGACGCGGAGCGACTCCCGGCGGACGTGCGAGGCAGGAGTTCGGCGAACGTGTCCGCGAACACCGCGACGTTGAGATTCCCCTCCTCCACCGTGCTCCCTGTCGGGTCTTCGTGCGAAGCCACTCGGATCCCAAAGACGAGCGGGCCGGCGGGAACGGAGGCCACGCGCGGGGGCGCGAAGGTGACGACGGCCTTGCCCTCGGCGCCGGGGAACAGCGAAAGGGTCGGGGGCTGGACGGTCGCCCAGGCGGCTGCTTCGCCGAGGACTTCGATGGTGAATTGGTCCACGACGGTGCCGGTGTTCCGGACGGTGACCGGGATGGTCGCCTCGGAACCGGGGACGACCTGGACCACGTCGCTCGGGAGCTTCACGATCGATGCCATATTGGCTCGAAGTTTCGCGGCTGCCCAACTGCCTGAAAAGGCGCCGAGGGGTGGATCGCGTTGCCCTAAGGGGCAGACTTCGGCCTCTTGAGGCGCCCGCTAACTGCACGTTAAGTCCACGGAATCCGCTCGGTGGCAAAATCCGGCCCGCTCCGTCCAGACCGCCGAGGCCCCGTGAATGCGGGGCGGGAGGAGATGTTCAGATGGCGTCCCAGAACAAGATCGTCGTGTCGCTGAGCGGCGCGGATCCGCTGACTCGAGCGGGCATCGAGGCCAGGCTCGGCCGCAAGCCCGACATCGTCCTCACTTCCGGTCCGACACCCGAAGGCGGCGTCACGCTGATCGCGGCCGAAGAAGCGGACGGGGCCACCATCCAGGCCATCCGCACGACACCGGCGGCCGGCCTTCGGCGGGTCGTGCTGCTCGTGGGCCGGATCGACGACGCAGGCCTGCTCGCCGCCGTAGAAGCCGGCGTGAGTGGCATCGTCCGTCGGAACAGTGACGCCGCCACGCTCGAACAGGCGATCCGGCGGGCCGCGGAAGGCGACGGCACGCTGCCACCCGACCTGCTGGGCCGGCTCCTCGCCCAGGTCGGACGGCTGCAGCGCCAGGTGCTGTCTCCGCGCGGCCTGACTCTCGGCGGGTTGACCGAACGCGAGGTCGCGGTCCTCAAGCTGATCGCGGACGGCCACGACACGGCGGAAGTGGGACGCGAGCTGTACTTCTCCGAGCGGACGGTCAAGAACATCATCCACGACGTGACAGTCCGGTTCGAGCTGCGCAACCGCGCCCACGCGGTCGCCTACGTGATTCGCCAGGGCCTCATCTAGAGGCGGCCCGCGTCCGCCGGAGCCGGCCCGGCCGCCGCAGGCGACCCGCCCCGGACGCCTCCTCTAGCCGAAGAGCCCGCCAAGAGAGCCGGCGAGTCCGCCGAGGGAGCCCATGAGGCCGGATGCGCCCTTGGTCAGGTCGTCTTCGAGCTGCCCGGGCTCGGGCAGGCCGCCGAGACCCGGGATGCTCGGCATGCCGCCGCCCAGACCGGGGATGCTGCCCAGGCCGGGGATGCTCGGCAGGCTCGGCATGCCGCCGCCCAGACCGGGGAGGCTGCCCAGGCCGGGGATGCTCGGCAGGCTCGGCATGCCGCCGCCCAGACCGGGCAGGCTGCCCAGGCCGGGGATGCTCGGCAGGCTCGGCATGCCGCCGCCCAGACCGGGCAGGCTGCCCAGGCCGGGGATGCTCGGCAGGCTCGGCATGCCGCCGCCCAGACCGGGCAGGCTGCCCAGGCCGGGGATGCTCGGCATGCCGCCGCCCAGACCGGGCAGGCTGCCCAGGCCGGGGATGCTCGGCATTCCGCCGCCCATCACGGAACTGGCCGCGGAATTGGCCGCCTGCTCCAGGGCGTCGCTCGGATCGCTGATCGAGAAACGCGCCACGTTGGCCCCGCCGACGGGAGCTCCGCCGACCGGCCCGTTCCGCTGCTGGACGACATGGGCGAGCTCGTGGGCCATCGTCCGATCGTCGCCCGAGCCTTCGCCCCGGACGATGTCGTTGCCGATGGTGTAGGCACGGGCCTCGAAGGCGGCAGCGGAGGCCGCGGCATCGGCGCCGTCGTGGACCCGGACGTCGGAGAAGTCGGTCCCGAACGCCTGGGCCATCCTGGCCTCGAAGGCCGGATCGAGCCGCTGGCCATCGCCCGGAACCGGATCCACCTCGTCGAGGTCGTCCATCAGCGATGCGACGGCGGAGTTGCCGGCGGTCCGCTGTAGATGTCGGATCTCCGTCTGACCGAGCCCGGCCGGCCGCGCGAGATCAGTAGCATGCAGCGCCTCGCCCTCGACCGCCTCTTCCGCGGCCGGCTGGGGCCGGCGCCGCGCCGGCACGACTTCGGCCTGCTCGTGCGCGTGTGTTCGCGTGCGATCCCGGCTGCTCATGCTTCAGCCTCCGTCACGATCCCAGTTGATGGAAGTAGGGCCCGAACTCGGCCTCCGTGTTGAGGTGTCCGAGCTTTCGGTATTCGCGTTCGGTGCCCCTGATGAGGTCCGCCATCGCCACGGGCCGGTCACCGGCTGCGGCGTTGTAGGCGGCCGTGGCCACGATGTTTCGGATGCTGCCGCCGGAAACCCGGAAGCTGCGGGCCAGGAAATCGAGGTCCAAGTCGTCAGAGACGGGCAGGCTGGAAGGTAGATGGCGCTGCCAGAGGCGGCGTCGCTGGGCCTCGTCGGGCATCGGAAAGTCGACCAGCACGTCCAGCCGGCGCAGGAAAGCATCGTCGAGGTTGGCCCGCAGATTCGTGGTCAGGATCGCCATGCCGTCGAAGCGCTCCATCCGCTGGAGCAGATAGGCTATCTCCACGTTGGCGTAGCGATCGTGGGCGTCGCGAACCTCGGAACGCTTCCCGAAGATGGCGTCGGCCTCATCGAAGAGGAGCACGCCGTTGACTCCGTCGGCCTGGCTGAAGACGCGGTCGAGGTTCTTCTCCGTCTCCCCGATGTACTTGTCGACGACCGAGGACAGGTCGATCAGGTACATCTCCAGGCCCAGCGTGCCGGCGACGACCTCGGCCGACAGCGTCTTGCCCGTCCCGGAGTCGCCGGTGAACAGGACGGTGAGCCCGCGACCCCGGTTCGGATCGCCGAGTCCCCAGCCATCCAGGACCTGGTCGCGATGGCGGGCCCGGTTCGACAGGTCGTGCAGATGGTCGACGATGTCGGGCGGCAGGATCAGGTCCGACCACCCGGCCCGGGGCTCGATCCGGCGAGCGAGCTTCTGCAGGCCGGTCGCATTTCGGGCCCGAACGCCGGCGGCCAGATCGGAGGCGGCGACCGGTCGACCGGCCGCGGCTGCGGCAAGACGGGCCAGGCTCGTCGCCCGGGCGATCTCCGGCGGCGCGAGGCGGAATGGATAGGCCGAGACGGCGGCGGCCAGATCGTCGGCCCCGGGCAACCCGTCGAGCGAGGCCCGCCAGGCCCGCGACCGCTCGGCCGCCGTCGCCTGGGGCGCTTCGATGAACAGCGGCGGACGGTGCGACCATCGCGGGTCCCAGGCTCGAGTTCCGTGGAGCACGACCCGGCAGGGCAGGTCGGCGAAGGCGGAGACGGCCCACGGGCCCAGGTCGGCCAGGACGTCGAGCGGCCCCGCGACTACGGCGCCGCCGCGAAGCCGCGCTTCCAGCGCCGCGGCGGCTGCGACGCCCCGGACGTCCGGCTCGGGCGGGAGAGATTCGAGGTCCAGGGCGATGACTCGAGCTCCGGTCCGCGTCGAGCCGGCAAGGGCGATGCCGCGCCCGTCCGAACCCACTCCGTCGCGGACGTAGGCGAGTCCCGCTCCGGCGCGTAGGCCGCGTTCCAGCATCGCTTCCTCGGCGGATCGGGCGGAATCAGGGGAGCCAGTTTCAGTCGAGGCGGGACCATCGACGGCCGGCAGCAACCCCGCCAGCCCGGCGTCCGGAGTGGGGTCGCCCAGCAGGAAACCGACCACTCGATCTCGAGCGCGGAGCAGGCGGGTCAGGAATGGCCGGCCCGCGTCTTCGATCTCGATCAGGCGACCAGCCACGAGCGGGCCGGATACGCCGAGACGGCCGCGCCCGACGCCCGAGCTGACCGACACGCCGCACAGCGTCAGCGCCAGGCCGACCGACGCGCGCCTCCTCGAGACGTCGTCGTTCAAGTACCCGTACAGCCGCTCGTACCGTGGATCCAAATCGGGCGCGAGCGCGATCAGGAGCAGCTCCTCGTCGAGCCGGTCCAGCCCATAGGCGCGGGACAGAGTCCGCAGGCGGATCTCGCGGCCGTCCGCCTCGGCCCGGTCGGCGTCGGCCTCGACCGCGGCGAAGGCCGTCGCGATCCCGTCTTCCGCGGGCGCAGTGTCCGCCGCGGGTCCCCGGGCCGTCGCCGCCGGCGGCCCCGCAGCCGTCGCCGCGGGCGGCCCCGCGGGTGGACCCGCACCGTGGGCGGCCGAGCCCTGGACCAGCATCGCCGCGTCGGAATCGGATACGTACAGCCCTCGGAACCTGTCGTCGGGGTTGGCGTTCGAAGCCCTCCTCGCCGCCACGAGGATCCCTACGCGAGCCTCGACGATCGACATCCGGCCGGCCAGGTGACGCAGCGACGGATCGATCTCGGGGTCGCCTCCAGCCGCCTCCGGCGCGCCGTCGCGCGCCGGAGCGGCGTCCCGCACACCCGTCCCGGTCATAGGCGACGGACCGATCGGACGCGAACGATCCGACCCGGCTGATCCTCGCTCCCGCCCGTGACCGTCTCCGCGGCCACTCCCGCGTCGAGCCGGCTCTCGCCCCCGTCTCCCGCGCCGGCGCCGGCGCTGGCGGCGGCCCGTCCCCGACCCGTGCTCGGGATCCGTTCCGGAGACTCCCGGCGCGACGTCAGCGTCAGGCGCGGCGCTTCGAGGACCGGCGGCCCTGCTTCCTGATGTCGGTCGACGACGAACGGAACGATGGCCACCAGGTCTATCGAAGGCTTGAGCTCGCCACCCAGGGCCGTCCACACGTCGGCGATCGAGCGGTCTTCGGTGGGCGGCAGCGCCACATTCAAGAGGACCGGGTGAGGCTGCGCCGCAAGGGCGCCGGAGAGCTCGCGCGGGGCCAGGGTCTCGTGCCGCAGGAAGCTTGCCAGGCACGCAGACAGGAGGCGGTGCTCATCCTCCGGCCGTTGGGTCCAGGCGGTGACGATGTAGGAGAGCCGGAAGCGGTGGACCGGCGGACGCCTCTCGGTGACCCGGCCGGCCGGATCGCGGACTTCCTCGTACTGGACCTCGCGGCGAGTCAGGTCGTCTCTGATGTCGTACAGGTACAGGTTGACGACGGGGGCGTTCCGGCGAGACGCCCAATCCTTGGTGGGCGCGTCGAAGGCGATCTCGACCTGGCTGCCGTTCAGAACCTCGCGTCGCACGAGCTCGCGGAGAGTCTCGTCGAAGACCTCGATCATCCGGACATCCGGTCGGCCCGACCCATGTGCTCCTCCGTCCCGATCCTGACGTCGACGGCAGGCAGCCACGCGCCGCCGAATGGCAGCGCTCGCCGCGCCCCAGCTTCGGTGCGGAACGGGGGCCCTGCAAGTGGTTGCGGGGCAACCGTTCGGGCAACGCGACTGCCCTGATGGACACCCGTTTCTTCCCTCCAGACCGCCCGCCCGACCATTGCCGCCGACCTGGCCAGAGCGGACCCTCAGCCTCTACATCTCCGCAGTGTTGGAGACGAACCGCATGCCGCAATACCTGTCGCCCGGCGTCTACGTCGAGGAGGTCGAGGCCGGCTCCCGCCCGATCGAGGGCGTCGGGACCGCCGTCGCAGCCTTCGTCGGCCTTGCTCAGCTAGGACCCGCCAACACGCCCGTCCTGGTCACCAACTGGACCCAGTTCACATCCACGTTCGGAGACTTCATCGAGGGCTCCTATCTCGCCCATGCCGTCTACGGCTACTTCCTGAACGGCGGCGGCGCCGCCTATGTTGTCCGGATCGGAGCGGACGGCGTTGCCCCGGCCGCCCGCCTCGAGCTGCCGAGCTCCACCGACAAATCGGTCCCGGCGTTCCGGGCCGTCGCCCTCGAGCCCGGCGTCTCCGGCGACCAGATCTCGGTCGAGGTGGCCGAACCGTCGGAACCTGGCGAAGGCGTCTTCAAGCTCATCGTGTCGGTTGGCGGTAAGGAGGATGAGGTTTACGACAACGTAACCCTCAAGAAGGGCCGCCAGAACGTCTTCACCCAGACCAGGACGTCCCACCGGATCCGTCTCGAAGAGGTCACGAAGTCGGAGCTGACACCCGCCATGGGCAGGATGTCGCTCAGCGGCGGCACGACGACGGGCACGATCCGGGTCACTCCGGACGAATACGCCGGCAACGCGGCCGAGCGCACCGGCTTCGGCGGCCTGGAGGCGGTCGACGAGGTGACGATGGTCGCCGCTCCCGATCTCATGGCTCTGTATCAGAAGGGCACCATCGACATGGAGGGCGTGAAGGCCGTCCAGCTGGCGATGATCGCCCACTGCGAGCTGATGGGCGACCGGGTCGCCATCCTGGACGCGCCGCCCGACTTCGGGGCGCAGCAGATCCACGAGTGGCGGACCGATCGGGCCGGCTACGACTCCAAGTACGCGGCCCTGTACTGGCCCTGGGTCAAGGTCTTCGATCCGCTCGCCGGCCGGGCGATCTTCGTGCCGCCATCCGGCCACATGGCCGGCATCTGGGCCCGCAGCGACTCGGAGCGTGGCGTCCACAAGGCCCCCGCCAACGAAGTCGTCCGGGGAGCCATCGCCCTGGAAGTGCAGATCACCAAGAGCGAGCACGACCTCCTCAACCCGATCGGAGTCAACTGCATCCGCTCCTTCCCCGGCCGCGGCATCCGCGTCTGGGGCGCGAGGACTCTCTCGTCCGATCCGGCCTGGCGGTACCTCAACGTCCGGCGCCTCTTCAACTACGTGGAGGAGTCGATCCTCGAAGGTACCCAGTGGGTCGTCTTCGAGCCCAACGACATGGCGCTCTGGGAACGCGTCAAGCGGACGATCAACTCGTTCCTCGTCCGCGTCTGGCGCGACGGCGCGCTGTTCGGCGCGACGCCCGGCGAAGCCTTCTTCGTCAAGTGCGACGGGGAGAACAACACGTCGGAAACGATCGACGCCGGCCAGCTGATCATCGACATAGGGATCGCGCCCGTGAAGCCGGCCGAATTCGTGATCTTCCGGATCGCCCAGTTCTCCGGCGGCGCGTCGCTGACCGAATAGGCGCCAACCGGTAGGAGCGCAAGGAGATTCCAACATGCCAGCTGGTGTCCCAAATCTTCCCCAGGACGCCCTGAGCGCCCAGCGCTTCTCGATCGAGATCGACAGCGTCAGCCTCGCCCAGTTCCAGGAGGTGACCGGGGCGGCGTCGGAGCTCGACGTCATCGAGGTCAAGGAGGTCGACAAGGCGGGCCGGCCCACCCTCAAGAAGCAGATCGGCGCCATCAAGCCGCCGACGATCACCCTGAAGCGGGCCGCCAACCAGTCCATGGACCTGTGGAACTGGCACCAGGCCGCGCTCGACGGCAAGCTCAAGGATGCCCGGCGAAACGGCTCGATCGTCCAGTACGACTTCGAGCACCAGGAAGTCGCCCGCTACAACTTCACCAACGCCTGGGTCTCGAAGTTGACGGTCACCGGTTTCAAGGCCGGCGACAACACGCCTTCGGTCGAGGAGGTCACGATCGTCTGCGAGACCTTCGTGAGGGTCAAGTAAGCGATGGTGGCCGAGACCAGGGTGGCACCCATGACCGCTGTCGACCGGCCCGGGCCGCTGCGAACGGAGTTCTCGTTCGTGCTGCCGCGCGGCTACGTCGATGAGCAGGGCGTCGTCCATCGCGAAGGCCTGATGCGGCTGGCGACGGCGCGGGACGAGATCACTCCGGTGCGCGACCCCCGCGTCCGGGAGAACGAGGCCTACCTGACGGTCATCCTGCTCAGTCGCGTCATCACCCGGCTGGGCACGCTGCCCCAGATCAATCCGGGCATCGTCGAAGGGATGTTCGCGTCGGATCTGGCCTTCCTTCAGGACCTGTACCGGCGCATCAACCAGGACGGAACCTCGCAGGCCGCGGTGACCTGCCCTGCCTGCCACCACGAGTTCACCGTCGAGATCGGCGGTGGTTCCTCGGGGGGATCATGACGTACGCGACCGACCGCCTCTTCGAGGAGATCGCGTACGTCGGCTACCACCTTCACTGGTCCTTCGAGGAGATCCTGGATCTCGAGCATCCGGACAGGCGGCGGTTTGTCGAAGAGGTCGCGGGCATCAACCGGCGACTGACCGGAGAGGAGTGAGGTCGCCGTGCGCTGGCCATTCAGCCTGCCTCGCCGATCCGGTGAGTCGACCGCCGCGTCCAGCCAGGTGTCGGGCGAAACGGGCCCGGTGACCGCTGAGGCAGCCGAACAGGCGGAGCGGTCCGCCGCTGCCATCGAGCCTCTCCAGAGCACTTTTGGGACGGCGCCGCTGACGGTGCGACCGAGTCAGTTCATTGCGGGACTGGCCGTCTCGCACGGCATCACGCCGACGCTGCGCCCGCTCGAGCACGAAACCGCTGCCGGTGGGCCGGTGGGCGTCATCGGCGGTCTGACCAGGCCGGCGATGCCGCGGGCCGGGGGGCCTGCCGGCGGGGCCGGGACCGGCAGCCGGCACGGGCCCCACGCGGCGGTTGCCCGCGACGCCGGGGCCGCGGCTAGGCCGCTCGTAAATGCGTCCGGGTTCGGCGCCGTGCCGGGGACGCCCGCCGGCCTCGGCGCGCCCGCCGGCTTCGGCGCGAACCTCGGCGCAGACGGGGATCTCGGTGCCAGGCGGCGGCTGCCGGTCGTGGATCTCCCGGCCGCCGAGCGAAGCCACTCCTACACCTCGGTCGACCCGGCGTCGGACCCCGGCTGGTCGGGCGGTCGCGTGCACCTCGCCGCCGGGCCGGGTGGTCGGCCAGGCAGCGGCGCCGCCGCGGACGCCGCGGCCCTGAGCGACCAGGCCGGCTCGCCGACCGAAACGCCGGGCGCCGCAGCCACGGCCCCGGACCGCGCCGCAGCCCCGGCGCTGGGCGGCGCCGTGGCTGCCCCGGCCCCCCGGATGTCGGGCGAAGTTCGGCCCACGCCCGTTGGTGGCGAGCTCTCGCTGCGGGAAGGTCCGTCTCATCTGCCTGTCAACAGGGTTCGGCGCGTCGGCCTGGGCGCGCCGCTGGCAGCGATGCCGGGATCGGCCCAGCCCCGTGGGCTCGACGCCTCGCAACTGCTTCGAGCCACCGGCCCGATCGCCGGCGCGGCGGCCTTTGCCGAGACCGCAGCCCGACGCTCGCCCATAACCGGCGGTGCGGCACGAGCGTTGCCGATCCTCCCCGTGGCGACCCTCTCGCCCACGGGTTTGCACCCCGTCCGCGATCGGCCCGACGATGCCGGGCGGGAGAATGTGGCAGCGCGCGAGAACGGGACGACGTCGTTCGCCCCGGCCGGGCCCGCTCGCGGGCTGCCTGCCAGCCCGAGTCCCGGCCCGGCGGGCTCCGCGTCTCCGGCGGCCGGCGCCGGCGGCGCCCGCTCGAACTCGGTGCAACGTTCCGCGATCGGGCGGCCGGCAGAGCTCCTCACCCACTCCGTTGCCGGGTCATCACCGCGGGCCGGGGAGGGTCAGACGTGGCCGTTCCCGAGCTCGAGCTCCGGCGCCCCGGTGCCCGAGCTGCCGCAGCCCGCGATGGCCGGCCACCCGGTGCTGTCGCTGGCCGTACCGCCGAGCCCGGCGGCCCCGTCGCCGCAGTGGAGCGGCACGCCGGCGGCAGGCGGGGGCCCCGTCATCCAGCGCATCCACGACCCCGACAGCGCCCGGCCCGAAGCGCCGGCCGGTGGTAGCGGCAACGTTCTCGTCGCTCGTGCCGCGGACGTCGGCGGCGGTGCATCGCCCGGCGCGACGGCCGCGGCCGCGGCCGGGGCCCAATCCATACCGGACGACCAGGTCGAGCAGCTGGCCGGGCGTATCTACTGGCGGATCAGGGACCGCCTCGGCGCCGAGCTGCTGCGCGATCGGGAGCGGGCCGGCCTGCTCCCCGATCGGTGATGAGGTGGCGGTCGATGCTTGAGCGGAACCTCGAATCGGGCGGTAGACACCATGGCTGAGTACGGACTGGCACTGAACTTCGTGGTCACCATCGACGGCCACGACCTCGGCGCGTGGACGAAGTGCGAAGGGTTGGGCGTCACGTACGACGTCTTCGAGTACAAGGAGGGAGGCAACAACGGCTTCGTCCATCGCCTCCCCGGCCGCGCCCGGTACGACAGCGTCAAGCTGACACGGGTGGTCGACGAATCCACCTCGGCCGTCATGAGCTGGCTGGCGTCGGTCGAGAAGTCGATCGCGTACGCGACGGCGAAGATCGCCGTCATGGACTCGGCCGGCACCGAGATCGCCAGCTGGAACCTGACCGGCGTCTACCCCTCCCACTGGAGCGGCCCGACCCTCAACGCCGGCGGCAGGGAGCCGGCGACGGAGACCCTCGAGCTGATCCACAACGGATTCCTGGGAGCCTAGCCGTGCCGCTCGGTAATTCCTCTCTCGAACGAGCCTCGCTGACGGCCTACGCCGACCCGAGCGGGAGCGTCCCGTTCGCCACGCTGGTCTTCAGCTACAACCCCAGCGAAGTCAAGACGTCGCGGTCGGCCACGTGGAAGAAGCCCGACGGCGCCATGACCGACCGGCCGGAGTACATCAGCTCCGGGCCGCAGAAGGCCCAGCTGTCGATCTTCTTCGACGAGTGGAGCAACTCCGAGGGCGACGTCTCCAAGCAAGTCAACAAGCTCCTGAGCTGGACCAAGCCGAGTCCGATCTCCGTGGCCCAGCACGACCGGCCCAGGCCGCCGGTGGTCGGGTTCCAGTGGGGTCAGAGCGGTGCCCTGGCCGACCACAAGTGGTGCATCGAGAGCGTAAGCGCCGAGTACACGATGTTCCGGGCCAACGGGACGCCCATCAGGGCGACCTGCGACCTGAGCCTGAGCGAGTACTCGGACGACAGCCCGCTGGCCCAGAACCCGACCTCGGGTGCCCGCGAGAGCCGGCGCAGCCGCATCCTCGGCGAGGGCGATTCGCTGGCGTCGATAGCTTTCGGCGAGTTCGGCGACGCCACGCTCTGGCGCGCCCTGGCCCGCCTCAACGGGATCGACGACCCGATGGCCATCGCCTCGGGCACGCGGATCCTCGTGCCGTCCGCGGCCGAGGCCCGGCTCCTGAACGCCGCCGAGGATTGAGCGATGCCCTCCGCGACCGCCACCGCAACCGGAGCGACCATCGAGATCGACGGCGAAGCCCTGTCCGCCGCCATCGCCGGCCGAGTGGCGGAGGTGATCGTCGATCAGGACGTGCACCTTCCGGCCAGCTTCGAGATCAGGTTCAGCGATCCCGGTCGGACCGCCACCGACGAGGTCCCGGTGAAGATCGCCTCGCGTGTCAAGGTCACCGGGGCGTCGGTCAACGGCACGCCTGCGCCGGTGCTCTCGGGTGAGGTCACCGCGCTCGAGGCGGAGTACTCGGAGACCGGCTCCTTCCTGGTCGTGCGCGGTTACGACCTGGCCCACCGGCTGCATCGGGGACGCCATACAAAGGTCTTCACCCAGGTCATGTACTCGGACGTGGCCCAGCAGATCGCATCGGACGCCGGCCTCGACACCGGCACGATCGACTCCACGGGTCAGGTCAAGGACCACGTGCCGCAGGTGGATCAGTCTGACTGGAGCTTCCTGCGCGAGCTGGCCGACGAGATCGACTTCGAGCTGAGCGTCGTCGACGGTGCCCTCAACTTCCACGCTCCGACGGACGCCTCGGCGGCCCCGACTCAGGGGACGTACGGCTCGAAGGTGACCCTCCAGCTGATATTCGGCGAGGACCTCCTGGAGTTCCGGCCGCGGGTGACGGGCGCGGGCCAGGTCGACACCGTCGAGGTCCGCTCCTGGGACGGCATCAACAAGCAGGCCGTGGTGGGCACCGCTCAGACAGCCGCATCCACCGCCTCGCTCACCCAGGATCCGCAGGCGCTCAGCGGGCTATTCGGCGACGCTAGGCTGGTGACGGTCGAGCCGCGCGCGATCGACCAGGACTCCGCCGACAAGCGGGCCGCTCGGATTGCCCAGCAGGTCGGGACGACCTTCGCCGAGGCGACCGGGACGGCGCGCGGGAACGCGGAGATACAGGCGGGCCGGGCCATCAGCGTCTCCGTCGTCGGCAGCCCGTTCGTGGGCAGCTTCACGCTGTCTCACACCCGGCACGTCTTCGACCAGCGCGGGTACAGAACCCAATTCGTCGCCAGCGGGCGCCAGGACCGGTCGCTTCTGGGCCTGGTTCGCGGCGCCACGCCGGGCGGCACGAGCGTCTCCGGCGGCGCCCCGATCCAGGGAGTGGTCGTGGGGATCGTGTCCGACACCGGCGACCCCGACAACCACGGCCGCGTGAAACTGCATTTCCCGTGGCTGGCCGACGATTACGTCAGCGACTGGGCGCGGGTGGCGATGCCCGGCGCCGGATCGAGCCGGGGCGTGGTCTGGATGCCCGAGGTCGACGACGAGGTCCTCGTGGCCTTCGAGCACGGCGACGTCCGGCGTCCGATCGTGCTCGGCGGACTGTGGAACTCGACCGACACCGCCCCGCCCTACGGCGTGCCGAACGGCCAGCCGAACGCCCGGGCGCTCGTCTCCCTCAAGGGCCACAAGCTGGTCCTTCACGACGAGAACGACGGATCGATCGAGTTGACGACGCCCAAGGGCCTGACGGTCGTGCTCGACGACGACAACGGCCAGATCTCCGTCAAGGCCGGCGGCGGGGCGAAGCTCTCGATCGACGCCGACGGCGACATCTCGATCTCCGGCCAGGGCAACGTGACGATCAAGGCCGGCGCGAGCCTGAGCCTCTCGGGCACCAGCGGCCTCGACCTCAAGAGCGACGCCACGACGACGGTCAAGGGCCAGATGCTGCAGCTGAACCCGCCGGGATGAGAGGGACGAGAGATGGGCCAGCCGATCGTCCAGGGAGACCAGGTTCAAGCGACGTGCTCGATCCACTTGATCCCCAACCCGACCACGGGGGCGCCGCAGCCATCGCCGCCCCTGCCCTTCGCCGCGCCGCTGACGATCGGGCTCTCGACGACGGTCACCATCGGAGGCAAGCCCGCGGCAGTGCTCGGCTCGAGCGGACTGAACACGCCGCCGCACGTCGGCCTGCATCCGAGCGACCCATTCTTCGCGCCTCCCACGGAGCAAGCCCAGATCATGACCGGCTCGGCCAGCGTGTTCATCGAGGGCAAGCCGGCGGCGACGACCGAGTCGCAGGCGACCTGTTGCGGCATTCCGGGCGGCACCTGTGTGGCGACGACCGCCGCCGTGACGGTCGGTTGAGGAGGCAGTCATGACGGACGAGTTCATCGGCGCAGGCTGGGCCTTCCCGCTCCGGACCGATTCGAGCGGGGGCATCGCCCTGGTCTCGAAGGGCCGCGAGGTCGAAGAGGCCATCCGGCTCATCCTGGGCACCGCCCCCGGCGAGCGGCCGATGCGACCCGAGTTCGGTTGCCGGATCCACGACGAGGTCTTCGCCGGCGCGGGGGCCGGCGCGGCGGGCCGGCTGGCCCAGGCCGTTCGCGACGCCCTGCTGCGCTGGGAGCCGCGCATCGAGGTCACCGACGTGGACGTGAGCGTCGACACCGAGGATCGATCCGTCCTCTACATCGAGGTCATCTACACCATCAAGGCTACGAACGACCGCAGAAACCTGGTCTTCCCCTTCTACACGATCCCCGAGGAGGCTGAGTGATGGCCCTCCCGACTCCCAACCTCGACGACCGGCGGTTCCAGGATCTGGTCGACGACGCCAAACGCCTCGTCCAGCAGCGCTGTCCGGAGTGGACGGATCACAACGTATCCGATCCGGGCGTGACGCTCATCGAGGCGTTCGCCTACATGACCGACCAGCTCCTGTACCGGCTCAACCGCGTGCCCGATCGCAACTACGTCCGCTTTCTCGACCTGATCGGGGTGCGGCTCTTCCCGCCGGCGGCGGCCCGCGCCCCGCTGACGTTCTACCTGAGCGCGCCCCAGCCGGACACGGTCCGCATCGCCGCGGGCACGCGGGCCGCGACCGTTCGCACGGAGACCGACGAGGCCATCGTCTTCAGCACGCTCGAAGATCTGGCAGTCGTCGCCTGCTCCCTGGGGCACGTGGCAACTTCGGCCGAGGGGGCGCCGGCGGTGGACCGCTCCGATCTCCTCGAGAAGGGCGCGTCGTTCGAGGCGTTCTCAACCGTGCCCCAGCCGGGCGACACGTTGCTGATCGGACTCAGCGAGGCGGTGCCGTCCTGCGCGGTGGCGCTTTCGATGCGGTGCTCGATCGAGGGCGTGGGCGTCGATCCGACGCGGCCCCCGATCGTCTGGGAGGCCTGGACGGGCGACGGCTGGACCGGCTGCGACCTCGAGTCGGACTCGACGGGCGGGCTCAACCGCGACGGGCGGGTGGTTCTCCACGTCCCGGCCGGACACGTGGCCTCGCTCGTCAACCGGACCCGCGGCGGCTGGCTGCGGGCGCGGGTCGTCAGCCCCGAAGCCGACATGCCGACGTACTCCGCCTCGCCCCGAATCCATGGCGTCGCCGCCGAGACAATCGGCGGCACCGCGGCGGCGGTCAACGCCCAGGTCGTGGGCGGCGGCCAGAACGGAGAGGGCGGCCCCGCCGGCGAGATCATCGGCACCAGCGCCGGCGTCCCGGGGCAGCGCTTCTCGCTCCTTCATCACCCGGTCGTGCCGGGCGAACGGCCGGCCGTCCTCCGCGTCAGCGAGGCCGACGCGTGGGTCGACTGGGAGCAGGTCCCTGACTTCGCCTCGAGCGGGTCGGCCGATCGCCACTTCGTCCTCGACACGGTCGCGGGCGCCGTGCTGCTCGGGCCGGGTGTCCGCCAGCCGGACGGGACCTTCCGCCAGTACGGCCAGGTGCCGCCCAAAGGCGCACGCCTGAAGCTGGACGCCTACATGACCGGCGGCGGGCGGAGAGGCAACGTCGCCGCCGGCGCCATCAGCGTGCTGAAGTCCAGCATCCCGTTCATCGCCAGGGTCTCGAACCGCCGGCCCGCCTCCGGCGGGGTCGATGGCGAGGACATCGAGAATGCCAAGCTGCGAGGTCCCATCTCGTTGCGGACCCGCGGCCGCGCGGTCACGACCGAGGACTACGAGCAGATCGTCCTGGAAGCCGCTCCCGAGATCGTCCGGGTCCGGGCCGTGGCGGCCACGGCCGCGGCCGACCAGGGCGGCGTCCGGGTCCTGGTGGTGCCGCGTGCGGCGGACGAGGACGGCCGCCTCCGCTTCGAGCTGCTCGTCCCGGCCGAGGAGACGCTGGCTCGCATCACGACCCGACTCGACGACTGCCGGGTCATCGGCGCTCGGGTGGTGGTGGAGCCGCCGGATTATCGGGGCATCACCGTCGTCGCCAGGATCCAGCCGAAGCCGCGGACGAACCCGACCAAGCTGCAGGCCGCGGCCACGCGGGCCCTGTACGGGTACTTCAATCCGATCTCCGGGGGGCCTGACGGCACGGGCTGGCCATTCGGCCGGCCGGTCCAGGTCGGCGAGGTCTATGCGGTCCTGCAGGCCGTGCCGGGGACGGCACTGGTCGAGGACGTCCGGCTGTTCGGTGCCGACCCGATCACCGGTCAGCGCGGTTCCGCCACGCAGCGGCTCGACCTGGAGCCGAATTCGCTCGTCTTCTCGTACGAGCACCAGCTCATGGTGGAGGGCGCGTGATGCGCGGCCTGGTCCCCGGTCTCGTTACCCCTCACCCGATCGGCCAGACGCTGCCCGCCCTGTACCAGGACGATGACCTGGCCCAGCGGCTGGTGTCGGCGATGGACTCGGAGCTGGCCCCGATCTTCGCCTCTCTCGACGGCTTCGAAGCCTACCTGGATCCGGCCTACGCGCCCGAGGACTTCCTGGACTGGCTGGGCGGCTGGGTGGGGGTCACGCTGGACCAGACCTGGCCTCTCGAACGCCGCCGGATGATGGTCGCGTCGGCCGTCGACCTCTTCAGGCTTCGCGGGACGGCCGGCGGCCTGGCGTCGCAGATCGCCATCTACACCGGCGGGCAGGTGGAGATAATCGAGTCCGGCGCGGCCGGCTGGTCGAAAGCCCCGAGCGCGGCGATCCCGGGCGATGCCACGCCCTCACTGTTGGTGCGGGTCACGGTGCACGACTCGAAGAAGGTTTCGGCGGCTCGACTTGACGCGCTGGTCGCGGCGGCTAAACCTGCACATATTCCACACGCCGTGGAGATCGTCGAAGCATAAGGGGGAATAGCGTGGTCATCTGCACCAAGTGTGGCTTGCAGAACCCCGACGACGCCAGCTTCTGCGGCTCGTGCGGCAGCTTCCTGGAATGGACCGGGCAGAAGGTCCAGCCGCCGGCCGCGCCACCCCCCGAACCCGAAGCGACGGAGCCGGGACCGGAGCGCGCCGGGCTCATCGTGCACGCGCGCCGGATGCTCGGCCTCGACGGCCGGCCCGAGGGCGAGGCCGCCGACGCGGGAGCGGACACGACCTCGACCGGGGCCGGAGCTGCGGCCGCCGCGGCCTCGGGGGCGCCTGCGCCGGCTGCTCCCGCGCCGGTCGTCGTCACGTCGAGGCGCGTCGCTCCGGCGGTCGACTTCGTGGCCACGGAGCCGGCGGAAGGGGCGACCGTCCCCGCAACCGACGAGGTTGTCCCGGCGAGCGACGTGGCGCCGGCTCCCGCCCCCGCGCCGGCTCCCGCCCCCGCGCCGGCTCCCGCACCCGCGCGGGCGGCCGCGGTGCCCCCAAGCGCGGCCACGAAGGTCGAGCTCCCACCTGCCGTCGGCGCCGCAGCAGTCTCGCCCCCGGCAGTCCTGCCGCCGATCGTGCCCGCGCCACAGCCGAAGTCCGCCCCGCCTGTGCCATCGCCCGCGGCGCGAGCACCCGTGTCCGAGCCGCCGGCCGTCCGGCCCGGCCTCCCGCAGCCGCCCGCCCAGAAGCCCGATGCGGCCTCGATCTCCCAGCCGGAGGCCGTCAAACCCGGAATGACCAAGCTCCGCGCGGCTCCGCCGCCGGTCGCCGCGGTCGAGGAAGCGCCGCGGCCGGGCGAGCTCGTCTGCGCCAGCTGCGGAACCGCCAACGAGGCCACGCGCCGCTTCTGCCGCCGCTGCGGCATCCCTCTGGCCGCGCCGCCCGTCCCTCGCCCGGTGCCGTGGTGGCGGAGGCTCTTCACCCGTCGGGCCGGGGCCACGCCTGCCGGCGCGCGACCCATCAGTGTCCAGCGGCAAGCGGCCCAGGCCGCGGGTGGGGGCGGCGGCTCGCTCGCGAAGATCCTGGCCGCGGTCCTGGTGGGCGTGGTGGTCGTGGGCGCCGCCGGGTTCGTGCTGGTCCCATCGTTCCACAACGCCGTCACGGGGGCCGCGAACCAGATCCGGATGGACGTTGCTCCCAACTACGTACCTGTCAACATCGCCGGCCAGGCAACCGGGCCATCCATCCCCGGACATGGGGCTGCGAAGGCCTTCGACGGCTTCAGCAACACCTACTGGGCAGCGCCGGCGAATGCGACCCAACCCTCGATTCATGCGAGCTTCTCGCCGCCGGCCGACATAGCCAAGGTGTTGATCACGTCGGGCGATCCGTCGGACTTCGAGTCACAGCCTCGACCGCACGCGATCCGACTGGACTTCAAGGACGCCAACGGCAACATCGTCTTCACCGGGCAGTTCAACCTGCAGGACAGCAAGGACTTCCAGACGCTGGATGTGGCTGCGAAAGGCGCGGCCTCGATGGCGATCACGGTTCTGAGCGTCTATCAGTCGACCGGGGGCAACAACGTCTCGATCACGGAGGTCCAGTTCCGGTCCCGCCAGTAGGCGCCCGTGACGACGGCGCGCGCGGGTGTCCGGCGCGGCGCCGGTCTCCGGCGCTGCGCGGCGCGGGTCTCCGGCGCGGCGGGGCGCGGGTCTCGCGGCGCGGGTCTCCGGCGCCCGAGGTCGTTCCGCCCGCGCTTGCGCGCTGCCGTCCCGCGCCGGGCATCCGGCTAGTCCGGCGCCGTACGCGAACCCTCTCCGTCGTCGCCGGCCTTCGTGAGGCCCAGCTGGGCCAGCATTCGGTCGTATCCCTGGCGGGCCGACGCCGCGGCAGCGTGGTCCCCTGCCCTCTCACGAGCGGCGATGAGGAGCCGCCACAGGCCGTCGTGGTGCGGGTCCAGGCGCAGACCGGCTACGCACGTTTCGGCGGCCCCATGTGGATCCTCGGCCAGCGTCATGCCCGCCAGCGCATACGCCGCCCCGGAGAGCTCGGTTCTGGTCTCCTCTCGGCGGTAGACGACCCAATCCGCGGGGCCGTCCTCCGGGAGTAGCTCGCCGCCGGCCAGCTCGATCGCGCACCGATACGCCGCCGCCTCGGCGGCAGGGTCCTTTCGCCCGTGGGCCGCCCGAGCATCGCTGAGCGCCTTCTCCGCATCCAGCAGATCCACGTGGCCGCCCGGCGGCACGACGAGCCGATACGCGTCACCTTCCCGGACGAGCGCATCGCAGCCCGACCCGTCGACGGGACAGATCTGTTTGCGCAGGCCGGACAGAGCGACGTGGACGTTGCGGGCGGAGGTCACCGGATCCGCGTCGGGCCAGAAGGTGGTGGCCAGGACCTCGCGGTGGACGGGCCGTCCGGCGTTCAGGGCCAGGAGGCGCAGGACCGCACGCGGTCTCGGCTTGATGGCGGCCATGTCTACCGGGCGACCGGCGATCTGCATCTCGAATCCGCCCAGGAGCCTTACCCGCATCGGAACCGCCGCGGATGAATGCCGCTCATCGCAGTCCGGCGCGATCTCGTCGGCCGGCGCAACCATCGTCGCCGGCCGGCCCTCCTCGTGGCCGTGAGCGGAATCGGCGGCGACGGCCGGGTCGACCGGCTGGTCCCACGCGGCCGCGAGGCCGGTCTCCCGGGCGACGGATTCGGCCAGAGCGCGGTGCTCGGCGGATCGATCCGGGTCGCACGTCGCCAGCGCCACATAGATCGGATACCTCGCGCCGTCGACGCCCGCCACACGGGCCTGGCTCTCGGCCTGGAGGGCCAACTGGCGCGCCCCGGGCAAGCCTTCCCTCGCCGCCGCCGCAGCCCCGAGCCCCCTGGCCCAGGCCTCCAGCGTCCCCGAGCTCAGGAGCCGCGCGCCGGCCGCGGCAGTCTCGAGCGGGCCGATGGCCGATTCTCGGCGGCGAATGAGGACCCATCCTTCCGCCAGGGCTTCGAGGACCTCGCCCCAGCGATCACCCTCTCGAGCCGCCTTTTCGCGAAGGGCTCGCATCTCCGCCAGCTGCCGCTCGTTCGACGGTTCGGCCAGCGACACGGCCGCCCGTCCCAGGCGGGCCAGCCATGCCTGCCCCGCTCGCTCGGCCATCGCCGCCCCCCTGTCGATGTCGGCCCGCGCCGCCGCGTCGCCGGCCAGGGCGCCCGCCGTGCCGGCGCCGATCGTGGCCGCGGCGGCGATCGCCGGATCGGCGTCCGGATCCAGGGCCACGTCCAGCAGCTTGGCCCTGGCGTCGACGACATAGCCCGCGGCCAGCGCGGCAAGTCCTCGCGCCAGCCGATCCGGCGCGGTTTCGGGTGCAGGTCGACCCGGATGCTCGGCGCCGGCCGTCCGTTTCCCCAGAGGGTCGCGGCGGAGGGCCGACCGCAGCGTGCCCGCCCAGTCCAGGGGCGGCCGTGCCGTCGGGTCGAAGAAGGATGCCAGGGTCTGGCGCTCGGCCCGGCAGGAGGCGGCCATCTCCGAGGCCCCGAACGCCGCCTCCGACTCGGCGAAGGCGCCCAGCGCCTTGGCCCAATGACCTTCGGCTCGCAGGCGCCGGGCGCTGCCCAGGCGGACCCAGGGATCGTTGCGGATCACGGCCGGCGCGACTTCGGCCAGCCAGTCCGCCGAGCTGTCGCTGTTGAGCCACTCGCCGCCCGTCCCGAGCAGTCGGGCCGCGGCCTCCCAGCGATCGGCCCGGCAGTAGGCCGCGAGCGCCTCAGCCGCGAATCCGCGCTCTTCGAGCAACTCCCCGGCGCGCGCGGCTCCGGCTCGTGCAGCCGTCTCACCCCGCGTTTCCGTCAGAATCTGATCGAGGTGGGCCTGCAACACCTCGTGGTAGCGATAGGTGCCGTCGTCCAGGGAAACGGTGAACACCTGCCGCCGCTCCAGGTCCTCGAGCAGCGCGGCGCTGCCCGTCCGGTCCAGAAACAGGTCGCACAGCGGTCCGGACAGGCGCCGCAGCGGGCTCGTGTCGACCAGGAACGCCCGCAGCTCCTCGGGCAGCTCGTCGAGAACGTTCCGCGCCAGGTACTCGCGAATCAGCCTGGTGCTCCCGCCGAGTGCCTGCAGCAGCCGCGTCCTCTCCGCCGGCGACTTGCCGCGCGTGGCCAGATGGAAGAACTGCAGCCCGGCCGCCCATCCCTCCGTGCGCCTCGCCAGTCGCCCGAGCTCGTCGCCCCGAAGCACCTCGCCGTAATACTCGCGAAAGAGCCGTTCCACTTCCCACGATCTGAACCGCAGATCGTCTCCGGTGACCTCCAGAAGGTCGCCGGAAAGTCGCGCGCGGGAGAGGTCGAACGAAGGCAGGCTCCTCGTGCCGACCACGATGCAGACGCCGGGGCCGGCCAGCTCGACGAATTGGGCCAGAGTGGCCTCGGCTTCCGTGCCGGCGAGCGCGTGCAGGTCGTCGATCACGATCAGCAGCCCCTCGCGGCAGTCGGCGTCCAGCCACTCGGTCGCCTCCTCGACGGAACGCCACGGCCTGGCCTCGACCTGAGGCCGAGCTTCCCGTTCGGCGGTCCGCCTGAGCGCCTCGCCGACGGCCAGCTGGATGTAGCCCAGGAAAGCCGGCGCCGTGGAGTCGGTGCTTTCGGCCCGATACCAACCGACCGGAGTGCCGGCCGCCTCGGCCGCGCCGGCCCAGCGGGACATCAGCGTCGTCTTGCCTGAGCCTGCCGGGGCCACGACGATGGTCAGACGGTGCCGCCTTGTTTCCTCCACCAGACGCTCGAGCCGCTCGCGCGACATCGAAGCGCCGCGCGGCACACGCACCTTGGAGCGCACGAATTGGGCGCCCGCCGGCGGCTTTCGGGGCCTGACTCGCGCGAGATCGGTTCCGCCCGATTCGATGGCTTGAGTCGGGGAGCCGGGCGGCGCGACCACAAGGGCCATCAGCTTCCCCCAATGTGGACCCGGGTTGCTGCTGCTCAACTCGTTCGGGCGCAACCGCGATGTCGGCGGATCCAGACGCGCCCGGACCGGCCCATGCTAGACCGTGGCCCACCCCCGGGCAACACCGTTTATCGCTGCGCGCAACGAAGCCATGGCCAATCGTCGGCTCCGCCTCGTACCGCTTCTGTGCCGGAGCGGCGTCCGGGTCAGTCGAGCATCTAGCACGCTCCGAGTCGCGACGCGAGAGATCGGCTCGAGAATCGAGGAAGCTGCATCGAGGCGGTCGGCCGGCCGCGTGGCGCTGCCCTCCGAAGGCGGCCGCCGGGCCGTCACCGAGGCCGTCAGCCACCCGCGTCACGCCTCGCCGGAGGCCGCCTCAGATGGGCGTCGTGCGGCGAAGATCCTCGCGCGTGACGGCGAACCTCAGGCTGCCGTAGGCGACGAGATCGACGAGAAGCCCGCCGAGGCCGGCAAGCTGGGAGCTGTAGAAGACGAACACCTGCGTGACGAGGATCCACACCAGGAGGCCGCGCATGAACCAGCGATACGCGGCAGTCCTGGAGGTGCGGAGGCTCAGGACGCCCCGGCCGACGAGCGCCGCACCCGTGACCGTCGAGGCGACCTGCGCGATCGTCGCGACGGTCGAGGTCTCGGCCGCGCCACCGGCGGGAGTCTCGATGGCGACGAGAGCGACGGCCACGACCGCCACCACTGCATAGGCGACCACCCCGACGCTGAGGACACGCTCCGCCCACGGACTCGCCATCAGCGCCTCATAGCCGGCGGCGAGTCGCCGGCCGACGGTCCCGAGGAAGCTCGTACGCTCCGCCGCAGGAGGGAGATCGGCGACGTAGCGCTTCGCGAAGACGGCCAGCGGTGCCTTTGGATTGGCAAGCTCGAGGAGTCGCTCGATCCGCGTTCGATCGTCCGGTTCGATCGGCCCGTCCGGCGTCCCCTCCAGGAGGTCGAGGGCGTTCGCAAGCGCCTCGGTCTCGCTGAGCCGACGCCGGCCGACGAGGGTCCGGGCCACGAGAAACGCGATCACGAACAGGCAGTAGATCAGGGCGATCGCGGGTCGGTAGAAGTAGTCGTTGTCCGAGGTCACGAACTTCCCGATCTCGTCGATGAACGTGCCGAACCCCAGTCCGGCGATCACCGCCGCCAGATGCTGGACGGAACGGTCGAGGAAAGCGAACAGGAGCATGAGCGCCAGGAGCATGAGAAGGCCGCCCCACAGCATGTGGGCGATGTGGATCCCGTTGGACCCGACCCGCGGGTAGCCGGTGGAGGCCAGGAACCAGCGGATCCCGAGGAACGAGGCGACGGCCGCGACGAAGAAGCTCTCGAACAGCAAGGCCGCCTCCGCGTCGCGCGTCAGGCGGCCGAACAGGGGACGGGTCATCGCGACGATCATACGACTCAAGCCGCGGCGTTCACGCCGCCGAAGCCGTCCACCGTTCCTAACTCGGGCTCACCGGACTGTCGAGTAGATGACCATCAGCACCAGCCCAAGGCCAAGCAAGAAGGCGTCGACATATAGATTGAGCCGGCAGGGCCATAGCCACCGGAACGGCGAGAGTGGCGGACGCAACTCTCGGCGGCACTGCAACAGCGGAGCCCGCCAATCACCGCTCGCAATATCGGCCTCGCTGGCTCGGACCAATGCGCCCATGACGGCAGCTTTCTCGCGTTCGACATCGGTCTGCAGCCGTGCAGCCGCGACTTCCAGCCCCTTAAGGTTCGCCGGTCTGTTCTCCATGACCTCAGCCAGAGCCAGGGCATACTGATCGAACACGGTTCTCCACGGAGTCGGGTCGACCACTCTGGCTACGGCGGTTCTGATCTGATCCGGACTTCGCGCCAGAATCGCCGCCCTCGTCTCCATCGCTGCCTCGCGGTTTGGGCCCTCAGCCGGATGCGGACCGGAGCCATCTGACCATCGGTCGCGGTCCCAAACGAGCAGGTCCCAGATCGCCCATGACCTCCAGTACGAGACCAGCCCCAGGATGGCCGACCCGGCAACCGCCATCACGATCGCGGCCACGATTCCCTCGGCGACGAACGCCACTACGAAGGCGACTAGGAATGTGTACCTGATGATGCGGCGGGTAGTCTGGGTTTCACGCGAGAGCTTGGGCAAGTTGAAGGGAAGCCCGCACCAATAGCGAAGGCAATCCAGGCGTGTATTCAGGCGTGACACTCCAGTCCTCCTTTCTAGCAGAGACCAGTCACCTGGCAGAACTCTTGCGCGCCTCGCTGGATGCCTTGCGGGATACCTTGAGGCTTCCTCATCACGTTGGCCCGCGGCTCACGGTGTCCCGGTGGCGAGGTGCGGGACGAGCAACACCAGCAGAATGGCGGCCAAGGCGAGACCGGATCCTCGGGCGAGCACTAGCCAAGCTCGCATTCTCTCCTGTTTGTCGAGCCTGCCGCTGACTCAAGGACAGTCCGTCCCGCCATCCACCAAGATCATGCCAATGCGCCAAGGGTGCCAAGCACGCCGATCCAGTCGATGACATCCCACATTTCCCGTACTCCAATCCCAAGTCACGAGGCGGGCATCCGGCGGTGACAACGCAAACGCGGGGCGGGAGGCACTCCTCGTGTGTCACCAACCTTCGTGGTCGACAGCTAGGCAGGGCGCCAATCGACAGGAGTGTTGATTCCGTGGATCAGGCCATTCAGCATCTCGAGTGGAGATGACCCTAGGTAGCTAAGCGACGGATCAAGTCCGCCGAAGAACCTCCCGTCGTCGGCGAGATGGAGGGTCAGGTACTCCAGGTTCGAGCAGCCGATCGGCGCGAATCTCACGCCAAGTCCTTCGCCGTACCTCAGCGCCCACGCAGGATGGGCCGCTTCGCGCAGTGCACGCGCGCTGCCGAACCACGTCGAGTCTGGGCGCCCGTTGCGTTCGTAACGCAGAGTCAGCCCGGAGAACTCACGCAGGAAAGCCTCCAGCTCGGGCCAAACCTCGATGCCATTCTGGATCAGCGCGCGGCGATCCGCCTCAATGTCCACGGATCGAAACTCAGACCATCCGCCTTGGCGGAGGATGTGGACCGTGCCGCAGTATTGCCCCATGTCAGTGGCCATTCCGGGCTGGCCTCCAGAGGCGCTCATGAAGGGACGGGCCTCGAATTGCATGAACCGATCGCGCCTGATCTCGCGCGTCTGGCGATACCTGAACCGCCCTGCTCATTTCTCGCTTCTTCCTCACTGGCCGCAGTGTGTCGGAGCGCCGCAATTACATGCCGCTGACGCTGGGTCGGGAGGGTCGGCTTTCGGTAGATCAGGAGCACGGTGCTCGCTAAGATGATCCAAGAACAGCAGCGCTGCGCAACACTAGAAGATCGCGGGGAGGAACTCAATCATGGCCGATCGGTCGTACGCGGTGCATGCCTTGAGCCATTGGTGCCCATTTGTACTTGTGTTGATCGCGGGGGTCAGCGTGGCGTCCTGCAGCAGCACGGCCACGCCGTCGGCGAGTTTCGCCACCCAGGTCGGTGGCCAGCCCTCGGGCACGCCCGCAGCGTCGGTGGCCGCAGCAACCGCTACGTCAACCCCCATGCCGACGCCGACCCCGCGGCCCACCTGGCAGGCCTATACGGCCAAGGCTCCGATTGGCCAGGTTACCGTGGCGCCGGACGGCACTGTCTATATGTCGGTGGGCGCCACGACGGACAACGCCGTGCTCGTGGCCTTGGACCCCAGTGGGCAGGTCAAACCCGGGTGGCCTTATCAGACCGGCGACAAGTTGATCTGGGGGATCGACCTCGCACCGAACGGAACGGTATACGTGGTCTCTGGTGGCCTGAGCAACGACTCGCCCGGGCACTTGGTCGCCTTGGGGACCGATGGGAAAGCGATGCCCGGGTGGCCGGTACCTCTGAGTTCGATGCCTTGGCAGGTCAAGTTTGCCGCTGACAGCACTGCCTATTTCGAGGGAACGACTCAGGCCGACAACTACATCTATGCTGTCGACTCGTCGGGCAAGGCGATGGCCGGGTGGCCCACCCACCTTCAGGGACAACCGGGCCAGAACTTCGTTCTCAGTTCGGACGGGACGGTGTACGTCGGAACGAGCACGATCACGACATCGTCGATGCTGAACCGTGTATATGCCTATGGTCCCGATGCCAAGCCCAGACCCGGGTGGCCGCCGGCGCGTACAGACCTCCAGAGCCCAACTCTCGCCCCTGATGGGGCCCTGTACGTCGCGGCTGGGAGGACGATCGCCGCCTATGAGCCCGATGGAACCGCCAAGCCGAACTGGTCATCCTTGACCCTGCCAGGGGTCCAGGCGGGCTCCTTCGTCGTAGCCCCGGACGGAACGACCTACGTAGAAACTTTCGGCGGGTCCACGGCCCTAGACGAGTTGGTCGCTCTTGACCCGACGGGGGCACTGATGTCCAATTGGCACCCATTCTCAGTCGCCAAAGGCACGTACTGGTACGCGCCGGTCATCGGACCGACGGGCGTTGTCTACGTAACGGAGTCGGTGACACATGGCAATACGGAGGTGCCCGGACCGACGATCGCACTTGGGTCCGATGGGCTTCCATTGTCCACGTGGCCTAAGAACCTCATCGACACACGGGGAGAACCGACTATCGCGCCGGACGGGACGGTGTATGTAGTCACCGGCACGATGGTCTCCGCCTATGGACCGGACGGCACGCCACGGCCGGGATGGCCATACCAACTGTCCGGCAGCTACACGTCTCTCAACCTCGCCGTCGGGTCAGATGGGACCGTCTACGTCACGGGTGACGGCGCTGAAATCGACGGTGGTCGCCCTAACACCGGCAGGTGCGCCAGTGGGTGCACCGTAGCGTCCGATCAGCGATCTTGCCTGATTGTGCCGCGCCGTCTTCAGTGCGTGGTTGTCCAATCCGGCGGTGGCACCTCGAAAGTCACAAACTGTGCAGTCAGTGGTCCGCCTGAATCCGCAACGAACAGGAGAGCGGCGACCTTGTCGGTGTGAAGAAGACGATGCCTACTGCGTCGCTCCCGACCCGATAACCTCGCTCGCGTGACGGCCGGCGGCATCGATGGTGAAGGTGACCTCCTGGGCCGCCGTGCCATCGTCGATGGTGAGCAGGTGCCCGGCGGGGTCGTAGGTGTAGGTGGTCGGTCCTTATGGCCGATTGCGCGATACGAACCGCAGGAACCACCAGAACCAAAGCCCCTCACAGACGAAGAACGCTGCGGTGAACAGTCTGAGCAGTGGCCCAGCCGTGTAGTAGGGATCCTGCGCTATGTTGGCCACGATCGGCAGAAAGTTGCACAGGATGATGAGGATGACGTTCTCGAGCCCAGCCTCGACATGGATCGAATGGGTCTTCTCGAAATCGCGCCTACGGGAGAGGAGTCTCGCGAGCAGATCGGTCGGATGATCGGGGTCGTTTCGTTTGGCGAAGTACTCGACGTATGCGGGTGGGCAGTCAGGTAGTCTCACAAGATGTAAGGAAAGCGCGGCGCCTACTGAGGCATATGGAATGAGCCCGCCCGCTATCAGGGCCAGGAGTGCCCCGATGAACAACGAGCTCGATGTGCTCTCCATATGTTGCCTCCGCGATACGGCCTACTCCCGAGGGCGAGCCAGACCGCCGGACGTGGTCAACATGACACTCGAACTATAGCGGCTGCGACACCGGCATGGGAATGCCCGCACCACGATGCGCCTTCGGAGCCGCCGCTGACCGAACGGATCCGCTATCCCGCCGGGCTGAACGAACCGGTGCTCGGGTCGTACAGCTCGGCCGAAGCCTCGGGCGTGTTGTCGATGAATTGGCCCCCGCCGTTGCTTTGGCTAGCGGCATTGCCCTGGCCGCCGGCGACGAACACGCGGCCGTCGGGGACAAGTACGGCAACGGGCCAATACCTATCCACGGCCATCGAGCCCGTTGAGCTGAAAGTGCCGGTCCTTGGGTCATACAATTCGGCGGACGAGATAGCACGTCCGATCGCGTCCGTTCCGCCGACGAGTAGGACGCGTCCGTCGGCGAGTGAAACGGCGACATGATCGCTGCGGGGCTCGATCATCGTGCCGCTCGGCGTAAACACGCCGGTCTTCGGGTCGTATAACTCCGAGTATCCGATGGTGTGGGCGTAGTCGGACTGGCCACCCGCGATGAGAACCCGGCCGTCGGATAGCAGCGTCGCGGTAGGTTCCGAGCGGGCCGTGGTCATCGAGCCCGTGAAGCCGAAAGTGCCCGTCGATGGGTCGTAGATCTCTGCGGACGCCAGGTCGTGCAACTGGGCGTCCTCGCCGCCGACGAGCAGGACGCGCCCGTCCGCGAGCAACGTGAGGCCTCCCCATCTGTGAGCGTCGGCCATCCGGCCGGTGGAACTGAACGTTCCCGTGCGTGGATCGTACACATCGGCTATGACATCGCGGAAGTCGAGGACAAGGACCCGGCCATCCTTCAGGATGGTCGCCATCCCGCCCGAGTTGTCCGCGCTCAGCGACCCGGTCGGTGTGAACTTGCCCGTTTTCGGGTTGTACAGCTCGGCCGATGTCAGGGCGCCGTCTTTGTCGTTTGCACCTCCGGCGATCAGGACCTGTCCATCATCGAGAAGGGTCGCCGTGTGGCCCTCGCGCGGAGTGGTCATCGGCCCTGTCGGAGCGAACGTGTTGGTCGTCGGGTCGTACAGTTCGGCCGAGGCGGTGACCGGGGTGTTCGCGCCCGAATACCCTCCGGCCAGGAGCACACGTCCATCGGCGAGCAGAGTGGCCGTGCCGTCGACTGGGCCGGGTACGTCTGCGCTTGTGCTCCTGTCTGAGGGGCTCGCGATTCCGTTTGAACATCCTGACGCAGCGCCTGCCACCACCGACAAGACGAGACCAGCGGCGGCCAGCCGAGATAAGCAACAACTCGATCTCATCTGGATCACGGGACCGTCCGAAGTGGAGACGTGGTGAGATCGTATGGATCCATGCCGCCTCCAGTAATCTGACCAGCCAAGTAGTTTACTGTGATGTTCCAGTCAGCTGGAGCCTGGGTCTTCCACGCACGATTGTCTCGAGTGCCAACCAACTCCCCCAACTCGCCCACCCCGTCACCTATGTTCACAGCGCCCTCGCCCGCCATATCCGAACCCTCAATACCGTCGGTTTCCGCCATCGTGAAGCCGCCGATCGCGCCTTCGCCCAGTCCAAGGGCCAGTTTGAAGGCGCCCCCTACCACCTTGGCCGGATCCGCATTGAACACGGCCTGATTACATGGTCACCATCTGTTCCGCCTGCCGATTCTGACGATCACCAGAACGACCCCCAGCAGGAAGATGGATTCAACGATCGGCAGGCCAACCACCACGTAGAGGAACGATCGGGTCGGCGGCTGGAGAACCCAACCCACTCCGCCGAAGAACATGCAGACCAGGCTCATCATCTCCCAGCTCAGGACGTCCCAGCGTATCCGACCGTGTGGGCCCCCGAACACTCTGCGCGCCCATCCGGGCGGGCGAAGCCATGTGCCGAAACCCTCGTAATACGAAATCGTTCTGCTTCTTCTGGCCATTCGCGAGAAGAGGTAGAAGACCAGCCCACCCAAAGCGAACACCTGCCATGCATCGTGCGACGAGTTCATCATCTAGACTCCCGCCACGGTTGGGCTGGCATGGGGCTGTTACTCGCTGACCTGGCTAACACTGTCCGAGCCCGACGTTGCATCCGAAGCCGTGGATGATACTGCCTGCCGCGTCCGAAAACGGCGTGACGGCGCCACCCTTGAGTATTCCGGGTGCGAACCCATTCAGATCTTGCGGTTGTGCCAGGCCAAGCCTCTCCCAAGCGGCACCATTGCCGTAGGCGTCGTAGCGAAAGACGTCCTCGATCGAGCCTGCGGCTGTGCACTGGGCGGCGATGTTGCCGTGGAGATCGGGCACGATCCAGCCAAAGCCGCCGCTAGCGGCGCTGGAGAGGCGATCGGCCGGCCGAGTCGATGGCGGCGTTGATCGTACCCGCGGTACTCGACACATCCTGCAGGACGGAGTCACTCGTACCCAGATAGGCGTAGGTGTCGATCGTAGAGGCACCCGAGATCCTTGTGGCATGGCGTCCGGCGGCATCGAAGGTGAAGCCAACCGTACTGCCATCGGCCTGGGTGATCGAGTCGAGACGATCGGCGAGGTCATAGGCGTAGGCGGTAGTGGCGGCGGCGGCGGTGCCCGATGAGAGCAGGTTGCCGTAGCGATCGTAGGTGAAGGCCCGGGCGACGCTGTTGAGCGAGCTAGAGACGACCCGACCCGCGGCGTCGTAGGCGATGTGACGACGACGGGTTGATCGCTACTCGGAGACGAGGAGCCAAGGCCGCAACGGCCCAAGAAAGACCCCCAGCACCACGACTCCGCAGAAGACGAACACTCCCAAGGCGATCAGGCCAGCCTTGAGACCCACGAGCTGCTGTGACTTCTTCGCTCTTGCCAGGGCCCGGCCGCCAATGTTGGCCGCGACTAGGGCGGCCACGAGGTAGACAGCCAGACCGACGCCGATGGCCGGGGCACTGCGCTCGCTGATGGCCGGGCCGATTCCTCGCGCCACCCCGATCAGCCCCATCCACGGCGCCCACGACACGAACAGCTCTGCGAAGGCGAGGCTCCCCGCCCCTTTCACCGTGGCCGCCGCTCGGAACTCCTCGATCGGGCGCCCACCTCTGGAGGCGATCCCATCGTGGAAGACGTAGCACAGGATGGCGTCGGTGATTCCCCGGATGTACTGAGCTCCGAAAATGAGGGACTTCCCGTCGAAAGCGAGCGGGGCTGACTCAGTCCATCGCGTGGTGGCCGTAGGCGCTGCAAATCTTGCGACCTCCCTCCCCTCCGAAGTGACACTGATGGTAAATGGCCCTCCCGGCGCGGCCTCGAATGGCCGACGGGTGCCATCTTCGAGCGGGACCGACCATCGGTTGTGCATCAGGCGCATGTTGTTCTTCACCTAGTGGGCCGCATGAAGCGGTGTCGGGCTTCGTCAGCCGTGCTTATCATCCATTAGGCCAGTTCAGCGCCGAGAAGATACTGGTGCCAACCCCCATCCAATTCCCAGGTTCGTGCGCGCTGAGGCCTGAACGAAGGTGGACCAGTTCAGGCCGGTCGCAGCCCCTCTCCCGGCGCTGCACCGGCAAGAATGCCTCCTGCGGCGATCTGCCAGACGGCATTGTCCGGAGACAGATGGCGCCCGTCGAGCACGGTGGCCATGTCTGTGAAGCCACCTCCGAGAGCACCGCCCAGTGTCCTCATCGCTGTCGGACCATAACTTGACACCACATCCTGGGCGAACCGTGGAAGTCCCGACAGGATAGCCGAATCCTCGTCCTCGAGATCACCTGCCAACGCCCCCGCCCCTCCCATGATGCCACCTGTGATCCCACCGGCTTCAGCGCCAATCAAGGTAGTGTCTGCGAACCCGCTCGGTGAGCACTCCTGTCCCGTGCCACAGCCAGCAACGTACCCGAGTGCCGATCCTCCGGCGCCCCACGCTGCTCCAGCCAGGATGGCCGGGCACAGCTCGGGCTGGATCGCGCACGCGGCGCCGAGCCCGGCGCCTGCCGCGACCTCGACGGGGTGCTGATCGGCCCACGAGAGAGCCTGCGTACCCGCCCCGCCGCTGACTTTGTTGGCCGCGACAGCTGCCGGTGCCAGCGTCGCACAGAGAATTACTGTCGCCGCACAGCTTCCAGCCGCCAGCGCGGTGATGGGGTGATGTAGGGTCCAATCCCCGACCGAGTTCGTGAAGCCGCAGATGATGTTGTTGCAGGTGTTGGCTGCCGCCTGCGTCTTCAGAGACTGGACGTAGGCACCCTCGTGCTGGTAGTCGGACTGCTCTGCGTCGATCGAGGCCTGCGCCAGCTCCGCAACGGCCGCCGACTGGTAGTAGCTCGCTTCCGACTTGTAGTAGCCCTCTTCATCGGCGAAGGAGTCCGCTTCCGCGACTGCTTCGCAGGCTTCCTCCTCGGCCGCGTTCCCGGCGCCACCGCGAGGTTGTCCCGAGTTCCGTGGAATTTGAGTTGAGGGGTGGGTCCTCCAGCCCGGAGCGTGAGCTGTCACGCTACGGGAGACCCGGAAAGTCGAACTGGAGGAACCCATGCCATCGTCCCACGTCCGGCCCCGCCCTGAGAAGCGATGCCGCCGACCTCGCCGTCTCGTTCACCAGCTTCCTGCTGAGCTGACAGGGCGGCTCGAGGGCCATCTCGCCACGTTCGCGAGCCATCTGCGCGAGGGCCTGCTGGCCGCTTCGACCGCGGTCGGCCTCGAGGTCCTCGACGAGCTGATGGCGGCTGAGGTTGACGGCCTGGCCGGCCCACGCGGCCGCCACCGAGCGGATCGAGTTGCCTATCGCCATGGCAGTGAAGCCGGAACCGTGACCCTGGGCGGCCGCCGACTCCGCGTCGAGCGGCCACGTGTGCGAAGTGCCGATGGAGCAGCCGAGCTGCCGCTCGCGACCTACGAGGCCGCGAGAGCCAGCGATCTGCTCGCCGACGGGATCGTCGCCCGGATGCTCGCGGGGCTCTCGACTCGCGACTATCCGGTTGGCCTCGAGCCTGTTGGCGAGGCCATCGAGGAGGCCGCCGTCTCGACCAGCCACGCCGCCGTCAGCCGCCGCTTCCTCGCCGCCACGGCAGAGCGCCTGGCTGAGCTGCTCGGGCGCAGACTCGACGACCGCCGCTACCTCGTGCTCATGCTCGATGGCTTTCGCCTGGGCGATCACCTGCTCGTAGGCGCGCTCGGGATCGACGCCGCCGGCCACAAGGTGCCCCTCGGCGTGGTCGAGGGCACGACCGAGAACAGCGCGGTGGTCAACGCGCTCCTGGCGGACTTGCGCGATCGCGGTCTGGACACAAGCGCAGGCGTCCTCTTCGTCGTCGACGGCGGCTCCGCCATCGGTTCGGCCATCCCCACCTTCTTGGGCAAAGGCGTGGCGATCCATCGCTGCCATCGCCACAAAGAGCGCAACGTTCTAGAGCACCTGCCCGAGATCGAACGACCGCTCGCCCAGCGCCGGCTTCGGGCCGCCTGGGCCGAGCGAGATCCGGACAGGGCGAAGGCGGCCCTCCACTCCCTGGCCCGCAGTCTGGCCCACAGCCGTCCGGGAGCCGCCGCGTCGCTGCGCGAGGGGCTCGACGACACGCTCACCCTGACGCGTCTGGGCATCAGCGGCTCGCTCTGGAGGACGCTCGAGTCGACCAACCCGATGGAATCGATGATCGAGATCGTCAAGACGCACGCCCGCCGGGTGAAGAACTGGGAGTCGGGCGAGATGGCGCTGCGCTGGGCCGCCGCTGGGATGCTCGCCGCAGAGGCTCAGTTCCGCCGAGTCTGCGGCTATCGGGAGCTGCCCATTCTTGCCGCTGCGCTAAAGCGCGAGCTCCACATCGAAAGCGAGGCGAGCGCTACCAACCAACCGATATGATCAGCAACCTGGAGACCCGACCCTCACTGAAATTCCACGACGAGCGGGACATCCTCGCCACCGCAGTTGGCATGGCCATCGGGATCCACCAATGTCTCAGGGTCGGCCTCGGCGTAGAGGTAGCGGTTGAGGGTGAGCGGGTTCTGAGCAGAGCCGGCGACTGAGTCGAGGCTGGTGAAGGTGCCAAGATCGGGGACATAGGCCCGAGCCCCGAAGTCGTAGGTGGCCGAGCCGGCGGTGGACTCCAGGATCCGGCCCTGAAGCGCCAGGGCGAGGGTACGCCGCTGGGCGGCTTGGGGGATCCGAGAGCATTGCCGTAGGCGTCGTAGCGAAAGACGTCCTCGATCGAGCCTGCGGCTGTGCACTGGGCGGCGATGTTGCCGTGGAGATCGGGCACTATCCAGCCAAAGCCGCCGCTAGCGGCGCTGGAGAGGCGATCGGCCGGCCGAGTCGATGGCGGCGTTGATCGTACCCGCGGTACTCGACACATCCTGCAGGACGGAGTCACTCGTACCCAGATAGGCGTAGGTGTCGATCGTAGAGGCACCCGAGATCCTTGTGGCATGGCGTCCGGCGGCATCGAAGGTGAAGCCAACCGTACTGCCATCGGCCTGGGTGATCGAGTCGAGACGATCGGCGAGGTCATAGGCGTAGGCGGTAGTGGCGGCGGCGGCGGTGCCCGATGAGAGCAGGTTGCCGTAGCGATCGTAGGTGAAGGCCGTCTTGGTCCCGGCGTGGGTGTCGGAGATCGTCTCGTCGCTCGTATCGAAGGCGAAGCTGTCGATCGTGACACCGGCGACGCTGACGCTGGTGCGGTTGCCGTCGGGATCGTAGGTATAGGCCCGGGCGACGCTGTTGAGCGAGCTAGAGACGACCCGACCCGCGCCGTCATAGGCATAGACCAGGGCCGCGGGTCCGGTCGACCAGCTGCGGCTCGCGAGCAGGCCATCGACGCGCCAGGCGAAGCCGACCGAGACGCCGGCGGCAAAGGTCGGGCTCGTCGCCTTGGTCAGGCGACCCAGGACATCGTAGGTGTAGACCGAGGCGGTCGTGCTGATGGCGTAGTCGGTCCGGGTGGCGATTGTGCCATCGGGGTTGTAGGTGGCAGCCTCGGTTTGGGCGTTGCCATCGCCGGGCGGCGTGCCCGGCACGCTCGTGCCCTCGTAGGTGGCGCTCACCCGCCCCAGGGCGTCGTAGGTCGACTCGATGGTGTGCCAAAGCCGGCATACCGACGGCGAGGCGAAGCTCAGCGCCGAGACTTGGCCAACCCATTGCGTTCAAACAGGTCCTTCAGGAAGGAGGCCTGTTCGGTCGAGAGAGCACGTTCAGGGATCGGGACCCAGCCGCGCCGGGCCCCCTGGGGCATGCCGAGCTGCCGAAATGGGATCGTGGTCACCCCCCGAAATGCGCGAACGCGATGCACGTGCGGCCAGGTTTGGTCCAAGCCGGTTGCCGCGGGCCATCCCTGCACACCCGCCTCGTGGATCCTGAGGCGGACCGTGGTGCCGATGAGCGGCAGCGTCCGGTTGTAGACCGACAGCCCCACGACTGCGGCGATAGGGGCCAGGACCATGCTAGCCAAGCCAACTTCCACATCAGCGAGGACATTGACATAGGGCGGCGTTGCAGCAACGAGGAGCAGGAAGAGGCCGGGCGCAGCCAACATGCGGACGGCCCAAGAACCTAGGTACATCCATACGAGATCGGACAACCGAACCTTGTAGCTGATCACGATCCCGCGTGCCGCATTGTCCATTTCTTGATCCTAACGTGCCATCAATCGGTGCCGTGTTCATGCTGCACATGCTGGTCGAGTCCCTGGTGGGGCTCGTCACGGAGCGGGCGCTGGCTGTGCCACGGGGACATAAGGAGCTATCGGCCCAGGATCGGCCTCATCTCCACTTAGTATCTGATAGATCGCAACCACCCAGGGGCCCGCCGCCTGGGCTATCCAGCCAGAAGCATCACTCAAGTCGCCCGCCCGCAAAGCAGCGCCTGCCCGTCCCAGCTCTTCGATGCCGTCCTCACAGAACAGAGCACATGTGATGCCTACCGTCAGGACGTTCCCTGTGAAACCGAGTGGGTCCCGCTTTGCGTAGCTCAACATGTCGCCTCCCCAGGCGGCCGCGTCTCCGACACCAACCTTGGCCGCGCCCAACAGCGCTGAAAGCAGAGGAAAATCGTGGGACACGTCGCCGCTGGAGACTTCGCTCGCGTACGTCTCGCAGACGTCTCGTACCTGCGACGAGTTGCCCTCTATGTCGCTGTGCAGACATGACTCGTATAGAGAACTACCCGTGGTCGGCGGCTCGGTCGTCGCTGTGTTGGTCGTGGGGCAGCTTGCTGAGGCAATGTACTCGCACAGACTGCCGCCTGGTGCCCCACCCTGACCGGCTGCGTGGTTGCACGCGACATAGTCACAAGCGTTGTAGGCGGAGTCGCCTGAGGAGATGCCCGACGACACGTTGCCCGTCGTGGGCGTGGGCGTGGGCCTTGTCGTACGCGGGGTGGGCGTGTCGCCTCCGGCGATCTCACACTGCTGGACGTCATTCGGATTGGCGCCGTCGCAGTTGGGGGGCGGGGCAGACCCACCTCCTGCGGCTTCGCACTGCGCGATTTCGTCCGGAGGCACGCCGTCGCAGTTTGGAGTGCCGTGGCCATCGGGATCCACCAATGTCTCAGGGTCGGCCTCGGCGTAGAGGTAGCGGTTGAGGGTGAGCGGGTTCTGAGCAGAGCCGGCGACTGAGTCGAGGCTGGTGAAGGTGCCAAGATCGGGGACATAGGCCCGAGCCCCGAAGTCGTAGGTGGCCGAGCCGGCGGTGGACTCCAGGATCCGGCCCTGAAGCGCCAGGGCGAGGGTACGCCGCTGGGCGGCTTGGGGGATCCGAGAGCATTGCCGTAGGCGTCGTAGCGAAAGACGTCCTCGATCGAGCCTGCGGCTGTGCACTGGGCGGCGATGTTGCCGTGGAGATCGGGCACTATCCAGCCAAAGCCGCCGCTAGCGGCGCTGGAGAGGCGATCGGCCGGCCGAGTCGATGGCGGCGTTGATCGTACCCGCGGTACTCGACACATCCTGCAGGACGGAGTCACTCGTACCCAGATAGGCGTAGGTGTCGATCGTAGAGGCACCCGAGATCCTTGTGGCATGGCGTCCGGCGGCATCGAAGGTGAAGCCAACCGTACTGCCATCGGCCTGGGTGATCGAGTCGAGACGATCGGCGAGGTCGTAGGCGTAGGCGGTAGTGGCGGCGGCGGCGGTGCCCGATGAGAGCAGGTTGCCGTAGCGATCGTAGGTGAAGGCCGTCTTGGTCCCGGCGTGGGTGTCGGAGATCGTCTCGTCGCTCGTATCGAAGGCGAAGCTGTCGATCGTGACACCGGCGACGCTGACGCTGGTGCGGTTGCCGTCGGGATCGTAGGTATAGGCCCGGGCGACGCTGTTGAGCGAGCTAGAGACGACCCGACCCGCGCCGTCATAGGCGAAGCTCCCGACCCCGTACTGGGAGGGATCGGCACCGCTAGCCATGGTCTGGGTCTCACTCGCGACGTTGCCGTCGCGATCGTAGCTGCGCTCGATGTCGATCGCCGCTCCGCTGCAGGCCCCGGTGCTGCCGTTGCACTCGCGGATGGCTGCGCGGGTCACATGACCAGAAGGATGAGACAGCGGATTGAGCGACGACGACGACGGGCGAATGAACGATTGGGCGCCTGACGGTGGACGGCCGGTGCGGGCGCTATCCGCAACCTTGGCGGGACCGGCGGTGAAACTCACCCGGACGGCGGCCATCGTTTCGTCGTGTTCCGGGCCGGCTTCGACGCTGGGTGGACTCTCTTAGAGTCGATCAGAAGGGCGCCGACCGCATCGGTGGGGACCGGTCAACGAAGCCCAGCATTCCCCTATGTCAGTGGCCATGCCGAGGTAGCCCCCAGAGGCGCTCACGAAGGGACGGGCCTCGAATTGCCTGAACCGATCGCGCCTGATCCTGCGCGTCTAGCGATGCCGACCAGTAGGCCTCGAACTCCGCCTTCGTGAGGTCATCAGGACCATCGTCGAACGTGACCATGTCGCAGATGCCTCGGAAGCCACGAGGCAAGTTTGAGGTCGGATACTTGTACACGACGCGGCCGTTGCGATCCAATCCTATCTCGCGACCGACCCACCCGTCTTCGCGGACTTCCACAAGACTGCGTGCAAAAGGCAGGGGGGCGTCCTCGCCCAACCATTCGTCAAGACGCAGGTAGCGCACCATTCGTCCTCAGTGTCCTGGCACTGACCTTCGTCCGCCTATCGCCAGAACCCAGGCCTCGCACGAAGAAACGGGCCGCCACGTTCGCCAACGCTCCTCACTCAGAACAGGTCGGGATCCATTGCATCCGGCAGCGATGGGTCCTCAAGGAAGACAGGCCATTCTGGTAGGAAGTCGAAAAGGCGCGCGGCGATCATGGCAATCGAATCTTCGGTTGTGACTACATTCCAGAATAGGATCGCCGCCAGTCTCTCGGCATCGTCGAACCAAGAACCGTTGAGACTGAATGCGAACTCGCAGCGGCGGTCGTCCTGGCTCAGCGACACCAGAGTTGCTTGGTCGGGCCCGCGCCAGAGCTTGAAGGCAACATCTTTCATCGCCGAAGGCGTCCAGGATCCCACCAAGTCATCCGGCGTGGTTGCCCAATACGATCCGGCAGTCTCGACGTCCGTTCCCCAAGCTTCGAACTCACCACTTGGCTCACGAAACACCCGCAAGCCATGCATGTCAAGACGCGCCAGAATCCCGAGGATTCCGTCGCCACTCTGTGGCCGCAGCCACCACTCAACTCGCCCTTGCATTCTCACCTCCAACGATAGTCGATCATCCGGGCATCGCCACGTCGTGGGCCGACGATGAATCGGTGCAGGTCTGCCGGATCTCCCCGGAATCGGTTCGCGAACGGCGTCGCGGGAATGGTCAAGAACCCAAGTCCCAACGTATCCGACCGTGTGGGCCCCGAACACTCTGCGGGCCCATCCGGGGGGCGAAGCCATGTGCCGAAACCCTCGTACTGATGCGGCACCCTCCAGCAAGACGAGAGGCGATTCATACCTACAGCACGCCCTTGTCCGCAAGGAGACTCAGGAAGTCTGTGAGCTGGCCGGCGGTCATAGCGCGTTCGGGCACTGGAACCCATCCGGCTCGGGTACCGAAATGACGAAATGGCAGCGTGATGACGCCCCGCACCGATCGCACACGACGGATCTGCGCCCAGGTTAGTCTCATCTCCTTTGCCAGCGGCCAGCCCCGAACACCCTGATCATCGATGGAGAGACGGACTGTGGTACCGACGAACCTCCTCGATCCGTACATCCCCAACGCGCCGAGCAGAAAGAGGAGAGGACCGAGGGCCATGAAGACGAGGCAGGCACCCAGTATCTCAAGGTAGCTGGCGATCGGAATCCCTGCGCTCGGCCACCCGGCGACACAGAATACGACGCACAGGAACCCAGGCGCCGCAGCCATGCGTGCCGCCCAAGAGCCGAGGTACATCCATACTAGGTCGCTGAGTGTCAGCGTGTAGACGATCTCCAGGCTGAAGCCTCGATAAGATGTCCGGCGTTCTCTCGAGTCAAGCGCCTCGCCTACCTCACGCCCACCCCACCACTGCATGCGCACACTCCTAGCGATCGATTGGGCTCCGACTGGCGGGCCGCTGCCGCCCAACGGGCGGGCACGAGGCTTTGAAGGCGACGGCGAAAGTACGACGGTTCGCGACAGTAACAGCCATTGGGGAAGTCAGACTTCCCACAGGATGAGCTACGTGTTCTGATCTGTCTGATCCTCAGGCATCCGGGCCCAACTCTGGGACCTCGCCTATGTCGTATCTCGGGTCATCGGTAGTGGCGAAAAGGGGCCGCTGACAAGAAGCCGATCAGAGGCAGCTATGTGATTCGAGAATAGCCCATCGGAAGCCCCAGCGCCCACGTAGCGAGCACGATGAGCACGATAGCAAGACCCGGGAAATGCATGAACCAAAGACGCAGACGTTGCGAAGCCGACAGTTGGAGCGAGGACCCGATCGCCCTCACTCGACGGAGGGCCTCAGGCCAGTCGCCGCCGCCTCTCAACGCGAAAGTGAGTCCCAAGTTGGCCACTTGCGCCTGGGCCATCACGCGAGCTGCGACATTTGGCTGGGCTCCTGCTAGGGACCAAAGGCCATCCAGGTCAACGGCGGCATCGCGACGCACATCTATCACAGCGCTCGCCCACCTGCGAAAGAAGGTCTGTGTTTCGTTTGTGACAGGCGGCAGCATAGACAGCATCGCTGCCGCCTCCGGGTATTGACTCGCCGCGAGGAGCGCGCCGACCGTCGAATCGTCCGCTCCGCCCGGGTGGTCATGGAGCCATTGCCTAGCCCCTTCCCGGGTCGATCGGCGCTCTACGTTTGCAGGCAGCCAAACCGCCAGGCGATCTTCTGCCCAAAACGGCGCGGTCAGGAGCCCGGCGCCCAGGCCAACCAAGAGGGCGACCACCAACGTCGCCAGAGTCGTGTGACTCGGGAGGAAGATCAACGGAAGGGGGAGGACGAATGCGAGTACGACAGCGGCTGTCCTTCGACGCCGGCGCCACTTTGCATCGACAGCTGCCTTTCGAGAGGTGCCCTTCATCATTGGCCTCCACGCGGTTCCAATTCACACGCCTTGGCGCCAGGAAGAGGCTTGCGACATGCGCCCGTCACGGCATCACTGGGGGCGGACAAAGATCCGGGTTGGAGGAGCACACCTGCTCAGCATCCTTAGTGCCTTCTTGCAACACACTGAGCACAAAGGCCGCCACGATCGATGCACCGGCCCCAACTGCCTCTGGAATGTCCGGTCCGCGGTCATAGACCCAGGTTGCCGTCGCGGTCACTCCAATTGACGCACCGTTACCCGATACGGTCGACGACGTGCCGTAGGAGACACTGGTCTCGAATCCACCGAAACCAAGGCCGGCAGTGTAGCTCGTAACGCTGTCTTGCACCAGCTGGTCACCATTCGGTAATACCGTGGTGTTGGTCGCCACGGAGAACGATGGTCCCGCCTGAATACTACCCTCCCATTTTCCACCTTTCTCGTCTGGTGCATCGAGCTTGAGCGTTCCGAGGCTATCGGGAAGCTCAAGGCTCAGACCTCCGTCGGTTCCCGAATTCACATCTGCCTGGAATCCGTTGTCGCCTCCGTAGCCCAGGTCATAATCGACCGTGTACTCCATGTGCGTCCAACCACCCGCTCCATCGTCCTCATCAGGCGTCGAGTAGGTGTAGGCGTAGTGGAGATGCCCGCTGGAGTCGGTATAGATTGCCCACGTGCCGTCCTGCGCGTCGCCGCCATCGTCGACCCAGATTCCTCCGCTGTATGGGCACCAGGACGGCGGCATTCGTTGGTTGGGATCACCTCTGCCTGTTGCGCGCGGAAAGCAGTCTTGTATCGGAATGAACCTCGAATGCAATGGCTTCAGCGGCCTGGTCCCGTTCCCCGAACTGTCCGAGGAGCTGCCCGACGAGTCGTCGTCCCCGAACGATTTGCCGTAGCCGCAGTAGATACCGTCAGGCCCGCAGGAGAGCACCTGATGCCCATCCGGATCCACCAGCGTGGCCGGGTTGGCCGATGCATAGAGGTAGCGGTTGAGGGTGAGCGGGTTCAGGGCGGAGCCCGAGACGGTGTCGAAGCTCGTGAAGTCGCCAAGATCGGGATCGTAGGCGCGAGCCCCGAAGTCATACAGATCGGTACCGGCGCCGATGTCCGACTCCAGGATCCGGCCCTGAAAGCGCCAGGGTACGGTGAGCGAGCCCGATGAGGCGGCCCAGGAGCCGCAGGTCTCGCCGTAGGGGTCGTAGCGGTAGGCATCTAGATAGGCCGGCGAGGAGCCGCTCGATGCGGCGGCGACGATGTTGCCGTGGAGATCGGCGATGAGCCAGCCCGCCACGCTGGCGCCGCTGCCCTGGCTCAATCGATCGCCGATGGCATCGATACCCGAGTAGGTCGTGACGCCGCTCGTAGTCTCCGAGCTGATCACATCCGATGTACCGAGGTACTCGTACGTCGTGGTCGCTCCCGAGCCGATAACCTCGCTCGCATGACGGCCGGCGGCATCGATGGTGAAGGTGACCTTCTGGGCCGCCGTGCCATCGTCGATGGTGAGCAGGTGCCCGGCGGGGTCGTAGGTGTAGGTGGTCGGCTTCAGGCTGCCCGAGTCCGGGAGGTTGTCCCGAGTTCCGTGGAATTTGAGTTGAGGGGTGGGTCCTCCAGCCCGGAGCGTGAGCTGTCACGCTACGGGAGACCCGGAAAGTCGAACTGGAGGAACCCATGCCATCGTCCCACGTCCGGCCCCGCCCTGAGAAGCGATGCCGCCGACCTCGCCGTCTCGTTCACCAGCTTCCTGCTGAGCTGACAGGGCGGCTCGAGGGCCATCTCGCCACGTTCGCGAGCCATCTGCGCGAGGGCCTGCTGGCCGCTTCGACCGCGGTCGGCCTCGAGGTCCTCGACGAGCTGATGGCGGCTGAGGTTGACGGCCTGGCCGGCCCACGCGGCCGCCACCGAGCGGATCGAGTTGCCTATCGCCATGGCAGTGAAGCCGGAACCGTGACCCTGGGCGGCCGCCGACTCCGCGTCGAGCGGCCACGTGTGCGAAGTGCCGATGGAGCAGCCGAGCTGCCGCTCGCGACCTACGAGGCCGCGAGAGCCAGCGATCTGCTCGCCGACGGGATCGTCGCCCGGATGCTCGCGGGGCTCTCGACTCGCGACTATCCGGTTGGCCTCGAGCCTGTTGGCGAGGCCATCGAGGAGGCCGCCGTCTCGACCAGCCACGCCGCCGTCAGCCGCCGCTTCCTCGCCGCCACGGCAGAGCGCCTGGCTGAGCTGCTCGGGCGCAGACTCGACGACCGCCGCTACCTCGTGCTCATGCTCGATGGCTTTCGCCTGGGCGATCACCTGCTCGTAGGCGCGCTCGGGATCGACGCCGCCGGCCACAAGGTGCCCCTCGGCGTGGTCGAGGGCACGACCGAGAACAGCGCGGTGGTCAACGCGCTCCTGGCGGACTTGCGCGATCGCGGTCTGGACACAAGCGCAGGCGTCCTCTTCGTCGTCGACGGCGGCTCCGCCATCGGTTCGGCCATCCCCACCTTCTTGGGCAAAGGCGTGGCGATCCATCGCTGCCATCGCCACAAAGAGCGCAACGTTCTAGAGCACCTGCCCGAGATCGAACGACCGCTCGCCCAGCGCCGGCTTCGGGCCGCCTGGGCCGAGCGAGATCCGGACAGGGCGAAGGCGGCCCTCCACTCCCTGGCCCGCAGTCTGGCCCACAGCCGTCCGGGAGCCGCCGCGTCGCTGCGCGAGGGGCTCGACGACACGCTCACCCTGACGCGTCTGGGCATCAGCGGCTCGCTCCGGAGGACGCTCGAGTCGACCAACCCGATGGAATCGATGATCGAGATCGTCAAGACGCACGCCCGCCGGGTGAAGAACTGGGAGTCGGGCGAGATGGCGCTGCGCTGGGCCGCCGCTGGGATGCTCGCCGCAGAGGCTCAGTTCCGCCGAGTCTGCGGCTATCGGGAGCTGCCCATTCTTGCCGCTGCGCTAAAGCGCGAGCTCCACATCGAAAGCGAGGCGAGCGCTACCAACCAACCGATATGATCAGCAACCTGGAGACCCGACCCTCACTGAAATTCCACGACGAGCGGGACATCCTCGAGTCCGGACCCGAGGGCTGGCTCGAGAGCAGGTTGCCCAGGGCATCGTAGCTAAAGGCGGAGGACCCCGAGCCGTTAGCGTTCGGACCCTTCCAGAGGACCTCGTCGGTGGCGTCGTAGGCGTAGTAGAAGGTCACCCCGGCCTCACTCACGGCGGTGCGGTTGCCATCGGCGTCGTAGGTGTAGGTACGGGCCTCCGGGACCGAGCCGCGACCACGGTTACGCCAAAGAACCACGCGGCTGCGGCGAGTACATCGAAGTAGGTGATACCCAAAGCGCTCCCCTCGGTTTCAGCTGCCTGGATGGCGAGCCTTGGCGCGGATGATCGCCCGGCGCATATCGAGGAGCCACATCCCTTGAGCGAGGAAATACGCCACAGGGATGAGACGACCGAGCCACCCGTACGGCCAGATTGCCAATAGGCCAGCCGCAGGGAAGTTCATCAAGGTCCCGAAGACAAGCGCGAGGATGATTTCAGCCCAGACCGGAGGATCGCCTGTTCCCCACGACGGAGACCTCACGGCGATGAACCGAAACCATGCCGGCTGGTCGGCTTGCTCCCGAAGCCAGCCAGCCGAGCGCGCTATGCCAGCCCAGGCGATCATGCTGAAAGGGAGGCAGAGCGCGAAGAGAGCGAGGGCGTCTTCCGGCCACGGACCGTCCATTGCTTACTATCCTCCCGAGCAGACCTGGTTTCCATAGATGGTGCTCAGAACATCCCAGGCAAATCCCTTTTCTGTTGGATCCTTTATGCCCATCGCATCTAGATCCTTGGTCAAGAACCCGGACGCGCCGCCCATCGCTCCGGAACAGAGAGCGTGCTCCATGTTGATAGGGTGGAGGGGATGCTGGAGTTCCTGGCTGAATACGTCCGACGTGAAGCCCAAAGCGAAGCCGGCGGCCGCCAGTGTGCCCGCGCCGACACCGATCTCGGTAGCGATCGTAGGTGAAGGTCGTCTGGTTCGATCTGCGGCACCGAGGTGTTTGGTAAGAGCGTCGCCAGACAGACTCGAACTAAGGACGGTGAAGGCGGCCGCGATATCGGCCGCCTGGCTGCCGGGAGTCTTGAGGCTGAGCCCCGGGACCAGTGTGTTTGCGAAGGTATGGGCGCCCTTGTCAGCGGCGGTGAAGGTGTAGTCCGCGGGCAGGGTCGCGGCCGAATCGCTGGTCGTGAAGGGATCGTCCCCATGTAGCCTGTGGCCACGTTGCCACATGCGTCGAGAGCGGTCACGGTCAACGCTATGGGTACTGCCCGCAGGCCAGGGGTTGAGCATTGTCGACTAGACGGTCTCGTAGCCCCGGGACCAAGCGGTCTCATCCAGTTCGATCCGCCAAATCCCAAGACTGCCGCGTTCCGCGGGATCTGCAATTACGTCAGGCAGATCCCGAAAGCCTGGTTGTTCTGCCAAGTCTCTGACCGCCCGCTCTGCCTTCTCACGCGTGGTGTAGATGCCGATCAACTTGGAGTCAGGCGCTTCGTCGGAGAGGGGATGGTAATGCTCGACCAGGAACACCGCTGCCATTCCGCCTGCCTCTCGTTCTGCTTGTCACCGATGTAATCGCGTGTTGACTCAACTGAACAGCGGGCGCTCATGCTCAACCTGGCTCCTCGCAACCAACGGCGAACCTCATGGGTCCTGGAACCCTCGATCTCCATACTTCTTGAGCTTGCTGAACTCGGATCTGGGCCCAGTATCCGACCAGTTCCCCGGCCCTTACTCCGAATGGGCATGTTGCCATCGAGGCTGAACAGTCTCCATCATCTCGCATGGTGCAGCAGCAGCAGCACCCAGCCCAGGCTCAGGCCCAGTTCTGCGCCCAAGCTTGGCAGCGAGAGTGAGCTTCCAGCGGTCCAGCCCACAGCCCACACCGCTGCCGGGAACGCCTCCAGGAGTAATCCAACCACCACCATGTAGACTCGGTGATACGGAGTCAATACGTCCGGAAACCGCACGTAGCTCCATCGCAACAGGCGCGGCAGCCGGAGTCTGCGCGGATACACCACCGCTCCTACAAGAGGTGTCGTGACCATCAGGAAGAGACCCAGGCCGACTATGCATGTCACACCTGGCGTATACCACTGGCTGTTCAAGATCAGGAATCTCCCACTCGTGGCCGCGACTAGGGAAGAAGACGATCGCACGCCGCGGAAAGGCTTCCGCCAATCCCGCTCGATATGAATCCGCCGAAGAAGAAGTCCTTTGTCGGCAAGCCAGAAGGCAACACGTTTGAGATGGCACCTCCGACAGTCGACGCACCCAATTCGCATGGGTTCGGTTAGTCGCCCTGGATTCCGGGCCATTTGGGACGCGCCATCTGACACGAAGCCAGCGTAAGCTCCCTGGACTAGTTTGTCGGTAAACGACGCTCATTTGCTGATTCGATCCCAATCCAACATACCTGCCGAGCCCACCGACAAGACCATGTCGAGGGATTCGCCCCCGCGAGGAGGTCGCTATTCCCCTCCAACTTGTTCTTGATCCACGTTGTACCTACGTAGGCTAGGCCAGCGGCCCCGCACGCCAAGCCGGCACCCAACCCCAGACAGACAATTCCAGTGGCTGCGATCGCCGCTGTCCACTGCACGGCCGGGTTCCCGGCTACGCCCCTCCCCACATCTCCGGCTGTGCCGACGGCGTTGTTGATATCACATAGTGGGTTCCAGCCACAATCCACGTTCGAGCGCGACGAAGCTCCCGCGGCCGCCGCCGCTTTCGCGTCGGCCACGCCGCTGTCGTACGAGTAGACCGCGCTGCCCGAGTCGGTGGTGTCGTATAGCACGGAGTCGTGTAGCACGGAGTCGTAGGCCGCGGTGGTCATGTCAGTGCTGCCCGTCAGCTCGGCCCGCGCCGTCTGTAACTGAGCGTCGAATACGGCTTGCGCCTTGGCCGCCTCGCACTCGGCAGCAGACGAGGCGGGCGCGCCCGAGCAGTTGAAGAGCTCGGTGTTCGGATGAGACACAGGTTGAGACACAGGCGACGGAGGTTCCGCGGCCGCCTCGCAGGCGGCGATTGCGCTCGGCGGCCCACCGCCGCAGTTGACGTGGCCATCGGGATCCACAAGGGTCTCAGGGTTGGCGCTGGCATAGAGGTAGCGGTTGAGAGTGAGCGGGTTCAAAGCGGAGCCCGAGACGGTGTCGAAGCTCGTGAAGGCGCCAAGATCGGGGTCGTAGGCGCGGGCCCCGAAGTCATACAGATCGGTCCCGGCGCCGATGTCGGACTCCAGGATCCGACCCTGAAAGCGCCAGGGTACGGTGAGCGAGCCCGATGAGGCGGCCCAGGAGCCGCAGGTCTCGCCGTAGGGGTCGTAGCGGTAGGCATCTAGATAGGCCGGCGAGGAGCCGCTCGATGCGGCGGCGACGATGTTGCCGTGGAGATCGGCGATGAGCCAGCCCGAGACGCTGGCGCCGCTGCCCTGGCTCAAGCGATCGCCGATGGCATCGATGCCCGAGTAGGTCGTGACGCCGCTCGTGGTCTCCGAGCTGATCACATCCGATGTACCGAGGTACTCGTACGTGGTGGTCGCTCCCGAGCCGATAACCTCGCTCGCATGACGGCCGGCGGCATCGATGGTGAAGGTGACCTTCTGGGCCGCCGTGCCATCGTCGATGGTGAGCAGGTGCCCGGCGGGGTCGTAGGTGTAGGTGGTCGGCTTCAGGCTGCCCGAGTCCGGGCCCGAGGGCTGGCTCGAGAGCAGGTTGCCCAGGGCATCGTAGCTAAAGGCCGAAGACCCCGAGCCATTAGCGTTCGGACCCTTCCAGAGGACCTCGTCGGTGGCGTCGTAGGCGTAGTAGAAGGTCACCCCGGCCTCACTCACGGCGGTGCGGTTGCCATCGGGAGCCCGCACGGTCCGCCGCCTTCCAATGCTTCACCGCGCCCAGGCCGCGACCTCGGCGAAAGCCCGGTCTCTCGTGAGAGCATCCTTGAAAGTCAGAATGATCTGCCCGGTTTCTGTAGCCATCTTGATGGCGGGTTTGGTACGGGTAACCAGGTAGCCAGTTCCGCGGTTCACCCCTGAGACGCCGGCCGGTTCGATCAACGCCTCCGTACTCGGTACCAGAGCAGTGGCCACATGGCGGTAGCGGGCGACCCACTGGCTGATAATCACACTCGCTCCGGTCCGGTCCAGGTCCAATCGGGCCGGCCGATCCCGGTACCGCCTCTTCTTACCTCTGATGTCCACGAGCACCCCTGTAATGCCAACAGGAACGCTGCTCAACGGGCTCCCGGCCCCAGTTTCGATCGGAGCTACGGCCGTTCGGGGCAGGGCCGCAAAGGGCATCAAGCCAACCAGCCAACCGAGGGCGATCAGCAGGTCAAGCCCGGCGAAGAAGATCGCGCCAGCGATCGCCAATGGCAGATTGGCCGGACTCCAAGTGGCGTCCAGGTAGTCCAGCGACAGCGGGATGACTGTGAGCATCCTCATCCGCACGAGCGACTGCCAGTCGCTCGTGTCCCGGCCTCCGCTCGTGCCATCGACGACCAGACCGGTGAATGTAACGGTGCCGTCGGGACCTGGATTGGGCGCAGGGCCGTCCGTGAGCACGAAGATGGCGTGCCCACCGGCCCCGTCCGTGAGCACGACCAGGTCCTGGCACGATCCGTCCGAATTGCAGAGCTGGACACCCCCAGGCTCGGGCGTGCCCGAAACCCTCACGTACCTGGATCCTGCCTGGAGGGGGCCTCCGGCCGCCACCTGCGCGACGGTCGTACTGGCCAGTCCGGTGGTGGCCGCGGTGACTGCTGCGACTCCCGCTGCGGCAGCAAAGAGTGCCAGCAATCCACACGAGACGAAAAGCCAACTCGGACGGATGGCCCGGTCGTGGCTTCGGTTGTAGGTCCCGATCATCAGTTGGTTGCCCTGATGGGCGCACCAACCTCCAAAGGCGAGGAGACGACGGAACACGCTCATGTCCTCCGCGCTCCTGCTTCCGTTCCGTACCGCCCTACACGCCAGCGCCGGCCGGCTAGCGCCCGCGACCTCGCTAAGTGCATGGGCCCAAGTCTCCTCGATCAAGAGTCACGTCCCGATGAAGCCGGCCTTCCGTGGCGGCTCCGTGGCCAGGCACGAACTCAGGGCGGTCACCACCATTTGGTTAGGTCCCCCGTCGTGTCGCCGATCCATTTCAGCGCACCAGACGCGGCCACACCGACCAAGATCCCTGCGGCAACGCATGAAAGGCCCGCCGTCGCAGCTGCACCTCCTGCGCAAATCGTGAGGGCCAAGGTCCCGCCTCCAAACCCCCCAACCAAGTCGGATCCACCAGCGATCCCGCCTCTTACCACGCAATTCTCATTCGGATGCTCGCCGCCTGAGCAGGAGAAGTAGGTCACGCCTGAGTCTAGAGCCGCGCCGAAGACCCCGATGCCTTTGGATAGGTCGCTGGCCGCACTGTCCGCCTCGGCGACTGGGACAGCCGGTGCACTCGCGTCTGCCAACTGCCCGGAACTGGCCGCCTGACCCTTTATCACCTTCGCGTAAAGGGCGAGGGTATCCGACGTCACTTCGACTCCGACTTGCGCGCATGCGGCCGATTCTTGGTCTTCGTTCCATGCACATTCCTTGGCATCTTGCCAATTGCCATTTGAGGCTGTGTTCGCCACGTACTCCCCGAGGGCCACGCACGCGCTCATCGAGCCCTTAGCGCAAGCCGCAGCAGCTGTCGCTGCTGCCGAATCGTCAGCAGACGGCGCACCGTACAGCTTGGCTACTTGAGAATTGCACGTCATCTGCTGCTGAGGAAGGTCCGGCATCGTGCCCGATTCGTCATTGGCGAAGTTGTTCATGCAGAAGTTGTAGTAGGCAGCCTCCTTGCCGGTGAGTTGAGGCGATTGGGCTGTCGGAGTCACCGTTGGAGTCACCGTCGGCGTCTTCCCTCTGGACGGCTTGTGGCCTCGCTCGACGCACTCGAGGTCCGATCCCACGTACGCCCATGACGTGCACTTGTCCATGAGCCCTCGCTCGTCGTCGGCGTCGCCGGCGCAATGGCCGTCCGGATCCACAAGGGTCGCCGGGTTGGCGCTGGCATAGAGGTAGCGGTTGAGGGTGAGCGGGTTCAGGGCGGAGCCCGATACGGTGTCGAAGCTCGTGAAGTCGCCAAGATCGGGATCGTAGGCGCGGGCCCCGAAGTCATACAGATCGGTACCGGCGCCGATGTCCGACTCCAGGATCCGGCCCTGAAAGCGCCAGGGTACGGTGAGCGAGCCCGATGAGGCGGCCCAGGAGCCGCAGGTCTCGCCGTAGGGGTCGTAGCGGTAGGCATCTAGATAGGCCGGCGAGGAGCCGCTCGATGCGGCGGCGACGATGTTGCCGTGGAGATCGGCGATGAGCCAGCCCGCCACGCTGGCGCCGCTGCCCTGGCTCAATCGATCGCCGATGGCATCGATACCCGAGTAGGTCGTGACGCCGCTCGTAGTCTCCGAGCTGATCACATCCGATGTACCGAGGTACTCGTACGTCGTGGTCGCTCCCGAGCCGATGACCTCGCTCGCATGACGGCCGGCGGCATCGATGGTGAAGGTGACCGGCGACGGACCATAGATGAAGGCTTGCGCGTTTGCCGCTGGACGGCCGATTCGAACGCCAACCGCCACCTCGGCGGGACCAGCGGAGAAAGTCACCCGGACGGCGGCCATCGCCTTGGCGGTGTTGGGGCCGGCTTCAACGGCTAGCGGCGCCCGACCAACCCAAGTAAGCCACCGATGACACTCGCCACGCCGCCAGCGAGGCCGACGTAGAGCCCGTAGCCCATGGCCGGGACGACGCTGTCGCCGGCGGCGATGGTCAGGAAGCGGTTGATCCAGCTATAGGCGTCCACCTCGACGGCGATCGCGAGTGCCCCGCCCGCCATCGCACCTATGCCGACGAGCTTGGCGAGCCGTGTCGCCCGACCGGCGCGGAGGAGCAGCGTACCGCACACTGCCGCGATGGCGCCGCCAGCCACCAGGTAGTAGCAGCAGTGGAGAGTGGACAGATCGGTCGAGTTGGTGGGGCTCCAGAGCGTGGCCCAAGGATAGGTCACCCAGGGCAGCCACGCCGAGGCGATGGCCACCAGGCCGCCGCCAAGGGCGAGAAGGCCGGCAATCATGCCGAGCTCGGTCTTGGGAGGTTGTCCCGAGTTCCGTGGAATTTGAGTTGAGGGGTGGGTCCTCCAGCCCGGAGCGTGAGCTGTCACGCTACGGGAGACCCGGAAAGTCGAACTGGAGGAACCCATGCCATCGTCCCACGTCCGGCCCCGCCCTGAGAAGCGATGCCGCCGACCTCGCCGTCTCGTTCACCAGCTTCCTGCTGAGCTGACAGGGCGGCTCGAGGGCCATCTCGCCACGTTCGCGAGCCATCTGCGCGAGGGCCTGCTGGCCGCTTCGACCGCGGTCGGCCTCGAGGTCCTCGACGAGCTGATGGCGGCTGAGGTTGACGGCCTGGCCGGCCCACGCGGCCGCCACCGAGCGGATCGAGTTGCCTATCGCCATGGCAGTGAAGCCGGAACCGTGACCCTGGGCGGCCGCCGACTCCGCGTCGAGCGGCCACGTGTGCGAAGTGCCGATGGAGCAGCCGAGCTGCCGCTCGCGACCTACGAGGCCGCGAGAGCCAGCGATCTGCTCGCCGACGGGATCGTCGCCCGGATGCTCGCGGGGCTCTCGACTCGCGACTATCCGGTTGGCCTCGAGCCTGTTGGCGAGGCCATCGAGGAGGCCGCCGTCTCGACCAGCCACGCCGCCGTCAGCCGCCGCTTCCTCGCCGCCACGGCAGAGCGCCTGGCTGAGCTGCTCGGGCGCAGACTCGACGACCGCCGCTACCTCGTGCTCATGCTCGATGGCTTTCGCCTGGGCGATCACCTGCTCGTAGGCGCGCTCGGGATCGACGCCGCCGGCCACAAGGTGCCCCTCGGCGTGGTCGAGGGCACGACCGAGAACAGCGCGGTGGTCAACGCGCTCCTGGCGGACTTGCGCGATCGCGGTCTGGACACAAGCGCAGGCGTCCTCTTCGTCGTCGACGGCGGCTCCGCCATCGGTTCGGCCATCCCCACCTTCTTGGGCAAAGGCGTGGCGATCCATCGCTGCCATCGCCACAAAGAGCGCAACGTTCTAGAGCACCTGCCCGAGATCGAACGACCGCTCGCCCAGCGCCGGCTTCGGGCCGCCTGGGCCGAGCGAGATCCGGACAGGGCGAAGGCGGCCCTCCACTCCCTGGCCCGCAGTCTGGCCCACAGCCGTCCGGGAGCCGCCGCGTCGCTGCGCGAGGGGCTCGACGACACGCTCACCCTGACGCGTCTGGGCATCAGCGGCTCGCTCTGGAGGACGCTCGAGTCGACCAACCCGATGGAATCGATGATCGAGATCGTCAAGACGCACGCCCGCCGGGTGAAGAACTGGGAGTCGGGCGAGATGGCGCTGCGCTGGGCCGCCGCTGGGATGCTCGCCGCAGAGGCTCAGTTCCGCCGAGTCTGCGGCTATCGGGAGCTGCCCATTCTTGCCGCTGCGCTAAAGCGCGAGCTCCACATCGAAAGCGAGGCGAGCGCTACCAACCAACCGATATGATCAGCAACCTGGAGACCCGACCCTCACTGAAATTCCACGACGAGCGGGACATCCTCGGTCTTGGCCGTAGGCGCGGCGACCGGGGCGCCGTAGGGCGGAACGGCGTATGGCGGAGCGCCGTATGGCGGCTGCGACGGATCTGCCGGAACCCACGGCTGCGCACCTGGCGTCGGTTGAGCGAATCTCGCGCCACAGGCCGGACAGAACGCGGTGCCCGGCCCTAAGGCCCCGCCGCACGACGGACATCGATACCACTGCGGTGTCACGACAGTCCCTTTCCTATGGCGGTCATGCAAATCTTCGTCTGCATGCCGGCTGGGTTGGAAGATCTTGCCCGCCCGCGCTGGGCACAATCCTGGCTACTCTTGGCTTTGGTCACGGGACGGCATTGATAGTCGAGCGTCACTCGCCTACTTCGGTTCCGCCGGACGGGTGCCGAGCCAGACATATACGGCGAAGAGTATCTCCGCAGCAACGACCGCGGCACCGCTGATATGGTTCGGCGGAGAACTGCCACCCAACAACCGCTCCTGGCTCAATGGGAAGAACTGAAACATGGCCAGGATCAGGGCGTATGTCGCCAGGTATGTACGTCGGTGGCTCACTGGAGCCTCGAAGTCGCGAGCGATCATCGCCAAGGGGCCTGAGACGGGTATCCGACCCAGACCGAGGGCGATTTCGAACCTCGATCGCCACTACGACCACGACCTCCCCGGCCGCCAGCAGGCAGCCCACGTAGAAATCGCCGAGACCACTCATCGGGAGACGGTCACTCGTCCGGGTGGCGGGATCGTGATCGGATCAGTGCCACCGCCAACCGGACAAGCCAAAGCCCGAGGACAATCAGGTACACGACGTCGACGGCCAGGCTTTGCGGGCCATATGGGTTGTCGGCAAGGAGAGACACGGGCACGAAGTTGAAGGCCGCGAAACCCAAACATGACAGGGCAAATACGACCGGAACTGGATGGTCGTACTCCAGGCCTGAACCAGTCCTAGAGACGAGGAACTGGACAACGGCTGGCTGATCCTGAGGATGGCCAAGAAAGCCTGCGGACAAGATCGCGACAGACGACCAGAGGACGCTCATCGGTAAGCAACAGATAAAGAAGACAATCGCTGCTTGCTGCGCGGCGCTATCCACCAAACACCTCATTGCAGACTTCGTTGCTATCGAAACCAGTCAACAGACTCCAGAAGGCGCCTCGCACCACGCCATTGACTGTCTTGCTGAACACGGCTACGGAGGAGAGGCCGCTCGTGCCACTTGCGCAGAAAGCGTGCGGGAGGTTGGGCATTGTGAGTGGATGTTTGGCCTCCTGTGAAATCACGTCTGAGACGAACCCGACAGCTGCACCCAGACCCGCCACCACCGGCACGGTCAAGTCCGTCGTGGTCATCACGTATGTGCCCACCGCTGCGATTGTGGCATCCTGCCAGGACCAGCCTTCCAGAAGTGGCTGGCCCTTCCTTAAGTTGTTCTCCCGCTGTGATGGCCGTGTAGATAGCTTCGCCGATGAGAGGTGTGCAGCCGACGCCTAGAGTTTCTGCGCCCGTCAACAAACACAGACCGGCACTACTTCCGAGAGTACTTACGTTTCCAAGCAAGTTCGACACGTTGTTGTAGTCCACATTGATCGTCTTCATCGTCGCGCAGGCCGAGTCGTTCCCGTTCAGACATTGCCCGCTGTAGTGCTCCATCTCGTTCTCGTTGGCGATGTTGCGCTTCACGTCGGCGGTTTCGCCCAGGTAGGTCGTGGGGACCGCCGCGTCTGCACTGCTCGTGTACGAGTAGACCGCGCTGCCCGAGTCGGTGGTGTCGTGTAGCACAGAGTCGTGTAGCACGGAGTCGTAGGCCGCGGTGGTCGAGTCGGTGCTGCCCGACAGCTCGGCCCGCGCCGTCTCAAGCTGAGCGTCGAACTTGGCCGCCTCGCACTCGGCAGCAGACGAGGCGGGTGCGCCCGAGCAGTTGAAGAGCTCGGTGTTCGGATGAGAGACAGGTTGAGACACAGGCGACGGAGGTTCCGCGGCCGCCTCGCAGGCTTCCTCCTCGGCCGCGTTCCCGGCGCCACCGCAGTTGGCGTGGCCGTCCGGATCCACCAATGTCTCAGGGTTGGCGCTGGCATAGAGGTAGCGGTTGAGGGTGAGCGGGTTCAGGGCGGAGCCCGAGACGGTGTCGAAGCTCGTGAAGTCGCCAAGATCGGGATCGTAGGCGCGAGCCCCGAAGTCATACAGATCGGTACCGGCGCCGATGTCCGACTCCAGGATCCGGCCCTGAAAGCGCCAGGGTACGGTGAGCGAGCCCGATGAGGCGGCCCAGGAGCCGCAGGTCTCGCCGTAGGGGTCGTAGCGGTAGGCATCTAGATAGGCCGGCGAGGAGCCGCTCGATGCGGCGGCGACGATGTTGCCGTGGAGATCGGCGATGAGCCAGCCCGCCACGCTGGCGCCGCTGCCCTGGCTCAATCGATCGCCGATGGCATCGATACCCGAGTAGGTCGTGACGCCGCTCGTAGTCTCCGAGCTGATCACATCCGATGTACCGAGGTACTCGTACGTCGTGGTCGCTCCCGAGCCGATAACCTCGCTCGCATGACGGCCGGCGGCATCGATGGTGAAGGTGACCTTCTGGGCCGCCGTGCCATCGTCGATGGTGAGCAGGTGCCCGGCGGGGTCGTAGGTGTAGGTGGTCGGCTTCAGGCTGCCCGAGTCCGGACCCGAGGGCTGGCTCGAGAGCAGGTTGCCCAGGGCATCGTAGCTAAAGGCGGAGGACCCCGAGCCGTTAGCGTTCGGACCCTTCCAGAGGAGCTCGTCGGTGGCGTCGTAGGCGTAGCAGAAGGGGTTCGCAGGGACGTACGAGCCGGTCCCCTGTCTCCGGGAGATCGGGCTCGCGTGACGGAACCCTTGCCCTGGCACCCTTCCTACCCGGACTGGACCCGCCAGAAGTGTAGTGAGTCACGACGCGGTTGTTGGGTCGAATCCACACCAATGGGACGGACGCGAGACCCCGGACGAAATCCGAGACTGGCCTGGGCCCACGCAAGGGCCTGCAGCCTGCCGGGCGCCGCTACGCCGGCGTCTTCTCGCCTGGCATCTTCAGAAGCGAGGCGTAGTCCTTGCCGCCGATCTTGATCTGCTCCGGCTTCTCCGGCGACGGGAATCGCTGGGGGTACGTGCCGGAGCTGAGGTCGTCCTGGTCGACGATCCCGCCGTTCACGTTGGCCAGGCGATCCTGCACGAAGAAGCTCTCCAGCGCCTTGTCCCAGCCCACGGCCGCCTCGAGCGTCGAGATCGCCGACCACTGCAGGTATGCCGTGGCGTGGTTTCCGGTTGGGCCCCAGGTCGCCATCCGATTCATCATCGGGTCGAGGAACTGGCTGTAGTACTCACGCGATTTCTGGACGTGGAGTTCCTCATGCTGGTTGAGGCGCGCCGCGGCCGCGTCGGTCACGTACCAGCCGTTGCCCTGGTCGCCGGGCTCGGCCCCGAACCACTGTCGGACGACGCTGACGGTTCCGGTACCGGGGGTCACCCACGCCTCCGACTGTCGGAGAACGCCATTGGACCGCGAGACGTACTTTGGTTGCACCGTCCCGTCGGGCGACGTCGAGCCGGCTTCCTCGTTGCCCTTGGGACCGCCGCCGGGGCCGCCGCCGCTCCATTGCGCCGACCCGGCACGGCCGCCATCGGTGAAGGCGTGCGGCTTGTACGTCTCGTCGGAGATGGGCTCGCCGGCAGCTGAACTGCCGACCCGACCGAGATCCACGAAGCCGGGGCCCGAGCCGCCGGTCGAGGCCGGGCTCGGGCCCGGACCAGACGCGACGGGACCGCCCCCGGTCAGCGGGAGGAACGGATCCTCCTCGACGACGTCGGGCACGTCGCCCTCACCTTCGCCGCCTCCACCACCGTCGCCCTCCGTCCAGCCGGCACCGGGACCGCCGGCGCCGTCGCCTTCGGTCCAATTCGCGCCTTCGGAACCCGCAGCGCTGGCCCCCCCGGCTGCGGTTCCGCTCTCGCCCTCGAGACCCGCAGCGCCGGCCCCGCCTGTCGGCTCGGCCCCGGCTTCGGTCCCGCTCTCGCCCTCGAGACCCGCAGCGCCGCCACCGGTCGGCTCGGGCTCGGCCAGATCGCTCGGGCCTGCGGCTTCGCCCTGGGCCGGAGCCGGCTCGGTCAGATCGCCGGGCTGGCCGCCGCCGGTCGGCTCCGGCTCCGCCAGATCGCTCGCGCCCGCGGCTTCACCCTGGGCCGGAGCCGGCTGTGTCGTCCCCGACGGTTCGGCCCCGTCTTGCAGATCCTCCTCGTCGCCCTCGTTCGCGGGGACGGCGGTCGGCGACGAAGCCCCGCCCGCGAACAGCCGAGACACGGCGGCGTTGCCGGCGGAGCTCTGGAGCGCGAGCACGTGCGCGACGAGCGGCGTCACGTCCTCGCCGGTTCGTCGCGGACCGCCGCCTGGGCGCCCGTTCAGCGATTGGCGGCCGTCCTCGCCCCGCTGCTTGCGGGCGAGCATGTGGGCGCGCATCTCAGGCGCCCTCGCCGCGCCGTGCAGGCGACCGATCCACCGGCCAGTCGTGCACTCAGGTCTCCTCTCGGGCGGTCCGGTGCCTGGCCGAACGTCCTCGCATATGATCGCGCGCCGCCGCCGCGTCGGCTGAGCCGATCTACCGCACCTTCGGGAGGATTCCGTTGCCCGTTCGGGAAGAGGTGCCTCAGGGCGACTGATGTCGCTCGATCCTGGTCTCGATCCTAGTACGGTACCGGCAGCGGCGGGACATACACGCGAATGGCCGCGTCGCCACTGACCGGACATCTGTACTCGCAGAGTCCGCACCCGATGCAGAGGTTCCTGACGACGTGCGGCAGCTGCAGACTGACCGTGCCTCCGTCCGGGCTCCAGACATCCTGCTCCTCGAGCTGGATCGCCTTCTCGGGCAGCGGGCACATCTCCTGGCAGACGACGCAGGGCTGGTGATCCGACCAGGCAAGGCAGCGGTTCTGGTCGATGTAGGCATTGCCGATGACCTGCTGCTGCTTGTCCGCCAGGCTGAGCAGTGGGATGGCCTGCGTTGGGCAGACCTGGCCACAGGCGTTGCAGGAGTAGTCGCAGTAGCCCAGGCGCGGGACCAACACGGGCGTGCCCAGACCCTGCAGCCCGGCCTGAAGGATGGCCGGCTGGATGGCTCCCGTCGGGCAGACGCGAGCGCACTCGCTGCAGCGTGTGCAGTCCGTGAGGGCCACGACGTCCGGGTTGCTTTCTCGCGACCCGGGCGGACGCAGCAGGAAAGGAGATTCGCGTTTGGCAAGCAGATCGCTCTGGAAGAGAGCGATTCCAACGGCTGCAACGCCGAGTGCCAGGAGCAGTTCGCGCCGGCGGGGGTCGTAGGGCCGACCTTCGGCCTGGGACAGGCTCGGCTTGAACTCGACGGAACCGAGCGGGCACGCCTCCAGGCATCCCATGCAGACCGTGCATTCGGCCGGGTCGCTGGCGTGGTTCCTGGCCGGGTCGATGGTTCCGGTCGGGCAATCTTCCGCGCACAGGCCGCAGTTGCTGCACGACGCCGCCACCTCTCGGCGGAAGATGGCTACCCGACTGATCAGGCCGAGAAACCCGCCCAGGGGACAGAGATAGCGACACCAGAAGCGCGGAGCGAGAGCGTTCAGCGCCACGAGCAAAACGAAGAAGGATGCGAACAAGAAGGCATCCTCGTACGAGACCGGCTCGGCGGGCAGGATGAGCGGCCGGATGACCGTGTCCAGCGAGGAGATCGGCCCGCCGAAGCCCGGGATCTGAGACAGGAAGGTTTCGAGGGCCGTCACGATCTGGTCCAGGGCAGGCCAGACGGCCGTGGTGAGGGTTCGGAAGAAGATGGCCAGCGGGTCGAGGAAGAGCAGGGTCTGGTTGCCCAGCAGCGCGGCGAACAGGATGAGGAAGAACAGGACGTACTTGACCTTGCGCAAGCCTTCCGGCACGGCCAGGCGCCGACCGCGCCCGGGCCTGACAGGGACCAGGTCGAACATAGTTCCGAGCGGACACAGCCAGCCGCACCAGGCACGGCCGAACAGGAGGGTCAGGATCAGCGTCGCAAGGGCCAGCGCCGAGCCGACCATGAATGCCCGGGCCGCCAGAGTGCTGGCCAGCATGAGCAGCGGGTCGAGGCGCATGGGGACGTTGGCCAGGTCGCCCGACACTCCGTTGCCCGGCGAGAGGAGGAAGAGGCCAACGAAGGCGATCAGGGCGAGAGCCTGGACGGCCTTTCGACTCCTGACCCAGCCAGGTCTGGTAAGCATCTCTAGACCGAGAAGTCCTCGACCCGCAACTTGGATAGGTCGCTCTGGCCCAGGCCCATCGCCGCGCCGATGCGGAGGTAGTCGACGTCGCTCGGCTTGAGCCGAAAGAGCGTGGCGGCAAAGCTGTCAGCCGCCACGACGTCGGAACTGGCGACGACGGTGTTCAGTTTCTTGACGTCACCCAGGCTGCCGCCCGATGGACCATTCGCCGTGAGGATGCGCACGCAATCGACAACCGTCAGCTGCGGCCTGACCAGCGTGTTCAGGTCGGCGATGGCCTGCCCCAGCTTGCCATGCATGGCCGAACGGTCGCGTACGACCCCCATCAGGTTCTTCATGCCCAGCGTCAAACGCGCGGACGAGTGCACCTTGGCAATCGGCACGTTGATGAGCACGTCCGCCTTCAGGACGTCGTCGTAGACCTCGGTCTGCTTCAGCCATTTCCCGGCGGGGATTCGCGTGCGGACGTAGTTGCGGTCCGACATCACCACCATCTGTCCCCCGGCAGCCTGAACCTGCTGCCCGATGCCGCTCGTGGCGTAGGCCTCCGCCGCACTGCCGCCGTAGGGATAGTCCAGGACCTTGACGCTGCCCGCCCCGGCCTCGAAGGCCATCTTGACCAGCGTCCCCACGACCCAGGGGTTGGTCGTGGCCGCGTATTCGTATGTTCGATAGGACACGCAGATGTTCGGTTTGACGATGACACTCGCGCCGCGCGGCACGAACCGCCCCATGCCGCCCAGGGCCGCGATCGCGCCCCGCACCAGCGGTTCAGGGTCGCCGTTTCGCGCCACGACCACGTCTGGATAGCCAGCGGACGCAGCCGGGCTGGACGACGCCGGCAGCGTGGATGACGGCACGGGCGTGGCGGACAGCACGGGCGTGGCGGACGGCTGCGTCCCGGCCGCGGTGGCCGATGGGGAAGTGGCAGGCGGAGCGGGAGTGGGCACTACCGCGGGGCTGAATTGGGCCTTGCAGGCCTCGAGAATGCCGCCCAGTACCGCGGCACCCAGTCCCAGGACAGCCAGCCGCAGGAAATCGCGACGCGAGAGCTCGGGCATGGCACTCTCCGTTCTCTGGGAATCAGGCGCGGTGCGTTGCGGTGTCATCGCGTGAGCGCTTTCGTGCGTGGCTCTACGGACCCCGGCCGGGCTGACGCCATTCTCGTCCGCCGGACGGTCGCAGGCATCGTAACCGCGACAGACGATGGACTCACCGTTACACATGTCCTGGGACTTGACCGCCAACGGTGGCCCTTGCGGCTGCGTCGGGGCCCCATTCACATGGGTGGGAAAATGCGTGCGGAGTACGGGGAGCTTAGACACGCGGCCCGTACACACTGGCCGCCTGGACCGCGCCGAGCCACTCGCGAGACCGACCCGCCTCCCGCGGCGATCCGATGCGTTCTGCGGTCGCCGACAACCTGGAGGTGGCATCCATGGTTCGTCATTTGATCCGCGAGGCGGTCAAGCATGGCCACTGGGAGGACTTTGTCGCGGCCTCCAAGGCATTGAACGATGCCGGCATCAAGGCGGGGCTGCCGGCCTATCGCGTCTACATGTCGAACTGGGGCACCTTGAACGAGGCCTTCGCCGAGGCGGAGTACGAGGACAGCGCCGACATCGAGCGACGCAACAAGGCCACACTGGACAACCCCGAGTACAACAAGGCGCTCGGAGTCCTGGTCAGTCACCTCGTCGACGGCCAAGCCCGCGACTACGTACTGTCAGAGGTGAAGCTGGTCTGACGCCGCACGTACCGACCGGAATCCGAATTCCTGACTGGGCAGCTCGAGCTGGGCCGCCGGCCGGTCGCTCGGCCGGCAGCGGGCGCCGAACATCGCCTCACGGAACGAACTCGTTCATCGCCGGCAGCGGGCGGTCGTCGAAGTCGAAGAGCGCCTGGTTCTCCCATTCGTTGCCGGAGGCCGGGTCGCGAGGGCTCCAGCCGTTGCCCCGAACGGCCGTCCAGGTCGCGTCCCAGTAGAAGACCCCGAGCCCACGCCCATTGGGGACGGCCCGCACGATCGACATGACGTCGCGGAGATTGGCGGCCTGGCCGGCGGGCGTGGCCGGATAGCCGGCCACGAGCTGGCTCGCATCCCGGATCACGTTGGGCCAGCCATCGTCATCGGCGAGGGTGAACGAGTATGCCGTCTCCGCGACCACGACATCCTTGTCATAGCGGGCAGAGACATCGTTCAGGTTGCTCTGGAGGTCGGCCAGCGAGCCGTGCCAGTAGGCGTAATAGGACGCCCCGATCAGATCGAACGGCACACCCCGTGCGGTGACGTTGCCGAACCACCATTGGTAGGTCTCGTTGCTGCCACCGGCGTCGAGGTGGAGCATCACTCTTGTCTGTGGCGAGACCGACTTCACCGCCTCGTAGCCCGCGGTGAGCAGTTCCGCGAGCTGGTCCCAGTTCTCGGTGTGGCGGACGATCCGCTGAGCCCCCGTCCCGTATCCGTCGTCGGCGGTCGACTCGCCGGTCTTCGTCGCCGCGTAGTCCCACAACATGCCCTGAGTGATCTCGTTCCCCAGCTGGATCATGTCGGCCGGCGTCCCCTGCGAAGTGAGCGCCGTAAGGACCCCACAGGTGTGGTCGACGAACGCCTCCTTCAGCTCGGGAAAGATCTTCCCCTCCCAGGCCGCGGGCGTCCACTGCTTGCCCGGATCGGCCCAGAAATCCGAATAGTGAAGATCGACGAGCACCCTGAGGCCGAGCCTCTTCGCCCGGCGCGCCATGGTCAGCAGCTCGGCCGTGCCATGGAAGCCATCGGCCGGATCGACGAAGACGCGGAGGCGGATCCAGTTGAGGCCGTGATCCTGGAGGATCGCCAGAGCATCCCCTCGCCTCCCCCAGTCGGTGCGGTACAGGCCGCCGAGGTGCTCGGACTTGGCGAGGCTCGAGACGTCGGCGCCGCGGATCGATAGCCTGGCGTCGCCGGCCACGAACTCCACGTCGTCGAAGTGGGCCCACTCGCCGGCGCCGGCTTCGGTATGAAGCACGATCGTGCAGGACCGTTCGCCGATGAATCTCGAAACGACGATCTGAACCCACCCTGGGGACACGGGCACGGACGCTCGAGCCGCCTCGCCATAACCGTCCTCGAGACCGACCCACGCGTCGCTCTGACCGGTGCTCCGCTGCACCCAAACGCGGAGCGTGTACCAGCCCGGACCGAGGAGGCTCAACCTCTGCCTCGTCTCGATTTCGAATGGACCGTCCGCCCGGTGGGCGAGATGGAAGCCACCTCGGCGACCGCCGGGCTCCGCGAAGCAGGCGTCCGGCGTCCCGCCGGTCGTCCAGCCGATCGGGCTCCGAACCGGCGCTCCGTCTGCCTCGAAACCCGGGTTGGTCGGGCCGGACGATTCGAACCCGGCTGCGTCCGTAGTGCCCATCTTCAACAGCAGGACCACGGGCACGAGATCACCGGAAGCATCGGAGGCATCTACCCCTTCTCGTGAGCCAGGAGGCCATCGACCGCCGCGAGGATCCGCCAAGATCGAGCGGATCGGAGCCTCTCGGCGATCCGGAGGGTCGCCATCGGGGCGTCGTGGCGTGTCGAACCAGCGTGGAGTCGGGACTCAATTCGAGCCGCCACCATTCTTCAACCAGGCGCCCTGGACAGTCTTGTCCCCGAGCCGGGAGTAGTTGACCGATTCCGGGGCCCTGGCGAATCGGGGCCGGTTCCTCAACTGCCGCCGCCCTGCTGCTGCGGGCCGTCCGCCGGGTTGCGGTCCGGGTATAGGATCGTGGCGCCTCAGCGGCTCCAGATCCGCGGAGTGCCCATGCTGAGCTCCGTCACAGCCGCGGTCGATCAGGATAATGAAGAGCCAGGACTTCCCGACCATTGGCTTGCTGTCGACGTGGCCCGTGTATTGGGGCACCACGGTCGATCGCTACGGTCACGAGCTGATGAAGGGGGTCTGCGCGGCGGCTCGCGACCGGCGCTGCAACTTGCTGCTGGGCGTCGGCATCAGCACTGGAGACGAGCCCGAGCGCCGGCATGCCGCATGGCCCGTCTCGGCCGCAGACACCGACTTCGTGCCGGTGGGCCCCTGGAACACGGACGGCCTGATCATCCTTCCGGACGATCTGTCGGCAGAGCAGTCGCGCTACGTCACGGATCTCCAGGGCTCCGGCGTGCCCGTGGTCTTCGCGGCTGCGGAGGGACCGGGGCCGCGCGTCGTCGTGGACAACTCGAACGGAATTCGTGAGGCGGTTCGCCATCTCGTCCAGCATGGCCACCGTCGAATCGCCTTCGTGGCCGGCCACCAGCATCGTGCCGGTGACAGCGCGGATCGCCTGCGGGCCTTCAAGAGGGCCATGGAACAGTTCGGATCCGGCCCGAACCCGCGGCTCATCGTCCACGGGGAGCACAGCTACGTCATCGGCAAAGCGGCCATGCGGCAGATCCTGGCAGGGGGCGCACCCTTCACCGCGTTCGTGGCCAGCAACGATCTCTCCTGCTTGGGGGCGATCGATGCGCTGCGCGAGGCCGGCTTGAGAGTCCCCGAGGACGTGGCAGCCGTCGGGTTCGACGACATCCTCGACGCCCGGTCCTCCACCCCGTCGTTGACGACCGTCCGTCACCCCACATTTGCGCTTGGCTACAGGGCCGTCGAGTCCCTCCTCGATCTCATCGCCGGCCATCCGCCCCAGAGCTCGCCCGTCGTGGTGCCGACGCGCCTGATCGTGAGGCAGTCCTGCGGCTGCGGGCAAGATCGTCTCCAAAGGGTAGAGATCGCATCCGGCGGGACGCCGGCCGAACGGCTCGCGGCGCTGTCCGGTGCGATGGCGGAGGCGGCGTACGTCCAGGCGCATCAGAGCACACTTGCCGAGCTGGAGGACCAATGCCGGGTTCTCGCGCGAAGCCTCGTCGGCAGTCTCGGCAGCGCTGACGGCAGGCTCCTGCGCGGTGAAATCGCACGTCTGCTGGCACTGACGGAGGCGCGGGGCGAGGACCCATCCGTCTGGCAGTCTGCCGTATCGGCACTCTACAGGTGCTCCGACCTGCTGGTGGACGCCCGAAAGGGGGTCGATGAGCGGGAAGTCATGGCCCTCCTCGATCAGGCCCGCATCGACATCAGCGAGCATGTCCAGCGCGAGACCACGCATGCCCTGCTCCAGCACATGGACATGATGAGCGAGCTCGGAGTCATCACGTCGCGGCTCCTGGCCGCGAGCGACATCGCCGAGGTCGCCCGGATTCTCGATGCCAATCTGCCGCGGGTGGGGATCGACCACTTCCTGAGCGCCACATACCGCGGAGACGAGGACGATCCAGTAGCTCGGGGCGAGATCGTGGTCTCCACGGGCCTGCCGGAGTGCGGCGAGCCGTTCGCTTCGCGCGCCTTCCCGCCGCGAAACCTCTTCCGGAACGACGAGCCCCTGCAGCTGATGGTGCTGCCGGTCCGGGTGGGCGATGCCACCACCGGGTTCGCCGCCATGTCGGCAACGAACCTCGAGCCGTGCGCTGCCATCGTCAACAACCTGGGCGCCGCCATCCGGGCGATCGAGCTGCACGGACAGGCGCTCGAGGGTCGGCGCCTTGCGGAAGAGGCCGACCAGCTCAAGAGCCAATTCCTGTCGATGGTCAGTCACGAGCTGCGCACACCGCTCAGCCTGGTCGTCGGCCTGAGCGACATCGTCCTTCGCGAAACGCGCGAAGGCGGCGTTCTCTCGGCCGATGCCGCGCGAGACCTCGAGCACATGTCGGCGAGCGCGCAGCACCTGGGCCGGCTTATCGGCGACGTGCTCGACCTGGCCAGCAGCCAGGTTGGGCAGTTGCACATCGCCAGGCAGCCGGTTGACCTGTGCGAGGCCCTTTTCGACGCGGCCCTGGCCGGGGAGCAGATGGCCCGCGAGAAGGGGCTGGAATGGCACGCTCGGATTCCCGCTTCGAGCGCGTGGGTGATGGGCGATCGGACCCGGCTCCGCCAGGTGATCCTGAATCTCGTGGGCAACGCCATCAAGTTCACCGATTCGGGCAGCGTGACCATCGATGCCGAGGTGGCCCAGGGCGTGGTTACGGTGTCGGTTTCGGATACGGGTGCCGGCATTGCAGCCGACGAGCTCAACAGCGTTTTCGAGGAGTTCCACCGCTCCCCCGAGGCGATCCGCCAGGGCCTGGGCGGCATGGGGCTGGGCCTCGCCATCGCGCGTCAACTCGTCCTGCGCCACGGCGGTTCCATCGGCGTCAGATCGCCCGGCGAGAACGGGCTTGGATCGACCTTCTGGTTCACTCTGCCAGCCATCGCGGCGGAGGGTTTGGATCTCGAGATTCGCGACGGGCGCCCGGACGTGCTCCTGGTCGCGTCGACAGGGACATCCGAGCGTTGGCTGAAGGAGCTTCTGCGCGAGCGGGGCTTCGCGGTTCGCGTCGAGCTGGTCGACCCTGCCAGGGACTGGTCGCGCGTGTTCGAGGCCCGCATGCCTTCGGCCGTGATCCTGGACGATACGGTCGCCGGGGGTCGTGGCTGGGAGTACGTGCGAGCCAACTCTCGAGGCAGCGAGCTGCTGCGGGTCCCGGTCCTCGCGTGCCACCTGGAGCCCGACGGCGATCGGGGCGGATTCCTCGACCTCACCTATCTGTTCGAGCCTCTCCAGGCAGCTGAGCTGGCCGATGAGCTCGGGCGCCGGAACCTCGTTCCTTCCGGGCCGGCGAAGGCTCCAGTCATCCTGGCCGTCGATGACGACCCTGAGATGCTCGAGTTCCACGCCCGTGTCGTCCGCTGCGCCGGGGCACGGCCGCTCAAAGCGAAAGGCGGCTCCGAGGCGATCGCCATGATGGCGGCGGAGCGTCCCGATCTCGTTCTGCTGGACCTGGTCATGCCCGGGATGGATGGCTTCGCGGTCCTGGAAGCGATGCAGGCGAACCCGGCCACACGGGACATACCTGTGATCGTGGTGACCGGCCGTGATGTCAAGGAGGACGAGCTGGATCGCCTCAGCGGCTACGTGGCTGCGATCCTCGGCAAAGGCGTCTTCACCAGCCAGGAGATCGTCGAGCGCATCGAGGCGGTCCTGTCGAGCGCCCCGACCCTGGGGGCTGCCACCCAGCGCCTCGTTCGGCGAGCCACTGCCTATATCGAGGCCCAGTACGCCGAGCCGATCAGCCGCGAGGACATAGCCCGCCACGTGGCGATCACGCCCGACTACCTGACCGACTGCTTCCGTCAGGAGCTCGGTATCACACCGATCACGTTCCTGACGCGCTATCGGATCCAGCGGGCGAGGCAGATGCTGGAGGCCACCGACCTGACGGTCACCGAGATCGCGATGGCCGCCGGGTTCTCGGCGGCAGCGCATTTCACCAGGACGTTCCACCGCGAGGTCGGGATATCGCCGCGCGCCTATCGCCAGGGCCGCCGGCCCCACGGCGTCCGGACGGCGCACCCGCGATCGGCGCCCTCCGCCGATCGCGGGCCGGCGGCTCGAGTCCTGCCGCTGCGCGCTCCCTGAGGCGCGGCCGAAGCGGCCCGGAATCCGTCAACAACATCCCGCCCTCGGTCAAGACCCACCACCAACGTCGCTCTGACAATGCCTGCGCGTCACGAGGGCGGACGGCTGTCACAAGTCCGCCACGTCCGCGCAGGAGGTTGGGATGATAGGTAGGTTCGATCAACGAGGTGCCCTCGCGCGAGGCCTCATGGGCCTCGTCCTGCTTTCGGCTGTCGGCTGCAGTGGCGCCACCGCCACGACCGCGCCGACAGCCCCGCCGACGGAAGCCATCCCCACCGGGACTCCCGCACCGACGCCCGCAGTAACGCCCCCGCCAAACGCAGTTCATATCTCGTTCTGGTCGTGGGTGCCCGGCATTCAGACCCAGGTCGATGAGTTCAACGCCTCCCACACCGACGTCTTCGTCGACTACACGAACCCCGGCAACGGCAACACCGAGTACGCCAAGCTCAACACCGCCCTCCAGGCCGGCAGCGACATCCCCGATGTCGTCCAGATCGAGTATCAGCACCTGCCCGAGTTCATTGCCCGCGGCACACTCGCCAACCTCGCCAACCTGGGCGCGACCTCCGTCTCGGGCGACTTCGTGCCCTGGACGTGGGCCCAGGTGTCCCAGGGCCAGGGCGTCTATGCCTATCCGCAGGACGCCGGCCCAATGATCCTCATGTGCAACCAGGCCGTCCTGACCAAGTTCGGCATCAGCGCCCCGCCGGCGACATGGGCCGACTTCGCCACCGACGCGGCCACGATCCACAAGGCCGACAGCAAGTCCTACCTCAGCAACTTCACCGATGACCAGGGCTGGTTCTTCGGGCACCTGTGGCAGGCCGGAGCCAAGCCGTTCGTCGTTGACGGCTCCAACATCACCATCGACTTCACGTCCACCCAGGCCCTCCAGGTCGCCAACTTCTGGGGCAACCTGCTCACCTCGGGCAACCTCAGCCCGGTCGGCACGTGGACGAACGACTGGAACACGGCTCTCGACAAGGGCAACATCGCGTGCTGGGATGCAGGCGCGTGGGGCCCCGAGTCGATAATCCCCGCTGCCCCGGACACCAAGGGCAACTGGGTAATCACCACGATGCCGCAGTGGACCGCCGGCGCCAACTCTGACGGCGCCTACGGTGGGTCCTCGATCGCCGTCACCAACGCCTCGCAGCAGAAGAAGGCCGCCGACGAGTTCGCTCGCTGGCTGACCACCGACCCCAAGGCCACCGGTGAGCTGACCGCCAACCCGGCCGCGCTCTTCCCCGTGCAAACTGCGCTCCTCGCCGACCCGACCTGGACGGCCGCCACCGATCCGTTCTTCGGCGGAGCCACGACCCACCAGGTCATGGCCACGGCCATGAGCCAGGTCGATCCTTCGTTCGGCTGGAGCCCCTTCACCGACTTCGTGTACTCGACGTACGCGACGGACCTGGTCCAGGTGCACTCAGGCAAGATGACCTTCGCGGATCTGATGAAGGATCTGCAGGCCAAGAGCGTGCAGTACGCCACCGATCAGGGCTTCAAGGTGACCACACCCTAGACAGGATCTGGTCGGTCAGGTGCCGCGCAGGATCGGGTCTCGCAAGTCACTCGACTCTCTGCGCGGCTCCTGGACCGTCCGGGCCGGCACGGGCGAATCCAATCACCAAGGAAGGCTCGGTTCCGTATGACGTCAGCAGCCGCGAGCCTGCCGGCCGAGAGCCTGCCAGCTCAGGATCGGCCGGCCGACAGCCGTCCCCGCCCGATGCGGGCGCAGCGCGGTAGCAGGCTGCGCCGCATCAGGCGGCGCGTCACGCCCTACCTGTTCCTCTCGCCCTTCGTGCTCTCGTTCCTCGCGTTCGTCGTCTACCCCCTGGCGTACGCCGCCAATCTGAGCACGACTCGAACGAAGCTCATCGGCGGCACGAGCTTCGTCGGCATCGACAACTACCTCAAGGCGCTCTCCGACGACTATTTCTGGACGGGCGTACGGAACGTCGTGTCGTTCGGCCTGCTGCAGGTCCCCGTGATGCTCGGCGTCGCGTTGGGCGCCGCGCTGCTGCTGGATAGCGGGATCATCCGGCGGCCAACGTTGTTCCGTCTCGGATTCTTCCTGCCGTTCGCCGTCCCCAGCGTCGTGGCCGCTCTGATCTGGGGCTACTTGTACGGGCAGGCCTTCGGACCGGTCGCCCAGATCGCCACGTTCTTCAACATCAATCCGCCGATGTTCCTGTCGCCGGACACGATCATTCCCGCCCTGGCCAACATCTCGACCTGGCAATGGGCCGGCTACAACATGGTGATCATGTACGCGGCATTGAAGGCCATTCCCAACGAGCTCTACGAAGCCGCGCGCGTCGACGGGGCCAGCGGAATCGCGATCGCGTGGCACATCAAGATCCCGATGATCGCCCCTGCGATCATGCTGACGCTGATCTTCTCGATCATCGGAACGCTGCAGCTCTTCAATGAGCCGAATGTGATGCGGCAGGTGGCTCCGGATGCCATCGGTCCCAACTTCACTCCGAACATGTACGTGTACAACCTCGCCTTCGCAAGCGACCAATTCGACTATTCCGCTGCCATCGCCTTCACCCTTGCCATGGTGACGTTCGTGCTTGTCGCCATAGTCCTCGTAGTCAACGCCTGGCGAACAAGGAGAAGCGCATGACGGCGATCGTCCGCACACGCCGGCGTCGACGGCTGCCCTCGAAAGGGAGCGTCTTCGCGCACTGCATCATGGTCTTTGGCTTGCTCTACTTCTTGACGCCGCTGCTGTGGCTGGTGATTGCGTCGACGAAGACCAACGGTGGGCTGTTCAATTCGTTCGGGTTCTGGTTCGCTCAGCCGTTCAACCTCTTCCAGAACATCAGCGACGTACTCTCACGAGACAACGGTGCGTTCATCCTCTGGCTGCGAAACTCAGCGATCTACGCGTGCACTGCAGCGTTCCTCTCGACAGTCATCGCCACGCTGGCCGGATACGCCTTTGCCGTGTATGACTTCCGGGGACGCAACGTGCTGTTTGCCGTCGTAATCGGGTCCGTGTTCGTGCCGGCTTCGGTCCTGGCCGTGCCACTCTTCTTCATGATGAGTAAGGCGGGTCTGGGTCTGTCGAACACGCTCATCTCGATCATTCTGCCCTCACTTGTGAATCCGTTCGGCGTCTACCTCATGCGGATCTACGCCGACAGAGCCATTCCGCGGGAACTGATCGATGCCGCGCGGGTCGATGGGGCTGGGGAGTTCCGCATCTTCAGTCAGGTCGCCTTCCGGCTGCTGGTGCCCGGGTTCGTGACGGTGCTGTTGCTGGCTTTCGTCGGAGCCTGGAACAACTACTTCCTGCCGCTGCTGCTACTGAGCAGGTCGGACACCTTCCCAGTGACAGTGGGCCTCGCGTATTGGAACTCGCTGGCGACTCAACCAGGCAACGTGCAGGTTCTGTACGCAATCGTCGTGACGGCCTCCCTGCTGGCGATCATTCCGGTCATGGTCGCGTTCCTGATCGTGCAGCGGTATTGGGAAGGCGGACTCACGGTCGGCGGCGTGAAGGAGTAGCTGCCGGTCGCTCGTCAGGCGACCCAGCGAGGACGAGGGACCACGATGAAGGCGTCCGCAGCGAAATGTGACCAGGATCGTGCCACGGCACCGACGACTATTTTCGTTGTGGACGGCGACAGGGCCCTCAGCTACCTGCTGGAACGGTACGCCGGGCAGAGTGGTTTCCTCTTCTGTGAAGTCCACGGGCCGTGGCAGACCCCGCCTGCTCCTCCGGCAGGGTCTGCCGCGCTCTGGCTGCCGTCGATAGAGCGGCTGGAGGCCGTGAGGCCTCGGGAGCGGGGCGTGGACATGCCCGTCATCGTCTGCTCGTTCGCCGGCGACGAGATTCGCGCTCATGCTCTCGGAGCCGACCTGTGCGCCTTCCATCCCCTGCGATACCAGGACTTCCTGGCCGCCCTGCGGGCCGTTGGCATCTCCGATCGAGACAGGGCGTCGGCCGAAAACGACACAGAAGCGTGAGCCGGGCGCCGAGACACCGACGGACCGCCGAGCCGCAACCCGCGGAGCCGCAACCGCGACCGAAACAGGCATTCAACTGGAGATCTCCGTATGCCCACCAACATGAACGCCGCGCCCTCGCGCGGTGAGAATGCAGCTCCTGGCCCGGGTGGGCTGCTCTACGGCGGGGACTACAACCCGGACCAGTGGCCGGAGGAGGTCTGGGCGGAAGACGTTCGCTTGATGCAGGAGGCGAGCGTCAACCTCGTGTCGCTCGGTGTCTTTGGCTGGTCGAAGCTGGAGCCCGAGCCCGGCCGGTTCGACTTCGCGTGGCTGGACCGCGCCTTCGATCTCCTGCACGCCGGTGGCGTGTCGGTGAACCTCGCCACGCCGACTGCGGCGCCGCCGCCGTGGCTGGGCAGGCTCCACCCTGAAACCCTGCCGGTGACCGCCGAGGGAGTGACGCTGCGGGCCGGATCGCGGCGTCATTACTGTCCACATGCGCCGGCGTACCGCGAGGCCGCGAAGAAGGTGGCGCGGGCACTTGCAGAGCATTACCGCGACCACCCGGCGCTGGCCCTCTGGCACGTCGACAACGAGTACGCCTGTCACGTCACGGAATGCTTTTGCGATCAGTCGAGGGCCGCATTCCGAGCCTGGCTGAAGCGTCGCTACCGCATCCTGGACGCGCTGAACGAGGCCTGGGGGACGTCCGTCTGGAGCCAGCGATACACCGACTGGGAGGACATCGAACCTCCGCGCCCCCTCCCGGCGTTCGCCAATCCGGGCCATCAGCTCGACTGGCGCCGCTTCTCGTCCGACTCTTGGATCGACTGTTTCCTCGACCAGAAGGCGATCCTCGAGGAAGTCACGCCGGCCGTGCCGGTCACGACCAACTTGATGGGTTTCTACATGCCCATCGACTACTGGGCACTGGCAGCCCACGAGGATGTCGTCGCCAACGACGCCTACCCGGAGACCAGCGATCCGGAATGGATGGTCGAGGCAGCGATGGTCTGCGACCTGGCGCGCTCGCTCGGAGGAGGGCGCCCGTGGGTGCTCATGGAGCAGGCGGCGGCGTACGCGACGTGGCGCGACAGGAATTCCACGAAACGGCCTGGCGTCATGCGGCTCGGGTCCTTCCAGGCGGTTGCGCGCGGCGCAAACGGAGTAATGTTCTTCCAGTGGCGCGCCGCGCCTGCGGGGGCCGAGATGCACATGATCGGTCTCGTGTCTCACAACGGGACCGACAACCGCCAGTGGCGCGAGGCGGTGGCGCTGGGCTCGGAGCTGAAGCGCCTGTCGGAATTGCGTGGCAGTCGCGCCCGAGCGAAGGTCGCGATTCTGTTCGATTGGACGAACTGGTGGGCCCTGGAGACGGACGGCAAGCCGAGCGCCTCGATCCGTCTCCTGGCCCACGTCCGCGAGCTGTACGCGGCCCTGTTCCGCTCTGGCGTGACCGTCGATTTCGCGGAGCCCGGGGCGGATCTCTCGGGCTATTCGCTGGTCGTGGCCCCGCACCTCTATCTCGTGGACGATGCCGGCGCCGACAACCTTCGCCGCTACGCGGCCGGCGGTGGCATCGTGCTGATGTCCTTCTTCAGCGGCCTGGTCGACGCGAACGTCCATATGCGGCTGGGTGCGGCGCCGTTCAGAGACCTTCTCGGCCTGCAGATCGAGGAATCCGCGCCGTTCGCGGGCAGCATGACCAACAGCATGCGAACGGCGGACGGGCGCAGCCTCGAGTGCCGCGACTGGGCGGACGTCGTGCGCCTGGAGGGCGCCGAGGCGATCGCGGCCTTCGAGGCGGACTTCTACAAAGGTCTGCCGGCCGTGACGCTCCATCGCTATGGGAGCGGCACGGCCATCTACATGGGAACCTGGCCGGAAGAGGCGGGCCTCGCCTGGGTCGTCGGCCAGGCCTGCGAAGCGGCCGGCGTGACTCCAACGCCGGGGTCGTCCTCGACGGCCGAGATCGTGCGCCGCTCTGACGGCCCCCGGTCGTGGGTGTTCATCCTCAACCACTCGAACGAGGCCATTGACGTTCCGCTCGAAGAGCCGGGCCTCGAGTTGATCTCGGGGCAGACGGTCCAACAGTCCTTACGGGTCGCCCCGGTCGACGTGGCGATTGTTCGAGTGGGTTAGGCAGACATGCGCCGAGTGCGTTCCCGGAGGCTCGCTGCCGTCGTGCTGGCGGCTTGTGCCGTCCTGGCTCTTGTCGTCGCTCAACTCGCGTTGAGGGCGGCCCCCCAGCCGGTGGCAAGCGCGACGCCCTCCAACGCAGTCGCGTACGGCGGCGCGCGCCGCATCGACTTCGACGCCGGCTGGAAGTTCGTCCTGGTCAATACCAGGGACACGACCGATCCAACGGGGACGTTCGGCAACGCCTCGGACCCTCTCGCCTCGGCGGTCGGCTTCGACGACGCGTCGTGGCAGTCGGTCACTCTCCCGTACGACTGGAGTATCGAGCTGCTGCCGCAGCCGACCGGGGTCAGCAACGCGACGGGCTACTTCCCTGGCGGTCTGGGCTGGTACCGGAAGACGTTCACCCTGCCCGCGTCGATGACGGGCAAGTCGATCAGCCTGGACTTCGACGGGATCTACATGGACTCGTGGCTGTACCTGAACGGCCAGCGCATCGGCAATCACGCCTACGGCTATACGGGCTTCAGCCTGGATATCAGCAAGGTCGTCCACACTGACGGCGTAACTCCCAACGTTCTCGCCGTCGTGGTTCAGAACCTGGAGCCCAACAGTCGCTGGTATTCGGGTAGCGGCATCACGCGCAACGTCTGGCTCACCGTCACGGACCCGGTCCACGTCGCCCGCGACGGAGTCTTCGTGACCACGCCGGCGGTGGCAACCGAGTACGAATTCGGCTACGCCACGGTGCACGCCACCGTGGACGTCGTCGACGACAGCGGCTCGAACGCGATCGTCAGGGTAACAACCCGGATCCTCGACGCTTCGGGGGCGACCGTCGCGCAATCGACGTCGGGTTCCGTGCAGCTCGGCACGCAGGCCAGTGAGACCGCCCTCGACGTCAGGGTTACCCAACCTCATCTGTGGTCCACCGCGGATCCATACCTCTACACGCTGGAGGCCGACCTCGTCCGCGACGGCGTTACGGTCGACACGTACAGCACTCTTTTCGGCATCCGCTGGCTGCGGTTCGACTCGAACACCGGGTTCTACCTCAACGGGGTGCCGATGAAGCTCCAGGGAGTCGATCTCCACAACGACGAGGGCGCGCTGGGGTCCGTCGACAATTCGGACGCCCTGGTCCGGCAGATGACTCTCCTCAAGCAGATGGGCGTGAACGCCCTGCGCACGTCCCACAACCCGCCCTCGCCGGAGATGCTGGCGATCTGCGACCGGCTGGGGATCCTGGTGACGGATGAGGCCTTCGACACCTGGTCACAGCCCAAGCTCACCCACGACTACAGCGTCTACTTCAAGAACTGGAGCGACTCCGACATCGAGGAAATGGTCCTCGAGGCCCGCAATTCGCCGTCGGTGATCATGTGGTCCATAGGGAACGAGATCCCCGGCTTCACCGACCCATCGAACCTCCAGACGGCTCAGCGGCTCATCGACGACATCCGCGGTCTCGATACCACTCGTCCGGTCGTCGCCGCCTCGGACCAGTACCGCTCGCTCCCGGCGAAGGGGTCGGGTGCCGACGAGATTCTCGGGGAGCTCGACGGGCTCGGCGTCAACTACGAGTCGGCGCAGGGGCTCGACGCCCTCCACGCCCAGTATCCGACCAAGTTCTTCTTCCAGTCCGAAATCCTCGTCCGAGGAATCCTCGCGGGGCGTCTACCAGTATCCGCAGGCACTCAACACGGGAGAGAACTACACCCCGGGCAAGATGGCGACTTCCTCGTACGACAACAGCCTGGCGTCCTGGACGACCAGCGCCGAATACGCCCTGAAGGACGATCGAGACCGCCCGTTCGACCTTGGGCAGTTCCTCTGGTCCGGCTTCGACTACATCGGCGAGCCGACCCCTTATGCCGTCTTCCCCGTCAAGTCGTCGTTCTTCGGGGCCGTCGACACCGCGGGCTTTCCGAAGGACGAGTACTACTTGTTCCAGAGCCAGTGGACCACCGCGCCCATGGTTCATCTGGTCCCGATGGACTGGACCGACTACCAGCCCGGCCAGATCGTCCAGGTCTGGGTCTACACCAATGTGGACAGCGTGGAGCTCACGCTGAACGGCAAGTCTCTGGGCACCAGGTCGTTCGACCAGAAGACGACCGTCGACGGGCGGCCGTACCTGGAGACGACGGAGCCGTCCCTGGATGACAAGAACTACCCCGGCGGCAGCTACACGAGCCCGAACGGCAGCTCCGGCAAGCTGCATCTGACGTGGGACGTGCCGTACTCGCCCGGAGTGCTCGTTGCCATCGCCCGCAAGAACGGGGTGGTGGTGGCACAGGACGAAATCTCGACGGCGGGCGCGCCGGCGGCGCTCCGGCTCACGCCGGATCGGGTCGTCCTCCCCGACGACGGCAAATCCCTCTCCTACGTCGAGGTCGACGTCGTGGACTCGGCGGGCGTGGTCGTGCCGTCCGCCGACAACCTGGTCAGCCTGGCCGTCGGCGGTGGAATCTTCGACGGCGCCGACAACGGCCGCCAGGATGACGCCGAGGGCTACAAGGCTCCCTCTCACAAGGCCTACAACGGCAAGCTGGTGGCGATCGTGGGCTCTACGACTGCCCCCGGGCCGATCACGATCACGGCCCGGTCCGATGGATTGCTACCGGCGACGACAACGGTCTTCGCCTCGGACGCCACCGGCAGCGGGCTGGTGGCCCTGGCGCCCGAACAAGTGCGCAGCCCGCTGGGTGCGCCCGTCGCGCTACCGGCGACGGTCGAGGCCGTCCACGCCGACGGCACTCAAGCGGAGGTGGCGGTCAAGTGGAGCGATCTGCCCGCGCAGGCGGGCACGGTGCCCGGCATCTACCGCGTCAGCGGCTCCGTGGCCGGGACGACCCTTTCGGCGGAGGTGGACGTGACGGTCTACTCGGTCGCGGGCCTCGAGACATACTCGACGGTCGTTGCCACAGGCGTGGTGCCGCGCCTGCCCGAGACCGTTCGCGCCGTCTACAGCGACGGCGTTGACGCCCGCGTGCCGGTCACGTGGGCCGTCGTCGATCCAGCGAGCTACTCGAAGATCGGGCTGATCACAGTCACCGGTGCGGTCCCCGGCACGACGCTGCAGGCCGTGGCGAGTGTCAGGGTCGCCGATCCATCCGGCCCCAGGCAGAACCTCGCACTTGCGAGCGGACCCCTGGCGCCGTTCGCGGATGCGAGCTTCTCGGGCGCGCCGGACACCCTGCCGGCCGGAATGCTCGACGGCAATGTGGCCGGAGGCGGTTGGTCGAACTACTACATCAAGGACGCGACGGCCGAGCTGCCTGCCGTAAGCAACGCGGACGCGAGCGACTGGGTCTCGGTCTCCTGGCCGAATCCGCAGACGTTCGACAGCGTGCTGGCGTACTTCGTGACCGACCAGTCGCATGTCCTGCCTTCGCAGATCGATGTCAGCTCCTGGGACGGAACCAGCTGGATTCCGGCCACGCACGCCAGGGTCGTCTACGGATCCGCAGGCAAGCCGACGACCATCTCGTTCGACCCGGAGTCGGCGAGCGCGATTTGACTCGACATGACGAGCCCGGCGCCAGGAACCGACCGGGGCTTCTTCCAGATCGCCGAGCTGGAGGTCGTGGGCAGCCCCGTGACCTACCACTCGGTGGCGGCGTTGACGAGCCTGGAGGTTGACGGCTCCCCCATCGCCGGCTTCGATCAGGCCACGCTCGACTACGGGACCACGGCCGGCCCAGACATCCCACAGATCAGCGCGGTTCCGGCCGCGAACGGCAGCGTCATCGTGATCCCGCCCACTGCCGTGCCAGGCTCTGCCAGTATCATCGTCACCTCCGAGGATGGGTCCGCGACACGCACGTACACGGTCCAGTTCAGCTCCCCCGGTCAGCCATCGGCGACCACTCTTCCCTGACACTCCCGGTTTCTTCGCATCACCGACTCACGCACACAGGACTTCGATGACGACCTTCTACCTGACCGTGATCCACCGGCCCGAGATGGTGCCCGAGTACCTCCAGCGCGAGGCGCAGGAGGGCAAGGCCGAGGATCTCGCGCGCAGCGCCGTCATCCGCGAGTCGCTGGACATCTTCCGCACGCAGCAGCGCATCGCCCACCAAAACGGCATCCGAACGACGATCCAGATGACCTACGCGAGCCTCTTCAACGAGGCGGCCGTGGCCATGGCCAGGGCGGACCACGAGCAGTACGGCGACGAGATCGGCCTGACGTTCCTGGGCCTGCAGTGCGCCCAGTTCCGCGAGAAGTTCCACTCAAGAGAGCTCGCCATCTGGCTCTTCTCGATGGCGGACAAGCGCGCCATCGTCGACGAGGTCTTCGGCAGGTTCGAGGCGGTCTTCGGCTTCGCCCCGACCTCGACCGGCTCCTACTACATGGACGCGGAGCTGGTCAACTACATCAAAGAGCGCTATCCGGCGGTCAAGGCCGCGGTGGCCACGTGCTGGGAAGAGGGGCCCAAGGCCTACCACAACGCCAACAACTCCTGGTACACCCTTCTAGACGGCGGCCCCTGGAACCCCTGGATACCCTCGCGGCGCAACATCCACTGCCCCGCCTCGGACGAGTCCGACGACATCGGCATCGTCGCCGTCCCGCACCTCTCGCGCGACCTCATGGCCGTGTTCGACGGCCCGGGTTCCTACTACGGCACCCACCCCCAGAACATCCTGCGGGGCATGGTCTACGAGGACCGCGAGATCCCCTACTTCGCCAACCTAGTGGATCAGTACCGGGCCATGGCGGCCTACAACCGCGGCTACGCCTACAACATGATGTTCGTGGGCCCGGGCTGGATGAGCAAGGGCGGCCGCTGGGAGGCCGACTACGACTTCCTGCGCAAGAGCTACCAAGACGGCATGGCCTACTACGGCCGGCTCAAGGCCGAAGGCCAGGCGCTCGATCTCACGCTGAGCGAGTTCGCCGACGCCTACCGGGCGGGTCGTCCGTACAGCCGGCCCGAATGCACGCTCTGGCGCGACATCCTGTATGGCTCGGAGCGCCAGCAGTTCTGGTTCGCCGATCCGGCGATGCGGTTCTGCCTGGACATGAACCAGGGCGGCGCGTTGATCGACCTGCGGCCCTACGCGGCCAAGCTCGTGCGGCCCTGCGGCGTGGGTACGGCCCACATCGCGGACGCTTCCTACCCCTTCCTGGTCCAGTCGCTCTACCGGGCCGGCTACTTCACCCACTACGCCGGCGAGGGCGCCATCAAGAGCGCCCGCTTCCGCCATGGCGGCGAGGAGGTCGACCTGTGCGCCTGCCGCACCCACGCCTCCTTCTCCGAGGCGGGCGACACCCGCGTCCTGACTCTCGATCCGGTGGACATCGAGTTCGAGCGCTTCAGCATCGGCGTGGTCTCGATCTTCCGCCTGGTCGAGGGCAGCGGCGAGATCGAGATCGTGCGCCGGATCGTGCGTTCGAGCGACCCTGATGCCGAGGTCGAGCTCGACGAGTACGTCACCGCCTGCTACGGCACGACCGAGTATCCCGAGGATCTCACCGGCGTGCGCCTCGGCCTGCAGGGGCAGTCCGGCTCCGCATCGATCGACTATGCCTATCGGTGCCGCGAGGCGACCGTCGCAGGTGTGATCTCCGCCGAGGCCCTGGTGCCCCAGCTGGATACCCGGCTCTCGATGCGCTCGGACTCGCCCGATGCGGCAGGCTACCTGCGCGAGGGCATGGCGTTCTCGCCGATGTTCACCCTGGGCATCACCAAGACCGTCCGCGGGACTGGAGAACTGCGCACATGGCTCAAGGTCGAAAAGGCAAGCTGAACTACCGCTGCCCGCGTTGCCTGATGCGGGAGATCGACATGGACATGCTCTTCGACACGGCCCGGGGCGAGTACTACTGCCTGCGCTGTTCCTTCGTCGGGCCCGAGGCCGAGGTCCTGCGCCTCAACGCGCAGTTCCGCGCGAAGTACCTCGACCGGGCGACCAGGATCACCGACTTCTAGCCGCGGGAGTGTCGGCGTGAAGATCGGTCTTCAAATCCCGTCGTTCACCTGGCCTGGCGGCGACGCCGCCATTGGCCCGACCCTGACCCGTATCGCAGAGGCGGCCGACGCGGCGGGCCTGGACTCCATCTGGCTGAACGACCACTTCTACCAGGTCCCCAATATCGGCCGGCCCGAGGAGCCGGTGCTCGAGGCCTGCACCGCGCTCGGCTACATGGCGGCCCGGTCGACGAGAGCGACGCTGGGCATGCTCGTCGGCGCGGTTCACACCCGCCAGGCGGCGCTGTGGGCAAAGGCGGCAACGACATTGGATATCCTTACCGGCGGGCGCGCCTACTTCGGCATCGGCGCCGGCTGGAACGAGGAGGAAAGCCGCGGCCTGGGTTTCCCGATGCCATCGCTGGAAACACGGTTCGAGATGGTCGAGGAGACGCTCCAGATCTGCCTCGAGATGTGGCAGGGCGAGCACGGATCCCAGGCGGCTTTCGATGGCAAGCACTATCAGGCGACGCGATTGCTCAATTCGCCGCAGTCACTCAGCAAACCACACCCGAGAGTCATCATCGGCGGCAGCGGCGAGCGGAAGACCCTGCGCCTGGTGGCCAGGTACGCAGACGCCTGCAACCCGTACGGCGACCCCGACCAGCTGACCCACAAGTTCGCGGTCCTGCGCGAGCACTGTGACGAGATCGGTCGGGCTTTCTCTGAGATCGAGCGGACGACCCTGCAATCGGTTGACCTCGGTCGTGAGGCAGCCGACGAGATCGTCGACCGCTTCGGCCGGATGGCCCTTGTCGGCGTCCAGCACGTCATCGTCACCGTCGTCGACACTTGGGACATTCGCAACATCGAAGCCCTCGGTCGCGACGTCGTCCCACGAGTCCACGCGATCGAACCGCGGGCGCTCTGATAGTCGGTGCTCGATCCGAAGGCCACCGGCATGGTCCTGCAGCGCACCCGACGCACGGCGAACCCAGTACGCGAGGCCCGCCCCCGACGCGGCCGCTCGACTGGCCTGCTTGGGCCCTTGGCCCATCGTGAACTCGTCCCAGACCAGGTTCCCGAGCTGGTCGACCGGTCGGCCAGCGCTCGTGGGCTGAGACAGTCCACGGAGGAAAGCCGCCCGGTCGTAGACTCGCGTGCGTTCGATCATGAGGAGATGCCGCAATGGGAACCCGGACGCGCGAGTGGCCGTGGCCGTGGGAGGGCTACAAGACCGTCAGGCTTTCAGTCGGCGATGACATCATGCCGCCAATCCAGGACCAGATCGTATCGCACGTCGCGGCCGTGGTGGAAGCCGCCAGTAGCGTGAAGAGGCTCGAGGAAGGGGTTCGCAAGTTTCGCAACCCATACCTTCCGCCTTTCGCGGTCCAGGTGGTGGCCGGCGAGGACCGCCCAGACTCTGATCAAGAACGCGTCGACATAACGGTCCACGCGGGGCGGCGATAGACGCCGGAGCTGCCGTGTCCAGCTCCCGAGACCGGATCTCAGGAGACGCGGCAGCTACACGAAGGGCTCGACGACGAGCGGCGAAACCGGGCGCAGGATCGGGACGGTCGTGCTGACGTCCGGCCGGGCGCAGAAGGGAACGTCGTCGTGGGTGCCCAGTCTGGCCAGCAGCCTGCCTGATACCGAGCTCTGGAGTGGAGTCAACAGATCGCCATAGCTGGCTCGCAGCTGCACGGCCGCCACCGCGGCCTCCGTCAGTTCGTAGACGCCGCCCCGCGACGCGATCGTCTCCACGAGGCGCTCCACGATGACGCCTGCCGTGATCCCGTCGTCCAGCGCGAAGACACCCAGCGTGCCCGCACACACGATGCCAATTCGAGCATTCAAGGAGCCGGCCAGTTCCAGCGCCGCCTCGGCACAGGCGCGGGCGTTCAGCAGGCAGCCGACCAGGGTCGCGGGCGCGTCCCTTACCCAGCCCAGCACTCTGGTTCCGTTGGATGTGGAAAGGATCACGACCCTGCCTTTCAGGTCGGCGCGCGACAGGGCGGCTGGCGAGTTATCGAAGTCGAAACCCGCCGGCGCCGAGCCGCCCCGTTCGCCGACGAGCAGACCATCGTGCTGCCGGGCGAGGCGCCGTGCCGCATCCAGGCCGGCTGTGACGTACAGCCGAGAACAGCCCCCGTCCAGGATCGTAGTGATGGTGGAGCTCGCGCGCAGTTCGTCGATGACGATACAGACGGTGGCTTTCCAGGCGCGAGCCACCATCGGCACGAGCGCGACGTCGATCTCCATCGATCAGAGCCTCCTATCAGTGCCGCCGGCGACGCTCCCCACGCGCACCGGCTGGCCACAAGACCAGGCGGCGGGTCGCCGATCCTCAGGGCCCGCCGCCTTCCGATGAACCCGGCCCGTCTGCCTACGCCCTGGGGGCGGGGGCGACCTTCAGCCGCTTGAACTCCTCCACCTGTGCGCGGATCCCACGCTCGGTGGGCAGGCGTTCGATGCTGGAAGCACCGAAGAAACCCTGGACGCCCGGCATCCGCGCCAGCGCTACGCCCACGTTCTCGGGCTCGTCGAAGGGCCCGCCGTGGCAAAGGACGAGGATATCCGAGCGGACCGACCGTCCGGCCTCGACCACCGCCATGACTCGGTCGATCGCCTGGTCCAGTGTCAGGGCCACTCCGGCGCCGATGGTTCCGGCCGTGGTGAGGCCGACGTGGGCCACCAACTGGTCGGCGCCGGCCTTGGCCATTGCCTTCGCGTCGTCTGCATTGAAGACGTACGGGGAGGTGAAGAGATCGATCTCGTGCGCCAGCCGGATCGTCTCGATCTCCTTGTCGTAGCCCATCCCGGTCGCTTCCAGGTTGGCCCGGAAGCCGCCGTCGATGAGGCCGACGGTCGGGAAGTTCTGGACGCCGTCGAAGCCGATTTCCTTGAGCTGCTTGAGAAAGACCGGCATGAGCCGGAACGGGTCGGTACCGTTGACGCCCGCCAGGACTGGCACGTCCTTGACGACCGGCAGCACCTCGGAGGCCATCTCGACGACGATGCCATTGGCGTCGCCGTAGGCGAGTAAGCCGGCGAGGGAGCCTCGGCCGGCCATCCGGTAGCGTCCCGAGTTGTAGATGATGATCAGGTCACAGCCGCCGGCCTCGGCCATCTTGGCCGAGATGCCAGTGCCGGCACCGCAGCCCACGATCGGCTTGCCGGTGGCAGCCTGCGCACGGAGTCGCCGCACGACTTCGGCGCGCGCGATGAATGGCATGGCCCTTCCTCCTTTGGCGATTTCCTGGGTGTCTGGCTGCCCTTACTTCTTGAGCATCTTCTGCAGGCGGTCGACCATCGCGTCGGCGAAAGCGGGATCGTTGATGGCGAGGTCGAGCTCGACCAGATCGACCTTCGAGCGATCGATGTGTTTGCGAATGGCCTCGAAGAGCGCCTTGTCCGCGGCGGGATCGTAGAAAGGCCCGCCCTCGACGTCGATCGCGCTCACGCCCTTGAGGGGCACGAACAGCGCGGTGGGCCCGGTGGTCTTGTTGAGCTTCTTGGCGATGATCTCGCCGAGCTTCGCGCACTCTTCGGGCGTTGTGCGCATGAGTGTCACTTCCGGGTTGTGGATGTAGATGTTCCGCTTCTCGAACTTGGCCGGAAGCGTGTCTCTCGGGCCGAAGTTCACCATGTCGAGTGCGCCGAGCGAGACGACCTGCGGGATGCCCTTCTTGGCGGCGGCATCCAGGCGCTCCGGTCCGGCCGACAGGACGCCGCCGACCAGCTCGTCGCACCACTCTGTCGTCGTTGCGTCCACGACTCCGTCGAAGACGCCGTCCGTGATCAGCGCCTCGAAGGAGCGGCCGCCGCTTCCGACCGCGTGGAAGACGAGCATCTCGTAGCCTTCTGCCTCAAATCGCGCCCGCACACGGTCGACGCACGGCGTCGTGACGCCGAACATCGTGGCGCCGATGAGCCGCTTGTCCTCGGCCTTCGGCATCGTCTGCTCGACCATGCCGCCGATGGCCCCGGCGGCGTTGGCGAAGATCCGGCGGGACAGGCGGTTGAGCCCGGACACGTCGACGACGGAGTACATCATCGTGATGTCCTTGACGCCGACGTATGGGCCGACGTCGCCCGAGGCCATGGTTGACACGATCAACTTGGGCATGCCCACCGGAAGCGCCGCCATGGCTGTGCTCCCGATGGACGTGCCACCCGAGCCGCCCATGGCGATGACGCCGTCGAACTTGCCCTCGGCGGCGAGCTTGACCGCGAGGACGCGCGCGCCCAGACCCATGATCTCGATCGCGTGGCCTCTATCGTGCCGCTCGCGGAGCTCGGCGAGCGAGCCCCCGCCGGCTTCGGCAGTGAGGGCGGCGGGGCTGTCGGGCGTGAACACCGGTTCGCCCAGGACCCCGGCGTCCAGCACGAATGTGTTCAGCCCGCGAGCCCGGATCAGGTCGCGGACGTAGGCGTACTCTCGGCCCTTGGTATCCAGCGTGCCGATCAACAAGACGGTCTTCGACATTGCCTCTCCTTCACGCGTTTTGGATGCGGGCCCGCGAACATCGCCCGCGCCAGATGCTTCGACCGCCGTCCGTCGACGCCGAGCGCATTGCGCATCGGGAAGCGAGGCGGCCAGTGCGGACGGCCGATCCAGATTGGCTGCCGCTTGGGCAGGACTCACGGCTGCGAGGGAAGGCCGCCGAGCCTGCAGGGCACGCTATGGCGATCCGACCTGTGTCCGTCAGGATCCCGAGGCGGGATCGAAGGCGGGCCGTCGTGAACCGAGGTCGACCGCAAAGGCCTGGGGGCCCGGCCGACCATGCTGATCCTCGACGCATGCGACCCGGTCCCGCGTATCTACGGGCCGGCGATCGCAAGGTTGTCTCCTCCGGGGCAAGTTGGCGGGTTCCGACCGTTGGCCGCCGTTCGATGGACGGCGGCATGCCCTGATGCGAGTTCAACTCCGCGCGGCCGCCTCCTTTCCTCTGGCTCGGCAGATCGCCGCGACCTGTTCCGATACGCGGGCCGCGGACAGGCCGTACAGCTCGAGCAGCGCCGCGTTGGATGCCGACTCGCCGAAGACGTCCTGCATGCCCAGCCGTTTGACCAGGGTCGGGCGATGCTCGGACAGGGCCTCGGCTACGGCGCCGCCGAGACCGCCGATGACCGTGTGCTCTTCCACGGTGACCACGCAGCCGGTCCTGGCCGCGGCTGCGACGATCGCCGGCACGTCGAGTGGCTTGATCGTCGGAACGTGGAGGACGTGCGCTTCGATGCCCTGCGCGGCAAGCATCTCCGCGGCGTCGACGACGCGCGGCGTCTGCGTGCCGGTGCTGATCAGCGTCACGTCGCGACCCTCGCGGACAACGACGGCCCGCCCGAACTCGAACGCGTAGGCGCCGTCGAAGAGCCGCTGCGTCGCGTCGCGAACGAGCCTGATGTAGGCGGGCCCCTGGTAGGAAGCGCACCACCGCAGTGCCTGGGCCGCCTCGATGTCATCGGCCGGGCAGACCGTGACCATGCCCGGCATCGCCCGCATGATCGAGACGTCGTCCACGATCAGGTGCGTCTTGCCGGTCACTCCGGTGAAGAGCCCCGCGTAGCTCGGAGTTATCTTCACGTTCAAGCCCGTCTGGGCGATCAGGACGCGGATCTGGTCCAGGGGCCTGACCACGGCGAAGGCGACGAACGTGCTGACGAACGGGATCAGACCCACTGTCGCCAGGCCGGCGGCCACTCCGAGCATGTTCTGCTCGGCGATGCCCATCTGGAGATAGCGATCCGGATGGCGGTGCTCGAAGATGTCAGCCCTCGTGGAGCTGCCGACGTCGGCGTCGAGCATGACGATGCGGGGATCGGTGTCGGCCAGCTCGGCGACGGTCTCGCCGAACACTTCGCGCATGGCGTGACCGAGCGGCAGCGTCATCGGGCGCCTCCATTCGTCGCCGCCACCGGCTCACCGAGCTCGGCCATCGCCGTGGCGAACTCGTCCGCCGTGAGCGGCCTCGTGTGCCAGTAGTAGTGGCCCTCCATGAATGAGACGCCCTTGCCCTTGATGGTGTGGGAGATCACGACCGTGGGCCGGCCGTCGCCTTCGCGCGCGCGCTCGAGCACTTCTACGTCGGCGGCCATGTCGTGGCCGTCGACCTCCAGGACTCGCCAGCCGAAGGCTGTCCATTTGGCCAGGAGCTCGTCCGGCTCTTCCGGTGGCAGGCGGCCGTCGGGTCCGTCACCGGCCCAGCCGTACTGCTGGAGCTTGTTGTGGTCCACGATCGCGATCAGTGTGTCCAGGCGGTACCGGGCCCCGACCATTGCCGCCTCCCAGACCTCGCCTTCCTGGCATTCGCCGTCGCCGAGCATGACGTATGTCCGAACGTCGCTCCGACCGGTCAGGCGCGCTCCGAGGGCGATCCCGAGACCGGCCGAGATGCCCATGCCGAGCGATCCGGTGGACATGTCCAGCCCGGGCAGCTTGGTCATGTCCGGATGCCCCTGCAGCCGGGTTCCGGCGGCATCGAAGGTCGCGAGCTCCTCGACGGGGAAGTAGCCACGCAGGGCCAGCGCGGCATACAGCCCGATCGACGAGTGGCCTTTGGAGAGAACGAACCGGTCGCGATCCGGCCAGCCTGGTTCTTCGGGCCTGATGCGCATGACGCGGAAGTACAGCGCGGCGAGCACGTCAGCCGCCGAGAGCGGCCCGCCCAGGTGCCCGGCCTTGGCCTGGTTCACGGCGCGGATGATCTCCACGCGAATACGGCGGGCAGCCTCTTCCAGCCGGCCGATTTCCGGGTCCTGGGCAGTCGTCTTCATGATTGTGTCTTCTTCTCGTACGAGCCCGGCACCACGGGCGGCGTGAAGACGCAAAGCAGTTCGAGCGGCTCCGGGCCGTCGCACTCGGTGGCGTGGAACGTCCCGGCCGGGATGAAGACCGCGACGCCGGACTCGAGCTCGGCCGGTCCCGCATCGCAGACGAGCCTGCCGCGCCCGGAGAGGCAGTAGACCGTCTCCTCCGCGGCCTCGTGCACGTGGCCCGTGGGACGAACTCCTGGCTCGTAGACGGAGACGCCCATCGAGAGGTGCCTGGTCGGGGCGGTCTGAGGGCCGATGTAAGCGTGCCAGTTACGACCGGGCATGGGCGTGATCGCAGTCTCGGCCCGGTCAATTCGCGTGAACATGACGTCCTCGCTTCGTCGCGTGGCGGATCCATCCGCCGTTCTGGCCGACCTCGGCAGGTCGGATGCTCGATGTCGTTGTGTGCTCGTCAGGCCCGACCCGCGGCGACTTCGTCGGCGCGCGTGCGACCGCACAGCCGGATGAGGTCGTCGTGCAGTTCGAACCAGACGCTGTGGTAGCTGTCGACCCGCACCCCCGCCACGAACCTGGGATCGCCGGCCCGGGCAGCGGCCAAGGCACGCTCCAGCCGTTCGCGGTAGCAAGCCATCCGCCAGAGCTTGGTCCCGAGCAGGTCCAGCAACTCCGCTACACCGACGTGGATGTCGCCGAGCCGATCGAGAACAGATGCGTCGTAGGCGGCGTCAGAGTGGTCGTTGAAAACCTGGTTGGCGGCGTCCCGAATCTGCCAGGCCGTGACCAGGTCCTTCATCCTGCCGTCGAGCACGATGAACTGGTCCAGCGCGGCGACGCAGGCCGCCTCGCCCCCGGCTCGTTCGCGGTCGGCGGCGAAGACATCCAGCGCCCGCAGCCTGCCCTCCGGAGTCAGCCGGGACGCCTCGGCCACAGTCTCGGCCAGTTCCTCGGCCACGAGACCGTCGATGAGTGGCGCGACTTCGTCCGGTGGGCTGGCCAGCGCCACGGCGAGCGCTTCAGGGGTTACCTGTCCCTTGATCATGAGGCCACGGAGAACATCGTCGGCGCTAAGCTCAGCCGGGGCCGCCGGCTTGGCCGGGGCCGCCGCCGGTGCCGGTGCCTCGACGGCCGGCCCGCCTGCAGGCTCACCGATTGGGATGCCGACATCCTTCGCCCAGGCAAGCAGGGTGGCTGCCTCGGGCACGACGACGGTGCTGCCCTGGACCTCGCCGGCGAAGACCTCCCCGGTGGATCCGTCGATAGTGATGGTGTCGCCGTCCTTGAAGAGACGACCGTTGATCGTGACGACCCCGTCGCCGACCTGCAGATCACCTGCGCCAACGACCGCCGGGATCCCGAACTCGCGAGCAACTACGGCGGCATGTGAAGTCTTGCCGCCCGTCGAGGTCAGGATCCCCTGAGAGACCTCCATGCCGTGGACATCGTCCGGGCACGTCTCGGGCCGTGTCAGGATCACGCGCTTGCCCGCTCGTGCCGCCGTCACGGCGGCGTCCGGCGATGTGACGATCTCACCCCATGCCACGCCCGGAACGGCGGGCGTACCGACAGTCAGTGCGGTCCGCCGGTCATGGCGATCGACCGAGATCCGCGGCGGATTCGCCAGGGATCGGCCTACGCGCTGGACTGCCTCCTCGCGGGTAATCACCTGCTCCTGGACCATGTCGATGGCGATCCGCATCGCGGCAGCGGCCGTCCGCTTGGCGCTGCGGGTCTGGAGCATGTACAGGTGGCCGCGCTCGATGGTGAACTCGAGGTCCTGGACGTCCTTGTAGTGCTTCTCGAGCTTGTCGGCGATCTTCGTGAACTCGACGTAGACCTTGGGCATGTCCTGGGCCAGGGCCGCAATCGGGGACGGCGTGCGGATGCCCGCCACCACGTCCTCGCCCTGGGCGTTGACCAGGTACTCGCCGTAGAGGACCTTCTCGCCCGTGTTGGGGTCGCGTGTGAAGGCGACGCCTGTCCCGGAGTCGTCGCCCATGTTGCCGAAGACCATGGTCACCACGTTGACCGCAGTGCCGAGGTCGTGCGGGATCTTCTCGTGCTCGCGGTAGTCGTGGGCGCGCTTGCCGAACCACGAGGCGAAGACGGCCTTGATGGCCAGGTCCAGCTGTTCGTTGGGATCGTCGGGAAACTCGCGGCCGGCGGCCTCGCGCACGATCTCCTTATACCTGGCTGCCAGGGCCATCAGATCAGCAGCCGCGAGGTCCGTGTCCTTGGCGTCCTTGCCGTGCTTCTTCTTGGCGGCCTCGAGCGGCTTGTCGAAGCGCTCGGACGGGACGTCGAGCACGATCCGGCCGAACATGCTGATGAAGCGGCGATAGGCGTCCCAGCCGAAGCGCTCGTTGCCGGTGAAGGCGATGAGGCCCTGGAGCGTGGTCTCGTTGAGGCCAAGGTTGAGGACGGTGTCCATCATGCCCGGCATACTGAACTTGGCGCCGGAGCGGACGGAGACCAGGAGCGGATTCTTCGCGTCGCCGAAGCCCTTGCCGGTCCGAGTCTCCACGACCTTCACCGCGGCCAGGACGTCGTCCCAGAGGCCGGCCGGGAGAGTCTTGCCGGCGGCGAAATAGTCGTTGCAGGCTTCGGTGGTGATGGTGAATCCGGGGGGAGTCGGCAGACCCGCGTTGGTCATCTCCGCCAGGCCGGCACCCTTGCCGCCCAGCAGATCCTTCATCCCGCCGTTGCCCTCGGCCTTGCCGCCGCCCCAGGCGTAGATGTAGCGCTTGGCGGCCTTGTAGGTCTTAGTGCCACAGTCGGCCATGGGGGTGTCACTCTCCTTGGATGCGGGAGCTGTCGCGCCACGGACGGCAGTCAACGCGCCGACGCAGCCGGGACGGCGGTCAGCTTGTCCCACAGCGATCCGGCATTCAGCGTCTGGATGTAACTCATCATGTAGCCCTGGCCGATGTCGACCGGGCAACGATCCGCAAAGTTGACCCGAGCCACCGTCTCCTCGCGAGACCAGCCTTTGGCCACAGCCAGCGCCACGGCCGTCTTCCACTCCATCAGCGTCGCCCGTTGAGTGTCCACGTAGGCCTTCGTGGTGATCGGGCCGTGTCCGGGGACGACGCGATCGACATCGAGGGAGCGGATGCGGTCCAGGGATGCGATCCACTGGTCCACGTTCGACGTCATGAGCCAGGTCTGGCACTCGGAGAAGATCGTGTCGCCGGTGAATACCGTGCGCTCCTCCGGGACGTGGACCGCGAGCTGGCCGGGGGTGTGGCCCGGGGTGTGGAGGCAATGGAACGTGTGGTCGCCGACGTGGAGCGTCAGGTCTCCGGTGAAGACGACGGTGCCCTTGTTTGGGTCGGCGTAGTACTCGTCCCGGTCCGGCCACAGCGCGACACCCGCGGGATCGTCGAGATCGGTGCCCTTGCCGGCCGGCGTCGGAAGGGCCTCGTACGCGTAGGCGAAGGGGTCCAGTTCGGGGTAGACGACCATGAAGTTGTCGTAGACGCCCTGGTGGTTGACGACCGTGCCCGCGCCCTTGAAATAGTAGTTGCCGAAGATGTGGTCGACGTGATGCTCGGTGTTGATGATGTAGCGGATCGGGCCGTGGGATTCCGCCTCCTTGCGCATCGCGACGGCTTTCGTCGGCAGCTGGGGAGTGTCGATCACGACGACACCTTCGGACGTCGTGACAAAGCTCGGGTTGCAGCCGCGCAGCCTGGTTTCCGTGAAGATGTTGGGCGTCACCTGCTCCATCGACGTGCTCCCCTTGTCGACTACTGCGTTGCGGTCAGGCCGCCGTCGATCGTGAGGATCTGGCCGGTCACGAACGAGGAGGCATCGGAGGCGAAGAAGAGGACGGCCCCGACGAGATCGCTCGTCTCGCCGACTCGACCGAGCGGGACCCGGCTGACGAGGCTCGACTTGAAGGCCGGGTCGCCGAGCAGCATCGCCACCTGAGGTGTGTCGACGAAGGTCGGGGCGATGGCGTTGACGTTGATGCCGTGCTTGGCCCACTCGGTGGCCCACTGGCGCGTCAGCGAGCTGACCGCTCCCTTGGCGGCGACGTAGGCTGAGTAGCCGGAGTTGATCCCGAGCTGCGCCCGGACCGAACTGATGTTGACGACCCGCCCGCCGCGGCCGCCCTGGACCATTGCCTTCACGGCCGCCTGCGTGGCCACCAGGGTGCTCCGCAGGTTGATCTCCATGATCCAATCCCAGGCGTCTCGGGGATACTCCTGGGCATCGAACAGGACCTTGCCCGCGCCGCCGCCAACCGCGTTGACGATGATGTCCAGCCGTCCGAACCGCTCCACGATGGCGGCCACCACCCGTTCGGCCTCCGTCTCACGGGTGATGTCCGCGACCAGGGCAATGCACTCGGCACCTGCAGCGCGGACCCGGTCGGCAGCGGCGTCAACACGGGCCTGGTCGATGTCCGAGACGGCCACCTTTGCGCCGGCGCTGCCCAGCACGACGGCCAGGGCCGAGCCGATCGCGCCGCCACCGCCCGAGACGAAAGCCACGCGGCCGTCCAGCCGGAAGGCGTCCAGTGGGTTCATTGCTCTCACTCCAATCTTCCGATCGCCGGCGACGGGCGGCAGATGGTCAGTTGCCGGGGAATACGAGGCTCAGCGCGCCGCGCTTGCCGGGCTCGGGCCAGCGGACGGTCACTTCTTTCTGCTTGGTGAAGAAGCGGATCGAGTCCTCGCCCCGCATCTGCAGGTCCGCGAAGGCGGACCCGCGCGTCCCGCCGAAGGAGAGATAGCCGGCCGGCACCGGGATCGGCACGTTGATGCCGATCATCGGCACGTCGACCTCGAGCTCGAAGCGGCGGGCTGCGCCGCCGTCGGTAGTGAAGATGGCGGTGCCGTTGCCGTACTGGTGGGCGTTGATGAGCCCGACCGCCTCGTCGAAGGTCTTCGTCCGGACGACGCCCAGCACCGGGCCGAAGATCTCCTCCTTGTAGATCTCCATCGCCGGTGTCACGTGATCGAAGAGAGTCACGCCCAGGAAGTAGCCGTCCGGATGCTCGGGATGATGGAAGGGCCGCCCGTCCGCGACCAGCTCGGCTCCTTCGGCCACGCCCTTGTCGATCCACTCGATGATCAGAGGCGCGGTGCTCGGCCGAGTAGATCGGGCCCATGTCGACGCCCGGCTCCATGCCGGGGCCGATCTTGAGCTTGCCGATCCGCTCCTCGATCATCGGCCGCAGGCGATCCCCGGCGTCGCCAACGGCCAGGACGAGGGTCTGGGCCATGCAACGCTCGCCGGCCGAGCCGTAGCCCGCGGCGACGGCCGAGTCCGCGGCCAGCTCCATGTCGGCGTCCGGCAGGACGATCATCGCGTTCTTGGCAGCAGTGTAGGCGCCGACACGCTTGCCGTTGCGGGTGCCGGTCTCGAACACGTGCCGCCCGACGGGGGTGGAGCCGACGAACTGGATGGCATTGATGCCGGGGTGCTCCAGGATGGCATCGACAGCCTCGCGTCCGCCGTAAACGACGTTGAACACGCCGTCCGGCAGCCCGGCCTCCTTCCACAGCTCGGCCTGGAGCTGCGTGGCGCCGGGCGTGTGACTGGAGGGCTTCCAGACGAAGGTGTTGCCGGTCATGAGGGCGATCGGGTAGATCCACATCGGGACCATCGCCGGGAAGTTGAAGGGCGTGATGCCGGCGGCCACGCCCAGGGGTTCCCGCAGGGTGTGGGCATCGACCCGCGTCGAGACGTTCGGAGTGTTCAGGCCGGCCAGGTGGACCGGCAGCCCGCAGGCGAATTCGACAGTCTCCAGGCCGCGCACGACCTCGGACAGGGCGTCGGGGAAGGTCTTGCCGTGATCGCGCGTGATCAGGGCCGCCAGCTCCTCACGGTGGCCGTAGACCAGGGCGCGGTAGGCGAAGAAGATCTGGCTGCGAGTGATGAGCGGCGTGTCGCGCCAGCCCGGGAATGCCCGCCGGGCGGCGGTGACGGCCGCGTCGACCTCGGCCGCTCCCCCGCGCGGAACCCTGGCGATCACGGCACCGGTCGAAGGATCGTGGACGGGCCCGGTGTGCTCGGCAAGGACCTCGACCGGACGGCCGTCTATCCAATGGCTCAGGATGGGTGGATCTGCGCGGCCGACCGAGTCGGGTACCTTCGTGGTCACGATGGGTGCCTCCGTGAGTGCTGTTGCGGCGGCCTCAGAGGGTCCGCACGTCGGGGTTCGGAAGAACGATGTCGCGGATCGCGGCCTGCACGTCGTGGTAGGCCTTGATGAAGCCGCGCAGGGTGCGGACGGTGGCGCCGTAGCTGTCGAACTCGGCCGGGGTCAGCCCGTCGGGCTCGAAGGCGCGCCGGAAATCGGGAAGCTTGGCGCAGAGCTCGGCGAGAATTGCCGGGTCGACCGGTTCGTCCATGCGCGAGACCGGGTCGATGCCGCTTGCGTTGAAGCGGACCTGCCAGGCGTACGGGATCGTCAGGCTGACGTCTCCGCCGATGAGCTCGGTCCAGTGGAGGTGGTGGCGGAAGGCCGCGGCCAGCATGTGGCTGCGGTATCCGCGTTCCTTGAAGATACCGTATGTCCGCTTGAAGGCGGCGATCCCGGCCCAGTCCAGCGCGGCCGGGTTGACGGACAGGCCGTCGCGATCGACGACGACCTTCAGCCAGTCGTCGAGGCGGCCGATCATGATGGTCACGATCGGGACCAGCTTCCCCGGATCGCCCCCGGCAGCCGCCAGCCGGTTCAGCCCGCGCTCCACCGCCTCGGCCGCCGCGAGGGCCTGCGGAACGGTGAACGAGACCGTCGCGTTGATGCTGACCCCGCGGGCCGTGGCCTCTTCGATGGCGACCATGCCGGCCGAGGTCGCCGGCAGCTTGACGTGGAGGTTGGGGGCCAGGCCGGCGATGTGGATGGCCTGCTCGACCATTCGCGCAGGGTCGCGGTAGTTAGCCGGGTTAGCCTGGACCGACAGCCGACCCTTGCGGCCTGATGTCTGGGCGTGGATCGGGGCGAGCAGCGATGCTCCCCGGACGGCCATCTCCTCGATGACCGCCCAGGTCAGCTCCACCTCGGACCAGGTCGGGTTCTCTGCGGCCAGCTGGCGGACGCGCGGGACCCAGTGCGCCTTCTCCTTGCCGAGCACTTCCAGGACGATTGGCGGGTTCGAGGTGGCGCCGGTGGCGCCGCGCTCGATGGCGTACGCCAGCTCCTCGACCGCGCACGAGTCGTTCCAGTAGTCGGTTGGGCCGAGCCGTGCCGTGCGAAGCAACGGACAGTCGGCCGACGTCACGGGCATGCCTCCAGCCTCCAGTTCATGGATACTCATAGAGCATCAATAATCGATGATCGATGAAAAGTGCCGAACGGCACTTGATTGTCCGGAACTCGGGCTCGATTGTTCGACCCCGGCAGGAGGTCTTCGTCGAGCGCCTGACGGCACCCGCTGCTCCCTCGCGGCGGAGCGGGCGTTGCGCTCCCGTTTGGCCCGACCTGCGTGAGCGTTGCTGGCTGACCAGCCGCTTGGCTGGCAGGAGCACGAGCGTTGCTGGCTGACCAGCCGCTTGGCTGGCAGGAGATGGAGGTTCAGTGTGGCGACAGAGACAGAGACCAAGAACACGATCCCGCTATGGCTGGCAATCGCCATCACGGTCGTTGTAAGCCTGCCCTTCGGGATCTGGCTCGGCAAGCTCAACTTCCCACTGTGGGCAGCGTTCATCGTGTGGGCGGAGTACTTCGCCCTCGGCGCCAAGCCTTCGGTTCTCAAGGGGATGGTGCCGGCGTACATCCTCGGCGTGGTCGGCGGGGCCCTCATCTGCGAGTTCTACGCGGTGCTCAGCAAGGCCTTCGGCTCAGGTACCGTCCTGAACTTCGGCCTGCAGACGCTGACCAACGACAACACCGCGCTCTACATCGCGTTCTTCGTGGGCTTCTGCGTCCTGATCTATGCCATGAAGTTCATGCCCGTGGTTAATGGCGCCAACACGCTGCCGTTCTTCAACGGCGTCTCGGTGTTCCTCGGCGTGTTCTTCACCGGGAGTGTCGTTAGCGGAGCGGCGTTGGGCTGGTTCAACGACTTCGGTTTCAGCTCCGACGTGGCTCTCTACTGGAACATCGCATTCTCGGCAATCGCCGCCATCATGGGCGGACTCCTCGGCGCTTTCCTCGGCTGGTTCAACGTTGTGATCCTGTTCCCGCGCCAGGTGAAGAAGGCGTAACCGGCTCACCCGGAGTCCACTCAACCCGTCGTGTCTCGCGTCCTTCGTGTTCAGCGCCGCTCGAAATCTGGTTGGCGGGCTCGTGAGCCCGTCGCACCCTTCACCGTCAGCAATGGATCCTCGCCGCCCGTCACGGCGAGAAGATCCTCCGGGCCCGGTCAATCCACGGGCGCCCGTCCGCTGAGGAAAGTGACCGGCAGCCAGGAGTGGCGTTCAGTCCACTGAGTACCTGCCAACCGAAACGGTAGCGATTGCGACCTGAGTCTGCGCCGCAATGGCGATGCCGACGTCACGTACACGCCTTATCTGGAGGCAATGGCAATGGCGGAAGCCAAGAAACTGACCACCAAGTTGGTCGGCCCGGGCGAAGAGATTACGGGACAGTTCCTCGGCGACAAGGACTTCCCGATCAAGTGGGAGTCCGAGACCGAGAAGGAACTCTTCTGGGTCTACGACGACCTGCACTGCCCCCACCCTATCAGCCCGATGTACTACGACATCGGCGGGTGGTGGTTGAGCTGCGATCACATGTTCCGGCGCTTCGGCACGCCGTTCGCCACGGACTGGATCGCCAAGATAGTCAACGGCTACCTGTACACGGCGGCCATCCCGGCCCAGGCCGGCCTGGTCACCTTCGCCGACTGCGAGTACGGCTACACCACGACCCCGATCGTGCCCCAGGAAGCCGACTACGCGGCCAAGATCGGGGCTTATCTAGGCTTCGTCCTCCCCACCTACGGCGACGAGTTCGCGACCTGGTGGAAGGACCGCCTGCGCCCGGAGATGGAGCACAACTTCAAGTACCTGGAAGACAAGTTCGACCAGGCCCCCAAGATGAACCTGGCCCAGCTGGCCTGCCTGCTCGAGGATGCCATCGACATCCACGACCGGCACTGGAAGATCCACTGGATGCTCAACTTCGCCCAGCTCTCCGCGACCCTCAACCTGCGGGCGGTCATGGAGAAGACCCATGGCAAGATCGACCAGAAGGGCGAGGCCATCCTGGGCCGTCTCCAGAACTCCGCCGCCGACCGCAACTGGGACTCGATCGAGGCCCTCTGGAAGATGAAGGAAGAGGCCAAGGCCGACAAGGACCTGGCCGCCGCCTTCAAGCACGAGACGGCAGGCGAGATCATCGCCGCCCTCAAGAAGACGCCGCGCGGCAAGAAGTTCATCGACGAGCGGGTCGTGCCGTACCAGAAGGAATTCGGCTGGCACGCCGTCTGGAGTCACGAGTTCAGGTTCCCCTCCGTACGCGAGCACATGGAGCCGGTCATCGGGCTCGTGCGTAGCTACATCGAGAACAACTACGATTACCCGAGCACGGTCAAGAAGCTCGCAGGTCGACATCGCTGCGGCCTCAAAGGAGATCCTCGAAGGCCTCAGCGGCGATGCTCTCGCCGAGATGAAGGCCGCCAACGACATCAACCTCAAGATGGCCCCGCTCACCCCGGACCACCACTTCTACATCGACCAGGGCGCCAACGCCCACCTGCGCATGGCGTTGATCCTGTGCGGCCAGAAGCTGGTTGAGATGGGCGCCCTCGACTCCGCCGAGGACGTCGTTTTCTTCAAGTACAACGAGTTCCGGGTCTTCATGGGCAACCCCGCCGCAATGGACGGCCGGGCGATCGTGAAGGCGCGGAAGGCGGCGGACGCGAAGGCCGAGACAATCCGGCCGAAGGAATGGATCGGCACCTGCACGCCCACCCAGCTGGCCTTCCCGTACCTGAACCTGTGGGGCTTCCCGGAGAAGTTCCACCGCAAGGAGTCCACGGTCAAGGGTCAGATCACCGGCATCGCGGGCTCGCCAGGCGTCGTCGAAGGCACCGCGCGAGTCGTTGACACGGTCGAACAGTTCGACCAGGTCAAGTCGGGCGATATCCTCGTTTGCCAGATGACCAACCCGGCCTGGGTGACCGTCTTCACCAAGATCGTCGGCGTCGTGACCGACGCGGGCGGCACCGTAGCCCACCCGGCTGTCACGGCCCGCGAGTTTGGCATCCCGGCCGTGGTCGGCACGTCGGTTGCCACCCGCGACATCAAGAGCGGCGACCGGATCCGCGTAAACGGCACCACCGGTGTCGTCGAGATCCTGGGCAAGGTCCTGACGTCTACCCAGTCCGACGCGCCGGCGAAGATCAAGTAGAGACCCTCTGACCGGAGAGAACAGATGTCGCCGGACCTCCAGATCTCACGCAGCCCCCTGAGCGATCAAGTCAAGGATCGCCTGCTGCAGGAGATTCTGGCCGGCGGCTACCCTCCGGGCTCTCGAATCGTGGAAACCCGAGTCGCACGGGAGCTTGGCACGAGCCAGGCTCCCGTGCGAGAAGCTCTGCGCGACCTCGAGGCGCTCGGGATCGTCGAGATTTCGGCATTCCGCGGGGCTCGCGTTCGGCATCCGAGCAAGTCCGAGCTGCTCGAGGCGTATGAGATTCGGGCCGAGCTCGAGTCCCTCGGCGCGCGGCTCGCCCTGCCCCGGATGTCGGACGCGGACCTCGAAGAGCTTCAGGGCTACGTGGAAGAGATGCAGCGAGCGGCCGATGCGGGCGACACCCACACCGAGGCCGTGATCGACGTCGCCTTCCATGCCCGCGTCATCCAAATAGCTCGCAACAAGACTTTGGAGCGGGTCTGGCGGCATCTTGAGCCGCTCTCCCGAACGTACATCACCCTTGTAGTCCCCGGCGTGAACCCGACGCCATATCGCCGACCTCCACGTCCCGATTCTGACGGCCCTTCGCAGCCGCGATCCCGACCTGGCCGCGGCGGCATACCACCTCCATTTCAAGGCGGCCGGCGACATGTTCCGCGAGACGTGGGTCGACGAGCCGTCGGCATCTGACGAAGCGGTCGTCCTCGATCCGAGCAGGCCTCCCCTGGGAGGCGCCGAAGCCGACCATCGGCTGACGGTTGCGTCGATGCCGTCGCCAAATCGGACGGCCGCGCCACGAGCGCGGAGATCGCGCGCCAACAAAGCCAGGCCTGAGTCCTGGACGCGGACGCCGTCCGTGGACTCACGTCGCCGCCCGACGACGTCTGGCGCGACTCCGCCACAACAGCCCAGACCACCCGGACCGAGGCCGATCGGATCGAACCCGGGCACTGATGCGAAGGCGGCACGGGCCGCCAGCGGAAGGAGACCATGAACGAGCAACTGCAACTGTCGGAGGAGATGTCCGCCGAGACCGCGCGGCTGCGGGTGGACGTGTACGGGAGTCAGCCCCGCGAGCACGTCCTCGAGGACCTGAACTTCCTCAACTACCGGCTCGCCGACGTGCGCATCTCGCCCGAGGTGACCCTGCCGAAGCCCGACATCGTCTGGCTCCAGGATGGCGACAAGTCGATCTCCTACGACGGCCGGACGATGACGTTCAACGGCCCCTGGCCGGCCGGTCCGATCCAGAAGGTCGTCGTCGCGCTGCTCGCCCTGCGCATGGAGGCGACCGGGCTGCACCCGTTCCATGCCTCCGCGGTGCGCTATCACGGCAAGACCGTGATGTTCCTCGGCGGCGAATCGAACCACGGCAAGAGCATGGGTCAGATCGAGGCCTGCCGGCGCGGCGCGCTGCTGGTCTCCACCGAGACGACCGTCGTCGACACGTCGGGACGCGCGGTGAAGGGTTCCAAGGAGCCGTTCATCAAGAAGCGCACCGAGGGCACCGAGCGCGCCGACAAGGCGGCCCCCGAGGCCGGCGTCGCCAAGTTCTTCGGCGGCATGCCCACGTGGGAGCTCTACACGGAGCCGAGCAACGTCGACGTCGTGGTCGTGCCCGCCATCGACGGCAACTTCGATCCGAGCCTGGGCGAGATGATCCCGTTCGAGCGCCAGTTCCAGACGCTCCATTCGCTCCAGAACTACTTCCTGCTCAATGAGCTTCTTGCCGCGGACTGGCCCATGCCGATGGTCGACACGGAGCCTCTGCGGCGCGAACGCGCGAAGTGGGTCACCAAGTTCTCGGACCGCCCCTACTACTTCGTCCGGGCAGCCAACCCGCAGGTGCTGCTCGACGAGGTCGACAAGGTCCTCTGAGCCGCGGAGGTTCCGAAACCATGCAGACGTTCGCCTACAAGAGGCCGACAACGGTGGCCGAGGCCGTATCTCTGCTGGATGCGCACGGCTCCGACGCGCGCCTTCTGGCGGGCGGCACCGACCTCGTCATCGGTCTGCGCAGCGGCGCGGAGAAGCCGACCGTGGTGATCGACGTCAAGCGGATCGCCGACCTGTGTTCGGGGATCCGCGAGGAGGCCGGCGTCGTGACGATCGGCGCTGCGACCGTGATGGCGGACGTGGCCGACAGCCCGCTCGTACGACGCCATTTCCGCGCCCTGGGCGAGGCGGCGGCGATCGTCGGCTCGGTCCAGATCCGCAACCGGGCCACGCTGGCCGGCAACATCTGCAACGCGTCACCGGCCGCCGACACCGCCCCGCCGCTGCTGGTCTACGGGGCCTCCGTGGTTGCCGCAGGCCCGCGTGGAACGCGGCGCATCCCCATCAACGAGTTCTTCGTCGAGTCCGGAGTGACGACGCTGGCCCGCGGTGAGCTGGTGACCGGGATCGAGCTGCCGGTTCCGACCCACCGCACCGGCGCGGTCCACCTCCGCCGGGCCCGGAGGCGAGGCCACGACCTGGCCTCGGTCACGCTCTGCTGCTCGGTCGACGAAGGCGGCGCCACGCGGCTGGCCTACGGCAGCGTGGGGCCGCGGCCGGTTCTGTTCGCCGACGAGACGGGCATGCTCGCGGATCCAAAGGCGGCCCACGAGGCGAAGGCGCGCATCCTCGAAGGGATGTTCGCGGGCGCCAGCCCATCCAAACGATCGATGCGGGCCAGCCCGGAGTACCGCCTGGCGATGCTCCGCGTGCTCGGATGGCGGGCGCTCCAGACGGCCATCGACCGTCTGGCGGAGGAACGGACCAATGGTTGACACGCTTCCGATCGAGATCACCGTAAACGGCCGTCGCCGGGCCATCGAGGTGGCCGTCAACCGGACACTCCTCGACGTCCTCCGCGACGAGCTGGAGCTGACCGGCACCAAGGAGTGCTGCGACGTCGGTGAGTGCGGCGCCTGCACCGTTCTCGTGAGCGGCCGGGCCGTGGACAGCTGCCTGATGCTGGCGGTCGAGGCCGACGGCGCCGAGGTCTCCACGGTCGAAGGGCTGGGCGGCGATGGGCAGCTCAGTCCTCTCCAGCAGGCGTTCCTGGAAAAGGGCGCGGTCCAGTGCGGCTTCTGCACGCCCGGCCAGCTGATGGCCGCGCAGGCCCTGCTGTCCGCGCATCCGCATGCCACGCTCGGGGAAGTTCAAGAAGGCCTGTCCGGGAACCTGTGCCGATGCGCCTGCTACCTCCAGATCGCCGAGGCCGTTCTGGCCGTGGCGGAAGGAGCCCACGAATGAGCACATTCAAGGTCGGTGCCTCGCCGTGGCGCTCCGGCGGAGACACCCGCGTCACCGGCCAGCAGCAGTACGTGGCCGACATCCACCTTCCCGGCGAGCTCTACGCCAAGCTCGTCACCCTGCCCGTCGCGCGGGCGCGAATCATCAGCATCGACACGTCAGCCGCCATGGCGGTACCGGGCGTCCGCGTCGTCCTCACGGCCGCCGATCTGCCCCAGCCCGTGCCGCGCTACGGGCCGCAGTTCAAGGACCGACCCGTTCTGGCGGTGGGCGAGACCAAGTACCACGGCGAGCCCGTGGCCGCGGTCGCAGCCGACACCAAGGCCGCCGCCGAGGCCGCCGCCCGCCTGGTCCGGGTCGAGTACGAAGAGCTGCCGGCCATCTTCACGATCGCGGCGGCCCTCGACCCGGGAGCTCCGCTCGTCCAGGATCGCGCCCTCCGGCCGGGTGACCCACTGGCCGCCACGAACGTCATGCGCGTGCATCGCGTTGGCTGGGGAGACGTCGACGCCGAGCATGCCGATGTCGTCATCGAGAACAGCTACAGCTTCCCGATGGTGACCCACTTCGCGATCGAGCCCCACGCCTACATGGTCGCCCCGGACGGCGACGGCATCACCGTCTGGACGACCATCCAGCATCCTTACTGGCTCCAGAGGATCATGGCCGGCATCCTCGGCCTGCCCCTGTCCAGGGTGCGCGTGATCGCTCCGGATCCGGGAGGTGGGTTCGGCGGCAAGCAGCAGATCAAGTACGAGCCCGTCGTCGCCTTCATGGCCCTCCGGGCCGGCCGCCCGGTGCGGCTCGTGTTGACCCTGGAGGAGACATTCCAGGCGGTTCGACGCACGGCGGCGGAGATCCACGTCCGGACCGGCGTCCGCTCCGACGGCACACTGGTCTTCCAGGACGTCACGGCCGACTACCTGATGGGGGCCTACGTCGACATCGCCGATCGGGTCGTGAACAAGGGCAGCTACGTCGGAGCAGGACCCTACCGCATGCCGGCCGCCAGGATCGTGGCCCGCGGTATCCTCTCCCACACCGTTCCGTCCACCGCGTTCCGCGGCTTCGGCAACCCCCAGATCAACTGGGCCGTGGAATCGAACCTGGACGAGGCAGCTCGGGCCCTGGGCATCGACCGCCTCGAGTTCCGCCTGCGCAATCTGGCCCGCAAGGGCGAGGCCTTCATCCCGTGGGACACTCCGGCCGACGGCGACTGGCAGCAGACCGTCCGCAAGGCCGGCGAGCTGATCGGGTGGGGTACGCCGCTCCCGCCCGGCCACGGCCGCGGCATCGCCATCGGCATCAAGTCCGGGCCCACCACGGGCCTCTCGTACTCCACAGTTCGCCTTCTCGCGGACGGCAGCGTCATCGTCTATGCGGGAACGTCCGACATGGGCCAGGGTGCCCGGACGGTCTTCGCCCAGATCGCCGCCCAGGAGCTGGGCGCGCCGCAGGACTGGGTGACCGTGGTCATGGGCGACACGGCCATCGTCCCGTACGACGCGCAGACCTCGGCCAGCCGATCGACGGTCCTGATGGGCAACGCGGTCCTGCGGGCCTGCCGCTCTATCCAGGCCCAGCTGCGCAAGATGGCGGCCCAGATGCACGGCGTCGACGAGGAGAAGATCACCGTCGACTCGGGAGTGGTCCGCCTGCCCGATCGCGAGCTGACGGTGCTGGAGGTCCTCAAGGCCGGCCTCGGCAGCCTCGGCGGCGAATTGACCGGCAACGGCGAGAGCCGCAAGGAGGCCGAGCCCGACCATCCGCTCCAGGGAGCGCCGGCCTTCTTCGAGTTCAACTGCACGGCCATAGAGGCCAGGGTGGACGAGGGCACGGGCGACGTCGTCATCGTCCGCCACGTGACCGTGTCCGACGTCGGCAAGGCCATCAACCCGCTCCAGGTTCGGATGCAGGACGAGGGCGCAGCCATCATGGGTCTCGGCCACACCCTCATGGAGCACTACATCTTCGACGAGTCCGGCCGGGTCCGGAATCTCGGCGCGATCGACTACCGCATTCCGACGAGCATGGACCTGCCCCTGGAGCTGCACAGCGAGTTCATCGAGAACGCCGACGGGCCGGGCCCGTACGGCGCAAAGGGCATGAGCGAGGGCGCTCTCCTGTGCGTCTCGGCGGCCGTGGCTGCCGCCGTGCGCGAGGCCACAGGTGCCGTGATCCGTGATCTGCCGCTCACACCCGAACGCGTCTGGCGGGCGCTGCAGGAGCGAGCGGTACCGGCAGCCACGGGGAGGAGCGAACGATGACGGAAGACACGGAGGTTGGGCTGATCGGGCGGATGCCGGCCGAGCAGCTGGTCAAGGCGGCCCGACTGGTTCGCGAGGGTCGCACTTACTCGCTGGCGGCGACCCGGTACCCCGGCATGCCGCTCTTCCCGGGCCACCCGCCCTTCCAGGTCCTCAACTACCGCACCCCGCGCGGCATCCGCGTGACCGGCGCCAAGCCGTGGGGGCCCATCAACGATGCCGGCCTCGGCTACATGGCCGAGTACGTCATGGCGACGTCGCATTCCGGGGCCCACCTGGACGCCCTGGCCCACATGACCGTGGGCGAGGACATGCACTGGTACGGCGGCGGCAAGGCCGACGACAACCTGACCGATTTCGGGCCAACCTTCGGCGACGCCTCCAAGATGCCGCCATTCTTCACCCGCGGCATCCTGCTCGATGCCGCCGGTCACCGCGGCCTGGCTCATCTCCCCAAGGGCTCGCCCGTCGGAGCCGACGAGATGGAGGCGATGTGCAAGGCCGAGGGCGTCACCGTTGAGCCCTGGGACGTCGTCCTGATCCGGACCGGCTACATGAGCCTCTGGCCCGACGCCGAGAAGATGGCCGCCAACAAGACCGCCGGACCCGACATCTCCGCCGCCCGCTGGCTCCTCGAGCGGGGCGTCGTCGCGACCGGCACGGACACCGAGACGTACGAGGTCCAGCCGGCCCCCGATCCGGGCCCCACCGGCAATCCCCAGCCTGTCCACACCCTGCTGCTGATCGAAAACGGGATCCATCTGATGGAAAGCCTCGATCTTGAGGCGCTCGCCGCGGATCGCGTCTACCAGTTCCTCTTCGTCGCCCTGCCGCTCAAGATCCGGGGCGCTACGGGCTCGATGGTCGACCCGCTGGCCGTGACATAGGGAGGGAATACCGGTGCCCGATCTTGCCCCAACCATGAAGGCCCTCGTCGTTCTCGAGCCAAATCGCGTCGAGATCCAGGACGTGCCGACTCCGGCCCCCGGCCCGAATCAAGTCCTGGCGCGGGTCCGCGCAGTCTCGATCTGCGGCACCGACATCCACCTCGTCCGCGGCGACTACCCCGGCTTCTGGCCGCTCAGCTTCCCTTTCATCCCGGGCCACGAGTGGGCCGGCGAGATCGTGGCCCTGGGCCCCGGTTCCGATCTGTACGGCTGGAAGGTCGGCGACCGCGTCGCCGGCACCTCCCACGACGCCTGCGGCTTCTGCCAGAAGTGCGTCGAGGGACGCTACAACCTGTGCGAGAACTACGGCAAGCCCGGGCTCCACAAACAGTACGGGCACAACTACCAGGGCGCGGACGCGACCTACGTCGTCCAGGGCGTGAAGACCATCTTCGCCCTGCCGGACGGGATCAGCTTCGAGGACGGAGCGATCATCGACCCGGCCTCGATCGCCCTCCACGTCGCGAACCGGGGCGGGGTGGCTCCGGGCGACGCCGTCGCGATCACCGGCGGCGGCGCGATCGGGCTCCTGTCCGGCGACGCTGCGCTGGTCCGAGGAGCCTCCCGCGTGATCGTGGTGGAGCCCAACGCCGGCCGCCGGGCCAAGGCCGCGGAGCTCGGCTTCGAGACCATGGACCCGGGCGCCGGCGATCCGGTCGAGGCTATCCGCGGCATGACCCGCGGCCTCGGCGTCGACGTGGTCCTCGAATGCGCCGGCGTGCCGGTCACGGTCCAGTGGGCGATCGGCATGCTCCGGCGCGGCGGGCGGTGCGCAGCCGTCGGGATCCCCACAGCCGGCGTCGAGATAGCGATGCAGAGACTGGTCCTCGACGAGCTCGAGCTCGTCGGCTGCCGGGCCAGCGCGGGCGAGATGCGACGCGTCATGCCGCTTGTCGAGCAGGGACGCATGCGAGTGCACGAGATGGTCACCCACCGCTTCTCGCTGAGCCTGTACGAGCAGGCGCTCGCCACGTTCAACGATCCCACGAGCGGCGCCATCAAGATCGTCATCCTGCCGTGACCGACAAAGACCCGGAGCCGTACTTCCGAACGAGCCCGCCGTCCACTGCCGACACCGGGGCCGATGCCGCCGGCGCATGGATGGGCCCGCGCGACGACCAGCCGCTGTACGAACTTGCCGAAGGCGTCTCGTTCCGGCCGATCTTCGGCCAGAACATCCTGCTCAACTACGTCACCTTCGGACCCGACCGGGGGTTCCCAGGCCACAACCACCCCGAGGAGCAGTTCGGCCTCGTCCTGGAGGGCGAGATGGAGCTGACCATCGGGGACGAGACCCGGCTGCTTCACAAGGGCGACCTCTACGTGATCCCGCCGGATGTCCCACACGAAGGTCGAACACTCGGGACCGCATGCCTCGTCGCCGACGTCTTCTCCCCGCCCCGGGCCGGCTTTCGGGAGCTGATCGCCCGCGCCAACCCGCTGCGTTCCCCGGCCAACTGGTGGGAACCGGCCGAGCCGGCAAAGCCGGACGAGCCGGCCTGACGCCGGGCGCCCGCGACCGTTCGGAGCGGCCCGAGCGGGGTTGCCCGTTCGCGCGCTTGCCGCTCAATCGCCCAGGAGGCCAGGCTGCGTGACGTCCTCCCGGCAGCCGGGCGACAGGCTCGCCTGTCAAGCGCCTTCGAGGAACGTCGCCCGAAGAGCCCGGAGCTTCCCGTCGGCGAGCCGCAGCCCGTCGCTGAAGTAGCGCTCGATCGTCCCGTACGAGGTCCGCATCTCGTCGAGGGCGGCTTCGAGATACTCGGGGCGGACCCAGAGGAACTCGGCGATGAGGTCCGGATCGCCACCGCGGGCCTCGAAGTCGTCGAGGAAGGACTGGAACATCGGCCGCAGATTCCCGTTGCTGGCCAGGAAGTCGGCCGTCACCAGGTCCTCGGGCACACCCAGCAGGAGCTGCAGTGAGGCCGCCGCCCAGCCCGTTCGATCCTTGCCACCCATGCAGTGGATGAGGGCCGGTCGGTGCTGTTCCTCGGTGAGATCGCCGAACACCCGTCCCAGGGCAAGACGCGCACTCTCGAGACTGACGAACTCCCGATAGTGAGCGAGGAACGTGGCCGTGCCCTTGCCGTTGCCGAACTCCTCGACGGCGACGGCTGGATCGCGCATGGCTTCCATGAGCTGGCTCGGCGCGTGCTTTGCCTGGTCGCCCACGACGTCGACCGCGACGTACTCCGCGCCCGGGGGCAGCCGGTCGGGCCGCGCCGCCCGCTCCGGCTCGGTGCGGAAGTCGTAGATCGTGCGGACGCCCAGCCGGGCGAACTCGACCGCATCCGCGCCTTCGAGCTTGTCCAGAGCGCTCGAACGGTACAGCAGGCCCGTCCGGACGCGCCGGCCGTCGGCGGTGGTCTGACCCCCAACGTCACGCAGGTTTGGAATGGAGGCGAGCGGGAGACTTCGGTCGGTATGCGTGTCGGTACTCCTCGAGTAATGCTCGTGGCCAGATGGGCTACGGCGAGCCGGCGACGGGGTGGCCTTGCCGGTCCGGCGAGTTCTCCAGGGCCGCCAGGTCCTCCGGCGTGTCGATGTCGGGGTTCGAGCCCTCCACGTCGACTTCGACGACCAGGTCCGGATGATCGCGCAGAACGGGCCCGAGGCCCCGGTCGGCCCGCGCCTCGCGTGCCAGCGCCCAGGCCGCGCGATGGATCAACAGCGGATTCCGGCCGCCTCCGTCGCGGTATCGAGGTATCGCTATCGGCCGAGCCTCGGAGACGGACTCGGCAAGCAGCCGCTCCACCACCTCCACTTGCACGAGCGGCTGGTCGCCGAGCAGGATGAGCGCGGCCTGGCTGACCGGGCCCAGGCTTTCGAGCCCGAGCCGGAGAGAGCTGGATAGGCCTGCATCCGGATCCGGGTTGCGCACCCGTCGCTCGTTCCGCCAGCGCAGCTGCCGTTCGATCTCGCCGGCGTCGTGGCCGAGGACGACGACGACATCTCCGAAGCCGATGGCCGCCGCCACGTCGAGGACGTGCTGGAGCAGCGGACGGCCCCACAGCGGGGCCAGCGCCTTCGAGCTGCCGAATTGCGACGAAGCGCCTGCCGCCAGCACGACCGCGGCCGTCCGGCCGGCCTCGATCACGCTCCGGCAACCGGGCCAGGCGGAACCGTTGGGGACGGAGCCGCCGGGAATCTTGGGTCGGCTTTCGGCCGAGTCTTCTCGCGCATCGCCAGGCCCGTCCCCCCATAGCGCATCGCCACGATCTCGGCCATGATCGAGAGGGCGATCTCGGCCGCCGCGCGTCCGCCAAGGTCGAGGCCGACCGGACTGCGCAGCCGGTCCAGGTCCTCACGCCGGGCCCCGGCCGCCAGCAGGCGCTCCCGCATATCGGCGACTTTCTTGCGTGAGCCGATCGCTCCGACGTACCGGCAGCCTCGAGCGAGAGCGGCAAGGAGGGCCGGCTCGTCGAACTTTGCGTCGTGAGACAGCACCGCCACGGCGTCGGACGGGCCGAGGCCGATCGAATCCGCCACTTCATCGGGCCAACCCACAACGAGCCGATCGACGTCCGGGAACCGCTCCCGGGTGGCGAAGGCCGGCCGGCCATCGATCACGACCGTCTCGTAGCCAAGGGTGCGGGCAATCGCCACGAGGGGGATTGCGACCTGGCCTGCGCCCACGACGATGAGCCTCGGCGGGGTCGGAAAGGCTTCGATGAACAGCGACCTGCCGGCCAGCTCCACCGTTCGGGAGGCGCCGCTGGTCAGCGACTCCATCGCCAGGCGTACAAGCTCCGCGTCGAGTGACGGGTCGCCGAGCGTGCCGTCGAGGCGCCCGTCCTCCCACGCGACGAGCACCGGGGCAGGCGCCTCGCCCTCGCCCGGCACATGCGGCCCCGCCTCGGGCCCCGGTGAGTCGCCGGGGAGTGGCGTGACCACGGCCCGGCCGCCGGCCAGATCATGTTCCGCCGCCGCCCGCGCCGCAGCCTCGGCAGCCCCGGGCACGGACGGCTCCACCAGTACGTCGATGACGCCGCCGCAGGCGAGCCCCACGTCCCATGCCTGCTGGTCGCTGATGCCGTACCGGATGACGCGCGAGCGGCCGGTCGCTCGGGCCCGCTGGATCTCCTCGAAGGCGGCCCCCTCGACGCAGCCGCCGCTCACGGAGCCGGCGATCCGACCGTCGGCCGCCGCGAGCAGAACCGCGCCCTCCGGTCGTGGCGCCGAGCCGAACGTGCGTACGACGACGGCCCGGCCGATGTCGGCGCCGTCGGACCGCCACGCGGCGATGGTCTCGACGAGTTCCTTCATCGCGTAGCCTCCTGCAGCTGGGCCCGCCACTGCCGGCAGCAAGTCCGGCGGCTGTCCGCCCCAAGGCGATGGTGAGCGTGAGATCGCGACCGTCCCGGCCCGAGGATTCTACGTCTCGAACCGGCGGCACGCCCGCGGCCGGTCGGCGGCGGCAGAGGCGTCGGCCGTGCCGCAGGACGGCGGCGGCGAAGCGCGTCATCCTAGAGGGGACAGTCACGAGGTGTCCTTCGGATCGGTCCGACCGGCCGAGGGCCGCCCCGGACGCGACATGCGAGGAAGGTGTCCGAAGATGACCAAGCCGACGATCGTCTGCGCCGGCATGTGCAATACCAAGAGCGCCGAGATCAGGTACCTGGCGGAGCAGGTCGCGGAGCACGGCGGCGAGCCGGTCATCATGGACCTCAGCCTGGGCGCCGCAGTCGACTGGGCCGACATCCGCCTGGAGGAGGTCCTGGCCTCCACGGGCACTCGCATCGAAGACGTCTTCGCGGCACCGCGGGCGAGTGCGCTCGACATGGTCGGTCGTGCCGGCGCCGTCAAGATCGTGGAGCTCCATGCGGCGGGCAGGTGCGACGGCATCATCTCGTGGGCGGGATCGGTTGGCACGACGGCCGCGACCCGGGTCATGCGGGCTCTCCCCTTCGGGGTCCCGAAGATCATGCTCACCGACATGGCGTCGAGCGACGTCAGCATGTGGCTGGGCAACAAGGACATCTACATCGTCAATCCCACCGCCGAACAGGGCATCAACGTCGTCACCCGCAAGGCGGTGGCGAACGCGGCCGCGGCCGTCGTCGCGATGGCCCTGGTGCCCGAGGTCCCGCGAGGCTCCAGACCGCTGGTCGCGATCACCTCCTACGGCACCACGACACCCACGGTTCTGCGGTGCGCGGTGTTCATGGAGAGCAAGGGCTGGGATGCCAGCATCTTCCACGCCGTCGGTGTCGGCGCCACGATGGAGGATCTGATTCGCTCCGGCCTGATCTCGGCCATCTTCGACATCACCCCCGCCGAGCTCATGAACAACCTGCTCGGCAGCGTGTACGGAAACCCAAAGACGTGGGAAGGCGAACGCCTCACCGCGGCCAGCGCGATGGGAATCCCGCAGATCGTCGTGCCGGGTGGCCTCGATCAGGCGGCCCTCGGTCCGCTCCACTCCGTGCCCCAACAGTATCTCGACGAGCTGAAGACGGGGCGGCGGAGGTCGCACCGGGGCAGCGGGTTGCCATATCAGCACAACGACTCCGTGACGGTCCTTCCGGCGACCCTTGAAGAAGTGGAGCAGGTCTCCCTGGACATCGCCCGCAAGCTGAACGAGACGCGAGGGCCCACGGCGCTGATCATCCCGATGCGCGGCTGGTCCGCCTACGACCAGAGCGAGGAGCTGGCAACACTGCAGCGGGGCTGGGCCGAGGGCAACGGCGACGGGCCGATGTGGCAGCCCGATCCCTCGCATCCGACCTGGTCGCAACGCGCCACGCTCATGCTGTCCCTGCTCCAGAAGCACCTGAACAGCGAGAAGGCGAACCTGGATCTGCTGGCCTGCGACATGCACATCCTGGACCCGGAGCTGGCCGGCCTTCTGACCAGGTGCATGAGCGACATGCTCGACCACACCTGGCGCAAGGGCATGTACCGGGATGTCGAGGGAGTGGTCGCGTGAGCTGCGGTGCACGCCGGCTCGGCGCCACCCGCACGACCGTTTCGACCGCCTTTGCGGGTGGGCGTCGACCGGTCAACCTGCCCGCGCGATGGAGCCCAACGGCCCCTCAAGCGGGCAAACGGGTCCGTTATCCTCTCGCGAGAGTGACGCTCGGATGACTGGTAGATGACCGGACCCAATTCGGGGAGCCTCATGCAGCGACAGGTTCTGAGGGCGGCCGCGCTCGCGCTGAAACCTGCCGAGCTGCGACCCCGTCCGGCGGTCGTGCCAAGCGAAGGGTTGCGCAACGCGATGGCTGTCGACTCCTTCGGCCGCCGGATCGACTACCTCCGGATTTCGGTCACGGATCGCTGCAACCTGCGTTGTGTCTACTGCATGCCGAGCGGAGGTGTGGCCTGGCGCGACCGGTCGGAGCTCCTCACTTTCGATGAGATCGTGCGGTTCGCCGCCGCGGTCGCGGCCGAAGGCTTCTCGAAGATCCGCCTGACTGGAGGCGAACCGCTGCTCCGCAAGGGGATCGCGGATCTGGCGCGCCGGCTGCGCGCGCTGAACGGCATCGAGTCGGTCGCCATCACGACCAATGGCACGCTTCTGCCCCGCCTGGCCCGCGATCTGGCCGCGGCCGGCATCGAACGGGTGAACATCTCGCTCGACTCACTCGACCCGGACGTCTACGCGAACGCGACCAGAGGCGGCAGGCTCGAGGACGCACTGGCCGGTATCGACGCGGCCTTTGCCGCAGGCATGCACCCAGTCAAGATCAACGTAGTCGTCATGCGCTCCCTTCGGCAGGACCTGGTGTCCTTCGCCAGGCTGACGATGGATCGCCCCGTGCACGTACGTTTCATCGAGTACATGCCCATCGGCGGCGGGGACGATTGCGGTGGGCGCGGCAACGGCCTCGCCGACTGGACGGAAGCGGAGCACGTCCCGAGCAACGAGATTCTGGCCGGCCTCGCCGCTGAGGGTGCGGGCGCTGGTCTCGGCGAGCTGGAGCCGGTCGAGCGGGACGATGCGCCCGGCGGCTGGGGCCCGGCACGCTACTACCGGTTCGCGGGCGCGCGAGGCACCATCGGGGTCATCTCGGCCCTGTCGAACCCCTTCTGCAGCCAGTGCAATCGGCTCCGGCTGACCGCCGATGGCAAGCTACGTACCTGTCTCTTCTCGGACGACGACTTCGACGCGCGCTGGGTGCTCCGTCACGGCAACGAGGCCGGCCTGCGCTCGCTCATACAGGCGGCGCTGGCCGCGAAGCCCGAGTCGCACAACCTGCGCACCGGCACGGTCCGCCGGATGTCGCAGATCGGAGGTTGAGCCGATGGGCGAGGAGCACCTCACTCACGTCGACGAGCACGGCGCCGCGCGCATGGTGGACGTGGCCGGGAAGGAGATCTCCCACCGCCGGGCGGTCGCGGGCGCGGTCGTCCACATGCACGGCGAGACGCTGGCGATGATCGTCGAGGACCGGGTGCCCAAGGGCGACGTGTTCGCCGTCGCCCGGGTGGCCGGCATCATGGCGGCGAAGCGGACGAGCGAGCTCATCCCGCTCTGCCATCCACTGGCGCTGACGCACGCCAGCGTCGAGTTCGAGCCCGTCGGCGACGGTGTACGAATCCGGGCCACGGTTGAGACGAACGGCGCCACGGGCGTCGAGATGGAGGCGCTGACCGCCGCCGGAGTGGCCGCGCTCACGCTGTACGACATGTGCAAGGCGGTCGACCGGGGCATGACCGTCGACGGCCTCGGGCTTCTGCTCAAAGAGGGCGGAAAGTCCGGGCGATGGCTGCGCGGAGAGGAGTCATAGGCGATGCCCCTGCCCAGTCCGGGAGCCGTGGTTTCGGTCAATCAGAGCGCGCGTAGAACCGTCCGCAAGACTCGGGGGAACAGAGGCACGCTCGTCTTCGATCGCGGGTTCGAGGGCGATGCCCACGCCGGAGACTGGCACCGCCAGGTGTCGCTCCTGGGGCAGGAATTGATCGACAAGATGGTGGCGGAGGGCCTCCATGTCGGCCCGGGGGACTTCGCTGAGAACATCACGACCTCCGGGATCGACCTGCTGGCCATGCCGATCGGGAGCGTGATCAGGATCGGACGGTCCGCCGTCCTCGAGATCAGCCAGATCGGCAAGGTCTGCCATACGAAGTGCGCGATCTACTACCAGGCCGGCGACTGTGTCATGCCCCGAGAGGGCCTCTTCGCGGTCGTCCGGGCAGCCGGCGAGGTTCGGATCGGCGACCCCATCGAGGTGCTCTCGCTCGGCGACGGAACGTGCGACCGGACACCGGCCTCTGCGCTCGAGGAGCTCGAGGCGGAGAAGGCGGCCGAAGTCGAGGTCGCGGCGCGCGGAGGCACGGGCATGCCCGCAGGCGCGAGGGCGCGGCTGCGGCGCAGCGAGTCGAAGGATCGGGCTCGGTCAGTACGCTAGAGGTCCGACCGAGTCAGTCGTCGACCCCGATCATCACCTCGGTCGACTTGACGACGGCGACGACGCGCTTCCCGGGCGCCAGGCCTAGCCGGCGGGCGGACTCGGCCGTGATCGCCGCCACGATCTCGTGGCCGCCGGCCACGTCGACGACGACCTCGGCCATGACCTGCCCCGGGGTCACCGTCCTGACGGTGCCCGGGAACTGGTTCCGAGCGCTCAGCTTCATGGGCCGTGCCTCCAGAGAAACCGCCGCCGGACGTTCTGGCCCGACTCGCGGTGGAACCTCGATGCCCAGTGTAGGGCCGGTGCCCGAGCTACACGGGGCGTGGCCCGACGTGCCGTCAGCCGAGGCTCCGGATGTCCAGCGCGCGTCTCCAATGAAGCAACCGGACCGCGACGAGGACACCGAAGGCGGCCAGGATCAGGATCGCAGCCGCGGCGATGGACCCATCCAGGTCGCCGCCCTCGAACTGGCCGTATACGACGAGCGGGAGCGTCTGCGTCCGGCCCTCGAGGTTTCCGGCGAACATGATGGTGGCCCCGAACTCGCCGAGTGAGCGCGCCCAGCTCATGACGAGGCCGGCGGCGAGAGCGCTGCCGGCCAGGGGGACGGTGATGTGCCGGAAGACCGTCATCTCCGAGGCGCCGTCGACCCGCGCGGCGTCCTCCAGGTCGCGGTCCACGCTCGCGATCCCGGTTCGCGCCGATCGGATGAAGAACGGCGCCGAGACGAACGTCTGGGCCAAGATGACGGCGAAGGTCGTGAAGGGGATCTCGATCCCGACGGCCTCGAGCGGCCCGCCCAGGAAGCCGCGCCGGCCCAGCGCGAGCAGCAGAGCGAGACCGGCCACGGAAGGTGGCAGGACCAGCGGCAGATCGACGATCGCCTCGACCAATCCGGAGAGCCGGAACCGTCGCCGGGCCAGGACGTAGGCGAGGGGCAAGCCGAAGGCGACCGTAATGACCAGGCTGATCGCCGTCGTCGTGAGGCTCAGGGCCAGCGCCTCGACGACGACCTGCGTCGTCAGGGCGCGAGCCAGCGACCCATCGAGGATCGCCCTCCAGACGAGCACGGCGACCGGCAGGCCCAGGAACAGCGCCGCCAGGCCGGCGAAGGCGGCGAGCGACCGAGAGCCCCAGCCACGTCGCCGCGACTGGACGCGGGCCGCCCGGCTCGCATGCACCGGCACTCCGCCACTCGGTCGAGCCATGGTTGGTTCGATCAGGACGGCGGCAGGAACCCGAACGAGGCGAGTATGGCCTGCCCGCTCGGCCCCGCGAGCCAGGCCAGGAACGCCTGGGCCGCGCTCACGTTCGCGGATGCCTTGATCACCACGCCGGAGTAGGTGGCAAGCACGTTCGCCGCCGCCGGCACCGCGATCGGCACGACGTTCGTGGAGGTCTTCGCGTCGGTTACATACACGATCGCGGCGTCGCCTTCGCCGAGCGCGATCTGGGACACGACCGCGGCTACGTTGGCCTGCTTGGAAACGATGTTGGCGTTGTACTTCGCAACGAAGTCGGCCGGGTAGCCGGGCTGCGTGGCCAGGTTCGCCACGAGCTGGTTCGCGTACTTCGTGATCGGCACGGTGTCACCGGCGGCGATCACCTTGACCCCGAGCTTGGCCAGGTCGGCCGGAGTCTGGATGCCCGCCGGGTTCCCTGTCGGGACGATGACGGTCAGGAGGTTGCCGGCGAACTTCGTGATGCCGCCGGCGGCAAGGCCCGCATCGACCAGTTTCTGCGGGTTCGTGGTGTCTGCCGACAGGAACACGTCCGCCGGGGCGCCCTGCTCGATCTGCGTCTCGAGCGCGGACGACGAGTCGGTCGAGATCGTGAGCGTCGTGCCCGGGTTGGCCGCCTCGTAGGTGGTCTTCACCTGGGCCAGGACCGCGCCGAGCGACGACGCGCCGTAGATCGTGAGACTGGCGGGCGCCGCAGTCGCGGGAACGCTCGTGGCCGGCGCTGGGGTCGCGGGAGCGGCGGTCGGCTGAGCGCTGGGTGACGGTGTAGCGCCACTCGAACATGCCGCTACCACGAGGGCGAGGGCGGTGATCGATGCGGCGAAACGGGTTCTCATGCGCGTGCCTCTCTGGTTGATGGGATCTCGACCATGACGTTCGTGGCCTTCACGATGCACACCACCTCGTCGCCGACCTTGAGACCGAGCTCCCTGACGGCCTCGGCGGTCACCAGGCTCACCAACCGGTGCGGCCCGGCCATGACCTCGACCACGGCCGCCACCGCGTCCAGCTCGACCCGTGTGACGACGCCCGGGAAGCGGTTGCGCGCCGACTGGGCCACGATCGGGCGGTCCGCGGTCGATCGCCGCCGCTCGTCGAGGAGTCGGGATACCTCGGCTATTGCGACGCGGCGCTGGCCGCCGGCCGAGCGCTCCATCCGGAGGCGGCCCTCGCTGTCCCAGCGGCGAAGCGTCTCGATGGACACGCCGAGCATCTCGGCCGCCTGGCCGACGCGGAGGCTTGCCCTCCGACTGGTGTGATCTTCCATACCTAGGAAGTCTAGCCGACTCGGGCCAACATACCTAGGTGTGGCCGGGGTGCCTCAGGAACGCGGGACGCGAGGCGGCCGCCTCGCCGGATCGGCACGGAGCGCCCGGCCGCCGCCGCGACCCTCGTCGTGGTCGAACGGCCCGGCGAGCGTCACCAGGGCGTGGTCCAGGATCGGCTCGAGCGCCGCCAGGGAGTCCAGCGCGCCGCCCGGGCTGCCCGGCAGGTTGACGATGAGGCACCGCCGCAGCACTCCGGCCACGGCCCGGCTCAGGTACGCCATCGGGGTAGATCGCGCGCCCTCCGATCGCATCCGCTCGGGCAGGCCCGGCACCTCGTAGTCGAGGACGGTGAGGGTAGCCTGGGGCGTCACGTCGCGCGGCGTCAGACCGGTGCCGCCTGTGGTGAGGATGAGCTCGTGGCCTTCGGCCGCCGCGGCCAGGAGTCGCCCGATCTGGGCTTGCTCATCGGGCACGACCGCCCGCTCGACCGCGAAGCCGAGCTCGTCGAGCCGCCCGGCCACCGCATTGCCGCTGACGTCCTCGCGCAGGCCTGCCGAGACCCCGTCGCTCACCGTCACGACCAGCGCGCGGCGATCTCCCCCACCCCGGTCGCCAGCCATCTCCGACTTCTCGCCGGGACCCGAGCCCGCGCCGCGGTCGCCGGCCTTCACCTTCGCAGCCATCGGATCTCCACCTCCGCTCCGGGTTCCAGCTCGCCTGCCGCTTCCGGCACGACGGCGAGCGCGTCGGCGGCGGCCAAAGCACTCAGCACATGGCTGCCCTGGTGGCCGGCCTGGCGGACCCGCAACCTGCCCCGACCGTCGCGAACCGGGTCGCCCCGCTCGTCGCGGATCACCACGACCCGGAGGAAGCCGCGCCTCCCAACGTCCTTGCGCAGCCTGTCCTCCGTGACCGCCCGGTCTGCGTCCACGGTCGGGGACGGGATGCCGGAAAGCCGCTCCAGGACCGGCCAGACGAACAGCTGGAAGGTGACGAAGGTCGACACCGGGTTGCCGGGCAGGCCGAGCAGAAGCACCCTCCGTCCGTCCGACTCGCGGGGCATCGACCGGCCGAACGCGAACGGTTTGCCGGGCTGGACGGCGACCCGCCACAGCTCCACCCGGCCGATCTCCTCGAACGCCGCCCGAACTACGTCGTACGGCCCGACCGACACGCCGCCGCTCACGATCAGCACGTCCGCCCGCCCGACCGCGGGTCGCAGGGCGCCGAGGACCAATTCGACCGTGTCGCCGGCGATCCCGAGATCGACCGCCAGCGCGCCCGTACCGCGGCACAGCGCGAGCAGGCCGGGCCGGTTGGCGTCGGGGATGCCCAGCTCGCCGAGCGGCTGCCCGGCACGACGCAGCTCGTCCCCGGTGGACAGCACGCCCACCACCGGCCGGCGATGGACCCTCACAGAACCCAGGCCGACTGCCGCGCTCAGCGCGATCTGCGCCGGCCTGAGGCGCCGACCGGGTTCGAGCACGACCGTTCCCGCGCGCACGTCTTCGCCGCGACGACGGATGAAGGCGCCCGGGTCGACGCCGGCGGTCACCAGGCAGGCCTCGGGCAGCGGCTCGCCCGCCCGGAACCCCATCGCACGCGGCGAGCCGGAACCCGCAGCGTCGCCGCCCGCGGGGCCACTCCCCATCTCCAGGACGATCGTCGACTCGACGGGCACGACCGCGTCTGCCGCTGAGGGGACCCGCGCCCCGGTCGCGATCCGGATCGCGCAGCCGGACGACAGTTCGATGTCGGGCGAGCCGCCTGCCTGCACCTCGCCCACGACGCGCAGCCGAACCGGCGATTCCGGCGAGGCGCCGGCGACGTCGGCGGCGCGGACCGCGAACCCGTCCATGGAGCTGTTGTCCCAGGGCGGCACGTCCAGGGCGCCCTGGATCGGCTCCGCGAGCACTCGGTCGAGCGCTTCGTCGAGCGGCACATCCTCGGCGGGCAGTGGGGCGCCCACCGCCGCCAGCAGCTGCTCCTGTGCCTCTTCGACGCTCTGCATCGGACTGGGTTCGTTCGCCATCGACCGCGTTTCTCCTTCAGCCGCCTCGGCCTTCGCCGCCAGAGTGCCACGTCGTGGTCAATGATGCCCGAGCCGCTCGGGCGCGTGTCTGCGGCCGCCTCCGGGTCGCAGGTCTGACACGCGCCGGGACGCCCGACCTCGGGCCCCGGCACGCCCGCACCCCCGGCACGCCCGCTGAAACCGCCGTCGGGAATTCGCACGTCAGAGTTCCGGGGGCCTACGATGCAGGCTGTGAGAGCCGCCGCGCTCCTCAGCCGAGATCTACTCGCCGTGAAACCGACTGCCGCCCCCGCCCCAACCATCGAGGCCCCCGCCTATCGGGAGATCAGCTCATGACCGGGACAGCGGCCGGCCGCCGTTCGACACCTGGATCCTCGACTGGGCGGTCGATTCCGCGCGCCGCGCTGGCAGGAGTGATCGCCGGGGCCATGGGGATAGGGGCGAGCGAGCTGCTGGCGGGGCTCATTCCGGGAGTACCGTCGCTCGTCGTCGCGGTCGGGAGCCTCGTCATCGCCCTGCAGCCACCCGGCGCCAAGGATGTCATGGCCACGCTGTTCGGTACCAACGACAAGACGGCGCTGACCGTCGCGGTCGTCGTGGTGGCCCTGCTCATCGCGGCGGCTGCCGGAAGCCTGGGTCGCCGCAGCTTCGGCCTCGCGGCGCAAGTCCTGGTTGGGTTCGGATTCGTCGCCTTCGCGGCCGCCGCGCTGCAGCCGCTTAATTCACAGGTCCTGGCCGCGGTGAACGCCGCGGTCGCCACGGCCGCGAGCATCGCCACGCTCAGGATCCTTCTCGCGGAGGCCGGGTTCCTGGCGCCAGTGCGCGTGGGTCGACCGGGCCCGGCCCGGGCAGGAAGCTCTGTGGCCGCCGTGGACTCCACCTCCTTTCTCGTCCAGGACTGGAACCGGCGCCGCTTCCTGATTCGATCCGGGGGCTTCCTCGTCGGCGCCCTCGCCCTGGGGGCCTTCGGCCGCGGGCTCCTCGATCGCCAGCACCCCGCCGGCGTCCCCGTGTCGGCGAACCTGCCGGCGCCGACCGACACTGCGCCGCCCCTGACCGCCGACGAATCGCTGGCCGCCCCCGGGATCACTCCGATCGTCATCCCCAACGACAGCTTCTACCGAATCGACACCGAGCTGCTCGTGCCGCAGGTGGACGCGTCCACCTGGCAGCTCAAGGTGACCGGCATGGTCGACCATCCCCTCACCTTCACCTATCCGGAGCTGGTGGCGCTGCCGCTCTTCGAGCAGTACGTGACGCTCGCGTGCGTGAGCAACACCGTCGGCGGGGACCTGATCGGCAACACGCTCTGGACCGGCGTCCACCTCAAGGAGGTCCTGGCCAGGGCAGGAGCGCAGGCGGGCGCCACGCAGATCGTCGGCCGCTCGGTCGACGGATTCACGGTCGGCTTTCCCACGTCGTGGGCGCTCGATCCGTCGAGGGAGCCGATGATCGCGGTGGGCATGAACCGGGTGCCGCTGCCGGCGGAGCACGGCTATCCCGCCCGCCTCATCGTGCCCGGCCTCTACGGCTACGTGTCGGCGACCAAGTGGCTCTCCGAGATCGAGCTGACCACGCGGGAGGCGTTCGACGCCTACTGGGTCGCCCTGGGCTGGGCCAAGGACGGGCCGATCCTGACCGAGTCGCGCATAGACCACCCATCCGACGGCGCCAACCTGGCGGCGGGACCGGTCGACATCGACGGGCTCGCCTGGGCACCGGATCGCGGCGTCGCGAGCGTCGACGTCCGGATCGATGACGGGCCGTGGCAGTCGGCCCAGCTCAGCCGTGCCATCTCCAGGGCGACGTGGGTGCAATGGATGGTGCGCTGGCAGGCGACGCCGGGCGCGCACACCATCGAGGTCCGTGCGACGGATGGGACGGGCGCCGTGCAGACCGCAACGCAGAGCGGCCCCGGGCCGGCGGGAGCAACCGGGCTCGACCAGGTGCAGGTGTCAGTGGCTTGAGGCCCGGCCGGCAGGGCCCGTCCGGGCCGAAGGTCCGCGGCAGGTACTCGTCGCATCGGTCCGCCGACGAGGGCCGGGGGCTCGATGGTCACCGGCACCTTGGGCCGGATGAGGGCGGTGATCCGGGCCATCCCGTCGAGCATGGCTTCGGTTGAGCACGTCATCACCTCGTTGGGCCGCACTGCGCCGGAGTCGTCGATGAGCTGAGCCTGTTCGGGCGTCACGAAGACGAAGGCATCCGAGCGGGCGCCTGGGCGCGAGTCCGGATGCCAGCGGCGAGAATGCGTCCGTAGGCCACTGGTAGAGTTGCGGACATGCGGTTGACCCCGAGATCAGGAGACAGCCCCATGACGGCCCCCGTCCGCGCGATCCACCTCGGGGCCGCAGTCTGCCAGGTGCCCGGCGTCGCCGTCAGCGGCGGGTTTGAGACGATCGACGGCGAGCGATATGCCCGCATCTGCAACGTCGACCAGATGGCGCCGTTCCTGATGAGCATTGCGAGCGACAGCGACGCGTGGCTCTTCATCGGCTCGAACGGACCATTCGTGGCGGGTCGCCGCAGCCCGGACACCGCCCTCTTCCCCTACCAGACGGTCGACAAGATCCTCCGCGATCCGACGACGAGCGGGGCACGCACCATCGTCCTCGTCTCGCGCGGGGAAGACACGTCGTTGTGGGAGCCGTGGCTCGACGCACCGCGCGTCTACCGCATCACCCGCAACCTGTACAAGCGGATCGACGGGACGGCCGTTCTGTTCGAAGAAATCAATCGCGACCTGGGCCTGCGGTTCCGCTGGAGCGTCTCGGCGTGCGACCGATTCGGCCTCGTCCGACGCGCCCGGATCGACGAGATTGGCGGCGAACCAGCCGACATCCGCTACGTCGACGGCTGGCATCAGCTCATCCCGCCCGGAGTCGACCAGGAGACCTGGGCCCGGTACAGCTACCTCGCGGCGGCATACATGCGCCACGAACGGCTGGCCGACGTGCCACTCGGGGTCTACTCGCTGAACGCCGTGATCACCGACCGCCCCGAGCCCTCCGAGTCCCTTCGTGTGGCGGCCGCATGGTCGGTCGGTCACCCCAACCCGGTGATTCTGCTGAGCGATCGCCAGCTCGAGTCGTTCCGTCGCGGCGCCGGCGTGCATCCGGAGTCGGAGGTCCGGGGCGAGATCGGCGCCTACCTCGTCGCCGACGGCCTGCACCTTCCCGCTGGCGGTGGGCACTCCTGGTACACGGTCGCCGACACCGGCCTGGACCACGCGGCGGTCCTCGACTTGCGAGATTCTCTCGCCGCGCCGGCGCAGCTCCAGGCGGCACTGGAGGCGGCCGTCGCCGCCAACAGCGCAGGCGTGCGGCGCCGCGTTGCCGGCGCCGATGGATTGCAGCAGTCGGCGGACGAAGCGGCCGCTGCCAATCACTTCTCGAACGTCCTGTTCAACATCATGCGCGGCGGGTCCTTCGAGCATGGGTACAGCGTCCCGATCCAGGATCTCGCGTTATACCTTCGGGAGCAGAACCGGACCCTCTTCGAGCGTCACCGCCTGTGGGTCGAAGGGTTACCGGTGGCTTTGACTCTGCAAGAGCTGTGGCGAGAGGCTGCCGGGCGCGACGATCCGCAGCTGGTCCGCCTCGTGCGCTCCTACGTTCCCCTGACGTTCGGCCGCCGGCACGGCGACCCGAGCCGGCCGTGGAACACGTTCTCGATCCGCGTCCGGGATTCTTCGGGCAGGCCGGTCTATGGCTACCAGGGCAACTGGCGCGACATCTTCCAGAACTGGGAGGCCCTGGGCCAGAGCTTCCCGGGCTACCTGGGGCAGTTCATCGCCGTCTTTCTTAACGCTTCGACCGCAGACGGGTACAACCCCTACCGCATCTCGCGATCCGGGTTCGAATGGGAGGTCCAGGATCCGAGCGATCCCTGGAGCCACATCGGCTACTGGGGAGACCACCAGATCGTCTACCTGCTCCGGCTCCTCGAGAGCTACGAGCGGCACGAGCCCGGCGCACTGGCCGCGACGCTCGGGGAGCGGATCTACGCGTACGCGAACGTGCCCTATCGCATCGCCGACTTCGCAGCGGTGCTTGCCAACCCTCGAGCGACGATCACGTTGGACCAGGCTCTGCACGACTCCCTCGTCGGCGCGAGCCGTGATCTGGGGGCCGACGGCAAGCTGATCCACGACGGCAGCGGCGAGGTCCGGCTCGTCACGCTGCTCGAGAAGCTCCTCGTGCCACTCCTCGTCAAGCTCACGAACTTCGTCCCGGGCGGTGGCATCTGGCTGAACACGCAGCGCCCCGAGTGGAACGACGCCAACAACGCGCTGGCCGGGTGGGGCCTGTCCATCGTCACGCTGAGCGCGATCCCGCGCTACCTGGCGCTGCTGGGCAGCCTCGCTGCGGCCGATCTCGACATTCCCATCTCGGCGCCCGTGGCGCGCCTCCTGGAGAAGGTGACCCTGATCCTCGAGAAGGCGAGCGGACCTTTCGACGACGCGCGGCGCTACGGGGTCGTGGTCGAGCTGGGCCGCGCCGGCGAGGACCATCGCCGGGCCTTGTACGACGGAGACTTCGGGGACGACGTCCCCACGCCGACGGCGGCGGTGCGGGCACTCGTCGCGGCTGCGACCCCCGTGATCGAGGAGACCTTGCGGGGGAGCCGGCGTCCGGATGGCCTCTACCACAGCTACAACCTGCTCCGGATCGAAGGTGAGCGGGCGACCGTGGACCGCCTCGGCCCGATGCTCGAGGGGCAGGTCGCAGTGCTCGACTCGGGTCTGCTCGGCGACGGCGGGGCGGTGGCCCTCCTGCGCGCGCTGCGAGCGAGCGACCTGTATCGCGCCGACCAGCACAGCTACCTCCTCTATCCGGACCGGACGCTCACGCCGTTCCTCCAGAGGAACACGCTCGACGGCTCGCCTCCGATCACGGACCCCGGGCTGTTCGTCGCGGATCGCTCGGGCGCGTGGCACTTCCAGGCCGACCTGAGCACGATGGCGGACGTCAACCGCCGGCTCGAGCTCGCGAACGCGTCCCCGAGCCAGGCCGCGGCCGTGCGGAAGCTATGGCGGGCGACCTTCTCGCATGACGAGTTCACGGGCCGCAGCGGCACCTTCTTCGCGTTCGAGGGGTTGGGCAGCATCTACTGGCACATGGTCGCCAAGCTCTTGCTGGCGGTCCAGGGCTGCCACCGCCGTGCCGTCGACCCCGTGGCGGCCGCAGCTCTGGCGGAGTTCTACGACGACATCCGCGACGGCCTCAACTTCCGCAAGAACGCCGAGACGTATGGCGCATTCCCGACGGACCCGTACTCCCATACGCCCAGGCACAGGGGCGCGCAGCAACCGGGCATGACCGGCCAGGTGAAGGAGCAGATCCTCACGCGACTCGGCGAGCTGGGGATCGAGGTGGTAGCCGGTCGTCTCCGCCTGCAGCCGCGCCTCCTTCACCTCGCGGAGTTCAATGACGAAGCGCGCCGCTTCCGATGGCTCGATGTCTCGGGCACCGAATCGGCGGTCGATCTGCCAGCCGGAAGTCTCGCCTTCACTCACTGCCAGGTCCCGATCTGCTATCACCTGGGCGAGAGGTTCTCGATCGAGCTGGAACTGGCCGATGGCCAGACCGAACTCGTCGACGGAGCCGAGTTGGGCCAGGAAGCGAGCCGTGAGATCTTCGAGCGGCGGGGCACGTATCGCCGGCTGACTGTGACCTTGCCGCGGGACACGCTGCAGCGGTCTCGTTGACTTCGAGGATCAGGCCGCCGCGCCGCCGCAATTCGCAGTATCACTCGGGTTGGGCGCGACTGAGGCCCCGTGCGTCTCCATCATGTAGCGCCGGCGTTCTCCGGAGGCGAGCCAGCCAGGCGTGCACGAGCTGCACGGGAAGAAGGGTTTCGAGAAACTCCTCCTCGATCGCCTCGACTGACCAGCCCGAGCGAAAGGCGGCTCGTATGTCCGATTTGTGGATGCGCTCCGGGCCGAAGCCGAGCGGATTGCGCGCACTCCAGCACAGCAGGTACGCGCGTCCGCCCGGTGCCAGAGCTCCTCGCAGGCTGGCGGCATAGGCCGCTCGCTGCCCGGACGCGAGGCAGTGGAACAGGCCGCAGTCGATGGCCGTCTGGAACGATCGGCCGATCTCCCCCAGGCGCAGCGCATCCCACAGTAGGAATTCGATACTGGCGCCGGCCGCCCGCAGCGTTGCCTTCGCTCTGGCCTTGTCTACGGCGGCCCGGGCCAGGTCGACTCCGACCACTTCGTGCCCCAGCGCGGCGAGGTAGAGTGAGTTCTCGCCCGTGCCGCAGCCGACGTCCAGGACCGGACCCGAGATCGAGCCCGCGGTCGCGAGGCGCACAACGGCCCCCTGTGGCCGGCCTATGTCCCAGCTGGGCGTGCCCTCGTAGGCATTGTCGAAGAACTGCATCTCGAGTCAGGCTGGGGCGCCGAACCGTCGAAGTCAAGCCGAGGATGCCTCGCCAGGCATCGGCTGCCCTGGTCGAATGGCGCGCGGCCCGCCCGGCCGATGGCCAATTCACCCCGAGCCGAGGTTCGGGGGAACGTGAGGCCGAGTTCGCGCATCTGCGCCGCGTCCGTCGCCCGGCGCGGTTCCGGCCAGTGCTCCGGGTATTAGCAGACGCCGAGTCGAATCAGGAGCCTCCGGTACCGAACTTGCGCACGCTCTCGACCGCGCGGTGCCAGCGCTCGAAGCCGGCGTCGCGCGCGTCCGCGGACAGGCGTGGCTCGAAGGTGGTCGTCTCGCCCGGCAGCCGCGGGAGCGCGTCGAGCGTGGACCAGACGCCGGCCCCGAAGCCCGCCAGGAGCGCCGCCGCACGCGGCGTGGTGTCGGTGAACGCCGGCCGTTCTACCGGGAACCCGAGCCAGTCGGCCTGAAGCTGGCAGGCGAGGTCGCTCGCGCTGATCCCGCCGCCGACCTTGAGGCGCGTAACTCGGACACCCGTTTCGGCGGCGACCTCGTCCGTGATCGCGCGGACCTGGAAGCCGAGCGAATCCAGGAAGGCCCGCGCGATTTGCGCTCGGCTGCTGCCGAGCGTCAGTCCCAAGATGGAGCCGCGCGCGTCGCTGTCGAGATACGGGACGTTGAGCCCCGTGAAGGCGGGCACGAACATGACGCCGCCGGCATCTTCCACGGTCGCGGCCAGTGGGCCGATCTCCTTCTCGTCGTCGAGCAGCCGGGCGGTCTCGCGTAACCAGCGGATGACGGCCCCGGTGACGGTGGCGTCGCCCTCGAGGCAGTAGGTGCGGTCCAGGGAGTCGACGTCGCCCGGGCGTCCGGAGTGGGGCAACACCCAGGCGTAGTAGGACTGCATCCGCTGCGCAGCCGGAGCCGTCGAGCCCACGCACACGTCCACGAAAGTCGCCGTCCCGTGGGTGCACTCCGCGTCGCCGGGGGCGCGGCAGTCATAACCGAAGAGGGCCGCCTGCTGGTCGGCGAGCATGGCGAGCACAGGCACGTCGGCATGCTCGCCGTCGCGGCTCTCGACGCGAAGGGTCCCGTAGTCGTGGAGGGTCGGCCTGGGCTCGGGCAGAATCTCGGGCGGGATGGCGAGCCAGTTGAGGAACTCCGGCCAGTAGCGGTCCTCGCGAATGTCGAAGAGGCCCTGCGAGTCCACCAGGGAGTAGTCCATCGCGTGCTCGCGCGGGCTTCCGAGCGCGACCAGCAACCACTCGGCGGACAGGCCGAACCGGATTCGCCCCGCACGAGCGGCGTTCGCGAAGGCGGGATCGTGGCGCATCCGCCAGCCGAGGTGGACCGAGGCGTTCCAGGGACCCGGCCGCTGACCGAGACGCCAGAGGGATTCCGACCAGATCGGATCGTGGGCGCGGAGCTCGCGCAGCAGGTCCCCGGTGCGCAGGTCCTGCCAGGAGATGGCGGCAGCGAACGGCCGGCACGTGCCGGCGTCCCACGTGAAGCCACTGTTGCGCTGGCTGGCGATCCCGACTGCCGCGATCTGGGCCGGCCTGGCGCCAGCCTGGGCGAGCGCCTCGCCGATCGCCTCACGAACGCCGGCCGCGATCGCGACCGGGTCCTGCTCGGTCCAGCCGGAGTGCGGGTGCAGGCGGCCGACGGCTCGATAGCCGGTACCAAGGACGCGGCTCGCCTCGTCGAGGACGAGAGCCTTGCTGCCGCTGGTGCCCTGGTCGATGCCGAGGATGAGCGGTCCGCCGTGGCGCGCCGGGCCCGGCGGATCGGCTCCGTCGACGCCACGGCCGCGCATCAGAGGGCCTGCTCCAGGAGGTCGCCGAGGTCGCGGAAGACGTAGGTGGGTTTCACCGGACTCGCCTCCGCCTGGTCGCGCGTGGTCGCGCCTGTGAGCGTGAGGGCGGCGCCCATGCCGGCGTCGAGGCCCATCTGGACATCGGTCTCGAGCCGGTCGCCGGTGATGAGGCAGCGCCCAGCGGGGACGCCGACGAGATGCAGGATCGCGTTCGTCATGTGGCGCGAGGGCTTGCCCACAATCGCCTCGCAGCGCGTGTTGGTGCAGGCCTCGATGGCGGCGATGATGCTCGCGGCGTCGGGCTCGCCACCGCCGGGCACCGGGCAGTAGCGGTCCCCGTTCGTGGCAAAGAAGCGGGCGCCGGCGCGGATCGCGTCGAAGGCGATCTGAAGCTTCCGGTAGACGAAGGTCCTGTCGAAGCTGGCGATGACGGCCTGCGTTGCCCTCGCGTCATCCACGAGTTCAAATCCGGCGCCGGCGAGGACCTCGCAGAGGGGTTGTTCGCCGACGACGAAGAGACGGTTGATGCCGTCCGTCTCGCGCAGCCGGGCGAGGAAGTCGACCATGACGATCGACGAGTTGACCACGTCGTCGACAGGGGTCGGCAGGCCGAGTCGCGTGAGCTTGGCGCTGTCTTGGGCGGCGGTGTGAGTGGGGTTGTTCGAGAGGAAGACCGTCCGGCGCCCGCACTCTCGAATGGTTCGGATGGCGGTGCCGGCGTTCGGCAGGAGGGCGTTGCCCAGGTAGACGGTCCCGTCGAGGTCAAAGATGTAGGCGTCGTAGTCAGGCATCGGCCGGATGATTGTATAGACCTCGGGTGGGCTCCCACAGCGCGGGCTGCCGCGCGAGCCGGGCGCCGGCCGGAGCCCGGGCTGCGAGTGGCCGTGGACGTTGCCGGAGACGCGGCTCCAGCCGAGCCGGTGCAACTCAGCTGGCAGGGCGCGGTCCAATCTTGGACCAGGAGATACGCTTTCTCCAGCTCTCGCAGGACCTTCGGATCGGTCACGTCGACCTCTTGCCGAAGAGCCCTCCCCGGTAGCTCCGCCGCCTTCTCGGCTGCAGCGGTTGAGGCTTGCTTGTTGGCGCGTGCCATGCTGGTCGCCTTGGGTGGGTGACACGAGTCTGTCGCGCCGCCCGCGGACTCATCGGGATACGCAGAGCTGGCTGGACACAGCCGTGACGCGCAGAGGGATCGGCCGGCAAGCCTCCGGACCTCGACTGGCCCCATCCGCCCCTCTCGCGCGATCTGCTATAAATGCGCTTGCTCGCCGAGCGGGAGTAACTCAGCTGGCAGAGTGTCTGCTTCCCAAGCAGAATGTCGCGGGTTCGAATCCCGTCTCCCGCTCCAAATCGCCAAATCCCTCGTGAAGAGCCCCTCTAACTGAGGGGCTCGACAATTCTCTGGCCTGGCACTATGCTCTCCGACACTCTAACTGGACGGATTTCGGAGGGCTCCAAATGGCCCCAGAGACCCCTGGCGCCGCCCCTGGACCGACGCTCGGCGTCCTCGCCGACAGCTTCCGGCGGTCGCTGCTGGCCGAAAACAAGAGCGCGAAGACCGTAACGACGTACCTCGACGCGGTTACAGGGTTCGAAGCGTATCTGCGGACGAAACGTCTCCCGACCTCTGTCGACCGCATCCCTAAGACATTCTGCCTGGACTTCATCGCCGACCAACTGGCGCAATTCAAGCCCGCGACCGCCTCGGTCCGCTACCGCGCCCTCCAGACGTTCTTTCGCTGGGCGGTCGCCGAGGGCGAGCTCGAGGCGAGCCCGATGGCGACGATGCGTCCCCCGCAAGTGCCCGAAACGCCGCCCAACGTGTACACCGACGACGAGATCCGACGCCTCCTCGCAGCGTGCGAGGGGCGTGCGTTCGAGGATCGCCGTGACATGGCCGTCGTCCGGATGTTCCTGGACACCGGCATGCGCCTCGGCGAACTGGCCGGGCTGCGGGTCGCCGATGTCGATCTCGAACAGAACATCGCGCTGGTCTTGGGCAAGGGCCGGCGACAGCGAGCCTGTCCGTTCGGGCGGCGAACGGCGCAGGCGCTGGACCGATACCTCCGGGCGCGGGCGAGCCACCGCGACAAGGACCGGCCCGCGTTCTGGCTCGGGCTCGCTGGGCCGATGACGCCGAACGGCGTGGCGGACGTTGTCCGGCGCCGTGGCGCCGCGGCCGGCATCGCCGACGTCCACCCGCACCGTTTCCGCCACACCTACGCCCACCAGTGGCTGGCCGCCGGCGGCAACGAAGGCGATCTCATGCGCTTGGCCGGGTGGCGCAGCCGGACGATGCTCACCCGCTATGGCGCTTCAGCCGCCGACGAACGGGCCCGCGAAGCCCACAAGAGGTTGGGACCGGGCGATCGCTACTGATCGCCTATCGGCCGATAGGCCTGGTGAGCCCTGTACCGCGCGATCACAGAACCCTAGACTCACGGTATGTCGAAGAGGGGAAGAAGCAGGATCACGAGGCCGCACAACCCGAGTCCACTGGCGGCACTCGAGGCCAAACATGATCAGCTCGCGTCCGGATTCTCAAAGCGCGGCGACCGGTTCTCGCAGCTTCTGTCACGCGTCATCGAGGACCAACTCCAGGGCGGCTACTTGGTCACCAAGAGCGCATTAACGCCGGAAGAGCATGCCGAACTCATGAAGCTTGCTCCCGAAGCCCACAAGGGGTTTCGAACTGAGCTCGCGGAGGCTATCGCGAAGCTGCGAAGTCTTCTGAGGACAGGGGACCCGCTCCACATAACCGCCACCGTGCAGTCCCTAAACCTCTTCACTCCGTGGGGAGGCTACTTCGAACCAACGCACGAAGGAAGCGAAGCCAAGATCGAACTGGTGAGCGGCCTCTTGGCAACCCAGCCGCTAGCCAAAACGCTGGAGCCCCCCACAGCCAAACACATGCAGGCCGTCTTCGATGAGCTTGACCATATTGTCGAAGTCATTCTCTTGCTCAACCTTACAGAAGATCCAGGAGAAGATCCGGAGATAGCACGTCTCAAGTTCGGTGGGGCCATGAGGTGGATGACGGTCCGGGGCTCGAGCTTCGCCGCCCATGGCCGTGACCTGGCCGTGGCGCTCTACGGACCGCACAACGAATGGCTCTTGGCCACCTACGGTTTCACGATTGAAGACGTGTTGCAGGTCGGCGACGCCGTCGCTGGACTGATGAACATGAAGATGAACAAGCTAGGCCAAGCCGGTGAAGCCAAAGCCAATGTGGTCTTGGGTCAGGCGCCCAGGGGAGATCCGGAGGCGGTGGCGAAGGGGATGATGGCCGTCGTCGGCGTCATGGAGGCAGGCATTCGCGGTGCCATGACGGTCACGGCAGCGGAGATCGCGGCCACTCGAAAATCCCCGTCCATCGATCGTGTTCAAGCCGTACTCGACGGGCTATCGGTGTCAGTTGGCAGCCTTGCCGGCGACCGATACTCGGGCCTGTTCGACGAGAGCCCCCTCCGGACCAGGCCATTCCTCGAACTCAACGGAGACTACCTCCTCACAATCCCGGGCGCACTCGAGCGAGACGTGCCAGCCCTCTTTGAGTCAGAACTCCTAGCAGGCAAGACGGCGTTCTCACAGCAGCGAGCCAAGACACTCGACCGGCTAGCAGTTGGTTACCTTGCTGAGCTCCTGCCCGGGGCGATGGCGAAGACCAACCTGTTCTATGAGGGCGCCGAACTGGATGGGCTAGTCCTCTTCGATGACGTCGCTCTCGTCGTCGAGGGCAAAGCGTCGCCCCTTAGCGTCCAAGGGCAACTTGGCGATGTTCGTCGCCTCAAGAGCGACATAGAGGCCGCCGTCGAGGCTGCCTGGGAGCAGGGCGCTCGTGCCCGAGCCTACCTTCTGCGCGACGGCGACTCCGTGTTCACCGATGAGAAGGGCGCCGAGATTCTTAGGATCCCATCGGGATCGGTCTCGACTGTAATCATCGTGAACCCCACCCTGCACGAGCTCGCAGGGCACGCCTCCCAGCTTGGGCACCTCCGATCGCTCGGCTTGCTCCCGGAGCAGGAGCTGCCTTGGTCCGTATACATCAACGATCTTCGTGTGATCGCCGAGACGTGCGACAACGCGGCGATCTTTCTCCATTACCTCGTTTGGCGAAACCGCCTGCCCCTCGGCAGCGACGTGGAGGTCAGCGACGAGATCGACCTCTGGGCGTCCTACTTGCTGTGCGAGCGGTTCGGCATTTTGCACGACGGCGGGAAGGTGATGATCGCGAATTCCAGCACCGACTTCGACGCGTACTATGACGGGCTCGCGGGGCGCGGCCCCAAGATGAAGAAGCCACGGAAGTTCCTCCCCGAGCCGCTCGGGAGCTTCGTTCAAGCGCTGTCGTCGGACCGTCCCGAGGGCTGGCGTGAAGCCGCCGGAGCCTGTATCGACCTTTCGATCCCCGAGCTTGCGGCGGTATCCACAAACGCCGCCGAGGTGGCTCGGGAGGCAGCAACTCGAAACAAACGGATCCCGCTTGAATTCGGCCGCCTGGTCATCCTCGGCATAGGTCCAGATGTCAACCCGAGGGATGCTATTCGCGACATGCCTCGGGAGCCGTCAGATCCGACGATTGTCGTGGTCTGCCAGTCCAGGCGCAAAGGCGGTTTGCCGCGAATCGTGTGGGCAGCCTACCTCAAGCCCGTCTCGTTCGAGCTCTCCTCGTTCGAGCGAGCCGCGTTCGACGCTGTGAAAACGAAGTAGCCCTGACCCCGATAGACGGACCCCCCAAGCTTTGCCGCGGGGTGCAGGCTATGCCGGCCCATCGTCCCCCGCCGGTCCTGAGGGCTCAAGCGCTGGCCGTCCGTGCCGCTGAGCGCCAGGGCGCCGCCTCCTCGTGTCCCGGTCCGCGATCTCGAACAGCTCGTTGTGCCAACCAATCACCTGCCGTCCGGCCGCCCGATCTTCCAAGGATATCCTTCGGCGGCCAGCCACGGTCGCCTGTCCTCTCCACACAACCCCAAACGGCCGTCCGGGGCCAATCCGATATAGACCCGCGAGCTGAGGGGCTCCTCCTGTGTTCGGGTCCCGCGCTGAGCGTAGCCCGTCACAGAACGCACTGAACTCGGCCCGCGATGTGTCGCGATGCGCGCTCTTCGACCACTCCACACGCATGTCCTGAACAGCACGGCTCCCGGTGCCCTCGAGAACCAAGATCCCCGACTTCGTTCCGGAAATCGAGACCCGCTTGATCTCAAATCGCTCCTGTCCGGGTTTCCACGTCAACACCGCCAGGCTGAATGTGCAAGAGGTTCCCGCTCCAATTCTGAGTCCGTGGATGATCCCGCAGGTCGTCATCGCATCGCGCGGATAGTCGGAGAACAATCCATCGAATGTCTTCTTCACCTGAAGGTGCCAGCGCGTTGGATTGGTCGTGGACGGCAGGAGCCTGCGGTCGATGAGCTCGCAAACCGAAGGAATAGCGAGCGCCGGGAACACCACGTTGCCGTAGTAGCCGAAGATGTGAGGCTGCTCATGACAGGCGAATACCTTTCGCCCCTGATCCCACATCAGTCGCGGCCGTGCTGGATCATCGACTGCCCCGGGCGCACTCCAGCTGATGCGGCTGTCAGAGGCGATGTAGAGAGATGCAGGACCGTGCGTGTCCGCGCCGAACCAGCATGCAATCGTCGTCATCCGCGAATCCCCCTATTGCTCCCGCCATGCCAAAGGGCCAACATGACCCTGCAACTCCTGAGGCCGCCACATCGAGGCGGTGCCGAGGTGGCAGCGGGGTCGGCGGGAACGCAGGCCCCGCGCTCAGGTTCCGACTAGGAGACTCTAGCCGAGCCAGAACGTTGCCACACCCGCTCGCCCAGAAGGACCTTGTCGCGCGTTGCCCTTGACGTAGCCATTTCCTCAACTATGCTGTTATCACCATGGTTGAGGAAAGGGCCCTTTCGGTCCCTGAGGCTGCCGCTCGACTCGGAGTGACGGCCGGTCGCGTGCGCACGCTGATCGCATCCGGTGAACTCGTGGCGCGGCACCTCGGGCGCGTTCTGCTGATAGACGCAGCGAGCGTAGATCGCCGAGCAAAGCTCGGAACCCTGGATGGTCGCCGCTTCTCGCCGCAGCGGGCGTGGGGTCTGCTATTCCTGCTCGACGGCCTCGATGCTTCCTGGCTCGACCCGGTGTCCCGCGCCAAGCTCCGGAATTTCATGGTCCACCACGACCTTGCCTCGCTGCGCCCGCGGCTGGTGACGCGCGCCCAACCTCGGCAGTTCCGCTCCCACCCATCGGACCTCGCGCGGATCCGACGCGAGCCCGGACTCATGCGCACGGGAGTATCGGCCGCGCCAGACGTTGGCCTGGATCTGATGCCGGCCGACGAGTTCGACGCGTACCTCACGAATGAGCGCCTCGACGCCCTGGTCGACAAGTACAAGCTGCTCGAGGGCCAGCAGCCCAACCTCACGCTGCGCACGACGCCAGCGCTCACGCCCGACTGGCCCGCTCGCCCATTTGCGCCCGCCTCGGTCGTGGCCATCGACCTGGCCGACGACGTCGACCCGCGTTCACAGGAAGCTGCGAGGCAGCTGTTGAAACGGTATCAGCGCTGATGGAGCGCCCAATCGTCATTGTCCCCGGCGACGACGCAGAGGAGCGGCTCTGGCGAGTCACGCACGAGATCGCCGATCTCCTCGCCGGGCTGCCCTGGGTCCTAATCGGCGGCCAGATGGTCACGCTTCTGGAACGCGAGCACGGAGGCCGAACGGGGCGCGCGACTCGGGATGTGGACGCGCTCATGGACGTCCGGGCGCTCACCGGCGCGACCCAAGAGGCCGCTCGGCGGCTGGAGGAGGTCGGGTTCACCGCAAAGCTGACCAACGACGGGCTGAGCTACCGCTTCGTCCGCGGCGACGACGTCGTGGACGTGCTCGCACCGGAGAATCTCGGGCCTCGGGCAGACCTGACCACTTCGCCCCCAGGCACCACCCTGGAAACCGTCGGAGGTACGCAGGCGCTGCATCGCCGGCGTGAGGTGACGATCGACGTCCTCGGCGATTTGTTCAAGCTTCCGGTGCCGACCCTCGCGGGCGCCCTTGTGATCAAGGCTCGGGCTGCGTCGAGCAGTTCGAATGCCAAGCACCTGCGGGACCTTGCCCGGCTTCTGGCGCTCGTTTCGAACATCGAGGGCATGCGCTCCGAGCTGACCGCGAAGGAACGCGGCTACCTGCGCACTCATGAGCAGCTGCTTGATCCGGCGAACGGGGCGTGGCGCGGAATCGCGGGCGCCACGGACGGCATCATCGCGCTCAGCCGTCTCGCTTCGCCGTAACCGGATCGATTTCACCCTGGGATCCCGGGGTCAGAATGAGAGGGCGTCATGGAGCATCAAGGCGACGAGGACTTCGCTCGAGACTGGGCTAGCGACCTTGTCCAGAGTCGGTCCCCGCGCGAAGCCGCCACTCTTCGATCGACGGGTCAGGCTGCCGTTCGCGCCTGGCAGCGCTTCTCGGATCGAGCTTCGGTGCTCGTCGCATCGGCGCAGCGTCGGACATCCGAGTCGATCCGGAAGCTGGACGCGGCCGTCAAAGCCGCGGCACCGGCGATAGGTCGAGGATTGCTCGCTATTTCGCAGGTCGCCGCAGTCGCCTACGCCGAACACCTCAACGCTCAATACACGCGTGCCGATGAGGTTCTCAGAGCCAAGGGGTGGTGGGCGTTATCTAGCTGGAATGACGAGCAGCTTCAGCGGTATGACCTGCTGGCTCGCACTCTCGGCCGTCGTGCACTGGCTGACGAGATCTGTCGCTCATGTCGCGCCTATGGAGGCCGCGCCCTGCGGCGAATGGTCAATTCTTGGTCGGACGAGCCGGCCCTGCACACGCGCCGCTTGATCATTCGAGATGCCCTGGCCGATCACTTGGCCGGTCGGTACCGCGTGAGCATCCCCACTTTGATGCCGTGCATCGAAGGCGTCATTGCGGACGGCTTCGGACTCGGCGGTCGGATGAAGGTGGTCACCGGGCTCGAGCCACTCCGCGACATCTTCGACGGTCTCGAGGAGATCGAGCTCGAGGTAGCGATCGAGTCGCTCTTGGGGCTCTATAGCAAGATCGACTTCGGTATGACGTCCAACTTGTCACCTCGGCTGAACCGGCATTTGATCCTGCACGGTCGCAGCATCCGGTACGGGACCGAGGCAAACTCCCTGAAGGTGTTCTTCCACCTGGACGAGATTCATCAGCTTCTGGGCGCGAAACGCCAACTTGAAGAAGGGCGGACGGAACCACTCGAACGCCGGCCGATCAAGATGGCAAACGATCTCGTCAAGGCACTCGGTGTCCCGGACGAAATCATCAAGGCGTCACGAGACATGATGCCGTTGATCGAATCCAGACTGGACCACACTCGGGCGCGGTAGCAAGAGGCCGCCGCCCTGGATCAAAGATCGCGCAACCAGCACCCTCAATCATGTCGTTGACTTACTAAGTATCATCTAGGATGTGAACGACACACTGCCTACCACTGACCACGGCGCGCTCTTCGCCATAGCTAGCGCGCAGGCTGGCTACTTCACGACGTCCCAGGCCCAGGCGTGCGGCTTCAGTTCGGCGCTGCTCACACACCATGCCAAGAGCGGGCGCTTCCTGCGCGTGGCCAGGGGCCTGTACCGTCTGCGTGACTACCCGCACGAGACCCACGAGGAGATCGTCGCCGCCTGGCTACGCCAAGCACCCGACGCCGTTGTCTCGCACGAATCGGCACTCGCGCTCCTGGGGCTCTCCGACGTCATCGCAGACGCCGTGCATCTCACGGTGCCGCGGATCCGCCGAAGGCTGGTGAACCAGCCCGGCGTCGTCATTCACACGACGACCCGGCCTCTCGCCGAAGCGGACGTCGTCTCGCGCAAGGGCGTTCGGGTCACCGGACCGGAGCGCACGATCGTGGACGTCGCCGAAGTCGGGGTCGCACCGGACCAGGTCGTCGCGGCAGTGCATAGCGCGCTCGATCGAAGCCTGACAACGTCCTCCCGACTGCGGGACGCTGCCCAAACGCGGGGTCGACGAGTCCAGCGCCTCATCGACCGGGCACGGACGGACCGCGCGACATGAAGTACAGATCCGCGCCGGACTTCCGCCAGGCACTGGAGAGGCAGCTGCCTGCGCTCAGCCAGGAAACCGGCCGTTCGACTGTCCGCCTGCGCAAGGAGGTCGCGTTCGATCGACTGCTTGCCCGACTGGTGGCAACGGCGCCGGATCGCTGGCTGCTCAAGGGCGCGCTCGCGCTGGATTACCGGTTCGGCAGCCACGCCCGGACGACTAGAGACATCGATCTGGCGACTGCCGGCGACGAAGCCTCGGCGACGACGGCCCTGCTGGCAGCTCAGGCGGTCGATCTCGGCGACTTCTTCGGCTTCGCCATCGAGCGTACGAGCGCTCTGGACCGGCTTCGTGATGGTGCCGCCGTTCGCTATCACGTCGTCGCCGAGCTGGCCGGCCGCACCTTCGACGAGTTCGTCCTCGACGTGGGTTTCGACCCGCCCACCGATGTCGAGCTCGCGCGCCTGCGCGGACCCGACCTGCTCGCCTTCGCTGACCTGGTACCCGTCGAGGTCGCGGCGGTGCCGCTCGAGTTCCAGATCGCCGAGAAGGTCCACGCCTACACACGCGGATACGGCGATCGAACGCCGAGCACGCGCGTCAAGGATCTCGTCGACCTGGCCCTGATCGCGACCGAAGGAACGCCTGACGCCGCCCTTCTTCGCATCGCCATGGACCGCACATTCGCGCGTCGCGCCGGCCAACCTCTGCCGGCGGCGCTGCCGGACCCGCCGGCCGACTGGCGCGTGCCCTATGCCCGAATGGCCCGCGATATCGGACTCGACCCGGATCTTGGCGCGGGGCACGCTGTTGCGGCTCGAATGCTGGACCCGGTCCTCTCCGGCGAGGTCGCGTCCGCCACCTGGAACCCCGGAGACGGAGGATGGCGGTCATGAGGCGCCTACGGTCAGGCGACCGGCGGCGACGTCCCCCAGCTGAGCTATCGACTGAACTAGGCGCGCTGGCGGCTTGGCTTGGATGCCGCGCCTGCAGCCCTCATCAGGCTCACCCGCCGGCCTGAGAAGACGGCGTTGATCTCCAGCTCACCGCCCTGAGCCTGGATGAACTGCGCCAGGGTGGAGACGCGCACGTCGCGCTGGCGCTCGATCCGGGAAACGTTCTCCTGCGATTTGCCCATCTCGGCCGCCACGGCCTCCTGGGTCATGCCGCTGGCCTGACGCGCGGCGGAAAGGTCGATCTCAGCCATGATGGCCTTCTCCCGAGCGACCTCCGCCCGGAAGGAAGGGTCGGCGAGCATCTCCTCCCGCATCGTCCGAAACCTGCTCGCCGTCATTTCAGGTGTCCTTCTTTCCGCAGCTCGGCGACGTAGTCTTCGTAGAGCCTCTCGGCTTCAGGGATTGCGGTCTTGTACCACTGGTCCCAGAGGCCTTCCTTGTTTCCTGCCATCAGGAGGATGCCGGTCTTCCGAGGGTCGAAGCGGAACAAGATCCGGAGATATCCGCCGCGTGGTCTGAGTTCTTTGACCTTCGTCCCGACGAGACTGTCCACCCACGGGCGACCCAGGCCGGGACCCTCTTCTTCGAGCCGCTCGATCGCGGCCTCGACTCTTACTTTGTCGCTTCTGCTCAGTTGGCCGAACCAGTCAGCGAACTGGTCCGTGCCTTCGATCTCCCACACTATAAGCCTAACCTTCTAGAAGGTCAACGTTCTACCACCGCGATGGACCCTGTAACAGTTACGGTCCTTCGCCGATAGGCTCCGTTTCGGCGATGAAGCGCAATGGCACCCTGGCCGTCGACGATACATGGCTGACCTTGGCTCCCACTGCACCGGCTCTTGGATGGCGACCGCGGGTTCGAGTCCCGTCTCCCGCTCCAAGTCGCCAAGTTCCTCGCGAAGAGCCCCTCTAGCCGAGGGGCTCGACGATTCTCCGGCCGGACCGACGCTCGGCGTCCTCGCCGAGAGCTTTCGGCGGGCGCGGCCCGCCGAAAACAAGAGTCCCAAGACCGTCATGACGTACCTCGACGCGGTCACGACCCTCGAAGCCTACCTGCGGGCGAAACGTCTCCCGATCGCCGTCGAACATCGGAGGGCTACCCGCCGAGCCGAGATGGCCGCCTGCGGCGGGGCCGGACCCACTCCCCTGGCCGGCCTGGCTTCGGTTAGGGGCTGTGAGTTGACTCCGTGCGTGGACTGAACACAATGGCCGGGGGCGCACCCTGACGGCGTGCCCGCCACCTGGACCAGCGGAGCGTGCAATGGACTCCGGTTCCGATCTGGCGCTGGCGATAGTCGCCGGGACGCTACTCTCAATACTGGTGATAACTCTGCTCGTCGTGGGCGTGATCGTCTTTGCGCTGCGACGGGCGCTCCCTCCCCCCGAGGATCCCGGCATCGCGGAACTCAAGCGTCGGATGGCTGCTGGTGAGATCTCACCCGCTGAGTACGAGGTTCGCGTGCGCGCGATCGAAAAGGGGGACATGTAGCTGCCGCTTGGAGGGGGGCGTCGTCAGTCTCGACGAGATCCGCCTGGTCAACCAGTCGATCGGCCGGAGCGGACCTCCGCGGTAGCCCGTCGGTAGGGCTATTAGCGCCTCTGAAGAAAGCGATCCCACGGGTGGCGAGCGTGGGCTTGGCATCGTCGGCAGGGCTCTTGATAGTGAATACGCTATCAAGCGAAGGTGGCTGACATGAAGGCGAGCGTTCTCCTGCGAACCGACCGCCGCTGCGCCGGGATCACGCAGCGTAAGCTGGCAGACCGAACCGGCGTGCCGCAGAGCACGATCGCCCGGATCGAGCGAGGGCAGACTGACCCGCGCGCGAGCACGCTCAACACGCTGCTTGTCGGGTGCGGACGATCGCTCACAAGTGGTGAGTGGCGACCCGAGCCCGGACGCGGACTGAGTGATCGCGCTCTCCGCTACCTCCCGGAGATGACTCGCCGCATCGCGGAGAGCTTCGCGCCGTCGCGCATCATCCTGTTCGGCTCCCAGGCGCGAGGTCAGGCGGGACCGTTGAGTGACATTGACCTCCTGGTCGTGTTTCAGTCCGTCGCGGATCGACGAGAGCGCCGGGTAGCCATCCGCGCTGTTCTCGCCGACCTCATCGTGGACAAGGACATCCTCGTGACCACCGAGCAGGAGGCCGCCGCGCTGCGACCCGGGTCGATCATCGCCAGTGCACTCTCCGAGGGAGTCCCGGTCTATGTCGCCTAAGCACGAGCAGCCCTCCGCGGCCAACGTAGAAGAGGCCAGCCGCTGGCTGGCATTCGCCAGGGGCGACATCGACACGGCGCGGGCGTTCCTCGGCTCGACGGCAGTCCCCAACCGCAACACCGCCTACATGGCCCAGCAGGCCGCGGAGAAGGCCATCAAGGCCGTGATCCTGCTCGATAACGTGCCGTTCGAGATGACACGCGATCTAGAGGCCATCCAGGCGCAAGCCTCGTCAGACTTCTCGAACCCGGCCAGCACCACGGACCTTGCCTGGCTCGCCGACATAGAGACCCTGGCCCGCGACCCGGACGAGGGCGATACCGTCACGAGCGACGACGCCGAGCGTGCTGTCGGAATCGCGAACGCCATCTTGACGGCCGCAGCCGGCCAGTTCGCCGCCCGCGGCGTTGACACGTCGGTCATCATCGCGGGTTGACGGCCGCCCTTGGCACAGGGAGCGTGGCCGAGCGCCGCGACTGGTTCGATCTTCCTCTACCGGATCCGACCCGCCCGCTTTTCCGCACGCGAACACCCGACACGACGAGCTCTCGCCTGGCCCAGAGCTGTTTCGGGTGTTCGTGAACGTGTGGCACGCTAAGATTGCGGCGGGGGACACCGTCACGGCCACATCGCATCGCCCGGTGGGGTGGCCCGTGGTCGTCAGAGGAGGATCGCGATGGCTCGCCAATTCGGCAGACTCGCCGGCCCGTTGATTGCGCTGGTCTGTGCCGCCAGCCTCTTCTGCCCGAGCCGGGCATATGCCGCTAGGCCCTACACCGTCGCCGACTGCATTACGGACCCGGCCTCTCCCGTTGTGCCACTGTCACCTTTGTTCTCTATGCCCCTCCACGGGACCGGCAGGCTGGTGCTGCTTTGGGATGTCTGGGTGCCCCTCACTGGCGTGAGCCTCACTGACCAGCTGCCCGTCGGTCTGGTGGTCGCCGACTCGCCGAACTTGACGGTGACGATGTATAGCGGCACGGCCGGCACCGCGACCGCAGACCCGGGTAGCAGCACGATCAGCTTGTCGGGATTTGCATTCACGGTCCCGCCAATGGTGACGGTCGACGTCACCGGGACGACCGCCGGGGAAAAAGTAGATCAGCTGACCAGCAGCTCAGATCAGGGCGCTGCCAACTCTGTCGGCAGCGTGGGCATCGATGTGGTCGCCCCGCCTTCCATCAGTGCTTCTTTCTCCCCTGGATCCCTGACCGGTCCGGGCAATAGCGCCCTGAGCTTCACCGTCACCAACCCGGCCGCCAACGATGCCGCTCTCACGGGTGTGAACTTCACCGCCGTGCTGTCGGCGGGTCTCAACGTGGCGAGTCCAAACGGCCTCACGGGCAGCTGCGGCGGCGGCATTATCCTGGCGCCAGCCGGCGGTTCGGACATCGGCCTCTCGGGCGCGACGCTCGGGGTCGGAGCGAGTTGCACCTTCTCCGTTACCGTGTCCGCCCCGATGACCGGGTACTACAGCGCAACCATCGATCAGGTTGGCTCGTCGAACGGCGGCGCCGGCAATGGGGCTTCGGCCAACCTCAGCGTCGGCTTTTCCCCACCGACCATCAGCGCAGCCTTTGGAGCGGCCACCATCCCCCATGGTGGGTCGACGACGCTGACCTTCACCATCGCGAACCAGAACCAGGACGCTGCCAACGTGAAACAGCCGAACGTACCGGGGCCCGGGGTGATGATACTGTCGGGCATCGGCTTCACGGACACTCTGCCGGCGGGCCTCCTCGTGGCGACGCCTACCGGTCTCACGGGATCCTGTGACGGCGGCACCATCACGGCCGCCCCCGGCGCCACGACGATGAGTCTCTCGGGCGCCACGCTCCTGGCCGGCGCGAGCTGCACCTTCTCTGTCGGTGTCGTCGGTACGACAGCGGGCACCTGGCATGACTCCACGGGTCCCGTCAGCTCCACCGAGGGTGGCTCCGGTACGGCCAGCCAGGCCACCGTCACCGTTGAGCCCAAGGCACCGACCTCGTCAGCCACTCCCACTGCGGGGCCGTCACCTACCGCGGGGCCGTCTCCTACCGCGGGGCCGTCACCTACCGCGGGGCGGTCACCTTCCGCGGGGCCGTCTCCGACTGCGGGGCCGTCTCCGACTGCGGGCGTTACTCCGCCGGCTAGCAGCACGTCCGAGCCGACCCCTTCCGGCGGCGAGCCGGGACCGATGCTGGCGCTCCTCGCCGGCCTCACCGTCGCCGCGTGTCTGATGCGAAGTCTTGGCTCGAGGCCGAGCCGGGGTCGCCGAGGCGCGGGCTCCGGGCACTAACCCAAGACCGCTGACCTGTCGTCCGTCACCCCCGCTGTCACGCGTCCCGGCGCTTCCCAGCTGTAGTTCCGAGGGGCGGTTACTGAGGGATGGGGAACTGAGCGCGCGCCCCAGATAGCCTATCGTGGCACCGTGAGCTTGAAAGTCGAGGATTTGAACCGGCGCCTGCTGCGCGCCCGCGACGCCATGGACCGCGCCTACGCCGAGCCCCTCGACGTCCGCGCCGTGGCCGCGGTGGCCCACCTCTCCGAAGCGCACTTCATCCACAGCTTCCGCGCCGTCTTCGGGGAGACGCCGCACCGTTACCTGCAGCGGCGGCGGGTGGAGCGCTCGATGTTCCTGCTGCGCGAGACCGACCGCAGCGTCACCGACATCTGTTTCGATGTCGGCTTCACCAGCCTGGGGACCTTCAGCCGCACGTTCCGCGAGATCGTCGGCGAGACGCCCTCCGGCCATCGCGTGCTGCACGGGCCGATGCCCGCACCGAACTGCGTCCAGATGACGGGGACTCGGCCGATGATCTCTGCCGGGGCGGCGATGCGATTCAGCAGTTTTGGAGAAGCGCGAGCGGCCGCGACTCCCCTAGCCTGACCTCCGTACCGTTCGATGCCAGCAAAGGAGCAGTCCCGATGATCACCCGGTTGAACGTGGCCTCGATCTACGTCCTCGACAAGGACGAGGCTCTCGACTTCTACGTCAACAAGCTCGGGTTGGAGAAGGGCAACGACGTCCGGCAGGGCACCTACCGATGGCTCACCGTCCGCGTGCCCGGAGTGGACGGCGGGACCGAGGTCTCGCTGGAGCAGCCCGGCCCGCCGCTCCATGACGAGGCGACCTCGGCGCAGCTCCGCGAGCTGATCACCAAAGGCGCGATGAGTGGCCTCGTGTTCATCGTGGACGACGTCCGCGCCATGTACGAATCGCTCCGGTCGCGCGGAGTCACCGACTTCACCCAGGAGCCGACCGACCACTTCTACGGCACCGACATGGGCCTTCGGGACCCCTTCGGCAACGCGATTCGGATCCTCCAGCCGGCGAAGGTCGCCCAGCAGACGCCGGTCTGACCCCCCGCAAGCGACAGGAGACTCCCGATGGTAGATGCCAGGAAGCCCTCCAAAGGATTCTCGGCCGACGAACGGGCCGCCATGAAGGAGCGCGCCAGGGAGCTCAAGGCGGCCTCCCAAGCGGCGGACGGCGAAGCCGATGTGCTCGCCAAGATCGCCGAGATGGCGGACGCGGATCGCGCCATGGCCGAGCGGCTCCATGCGATCATCAAAGCCGGCGCCCCAGCCCTCTCGCCCAGACTCTGGTACGGGATGCCGGCGTATGGCAGTGACGGCAATGTCGTCTGCTTCTTCCAGGACGCGCGGAAGTTCAAGACCAGGTACGCGACGTTGGGCTTCAGCGACAAGGCGAACCTCGACGAGGGCGCCATGTGGCCGACCACCTACGCCTTGAAGGACCTGACCGCCGCCGACGAGGTAAGGATCGGCGCGCTCGTGAAGAAAGCAGTCAGCTGAGCAACGCCGACTATGAATGACGAGCGGCTGCACGCCTGGGGCGCGATCGAGGTCCGAGGCGCCCACGAGAACAACCTCCGCGACGTCAGCCTCGACATCCCGAAGCGGCGCCTCACGGTGTTCACCGGCGTCTCGGGATCGGGCAAGAGCTCGCTCGTCTTCCAGACGATCGCCGCCGAATCGCGCCGGCTGATCAACGAGACCTACACGGCCTTCCTCCAGAGCTTCATGGGCACGCCGGCCCGGCCCGACGTCGACTCGCTGGAGGGCCTGACGGCGGCGATCGTCGTCGACCAGGAGCGCCTTGGCGCGAACCCGCGCTCGACGGTCGGCACCGCGACCGACGCCCACGCGATGCTCCGGATCATCTTCAGCCGCCTCGGCCGGCCGCACATCGGGCCCGCCAGCGCCTTCTCGTTCAACACCGCGGCCGGCACGGCCCGCGGCGCGATCACCCTCGAGAAGAAGGGCGGCCCGGCGCGCGAGGTGAAGTCGATCACGATCAGCGGCGGGATGTGCGCCGAGTGCGAGGGGCTCGGTCGGGTCTCGACGGTCGACGTCGACGCGCTCGTCGACCGCGACCTGAGCCTGAACGGGGGCGCGATCACGTTCCCGAACTTCCAGCCGGGCACCTACAACCAGAACACCTTCGTGCGGTCCGGCCTCTTCGATCCGGACAGGCGCCTGCGCGACTACACCGACGCCGAGTGGCAGCTCTTCCTGTACGGGCCGGGCGCGAGCAAGACCAAAGTGCCGAGAACCTACGAGGGTCTCGTCGACAAGATCCGGCGGCTCTACCTCGTGAAGGACACCGAATCGCTCCAGCCGATCATCCGGGCGGCCGTCGAGCGGATGGCGACGTTCGCCGCCTGCCCCGCGTGCGAGGGGACGCGCCTGAACGCGCTCGCGCGCTCGTCGCGGATCGAGGGCCGGAACATCGCCGACTGCGCGGCGATGCAGATCAGCGACCTCGCCTCGTTCGTCCGCGGCCTCGACGCCCCGAACGCCGGGCCGATCATCGAGCGGCTGGCTGCCCTCCTCGACAGCTTCGTCTCGATCGGCCTCGGCTACCTGAGCCTCGACCGCGAGACCTCCACGCTGTCCGGCGGCGAGACGCAGCGGACGAGGATGGTCCGCCACCTCGGCTCGAGCCTGACCGACGCCACGTACATCTTCGACGAGCCGACGATCGGCCTCCATGCCCACGATGTCCACCAATTGAACGACCTGCTGCGCCGGCTGCGCGACAAGGGCAACACGGTCCTGGTCGTCGAGCACGACCCGGAGGTGATCCGGGTCGCCGACCACGTCGTCGACATGGGCCCGGGCGCCGGCTCCCACGGCGGGACCATCGTGTACGAAGGCACGGTCGACGGCCTCATCGCGTCGGGTACTGCCACCGGCCGCCACCTCGACGTCCGGCGGGAGCTGAAGCCGGAGCCGCGGGTGCCGCGCGGCTCGATCCCGATCCGGAACGCGCGGCTCCACAACCTGCGGGACGTCTCGATCGACGTGCCGCTCGGCGTGCTCGTCGCGGTCACCGGGGTCGCGGGTTCCGGCAAGAGCTCGCTGATTCACGGCTGCCTGCCCCGCACCGACCCGTCGGTGACTGTCATCGACCAGTCCGCGATCCGGGGCTCGCGGCGCTCGAACCCGGCGACCTACACGGGCATCCTCGACCCGATCCGGCGGGCATTCGCGGCCGCCAACGGCGTGAAGGAGTCGCTGTTCAGTGCGAACTCGGAGGGCGCGTGCCCGGCCTGCAACGGCCTGGGCATGATCTACACCGACCTCGCGTTCATGGCCGACGTCGCCAGCGTGTGCGAGGTGTGCGAGGGCCGTCGCTACACCGACGAGGTCCTCGGCTACCGGCTGCGGGGTCGGAACATCGTCGAGGTCCTGGCCATGTCGGTCGAGGAGGCGCACGGCTTCTTCACCGAGCGGCCGGTCCGGGTCATGCTCGACCGCCTGGCCGACGTAGGGCTCGACTACATCTCGCTCGGCCAGGAGCTCGACGCGCTCTCGGGCGGCGAGCGCCAGCGGCTCAAGCTCGCGATCGAGATGTCCGGCGCCGCCGACGTGTACGTCCTCGACGAGCCGACGACCGGGCTCCACATGCAGGACGTCGACAACCTCATCGGCCTGCTCGACCGGCTGGTCGAGGCCGGACGGACCGTGATCGTCATCGAGCACAACCTCGACGTCATCGCCCGGGCGGACTGGGTGATCGACCTGGGTCCGGGAGGCGGCCATGACGGCGGGCGGGTGATCTTCGAGGGGCCGCCGTCCGAGCTCGTCCGGGCCGACGGCTCGCTGACCGGGCAGTACCTCCGGCGGCGGCTGGAGCCCGTCGCGGCGGGCTGAGCCGATCGGCGCGACGCTGGCCGAGTCGAAAGACGCTGACGCCATCTTCTACGCTCACGTCACAACGCATGCGAACGCAGGACCCCCCCAAGCAGAGTGTCGCGGGTTCGAATCCCGTCTCCCGCGCCACCTTCCCTGATGCTCCAGGCCGGTCAGGACGTCGGGGTCCGCCTATCGAGGCACGAGCCGAAGGGTTGACCTCGCCGCCTCGGGCGACACCACGGCACCGACGAAGCTCGGCCCGTAGCGGTCGTACTTCGCGTGGTAAGCCCGGTGAAGGTCGGCGTCCACCGCGGCGCCTGGCTCCTCGAACGCGACGTCCCGCTCCATGCCGCCGGCACGGATGCCGCCCTCGCCGGACGACAGCGCGCGCCGGAACCAGCCGTTGTCCCGACCATGAGCGGAGCGCACGTAGAGGTCGTCGCCTGAGCGGACGACCCAGATGGTCACGAAGGGTCGAAGAGAGCCGTCGCGGCGTCGCGACGCGATCTGGAGCTCGTCGGCAGTGCCTATCCTGGCGAGCTCGTCAGCGGTCCAACCGGACATGGGTAGCCTCCTTCTTCTGGCCGCTACCGATTGCCCAGGTATTCGGCGTCGGTGACCAGGGCGCCCCACTCGGTTTCGGGGCCCTCGGCAGGCGCCTCCCACATGGCGATGTGGGTCATGAAGCGATCGGGCGCGGCACCGTGCCAGTGCCACTCGCCGGGAGGCGTCTGGATCGTGTCGCCCGGGTGGATCTCGATGGCCTTCTCGCCACGCGACTGGATGAGCCCGACACCCTCGGTCACGTGCACCGTCTGCCCGACCGCATGCGCATGCCAGGCATTGCGTGCGCCCGGGGCGAAGCGAACGACGCTGACGCGGATCCGGGATGGTTCCTCGCCGCGGGCGATGACGTCGAACCAGGCATCGCCCGTGAACGTCTCAGCGGGGGCCTTCACCGTCGGCTGCTTCGGCTGGATCTGCATTCCTTGCTCCTTGTCTGGAAATGCCCTGGCGGCACTGGCCGGCTGGAGACCTGTCCTCGCCTCCAGAGCTTCGGGGTAGCGCGCTCCCTCAATTGTGATCTTCGAGGCCGCGCTGTCGATCTCGCGCAGATCCTCAGGTGTCGGTTCAACACCGACCGCGCCGGGGTTCTCCTCGAGGCGCACCCGCTCGGTCGTGCCCGGAATCGGCAAGATCCGCGGCAACTTCGCATTCGGCCGAGCCCGTCGGCTCGGCAGTCCTGCGGCCAGCCTTGGCCGACCCAGATCGGGTCCGTGGCGACGTTCCGCCGCGCCCTGGCGCGGATCCCTTCCTCCCCTCGAACCGGCGGCCGTACGGCCGCCGGTTCGTCGTATGCCCGGTCATGTGGCCCTGACGTGATCGGGCGTCGCTTCACGGAGGCGGCGGTCGCCACGGAGTCGTACTGCTGCGCCGACGAGCCGCTCGTGGCCTCGTGGTATCCTGTGGACCACGGCAGAACTGTGGAGCGGGCGATGGCGCGTGCGAATTTGACGCTGCAACTTGACGCGGAAGTGATCAAGCGTGCGCGGGTCGTGGCGGCGAAACGCGGGACGTCGGTCAGCGCGCTCGCGGCCACGAGGTTGATTGAGCTCGTAGAGGAGGACGAACGGATCGAGCTGGCCCGTGCACGCGCCGAGGCGATCCTGAAGAAGGCCGTTCCCCGCGGTGGTAGGAGCTGGACGCGCGACGAGCTGCACGATCGTGAGGCACCACGGAACCGATGACCGCCGGCCCTCGGACGTTCGTCGACACCAACGTCCTGGTCTACGCCCATGACGCCAGTGCGACCGACAAGCAGCCGATTGCCCGAGCGCTTCTGGAGGAGCTGTGGGCGGACCGCGCGGGGGTCGTGAGCACCCAGGTCCTCCAGGAGTTCTACGTCGTCGCGACCCGCAAGTTCGAACCTCCGATGCGCCGGTCGGAGGCTCGCGAGATCGTCACGCTGTACGCGACGTGGTCCGTCGTTCAGATCGACGTCGAGCTGATCCTCGACGCGGCAGCGCTCGAGGACCGGGCCCAGCTGTCGTTCTGGGATGCCCTCATTGTCGAGGCTGCGCGACGTGCCGGGGCGGTCCGCCTCGTCAGCGAGGACTTCCAGGCCGGACGCCAATTCGCCGGGATCGAGATCGAGAACCCTTTCGACACGGTCAGTTAGGTCGTGTCGTGACATTCCAACCCGCCGCGACAGGAGAATGAGATGACCGCGAAGCCAGCCCGCTTCGGCATCGTCGGGACCGGCTGGCGGGCGCGGTTCTACGTGCGGCTGGCGGGCCTGCTGCCGGCCCGGATCGAGGTCGCCGGGCTCATCGGAAGCAGCCGGGATCGGGGCGAACAGGCGGCGGCGCGGTGGGGCGTGCCCGCCTACGGCTCCGTGGCGGAACTCGTCGCGAGTCAGCACCCGGACTTCGTCGTGATCAGCGTGCCGCGGACCGTTGCGCCGGGCCTGATCGGGGCCGCGGTCGAGCTCGGAATGCCCGTCCTGTGTGAGACGCCGCCCGCGGCCGACCTCGAGGGGCTCCGCCGCCTGTGGCAGGCGGTTGGCGCCAGCGGTCTCGTCCAGATCGCCGAGCAGTACCCGCTCATGCCGAGCCATGCGTCGCGGCTCGCCCTCGCCCGCTCAGGCACGATCGGGCAGGTCACGTCCGTGCAGGTCTCCTCGACGCACCTGTATCACGCCGTGGCGCTGATGCGGGCCTTCCTGGGCGCCCGGTTCGAGCCTGCGGCGGTCAGCGCCAGGACGTTCGTCGCGCCGCTCGTCGATCCGCTGGTGAAGGACGCCTGGACCGACGACGACCGGCCGAAGGACGCCGGGACGACGATCGCGACCATCGACTTCGGCGGCTCAATGGGGCTCTACGACTTCACCGACAACCAATGGCACAACCAGCTCCGCTCGCGCCGGATCGTGATCCGTGGCTCCGCGGGCGAGATCGCCAGCGACGAGGTGGTTCGGCTCGCCGGACCTCGAACGATCGTGCGGTCGCCGCTGGTGCGCCGCCAGACCGGCTACGACCTCGACCTCGACGGGTTCGACACGGACCACATCAGCGTCGGCGACACCATCCTGTACCGGAACCCGTTCCCGGGCCTGCGCCTCAGCGACGAGGAGATCGCCATCGGCACGATGCTCACGGCGACGGCGGCGTGGAGCCGCGGCGAGGGCGCGCCGCCGTACCCGCTGGCCGAGGGCTGCCAGGACCATCTCATCGGGCTGTCGATCGAAGAGTCGGCCTCGAGCGGCGCCCCGGTCACCACTTCGGCTGAGGACTGGGCGGCCGCCCGACCGTAGGCGTCGGAGGCGGCGCCACCCGGCCGGGCCGGTTCGCGGTATCGTCCCGGCATGGGGTTCGAATCCGTGCACCCGAACGGCGAGCCGCCCCGGGACCTCGTCCCCGAGCGCACTGCGAGCAGCACCGCCCTCGGAGCGGCGCGGCTGCGGGCGGCGCATCTCCTGATCGACGATCCGCCGCCCATCCTCGACGACCCACTGGCACTGCGCCTCCTCGACGCGGAGGCGGCGCACGCGATCCGTGAGCACGCCGACCGGCTGCGAACGCCGGTCTCCCGTGCCCTGCGCTGCGACGTCGTGGTGCGGAGTCGCTACGCGGAGGACCGCCTCGCGGAAGCGGTTCGACGCGGCATTCGCCAGTACGTGATCCTGGGTGCCGGATTGGACACGTTCGCCTACCGCCGGCCCGGCTGGGCGGGCGACCTGCGGATCATCGAAGTCGACCACGCCTCGAGCCAGCTCGACAAGCGCGCCCGACTGCGGCGCGCCGGGATCGAGGAGCCGCCGAACCTGCGCTACGCCGAGGCCGACCTCGAGGCCGCCGACCTGGGCGACCGCCTGGAGGCCGCCGGGCTGGACGTCGGGCGGCCGGCGTTCCTGGCCTGCCTGGGGGTGCTGATCTACCTGAGCGAGGTCGCGGCCGAGCGGATCTTCGCCATGGCCGGTGGGCTTACCGGCGGCAGCGAGTTCGTCTTCAACTTCTCCCGGCCGGACGCCTCGACGGAAGGCCCGCTCGTGCCCGGTTCGGCCGCGGCCCGCATGGCCGCGATCGGCGAGCCCTGGCGCACGCGTCTCGAGCCGGACGCGGTTGCCGCCAGGCTGAGGGCGGCAGGCTTCGGCTCGGTCGAGTTCCTCACCGCGGATGACGTCACGGAGCGGTACCTGCGCGGGCGGCGCGACGGCCTTCGCGCGGCGAAGCGGGTCGTCATCGCCGACGCCACGGTCTGAGCCAGGGAACGGGTGGGTCAGGAGCCGCTGGCCCCGGCCGCGGCGGAAATGCCCGCCGAAAGAGGTCGGGGAAATCCCTCGAATGCGTCCAGATTTCAGCGTTTCATCAGGATCGGCTGGCCCAATGCGCTCGTGGCCGAGCCGGGTATCCAGCCCGGTCGCAAATGAGAAGCAGCCGGTCGCTCCCCCCCTCCGCGACCGGCTGCTTGTTTGTCCGGCGAACGCGTTCAGGCGACGACGTTGTACGTGCTCGTCGAGGTGCCCGTCGTCCCGGTTGCCCAGGGCTGAGTCCCGCCGGCCGGCGGCGTGCCGGTGGCCAGGGTCGTGGCCAGCTGGGTGGCCTGGTCGGAGGAGAGGTTCGAGTCGGCCTGCTGCAGCGCGTTCGAGATCGCCGTGACCAGATCGTTCTGGCTGACGCCCTGCGCCGACGCGATCTGGGCGAGGGTCTGGCCGCTCTGGAGTGAGGTCTCGAGAGCGCTGGTCGTCGTGCCGAGCAGTTGCGCGGTCGCGTCCATCGCCGTGCTCATGGCGTGATGGTGGTGGTGATGGTGGTGGCCGCTGGTTGCAGTGGTGCCGGTCGTTCCGGTCGTCCCGGCCGTCGCCTGGGTGGCGCCGCTGGAACTGCCGGTCTGGGCGGGCGTGGAACCCGTTGGAGGCGTGCGGGACGCGATCGCCGTCGCGACCTTGGTGGCCTGATCGGCGGAGATGCCGGGATTTGCCTGCTCGATCGCGGCCGCCATCGCCGCGGTCAACGTGTCCTCGCTGATGCCCTTGGACGAGGCGATAGATGCGAGGCTCTGGCCGCTCTGCAGTGCAGTGCGGAGGTCGCTCGCGCTCATGCCCAGCGTCGTAGCCGCGGCATCCATTGCCGGATGGCTGTGCGTGCGCCAGGACTGGGGGGATGTGAGCTGAGACGCGCCCAGCGAGGCGACGTTCAGCTGCACCGATGACAAGCCGTCCACGCGTAGCTCCTTGCCAGTGTGTCGGCCCCTCCGTATGGAATAGTCGGCGGTCCGCTACGGCGGCTGAAGACCCTCCCAGGGTCAACGCCTAGAGGGAAAGCCGGTTCCTGAAGGCCGCGGCAAACGGGCGTGGATTGTGGGCCCGCCGGGGCGACGCGCGCAACTCCCGCCGCTACTGCAGGGCGACGAGCACCGCGCGGCCGAGCTTGACCGCGGCTTGGAGGTGACCGCGCGCCGAGATCAGCGCCGCGCGCGCATCCCTCACAACCGGCCCGGCTAGCCCGGAGTTCCACGCCGCCGCAGTCAGCGGCAGGAGCTTCGCCGGCAGCGGCGAAGCCAGCGCCATGGCCGCGGCGACTTCACCGTTCATGCCGTCAAGGCTTGCCTGGGCTGCAGTCACGTCTTTCCCGTTCGCACTTGCCGTCGCGATCCGGGCTGCCAGGTCCGCCGCCGTCTGCGTGAAGGAGGACTGCAACGCGAGCACGCCGTCGGCTGCGTCGACCAGATAGACCTGCGGCGCGACGAGGAGGTAGACGCGGTACCTGGAGTTGATCTGGACGATCTCGAGCTTCAGTGCCGGAAGCCGGGCCTGGCCGTCGATGGTCGACTTGAGGTCGGCCAGGCCGGACGATGCAGCCCCGATCTCGGCCGTCAGCGCGGCCCGATCGGACGCCGTGAGAACAGTCGATCCATCGACCGCCGAGGTCAGCTTGGCGAGCGTGACCTGGCGACGCCCTATCTCGCAATCGCCGAAGGTCCGAAACGCCACCACCGTCCCGGCCGTGCGCGCCGCCAGAGCCTGAGCCGCGCAGATTCCCGAACCGAGAGGGCCTCCCGAAACCGGAGCGGGCGAGACGGCGCCCGCGCTCGAGGACGAGACCACGACCAGCGCGGCGGCCCCGACGGCGGCGATGACATTGCGAATGCGGGCGTACATGAGCAGTTCCTTTGACGTGGCGGCCTACTCGCCGCCCTGTTGGGACGAATCCGAGATCGAGTTGTTGAGCTCGTTGATGAGCTGATTGATCTGGTCCAGCTCGCTGGCCACGGGATCCGGAGTGGCCGGCGCCGTTGGGCCGGAGGCGGAGGCGGAAGCCGAAGCCGAAGCGGAGGCGCTCGAACTCGGCGAGGCGGTGGTCAGCTCCGTGGACGAGGCACCCGGCGAGGCCACGCCCGAGGTCGCCGACGGTCCATTGGTCGGGCTCGCGCCGGCTGCCGAGCGCGGGCCACACGCGATCACGGCCGCGCCGAGAAGCAGCGCGGCTGCCGCGAACCCAACGGCTCGGACCCGGTCTCGTGTTTGCACTAGTTCTCCGGTGGGCCACGTCGAGTGGACACGATCAATGATGGGCGGCCCAGGGCCGATCGCCCACGGCCTCGATGTAAGCGCTGTGTAAGAAGGGCCGTTGGCTACACGATGGCCGCGATGACTTCCGCGGTCGATCGGACTCGGCCGATCCGAGGGAACAGTGTCAGCACGGTATGGCGATGCTCTTCCGGGTCGCGGGCCGACGTGGCGTCCTCCACGAAGATCTGATCGTAGCCGCGCTCGTAGGCGTCGCGGGCCGTGCTCTCGACCCCGACGTTGGTCGCGATACCGCACAGGACAATCGTGTCGATGCCCCGGCGGCGCAGCTGGAGATCCAGGTCGGTGCCGTAGAAGGCGCCCCACTGGTGCTTGCCGATGACGATGTCGTTGGTCTCCGGGCCGAGCTCCGGGGCGATCTCCGACCAATCCGGCGGGAGCGAGCGGCCACCGGCCCAGGCCGGCGGCGTATCGGTGGTCGGCCTGAGACCGTCCTTGCCGTCTGGCGAGCGAGTGATGTGGACGAGGACGACCGTGCCCCCGGCGGCCCGCGTTGCCTTCGCGAGCTCCGCGGCTCGGGCCACGACTTCCGCTGGGGGATGCGGCGCGGCGGGCATGGACACGATCCCGCGCTGGAGGTCGATGACAACGAGCGCAGTCCTGGCCGGCTCGATCTTCAACTCCGCCACGTTCTGCCTCCCGAAAAGCTGGGGCGTCTCTGGCGCGGTCGGGTGGGCCGCGTGTGCGGGTTCGATCCTACCTTCGGTTCGCTCCGCCGTCAGGCTCTCTTCGCTACCCCTGGCCGCTTCCCCTGACCGCCCCGGTGGCGCCGGCCCGGCCTGTGGCGCCGGCCCGGCCTGTGGCGCCGGCCCGGCCTGTGGCGCCGGCCCGGCCTGTGGCGCCGGCCCGGCGTGTGGCGCGGGACATCGACGGCCGATCCACGACGAGCCGGTGCAGAATTGATCGGGCGCGCTCGAACGCCGCGCCCAGGGTGCGTTTGGAGTCGACCGATGCGCTTCGCTTTCATGGTCGATCCGCAGGAAGGCCTGCCCTACTCGCGCATGCGCGACCTGGCTCAGGCGGCAGAATCAGCCGGGTTCGAGTCGTTCGTCCGATCGGACCACTGGCTGTCGCTCAAGGGCGACTGGTCGGCGCACGCCACCGACGCCTGGACGTCGCTCGCCGCGCTGGCCCGGGACACGACCCACATCCGCCTCGGGACGATGGTCAGCCCCGTCACCTTCCGTCTGCCCGTCGCGCTCGCGAAGGCGGTCACGACCGTCGACGAGATAAGCGACGGACGCGTCGACCTGGGGATCGGCGCCGGCTGGTACGACGCGGAGCACGAACGCTTCGGGATCCCCTTTCCGTCGATGACGGAACGGTTCGAGATGCTCGAGGAGCAGCTGCAGATCCTGATCGGGCTCTGGACGAAACCCCTCTTCAGCTTCCACGGACGCCACTACCGGCTGGCGAATGCGGTGTGCGAGCCCAAGCCGGTGCAGAAGCCCCATCCGCCCATCGTCGTCGGCGGCTACGGCAAGCCCAGGCTGGTTCGGTTGGCGGCGCTGTACGCGGAAGAGCTGAACCTGGACAACCCGAGCCCCGACCGCTGCCTCGACGTCTTCGAGCGGTTGTCCAACGCCTGCCGCGACGTGAGTCGGGACCCGGCGACGATCCGCCGCTCGGCGATGCTGGCCTGGGACGGGGACATCGCCCGCGCCACTCCGTCCGAGCAGCGGCGGCTCTTCTCGGGCTACGCTCTGGCGGGGGTCGATCGGATCGTCCTCGACGCCTGGCCCGGTCCCGTCTCAACGCGCTCCATCGAGGTCCTCGGCCGGGAGGTGCTGGCCGCATTCCGGTGACGAGCGGGGGGGTGGCGCGCCGCCGGCGGCTCGCGGCACCGGGCACTCCCTGCGCCGCGGTCCCCAGGCTAGTGCTGGACCTCTTCGGGCGTCTCGTACCAGCGCAGCCGCTCCCCGATCCGGGCGCGCGTCTTCCACCCCATCGACTTGGGCGCGGCCGAGATGGCCGCCACGATCATCTCGACCTGGCGCGCGACATCGAATGGAGCCCCGTCTGCGGGCTCGGCGGCCCACAGCTCCGCCACCTTGGCCAGGTTGCGTTCGGCCGTGTGGCAGAAGCCCCAGTTCGCCCCCAGCACCGCTCCGATCCTGTCCAGCCCGATCACACCGTCGCCATCCTGGCCGAGCGGATGGTCGGCCAGCAGGCAAAGCACGTCGCCGAGATCCTTTCGGTTGATCTCCCAGATCTGCAGCTTGGTCAGGACCAGGTCCGCCAGCGGGATCGTGGGTTGCGGGCCGTCGAGCCGATCCCGCAGGTCCAGGCGATGGCTCATCGCCAGCTCGTCGATCAGGATGTCCATCGTCCAGCGGCCGTTGGGTTCGGCGTAGTTGAGCCGCTGCGCACCGTGGATGGCGTTGAAGAGCTTCTCGGGGACGTAGCCCTGATCCTCGAGGAAGCACTTCAGTGCCGCGCGCCCCTTTGAGGTCGCGGCGAAGTCCATGTCCGCGTAGTCGCGGGCGAAGGGCGGCTTTCGGACCGACTCGGAGCGGAGCCAGACGGCCAGGCCGCCCATGAGCCGCATCGGGACCTTCTCCGCGACGGCAAGCGCGGCCAGACGCTGTGCCTCGGCCCGGATGTCGGACAGGATCGGCGGGTTGTCGGGCACGAGCAGCGCTCCAGGGGTCGAGTCGCGGGATGTATGCAGATCCGAGAGTAACAGCAGCGGCCCCGACCTTGCAGCCGGGGCCGCTGCGTACTGCGGAGTGGGGGGATCACTCCGGCGGGAGTTCCTTGTAGACGAGGTCGATGTCGATCCCTTGCCGTCGTCTGACGAGCTTGGAGACGTAGAACACCACGAGTCCGACCACCACGATCATGCCCATGAAGGCCGGGACCCACCAGTAGTTGGCCGTTGTGCCGATCGCCAGTGCCGGGTAGGCCAGCGTGCACCAGGTCAGGAAGCACATCACGACGATGGAGAGCGGAGCGACGACGAACAGGACCGGAATACCGGCCACCTTCCAGTTCGCCGGAGAGGCCTGGTACAGGTCCGGCCGGCGGAATGGGAAGGCGATCGCCGCGAAGCCGACTATGACGACGCAGACGACACCCGCCAGCACGCCGAGCGCGAGCCAGGTGCCGAACGTGGTGCTGATGATGCTCCAGATGAGCATCACGGTGACCAGCGCCATCTCGAACAGGATCGCCCAAACCGGCGAGTGGGTCCGCTCGTTGACCTCGGACAGCTTCTCAGGAAGCAGCCGATCGAAGGACCAGGCGAACCACGACCGGATCGGCATGTAGGTGTTGCCGACCATGGCCGGGAGGCTCCAGAAGAGGAACGACCCGACGATCAGGAAGGTCAGGATCGGCGCGTTGTACACCAGCGCCGCCAGGAAGTGGTACCAGGGCCCTGTCGGGACCAGGTAGCCGGAGGTGGCCGAGTTGACCGCGACCATGAAGTCGTAGCCGGTCACCTTGAAGAGGAGCATCACGCCGACGACGATGAAGATCACGTCCCAGGCGAGCGCCCCGAACATGATGGTCAGCTGGCGGGCGCGGTTGGCGGCGCTCTTGAGCTCGCCGCTCAGGTACACCGACCACCAGTTCCACATCATGAAGGTCATGATTACGAAGACGGACGGCAGAGTTGCGTTCATGTTGCCCGCGTCCGGCCCGGAACCGGGAGTGACCCCGGCGTTGGCGATGAGGGTTGAGGCGCTGGGGCTACCGTACGTGGCGCTGACCGAGTTGAAGTTGTTGACGAAGTCGGTGTGGCTGCCGAAGACCAGCACGATGAAGGCCAGGAACGTGCCGGCGGAGGCGATGATCCAGAACGCGTTCTGCCAGCGGAACGTCGTCCGCAGGCCGGCGATCAGGATCGCACCCATCAGGACGACCATGACCATGGCCCCGACGAAGACCCAGTGAGTGTCCGTCTGGAAGCTGTTGCCCCAGTCGATCAGAGTGTGGTTGCTGAAGGTGATGCCCAGGGTCGCCAGAATCGGGCCGAGCGCGTAGACCGGGAAGTAACGGGCCCAAAACGTGGCCCCGATCGTGGCCGACAGCGCCGCCCCGAAGTTGGAGACGAGAGCCAGCGGCGGGGAGAGAATCCGGCTCACCCAGACGTAGTCACCGCCCGTGCGCGGCATGCTCGACGCCAGCAGCGCCATCATCAGCAGCACGGGGATGTTGATGATGAAGGAGATGATCGTCGCCCAGACCAGGTCGGAGCCCGGAAAAGCCGATAGGGCGAAGAAGACTCCCCAGGCCAACGTGGCGCCGACAGGCGCCGAGAACACGGCGTTGAAGATCGTCGCGTCGAGGGCGTTGGCCTCTCGCACCAGACCCGTGCTCTGGCGGACGAAGAGCTGACTTCCTCCTGCCACTCGTCACCTCCTGGCGGTCCTGCCGAGGACCGCTACTCCGGCCGAGGAGGGGCTGTTGCCCGGGCCTCACAGCGGGGTCCGCCGCTTGACAGTCATTCGGCCCACGGGATAGTAAACACAATCGCACACCTAGCGTCAATCAAGTTATGTGCGATATCATCATTCGCAATGTTCGAGTGTGTGAGTGCCTTCGTCGGGGCGGGAAGGCCCCAAGCCTGGAAGACTCCCCCATGCCACTAGCCACCGACCGCCGCCTGAAGATCCTGGAGCGAGTCGCGGACGGCGAGTCGATCCAGGTCGCGGATCTCGCGCGGGAGTACCGTTGCTCGGAGATGACGATCCGGCGCGACATAACGCGCCTGGAGCACGACGGCTTCCTGCGCCGCACCTACGGCGGAGCCACGGCCCACCTCACCCGCTCCCTGGATGTGGCCTTCAACGCCCGCGCCCTGGCCAACGCCCGCGAGAAACGGCTCATCGCCCTAACCGCGGTCGACCTCATCGGGGATGCGCGCCTGATCTATGTCGGCATCGGCACCACCGCCGAGCATTTCGCGCGGTATCTCCCGGCCTGGGCCGATCTGACCGTCGTGACCGGCTCACTGCCGATCGCCGGTCTGATGGGTACGCGCCCCTCGCGCGCCGTGGTCCTGGGAGGCGACGTCAGGCGCGACGAGTTGAGCTGCGTCGGTCCCGCCGCTCGCGCCACGCTGGAGCGGTACCGCTTCGACCTGGCCGTTCTGGGCACCGCCGGATTGACCGCGCGCTGGGGCTTGACCGACCTCAACGACGAGGAGGCCGAGATCCACCGGGTCGCGATCGAGAGAAGCGAGCGGCTGATGGTGATCGCCGACGGGTCGAAGATCGGGCAGGCGGCCAGCGCCATGGTCGCGCCGGCCCAGAGCATTCACACCCTCGTTACCGACGCCTCCGCTCCGGCCGAGCCGCTGGACGCGCTTCGGTCCCTGGGCATGACGGTCGTTGTCGCAGTCGCCGGGGACCGCCGGCGGACGGAACAGGAAGAGGCAACGGAGGCTTGAGATCAGCATGAGCAGCCTGGACCGCATCTTCGGCGTCCAGAAGCCGATCGTCGCGATGCTTCATCTGCCCGGTCTGCCGGGACGTCCTCTTCATGACGTCGAGGGTGGGCCGGACGCCATCCTGGCTCCGGTGGCGCGCGATCTCGACGCCCTGCAGGAAGCCGGCGTCGACGGCGTGCTCTTCTGCAATGAGAAGGACTACCCCTATCAGGTCAAGGTGGACGTGGAGATCGCGACGGCGATGGCGGCGACCGTCGGCCGGCTGCGCGAGCGCATTCGCGTCCCCTTCGGCGTCAACCTGCTCTGGGACCCCATTGCCACCCTGGCGGTCGCCCGTGCCACCGGCGCTTCGTTCATCCGCGAGGTGCTGACCGGTGTCTACGAGTCGGACCTGGGCATGATCGCGCCGAGCATCGGCGAGATCGCCGGCTATCGAACCGCCATCGGTGCCACGAACGTGGCCCTCTTCGACAACATCTCGCCCGAGTTCAGCAGCCCTCTGGGGACACGGAGCGTGGCCGATCGGGCCCGGGGCGCCGCGTTCATGGGCATGGACGCGATCCTAATCAGCGGCTGGGCGGCCGGCAGCCCGATGGCCATGGGCGACCTGATCGCGGCCAAAGAGGCGGCTCCGGAGACGCCCGTCATAGCCAACACGGGCGTCACCGTGGATCGGATCCCGGAGATCCTCAAGGTCGCCGACGGGGCGATCGTCGGCACAGGCCTCAAGGTGGACGGCATCACCTGGAACGCCGTCGATCCCGATCGCGCTAACCGCCTGATGGACGCCGTCCGCCGGGTCCGCGCCTCGGCCGGCGCCTGACGGCCACCAAGATGGCGGGCAAGACGCGGCTCTACTTCGTGACCGATCTCCACGGGTCGTCGAAGTGCTTCCGCAAGTTCATCAACGCCGGTCCCGTCTACGGCGCCGACGTCATGGTCCTGGGCGGCGATCTTGCCGGCAAGGCGATCCAGACGCTGGTGCGCGGGCCGGGCGGCAAGTTCAGCTGCAGCTTCATCGGCACCAACTACGAGCTCGAAGACGGGCCGGAGCTGGCTGCCCTCGAGAAACTCATCGAAGATCACGGCTACTACCCCTATCGCGCCGAACCGGGCGAGCTCGAGGCGCGCAAAGCGTCGGGCACACTCGACGAGCTATTCCTGCAACTCATGCGCCGGCGCCTCGAAGGCTGGCTGACGCTCGCCGACGAGCGTCTGCGACCCACCGGCAAGCGCCTCTTCTTCATGCTCGGCAACGATGACCCGCCGCCCCTGGCGGAGTTGCTCGACTCCGCCCCGTGGGGCCAGCACGATGACGGCAAGGTCATCTGGCTCGACGACAACCACGAGATGATGAGCTGGGGCTTCTCGAACATCACGCCCTGGCATAGCTACCGCGAGCAGAGCGAGCCCGAGTTGACGATCTCGCTGGATGGGCTGGCCAGTCAGCTGACCCGCCCGGAGCAGGCGATCGTCAACGTTCACGTCCCACCCTTCGACACCCAGCTCGACGACGCTCCGGTGCTGGACGAGAACCTGCAGGTCCAGCAGGTCCTGGGCCAGGTCAAGATGGCGCCGGTCGGGAGCACGGCGGTATGCGACCTGTTGACCGCTCGCCAGCCGCTCCTTGGTCTGCACGGCCACATCCACGAAGCGTCGGGGATCCGGCGCCTGGGTCGGACGATCGCCATCAATCCCGGCAGCGACTACTCGACCGGGACGCTGAACGGCGCACTGATCACGCTGGAGAAGGACAAGGTCTCGGCCCACCAGCTCGTACGAGGGTGAGATGTCCGCTCCGGGCGAGGTTCTGCTGGCGATCGACGTCGGAACCTCAGGCGCGCGCGCCCTGGCATTCGACCTGGACGGACACCTGCTGCTCGAGGTCCGCCGCGGCTACCCCATCATCACTCCGGCGCCGGGCTGGGCCGAGCAGGACGCCGCGCTCTGGCGGTCGGCCGCCCTTGGGGCGCTGGGCGAGGCGATAAGGCGGCTGAATGGCGATGGGGCGACGGATGCGGGCCGCGCGGCCGGGGCCCGTGGAGGCGCCCGTGGGGGCGCCAGCGGCAACGTCCGGATACTCGCCATCGGGCTGACCGGCCAGTGCCCGTCCGTCGTGCCGGTAGATCGCAACGGCGTGCCGCTCGGACCCGGGTTGATGTACCGCGACAACCGCGCCACGGCCGAGGCGGCCGAGATCCGCGAACGCTTTGGCGACGAGCGGGTCCACTTGCTCACGGGGCACCTGCCCGCTGCCTTCCACATCGCTCCGAAGATGATGTGGCTGCGCCTCCACCGGCCGGAGATGTGGGCGAGGGACCCGCTGTTCCTCCAGCCGCGCGATCTGGCGGCCCAGGCTCTCACCGGAGTCGCCGCCACGGACGGCACTCACGCCGCGGCGACCCTGCTCTACGACCTGCGTGCGGGCGAGTGGAGCACGGAGATGCTGGCGGCGCTGGCGATCGACCCGGCCGCGCTCCCGCCGATCCGGCGCTCCAGCGAAGTGATCGGGGAGCTGCGACCCGCGCTCGTCAAGCGGTTCAGACTGGCACGACCGATGCCGGTCATCCTGGGCGGCGCCGACTCGCAGGCCTGCGCTCTTGGGGCCGGCGTCGTGGAGCCGGGGCCGGTCAGCGAGATGGCCGGCTCCTCCACTTGCCTGAATTCGGTCGTCCCCGAGCCGCTCACCGAATTGCTCATCACCCACTACCCGCACGTGATCCCAGGGCTCTTCACGACGGAGACTGGGATCAACACGACCGGCGCGGCCGTGGCCTGGCTGGCCGATCTGCTGTACGGCGGGCGCTCCGCTCATGCCACCGGGCACGACTACATGGCTCTCGACGCGGAGGCGGCGTCCGTCCCCGCGGGCGCCGACGGAGTGATCGCGCTGCCCGTGCTGGGCGACGGCGAGCGCACCGACGCCGACTTGCGAGCCGCCTTCACGGGGATCTCGCAGCGGCACGGCCGCGCCGTTCTGGCGCGGGCGATGCTGGAGGGCGCGGCTTTCGCGATCCGCGGTCAGCTGGAGCTGCTCCGCCGGGCAGGCGCCCCCGTAACGGAGCTGCGCGTGTCGGGCGGCGACACGCGGCTGGCGACTTGGAATCGGATCAAGGCGGACGTCACGGGGCTCCCGGTCCGGCCCATCCCCGGCGACGCCGCCGGCACCGGAGTGGCCATGCTGGCCGGGCTGGGGGCCGGAGTCTATCGGACCGTGGACGAGGCGATCGCCCGCTGCGTCAGGCCCGATCCGCCGATCGAGCCCTCGGCCATGACGCGTTCCTCTTACGACCAGGCATACGGCGCCTACGCGGACCTGGCGACCTCGACGGTGGTGCGGCGCCGCGGCGAATCCGCGGGCTGACGGCCATGAACCCAGAGAACGGAGTTCGAAGATGCAACTCGAGCTCGGGATCAACACCTGCTTCGCGGTCAAGCGCTGGCCCCGCCCGGCCGATTGGGCACCGATCGTCCGAGACGGGCTCGGCCTGCGGCTGGTCGAGCATTCGTTCGACCTGGTCGACCTTGCCGACGGCTCGATCCCGGCCCTGGCCGCCGAGGTGACGGCCGCCGAGGTGACGGCCGCCGAGGTGACGGCCGCCGCCCAACAATCGGGCCTGACGGTCCGTTCGACTTTCACTGGCCTCGCCGCCTATTCGTCGAACCTGCTGCTAAGCCCCAGCCCCGACGAGCGCGCCCGGGCCAGGGATTGGTTCGGCCGGGCGATCCTCTTCAGCGAGGGCGTCGGCGCAGTAGCGACGGGCGGGCACGTCGGAGCCCTCTCGGTGAGCGACTGGCACGATTCAGCCCGGCGAACGGAGCGATGGGAGGGACTCCGCGCCTCCCTGCGTGAGCTCGCCGCCGAGGCGCACGCCCACGGTCAGACAGCGCTCATGGTCGAGAACCTGGCCGCAGCCCGCGAGCCATCGACCATGGCCATGATCCAGGACCTCTTGACTCAGGGAGACGCTGGCCACGTTCCGATCCGGCTCGCGCTGGACGTCGGGCACATGTGCGTCGCCGGCACGTCGGGAGCCGACCGCGATCCGTATACCTGGTTGCGGGAGCTCGGTCGGGAGGCCTTCGAGATCCAGCTCCAGCAGTCGGACGCCGAGGGCGACCACCACTGGCCGTTCACGGCGGCGGCGAACGTGCGCGGCCGCATCGACGCCGATCGCGTGATCGACGCCCTGGGCGAGGGCGGCGTCGAGGAGGTGGCCTTGATCCTCGAGATAATCCCGCCATTCGAGCAGGACGATGCCGGCGTCCTCGACGACCTGGCCGCCTCCGTCGACTACTGGCTCGAAGCGCTCGGCCGCAGGAACGTCCTGGCCTTCTGACGGGCGACCGCCTCCGGTCGCCGCGCCTCGCGCCGGTCGAAGATGCGCTTGGCGATCTCGATGAGGGTCAGGTAGGCGACCACGAGGACGACCAGCAGCGGCCAGAACTGCCACGGCAGCGCACCGAAGGAGAGCAGGTCGGACCCGAGCGGGCTCAGCGTGATGATCACCGCCGCGGCAAGTGCCACCACGATGGCCGCTCCCAGCTGCTTGCTCGGCCGGCTGAGCCAGAACGGCGACATGCGCGTTCGGATGACCAGCACCACCAGGATCTGGGTGAACAGGGACTCGATGAACCAGCCGGCCTGGAACGAGCCCTGGTTCTTGGCGTCGGTGCCGAGCATCAGGAGCAGCGCGCCGAAGGTGATGTAGTCGAAGATCGACGAGATCGGCCCGAAGACGACCATGAAGCGTTCGATGGCATGGACGTCCCAGCGGGCCGGCTCAGCCTGCACATCCGCATCCACGTTGTCCGTCGGGATCGCCGTCTGGGATGCGTCGTAGATGAGGTTGTTGAGCAGGATCTGGCTGGGCAACATGGGCAGATACGGCAGCACGAGTGCGGCTCCGGCCATGCTGATCATGTTGCCGAAGTTCGAGCTGGTCCCCATCCGGATGTACTTGAGGGTGTTGGCGAAGGTGCGGCGGCCCTCCGTCACGCCCTGGCTGATGGCCGCCAGGCTCGGCTCCAGGAGGATGATGTCGGCCGCGGAACGGGCGACATCTGTGGCGTTGTCGACGCTGATCCCCACGTCCGCCACGTGCAACGCCGGGGCGTCGTTGATGCCGTCGCCCATGTAGCCGACCACGTGCCCCGACTCACGCAGGGCGCGGATGACCTCGAGCTTCTGGTCGGGATCGACGCGCGCGAAGATCGTGGTGCGGGGCGCCCGGGCCACCAGCGCCGGGTGGGTCAGCTTGCGCATCTGATCGCCGGTCAGGACTTTGTCGACCTCGAGACCGACAAGACCAGCCACGTGGCGGGCCACGAGGTCGTTGTCGCCGGTGATGATCTTGAGGGCGATCCCCTGGGCCGCGAGCGAGGCGATCGCCGCACCGACGTCCGGCTTGGGCGGGTCGGAAAAGAGGATGACGCCCTCGAAGGTGAGGTCGCGCTCCAGCCGGGAAGCGTCCGCGAGGCCGACCGGAGTCGGGGTGGGGGCGCTCGCGGCCGAAGCCGGTGTCGCCGTCGAGGCCGGCGCCGGGGCGGTCGAGACGGTATCCGCGGGCGGCAGACCGGTAAGCTCGTCGGGCCTCAGCACCCTCGAGCCCACGGCGACGAGACGGAAGCCGTCGGCGGACGAACCGTTGACGAGCTTCGCCAGGCGATCGTGCTCGGCCTTGTGGATGGCCCGTGCCGTGTGGTCCTCCCGGACGGTGCTCGATGCCACCACGACCGCTTCGGGTGCGCCCTTGGTCACCAGGATCGGCGGCTCGCTGCCGCGCTGGACAACCACGCTGAGCATCCGCCGGTTGAAGTCGTAGGGCAGCTCCGCAAGCTTTCGGTACTTTGCCAGGTCATCCGGCTTGGGGGCGCTTGCCAGCACCGCGGTGTCGAGCGGATTCTGGAAGCTCGACTCGAAGTAGCTGTTCAAGTAAGCCAGCTCGAGGGCCCGAGACGCCTCCCCCGCGTCATCCTTGTCGATGCCGACGGCCTTCACCAGCTCGAGCTTGCCGAGCGTCAGCGTGCCCGTCTTGTCGGTGCAGAGGACGGTGACGCTGCCCAGGTTCTGTATCGCCGGCAGGCGCTTGACCAGGACGCCGTGTGCGGTCAGGGCGCGCGCTCCGCGGGTCAGGTTGAGCGTGACGATGGCCGGCAGCAGCTCAGGCGTCAGGCCGACAGCCAGGGCAATGGAGAACAGCAACGCGTCGAACAGCGGTCGCCCCCGGGCAATGTTGATGGCGACCACGCCGACCACGAGGATTAGCGTGACCCGGCCGATCAGCAGACTGAAGGCGCGGACGCCGTGCTGGAAGTCGGTCTCGGGCGCCCGTTCGGCGAGCCTGTGGGCGATTGTCCCGTAGCTGGTCCTCGCGCCCGTGGCCGTGACGAGGGCCGTTCCAGTGCCGCTCACCACGCTCGTCCCGAAGAAGGCCAGCCCGGCCCGGTCATCTTCCTTGTCTGGATCGAGCTGTCCAGGCCGAGGGGTCTTGAGCGCGGCGGCAGACTCGCCCGTCAACGACGACTCGTCGATGAACAGGTGATTGGCGTCGAGCACGCGAGCGTCCGCCGGCACGATGTCGCCCGCGCCGAGTATCACCACGTCGCCTCGGACGACGTCGTGAATGGGAATCTCCTGCCGCTTCCCGTCTCTGAGCACCGTCGCGCGCAACGCCAGGCGAGCCTGGAGCGCGGCCACGGCCGCCTCCGAGCGGGCTTCCTGGACGAAGCCCAGGAGCGCGCTCATCACGACGATGGCCAGGATGATGCCGGCCTCGACGCGATCGCCGACGACCACGCTGACCACGCTGGCGGCCACGAGAATCAGGACCAGCGGACTGGCGAACTGGCTGATCAGGACGGCCAGAGGTCCGCGACGGCCCTCGCTGCCGAGGGCGTTGGGGCCGTCCTGGCGGAGTCGTTGGGCCGCCTCGGCCGAGGTCAGGCCGCCGGACGCTGTCGCGTCGACCGGCGGGGCCGCAGATGCCTGAGGAGTCGGAGATGGCTGAGGTGCAGACGGCCGGGTAGTCATGTGGCTCCGATGCCTGGCTGTTCGGGTGGCCGCGATCCAATGCCCAGTCCATGACCCCGCGGCGCGGCCTGCCTGATCGTATATTGCCAGCCCGGGCGCGCTGGGTCACGCGGCGATGGGTCGAGTCGCGGCGCGATGTGGCACATGGGGACGAACCCTCGAGTTGCCCACCGGTTACCCACACAAGGCTGCGCAGCGGGCACGCGCGAGCCGGCCCCATTTGCGACGCTTGTCGGACGCCCGGGTGCCCTGGTGACATGGGACCGTCACGCCCGGCGGAGAGCTCTTAGGTCGGAGGAGGTCGCTCATGGCTGCTGCCATCGAATACGTCCGGGGCATGTTCCAGTGGACCGTCAAACGGGAAGGCATCATCGCCCCGGACGAGCGGCCGCCGGCCGGGCAGTCTGTGGCGTTGGGCATCCAGCACATCTTCGCCATGTTCGGGGCGACGGTGCTGGCGCCGATCCTCATGGGTTTCAACCCCAACACGGCCATCTTCTTCTCTGGCATCGGGACGCTGATCTTCTTCGTCTTCGTCCGCGGCCGCGTCCCGAGCTACCTCGGCTCGAGCTTCTCGTTCATCGCCGTCGTCTTGTCGGCTGAGGCCATCGGCGGCGGCCACAACATCGCCGTCGCCCTGGGCGGCATCGTCGCCTGCGGTGCGGTCTACGCCGTGATCGGCCTGATCGTCATGGCGGTCGGGTACAAGTGGGTCGAGTTCCTGATGCCCCCGATCGTGACCGGTGCGGTCGTCGCGGTCGTCGGCCTGAACCTTGCCCAATCCGGGGTCGGATACATGACCAGCGGACGCGCGGCGGGAGACAACTTCGGCATCCTCGTCGGCCTCATCACCGCGCTTGCGGTGGCCGTCGTCGCTGTGTACGGCCCCGGAGTGACGCGCCGCCTACCGATCCTCATCGGCGGCGTGTTCGGCTACCTTCTGTACGGCCTGCTTTCGAACATCCTGCATCTGGGCGGCCCCTACATCAATCTCGACTCGATCGGCAAGGCCTCCCTCGTCGGCTGGCCCGCGCTGGCCACGCCACAGTTCGACACCCATGCCATCACCCTGATCGTCCCCGTCGCGATCGTGCTCGTGGCTGAGAACCTGGGCCATATCAAGGCCGTCGCGACAATGACCGGCCGCAACCTGGATCCGTACATCGGGCGTGCCTTCCTGGCCGATGGCGTGGCGACCATGGTCTCCGGTTCGGGCGGTGGCACAGGCGTCACAACCTACGCCGAGAACATCGGCGTCATGGGCGTGACCAAGATCTACTCCAGCCTGGTGTTCGTGATCGCGGCCGTCGTGGCCGTCCTTCTCGGCTTCTCGCCGATGTTCGGAGCACTCGTGCTCTCCATCCCGCAGGCCGTTCTCGGCGGCATGGCCATCGTCCTGTTCGGCCTGATCGCCACCACCGGTGCGCGGATCTGGGTCGAGAACAAGGTCGACTTCACCGACAACAAGAACTTCATCACGGCCGCCGTCGCCCTGACGCTCGGCGCCGGCAACCTCACCATCACCCAGGGCGACTTCTCCATCGGCGGTATCGGCACAGCGTGCATCGGCGCGCTGCTGCTCTACCAGATCCTCAACAAGTTCGGCATGGGCGCCAAGTCGGAGGCGCCGGCCGCGGCCTCCTGACCAGACCCCTCGCAGAATCGAAGCGGGCGGCCGGAAGGCCGCCCGCTTCTCGTTGGCGAGGAACTGAGGTCAGCTGGGCCGGCCGGTCCCGAACTGGCGGTCGCCGGCGTCGCCCAGGCCCGGCATGATGTAGCCGTGCTCGTTGAGCTGGCGGTCCACGGCGGCGCAGTAGATCTCGACGTCGGGGTGGGCCGCCGTCACCGCGTCGAGCCCTTCGGGCGCCACGATCAGGTTGACGAGCTTGATCCGCGTCGCGCCCCAGCGCTTGAGGACCTCGATCGCAGCCGTGGCCGATCCGCCGGTCGCGAGCATCGGGTCCAGGATCAGGCACAGGTCCACAGTCGCTGAATCCGGCAGCTTGTTGTAGTACTCGACCGGCCGGAGCGTGCGCTCGTCGCGGAAGAGGCCCAGGTGCCAGACCTCGGCCGTGGGCATCAGCTCGAGCATGGCGTCGACCATGCCCAGGCCCGCCCGCAGGATCGGCACGAGACCGATGCGCACGCCGAGCTCGTGGGCGTCGGTCGTCTCGAGCGGCGTGGTGACCGTGAGAGGGCGGACCTCGACGTCGGCCAGGGCCTCATAGCCGAGCAGCCACGACAGCTCGCGGACGACCTCGCGGAACTTCTTGGGCTCGGTCTTTTCGTCCCGCAGGATCCGCAGCTTGTGGAGGATCGCGGGATGCCGCGACACATGAAGCGTCGGCCAGGCGTTGGGGCGGACCGGCAACGGAGAAGGTTCGGGCACTTGGTTCTCCTCCTTGATGCGTTTGACCGCTATTGCCGTCTATCGTACGAGCAAGGCCGGGGCATGCGCTCGGCGGCGGCGATGGGGTGAGGGTGGAGCGACCCGAGCCGACGTGGGTCGATCGCCCATCTTCCGATCTCCCATCACGAGGACATCGGGCAAGGGCCGGGCGTTCGAGGCGGTTGCAGAGGCCTCGCGGCCCACCTCTCGACCGCCCAGCGACCGTCCTGAGTCTCGACACGACCGGTTTCGACGGCAATTGCGGCCGAACCGGCGTGGTTTGGGGCCGTCCCCGGCTTCCCGGCCTCGCCCGGCGGCCAAACACCCTGCCGAATGTCCGCCTGATGGGCATTGGGAAGGGCGTGAGGCGGGCAGTGCGCGGGAGGGCCGGCACGCGGACCCCGGCGGCCGCCCCAGCGGCCGGCCCGGCGCCGCCTCCGCTCAACTGATCGGCGCGGAGCGGCGGCCGAAGGGTCGGGGCAAGTGTTGGATGTCGGCGGCAAGTTCCGACCACCCGCTGCTCAGCACGTGGCGCACGTCACCCCACGTCCGCGCCCCCAGCAGCGGCAGAGTGGCGAGCATGATGCTCAGGCCGCCGTACCAGAGCGCCGGGAGGGCGAGCATCGCCGACACGGGCACCGTCCAGCGGTGGTTCGTCCGCGCGCCCCATACGACCAGCACCACGGCGAGCGGGAAGCGCACCGCGAACGGGACCGGGACCGCCGCCCACGTCCCGTTCTTGCCGGCGTTCGAAACCAGGACGTCGCGCCACGCCAGCCACGCATTCGGCTGGATCGCCGCCGAAACGGCCACGACCGCCACGGTCGCGGCCATGGCGATCGCCAGGGCGCGCCACTCTCTCCGGACCGCGAACCAGAGCAGGCCGACGCCGGGCGTGATCTTGGTGAGCAGCACGAAGGCCCAGGTCGCCGGCCAGCGGAACCCGAGGACGATCGCCACGGCGATCAACAACTCGATGTTGCCGCCCCAGATCTCCATCAGCCCGAAGAAGGCCAGACCGAGCAAGATCAGGCGTGGGCCGGTCAGGTAGACCATCGCGGCCATCAGGATCGCGGCCCAGACGGCCATGAACAGCTGCCAGGGAAGCAGCCGGATCGGCTGCAGGATTTGCAGGAAGGCGGGCGAGTACGGGTATGCGATCTGCTCGCCCCAGGTCGATTGGAGGTACGGGTTCGAGAGGCTCGGCACCCAGTAGCAGCGGGCGTCCATTCCGGACGGCAGAGCGGACTGGCCCCACGGTTCGGCGAAGTACACGATGGCGAGCCAGGCTGCCGCGAGGGCGACCAGCCCGGCGACCACAACGGCCGGCACATGGCGCCCTCCGAGCGCGACCGTGCGCTCGTTCGAACTGCTCAGTTGTCTCTCCTCTGCGCTCGCTCCCGTCCCGCCGGCCATCCTAGCACCGGGTTCGACCGCGAGGAGGGATGCCGGCGCGTGCCGCGGCTCATGGGCCCGGCGATCTGCCGCGCCGACGCCGACGCGCGCAGACGCCGGCACGTCCCGACTCGGTCAGGTCAGGGCCGCCAGGAGCCTGGCGCTCGAAGTGGGGCCCGTGGCGCGCTCGACTACCGCGCCGCGGCCGAATCTCTCGGCCTCGTGGCCACGTCCGGCGGGCCCGATGAGACTCCCCCACCCCTCGCCGCCGAGACGCTCCAGGGCCGAGTTCGCGGCGCGCAACGTCCGAAGCGCCAGCTCCGCCGCCTCTCCGTGCAACGCGCCGTCACCCAGAGCCGCCCGCAGGGCCGCGGCCGTCGAAGCGGCGGCTCCAAGGTCCGCGGCCGACTCGGAGACGCCGCCTCCGGCCCGATCCCGGACCACAAGTGACGCCGCGGCCCCCGAGAGCGCCGCAATCAGGGCCGAGGTTCGGCAGTTTGGCTGGCTCTCCGCCCGTGGCTCGCCGACGACCAGACGGTGCCCGGGAAAGACCAGGCTCCGCAGCCATGCCTGAACCAGGATCGCGCGTGAGTCACTCTCGCCGGCGACCCACTCCGCGCCGCCGACCCAGTCCGGCACCGCGCCCAGCATAAGTCGGTCCGCGGCCAGACCGTCGGCGAGGGCGAGCTCGACGCCCAGGGCCTGAAGAGCCAGGGCTCGGCCGGCCCGCGTCGCGGCGTCGGAAGGAATGCCGCTGGCCACGTCGGCGCCGAGCGCCAGCGGCCCGGGCCCCATCACGACGCGGCAGCCGGCCCGGGCGTGAAGCCAGTGCGCAAAGGCGTGGTCCGCCAGGGCGCGCTCCGGATCGACGTTCTCCTCGACGATCTCGCGGATCGGATCGGCCTCGACCAGGTCGATTCGCTCGAAGGCTGCCACGACGGCCTGCTCGGGCGCGGCGAAGGCGGAGGTGACCGTCATCAGGCTGGCGTAGCAGCCGCGTTCCGCGGCCGCGTCGTCGGCCGCCTTCCGGAGCGCGGCCAGACCCCGCTGGCTGCCGGCCGGGACGAGGTCGCGCTCGAACCGCTGCGGCGGCGCCTGCCGACCTCGCCCGCCGCGAGCCCGGGTCAGTCGCCCGACGGACCCGCGCGCGCCCGATCTCCGGCCGTCCTTGCCGCTCCGTCCGGCTCCCTCGAACAGCCAGGGTGTCTCCAGGCCCGCATGCCGCCGGGCCTCGGCGAACTCCCAGCTGGCAGGCACTCGAATTTGGACTACGTCGGCGCCCTCCCCGACGAGCACCTTCGTCTCCTCGGCGGCGGGCCCAACCTCGACCGCGTTCAGGGCGAGGCCCAGCCAGGGCTCGCCGGCGAGCCCCAGTACGTCGCGCATCTCCCGGGTAGCGGTCCGGTTGGCGTCGAAACGGGCCAGCGCCGCGGCCAGCAGCCGCGTCGCGTGCGCCTCCGCGGCGGCCAGTCGCCCGGGTCGGTCCAGGAGCTCGGCCTCGAGTCCGAGGTCGATCGCGCCGGACGCCACCTCGAGCCCGAGGTCTCGAGCGGACAGGTCGTACTCGAGCAGGGCCACGGCGAACGGCAGGATCACGCCTCTGGCCAGCCGGTCCCGATCGGAGCTGCAGTACCGCTCCGCCATCGTCGCCGCCAGCGGATGACCGGCCCGATCCAGGCCGTCCACTCCGACCATGCGCAGGAGCGCACGTTCCTGGGCGATCGTGGCCGAGCGGCGCGCCGGCGGCGAGAGTCGCGCCGCCAGGTCCGCCGCGCGCCGGCGAACGGCCTCGACCTCGCCCGAGACGGTGCTACCGCTCACACGTCACCTCGCCTTGGGCCGCTCTCCTGCGGCCTGATTCAGGTTACGACTTTCGGCCTCGCGTCCGGCATGACCTGACGCGATCCCGACGCAGACTTCACCCGGCCGTCGCACGCGACGGCCTACCCCGGAGCTCCGAAGGCTCCGGCATCGGCGGGGCCTTCTTTGGCGAGTGGCGCGGCTAACCCCGACCTACCGGATTCTCAAGAACGACGAGTAGGTCGTCGTGTCGTAGGCGACCAGGACGGCGGCCTGATAGGCGTTGGATGCGACCAGCTTCAACTCGAGCTGGTGACCCACGGGCAGCGTGTACGCCGTGGCCACCGTCACGGTGATCGGGTAGTGGTAGAAGGTCCGGCCAGTCACGTAGGTCGTCGTGTACAGGCCGTTCGCGATCTCCGTATAGGTGCCCGCTCCGGCGGGGTTGAAGTCGCGCAGATAGGCCACGATGCCGGCCGTCCGGTTGGCGGTGCCGGTGTCGGAGGCCGTCCAGATGTCGACCGTGATCGCGCCGCTCAGAATCACGGGCACCGTGAGCGCCGCGGTGCGCCAGTTCTCGTAATCGCACACAGTCGCCTGGGTGGGACTGGGCGCGGCACGGGTCAGGCGCCGTCCCGCATGGGCGGAGCAGTTGGTCGAGTACTGATAGAGCGTCGCTGCGGTCGGGACGGTCGAGTTCATGACCAGGTTGACCTGGGCCGTCGTGTTGGCGGTCGGCGGAGTCGGGTTGTTGTGCAGGTAGAAGGCCCAGGTCCCGGCGGCGAACGTGTTCGCGGCCGCGGCCTGCGACTCAGTGAAGAGCGCAAGGCTGGATTCCAGCCTGGGCCAGCAGCGCTGCAACTGCCAGCGTCAGGACGAGCGGAACGCGCAGGCGCCGCACGCTCATCCCAGCCTCTCACGCATGCGCAACGCGTCCAGGGTCCTCGCCAGCTCGCACTCGTAAGGTTCCTGGTCCTGGACCTGGTGTTGCTCAAGGTCCTCGAGCAGCCAGATGCACAACAGCATGGTGATGGCCAGGGAGAAGATCGAAACGACGCCGGTCGGAATGGTAAGCATGTACAGCAAGAACCCCAGGAACGGCAGCGAGTAGGTGACTCGACCGGTCACTTCGGATACCGGCTGGAGCGGCGAGTCGGGGTGGCCGACCGCGTCGCCCTGGGTTTCGATGTACATCCCGTCCGGCTGGGTGACGATCCTGGCGATGCGGTGGGTGTAGACGGTGCCCCCGGGCGACGTAATGGTGACCACGTCGCCGACCTTGAGGTCCTGGGGCTTGACGCTGGTGATGTCGACGACGGCTCCCAGCGGGATTGCCGGCGACATCGAGGAGCCCCGGATGACGACCATCTGATGGCCGATCGCGGGGCCGATGTTGGCGGCAAGAACGAGGGAGAGGACAGACAACACGAGCGCGATGAGGGCCAGGTCGAGCAGCCAGCGCGTCAACCGCAATGCTGTGCTCATAGGTCCCTGCCTGTCCTTCCAGAGTGCCGGACGGCCGGCCGTGACCCGTCGAGGCGAGTCACGGCCGGCGTCGGTGCAGCCGAAGCGCTACTAGTTGTTCTGGGTCTGCTCGGCATAGAAGGTGAAGGTCATCGTCGTCGTGGCGCCCTCGTAGCCAATCGCGGTATTGAGGGGTAGCGTCGCGCGGAAGCAGAGGGTCTCGAATGCTGCCGCAGCGAGCGTGCGGCCGCCGTTCGGATGGGCCGTGTAGGTGCCAAAGAGGGGGCCTTCGACGTAGGGGACCACTCCGGTAAACAGCGTCGTGCCGGCGAAGGCCGTGCACGTCGTGCCGCCGACGGTATCCGCCGTCTTGATCGTGACCGTGATCTGTGACGCCAGACCCTTGGTGTCAAGGTTCGAGGCGGAGCCGGAGATGGCGTAGCGAAGTGACGCACTTCCGGTGTTGGTCACGACGACGGACCCGTTTACGGTGTCGCCGGGCATCATCGTGACGTCGCTCAGGATGGTCGCCGTCGGCGTGATCCCGATGTGGATCGTGCCGGTGGTAAACGTGTTGGCGTTGGCGACAGCCTGGTCGGTGAACAGCGCCAGGGACATGGTCGCGCCAGTGGCGCTGATGAGTGCGGTCCCTGCCATCAGCAGGGCGAGCAGGCCTCGCCTGCGGCGCCGGTGGGTCTTCGTGCTCTCCATACTGCAGTCCTTCATGTCACGGCCGGTGGCCGGTACCTCCGGGCGGCCGGGCGGCGAGGGCCTCCTGCGAAAGTTGCTTTTGGGCACCGATCGCCGGTTCTTGCCCAGCGCGTTGACCTCATCAAACCCCCGAAATAGGGGCCTCACAACCGGACCTCAGGCTGCGCACTGCTGGTACGTTGGTCACCTCAAGTTAGGTAGGTGAATCGCCGATTGCGGTGCCTGCCCGCACCCGGACCATCGGCTGGCCGGCGGTCCTGCCTCGACTCATGCAACAGGCGGGCACAGGAGCCGGACCAAAGGGGTACGGGGCGGGGGTTCGAATGACCACTCGCCCTGGGATCGAACGTCCGTGGGCTCCGTGGGCCCCCGCCCTCAAGGGGTCGGGCGTCGAGGCCGATTCATAGTCCGACAGGCTGTATCCTCGCCCAGGCAGCCGCTGCCTCCGGCCGAGTCGTTCGGGCCCTGCGACGGCGAGCTGCCGGCAGTGGACCGGCGCATCCAGGCCGTCCAGCACCACGCGTCCGGACGAGGCGGTCGCGGAGATGATGAACGAACCGAACAGAAAGCCCGTGGTTCACGATCAGGTTCTCGTCGAGGTCGATATCGACGGGAAGGTCGTTGGGCTGCGCGCGGTCGTCGTCAGCGTGATGCCCACGAGCCTGTGGCTTGGCCTGGTTCGACCCGACGCCGGCCTGGCGCAGGTTCGACCGGACCAGCCGGTGGTCTTGACCTTCAAGCGCGAGGGCGCGGCGATGGTGGCGGCGTCGACCTTCCTGAGCCACCTCGGGCCGAGCCGGTCGCGCCTGTTCTCGGTCGAATGGCCGGACGATTTCCAGCTCGTCCAGCGGCGCGCGCACCTCCGCCTGGACGCCCAGTGCCCGGTCGTATATACGGTCACCGACCAGAGCGACGACGGCATCGCCGGCCTGACAGGAAGAGGGACGACGCGCAACATCAGCGCCGGTGGAATCCAGTTCGTGATTCAGCCCGGCGAGCCGATCGTGGCCGTCGGCGATGAGATCGCGATCAGCATCGGCCTGGGTCTGGAGGCGGTGGAGGCGGAGGCGGAGGTCGTCCGCGTCGAGGAGATCGTCGAGGGCCGCGCCAGGTCGAAAGCCTCCGCCAAAGTTCCGATGACGTCGATCGCCGTGCACTTCGTCGCGATCTCGGAGATGGCGCAGGACAAGATCGTGCGCTACATCTTCTCGCTGCAACGCATGCGGCGAGATGCGGTGCGCAAGCCCGCCTGAGCGGCGCGGCATAGCAGGCGCGTCGGGCCCCTGCGGCGCCCTGGTCGGCGGACCCGAGCCGGGCTGTTCAGCCTAGGCCTCGGCCGCCCGGTGGTAGACGCCCGCGACCCTGACCATCACGGCCTCGCGCAGGAGGGAAGCCAGTGCCGCGGCGCAGTCGGGCGACTCGGGGTCCGAGTCCATGTCGGCCCAGAAGACATATTCCCAGCGAACGCCCCGGCTCGGTCGGGACTCCAGGCGGGACAGGTTGATCCTGCGCTCGGCGAAGCAGCCGAGGCAGCGGTACAGGCTGCCCGGCACGTTGCGGACCGCCCAGACCAGCGTCGTCTTCATCGGACCCGCCAGCGCTTCCGGAACGAACCACGAGTCAGGTAGAGGATCGCGCGCGAGAACGGCGAACCTGGTCCGGTTCGCGTCGCCGGTCTGGATGTCGGCGGCGAGCACCTCCAGGCCGTACAGCGGAGCGACCCGGGCGGAGGCCACGGCGGCTCCCGCCATCTCGCGCTTCTCGGCGATGGATTTGGCGGCGCCCGCCGTGTTGTAGCTGGTCATGACCTGCCACGGCCGGGAGCGCAGGAACTCGTCGGCCTGGTCCAACGCCTGGGCGATGCTGTACACGCGCTCGATCTGGTCGAGCGTCTGGCCGGGCAGGGCGAGCAGGGCCAGCCGAACCGGCACCGTCACCTCGGCGGCGATCCGGATCTCATCGAACTTGAAGAGCAGGTCGTAGATCTCGCGCACGCTGCCCCCGGCCGAACGCTCGATGGGGACGACGCCGGCGTCGGCCGACCCTTCGTGCACGGCCTCGAAGACGGCCCGCCACGTCGGCATCGCGACGGCTTCGGGAGCGGCGAACGCAGACAGGACGCCATCCTCCGAAAAGGCCCCGGGCTCTCCCTGGAACGCGACGTGAGGCGAGGCTCTGGGCGGCTCCGGCGCCGACCGAATCCCGGACGCTGGCGATGCCATCGATCCCTCCTGCGACTACCCGGAGCGGCCCGGCCGGGTGGCGCCGGCCGTGCCGTTGCCGGGCGCGGCGGTGGTGAAGTGGCGCTCGTCGCGTCGCCGCACTTCCGCGCCCGTCTTCCAGATGGCGTATTCGAGCGAGTCGCACAGGGCCTGGCACGACGCCGCGATGATGTTCGTTCCGCTGCCCATCGTCGACCACTCCCGGGCGCCGTCCGATGAATCGATGATGACCCGCGTCTGAGCGCCCGTCGCCTCCTCGCTGTCGAGGATGCGGACCTTGTAGTCCACCAGGTGCACCGAGTCGAGCTGCGGGTAGAAGGCGCCCAGGGCCTTGCGCAGGGCGGTGTCCAGGGCGTTGACCGGGCCGTTGCCGTCAGCTGCGGTGTGGAGCACCTCGCCCGCGACCTCGACCTTGACCGTGGCCTCGGCCAGCAGCTCGGCCCCGCCGCGCTGCTCCACGAGAACAGTGTAGTCGCACAGCTCGAAGGGCGGCTCGTAGCCGGCCTTGTGGCGTTTCACCAGCAGCTCGAACGACGCCTCGGCGCCCTCGAACGCGAGCCCTTCGGCCTCGAGCTGCTTGATGACCTGGCTCAGCGCCTTCGGATCCACGCCGTCGAGCTGCTGGCCGAGCTGCTCGGCGCGAAGCTGCGTGTTGGCCTTGCCGCCGAGCTCGCTAACCACGAGGCGCATGACGTTGCCGACTACGCCGGGGTCCACGTGCTGGTAGGCGCGGCTGGCGCGCGCGGTCGCGGAGCCGTGGACTCCGCCCTTGTGGGCAAACGCCGAGCGGCCGACGTACGGCTGGTGGTCGTCCGGCGCGATGTTGACGATCTCGGCCACGTAGCGGGCCATCTCCGTCAGCTCACCCAGGCGGCCCGACGGAACGGGCTCGTAGCTCGTCTTGAGTTCCAGGTCGGCCAGGATGCTGACCAGATTGGCGTTGCCGCAGCGCTCGCCGTAACCGTTGATCGTGCCCTGGACGTGGCGGACGCCGCTGGCGATCGCCGCCAGGGAGTTGGCCACCGCCAGCTCCGAGTCGTTATGGCAGTGGATGCCCCAGATCACCTCGGCAGCGCCGCCGTCGAGGTCGTCCGCGAGAGCGGCCATCGTCGCGCGCACGATCTCCACCAGCTCATCGGTCAGCGTGCCGCCGTTGGTATCGCACAGTACGAGGGTGGCCGCCCCGGCGCCGCGGGCCGCTCGGAGAGTGGCCAGGGCGTAGGCGGGATCGTCCTTGTAGCCGTCGAAGTAGTGCTCCGCGTCGTAGACCATCTCGCGGCCTGCGGCGGCCGGGAAGGCCACGGAGTCGGCCACCATCGCCAGGTTCTCCTCGGGCGTGGCGCCGAGAACGTCGCGGACGTGCAGCAGCCAGCTCTTGCCGAAGATCGTCACGACCGGCGTGCCGGCGGCGACGATGGCGACCAGGTTCGGGTCGGTCTCCGCGCGGTTGGAGCGGTGCCGGGTGGAGCCGAAGGCCGCGAGCTTCGCGTTCTTCCACTGGATCGACCGGGCGGCCGCGAAGAAGTCGACGTCCTTGGGATTGGAGCCCGGCCAGCCGCCTTCGATGTAGGCCAGGCCGAATTCGTCCAGGCGGCGAGCGATCTTGATCTTGTCCGCCAGCGACACGATCAGGCCTTCACGCTGCGTCCCGTCGCGGAGCGTCGTGTCGTAGAGGACTACGCGGTTGCTCATTGGACGGCCGCCTTCGCGCCGCCGGCAGCCCCGGCCGCGGCCTGGAGGGCGGCGACTACCGCATCGGCCATGGCCTGCGTCCCGACCTTGCGCTGCCCCGGCTGCTCGCCCGTCGCGGCGACCAGATCCGGCGTCCGGTAGCCGTCTGCCAGCGCGGCCCCGACCGCGGCCTCGATCGCCTCGGCCGCGGCAGTCTGGCCCAGGGACCAGCGCAGCATCATTGCCGCGGAGAGGATCGTCGCCAGCGGGTTGGCAATGTCCTGGCCCGCGATGTCGGGCGCGGATCCGTGAATGGGCTCGTACAAGCCGAACAGTCCGTGGTCCGTTCGCCTCTCTCCCAGCGATGCCGAAGGCAGCATCCCGAGCGAGCCCGCCAGCACGCTGGCCTCGTCGCTCAGGATGTCGCCGAAGAGATTCTCCATGACCATCACGTCGAACTGGGCGGGGCGAGTGACGAGCGACATGGCGCAGGCGTCCACCAGCCGATGCTCCAGCTCGACGTCCGGGTACTCGGGCTTGACCTCCTCGACGATCGTCCGCCACAGCCGGCTCGACTCCAGCACGTTCGCCTTGTCGACGCTGGTCAGCTTCTTGCGGCGGCTGCGTGCCAGTTCGAAGCCGAGCTTCACGACGCGGCGGATTTCGTGCTCGGTGTAGGTGAGTGTGTCCACGACTTCGCGCCCCGCAGGCGTCACGCGGGTTTCCGAGGGCTTGCCGAAGTAGAGGCCACCGGTCAGCTCTCGGACGATCAGCAGATCCACGTCCTTCACCAGCGATTCGCGAACGGGCGAACTGGCCGCGAGGATGGGCTGGACCGTGACCGGCCGAAGGTTGGCGTACAGGCAGAGGTCCTTGCGGAGCCGCAGGAGCGCCTGCTCGGGCCGAACCTTCGACCTCGGATCGTTGAACCGCGGGTCCCCGATCGCACCGAAGTAGACGGCATCGGCGGCTGCGCACTTGTCGACGTCTTCGTCGCGGACACCGACGCCGTACGCATCGAAGGCGACGCCGCCGACGAGCACTTCGGTCCACTCGATCCCGAACCCGAAAATCTGCCCTGTCGTCTCGAGCACGCGCCGGCCGCCGGCAATCACCTCCGGGCCGATCCCATCACCGGGAACGACGACGAGGCGATACGTCGCCGCTGGGTCGGCCTGATTCAGCGGCTGAGGCGTGCTCACTGGAGGTTCTCCATTGTCTGGCTTCCGGGCAGGTGGCGGGGCGGAGTAGCGAGGCCGAAACCGATCCGGCCTCGCCACTCATCGCTTTGGCAACTACTCCTTGGACCTGGCCGAGGCCTGCGGCTGGCCGTCGACGACCTCAACGGGGTTGAGGAACGGCATGGCCTTGCGCAGCCGGGCACCGACCTGCTCGACCTGGTGGTCGCGGCCGGCCTCGCGCATCTTCTTGAAGTTCGGCAGGCCGGCCTCGTTCTCGGCGATCCATGCCGCCGCGAAGCTGCCGTCCTGGATCTCGCCCAGAACCTTCTTCATCTCCGCGCGCACGCGGGCGTCGATGATCCGCGGGCCGGAGACGTAGTCGCCGTACTCGGCGGTGTCGCTGACCGAGAAGCGCATGAAGTTCATGCCGCCGCGGTACATCAGGTCGACGATCAGCTTGAGCTCGTGCATCACCTCGAAGTAGGCCAGCTCCGGCTGGTAGCCCGCCTCGACCAGGGTCTCGAAGCCGTTCTTGATCAGGTTCGTGACGCCGCCGCAGAGCACGACCTGCTCGCCGAAGAGATCCGTCTCGGTCTCTTCCTTGAACGTCGTCTCGAGAACGCCGGCGCGGGTGGCGCCGATGCCACGCGCGTAGGCGAGGGTACGGGCACGGGCGGTCCCGGTGGCGTCCTTCTCGACGGCGAAGAGAGCGGGCACGCCGCCGCCTTGTTCGAAAACGGAGCGGACGAGATGGCCTGGGCCCTTGGGCGCGACCATGCCCACGTCGATGCCCTCGCCCGGGCGGATGCGGTCGAAGCGGATGTTGAAACCGTGGGCGAACATGAGCAGCTGGCCGGCGTGCATGTTCGGCCGGATCGATTCCTCGTACACCTTCTTCTGGATGGTGTCGGGGACCAGGATCATGATCACGTCCGCGGCCTTGACGGCGTCCGCGATGTCGGCCGTCTTGAGACCGGCCTCTTCGGCGAGGGCGCGGGCCTTGGGGTTGGACTCGACGACGGTCACGTCGTAGCCGGAGTCGTGCAGGTTCTGGGCGTGGGCGTGGCCCTGGCTCCCGTAGCCGATGATGGCGATCTTCTGGCCGGCGAGAGCCTTGGGGTCGGCATCGTTGTCGTAGTACATGCGCGCGGTCATCGCTTGACTGCCTCCTCGATCGACCCGGCACCCCGGGACATAACGACGGTTCCCGAGCGGACGAGCTCCTTGATCCCGAACCCGCGAAGGAGCGCGATGAGCGCATCCACCTCGGCCTCGGTCCCGGTCGCCTCCACGATCAGCGACTCGGCCGCAAGATCCACGACTCTGGCCTTGTACATGTCCGCGATGGTCAACACCTCGCCGCGATTGCGGTCGTCGGCGCGGACCTTGATCAGCGCGATCTCGTGCTCGACGGTCGGGTCGCTGGTGACGTCCTGGACCTTGAGGACGTCGATGAGCCGGTACAGCTGCTTGGCCGCCTGCTCGACCGCCACGTCGTCGCCGTGGAGCGTGAGCGTCATGCGGCTGACCTCCGGCTGATCAGTGTGACTGACCGCGAGGGTCTCGATGTTGAAATTGCGCGCCCGCATGAGGCTGGCGACGCGGTTGAGGACGCCGGGCCTGTTCAGGACGATGGCGACGAGCACGTGACGGTGCGCCTCGCCGTGGCCGGGCAGAGCCCGCGCCGGCGGCGCGGTGTGGGCCGGCGCCGAGTGAGATGCGGCCGCACCACCCAGCGCCGGGGCGACGCCTTGATCGGCGCCGCCCCCGGGGTTCGAACCGGTGGGGCTCATCGGTTGGGCTCCTCGAACTGTTCCTCGAGCAGATCCGACAGGCCCTTGCCGGCCGGCATCATCGGGAAGACGTTCTGTTCCTGGGCGATGCAGAACTCGATCAGCGCCGGGCCGTCCACGGCCCGGGCGGAAGCGATTGCGGCGTCGACCTGCTCGGGCGAGTCGGCTCGGAAGGCGGCGACGCCGTACGCCTCCGCGAGCTTGCACCAGTCGGGGCCGAGCAGATGCGAGGAATGGTAGTTGCCGGCGTACACGAGTTCCTGCCACTGCCGGACCATGCCCAGCTTGTGGTTGTTGAGCAGCGCGATCCGGAGCGGAATGTGTTCCTGAACCAGTGTCATCAGCTCCTGGACGGTCATCTGCAGCCCGCCGTCGCCGACGATCGACCAGGTCTCCTTGTCGGGCCGGCCCACGGCGGCGCCCATTCCGGCCGGCAGGCCGTAGCCCATCGTCCCGAGGCCGCCGGAGCTGATGTGGCTGTTCGGCCGGCGGAAGCCGCCGTAACGGGCGGTCCACATCTGGTTCTGGCCCACGTCGGCGACGATGGTCGCGTCGTGTCCCGTGGCATCGCCGATGCGGCTGACCACGAAGTCGGCCGAGAGCTGGCCGTTGCGCCACGCCCCCGAGCCGTGCCACGGCGTCTTCTGCGACTCGGCCCGCCACGCGGCGATCTCCGCCAGATACGCCGCTCGCCGCTCCGGAGCCACGGCCTCGACCTGGGGGATGAGGGCCCGCAGGACGCGCTTGACGTCGCCCACGATCGGGATCTCGACAGCCACGTTCTTGCCGATCTCGGCCGGGTCGATGTCGACATGGACGATCCGGGCGTAGGGCGCGAAGGTGGGCACGTGGCCGGTGACCCGGTCGTCGAACCGCATTCCCAGGGCGATCAGCAGGTCGGCCGACTGGATCGCCCGATTGACGTGCTTCCAGCCGTGCATGCCGACAAAGCCCAGGCTGAGCGGGTTTGTCTCGTCCATGGCGCTGACGCCGAGGAGCGTGTGGGCCACAGGAATCTGGGCCTTCTCGGCCAGCTCACGCAGCTCTTCGGTGGCGTCGGCGATCAGGACTCCGTGGCCGGCCAGGATGACCGGGCGTTCGGACCTGGCGATCTCCTGGGCCGCCAGCTTGATCTGGCGGGGATGGCCCTCGAAGGTGGGCTTGAAGCCGGGCAGATCGACGCTGTCCGGGTGCGCGGCCGAGCACTCCCCCATCAGCGCGTCTTTGGTCAGGTCGATATGGACCGGGCCCGGACGTCCGGTGCGGGCGATGTGGAAGGCTTCGGCGAAGACGCGGGGGATGTCGTTGGGATCGCGGACCAGGTAGTTGTGCTTGGTGCAGGGCAGCGTGATGCCCGTGATATCGATCTCCTGGAAGGCGTCCTTGCCGAGCAGCGAACCGACGACATTGCCGGTGATGGCCACGATCGGAACCGAGTCCAGCATGGCGTTGCCAATGCCGGTGACCAGGTTCGTCGCGCCCGGGCCCGAGGTGGCCAGGCAGACGCCGACCTTGCCGGTGGCGCGGGCGTAGCCTTCGGCGGCGTGGGCGCCGCCCTGCTCGTGGCGGACCAGGATGTGGCGCAGCTCCGGGTAGTCGCCGAGGACGTCGTAGAAGGGCAGGACGACGCCGCCCGGGTACCCGAAGAAGACCCCCACGCCCTGGCGGAGCAGAGCCTCGCAGACCGCATCCGCGCCGATGCGAGGCCGGTTCGCGCCGCGCTCGGCCAGGCTCTTGATGTGGAGGCGGTGGCTGTCGGTCAGCATCTCGCGCCGCCCGGCGCTGATCGCCTCGGCGCGGGGCGTACCGGCCCCCGGCATGTGGTTGATACGCCCCCGCTCGGCGGCAGCCTCTCCGCCCGCGGCGGGCGCGCCCTGGGCCGAGCCGCGAGCGCCGCCCGTCCCTGCGCCGCCCGCCCGGTGCGTCATGCCCGAAATCGCCGTCGGCGAACGGCCCGGTCCGTCGTCCGTGGTCCCCATCGCTTCGCCCTTCCTTTCGGTGGCACTCGTCTGTTTGCGGCGCCCCGCTCTCGACCTACGATTCCTGGTCTGTTCGGCTCATCAAAAAAACCCTCGCCTGCCGGCGAGGGTTCTGGTCTTTCGGGGTTTGCGTCGTCAGCGCTTGTCCCTGGGTCCAGCCTCCCGCCGGGAGCCGGTAATGAGTACGAATACGCGCTCAATGCCGAGCTCGAGGGTATGAAGTAGACCGAGGAGGGAGACGTCGACCAGGCCGAGGTTGTCGGTGGGCACCTGCACGCGACGACCATCCGTCCGAACGAGGATGGCGACGTGGCGGCGGTTCCGACTGTTGAACAGACCCAACCTGGTTCTCCGTAGCAGTTACTACACCGGCTCGCGGTCGAGCGGTGTCTGGCGAGTGTAGCAGCAGAGGTCAAGACGTGCGCCAGACCCCAATCGGGGGGCAGGACGATGGTACCGAAGGTGTCGGCCGAGCTCGACGGGACTGGAGAAGACGGTCGCGACGCGACCCATCAACCACGCTGGCACGCTGGCCCTAAGCTCCCCCGGCGCCCCGCCGGTGGAACGGCCACCAGGCCCACTCCCCGATGAAGGCGGTGATGGCCGGGACGAGCAGGCTCCGGACGATGAACGTGTCGATCAGCACGCCCAGGGCGACGGTCACGCCGACCTGGAAGAGCAGCTGCAGCGGCGACGTGATCAACGCCCCGAAGGTCCCCGCCAGGATCAGGCCGGCCGAGGTGATGACCGTGCCGGTTCGAGCCGAGGCGGCGCGGATGCCCTGCCGCAGCGGCCGCACGGCGCTCTCCTCGCGGACCCGCGACATCAAGAAGATGTTGTAGTCGGAACCCAGGGCGACCAGCAGCACGAAGACCATCAGCGGTATGAAGTAGTTGATGCCTGGCTGGCCGAACACGGTCTGAACCAGAAAAGCCGAGAGACTCAGGCTGGCCGAGTACGACAGCAGGACCGTCAGCACCAGGTATGCGGGTGCCGCGAGCGCCCGCAGCAGCAGGATGAGGACGATCAGGATGCCCACGATCGTGATCACGGCGACGCGCAGGAAGTCGGACGAGATCGTGGATTGGACGTCCGCGTATTCGGCGGTCGCGCCGCCCACGTACGTCGTGGCCCCCGGCCCGAAACTCGACGCCTGACCGGCCATCAGCGTCTGGAGCGAGCGAACGGCGTCGAAGGACGCCGTGTCGTACGGGTTGCTCGTGGTGGTCACATACAGCTGGGTCACGTTCCCGGCGCCCGAGACGTAGGCCGCCGTCAGGCTGGGCGGCGCGTACAGGTCGCCGGCGCCGAACGAGGCGGCGAGCTGGCTCAACTCACCGGGCAGGCGGGCACGGGCTGCGGCCGTAGCCTGCTGGGCGGCCAGCTGTTCGGCCGTGGGCGTCGCCGTGGTGGGGCTGAAGTAGAAGGCGGTCGGCTGGGCCTCGAACCACGCCTGCATCTGGCCAAGAGCAGCCACGAGTGTCATGAAGGCCCCGGCATCGCGAGTCGCCGCCACCTGCGGGATGGCGGTCTCCGCGGCCTTGTACGCGTCGGTCGCAGTCAGCGCCGGCATCGCCGCGCCGAGCTCGTCCAGGTAGGACTTGAGCTGGGCCAGCTGGCTGGCAGCATCGCCGCTCGGGGCTGAGGTGGCAGCGGCCTGCAGCTGGGCGGCAAGCGCGCCGAGCTGGTTGGCGGCGTTGGCCTGGTCGCGCCCGTTCACGATGCTCAGCTGGAGAGTGGCCAGATCCGCCTCGGTGGCGGTCAGGGTCGCGCCCGCCACGTTCGGATAGGCCCCGGCCAGCCCGCCAACGTACGCGACCGTGGATTCGATCGACGCCAGAGAGGCGTCGCTCAGGTTGACGTTGAGGTTCGTGCTCGGCGGCTGCGCGAAGCCTTGCGCCATGGAGGCCAGCTCGGTCGCCGGCTCCACGACGCCAGAAACCGTGCCCTGGCCCGTCGGGTCGACGACGCTGCTGACCGACTGGATGTCCGGCAGCGCGGCGATCTTCTGCTCCAGCTGCCCGATACGGGCCAGGTCCGCAGGGCTGGCCAGATTCCCGGCCGGCACCTCGACCAGCACATTGAGCGGCATCAGCTGGCCCTCGGCCAGGTGCTGGCTGAGCGTGTCGAAGCCGAGGCGCGACTCGGCGTTGCCGGGCAGTTCCTCGAGAACGTTGAAGTTCTCCTTGAGCTGGGGCAGAGCCAGCAACGGCGCCGCCAGCGCGACCAGGACGACCGCGGCCAGCAACCCCGGGCGGTCCGTGATCCGGCGGGCGACCGCCGCCCAGAATCCCTTCTCGTCCGAGGCGGCCGTCCTGGTCTGCTCGTGGAGCGGCCAGAAGAGCCGCCGGCCGAAGATCGCCAGCAGCGACGGAGTGAGCGTCAGGCCGGCCAGCAGAGTGATGAAGATCGTGATGGCCAGGGCCGGGCCGGTCGTCTGGATCATGCCGAAGCTGGCGACGATCATGGAGCTCAGGCCGACGATGACGGTCGCCGCGGACGCGGCGATGACGGCGCCGATGCGGCTGACGGTCACCCGGACCGCGTCGTCGTGGCTGTTGCGGCCCAACTCCTCTCTGAATCGCGATATCAGGAAGATCGTGTAGTCCGTGCCGACGCCGAAGACGAGCACGACGATGAACGAGTCGAGGACGGACGAGAGCTGCCAGCCGCCCTGGGCCAGGAAGCCGAGCAGGCCGCGCGAGACCAGGAAGGCGCAGCCGATCGTGGCCAGCGGCACCAGGGCCGCAAGCGGCGCGCGGTAGATCAACAGCAGCACCACGACGACGAGCACGATCGTGACCACGGTCGTGCTGTTCGTGCCCTGCTGGATGGCGTTCAGATAGTCACGGCCGATCCCGGCCTGGCCGCTGACCTGGGCCACGAGCCCGGCCGGCAGCACGCCCGGCGCGGCAAGGTGAGCCCGTATGGCGTCGACGGCGGAGTTGGTCCGTGGCAGGAACGAGGGCGCATCGAAATCCACCTGGGCCAGCTCGACCACGCCATCGGAGCTTCGGAACATGGTGGCCAGGCTGGGCGTGCCCTCAGCGGTGACGTAGCGCAGGACGCCGGCGGGACGACTGTCGCCTCCGAACCACGTGCTCAGGCCCTCGATGGCGGCGCGGTCCGCGTCGGTCAGGCCGCTCTGGCGCGAGAAGACGATCAGCGCCGTCGACGGAGCCGAGTCGCTGGGGAAGGCGGCCGAAAGGACTTTGAGGGCGGCCAGCGAATCCGCGTTCTTGGGCAGGAAGCTGGTTTCGTCGGCCGACCCGACCTTCGCCAGCGACGGGCCCAGGACGCCGAACGCGATCGCACCGACTACCCAGATGGCAATCAGGACGAACCGGAGCCTGAGCACCAGCCGGCCGAGTCGATCGAACATGTGGCTACCCTGCTGTCGATTCGTGCACCCACCCCGGCGCGGCCGGCGGGCATTCTGGCGGGACGGCGAGTCGGATTGTAGGTCCGCTACGCAGAGCTCGCCGATTCGAGGTGGCCCTGGGGCGCCGGCGCGGTGCGCAGCCGGCGCAGCCGCGGAATTGCCACCAGGACCGCGGGCGAGGTGATCCACAGGACGGGCATCGCCAGCACCGTCGCTACGGGCACGACCCAGCGTCGATCGGTCCGCGCGCCCCAGACGATCAGGGCCGCCGCGACCGCCAGGCGAAGGACCAGCGGCGGAATCAACCACTGGTAGGAGGCATTCTCGACTGGCCCCGTGGAACTGGAGCTGGTCAGGAACGTGACCCAATCGAACCACGCGCTCGGGGCGATGGCGAACGAAACGACGCCAATCGCGGCCGTGGTTCCGAGGGCGAGGGCCAGCGACCGCCACTCCTTGCGAACCACGAACCACAGCAGTGAGATACCCGGCGTGACCTTGGTCAGAATGCCGATCGACCACAGGCCCGGGTACTCGAACCCGAGCACACAGACGGTCGCGAGCAGCAGGTGGACGTTGGCTTCGTACAGCTCGAGAGACACCGGGATGAACGCCAGCCACATGAGAGCGTGGCGCCGTGTCAGCCAGACGAGGTTCGCCGCGAGGAAGCCGGCCCAGAGCACGTAGAACGCGCCGAACATGAGGTTGTGGACCGGCGCGAAGAACAGGGCCACGGCCGGCGTGTACGTGAACGAGCCAACATCGCCGAGCGGCGTCGCATACGGATGCCACGGCGAGACGGCCCAGTAGGCGAAGGCATCGAAGCCCGTGGTCCCCTTCTCCGGTCCGACGACCAGGAGAAGCCAGCCAAGGAACACGACGCCGACACCCGAGAGGCCCAGCACGGTCGGCGCGCGGTAGATGCGGAGCCGGTCGATCAGGCGGTCGATCGGCCGCATCGAGGTTGGCGGGCTCTCGGCCGTCGCGTGTTCGATCGTCCGCTGTTCGGCCGTCGGGCGTTCGGCTGTCGAGCCGGCGGCGACGGATGCCTCGGCGGCGGCCGCCCCGGCGCCGGCTTCGGGGTTGCTCATCCGCGGCAGCGGCTGCGACGGCGCCCGCGCACCATCCAGAGCAGCCCGAGCACCGACAGCCCCGCCGGCACGGCCCAGAACCAGCCGCCCGGATCCTCGGGACCCGCCGCGATGCCGGTGGCGGCCGCGTCGGCGGTCGGCGTATCTTCGGCAGCTCCACCGTTGCCCGGTACATTCTTCGCCGTCGCCATGCCCCGCCCCTTTCCTGCCTGCGCTGGACGCCGCACAAGGTTAGGCCACGCCCGTGGCGGCGACCACCCCCAGTCGACCACCCTGCCACCGCTGGGCTACGATTTCGCCACGCCAGAGCCCGCACGAGGACAAGTCATGCAGGTCGCCCGCCCCGCTCCCGACAGCCCGATCAGCCCCGAACGCCTGGAAGAGCTCCTGGGGGCTCTCGGCATAAAGGAGAAGGCCGCGTTGACGGGCGGGGTCGACGCCTGGCACCCGTGCGGCGCGCCCTCGATCGGCCTCGCGCCGATGGTCACGCTGGACGGCCCGAACGGCGCTCGGGGCATGACCTTCCCGGCCGGTTCGACGGCCACGTGCACGCCGTGCGGCACTGCCCTCGGCGCGACCTGGGACGTGGATCTGGTCCGCGAGGTCGCGGCCCGGATCGGCGCCGAGGCGAAGCGGGCCGGCGTCCACTACATGCTGGGGCCGGTGCTCAACCTCGTCCGCTCACCGCTGGGCGGCCGGGATTTCGAGGCGTACTCCGAGGATCCGGTTCTGGCCGCCGTGCTCGGCGCCGCCTACGTCGCGGGAATGCAGTCGGCGGGAGTGGCCGCCACGCCTAAGCACTTCGTCGCCAACGAATCCGAGACCCACCGCACCTCGGTCGACTGCCGGGTCGACGAGAGGACCTTGCGCGAGGTCTACCTGGTCCCCTTCGAGGCCGCCGCGAACGCCGGGGCGTGGTCGATCATGGCCGCCTACAACCTCGTCAACGGAGTCCACTGCGTCGATCACGATCACCTGGTCCGCGAGATTCTGAAGGGCGAGTGGGGCTGGGACGGCGTGCTGATGTCCGACTGGCACGCCGCCGACGACACCGTCGCCGGAGCCCTGGCCGGACTGGACCTGGAGATGCCCGGTCCTGCCCGCTTCTTGGGCCCGGTGCTGGGCGAGGCGGTCAGGCGGGGCGAGGTGAGCGAAGCGGTCCTGAACGACAAGGCACGCCGGATACTGTTGCTCGCGGCGCGCGTCGGGGCACTGGTCGGAGGTGGAGCCTCGGGGGGCGCCGGTCGCGTGGGCGCGCGGGCCGAGGGCGCCCGCGCGCGGGCCGAGGGCGCGGGCGCGCGGCCGCTCGCCGGCTCCGGCCCCGGCAACGCGCCGCTCGATCCCGAGCAGCCCTGGCACCTGTCCGACGCCGCGGCTTCGGCCCTCGTGCGCCGGGCCGCCGCCGAGTCGTTCGTGCTGCTGACCAACGACGGCACCTTGCCGCTCGCTCCGGCCGGCATCCGCAAGCTGGCGGTCATCGGGCCCAACGCCTCCAAACCGTGCGCCCAGGGAGGCGGTGCGGCCAACATCGCCGCCCCGCCCACGGTGACTCCGATCGAGGGGCTGCGGGCCGCGCTCCCGGGAGCCGAGATAGTCCACGAACCGGGCTGCCACATCGACCTGTTCCTGCCGCCGTTGAGCGCGATGGACGTGCGCGACCTCCACGGCCAGCCCGGCCTCACGGTCGAGTTCTTCCACGGCCAGGAGCCGGCCGGCGATCCTGTCGCCAGCTGGCATGTCGACTCGAGCGAGCTGCACATATTCGGCGACCTGCCCCACGGCATCGCGGCCGACGACTTCGCCGTGCGCCTGTCCTGCCGGCTCACTCCGTCCGAGAGCGGTCCGCACGACATCGAGCTGCGCGGATTCGGCGGCCGGCGGCTGAAGGTTGGTGGTGTCGTGGCGGCGGACCTCTGGGACGCCCGTCCCGCGGCCGACATCCCGACGGCCCTGTTCGAAGGCAGCCGGGACGGCGGCACATTCGAGCTTCGAGCCGGCGAGCCGGTGCTCATCGAAGCCGAGATTCATTCGGCGACTCACTCCCCGTACCAGCTCAACATCGGCTGCCGTCCTCCGCAGGCGGCGGACCAGCTGGAGCGAGCCGCCGCCGCGGCCGCCACGGCAGACGTGGCGATCGTCGTCGTCGGCAACGACGAGCACTGGGAATCCGAGGGCCGCGACCGCACGACCGTCACGCTACCCGGCCGCCAGAACGAGCTCGTCGAGCGCGTCGCCGCGGCCAACCGCAGGACCGTCGTCGTCGTCAACGCCGGCTGCCCGATGGATCTGCCCTGGGCAGATCGAGTCGCTGCCGTCCTGTACGCCTGGCTGCCGGGCCAGGAATTCGGCAGCGCCCTCGCCGACGTACTGCTCGGCGCCGCCGAGCCGGGCGGGCGGCTGCCCTTCACGATCGCCGTCCGCGAATGCGACTATCCCGCGCTCAGCACGATGCCGGGCGAGCGGGAGGAACTGGTCTATGCCGAGGGCGTCAACCTGGGCTACCGCCACTTCGACATCGCGGGGATCGAACCGAGGTTCTGCTTCGGGCACGGCCTGGGCTACGCCCGCATCGAGTTCGAGTCGCTCGAAGTCACCGCCGACGGCCTGCCCGCCGGTGACTCGGCCCAGCTGAAGGTTCGGCTGCGCAACGCGGGTGGCCGCCCCGGCAAGGAAGTGGTGCAGGTCTACGTCGCCGACCTGGAGTCGTCGGTCCCGCGCCCGCCGCGCGAGCTGAAGGGCTTCACGGCAGTGCACCTGGCGCCGGGCGAGAGCGTCGACGTCTCCTTCGCTCTCCAGGACCGCGATCTGGCCTACTGGGACGAAGCCGGCGGCGGCTGGCGAATCGAGCCCGGCCGGTTCGAGATCCTGGTCGGTGCCTCCTCGCGCGATATCCGCCTGCGGGCGTCGCTGGAGCTGGACTGACGAGCCTACGCAAGCCCTCGGGCGACCGCCAACAGCCCTGGGGTCAGAGCCGAGAGTCCGTCCGCGGGCGACCCGCTGTCTGCCCCGGGTCTGTGGTCGCCGGTCCGGTTCCGAGCTCTGAAGACGACGTGACCGCGGCGGTCGTGGGTGTCACCGAGGCCGATGCGGCCGAGGCGGCTCCCGTGCCCAGGGCGTTGGTGGCCTTGACGGTGAAGGTGTAGGCGGTGCCGTTGGTCAGGCCGGACACGGTGCAGGAGAGAGCACCGGTGGTGGTACAGGTCTTGGAGCCAGTGGAGCTCGTGACCGTGTAGGCGGTGATGGGACTGCCGTTGGCTGACGGGGCGGTCCAGGACACGAGCACCGCGGCGTTGCCGCGGGTGACGGTGACGGCCGTCGGTGCACCAGGCACGGTGGCCGGAGTGACGCTGTTCGAGGCGGCCGAGGCCAGACCGGTCCCGACGCTGTTGGTGGCGGTTACGGTGAAGGTGTAGGCCGTGCCGTTGGTCAGACCCGACACGGTACAGGAGAGAGCACCGGTGGTGGTACAGGTCTTGGAGCCAGGCGAACTGGTGACGGTGTAGCCGGTTATCGAGCTGGAGCCGGTGACCGACGGGGCGGTCCAGGACACGGCAGCCGCGGCGTTGCCTCGGACGGCCGTGGCGGCCGTCGGTGAGCCGGGCACGGTCGTGGGTGTCACCGATGCGGAGGCCGCCGACGCGGCCCCTGTACCGACGCTGTTGGTGGCCTTGACGGTGAAGGTGTAGGCGGTGCCGTTGGTCAGGCCGGACACGGTGCAGGAGAGAGCACCGGTGGTGGTACAGGTCTTGGAGCCAGTGGAGCTCGTGACCGTGTAGGCGGTGATGGGACTGCCGTTGGCTGACGGGGCGGTCCAGGACACGAGCACCGCGGCGTTGCCGCGGGTGACGGTGACGGCCGTCGGTGCACCAGGCACGGTGGCCGGAGTGACGCTGTTCGAGGCGGCCGAGGCCAGACCGGTCCCGACGCTGTTGGTGGCGGTTACGGTGAAGGTGTAGGCCGTGCCGTTGGTCAGACCCGACACGGTACAGGAGAGAGCACCGGTGGTGGTACAGGTCTTGGAGCCAGGCGAACTGGTGACGGTGTAGCCGGTTATCGAGCTGGAGCCGGTGACCGACGGGGCGGTCCAGGACACGGCAGCCGCGGCGTTGCCTCGGACGGCCGTGGCGGCCGTCGGTGAGCCGGGCACGGTCGTGGGTGTCACCGATGCGGAGGCCGCCGACGCGGCCCCTGTACCGACGCTGTTGGTGGCCTTGACGGTGAAGGTGTAGGCGGTGCCGTTGGTCAGGCCGGACACGGTGCAGGAGAGAGCACCGGTGGTGGTACAGGTCTTGGAGCCAGTGGAGCTCGTGACCGTGTAGGCGGTGATGGGACTGCCGTTGGCTGACGGGGCGGTCCAGGACACGAGCACCGCGGCGTTGCCGCGGGTGACGGTGACGGCCGTCGGTGCACCAGGCACGGTGGCCGGAGTGACGCTGTTCGAGGCGGCCGAGGCCAGACCGGTCCCGACGCTGTTGGTGGCGGTTACGGTGAAGGTGTAGGCGGTGCCGTTGGTCAGACCCGACACGGTACAGGAGAGAGCACCGGTGGTGGTACAGGTCTTGGAGCCAGGCGAACTGGTGACGGTGTAGCCGGTTATCGAGCTGGAGCCGGTGACCGACGGGGCGGTCCAGGACACGGCAGCCGCGGCGTTGCCTCGGACGGCCGTGGCGGCCGTCGGTGAGCCGGGCACGGTCGTGGGTGTCACCGATGCGGAGGCCGCCGACGCGGCCCCTGTACCGACGCTGTTGGTGGCCTTGACGGTGAAGGTGTAGGCGGTGCCGTTGGTCAGGCCGGACACGGTGCAGGAGAGAGCACCGGTGGTGGTACAGGTCTTGGAGCCAGTGGAGCTCGTGACCGTGTAGGCGGTGATGGGACTGCCGTTGGCTGACGGGGCGGTCCAGGACACGAGCACCGCGGCGTTGCCGCGGGTGACGGTGACGGCCGTCGGTGCACCAGGCACGGTGGCCGGAGTGACGCTGTTCGAGGCGGCCGAGGCCAGACCGGTCCCGACGCTGTTGGTGGCGGTTACGGTGAAGGTGTAGGCGGTGCCGTTGGTCAGACCCGACACGGTACAGGAGAGAGCACCGGTGGTGGTACAGGATTCACCCTCCGGCTTGGCGATCACCTGATAAGCAGAGATCGCCGCGCCATTGGTCGCCCCTGCCGTCCAGGACACGGTGGCAGACGTGTTGCCGCGCGTCGCGGTCGCGGCGGTGGGAGCGCCTGGGAAGGTGGCCGGTGTCACCGACGCCGAAGCGGCGGACGCAGCGCCGGTGCCGACGCCGTTAGTCGCCGTCACGGTGAAGGTGTAGGCGGTGCCGTTGGTGAGTCCGGTGACGGTGCAGCTGACGGCACCGGCGGTGGTGCAGGTCTTCGACCCAGTGGAGCTTGTCACGGTGTAGGCAGTGATGGCGCTGCCGCCAGTTGAGGCTGGCGCGCTCCAGGAGACAGTGGCGGCTGCGTTGCCCCGGGTGGCACTGACCGCGGTGGGCGCACCGGGCACGGTGGCCGGAGTGACGCTGTTCGAGGCGGCCGAGGCCAGACCGGTCCCGACGCTGTTGGTGGCGGTCACGCTGAAGGTGTAGGCCGTGCCGTTGGTCAGGCCCGACACGGTGCAGGAGAGAGCACCGGTGGTCCAGGTGCACGTCTTCGAGTCAGGAGTGGACGTCACGGCGTAGCCGGTGATGGCAACTCCACCATTCGAGCCTGGAGCAGTCCAGGACACGAGAGCCGAGGCGTTCCCTCGCGTGGCCGTCACGCCGGTGGGAGCGCCGGGCACCGTGGCAGGAGTGACCGATGCCGAAGCGGTAGACAGGGCCCCTGTACCGACGCCGTTGGTGGCGGTTACGGTGAAGGTGTAGGCGGTGCCGTTGGTCAGGCCGGACACGGTGCAGGAGAGCGGCCCGCTCGTCCATGTACAGGTCTTGCCGTCGGGCGAGCTTGTCACGGTGTAGAGCGTGATGACGCTGCCGCCATTCGATGCTGGCGCGGTCCAGGAGACCACCGCCGAGGCGTTTCCGCGGGTGGCGGCCACGGCAGTCGGCGCCCCCGGCACCGTGGCCGGGGTGACGCTGTTCGAGGCGGCCGAGGCTAGACCGGTGCCGACGCCGTTAGTCGCCGTCACGGTGAAGGTGTAGGCGGTGCCGTTGGTGAGTCCGGTGACGGTGCAGGAGAGCGACCCCGTCGCCCAGGTACAGGTCTTCGAGCCCGGCGACGACGTCACGGTGTAGAGCGTGATGGCGGCGCCACCATCTGATGCCGGCGCGGTCCAGGAAACCAGAACCGAGCCGTTCCCGCGGACACCGCTCACTCCCGTCGGTGCACCCGGCGCAGTGGCGGGAGTGACCTTGCTCGACGCCGCAGAAGAAGAGCCCGTCCCGACACCGTTGGTCGCGGTTACGGTGAAGCTGTAGGCGGTCCCGTTTGTGAGGCCGGTCACGGCGCAGGAGAGTGGCCCGCTTGTCCAGGCGCAGGTCTTGCCGTCAGGCGAGCTTGTCACGGTGTAGCCAGTGATCGGAGAGCCGTTGTCCGAGGGTGCGGTCCAGCTCACCAGGGCTGAACCATTGCCTGGCGCGGCAGTCACATCTGTAGGTGCGTCGGGGAGCGCGGCCGGCGTGATCGGGGCCGAAGGCGCCGATGGCAGGCCAGGCCCGGCGTCACTCGATGCGGTTACGGTGAAGGTGTAGGCCGTGCCGTTGGACAGGTCGGTCACAACGCAGGTGAGCTCGTCCGTAGTGGCGCAGGTCCAGCCATCGGGCGAGCTCGTGACCGTGTAGGCGGTGATGATGGTCCCGTTGTCGGATGGGGCCGACCATGTGACGCTGGCGGACGAGTCGCCGGCGGTGGCGATCACGTCTGTTGGTGGATCGGGCACGGCGTCGGGTGTCACGGAGGTGGAAGGATCCGACGGATCGCTGACTCCGACGTCATTGGCAGCCAGGACAGTGAACGTGTATCCCTGGCCGTTGGTGAGCCCGGTCACCATGCAGCTGGTGGCGCCGGTCGTCGAGCACGTGTCTCCGTCGGGATCAGAGATGGCAACGTAGCCAGTGATCGGCAGGCCGCCCGTATCGGCCGGGGCGGTCCACGACACGAGGACTTCGCCGTTGCCACGAGTTGCCGCCACGCCGGTCGGGACGTCTGGGACCGTGACGGGAGTCACCGCCAGCGACGCTGCCGATGCAGGCCCGACCCCGACGTCGTTCGTGGCCGTGACGGTGAAGGTGTACGGCTGACCGTTGGTCAGGCCGGTCACGGTGCAGGTGAGGTCGCCCGTCGTGGTGCACGTCAGGCCGCCAGGCGAGCTCGTGACCGTGTAGCCCGTGATGGGGCTCGCGCCGTCGCTCGATGGGGCGGTCCACCACGCCGTAACCGCAGCATCGGCGGGGGCGACGATGACTCCGCTGGGCGCGCCAGGAAGGGTTGCGGGTGTGACTGGATCTGAGGAGGCGGACGCCGGCCCGGTCCCAACCGCGTTGGTGGCGGTTACGGTGAACGTGTAAGCCTGACCGTTGGTCAGACCGGTCACGGTGCACATCGTGGCACCGGTACTGGTGCAGTTCTGGGAGTATGGAGAGCTCGTAACGGTGTACCCCGTGATCGGGCTGCCGCCGCTGTACGGCGCAGTCCACGACACGAGCACCGAGGTGTTACCCCGGGTACCGGTGACTCCGCTGGGCGGGTCGGGCGTCGTGGCAGGCGTCACGGCGGCGGACGGGCTCGAAGCCGGGCCGGTCCCAACGCTGTTGGTTGCAGTGACGGTGAACGTGTAGGCCGTGCCGTTGGTCAGGCCCATCACGGTGCAGGAGAGCGGTCCGCTCGTCCAGGTGCAGGTCTGGCTGTCCGGAGAGCTCGTCACCGTGTAGCCGGTAATCGGGCTCGCGCCGTTGTCGCTGGGTGCCGTCCAGAAGACAACGGCCGAAGCGTTGCCTCGAGTGGCGGTAGCGCCCGTCGGGGCCGCCGGTGGCCCAAGCGGCGTAACGGCCGCCGAAGGCGCCGACGGCAGGCCGGTGCCCACGAGGTTCGTCGCCGTGACTGTGAACGTGTAGGCGGTGCCGTTGGTGAGGCCGGTCACGGTGCACGTCTTCGCGCCGGTCGTTGTGCAGGTCTTTGCCCCGGGCAAGCTCGTGACGGTGTAGCCGGTTATCGGGCTGCCGCCCGTGACCGCCGGCGCCGTCCACATCACGCTGGCCGATGTCGGTCCGCTCGTGGCGGCGACTCCGGTCGGAGGTCCGGGCAGGGCAGCCGGAATGACAGGCGAAGAGGCCGCCGACGCCGGCCCAGTCCCGACGTCATTGGTGGCTGCGACGGTGAACGCGTACGAAGTGCCGTTCGTCAGGCCGGAGACGGTGCACGAGGTCGCGCCGGTCGTCGCGCACGTCAGCCCGCCCGGATAGCTGGTAGCGGTGTACCCGGTGATCGGGATCCCGCCGGTGCTCGACGGCGCGGTCCAGCTGACAAGGGCGGAGGCGTTCCCACGCTGCGCGGTCGCACCCGTCGGCGCGGCCGGCAGTGTGGCCGGTATGACTGCCGCGGACGGCGCTGAGGCGGGACCGGTCCCCATCAGGTTGGTCGCCGTGACGGTGAACGTGTAGGAGGTGCCGTTGGAAAGGCCGGAGACGGTGCAGGTGGTCGCCCCGGTGGTGGTGCAGGTCAAGCCGGCAGGAGCGCTCGTAACCGTGTAGCCGGTAATCGGAGTCCCGCCTGTCCAGACCGGCGCCACCCAGGAGATGCTCGCGGTGGTGTTGCCGCGCGTGGCGACGACTCCGCTCGGTGCTCCAGGCATGCCGACTGGCTGATAGGCCGACAGATCGCCAAGGAAGCTGGTCGTGGAGCTGGAGCCGCCAAAGAGAAGAGCGATGTCGTCGGTGGGATCGAAGACTAGATCGGCATACCACCGTGCCGCAGGATGCGTGCCACTGACGGTGAGCTGCTGCCAGCGGCTCTGGGCCACGCTGTAGGCCCAGACGTCGTCGTAGTAGGTCGAGATGCCGTTGATGTAGCTGCTGCCGTCGACGACGAGCAACTGGTTGTGGACGCTGTCCCAGACGAGCTGCTCGTTGGATCGCAGGCCAGGCGGGTTGGTCGCGGTCAGCTGGGTCCAGGTGCCCGCGACCGGCGAGTAGGCCCATAGATCGTTGCAGTTGCCATTGTTGCAGCTCCTGCCGCCACCGAACTGGAGCACGATCCCATCGGTGCTATCCCAGGCCACACCCAAGTTGTTCGACGGCTTTGTCGTCCCGGTGGTGAGCGCCGCCCAGGCATTGGTGGTGGGGCTGTAGGCGGTGACGTTGCCCGAAGAGTCGACGACGAGGAGCCGCTTGCCCACCGTATCCCAGACGACGGGATAGCCCGCTCCGGGCGCGGTGCCGGTGGGGCTCAACTTGGTCCAGATCCGGGTGCTCGGCACGAAGCTCCAGAGCTGGCTCACGCACGTAGAGGTGCAGTCATTGCCCCACAGGAGCAGCTCGCCATCGGCGCTATCCCAGGCGCCACGGGCGTAATAGCCGAAGCTCGTCGTCGGCGACCCGGAGGCGGGCAGGAGCTGGCTCCAGGTGCTGGCCGCCGGGCTGTAGGCCCACATGTCGTTGAGGAAGCCGATACCAGAGCCATTGCCGCCGAAGACGAGCTGGACCTTGTCGGTGGGATCCCAGACCGAGACGCCACCGTAGCGGGCGAGAGGGCTGGTAATGGTTGGAGCAGGGCTCCAGGCGTTTGGAGCGCCCGAGATCGGCCCGGTCGGCAGAGTAAGAGCCGTTGGCTGATAGGCCGACAGATCGCCAAGGAAGCTGGTCGTGGAGCTGGAGCCGCCAAAGAGAAGAGCGATGTCGTCGGTGGGATCGAAGACTAGATCGGCATACCACCGTGCCGCAGGATGCGTGCCACTGACGGTGAGCTGCTGCCAGCGGCTCTGGGCCACGCTGTAGGCCCAGACGTCGTCGTAGTAGGTCGAGATGCCGTTGATGTAGCTGCTGCCGTCGACGACGAGCAACTGGTTGTGGACGCTGTCCCAGACGAGCTGCTCGTTGGATCGCAGGCCAGGCGGGTTGGTCGCGGTCAGCTGGGTCCAGGTGCCCGCGACCGGCGAGTAGGCCCATAGATCGTTGCAGTTGCCATTGTTGCAGCTCCTGCCGCCACCGAACTGGAGCACGATCCCATCGGTGCTATCCCAGGCCACACCCAAGTTGTTCGACGGCTTTGTCGTCCCGGTGGTGAGCGCCGCCCAGGCATTGGTGGTGGGGCTGTAGGCGGTGACGTTGCCCGAAGAGTCGACGACGAGGAGCCGCTTGCCCACCGTATCCCAGACGACGGGATAGCCCGCTCCGGGCGCGGTGCCGGTGGGGCTCAACTTGGTCCAGATCCGGGTGCTCGGCACGAAGCTCCAGAGCTGGCTCACGCACGTAGAGGTGCAGTCATTGCCCCACAGGAGCAGCTCGCCATCGGCGCTATCCCAGGCGCCACGGGCGTAATAGCCGAAGCTCGTCGTCGGCGACCCGGAGGCGGGCAGGAGCTGGCTCCAGGTGCTGGCCGCCGGGCTGTAGGCCCACATGTCGTTGAGGAAGCCGATACCAGAGCCATTGCCGCCGAAGACGAGCTGGACCTTGTCGGTGGGATCCCAGACCGAGACGCCACCGTAGCGGGCGAGAGGGCTGGTAATGGTTGGAGCAGGGCTCCAGGCGTTTGGAGCGCCCGAGATCGGCCCGGTCGGCAGAGTAAGAGCCGTTGGCTGATAGGCCGACAGATCGCCAAGGAAGCTGGTCGTGGAGCTGGAGCCGCCAAAGAGAAGAGCGATGTCGTCGGTGGGATCGAAGACTAGATCGGCATACCACCGTGCCGCAGGATGCGTGCCACTGACGGTGAGCTGCTGCCAGCGGCTCTGGGCCACGCTGTAGGCCCAGACGTCGTCGTAGTAGGTCGAGATGCCGTTGATGTAGCTGCTGCCGTCGACGACGAGCAACTGGTTGTGGACGCTGTCCCAGACGAGCTGCTCGTTGGATCGCAGGCCAGGCGGGTTGGTCGCGGTCAGCTGGGTCCAGGTGCCCGCGACCGGCGAGTAGGCCCATAGATCGTTGCAGTTGCCATTGTTGCAGCTCCTGCCGCCACCGAACTGGAGCACGATCCCATCGGTGCTATCCCAGGCCACACCCAAGTTGTTCGACGGCTTTGTCGTCCCGGTGGTGAGCGCCGCCCAGGCATTGGTGGTGGGGCTGTAGGCGGTGACGTTGCCCGAAGAGTCGACGACGAGGAGCCGCTTGCCCACCGTATCCCAGACGACGGGATAGCCCGCTCCGGGCGCGGTGCCGGTGGGGCTCAACTTGGTCCAGATCCGGGTGCTCGGCACGAAGCTCCAGAGCTGGCTCACGCACGTAGAGGTGCAGTCATTGCCCCACAGGAGCAGCTCGCCATCGGCGCTATCCCAGGCGCCACGGGCGTAATAGCCGAAGCTCGTCGTCGGCGACCCGGAGGCGGGCAGGAGCTGGCTCCAGGTGCTGGCCGCCGGGCTGTAGGCCCACATGTCGTTGAGGAAGCCGATACCAGAGCCATTGCCGCCGAAGACGAGCTGGACCTTGTCGGTGGGATCCCAGACCGAGACGCCACCGTAGCGGGCGAGAGGAATCAAACCGGACGGAGTCACCTGCGACCAGGAGCCGGAGGCGACCGGCAGAATTCGGATTGAGCGGGCCGTGTTGTCCAGGCCAGCTGCCAGCTGGGCCACGTCGCCGCTGTAGTAGGTGGCGTTGCCCCCGAAATTGAGCTGATCGAAGAGCGTGACCTGGTAGCCGGAGGCCCGGAAGGACGTGATCCGCTTGTCCATCCCGAACACGGACAGGTCCGCGTACGCCCCGGGGGCAAGGTCGACGCAGCTGGGCGAGAAATTGGCTCCATCGCACACCAGCACAACCGGCCCGCTCGGCTCCGGCATCGTGGGCGGCGTGGGACTGAAAGTGGCTGGCACGTAGGCACCGCCGCCTCCGCTGACGCCACCGCTACCCCATGCAGCGCCACCACCGCCCGCGCCGAAGCCGCGCCACTGTCCGCCAGCGGGGCTGGCGAGCTCACCGGGAGCCAAGGCGGTCGGGTTCTCGAAATAGCCCTCGACGCCCTCGAACAGGCCGCTTACCGTGCCCGACACCAACGAGTTCAGGACAGATGAGGTATTTGGGACGAGGCGATCGGCAATGCCCTGCGATAGGCCACCTTCGGCCATCCCCAAGACTCCATGCACAGCAATGCCGGTCACTAGATCAGATGTTGTAGTGGGCTTGTGGTAGAAGTACTCGTCCAGCGCCGCGGTTGTCGCGTAACCCGCCGCGTCTGCCACGCCGCTCCCGAGGCTACCGGCGACAAGGGATGCTCCGCCAGTCGCCGTCGCGAGGCCAACGTCGATGCCGCCCTCGATGGCGCCCGACACGGCCGCGCCAGCTACCTTCGCGCCGAGGTCATCGGAGAAATGCCCGCCGTTGGAGACATAATCGGTGAGCAAGGTCATGCCTACGTCCGCAGTAGCGCCGACTGCCGCTCCGATCGCAGCGCCCAGCAGCACTTGCAGGAACTTCCCGCTCGGGTCCTCGAACCGCAGAGGGTTGTTCTGGGCGAAGACGTACTGGTTCAGCGACTGCGTGTCGGCGTAGTCAGGCGTGGCCGTGTCGGGCGAGAGGAAGCGGCCGAGGGCGGCGTCGTAGTAACGGGCACGGAGGTAGATCAGGCCGCTGTTCTCGTCGTACTGCTGGCCGTCATACCAATAGGAACCCGAACCAACCTGCGCCGAGACCGGCGAGCCGAAGGCGTCGTAGTAACGCGTTCCACTCACCGAGCCGTCCGCCGCGGTGAGCATGGTCGTCGAGCCCATCGCGTCCTGCTGGTAGTAGGTCGTGCCCTGGTCGCTCGAGACATCCCAAAGGACCTGACCATCGAGGCCATAGACATGACTGGCGGCCGAGCCCGACTCGGTGACGACCTGGGCCAGCTGGCCATGCTCGTCGTAGGCGTAGCTGGTCGCCGCGCCGTTGACCGAGGTACTCGCGCGCTGATCGGCGCCGTCATAGGCGAAGTGCTCGGTCACCGACCCGGTCACTGCCTCCACGAGGCGGTTGCGTGAGTCGTAGGCGAAGCTCTGGCTGCCGAGGACCAGCACGTTCCCGTTGCCGTCGGAGGTGACCTGGCTCCCGTTCACGCTGAGCAGGCGGTTGGCGGCATCGTACGTGTAGGTCGTGGTGATACCGCTGACCGTCATCGACGTCCGGTTGCCAGCTGGGTCGTAGGCGTAGGTGACGTTGACGCCGCGGCCGCCGTACGAGGCCGAGACCAGCCGGTCGAGCGCGTCATAGCTGAAGCCGTTCTTGCCGCTGTTGTCGTCGATCTCGGTCTTGTTGCCGACGGGGTCGTAGCTGTACTTGATCGTGGAGAGGGTCTGGCTCGCGGGGCCGGTCCAGGTGATCGAAGTGACCTGCGAGGCGGCGTCGTAGGCCCAGACGCCATGGGTGCCGTTGGGCAGATCCTCGGTGATGCGCCGGCCGGCGTTGTCGTAGCCGAACGAGCTGACGTGTCCGTTGGAGTCGGTTACCGAGGCCTGACGGTTGTCGGCGTCGTAGCCGTAGTGGGTGGTCGTGCCGTCGGGGTTCTGCAGCGACTTCAGGTTGCCTGCGGCGTCGTACGTGTAGGTCACGGTGGTCGCGGACACCGTGCCGGCGTTCGACGTGTTGGTGAGCAGCCGTCGCGCGCCGTCGTATGTGTAACTCGTCGTGCCTCCGGCGTCGGTGACACTTACCTGATCCCCCGCCCCGTCGTACGTGTAGCTGACCCCGCCTTCGGCGTAGGTCGCGCTGAGCAGCCGGTTCGCCGCGTCGTAGGCGTAGCTGGTGGTGACGCCGTTGGCGTCGGTCTGGGTCAGTAGATTGCCCACCGCGTCGTACGTGCTCGACTGCACGTGTGTGAGCGGGTCGATCTCCGACACCGCGCGGTTCAGGACGTCATATGTGGTCGTGGTCGTGTGGCCGTTGGGATCGGTCACGTTCGTCATGTTCCCGACAGCGTCGTAGGTGTAGGCGGCGTGTCCGCCCGCAGGATCGGTGACGCCCACCAGGCGGTTGAGTCGGTCGTACGTGAACGAAGTGATGTGGCCGTTGGCGTCGGTGACCGAGGCCCGGTTGCCGACCGCGTCGTAGGCGGTTGTGGTCGCGTGGCTGTTGGGGTCGATGACCTTGGTGGCCCGGTTGTCGAGGTCGTACTGCGTGGTCGTGGTATCGCCCAGAGGATCGGCCGCCGAGGTGCGGTTGCCGTTGGCGTCGTAGCCGAGCGTAGTGATATGGCCCAGGGCGTCGGTCGTGCTGATCAGGTGGTTCGCGGCGTCGTAGGCGAAGTGGGTGACGTTGCCGTCCGGATCGCGCTGGGTCAGGCGGTTGCCAACCGCGTCGTAGGTCCAGCTGGTGACGCCGCCCGCGCCGTCCGTGGTCGATAGCTCGCGTCCGAGCGCGTCGTAGGTGAAGCGCGTGATGCGGCCGTCAGGGTCGGTGATGCGTGTCTGCCGCCCGGCGCTGTCGTACTCGTAGGTGGTCGTTTCGCTGAGGGCATCGCTGACCGAGGTGAGGTTGCCCACCGCGTCGTAGCCGTAGGTGGTCGTGTTGTGATCGGCGTCGGTGGAGGAGGTGCGCTCGCCGTAGCTGTCGTAGCCGTAAGCCGTCACGCCGCTGTTCGGATCGGTGATCGAGGTCAGGTTCCCGTTGCCGTCGTAGCCGTAAGTGGTGGTCCGGCCCAGGGCATCGGTGCGTGAAAGCGGGTGGTTGTCCGCGTCGTAGGCGGCGCTCGCGGTGCCGCCGTTCGCATCGGTCACGCCGGTGATGTTGCCCGCGGCATCGTACGCATACGAGGTCACGTCGGCGCGCCTATCCATGACCGAGATGCGATCGTTCGAACTGTCCCAGGTCCAGTACTCCGACGCGCCCAGGGCGTCGGTCAGGACGGTGACTCGCGACGTCGGATCGTAGCTGTAGGAGTGGCTGTTGCCGCGCGGATCGGTGACGGTCGTGCGCAGCGAACCGGGGTTGTAGGCAAAGGACGTGGCGTGCGAGAGGGCGTCGGTCACTGAGGCGACGCTGCCGCCCGAGTTGTAGACGTAGGTAGTCGCGTTGCCGTTCGCGTCGGTCAGGCTCGTGAGATCGTGGCTCACATAGGCGAGCGTCTCGGACGCGCCTGTGGCATCGGTCACGCCGACCAGATCGCCGGCGGTGCTGTAGGAGTAGTCGACCTTGCGTCCGGCCGGGTCGTCGACTTCGCCGACGTGGACGCCGTCGGGAGCGGCGATGAAGGTCCAGGTCCGGCCGGCGGTGTCGGTCAGGCTCGAGACAAGCCCGTTGGTGTAGGCGAGGGTGGCTGTGTTGCCGTTGGGGTCGGACTCACTCGTGAGGCTGCCGTCCGCGGCGAAGGTGTAGACCATCTGGTCGACCAGGGTGAGAGTCCAACCGCCGCCCGCGGTGTCCGCGAGGGTGTCGTATATGCCCGCCGGGGGCGTGTAGCCCGAGGAGTTGCTGGCGTAGAAGTCGACGCGGCCGTCTGCCCGAGCCACATCGACGCCACCCGAGGCCGCCGCGACGCTGAGCCCGTAGGTCCAGAACCAGCCGTAGCCGAAGGGTCCGTTCACGTTCGCCGCCGCGCTGTTGTAGGTCCGGGCGACGGTGGTGGCAAAGCCGATCGAGGGGATCGTGAGGTCCTGCTGGGCGAAGGACAGATTCCCGCCGACGACGTCCACGTCCGTGTCGAAGACGGTCCAGGGCGTGGACAGCGAAACGTCGTGGGTGGACGAGGACGAGGGCTGGCCTGAATCCTCCATCCCATCTATTGACCGCGAAACGGGCGTCGTGGAGGCGCCTGCCAGCACCCGTGAGGGCACGATTCCCGAAAGCGGCAGGCCACCAAGAAGCAGCACGGCCGCCGCTACAGCAAGGGCGGGACGTCTCGCCAACACCTCACGCCTCCTCCGGGCGCGGCCCAGAGCACGGCTACCCCGCGCGGCGGCCTCGCAGCGGAAGCGTCTCAGGCAAATGCAGTAGCGGGCCAGTGCCGAACGTCACCGGGCACCCCGAGGCGGTGCGCGGACGCCACGAACGGCGCCTTGCGCAGGCCCTCGCGGTCGCCCCGCTGCTCCGCCTGCGGGCGGCGCTGGAATAGCGGCCGGCGCTGCGGCCGAGGGGAGCGCGCCGGGGCAGGCGCCGGGGCGGGCGAGCGGCGCGGGCGCCGAGGGGAGCGCCCAGGATCTAGCCGGGATTGGCCCCACCCGACCGGGAATTCCTCATCACGCATGGGGTGAGTGCAAAGTGCGGCCGGCGAGGCCGCCGGTCCATGAGAGGCCAATCGGCGGTGCGGATTCGGCTCCTGATGGACCGTCGTCAGCCACTTACGGCTAACCGATGCCGACCGGGGCTCTCGGTGTGCCGGAGTCGGGCCGGCAGCCCAACTTACTACTCACTCCATGCGTGTTGAGGAGCTTCGCGTGGCTCGGGCATTCGCGTGGCTCAGGCATTCGGGGGGCCAGGCATTCGGGTGGCTCAGGCATTCGGGTGGCTCGGGCATTCGCGTGGCTCAGGCATTCGGGTGGCTCGCGTGACCCACGAGTCGGCCCCCGTTTGCGTTCGTCTGGTACATTCGATGACCCCCGTCCGCTGTGAGGCGGGACAATCGAACGCGAGTGGAAACATGGCTGAGAAACCGCGCACCATCCTGGAGAAGATCTGGGACGACCACGTGGTGGCGTCCGACCCCGGCGCGCCGGCAATCCTCGCGATCGATCTACACCTCGTCCACGAGGTCACCAGCCCGCAGGCATTCACCGGCCTGCGCGAGCGCGGCCTGAAGGTTCGAAAGCCCGGCCAGACCGTCGCCACCGCTGACCATTCGATCCCGACGCTGGACCCGTCGCTGCCGATCGCCGACGAGCTGGCCCGCAAGCAGCTTGCCCAGATCGAGGAGAACTGCCGCGAGTTCGGCATCCCGTTCCACGGCAAGGGCAGCCCGACGCGCGGCATCGTGCACGTGATCGGACCGGAGCTCGGCCTGACGCAGCCGGGCATGACCATCGTCTGCGGCGACTCCCACACCGCCACGCACGGCGCCTTCGGGGCACTGGCGTTCGGCATCGGGACGAGCGAGATCGAGATGGTCCTGGCTACGCAGACGCTGCTGCAGCGCAAGCCGAAGACCTTCAAGGTCGAGGTGACCGGACGGCTGGCGCCCGGCGTCGGCGCCAAGGACATCATCCTCGCCCTGATCGCCCGCATCGGGATCGGCGGCGGAACCGGCCACGTTTTCGAGTACACCGGGAGCGCCATCCGCGCCCTGTCGATGGAAGAGCGGATGACCGTCTGCAACATGTCGATCGAGGGCGGCGCCCGAGCCGGGCTCGTCGCCCCGGACGAGACAACGTTCGCTTACCTGAAGGGCCGCAGGTTCGTCCCGAAGGGAGCGGCCTGGGACGAGGCCGTCGCCCGCTGGCGCAAGCTGCCGACCGACGACGGCGCGACCTACGACCGAACGATCGTCATCGACGGCGACAGGCTCGAGCCGATGGTCACCTACGGCACGAACCCCGGCATGGGCGTGCCGGTGACCGGCCGGATTCCCGGACCGGCCGACGTCGAGCCGGGCGCCCGAGACGACCTCGAGCGTGCGCTCGCCTACATGGGCCTCCAGGCAGGCAAGTCGATCGCCGGCCAGAAGCTCGACGTCGTGTTCATCGGCTCGTGCACCAACGGCCGGATCGAGGACATGCGCGCCGCGGCTTCGGTCCTGCGCGGCCGCCACGTGGCCGACGGCCTGCGCGTCCTGGTCGTCCCTGGCAGCCAGCAGGTCAAGGCCCAGGCCGAGAGCGAGGGCCTCGACGAGGTCTTCCGCTCGGCCGGCGCGGAGTGGCGCGAGTCGGGCTGCTCGATGTGCATCGCCATGAACGGCGACCAGCTCGAGCCCGGCGAGTACGGCATCAGCACCTCGAACCGCAACTTCCAGGGGCGCCAGGGCAAGGGCGGCCGCTCGTTCCTCGCCTCACCGCTGACCGCCGCCGCCAGCGCCGTCACCGGCGTCATCACCGATCCGCGGACGCTCCCGGGCGTCGCGGCGAAGCCCGGGGCCGTCTCGCGGTCCGCGGCCGTGGAGGCCAACTGACATGCCCGAGCCATTCGTTTCGACCACCAGCCGCGTCATCTCGATCCCACGCGCCAACATCGACACGGATCAGATCTGCCCGGCCCGCTTCCTCAAGATCACCGACAAGGCCGGTCTGGCCGACGCGCTCTTCTTCGACTGGCGCTTCACGCCGGACGGGAAGCGGCGCGTGCCGCCGTCTTTCATCGACGAGCCGCACAACGCCGGCCGCCAGATCCTCCTGGTCGGCGACAACTTCGGCGCCGGATCCTCGCGCGAGCACGCCCCGTGGGCGCTGCGGGCGTGGGGCATCCGGGCCATCGTCTCGACCAGCTTCGCCGACATCTTCCGGGCCAACGCGCTGAAGAACGCGCTCCTGCCGATCGTCGTCTCCGCCGAGCGGCTCGCCGCTCTCCAGGCTCTGGTTTCGGCCGCGCCCGATGGCGAGTGGACCGTGGATCTGGAGGCCGAAAGGGTCGCGTTGCCCGGCGGCGAGTCGTTCGCGTTCGAGATCGATCCGTTCGCCCGGGCGATGATCCTGGCCGGCACCGACGAGATCGGCTACGTGCGCTCGAAGCTGCCGGCGATCGAAGCCTGGGAAGCCGCCCACCCGGCCCGCGTCGACACCTTGCGAGCCTAGGCTCGCGGCGTGAAGGCGCCGCCACGCGATAGCCGCCCGCTCCGACCACTTGAGGCCCGCCATTCGCCAGCGGGCCTCTTTTCCTACGTGCGCGCGCCGCGGCGCGGTCGTTCCTGCCCGGCCAGACATCCACATCTGACAATCGGGGCGTCTTCGGCGATCGGCTGCTCGTATTCAGGTACATATACAACCACATACGCCACATGGCGCCGAGAGCGGACCGCTCACTCGCCAATCCTGCCCAGCCGCGACCACATTCTCGACCTGGACGCTCTGCTGGCGTCGGTTGTGTGGCTCCAAACGAACAGTCCCGACGTCGACGGCGGCTCGTTGACACTCCCCTCGCTCGACGTGTGTCTCCAGACGAGCATGTCCGGTTCAGACTCGCCCGGACTGCCGCGTCTGTGCTTGGCCCTGGGCACAAGCCCCAGGCCCACGGCGCGAAGGCATCGCGCCGCGATAGCGCCCGCTGCCGATCGCTCGAAGCCCGCCGCGATGTCGTTGACACGCGAGGTCGCAATCGCCTACGATCTACCTCGTTATATGATAGAGCGTGTACGGAGGTAGCCGTGGGCGCAGGAAAGATCCGGGGCCAGCTTCTCAAGGGCACGACTCCACTCCTGGTTCTGAGCGTCCTGCGCGACGGCGAGCTGTACGGCTACGAGATCGCACAGCGCGTTCGCGAGCGGAGCGGCGGCGCCTTCGCGCCGAGCGAGGGGTCGCTGTATCCGGCGCTCCACAGCCTCGAGGCCGACGGCGCCCTCCAGGCCGAGTGGCGCGACAGCGACAAGGGCCCGCGGCGCCGGTACTACCGCATCACGCCAACGGGCAGCGGCCTGCTTGCGGAACACGAAGCCGAATGGGCCGCTTTCTCGGTAGGGATGGCGCGAGCGGTTGGGACGCGGGCCAATGGCTAGGTTCTTCTCGGCCGTGCTTGCGTCGGCAATCCTGATTCTGGCGACGGCGGCCTTCGCGAGAGCGGGCACGTTGCCCGCGACCATCGTGGTTCTGCTCGCATGGGCGTTCTGGGGCCAGGTCGAACTTGGCAGGCGCAACGCGCGGTCGGCCGCGAGCAAGCAAACGCTCCAGGGGCGCGTCCCGGATCAGCTTCCGGCGGAGGCGGCGGAGTACCTGACCCGCCTCGACTCTCAACTCGAATTGCCGGCTGAAATGCGCGCGGAGATCCGTGCCGAGCTGTCCGACCACCTCACCGACTCCATCGCCGCAATTCAGGCCGAGGGGCGCGATTTCGACTTTGCGGTCGGCGAAGCCCTGGCTCGACTGGGTCGGACGGAGGATCTGGCACGGCAACTCCGCCGGGCCCACCAGTCGACGCGACGGTTGCTCGCCGGCGCCGCCGGCGGCGTCTGGGCCGCCGGCGTCGGCGCGATTCAGGGCACGATCCTGGCATTCTGGGTCTTGTTCGTTGCGGCGCTCGTGATCGGAGTCGGGCTGAGACCGCTCGTCGACTTCGTCGCCAACCACTTCATTCCCGTCGAGTTCGACCAGAGCGAGCTGGGATTCGGCACCGCCGTCGGGGCGGCCATCGCCTGGTTGCCCGCATTCGTGGCCGGCCGTCGGGCGGTCCGAGCCTGCGCTCTGGTCAGCGGCCGGACGGCGACCCAACTCGGCCCCTGGTGGGCGCTCGCCGGGATGCTTGGGCTCGGCTGGCTCGTCGTCTTCGTGGTCACCGTCCAGCAGAGCTGGCTCGTCGTCGTGTTCGAGCTTGCCATCCCGCTGACCTTCGCGGCCGGGGCGCTGGTCAAGGTGCGGGTGCGTGTTCCGGCGGTGACCGGCCGGCGACTCGCCATTGCAGGCGGGCTCCTGGTCGGCTTCGTCGTGCTGGCAGGCGTGCTGGGTCCGTTCGGGGTCAACGGGCAGGCCGGCGGCTGGAGCGTCAGTTACACCGACGACAGCATCGGCTGGAACCACGTAGCGCCGCACGCGCCCGATCAGGCAATCAATCTCGACTACTCGAGCTCCGTGGTCGGCGTCGCTCCCACGATCACCGTCCAGGACCCGGCCATGCTATCCGCGTTCCACGACCTCCGCATCGAGGCCTGGCGCGCCAACGCGTATCCCGGCGCTCCGTCCGGAGTCATGCTCGGCCTGCTGGACACGAGCTACTCGGCGCCTTATGCGAGTGCGGTTGCGATCGTTGGTCCGGACGACACGATCCAGGACGCGATCAACCTGAACGGCTCCCGCACTCCGAAATGGTGGATCTTCCTGACCGGCATAGGCGCGGACGGCCAGCGGTACTGGCTCGGCGACCGGCCGTTCTTCGTCGAAAGGAACTTCACCGGCACAATCTGGGACTGGCTGACGGCTGCCGGTTAGTTCTACAGGCGTTGCCGGGGCCGGCGGGCCCGTCGGCGCCTGGGCCAGGCGACGACTACACTCCTCGGCGCGACCAACTCGCATCTGAGCCGCATGTGTACGGTGGTGGTGGATGTATCAGTCGGGCCGGGACGGTCCATTGATCGTGGACGAGGGGGTCGACCGCGCCATCATCGACTCGCTACGCGGACAGGAGCTCTCCGGCTTCGAGATCTGGCGGTGGCTCGGATCGGCGCAGGGCATCCCCAGCCGGCTCACCGAGGCCCATCTCTACCCCACTCTCTACCGCCTCGAGGCGGAGGGCCTGCTCCAGAGCGACTGGCATGCCGGGGAGCGGACCAGGCGCAAGTACCGCCCGACCGTGCGCGCCCTGGAACGCGCCGACGAACCCGACTGGTCTCCGGCCGGCTCCCGTGCCAACCAGGGCCAGTTCAGAGCGCCCGACCGCGCGGAGCGTCGACTTGCCAGCCCCGACCCCGAAGCCGGCTCGTGGTTCATGCCCAGGGACACGGCGTCGACGGCGCGCCCGGCGACGCCCGAGGGCGCGGCTCCGGCTCCGGCTCGGACGTCCGCGGCGACGGGCCCCGCGACGGCCTCGCTGCCCGCGCCCGCGCCATCGGCCAACGCACCCGCGCCGCCGCCAACGCCCCGCGCCACTCCCCGCATCGACCGGTACATCGAGACCCGGCCGCCGTTCCCGGCTGAACCCGGCCCGGCGTCCGGTGAAGGTCGGCGGCCCGGCGGGGCCGCTCTGGCGGCTTATGTGGACGACCTCGGCGCCCGCCTGGACCTGCCCAGGATCGAGCTGGATCGGGTCTGCCAGGAGATCGGCGATCACCTGGTCGATTCGGCCGGGGCTCTGGAGCAGCACGGCTACGGCCCGGAGGCGGCCGCGTCCGAGGCCACGAGCCGGCTCGGGCCGCCGCTCGACCTGGCGGCTCTCATCGAGCAGGCGGAGCAGTCGCCGGGCCGGCTCAACCGCGCCATCCGCCGAGCCCTGTTCTTGCTCGTGGCCGAGATGGTGCTGTGGCTCTTCCTTTCGATAGCGGTCCTGGTCGTGGCGCCCGGCATCACCGACATGGTCGTCGGGATCGTCAGCCTGACAGGCCTCCACGTCACCGTGCTCGAGTCCGCCGAATGGGCCACCAACCAGGTCGCGATCATGACCTGCCTGGGAGCGTTCGCCGCCGGGCGCCTAAGCATGGGCCAGCTGGCCCGGATCAGCCGGCACCGCGACGCCACGCTTCGCCTGCCGTGGGCGGTCGGCGGGGCGGTCGGCGTGCTCATCCTGGCTCTGCTCCTGCCCGGCTACCAGGACGCGCTCACGGTGGCAACCCTCATGGCCGTGCCCGTCGCTTTCGTCGCCGGCACATTCCGGCCCCGGCACGCGAACGAGAATGCCTACACCATGCGGGGCGCCGGCGCGGCGATTCTCCTGGTGGCGATCCTCACGCTCCTGCCGGGCGGCCGGTTGTTCGCGTTCGACCCGAACGCGACGCCGGGAACGCCGCTGGCACAGGGCAGTTCCGTCGAGCTGACAGTGTTCGAGACCGACACCGGGTCCTACGAATATGGCGTGCCCCCGTCGGCCGGTAGCGGTGTCGTCACCGTGGAGTTCTGGCCAGCTTCGACGGAGGGGCCGTTTGTCGTCGTCGATCCGTCCGCGACCGCAGCCACGATCAGCGTCAAGCCCGGCATTCCGAACTCCGACACGACGGTCGCGCCGTCCGGCGCCGAGTCCGTCGACCTGACGAAGCTGCCGCCGTACCGGCAGTGGTGGGTCGTGGCGGTGAACACCGCACCCAACGGGCAGCGGACGGCGCTTGACGTGGTCGTCCAGACGGGCCCTTCACCATCGTTGAACAGCGCCCTCGGCTGGCTCATCTCGAAGCTGTAGAGCGCCGCCGGAGTCCGACCGGCCGCCGCCCTCGACCGGGGGCGCGTTGCGCCGGCGCTCGGCCGCCATCCCTCAGGCCCTAAACTTACCGCGACGACGCAGCCGCTCAGACCCGCGGAGAGACCCACCATGTCGAACGACGCCCCTTGCCCCCTGCCCTACGACCTGCCCAGCAACCCGGACAAGCGCCACAGCGCCGCCCTGACCGACGGCCCCGACCGCGCCGCCGCGCGCGGCATGCTCAAGGCCATCGGCTTCGACGACAACGCCCTAGCCCGGCCGCTCATCGGCGTGGCCACGACCTGGATCGAGACGATGCCGTGCAACTACAACCAGCGCCGGCTGGCGGAGCACGTCAAGGCGGGCATCCGGGCGGCGGGCGGCACGCCGATGGAGTTCAGCACGATCTCCATCTCCGACGGGACCTCGATGGGCACCGAGGGCATGAAGACCAGCCTCATCAGCCGTGAGGTCATCGCCGATTCGATCGAGCTGTGCGTCCGCGGCCACATGCTCGACGGCGTCGTCTGCCTGGTGGGCTGCGACAAGACGATCCCGGGCGCCGTGATGGCCCTTGGCCGCCTCGACCGGCCTGGCCTGATCCTCTACAACGGCACGATCTATCCGGGCGTGTACAGGGGCAAGCGCGACGCCACGATCGTCACCATCTTCGAGGCCATCGGTGCGTACCGGGCCGGCAAGATGTCGGCCGAGGAGCTGTACGAGATCGAGTCGGTGAGCTGCCCGGGCGCCGGGGCGTGCGGCGGGCAGTACACCGCCAATACGATGTCGATGGTCCTCGAGATCCTGGGCCTCTCGCCGGCGGGCCTCAACGGCATCCCGGCCGAGCATCCGGACAAGGACAGGGCAGCGCATCGCTGCGGCGAGATCGTGATGGACCTGATCCGGCGCGACGTCCGGCCCAAGGAGTTCGTCACCCGCGCGTCGATCCAGAACGCGATCGCGTGCGTGGCCGCGACCGGCGGCTCGACCAACGCCGTTCTGCACCTGCTGGCCATCGCCCACGAATACGGCCTCCCGCCGCTCGACATCGACGTCTTCGGCGAGATCGCCGATCGGACCCCGATCATCGGCGACCTGGTGCCCGGTGGGCACTATGCCGCCGCCGACCTCTACGAAGCCGGCGGACTCTCCCTCGTCACCCGCGAGCTGCTCAAGAAGGGCCTGATCGACGGCTCCACCCCCAACGTCGACGGCGGCACGATCGCCAGCGCGGCGGCGGCCACGGTCGAGACGGCCGGCCAGAAGGTCGTCGTGCCGATCGAGACTCCGCTCAGCCCGACCGGCGGCCTGACGATCCTGCACGGCACGCTGGCCCCGGAAGGCTGTGTCATCAAGCTGGCCGGTCACGAGCGCCGCTTCCACAAGGGCCCGGCCCGCGTCTTCGACACCGAGAACGCCTGCTACGACGCCGTCCGCAACCAGAAGATCAACAAGGAAGATGTGATCGTGATCCGCTACGAGGGTCCGGTCGGCGGACCCGGCATGCAGGAGATGCTCTCGGTCACGGCGGCGCTATCCGGCGAGGGCATGGGCGACTACGTGGCCCTGCTCACCGACGGCCGCTTCTCCGGCGGCACCCACGGGTTGATGATCGGCCACGTGGCGCCGGAGGCGGCGCTGGGCGGCCCGATCGCGCTGGTCGAGGAGGGCGACGAGATCGTCATCGACGTCGACCGTCACGCCCTGGACCTCAACGTTCCGGCGGGCGTCCTGGCGGCGCGGCGCGCACGCTGGACCTCACCCGCGCCGCGCTACAAGACCGGCGTCATGGCCAAGTACGCGGCCTTGGTCTCGTCCGCGTCGCTCGGGGCGGTCACCACCGGAGAGCGGCTGGCGGAGCGGCTGGCGACGTCCGCGGGTAAGTAGGCGGAGCAGGGCGGGCCGTCGTTCGGGCGCCCATCGAGCGGCTCGCGCCATGTCGTCCAATTCCAGCCGGGTGGGAGGGCCAGGTCTGGCCCGGCTTTGGGCCGGATCCCACGGCTCGTGGCGCGTCTGATCGTCGGGCCGAGCGTGACCGCCGGCCCGACGGAGGCCTGCACCGCCTCTACCACGCCGTGCACCTGCCGAAAGGACGCCCAATTCCCGGATGAGGGGAACTGGTCCAGGTAGCCCACGAATGGCACTCCCCGGGCAACTGGGTCATGATCTCCACCGGCCGACCCATTCGGCTCGGAGGCGAGAGTGACCGGCGAGATGCGCAGCGAACGAGACGGCAGGTTGTCCGATACGGAGCTCTCGGAACTCGTCGAGCTGCTTCGGGCGCTCATTCGGATCAAGAGCGTCAACCCGCCCGGCGACGAGATCCTGGCGGCGCGCTATCTGGAGCAGGTGCTCGTCGACGAAGGCCTCCGGCCGACGGTCGTGGAGCCGTTTCCCGGCCGCGGATCCATCGTGGCCCGCGTCCGCGGCGACGGCAGCGGCGGCGACCCGCTGCTGCTTCTCTCACACCTCGACGTCGTGCCCGCGGAACCGGCCGGCTGGAAGCACGACCCGTTCGGCGGGGATCTCGTGGACGGCTACGTCTGGGGTCGCGGCGCGATCGACATGAAGGGCATGGTGGCGATGGAGGTGCAGGTCATGCGCCGCCTCGCCCGGGCAGCGCGCGCCAACGGCCGCAGTCCAGCCGAAGATCCGATCCCGGGCTTGCGCCGCGACGTCATCTTCTGCTCCTCCGCCGACGAGGAGGCCGGCGGCTGGCACGGTGCCGACTGGCTGGTCAACGAGCACCCCGACTGGCTGCGCGCCGCCGGGGCGCTGAACGAGGCGGGCGGCATCGCGACGACCTACGGTGGCGTCCGCTTCTATCCGATCCAGGTGGCGGAGAAGGGCTTCGTCGTCTACAAGATCCACGTCAAGGGCCGCTGGGGCCACGGCTCCATACCTACGCCGGACAACGCCGCGGTTCTGGCCGCTCAAATCGTGACGCGCCTGGCGGAGCCGGGGCCGGCGCGCCTCACGGAGCCGATCGCAGTGTCGCTGGCGCGGGCAATCCCGCACCTGACGGCCCGGGCGGCGCGCGCCATCCAGGGCCTCCTGGCGGGGGCTAACGGCCTGACCGCCCCCGAGCCGGGGGCCATCGAGGCCACTCTCCGAGATCTGTGCGATCCGGTCCTGGCCCGTACCGTCTCGGCCATCCTCCACGACACCGTCTCCGTCGGCATCGTTCAGTCCGGGGTGAAGTACAACGTCATCCCCGGCACAGCCCATATCGAGATAGACTGCCGGACGCTCCCCGGCACCGACGAGCCGGCCATGCGCGAGGAGCTGCGCCGTCGCATCGGCGAGGAGTTGTGGGCGCGCATGGACATCGAATGCGAGCAGATCGGGCCCTCCGTTTCCGCGCCGCTCGACGGGCCGCTCTACCAGCTCCTCGAGCACGTCCTGCGCGACCACGACGCCGCCGCGGTGCCGCTGCCGTTCCTCGCCCCGTTCGCCACGGATGCCAAGCACCTGGCCCGCATCGGCGTTCCGACGTACGGCTTCTCGCCGCTGCGCCTCGCCCGCGACGAGGGTCTCCTGAACCTGATGCACGGCGACGACGAGCGCGTCGGCGTCGAGGCGCTGCGCTTCGGCCTGCCCGTGCTCTGGGACGCCGTCTCCCGCTTCTGCTCCTGAATCTACCGGCGGCCCTACCGTCCACCCTCGAACGAGCCCAATACCGCCCGTATGGGTCGTGCCGCTGTCCGCTGCCCCAGCCCCAAGAGGCCGGGAAACGCGGGCGGGTTGGCCCCCGATGGGCCGGGTCATGCGGCCCTATCGGCACCGAACCCGGCTTCCGAGAATAGCTACAAGGCAACAGGTAGGTCCGCGTCACGCGGCCCGCATAGTCGGTCTCCGGTCCGTTGCCACCGAAGCCCGGCCCGGAGCGCCCCGGCAAGAGCGCAGTGGCGTCCCCACTTCATATCCCGCAACCCCGGCCAAACTCTGGACGGTCGTGGCTGAACGGTTCCGCCGTTGCCGGACGCTCGCGCACGAGGTAGGCGCGGACGTCCGCTGCGGCGCGCGACCGGAGCAAGGTCGACCAGGGCCAAACCGGTAACCAAAGGGGCATTTGGATGGTCGTGGCTCAGGTCTCATCTCCGGAGGTGACGGACGCGGGCGTTCGTTTCCTCGCCGAGGTGGGCGCGAAGACTGCAGGCGTCTCGCGCCTCGAGATGTGCATCCAGTGCGGCTCCTGCGGAGGTTCCTGTCCCTCCGCGGACGCCATGGACCACACGCCGCGCGGGCTGTTCGCGCTCATCCGCGCCGGCGAGCGTGACGAGGTCCTCCACAGCAACACGCCGTGGATGTGCCTCTCCTGCTACCACTGCGTGGTTCGCTGCCCGCAGGACATTGAAATCACGGACGTGATGTACGCCCTCAAGGTCATCGCGGAAGAGGAGCACACCTATCCGAACAACGTCGGGCCCGACTTCACCGGCGTCTTCATCGGCCAGGCCAGGCGCTTCGGCCGCAGCTGGGAGATCGGCCTGACGGCGCGCCACTACCTGCGCCACTACATCCTGCGGTTGCCGGGGATGACGCCCATGGCCTTCGGCCTCTTCCGCCACGGTCGGATCGGGATCCTGCCCCACCAGATCCACCAGAAGAAGCAACTGCAGGCGATCCTGCAGCGGGCCGATCAGCTGGAGCGAGCCCAATGACCAGCTACCTCTACTACCCGGGCTGCTCCATGGAGGGCAGCGGCCGCTCCTATCGAGAGTCCCTCGAAGGTATCTGCGAGCCCCTCGGAATCACCTTCGAAGAGATCGACGACTGGAACTGCTGCGGCGCCACCGAGTACGTGAGCCTGAGCACGACTCCGGCGTACGCAATGATCGCCCGCAACCTGGCCATCGCCGCCGGCGAGAAGAAGGACGGCCAGCCCCTCGTCGCCGCCTGCAGCGCCTGCTACCTCAACCTGGCCAAGACGGACCACTACATGGGCCAGCAGCCCGCGCTCAACGCCCGCGTCAACGATGCGCTCGGGGCCGGCGGGCTGCACTACGACCCGGGCACGATCAAGGTCCGCCACCTCCTCGAGGTGATCCTCAACGACGTCGGCCTGGACAGGGTCAAGGCCGCGGTCAAGAAGCCCCTCACCGGCCTCAAGGTCGCGCCCTACCTCGGCTGCATGGTCCCCCGCCCGGATATCGACGGGGCCTACACCAACCACGAGCAGCCAAACGATCTCGACCGCCTGCTTCGAGCCCTCGGCGCGGACGTGGTGGACTACCCGCTCAAGACCGAGTGCTGCGGCGGCCACATGACCCAGGTCGCCCCCAAGGTCGGCCTGGAGCTGATCCGGCGCCTGGTGGCGGAAGCCGAGAAGCGCGAGGCCGCGATGATGGTCACGGTCTGCCCGATGTGCCAGATCAACATCGACGCCTACCAGGGCGAGATGAACGCCATGTTCCACACCCACTACAAGATGCCGATCGTGTTCTTCACCCAGCTCATGGCCGTGGCCTTCGGCGTCGAGCCGGGCAAGGCCGGGGTCGGGCGCGAGTACACGAACGCGAAGAAGACGCTGGTGGCGGCCCTGAAGGCGGCCCCCGCGGAGACGCTCGCGGCCGCCGGGGCCGCACCTGCCGCGCACCGGCCCAGGCCCGACAAGCGGGCTCTGCCGATGCCGCGGATGGCCGACAGCGAGGTTGAGGAATGAGCGCCGAGCACAACCACCCGCCGGCCGAGGGCAAGCTTTCCGCCGGACTGCCCGTGGAAGGCGAGATCCGGATCGGCGTCTACGTCTGCCACTGCGGCAGCAACATCGCGGGCGTGGTCGACGTGGCCGAGGTCGCCCGCTGGGCGGCCGAGAACCTGCGCGACCAGGGAGTGGTCGTCGCCCGCGACTACAAGTTCATGTGCTCCAGCCCCGGCCAGGAACTGGTGACCGAGGACATCAAGAACCTCGGCCTCAACCGCATCGTGGTCGCCGCCTGCTCCCCGCATCTCCACGAGAACACGTTCCGCACGGCCACGGCCCGGGCCGGCCTGAACCCGTACCTGTGCGAGCTGGTCTCGATCCGCGAGCAGGACTCGTGGGTCCACACCGACAAGGCCGCCGCCACCGCCAAGGCCAAGGCCATCCTGGCCGGCGGCGTCGAGCGGGTCCGCCGCAACGAGCCGCTCTCGCCGATAAGGGTCGACATCAACCCCGCCACGCTGGTCGTGGGCGGCGGCATCGCCGGCATCAGCGCCACCCTCGAGATCGCCGATGCTGAATTCAAGGTCTACCTGGTCGAGAAGGAGCCGTCGATCGGCGGCCACATGGCCCAGTTCGACAAGACCTTCCCCACCCTCGACTGCGCGGCCTGCATCCTGACCCCCAAGATGGTCACGGCCGGCACGCATCCGAACGTCGAGCTCCTGACCTGGAGCGAGGTCGAGAAGGTCGAGGGCTACGTCGGCAACTTCACCGTCACCGTCCGCAAGAAGGCCCGCTACGTCAACGAGGAGCTCTGCAACGGCTGCGGCGTGTGCCAGGAGAAGTGCCCCAAGAAGGTCATCGACGAAGTCTTCGAGGCCGGGCTCGGCTACCGCAAGGCGATCTACACGCCCTTCGACCAGGCCGTCCCTCGCACTCCGGTCATCGACCGGGCCAACTGCACTTACTACGAGAAGGGCACCTGTAAGGCCTGCGAGAAGTTCTGCGAGACGAACGCGATCGACTTCAACCAGGAAGACACGATCCTGACCCTGCAGGTCGGCAACATCATCATCGCCACCGGTTACGACCTCTTCGACGCCCGCAAGATGCAGCAGTACGGCTACGGCCGCCTGCCGAACGTCTTCACCAGCCTCGAGTTCGAACGGCTGTCAAACTCAGCCGGCCCCACCAACGGCCACGTCGTCCTCCGCGACGGAGTCACCGAGCCCAAGTCGGTGGCGATCGTCCACTGCGTCGGCAGCCGCGACAAGAACCACAACAGCTACTGCTCCGCGATCTGCTGCATGCAGAGCCTCAAGTTCGCCCATCTGGTGAAGGAACACACCGAGGCGTCGATCTACGAGTTCTACATCGACATGAGGACCGCCGGTAAGGGCTACGACGAGTTCTACCAGCGGATCATGGAAGAGGGCGGAATCTTCGTCCGCGGCAAGCCGGCCGAGATTACCGACGTGGCCCGCACTCCGGAGGAAGAGGGCAAGCTGATCCTCCAGGTCGAGGACACGCTGGTCGGCAAGCAGCGTCGCTTCCCTGTCGACATGGTCATCCTCTCGTCCGGCCTCGAGCCCCGCGCCGATGCGAAGGAGCTGGCCGTCCGGTTCGGGATCTCGTGCAGCTTCGACGGCTGGGCCATCGAGAAGCACCCCAAGCTCGATCCGGTCGCGACCATGACCGAAGGCGTGTTCGTGGCCGGCTGCGTCAGCGGTCCCAAGGACATTCCGGCCTCCGTGGCGCAGGGCGCCGCGGCCGCCGCGCGAGTCCTGGGGCGGATCCAGCAGAAGCAGATGAACCTCGAGCCGATCAAGGCCACGGTTCACCCGGAGCACTGCTCCGGCTGCCGGATCTGCAACACGATGTGCCCGTACAACGCCATCAGCTTCGACGACGTCAAAGCCGTGTCGGTCATCAACGCGGCGATGTGCCAGGGCTGCGGCACATGCGTCGCGGCCTGCCCCGCCGGAGCGATCTCCGGATCCGGCTTCAGCAATGAGCAGGTCCTGGCCCAGATCGAGGGTCTGCTCCGAGTCGGGGCCGACGGGGCGCCGCTCAGGCGGACCGCCTACCCAGAAGCCCATCACGATGCGATCGAGGAGGCGGTGCGAGCATGAGCGCGCAGGCACCTGTCGCACCGGCCTCCACGCAGGGAACGGCTCCGGCCGCCACCTTCGAGCCGGTGATCATCGGCTTCACCTGCAACTGGTGCAGCTACCGGGCCGCGGACCTGGCCGGCACGGCGCGGACGAAGTACCCGCCCAACGTGCGCCTGATCAGGCTCATGTGCTCGGGCCGGCTGGATCCGACGTTCGTGCTCAAGGCCTACGCCGAGGGGGCCGACGCGGTCCTCGTCAGCGGCTGCCATCCAGGCGAATGCCACTACATCGAGCAGAACTACAAGGCCCTGCGGCGCTTCCAACTGTTGCAGCGAACGATCGAGGCGCTCGGCATCGAACCGGCTCGCCTCCAGCTCGTCTGGGCCAGCGCCGCCGAGGGCGTCCGCCTGGCAAACGAGATCGCCCGGGTCACCGAAGAGGTTCGAGCGCTCGGACCGCTCAACTGGCCGGCCGGCAACATGGTCGACCTGGACGCGGTCGACCTCGAAACGGCCTGGGAGGCGACCGGCGGTGACGCCGGCGGACCGCCCTCAGCCCCCGGTGGCACCAACCCGCAGCATGCGGCGGTAGCCCGATGAGCCCGACCTCGAAGTCAAACGGCGCGGCGAAGGCCGCGGCTCCGGCTCCCAAGCCGGCCCCCAAGCCCGCGGCGAAGTCGGCCGCCAAGCCCAAGCTCGCGATCTTCGGCGCCGCCTCATGCGGCGGCTGCGACATCGCGATCGTCAACATCCACGAGCACATCGTGGACGTGGCGGCCGCCTTCGACATCGTCCTGTGGCCGACGATCATGGACGGCAAGTACGCCGACATCGAAGCCATGGACGACGGCGAGATCACGATCACGCTCGTCTCCGGCAGCATGCGGACTGACGAGACGGTTCACCTGGCCCGGCTCCTGCGCCGCAAGTCCAAGTTCATGGTCGCCTTCGGCTCATGCGCGGGCGAGGGCTGCATTCCCGGCCTGGCCAACCTGTCGAGCCGCAAGCAGATCATCGACACCGCCTTCTCCACGACCAGCACGGACAACCCCGACGGGATCCGGCCGGTCTGGGAGTACCAGGCGCCCGAAGGCGTCCTGCACCTGCCCGAGTTCGAGCCGATGCTGCGAACGCTCGACCAGGTCGTGGAGGTCGATTACACGATCCCCGGCTGCCCGCCCGAGTCGAAGCAGATTTGGGCGGCCCTCGAGGCCGTGGTCAAGGCCCTCAACGGGACCGGTCCTCTCCCGCCCAGGGGCGCGGTCCTGGGCGCGGGCGAGTCGACCGTATGCGACGAGTGCGCCCGCAGGCGCGACGTCAAGAAGATCGACCGCTTCGTCCGCATCCAGCAGGTCGCCCATTTCGACCCGGAGATCTGCCTGCTGGAGCAGGGCCTGCCCTGCAACGGCCCCGCCACCCGCGACGGTTGCGGTGCGCTCTGCCCCGCCGTCGGGGCGCCGTGCATCGGCTGCTACGGGGCGGCCGACGGCGTCGTGGACTACGGAGCCCGGCTGATCTCGGCATACGCGTCGGTCGTCGAGGCGCAGAAGCCCGATGACATCGACAGGGTGCTCGACGGGATCGTCGATCCCGCGGGCCAGTTCTACCGCTTCAGCCTGGCCGGTTCGCTGCTCCGCAGCTCCAAGGCGGCCTGGAACACCGACGGGGAGAAGTGAGCATGGAACGAATCACCATCGACCCCGTCACCAGGCTCGAGGGCCACGGCAAGATCGAGATCTTCCTCGATCCGGACGGTGAGGTCGCCAACGCGTACTTCCAGATCCCGGAGTTGCGCGGCTTCGAACGGTTCTGCGTCGGCCGCCCCGTGGAGGAGATGCCGACGCTGACCAACCGTATCTGCGGCGTCTGCCCGGAAGCGCATCACATGGCCGCGGCCAAGGCCGCCGACGCGGTCTACCACGTCGACCCGCCCCGAACGGCCAAGCTCCTGCGCGAGCTGCTCTACAGCGCGTTCTACGTCACGGACCACACCACTCACTTCTACGCCCTGGGCGGCCCCGACTTCGTGGTCGGACCCGATGCCCCGGCGGCCGAGCGCAACATCCTGGGTGTGCTGGCCAAGGTCGGCATGGAAGTCGGCAGCAAGGTCATCCAGGCCCGCAAGCAGGGCCACAACGTCGTCGAGATGATCGGCGGCCGCAAGATCCACCCGGCCACCGCGGTGCCAGGCGGCATGACCCAGGGCATCACCGAGGAGCAGCGCGCCGAGATCGAGAAGATCGGCCGCTGGTCGGTCGAGTTCGCCCAGTTCAGCCTGGGCATCTTCGACCAGATCGTGCTCGGCAACGACGCCTACAGGGAAATGGTCCTCTCCGACGGGTACACCCACCGGACCTACTACATGGGCATGGTGGACCCGAACAACAAGATCAACTTCTACGACGGCAAGGTCAGCATCATGTCGCCCGACGGCCAGCGCGTCGGCACCTACGCCCCGGCCGAGTACCGCGACTGGATCGCCGAGCACGTCGAGCCCTGGACGTACCTCAAGTTCCCGTACCTGAAGAAGGTCGGCTGGAAGGGCTTCGTCGACGGTGCCGACTCGGGCGTGTACTGCGCCACGCCATTGTCGCGCCTCAACACCGCCGAGGGCATGGCCACGCCGCTGGCCCAGGCCGCGTACGAGCGCTTCTACGACACCCTTGCTCCCAAGCCGGAGTCGGGTGGAAAGCGCCTGGTCCATCATCGTCTCGCCACCCACTGGGCTCGCCTGGTCGAGCTGCTGTATGCGGCCGAGCGGATGGTCGAGCTGGCGACCGATCCCGACATCACCTCGCCGGACGTCCGCGTCGTTCCGACCGAGAAGCCCACCGAGGGCGTCGGCACGGTCGAGGCGCCGCGAGGCACCCTCACCCACCACTACGTGACCGACGAGCGCGGCGTTCTCACGTCCGTGAACCTGCTCGTGGGGACCACGAACAACTACGCCCCGATGGCGATGTCGGTCAAGAAAGCCGCCGAGAGCCTGATCCACAAGGGCGTCGTCGTTCACCAGGGTCTGCTGAACCGCGTCGAAATGGCCTTCCGCCTGTACGACCCGTGCTTCGGCTGCGCCACTCATTCACTGCCCGGGGAGATGCCCTTGCAGGTCGCCATCCGCAACTCGGACGGCGAGGTGATCGAGGTCCTCTCCCAGAACTGCTAGATCGGATATCTGCATGGCCGATCACGTCTCCGGCGACCGGCAGCCCCGAACGATCGTCGTCGGGCTGGGCAACCCGCTGCTCGGCGACGACGGCGTTGGCTGGCGCGTCGCCGACGAGGTCGAGGGTCTGATTCGCGCGGCCCAGGAGGCAGGCCGCACGATCCCTGACGTCGAGATCGAGCGGCTGGGCGTCGGCGGCCTGCGCCTGATGGAATGCCTGACCGGCTACGAGGCGGCCATCCTGGTGGACGCCGCCGAGTTCCCGAACCGTCCCATCGGTGAGGTTCGGTCCTGCTCTTTCGACGAACTGGCCGAGTTCGCGGCCGGCCACCTCGACTCTGCCCACGACGCCTCCCTTCGCACGGCGCTGACGCTGGGCAGGCGCCTCGGGGCGAGCCTGCCCGAGAGCATTCACGCGGTCACCGTCCAGGCCCGGCGAACCGACGAGTTCAGCGAGGCGCTGAGCCCGGCGGTCGAGGCGGCGATCCCGGCGGCGGCCCAGGCCGTCGTCGAGCTGGTCGCCGCAGGAGCCCGGTAGCCATGCACCAGGCCATGCTCGCCCAGGCGGTTCTGGACAAGGTCGTCGAGCGCGCCACTGCCCTGGAGGTGACTCGGGTCGCCGCCGTCCACGTGCTGCTCGGCGAGGACGACGAGCACACCGAAGACGCGCTGCGCTACGCCTGGAGCGAGGTGTCGGTCGGATCGTGCGCCGAGGGCGCCGAGCTCGTCATCCAGAGGATCCCCGGGGAGGGCGTGCGGCTGGCGGCCATGGACGTCGAGCGCGGCGGGCCACCCGGGCCCAAAGACCCGGAGCACAGGGAGGTGGCAATCGGCTAGTCTAGTCTTCGCCGGCACGGCGCCGGCCTCGTCCACGAGCAACGGGCGACAGATCGGGGACCTGCCGGCCGGGGTGCACCTCCTACCGCCTGACAGTATCGTCGGGAGGGAGACATGAGCCAACAATTCGTCGTTCAGCTGCCCAATCGGCCGGGCGAACTGGCCCATCTGGCCAAGGCCCTGTGCGCGCGCGGCGTCAACATCGTCCAGGTCCACCAGAGCACCGCCGGCGACCTCACCTGCGCCGAGATCTACACCGACTGCTGCGACGACGATACGAGGGAAGTCCTCCACAGCATGGGCTACCCCTTCGTAGCCGGGTCGAGCCTGATCGTCCAGATCGAAGACACGCCCTGCGCCCTCGGCGAGGTGAGCGACCGGCTCTCAGGCGCCGGGGTCAACATCTCGGGCTGCTGCGTCTTGAGTCGGGCCAACGGCCTGGCTACGTGGGCGCTGTCAGTGGACCGCGAGGAAGTCGCTCGCCAGATCCTGGGGATTCCGGCCGCAAGCACGACGGGGTCGCCTCGCTAGCCGATTCGCCCGCGCACGGAGGGGCACATCAAGGTCGCGACGCTACCGGGAGAGAGACCATGGCTCAACCGTTCGTAGTCCAGCTGCCGAATCGGCCGGGTGAGCTCGCTCACCTGGCCACGGGCCTGTGCGCACGCGGCATCAACCTCACCCAGATCCAGGGCAGCGCGGCCGGCGAGATGGCCTGCGCCCTGCTCTACACGGACAACGACGAGGCCACCGCCGACGTGCTCCGCAGCATGGGCTACTCGTACGTCATCGGCTCCACGCTCATCGTCGAGATCGAGGACACGCCCGGCGCTCTGGGCAGCCTCACCTCGCGCCTCGAGCACGGCGGCGTGGTCCTGACGGGCTGCTGCGTCGTCGGCCGGCACAATGGTCGGGCCGAGTGGTCGCTCTCCGTCGACAATGAGCCGCTCGCCCGCCGGCTCCTGGGTATGCGGAAGGCAGCCGCTCCCGTCTCGACGCGCCGCTAGCGAGACGGGTGGACGCTCGCGCGTGACCGCGGCCGGGGATTCCGAACCCTGACGGCCGGCGCCTCGGGCCGAGCCTGCCGGAGGAGGGGCGGTCAGCGAACGGCGCGAAGGGTCAGCTCGACAACTGCGTTCGGCGACGCCGGCCGCACGAGCGCGCCCTCTGCCGTGGCTTCGGCGGTTCCGCCACTGGCCGACTCGACGTCCTCTCCCGCCAGGAGCAGGCGCCAGCCCACGGCTGCCCCGTGGGGCTTGATCGTCACCTGCCGGCCCTTGCGGTGCAGGTCGAACGTCAGGCCTGGCGCCCCGTCCTGCGACGGGACCGCCACCCTGACCCGGGCGCCGTCCTCGATCGCGTAGGCCCGCAGCGTGACGCCTGACCGGAAGTCGTAGTCCGCCCTGGTCTCGCATTCGCCCATCGGGAGGACCGAATTCGGTCGGACCAGCAAAGGCAGGCTCGAATACGAATGGCTTTCCTCCCGCCAGCCCGGCCCTTCGACGACGGCGCCGCTGAGCAGGTTCGTCCACCTCCCCGCCGGGACGTAGTACGAAACGGTCCCGGATTCCGAGAAGACCGGCGCCACGAGGAGGCGGTCGCCGAGCATGTACTGACGATCGAGGTAGCTGCATGCCGGGTCGTCGGGGAACTCGAAACACATCGCCCGCATCGTGGGGATGCCGCGCTCGTGCGCCTCGACGGCCACGCCGTAGAGGTACGGCATCAGGCGGTTCTTGAGCTCGCTGAAGGTGCGCATGACGTCGACGGCCTCTTCGTCGAACAGCCAAGGAACCCGGTAGGACTCGTTGGCATGGAGCCGGCTGTGCGAGGACAACAGGCCGAATGCGATCCAGCGCTTGAACACCGACGCCGGCGGCGTGCCCTCGAACCCGCCGATGTCGTGGCTCCAGAAGCCGAAGCCGGACAGTCCGAGCGAGAGCCCGCCGCGCAGGCTCTCGGCCATAGACTCGAAGGTCGAGGAGCAATCCCCGCCCCAGTGGACCGGGAACTGCTGGGTCCCGGCCGTCGCCGAGCGGGCGAACACCACGGCTTCGCCTTTGCCCCGCCTCTTCTCGAGCAGCTCGAAGACCGTCCGGTTGTAGAGATACGGGTAGTAGTTGTGCATGAGCTCCGGATCGGAGCCGTCGAAGTAGACCACGTCGGTGGGGATGCGCTCACCGAAGTCTGTCTTGAAGCAGTCGACGCCCATGTCGAGGAGGGCGTCGAGCTTGCTGGCGTACCAGCGTCGCGCCTCCGGGTTGGTGAAGTCCACCAGGCCCATCCCGGGCTGCCAGAGGTCCCACTGCCATACGTCGCCGTTCGGACGCTTGAGAAGGTAGCCCCCGTCGCGGCCCTCGGCGAACAGCGGCGAGCGCTGGGCGATGTATGGGTTGATCCACAGGCTGATCCGCAGGCCGTCCCCCTTCAGGCGGGCGAGCATGCCCCGTGGATCTGGAAAGGTCCGCGGGTCCCAGGCGAAGTCGCACCAGTTGAACTCACGCATCCAGAACGAATCGAAGTGGAAGACGCTCATCGGTAGATTGCGCTCGGTCATGCCCCGGATGAAGCTCATCACCGTCGTCTCGTCGTACGCGGTGGTGAACGACGTGCTCAGCCACAGCCCGAACGACCAGGCCGGCGGCAGGGCGGGCCGGCCAGTGAGGGCGGTGTATTTCTCTAGGATCTCCTTCGGGCTCGGGCCGTAGATGACGAAGTACTCGAGCGCATGGCCGTCGACGCTGAACTGGACGCGGGAGACGGCCTCCGAACCGACCTCGAACGAGACCAGGCCCGGATGGTTCACGAACACGCCGTAGCCGCGGTTGGTCAGGTAGAACGGTATGTTCTTGTAGGCCTGCTCGCTGCTCGTTCCGCCGTCCCTGTTCCAGACGTCGATCGATTGCCCATTCTTCACCAGCGGCCCGAACCGTTCACCGAGCCCGTATACGCACTCCCCGACCCCCAGGCCGAGTTGCTCGACCATGTAGTGGTGGCCGTCTGACTCGACGATGCCGATGCCCTTGGGCTCACTCGAGGTCAGAACTCGATCGTCGGCTTCGAAGTCGATACCCCACTCGCCATCGCGGCCCACCCGGACCGTCAGCCTGCCCGACGTGAGCTCCGCGGACTCGTCGGTCGCCGATACCACGACAGGCCCCGGCGCGGCCGCGAGCTGGAATTCGGGCTTCTGCCGGACCTCGCCCTCGAAGTGCGTCAGGCGGACGCCGATGACATCGGGCAGCGGCGAACTCAGCCGGATGGTCACGAGGGGGCCGCCGAGGGTGTGGCCGCGGTGCTCGATCCTGCGGGTCGGCGCGTAGATCGTGAGCGCGTCCAGCGACTCGCACACGTCGTACGCCTCGACCGGGTGCCAGGCCGTGACGCCGGGGCGCATCCGCCAGTAGCCATCCGAGAACTTCATGGCCGGTTGCTCACCTTTCGCCAGTTGAGTGGCCGCCCCCCGACTGTGACCGATCGTGAGGCAGCTCGATCTCGATTCGATCCGAGTCGGCGGCGGCTGTGACGAGTATCCCTTCAGGCGTGCTCTCGACGGAGCCGCCCGTGACCTCCCCAACGGACGTCTCGTTGGCCAGCAAGAACCGCCACGACTTGGACCCCCGAACCCGCACCGCGAGGACGGCCCCGGCGGCCCGGGTCACTTCGAAGGCGGAGTCGGCGCCGCCGTGCACCTCGGGCACCGCGACGGTCACCTTCACCGCCTCCGCCAGTTCGTATGCGCGGAGAGTCACGCCGTCCGCGAAATCATAGTCGGCCCTGTCGCTCCGGGCGCCCATGGCGATCACCGACCCGGGCCGGACCAGGAGAGGCATGCCAGAGAAATCGTGGCGCTCCTTGATCCAACCCGGCCCCCGCAGCGTGGCGCCGCTGACGAGGTTCGTCCAGCGCCCTGCCGGGACGTAGTAGGTGACCTGGCCGTCCGCGGCAAAGATCGGCGCCACCAGCAGCGACTCCCCGAGCATGTACTGGCGGTCGAGAAAGGCAGCTGTCGGGTCGTCGGGGAACTCCAGCAACATGGCGCGCATCATCGGCACGCCTCCCCGCGAAGTCTCCACGGCCGCCTGATACAGGTAAGGCATGAGGCGGCATTTGAGGCGTGCGAAGGCCCTTACCACCTCGACGGACTGATGGTCGACCAGCCACGGAACGCGGTAGGAATTGCTGCCGTGGAGCCGGCTGTGCGAGCTCAACAGACCGAACTGGGCCCAGCGCTGGTAGACAGCCGCCGGGGGCGTACCTTCGAAACCGCCGATGTCGTGGCTCCAGAAGCCGAAGCCGGACAGGCCGAGAGACAGCCCGCCGCGCAGGGTATCGGCCATGGACAGGAATGTGCTCTCGCAGTCGCCGCCCCAGTGGACCGGGAACAGCCAGCTGCAGGCCGTCGCCGAGCGGGCGAAGACAACCGCCTCGCCGCGGCCGCGGCGCTCGCGGAGCAACTCGAAGACCGTCTCGTTGTACAGGTACGGATAGAAGTTGTGCATCCGCTCCGGGTCTGAACCATCGTGCCAGACGACGTCGGTCGGAATGCGCTCTCCGAAATCGGTCTTGAAGCAGTCGACGCCCTGGTCGAGCAGAGCGGCGAGTTTCGAGCGGTACCAGGCTCGGACGTCGGGGTTGGTGAAGTCCACGATGCCCATGCCCGGCTGCCACTGGTCGCTCTGCCAGATGTCGCCGTTTGGGCGGCGGAGCAGGTAACCGGCCGCGGCCGCCTCGGCGAAGAGTGGCGAAGCCTGGGCGACGTAGGGGTTGATCCAGACGCAGATCCGCAGACCGCGCTCATGGAGCCGGGCGAGCATGCCGGCCGGGTCGGGGAACGTCCGCTCGTCCCAGCTGAAGTCGACCCACTGGAAGTCGCGCATCCAGAACGAATTGAAGTGGAAGACGCTCAGGGGAATGTCCCGCTCGGCCATGCCTTCGACCAGGCTCGTCACAGTCGCCTCGTCGTAATCAGTAGTGAACGAGGTCGACAGCCACAGCCCGAACGACCAGGCCGGGGGCAGGGCCGGCCGGCCCACTAGGCCGGTGAACCTCTCCAACACTTCCTTGGGGCTGGGGCCGTAGATGACGAGGTACTCGAGCGATTGGCCCTCGACGCTGAAGCCGACCCGGTCGACGCGCTCCGTCGCGACCTCGAAGTCGACCTTTCCCGGCTCGTTGACGAAGACGCCGTAGCCGGCGTCGGTCATGTAGAACGGCACGTTCTTGTAGGCTTGTTCCGAGCCCGTGCCGCCATCGCGGTTCCAGATGTCGATCGACTGGCCGTTCTTGACGAACGGGCCGAAGCGCTCGCCCAGACCGTAGACGTGCTCGCCCACGCCGAGCGAGAGAGCGTCGGCCATGAAGTGCCCCGCCTCCCTGCCGTCCTGGCCATGCCCGTCGTGGCCATGCCATTCGATCGCGGCCATGCTCGTCGCGTCGCTGCTGGTGAGAATCCGACCGTCGGCTACGAAGTCCAGGCTCCAGGGACCCGTTCGATGGATGCGCGCGACGAGCCGGCCCGACTGGAGGCTCGCCACCGACTCGTCGACCTCAACTCGGACGTCCGGGGCGTGGCCGGGGAAGATCGGGAAGTAGGGCCCACTGGCTCGCCCGCCGGCATGGTGCGTCAGACGAACGCGGATGACGTTGACCGTGGGGGACGACAGCTCAATCGTCAGGGCTACGAGATCGTGCATCTCGGAGCGATCCTGCGGCGCGACTGCGGGCGCCAAGACTGTCAGCGTGTCTTCGGCGGCGGTGACGCGGTGGACGACCGCCGGATGGTACGCCCGTACGCCGTCACGCAACAGCCAGTAGCCGTCCCTGAACTTCATGAATCCTCGCTTCTCGAACACCTGCCATCCACGTCCACCGCGGACCGGACGCCACCCAGGGGTAGGCCTCCAAGGCCAGAGCGAACCTGCAAGACTCCTCGCCGACCACGGCTCTTGTCGTTCTCGAAGGGCTGCCTTCCTACCTGTAGGACCCTGCGTAGATCCCCCTCGTCAGCGTTCGCTGGAACACGAGGAAGAACAATACGCAAGGCAGAACGCCCAACAACGCAGACGCAGCCACTTGACTCTCATTCATCATGTGCTGGCCCTGGGTCACGGCCACTGCCACCGGCACCGTGTACTGAGAGTTGGAAATGAGAAAGACCATGGGCAGGTAGAACTCATTCCACGTCCAGATGAACGCAAAGACCATCAGCACCGCCAGGGTCGGTCGCATGATCGGCACGACGACGCTGACCAGAAGCTGTAGCTTCCCGCAGCCATCGACCCTGGCCGCATCCAGGATCTCCCGTGGAAACGCTCGCATGACTGACGCCAGGAAGTACGTGCCAAAGGCACTCTGAATCACCGTGAAGATGATGACAACAGCCAGCTGCGTGTTGTAGAGGCCAACCGTCTTTGCCATGTAGTACAGCGGATACACGACGGCCTCATTGGGCAGTATGTTGGCCAGCATGAAGAATACAAGCAACCACACGGAGCCCCGCACGTTTCCGATTCCCAGCGCGAAGGCATTCAGCAGAGACAGGATCGTCGCGAAGATCGCCACCAACAAGCTGATGACGAAGCTGTTCCTCAGTGCCCCGCCGAAGTCCACCGCGTTCCAGAACGTGACTATGTTGTCCATGGTGGGATTCTGCGGCAACGACAACGGCCCGTTTGCAGCGAGGTCCGTCGGGGTCTTAACGGCATTGATCGCGATTATGGCGAACGGCGCGAACATCACGACGAGTAGTGCAAGAAGCCCGAGGAGGATTCCGTAGGCCTGGACGACGTCGAGGACGCGTGACCACATGGACATCCGGCGGCGGGGAGCTCTGGCCACCGGTACCGGTCGCGATTCAGCAGCGCTGGTCGTGGCCACGCTAGGACTCCTTCGCAAGGTCACGTCTCGCCTGGAAGTTGATGAATACTGCGGCAACGACGAGAACGACCACGGTCACGATCGTGGCTACGGCCGACCCAAGCCCGACCTGGTCCTTCTGGAAGAAGTTCAAGTACGTGTAGTACGACGGCACGTAGGTGGCCGTGCCAGGCCCACCTCTTGTCAGGACAAAGACCTGGGCGAATACCTTGAACGTGGCAATGGTCGTCATCAGGACAACCACGAATATCTCCGGTCGTATCTGGTGGATCGTCACGTGTATGAATGTTTGCCAGCCAGAAGCTCCGTCGAGTGCCGCTGCCTCAATGATCGTCTGATCCATTCGCTGAAGTGCGGTGAAGAAGATGACCAGCGGGAACCCGATCTGGAACCACACCATCATTCCCATCACCGAGAAGAGAGCGATGTCCGGGTTGCCGAGCCAATTCTGGGCCAGGACGCCGAGGCCTGCGGACTGGAGGATCGAGTTCAAGGCCCCGTCGGGAGTGAGTATCCAGCCCCACACGACGCCGGCGACCGCGACGGGCATCACCTGCGGGAGATAGAAGCCTGCACGAAAGAAGCTGGCGGTTCTCGGACCAAACCTGCGGCCGACGAAGCTGTAGAGCAGACCGGCCAGGAGCAAGCCCAAGATCGTCGGTATGACGACCATGGCCAGGAGCAGAACGAAGGTGTTCTGGAACGATGCCACGAAGTACGGGTCGCTGAGCAAGTTGACGTAGTTGTCTACGCCGGTCCATTTCGGTACTTGCACGCCGTTCCATGTCGTGAAGCTGACGGCAATCGTGGCCAGGAAGGGGCCAACCATCACGACCAGGAAGGCGACCAATCCCGGCAGCATGAAGATCGCATAGCCACCGTCCAGGGAGGACCGCCGACTCATGCCATTGCTCTCCTTTCGCCCCATGGCCGGGTTCGCTTCGTCCTGGCACGGACGTGCCCCGCTTGACCCGCAGGCGCGGCAGCTGGCGACCGATTCTAGAGGGTTCGGCGAGCGCCGCCGGGACCAGCCGGAGTGAGGTCCGGCGGTCCGGCGGCGCTCAGCCCATCGACTTACCGAGCAACCAGTTGAAGCCGCACTAGCGGACTGGCGCCCTGGCCTAGAGGGACGGCTTGCCGGCGTTGTACGCCTTACCGATTGAGTCCAGGAACGCCGACGGATCCTGGCCATTCATCAGGTTCTGCACGTTCGAAACGAGCACGTTGTAGAAGCCCGCGACAGGCCAGTCAGGATAGTAGGCCAGGCCATCGTTCTTCAGGAGTGTCTGGAAGCTCTGGTTGAACGCCTGAAGAGCAGGATCGGTGATAGCCGTCGGATCCGCGTTGACCGGCAGGCCACCGGCCCGACCCATGATGTTCTGAATCGGTGTCGTCAGAGTGATGTCGATGAAGTCCTCCGCCAGGTCCGCATTCTTCGAACCCGTCGGAATGACCCAGATGTTGCCGCTCGAACCAGGGGCAAGCTTGTTGCCCGGGAAGAGGAAGATGCCCCACTTGAACTTGGTGATCTCTGTGATGAACGAGCCATACCACCAGCTGCCGGTGGGGAAGATCGGGGCCTTTCCGGCCTCGAAGCTGTCGCCCGCCTGCTGGGCAGTCAGGGACACCTCGTTCTTGGTCATGTACCCGTTCGTCATCCACTTCTTGAATTCGTTGGCACCGAAAGTCAGTGCCGCGTCGTGGAAGTCGACCGGGTTCGCATACATCTCATAGTCGTTGACCCACTGGCGATCCGCCTGGCTCAGGACCAGCTGGTAGAAGACCTGCTGGGCTGGATACTCGGCGCCGCCCGTGGCGACCGGCGTGATGCCGGCCTTGACGAAGGTGTCCATCGCCGTCTCGAAATCGGCGAGGGTGGTCGGGACCGTGATGTTGTACTTGGTGAACATGTCCTGGTTGTAGTACACCATCACGTATTCGCCGTAGGTGGTGACGCCGAACCACTTGTCACCACCCATGATTCCCTTGTCGGTGTACTTGCACGTGGTCTGCAGGCTCGGGGTGAGGATCTTGTCCCAGCCCCGGGCCGTGGCGACGCTCGTGAGGTCCGTGAGCAACCCCTGAGTCGACAGGAGGCCCGCGGTCGCATTGCCTTTGTTGTACTCCATGACGTCCGGCGCGGCGTTGGAGTTGAGGATCATCGATGCGTTCGACTGGATATCCTCGAACGCCTTCGCTTCGTGAGTAACCGTGACGCCAGGGTGCGTCGCCTTGAACGTGTCGATCGCAGCGGCCCAGGACTGGCCCATTGCGCTGTCGGCCGATTTGTAGTCCCAGATCGTGAGCGTGCGACCCGTGTAGTTCGGGGCCGTTGGTGTCGGGACGATCGTCGGACCGGGCGTGACGTTCGGGGGGAGCGTCGGCGTGGGCGCAGGCGTGGGCACGGGGCTGGGCGTGGCGCTGGAAGAGCATGCTGCGAGGACTGACGGCAGCACGGTCAGACCGACTGCGCCCAGTGCTCCCTTCTTGAGGATCTCGCGGCGCGATACTGGACGTTCGTTGTCAGGCATGTTTCCCTACTCCTCCGTATTGGGCCTTTAGACGAGTTATCAGCGTGGACCCGATCGAGAGAACGGTGTTTGTGCTGTCCCTCTTGTGACGGCGCCGGCGCCTGCATCAGTAGGTGGCGGACGGCGCTCGTCGGCCAATCCCTGTGCCTGTTCTCACCTCCTTGAAGTCGGGGCGTTTCCTGAAGGCCAATTCGCTTGGCGGAATAGGCAGTGAACAGCGGGACCATCCAGGCGGGCCTTCCCAGTCATTCCTCCTCGACACCTCCTTGCCCATTTCGATTCGTGGATGGCGCCCGTGACGGCCGGCCGGCGCTCGACCTGCCGTCAGTCCGTGCTGGCGGTGAGCAATGAACGGCGGGTTATGTCCGGCGATGGACCGGCGCTGCCACGAATGACGAGGCGGCATGGCAGCAGCCGCTGGACGAGCTCGCTGTGGTCCTCCTCGAGCTGACCGATGAGCGTCTCGACGCCGAGGCGGCCGAGTTCGGCGCTTTGCGGAGTCAGAGCCGTAAGGGGCGGCAGCGTCATCTCGGCGACCCGCGCCGACGAAACGAGAGACACGATCGAAAGGTCGTCCGGGATCTTCCAGCCGCGCGAGGCGGCCGCCTGCATTACGCCGACCGTCGCACGCTCGTTCATCGAGGCCAGTGCGGTCACTTCCGGATGGGCCTGGATGAGCTCCTCGAACACCTCCTGCCCGGCCAGCGCGGTGTCGCCGCAGAACCGGCTGATCGGCGTCAGGCCGGCAGCCCTGGCCGCCTGCTCGAAACCGGCGGCCGCCCGAACGGAGGGACCGTACCCGGCGTCGAACAGCTCTTGAGAGTGGCTGAGGAAGGCGATCTGCCGGTGGCCGAGCTGGACCAGGTATGCCACGGCATCGCGGGTCGTCTGCTCGAAATCGATGTCGGCGAAGCTCATGTCGGAGGCCGTGGATGGCCGTCCGATCATGCTGAACGGGACGCCGATCTGCTGAAGCAGCTCGATCCTCTCATCCTTCAGACGGACCTCCATCACCAGGACACCGTCGACGAGGCTCTGGCGGATGAGCTGCTGCAACTCGCTGACGGCGTGGATCTCGGTCGGCCAGAGGACCAGGTGGTAGCCGTGGCTCTGGGCGGCTTCAGCCGCCCCGGTGACGAACTCGAGCTCGGTGGCCCCAAAGCCACGCGGCAGGGCCGGGAACAGCAGGGCGATGATGTGGCTCCGCTTGCTCGCCAGGCCTCTCGCGAGAGCATGCGGCTGGTAGCCGAGTTCAGCCATGGCCTGCCAGATCCGCTGACGGGTCTCCTCGGAGACCGGCCGGGTGCCGTTCAGTGCATAGGAAACGGTGCTCAAGGCGACGTTCGCCCTTTTGGCCACCTCTTGCATCGTCGGCGCCGACATCCGTTACTCCGGTCGAGTTGCCATCCACGCGGGGAGTAACATCTTGCATCGAAGCGCGTAGTCGAAACGTATAGTCGAAGCGCTTCGACGGGCAAGTTAGCGCGGCACGTATGGCCGTGTCAAGGTCCAAACTGCAAGTCGAGCGCTTCGCCCCCGGCGGCACTCCGGTCCACCGGCGCGAAGACAAGGGCCAGGCGCATGGAGGACAGACCGTGACTCAGGACTTCTTCTCGGAGGTGGCGGGGCGCATCCCTTTCGGCGGCCTCGAGTCGAGCGAGCCGCTGACGTACAAGGTCTACGAGCCCGATCGGCTCGTGCTCGGCAAGCGCATGGAAGACCACCTCCGGATCGCCGTCTGCCTGTGGCATTCATTCGCCTCTCCCGGCGCAGACATGTTCGGCTCCGGCACGTTCGACCGGCCCTGGCTGGAGCCTGGGCTGGATCCGCTGGCCGCCGGGCGGGCCAAGCTCGATGCCGCGTTCGAGTTCATCGCCAAGCTGGGTGTCCCGTTCTACTGCTTCCACGACCGCGACATCGCCCTCGAGGGCGCGACGGCCGCCGAAACGAAGGCCTACCTCGAGGCGATGGTCGACTACGCCGCAGGGCAGATGGCCCGGACCGGTGTGAAGCTGCTGTGGGGCACCGCCAACCTGTTCGGACACCCGCGGTACGCGGCCGGCGCCGCCACCAACCCAGATCCCGAGGTCTTCGCCTGCGCCGCGGCGCAAGTGAAGCTCGTGCTCGAGGCGACGAAGCGGCTCGGCGGCGCCAACTATGTCCTGTGGGGCGGGCGCGAGGGCTACGACACGCTGCTCAACACGGACCTCGCCCGCGAGCAAACGCAGCTGGCCCGTTTCCTCGGCCTGGTCGCCGAGCACAAGCACAGGATCGGCTTCGCCGGCACGCTCCTCATCGAGCCCAAGCCCCACGAGCCGGCCAAGCACCAGTACGACCACGACGCCGCGATCGTCCACGGGTTCCTGGTCCGCCACGGCCTGGCCGACGAATTCCGCTTGAACATCGAGGCGAACCACGCCACGCTCTCCGGCCACAGCTTCCACCATGAGATCGCCTACGCCGTCGCGAACGGCATGCTGGGCAGCATCGACGCCAATCGCGGCGACTACCAGAACGGTTGGGACACCGACCAGTTCCCCAACTCCGTCGACGAGCTCTCTTTGGCGATGTACGAGATCCTCCGTGGCGGGGGCCTGACCACGGGCGGCTTCAACTTCGACGCCAAGCTGCGCCGCCAGAGCATGGCCCGGACCGACCTCTTCCACGGCCACATCGGCGGCATCGACACGCTGGCCCAGGCCCTGCTCGTGGCGGGGGCGATGGTCGAGCACGGGACGCTCGAACGCCTGCGCGAGGAGCGCTACGCCGGCTGGGCCGGCGAGCTCGGGACATCGATCCTGTCGGGCGGCATCAGCCTCGAAGATCTCGAGCGCCGGGTAAGCGCGGGCGAGATCGACCCCAGGCCGGTGTCGGGCAGGCAGGAGCTGCTCGAGAACCTGGTGAACCAGCAGATCTGGGCGGCGGAACGCCGGGCCCGGACCGACACGTAGGCAGGTGGCCACAGCAACACGCCGGACGTCGCGAGCAGCGAGGAGACGCCAATGAGGACTTTAGTTGCCGGGGTCGACTGCTCAACGCAGGCAACGAAGGTGGTAGTCGTTGATGTCGACACGGGCGAGACCGTCGGGTTCGGGCGGGCCGAGCATTCGGTCGAGGGCAGCGAGGGCGTCCGCGAGACGCATCCTGACGTGTGGTGGCAGGCTCTCCTGTCCGCGCTGCACCAGACGAACCTCGCCGGCGAGGTCGCGGCCATCTCGGTGGCCGGTCAGCAGCACGGCCTGGTCTGCCTGGACGAGACCGGCAAGCCCCTCCGCCCGGCGATGTTGTGGAACGACACGCGTGCTGCCCCGGACGCGGCGGCGCTTGTCGAAGCTTTCGGTGGCCCCACTCACTGGGCGGCCAGGGTGGGCGTGGTTCCAGTGGCTTCGTTCACCGCCTCGAAGTGGGCCTGGCTGCGGCGGCGCGAGCCCGCGATCGCCGAACGGACCGCGGCGATCCGGCTGCCGCACGACTTCCTGACCGAGAGGCTCTGCGGTGCGGGCGTCACCGATCGCGGCGACGCCTCCGGAACGGCCTGGTGGTCGACTGAGACGGGCCGCTACAGCCCCGAGGTCCTCGCTCTCCCGGCTCTCGGGCTGACGGAGGATCGACTGGCGCGCGTCCTGGGGCCCACGGAGCAGGCCGGGGTAGTGACGGCCGCCGCGGCCGCGGAATTGGGCCTGCCGGCGGGAGCGGCAGTCGGCCCGGGCACCGGGGACAATATGGGCGCGGCTCTCGGCCTCGGACTTCGGCCCGGCGTCCCGGTACTGAGCCTCGGCACGTCGGGCACGGTGTTCCTCGTGTCGGAGACTCGCGCCGCCGATCCCACCGGTGACGTGGCCGGCTTCGCCGACGCCACGGGGCGGTTCCTCCCGCTGGCCTGCACGCTGAACTGCACCCTCGCCGTCGACCGCGTAGCCGCGTGGCTGAACATCGACCGTGACAACGTCGTACCGAGCGCCGGCGTGGTGGTGCTCCCTTACTTCGACGGCGAGCGCACGCCCAACCTGCCCGACGCCTCGGCCGCGGTCCTCGGACTTCGCCATACGACCGACCCGCGGGCCATTCTGATGGCCGCCTACGAAGGGGCGATCGTCGGGTTGCTCGACGCCCTGGAGGCCATCGACGCCTGCTCATCGGGCGTGGATCCGGAGGCGCCGCTCATGCTGGTCGGCGGTGGCGCACGTGGCGACACGTGGCAGCTCGTCGCCCAGCGACTGTCCGGCAGACCGATCGCCGTTCCCCACGTCCGGGAGGTCGTCGGCATGGGCGCCGCCGTCCAGGCCGCTGCAGTGTTGCGTCACGAAGCCCCGGTGGACGTGGCGGCCAGATGGGCGACGGCCGACGGAACGCTGCTGCCGGCGGTTGCGCGGGACGTCGAGACGATCGCCCTGCATCGGAGCGTCCGCCATCTCGCCTCGGCGGCGGTCGTGGCCCACCGGTCTCGATTCTGAAGCTGGAACCTCCAAGACCTTGTGTAGCCTCCCGAATGCGACACATCCTGACATTCGTCAACTGGTCGGGGCCGGCAGCCGGCGGCGCGCTACACTCGTCCCGCATTGCGACCGCGGCCGAAGGGGCGAGATTCGGCCGTCTCGGCCGCTCCCGACCCGTCCGGGCGCGCAGAGATTGGTGATGTACAAAGGCCGCGACAATCGTGTCTCCGAGACCCCAGAAGAAGACCGGTCGGGCCAGGCCGCGGTCGGTGGAGGCCGTCTCGACGAGAGCGAGGCGCCTCTCGGCGCGCGAGAGCAGGCCGAGAGCGCGCTGCGAGCCTCGGAAGCGCGGTACGGAGAGGCGCTCGCGGCCACCCAGGCCGCCCTGGCCAAAGCCCAGGCTCTGTATCGAATCAGCAGTTCGCAGGTGGCAGCGGAGACCCTCGAGACGCTTCTCCAGCGCCTGGTGGACGTCGTGGCCGAGGCGCTCCCGGCCGACCGGGTAAATCTATTCGCCATCGACTCGGACCGGCGCGCGGTCACGGGCAACTACCTCGGCGGCCGAGGAAGCCAGGAGCTGGCCCTGATCGACTACGACGAGATCATGGAGGGGCTCGGGGGTTGGGTGATGATCCATCGCGAAGCCACCCTCTCGCCGGGCAACGTTCGCGACCCACGCGAGTCGGACCGGGTTCACGCGCGGCGCGTGGCCTTCGGCCACGGTCCCATGATGGTCGCCCCGATCCTGTACGGAGACCGAGCCCTCGGCCTCATCGTCGCGGTCAATCAGCCTGGAGACCGGGAGTTCGACCAGGCCGACCTTGACCTGCTCTCCGCGATGGCCAGTCAGTCGGCCATCTCGATCGAGGACACGGCCATACGCGAGGAGCTTCGGGCAGCCCGCGACGAGTTGGAAGACCGGGTCGTCCAGCGCACGGCCGAGCTCCGGGAGAGCGAGGAGCGATACCGCCGCATCACCGAAACGATCACCGACTACATGTTCACGGTGCGGGTCACGCCGGGCGGCGGCCTCGAGACTCACCACGGCCCCGGCAGCGTCGCCGTCACGGGCTACTCGGCCGCGGAGTTCGCGGCGAATCCCGACCTGTGGATCGAGATGGTCGTGCCGGAGGACAGGGACAAGGCCCTGGGCCAGGCGGCCGACGTGGTCGGCAAGGGGTCGGCCCAACCGGTCGAGCATCGGATCGTGCGCAAGGATGGCGCCGTTCGGCTCGTGCGCAGCACGCTGGTCCCCCAGTACGCGCCGGACGGCGCCCTGGTCGCGTACGACGGGCTGCTGCAGGACGTCACGGAGCGGCGCGTCCTGGAGCAGCAGCTGGCCCAGGCCCAGAAGCTGCAGAGCATCGGCCAGCTGGCCGGGGGCGTCGCGCACGACTTCAACAACCTGCTCACCGCCATCCTCGGCAACGCCGAGTTGGCGATGATGGACCTGCCGGAGGGGCATCCCGCGCGTGAGGGCGTGCGAGAGATCGTCCAGGCGGCCGAACGGGCAGCCAGTCTCACACGACAGCTCCTGTCATTCGCCCGCAAGCAGCTGATCGAGCCTGTTCCGCTCGATCTCAACGCCGTCGTCGCCGGATCGATCCAGATGTTGCGGCGCCTGCTCGGCGAAGACGTCGAGATCACGGCCGAGCTGGACGAGGGCCTGGGCATCATCACGGCCGACCCGGGCCAGGTTCAGCAGCTGCTGGTCAATCTGACCGTGAATGCCCGCGACGCCATGCCCGACGGTGGGCGGCTCGTAATCGAGACCGCCAACCTTGCGGTCGGCGAGGAGTACCGCGCTGTCCACCCCGACGTGGTCCCGGGCAAGTACGTCACCCTGGCCGTGACCGACACCGGCACCGGCATGAGCGACGAGGTGCTGGGTCACCTGTTCGAGCCGTTCTTCACCACCAAGCGCCAGGGCGAAGGCACGGGCCTCGGCCTCGCCACTTGCCACGGCATCGTCGGGGCAAGTGGGGGCCATATCTGGGTTCACAGCCGGCTCGGCGTTGGAACCGAGGTGACGATCCTCCTGCCCGTGGCGGAGGGCGTCGACCGGCCCGCACGAGAGCCGAGCGTCTCGCTGCCTCCGCCGACCGGGACCGAGACGGTGCTGGTCGTCGAGGACGACTCCAGCGTTCGACGGCTGGCCGTGCTCGGCCTTCGCTCCAACGGATACACGGTGATCGAGGCGGCCGGCGCCGCCGAGGCACTCGAGCTGGCGGCTGCGTCCGTCCCGATCGATCTGCTCGTCAGCGACGTCATCATGCCGGGCATGCGAGGCCCGGAACTGGCGCTCAGGCTTCGAGAGGCGCGACCCAACATCAGGCTGCTGCTCGTGTCCGGGCACGCCGGCACGAGCGAAGCCTTCCGCGACGACGGCGCCCGGGCGATCCAGCTGCTGCCCAAGCCTTTCACCCCCGAGCGCCTGGCCCGCAAGGTGCGTGAACTCCTGGACACCGAGTAGCCGCAGCCCGAATCCACCGATTGCGGAGCGCCGCCCCGACCCTGCCTAGCGGCGCGCCCGTTGCTTGATCAGCCGACCGCGCCGCGTCATGGCATGAGTCGAGAGCGCCGCGACTCCCATCGCCACGACGGCTCGCTCGGCCGTGGGCAGCGGCCGCACGATGGATAGGAATTCCTCCGCTCGGGCCCGATCCACGAGCCCCAGCAGAGCCTGGCCGCGGCCCGTGAGGGTCAGGGTCCGCTGTCGACGGTCCTCCGAATCCTGCCGCCGCTCGATCAGCTGCCGCGAGACGAGGGCGTCCACCATCCGGCTCACCGCCGACGGCGAACGGCCCAGAGAGTCGGCGAGATCCGCCACCGTCATCGTCCCGCCGTCCGCCAGGGCGTACATCCCCGCCAGCTGCGTGAAGCCCAGGTTCAGCTCGCCCAGCTGGGCGGCAAAGCCGATCACGAGGTCTCGCCAGATTGCCCGGCCCATGGCGATCCGATCGGATAGCTCGCGCGGGTTCTGGATCCGATGGCGAGCCGCCTCGACGGGCGCTGACAGCAACTCCCGCGCGGCCAATTCCACTGCGGCGCGGCTCGGGACGGACAGCGACGGCATGTGCAGAAACGGTCGAGGCGATCCACGCAGCAGCCGGAGCGACGTCCGTGCCGGGGCGCCGGCCAAGCCGGGAGACGCGTCGGGCTGCCCTTCGACCGGAGCCCCACTGGCGGCACGCGGGTCCCTGTCGAGTGGTGCCGTGGCGGATTGCGGGTCGGTCGGGGGGTGCCCGGAGCCGGCCCGCGGCGCATCGGGCGGCGCGCTCGTCGGGGTACCAGGCGCCTCGTCGGGCGAGCGCTGGACCAGACCGGGGAGCTTGGGGCGGAACTGCGGCATCAGGTCCAGGGTAGCCCTGACGCTCGATACTTGCAAACGTGCACACGATTTCCGCACGACGCCCTCGCATCGCCGTACTCTGGCGCCACAATTCCGCCCTCGCAGCGGCAGCACATCAGGCACCAGCTCGGCAGGAGCGGCGCTACCCCCGTCAGATGGCGTTCGCCGGCCGGAGGAGATCAGACACAGGCTCATGGACCGAATAGCGTTCGTGTTTCCGGGGCAGGGGTCCCAGTTCGTGGGGATGGGCAAGACCCTGGTCGAATCGTCGCCGGCCGCCGCTGGCGTCATGGCCGAGGCCGACGAAGCTCTCGGCGAGCCGATCAGCCGGCTGGCGTTCGAAGGCCCGGCCGAGCAGCTCGACCTCACGGTCAACGCGCAGCCGGCCCTCGTCGCCACTTCGATCGCGTTTCTGTTCGCTCTGCGCGAGCGCTGGGCCGCCGCCGGCATCGCCGCCCCGGCTCCCGCTTACTGCGCCGGCCATTCGATGGGCCAGTACTCGGCGCTGGTGGCTGCCGGCGTCATCTCGCTCGGTGACGCAGTTCGGCTGGTCAGGGAACGCGGCCGCCAGATGCAGGCCTCGGGCCAGGGACGAAGCGGCGCCATGGCCGCGCTGATCGGCCTGGACGACGCGCGCCTTCCGGAGCTGATCGCCCTGGGTGAGCCCTTCGGCAGTCTGACCGTGGCCAACCGCAACGCCCCTGGCCAGGTCGTGATCTCCGGCGACAGGGCCGCGGTCGAGGCGGCGGTCGCAGGGGCGCGCGAGCTCGGGGCCCGGAGGGCGATCGTACTGCCCGTATCCGTGGCGGCGCACTCGTCGCTGATGAAGGAAGCGGCCGAGGGGATGACGCGCGTCCTGGCGCCGATCGCCTTCGCCGAGCCCTCCACGCCGCTGCTCGCGAACGCCGACGCGCGGCCGATCACGACGGCCGCCGGCGCTCGGGCGGAGTTGATCGAACACCTGACTCGTGGCGTCGATTGGGTCGCCGCCGTCCAGCGAATGGCCGCCGACGGCGTCACGACCTTCGTCGAGGTCGGACCCGGCAAGGTCCTGACCGGCCTCGTCAAGCGCATCGCGCCCGACGCAACGGCGCTCGCCACCGACGACACCTCGGCGGCCGGCGGCATCGCCGTGCCGTTCCTCGACGCATGAACCACCCCGCCTCATGCCCCTGTCGCCGTGGCAGCGGCGCATCTCACCCCATTACCCCCGTCGCCGCGGCAGCGGCGCGAGAAGCCCCAGGAGGATCTGACCCCCGTGCGCAAGCCTGACTACAACCGACGAGTCGTCGTCACCGGAATGGGGGTCGTGAGCCCGATCGGCAACGATCTGGACACAGTCTGGGACAACCTGGCCAACGGCCGCTCCGGGATCGGCGAGATCACCCACTTCGACACCACGCCCTACGAGCACAAGGCCGGCGGCGAGGTGCACGACTTCGACATCACCAAGTACTGGAACTTCAAGGACGCCCGCCGGACAGAGACGACGGTCCATTTCGCGGTCGCATCCTCAAGGATGGCCGTGGCCGACGCCGGCCTCGAGATCAACGACGACAATCGTTACGACATCGGCGTCATCTACGGCTCGGGCGGCGGCGGCCAGGCCCTCTTCATCACCAACCAGGAGATCTGGCACACCAGGGGCATTCGAGCGGTCAGTCCGTTCTTCATCGCCAACGGCCTGGTGGACGCCAGCTCGGGCACGATCGCCATCGAGACCGGCGCGAAGGGCCACAACTTCTGCCCCGTCTCGGCATGCTCGACCGGTACGACGGCCATCGGCGAGGCCGCCGAGGCGATCCGCCGGGGCGACTGCACGGCCGTGATCGCCGGTGCGGCCGAATCGCCGCTCCTGGAGCTGGTGCACATCGGATTCACCAACATGCGCGGCATGGGGACCCCGCTGCCGGGCCAGCCGATCGGGACCGTCTGCCGGCCATTCGATCGCACCCGCGATGGCTTCGTCCTCGGTGAGGGCGCCGGCGCGCTGATCCTCGAGGACCTCGATCTGGCCAAGGCGCGCGGCGCGCGCATCTATGCCGAGGTCGTGGGTTACGGCTCGGCGGCCGACGGCTTCGACATGATCGCCCCCGCCAACGGCGGCGAGGGCTCGGCGCGGGCGATGAAGATGGCCCTCGAGCGACGCGGAGTGCCGGCCGACGAGGTCGGCATGATCAACCCGCACGGCACCTCCACGCCAGTCGGCGACAAGTGCGAGAGCGAGGCTGTCTGGGCGGCGTTTGGCAGCCACACGCCGAACGTCCTGATCTCCGCCACCAAGTCGATGACGGGCCACATGATGGGGGCCGCCGGAGCCTTCGAGGGCATAGCGACGGTTCTCTCGCTCTACCACCAGGCCATTCCGGGCACGCTCAACTACCGCGAGCCCGACCCGAAATGCAACGTCAATGTCGCCACCGAGACGGTCGAGAAACCGCTCCGCTACGCGCTCTCGAACAACATCGGCCTGGGCGGCCACAACGCGGCGGTCATCTTCGAGCGCTACACGGGCAACTGAGCCAGCCTCACTCGGCCCCGCATGCCTGGCGGGCCATTCGGTGTCACGACGCGCCCCGACGGACGCGGGGCGGTCTTCGACCGTGGATGGGCTGGAGACCGCGCGGGCTGGGCCGGGCGGGCCATGCCGGCCAGGCCGGCCGGGCGAGCTGGGCCGGGCGGCGCGGGTTTGGCGGGCCAGCGCGGGTTTCTGGCAGATACGCCCACCAGGCGTGTTGTCCGCGGACGCAGCGCTCCCGATCGAGCGAGACGGCCCTCGAGGAGCGCGATCCACGCTCAGCCGCGGATGAAGAAGCCCTCGTAGGGGCCCTATATCGGGGCGCCGGGCACAGAGTTCGCGGCCAGCACTCCTGCCAGGCGTAGATGACGCAAACCGGGCGGCTTCGGGCGGCTTCGGGCGGCTTCGGTGGCTTCGGACGGTTCGGGCGGCCTCGGCGGCCTCGGCGGCTTCGGGCGGCTTCGAACCGGTCGTTTCGCGGATGGCGCCCGCGCCGCCCGGCGTTCCGCTCTCGAGATGGCTGACACCTGGCCCGCACGCTGGCCCGTCCGGTCGGGCTCGGAACCGATCGAGTAGTTGCCAAGCGCCAGGCTAGGTGCCGGCCGCTCCTTCACTCGCCGTCACCGCGGCCGCGGATGCCGCCCTTCTCGCGCTCCTCTCCGACCCGGCGGCCGCCTCCTCTTCGACTGACGTCTGCGGCTTCGTCCTGGGCAGCAACAGGGAGAACAGCAGGCCCAGCAGGACGAAGCCCGTGGCTGCGTAGCCCGCCAGATGAGCGGCCTGCACAAAGGCATCCTCGATCGGGGGCGCAACCTGCTTACCGAAGCCCGCGAGCTGGTGGGGGTCGATCCCGCCGCCCAGCTGTGAGGCGACGGCCGGGTCGACTTGCCCGGTCCGGAAGCCAATGAGAGCCTGGCCGGCCGATTGCTCGATCGCCTGGCGGACGGCGACCTGGGCGACCGGCGGCATGCCCGGGACTTGAGCCAGCCGATCCGCGGTGCCCACGCCCAGCGACACGAAAAGCACCGAGCCCAGGACGGCGATGCCGAGCGCGGAGCCGATCTGGCGCATCATCGAGTTCGTCCCCGAAGCCAGGCCGGAGACTTCCGCCGGGATGTCCGACAGAACCACGCTCGTCAGTTGCGCCGTGGCGAAACCAACGCCCAGCCCGTACACGAATAGCGGCGGAACGAGAAGCAGGACGTTGAGATCGCGAGAGATGAGGGTCGCCGTGGCGAAGATGCCGACCGCCTCCAGGCCCATGCCCAGCGTCACCACGCGGCGTGCGCCGTAGCGGCGGGCCAACCCCGCGGCGACCGGCGCGGCGAAGAACGCTCCGACCGCCAGCGCCAGGAGCAGCAGCCCGACCTCGAACGCGGACATCCCGAGGACCGCCTGCAGGAAGAGCGGCAGCACGAACAGCAGGCCGAACTCTCCCAGAGAGACGATCGTCCCGGCCAGGTTGCCGAATCGGAACGCCGGATAGCGCCACAGCGCGAAGTCGAAGAGGAAGAACTTACCGGCGCGCTCACGCCGTATCTCCACGACCGTGAAGCCCACCAGGCACACGAGCCCGAGGGCGAAGGCGAACGGGATGATCGAGATCGAATCGAGAGGCCAGCGCCAGCCAAGGACCTCGAACGGCTGCGAAGGCGACGTCCAGCCGTAGGTGTAGCCCTCGATCAGGGCGAAGACGAAAGACGACAGGCCAACGGTGATGAACAGGAAGCCGAACGGGTCGAAGCCGGCCCTGGCATTCTCGTCGCGGGACTCGTCGATCCAGGCCAGCGTGCCGAAGATGGCCAGCAGGCCCCACGGGATGTTGACGTAGAAGGCCCATCGCCAGGACAGGTACGTCGTCAGCCACCCGCCGATGAGGGGCCCGAGAGCAGCCATTCCGCCGATCACGGAGCCCCAGATGCCGAAGGCTATGGCCCGATCGCGGCCGCGGAAGTTGCTGTTCAGGATGGACTGCGTAGCCGGCAGAATCGCGGCGCCGCCAAGCCCCTGCAGGAAGCGCGCCCCGATGAGCTCCTCGCCAGACTGGGCGAATCCGGCGAGCGCCGAGGCGAACAGAAACAGGATCAAGCCCGCGACGTACGTCCGTCGCCGTCCCATCCGGTCCCCGATTCGGCCCAGCGTCACCAGGAAGGCGGCAAAGACGAGGGCGTAGATCGTGTTGACCCACTGGGTTCCGGTGCCGGATAGCGCAAGGTCCCGCGCGATGGATGGAACAGCGACGTTCACGATCGTCGCGTCGACGATGATCATGGCGACGCCCACGCTGAGCATGGCCAGGCCGAGCCAGCGCCGGCGCGGATCGGTAGTGGATATCGGGTTCACGGTCACGTAAAGTCCTTGTCTGAGGCAATAATTAGTAAGTTGATTATGGTATAGTCTGCCGGTGTTGACAAGAGCTGCGACGACGGACCGCCGGCTGACGAAGCACCAGATATCGGACGAGGCTCTCGAGACCAGCAAGCTCCTGGTCGAGTTCCTTCATGCGTCCTACGCGACGCGGCGTCAAGGCGCCGAGACGGCCGGCGGCGAAGGCGCCCGGGCTGATGCGCCGGGGTCCGCTTCGGCCTCGGCTTCGACTTCGATTTCGATTTCGGCGTCGGCGTCGGCGTCGGCTTCGACTTCCGAAGAGAACGCCGCCCGGCCGCCGATATCGGCCCACGCCGTTCGAGCGGCCATCCACGTCTATCAGCACGGCGAGCGGACCGTCGGTCAGCTTGCCTCCGGCCTCGGCATCTCGTACGGCTGGGCCAGCCGGGTGGTGGATGAGCTCGAGGCGGCTCACTACATCGTTCGAGACCACGACCCATCCGATCGCCGCGTCGTCCGGGTTCGACTCGACGACGCCGCCCTCGAGGAGGTCGAGCGCGCCTACGCCTGGCGTGGCGAGGCCGTCCAGCGCGCCCTGGAGCCGCTCGCCGAGAACGAGCGGGAGGCCGTCCGCCTCTTTCTGCGCCGGGTCATCGACCTGATGCGCCGGCCCGACTAGGGCTTCCGCCGCCCTCTGCCCTCCCCCAGCCGGTACAATCCCTCCAGCAGGTCGCGCGGCAATCCAGCCCGCGACCGCCCGGACGCCGTCCCGCCGAAGGGCACCCGAGCCCATCCGTGGGGTCGACGAGCCGCAGCGCACGAGCTTCGGCAGCCGCCCCGCCAGCTGTCACTTCGTAGGAGATGGTCGTGCCCAACAAGGATCTCTCTCGCCGCGCCGTCGTAACCGGTCTCGGGGCCGTCACGCCGATCGGCATCACCGCCCGCTCCTACTGGGAGAACCTAATCGCCGGCACCTCGGGTGTTGACACGATCAGTTGCTGGGATCCCTCGGGGCTTGACGTGCGCATCGCGGCAGAGGTCAAGGGCTTCGACCCCGCGGCCGCGATGGACCGCAAGATGGCCCGCCGCATGAGCCGCTTCGTCCACTTCGCCATGGGCGCCGCCACCGAGGCCGTCGAGGACGCCGGGATCGATTTCTCGACCTACACCCAGGAGGAGCGCGATCGCGTCGCCGTCATCGTGAACACCGGCGGCGGCGGCGTCGAGCAGGTGATCGAGGGCACCAAGGTCCTCGCCGAGAAGGGCAACGGCCAGGTTTCGCCGTTTGCCATCCCGGCTCTCTCGGGCTCGATGGCCGCCTGCCAGGTCTCGATCAAGTACGGCATAACCGGCCCGGTCATGACCCAGGTGGCGGCCTGCGCCAGCAGCGTCATCGCCTTCATCGACGGCCAGCGCCTGATCGAGGCCGGCGAAGTCGACGTCGCCATCGTCGGCGGCGCGGAGGGGAACCTGGTGCCGATCGCCTTCGCGGCCCTCGGCAACATGGGCGCGCTGTCGCGCCGGAACGACGACCCGACCCGCGCCTCCCGGCCGTTCGACAAGGATCGCGACGGCTTCGTCTTCGGGGAGGGCGCGGCGGTCGTGGTTCTCGAGTCGGCCGAGCATGCCCTGGCCCGCGGGGCCAAGATCCAGTGCGAGGTAATGGGCGGAGCGCTGACGGCGGACGCCTTCCACATCAGCGCCCCCGAGCCGACCGGCCGCGGCGCCTCCACCGCGATGACCAAGGCCCTCCGCCGCTCGGACGTCGCGCCCGATGAAGTCGACTACATCGTCGCCCATGGAACCTCAACGCCGCTCAACGATGCGACCGAGACGCGCGCGATCAAGTCGGCCTTCGGCGACCATGCCTACAGGGTCGCGATCAGCTCGCCGAAGTCGATGGTCGGCCACCTCCTCGGAGCGGCCGGAGCCGTGAGCGGGCTCGCGGCCATAGGCGCCATTCGCGAGGGCGTGATCCCGCCGACGATCAACCAGGAGAACCCGGACCCGGAGTGCGACCTGGACTACGTGCCGAACGTGAAGCGGGTCAAGAAGGTCGACACGGCCATCATCAACGGCTTCGGGTTCGGCGGCCAGAACGCGGTCGCGGTCTTCCGCCGCTTCCACATCTGAGGACGCACTCGGCGCCGGCCGGCCCGGCGGAGCCCGGAGGGGTCCCGGCGCCGGGCCGCCGGACGCAGTCCTGGGCGGGCCGCGCACCGCAGCGAGCGCACCTGAACGTGCGTGAGCAAGAAGCGGAGGAGCCAACGCCGGGTCGCGTCGGCTGACCGGCGAGCCGGACCGTGTAGGATGGCCGCGTGGAGCGCCGCCGATTTCTCCCGCCCTGGCTACGCCGCGGATTCGAGGCCGGCGCCATTGGGGCGCTTCTGTCGGGCGGGACTCTGCTCGCCTTTCGACTCGGGCGGCCTGAGCCACGCGTTGCGTTGCCGCAGGGAATCGACGGCTCTCTGATCCTCGTTCCCGCGTTGCTCTCCCTGGGGGTCCTGGCGGTCGGCGTGCCGGTCTTCCTCGCCGCGACCAGGACGGAGGCCATCCTCGGCGCCGTCGCCGGATTCCTGGTTGCCGCCGACCTGCTGATGGCCGTCTCGTTCGTCTCGCGCCAGCAGATCGTCGTCCACATGCTTTCGCGCAGCCTGCCTCTCGGCGTCGTCGCGGCAGTCCTCGCCATCCCGGTCGCGGTGACGGCGATCATGGTCGGGCCCGTCGCATCCGAGCTCGGCTTCGGCCACTCCTCCGGGCTGCGAGCCGTGCTGGCGGGAGCGGTCGTGGCCCTCGCCCTGGCGCTGATCGGCCCGTACGTCGGCTAGAGCACGGTCACCGCGACGCCGTCCGGCCTGGCCCGGCGGCTCCGGCCCTTCGTCGAGCGCCGCAGCCGAAGCGAGTTCGTCACCACGCTGACCGATGAGAGGGCCATCGCTCCGGCTGCCAGCGCCGGGTCGAGGGTGATGCCGGCGAAGGGGTAGAGCGCGCCCATGGCCACGGGGATGAGGACGACGTTGTAGCCGAACGCCCAGGCCAGGTTCTGGCGGATCACCCGCAGCGTCTGGCGGGAGAGCCGGATCGCCGCCGCCACGCTCCGCGGATCGCCGCCGACGAGCGTTATGTCGGACGCCTCCAGGGCCACGTCCGCCCCGGTGCCGATGGCGATCCCGACGTCCGCCTGGGCGAGCGCCGGGGCGTCGTTGATGCCGTCGCCGACCATGGCAACTCGCAACCCACGGGCCTGCAGCGAAGCCACGGCGGCCGCCTTTCCGGCCGGCAGGATCTCGGCCATGACGCGCTCGTCCGGGATGCCGACGGCAGCCGCGACGGCTCGGGCGGTAAGAGCCTGGTCGCCGGTGACGAGCCAGACCTCGATCCCGAAAGCCTGGAGCTCGCGCACGGCCGGTTCTGCCTCGAGCTTGATCTCGTCGATGGTGGGCAGCAGGCCGGCTGCTCGACCGTCAACCGCCACGTACGAAACGGCCGCGGGCAGGTCGGCCGCCGATGCGAGCCCGCCGAGCTCGCCGAGTTCGACCCCTTCGGCCGCGAGGAACGCCGCCGTGCCGACGAGCACCAGGCGACCATCCACCAGGCCACGCACCCCGCGCCCGGCGACCGCCTCGAAGTCCTCGACGGGGCGCCGGCCGAGGTCGCGCGAGCCGGCGGCCGCGAGGATGGCCGCCGCCAGCGGATGCTCGCTCCCCCGCTCCAGCGATGCCGCAAGATCCAGGACCTCGTCGGCGCCGAAGCCCGGCGCGACCACGACCGAGTCGAGCGAAGGCCGGCCGCGCGTCAGTGTGCCCGTCTTGTCGAAGACGACCGCGTCGATCCGGGCCGCCAGCTCGAGCGCCTCGCCGCCCCGAATCAGGATGCCGGCCTCGGCGCCGTTGCCGGTCCCGACCATGATCGCCGTCGGCGTGGCCAGCCCCATGGCGCACGGGCAGGCGATCACGACGACCGTGATGAACGCCACCAGGGCGTGCGTGGGACGGGGCTCGGGGCCAAGAACGAACCACAGCCCGAAGGTGGCTGCGCCCACGGCCAGCACGAAGGGCACGAACACGGCCGCGATCCGATCGGCCAGCCCCTGGATGTGCGCCTTGGACCCCTGGGCCCGGCGAACGAGGTCCACGATCTGCGCCAGGGCGGTGTCGCGGCCGACCCGCGTGGCCCGGAACAGGAAGGTCCCGCGGCCGTTCATGGTCCCGCCGATCACCTCGGAGCCGGACACCTTCTCGGCCGGGATCGGCTCGCCGGTGAGCATCGACTCGTCGACCGCGGAGGCGCCGTCCACGACGCGGCCGTCGACGGGCACGCGTTCGCCCGGGCGCACGCGCACGAGATCTCCGACGCGCACGTCCTCGAGCGGCACGTCCAACTCGGCGCCGCTCCGAACGATTCGAGCCGAGCGGGCCTGAAGCCCGATCAGCGCCTTGACCGCGCCGAGCGTCTGGCCTTTCGCCCGGGCCTCCAGCCAGCGGCCCGTCAGGATGAGCCCGATGATGGCGGTCGAGCTGTCGAAGTAGGTCTGCGGCTCGATGCCGGCGGAGCGGAGCACGCCGGGAGCCACTGTCACCAGCACGCTGAACGCCCACGCCGCGCTGGTGCCGACGACGACGAGCGTGTCCATGCTCGTCGTTCCGTGACGGGCCGCCCGCAGGGCCGCACGGTAGAAGCGGCGGCCGGCCAGGAACTGGACGGCCGTGGCGGGGCCGATGAGCAGCCACGCGGCCTGTTCCATCGTCCAGGGCGCGTTGGGCAGGTACATGACCAGCATCGTCAGCGCCGCCACGACGAGCGACGCGGCCGCGGTCAGGCCCAGCGTTCGCTGCTCGCGCGCTCGAACCGCCGCCTCTGCGTCCGCCTCGTCAAGCAGGCTCGCACGGGCACCGCCGGCCGCCGGTTCGGGCAGGTGTCGAATCTCGTACCCGGCCGCTTCGATGGCCCGTGATATCTCGTCGAGCCCGGCGATCTCCGGCAGGTAGCGCACCGTCGCGACTTCGGTCGCGAGATTGACGTTGGCCTCGGCGATGCCAGGCGTCTTGCGCAGGTAGCGCTCGATCCGGTTGACGCACGAGGCGCAGCTAATGCCCTCGATCGGGAGCTGGATCTCGGCCACCGGCGCGACGGTGGGCGCGACCGGGGCAGAAGCGGAGGTGGGGGCGGTTGTTCCGATGACCGACATACTCCCCGGGAGTATAGGCCCGCCGTCTGCATCGGGCAACGAGCCGTCAGCCAGGCCCTTCCGCCGTTGCCGCTCCGGTATCAGACTATCCGCCGTGACCACGTCTACCGCCGGCCGCGTCGCCGGCCCGGCCGCCGCCTTCACCACGTGCCCGGCGCCCTGGGGCCAGCTCCACGTGGCCGCGACCGCGTCCGGGATCGTGGCCGTGGACCTGGACTCCGAAACGCCCGATTTCGTCGACGGCCTGACGCGCCGGCTCCACGGCCGCGTGCTCCCCGCGGAGGACGGCGACGTGCCCGCCGAGTGGCGCGCCACGCTGGGCGCGGCTACGCGGCAGATCGGCGAGTGGTTCGCCGGCAAACGCCGGAGGTTCGAGGTGCCGATCGACCTGCGCGTCTCGAACTGGGACCGGCTCGTCCTCGACGGCGCGGCGCGACTCCAGTACGGCGAGACGGTCGGCTACGGCGAGCTGGCCCGACGCATCGGCCGGCCGGGCGCGGCACAGGCAGTGGGTGGCGCGATGGGCCGCAACCCGGTGCCGCTCTTGATCCCCTGCCATCGGGTCATCGCCGGAGACGGCACGCTCGGCGGATACGGCGGCTCGAACTACGCCGACCGCCAGACCGCTCTCGCCATCAAGCGCAGGCTGCTCGCCCTGGAGGGAGTCCGGCCCGCATCCGAGCTCGGCCCGGCGTCGGGCCGACGCCGCGACTTGACTCTCACCGCTCGATCGCCGAAACCAGATACAGGCCAGCGGATGAGCACCCAGAGGACAGCGAGCATGTCACTTCCCAAGCTGCCGAACGATGTGTTCTTATTCCATGCCCTGATGGAGAGCACCGCGGACAGCATCTACTTCAAGGACCGGCAGTACCGTCTGCTGCGCGTCAGTCGAAAGATGGCTCAAGACCTGGGCTTCGCGGATCCGGCCGAGCTGGTCGGCAAGACGGACGTCGATCTGTTTGGAGAGGCTTTCGGACTGGCGACCCGGCGCGACGACGAGCGGATCATGGAGACGGACCGCCCCATCGTCGGCGAGGTCGAGAGCCGACTGCTCGACAACGGCCGGACGAACTGGACGCTGACCACCAAGCTACCGCTCCATGACGAAGCCGGGAAAGTGATCGGGCTCGTTGGCATCACGCGCGAGATCAACGAGATGCGGCAGACCGAGGTCGCCCTGCAGCACCTGGCCACCCACGACACACTCACCAACCTGCCCAACCGCTTCCTGATGGAGGACCGGCTCAGTCAGCTCCTGTCGCGGGCCCGACGATCGAACACCGCGTTCGCCGTCCTGTTCATGGACGTGGATCGCTTCAAGGACTTCAACGACACCCACGGACACGAGTTCGGCGATCTCCTGCTGCGCGCCATCGCGCTCAGGCTCACCAGGAGCGTGCGCCAGAGCGACACGGTCGCCCGCATCGGCGGCGACGAGTTCGTGATCATCCTCGAAACGGTCCACCAGGTCTCGGACGCGGACACGGTCGCCCTCAAGGTCCTGCACGCGATTGCCCGGCCCTTCGCCCTGCAGAGACAGAGGGTGAAGGCCACCATCAGCATCGGCGTCAGCTTCTACCCGGACAACGGCGGCGACGCGGATACGCTGGTGAGGGCAGCAGACTACGCCATGTATCTCGCCAAGCGGGGCGGCGGCAACCGGCACGTGACATGCCTGCCGGGTCTGCCTCGCCCCGGCGAGGTCCTCGGAGCGTAGCGGCGTCCGATCGCCTGTCGGGCGCCGATCAATAAGCCAGCGCGGCCTGCAGCGACAGCCCGGTCTCGCGCTCGGAGAGTTCCCACAGCGCGGCGAGCTGCACCGGGTCATCGATCTTCGAGCCGACCTTGCGCACCACCGGCGCGCCGAAGGACAACCAGCGCGGCGCATACAGCGAGCCTCCGACCGCGGCTGGATCGGTGCCGGCCCGAAGCTGGCACAACGCCCCATCGGCGGCACGCTGAGCGGCCAGCGGAGCGGCGACGACCCAGAACCGCTGCTGCAGGCCGTTGCTTGCTTTCGCGCTGGTGGACTGGAGATTGGTCTTCGAGAAGCCGGGGTCCGCGGCGTAGGCGGTCACGCTCCGGCCGGCGAGCCGGCGGTTGAGCTCCAGGGCGAACTGGAGGCAGGCGCGCTTCGAAATCCCGTAGGCGACCCAGGGCTTGTAGCAGCCGTGCATGTGCGGGTTCGTCAGGTCGTACTTGCCGGCGGAGAAGCGGTAGAGCGAAGTCGTGCCGACGACGCGCGCGGCAGGCGCGGCCAGAAGTGCGGGCAGCAACCGCATCGTCAGGGCGAAGTGCCCCAGGTGGTTCGTCCCGAACTGCGTCTCGAACCCGTCGGCCGTCGTGCCTTCGGGCACGGCCATCAGCCCGGCGTTGTTGAAGAGCAGATCGATCCTGGGATGGGCCGCGCTCACCGCGGCGGCGAACTCGGCGATCGAGGCGAGCGAGCCCAGGTCGAGCTTGCTAATCTCGAGCGACGCGCCCGGCACTGCCGCCTCGACGGTCTTTCGGGCGTCCTCCGCCCTGTCCAGGTTTCGCGCACCGACGACGACGTGGGCGCCGTGAGCCGCGAGATGGCTCACCGTCGCCAGCCCCAGGCCGCTATTGCCTCCAGTTACGACCGCCGTCCTGCCCGATTGATCGGGGATGTCGCTCGCCTTCCAGCCCATGCCCTTCCTTTCGTGTGGGGGGCCTCAGCCTAGCAGCCCACGCTCCCGGAGGCTGGCATCGAGGCCGCGCACGAGAGCGTCCAGGGCCGTCTCGAACTGGGCCTCGTCGTCGGCGAGCAGGGCCATTGCCTCGCCCATCGCCGCGGCCAGTGTCGGAAACCGCTCGACATCGATGTTCGAGTAGGCGTTCGAGATCGTCTCGTCCTCGATGGGCTCGCTCCCGGGCGTGACGCCGACGTCGACCAGGGCGGTCCCGATCACGAAAGCGGCGACGGTGTTGATGGCCTCCAGGGCGGCACCCGGCGTCAGCCCGCTGCCGACCAGCGCCGCCGCGGCCCACTCGATCAGCTCGAAGCCCCGCGGCGTCAGAACCGGCTGGGTCGAGGCGACCGGAAGGGCGTTGGGGTGGCGCAGAAGTGCCGCGCGGTACTCGTGGCCCATCCCCATCGCGATCTGCTGCCATGGCACGCCGGCGTCAAGCGCGGGCACCGCGATCTCCGACAGGATCGCCTCGGCGACGCCCTGGAGGATCGCGGGCTTGTTCGGGAACCAGTGGTAGGCGGCCATCGGATCGACGCGGAGCTCACGGCCCAGGGAGCGCATCGTCAGCCCGTCCAGCCCGTCGCGATCGACGATGGCCAGGGCGGCAGCAACTACGCGCTTCCTCGTGAGGTGTTCGCGCCGCGACCCGGGGTCTTGCGTCGTCGTGCCGGACTCACTCGTCCGTCTCGCCATCAGCCCTCCCAGACCTTCTCGTCGGTGACCGAGAACCGCCAGGCGGCGATGGCGGCCAGCCCCGCGGCGAAGGCCAGCGTCACCGCCGCAGGAACGATGGTAGCGTCCAGGCCGCCCTTCTCCAGGATCACCGCGCGAAAGCCCTTGAGCATCCAGTAGGCCGGGCTCAGCGGAGCCAGGACCTGGGCCCAACCGGGCAGGAGGTCTACCGGTGCGATCGCCCCGCCGATGCCGGTCAGGACCATCGCCGCCAGGTTCACGACCGCCATCAGCTGGTTAGCCGTCCGCAGGACCGCCGTGAGCAGCATGGAGAAGGCGACGAGAACTGCCACGCAGGCGATCATCATCACGCCGACCCCCGCGATTGAGCCGTTGATGCGCATGCCGAAGGCGACGATGCCGACGCCGAACAGGACGATCAGCTGCCCGAGCATCAGCACGGCCGAGGGCAGGATCTTGCCGAGCACGATCTCCATCGTGGTCGCGCGGCTGGCCCGCAGTCGATCCCACGTCCCCCAGCCGTGCTCGGAGAAGAAGGCCGTGCCGATGAACCCCACGCCGAAGAAGGCAAACATCACCGTCATTCCCGGCACGATCAGCTCCGACCCGCTGGCGTCGGCGTAACCGGCCCCGAGCAGGACCGCTCGGCTCGTGCCCTGCAGGAAGGTCATCATCACGATCGGCATCGCCGTGAGAATGACGATCGGGCCGGGATCGGCCATCAGCAACGCCCAGTTGTGCCGCATCAAGACCCGGCTACGCGACCAGCTCATCGATGACCCTTTCGGTGTCGCGGGCGGTACCCGCGGCGGTTTCGTCGTTTGAGCGGCGCCCGGTGAGCGCCAGGTAAGCGGCCTCGAGGCTGGGCCGAACGATGTCCACGCTGCGGAGTCTCTCTGTCGAGCCGTTGAGGCGGCCCAGGATCCCGGCCGCCGCATGCGCCGGATCGGGCGTCCGAAGGGTGGCGACTGAGCCGGCGACCTCGAAGCCTTCGAGCGCGGGGGCGGGGCCTTCGAACGTGAGCCTCAACGCGGGGCTGCCGTGCTCCGCGACGAGATCGGCCAGCGGCCCGCGGGCAACGATCAGGCCGGCTTCGAGCACCGCCACCGTGGCGCCCAGGTCCTCGATCTCGGGCAGGTAGTGCGACGTGTAGACGATCGCGCACCCGGCCTCGGCCCGTTGCCTGACGACCGCCAGGATCTGCGTGCGCGTCTTGACGTCGGCGCCGACGGTCGGCTCGTCGAGGAAGAGAACCTTCGGCTCGTGGACGAGAGCCATGGCCGTGTGGAGCCGCCGCTTCTGGCCGCCGGAGAGCGTCGACGCCCGCTGGCCCAGCAGCTTGGTCAGGTCGAGCGCATCGGCGACATCGGCGACCCGCGCGCGCAGCTTTCGACCGGTCAGCCCGGCCAGCTCGGCGAAGAAGGCCAGGTTCCGTTCGACCGAAAGCACCGGGTAGATGCCCAGCTCCTGTGGCGCCAGCCCGAGCACTTCTCGCGCCCTCTCCGGATGGGCCAGGGCGTCGATGCCGTCCACCCTGGCCGCGCCCGCGTCCGCCCGACGCAGGCCCGCGACGATCGAGACGAGCGTGGTCTTGCCCGCGCCGTTGGGCCCGAGCAGCCCGACGATCTCGCCTGCCCGCGCTTCGAGATCCACGCCCCGCAGGACCTCGTTGTCTCCGTAGGCCTTCTTCAGGCCGCTGATCTCCAGCATCTTGGTGTGCACCTCTACATCGTAGACCTCTACGGTGTAGAACACTAGCTCTACGACGTAGAACTGTCAAGAAAGGCGCGGGCACGCCGGCGCGCGGTACCCTGGCGCCGTGCGTGCGCTCGAGATCCAGCGGCCAGGACCGGTGGCCGAAGGCCCGCTTCGTCTGACCCAACGGGATGAGCCCGTGCCCGGGCCGGGCGAGCTGCTGCTGCGCGTGGCGGCGTGTGCGGTCTGCCGAACCGATCTCCAGCTGGCCGAGGGCGACCTGGCGGCCAGGCGGCTGCCGATCGTGCCCGGTCATCAGGCGGTCGGGCGCGTGGCCGCCATCGGCGAGGGTGTGACCGGCTGGTCGATCGGCGATCGGGCGGGCGCCTACTGGCTCTTCGGCACAGACGGAACGTGCCGCTTCTGTCGCGGCGGGCGCGAGAACCTGTGCGAGGCGGCGGCCTTCACCGGCTGGGACCGCGACGGCGGCTTCGCCGAAGCGATGGTCGTGAGAGCCGACGTCGCCGTCCGGATCCCCGACGGGTTCGACGATCTCGACGCCGCTCCCCTGCTCTGTGGCGGGGTCATCGGCTACCGGGCGTTACGCGTCTCCGGCATCGAGCCGGGCGGGCGGCTCGGCCTCTATGGCTTCGGCGCCTCGGCCTCGCTGTGCATCCAGGTGGCGCGCCATTGGGGCTGCGAGGTTCACGTTCGGGCGCGTTCCGAGGCCGAACGAAAGCGGGCGGAGGAACTCGGCGCGGCGTCAGTCGGCGGCTACGACGATCCCGCGCCGCCCCTCGACGCGGCCATCACCACGGCCCCGGCGGGTGACGTGGTCCTCGCCGCTCTCCGCGCCGTCGATCGCGGCGGCATCGTCGCCGTCAACGCCATCCACCTGGACCGCGTGCCCGAGTTCCCGTACGACCTGCTGTGGTGGGAGCGCCAGCTCCGCAGCGTCGCCAACGTCACTCGCCGCGACGCGGCCCAGTTCATGGAGCTTGCCGCATCGATCCCGATCCGAACCGCGGTCGAGTTGTTCCCGCTCGAGGCCGGCAACGAGGCCCTTCGGGCTCTGGCCGCCGGCTCGATCCGCGGCGCCGCGGTGCTGACGATGGGCCGCGAATAGTCGCCGCGTCGCATACTTCGGCCATGAGCGAGACGCTGACGCTGGTCCAGGAGATTGCCCGCCAGGCCGGAGCGATGCTTCGCGACGGCTTCGGCCGCGTGACGCACATCGAGCACAAGGGCACCACGGATCTTGTCACCGACTACGACCGCCGATCGGAGGCGTTGATCCTGACCGCGCTGAGGGCACGCTTTCCCGATCACGCCGTCCTGGCGGAGGAGAGCGGCGCGAGCGGCGGAGACGGCTCTTCCGGTGGCTACCGCTGGCTGGTGGATCCGCTCGATGGCACGACCAACTTCGCGCACGGCCTGCCGACCTTCGCGGTGTCGATAGCGCTCACGCTGGACAGTCGGCCGATCCTCGGCGTCGTCTACGACCCGATGCGAGACGAGTTGTTCGCCGCCGAGGCCGGCAAGGGCGCGACCCTGAACGGCGCCCCGATCCGCGTCTCTGAAGAAACGACGCTTCAGGAAGCCCTGCTGGCGACGGGCTTCACGTACGACTTGAGGAACGCGCCGCGCAACAACTTCAGGGAATTCGAGCAGATCCACATGCAGGTGCAGGGGATCCGGCGCGCCGGCTCCGCGGCCCTCGACGCCGCCTGGGTTGGCGCCGGACGGCTTGATGCGTACTGGGAGTTCGGGCTGAAGCCTTGGGATTTCGCCGCGGGCGCGCTGATCGCGCAGGAAGCCGGGGGTCGCGCGTCCACCGCCGATGGGAGCGAGGACTTCGTCAGCGGCGCCTCAATTCTGGTCTCCAACGGCCATCTCCACGAGCGGATGCTGGCCCTGCTGCGGGCGCCGGGCGAGCCTTCGGCCTGACCGAATTCGTACTCCGGCAGAGTCTGGTCGGGGCGAGAGGGACCTGAGGCCGAGATCACAAGCTTGCCGCGGGGAGGTGTCGGTCGCCAACTTGGTGCAGCCCACGCTGGACCGCCGGTATCAATGCGTAGCGGGCAGAGCCGCCTGTACGAGGTACACCGGCTGTTCGTCGCCCCACTCGCCGTACCAGACGTGGTCAGTCCAGTCGGTGGCGATGACCAGGCGGTCGTAGGCGAGGTTGCTCCTGATCGGCTCCATCGGGATCGTGATCGTGCCGATGGTTGAGGCGCTCGCGTCGACCACGGTCGCATCGCTGTCCCCTATCGTCGTTGGCAGGATGGCAGCCCGATCGGAGCCCATGGGCCGCAGCGACGCGAACTGGACCGCGACGCTGGCCTGGACGAGTTGGACGCCGGTTTGATCGAATACGCCGAGTCCGGAGACACAGCCCGCGAGAATTCGATCACCGAGAACCGCGATGCCGCGCACGCCCGCCCAATTCGATGGCAGGGCGACGGTGCCCGCATCTGCGAGGGACTCGTCGATCCTGGTCAGAGCTGACTCGCCGTCGCGCGCGACCAGCACACCGTCGCCATCCGCCGCGATCGCCGAGAGCCAGTGACCGCCATCCAGATACACCTTGGTCGCATCCGACTCCGTGAATGTCCGGAGCTGGCTCTTGCCCGTGTCCGGGTCGAAACGGATCAGCCCGTACCCGGCGGCGATCCAGACCTTGCCCTCGCCGTCGACGACCACGTCCGTCGCCTCCCAGCCATACCAGGCGGCCGGCATGGGCTGCACGATGAGTCCGCCCTGGATCTCCGGTTGAGGCTGGACGTTCGGCCCGTTCGGCAGCGGCCAGCTCTCGCTCTTGCCGTCGAGTCCGACCCGCGTGAGTTCGGCCGTGGGCCCGGTATTCCAGGTCACGATCCAGAGCGACTGCCGGCTTGGGTCCCAGGTCATCGCCGCGAGCACGCTGTTGGTGTCGGCGAAGACGCTCGCGATCGGGCCCGGTGGTGCCGAAGCCGGCGGCAGGACGATCTTGGACTCGTCCAAGTTCGTGATGATGACGGGATCCTTCACCCCGGTGAGTCCAACGCAGACGGTGTGCGAGCCGGGCGGCGGGGGGATCACCAGGCCACCAGGCGGCGGCTGCGGGAAGCCAATTGAGTCGCCGGTCGTGAAGACGACCACCAGTGCCGGCTGCTCCGCACTGGCCAGGTCCGGTTCGACCGGTATCTGGAGGTTCGCCCGGTAGTCCTTTCCGTGCGCCAGCTCGAACGCGTACAGCACGTCGTCGAGCGTCCGGTTGCCTGCCTTCTCGCACGCGAGCATGCGGGGATCGCTCGCGAACTGGATGGGGCTCAGATCCGTTGTCGGGCTCGGGCTGCCGGGGCCGGCGGGCCGCAAGACAACCAGCTGAACGGTGGCGGCGACGATCGCGACCACAGCTATGGCGGCCCCCAGGCCGAGCATCCGCCCAGCGCTGACCACGCTCCGGAACGCCGGCCGCCGCCTGCGATCGGGCAGGCCCGCCACCGTCCCTTCCACGCGCTCGACAAGGACAGGATCGGCCGCGCCCAGTTCCTTGAGGCCAGCGGCCGCGTCGGCCTCGAAGATGTCGCTCGGTTCGTCGTTCATCGTCGCTCCTCCGCCTCGTGGGCGGCGCGAAGCCGGTGCAGCGCATGGTGGACTCGCGACTTGACCGTCCCTTCGGGCACTCCGAGCAAACGGGCCGTCTCTGCGACGGGGAGGTCCCAGTAGTGGTGCAACGTCAGCAACACACGATCCTTGCTGTCCAGTCGGGCGAGCGCCCGACGCAACGTTCGGAGATCGAGGGCTCGGTCGAGCTGATCGACCGGCGCCGCCACTTCGAGGTCCAGTTCTACGATGCGTCGGGTCCGTCGTGCCGTGCGCAGCGCGGATCGGAGGACGATGCTTCGGAACCAGGCCTGAAACAGCCCCGGGTTGCGAAGCTGTGGAAGCCGCTGCCAGGCGATCAGGAGCGCGTCCTGGACGGCGTCGGCACCGTCTGAATCGTTGCCCGTAATGAGCGTCGCGGCGCCCACCGCGGACGCGAGATACGGTCGAACGAGCCGCCCGAAGGCATCCCTGCCACCGGCGCAGGCCGCACCGACCAACTGCGCGCTGGCTCCCGAAACGACCGCCCTTTCGTCTCCCACCTCGACGCGAATTGTGAAGCCCTCCACAAGGGGAAGAGCGTCGATCGAGCACTTCGGTTCAATCTTCAGTTGGGCAGGAAGACGTGTCGACGGGCTCTCTCGAAGTCGAGCGAACGTTGCCGGAAGCTGAACCAGGGATCAGCTGGCCTCCGTTTGATCCGCTCAAAGCTCGATTCCGTACTCAAGGATGAAGGGCCCATGAGGGAGGATGGAGATGGCACGCTTGCGAGGATTCCGCATAGTCGCCGTCGTTGGCCTGGTCGTCGGTGTCTCGGGATGCACCGCAGCACCCGCGTCGAGCGCGCAGGTGGCTGCGATCCATCTGCAGGCGCAGGAGGCGCTCGCCCGCTGGGACGCCGCCGTCGCGGCAGGTTCCGGAGGATCGGGCTTCGTCCTCGTCGGCGAGTCCACCCTCATGGTCGGCGACGATTGGGGCCCGAACATCGACGGCAACAACGCCAAGATAGCGTGGGGCGCCGGCCTCTTTGTAGTTGCGGATCCACTTCCATCCGGGGCGCCCCCGGACGGCACGATCGAGTGGCAGGACGGAACGACCCACACCGTTCCGGTGATCTCGGCCCAGCAGGCCCTCTCCGACATGAAGGCTACCAACCAATGGCCCTGCCCGGATTGCACTCCGCTGCAGATCACCGGCGCGAGACTCACGACCGCCACCTTCCAGACCAGCCGAGGACCGGCCCAGGCCCCTGCGTGGGAGTTCAGCCTGAAGGACACCGACGTCAAGCTGGACCAGGTCGCCGTGGGAGACCAGTTCACGGCGCCGCCCGTGCCCACCCCAAACGACCAGGCCTCCGGCCAGCAAGTGGCTCAGCCGTGGGTCGCTCAAGTGCAATCGGCCAGCGTCGATGCAAGCGGCATGACCCTCACGGTCACAGTCGAGGGCGCTCCGGATCCCGGCGACAAGCCGTGTGGAGCCGACTACACCGCCGAGGCCGTGGAGTCGGACACCGCGGTCGTGGTGATCGTGTGGCAGCACCGGAACACCGTGCCCGCCATGTGTTCAGCCGTTGGCGCGCTCCGGACAGCCCAGGTCACCCTCGCTAAGCCGCTCGGCAGCCGGACCTTGATCGACCTGCAGGCCCAGCCGATCTCCGTGACAGCCGGCCACTGATCCGCAAGCTCTCCGCCGCGAGCAGCGACCGCGTTCGACGGTCGTGGGGCAGTCGGCTGGTTGCGGTCGGCGTCGCGCTTGGAGTGGGACCGAGACCGCCGCTATTGCCGCGCGATGGGCCTCATCGGGAAGACGCCGATGACGCCGGGGCTGTCGGGGTCGAGGAGCATCTCGCAGCCCACGTCGCCGGACCTGATCAGGTCTCCCAGGAACTGGGCCTGCTCGGGCGGAAGGCCCACATAGATCGTGCCGTGCTCGGTGGCGACCGGGCTGACCTCGTCCTCGATCCCCTCGATCTCGAAACGGCGGCGAAGCTCGTGCACCGGCACGTAGGGGCGGCTCTTGATGAAGCGGCGCATCTGCGCGAGCGTGCAGTTGGGACGCCTGCCGGGAACCGGGTTGCCGTCCTCGTCGACCTCGATCGCAGGGGCTGGAGTCGCCGGAGCCGGCGCCGAGGCAAGCGCCGAGACGGGCGCCGGACGGGGACCGGATGCGCGGCCCGTCGGGCGACCCCGAGGCTGGCGTCTCTGCCCACCGGGCTGGCCGCCGCCGAATCCGCCACCCCCGCCGGACGGACCTCCGGCAGAGCCGCCGGCCGCGTCATTCGGTCGACTCCCCTGCAGGGGGGCGAGCCCATTCCCCGAACCGGTGGCGCCCTCGTCCGCTGGCGCTTCGACCGGCTCCGTTCCCTCGCCGGCTGTTTCGAGGCCTGCGCCGCTCCCCTGCCCGTTCGGTGTCACGACGCCGGCGGCGCCTCCGGGTCCCCCTGGGCCGCCGCCCCGCCGACCGCGGCCCCTGTGGCGCGGGCTCATCAGCTGCGAGCCGCGGCCTGCTCGACGGCCTCGGTCGGCGCGGTGCCGGCCAGGACGCGCTGGGCGTAGCGCTCGGCGAAGCTGCTGGCGGCCTGCTCGGGCACGATGGCCTTGATCGAGTCGCGGTCCAGCCCGTAGCCGTACTTGATGGCCGCGATGTTCTCGTCGATGTACTTCTTGGGCAGCGCCTCGGTCAGGTGCTGGTCGGTGAAGTCGACGTCGCAGATGCACAGCAAACGGCCCAGGGCGATCATGTTGCCGAAGAGATCCCGCCCGAACTTCTCGACGCCCAGCTGCAGGAACGGGATCTCCTCGCCGCGCTCGCCGGCCCTGGTCAGGCCGATGTCGGCGATGACGTAGTCCGCAGTCAGGTGATTCGGGCCGCGGTCGGCGAGGCGCAAGACGACGTCGGCGCACTCGACGACGAAGTTGGAGATCGGCTCGCGGTCGTACTCGAGGAAAGCTTCGCTCATGCCGCCGCGGACCGACGAGTCGTAGTCGAACAGGAGCGTGACCTCATAGCCCATGACCGCCAGCAGGCTGGCCATGGTACTGCCGATAACCCGGACGCCCTGACCCCCGACGCCGTCGATGACGATGGACTTGGCCGCCATCCGATCCTCCTCGCCCTGCCCGGGCCTACTCGCCCGACCCGTTGCCGGACCGGGCCGAACCCGCCACGGGCAGCGGCTGACCCTTGATGATGCCGGTCTGATGCGGCTCCAGGTGCGTCGAGCCGGGAGGCGCCGCCTTGTACTCGGTACGGTAGTGCTGCAGCATGTCGTTCGCGCTCGCGAACCCGATCCGCCGGCCGTTGTTCTCGATGCACTGACTGGCGATGTCGACGAACGCGAAGCCCGGCCACTCGATCGCTTCCCTGATCGCCTTGCGCATCGGCCCCTGGTGGTAGACCGTGGTCTTGGCGTAGTAAGCGTTCGGGTTGGTGTTGACGACGCCCTGCAGGTTGATCGGCGTGTAGGTTGCGCCTGCCGGCGACGAGATCGTGTTCGTGCCCGTCGGCGTGGTCGGTCCGGTCTGACCGCCCGTCAGGCCGTAGATCTCGTTGTTGTTGCATAGAACTGTGATGTTCGGGTTCCGGCGGATCGAGTGGAGCAAATGGTTGCCACCGATAGAGGCAATGTCGCCGTCGCCGGAGACGACCAGGACGTGCAGCTCGGGTCGCACCATCTTGATGGCTTCTGCCACCGGCAACGTTCGACCGTGGAGCGTGTACACGGACTCGAAGTTCATGTAGGCGCCCATTCGGCCGGTGCAGCCGATCCCGGTCACCAGGACGGTGTTGTTCTTGTCGAGGCCGAGCTCGTCCATGACGGTGGCCAGCTGCTGCATGATCAGGCCGATGCCGCAGCCGGGGCACCAGATCGTCGGGAAGAGATCGGTCTTGAGCTTGTCCTTGACAGCCATTGCGGTGAACCTCTGCGGGGACGCGGTCAGCCGTCGTGGGCCGGCGACTGGGAGGCGGGCGGCATGAGCTCTGCCGGAAGCATGCCGATGCGGGCGAGGCCTTCGCGGATGGCCTCGAGGCTCATCCGGCCGCCCAGCAGCGGCACGCGCTCGACGCGGCGGAAGAGCATCCGCTCCACGACGTTGGCGTACTGCCCATCGCTGCCTTCGATGACGATGATGTTCTTGTAGCGCGGGGCAATCTCGGTCAGCTCGCGGTCCAGGGTGGGCCAGATCCGGATCGGCCGGAAGAGTGCGAAATGAGCGGCGAGCGGCTGGGCAATGCGGCGGGTGATGCCGAACGCGATCACCAGCGTCTCGGAGTCCTTGTTCCAGTCGTACTCATAGAACGCGTATTTCTCCGCAACCTTGATGCGATGGTCGCGGGACTCGTTGTACTGGCGGATGAACTCGTCGGCGTCCGCGGTGGCCGGCTCGCCGTCGGGGTATGTGGCCACGCCGGAGAAAAGCCGGGTGCCGCCGGAGGCGAGAGGCTCGAGCGTCCGTGGGACCACCGGCACGTCGATCGCGTCCAGGTCCGCCACTTCGTTGAGATGGCCGAGGAACGCGTCGGAGAGGAGAATGACCGGGCTTCGGCTCTCCTCCGCGGCGTTGAAGGCCTGGATCGTGTACTCGTAGCACTCGGCCACGGTCGACGGGTAGAAGACGAAGCTCGTGTAGTCGCCCGTGGAACCGTAGCGGGCTTGGTTGAGATCGCCCTGGCCGGGCATCGTGGGCATGCCGGTCGCGGGTCCGACGCGCATGACGTCCACGAGGACGCAGGGAATGCCGACCTTATGGCCGTAGCCGATCGCCTCCTGCATCAGGCTGAAGCCCGGCCCGGAGGTGGCTGTGAACGACTTCGCACCCGCCAGGCTGGCGCCCAGGATCGCGTTGGCGCTGGCGATCTCGTCCTCCTCCTGCAGGAAGCGGAACTCTGGATGGCTCGCGGCATACACGGAGGCCTGGGCCAGGATCTCCGACGACGGGCTGATCGGATAGCCGGCGAAGTGAGACGCTCCAGCCTTGATGGCGCCGAGCAGCACGGCCTCGTTGCCCTGGACGAGTCGCTTGGTCATCGTGTGTCCTGTCCGATCAGGTCGGATTGTCGCGGTCGACGTTCGGAGCGCTCTCCGTGTCGGTGATGCCGCGATGTGGATCGGTACCGGCGACCGCCGGACCCCGGGCGACGTCGGGAATGTGTTGCGGAGCGACGTTGTGCGCGGAGGCAGCCTCTTCCGCCTGGGCGGCGGCCGGAAGCCTGCCGTTCTCGTCGCGCTTGGGCAGGATCTCGATCGCGAGGTCCGGGCAGTAGCGCTCGCACAGGCCGCAGCGGATGCAGTCCGTGGCTTCGATGATCGCGTCGTGAGTCAGCAGCAGGCTGGCTTTGGGGCAGATCTCGACGCAGATGTTGCAGCGCTTGCACCACTCGTCGACCCACCGGATGTTGACGTAGTCGACGATCGTGGGGGCGCGGTGCGGGCGTCGTTCGGGTGCGTAGGGCGTGGTCGTGGCGGAGTCTCCACAGACTTGCGGTGTCCGGCAGGTGATCGCCGGCTAATGCAGTTTACGGAATCGAGCGGCCGGGCGCAGACAGCTGATCGATTCGGTTCACATCGCGCGCCCGTCCGGCCGGAACGGCGATCCTACTGGACGCGTAGCACCGTCTTCGCCTTGGCCCAGTGGCGCTCGAGCTGGTAGTAGTCGCGTTCCGGCGGGGCGAAGACGTGGACGATGACGGCGCCGAAGTCCAGCAACGTCCAGTGCGAGTTGGATCCGCCCTCGCGGCCGATCGGCCGGACGCCCTCCGCGCGCAGCTTCTCGGCGATGCCGTCGCCGATGGCGCCCAGCTGGCGCTCCGAACCGCCCGAGCAGATGACGAAGTAGTCCGCCATGGAGGTCAGCTCGGACACGTCGAGCAGGACGATGTCGGCGGCCTTCTTGTCCTCGGCCGCGTCGACGATCTTGCGGGCAATCTCGAGCGAGCTCAGGCGCAGGCCACGCTGCAGGAGGGTTTCCTCGATCGGCGGCTCGGCAGGCGCCGCGGCTTCGGCGGCGGCCTCGTCGGCCTCAAAGGCGGCGGCCTCCCGCTCGGCCAGTGCTTCCTCTGACGGAGCGGCCGCGGCGGCGCGGACGAGCGGCTTGCGCCGCCTCGGCAGGCCGTCCGGGCTGGGCATCGCGTTCGTCGAGGGCGTGGGGTCGGTCACTTCGGGCAATCCTCCGAGGGGTTGTCGGAACGATACAGCCGATGGTCGCAGATGTAGGCCTCCACGGCCGGCGGCACGAGATAGCGAATCGATTGACCGGCGGCGGCGCGGGCACGCACGGCCGAGGCGGAATGGGCCAGCGGCACGGTCTCGACCGCGACGATCCGGCCGGCTTGATCGCCGAAACGGGCCGCCAGCTCCGCCGCCGAAGGCAGCGGAGCGCCCGGGCGCGGGACGACCGCCAGACGACACAGCGACAGAACCCGTTCCGGATCGTGCCAGTCCGGCAGAGCGGCAAGGGCTTCGGTCGAGAGAATGAAGAAGAGGTCCCGGGCCACTCCCTGCCGAGCCGCCTCCTCGGCCAGGATCTGCAGGGTATCCGCGGTATACGAGGGGCCACCGCGCTCGAGCTCCATCCGGCTGACGGCGAACCTCCGGTTACCGGCGATGGCCAGCTCCACCAGCGCCGCCCGATGCTCCGCCGACGTGATCGAGAGACCGATCCGGTGTGGCGGAACGGCCGCCGGGACGAACAGCACGCGATCCAGCGACAGGGCCTCGCGGACCTGTTCGGCGATGACCAGGTGGCCGTAGTGAACAGGGTCGAAGGTGCCGCCCAGGATCCCGACGCGCCGATCCGTGGGCGCGAGCGCCGCACCGGCACCGGGGCCAGTGGACGGTCCGGGGGCCGGGCCGCCGCTCCGCCCGTTCACCGCTCGTCCCACGCGTCCGGCTCCCACTCGAGCTCGCTGCCGCCGATGCGCACCGTATCGCCCGGCGCCACGCCCTGGCGTCGCAGCTCGTGGTCGATACCGAGGCGGATCAGGTCTTCCTGGAAGCGCTCGGCCGACTCTTCGACGTCGAAGTTGGTCTGGGCGGCCAGGCGTTCGATCCTTCGGCCGTGGACCACGAGCACGCCGTCCTCGCGGGCCACGGTGAATGCGTTGCCGGCCGACTCGAGTCGGTGGACGACGATGCCCGCCGGCTCCGGCGGCTCGGCCAGCTCCTCGGCAGAGGGCAACAGCTTCGACAGTCGCTCTCGCAGCTCCGCCAGATTGGCGCCCGTCTGGGCGGAGATCGCGACCGCGGCGACGCTCTGCGCGGCACGGGCATCCCGGAACGCCGGCCATGTCTCGGCGGCGGCGAGCCGATCCATCTTGTTGAACGCCACGAGCAGCGGTTTCGTCAGCAGCGCCGGATCGTGCGCGCCGAGCTCGTCGCGGATGACGTTGTAGCTCCATTCCGGGTCGCGATCCGAGCCGTCGACGACATGGACCAGGACACGCGTCCGTTCGACGTGACGCAGGAAGGCATGGCCCAGCCCGGCTCCGGAGCTGGCTCCCTCGATCAGGCCCGGCACGTCCGCGATCGTCGGTCGACGGCTGTCCTCGTCGCCGAGATCCAGAACGCCCAGGTTCGGCTCGAGGGTCGTGAACGGGTAGTCGGCAATCTTTGGCCGGGCCGCCGTCAGCGCCGCGAGGAGCGTGGACTTGCCGGCGTTGGGCAGCCCCACCAGGCCCACGTCGGCGAGGAGCCGCAGCTCCAGCCGGACCTGGCGCTCTTCGCCCGGCTCGCCGTTCTGGGCATGTTTGGGGGCCTGGTTGGTGGAGGTCGCGAAATGCACGTTGCCGAGGCCGCCCCGTCCGCCGCGCCCGACCATCAGGGTCTGCCCCGACGCGACCAGGTCGCCCAGCAGGTCGCCTGACAATTCGTCGAACACGCCCGTACCGGGCGGAACCTTCAGGATCAGGTCGTCGCCGGCCTTGCCGTGCTTCTTCTGACCGCTGCCACGACCCCCGGCCGCCGCCTTGAAATGATACCGGTGGCGGTAGTCGCGCAGGCTCGTCTCGCCCGGATCGACGGTCAGGTAGATCGACCCGCCCCGTCCGCCGTCGCCGCCGTCGGGGCCGCCGCGGGGCACGTGGGCTTCGTGCCGGAAGGTCGCGGCGCCGTCGCCGCCGTCACCGGCACGTATCCAGACGCGGACAGAATCGAAGAACACCGGTCAATTCTCGCATGCGGCTCGGACGAGACCCGGGCAGCCGTGTCATGAATCGGCGACCGGGGCCTTAGAGCGCACTCTGATCCGGCGGGCGATCGGGCGATCGCGCCAGCTCAGACGCGCCAGCTCAGAAGTAGTTGAGAGGGTTCCTGGCACAGGCCGTGGTGAGGCCCGTCCAGGGGTAGCAGGCCCAGACCTCGAAGTGAAGGTGCGGCCCGGTGGCATTGCCGGTCATGCCGATGCTGCCGATGCGCTGCCCGGCCGATACCACCTGTCCCACGTGGACGAACTCGGCGGAAAGATGGTTATAGGTCGTCCACAGCTTCCCGCCGTGCGAGATCCAGACGACGAGACCGCCGCCGTAGCCGGCCGAGCCCGCGTACTTCCAGCCGGCGAAGATGACGGTGCCGGCATACGCGGCCACGACGGGACTGCCCATGGGTGCCGGGATGTCTATGGCGCGGTGGCCGGACCAGTAGCCCTGGCTGAGCGTGGTGTGGCCGGGCACGGGCCAGCGGAGCTTTCCGCCGTGCCACGCCGTGCTGGTACCGCCGCCGGACCCGCTGGCCGGCTTGGGCGTCGGGATGGCCGGGATCTGGGCGACCGGAATGACCAGCAGTTGTCCCACGGTGAGCGTGGCATCGGACATGCCGTTGGCCACCATGATCTTCTGGGTCGACACCTTGTACCTGGCCGCGAACCCGCTGACGGTGTTGTTGACCTTGACGGTCACGGTGACCCCGTTGGCCGGCGGGATCAGCAGCTTCAAGCCGACGCGGATCGATGAGGGGTTCGGAAGGCGGCTGGTGTTGGCCCAATAGACGGTGTTGACGCTGAGCCCGAACTTCGCGGCGATCTTGCCGAGGCTGTCGCCGCCCTGGACCACGTAGAGCTGGTAGTCGCTGGAGCCGGGCGGGATGGCAACTGTCTGGATGACGTTGTAGACGTTGCTGTCGCCCTGGTCCGACTCGGCACTCGTATCCGTCGTTGTCTGGTCCGTGGTCTGGTCCGTGCCGCTGTCGGCGCTGGCGACGGCCGGGCTGTCGCCCGGAGTCGCGGCCGGAGCGCCGACGGCCGAGACCGGGGTCATGGCGCTGACCGCGGCGACGGCGACGAGAAGCAGGCAGGCGCCCAGTGGAAGGACGTGGCGGTGGCGCCTGACTCCAGCCAGCGGTCCACCGAGCGCTCCGGCCGGGCTCGTGGCTCCTTCCGACCCGGAGGCTCCCGCCCTGAGAGCGCCGCCCAGAAGCTCGCGGATCGAATCGCCTGCCGGGCGGGCGGCGTCGCGCAGCGAAGCGGTCAGCGAGGCTCGCGTAACGCCAAGCTTCAGGCGGATCGGCGCCTCAGGATCGCGCGCGACCAGTCTGCGCAGAGCTCGAAGCGTGGGACTCGCGGGCGAAGGCAATACAGAACTCCTGCGGCGCGGGACGGGCACCGGCCGGGCGCAACCGTATCAGAGAGGGCAGAAGCCCGCAATCGAAGGGCCTTTCGCCGCGTGGCCTTCACCCGAGCGACGGTCCCGTCAGGTCAGGCGTCGAGACTCTTGGTCAGGGTCGCCAGGAACGAGACGTTGCTGTCCGTCTTGGACAAACGATTGAGCAGGAGCTCGATGCCCTCGTTGGTACCGACGGCGGAGAGCATTCGGCGCATCGTCCAGACCATCTTGAGAACCGGCTCCTCGAGGAGCAGCTCCTCGCGGCGGGTGCCGGAGCGCTGGACGTCGATCGCCGGGAAGATGCGCTTCTCGGCCAGCTTGCGATCGAGGATCAGCTCGCTGTTGCCGGTGCCCTTGAACTCCTCGTAGATGACGTCGTCCATGCGCGAGCCGGTGTCGACCAGGCACGTGCCGATGATCGTCAGCGAGCCGCCCTCCTCGATGTTCCGGGCGGCGCCGAAGAAACGCTTGGGCGGATAGAGGGCGATCGGATCGAGGCCGCCCGAAAGCGTTCGACCGGACGGCGGCAGGGCCAGGTTGTATGCGCGCGCGAGGCGGGTGATCGAGTCGAGCAGGATGACGACGTCGCGGCCGGTTTCCACCTGCCGCTTGGCGATCTCCAGGGCCATCTCGGCGACGTGGGTGTGGTTCTCGGTCGGCTCGTCGAACGTCGAGCTGATGACCTCGCCCTTGACCGAGCGGCGCATGTCGGTGACTTCCTCCGGCCGCTCGCCGATGAGCGCGACCATCAGGAGGATGTCCGGGTAGTTCGTGCTGATGCCGTTGGCGATGTGCTTAAGCAGCATCGTCTTGCCGGCCTTGGGCGGGCTGACGATGAGCGCGCGCTGGCCCTTGCCGATGGGGTTGACCAGGTTGATCAGGCGCTGGCTCAGGTTCTTGGGATCGGTTTCGAGGTTGATCAGGACGTCGGGGTGAACCGGCGTCAGATCCGCGAATTGGGGTCGGCGCTTGGCCGTCTCGGGATCGATGCCATTTACGCGGTCGACTCGGATCATGCCCCAGTACTTCTCACCCTCGCGAGGGGCGCGGACGGAGCCGCTGATGCGGTCTCCGACTCGCAGCCCGAAGCGGCGGATCTGGCTGGACGAGACGTAGACGTCGTCCTGGCTCGGCATCAAGCCGTGGCGGCGCATGAAGCCGAAGCCCTCGTCGACGACGTCGAGAATCCCGGTCGCATAGGCGTGGCCGGCCAGCTCGCTCTGCCGGACCAGGATGCGGTCGACGAGCTCTTCCTTGCCGCCGGCCCCGGCATCCATCTCGAGATCGTGGCCGATGTTCTGGAGCTCGTTGACGTTCATCTCGCTGAGTTCGGTTATATCGAGCTCGCGAGTATCGCTTTCCTGGTAGTCGTCGTAGTCACCCATAGGCGTCCGGCCGGCAGGACGGCGCCTGGGTCGGCGATTGCGGGAGCGTTGGTCGGGACCGTTGACAGGCATGAGTGCAAAGCTCATTTGGGGAAGGTGCCGTGCAAGCTGTTCGCGCGGAATCATTCCGCAGCGGGTGCACGGTCGGGGCGACGCGCAGAATACCCGGCCCGGCGAATGGCGTCAATCGGCTTCGTTCCGGGCTGTCGCTCCGTGCGCGTTGCGAGCGCGTTGTGGATTCGTGTGGGCCTCGTGGCGGCTTCGGACTGGGCCCGAGCCTTCGGACCGTCATCCGGCACCCTCTCGCAAGGTCTGGGGGTGCCGTTGCGACCGACCCGGCCCGGCGACAACACGAACAACGGCCCTGAGCGGCGCTTGCGCCCAGGGCGTAGCGTCGTGGACAACACCCCCGCTGCCGCGCGCACCGAACGAGACTGCTCCACGAGCACCAAGGCGGAGACCGACTTGAGCCCAACCAAGACCGAAGACGACGTTGCGGCAATCGCCAAACGCTGGAAGAACAAGCGCGGCAGCCTGATCATGGCCCTTCACGGGCTCCAGGACAGGTACGGTTACGTGCCGCGCGAAGCCGCGATGAGCCTCGGCGAACAGATGGACGTGCCGCTGGCGCGCATCTACGAGGTCCTGACCTTCTACAACTACTTCCGGCTGAAGTCGCCCGGCAAGCACGTCGTCTCGGTGTGCATGGGCACGGCCTGCTACCTCAAGGGCGCGCCCCAGCTTCTCGCCAGGGCCTCGGAGGAGCTGGGCATCAAACCCGGAGAGACCACCGCCGACGGCGAGTTCCACCTGCAGATCGTCCGGTGCGTGGGGTGCTGCGGCCTGGCGCCGGTCGTGACGGTGAACGAGAAGCTGCTTGCCAAGGTGACGGGCGAGTCCCTCGAGGCTCACCTGCTGACGCCCACCACGGCCGAAGACGGGAAAGCGTGACATGCCACGCCTGACCGTCGCCGATCTGGAAGCCCGCGCGCCCGCCGACGCCCGAACTCTGAGCCATCCGAAGATCAAGGTCGGGATGAGCACGTGCGGTATTGCCGCCGGCGCCGAACCTATCTTCGCCGCCCTCGAGGCCGAGCTCAAACGTAGATCGGTCGAGTGGCAAGTCGCCCGCACCGGCTGCGCCGGGATGTGCAGCATGGAGCCGCTCGTCGAGGTCACGCTGCCGGGCCAGGCCCCCGTGATGTTCGGCGACGTGTCGCCCGAATTCGCCGGCCGGCTCGCGGCGGCCTGCGCCGAAGGCAAGCCACTGCCGGCGGAGAATCGGGTCCCCGGCATCGCCGACCTGGCTCGCATCGCCGGCGAGCCGGTGGCCACCGAAGGCGGGCCGCGACAGTACCGCATCGTCATGCGCAACTGCGGCGTGATCGATCCGGAGGAGATCGACGAGTACCTCGATCGAGGCGGCTACCAGGCCCTGGCCAAGGTCCTCTCGACGATGACGCCCGAGCAGGTCATCGAGGAGCTGAAGGTCGCCGGCCTGCGCGGACGCGGCGGGGCCGGCTTCCCAGCCTGGCTGAAGTGGAGCCTGACCCGCGAGTCGGAGGGCGAGGAGCACCTCATCGTCTGCAACGGCGATGAGGGCGACCCGGGCGCGTACATGGACCGCAGCGTTCTCGAGGGCGACCCTCACGCAGTCCTCGAGGGGATGATCATCGGCGGCTACGTGATCGGAGCCAAGAGTGGCTTCTTCTACATCCGGGCCGAGTACCCGCTGGCCATCCAGCGCATCGAGAGGGCGCTTCGTCAGGCTCGCGCCGCCGGCCTGCTGGGCAACAACATCCTCGGCACAGACTTCAGCTTCAACGTCGAGATCAGACTCGGCGCCGGAGCCTTCGTGTGCGGCGAGGAGACGGCCTTGATCGCATCCGTGGAGGGCAAGCGCGGCACTCCGTCGCCTCGCCCGCCCTACCCGTCGGTCAAGGGCCTGTGGGGCCAGCCGACGATGATCAACAACGTCGAGTCCCTGGCCAACCTGACCCAGATCATCCTTCGCGGTGGTGAGTGGTTCTCCGGAATTGGCATGGGCAAGTCCACCGGGACGAAGGTGTTCGCGGTGACGGGCAAGGTCAAGCACGCCGGCCTGGTCGAGATTCCGATGGGCATGACCCTTCGAGAAGTCGTGGAGGGTATCTGCGGCGGCTCGGCTACGGGCAGCCCCATCAAGGCGGTGCAGACGGGCGGACCATCGGGCGGGCTCATCCCCGCCAGAGAGCTGGACACGCCGATCACCTACGAGCACCTCCAGAAGCTCGGCTCGTACATGGGCTCCGGCGGCATGATCGTGATGGACGAGACGGACGATCTCGTCGAGCTGTCCCGGTTCTACCTGGGCTTCTGCGTCGATGAGTCGTGCGGCAAGTGCGCCCCATGCCGCATCGGCGGCACGCAGATGCTGCGGTTGCTCGACAGGATCGCGGCCGGCAAGGGCAGCGAGGGGGACATCGCCACGATCCGGCGGCTGGCCCACGCCATGCAGAAGGCCTCGCTGTGCGGGCTCGGGCAGGGTGCTCCCAACCCGGTCCTTTCAGCCTTGCGCTACTTCGAACCCGAATTCCGGGGTCGGCTGACCTCGGGCAGCAACTGAGCCGGGTGCCAGCCGTGACCGAGATGATCCAAGCCACGATCAACAACCTGCCGGTCGAGGTCGCACCGGGCGCCACCATCCTCGACGCGGCGCGCCAGGTTTCCGTCCACATCCCGACCCTGTGCAAGCACCCCGACCTCGAGGCCACGGCCGCCTGCGGCATCTGCATCGTCCGCGTCGCCGGCTCGAACAAGATGCTGCGCGCCTGCTGCACGCCGGTCGAGCCGGACATGGAGATCACCACGGAAGACCCGGAGATCATCCAGGTCCGCCGCACCGTAGTGGAGATGATCCTGTCGCGCCACCCCAACGAGTGCCTGACCTGCGGCCGGAACCAGAACTGCGAGCTGCAGACGATCGCCGCCGACTTCGGCCTGCGCGAGATCTGCCTGGACAGCATCGTTCCCGACCTGCCGATCGACAACTCGACCCGCGCCATCACTCTGGACCCGCGCAAGTGCATAACCTGCGGCCGCTGCATCCAGGTCTGCCAGCAGATCCAGGACGTGTGGGCGCTCAGCTTCCTCCAGCGCGGCATCGACACCCGCATCGCCGCCGCCGGCGACATCAGCCTGGCCGACTCACCGTGCGTCCGCTGCGGCCAGTGCTCGGCCCACTGCCCGACCGGCGCCATCGTCGAGTACGACGAGACCCAGGACGTGTGGGACAAGCTCCTGGACCCGGACGCCTTCTGCGTCGCACAGCTGGCGCCGGCCGTCCGAGTCGCCATCGGCGAGGCCTTCGGCTTCCCGGTCGGGACGAACCTCACCGGCAAGACCTACGCCGCCCTCCGGCGGATGGGCTTCAAGGCCGTCTTCGACACGAACTTCGGGGCCGACCTGACGGTCATGGAAGAGGCCCACGAGTTCGTCGGGCGCTTCACCACCGCGAAAGCCGTCCTGCCGCTGATCACGACGTGCTGCCCGTCGTGGGTGGACTTCATGGAGAAGTTCCACGACGACATGATCCCCCACTTCTCGTCCTGCAAGTCCCCGCAGGCGATGGTCGGCGCCCTGGCGAAGACCTACTACGCGGAGAAGATGGGGCTCGACCCCGCCAGGGTGTACGTCGTCTCGGTCATGCCCTGCACGGCCAAGAAGTTCGAGATCATTCGATCCAAGGAGATGCATTCGTCGGGGTTCTGGGACGTCGACGTCTCGCTGACCACCCGCGAGCTGGCTCGCATGATCAAACAGTCGGGCATCAACTTCCGCGCCCTCGCCGAGGAGCAGCCCGATCATCTGCTGGGTGCCTACACGGGCGCCGGGACGATCTTCGGCGCGACGGGCGGCGTGATGGAAGCCGCACTGCGGACCTCCTACTACCTGATGACCGGCGAGAACCCGGCCCGCCTCGAGTTCCTCAAGACGCGCGGCCTGGACGGTGTCAAGGAGGGCAAGGTCGACATTGCGGGGCAAGAGGTGCGGTTCGCCGTAGCCCACGGCCTGGGCAACGTCGAGACTGTGCTGACGAAGGTGCGCCAGGCGCGCGACGCTGGCACCGAGCCGCCCTATCACTTCATCGAAGTCATGGCCTGCCCCGGCGGCTGCGTCGGCGGCGGCGGCCAGCCGTACGGCGTCACGGACAACCTGCGGGCCAAGCGGGCCGCGGGGCTCTACCAGGACGACCAGTCCGGCCTGTGGCGCTGCGCCCACGAGAACCCGTACATCCAGAAACTGTACGAGGACTTCCTGGGCGAGCCGCTCGGCGAGAAGTCCGAGGAACTGCTCCACACCAGCTACCGGCCTCGCGCGACCTACCGGCGGTAGAACGGGCCGCGGCGCAGGGGGATCTGTCAGCGGCCGAGAGCTCGCCTCTGTGCGCTCGCTCGTCCCGGGATACCCGGCCGCGCGGCGGCCGCTGAGTCCGTCGGCTGCCTCTGCCGCCGCAACCGTCGCTCCCAATCAGCCGAGTCCCGAACCCGTCCAGATCCGTCACCTACGCCTGGTGAGAGTGTTGGACGCGGCATTGGTGCCCCGGCATGGAGCCAGGGCCCCGGCGAGGGCTTCCTCGCCCTCGTCTGAGCTCTACGCCGACTCGAGCTCGCCCGGCGCGGTGGCCAGGCGCCGGGCCGAGACGCTGGCGCCGGCGCTCGCCAGCGCCACCAGCGCGATCGCCAGCAGGTCCGGCGGAGCCAGAACCTGCCCGAGCAGGATGAAGCCGACCGCAGCCGCGATCGCGGGCTCCAGGCTCATGAGCACGCCGAAAGTCGCCGCGGGAAGGCGCCGCAGCGCGGCAATCTCGGCCGTGTACGGGATCACGCTGCTGAACAGAGCGATGACCACGCCGCCGGCGAGAGCCAGGGGCGCCACCAGCACCGGCCGGAGATCAGAGAGACCCACAGCCACCGGCAGGATCAACGCCGAGGCCACGAGCATCGCTAGGGTCAGGCCGCGGCCGTCGGGCCATTCCCGGGCCACACGGCCGCCGATTCCGATGTACATCGCCCAGCAGAAGCCGGCTCCGAATACGGCGACCACGCCAACCAGATCGTCCGCCTCCAGACGACCGCCGGCGAGGATGTATATGCCCGCCGCCGCCATCGCGACCCAGACGAGGTCGAGCCATCGGCGCGAGCCGATGACGGCGACGGTCAGCGGGCCCCAGAACTCGATGGTGACGGCAACTCCGAGCGGGATCCTCGACAGGCCGACGTAGAAGAGTGAGTTCATCGCCGCGAGGATGAGCCCGAGCGCCAGGCAACTCAGCAGCGCAGAGCGTGGCGTGCCGCGCACATGGGCCCGCTGGAAGGCGACGAGCATTACGGCGCCGAACAGGATCCGCATCGTGACCACGGGCAGGGGCCCGTATTCACGGATCAGGTTCGAAGCGAGTCCGCCACCGCACTGAACGGACAGGGTCCCCGTCAGGATCAAGAGTTCCGGGGGAATGGAGTCCAGGCGGCCATGAGCGCCGACGGCTCCTGTCCCGGAGGCACCGGCCGAGGTCATCGAGCAGCTCCCAGTGTCAAGTCGGCTGACCTGCGGGATCCCGGCCGACGCGGAGCCCTCGCGCAAGGTCGACGCAGCAGGGATCGTATCACCGCGGCGGGGAGGTCCAGGCGGTGCGGGAGGATGCGCGAAGCGCGCCGCCGATGGGCGCGAGGCGCGCCGCCGATGGGCGCGGGGCCAGCCGCCGGGCGGAGACGCCGTGGCTCGATCGAGGTTGGGGCGAGCAGCGGTGAGGTCGCCGCCTCAACCGGCTCTCGCGCCCCCGAGCCGGTCGACCTCATGCGCTCCGCGTGCGATACGGTCGTTCTCCACTCATAAGGACGCACGTCGAGGCCGAAACGTTCGCGCAGACGACGGTCGCGGCGGTCAGGGCTCGGCGGGGACCCTGCCCAGGAGCGCGGGGCCCGGCATGACCTCCGGAGCGGGGGCTCGGAACACAGGCTCGCGTCCCTGGGAGAGCGCGACGGCGGCGCCCAGGAAGCCGTCGAAGAGCGGATGCGGTCGATCCGGCCGGCTGCGGAACTCGGGGTGGAACTGGCTGGCGACAAACCACGGGTGGTCTGCCAGCTCGACGATCTCGACCAGGCGGCCGTCCGGCGACTGGCCCGACAGAACCATTCCCGCAGCCTCCAGAAGCGGGCGATAGCGGTTGTTCACCTCGAAGCGGTGGCGATGGCGCTCGTAGATGAGCTCGGTCCCATAGACCGCGTGGGCCTTCGAGCCGGGCGTCAGCCGCGCCGGGTACAGGCCGAGACGCATCGTCCCGCCCTTCTCCTCCATCGTCCGCTGGTCGGGCATGAAGTCGATCACCGGGTGCTCGGTGAACATGTCGAATTCGGTCGAATTGGCGTCTTCGGTTCCCAGCACGTCGCGCGCGAACTCGATGACGGCGCACTGCAGGCCCAGGCACAACCCTAGGTACGGCACGCGGCGCTCGCGGGCGTACTTCGCGGCCAGGATCTTGCCCTCGATGCCGCGATGGCCGAAGCCGCCCGGGACGACGATGCCGCCGACTCCCGCCAGCATCTCCTCGACGGATTCCTTCGTGAGCAGCTCCGAGTCGATCCAGCGGACCTTGACGTCCACCTCGTGGGCCCAGGCCGCGTGCTTGAGCGACTCGCTGACGGACAGGTACGCGTCAGGAAGCTCGATGTACTTGCCGACGAGGGCGATCTCGAGCACCGGCTTGGGCCGCTTGATGAGCTCGACCAGGGCGCGCCAGGCGTCGAGGTCCGGCTCCTGGGCCGACTGCTCGAGCCCCAGCTCGCGGACCAGGAGCGTTCCGAGACCCGACTCTTCGAACAGAAGCGGGACTTCGTAGATCGTCGAGGCGGTCTCCGCGGGAATGACCGCTTCGCTCGCCACGTCCGTGAAGAGGGCGATCTTGTCGCGGATCTCCTGGCTGACGGGATGGTCCGATCGCAACACGATGATGTCTGGCTGAATGCCGATGCCGCGCAGCTCCTTGACGGAGTGCTGCGTGGGTTTGGTCTTGAGCTCGCCCGTCGCGGCCAGGGCGGGCAGCAGCGTCACGTGGACGTAGATGACGTTGCGTCGGCCGACGTCCTTGCGCATCTGGCGGATGGCTTCGAGGAACGGCAACGACTCGATGTCGCCGACGGTGCCGCCCACTTCGACGATGACCACGTCGGCGCGGCCGTCCCGGGCCAGGCGCTGGATCCTCTCCTTGATCTCGTTGGTGATGTGCGGGATGACCTGGACCGTCCCGCCGAGGTAGTCGCCGCGGCGCTCCTTGCCGATAACGGCCTGGTAGATGCGGCCCGTCGTGACGTTGGAGAGCTGGGAGAGGTTCTCGTCGATGAAGCGCTCGTAGTGGCCCAGGTCCAGGTCCGTCTCGGCGCCGTCGTCGGTGACGAAGACCTCGCCGTGCTGGTACGGCGACATCGTCCCGGGGTCGACGTTGATGTAGGGGTCCAGCTTCAGCACGGAGACGGCAAGGCCGCGGGCCTTGAGGAGTCGACCAACGCTGGCGGCGGTGATTCCCTTCCCCAGGGAGGAGGTAACCCCTCCGGTCACAAAGACATACTTCGCCATCTGACTCAGGCTCCTCCGGGGGTTTTTCCAATTCTACGGATGCGAGGGCTCCACCGCAAACCCGATCCGGAACTTGGTGCCCGAAGGCGGCGCGAAGAGGCGCTCTACGGCCGGATGACGACCTTCAAGCCGTCCCGCCCGGCGGCGCCCGCGAACGCGGTCCTGTACTCGCCTAAAGGGTGACTCGCGGTCACGACCGATCGAACGTCGACCAGCCCTGCCTCGACGAGACGGATGGCCTCCGGGTAGACCCGGTTCATGCGGCGCGACAGCTTGATGGTGAGACCCTTGCGGCGAGCCGTGGAGGCCGTGAAGGTGGTGTGATCTCCGGAGGGAATGCCGACGACGACGACCGTGCCGCCCGGCGCCGCGAGGGCGACGGAGGTCTCGACCGAATCGTCTACGCCGGCAGCCTCGAAGGCGACGTCCACCCCGTGCCCGCCGGTCGCCGCGCGGAGCTCCACACGCTCCGAGCCGCCGGCCACGAGAGCCGCGGCGGTCGCGCCGGACGCGCGGGCGGCCGCCAGGCGATGCGGCAGCACGTCCGTGGCGACGATCGTCGTGGCTCCGGATGCGCGGGCGAGCTGGATCAGGAATTGCCCGATCGGGCCGCAGCCGAACACGCCGACCCGCTCCCCGGGCCGGATCTGGGCCAGCCTGACCGCATGGAGCGCCACGCCGAGCGGCTCGAGCATCGCGGCGTCGGCCTCGCTCAGGTTGTCGGGCACGGGAACCAGGCTCGCCTCCGGCCAGGCCACCAGCTCACGCAGGAAGCCGTCGGTGGTGCCGTCGCCGGCGAAACGCAGGCGGAGACAGAGATGGGTGTGGCCGGCACGACATTGCTCGCACGTCTCGCACGGAATGGCTGGATCGATCGCGACCCGTTGACCGGCGCGCGGACCCGACTCGATCACGCCGGCGGCCTCGTGACCCAGGACGGTGGGCCGGGAGAGCTTCGTGTCGCCGATCCCAGACTCCGCGTACCAGTGGAGATCGGAGCCGCATATGCCGACCGCGGTCACACGAACGAGCTCGTCGCCCGGGCCGGGTAGCGGCGCGGCCTCGTCCACGAGACGCAGATCGCCGGGCCCGAACAACCGGAGCGACTTCACGACGACACCCCGGACCGGCCGGCCAGAGCCAGCAGCTCCTGCTCGGCCGCCTTCGTCCAGCGGCCATCGTCTAGCGCGGCGGCGACGCTCGGGAATTGCTCGCCCAGCTCGGAGAGACGCACCAGCCCGAGGTCCGGCAGAGACGGATAGACCATGATCTTGCCCGCGGCGGTTCGGCCCTCGACAGCCGCCAGCGCATCGGCGACTCCTTCGAAGCCGGTCACCGCGTCGAGCGAGATGTTCGTGTCGAGCTCGCCGGCCTCGACCCTGCGGAGGACTGCCTTCATGTCACGGATCCCCGAGCCGCTCGTGCCGAGGAAGTGGCAGCGCCGCTCGAGATAGCGGTCGAAGTCGATGGCCGCCCTGGTCCCGGTCGCGAAGCCGGCGAAGATGTTGATCCGGCAGCCCGAGCCCGCGAGCGAGAGCGCCTGGCCCACGAGCGCCGGCGCCGGCACCATCAGCGCGACGTAGCTGAATCCCGGATTGACCTCGGCGGTCTGGGAGTTGACCGCCGTCAGCTCGACCCCGCGCGATCGGGCGATCGGCCCGGCCGCCCGCTCGAGGTTGGCCAGACGGGCGTCGTCGATGTCGATGGCGGCGATCGAAAGGCCGGGCAGGCCAGCCGAGGCGGCTCGGACGACGTGCATGAGACCCATCGGACCGGCGGCCCCGATCACGGCCATGCGATCCCCGGCGCGGACCTCGCCGTCGACCGGGATGGTCGCGTACCCCTCGGTCGACGAGGCGCCCGTCGTCCCCGTCCAGCGGGTGAGGTCGTAATGGACGCGGCCGACGTCGAGCGCGACCGGCCGGCCGATCGCGACTCCACCGGTCACGACATTCATGAGGCCCCGGAACGCGAGGCAGTCCTGGAGCGCCTCGATCGTGGCGGCATCGGCGCCGAAGTACACAACGTCGTCGAACGCCTGGCGGGGAGCGGCCGCCAGATCGCGGACGCTCGTCACAGTGAGGCCGGCCGCGTTCAGCGCTCGACTTCCGGCAGCGTCGGCCATCACAGCCAGAACCGCCGGCCGGGCCTGATCGAGCAGCGCCGCAATTCCATCCATCTCGTGGCCCGCGTCCGCGACGACGAGCAGGCGGCCGCCCGGCAGCGGGCCGCGCCGCTCTCGGAACACGTACGAGGCTTCGACGCACGCCCACGGCTCGACCAGGGCAACCGCCGATGCGCTCGGCTCCTCGCCGACGGAGATGAGGAACCGCTCATCGGTCCCGGGCTCGACGATCATCCGCTCGTCGAGCAGGACGTACTCCTGGAGCCCGCCTTCGAAGTTGTAGCCGAAGGCCGCGTTCGCGGCCGCCGTCGGAAGGTGCCGGTAGTCGGTCTGGATCAGGCACCGTTCGCCGACGCGATGGCGGCGCACCCGATCGCCGACGGCGACGATGCGTCCGACGGGCTCGTGGCCGGGGACCGTCGGCAGCCGGCCGGGCACGTACGACGGGATCTCGGCCAGCACGGTTGCGTCGAGTCCCGAGAGAACCTCGCTCTTGCGGGGATGGCTCGTGAAGGCGTGGAGGAGCTTCGTGTCGGAGAAGCAGATCCCGCACGCCTCCATCCGAACGAGGACCTGGTACGGCCCGGGCCGCGGCACAACCTTCCCGCGGTTGTGGACGGTCCGGCCGGCGTCGACGATCTGGATCGCGTGCTGGGTGGCGGGAATGGGCCGCTCTTTCGGCTCCCCTCCGGTCACTCTTGCGCTCCTCACTACTTCAGCATCACCTGGCCGCCGGTGACCGGAATGGCCTGCCCTGTTTCGTACCGCTGGGCAACGACATAGTAGAGGGCCTCGAGGACATCGGCCGGAGTGCAGCCACGACCCATCGGCACCTTCGCTTCGTAGAACCGGCGCACGTCGTCGATGCTCTTCGCACCGGGCACCTTGCCCTCGCGCAAGTACTGCACGAAGAGGCCGTTCTCCGGATCGGCCCAGAGCGGCCCTTCGAGGAAGTTGCCCGGGCAGATGGCGTTGACCTTGATGCCATCTCCGACAAGCTCCAGGGCGAACGACTGCGTCAGGCCAACGCCGCCGAACTTGCTGCCGGAGTAGGCGCTGTTTCGGCTCGAGCCGGCCAGGCCGGACTTCGAGTTGATCTCGATGATGTCGCCCCAGTAGGTCGGCCGCGCCCTATGCTGGCGGGCCAGGATGGGCGCCGCGTGCCGGACGCACAGGAAATAGCCCCGGTAGTTGACGCGCGTGACGGCGTCGAACTCCGCGACGGGCTGGGTCGTGACGCTGCCGGCTCGGAGGATTCCGGCGTTCGAGACGAGAAGATCGAGCCCACCGAAACGGCGCACGACCTCGTCGAAGCAGGCCGCAACCGACGCGTCGTCGGTGACGTCCAGCGCGACGCCGACGGCTCGCCCGGAACCGAACTCGGACGCGAGAGCCTCCGCCTGGTGCCGCGCCAGCTCGACGTTGATGTCGGCCAGCACGACGTGGCCGCCCTGGGATACGAGGTCGGCCGCGATCGCATGCCCGAAGCCCTGGGCTGCGCCGGTTACCACGACGACCAGGCCTCTCGCCCGGCCGGCGACTGACCGGCCGACGGCAACGCGGCGGCGATAGTCCTCGGCCTCCCAGCGCTCGATGAACCGGCGCTCCGAGTCGGCGAGCGGTTTGACCCCGCCGAGGCGGTGGGCATCAACCGACACGGCGACGGCGTCTAGGAAGACCTGCTGGACCATCTCGGCCTGGGCGGCCGAATCGCCTGCCGCGAACAGCCCGAGCCCCGGCACCAGGATGACGGCCGGCGCCCCGGCATCGGTCGCCGCCCGCGCGGCGATCGCGCCGGCCAGCGCATCGACGAGGAGGTCCGGCGTCGCGCCGGCAGGAGTTTCCAGGAGGAGAGGGAACGAGCCGGTGTACACGATCTGGTCGGGCGTAAGCGGACCGCCGAGCGCGAATTCCCGCCCCAGCGCCGAACCGGCCATCGATACGGAGAGCGGCGAGTCGTCGAAAGTGACGACCTTGAGCCGATCGCCCGTGGCCAGGAGCGCCCGCAACGCAGGACCGACGGCACGCAACGCCGCCCGGGCCCGGCTGGCCTCCAGTCGCTCGGCCTTGCCCCACGAGATGGCCGGCAGCTCCGCCAGATGAGCCCGAATCACCGCGATCAGCCGGGCGGACGCCTCGTCGATCTCCGCAGTCGAGTCGGCGGCGACGATCAGGCCGTGATTCTGGAGGAAGATCGCCCGGGGCGCGGACTTCCCCATCCCTTCTTCGTGACTCTTCCTCGCGTCGCGGATGGCGCGGGCGAGGGGCAGCCCGGGATCGGTGTAGGGAACCCACAAGGCGTCCGCGCCGAACAGCCGCTCGACGATCTCGGCCCCGTGGGTCGCACACGTCACGGCATTGACGATCGTCGGATGCGTATGGAGCACGAATCGCTCCGGTAGAAGCGCGTGAAACAGGGATTCGACGGACGGGCGTCGATCGTCACGCGCGCCGAGGCGGGCACCCATGGCTACTTGCATGACCAGATCCGTGCCGGGCTCGACCGGGAGATCCGGCGATGCGTTGAGGAGCTCCAGCAGCGGCCGGACATCGAGGGCGATGACCGACTCCGCCGTCAGCGTCGCGAGAGACGTGCCGCTCGGCTTGATGTACAGGACCCCGTCGGCCTTGACCGAGATGTTGCCGCCGCCGCCGCGCGTGTACTCCGGGTCCGCGCCGAACCGGTGCGAGAGCGCGATCGTGTCGTTCAGAAGGGCTTCGACGACGGACCGCCCCTCCGGCGTGGATTGGGTGTTCAAGCTTGGGCCCTCGCAGCGAATCGAGTAGTGATGAGGTCGGCGCCGGCCTCGCGGAACCATCGGATGCGCGCTTCACCGTCGGCGAACCCGGCAATCGGCCGCCCATCGTCATCAACGTAGCCGGGACGGCCGGATGCGCGGAGATGTTGATGTGCCGCCACGACGCAGGTGCCCTCCCAGAAGGCCTCGCGCGCCAGGTCGGACAGCTGTTCGCCGCCCAACGCCGTCGGCGCGACCGGGAGCATTCGTTTCGTGTTGTGTTCCGTGCCCGCCATGATGACGATTCCGGCGCTGCGGAGCACGGTCACGTAGCGATCGACGACTTCGGGCCGGTTTCGCCCGGGGATCAGCTCGGCGCAGTAGACGCCGCGACCGAGCAGCCGCTCTGCCAGTGCCTCGGCCGGTTGCTCGAAGGTGCAGATCGGCGCTGCGCCGTCGGCGAGGATCGGGTAGCAGGGGATGCCGCCCAGCTCGAGAATCAGCCGGTAGGCGTCCTCGAACGAGATGGCCGCCTCGGGCACGAACGCCGGCCTGCCGGCCTTCATCAAGTTCGAGCGGACCGCCTCCTGGACGGCGATCGCATCGGCCGTGTCGACACTCGTCGGCGCCTCGAACAACCGGCCCAGCGCGGCAGCCCGGCCGCCCGGCTCGACGTCCCGGAAGAGCAGTTCCTGGAATGCCTGCGCCAGGTGTCGTTCCTGCAGCGACACCCACTCGATCGGGACGCCGCATCGCTGCGCCACCGATGCCGCAATCTGCTTGTCGGTCACGCCCCCGTCCAGACCGGCCTGCTCGAAGCGAGCCGCGACGAGTGCGGTCATCTGGCGCATGCGGTCTTCGCTGACTGCACGGATCGCGGCCATGCGACGCGCGGCCGAAACGACCGGCGGGTCGAGACGGTTCAGCGCCTTGCCGCACAGGTACATCCGGTTGAGATTGGTCGGATCGTTGATGAGCGAGCCGCCGGCCGGCAGGTCGCCGATGAGCGTGATGATCTCCACGCCGAAGAGGGGCACCATTCCCGCTGCGGCCGCTGCGGCCGCGAAGGACCGATAGACGCCGAAGTCGTAGTAGTTGGAGCTTCCGAGGACCGCGACTCCTTCGGCAGCGGCGATCCGAACCGCCTGTTCGGCAGTATCGAACGCCGAGAAGTTGGGCGGCAAGTGGACGTGTGTATTGACGATCGGTCGTTCCGATCGGGCCTTCCAGTCGCCGCTCACGCGAGGACTGTCGTACACCTTTCCCTTCGACCGGCGCCGCCGGCGCGTGCTCCCCGTCTTCAAGGCCGACGACGGAGGCGAGCCTGCGTGGCTCTTTCTGGGCGCTTTCTTTCGGCTACTTCCATTTAGTTTCGGCTCTTTACGATTAGTTGCCGGCGGGTCCCATGTTACGTGCCCGCGAGTCGGCTATCAAGCCACAAACTTCGGTAGCCAGGTGCCACGTCAGACGGAGGCGCCCACCGCCTCGGTCGCACGGTCCGGGCGGCGGCCCTCGCCGCCGGCCCAGTTCTGAGTGTCGTGACGTCGGCGCTCGTTTGAGCGCTTGCCGCTCAGATGTGAGAATGCTAGGATGGCTTCGCCGCGCTCGTCGAGGCGGCCGAAAGAACCTCTCGGTGCCGCCGGGTGGCAGAGAACGAGGAGCAGATGAACCCGCTGGCCCGATCTGAAGGACGCGCCACGCGCCTCCAGGTGGTGACGACCGTGCTCGTTGCGCGACGCTACTTCCTGGACGGCGCGAGCAAGAGCGAGATCGCCCAGGAACTTGGGATCTCGCGCTTCAAGGTCGCCCGCCTGCTCGACGCCGCGCGCCGCGATGGGATCGTGCGAATCGAGGTCGGAGCACCCCCCGAGATCGATCTGGAGCTCTCCGGCGAACTCGCCGCGCGGCACGGCCTCGTGGATGCGATCGTCGTCCGGCCGATCGACGGACCCGAGGAGTTCAAGAGGGAGCAGCTCGGCCGGACCTGCGCGGAGCTGCTGACGCAAACCCTCGAGGCGGACGACGTCCTCGGGATCTCGTGGGGCCGGACGCTCCACTCGATGGTCGGGCACCTTGCCAGGCTGCCCGGCTGCACGGTCGTCCAGATCGTGGGCAGCGTTCCGACGCTCGAGCTCGACGTCAACTCTATGGAGCTCGTTCGGCGTGTGGCCGACTGCGCCGGCGGCCCCGTGTATCCGCTCTACGTGCCGTTGCTGGTCGACAGCCCGGAGATGGCCTCGGCTCTCCGGGCCGACCCGCACGTCCACAGGACCATCGCCATGTTCGATCGCCTCACGAAGGCCGTGGTCGGCATCGGCGCGTGGACGGCCAGTGGGTCGACCGTTCGGGCGGCGCTGCCCGAGGAGATCGCTGCGGCGCTCGACGCGGCCGGTGCGGTGGCGGACATCTGCTCGACCGTCCTCGACGCGAACGGCGCGGAGGTGAGAGCCGCCGGGTTGCCCGGCCGCTTCATTGCCATCAGCCCGGAGCAACTGAGAGCCGTCCCGGATGTCACGGCGATTGCCGGCGGCGCTGCCAAGGCGCCCGCGATCCTGGCGGCCCTCCGCAGCGGGCTCATCCATCGATTGATCACAGATGAGGAAGCGGCCAGGCTGCTCCTCGCCGCATGAAGAGGACAACGGCCAGACCGATGAATACGACGACAGCCAAAGCAGAGCAAGAGGTTCAGAGCATGGTCACGGAGCCGGCCTACAGGAGCGACACTCGACCCGATCTTGCGCCGTTCGAGGAGTCCCTGGGCGCGATCCGCGGCTTCGACTTCGCCGGCGACGCCGGCTCCGAGATTGCCGCGGGGCGGGTCACCGCCGCGTCGGCGCTCGACCTGCTGGACGACATGCTGGCCATCCGCGAGCTGGAGGAGATGATCGTCCGCCTCCGCTCGGGCGGCTACGACCCACTGCCGGGCTACGACTACCGCGGCCCGACCCACGTCTCGATCGGCCAGGAGGCAACGTCCGTCGGCGCCTGCGGCGCCCTGCGGCCCGACGACCATATCACGAGCTCTCATCGCGGCCACGGCGACGCCATCGCCAAGGGTTTCGCCGCGGTCCGGGCGATGTCCGACGACGCCCTGCGGGCCCGCGCGCCCTGGTCGAAGGCCAGGGACCATGACGGCCTCCTCGCCGACGCCCTCGAGGAGCACGTCTACAAGACCATCGCCGAGCTGTTCGGCAAGGAAGAGGGCTACTGCCGCGGACGGGGCGGCGGCATGCACATCGGCGACTTCTCGACCGGCCATCTGGGCGCGAACGCGATCGTCGGCGGCAGCGTGCCGATCGCCACGGGCGCGGCGATGGCTGTCCGCTACCGCGGCTCCGACAAGGTGGTGTGCTGCTTCGCCGGAGACGGCGCCTACGCCAACGGTGTCGTCCTCGAATCGCTCAACTGGGCGGCCCAGGAGCAGTGGACCAACCACCTGGCCGGTGCACGCGCAGCCGGCCTGCCGGTCATCTACCTGATCGTCAACAACCATTACGGGATGACCCATCGGACCGACGAGGAAGTAATGGGCGTCAACCACCTGGCCCGCCGTGCGGCCGGCTTCGCCCAGAACAACATGTACGCCGAGACCGTCAACGGCATGGACGTGCTGGCCGTCCGCGACGCTATCGAGCGGGCCGCGGCGATCTGCCGCGAGGGGCACGGTCCGGTCCTCATCGAGGCGAGCACATACCGCTACTACGGCCACTCCCTATCCGACCCCCGCAACGAGTACCGGACCCGAGAGGAGGAAGCGGCCTGGCGGGCCGTCGACCCGATCGAGCGGCTCAAGGGCCAACTGATCGCGGCCGGCGTCGCCGACGCGGCCACGCTCGCCGCGATCGAGGCTCGGGCCCACGAGCGTAACGCCCGCGCCGCCGTGCGAGCCTCCAAGGCGACGGACCCGGCCCCGGCCGACGTGCTCAAGTACCTCTACACGGACACGTCCGCGGAAATCGTCCCGGACCCGGAGGGCGCCGTCGTGACGTATGCCGCGCCACCCGTCGCCAAGCGCGCCAACGGCGTGACCACATACAAGGACGCGCTCCGCGAGGCGCTCGTCGAGGAGATGCTGCGCGACCGCCGCGTCGTGGTCTACGGCGAGGACGTGGCCGACTACGGCGGAGCCTTCAAGCTCACCAAGGACCTGCTCGAGGCATTCGGTCGCGAACGCGTCTTCAACACGCCGATCTCCGAGGCCTGCATTTGCGGCACGGCAGTCGGCGCGTCGATGGTCGGGCTGCGCCCGGTCGTCGAGCTGATGTACATGGACTTCGCGCTCATGGCTTCGGACCAGATCGCCAACCAGGCCGGCAAGTGGCATTACATGTCGGGCGCCCAGACCGAGGTGCCTCTGGTCATCCGAGCCTCCGTGGGCGCCGGCAAGGGCTACGGCGGCCAGCACTCGCAGTCGCTGGAGAGCGTCTTCACCCACATCCCCGGCCTGTACGTCGTCTACCCGGCCACGCCTGCCGACGCGAAAGGGCTCTTGAAGTCGGCGATCCGGACGAACAACCCGGTCCTGTTCGTCGAGAGCCAGGGCCTGTATGGCACCAAGGGCATCGTGCCCGAGGGCGACTATCTCGAGCCGCTCGGCGTCGCGCGGGTCATCCGCGAAGGCGCCGACGCGACCATCGTCGCCTGGGGTCCGGCGGTCATCGACGCGCTCGCGGCGGCGGAGCGACTGAAGACTGAACAGGGCGTCGAAACGGAGGTCGTCGACCTGCGCAGCCTCGTCCCGCTCGACATGGAAACCGTCCTGACTTCCGTTCGCAAGACCGGGCGCTGCGTCGTGGCGAGCCAGGCTGTCCTCATCGGCAGCTTCGTCAACGAGATCGTCGCCCGAATCCAGCTCGAAGCCTTCGACTACCTCGACGCCCCGGTCGGCCGGATCGGCGCCGCCAATGGCATCTCGCCCCAGGCCGAGGGTCTCGAGAAGGCCTTCCTGCCGAACGCCAACGACATCTACGCGGCGGTGGCCGCGCTACTGTAGACCCAGGCCACGCGCCGACTCCGCGAGGGACACCATGGCTCATCCGATCCTAATGCCGAAGCCCGGCCAGATGACCGAGGAGTGCGTTCTCGTCGCCTGGCACAAGCGCGAGGGCGACAAGATCGAGAAGGGCGAGGTGCTCTTCGAGATCGAGACCGACAAGTCGAACATGGACGTGGAGGCCTTCGAGAAGGGCGTGCTGCTGAAGCGCGTCGTCGAGGAGGGCCAGACGGTCCCGGTCAACACGGTGTGCGGCTACGTCGGCGAGCCCGGCGAGCCGATCCCGGACGTTCCCACGGCCGCGGCCGCTGGAGCGGCGGTACCGCCCGTCGTGGCGCAAGCTGAAGCTGCCGTTCCGGCCGCTCCGGCTGCCCCGGCTCCGTCAGCTACGCCCCCGGCCGACGGCTCCCGACTGCGTATCAGCCCGCGAGCCAGCCGGCTGGCCGCCGACTCGGGAATCGATCCGCGGACCATCACCGGCACCGGGCCGGAGGGCCGCATCACCGAGCGTGACGTCCGCGCCGCGCTGGAGGCCGCCTCTGCGGCTCCGGTGTCGGCAGCCCCGGCAGCGCCCGCCGTGGCCCCCGCGGCCCCGGCCACCTACGGCTCGGACGCCGAAGACGAGGCGCCGCGCCAGATGAGCCGGATGCGCCGCGTAATCGCTCAGCGGCTCACGCTCAGCGCGACCACGGTCCCGCAGTTCACGGTCACGGTCGCCGTCGACATGACGCGCGTCCTGGCCCTTCGGACCGAGTTCAAGGCCGCCGGCACCTTGCTCACTGTCACCGACTTCATCGTTTCGGCCACCGCGCAGACGCTGGTGGAGTTCCCGGACGTAAACTCGCGTACCGACGGAGTTTCGGTCTGGCCTCGCCGCCGCGTCCACGTCGGGCTGGCCGTGGCGCTGCCCGATGGCCTCGTCGTGCCGGTGGTACGCGACGCCGATCGACGCTCACTCGTCGAGCTGCACGCGCGGGCTGCGGAGCTCGCCGAGGCGGCCCGCAACGGGGCGCTCACGCCCGACGACATGACGGGCAGCACGTTCACCATCTCGAACCTGGGGATGTTCGGCGTCGACGAGTTCTGCGCGATCATCAATCCGGGCGAGTCGGCGATCCTGGCCGTCTCAAGCGTCGTTCCCACGCCCATCGCGGTCGGGGATGGAATCGGCATCCGGCAGATAATGAAGCTGACGCTGACGGCCGACCATCGGCTCGTCGACGGCGAGCTCGCCGCCCGGTTCCTGAACGCGCTGCGCCGCAGGCTCCAGGATCCCGACGCGTTCCGCGGCGACGTACTGAACGGCTGACAGCCAGCCGCAAGACTGGAGGCACCATGCACCGGACCGCAAAGCTCGGACGGATGGGGCAGAGCGTCTGGCTCGACAACATCACCCGAGCGCTGCTCGACAGCGGGAAGCTCGAGCAGTACATCCGCGAGTTCTCGGTGACGGGCCTGACCTCCAACCCATCGATCTACGACAAGGCGATCGGCGGCTCCTCGGACTACGACGAGCAGATCCGGCGGCTATCTGCCGGCGGCACCAGGACCGAGGAGATCTTCTTCGACCTGGCGCTGGACGACCTGCGGCGCGCGGCCGACCTCTTCAGGCCGACGTATCGACCGGACCGGCGGCGTCGACGGCTTCGTGTCGCTCGAGGTCTCGCCCCTCCTGGCCGATGACGCGGCGACGACGGCGGCCGACGCCGCCAGGCTCCACGCTCTCGCCGCCCGCCCCAACTTCTTCATCAAGATCCCCGGCACCACGGCGGGCCTGAAGGCAATCGAGGAGACGATCTTCGCGGGCGTGCCGGTAAACGTGACCCTGCTCTTTTCCACCGAGCAGTATCTGGCAGCCGCCGAGGCCTACACGCGGGCGATCGAACGGCGCGTCGAGGCCGGACTGAATCCGTACGTGCCGTCGGTGGCCTCCGTCTTCGTCAGCCGCTGGGACGGCCCGCTGGCCGGCGACCTGCCGGCCGATCTCCATCTCAAGCTAGGCATCGCAACGGCTCAGCTGACCTACGACGCCTACGCGGCCCTGATCCACGGCGATCGGTGGGCGCGGCTCATGAACGAGGGCGCCCGACCGCAACGGCTCCTCTGGGCCAGCACCGGAACCAAGGACAAGACCGCGTCCGATGTGCTGTACATCGAGGCGCTCGCAGCGCCGCTGACCGTGAACACCATGCCAGAGGAGACGCTGCTCGCCTTCGCCGGCCACGGCACCGTTTCGCAAACCCTCCAGGCCCGCTCCGACTCTCCCGATCCCGCGCTCATGGCCAGGTTCGCGGCCGCGGGAGTGGACCTGGCGGATCTTGCCGGTCGTCTCCAGGAGGCAGGCGTCGAGTCGTTCGCGACCGCGTGGAAGTCGCTGCTGGCGCGGATCGAGCAGACCGCCGCTGCCGCCGTGGCGCGCTGAGGATCGCTCACCGTCGGCAGCGCAGCCCGTCGCCCCGGCCTCGAGGCCGGCGCAGGTCCCAACGGAAAGACCGTCGCCGGATGGCGACGGTCTTTGATTCTGCCGCGCCCCTGCCGTCTTCCCGGGTCGCGCGAGGCGCCCGGGAAGCGGAGGGTGGCGTCGTTGCTACTTGGTGGCCGCCGGGGCGCCGCCGCGGAGAGGAGCCGGCCGGGTGAACTTCTTGGGCAGGGTCTCCGTGCCGACGAGGGCCTGGTTGTCCTCGCCGCGGATGAAGGCCTCGACCCGGTTGAAGGCGATGTCGTCATGCAGCTGGATGGGCGGGCTTTTCTTGAAGTACGCCGAGGGGGCGACGAGCGCGCCCTTGAGGCCGCGATCCAGGCCGAGCTTGAGGCAGCGGAGGGCATCGATGACGACGCCGGCGCTGTTCGGGCTGTCCCAGACCTCGAGCTTCATCTCGCACTTGAGGGGCACGTCGCCGAATGTCGTGCCCTCCATGACTATGTAGCAGTACTTGCGGTCGAGCAGCCACGGCACGTGGTCCGACGGGCCGACGTGGATGTTGTCGGGGTCGATGTCGTAGTCGAGCATCGAGGTGACCGCGTTCGTCTTGCTGATCTTCTTCGACTCGAGCCGCTCCCGCTCGAGCATGTTGAGAAAGTCGGTGTTGCCGCCGAAGTTCAGCTGGTACGTACGGTCGACGCGAACGCCGCGGTCCATGAAGAGGCGGGTGAGGACGCGGTGGCTGATCGTCGCGCCGACCTGGCTCTTGATGTCGTCGCCGATGATCGGCAGGCCCTTCTCGGCGAAGCGGCGCTGCCAGTACGGCTCGCGGGCGATGAAGACCGGGATGCAGTTGACGACGCCGACGCCGGCGGCGAGCGCCTGCTCGACATACCACTTGGTCGCTTCCTCGGAGCCGACCGGCAGGTAGTTGATCATGACGTCGACCTTGCGCTCGCGCATGATCCCGGCTACGTCGGCCGTGGGTCCGGGTGCCTTCTCGATGATCTGGGACAGGTACTTGCCCAGACCGTCGTGGGTCATGCCGCGCTCGACCTTGACGCCGAGGTGGGGGACCTTCTGGAAGACGAAGGTGTTGTTCGGCTTCTGGTAGATCGCTTCGGACAGATCCTTGCCGACCTTGTTCTTGTCGATGTCGAAGGCGGCCACGAACTCGATGTCGCGGATGTGGTAACCGCCCAGGTTGACGTGCATGAGACCTGGCACGAAGTCGGTCTCAGCGGCGTTCTCGTAGTAGTAGCGGCCCTGGATGAGGCTGCTCGCGCAGTTGCCGACGCCGACGATGGCGACGCGGATCTTCTTGCTCTTCTCGGGGGTGTGGGCCGGCGCCGGGGCGTTCGCGGCGTCGCTGCTGGTCTTGTCGCTCACTGTGCTATGTGCTCCTCTGTGCGAAGCTGCGTTCGGACGCGCGCGAGGCGCTGGACGGGTTTGACAGTCTCAGAACAACACGCCTTTATATAAAGGCTTGTTGATGCTATGACGACCCCCTCCGCCTGTCAAGACAGGTGCGGCAGGTGCCGCGCCGCGCGCCCGGTCGCGAGCTGCTCCGTTGCGCGGCACATCCGAGGTGGACGGACGGGGGTCGCGCGCACCCGGCCCGGTCGAGAGGCGCGATTCCGGCGCAGCTGGGGCCGTGGCGCAGGCGCGGCCCTCGGCGCGAACGCGACGGCCGATCAGGCGGGCTCGGCGGCGCCGCCGCCGCGGGGCGGGTCGGTCCGGCCGGGGCCCCAGACCTCCGGCCCGCAGAAGAAGGGCCGGGCGGCGGCCCGTGGCAGGCTCGCCGGGTTCGACCGCCAGGCGGCGACGACGGCATCGAGCCACGTCGCCACCGCCCCGAAGTCATACCACGCGGTGAACGGCCAACCCTGCGCGCGGCAGAACTGCCCAAGGCGGCCCTTGGCGAAGACGACGTCGGCGTAGGCGGCCGCGTATCGGTCGGTGTCGCCGTCGCCGATGAAGACCACGCTGCGGCCGGCGGCCTGGTGCGCCAGCACGGGCTGGCGCTTGCACGTTCCGCAGACCAGGCAATCAGGATGGCCGTAGGGGAACGTCATCGTCGCGCGCGTGCCGTCGAACGTGGTTTCGTTGCTGATGACCGGAATCGAAGGCACGCCGAGCCGCCGCAGGGCCGGTTCGATGTAGAAGCCGAGGCCGTCGCTCACGACCTCGACCGGGATCTGGAGCTCCAGTGCCCGTCTCACGAAGGGCCCGAACGTCGGATCAAGCGGCTGAGCGTCGGCCACCGCCATCAGCGGCCCCGGGTCACCGGGCAGCGACTCCATCTGGCTGATGAAGAGCGTTCGCGAGCCGACCTCGCCGCTCGAATACGCCGCGTTGTCATGCTCCAGCCGCTCGCCCAGGAACCGGTAGAGGATGGCGTCGGCGACATCGGTCAGGGCGATCGTGCCGTCGTAGTCGACCAGGATCGCCAGCGGCGGTTGGCCTGCGCTAAGCGGCGGGACTCGAGCCGGACCCGCGACGCGGCCCGGCACTGGGCTCGCGTTGCCATGCGCTGGTCCGAGCTCATCGGGTTGCATGGCCGAACGCTAGCCGACCGCGCGGGCGAGGCGGCCCGAGCGGGCGACCAGGATGCCGAGCACGATTACCAGGCCGCCCAGCACCTGCCCCACGACGATCGCCTCGCCCAGGAAGAAAGCCGCCATGACTACGGCAAAGGCAGGGACCAGGAATTGGAAGAGCATCACTCGCGCCGGCCCGAAAACCTTGATGGCGGCGAAGACGACCACGTTGGAAGCCGCCGCGGGGAGCAATGCGCAGAAGGCGAGCAGGCCCAGGGTACCGGGGCCGACGTGTGCCGGGACGAGTTGCGGGAGCTCGATCAGAGCCAGCGGCAGCATGCCGAGGCAGCCGAAGCCGATCGCCCATGTCGCCGTCCGTAGCGGGGAGTGGCGCCGCAGCACCGACGCTCCGAAGGCAACGTAGCAGGCCCACAGGACCGTGGCCGCCAGCGTCATCAGGTCCCCGGCGGAGGCTCCCGTGAGCCCGAAGCCGTGGGTGGCCGCGACGACGCTCACCGCCCCGCAAAAGGAGATGGCGGCGCCGATCGCCTTCGCCGGGGAGAGTGTGTCCGACCCGACGGCAGCGGCGATCAGGATAGTCGAGACCGGTGTCGCGGCCGTCAGCAGGGCCGAGTTGGCGGCGGTGGTTTGACCCAGCGCCGAGGCCCACAGATCCTGATACAGGCCGAACCCGGCCAGACCCAGTAGAGCGATCGGGAGCACGTCGCGGCGCGGCAGCGAGACGCTGCCCTCGCGCCACCGCAGGAATGCCAGCAACACCAGGAACGCGACCGTGAAGCGGACGAAGGCGAACACGAGCGGCGGCACGTCGGCGATGGCAGCCTTGACCGCTACCACGTTGGCGGCCCAGGACAGCATCACCAGCAGCGTCGCCGCCTCGGCGCCGAAGCGGACCGTCGCGCTGGGCACGGCACCGCCGGCCCGCCCGACCCCTTTCACACCGGGGACGTCAATCGCGGACGTGCTCGCTCCCGGGCGGATCATTGGGTCCGGCGCCGAACCGAGGCGAGCCGCCGCACTCGAGGGGTGAATACGCAATCGCCCGGGCTTGGGGCCCGGGCGACCGGCGCTGATCGCAGGTAGCGGATGTCAGCCGTTCTCCTGATCCAGCTCGAGCGACTCCTCGTCGCCTTCTTCAGTGAGCTTGAGCCAGACGAACAGGCCTGCCAGGACGATGAGCGGGATGACCACGAGCGCGGCGAGCGTGACAAGCACGAGCACCATCAGCATCTTCAGGATCTTCATGGGCCTACCTCACATAGCCGCTTCGTATCTACCGCTCCGCTTGCTCAAGCCCCGGACTGGGGCTTGGCCACTTTCTCACCTCTGAATTCCGGGGCCGTCGCGATCAGAGCCTCGACCTCTTCGCGCGTGAACTCCGCGATCACGTGCCGGCTGCCGGTCTGCGTCCACATCAGCAGTCGAAGCACGAAGGCGCCGTCCTGCTCGAAGAAGAAGATGTCGCGCGGCTTCTGCTCGTCGACATATCGGCCGACCACGCGGAACGCCTGCTCATAGTAGCCGGCTTGCCCCCAGGTGACCGCGCGCTGCTGGTTGTCCCGCCTGGCGTGGCCCTCTTCCATGAATTGAGCGATGTCGTCATCGAGGAAGGTGAAGGTCTCCTTGGCCTGCTGGCCCAGATGCTCGGACCACTGGCCGCTTGTGGACGTCTCCACCACCATGCCCTGGACCACGAAACCGTCCGGCGCCTCCACGAGGAGGACCTCTTTCATCCCTCGCTGGTCGAGGAATGCCCCGATCGAGCGCAGCACTTCCTCGTAGTTCTGGCGAGGACTGCCATCGTAGATTCGCATCTGCTTCCTCGCGCTTACGGGACCGCGATTCGAGACCGCCTGGAGCGTCCAACGGGCGGCAATGCCCGACCTTCCCCGTCGCGGCACTGCCGGTGGGCCGAGTGTACCAGCCTCGCCAGCAGGAGCAACAAGGTTCGGCTCGCAGTCAGCCTCACCTGCCACGCCGGCGGCGCCCGCGAAGCCGGCGGCGGGAGGCTCACCCTCCGGTGACGGGCAACTCCCGCACGTGGTCATCGAGGCCCGGGCCGGTAGAATGGCATCGTCAATGGGCCCGGAGCGGCCGATTCGCAGCGGATCGACCCTGTTGCGTCCATCTCGAGGCACCGGACCGGATTCGCTGCCGGCGTCGCTCCCGCTGCCGGAATCGATGGCTTCGGCGAGCCACTCCGGTCGTGGCGAGCCGCATCGCGCGGCACGCGACACCTTCGCCGGCCCGGGTCGGCAGGCACCAGAGATCAGGCACCAGAGATCGGGAGCGGAGATCGAATGACCGAAACAGCCGGCACGCTGGACCAGCTTGCGATCGACACCATCCGGACGCTCTCGATGGACGCCGTCCAGAAGGCCAATTCGGGCCATCCGGGCGCGCCGATGGGGATGGCGCCGATGGCCTACACGCTGTGGACGCGGTTTCTGCGCCACGCGCCGAGCGAGCCTGCGTGGCCCAATCGGGACCGCTTCCTGCTGTCCGCCGGCCACGCCAGCATGCTGCTGTACTCGCTGCTCTATCTGACCGGCTACGGTCTCACGCTCGAGGATCTCGAGTCATTCCGCCAGTGGGGCTCGAAGACGCCCGGCCATCCCGAGCATGGGCACACGGCCGGCGTCGAGGCCACGACCGGACCGCTCGGCCAGGGCTTCGCCAACGGCGTCGGCATGGCCATCGCGGAGCGCCGGCTCGCGACCGAGTTCAACCGGCCCGGCCACAACCTGATCGACCACTACGTGTACGCCATCTGCTCCGACGGCGACCTCCAGGAGGGCATCTCCGCCGAGGCCGCCTCTCTGGCGGGGCATCTGAAGCTGGGCCGGCTCGTATACCTCTACGACGACAACCACATCCAGCTCGACGGGCCGACGGTCCTCGCCTTCTCCGATCGGACCCTGGAGCGTTTCGACTCGTACGGCTGGCATACGGCCAGGGTCGAGGACGGCAACGACCTGGCCGCGATAGGGGCCGCGATCGAGGCGGCGCGCGGCGATGAGCGGCCCAGCCTGATCGCGGTCCGGACGCACATCGGCTACGGCGCGCCGACCAAGCACGACTCCCAGAAGGCTCACGGCTCGCCCCTTGGCGAGGAGGAGGTCCGCGGCGCCAAGCAGTTCTACGGCTGGGATCCGGACAAGCACTTCTTCGTTCCCGAAGAGGCGCTCGCGCTCTACCGCCAGGCCGTGCCCGCGGGCCAGAAGCTCGTCGCCGAGTGGAACGAGGCTCTGTCGCGCTATGCCAGCGACTACCCGGCCGAGGCCGCCGAGCTGCGGCGGCGGCTGGCCCGCAAGCTCCCCGACGGCTGGGACAAGAGCCTTAAGAGCTACGCCGTCGGCGACGGGCCGGCGACGCGCAAGGCCAGCCAGGAGGCGATCAACGCCCTGGCCGGGCCGCTGCCGGAGCTGTTCGGCGGCGCGGCCGACCTGTCCGAGTCCAATCTGACCGACGTCGAGGGGGCCGGCATCCTGGAGCCGGGCCTGCCGGGCGGACGCAACATCAGGTTCGGGGTCCGCGAGCACGCCATGGGCGGCATCGTCAACGGCATCGCCCTGTACGGCGCCTTCATCCCGTACGCGGCCACGTTCCTCACCTTCAGCGACTACATGCGCGGCTCGGTCCGCCTGGCCGCCCTGCAGAAGCTGCGCGTCGTGTACGTCTGGACCCACGACTCGATCGGCGTCGGCGAAGACGGACCCACGCACCAGCCGATCGAGCACGTCGCCGCCCTGCGCGCCATTCCCCACCTGACCGTCATCCGCCCCGGCGACGCCAACGAGACGGCCGCGGCCTGGGCCTGCGCCGTGGGCGTGTGCGAGGGCCCGACCGCCCTCATCCTGACCCGCCAGAAGCTGCCTATCCTCGCCGGAACGGACGAGAAGGCGCGCCGGGGAGTGGCAAAAGGTGGCTACATTCTGCGCGACGCGTCCGGCGACGCCGCCGCCCCCGACCTGATCCTCATCGGCACCGGCTCGGAGCTGCAGCTGGCCGTGGCCGCCGCCGAGGCGCTGGAGAAGGAGGGCATTCGGAGCCGCGTCGTCAGCTTGCCGTGCTGGGAGCTTTTCGAGGCGCAGGACGCGGCGTATCGCGAGGCGGTCCTGCCGCGCGCCAGCCGCAAGCGTGTCACGATCGAGGCCGAAAGCCCGTTCGGGTGGGAGCGCTACGCAGGCGACGAGGGCGTGATCGTAGGCATCGACCGCTTCGGCGCCTCGGCTCCAGCGGAGCTCATCTTCGAGGCGTTCGGCATCACCGCGGATCGAGTCATCGAGCTCGGCCGCAAGGTCGTGCGCGAAGGGCTGCACGGTCGGGCCGTAGCAACGGACACCGGCACGGGCATGCACTGAGAGGAGACCGATGCGCATCGCACTCGCAGCCGACCACGCCGGGGCCGAGCTCAAGGCCGAGCTCCTGACGCGCCTGGCACCGCTGGGCCACACGCTCATCGACCTGGGCGGCGACGGCAGCAACCCCGACGACGACTATCCGGACTACAGCCGGGCCCTCGCCGGGGCGATCCTGGCCGGCCGAGCCGACCGTGGCATCCTGGTCTGCGGCAGCGGAGTCGGAGCCTCGATCGCCGCATCCAAGATGCCGGGCATTCGGGCCGGGCTGTGCCACGACTACTACTCGGCCGGTCAGGGCGTCGAGCACGACGACATGAACGTGCTCGCGCTCGGGGCCCGGGTCATCGGCGTGGAGACGGCCGTTTCCTGTGCCACGGCCTTCCTGGCGGCCACGTTCAGCGGCGCGCCGCGCCACGTGCGCAGGGTCGGCAAGATCCGGGCCATCGAACAGGAGGCCGCTCTCATGGAGGCGGCCGATCGAACCAAATGAAGGCACGGCGATCGAGCCGGCGTCGCCGTCGCCGCTCGCCGTTGAGTTCAACCCACGACCAGTCATGAGGCTTTCGCAATGACCGAACCGAAGGCCCAGGGATCGCTCGCCCTGGATCTGACGCCTGGCGATGCCAGGCTGGACTCAGCCCTGGCCGAAGCTCGCGCCAGAGCGGTACGCGAGAACTGGGCCGATCGAGCCGTCGGCCGGCGCGACCCCACCGTCTGGTCGGCGGACGAGATCGTCCAGCGCGCGATCGCCCAGCGCCTGGGCTGGCTCGAGGCGCCGTTCCACTTCGCCGACGAGACGAGCGAGCTGATGGCATTCGCGCAGGCCATTCGCGACCAGGCAGTCACCACCGCCGTCCTCGGCGGGATGGGAGGGAGCAGCCTCGCGCCCGCGCTCCTGGCCCACGTGTTCGGGCCCGCGGAAGGCGCCACGCCAGTTCGAGTCCTGGATTCCACCGACCCCGCGGCCGTGGCCGCGGCGCTGGACGACCTGGACCCGACGCGCACCCTGTTCATCGTCTCTACCAAGTCCGGCACCACGGCCGAGTCGCTCTCATTTCAGGCATACCAGTGGGAGCGGATAGCCGCCGCGCTCGAAGCGGCCGGCGTGGGCCGGCCGACGCAGCCGGGCGACTTCATGGTCGCGATCAGCGACCCGCAGAAGAGCGTCCAGTCGATCCCCCACCACGATCAGCTGCGGGAGCTGTTCCTCAACCCGCCGGACGTCGGCGGGCGCTATTCGGCCCTGACCTACGTCGGTCTCGTTCCCGGGGCGCTGCTCGGCCTCGATCTGGACGAGCTGCTGCGCCGAGCGCGCGAGATGGTCGTGGCGTGCGGCCACTCGGACCCCGCCGGCAACCCCGGCCTGGCCCTGGGCCTGGCGATGGGCGTTCTGGCGAAGAGCGGGCGCGACAAGTTGACCTTCGTCATCGACCGGGAGCTCGCCGCCTTCGGGCCGTGGGTCGAGCAGCTGATCGCCGAGAGCACCGGTAAGCACGGCGTCGGCGTCGTTCCGGTCGACGGCGAGCCGCTCGGCCCGGCAGCGGCCTACGGCAACGACCGTGTCTTCGTTCGGATCACGCTGGCCGGTTCGGCCGGTCCGGACCCGTCGATCGGTTCGAATGTCGACGCCCGCCTGGCGGAGCTGGCCGCCGCCGGCCACCCGGTCATCCGGATTCCCGTCGGTTCGAAGATCGACATCGGCGCCGAGTTCGTGCGCTGGGAGATCGCCACCGCGCTGTCCGGCATAGTCCTCGGGATCGACCCGTTCGACCAGCCCAACGTCGAGGAGGCCAAGGCAAACACCCGCGCCGTCATCGCGTCCTTCGAGAACGGCGGCGGCCCCGCGGCGGGCGGCGATGCTCGAGGAGTGGGCGACGAGGCCGACCTGACGGCCGCGCTCAAGGCCGCCCTGGCCAGCCTTCTGCCAGACGGCTACGCCTCGATCCAGGCCTACATCGCCCAGACACCCGAACGCGACGCCGCCCTGGCGCGGCTCCGCGTTCTGATCCGGGATGCCACACATAGGGCCACGACCGTCGGCTACGGGCCGCGTTTCCTCCACTCGACGGGCCAGCTGCACAAGGGCGGCGCCCCGATCGGCTGGTTCCTGCAGCTCGTGGCCGAGCACCCCGACGATCGCGAGATTCCGGGCAAGGCCCACACCTTCGGCCAGCTGATCGACGCACAGGCGCTCGGCGACGCGCGAACGCTGGAAGACCACAAGCTGCCGGTTCTTCGAATCAACCTCGGACAGAACCCCGACGCCGGCCTGACCGCCCTCGAGCGAGCCCTGGCCGCGGCGCTCAAGGAGGCATGACGCCATGGACCTCGGTTTCATCGGACTCGGCCGCATGGGCGCCAACATGGTCCGGCGCCTCCTCATCGACAAGCACCACGTGGTCGCGTACAACCGGACCGCGGAGAAGACCCGCGAGATCATGACCGAGGGCTCCGACGGCGCGTTCTCGCTCGCCGAGCTGGTCGGCAAGCTGGGAAAGCCCCGCGCAGTGTGGGTCATGGTCCCGGCCGGCGACGCGACGGAGGCAATGATCGACGAGCTGCTCACGCTGCTCGAGCCCGGCGACACGATCGTGGACGGCGGCAACTCCAACTTCCACGACTCGGTGCGGCGCCACGCCAAGGTGGCCGCGCACGGCGTCAACTTCGTCGATGCCGGCGTCTCCGGCGGGATCTGGGGCCTCAAGATCGGCTATTGCCTGATGGTCGGCGGCGAGCCCGAGCCGGTGAAGCGACTGGAGCCGATCTTCCGCTCGCTCGCACCCACGGACGGGTACCTCCACGCCGGCGGACCCGGCGCCGGGCACTACGTCAAGATGGTCCACAACGGCATCGAGTACGGAATGATGCAGTCCTATGCCGAAGGCTTCGAGATCCTCCACGCGTCGGACTTCAAGCTCGATCTCGCAGCCATCGCTGACCTGTGGAATCACGGATCGGTCGTTCGCTCGTGGCTGCTCGAACTGGCGGCCTCCGCCTTCTCGCAGGACCAGGACCTGACACATCTGAAGGGCTGGGTCGCCGACTCCGGCGAGGGTCGTTGGACGGTGCAGGAGGCGATCGACAAGGACGTTCCGGCGCCGGTCATCACGCTCTCGCTGCTCAACCGTTTCCGCTCGAGGCAGGACGACAGCTACCAGGCCAAGGTTCTCGCGGCCCTGCGGAACGAGTTCGGCGGCCACGCGGTGAAGACGGAGTGACAGCCGGACCGCGGCCGCGCCCGGGCTGCCCCGCCAGCCGCCATTGCGTCGACAGATGAGCACGACTCACGGCCCCGTTCCGCCGCCACCGGCCAGAACTGCCCGCCAGCTCCGAGAGGCAACCTCCTCCGCGCGCCGCCGGCACCGCTCGGACGCGGATCTCAATCCGCTCCGGCAGGGGCTCCGTCTGGAGCGGGTCCCCGATCCGTGCAGCTTCGTCCTGTTCGGCGCCACAGGCGATCTCGCGCATCGCAAGGTGATGCCGGCGATCTACCAGCTGTGGCGGACGAACCTCCTGCCGGCCGAGTTCAGCCTGGTCGCAGTGGCCCGCCGGCCGTACACCGACGAGGCGTTCGTGGCCGAGGTTCGTGCCTCGGTGGAGGCGAATTCGCGCGTGCAGCCTCTCGACGAGGCGGCGTGGACCGAGCTGGCCCGGCGGATCACCTACCAGCAGCTCGATTTCGGCGACGACGCCGGCTTCGACCGCCTGAGCGGCCGGCTCGACGCCCTGGACGCGGAACGGGGCACCGCCGGCAACCGCCTGTTCTACCTGGCCACGCAGCCGTCTCAGGTGACGGAGATCATCCGCCAGCTGGGCCGCGTCGGGCTCGACCACGAATTGCGCGGCTCGGGCTGGCGTCGCGTGGTCGTGGAGAAGCCGTTCGGCCGCGACTACGAATCGGCCCGCCGACTCAACCACGAGGTGGCCAAGGTTCTGCGCGAGTCGCAGGTCTATCGCATCGACCACTACCTGGGCAAGGAGACCGTCCGCAACCTCCTGGTCTTTCGCTTCGGCAACGGCATCTTCGAGCCGGTCTGGAACCGCAGCTACGTGGACCATGTCCAGATAACCGTGGCCGAGTCGCTCGGCGTTGAGGGTCGAGGAAGCTTCTACGAGGAGACCGGCGCCAGCCGTGACATCCTCCAGAACCATCTGCTGCAGCTGATGACACTCGTGGCCATGGAGCCGCCCTCCTCGTTCCACGCCGACGCCCTGCGCGACCAGAAGCTGGCGGTCTTGCGGGCGATCACGACGCCCAACGTCGAGCACGTCCGGCGCGACGTGGTGCGCGGGCAGTACGGCTCCGGCTGGGTCGGGGGCGCGGCCGTACTAGGCTACCGTGAAGAGCCGGAGGTGGACCCCGAATCGGAGACGGAGACCTACGTCGCCGGCCGCTTCACGATCGACGACTGGCGCTGGAGCGGCGTGCCCTTCTACCTGCGTGCCGGCAAGAGGCTGCCCGAGCGCGCGACGGAGATCGCGATCCAGTTCAAGGAAGTGCCGCTGCCTCTTTTCCACGAGTCGACCGGCGATCCGGCACCCAACGTCCTGGCGATGAGGATCCAGCCAGACGAGGGCATCATGCTCCGCTTCGCCGCCAAGGTTCCGGGCCTGGGTCTGGACGTCCGGACGGTCAACATGGACTTCGACTACGGGACGTCCTTCGCCGTGGACTCGCCCGACGCGTACGAAACCCTGATCCTCGACGCCCTGCTCGGCGACGCGTCGCTCTTCACGCGGGCCGACGAAGTCGAGGCGGCCTGGGCCGTAGTAACGCCGATCATCGAGTGCTGGGCGGCCATGCCGGCGCCACGCTTCCCCAACTACGCGGCCGGAACCTGGGGTCCGGAGGCGGCCGACGAGCTGATGGCCCGGGACGAGCGCCGATGGCGCCGAATCTGAAGGCGCCCGAGGTCCTGCACTCCGTGCCCGAGATCGAGCGCGCGCTGGCTCAGGCGTGGGCGGGCAAGGCCACGCACCGCGGCGAGGGCGAGCACCACGTCGCCGCTCGTTCCAGCGTGCTCAACCTGGTCGTCGTCGCGGGGCGGCGAGAGACGGCAGAGCGCTGCGCCGCCCTCGTCGAGGCCACGGCCGGACGGCATCCCTCGCGGTCGCTGATCCTGTCCGCGCTCGACGAGGAGGGCCGGCCCGGTCTCGACGCCACGATCGGGACGATCGCCGAGGCGAGCGCGACCGGGGTGCGACCAGGCCTGGGCGGAGACGATCTACGTGACCCTGCACGGCCAGACGGGCCATCACCTGGCCTCGATCATCATTCCCCTGCTCGTCCACGATCTGCCCGTGGCGCTGTGGTGGCCGCGCGACCCGCAGTTCAGCTCACATCGGGCCGATCGGCTGCTGCCCATCGCCGATCGACTCATCGTCGACGGCTCCTCGTGGTCCGGCGATGGCCTGGACCGTCTTGGCGCGATGGCGCTCGTGACACAGGCCCGGCGCCTGGTCGTCGCCGACTTCGCAATGCTTCGCCAGGCCCGCTGGCGCGAGGCCCTGGCCTCCGTCTACGACCTGCCCGACCTTCGGCCGCACCTGCGAGCCGTTCGGTCGATCACGGTCGAGTTCGCTGCACCCGAGGAGGGCGACCCGGCGGCGCTGACCAACGTCGTGCGGCCCGTCTATCACGTGGCCTGGCTGGCGTCTCGCCTGGGCATGAGCGTCGTCGAGCCGGTGCGGAGGCTCCCCGACGGCCGCAGGGTTGCCACCCTGCGCCAGGGCGATCACACGGTGGCCGCCGAGTGGCGGCCGGTCTGCTCGGACCTGGGCCAAGGGTCGACCGTGCGGGTCGAGATCGTCTCGCGGCTGCGCGGCGCCGAACTGGTGGGCGACGTTGCGGCCGGAGATCGCACCGTGGAGGTCAGCATCCACGACAAGGGCCGGGAGCGCGTCCGACGAACGTATCTGGCTCCCCGACTTGGGGACGTAGACCTGCTCGGACGGGCGTTGGAAGATAGCGCCGGCGATTCGGTCGCGGCCGACGCACTGTCGATGGCGGGCCGCCTGATCGCAGCACAGCCGATGCCGCGTAAAGGTGTGGAAAGGCGCAGGAGTCAGGACCATGACTGAGCAAGACCCGGACCTGTTTCGAGCGCCCGAACGCCTGGCCGGCACCAGCGCCTCGGGCCTCCCGGCCCCCAACCAGGGCGAGCCCGACCTGCTGGTCGTGGCCGATGCCGGCGCGGCCGCGCGCGAGGCTGCCGATCGGATCGCCGCGGCGCTCGTGGCCGCCGTCGAGCGGCGCGGCCGGGCCGACTTCTGCACCACCGGCGGCAGCACGCCAATACCGATCTACCGGCTGTTGTCGCAGCTGCCGCTGTGCGATCGCATTCCCTGGCAGCAAGTCCATTTCTGGTGGGGCGACGACCGCTACGTGCCGCGAGGTCACCCCGAATCCAACGTGACGAGTCTGGACGACGTGCTTCTGGGGGGCGGGGCGGGCGAGCACGGCAGCGCGCCTCTCCCGACGGCCAACATCCACGTCTTCCCGACGGATCGGGCCATCGCGGACTACCACGACACCGCCTGGTGCGCCGCCCGCTACGCCGAGGAGATGGGGCGCCACCTCCCCCTCGCGGACGGCAACTGGCCCGTCTTCGATCTCATCCTGGTCGGCGTCGGCGACGACGGCCACGTTCTCTCGGTCTTCCCCGACAGCCCCGCGCTGGACCGGATGGACTGGGCGATGGGCGTGCCGGCTCCCGAGCACATCGGCCCTCACCTGCCTCGCGTGACGCTCAATCCGCGCCTTCTCGAGGCCGCGCCAGTGCTGGTCGTGACGTGGGGCGAGAACAAGGACGAGGCCCTGGGCCACGTCTTCGGCGAGGTGCGCGACGATCGCCGCTGGCCGGTCCAGCGAACCCGTCGTCCTGGCGCTGCCTGGATCGTCGACGAGGCCGCCGCGGCACGGATACCGGCGGGGCTGCGGGGGTAGCGCCGGGCGAGAGTCTCGCGGCGCCTGGCGGCGGCACGCGGCGTCAGTCAAGGCCCCTCGAGGGGGGCGGCCCGGGCCGTGACGCCCGGCATCTGGTCCGAACTTGCCCCGGATGGGAGTTACAGCAGCCAGTAGCGTGACTGGTCGCGGCGCGACCGCTCCGAGCAGGCCCGGACCGGTCAATGACCACCTCGCCAGCCCGCGCCCGAGCGTGGCTCCTGCACTCTGACGGTTCCACGCCGCCGCACGGCCCGCTGAAGGGTCGCGGCCGGACGGCTAACTCTCACTCCAGGCAAGTTGGGCCAGAAGGCAAGGCCCGAGTCGACCGTTGCGCTCCGCCGCATGGCGAGGGCGGCGGATCGCACCGCCCGACGCGGAGGGTAAGCACCCCCAGCGTTTCGGCAGCGGGAAGTCGCCACTGGCAAGGTGACCACTCAGACGCGGGCTCGCCACACGGCTGCCGACTTCCTGGCCTTCCTGCGCGAGATCGAGCGGGCCTATCCGCAGGGAGAACTTGCGGTCGTGCTCGACAACGTCAGCTCCCACAAGACGCCGGCCATCCGCGAGTGGCTCGAAGCTAATCCGCGAGTTAGCTTTCACTTCACCCCCACCAGCGCGTCCTGGATGAACCAGATCGAGACCTGGTTCGGCATCCTCTCCCGTCAGGCTATTCGCCGGGGCAGCTTCCGTTCGGTCAAGGAACTCATCGCGATGATCGTGGCCTTCACGGCCAGCTGGAACGAGGGCTCTACGCCCTTCGCCTGGGTCAAGACCGCCGATCAGATCCTGGCCAAGGCGGTGCGCAAGCCCTCAGTGATCGGCGAATTGGGACACTAGCTCTGACCCGCGGAACCATCCTTGGCCTGCAACGCCTGCAGCGTGGCAAGAGCCGCGTTCACGTTGCCGTCCAGAGACTTCAGGATCTGCAGGTACAGCGCCCGATCTTCGGGCGCCACGCTCGCAGGCACTGAAGTGACGGTGGCCGTCGCCGCCGGAGTCGTCAGCGCCGCGACGGTGACCTGCCGGGCCGCGGGCGGGGCGGCGGGCCGGGCAGGTGGCGCCTTCCTCGCCGGCGGGCTCGCGGCCGTCGCCGCGGGAGTCGCGGTGGACGTTGGGTCGATCGCTTCGACGTTCATGGCCGATTGCCTCTGGTACGTGCCAGGGGTGTCGGCAGCGGCCGCGGAATAGGAAGCCGGGGGCGAGGAGGGCCACCGAGCGCGGCTCCGAGCGCAAGTAAGGACGGCCGCTCCGAAGAGCGGCGGTCCTTCTCGAGCGGCCGGCTAGCTAATGCCCGCCGCCTACCCGAGATCCGCGGGCTCGAACTTCGTCTTGCGCAGGAACCAGCCGAAGATGACCGCGCCGGTAGCGGCAAATCCAAGCAGGCTGAGATTGAGAATCGGGTAGGAGACGCTGGGGTTGACGCCGCTGACGAGCGCGCCCGGGATCCCCCCAGGTTGGCGATGGCGTTCAGCGAGTCCACCTGGTCGCCGGCCTCGACACCGTAGATCTGCGGGATGATGTAGAGCATCGAGGCGACGACCAGCAGCACCGAGACGATGCGGAAGGTCCGGGCGTCGTCGTCGGAGTCGCCGGTGAGCTTGGCGAGCAGGGCCCAGAAGAGCACCAGCGCGGCGAGCGGCGCCGTGATCGGCACCTGAAGGTCGGAGCTCATGTAGACGTTCGGGAAGAGGAAGATGGCGCTCAGAGCGAACGTCACGACGAGCAGTCCATCTCGCATCAGGACGTAGCTGAGCCACCACACGTCGCCGCCGAACCGCAGAGTCAGCGTCTGCAGGTAGCGGATGACGTACGGCCTGGCGAAGTGGAGCGCAAGAGTGAAGGCCCACAGGATGGGCAGAATGGCCGCGACAGAGAGGATCAGCCAGTACTGCGTGCCCTGAACGAGTGCCTGAGTCTGCTGGTCGGGCGACATCGTTATCTCTCCTGGTTCTTGGCCGCGGGCTGGCTGGCAGCGACGGCATCGGCCTTGCGCGGGGCTGGTGAGGCAAGGCGGAGGTTGTAGACGACGGCCACGATTCCCATGATCCCGATTAGGAGCGCCGACAGATAGCACAGCGCCAGCGCGATCGTCTGGTTCTGCGAGCTCACCAGGATCGAGGCCAGCTGGTTCGAGATGCTGCTGCCGACGGTCGTCATCTGGCTGCCGAGCAAGTAGGCACCCAGGTAGAGGGAGGCTCCAAGCGCGATCAACACGGTCTGCGCGTAGAAGCTTCGCGAGTCGGCATCCGCCCTGGTCATCAGCTTGAGCAGGAGGGCGGCGAAGGCACAGGCGCCGGCCAGCCCGCCCGTGATCGGCAGGTCGTTGGCTTTGACGACGTCGGGGTACAAGAAGATGAAGCTGCCCAGGAAGACCTGCAGCAGGAAGATGTCCCGCATCCCGACGTAGATGGTCCACCACAGATCGGCTCCGAGCCGGAGCGTGAACTTTCGCGTCAGGGCGAGCATGTACGGCCTGGCCAGATGCAGGGCGACAGCCAGCAGCCACAGGGCCACGAGCGCAGCGGCTATCGTCCCTTCGACGAATTGCTCGGCTGCACCGAACGCCGGTGAGTCCATCAGTCGCGACCTCCGAGAGTCTGTGGAGGATTGCTCGCTGGGCCCGCGAGCGGGGGCTGAATGAGGGGAGTCTTGCCTGGCCCCGAACTATCGCCCGGGCCGTCGCGCGGGCCGTCCCGCGGGCCCCGGCCGGACTGGACGTGGACCGTCTCGCAGCGATAGATGGCGTCGCAGCGGAAGCAGCGGGTCGCTTCCTTCCCGGCGGCCGCCACCCCCAGGCTGGGTTGAGTCGGCGTGAAGGATCCCGGCTCGTACGCGGGCAGCTCCATCCCGACTCGTGGCCGCACGTCCAGGTCCACCGTCAGGACCGGCTCCGGACCCTTGGGCACTCGGACTGTGGCCATGATCTCGGCTTCGCCGTCGTGGCTGCCGGACAGGTACTCGTGGATCGAGCCGGCGGCGCGCCGGCCCGCGCCGACGGCATGGATGATCGTCTTGGCGCCCGACACGACGTCGCCGCCGGCGAAGACGCCCCTGCGACCCGTCGCCTGACCCGCGTCGGCCACGATGCCGGAGAAGCCGCTGGTCTCGATGCCCGCGCCCTGGGGCAGGATCGACGGGTCGGGCTCCTCGCCCACCGCCACCAGCACCGTGGTGGCGGACTTCTCTCGATCGCTGCCGGGGATCGGCTCGTAGACGGCACGGCCGCCGTCGAACTTCCCGGTGGGGCGCTGGCTGACGAACTTGACGGCCGTCACGCCCTTGGCCGAACCGACGACCTCCGACACGGCCGCCTCGAACTGGATGACCACGCCCTCATGCTCGGCCGCTTCGACCTCTTCAGCCTGAGCCGGCATCTCGGCCCGACCGCGCCGGTAGAGGACCGTTACTGAGGAAGCGCCCGAACGGAGCGCCGAGCGAGCCGCGTCCATGGCCGTGCTACCGCCGCCGACGACCACGACCGAGCCGCGCAGGACCGGCTTCTCACCGAGGTTGACCTGCTTGAGGAAGAACGTGGCGGGCACGACGCCCGGCAGCCCGTCACCGGGCACGCCGAGCTTGCGGCTGCGCGATGCGCCCGTCGCCAGGAAGATGGCGTCGTACTTCGTCTCCAGATCGGCCAGCGTGAAGTCGCGGCCCATGGCGCTGTCGAGCTTGAGCTCCACGCCGAGGCCGACGATGCGGTCGATCTCCGCCCGCAGCACGGTGCGCGGCAGGCGGTACTCCGGGATGCCGATGGCCATCATGCCGCCCGGCACCGGCATCGCTTCGAAGACCGTCACTCCATAGCCGAGACGGGCGAGGTAGTAGGCGGCCGACATTCCGGCCGGCCCGCCGCCCACGATCGCGACCTTCTTCGAGCGCTTGTTCGCGGGCGGGGCCACGGGCGGCAGCTTGCCCTGCTCGGTCGCGAATCGCTTGAGACGGCGGATCGCGATCGGTTCGTCCAGGGTGCCGCGCCGGCACACAGCCTCGCACGGAGCGGTGCAGATCCAGCCGCAGACCGACGGGAAGGGGTTCACCTCGGCCGCGACCGCATAGGCCTCGTCGTAGCGGCCCTGGGCGATCAGGCCGACGTAACGACCTGCGTCCGTCCCGGCCGGGCAGGCTTCCTGGCACGGCGAAATGGGATCCCGGCGGCTCTCGGTGACCATCGACCGCCAGACCTGCCAGTCGTTCGGTCGCTCGCTGGTCCGCCACTGGAAGAGATCGCCCCATGGCGACACGCGGGCCGGCTTGAGCGATTCGCGCGTTACGTCACCCAGCGGCTGCCATGCGGGCGCCGCCTCGACGGGCCGCGAAACCGGGCCCTGGCGAGCGGCGAGCGGCGTCGGACCGGCGACAGTGTCGAGCATCACGACGTGGGTTGGGCATTCGCGCACGCAGATGCCGCAGCCGACGCACTCTCCGACCTGGACCGGGTACTCCATCATCCAGTCGAAGGGCCGCCCGAAGATGCCGGCGCCTTCGACCCCGGGCCGCTGCGGGCGGCTCATGTCCAGCGCCTGAACCGGGCAGACGTCCATGCAGACGCCGCAGTTCAGGCAGTTGCCGTTTTCGATCTGGATCCGATAACCCATTGGACGCCTCGGCCATATGCTTTCTCGACCGAATGGTCGCGGGCGCCAGGCGCGTCCGCATCTGCCGGAGGGCCGGAGTTGTGCTACCCGGGCGGGTGGGCGCATCGCCCGACGTGGGCGGCGCGGCTCAGCGCGAGATGGCGCGGCAGGGCGAGGCGCGGCTCAGCGCGGGGCGCGGCAGGGCGAGGCGCGGCTCAGCGCGGGGCGCGGCAGGGCGAGGTGGCGCGGCTCAGCGCGAGATGGCGCGGCTCAGCGCGAGATGGCGCGGCTCAGCGGCGGCGGAACGGCCCGTCGCGGCGAGCGCCTCCAACGCCGTCGTGCCGGTACGTCTCCGGCACGAGGCCCTCGCGGACGGCTCGGGCCGCGAGCTCGGCCCGGTTCTGGGCGTGCAGCTTCTCGACGATGTTCTTCAGATGGAACTTCACGGTGTTCTCGCTGATTCCGAGCTCGGCTGCGATCTCGCGGTTACGCAGGCCCTCGGTAACCAGGCGCAGCACGCCAAGCTCACGCTCGGTGAGCCGTTGGGATCGGGAAGCGGCGCCGCCGCCGGGTGAGAGGAGGAACTCGTCGATGATGCGCGCGGCCGTACCCGGCGTGATCGCCGGCTCGCCGCGGGCAACGCCCTCCAGCATCGAGCGGAGCTGGGGCGCTTCGAGGTTCTTGAGCAGGTAGCCCTGGGCGCCGGCCTTGATGGCGCGGAAGAGATCGGCCTCTTCCTCACTGACCGTGAGCATCACGATGGCAACTTCCGGATGGCGCGCCTTGATCTCCGCCGTCGCCTCCAGGCCCGAGACTTTGGGCATCCGGACATCCATCAGGACGACGTCAGGCGCGGTCGATTCCACGAGCTCGATCGCCTGTTCGCCGTCGGAGGCCTGCCCCACCACCTCGTGGCCCCAGGCGAGCAGGAGCGACGCCACACCATCGCGGAATAGCGCGTGATCGTCCACCAGCAGTGTTCGCATGGACTCAGTCTGCCTCGGAATGGGTAGGTATGGGCGATTGGACCGCCTGGTGCCCCGCTGAGAGACGGATTGCCGCATCAGCCGGTCCGGATGGCGGGAAGCCGCCCCCGTTGCGACCTCGAGCAACCGGGACGCGTAGCTCGACCGTCGAGCCCGCTCCCGGGCGGCTTCGCCATTCGATTCGACCACCGACCGCCTCGGCTCGCTCTCGCATCCCGGCAAGCCCGAAGTGGGGCCACTTCTCAGGCTCCGAACCGGCCCGTTCCGCGTCGAAGCCGATCCCGTCGTCGGCGATCCGCAGCAGCACGTCCGCGGCTTCGACCGTCAGGCCGATCGTGACCCGCCGTGCGTAGGCGTGCTTTCGGATGTTGGTGAGCGCCTCGCGGGCGACTCCGAACATCTCCGCCCCTACCTCGGGAGCCAGGGCTAGGTTGCCGGCATCGGAAGTCGCCTTGAAGCGCACGGCCATCTTGGAGGACTCCGCGAATCGCGCCGCGTACTCCTCGAGCGCAGCGGCAAGGCCACGCTCGGGCAGGACGGGCGGCGACAGGCTCAGGATCGCCTCACGCACGTCGACGTAGAGGGATCTCGCCACGGCCGCCAGCTCGGCCATCTGTTTGCCGGCCTCGGCGACTCGCCCGGCGGCGAGAAGCTCCTCCACAGCCTGCGACTTCGTGTTGACGTACCCGAGCACCTGGGCCATGCCGTCGTGCATCTCACGGGCGATCCTCTCGCGCTCGCCCTGGACGGCCAGCGCGCGCAGCTCGTCGCGGAGGCGGGCCGCCTCGAGCGCCAGTCCCACCTGGGTGGCCAGCGCCGAGAGCGTCTCCAGATCCGCGCTGGAGAAACGGCGCGGCAGTGCCGTGGCCAGCCCTATGGAGCCGACACGCGCCTCGCCGTGACCCACCGGCATCTCAAGCCTGATGGAGTACCCGGGCGCTAGGTATCGAGACAGGTCGCTGCCCGAGCCGCCGTTGGGAGCGACCCTCGCTGCGCGCCGCGCCCCGACGGTCTGCCTGCCGGCCCCGTCGATCAGCACGCCCGGCGAGGCGCTGGAGGCGCGCAAGCGAACCTCGTCCTCCGGGCCCTCCAGGGCCAGCAGGGCGGCGTCGACCCGGAGCAGGTGCCTGGCGTGGTCGACGATGGCGGCCAGAGTCTCGTCCGGGTCGGCCTGCCCGGCAACCGCGAGACTGACGTTGTATACGGCCCGCAAGGCGGCATTGCGTAACTTGAGCGCCTGATGTCTGTGGATTAGGTCGCTCGTCAGGCGGTCGATGATCCGGAACGCGTACCAGGCGGCGACGATCGCCACGGCCGCCACGACCGTCAGGACGACGAGGGTGTCGAACGGGAAGGGCAAGACCGCGTCGAGCAGCGAGTCGCTGAGCGCCTCCACGACCCCGACGAGCAGGATCGCCCCGAAGACGACGGCCCAGCGGCGGCGAGGATACATTCGCGCCTCCAGGCTGTTGGGGGTGATGCCGGAGGCCGGCTGGCGCCATCCGGACCACCCATTCGGGGAGCAATATGCTCCGGGTCGGGGTTGCGTGCCAGGTCCGGCGGCGGTCGTTCTGCCGGGCGGCACAGCCGATCGGCCCTACACGGCCCGGCGCAGCCGGCGAGAGAACTTCGGTCTGGCAGTGCCACCGTCTGCCTCCGAGCCTGAAGGCGGCCTACGAATCAAGTCTCGGGCCGCCACAATGAACCTTCGGCCTAGACGGGCGGTCTGGATGGGGCATGGAGAAAGCCGCAGTTGGACACACCTCAGCGGAGGCGATGATGGCGCAGAGAGCGAACGCGTCTGCATCTGCGTCCGCACCCGATGCTACAGAGCTCGGCGTCGAGTGGGCCCGGCTCGCGACTCGCCACCTCGACGGTGCCTACAAGCTGGCGGGCTATCTGCTGGGCGACCGAGGCGAGGCCGAGGACGCCGTCCAGGAGGCACTCGTTCGAGCATGGCAGGCCTGGCCGAAGCTGCGCGACACGGACAGCTTCGGCGCCTGGCTGGACCGCATCGTGGTCAACGTGTGTCGTAACAGCATCCAGGCGCGCCGTCGGGTTCGATTGCTGGTTCTCGACGACGAATTGGGCGTCGCCACGGCCGACCCATTTCGAGCCACCCTAAATCGGGATGCGGTCGGCCGGGCACTTGCCTGTCTGTCTCCGGAGCAGCGCGTGGTGATCGTCTTCCGTTACTGGCGAGATATGCCTCTGGAGCAGATCGCGACTCACCTGGACCTGCCCGTGGGCACGGTGAAGTCGAGGCTGCACTACGCGCAGCGTCTGCTGCGCCGGGAGATCGAGCGATGAAGTCCCTCGGGCGCACCCACCGCCCTATATCCGATGCCGAGCTGGACGAGCGTCTGTCGGGCGTCTTCGACGACCGCCTTACGCCCGGGGCGCCGCAGACTCTGTATTCGTACGTGAGGGAGCTTCCGATGACGACGCCGACCGAATCTCGAACCAGCCGGGCGAACGCGGCCTGGCGATCGCTGGGGCGAGCAGGCAGGGTCGGCGTATCTCTGGCAGCGGTCATCGTGGTCGCGGCGGGCGCGTTCACGCTCGTGTTTCTGCCGCGAAACATCGGAACCGGAAGCGGCCCGAGTGCGGAGCCCACTCCGATGCCGACGGCTCCAAGCGCCCCGGCCGGCTGGAAATTCCAGGAATCTTTTGGGGATGGTGGCCCAGCCGGGGGCTCGGTCGGGGGCAACCTCCTGCCACCGGCGCCCCAAATCGCCATTCACGTGGTGTGCAGCGGGCCCGACGATCTCGTCGTGCTGGCCAGCACCGATCCGGGAACGAGCGTGCCGTTCGCTCAGGCCGTTCAGGGCGCGACGTTCCATTGCGCCACGGACGAGCATGGGGGCCGTGTCGAGCTGACTGCTCAGAGCGGAGCGTTCCAAAACGTGTTCGCCGAAGTGATCCGGGGTCCATCGAGCCTGGCCTACACGTCCTTCCTCGTCAGCATCGAGGTCCCGGACGAGACGCCCGGCCCGACGCCTTCGAGCTAGCCGTCGACGCAATATGTCGTAGCGACCGATCAGATCCGTTGACGCCCGCAACGGCCCGGCCGATAGTCGCAGCGACATGGTCGCCACGAACAGATCCAGCCAGAACCCAGCTCAGGCTAACGCCCCGGACGGCGCTCCCGAGCTCACGGCTCAGCAGGCCGCAAGGCGAGTAGCCCGCCTCTTTCCGGAGGTGTATCGGCGGTACCACTGGGCTCAGCGGGTTCGGGGCGCGGATCTACCCGTCACGCGGCGCGCGCTGGAAGTGCTGGCGCATCTCTCCGCGAGCGGCCCCCTGACGGTAGGTGAACAGGCCGAACACATGGGCCTGCGGCGCAACTCGGCATCCGAGCTGCTGGCGCGCCTGGAGTCGAAAGGGCTCGTCGCCCGGATCCGCGACGAGCGCGACGAACGCCGGGTGCTGGTCTGGCTGACGGACGCCGGCCGTGACGTGGTCTCCCGGGTCGGCGAGGTGCTGGCCCCGGACCTGATCGCCGAAACGATGGCCACCCTGTCACCGGCGGAGCGGGCGATCGTCGTCCGCGGCTTCGAGCTGCTCGCCGCCGCCGCTTCATCCCCGACCGAGTCGAGCGCCCCCGGGCGCGCGAACGAGACCGAAAGGACGCCCCGATGACGATCGTTGCCAGCTGCGAATCCTGCGGCATGCCGCTCGCCGGCGCAGAGGACCATGCACTTGCCAACCTCGAGATCCCGTATTGCAAGCACTGCGCCCCAGAGGGCGACTTGCCGCCCGTGGACGAACGCCTGGAGCGCTTCACCCAGTGGACGATGCGCCAGGATGGCCTCGACTACCAGGCCGCCCGCGAGAAGGCGATCGCCTACATGAAGACGATGCCGGCCTGGAAGGACGCCCTCTAGGCTCGCCAGCCGTCGAAGGCGCGGGCCGCCGGAGCCTGCTTCTGGCCCCGCGCCATCGGTGGCCACCGTTATCATCGAATCGAGCAGTCGGGCGCTCTCGCGCCACCCGATCTCGCGCAGGCAGGAGGAGCGGACGTGCCCCACATGGAAATCCTCGGTTGGATTGTCGTCGGTTTCCTGGCCGGGGCTCTCTCCAGTGCCGTCGTGAAGGGAGGCGGTCCCGAGGGCTGCCTCGGCAACACGATGATCGGCATCCTCGGCGGACTTCTCGGAGGCTGGTTCGCCACCGAGGAGCTGCACATGGGCAGCACCAGCGGCTTCCTCGGGGCTCTCCTGGTGGCCTTCCTTGGCGCCACAGTCATCCGCCTCATCCTGAACGCGCTCGAGGGTAATGACCGGCGCGGACATCGCGGGTCGCGCTACTAGCGCCTTTCCGGGGCCGTCCCGGGCCGCCTACCCCATCGGGCGGGACAGTTTCGACGCGACCCACGCCTGTATCCGCTGGAGAGGTAGGATGCGTGCCACGATTCCGCCCGCGGGGAGAGCTGCCACCCCGGGGCCCGAGATCGAGAGACGGTCCTGAGCCCCAAGGAGGGCCACGATGACGACGACTCCACAGAACCCCGCTGCCCCCATCGTGGACGAGCCCGCGGCGGCAGCGCCGCCGGCGCCGGCCGAGGCCGCGCCGAAGCCGGAGCGACCGTACTCACCGGGCCTCGAAGGCGTGATCGCCGCCGAAACGGCGGTCGGTCTCGTGGACGGCGCGAATGGCCGGCTGCTGTACCGTGGCTACCCCATCGGCCAGCTCGTCGAGAAGGGCACCTACGGCCGCGTCGCCGAGCTGCTCTGGACCGGTGAGTGGCGCAAGTCCGCGCGCCTGGTGCCTGCCCCGGTACCGGAGCCCGTCATGTGCGCGCTGTACGAGCTGCCTTCCCACACCCATCCCATGGACGCGCTGCGCACCGCGGTATCCGTCTGGGGCGCGTGGCGCCGGCCGCACTGGCCGCCCACCGTCGACCAGGCCCGGGAGGTCACCGCGTTCGCGCCCTCCGCGCTGGCGGCCTTCCACCGCCTGCGCAACGGCCTCGAGCCGGTCAAGCCGAACCCCAAGCTCTCTCTGGCGGGCGGCTTCCTGCAGCAGCTGACCGGCAAGGATCCCGATCCTGCCGACGCCCGTGCCCTGGACGCGTACTTCATCGTCGGGGCGGAGCACGGCCTGAACGCCTCCACATTCACCTGCCGGGTCATCATCTCGACGCGCTCCGACTTGGCGAGTGCGATCTGCGGGGCCATCGGCGCCCTGAAGGGCCCGCTCCACGGCGGCGCCCCGGCCGAGGTCGTGAGCCAGCTCCACGAGATCGGCTCCCCCGAGCACGCCGAGAAGTGGGTCCGCGAGGCAATCGCCCGCGGCGACCGGATCATGGGCTTCGGCCATCGCGTCTACCGCGCCTACGACCCCCGCGCCGCAGCCCTACGGAAAGTGGCCGAGGGCATGGCCGACATGGCCGAGTGGCTCGACGTGGCAGTCAAGGTGGAAGACGTAGTCCTGCGCGTCTTCGGCGAGCTGAAGCCGGACCGCGTCATCAAGACCAACGTCGAGTACTACGCCGCCGCGGTGCTTCAGGGCGTCGGCCTCCCGCCCGACCTCTTCCCGCCGACGTTCGCCCTGGCCCGCATGGCCGGCTGGGGCGCCCACGCCATCGAGCAGGCCTCGGCCGACAAGCTGATCCGGCCGGACGCCCGGTACGTCGGCCCGGCGGAGATGGACGTCCCGGCACTGGGTCGCTAGAGCCGCGACGACGCGGCGTCCACGGCCGGACCTCCCGGCTGGGAGCGTTCGCCGTCAATCGGCCGGTTCGGCGCCCTCGGCGACTCCCGCGAGCGGCACCCTGTGGGCGCCGCTCGTTCGACGCGCAAAGACGATCGCGACGATCAGGCCTCCCAGGAGGACAACGGCCGCCAGGTAGAAGACGGACCGCAGGCCCGAGCCGACGACCGCCGAGCCCAGGGCCGGTCCCACGATGCCACCCAGATAGAGCGGCAGGAAGACCAGGTTGAGCGTCGCCGAGCGGCGCTCGGCCGGTACTTCGACTGCCAGGATCCCGGATACCATCGCCCCGACAACGGCCTGGAAGGCGACCGCCAGGCCGTACGCGACTGCCATCCAGGCCGCCGAGGGGGCGAGCGGCAGGGCCGCGAAGGCGACTGCCAGGCCGCCCATCGAAACCACCATCACCGTCCGGAAGCCGGCGCGATCGGCGACCCAGCCGCCCAGAGGCGACAGAGAGGCGCCCACGATCGTGGCCAGGCCGAGCACCAGCCCTATCGAGCCGGCCACGTCCAGTGGGGTGTGCTCAACGTCGTGCACGAGCAGGGCCAGGTACTGCGTCGACATCTGGCGGCCCAGAAAGGCGATCCCGTAGATGGTGAACAGCCACCGCACGGTCCGGTCCGACAGCACGCCCCGCACGGCTCCGAAGGCCAACCTCAGAACGCTTCCCTGAGGGACGACTTCGGGCCGGACCTCGGCCGATCCGACGGCCAGCATCAGCGCCACCGCCGCCGAGAGGATCGCCGCGACGGCAAAGACGTTGCCGCTGGCCAGGTGCAGCTGGTCGATCATGACCGACCCGACCGCCGGGCCCACTCCGAAGCCGAGCGGGCTGCTGGCCGCGAAGACGCCCATGGCCAGGCCCAGCCGGTGCGTAGGCGTGACGTCGCGGATGGCCGCCATCATCACGCCGCTGTTGCCCAGCTGGAAGGCAACGAGCAGGACCCCGATGACGAGCTGCCAGGGCTCGCGACTGGCCCCGACCACGCCGAAGACAACGACCTCGACGAGCGCGCTGCGGATTATTACCGCCTTGCGGCTGTACTTGTCCGCCCAGACGCCCCACAGCGGGACGAGCGGCAGCCCCGTGAGGAAGAAGAGCGCGCCGAGCACACCGACGAAGCGGTCGATGTCGGGCGTCGACATGCCCACTTCGGCCAGTCGATTCGGCAGGAAGGCGTAGACCTGCGCCACTCCGAAGCCTTCGACGAACGAGGTGATCCAGTACAGGCTGAGCAGCAGACGCCAGTCCTGCTGGCCGTGTCGGCGCATCGTGGCAGCGTAGCGGAGCCGGGGCGGGAGGATAGGCGAATCCCCGCGGTTATCGCTGGTGGGCCCGCAGGAGGTATCTTGTGACCCGCAGATCGAGGACCCGGAGGAGATAGCCAGGTGAATGACTCTAGTTGGCGCAATCTCTCAGCCGTGCTGGGCGTGGCGTGCGTGGTGCTGATAATCGCTGCCGGCGCATTGCTGGCCACCTCGGGTGAGTCGCCCACGCCATCCCAGCCGGCCGGCGCCACCGCCACCGTCGCTCCTTCGGTTTCCGGATCTCCGCAGTCTTCCAGTTCGCCCGCGACCTCTCCATCTCCGACGGCTTCGGCCAGTCCCACGGCCGGGCCGACGGCCACGCCCCTGGCCAACGCTCCGATCGCACATGTCACGTTCAACAACCTGCAGCTCGACGCGTCGACGGACGCCCTTGCAAAGCCGCGGACGATCACCTTCATCACCGACGGCTCCGGCCCGGTCGGGATCGCGATCGTCAAGAGCTCGCCCGCCAAGGCGACCACGAAGATCTGCGCCCAGATCGACGGCGGGAAGCCCGACTGCCGCACCGGCACCGCCGTCAGCTACAAGGGCGCCTATACGGACACCGCGCACTCGGTCTGGGTCGTCACGCTGATCGGGCCGGCCAGTATCGGGCCGACAGTCGACGTGGCCCTGTCGTGGCCGACCAACCATGCCCAGATAACCCTGACCCACGGCCGATTCCAGGGCAGCTCCAGCCCGGGCGTGTCCCCGAACCTCAACGGCTTCACGGCCACGGTCAAGACGGTCAACGCCGGCAATCTGACCGTGGCTGCCTCGTGGACCGCCGTCACTGCCAACGTCGAGGTCACGACCGAGGATCTCAACGCCCCCACGGCGACGATCCTCGACCAGAAGCAGTTCTCGAGCGTCACGAACCTCGGCACGCCTGGCTACGCATACGGTTTGAACGCGGGCAAGTCGTATCGGGTCTCGTTGCGGAACCTGTCTGCCGACAGCCAGCGGCCGGACCTGACGGCCGTGATCTCGGTCCCTTGACCACTCGACGCGCGGGAGGCTGTTGCCAGGACCCAGCCTGACCGACGCATCGATCGGGGCAGGTTGTGCCTGCCCATCGTGGGTCATCCGGCTGACGAGGAGGCGAGCGGTTGGACGACTTCCCAATCGAGGGCTCGTCGGTCGACCCGGCCGGCGAGGGTTCGGCGCCTGCCAGCGCGACGGGTCGGGACGCCGGCCGGGGGCTGGCGGGTGACACGCTGGGCGACGATGCGGCCGGTCGCGGCACGCCGGCCGGGGGACGTCGCGACCCGGGGTACTTCGCCTTCGATGAAACCGGAGGTGAGCCCCCCGACGAGCAGATTCCCGACTCGAGAGCAAGGCGGACGGAAGCGTCTTCGAGGCGGTGGCGCAACATCGCCCTCGTCCTGGGCCTGGTCGCGGCCATCCTGGCCGGCGCCACTGGAAAGCTGCTGTTCGCGGCCATGAACCGCGGCTCTTCCTCCACGGCCAGTCCGGGGACGAGCGTGGCAACCGCATCGCCCCTGCCGGCCAGCCCGACGCCCGCCATGACCGGCAGTGCGACACTCAGCCCCACCGCGACAGGCGGCGCGACGGAAACGCCCGGTCCGAGCTCCACGGCCAGCGCGACGGAAACGCCCGGTCCGAGCTCGACCGCCGGCGCGAGCTCCACGCCGATGGGCACAACCACCCCCGCGCCGCAGGCGAGTGGGCCCGCGTCGCCCGCGACGATCACCTTTCACCAGATGATGCTCGACTCCGAGGCGGACCCCAGCGGCACGGCACGCACTTTCGCGTTCACGACCGATGGGCCCGGGTCGGTCTCGGCGGAGGTGGCGGCCGCCGCCCCACTGGCCAATCTGAAGATGTGCATCCAGGTGAACGGCGGCCCGCAGAGCTGCACCACGGGCGCTACACCCGGCTTCTTCACGGTGGCCCCGTCCTCCGGGGATCAGGCCCAGTGGGTGGTGACGCTCATCGCGACGGATGCGGGCGCGACGCCGGTCGTGGACGTGGCCTTCACCTGGCAGACCAGGGCGCCGGCTATCACTCTCAGCGGCGGCCGTTTCCAGGGGGCGCCCAACCCGGACTCGCTGAGGGGCTTCACAGCCACGTTCAAGACGCGGGCGGCCGGATCGGTCGGACTCATCGCCTCGTGGCCGCCGGTGTCCACCGATGCGACGCTGACCCTGACCGATGTCACGTCCTCACCGGGATCCGCGGTGGGCCAGGCCACCTACCCGGCGACCGGGTCGATCACACCGGCCTACACCCATGCCGTCGCCGCAGGCCGGACCTACCAGATCCAGGTTTTCAATGCGGGCTCGGACAGCGGTCGGCCGGATCTGACGACTACGATCTCGTTCCCCTGACCCTGCGTCCGCGGCCGCCCGGTCGGGCGCGGGCCGCGGGTCGGGCGCGGGCCTCCCGGTCGGGCGCGGGCCGGCCGGTCGGGCGCGGGCCGGCCGGTCGGGCGCGCCGACCAGCCGGGCCCGAGGTCAGCCGGCCTCGATCTCGTCGCGACGGACCACGCGCCCGATGGCTCGGGCCCGGAAGCTCGTCCACACGCCCGACCGCGTGTAGACGTCGGACTCCAGGATCGCGAGCGCAGCCGCCTCGTCGGGGGCGCGGACGAGCAACAGGGAGCCGCTCATGTCGGCATAGCCGCCGGCCTCGACGATTGTCCCGGCCGCGCGGAGCTCGCCGATCCTCGTGAGATGCTCCTGCCGGACGGCCGGGCGTCGTTCCGCGGCGTCCGGCCCGTAGGTCGCCTCGACCGCCCATATGGACTCGATCGCCAGGCCGTCGGGGATCTCCCCAGCCATCGCTTCCTCCGTCAGTCCGCCAGCTCCTCGCCCGGCACCGAGACCTGGATGACCGCGTCGGGGTCGACCTCTTCGTCTTCGATGTGAACGCCCTCCGGAGATGGCGATTCCGTTCCGCCGGGCGCAGGGGCACCGGCTTCCGGCTGGCCCGTACCGGAGCCGCCCGGCTCGGTCCCGACCGCCGCTCCGGAGGTGGGCTCCGGCGAAGCCTTCTCAGCGGTCGAAGAGTCGGCCCTCGCGGGACCGGCGGCCGCAGGCTCGGCCTGCGCCAGATCGGCGGTCGCGAGATCGGCGGTCGCGGCCTCGGGCATTGCCGGCTCGGCCACGGCGGGCTGCCCGGGTGCCGGCTCGTTTGCGGCAGTTTCGACCCCGGCCGCCTCGGCTTTGCCCTTCGCCGCGGGAGTGGCCGCCTTGGCGCTCCCCGCAGCCCCACCGGCCCTCGCCGCAGCGGTGGCGTCCGTGTCCGTCGGGCCCGGCAGTTCCAGGACGGCGTCGGCCAGACCGTCGTATCGGTTCGAGCAGGCCAGGTAGATGACCTGGAAGTCCGACGAGAGTTCGCGCAGCAGCAGCGCCGCCCGCGCCGCCCGCTGGTCGTCGAAGGTCACGAAAGGGTCGTCCAGGACCAGCGGCGGCCGTCTCCCTTGCGTGACCAGACGAACGAGGCCGATGCGCGCGGCCAGGTAGATCTGGTCGATCGTGCCCTTGCTGAGATGGCTGGCGGCCACCCAGTCGCCGCGCTCGGGCGCCCAGACGTCGACGTCCAGAGAACGGTCGTCGATCTCAACCTTGCGGTACCGGCCGCCTGTGAGCCGGGCGATGTCACGGCCCACCTGTTGCTCCAGGAAGCGGGTCGCCTTACGCATCGTCATCCCCTCGGCGCTTTCGATCGCCGCCAGAGTCTTCTCGTAGATCCGGATGCGCCGCTTGAGCGCGTCGAGCTGCTCTCGCCAGGTGACGAGCCGCTCCGCTTCGCCGGCGACCTGCTCGGCATCGACGGGATTGGCGTCCACCCGGGCGATCGCGGCGGCTTCTGCGTCGCGAGCCCGCTCCAGCGCCTCCTGGCGGTCGCGCACCTCCGCCTCGAGACGCTCGCGCGCCCGGGCGTCGGTCGCAACGGGACCCAGAGCCTCCAGGGCCGCGGCCTTCTGCTCGACCTCGAGAGCGGCCTGGTCGCGCAGCGCCGCGACATCCGCGTCGCTCTGGCCGGCCAGCAGCGCCGATACCTGGACCTGCAGCGTGGCGATCTCCTGGCGCCGGCCCTGCTCGCCCGTCAAGAGCCGCTCGGCCGAGGTGCTGTCCGTGGCGCCGAGTTCCCGCAGGATGTTCTGCACGGCCGACTGTGCGACCCGGAGACCCTCTTCGGTGCCAACCCGGCTCTGGCGTCGGACCGCTCGCTCGCGCTCGCGGGCGTTGTTTGCATGCCGGACCAGGAGCGCCGCCGATCGACGTTCCATGAGGAAATAGACCAGCAGGGCGGCCAGAAGCACGAACAGGACGCCGGTCAGCATCATGGCCATGGTTCCGGCCAGCAGGCCGTACGCGACCGAGGCCAGAGCGATGACGAGGAAGAAGCGCGGTCGCCAGCCCCCACAGCAGGTAGCTCGGCACCGGCTCATCGGGCTCGACGTCCGGCCCCTGCTCCTCTCGAAGCGCTTCCTGCAGGATCGTCACGCGGCTCTGAAGCGTGCGCAACCGATCCAGCGTGTCGCGGAGGCTCGACATCGAGCGCTCCGGCATCGACTCCAGCGTTTGGAGACGCTGCTGTGCCTCGGCGGCCTGGCGGAGTCGTTCGAAGCGCTCAGCGACGACGGCGCGATCGGACCGAAGACGGTCCGCCTGGCGGGCGCCCTCGAGCATGTTCCTGCTCTCGACCAGGGCCTGCTCGGAGCGGACGCGGCCGGCGCGAGCCTGGGCCAGGGCGTCGCGATCGTGTTCCAGCTTCTCGAGCGCGGTCTCGCCGCTGCGGAGGGCCGTTTCCGCTCTGGCCACGGCCTCTTCCGCGATCTTGAGGCGGCCGGGGTTCTTGTCACCGCGGGATTTCAGAGCTCGGATCGTCTCTTCGAGACGGGTCTTGGCCCGCGAGCTGCCCTTGTCGCCGCCGCCGACGCTGCCCTGCAACCGGTCCCGCAGCGCGCCTTCGTCGCGGTCCAGGTCGTCGAGCTCCTCATGGCGGATCGAGGCGGTGGAGCGGAAGAAACCCTCGTTGGGGATGCCCGTCAGCTCGGCGATGATCTGATCGGCCCGAGCCGGGTCGGTGTAGGTCTGGCCGTCGTATTCGAGGGACACCTTGCCGCGCTGGCCCCGGAACTCCTTCTCCAGCACGCCATGGCGGACGGACAGCTCGCCGGTTTCCTCGTTGTCGTCCTCGACCACGAACTCCAGACGCGTGCTCGCATGGGCCTCGTCGGCGGCGCCCCACGAATGTAGCGTGTCGAGCTCTGTGCCGGTGGCAGTCGCCTTTCGGAACAGGGCCAGCTCGATGCCACGCTGAATGGTCGACTTGCCGGCCTCGTTCGGGCCGCGAATGATCGTGAACCCCGGCGCCAGCTCGAGGTTGAGCTCGCGATGCCGGCCGAAGTCCTTCAGCTGGATACGAAGGATCCTCACAGCAGCACCGCCCTCACAGGGTCACCGGGCGGCCTTCGAGGAGGTGGCGCCCCAGGCGCAGCACCTCGCGAAGGTCGGCCAGCTCTTCGGCCGGATCCTGGCCCGGAGTCGCGGCCTGGCCTCGTTTACCGCCGCCGTCGGACGAGGCCGACTCGGTCGGAGCTGCCGTCGCGCCACGCCCCGCAGCAGCGGATTTGGAGCCCGTCTCCGCCACGGCCTTCTCCAACTCGGCGATCCGGGTCTCGATGTTCCGTACGAACGCCCCTATGACCGTGTCCGGCGGCGCCGCGGCTCCCTCCGGAGCGGCAGGGATGGACGCGTCGCGAATTCGGAACCGCAGGAACCCGGGCGCCAGGGCCCGTTCGACCTCGTCCAGATCCAGATCCAGGGTATCCGGCAGAAAGCCGGTCAGACGCACGTCCAGGACGAGGTTTGAGTCGGCGTGCCGGCCGATCGTGTCGATCAAGGCAGGTTGGGAGTGGATCGCGCTGACGTCCAGCTCGAGCTTCTCGCTGCGGGTCTGGCCGACGCGCTTTGGCTCGATGGAAACCTGATGGCGACCGCCTCGCTCTTCGAGACTGACGATCAGGACCTGGCCGGCGCCATCCTGGTCGATCGCAACGGGCTCCGGCGCGCCTGAGTATGCGTACGTGACGTTCCCAGCCCGACCTTCGATGGCGGAGTGCCAGTGACCAAGGGCCAAGTAGTCGAGCCCCGTCTTGGCAATCTCGTCCTCGGTGAAGACAACTTCGTCGCCATCCGTCTTGCCGGGGATCGCAAGGGCCCCGTGAACCATCCCGATGCGCCATGTCGCGCGTCGATCCATGCGGGCATCGAAACCGTCCAGCGGGCTCTTGGGCGCGCGCTTGGTACTGAAGACTCGGCCGTGAACCACCGCGTCGAGCGAGGGTAGCCAGACGTTCGGCTGCTCGGGCGTCAGGACGGTGACCCATTCCGCGCTGGTTCGAGCCATGGCCGCCAGATCGTAGGACCTGTATATCGAAGCGCCGTCGTAGACGTCGTGAGTTCCCGGGATGATGACCGTTCGAATGGAAGCTTTGGCGAGACGGGCCAGTTCTGCGGCCACGCGCTCCACTGACCGGCGAGGCTGCGTGTTCGAGTCGAACAGATCGCCCGCGATCAGCACCAGATCGACCGCCTCGACGACGGCCAGATCGATCGTGACCCTGAACGCGGTGAACTGGCGCTCGCGTAGAACCGCGGCGCGCTCACCCAGATCTGTGTGCCGCGCCCCCAGGTGGACGTCGGCGGTGTGTAGAAGACGAAGCATCGGGCCTCTGGCTCTCTCAGCCCCGGACCCCTAGTTGTCGCGCCCGGTACTCAATAGCGGGTTTGCGCAGTCTAGTCGACGGATTCGGCGCCTGTTTCGACCGCGCGGCGTGTGCTGTCGCGACGGCCGACTCAGCGATTGTGCCAGGTTCGAGGCCGGGAGATGCAACGTGCACGAAAGATCCGTGGCGACGCGCTGCAGGAACGCCGTCGAGCCGCCCCGCGAGTTGTTCCAGAACCGCTGCGGCGAACCGATTCGACGCCCTCGCGGCCCGTCCAAACGCTTCTGTCCCGGGGCCCGGGCCTGGTTCGGAACAGCGAGTTGAGCGTCGGATGGGCCATGGTATTCTCCCGGCCTACCGGTGCGTCCCACACAGGCACCACTGAGCCGAATAGCCGTTGGCCGGATCGCCGCGAGCCCCATAGCTGAGCGTTGGCGTCCCGGCACAGCCGGGCTTCGCCTGCATCCGGGACCCGTCGGTGCGGACAACTCGAGCCTCCGGGAGGAGAAAGTGGCCTACGCCGATCGGACACTCACCTGCGTCGACTGCGGTGCCGAGTTCGTGCACTCGGCCGAAGATCAGGAGTTCTACGCACAGAAGGGGTTCGTCTCGGACCCCAAGCGCTGCCCGAGCTGTCGGGCCTCGAGACGGTCGATGAGGGAGTCGGGGGAAGGTGCGATCCGCGGCAGCGCGGGCAATGGGCCGCGCGAGTATTTCGCGGTGGTTTGCTCGCGCTGCGGCAATCAGGCCCAGGTGCCGTTCAAGCCGCACATGGATCGGCCGGTCTACTGCTCCGACTGCTTCCGGGCGGTCCACGCCCAGGGCGCGTAGACCTCTCGCAAAAGAGAAAGCGGCGGTCGCCTTCCGGCGACCGCCGCTTCGATTCGGCGAGGTACCGCGGGACTACGCGGCCTTGGTCGTGAGCCACTCCTGATACGCACCCCAAGCCTGGAGCGCGCCGCCGCCTACGAAGATCACGTCGGCGACCCACATCGTTACCGGTGCGTTGCTGAGGCCGTACGAGATCTGCATCAGCACAACGAGCACGCCCAGCACGAGCGTCGCGACGGAAACACCGAGAAGTACCTGCCCAACGGGCATCGGCCAGGTGATATTCATGTTGGGCGCGACCTTGAGGTAGACGATCACGGCCGCGGCAATCCCGGCGATGAGGCCGAGGATCGCGAAGAGACCGGCGTTGCCGGCACTGAAGTAGCTGAAGGAAGCGGCCGAGCAGAGGTTGCTGTAGGCGCCGAGGTTCAGGCCCGCGCACGGATTGTAGGTTGCGATGAACTGGCCGACCACCCAGCCAACGATGACAGCCACCGCGCCATAGACGACGAACCGCTCCCGAGCCGAGATCTTCGCCCAGATTTGCTGTAGCACGAGTTGAGCCTCCTTCTCCAACTGCACCGGCACGCGCCCCATGCGGGGCCTCCGGCTACCTCGCTCCTGTCGGCCTCAAATGACGGGTCCCGAGGCCGATGAGAACGAGCGCAGCCTACACCCCGGGCCCGGGCGTGACCAGATGTTTCCTGCGGCCACGCCAACTGTCTCGAAAACCCGAACCACCTGAATACAGAATGACTTCGATCTGCGTCTGGCAAAGGCGGGGCCCGGTCCGGCCCACCTACCGGGACGAGTGGCATCAATCAGCGTGCGCCGACTCGTCTGGCGAGCCACCAGCCGACACTTCGACCGTCTGGATCGCCGTGCCGTGGCCAGTCGCAGCAGGTGGAGACGCCCGGTTCGCGCCGTCCTGCCCGATCCGCCGATTCCTGCCCGTTTCGGCAGGCAAGACCCGTACCGGGCGATGACGACGGAGGCGACAAGGAGTAGTGGGCGTGTGGGGATACTCAACGGGGCTTGGGGCTTACCTCTGGTAGAATTAGAGGCGCTCCCAAACGGCGTTGCCGTATCCGAGCGCCCACGGATCCGTCTGCCGCTGGTCGCGGCGCGCGACCAGCGAGTTGGCTACGTCGATGGTTCGGGAGATGGAGGAGGCACGATGGCTCGGCCTGTCCGCACGGCGGTCGCTCCGACCCCGCTTCGGCCGGTGAAGTCCCACCTGATCGAGGACTACAACGCCCGAACGAACGTCGTCCGGTGCGATTGCGGTTGGTCGGGCAACGCGGACGACTTCGCCATCCACAGGCGTGCCGTCGGCGCCGCAAGCCCCTCCTGACCGAGCCGCGCGGCATCGAGCCGCCTTTGCCGGAACGCCCCCTCGCGACCTACGAGGACCTCGGCTATCGCGACGTCTTCTGGGCCGCCCGCCGGTACGAGGACGCCTGTGACCGGATCGCCATCCGGGCGCTGCTCCCTCCGACCGGCGGGCGCCTGATCGAAGTCGGCGCTGGATTCGGCCGGCTCGCGAACGAGTACGGGGGCTATGGCGAGGTCGTGCTGCTCGATTCATCTGACGTCCACGTCGCGGCCGCGCGAGATGCCCTGGCGGGCGACGCGCGATTCGAAGTCGTCCTCGGCGACGCCCTGGCCCTGCCCTACCCGGACGGCCTCTTCGACACCGCGGTCTGCGTTCGGGTGCTCCACCACTTCGCCGATCCCGGCCCGGTGCTGGCCGAGCTCGGCCGGGTCACGCGGCCCGGCGGGGTCGTCGTCATCGAATACGCCAACAAGCGCAACCTCAAGTCCATCGCGCGGCGCGTCCTGGGCCGCCAGAGCTGGTCGCCGTTCGAACTCGGTTCGGTCGAGTACAGGCCACTCCATTTCGACCATGCGCCGGTCGGCGTCCGACGCGCCCTTCGCCGGGCCGGCCTACGAATTGAGTCGGTGCGGGCCGTCTCGCTTTTCCGCCTGCCTGCGTTGACCCGCCGGCTGCCGGTTGCGCTCCTCGTGGCAGCCGAAGGCCGGCTTCAGGCGCCACTTGGACCGATCACGCCCGGGCCTTCGGTCTTTCTCCGCGCCAGGCGATCGAAGTAGCGCCCGGCGGCCAGCCGTCGGCTCAGCACTCCTCTTTGTCGGGAGCCTTCTGCACGGGCCGGTAGAGAAAGTAGTTGGCGGCGCACGCCGCCTGATTGCCCTCGTGGACGGCCGCGCTGACCTGGTGGTCGTGCGGGCTGGTCACGTCTCCGGCGGCATACAAGCCGGGCACGTTGGTGTGCTGCTCCGCGTTCACGACGATGTGACCGAGCTCGTTGGTCTCCACGCCGAGGGCCACGGCGACTTCATTGCGCGGCGTCGGCCGGCGGTAGGCGAAGACGGTTTCGACCCGCAGCCTGGTCTGATCCGGATCGTCGAGCACGAGCTCCTCGATCTGGCCGTCCGCGTTCGCATAGTCGGCGACCGCGTAGGGGTAGGCAGCGATGCCGTTGTCGCGAAGATCGGCCAGGCGCCGCTCCGGGACGTCGAAACCCTCGGGCCGGCCGGCCACGATCGTCACTCTGGCAGTGAAGTCGAGCAGGTCGAGCGCCGTCTCGACCGCATCTTCGTCGTGCCCGACGACCGTCACTGCTTTGTCCATCGACTCGTAGCCGTCGCAGGCGATGCACCAGAAGAGGCTCTTGCCCACGCACTGGGCCCAGCCGAGGAACCGCGGGAAGTTGTCGCGCACGCCTGTCGCCACGATCACCGTCCGGGCCACGATGTCCTCGGGGCCGATGACCGTCTCTTCGCCGAGCGAATTCCCAAGCTCCTCGTCGCGCTTGACATTGGCGACGCGGCCGGCCGTGTCGCGGTGGCTGACACCGCCACTCGCCTCGACCCGGAGACGGAAAAAGCCATCGTCGCGCCAGGCGGCAGCCACGCGGCCTCCCAGGAACCTCGCCCCGTAGCGGGCCGCCTGACGCCGGCCGGCCAGCCGGATCTCGGCGGCGGGGATCCCGTTGGGGAAACCAAGGTAGTTGCGGTTGATCTGGCCCCACAGCGAACGCCCGTCGCGGTCGTCGATGACCAGGACGTCACGTCGCATGCGAGCGAGACAGACCGCGGCGGAGAGCCCGGCGGGCCCGCCCCCGATGATGGCGCAGTCGACCCGACGCGCAGGTTCGGTGCCGGCCGGCACAGCCGGTTGGCTGGATGCGCTCGAAGCGCTCGACGAGCCGCCTTCGCTCATGCCGACCATGCTCGCACGTTGACCGAGCGCGTGGAAGGGGGACGCGAACTCGCGGCGCATTTGTTCGGCCGCCCGTCGCGCGACCGTGAGGGCCGACGATCGCGCGCCGGGCCCCCGACAGGTAAACTGCGGCCAGAAGGAGGCAGGCCCACCGAGACCAACGTCCCATCGATCGCGTCCAGGACCGCCGGACGAGCAACCGATCCAGCCCGGGATGACGCCGGGCCCGGAACGCCGGCCCACCACGTCAGGACGCGCGAAGAGCGCCTGCTCCTGCTCCGCCCGTTGTTGCAGCGGCGGATTCTCGTGCTCGACGGCGCCATGGGGACGCTCATCCAGCGCTACGGCCTGTCCGAAGCCGACTTCCGCGGCGAGCGCTTCCGCGACCACCCGTGCGACGTCCGCGGCGACAATGACCTGCTGTGCCTCACCCGGCCGGACGTCGTTCGCGCCGTCCACGACGCGTACCTGGCCGCCGGCGCGGACATCATCACGACCGACACGTTCACCGCCACGCGCATCGCCCAGGCCGACTACGGGATGGAGGGCGTGGCCTACGAGATCCACGTCGAGGCGGCCCGGATCGCCCGCGCCGCGGCCGACGCCGCGGAGGCACGCGAGCCGGGCCGGCCGCGGTTCGTCGTCGGATCGCTCGGACCCACCAACAAGACCGCCTCGATCTCCCCGGACGTGGCCGACCCGGCCGCCCGATCCGTCTCCTTCGAGGAGCTGGCCGAGGCCTACGCCGAGGCCGCCCGCGGGCTGCTGCTGGGCGGCGCCGACCTGCTCATGGTCGAGACGGTCTTCGACGTGCTCAACGCCAAGGCCGCCATCTACGCCATCGAGGGCGTCTTCGAGGAGCTGGGCGTCGAGGTGCCGCTGTGGATCTCCGGCACGATCACCGACGCGTCGGGTCGGACGCTGTCCGGTCACACCGTCGAGGCATTCTGGAACGCCATCCGCCACGCCCGGCCGCTGATCGTGGGGTTGAACTGCGCCCTCGGCGCCCGCCAGTTGCGATCCCACGTCGAGACACTGTCCGGCCTGGCCGACACGTTCGTCGCCGCCCATCCAAACGCCGGCCTGCCCAACGAGTTCGGCGGCTATGACGAGACGCCCGAGGCCATGGCCGCACTGCTGCGCGAGTTCGCCTCCGCCGGCCTGGTCAACGTCATCGGCGGCTGCTGCGGAACGGGTCCCGCTCACGTTACCGCGTTCGCGGCGGCGGCCGGCAGCCTGCCGCCACGGCTCGTGCCCGAGAGGCCGGCGGCGCTCCGGCTGGCCGGACTGGAGGCGCTGAACGTCGGCGAGGGCACCCTCTTCGTGAACATCGGCGAGCGCACGAACGTGGCCGGCTCGCGCATCTTCGCCCGCCGAATCGTCGAGGGTGACTTCGACGGCGCGCTGGCGATCGCCCGCCGCCAGGTCGATGCCGGCGCCCAGGCGATCGACGTCAACATGGACGAGGCGCTGCTGGACTCGGAAGCCGCGATGACTCGCTTCCTCAATCTGGTGGCGTCAGAGCCGGCGATCGCCCGTGTTCCGGTCGTCGTCGACTCGTCGAAATGGTCCGTCATCGAGGCCGGGCTGCGGTGCATCGGCGGCAAGCCGGTCGTGAACTCGATCTCGCTCAAGGAAGGCGAGGCGCAGTTCCTGCGCCAGGCCAGGCTGGCCCGCCGCTACGGCGCGGCCGTGATCGTGATGGCCTTCGACGAACAGGGCCAGGCCGACACCGTCGAGCGCAAGGTCGAGATCTGCCGGCGCGCATACCGCCTGCTGACCGAACGGGCCGGTCTTCCGGCCGACGAGATCGTCTTCGACCCCAACGTCTTCGCCGTGGGAACAGGCATCGAGGAGCACGCCGGGTACGCCGTCTCCTACATCGAGGCGACTCGCCGGATCAAGGCCGAGATGCCCGATGTGCGGATCAGCGGCGGCGTCAGCAACGTTTCATTCGCCTTCCGCGGCAACGACGCCGTCCGCGAGGCGATCCACGCTGTCTTCCTGTACCACGCCATCGCCGCGGGCATGGACATGGGCATCGTGAATCCCGGCCAGCTGGCCGTGTATTCGGAGATTCCCGCCGAGCTCCTGGAGCGGGTGGAAGACGTGATCCTGAACCGCCGCCCCGACGCGACGGAGAGGCTTCTGGAGGTCGCCCCGAGGTACGCCGGCGAAGGCGCGGTCGACCGAACGGGTGCCGAGGCGGCCTGGCGCGAGCTGCCGGTGTCGGATCGGCTGCGGCACGCCCTCATCGAGGGAATCGACACGTTCGTTGTCGAGGATACGGAGGAAGCCCGCCTCGCCGCCGCGCATCCCATCGACGTGATCGAAGGACCGCTGATGGGCGGCATGAACGCCGTCGGCGACCTGTTCGGGGCCGGCAAGATGTTCCTGCCGCAAGTGGTCAAGAGCGCCCGCGTCATGAAGAAGGCCGTCGCCCACCTGGTGCCGTATCTGGAGGCGGAGAAGGCGGCGTCCGGCGATCTACGGCCGCGCGGCAAGATCCTCATGGCCACGGTCAAGGGCGACGTCCACGACATCGGCAAGAACATCGTCGGCGTCGTGCTGGGGTGCAACAACTATGAGGTCCTCGACCTCGGCGTGATGGTGCCCGCCAGTCGAATCCTGGAGACGGCCCGGGCCGAACACGTGGACGTCGTGGGTCTCTCGGGCCTGATCACGCCTTCCCTGGAGGAGATGGCCCACGTCGCCGCCGAGATGGAGCGAGAGGGCTTCCGCGTGCCGCTGCTCATCGGTGGGGCGACGACGTCGAAGGCCCACACCGCGGTCAAGATCGCGCCGCGCTATTCCGCGCCGGTGATCCACGTTGCCGACGCGTCGCGAGCGGTCGGAGTCGTCGCGGCGCTCCTCGGCGAGGGCTCGGCCGGATACGCTGCCGCGATCCGCGACGATCAGGAACGGTTGCGGGTGGAGCGAGCGGGCCGCCGCGAGCGCATCGCCCGCGTTGGCATCGAAGTCGCGCGGGCGAACCGGAGTTCGGTCGATTTCGGCCGGGACGTGCCCAGACCCGGCTTCCTCGGGGTTCGGGCACAGGAGTATCCCCTCGCCGACCTGATCGACACCATCGACTGGTCGCCCTTCTTCGCCGCCTGGGAGATGAAGGGGACCTTCCCTAAGATCCTCGACGCGCCCGGCATCGGCGAGCCTGCCCGAGCCGTGTACGACGACGGGCGGCGGCTGCTCGATCGAATCGCGAAGGAGGGGCTGCTCCACGCGCGCGGGGTCGTGGGTTTCTGGCCGGCCAACTCGGTGGGCGACGACATCGAGCTGTACGCCGACGAGGATCGGTCCACGGTTCGCGCGGTCGTCCACACCCTGCGTCAGCAGATGGAGAAGCCTCCCGGCCGGCCGAACGTGGCCCTGGCCGACTTCGTGGCCCCGGCGCAGAGTGGTGTCGGGGACTACCTCGGTGGATTCGCGGTCACAGCCGGCATCGGCTCGGCCGAGCTGGCAGCCGCGTTCGAAGCGGCTCACGACGACTACCGCGCCATCCTGGTCAAGGCCCTGGCCGATCGGCTGGCCGAGGCGCTTGCGGAAGTCCTGCACCGCCGCGTTCGGCGCGAGCTGTGGGGCTACGCCCCCAGTGAAGCGCTCGATAATGCCGCGTTGATCCAGGAGGAGTATCAAGGCATCAGACCGGCGCCGGGATACCCGGCCTGCCCGGACCACACGGAGAAGGCGACTCTCTTCGCGCTGCTCGACGCCGAGGCGCGCGCGGGGATCAGCCTGACCGAATCGTTCGCGATGCTCCCGCCGGCGTCGGTCTCCGGCTACTACTTCTGGCGCCCCGAAGCACACTACTTCGGCGTGGGCCGGATCGGGCACGATCAACTCGAGGACTACGCCCGGCGCAAGGGTTGGTCGGTCGAGGAGGCGACGCGCTGGCTCGCCCCCAACCTCGAGGACGCGTAGGCGAGAGAGGGCGGACGATCGCCGGTGGCCGCGGCGCAAGCGATCGCCGGCGGCCGCGGCGCGGGCGCCCGCGGCGGGACTCTGCAAGGCGTCCCCAGCTTCGCCGAGTGCGGCGCCGGCCCGGCCGTCGAGCTCGGCGCCGGAACGAAGGGGCGCCCGCCGCCAGCAGGCGGACCGGATCGCGGCTTTCCACATCCCCGGCGTTCTTCGCAACCAAACCGCAACCGAAGATGGGCTCCGCGCGCCCGGAATCGGGTTCCGGAATTTGACGTCGTTCGCTACTATTCCGCCACAACGCCGCTACCCGAACGGAGTGTCCCGCCCATGCCGCCCGCGCCGGTCTTCGAAACGGCCCAAACGCCTTTCGATCGCGAACCGATGGAGGCTGATGAAGTCGGCGTGCGCGGGGCGTCGGAGCCCCATGCGGCTCCAGTCCTGCACCTGGTTCCGGCCGCGACTGCCGTTCCCACCGCGAACGTCACCATCCCCGCTGCGCCCACGGCCCGCATCCACTGGATCGGAAGCTTCGTGTACGACCGACACCCGGCGGATCTCTATGCCGACATCGTCGCGGGCACGCCCAATCTCGTGGTCGTCGACGCTCGCTACGCCGAAACCTACGCCCTGGAGCACCTGCCCGGCGCGATCAACCTGCCCTACCGCGACATCAACGAGGCCGCGACGGCGCACCTTTCGCGCGACGCGCTGTACATCGTCTACTGCTGGAACGCCAGCTGCCACGCGTCGACGAAGACGGCCCAGCGCCTCGAGGCACTCGGCTTCAAGGTCAAGGAGCTGCACGGCGGCCTGCAGGACTGGAAGAAGCAGGGGTTCCCGACAGAGCGGGCTTAGCCTCCGCACACACCGGCCTCCCGGCGTCACTTCCGCCGTTTGCGGCCGGCTTGCGACCGCGCCGCGCGACAGCGATCGGCCGTCGTTTTGGTCGACCGATCGTTCGGCCGCAAGCTTGCCCCGCTAGAATCGATGCGGTCCGCAGCGGAGGTCGGGATTGAGCGAAGGACGAGTGGCAGTTCCATCGGTCGCGGCCAGCGTGGACTCGGTCGTGGTCCTCGACTGCGGCAGCCAGTACAGCCAGCTCATCGCCCGCCGGGTCCGCGAGCTCAATGTCTACTCGGAGCTGCTGCCCTTCGACACGCCGTGGAGTGAGATCGCGGCCCGCAAGCCGGCGGCGGTGATCCTCTCCGGCGGACCGGCCAGCGTCTACGAAGAGGGCTCGCCCCATCCCGACCCGGCGCTCTGGACAGGCGGCGTACCGATCCTCGGCATCTGCTACGGCCTCCACCTGATGGCCCAGGCACTCGGCGGCGAGGTCGTCTCCTTCAGACGCAAGGAGTTCGGGCCGGCGGTCGTCTCGGTGACCGGCGGCGATCGGCTCTTCGCCGGGCTGGAGCCCGAGCAGTCGGTCTGGATGAGCCACGGCGATTCGATCGGCCGGCTGCCGGCCGGCTTCCAGCCGACGGCCAGCACGAGTTCCACGCCATTTGCCGCAGTTGCCGATCCGGAGCGGCGCCTGTACGGGATCCAGTTCCACCCCGAAGTCGTTCACACCCCACACGGCCGTGAAATCCTGCGCAACTTCGTCGTCGAGATCGCCGGCGCCCGCCAGAACTGGACCCCCGCCAACTTCATCGCATCCAGCGTCGAGGGGATCCGCCGCCGCGTCGACGAGCACAGCCGCGCGACCGGCACGGACGGCAGGGTGCTATGCGCGCTCTCCGGCGGAGTGGATTCGGCCGTGGCCGCGACCCTCGTCCACCGCGCCGTCGGGGATCGCCTGATCTGCGTTCACGTCGACCACGGGATGATGCGCAAGAACGAAACCGAGCTGCTGCGCACGGCCTTCGAGCAGCTGGGCGTGCGCGTCATCGTCGTCAATGCCCGCGAGCGCTTCCTGCGCAAGCTGGAGGGCGTGACCGACCCGGAGCGGAAGCGCCACATCATCGGCAACGAGTTCATTCGCGTCTTCGAGGACGAGGCGGCAAAGCTCGGCCAGATCGACTTTCTCACGCAGGGCACGCTCTATCCCGACGTCATCGAGTCCGCCACTTCCGTCACGGAGAAAGCGGCCGCGAAGATCAAGACCCACCACAACGTCGGCGGCCTGCCGGAGGATCTCAAGTTTCAGCTGATCGAGCCGCTCCGCTATCTCTTCAAGGACGAAGTCAGAGCCGTCGGGACGGAGCTCGGCTTGCCCGATTCGATGGTCGGGCGCCAGCCGTTCCCCGGACCGGGCCTGGCGATACGGATCATCGGCGAGGTTACGGCCGAGCGTCTCGACACGTTGCGCGAGGCAGATTGGATCGTCATAGACGAGATCAAGGCCGCGGGCCTGTACCGGAGCGTCTGGCAGTCGTTCGCCATCCTCACTCCGGTGCGATCCGTCGGTGTTATGGGCGATGGCCGAACCTACGCGAATCTCGTGGCAATCCGAGCCGTCACTTCGGAAGACGCCATGACGGCCGACTGGGCCAAGCTCCCCTACGAGGTCCTGGCCAGGATCAGTTCCCGGATAGTGAACGAGGTTCCTGGCGTGAACAGGGTGGTTTACGACATCAGCTCCAAGCCGCCGGCCACCATCGAGTGGGAATGATGATGGACGGAAGGAACGGCCATTTGCAGGAGGGTCCGACAGTGGACGACTGGTGGAATCGGCCGATGCGCCGGGCGACGCCGGAGCCGGCGTCGGATGGCTCGGCACCGGCTGGCGGCGGGCGCGATGCCGCCAGGTGCCCGTGGTGTTCGGCCCCCGCCGATCCCGGGGCCGGCTGCTGTCCCAGCTGCGGCGCGACCATGGCCCAGCGGGAGTCTCTCGGAAGCCTGGTGATCCCCGGCGTGACCGACGTCGACCCGGGGATGCGTCAGCCCTCGCTGGTGGGCTCGGTGCTTGCTACCCAGGCGCGCATGAACGTGCTCAGCGCCGTCGGGCAGGCGGCCGGCCCATCGGGCCAGATCGTCGCCGCGGTGACGATCCTCGCCGGCGATTCCGTCGGGGGCATGTTCAGACCCGATCCCGATCCCGATGCCGTGGGCCGGCCAAGCCAGGCCGCACTCGACATGGCCACCCGCCTTGACGCCACCGGGCGGGCACCGACGGCAGCCGCGGGCAACGAATCCCCCACCACGAATCCGTATCCGGACGAGCCGGCGTAGAGTCCGCGTCACGGGCTGCGCCTGGCTCGGGCCGCCCGACCGTATCCAGGTCGGAGCCACAGGGGAACACGATGCCAAGGGTCTTCGGTGTGCTCGCCATCTTCGGCGGATGGCTCTGCATCTTGCTGAGCGCGGTCTTCGGGCTGCTGGCCACACAATTCTTGGGCCTCGACCATGTAGAGGGCGCGCTGCCGCCGTCCGGCGTGTACGGCGTACCTTCGGTGACGATCCTGTGGGTCACGGTCGGCACTGCCGTCTTGACCGCGGTCCCGGCGGGAGCGGCGATGTTCGCAAGGGACCCGAGCCGGCGCCTGTACGTCGCTGCCGCGGTCATGGCAGGCGTGGCCGTGATCCTGCTGCCGGACGATCTCGGGCGGGCCTATTCGGCCGCCCTTCTGCCCGGAGCGGCGCTGCTCGCGGCGGGCGGGTGGTGGACCCACCAGGCTGGCGGGATCGGCGACGAGAGCCCGTCGCTCCAGACCGACGCTGCGACATCCGACACGGCGGCCGGACCCGCGCCTACACCGGTAGTCTCGGCGGGAGGGCCCGCGCCGGCGACTGCGCCGGCGGCGGCTACCGGCGCTCCCGTCCCGGCTGGCACCGAGTCCGTCGCGGGAGCCGCCGCGCCAGTCAAACGTTCGACAGCGCGGTCGGCGCGCGCCGCAGCGAAGTCGCGCCAGGCCGCCGATGCCCAGTGTCCGTGGTGCTCGGCCGGGATTGCCGCCGCCGCGGATCGATGTCCGAGCTGCGGAGCGGCGCTGACATCGGGTGCCGAACTGTCGATGTTCCCAATCCCTGGCGTCACGGACGTCGCGCCGGAACTGCGGGCCTACGAGGAGCGGGCCCAGCGCCAGAAGAAGCGAACCGGCCTCCTGTCAATGGTCCTCGGCGATCCCGACGATCGACTCTTCGCCAGTCCGGTCGGGGAGGTCGATCCGCTGGCCCTGCGGCCACCCAGCGCCGACGTCCGGGCCGAGATGGAGCGCATCGACCGTGAGATCGCCGCCGGGACGATCGCCGGCGAACGCGTCCCCGCCCCAGAGACCGCGCCGGAGACCGCCTCACTCGAGACGCCCAGGCCCGAGGCCCCCGCTCCTGAAGCCCCCACGCCCGCCGATCCTGGCCCCGCGTCCGACACGTAGCACCGTGGCCATTCTGCGTCTGTCCGCCGGATAGCTGGCCCGGACCTGACGGTGGGCGCCTCATCACGGCTCGACCAACTCGGATCCGCCAGAACGCTGCCCGCATCTCGTTCCCCGGACCGGCTGTCCGCGGCGCTTCAGGCGTGGATCCGGGCTACACTCGCGGAATGCGCGACATGTTCGACGACTTTCTCGATGAGCTGCGCCGCCGCCAGGCCGAGCAGCGTCGCAAGAGCGGCGAGTCGGGGACCGAAGGGGATTCCGATCCCGGTGGGGGGACGGATGCCCGGGCAGACGACCAGTCATCGACCGAGGGCTCACGGGAGGACACACCGGTGAATTCGAACGGGGCCGATTCCGGCAATGGCGGAGATCGGGGCGACGACGATCAGGGGATCTTCCGTGGTGGCGGATACCGAGGTCCGCGCCGGCCTCGATCGGTCGGCTCGAGCGGCGATCTGCCCGAGATCCACATCAGCCGCGGCTGGGTGATCCTGGGAATCACCGTTGTTGCCGTCCTGATTCTCCTCAGCCTCTTCTTGTCTGTGGGCGTCGGCCTGTGGACGGACGCCATCTGGTTCCAGAGCATCGGCTATGCGAGTGTCTTCTGGACCGAAGTGGGCTCTCAGCTCGGCCTCTTCGCCCTCGGCGCCGTCGGCGGATTCCTCTTTCTGTGGTTCAACGTCTGGCTGCCCGGCCGGGTCATTCCCAAGGGCCAGATGCGGCGATTCTCTCTCGACGACTTCCTCGACCGCTTCAACATCGATCGCTACGCCGGCGGCTACGGCGGCGGACCTTTCGGTGGTCCGCGCCGGCCCAGCTCCGGCCAGAGCGACGTGGAGATCCCCGACGTCGCCCGCCCGGTCTTCTGGGGCTTGATCGGCCTGAGCGCGCTGATCGCCCTCGGGCTCGGAGGCCTGCTCGCCGGCAGCTGGACCACCGTGCAGCTGTTCATCCATCGCGTGCCGTTTGCCCAGACCGACCCAACGTTCGGCCTGAACATCGGCTTCTACGTCTTCGAGCTGCCGTTCTACCGGCTGCTGCAGTCCTTTGCCAACACCTTGCTGCTGCTGTCGATCTTCCTCGTGGGCGCCCGCTATCTGGTGGCAGTGATCTCCGGCGCCTCAATGTCGACCGCGGCCCGCGTTCATGTCGGCGTGCTCGTGATGCTGTTCCTGGTGTCGATCGCCGTCGGGTTCCAGCTCGACCGGTACTCGCTCGTGTACAGCGGCCAGAGCGGCATCTTCCAGGGGGCCAGCTACACCGACGTCAACGCCAGGGTCCTGGCCATCAACGTCATGACCGTCCTGGCCGCCTTTGCAGGGACCCTTTTCCTGCTCTTCTGCTGCACCCGCTGGTGGGTGCCACTGACTCTGACCATCGTCGTGTGGCTCGGGGCGTACGTCGCGCTGGACTTCGCCTACCCGCTGATCACGCAGCAGTTCGTCGTGGTTCCGAACCAGCAGACGCAGGAGACGCCCTACATCCAGAACAACATCGACATGACCCGACTCGGGTTCAACCTCACCGGCTGGACCAGCGTCGCGTATCAACCCGGGGGTCCGAGCGGCCAGACGACGCTCACAGAGGCATCGCTCGCAAACGAGCAATCCACGATCCAGAACCTGCGCCTGTGGGACTACCGCCCTCTCGGCCCCACGCTCGACAACATGCAGCTGCTCCGCAACTACTACAGCTTCGGCGATGTCGACACGGACAGGTACACCTTCACGTCCGCGGCGGCCTGCGCTCCCAACCCGGCGCCGTGCGTGCGCCAGGTGATGCTCGCCGGCCGGGAGCTCGATCCGACCCAGGTCGCCAACCTGAACAACGGCAACTCGAGCTGGGTCAACGTGCACCTGATCTATACCCACGGCATCGGGCTGGCGATGCTGCCGGTCAACGAGGTCGTGCGCAGCAACACCGGCCAGAGCGCGAACCCGGAGCTCGTCATCCAGAACGTGCCGCCGGTATCGTCGCCCGGCGCGCCGGTCGTCACTCAGCCGCGCATCTACTTCGGCACGCAGGCGAGCGACTACGTCATCGTCGACGGCAACACGCAGGAATTCGACTACCCATCGACGTCCGCCTCGGGCGATCAGTACTACAGCTGGCAGGGAACGACTGGCATCAAGCTGGACACGCCGCTCACGAAGCTGCTCTTCGCCCTCCGATTCGGCGACCTCAACCTGCTCATCAGCAACCAGGTCAGCGGCAACAGCCAGCTGCTCATAAATCGGTCCATCCAGCAGCGCGTCCAGGAAGTCGCGCCATACCTGCGCTACGACAAGGATCCGTACCTGGTCGTGACCTCGACCGGTCAGCTCGACTACATCCTCGATGCCTACACGACGACGGACGCTTTCCCGGACGCCAACACTTTCGACCCGGGCAGCGACTCGACGGTCACCGGCCTGGCGGGCGACCCGTTCAACTACATCCGTAACAGCGTCAAGGTCGTCATGAATGCCTACGACGGCTCGCTGACTTTCTACGTTGCAGATCCGAGCGACCCGATCATCCAGGCCTGGGAGGGCGTCTTCCCGGCCGTCTACCACCCGCTCTCGGACATGTCGTCGGACCTGCAGGCACACCTGCGCTACCCCGAAGACATGTTCGACGCCCAGACCAGTCAGTTCCAGAAGTACCACGTCACCGACCCGGGCGTCTTCTACCAGGGCAACAACGTGTGGCAGGTGGCCCGCAACGCCGGCACGAGCGGCAGCAACGGCCCTCAGCAACTTGGGCTCGAGGCGTACTACGTCGAGATGCAGGACCCGGGCCAGACGACCGCGGGGAACTCCGAGTTCCTGCTGCTGCAGCCGATGGTGCCCAACGGCCGTCCCAACATGATCTCGTGGGTGGCCGCGCACAATGACCCGGCGACGTATGGCCAGGTCACAGTCTACGACTTCCCGAGCAGTTCGACGATCTACGGACCGGCGCAGATGAGCGCCCTGATTCTGCAGAACCCGGTCATCAGCCAGCAGGTCACGCTGTGGTCGCAACAGGGCAGCACCGTGATCATGGGTAACCTGCTCGTCGTGCCGCTGCAGGATTCGATCCTGTATGTCCAGCCGGTCTACATGTCGTCCAACAGCAATCCGCTGCCGGTTCTGCAGAAAGTGATCGTCGCGACGCCCAGTCAGATCGTCTGGGGCGACACGCTGGAGGAGGCACTGACGGCACTCGTCAGCGGCAACGGCCAATCCCCGGGCAGCTCGCCCTCGCCCGGATCGTCGCCCGGGTCGTCGCCGACTCCCAGCGTCGCCCCGACGTCCGGCGGCTCACCAACCGCGACTCCGAGCTTCACCCTCAACGGGTCGACCCAGGAGCTGATCGCCGAGGCCAACCAGCACTACGAGCAGGCCCAGCAAGACCTGCGCAACGGCGATCTCGCCACGTATCAGCAGGAGATGAACATCGTCGGCCAGATTCTCGCGCAGCTCCAGAACGTGGTTGGCACGCCCGCGCCCACGGGAAACTAACTGGGTGACCGCATCGGCCGAAGGGCTCCTGACGCGACGGTTCGGCCGCGCCAGCCGCCTGGCACGAGCCCTGGCTTTCGGCCTGACGCATGGCGAGGCGTCGGTAGTGGCACTGGCGGGATTCCTGCTCCGAGGCGGGATCGTTCTGCTGGCACTGCCGAGTGTCATCCTGCCATCGGTCATCGGCATTGCCAGCCTGACGGGCGTGGATGCCATCTCGATCGCCGGCCAGCCAACACTCTGGCTGATCGAGCTGATCGTGCTCGCCGTCGTCGCCGCGCTCGTGTGGCTGGCGGTGGCGAGCGTGGTCGGCTCGCTCACCGACGTCTGGCTCGTTCAGATGACGCTGGATTCGGGCCGCGGAACCAGGCCGGAGCGGCTCCCCCTCCCGCGGATGTCGCTCCTCCTGCGGCTCGCGGCGATTCGGATGATCTGCCTGGCGCCCGTGGCGATCGCGCTCGCCTGGGCCGCGACTCGTATCTTCAATGCCACGTATGACCAACTGATGACGCCGAGCAACCTGACCTCGCCACTGCCGTTGAGGGTGGCCCTGGCCGCCGGCGACGCCGTGGCGGTCGTGGTCGTCGTCTGGCTCGCGACGGAGACGATGGCCGCGATCGCGGTCCGGCTTGAGGTACTGGCCGGTGCCGGGGTATTGGGATCGATCCTTGGCGCGGCAAGGCAGGTGGTGCGCCGGCCGATCTCGACTCTGCTGACCGTCGTTGTCTCGCACGGGGCGAGCGCCGCCGTCATCGGCCTGGCGTTGGTTGGGACTTCGACCGCCTTCGACTGGTGCCGGATTGCAGCCAGGAACCAGGTACCCATCGCCATCAAGCTGGGCATCGGGAACTTCGGCACCGTAAGGGACTTCCGACCCGTAGCCTTCGCGCTGGCGACCGTGGCCCTGGCCGTGGCGTGGATCGCGGCGCTGGCGGTTTCCGCGGTAGCTTCCGCGTGGCGGAGCGCCGCCTTCACCAATGAAGTCGCAGATGCCGTGCGCGCAGCGTCCGCGCGGGCCGGAGAGGCTACGCAACGGAGCGGGTTGGGACTATCGTGCGTGGCGGGAGAGAGATCGGGGGATTGACCCGACCCTCGAACGCGCAGGAACCTCGCCGCGGCGGGGCTCCCCGCACCTCGCCCGAAGCGGAGGCCGGCATGGTCGAGCTCACGGTCTGTACGAGATGCTCAGCGCCGACAGCGCCCGGCTACGCCTTCTGCCCCAGTTGCGGCGCCTCCCTGGAAGCGACGAGACCAGCGACCGGGGCGCCGGAGACGGTCGAGGGCGGGGCGCCGGAGACGGTCGAGGCCGCCGAGCCGGCGTCCGAGTCTGCGGAGCCGGAGCCCAACGCGGTCGAGGGCGCCGAGCCGGCGTCCGAGTCTGCGGAGCCGGAGCCCAACGCGGTCGAGGCCGCCGAGCCGGCGTCCGAGTCTGCGGAGCCGGAATCCAACGCGGTCGAGGCCGCCGAGCCGGCGTCCGAGGAAGAGTCCATACCATCCGGACCGGAGGACCCCCGGCTTCTGACCCTCGGCCTGACGCCTTCGCAGACCGATGCCCCGGCGGCTCGTCTTGCTGCCGCGGCCGCATCGAAGACCAGTCGTCAGGTCCACGTTCCGGAGGGCTGGTCGCTCGACGTAGCCGAGATGCAACGCAGCACAGCCGGAGAGGCCGCCGCACGGGCGGCGGCCGCAGCGCGGGCGGCGGCAGCGCGGGCGGCGGCGGAGAAAGTGGCCGCCGTGAACGCGGTTCCTGACACGGAAGCCGAGGCCGACCTCCAAAGCTGGGCCCGCCCCGCGCCCAATCTGGTCGCGCAGGACGACGCCGCGACTTCGGGCCGGATCCTGACGCCATCCGCGACCAACCGGACGCTCGGCTCGATCGGCGGCGGCAGGCCTGTCGGCACGCTCGCGATCCCCGCTCCCATTCAGGCAGCTACTCCTGCGTCGGGTCCGCGGCCGGCCCTCCCGCCGGCCTTCGATGCCCCGGCGGTCGCGGGCCGCCCCGGAGCCACCATCGCGGGACGGACGCCGCCAGCGTCTCCGATCGTGCCTTTGACGACACCAGCCAGGATCAAGGCCACTCTCGCTTCCATCGCCGCGGAACCGAAAGCCGAACTGGCAGCCACGGGCCTGACCGCCCTGGGCGGGGCGCTGGCGATGGTCAGCTTCGCGCTGCCCTGGGCGGGCGACAACGGCCTGGGCGTCGGCACGGTCGACATCCACCCGAGGCCGGATGCCTGGGCGTTCGACACTGCGGCGGGGTGGCCGCTGTTTCTGATGGCCGCGGTCGTGCTAACCGTAATCCTGGCAAGCGACAAGCTCGAGGAGCTCATGCCGGGGCTGGCACCCACCATAAGAAGGCTGACCGAAGCGGCGCTGCCCATGCTCCTGGGTGGGATCTTGCTCGGCGTCGGGCTGCTATACCTGTTGCTCCCGTGGGGATGCGGCGGGGGCATCTCGCTTCTTGTCGCAGGGGCCATCCTGCTGATCGCCGGTTCGATCGTGGGCCTCTTCTTCCCCGCCACGGAACGCAGAGACTGACCGGCCTTGGCCCTTGTGGTCGACGGCCGGCGTGCGAAACGTCCGTCACCGCGGGCCGGAATTGGCCGTCACAGGCGCACACGGCCGGGGTCGCATTTCGACCCTGGTAGACTTCAATAGCCCCTTCTCGGTTCGATCGGACGCCTCGAAGGGCGGATCGGAGAAAGCGGATCAATCTCGATGACTGACCCGATGGGCGCACTGGGCGGAGCGATGAGCGCGTTCTTCGCGAACGCGGTCGTCCAGTTGATCCTCTACGCCACGTTCTTCTACATGATCCTGCTCTGGATCGCGGCGGCGTACTGGGCGTTCCGAGACATGCGGGATCGCACCGAGAATCCGGTTCTCCCGTTCCTCGCCACCGGTTTGATCATCCTGTTCCTGCCGTTCCTCTTCCCGCTCGGCATCATCGTCTATCGAGTCGTTCGACCGCCAGAGCGGCTCGGTGACGTATACGAGCGCAACCTGGCCGAAGAGGCTCTTCTCGCCGAGGTCGAGGCGATCAAGACCTGCCGAAGCTGCGACCGTCGCGTAGACGCCGAATGGATCATCTGCCCCTGGTGCCGCCAGCGCCTGAAGCGGGTCTGCCCGAACTGCGAGAGGCTGGTTGGCCTCGACTGGTCTCTGTGTGCCTGGTGCGGCAAAGACTTCGAACGACCGGCCGTCGAGCGGGCTCCTGAGGCGGCGGCATATCAGGCGCCTCTGCCTGCGCCCACCGTCAGCCCCGTGGGCAGCGTCGTGCCCCGGCCGGCGAGTGGAATAGTCACGGGCGAGTCCGTTGTCGGCCGCTGACGGCCGAGCCGAGGACTGACGAGCAAGCGCCCGGATGACGGTCGATAAGCCGCCAGACGACTCTACGGACGAACCCCCGCGCCCGCTGCCGCCAGGCTCGCCGCCCGAGCAGGCCCCAAGCGCGCAGGAACCGCGCGACACTCCCGCCGGAAACATGCCCCGGACGTACGGTTCCGTTCCGAACCAGGCGCCGCAGGGCTACGGCTGGCCGTCGGGATACGGCTGGCCGCCGGGCTATGTTGCGCCGGGCTATGTAGCGCCGGGCTATGTAGCGCCGGGCTACGGTTGGCCGCCGGGATACGGCTGGCCCCAGGGCTACGGCTGGCCGCCGGGCTACTCAGCGCCGCCAGGCTACGGCTGGCCGCCGGGCTACTCAGCGCCGCCGGGTTACGGCTGGCCGCCGGCCGGAGCGGCGCCGGGTTACGGCTGGCCGCCGGGCTACTCAGCGCCGCCGGGCTACGGCTGGCCGCCGGCCGGAGCGGCGCCGGGCTACTCAACGCCGCCGACCAACGCGGAATTGGGCCATCCCCCGACGTGGGCCTATCCGTACCCGTACCCGTCCCTGCCGTGGGGCTACGGTTCCCCGCCCCCGGCCGAGGCTCCGGGCCGTTTGCATCCCCCTGCGCCGCCCCGACGGATCCCCTCCCTCCAGGGGCGGGCAAGCCCGCGCATGTACGCCGCCGGGTGGATCCTCTCGCTCCTCGGCCTGGGTATGCTCATCGCGATCCTTGCCGCGGCCAACGCCGGGATCGCACGAGGCACCTCGGGCCTCGCCGCCGTCTCTGCGGTCGAGCTGGCCCTCGTCCTCCTCTCGGCAGGGCTCGTTGCCGCGTCGCTGGCCCAGGGCAGCCAGCGGCTTGCCGATGGCTGGCAGGATTACTTCGGGCCGTCGCCATTCCTCGTCGTGATGGCGTGGCTCTCCCTATCGCTGGCGGCCGAGCTGGCAGTGATCGCGGCTTTCGATGCCTTCGGGATCAGCCTGGCGACCTCGGTCGAGACACTGTTGGTCCTCGTGCTCAATCTCGGCTGCTACGCGGCGCTCGTTCAGGTTGTCGCGGTTCGACCGGGCGCCCTCGCCTGGAGCGACATCGCGCGCCCGCGGCGGCTTGCGCCGGATCCCAGCGACTGGTCGTTCTCCAACGCCTGGAATGGCGCACCGACAGGGGAAGCCGGCGCGGGCGCAAGAGCCTTTGGCGGAGACATCGCGCTAGGGCTCGGCCTGGCAATTCCGGGCCTGATCGTGACCCTGATCTTCGCCGGCATTCTGGCCATCATCCTGGGAGTCCAGAACTCGGACGTGTCCTCGCCCGTGCCGACGCTCTTCCCTGGCTGGGATCTGGCGATCACCCTCCTGTCTCTGGCAGTCGTGGCGCCCATCGGGGAGGAGATCTTCTTCCGGGGCTTCGCCACCAACGCGTGGGCTCGGTCGCTCAAACGCAACGACGCGGTCATCCGGGCAGCCGCGTTCTTCGCCTTCATCCACATCATCGACCTGGTCGGCGCCGTCGACGCGGACGTGTTCATCCGGGCGGCGGTTCTCGCCGTGGCCGCCCGAATCCCGATTGCCTGGTTGCTGTCGTGGATCTACACGAGGCGGCGCTCCATCTACGCCTCGATGGCTCTTCACGGGGCGTACAACGGGGGCCTCGTTCTCCTGGTCTGGTGGGCCAGCACGGTCCGATGAGACCGCGCTGAACCTGGATCCGACGATCGACGTCTGCGCCGCTTCGCCTGGCCGGCTGAACCTGGTCAATCCGGATCCAGCGGATCGCCGCTTGCCTCATTCGCGCTCACTCGCCTCGTGGTGCGCTCGCTCCGAGGTCGCCGCCGCCCAGACCCGCGCTCGCCAACCTGGCGATCGGCGACCCGACCGACGGCTCCGGGTTTAGCCGGAGTTGGTCCGCAGATAAGCGGCCGAGTCTAGCCTCGTCTCGTTCCCGGAGCCCGATGGCGGGAGGAATCGGCGGGCTTCCGTCGTTGGGCCCCGGGAGCGGTGAGCCAGACCAGCTCCGCCTCGAGCAGCAGGACGTCGACCGTGGAACACGGAGAGTCAGAGCCGCAAGCAACGGGGCCGACACAGCTCCAGACGCGGTTCCGGACCGAGGGCAGGCGCCGTCGCGCAGCCGAACGGCCGCTTGTTGGGATCGGCGTCACGCCCGCCAGAGAACGTCCTCGTGAGCGTCTGGCGATGCACGGCGCCGCAGCCCTGAGCGCGGCGGAGCTGATCGGCGTGCTCTGGGGATCGGGCACGCGCGGCGCGACGGCCGTCGACGCGGCCTCGGACGCGCTACGGCGCCACGAGGGCCTGGTCGGGCTGGCACGCGCCACGGACGTCGAGCTGGAGGCGGTGCCCGGGGTCGGCCCGGTCCGCGCCGCGCAGCTGGCCGCCGCCTTCGAGCTGGGCAGACGGGTGATCACCGACTGGCCCCAGAGTCGCTGGACGGTGCGAGCGCCCCGCGACGTGGGCGAGCGGCTCGTGCCTCAGATGGGCTTCCTCGAGCGGGAGGAGCTGCGGGTCGTGCTCATGAACACCCGCAACGCCGTCCTTCGGCTCGTCACCGTGTATCAGGGCAACGTGTCCTCGAGCCTGGTCAGGGTCGGCGAGCTCTTCCGCGACGCCGTCCGCCTCAACGCGGCCGGCCTGATCCTCGTCCACAACCACCCTTCCGGCGATCCCACGCCGAGCCCGGACGACCTCCGTCTCACGGCCGAAGTGTTGGCCGCCGGGCGTTTGCTGGATATCCAGCTGCTCGACCATCTCATCGTGGCCGGTGATGGCTTCGTCTCCTTGCGGGACCGAGGGGTCGCCTTCGATCGCCCGTCATAGCTGGCCGACGGGCCGCAGCGCCGGTGAGCAGCAGGCGCCGGGGTCCGCCGGCCGGTCTCGAGCCACCTGCCTGCGATGCCCCCAACGGCCGGTCTCCGGACGGCCCCTCAGCTCGCGTCAGACCCTTGCGCCACTCAGGCGGGTATACTGCACGGGCTTCCCGGGGTCAAAGCGGGCGGATCCACGGTCCCGCACCCTTGATGGGGGCCACCAGAGTCCGAGGCGACGCCACCCTCTCGGGCGCCTGGATCAGTCAGGCTGGCAGCCCCGCTCCCCGTCATCGCGGGGACCAGCACTACGAGGAAGGAACCGCCTCGAATTATGTTTGGCGTCCACAGTCTGCTAGGCCTGTTCTCGCGTGACATCGGCATAGACCTGGGCACGGCCAACACCCTTGTCCACGTCCGCGACCGAGGCATCGTAATCAGCGAGCCGAGTGTCGTCGCGATGGAAGCCAAGACCAAACGGGTCCTGGCAGTCGGTGCCGAGGCCAAGCGCATGGTCGGTCGCACTCCGGCGAGCATCATCGCCGTTCGGCCGCTGCGCGACGGAGTCATCAGCGACTTCGACGTCACGCAGCAGATGATCGCGTACTTCGTGCGCAAGGTTCACGACCGCATCGGCATGGTGCCCCGGCCGCGGATGCTGCTCGGCATCCCGTCGGGCGTGACCGAGGTCGAGAAGCGAGCCGTGCGTGACGCGGCAATGAACGCCGGAGCCCGCTGGGCCGGCTTGATCGAAGAGCCAATGGCCGCCGCGATTGGCGCCGGCCTGCCGATCAACGAGCCCACCGGCAGCATGATCATCGACATCGGCGGCGGCACCACCGAGGTGGCCGTCATCAGCCTGGGCGGCATCGTCATCAGCCGCAGCATCCGCGTCGGCGGCGACGAGATGGACACCGACATCGTTGCCTACGCCCGACGCGAGTACAACCTCTTCCTCGGCGAGCGCTCGGCCGAGGACGTCAAGATCTCGATCGGGTCCGCCGCACCGGGTGAGTGGGATACGCAGCGAATAACCCTCCGCGGCCGCGACCTGCTGACCGGCCTGCCGCGCAGCGTCGAGGTCGGTGGCGAGCAGATCCGCGAAGCCATCGAACCGTCGCTGGCGCTCATCGTGGAGACGATCAAGGACACGATCGAGGAAACGCCGCCGGAGCTGATCGCCGACATCATGGACCAGGGCATCGTTCTGGCGGGCGGCGGCGCACTGCTGCAGGGCCTGGACCATCGCGTCGCCGAGGCCACGCAGATGCCCGTCCACGTCGCCAACGATCCCCTGACCTGCGTCGTGCGCGGAACCGGCGTCGTGCTCGAGGAGCTCGACATCATGGAAGAAGTCCTCGTGGCGGACACGTACGCCCGCCCGCCGCGCTGAGTAGTCGCGCGGCCTTCCCGGTCACATGAACTCCCGCTGGGGCTACCGCCTCCCCCGAGCACAGTGGGTCGCCTACGGTCTGCTTCTGACCTTGAGCGTCGGGATGATGGGCGCGTCCGGGAGCCATTTCGCGGCGACGGTCCAATCGGATGCCAACTTCATGCTCGCCCCGGTCGAGGGCGCCCTCAACGACACAGCGGACACGCTCGGCTCGTACCTGACCACGCTCACACAGCTCGACGACCTGCGCACCCAGAACGATCAGCTTCGCCAGGAGAACCAGACCCTGGAGGAGGAGCTGGCACGCCAGCCGGCCATCTCCCAGCTGAACACCGACTGGACGAGGGTCTCCCAGGCGCAGCAGAACCTGCAATACCAGACGATCATCGCCCGCGTCCTCGTGCGCAACATCACCGACATCGGCCCTCGGACTTTCATCATCAACAGGGGCCTGGCCGATGGGATCGCACTCGAGCAGGTCGTCGTCGACGACGGCGGGGCCGTGGTGGGCCGGGTCGTCTCCGTGCAGACGTACGACGCCACGATTCTCCTGGTCAACGACACGTCGAACCTGGTGATCGGGCGCGAGTCGGGCCAGAACGCGGACCCGAACGCGATCGGCAACGTCCAGGGTCAAGTGGGCGGCCTCCTCGAGATGTCGGACGTGGCCGCCTCCGAGACGCTCTCGAAAGGCCTGGCTGTAGTGACGGCGGGAATCGTCAGCCCGGGAGGCGACGTGCGGTCGCCCTACCCACCTGGTTTGCTCATCGGGACGATCATCAGCGTCGCCAAAGACCCGAACGAGGTCGTTCAGTCGGCCATGATCCAACCGGCCGCGGATCTGGACAACATCGAATGGGTACTCGTGATCACGAGCTATCAGGGCGGCTTCTCGAGCCCCGAACCCGTGGCGAGCCCCAGCGCGACGGCCTCGTCCAGCGTCGGCCCTGTGTCGACACCGGCGATTCCGACACCGACCATTCCAAGGGTCACTCCCACGCCGGCGCCCACGCCGGCGCCCACCCCCACGACGCCCCCGGGAATAGTGACCCCGCCGCCGCACTAATCGCGGCACGCGAAGCCTGGCCCGAACCTGCTACGCTCTGGCCCAAGAAGCCGACGGAGCCGCGTTGAAGGGTCTCGTGCTGGCGGGCGGCACGGCCACTCGCCTCTTCCCGCTCACTATCGTCACGAACAAGCATCTGTTGCCGATCTACGACCGGCCGATGATCTACTACCCGATCGCCACTCTGGCTGGCATGGGGATCCGCGAGGTCATGGTCGTCGTCGGCGGCAAGAGCGTCGGTGACGTCGTCGAGCTCCTCGCGGACGGCGAGCACTTCGGCCTGGATCTCACGTACCGCTATCAACGAGGAGCGCTAGGTATTGCCCATGCCATCGGGCTGGCCCGCGACTTCGTCGGCGACGATTCCTTTTGCTGCGTACTGGGCGACAATGTCCTGCTCGGCCCCCCGCTGGCGGACACCGCCCGGGAGTTCGAAGCCGGGCCGTGGGGCGCCGGCACGCTGCTGTACGAAGTCGCCGATCCCGAACGCTTCGGAGTCGCGGAGTTCGACGCGCAGGGCAACGTCGTCGGTTTCGAGGAGAAGCCGACCCAGCCCAAGAGCAACCTCATCCCGATCGGCGTGTACTTCCTGCGACCCGACGCGTTCGGCGTGGTCGACCATCTGGTCCCGTCGCGCCGCGGCGAGCTCGAGATCACCGATCTGCTGAACAACTACCTGCCGGGCAATCTGTTCGCGCGCCGGTTCGAGGGCCTCTGGACCGACGCCGGGACGGTGGCATCGCTCATCCGCGCCGCCGAGCTGGCCGAACAGGAATCCCGCTCCGGTCGCCTGGCCGGACCGCCGGCCAGGCCCAAGTCGTGACCGAGCCCCGGACGCCGCGCTACCCCAGGCTCCTGGTCACCGGCGGGGCCGGCTTCATCGGCTCATGCTTCGTCCGCGACCGACTCGCCCGCCGCGACGGCACGCAGATCGACGTTCTGGACAAGCTGACCTACGCCGGCAACCGCGCCAATCTCGCCCCTGTCGAATCGGACCCGGAGCAGGCCGCCAGGCTTCGGTTCGTCCAGGGCGACATCGCCGACCCGGAGGTCGCGGGGCCGCTGGTGGCCGGGGCAGATGCGATCGTGAACTTCGCCGCCGAGTCTCACGTCGACCGCTCCATTCTCGACCCGGAAGCCTTCCTGCGGACGGACGTCCTGGGAGTCCACGTCCTGCTCGAAGCCTGCCGCATGGAACAGGAGCGCGCCACAAAGGGCGCGCGCTCAGCCGCTCCACGCTTCCTCCAGGTTTCCACGGACGAGGTCTACGGTTCCGTGGAATCCGGCCAGAGCCGTGAGGACGACCGCCTCGATCCAAGCTCGCCCTACTCCGCGGCCAAGGCGGCCGGCGAGCTGCTGGTCCGTTCGTACTTCGTCACCTACGGCCTGGACGCAGTCGTGACCCGCGGCTCGAACACATACGGCCCGTACCATCACCCCGAGAAACTGATCCCGCTGTTCATCACCAACGCCATCGACGATCGGCAGCTGCCGCTCTACGGCGACGGCCTTCAGCGCCGCGACTGGCTCTACGTCGGCGACCACGCCGGGGCCGTCGGCCATGTCCTGGAGCACGGCCTGGCCGGCGAGACATACAACATTCCCGGCGGCAACGAAAAGACCAACCGCGAGGTGGTGGCCAGGCTGCTCGAGCTGCTCGGCAAGCCCTGGTCGCTCGTCCGACAGGTCGAGGATCGAGCGGGCCATGACCGTCGCTACGCCATGGACGGATCCAGGCTCGCGGCGCTGGGCTGGAAGAACCGGGTTCCGTTCGAGGATGGCCTGGCCTCCACCGTCCAGTGGTACCTCCAGAACGAAGCCTGGTGGCGGGCAATCAAGTCGGGAGATTGGGAGGACTACTACCGCCGCCAGTACGCCGCCAGGCTGGCCGGTTCTCGGGATGCCGGGTGACAGCGCCGAGGGGACGGCTTCGATGCGAGTCGCGGTGACGGGCGCCGGCGGCCGGCTCGGGACGGCCCTGGTGGCCGCTCTTTCCGGGGCCCGCATGGCCAGTGAGGTGCTGACCTGGGATCTCCCGGAACACGACCTGGACGACCCCGAGTCGGCCGTGCGACTGGTCAGCCGCCATCGCCCGGACGTCGTCGTCCACGCCGCGGCCTGGACGGACGTCGACGGCTGCGCGCACGATCCTCAGCTGGCTATGCGCCGCAACGGAACAGCGGCCGGCGAGATTGCACAGGCCTGCGCCGCCATCGGGGCAGCGATGATCGCGATATCTACCAACGAGGTCTTCGACGGGCTGCGAACCGACGGCCGGGCCTACGGCGCAGCGGATCGGCCCCGCCCACTCAATGCGTACGGCGCCGCGAAACTGGCGGGCGAGCAACTTGCCCGAGCGGCATTCGAGGCGACCGGTGGCGGATTTGCAGCCGCGGCGCTCATGCCGCCCGGGCGTCGGCCGGAGGCCGTTCCGCATCTGGCGATCGTGCGGACCTCGTGGCTCTTCGGGCGGCCGGGGGCGGATTTCCCGCAGAGGATCCTGGCCGCCGCCGATCGAGCGCGGTCGGAGAGCAAGACGCTCGACCTGGTCTCGGACGAGTTCGGCTGCCCGACCTACGCGGCGGACCTGGCGGCGGCGATCGTGAGCCTGGTCGAACTGGCCGGCGTTCAAGGCTGGAGCGCCGTTGGCGGAATCCACCACGTGGTCAACGGCGGGCACGCGTCGCGGGCCGAGTGGGCGCGCGAGGTGCTGCGCCTCGCCCGAGTGACCGTGCCGACCCGGGACGTGCCCATGAGCACGTGGCCGCGGCCTTCGACGCCGCCCCCTTGGGGCGTGCTGGATCCGACGCCACTCCCCGGCGGCCCGCTGCGGGACTGGCGTGCGGCCCTGGCGGAGTACGCGACAATCCAGACACGCACTCAGGAGCGGTAACGATGAGTCCAGAGGAAGCCGCGTCTCGCCTGGCCGGGGTTCGATACGGAAGGCTCAACAGGATCGGCGACCGGCGCGGTTCGTTCGCCGAGTTGTGGCGCGCCTCGACCTTCGGCGAGATCGGCCCGGGGGCCGCCGGCATGCCGGACGCGCGCTTCGTCCAGGCCAATCTCTCGACCTCCGCCCCGGGCGTGCTGCGCGGACTCCACTACCACCGCCGCCAGCTCGACTACTGGACCGTCGTCGGCGGCCGCGCCCTCGTCGCCCTCGTCGACGTCCGGCCCGTTCTCGCCGACCACGCTGCTCACGCCATCGTCGAGACGAGGGAGCTGGGCGAAGGCAGCACCGTCACGATCCCCGCCGGAGTCGCCCACGGCTTCCTGGCCGTGGAGCCGCTATCGCTGCTCTACTTCGTCACGAACGAGTACGACGGCAGCGACGAGCTCGGGTTCGCGTGGGACGATCCGGCCGTCGGAGTTCCCTGGCCGTCGGTTCCGGGGACTCCCGACGGTCGTCCCATTCTGTCGGACCGGGACCGCTCCAATCCAACGCTCCGCGAACTGGTCGAACGTCTGCGCGGCGCCTGAGGCCGCTGCGGCGCGTCGCCGTCGCCCTCCGCCGATCGACGTGGCCCTCCATTAAGTTCTTGATAAGGCACTCGATGAGTGACGGATCGGGACCGGTGTGCCTATCATGACCCGCCTGGGTCATTGCCAGGGTGGCCTGATCCCGTCGGGCCGCTCACCACAGCCTGGCCAATGGGACCCCCACCGCACTGGGACCAAGGCACGATTGTCGCCGCCACCACCGCGTCACAGTCTTGGCGCACAACCACTATTCGGCCCAACGAACCCGTCCCGACGGGTCGGAGTCCTCGATACCCCGAGGTGGGCCCCAAGGGAGACAGCGCAATGCGAAAGCTCACCCTTGCGCTCGCGGTCGGCCTCCTCGTTGCCGGCACCGGCCTGGTCGCGAACCCCGCCAAGGTCGCCGCTTCTTCTGCATACGTAACCAAGGTCGTCATCGTCGTCGGCCAGACCCAGAGCGAGACCGCCAGGTACCGCGCCGACGCCGACCAGTCGGCTACCGAATTCCAGGAGGCTGCGGATGCGGCGGGGCGAGCTGTCAACATCGTCAAGGTGTACTCGCCCAACGCGACGTGGAGTGCCGTCAAGGCCGCGGCAAAGGGCGCGAACATCCTCGTCTACATGGGTCACGGCAACGGCTACCCGGATCCATACCTGCCCTACGAGCAGCCGCTCAAGGACAACGGTATGGGCCTCAACGCCGTCGCCGGTTCGAGCGACTCGACGACCTATTACTACGGCGAGGCATACATGGCCCAGCTGCAGCTGGCGCCGGATGCCCTGGTGATCCTGAATCACCTTTGCTATGCCTCCGGCAACAGCGAGGGCGGCGTCGCCAATCCAACGCTGGCCGTCGCCCAGACGCGCGTGGACGGATATGGCTCGGGCTTCATTCGGGCCGGTGCCAGAGCAGTCATCGCCGAAGGGATCGATGACATCGGCTACTACATCGACACGGTCTTCAATGGCCACATGACGGTCGACCAGATGTGGAAGAGCTCGCCCTCGTTCCACGACAACGTCATCGCCTGGAACAGCTCGTACGACTCCGGATACACGTCGCAGGTCGACCCCGACGTCCCCAACCCATCCGCCGGTGGCCACGAGGTCTACTACCGCTCGATGGTTTCGATCCCGTCCATGAAGACGGACGATGTCATCAGCGGCCACACCACGGCGTTCGTCGGCCGGAGCGGCTCCTACTACCCGATCTCCCCCTTCCGCCTGGTCGATACGCGACCGAGCGGGGTTGGACCGCGCGGGACGTTGTATGGGCGGGTCCCATACACCTACCAGATCGCCGGCCAGAAAGTGGGCACCGTGACGCCCGTTCCCGCGGCGGCGATCGCCATCACGGCCAACGTGACCGTCACCAATCAATCGGCCGGCGGCTGGATCTACCTCGGACCGACGGTCGACTCCGCCCCGGCGTCCTCGACGATCAACTTCCCCAAGGGAGACAACCGGGCCAACGGCGTGACCGTCGCCCTCTCGCCCCAGGGCACCGTCGGGGCCTGGTACGGAGCCGCATCGGGCGCCGACACCAACCTGATCATCGACGTCACCGGTTACTTCCTCGCCGGCACGGCCGGTGACGGTTACGTCCCGTTCGGTCCGGATCGAGTCATGGACACTCGCTCGGGCTCGGGCGTCCCGGGCCTGACCGGACCGTTCGTGGCCGGCAAGCACCGAGTCATCCAGATCGCCGGCGTGGCGGGACTGCCCAAATCCGGGATCGTCGCCGTAACGGGAAACCTCACCGTGGTGAGCCCGACCGCAACCGGTTTCGTGGCGCTCGGGCCGGATAAGACTGACACACCGACTTCGTCGACGATCAACTTCCCGAAAGGAGACGTCAGGGCCAACGACGTCGTCGTGAAGCTGAACTCCGACGGGACCCTTTCGGCCGTATACGTAAGCAGCACCGGTGGAGCGACAGTGAACCTGGTGTTGGACATATCGGGCTACTTCACCGCCTCCGGCGGGTACCTTCTGAATACGATGCAGCCCGTCCGAGTCCTGGACTCGCGCTCCGGCATAGGCCTGGCCGGACCGTTCTCCGCCAACACTGCCAAATCGTTGCAGGTCACCGGGCCCGGCGTCGTTCCGAGCGGCACAGTGGCGATCACCGCCAATCTGACGGTCACGGAGCAGACGGCCGGCGGGTTCGCCGCGATCGGGCCAGTCATCAACGCGTCGACGAAGTTCTCCAACCTGAACTTCCCCGTCAGTGACGACCGTGCCAACGGGGCCACGGTTCCGCTGGCGTCGAACGGCAAGCTCGACGTCATGTACGGGGCTCCAGCCGGACGTACCGCGCAGTTGCTGCTCGACGTCACGGGCTACTACAAGGGCGCCGCATAACGGTCGCGAGTGACGCGATTCGCGGGCCGCTCGAGCGCCGGAGTGCGATGTATCTGGGCCATCTCACCGCAAGGCAACCACCTCGACAGTACCATTGCGCCTGGCATCGCATGAGGTCGGGATGATCAATCACTCGGCACCGTACCGGACGACGAATTGTGACAAGGCCGGGGGGCGGTCCGGGAAATTCGTCCCGGTGGCGCTGGCAGTCGCGCTCGGGGCGGCGTCGACCCTGTGCGGCTGGCCGGGGGCTCAGCCTGCGGCCGCCGCGGATCCGACGGTCGGCGCTTCCGATGCCGGTTCCGGAGTCGTGGATGTGGCCACGACCTCGATCCAGTACCAGGATGCCCTCGCGCACCAGAACGACCCCGACACGTTCGTCCCGGGCGACGCCGTGACGGTCCCGTATCGGCCCCGCGTGGGCGACACGACCGAAGTCGACGGCGCCACGCCCGTGGCTCTGCCGGCCGGGACCGCTTCGGGCCGATCGATGGCGGCGAGCCCACAGGGCTCAGTCCGGGCTGCCGATGACGTGGCCGCGGCCTCGTCGACCGCGTCGAGCGGCAGCGCCTCCGCCTCGTCGGCCTCTCCGGCCCAGGGCCGGGCAACGCCCGCGACCAACGTGCTGCGCCGCGAGGTGTACGGCTTTCTGCCGTACTGGGAGTCGGTCGCGGGGCCGACGCTCAACTACGACATCCTCTCCACCGTCGCCTACTTCGGCGTCAGCGTCGACGGCAACGGCAACCTCCAGAAAGACTCGGGTGGGAACACGACCATCGGCTGGGCCGGCTGGACCAGCTCGTGGATGACGAACGTCATCAACGCCGCCCATGCCCACGGGACACGCGTCGCGCTCACGATCGAGGAATTCGCCTGGTCGACCTCGGAGGCGAACGAGCAAGTCCAGCTCCTGTCGAGCGCGGCCAACCGGCTGAATGCCGCTCAGCAGATCGCCGCGGCCGTCAGTCAGCGCGGGGCCGACGGTGTCAACTTGGACTTCGAGCCGATCGCGTCCACGCAGGAAGGCGACTACACGCTCTTCGTGCGGACCCTCCGCGCCGAACTCGACAAGATCCATCCCGGCTACGAGCTGACCTTCTGCGCGACCGGCGCAACCGGCTACTACGACGTGGCCGGCCTCACCGCGGCGGGCGCGGCCGACGCCGTCTTCATCATGGGTTACGACTTCCGAACGAGCAGCTCGAGCTACGCCGGCTCGACCGACCCCCTCACGAGCCCCAAGCCGGTCTATGACCTCACCAGCGTCGTGAAGACATGGGAGAAACGGACGTCGGCGTCGAAGATCATCCTCGGCCTGCCCTACTACGGCATTGCCTGGACCACGACGACGAATTCACCGAACGGAACGGTCGTCGCCAAATCATGCATTGCGCCCACGTCGGTCCTCTATGCCCAGGCGGCCTCGCTGGCGGCGACCAACGGCCGCAACTACGACTCGATCGAGCAATCGGCCTGGACCTCTTACCAGCTCACCTGCCCCACTGTGCCCGTCCAGGTCTGGCGTGAGCTCTACTACGACGACGCCCAATCTCTGGGCGCGAAGTACGACATGATCAACTACTGGAATCTGCGCGGCGCCGGCATATGGGCGCTCGGCTACGACGCCGGCCATCCGGAACTGGCCGATGTGGTCGCAGCCAAGTTCCTGGACGACAAGACCCCGCCCAAGGTCGGCATCGTGAACCTGCCCGCGACGGAGACCAGCGAGGGCTTCCCGGTCAGCTGGACCGGCCAGGACGACTGGAACGGCATCGCCAGCTACGACGTCCAGGTCTCCACCGACGGAGGCCCGTTCGCCAATTGGCTGACCGGCATCACTGAAACGAGCGACGACTTCCAGGGCTCGTCAGGCCACAACTACTCGTTCCGGGTCAGGGCCACCGACGGCGTCGGCAACGTCGGCCCGTGGGACGTCACGTCGACCTACACGGCCTCGCCGTCGTTCGCCATCAACGGCTTCGTCGCTGTCGTCGCCGCGTCCGTGAGCGAGATGGAGACGGCCTCGCCCACCTCTACTGTGCTGACCACCGCGACCCAGGGCACGGTCTTGAAGATCATCGGCGGGCCGGCCACGGCGAGCGACGGCAGCACCTGGTATCAGATCACGGGCCCATATGCCGCCGTCAACGCGGTGGTGCCCCTGTTCCCGGGCCCGTGGGTCGAGGCCTCGAACGGCTCCACCAGCTACCTCGCGCCCATCACTCCGCCCAATACCACTGCCGTCGCGGCCGGGATCGCCAACTACTCCGTCGGCGTCCCGGGGCTGACACCTTCGGGCACAGGCATCGACCGTGGCAAGGTCTTCTCGCCCAACGGTGACGGCATCCAGGACACGCTGCCACTGTCCTGGACCGACACGAAGGCCTTCGACCAGGTGGTCCTGACGATCTACCGCCAGGACGAGACGGTCGCCGGGACCATCGATCTGGGAGCCCGCGCCGCCGGGCCTCAGTCCTGCACCTGGAACGGCGCGGTGGACGGCTCCACGACGCTGCCCGACGGCAAGTACATGATCCAGATATCGGGAACCGTGGGCGGCACGACCTACTACGCGCCGTCGGCGGCGCCGTTCGGAAGCTGGCAGATGGGCCAGCTGGGCGTGGTCATCGATACCACACCGAGCGGTACCTACTATCCGCTGGCGCCGGTCCGCATCCTCGACACACGCATCGGCCTCGGCCTCACCGGGGCGTTCACCTCGGGCAAGGCCAGGGAGCTGCCCATCGCCGGTGTGGTCCCGGGCGTGCCGGCGAATGCGATGGCGATCACCGGCAACCTCACCGTGACGCAGGCCACGGTTGCCGGCTTCGTGAGGCTCGGCTCCTCGATCAGCGGCAACTCCTCGACGATCAACTTCAAGCGGGGTGACGACCGGGCCAACGGCGTGACTCTGGGGTTGGCCGCCGACGGCAGCCTGAGCGGCATCTACTCCAGTTCGACCGGGAAGGGCACCGTTCAGCTGGTCTTCGACCTGACGGGCTACTTCGTGGCAGGTCCCAAAGGAGCGACGTTCTTCCCAACGACTCCGACCCGGATCGTCGATACCCGGATCAAGCAGGGGATCGCCGTTCCGCTCGCAACCGGCAAGGTGGCCACTTTCGGCGTGGCCGGGCTGGCCGGCGTCCCATCGACCGCCATAGCCGTGACGGGTAACGCGACCGTAACCGGGCAAACGGGCGCCGGCTACGTAACCGTCGCGCCGACCATCGCTTCCGGCGTGGCACCGAGCTCCTCCACCATCAACTTCCCTCTCCGGGACGACCGGGCCAACAACGTTACGGTCCCACTCCACAACGGGCAGCTGCAGGTCGAGTATGTCGGCAAGAAGAAGACGACGGTTCAGTTCATCTTCGATGTGACCGGCTATTTCGTGCCGGGGCTCTCCGGGGCGACGTTCGTGCCTCTGAGCCCCGGCCGTGTCGTCGATAGCCGCACTGCGCTGGGCTTCAAGGGTCCTCTCAAGACGGGAGGCACAGCCTCCTTCGCAGTGAGCGGACAGGTGTCCGTGCATCCAATCGCCGTCGCGGTCGTGGGCAACCTCACCGTCACCGGCCAGACCTCGAAAGGCTGGCTCTCGGCCGCGCCGGGGCCGGCCAATGCCACATCGACCCTCAACTTCCCTGTCGGCGACAACCGGGCGAACGGGTTCGTCTGCGTTCTGGGGCCAGGCGGCAGCCTGGCCGTGACGTTCGGCGGCAGCCGCGGATCGACCACGCAGGTCGTCGTCGATATCCTGGGCTACTACCGCTGACGGTGGCGGCGCCACTGGGCGCCGACAAGGATCGGGACCCGAATCGCAGCACCGAATGCTTCTCGCGGGTCAGGGCGACTCGCTGTAGGCTGAGCCGGCAACGGAAGCCCGATCGGGCGGAACTGCGACCGGCGCGCGCAAGAGGATTGCGATGAACGATCAGCCGAGCGACAAACCCGCCGACAAGCCGAAACCGGCGCCGCGGCCCAGGCGGAGCGCCTCGGCCCAACCGGCCGAGGCGGCGTCGAATCCGGCCTCCAAACCTGCCCCCACGCCGGCCGCGCCAAAGGTCGGCGCGCCGAAGATCAGCGCGCCGAAGGCGTCCACGCCGGCTTCCAAGCCTGCCTCCAGGGCCGCCGCCCTCCGAACCGCCGCGCCGAAGGTCGCCGCACCGCCGGCTGGCTCGGCTGCTCCAGTCGCCGGCCCGCCGCCGGCCCCGGCACCGATCCAGGCGACCACGGCAAACCTGACGCGGGCGAGCGCGGCAGAGGTCGAGGCCGACTCGGTCAACGTCCGCCAGGGCGGGATCGGAGCTGCCTCCGCCGAGGACATCACCGTCGAAATGGGCGGCATTGGCCGGGCTCATGCCGACGACATCGCGGTTCGTCTGGGCGCCATCGGCGTCGCCCACGGCGAACGCGTCTCGATCGAGCTCGGCGTAGCGGGCCTTGCGGTGGCCGGCGACATGGAGCTCAAACAGAGCTACGCCAGATCGGTCCTCGCTCGCGAAGTCCACATCAGGCAGGGCGGCGCCCAGACGATCGTGGCCGGACACGTGACGCTCGAGAAGCAGTCCGGCGCTTTCATAGTGCTCGCGCGCAGAGTCGAGGGCGACGTCCGAACCGTCGTGGACTGGCGGGGAGCGCTCGCGATCGGGGCGGCCCTGGCCCTTGGAATCGGGCTGCTGGCACGCCGCAAGCACGGTTAGAGCCACCCGTCTTCAACCTCTCGGCGAGAAGGCTTGATCCCGGGAGGCGCCTGCCTCCGGCTCGCCGGGAGGCCGTCCGGTATACTCAATCGCCTGCTGAGCGGCGTCCCGAGAGATCCCTCAGTCGATCTCCGTTCTGTCACAGGAGTTCTTCGTGATCGATCCCACAGCTCGGGTGCATGCGTCCGTCGACGTCGAAGCGGACGTTTCGGTGGGACCTCGGACGAGCGTCTGGAACCGCGCGGTGCTTCGCAACGGAGCCAGCCTGGGCGCCGAATGCGTCATCGGTCGGGACGTCTTCATCGATGAGGGCGTGCATCTCGGCGATCGAGTCAAGGTCCAGAATGGCGCGCTCGTGTACCACGGCGTGTCGGTCGGCAACGGCGTCTTCATCGGTCCCGGTGCCATCCTGACCAACGACCGCTACCCGCGGGCGATCAGCGCCAGCGGCGAGCTGGCCCGGGGCGACGACTGGACTGTCAGCCCGATCGAGCTCGCGGACGGCTGCTCGATCGGCGCCGGCGCGGTCGTAGTCGCCGGCGCCCGAATCGGCCGCTTCGCCACCGTGGGCGCAGGTGCCGTCGTCACTCGCGACGTGCCCGACTTCGCGCTCGTGGCCGGCAACCCGGCCCGCCGCCTGGGCTGGGTGTGCGCCTGCGGCGCCCGCCTCGAAGACGAGACGGACCGCCCGGCCACTCCCAACCCCACCCCCGACGCGTCGCTCGGCTGCTCACGTTGCGGTCGCCGATACGCCTTCAATCCACAGAGCGGCGCGCTCGAAGAGAGGCCCGCTTCGAACCTAGGAGACCCAGCATGATCCCGCCCGCCCGCCCCGATCTCGGCCCCGAGGAGACGGCCGCCGTCGCCGAAGTCCTCGCCAGCGGCATGATCGCCGGTGGCCGCAGGGTCGCCGAGCTCGAGGAGCGGTGGGCGGAGTTCTGCGGCAGCAAGCACGCCATTGCCATGTCGAACGGCACCACGGCCCTGATGTCGATCTGGGCCGGACTCGGTCTCGGGCCCGGTGACGAGGTGATCACCGTCTCGCACACCTTCAACGCGACGGTCAGCTCGATACTCTTCACCGGCGCCACGCCCGTCTTTGTCGACATCGAGCCGGACACATACCTGATGGACGCCGGCCGGATCGAGGCCGCCATCACGCCTCGGACCCGGGCGATCTGCCCGGTCAGCCTCTTCGGCGTCGTCGCGGACATGGACGCCATTCAGGCGATCGCCGACCGCCACGGGCTGGTGGTCGTAGAGGACGCCTGCCAGGCCCACGGGGCGCTGTATCGTGGCCGGCGCGCCGGCAGCTTCGGCACCGCGGCCTTCAGCCTATACGGCACCAAGAACATGACCACGGCCGAGGGCGGCTTCATAAACACCAACGACGACCGCCTGGCCGACTGGGTCAAGCTGTACCGAAACCAGGGCATGCGCCAGCGCTACCACCACGAGATCCTGGGCTACAACTTCCGCATGACTGACATCGCGGCAGCCATCGGGCTCGTCCAGCTCGACAAGCTCGAGCGCAATACGGCCCGCCGCCAGGCGGTCGCCCGGCGCTACGACGAGGCGTTCGCCGACCTGCCGGTCCGGCTGCCGATTTGCCCGGAGGGCCGGACTCACGTCTACCACCAGTACACGCTTTCGGTCGGCCCCGCTCGCGATCAGATCGTCGACGAGATGAGGGAAGCCGGCGTGATCTGCGGCATCTACTACCCGATCCCCTGCCACAAGGCAGCCTACGTGCTGGAGCTGGGCATCGAAGCGGACCTGCCAGTGACGGACGCCGCGGCGGCGACGAGCATGTCGCTGCCGATGTACCCGGGCCTGACCGAGCCCGAGCAGGACCAGGTCATCGCCGCGCTCCGGGCATCGGTCGTGCGCCACGCGTCCACCGCTGGAGAGCGTAGGCCGTGACCGCCCCCCTGCGACTCGGCCTGGCCGGGCTGGGCTCAATGGGCCGCAACCACCTGCGGGTCATCTCGAACCACCCCGACACGGTTCTCGCCGCCGTAGCCGACCCGACCGAGGCAGCACTGTCGGCCGCGGTCGACCAGACCGGCGCGAGGGGCTTCGCCGATCCACTGGCGATGATCGCCCAGGCGGACCTCGACGGCGTGATCGTGGCGGCTCCAACTACACATCACACGGCTCTGGCCCTGGCCGCCATCGAGCGGGGCCTGCCCGTCCTGGTCGAGAAGCCGCTCGCGGCCACGGTGGACGACGCCATTGCGATCGTCACAGCCGCCCGGAAACGCGGCGTGGCCGTCCAGGTGGGCCACGTGGAGCGCTACAACCCGGCGGTCCTGGAGATGGGCCGCTTGCTGCGAGCCGGCTGGCTGTCCACGATCTATGCCATCACCAGCCGCCGGGCCGGGCCGTTCCCGGCCCGCATCCGCGACGTGGGCGTGACCGTCGACCTGGGCACTCACGACGTGGACATGCTGTCCTGGATTGCCGGTGAGCGGCCGGTCCGGGTCTACGCCGAGACCGCGCAACGGATCCACGCCACTCACGAGGACCTCACGTTCGGCCTGATGCACTTCCCGTCGGGCGCCACGGGGTTCCTCGACGTGGACTGGCTGACGCCCGCCAAGCGCCGCAACCTCACCGCCGTCGGCGAGGAGGGCATGTTCGAGCTGGACTACCTGACCCAGAAGCTGACCTTCACCCGATCCGACGTCGAGCGGCCGGAGCTGATCTCCGGATATGCCACGACCTTCGCCGGTGACGTAGCCGAGATCCCGGTCGTCAGCGTCGAGCCGCTGCGGGCCCAGCTCGACGAGTTCGTCCGGGTCCTGCGAACCGGCGATCGACCGTACGTGCCGGGTGAGGACGGGTTGTGGGCGGTGGCGATCGCCAATGCTCTCCTTACGGCCGCTGCCGAGCGGCGCCCGATCGACCTGTCGGACCTACCTTCGAGGCTGAACGCCGAATGAGTATCGTCTCGAGCCCCTCGCGCGTCCCGAGTTTCCTGGGCGGCGCCATCACGCCACCGGTCAACCCCTGCACCCACGGCAAGCCCAGATCCGTTGCGCCCTGGACGGGCGAGGCGGGCACTGTCGGCCGGGCCGTCGTCGTGGGCGCCGGCAAGATGGGCCTGCCGCTGGCCGTGCAGTTCGCGCGCCACGGTTGGGACGTGACGGCCGTAGACGTCAACCCCGACGTCGTGGTCGCGGTCAATGCCGGCCGCTCGCACGTGACCGAGGAACCCGGCCTGCCAGAGGGAGTGGCGGAAGTCCACGCCGCGGGCCGTTTGCGCGCGACGGCGGATGCCGCCGGGGCAGTTCGCGGTGCGGACGTGGCGGTGCTGATCGTGCCTGTCATGCTCGACGACGCCCACCAGCCGGACTACCGCTTCATGGATTCGGCCGTGGAGTCGATCCTGGGCGGCGTCCACGCGGGCCTGACCGTCATCTTCGAAACCACTCTCCCCGTCGGTGACACGCGCGGCCGGTTCCTGCCGCGGATCGAGGCGGCGGCCGGCCTGCACGGCGACAGGGACCTGTTCGTGGCGTTCTCGCCGGAACGGCTGTATTCGGGCGCCGTCTTCGCCAACCTGGCCACGTACCCCAAGCTGGTTGGCGGCGTCGGTCCGGAATCCACGCGCCGGGCCGCGGTCTTCTACGACTCTGTCCTGGACGCCGAGATCGTGGCCATGAGCGGCGCCGAAGCGGCCGAGTTCAGCAAGCTCGCCGACACCACCTACCGCGACGTCAACATCGCCCTGGCCAACGAGTTCGCCCGTTTCGCCGACCGCGCCGGCGTAGACGTCCAGGAAGTGATCGACGCGGCCAATAGCCAGCCGTATTCGCATATCCACCAGCCGGGAATCGGCGTGGGCGGGCACTGCATACCGGTGTACCCGCACCTGCTCTTGAGCCGCGCGCCGGATCTGGAGGTAGTGGCCACTTCCCGGCGGACGAACGACGGCGTGCTCGGCTCGGTCATAAAGACGATCGAGGGCCAGCTCGGCGGCCTGGACGACGCCCCGATCCTGGTCCTGGGCCTGACCTACCGCGAGAACGTCAAGGAGCTGGCGTATTCCCGGGCCCTGCCGCTGATCGATCGGCTCGGATTCCACGGCGCCGAAGTCTGGGCCTACGACCCGCTCCTCTCTGACGAGGAGATCGAACGCAACTGCGCGAAGCCCTATCACTGGGGCGACCCGGCGCCGTTCCGGGCAATCGTCACCCAGACCGGCGATCGGCTGTGGCGGTCGCTGGATTTCTCGCTCTTCCCGCAGCTGGAAGTCCTCTTCGACGGGCGGAACAGCCTGCGCGAGATCGACCTGCCGGCCTCGGTACGCTACTTCGGGATCGGGGTTCAGGCCGCCACGCGGCGCCGAGCCGCCGCTCACCCCTAGCGGTTGCCGACGGTGCGCATCGTCAGCGTCGTCGGAACGCGGCCGCAGCTGATCAAGGCAGCGGCGCTGCAGCCCGTGCTTCGCCGTGACCACGACGACACCTTCGTGGACACGGGCCAACACTACGACGACGCCATGGCCGGCAACTTCTTCGCCGAACTGGGCCTGGCGCCGCCGGACCATAGCCTGGGCGTCAGTGGCGGCGGCCACGGGGACCAGACGGGCAGGATGCTGATCGCACTGGAGCCGCTCCTCCAGGCCACTGCCCCGGACGCCGTGGTCGTCTACGGCGACACGAACTCCACGCTGGCCGGCGCACTGGCGGCGGCGAAGCTCGGCATTCCCGTGGCGCACATCGAGGCGGGCGTGCGCAGCTTCGACCGCCGCATGCCCGAGGAGATCAACCGCGTCGTCGCGGACCATCTGTCCACCTGGCTCTTTGCACCCACGCCCGCTGCCGTGGCCAATCTGGCGACCGAGGGCATCACCGCCGGCGTGCTCGAGGTCGGCGACCTGATGCTCGACCTGGCGGCTCGAATCTCGGCCGAGATCCGGGGCCCGGCTGTGCTGGCGGCGATCGCCTCACGCTTGAACCTGCCGATCTCGACGGGCCGCTACCTCTTCGCCACGGTCCACCGCGCCGAGAATCGCAGCCCGGACGCGCTGGCGGCCTGGACGGGGCTCTTCGGTGCGGTCGCCACGCCCTGCCGACCGGTGGTGCTGGCGCTCCACCCGGGCACCCGAGTCGCGCTCGATGCGGCGCACGTCCTCCTGCCGCCGAACGTCATCGTCATCGAGCCCCAGGGCTATCGCACGTCGCTGGCGCTGCAGCTGCATGCTGCCGCCGTCCTCACGGATTCCGGCGGGGTCCAGCGCGAGTCGGCCTGGCTCGGCGTGCCGTGCCTGGTTCTACGCGACACGACCGAATGGGTCGAGACGGTGGGCGGACCGGATAGCTCGGCCGTGCTCGTTGGGCTCGATCGGTCGGCTGCCGTTCGAGAGCTGGACGCGCGAGCTCCGCAAGCGCAATCGGCCCGGCAGGCCACCGACCGCGCCGCCGGCCTGCGTCTGATGCGAGCCGGGGCCGCCGAACGCATCTCGGCCGCGCTTGCGGCGGCGAAGCCGCCCCTCGAGGTGGGGCCATGAGCGCCCCAGGAAAGCGCCGGCCGATCTGCATGATCGTCCATGCCTACTACGAGGAAGACCCGCGCGTCCGCCGCGAAGCCGAGTCACTCGTCGCTGCCGGCTGGGAAGTCGACGTGATCGGTCTCCAGCATCCGGGCGATCCGGAGACCGCCGTGATCGAAGGCGTGAACCTGCGCCGGCTGCCGGTCCGCCGCCACCAGGGCGCCGGCCTGCCGGTGTACCTGATGGAGTACGGCATCTTCCTGGTGCGGGCGATGTTCGCCGCCACGAAGGCGCAGGGCCGCCGCCACTACGGAATGGTCCAGGTCCACACCCTGCCGGATTACCTGGTCGTCGCGGCGCTGCCGCTCAAGATGGTCGGAGTGCCGGTTCTGCTGGATCTGCACGAGGCGATGCCGGAGTTCTTCCGGGGCCGTTTCCCCAGGGCGGCGAACCCGATCTCGTACAGGCTCCTGCTGCTCCAGGAGCGCATGTCGATCGCGCTCGCCAACGAGCTGCTGACCGTCAACGAGCCTCTCGCCGAGCGGCTGCGCACGCGCGGCGCCGATCCCGACCGGCTCACCGTCGTAATGAACAGCCCGGACCTGCGGCTCTTCTCGCCGGCCGCCCACCCGCGCCGGGAGTTCATGGCCGACGGTGTGCTCCGGCTCGTGTATGCGGGCGCGATCACGCCCACCTACGAGCTGGACGTCGTGCTCCGTGCGGTTGCGGCCCTGCGCCACGACCGCCCCTCCCTCAAGGTCGCGGCCACGTTCTACGGTCGCGGCGACGCGGAAGAGCCGCTGAAGGCCCTGGCCGGGGAGTTGGGCATCGCCGATTGTCTGGAGATGCCCGGGCGCATCCCCATCGACGCCGTCGCCGCCGCCGTCGCCCGTGCCGACATCGGAATTGCGGCGACGCGCCTCGACTCGTACTCGGAAGTCAGCCTGTCCACCAAGATCCTCGAGTACGGCGCCATGGAGAAGCCCGTGGCGGCCACTCGCCTCCCCACCGTCGAGCTCTACTTCGGGCAGGGCTCCCTGTCGCTGTACGAGCCCGGCGACCCGGACTCGCTGGCCAGGGCGCTCATTCACCTGGTGGACGACCCGAAGGACCGTGACGAACGCGTCATCCGCACCGCCAGGCGAGTCGACGAGCTGAGCTGGGAGCATCAGGCCGTCGCCTACCACGCCGTGGTGGACCGGCTGGCTGACGGCCGAAGGGCGGGTCGCAGCGGCGGCTGAGGGACGCGCCCTGCTTTCAGGAACTGGCCGCGCGGCGGACGCCACAATCGTCACGGGTCAGCGTGCGGCCGGGCCGCCCGCCGGTCCGGCGGCGGAATGCGGTAGCATACGGCCTCGTCACCCCCGGCGTGCCTTGCCGGGACCAGCCAGCACCAGGACAGCCAGATGACCTTCCGGCCCCCAGCCACGAAGCCCACGCGCCGCCGCACTCGCCAGGTCGATAGTCGGCGCGCGATCTTCCTGAATGTCGCATTCGGCGTCGCCACCGTGGTCGCGGTGGCCCTTCTGGGAGCAGTGCTGTTCGGCAACTGGTATACGGACCACGGCGCCGCCGTTGGCTCGGTCGGAGGTGTCGCGATCAGCAAGGACGCCGTCCGTGGCGAGGCCGCGGTCATGCAGGCCCGCGACGACCGGCTGCTCACCGATTACGACACCCTGCGCGATGAAGGTCAGCTGACGACCACCGACTACGGGACGGTGACGAGCGCCATCACCACGGCCGAAGATCCCACAACGCTGTACTCCGATGCCCTGACCCAGCTCCAGGAAGACCTGACGATCCAGCAGTACGCGGCAAAGAACAACATCTCCGTGAGCGACGCCGACGTCGATGCCCAGATCGTGAAGGACGGGACGCTGCCGGAACTGCGCCACGTGAAGGTCATCGGGGTCGAGCCGGCCGTGACAGCGCCGTCGGTCGTCCCGACGAGCGCCCAGCTTGCCGCCGCTCAGACCCAGGCCCAGGGATACATTGATGCGATCAAGGCTGGGACCCAGACGTGGGACGACGCATACACGGCCTCGCAGTCGAGTGGCATCCCCAGTTCCGTCGGCGACCTAGGCATATCTGCCCAGTCTCAGCTCAGCCTCGATCCTGATTTCTCGCAGGCGATCTTCGATCTGCAGGCCGTCAATGACATCACTGGCCTGTTCCTGGGCACGGACGACGTATACCGCTTCGCAACGGTAACGTCGATCGTCCCGCCATACGTGGACAGCGGCTGGCAGGCCGCGGTCGACTCGGCCTCCAATGCGGGCAACTATCGCAGTGCGGCCCGGGCGGAGGCGCTCAAGGCGGCGGTCCAGAAGTCCGTCGAGAGCCAGTACGTCAGCGGCCCGATGGTCAGCCGCCACGTCGAGGAGATATTCGTCTCGGCCGGGTACAGCCAGCTCGGGGACGGGCCGGAGGCCAAGATCAAGATGATGATCTTCGCCCCCAACCACGACACGTCCTCGGCCTCCAGCGTCGCTCAATCCGACCCGGCATGGACCGAAGCCAAGTCTCGCGCCGACGCCGACTACGCGATCCTCGAGAAAGACATAACGCAGTTCACCAAGCTGGCCCTGGACACGACGACCAACGACGATCAGTACGTCGCCAGCCAGGGCGGCGACCTCCCGTGGCTGCCCCAAACCGTGTTCACTGGCGACCCGTCCAGTTCGCAAGGACTGGGCATGCAGGCTGTGCCGTCTGCGATCTTCACGCCCGGCCTGGCCCCCGGCCTCCTGCAACCGATCCTCGAGCCGTCACTGGGATACGTCCTCGTTGACTTCCAGGGCGTACGGCCGGGCCCTGCCCAGCGCATCGCCGACGCCCAGCTCGGGATCAACACCGGCAGCAGCTTCGAGGACGAAGCCGCCAAGTACTCCGACTCGGCCGATGCCGACAACGGCGGCGACATGGGTTGGGTCACGCCGTATCAGCTCTCGTCGGACCTCCAGCAGGCCATCTTCCAGGCTCCCGTCGGCGGTATCAGCCGCATGGTCACCAACAGCAACGGCTACTACCTCTTCAAGGTTCTTGCCGAGCAAACCATGACGCCTGACGCCGCGCAGCAGTTGAAGCTCAAGCAGAACGTCTTCAGCCGCTGGCTTGGCGATCTGGAGGCCGCGACCAACACCTGGACCGACTCGTCCGGTCTGTCCGACATCACACCCACGGCCACGCCGTAGCGCTGCGAAGGAAACGTGCTCGACGCGCTCGTCGCCGAAGCCCGCATTCGCTGGGGGCTCGATGCCTCCGCAGGTCTGCAGGTCGTCGCTCCGGAGCGCCTGGCCTCGTTTCCGATAGAGCCGTCCCGCCCGCTGCTGGTGGTGCCGCTAAGAGTCCTGCACGCGGAGGCGCCCGCCGGCGGGGCTAGGCCGCTCCCGGGACGTCATGCCCCGACGGACCAGGAGGCTCTCGCCGTGCTGGCCCGGCTGTACCCGGCCGAGCACCTCGTCGGCCGGATCGGCGTCGCGACGACGACCACCGTCGGCGAGCTCTCACCGGCGGCGTTTGACGGCGCCCTCTACCTGGGACCGGTGTCGCCGGAATTGGCCCCCGCCAGCCCCTGGGCCCTGCCGTGGATCGCCGATCGGCTGCGCCGCCCCGACGGCTGCCCGTGGGATCGCGAGCAGACCCACGTCTCACTGAAGAGGAACCTGCTCGAGGAAGCGTACGAGGTCTACGACGCCCTGGGCGACGAAGCCACTCCGGAGCTCGCCGGCGAGCTCGGCGACCTGCTGCTGCAGATCGTCCTGCACGCCCAGCTCGCGGCCGAGGCCGGCGTGTTCGACATGACCGACGTCCAGGCGGAGATCGGGCGCAAGATCGTTCGGCGCCACCCACACGTCTTCGGCGACGCGCACGCGAACACGGCGAGCGACGTCAACCGACAGTGGGAGCAGATCAAGCGAGCCGAGCGCGAGCAGGCAGCCGACGAGGCAGGCCGGCAGGCGGCCGCCCAGGCGGGCGGCCAGGCAGGCGAACCGGCGCAGGTTCGAAGCGCCCTGGACGGCGTGGCCCGGTCCATGCCCGCCCTGGCCGCGGCCCAGGAGATGCAGGAACGCGCGGCCCATCTCGGGTACGACTGGCCCGACATCGTCGGCGTCATCGACAAAGTCCACGAGGAACTGGCCGAGCTGGACGCGGCCGCCACGCCCGCGGAGAGGCGCGAGGAGGTCGGCGATCTGCTCCTCGTCGTGACGAACCTGGCTCGCCGCCACGGCGTCGACGCCGAGGACGCGCTCCGCGCCGCGTCCGAGAAGTTCAGGGCGAGGTTCCGTCGCGTCGAGCGGATGGCCCGCGAGCGAAACGTGCAGCTGCGCGATCTGGGGCTGGCCGAGCTGGACGCGCTGTGGGATGCTGCCAAGGTCGAAGAGCGGGCCGCCGCCGTGGAGCGGCCGGCAGCGGACGCTGACACGGCGACCAACCAGGAGACCATGCAATGACTATCGGGGCTCAACCCCTCAAGCGTGCCGACGGGCGTCTCCCGAGCGCGCTGCGCCCGATCTCGATGACTCTCGGCGTCCAGAAATGGGCCGAGGGTTCGTGCCTGATCAAGCTCGGCGGCACCGAGGTCCTGTGCGCGGCCACGATCGAAGACAAGATCCCGCCGCATCTGCGTGGCAAGGGCACCGGCTGGGTCACGGCCGAGTACAGCATGCTGCCGCGAGCCACCAGCGAGCGGAGCATTCGCGAGGCCACCAAGGGCAAGGTCGGCGGCCGAACGTACGAGATCCAGCGCCTGGTCGGTCGATCGCTGCGGGGCGTCATCGACACGGGCAAGCTCGGCGAGCGAACGATCACCATCGACTGCGACGTGATCAACGCCGACGGAGGGACGCGCACCGCCTCGATCACGGGCGGCTGGGTCGCGCTGGCCGCGGCCCTGACCACGTATGGCATGGAGCGCTGCCTGATCGGCAAAGTGGCCGCCGTAAGCGTCGGCATCCTGGGCGGCCTGATCTGCCTGGACCTGGACTACTCCGAGGACTCGAAGGCCGACGTGGACTTCAACGTCGTCGCGACCGACGCCGGGCGTTACGTCGAGCTGCAGGGCACGGCCGAAGGCAAGCCGTTCGAACGAGCCGACGTCGACCGCATGCTCGACATGGCGGCCGGCGGGCTCGAGCGCCTGTTAGCCGCGCAGGCCGAGGCGCTCGCCTCGGTGAAGCGTTAGGGGTCGCGGCCCAGGTGAGAGCTCAGGCCACGGTGGATCGGACCGATCGTTCGCGCCTGCTCGTCGCGACCCGCTCGGCGCACAAGCTGCGTGAGCTGCGCGAGCTGCTCGGCCCGCTGCGGGCCGAGCTTGTGAGCCTCGACGATGCCGGCATTCCGGGCGACGCGATCGAGGACGGCGAGACGTTCGAATCCAACGCGGCCAAGAAGGCGCGCTTCTTCGCGGCGCTGTCGGGCCTGGCGACTCTGGCGGACGACTCCGGCCTCGAGGTCGACGCGCTCGGCGGCGGCCCTGGCGTTCGGACACGGCGCTACGCCGGCGAGGACGCGACGGACGAGCACAACAACGTCAAGCTGCTCCGCGAGCTGGCGGGGCTTCCGCCGGAGCGACGGGCGGCGCGCTACCGCTGCGCGCTGGCGCTGGCGCTGCCCGAGGCAGCGGGGTCGCGGGGCGGGATCCCGATCCGTTTCTCGCATGGGACGCTGGCGGGCCGCATCGCGGTCGCACCCCGAGGCACCGGAGGCTTCGGCTACGACCCGATCTTCGAGCCGGCCGTGGAGCCACCGGGCGGTCGAACGCTGGGCGAATGGACGGCCGAGGACAAGAACCGCATCTCCCACCGCGGCCGCGCCGCCCGTCGCATGCACACGATCCTGGCCGAGCTCGGGTTCTAGCGGGCGCGGCGCTCAGCCCGTCGTCGGCGGCGCGTGGTTGCGGCGCTCCCGGGCGCTCGGCCCGACGTCGGGTGCGCGTGGCCGCGGCGCTGACGGGGCGGCTACACCTGCACCGCCGGGACGAGCGAGACCATCTGGCAGGCGAAGGTGGTACCGCAGATGAAGCGCTCCTCGAAGCCGGCCGGCGTGGCGATGACCACCCGCCAGAGGTTCGGGTACTCGCGCCGGCACATCTGGCACGGCTTGCCGCGCTGCCCAACGAGCGGCTTGCCGAGTGGAACCGCCGCCGGCGATGGCCAGGCTCTCGGCCCGGAGGCGGGCGCCGCGCCGAGTGGGGCAGCGGGCGGGGCAGGGGCCGGCGCGACCGGGACAGGGGCCGCCGCGGGTGGCACAGGGGCCGGCGCGGCCGTGGGCGCGATGGGCGTCGGTGGGAGTGCCTGCGGCACGAACGCGGCCAGTGGCGCGACCGGCTCCGGCGCGACCTCCGGCTCGACCTCGCCCGGCGCGGTTTCGCCCGGCGCGGCCTCGGGCCCTGCGGCGACCGGCTCCGGCGCGCCCGGCTCAGCAACGACCGCCGCGACCTCGCCCGGCGCGGTCTCGCCCGCCGCGGCTTCGGGCTCGGCGGTCTTCGGCGGCAGGGCCGTCCACATCGACTTCTTCGCCACTTTCGTTCGGAAGTCGAACTTGCACTTCGGGCAGAGGCGCAGCACCACTTCCTTCATGAGGGCGGCGCAGCTCGGGCAGAACGTGACGATTCGTTCGTCAGCCTCCATCCCCTGGCAGCGGGTGCAGACGAAGTCAGGGTCAAGCTTCTTGAGCTTGAACACCTGGCCCAGGACGAAGGTCGGCGATATCCCCTTGGCGCTGATAGTGGCGCCGACCCCGGCCACGATGTCGCCGATCTTCTCGTTCCGGGCGGCGATCCGCTCGTACTCCGGGTTCGTGATCTTCTCGAGCCGGCAGCTTCGACACGTGTGCAACTCGCGGAGCGGCAGCTCGGCGCGAATCTGAGCCTGCTGATGCAGGAATTCCAGGACCGGCCTCTGGGCGTCGGATACGTCGATCGAGACCGCGTGTCCGGCGGCCGCGGTCAGCTGCCGCTCGACGCCGGCGGCGAACTGCTCCACGTCGCGAGACAGGTTCTCCGGCATCGAGCCGGGATGCGAGACGACCAGCACCGCGATCCCCAGATCCGCCTGCGTTTCGGCCAGCGTCAGGAGCGCCAGGCCCGGGGAGGACCGGTAGGTGACGGAGTCCACGCCCTTCCAGACCGCCGGCGTCTTGTCCGTCGAACCATCGATCGCCTTGCCGGCCGCTTCGACCGCTCCTCCTGCGAGCTTGCCGGAGACGACGTTCGTCTGCTCGATCACAGCGACTTCGGCTGCCCGGCTCCAGAAGCGAGCATCCCCGAAGGACTGCGCGGCGGCGGGATCGAGTTTCGCCAGGGCCAGATCGACGCGGCGCTGAACCTCGTCGAAGATGTCCCTGTAGACGCGGTTGATGCCCCACGTCTTGCCCAGATTCGGAATGGCGTCGCTCAGGTGGGCCACGACGTTGCACCCGTCGGCCTCGCTGGAGACCTCGAAGACCACCCGCGTCGCCATCGATTTCTTCATGAGCAGCGAGCTGCCGATGAGCGAGCCGCGCTTCGCCTCGACTCGCGTCAGCGTATCGGCGCTGATCTTGAAGCCGAGCTCGCGGAGCGCCGCGGCAATGGCGGCGCGAACCTCCACCGAGGGGACTGAAACCTTGCGCTCGAAGTCGAGCCCGACGGTTGCGGCCACATGCTCCTCCGGGCGCTACAAGCTCGAGTCCGAGCCGGCGTCCGAAAGGTTGTCGGCCGCCGAGTCCGAGTAGTCGGCCCCGATCGAAAGGTCCGTCGAGGCCGTGCCGGCCTCCTCGGCGGCGATATCCGATGCCGTCTGGGCGGAGCCGAGCTCCTCCTGCGCGGCGTCCGCGTCGCCGAAGGCGGCCCACGCGTTCGCGTCCGCCACGTCGCCCGCGGCGTCGTCCTGCCAGCTGGCGACGTTGGCCAGGTCGCCGTCGGCCCACTGCTGCCAGCTCGATGCCTCATCCAGGTTGTACCCGGCCGATGAGACGTCGTCCGCCAGCGGGCCCGGCAGGTCGGTCGAATCGATGGCACCGAGCCCGGCCTGGGTCGAATCGATCGCGCCGCCCATGTCGGCGGAAACGTCCGAAAGCGCGGCCGGATCCGAGCCGGCGTCGGCGACGTAGTCGCTCCAGTTCCCGTCCGTCATCTGCCTCTCCCACTTTCGAAGGCGCGGCCCCAACTGCGGCGAATCGTACCGGGCCCCAGGGTCGCCCGCCAGCCTTGTGAGCGGCCGACGCCGGTGGTTGCCAGCCCCCAACGGGTCCGCAGGCGACGCGGCATTATCATCATCGCCTGACGCCTGGGGGGCGGGCAGCTCCGCTGCCGACGAGAGCGTCCGCGGCAACGGGCAAGACTCACGCACAAAGGACTTCGATGACGACCTTCTACCTGACCGTGATCCACCGGCCCGAGATGGTGCCCGAGTACCTCCAGCGCGAGGCGCAGGAGGGCAAGGCCGAGGATCTCGCGCGCAGCGCCGTCATCCGCGAGTCGCTGGACATCTTCCGCACGCAGCAGCGCATCGCCCACCAAAACGGCATCCGGACGACGATCCAGATGACCTACGCGAGCCTCTTCAACGAGGCGGCCGTGGCCATGGCCAGGGCGGACCACGAGCAGTACGGCGACGAGATCGGCCTGACGTTCCTGGGCCTGCAGTGCGCCCAGTTCCGCGAGAAGTTCCACTCAAGAGAGCTCGCCATCTGGCTCTTCTCGATGGCGGACAAGCGCGCCATCGTCGACGAGGTCTTCGGCAGGTTCGAGGCGGTCTTCGGCTTCGCCCCGACCTCGACCGGCTCCTACTACATGGACGCGGAGCTGGTCAGCTACATCAAAGAGCGCTATCCGGCGGTCAAGGCCGCGGTGGCCACGTGCTGGGAAGAGGGGCCCAAGGCCTACCACAACGCCAACAACTCCTGGTACACCCTCCTAGACGGCGGCCCCTGGAACCCCTGGATACCCTCGCGGCGCAACATCCACTGCCCCGCCTCGGACGAGTCCGACGACATCGGCATCGTCGCCGTCCCGCACCTCTCGCGCGACCTCATGGCCGTGTTCGACGGCCCGGGTTCCTACTACGGCACCCACCCCCAGAACATCCTGCGCGGCATGGTCTACGAGGACCGCGAGATCCCCTACTTCGCCAACCTAGTGGATCAGTACCGGGCCATGGCGGCCTACAACCGCGGCTACGCCTACAACATGATGTTCGTGGGCCCGGGCTGGATGAGCAAGGGCGGCCGCTGGGAGGCCGACTACGACTTCCTGCGCAAGAGCTACCAAGATGGCATGGCCTACTACGGCCGGCTCAAGGCCGAAGGCCAGGCGCTCGATCTCACGCTGAGCGAGTTCGCCGACGCCTACCGGGCGGGTCGTCCGTACAGCCGGCCCGAATGCACGCTCTGGCGCGACATCCTGTATGGCTCGGAGCGCCAGCAGTTCTGGTTCGCCGATCCGGCGATGCGGTTCTGCCTGGACATGAACCAGGGCGGCGCGTTGATCGACCTGCGGCCCTACGCGGCCAAGCTCGTGCGGCCCTGCGGCGTGGGTACGGCCCACATCGCGGACGCTTCCTACCCCTTCCTGGTCCAGTCGCTCTACCGGGCCGGCTACTTCACCCACTACGCCGGCGAGGGCGCCATCAAGAGCGCCCGCTTCCGCCATGGCGGCGAGGAGGTCGACCTGTGCGCCTGCCGCACCCACGCCTCCTTCTCCGAGGCGGGCGACACCCGCGTCCTGACTCTCGATCCGGTGGACATCGAGTTCGAGCGCTTCAGCATCGGCGTGGTCTCGATCTTCCGCCTGGTCGAGGGCAGCGGCGAGATCGAGATCGTGCGCCGGATCGTGCGTTCGAGCGACCCTGATGCCGAGGTCGAGCTCGACGAGTACGTCACCGCCTGCTACGGCACGACCGAGTATCCCGAGGATCTCACCGGCGTGCGCCTCGGCCTGCAGGGGCAGTCCGGCTCCGCATCGATCGACTATGCCTATCGGTGCCGCGAGGCGACCGTCGCAGGTGTGATCTCCGCCGAGGCCCTGGTGCCCCAGCTGGATACCCGGCTCTCGATGCGCTCGGACTCGCCCGATGCGGCAGGCTACCTGCGCGAGGGCATGGCGTTCTCGCCGATGTTCACCCTGGGCATCACCAAGACCGTCCGCGGGACTGGAGAGCTGCGCACATGGCTCAAGGTCGAAAAGGCAAGCTGAACTACCGCTGCCCGCGTTGCCTGATGCGGGAGATCGACATGGACATGCTCTTCGACGCGGTCAGGGGCGAGTACTACTGCCTGCGCTGTTCCTTCGTCGGGCCCGAGGCCGAGGTCCTGCGCCTCAACGCGCAGTTCCGCGCGAAGTACCTCGACCGGGCGACCAGGATCACCGACTTCTAGCCGCGGGAGTGTCGTGGAAACCGCTGACAGCATCACCGAACCCGGCGGTCGTCCGTGCGCCTGAGCCAACGGTCCACCCCGCGGGCGCCTCGCCTGTGCCTCATCGCCGCGCTTGTTGCGTTCGCTGTCGTGGGCTGCGGCGCACGGTCGGCCACTCCCTCGCCGGCAGTCGCGACTCCCACCGCGGCGCCAAGCCCGAGCCCGGCCCCTTCCCCGACGACCGCGGCTTCGCCGGCGCCGACATATGGGTCGAGCCGGACAGGCTCGATGCCGGGCGCCCGAGAGAGTCAGACGGCAACCATGCTGGCGAGCGGCCAGGTGCTCATCGCCGGAGGCTCGGCTGACGGCTCGACTGCTCTCGCTTCGGCCGAGCTGTACGACCCGGCGACCGGACGGTTCACGCCCACGGGCTCGATGACGAGCCCGCGCATGGGACACACGGCCACGCTGCTCCTCGACGGTCGGGTTCTCATCGGCGGAGGCTGGGACAATTCAGGTTTCGCCACCTCGGCCGAGCTATACGACCCGAAGACCGGCACGTTCAGCCGGACCGGATCGATGGCCACAGCCCGCTACTTCCACACCGCCACGCTGCTGACCGACGGCCAGGTCCTGATAGCCGGCGGCATGGTCGGCAACGGCGTGCCCTTCTCGTCGGCCGAGCTGTACAACCCGAAGACCGGCAGGTTCACGCCGACCGGCTCGATGGCTCAAGCTCGTGACAACCACACGGCCACCAGGCTTGCCAACGGTCGCGTCCTCATCGCCGGTGGGTTCGATGGGACGGACTCCCTGGCCTCGGCCGAGCTGTACGACCCGGGGACCGGCAAGTTCACTCCGACCGGATCGATGGCTGAGGCCCGCTCAGCCCACACCGCCACGCTGCTGACCGGCGGCCGCGTGCTGGTCGCCGGTGGCTACGATGTCCTGGGTGTCGCCTCGGCCGAGCTGTACGACCCGACGAGCGGAACCTTCAGCCCGACCGGCTCGCTCGCGACCGCCCGCGGGAGCCAGACCGCGACGCTCCTGCCCGACGGCCGCGTCCTCATCGCCGGCGGCTACGACCTCGCCGTGCTTGCCTCCGTGGAGGTGTACGACCCGGCGAGCGGGACCTTCACCCTCAACGGTTCGCTGGCCGCCGCTCGCCGCAACCACACGGCGACTCTGCTGGCCGACGGTCGGGTCCTGATCGTCGGAGGCGACGGCGACTCGGGGAGTCTCGCCTCGGCCGAGCTGTACGACCCGGGTCCGGCGCATCCGTGACGGTCCGCCGTTTGCGCACGCCGGCCCACACTGGGCGGCGCATCGCGACCGCCACGCCGCTCGGGAGCCGTATGATTGCGCAGCTCGGGGTGTAGCGTAGTGGCTAACGCACGTGCTTTGGGAGCCGTCAGCCGATAAGCGGTGGAGTTGAGGGACTCCTGAGCGCGAGAGGGTGAGCGGTGAAGCTGTCGATTATTGTGCGATATGCCTGCGCGAGTTGCCGGCGCGGGTTGAGCTGCGCGCGAGAACACGAGCTGTAGGTTGCGCCGGTGCAACGACCCCGAACACCATCGCACCGGCGCAGTTGTGTCTGGTCCAGGGCTAATGGTCGCGGCCGCTGATCTCGCAGACGTGAAAACGATTGTCCACGCCCAATCCACCGCTGAAGTCCGGGAGTGTCTGTCCTTCGGTGCCGATCAGGGTTCCGTCTGCGGCGAACAACTCGGCTATTCCGTTGACGAGCAGCGCTTTTGTCCCATACGGCCATGTGATGCCTGCGACCCCGTCGGGTAGGGAGAAGATGATCTCCGATCCAGACCGCTTCATCTCGATCCCCGACAACAAGGCCGTTAGGCACGGGGCGCCAGGACGGGACACCGGCTCGGTGACAATTGTGAGGGGCTGCCCTGACGGGAGGGCCGCTGGTGCCGCTGGGCCTGAGCGAGACCAATAGACGCTGAACGCCAGAGCGGAGATCACGAGCACCGCGGCAGCGGCGGCCAGCGGCCTGACGAACGTCATCGGCGACCGACGGGGCCGCGTCGCGCTGGCCGGGAGATCCACGAGCCATTCTTCGAGCGCGAGCGGCGGCTCGGCGTCGGCGTAGTCATGGACGACTCGCCGTAGATCGTCATCGAATTGGTCGCCTGTCATGTCGCCCTACTTTCCTCTCTCCGTCGCGTCGTAGGCCGCTCGGAGGGCTATTAGCGCGTAATGGAGGCGTGACTTGATCGTTCCCTCTCGGCATCCGGTTCGTCGAGCGATCTCTTCGATCGAGAGATCATCGAAATAGCGAAGCGTCACTGCGATTCGGTGGTCTGGCGATAGGCGCACCATCGCCTGCCGGAGAGCATCAACCCTCGGGTCCGACTGCGGGTCGTGGCCATCCAGCCTGAGAGCCCGCATGGCCTGTGAATTCCGAGCTTCCTTTCGGAGGCGGTCTCGACAGCAGTTGACGATGATCCGGTCGAGCCACGGATCGAGCCGGCTCTGATCGTGCAGCCGTGGCCAGGCGACCCAGGCCCGAATCACGGCGTCCTGGACGGCATCTTGCGCGGCGACTTCGTCTCGCAGGATGGCGACGGCCAGACGGTACGAGTCGGGCATCCTCTGTCGCGCCCAGCCCGCGAATGCGTCCGCCTGCTCGTCGTGCCCGCTCGTCATTTCCCTCTCAGCTCCCCAACTAGTTCGGCACGGTTGCCGCCCTCGCTCAATAGAGTAGTCGCGCTCCTCGAGGCTAGACTCGCTGGCAGTCATCCGAACAGCCCCGGTGCATGATGACTTCGTCCGTGTCGCGTCGCGCCGTGTGGCGCCTCCTTGTCTTCGTTCTGGGAACTTGTCCGCCACTAGACGACCGAGATGGCCGCAACGTTCAATCTTGCTGGCGTAGTGAGCAACTCGCCAAGCTCGCCCGGGGCCGTAGAATGGACCGTGCCTGAAGAGGTCGATCGGATCGCTCGCTCACCCGCTGCGAAGTCCCACTGACGCGCAGCCGCTATACGAGCGGTGGAGGTCCAGCCTCCAAGGCTAGGACGTCGAGTATCCTTCGATATTCACGCTCAATTCGTCGGGGTGTGGCCTAGCGGCAAGGCACGTGCTTTGGGAGCCGTCAGCCGATAAGCGGTGGAGCCGAGGGGCTCCTGAGCGTGAGGGGCCGAGCGCTGGAACTGTCGATTATCCTGCTATATCCGCGCCCGCTCCCTTCGACAGTGATGCTCTGTCGTCCTTTTGGCCACCTCTCCTCGATGTGGGTTCGCGGCAGGAGAAATCTGGTCCCTATGGTGTTTCGGGCCTCGGAGATGACGTGTAGATCGGCGTCGGGGCTGGTATTGCCGTCGCCGGCGGTGGCCCCCCTCTTCCCACTGGGACAATCAGAAGCAAGAGCAGGCCAGTCAGTGCAATTCCGGCGGTGGACACAATGAACTTCGTCCGCCACGTCGCCCGGGTCGAGACGATGATCAGCACGATGCCCACGAGGGGTCCGAAGATCGGCAGGAGCACCGCGCCGACCGTGACCAGCAGTACTGCGATCGTCTCCAGCAGCCCCCACCTGGATTCGGATTGGGTTGATGGCGCTGGAGGCGCCGCCGAGTCTGATACGTCGCCGTGCTCGCCGCCTTCCTCGGCGGCAACGATCGTCTCAGGCGAGCCGAGCCGATCAAGGATGGTTCGGATCGTCGCCTCGTCACGACTGCCGGCTTCCTTCACAGCGAGTTCGATGTGCTCCCGGACTTCGGCTATGAGTTCCACTCGTCGATCGACCGGGAGCCGGCGGGCCCTGGCATCGAGTCGGCTCAGGTAGTCACGAACGAGTTGCTCGGCTTCCATCAGGCACCCCTCCCTTCGACTGCACCCGCCAGCAGACCATCGACCGCGTCCCGGAACCTCGCCCAGTCCGAGCCGAACGCATCGAGTGCCCGGCGTCCGTCCTCGGTGATCCTGTAGTAGCGACGCGGCGGCCCGGCCTCCGACTCGCGCCACATGGTGGTTACCAGCCCATCGTTGCGAAGCCTTGACAGCAGCGGATAGATGGTCCCCTCGCTCGTCACGAAGTCACGCGCCGCGAGGACCCGAACGATGTCGAAAGCGTAGGACTCGCCCTCGGAGATGAGCGCGAGGACACAATGCTCGACCACGCCCTTCCGAAGTTCTGTGAGCGTGTGCCTTGTGCCGCTTGGTACCATGTGCTACATGATAGCGGGCGGGCGAAGTCAGTCAACCCGATACGCGCCGTAGCGCCTGGCGTCGGAGGTGGCGTTGGCAATCGGAGAGCGGAGGCGTCTTGCTTGGGATGCCAGGTTCCGAGCATGCGTCCGCCTCTAGCCCAGTTCACGCCCAGGGCGGCGAACTCATCCTTCTCCATCCAAGGAGTCCCAAGCGCTGAAGGTTCGTCCTCAGCCGCAGACACGTCGAGTATCCTGTTATATCCACGCTCAACTCGTCGGGGTGTGGCCTAGCGGCTAAGGCACGTGCTTTGGGAGCACGAGACCGTGGGTTCGAATCCCACCGCCCCGACCAACTTCCCCCGCTGCTGCCCGATGGCGGGCCGTGAGGGAGGACTTCGCTCCGCAGCCTCGCCGGGTGTGAACGAATCGGGTCTCGAGCGGGTCCCCCAGATGTAGGGGCCGGCGCGACCGGCGGCCCTGTTGCCGGCAGCACCGGCGCGAGACGTCGAAACGTAACGACGAGAACCCGGGGGTGACTCCGATGGACGGTGACGAAAGACCGGAAGCCGAGAAGAACCTTGGCCTGTTCCTCAATCCGGCAGACATGTGGGGCGGCGGATTCCTGGTGCCGATGAACCCGCTGACCATGGGTCCCGGAGAGCCTGGACCGGCGGACGAGTGGGAATTCCCAGCCGAGCCGCCTGAAGGCGGCGGCGAGAACGAGTCAACCCCCGATCCTGCCAAGGCGACGGAGAGCTGATCGAACCGGCGGTGTGACCCAGGACCACCAGGCCCTTTGCCGTGGTCCGACTGCTTGACTTGCGCATCCAACGCCTCGAGGGTTGTTCGTGAAGTCACGGAGGTGGGGCATGAGAGTTCTCTCGATGAGCAGGCTCGGCGTCGCTGTGGCGTTGCTGGTGGCGGTCGGCGTGGCGGTCGGCGTCGTGGCCAGCCGGCCGGCGGCCGCTCCGGGGCCGACGCCGACGCCCGTGTCGGTTTCTACGATCGAGTCCTGCCATCTCCCCGACTCGGAGGTCAAGGGCGGCGCTACGCTTAACTTCACGTGGCAGCTGGCCGTCCGTCAGGACTCGCCGGAGGTGAGCGTGCTGCTCTTCACGTCCGGGTCGTCGGTGCTGACCTGCGAGACGTGGCGCGGGGCTGACGGTAACTTCGGGGCGTCGGCGGTCACGAGCATCGGCGGTTGGGAGCCGCGGGCAAGCGACCAGCTCACCTACGAAACTGCGAATGAGCCGGCGACCAGCCAGACGGGATCGGCGATGGTGATCGGCCGGGCGCCCAACGCGGCCGCCTCGATCGAGATCGTGACGTCCGACGGCGAGCGGCACATGGCGACGGTCGGCAGCGGTTTCTATCTCGCCTGGGTGACGGCGACCCCGGGCGCCGACATCGTCGAGATCGATGCCCGAGACTCGAGCGGCAACGTCGTCGCCCGCCTGGCCGATCCCTCGGGGCTCGAGCCGGGCGGTGCCGGCGTGCCGGCATCGAACTAGCGGAACCTGCGCCGGCCGAACGCCACTCCGTGGCGGCCCAGGCCAGCCCCCACCGCCTCGGCCGCGTTCAGTCGCGGCGCTGCCACAAGCTCGAGATGGGCTCGCGGCGCCCGGCAATGCCGGCGACCTGCGCGACGCGGAGAGCTCGAGTCGCGGGTCGCTTCGCCTGGTAGACCCATGCCAGGGCGCTCCGCCGGACCGAGGCCGAGCCCGCGTCGAACCATTCCCGCGCGCCCGGCTGTTCCGCGAGCGCCGCGGCCAGGTCCTCGGGCACGACGAGCGCGTCTATGACATCCATCAATTCCCAGGATCCGTTGGCGCGGGCGAGCTCGACGGCTCGTCGGCCGGCGTCGCTCATCAGGCCGGCCGCCTCCAGGCGAGCGACGCGTTCCTTGTTCGAACGCGCCCACGTGCTGCGGGGCTTGCGGGGCGCGAACCACTGCATCGAACGGTCGTCATCGACCCGGCCCAGCACGCCGTCGATCCAGCCGAAGCAGAGCGCCTCTTCCACGGCCTCGTCGTAAGTGACGGTGGGCTTGCCCGCGCGCTTCTTCCACGTGACGAGCCAGACGCCCGAGTCCTGCCGGTGGTGCGCCTCCAGCCAGGCGCGCCAGGCAGCCCTCGACTCGGGCTGGATGCGCTGTTCGTCGGCCATGGCGCAAGTATCGCGCCGCGGCCGGCAGCCGCGAGTCCTGGTTCGCCGCGGCCGGTCGACGCCACGACATTTCCCAACTCCCATCACGCGGACATTGGGCAATGCTGCTCGGGCGATGGGCCGCGACGCGGCTCGAGTCGGGGCGGGAACGACGGCATCTGGCAGCCCGGCACGGCGCGACCTGCCCGAAATCGGCCGCCTCCGAGTCCGCCTGGGATGTCGACCGGGAATGGATGCGCTGCGGCGCCCGGGGCCTTATCCAGATGTCCTCCTCATGGGAAATCGGCAAAACAGGACCCGCGGTCGCGCCGCGGCCGGCGGTGGTCCCCATCGGTTGCTTGGCCCGGCGCGCCCACAGGCCGTGCCATCACCCGCTATTCTCCGCATGTGAGCGACATCGCATTTCCCGACGGGTTTCTCTGGGGGACGGCCACCGCGGCCCACCAGGTCGAAGGCAACAACACCAACAGCGACTGGTGGGACTTCGAGCTCAAGCCGGGCACACCGTGCAAGGAGCCCAGCGGCAACGCGATCGAGCACCAGACGCGTTATCCGCGCGACATCGCGCTGCTGGCCGGCCTCGGCTTCAATGCCTACCGTTTCTCGGTCGAGTGGGCCCGGATCGAGCCGAACGAAGGCACGTTCGACCAGACTCAGCTCGATCACTACCGCAAGATGGTCGAGCTATGCCGCAAGAGCAAGCTCACGCCGATCGTCACACTCAACCACTTCACACTGCCCAAGTGGGTTGCGGATCGCGGCGGCTGGCTATCGCCCTCCATCACCGGTCTCTTCGAGCGGTACACGCGTCGCGTCGTCAGTGCGCTGGGCGACAACGTCGACTGGTACTGCACGCTGAACGAGCCGGGCGTGGTGGCTTTCGGCGGCTACGGCGGCGGGTTCGCCTTTCCGCCCGGCCTCCACGGCGCCGAGAGCTGGAAGGCAGCGACAGTTGCGCTGGCCGCGGCGCATAAGGCCTCTCGCGCCGCGACGAAGGAGCTGCGACCCCAGGCCAAGGTCGGCCTGACGAACGCCATGCAGGAATGGGAGTCGAACGCGGGCGGCGCGCCGATCATGAAGTACGCCCGCCGGCTCATGGAAGACGTCTTCCTCGAGGCCGCCGCCGATGACGACTTCATCGGCGTCCAGACGTACACGCGGGCCCGGCTCGAAATGCCCCGTGCGGCCGGGATCGTCGCCAGCCTGGCGCTGGCGATCCCGCCCGTCGAGAAGGTCGCCGTCGCACGCGTGATCGCCCGCCAGCGAGATGGCGGTTTCGGGACCAGCCACGATCCGGCCATGCGGACCACCCAGATGGGCTACGAGTTCCGCCCCCAGGCGGTCGCCGCCACGGTCCGGCGGGCGGCCAAGTTCCTGCCCGGCAAGCCGGTCGTGGTGACCGAGCACGGCATCGCCACGACGAACGACGCGGAGCGCATCGAGTTCATCACCGAGGGACTGCGTTCCCTCCACGAAGTCATCACCGACGGCATCCCGCTCCAGGGCTACATTCACTGGAGCGCCTTCGACAACTTCGAGTGGGCCAGCGGCTACGCCATGCAGTTTGGCCTGATCGCGGTCGATCGCCAGACCCAGGAGCGGACGGTCAAGCCGTCGGCTCACTTCCTCGGAGACATCGCTCGGGCGAACCGGCTGCATCTGCCGGAGTAAGGGGCAGCCGAAGCGGCGCGGACACGCCGTCTGCCGTCCGCGGCCCCCGGATAGCACAAGACCGGCGCGGTCTGCGCCGGTCCTGGCACTCGCGTGCGGTAGAGGCCGCTGACCCCTACCGCGATGAGAGGCCCGCTCGAGTGTCACCGCTGACGTTGCCGGCCCTGGGCCTGAACAGCAGGTTCGATACGTCGCAGTTCGGATCGGCCGTCAGCGGGGAGGTCCCGCCGTCATCGCGATTGAGTCGCGTATCTCTGGCCGTCATCGGCGCTCGCATCTGGCCTCCTGACATACCGGGGCACGTAGGAGATTGCATCCAACCTACGCCCGGTCAATGGTCGATGCAATACCCATTCGCATGGGGCATGATGGGAAAACCGTTTCCGACCGATCCCTAGAGCGAGTGTCTCGCCCACCGGGTCAAGGCGCGCCCTCGGCACCGCATTGGCCGGTGGCATCCGCTGGCAAGGAGCCCGCACCAGAAGTGATCGAGAAGGAGCTTCCGCTTTCGAGGGCACCGTCGCCGGCAGCCGACTGGGCCCTGGACTCGACCGTGACGTTCCTCAATCACGGTTCGTTCGGGGCGTGCCCGAGAGCCATCCTCGACGTCCAGAAGGGCTGGCGAGACAAACTGGAAGCTCATCCGGTGCGGTTCCTCGCTCACGAGCTGGAGGACCTGCTGGACTGGTGCCGCTCCGAAATCGGGGCGTTCGTGGGCGCCGATCCCGACGATCTGGCGCTCCTGACCAATGCGACCGCCGGAGTCAACACGGTTCTGCGCTCGCTCCGCTTCGAGAAGGGCGACGAGCTGCTCGCCACCGACCACGCCTACAACGCCACCCTGAACGCGGTGCGCTACGGCGCCGCGAAGGACGGCGCCAAGTTCGTCCTGGCGCGCATCCCGTTCCCGATCTCCTCGCCTGACGAGGCCTTCGACGCGATCATGGCGGCGGTCACCCCGCGCACGAAGCTTGCGATCCTGGACCACGTGACCAGCCCGACCGCGCTGATCATGCCGCTCGAGCGGCTGGTGCCGGCGCTGGCCGAGCGGGGGGTCGACGTTCTGGTCGATGGCGCCCACGGGCCCGGCATGCTGCCCCTCCAGCTGAACACGCTCGGCGCCGCCTACTACACCGGCAACGGCCACAAGTGGATGTGCGCGCCGAAGGGCACGGCCTTTCTGCACGTCCGCCGCGACCGCCAGGCGCTCATCAAGCCCTTGTCGATCTCGCACGGCGCGAACGACACGCGAATGGATCGGTCGCGCTTCCGGCTGGAGTTCGACTGGCAGGGCACGTTCGACCCTAGCGCCTGGTTGACGTGGCCGGCCGCGATCGATGGGATAGCCGAGATACTCCCCGGTGGCTGGTCCTCGATCATGTCCTTCAATCACCACCTGGCCGTGGCGGCGGGCGAGATGCTGGCCGACGCGATGCACACCGCGGTCCAGGCTCCGACGGAGATGATCGGCTCGATGGCCTCTATCAGGCTGCCCGGCGGTCCGTGGTCCCGGGCCGAGGCGACCCGCCGCATGGACATGATCGACGCCGCCCTGCGCGGCCGCCGCTTCGAGGCGCCGCTGATGCTGTGGCCATGTCCGTGGCTCGTGGACTCGGGCGACCTGGCGCCGGAGACCGAATTCGACCTGCTCGTCCGAGTCTCGGCGCAGGTCTACAACTACCTGGGCCAGTACGAGCGACTGTCCTCGATACTGGCCGGCTTTGCGGGCGTCAATCGGCCTCAGGCAGGGCCGGCGCCATCGACGAGCGCTACGGGATAGACGCGCGGGGTCAGGCCCGTCCGACGGGCAAACTCGGCGGCGACGGCCCGCTCCAGAGCCGGCACTGCCGCCTCCAGGACGAGGTTGACGGTGCATCCGCCGAAACCCGTGCCAGTCATCCGCGCCGCCACGACTCCCGGTACGGCCAGCGCCATCTCCACCATGGCATCCAGTCCGGGCGAGCTGACCTCGAACAGGTCGCGGAGCGACTCGTGGGATGCGGCAAAGAGGCGGCCGACCTCGGCGAGGTCGCCCGCGCCGAGGGCTGCCACCGCGGCTCCGACCCGCTCGTTCTCCGCGACGACATGCTCGGCGCGGCGCGCGACCGTCTCCGACAGCAGGTAGCGGTGCCTGCGCAACGTGGCGCTGTCCAGGTCCCGCAGCGAAGCGACCGCGGGCATCTCCTCCGCCAGGAGGGCCACGGCGCGGCCGCACTCGGCGCGGCGCGCGCGCAGGAGGGACTCGTGCGGCTCGGGTGGCTCGCCGGCAAGTGGCTCGCCGGCGGGGGGCTCGCCGGTATAGCAGACGACGACCCTCACGCCCGGCGGCAGGACCACGTACCGGCTCTCGAGGGAGCGGCAGTCGAGCAAATCGCCCGACCGGCGCGGCCCGCGGCGCTGACGTACTGTTCCACGATCCCGGCGTCGACGCCGAGGAAATCGCGCTCGGCGCGCTGGGCCAGGGCCGCCATCGAAGGCGCCGCAACGAGGCGCTCGCTGCCGAGCAGCGCCATGGCCGAGGCAAGCTCCAGCGCCGCGCCCTGGCCGAGGCCGGCGGCGGCCGGAATGGTGGAGTCGATGACGCCATCGAAGCCGCGGACCGGGAGTGCGGCTTCGCGCAGCGACCAGGCCATGCCGGCGACGTGGTCGCTCCATCCCGGACGAAGCAGCCCCGCGCCCATACCCGCGCCCTCGCCGCCCGTGCCCTCGCCGCCCGCGCCGCCCGCGCCCGCGCCCATGCCCGCGCCCGCGCCCATGCCGCCGGTGCCCGCGCCGCCCGTGCCCTCGCCGCCCGCGCCGCCCGTGCCCTCGCCGCCCGCGCCCGCTACGCCGGTGCCGTTGGCGACGAGTTCGTCGATCCGGAACTCGACCCGCTCGGGCGACTGCAGGGACGCGATGCGCACCAGACCGTCTCGTCGCGGGCAGGCGGCGATCCACGTGTCCAGCTCGATCGCGGCCGGCATGACGAGCCCGTCGTTGTAGTCGGTGTGGTCGCCGATCAGGTTCACGCGACCCGGCGCCCGAACGAACTCGATCTCGAGCCGGGACGCGTGGGTCTTGTCCGGGAACGCTGCCACCAGCGCGTCCACGAGCCGCCGCCCGCGTGCCGTTTCGATTGCCGTTTCGCGCGCCGGCGAACGTCGCCAAGGCGAACCCAGGTACATGTCCATCGGTCGATGCTAACGCGAACGCCCGACTCCTCGCGACCCGATCGGTCGGGCCCGCTCCGCCGCATGGCCGGGGTGCAAGCAGGCGGGCCCGCACGGCACCGGAGCAGGCCGGCGCAGCGGCCGTTGCACGCGCGCACCGACTGGCGGCCGGCGGTCCTGGGAGCGGATATGCCGGCACTAATATGGGCCCGCGTCCCTGAACGCCCATGTCCGCCGCGTGGTAGCCAGAGGCGATGCAAGCCGTCGAGCTCATTCCGGCTCTGCTGGCGGTGGCCGCCGTAGGGGTCGTGGTCATGGCCGCGCTGGTGGCGGCCGCGCTGGTGGGGCGCGGTCCGCTATTCACGCTGTTCCTGGCCATCCAACGACGGTCACGCGCACGCCGCCGCAGAGCGCGAGCCGAGGCTTCGCCCGTCGCGGGCGTGGCCATCGCGCCGTCGGTTCGATTGCTGTCGCGTGATCGCCGGGCGGAAGGTCGAAATGAGGCCCTGGCGCGCTGGGACTCGCGCTCTTCGGACGACGAGCTGGACGATGTCCTGCAGGGTGCGGTCGCCGCCAA
>CAVYIM010000003.1:0-915001 GCA_963768655.1 uncultured Chloroflexia bacterium | reverse complement strand
CACCCTCGTGCGCGAAGGCCCGGCCCATGCTGGCCAGCTGTGACCTCCGCTCGCCTGAGAGTCGCTCGGCCGCTCGAGCCGTCCCGGTCGCTCGGGATCGTCGCGTAGCGGAGGAGCTTCTCTCTGCCGCCGTTTCACTTCTCCGTGTGCGTCACCTTGGTGCCGTTGGGAACGATCTGAATGAAGATCCGGCCGCGCACGAGAGGGATCTGATGGCCCGAGGCGTCGTACAGGCGCGTCAGGTCTGTGTCGTCGTCCTTCCGCCAGGTCGCCGCTATGGCCTGGCCGTCGCGGAAGACGATCGCCGGACCCGTGCCGATCTGACCGACGACCGGGCGAATGTGGCCAGGCTCGACGTACGTCGTCAGCGACTGCCAGAGCACGATCACGTTCCGCGCCGTCACCCGCGTCATGTTCGACTGGTCGATCTGAGGCCGGCCATCGATCGATCGCAGATACGAGTCGGTGCTCCGGACGTACGTGTAGCCCACAACCTGACCGCGATACGGGATCGTGATGGTGGCGGCCGAGGGCCTCTGGTCCAGCGGCAGATCGTCCGTGAACGGCCGCAGAGGAACGGCCGGGTCGATCGTGGTCGGATAGTGCTTCTTGGGCAGGCAGGCTCGCAGGGCGCTGGTGTTGGTGTAGGCGTTGTGCGGCATACGCCGGGTCGAGATGCGGTGATACGGGCAGGAACCGCCGTTGAGGTCGTCCATGTTGTAGATCGACTTGGCCAGCCCCGGAATCACCTGCGTCAGGCTCTGGTGGTCGCCCCCGTAGTGGCCCAGCAGGGCGTGATACTCCGCGGCCCAACGCACGAAGTACGGCCGAGCGCTGCGGACCGGCCCGACGTTGGCCGAACTGCCTTCCTGGAAGACGAGCATGTAGCGCGTCTGGCCGCCGTCGGCCGGCGCCTGGTAGACGATCGACGCCCCGTTGAAGCCGGCCTGTGGGCGCGCCGCCGCCGCGTCGTCGATCATGATCGCCATGGGCAGCTGGTGGGCCAGGGCCGGGGTCGTGAGGACTCCGTCCAGATCGGCGTAGGGGCTGGTGAGGTCGGGGTAGAGCCCGGCGGTAGCACTGGAGGTGGGAGAGGCGCTCGGCGTGACGCTCGGGATCAGCGACGGCAGGGTTGGAATGGGCGTGGCGGTCGGCGTGGGCAATGCCGCGATCGGGCTGCCGGTCGGTGCCGGACTCGGCGATCCTGCCGCGGAGCCGCCGGAGGCCATCAGGAAGACGGATGAGCCGACGACGAGCACGAGGCAGACGCAGATGGCGACCGCCGCGAGAAGGCGAGGGCGGCGCCTGATTCGTTTCGCGGCGGCGACGAGAGCCTGGGGGACGCGTCTGATTCGTTTCGCGGTGGCCGCGAGTGCCTCGCGGATGCGCTTCATTCGGTCCACGTCTCAATTCCTCGAGCGATGTCCGGACTCAAGGGTATCGACATGGAGGAATTGCGGCTGAGCACGGGCGCAGCCGCGTAACCCTGAACTGGGTTTCGGCTCCGCCGCAGACGTAGCCGCCGCGGACGCGCGGACTAGCCGCCGCGCACCGCATGTTTGGCCGGGCCTCGCTACGATCGACCGATGAGACAGCCAGCAATCTCCTGGCCAACCGCCCGCCTTTCGACGGCTGACCTGTGACGCCCATCGAGGCAGTCGCCATCCTGCTTGCCGGACTTGCGGCGGGAACGATCAACACGATCGTCGGCTCGGGCTCGCTGATCACGTTCCCGACGCTGCTCGCCTTCGGCTACGCGCCGATCGACGCCAACGTCTCGAACACCGTCGGGCTGGTGCCGGGCTCGATCAGCGGCTCGCTCGGCTATCGTCGCGAGCTTGCCGGTCAGCGCGGGCGCGCGCTTCGGCTGGGCGTCGTCGCCGGCGCCGGCGGGCTGACGGGCGCGCTGCTGCTGCGAGCCTTTCCCGGCGCCTTCGCCGCGATCGTGCCGATCCTCATCGGGGTGGCGCTGGTGCTGGTCGCGATCGGGCCGCGCCTCTCCCGCGCTCTGGCCGAGCACCGCCATCCGGAGGCTCATCGAGCCTGGCCGCTGTCGGCAACTCTCTTCGGGTCGGCCATCTACGGCGGCTATTTCGGGGCAGGCCAGGGAATCATCATGATCGCGCTGCTCACGATCTTCCTGCCCGACGACATCCAGCGCCTCAACGGCCTGAAGAACGTCCTGGCGGCGGTCGTAAACGGCGTCGCGGCCATCCTCTTCTCCCTGATCGCGCCGGTGCACTGGGACGTGGCGCTGCTGATCGCCGCCGGCTCCATCGTCGGCGGCCAGATCGGCGCGCGCGTCGGCCGGCGCCTGCCACCTCAGCTGTTGCGGGCGACGATCATCTGCGTCGGTCTGGTTGCCGAGGCGCGGCTTCTCTTCGGCTGAGCGCGGGCGGAAGCGCTTCAGCGGGGGCGCGAGGGGGTGCGGGCGGTCGGGCGCGAGGGCGCGGGCGATCAGGAGGCGGACTGGCCCGGGTCGTCGGGGCTCAGCTGGAAAGCCTCGCCGGGAGGGTTCCGCTGCGACTTGTCCGAGGTCGTGGCCGGCGCAGGAGCCGATGCCGGCAGCCGGACCCAGAAGCGCGCGCCTCCCTCTTCCCGGTTCATAGCTCCGATCGTCCCGCCGTGCTGATCGACGATCCACTTCGCGATCGCCAGGCCGAGACCCGTGCCTCCCGCCGGCGCGTTGTCGGCCCGCCAGAACCGCTCCCACAGTTTGGGCAGGTCCTCCGGCTTGATGCCCGGGCCCTGGTCCTCGACGTAGAGCCACGCGGCCGAAGGATCCGGCCGAACGTTCACCGACACCGTCGAACCTTTGGGGCTGTGGCGAATAGCGTTGTCCGTCAGGATCGTTACCAGCTGGCGAAGCCGCAGGGGATCGCCCGCGGTGGGAGCTGGTAGCGGGTCCAGCATGACCTTGACGCCTCGTTCCTGACCCAGTGGGGCGAGAGCCGAGGTCGCCTCGGCGGCGACATCGGCCAGATCCAAAGGTCTGGGCTCGATCTGGATCGTGCCCGAGTCGGTCCGGGCCAGCAGCAGCATGTCCTCCACCAGGGCGGTCATGTGACGGACTTCGGCGTCGATGTCGTCGATCGCGTCGCCGACGTCTTCGACCCGGCTGCGCCGGTTCCGTCTCAGGTCCTCGACACTGGCCCGAACCACGGTCAGCGGCGTCCGCAGCTCGTGGCTGGCGTTGGCGGCGAATTCGCGCTGCCGCTGCAGGGCGGCCTGACGCCTGGCAACGGACTCACGGATCGGAACGAGCGCGCGACCGGCGTACACGTACCCAGCGACAAGAGAGGCGAGGAAGGCCAGTGCGCCCCCACCGAGCAGGATCAAGAAGAGCGAGTCCAGCAGCCTGGTCTCGGCGCTTCTGTCCTCGACGCCTTGGATGACCCACGTCGTGCCGTCGACCTGAAACGGTCGCGAGATGACACGGTAGCTGCCGCCTGGAACGTCGTCGATGCGAGTGTCCGTCTGGCCCGTTTCGGCGACCGCGACGCTTGCCATGTCCGGCAGCACGCTGCTGTCGACGTAGTTCTCTGGGGGCGCGATCGGAGGGTTGCCCGGAATGATGATGTAGGCCCATGTGCCGGCCGAGGTTCCGCCGAAGATGATCCCCAGGCTCACCTGGTTGGGCCTCAGGTTGCTGCGAAGGCCGTCCTCGACGGTGTCGATGCGCTGATTTACGCGCTGCTCGCCGGCCGAAGTCACGTATCTGGACACGACCAGGTAGAGGCTCGCGCCCAGGACGATGAGGATCAGGAGAGTGATCCCGCCGCTCCACGCCAGGAGCCGCAGCCGCGTCCGCCGCAGGATGCGGGCATCCTCCTCCGGGCCGTTGTGGTGACCCGTCGGCGGGGCCGCCGACTCCGCGTCGGCCTTCCGGGCTCGCCGCAGATGCAAGCGGCTCGGGCTCACGGGTCAGCCCTCTCGCAGGCGATAGCCGACACCGCGGACCGTCTCGATGTGAGCCGCCGCGCCGTTGCCGACCTTCTCTCTAAGCAGGTGGATGTAGGCCTCGACCGTGTTCGGCGTCAAAGCGACGCCATATGGCCAGGCGTAGTCGAGCAGCTGGTCGCGCGACAGGACCTGGCCGGGCCGCCTCAGCAGGCACTCGAGAATCGAGAACTCGCGCTGGCTGAGATCGACGGGCTTGCCTCCGACCGTCACGCGCCGGGTGGCCTCGTCCAGCTCGAACGGGCCGGAGCGCAGGGACACGGCCTTGCGCGTCGGGGGCCGACGGGCCAGGGCCCGCAGGCGAGCCAGCAGCTCCTCATAGGCGAATGGCTTGACGAGGTAGTCGTCCGCTCCGGCGTCCAGGCCCTCGACCCGATCGCTGACGGCGTCGCGCGCCGTCAGCATCAGGATCGGGACCTGTGAGCCGTTCCGCCGCAGCATCCGTGCCACATCGAAGCCCGACCGATCGGGCAGGCCGACATCGAGAATGATGGCGTCCAGTTCCGTGCCGGACGTGGCGATCTCGAGGCCGTCCTCGGCCGTAAGGGCCGTTTCGACGACATGGCGATCCTGCGTCAGGAGCCGCTTGAGAAGGCGACTCAGGCGGGCATCGTCCTCAACGACGAGCACGTGCAAGGGGCGCCTCCTACGGCGTGGTGACCAGGACGTCTTTGGCCGTCAGGGTCGGAGTGCCCGAGGAGCCCGGGTTCGGAGAGGCGCCGGCCAGGGCGCTGGTGTCGATCTGGACCGTTACGGTGCTACCGGGCGTGACGTCGCTGGCGCTGCCGGCCGTCTCGTTGTGATAAGTGGTCGTGCCCGTCAGGTCGATCGTTTCGGTGGTGCCGTTGGCGAGGGTGATCGTCATCGTGGAGCCGTTGATCGACTGGACCGTGCCGGAGATGCCGCCGGAGAACCCGCCGGCGCCGAGCCGGCCGGCGCCGCCGGCGCCGCCGCCGAACTGGCTGATGTTGAAGGTCTGTCCCGGCGCCAGCGACGCGCGGGCGAAACCGCCGCGCCCGGCCGGGTTGTTCGCCGCCGCCGCCGTCGAACCGCCGGTGAGGTGGCCGATGGCAAAGCCGATCCCGCCGACCGCGACGAACGCTGCCACGAGGAGCAGCGCCATCGTCGTTCGATCCTGTCGCTTTGCCGGCTTGACCGCTGTTGCCATGAAGGTACCCCTTTCGGTTTCCGCGTTTGTGACTTGTTACTCGTATCGAAGAGCGACGACGGGGTCGAGCCGGGCGGCCTGGCTGGCAGGCCAGACACCGAAGACGACGCCCACGAGAAGGCTGAAGCCGACCGCGGCCACGACCGTGATCGGATTGAAGACGAAGCCCCAGCCGGCGTAGATGCCGATGCCGAATGAGGCCAGGACCCCGAAGAAGATGCCGATCACGCCGCCGGCGAGCGAGAGCGCCAGGGCCTCGACCAGGAACTGGGAAAGGATGTCGCGACCGCGGGCCCCGATGGCCTTTCTGATGCCGATCTCGCGGGTCCGCTCGCGGACCGAGACGAGCATGATGTTCATGATCCCGATGCCGCCCACCAGCAGCGAGATCGAGGCGATGCCCGCCAGGAGCAGCGTCAGGACGTCGCTGACAGAGCTGACCGTGCCCAGTAGCTGGGCCTGGGTCGTGATCGAGAAGTCGGCCGTCTCGGCCGCGGTGATGCCGTGGCGCTGGTCGAGCAAGGCCGTGATCTCGGCCGAGACGGTGTTGATGTCGTCCTGGCTCGCGGCGCTCACGCCGATCGTGGACACGCTGGAGCTGCCCACGAACAGCTCCTGCATGGTCGAGAGCGGCACGATGACCTCGTCGTCCTGGGTGCCGGTCCCGCCCTTGGACTGCATGATCCCGATGAGATCGAACGGCAGGCCGCCGATGTAGATGGTCGAGCCTATCGAGGAGCTGGTGAGATCGAGGTTGTCGGCCGTCGCGCCGCCGATGACCGCGACCCGCAGGTTGGCATCGACCGAGGCCTGGTTGAGGAAGGCGCCGGTCCACATGTCGTAGGCGAAGACCGAGAGATATCCCGGGGTCGTGCCGATGATGCGGGCGGTCTCGTTCTGGGTGCCCGCGATCACGAGCTTGGAGGTGGTCAGCTCGGGGGCGACGTATTGGACCCCCGACAGGCCGGCGATGGCGGATCCGTCGTCGATGGTGAGGGTCGTGGCCGAGCCGAAGGAGCCGCGCGTGGCCGAGCCACGCGAGAAGCCCGGGCTGACCGTGAGCAGGTTGGTGCCCAGGGCGTTGAGCTGGTTGCTGATGCCCTTGGTGGCACCCTGGGCGACGCTGACCAGGGCGACGACGCTGGCCACGCCGATGATGATGCCGAGCATCGTGAGCGCGGTCCGCAGCTTGCCGGTGCCCAATCGGCCGATGGCCAGGCGGAGCAGGTCGATGAGCCTCATTGCAGCACCGCCTCGGCGAGCTGGCCGTCGCGGATGTGGACGCCGCGATCGGCCGCCGTGGCGACGTCGATGTCGTGGGTGATGAGCACGATCGTGCGACCCAGGGCATGGAGATCCTTGAAGAGCGAGAGCACCTCGGCCCCGGAGTGGGAGTCGAGGTTGCCGGTCGGCTCGTCGGCGAGGATCAACGCCGGCTCGGTCACGAGGGCCCGGGCGATGCCGACGCGCTGCTGCTGGCCGCCCGAGAGCTCGGAGGGCTCGTGGCCGAGGCGATCGCCCAGACCGAGACGCTCCAGGGCCGCCTGGGCCTTTCGGAGCCGCTCGCGGCGGCCGACGCCCTGGTACATCAGGGGCGCGGCCACGTTCTCCAGAGCGCTCGTGCGCGGCAGCAGGTTGTAGCTCTGGAACACGAACCCGATGGAACGGCTCCGGACAAAGGCGAGACCGTCGTCGGATAGCTCGTCGACGGGCTGGCCGTCGAGAACGTAGCGACCGCTGGTCGGCCGGTCGAGACATCCGAGGATGTTCATCATGGTCGACTTGCCCGAGCCCGAGGGGCCGATGATGGCCATGAACTCACCCCTGGCGACCGTCAGGTTGACGTCCACCAGGGCCGGCACCTGGACCTTGCCGGTGTCGTATATGCGGCTGATGCCTTCGAGTTCGATGATCGGCTCGACCGCGTTGGCGCTCATCGCCCACCGAACCCGCCGGCGCCGCCGCCGAACCCGCCGGCGCCGCCGCCAGTCAGGCCGCCGAGGTTGATATTGGTGCCGGTCGTTGTGGTAGTGCTGTTCCGGGTCGTCGTGGTACCGACGACCACGGTGTCACCCTCGCTCAGGCCGCTCGTGATCTGGACGTAGGAAGTCGTGACCAGGCCGACCTGCACCGCCTGGGTCGTGACGCTCCCGTTGCTTTCGACCTGAACGCTGTAGCCGGCCGCGGCCGATCCCTCGAGAGCGGTCGAGGGCACGCGCAGGGCGTTGTCGACAGAGGCTGTCGTGACCGTTACTGTCGCGCTCATGCCCGAGAGCACCGTGGCGGGCGGGTCGGTCAGGGTCACGATCACGGAGTAGGTCACGACGCTGCTCGCGCCGCCCGACGTGGAGGCCGTCGGGACGATCTGGGTGACGGTCCCGTTCACCGTCAGATTGGGCGCGGTGACGTTGACCACGGCCGCCTGTCCGACCTTGAGGTTGGAAATGTCGGACTCGGTGAAGCTGGCGGTTGCCACCATCGGGGCTACCGATTCCTCTATCGCGTAGCCGGACGACGGGGCGCTGACGCCGGGCAGGATGTTGACCGCGACGATGAGCCCGTCCTCAGGGGCAAGGATCGTCGCGTCGGTCACGGCCAGCTGATCCGCATTGACCGTCGCCTGGGCCGCGGCCACCTGGGCCTGATCGGCCGTGACTGTGGCGCTGGCCGCGGGAGCGGTGTTGTTCTGGTATTGCAGTTCGGCGGAGGCCAGGCTGAGCTTCTGACTGGCCACCTGCTGAGCGGCCTGCTGGTTGGACTGTGTGACCTTGAGCCGCGTCGTGGTCAGGTTCGACTGTGCCTGCTGGAGAGCCGCCTGGTTCTGGGACGTGGGGTTGGCCTTGTATGCCGCCTGCGCGGCGGTGACTGCCGCCTCGGCCTGACTCAGGGTCTGGGAGTTCTGCTGGCCGGTGATCTTCTCGTTCGCGACGGCCTGGCTGTAGCTGTTCTTCGCCTGGCTGAGCTGGTTACTCGCCTGGGCCTTCGTCAGCGCGCTTGGGCCGCCGGAGTCCGTCGTCAGCTTGGACTGAGCCGAGGCGAGGGTCGCCTGCGCCGATGTCAGCTGCAGCTGCGCCGCGGTGGAGTCCGCGGTCGCGAGAGTGTCGCCCTTCTTGACGGTCTGTCCGACCGTCACGTCGACCGCGGTAACCGGCCAGATGACGCTGCCGGAGGAGGCCGCGCTTGACCCGGTCGAGCCGCCCGTGCCCGAAGTCGTGGCCGAGGAGCTGACGATGTCCGGGCTCGCTCCGAACTTCAAGCCGTACACCGTGCTCGCGGAGATCGTTCCGTTGGCCACCGATTGGGCGCTGACCGTGCCGACGGTGACCGCCTGGGTGATGTATTGCGAGGTGGACGACCCGGCGAAGCTCGGGCCGACTATGGCCAGAGCTACCGCGCCCACCCCCACGAGAATCAAGGCAATCGCTGCCAATCGCGTCTTCATTCGGCCACGCCTCTCGTCCCTGGACTTACCACGAAGACCGCCATTCGTCGGTCACTGGGAACGTTCATGAGATGTATGTCTCCACGGGCTGAAACATTTCTGAACACCACGACAGCCTGGCCGACGTGCGCCGGCCAGGCCGCTCAGCCACTCACGCGTTGGACGTGGCGGCGGTGATCATCTGCTTGGCCTGGTTGATCGGGATGGCGAAGCCCATGTCCTGGGCGCCACTCGAGGCTGCGGTCACGATCCCGACGACTGTGCCGTTGGCGTCGAGCAGCGGTCCGCCGCTGTTGCCGGGGTTGATCGCCGCGTCGGTCTGGATCAAGCCCGACAGGTTCTCGGTGAAGTTGGAGGTTGTGTCGCCCACGGTGATGCTTCTGTTCAACCCGGAGACGATCCCCGACGTCACCGAGTCGGTGAACGTGCCGAGCGGGCTGCCGATGGCAATGGCAAGTTCGCCCACCTGGATGGTGGAGGAGTCGCCAAGGGTGGCCGTCGTGAGGCCCGTCGCCTTGACCTGGATCAGGGCCAGGTCGTGGGTGGCATCCGTCGTGACGACGGTCGCCGGCAGTTCGCTGCCGTTGTTGAGCGTCACCGACAACGTGCTCGCGCCTGTGACCACATGGTTGTTGGTCAGGATCAGCCCGTCCGCGCTCACGACGAAGCCCGAGCCGGAGCCGGTGAACTGCGACGAGCGAAAGCCGTTACCGGTAGTTCCAGTGGTCGAGATGGTGACCACGGACGGATTGACCATGTTCACGACACGGACGATGTCCTGGGACTGCGTGAGGCTCACCGTCTGCGCGGACGATGCGCTGCCGTTCGCTCCGACCTCGGTGACCGTCGTGGTCCGCGGCGCCACTGTGAAGGCGACGTAGGTACCCGCGGCGGAGAGCATCGCCGAGAGCAGCGCCGTCGCCAGTATCAGCGGCACGACCCGGCGCCTGCCCGAGTCGCGCGCGACAGGCGCCGGGGCCGGTGTCGCCCACGGCGAGGCGGGAAGCCACTGTTGCACGGGGGCGGACTGCGCCGCGGGCGCCGGCTGCGGCCAGGTCGACCCGGCCGGCTGGGGATAGCTCGGCGGGAAGTAGGGCGGCGGGAAGTAGGGCGGCGGGGGCGGGACGACCGCGGCCTGCGGGTTCTCGGCCGTGAGAGGCGAATCGATCTCCGGCTCAGGCGACCAGCGAAGCTGGGGGTCGGGCGCAGCCTGGGCAATCTCCTCGGGACGATCGTTGGGTTCGTTGGCGCTCATGTATTGCGCTCCGGTCCTGGTTGCATTCGTGTCGAAATCTGGCCCGATCTTTGGCCCCCGACCTGAAGCAATCCTGAACCATGTCGAGCCCCAAGACCAGGGCCGCGGGCGGAGCTGCGCCGGCGTCAGACCATCCGGGCGCCCGTGCTAAACGTTTAGCGAGTTGTCGGCCGGCAGGGAGGGGCACGCCGGCATTTGCCTGGTAGGATCGCCCGATCGGCCCACCTGGACATGGAGCTACTGCTGATGGCTACAGTCACCTTCGAGAACGTAAGCAAGCGCTTCGGCGACGTCATCGCGGTTGATGACCTCAACCTGGACATCCGCGACGCCGAGTTCATGGTCCTGGTCGGGCCGTCTGGATGCGGCAAGACCACGAGCCTGCGGATGATCGCGGGCCTGGAGGAGATAACCTCGGGCACGTTGCGGATCGGCGAGCGGGTCATCAACGACATCCCGCCCAAGGACCGGGACATCGCGATGGTGTTCCAGAGCTACGCCCTCTATCCGCACATGACCATCCGCGACAACCTCGCGTTCGGCCTCAAGCTGCGCCACGTCCCCAAGGTCCAGATCGAGGCCCGCGTCAAGGAAGCCGCTGCGATCCTCGACCTGACCCGCTACATCGACCGCAAGCCCCGCGAGCTCTCCGGCGGCCAGCGCCAGCGCGTCGCCCTCGGCCGCGCCATCGTGCGCGAGCCGGCGGTCTTCCTCATGGACGAGCCGCTCTCCAACCTCGACGCCAAGCTGCGCGTCGAGACCCGGGCCAACATCCTGCGCCTGCACCAGCGCCTCAACACCACCTTCGTATACGTGACCCACGACCAGATCGAGGCCATGACGATGGGCTCTCGCATCGCGGTCATGAACGAGGGTCGCCTGCAGCAGGTCGGCACCCCGCAGGAGCTCTACGACCGGCCGATCAACCGTTTCGTGGCCGGCTTCATCGGCAGCCCGGCGATGAACTTCATCTCGGTCGAGGTCGGTGGCAGCAGCGACAGCATCACGCTGACCGCCCCGAATGTCACGATCCCCATTCCCCCACAGTTCCGCGAGTCGATCGGCGCCACGGGCCGCACGCTCATCGCCGGCTACCGACCCGAGCACCTTGTCCTCGGCCCCCTCGGCGGCGCCACCGCCGTCGTCAACGCCAAGGCCGAGGTCGTCGAGTACCTCGGCAACGAGGAGCTGATCCACGCCAGCTGTGCCGACCGCGACATCGTCGCGATCGTCGACTCCGCGTACCGCGTCCGCCCGGGCGACATGCTCGAGCTGCGCGTCCCGCTCGAAAAGATCCAGCTGTTCGACCCGGACACCAACTTCGCCCTCTCGTTCGGGGCAGTCAGCGCCTGATACTCGCCCCACGGGCCAACGCCCCGGCACATCGCCGGGGCGTTGCTGTTTACCGGGCCCGGGCCGGCGTCGCGGCCACGTGCGGCCACGTATAGTTTCGGGCATGGCAAATCCGCTGGCCCATCGCAGACCCCGCCCCGCGCCTACGGGCCGACCTGTGTTGGACGCGATCCTCGCCGAGCTGGCCGCCGCAGATCTCGAGCTCGAAGAGCGCATCGTCGCTTCCGAAGAGATCTACCGCGGTAGATACGTGGTTCTCGACAAGGACGAGATCGTCCGTCCCGACGGCGTCGCGTCGTCGCGCGACATCGTCCGCCATCCGGGCGCGGTCGTGATCGCCCCGCTCGACGCCGATGGCCGGTTGCTCATGGTCGCCCAGTACCGCGTCGCCGGCAACGGCGCCATGCTCGAGCTGCCGGCCGGAACCCTGGAGGTCCACGACGGCGTCGTCGAGGACCGGGAGGCGACTGCCCATCGGGAGCTGGAAGAGGAAACCGGATTTCGCGCCGGCAGGATGGAGCGGCTCGCCGGCTACTACAGCGCCCCGGGCTTCCTGACCGAGTATCTGACTCTCTTCCTGGCGACCGATCTTGAGCCGGCGCTGCGCGACCGGCTCAGCCCGGACGAGGACGAGCGGATCCGGGTCGTGCCGTTGCACTGGCGCGACGCGATCGAGGCCATCGAGACCGGGATCATCGAGGATTCGAAGTCGATCGCCGGCATCCTGCTGCTCGCCCGACGCCTCGAAACCCAGGGGCTCTGAGTCGCCCCGAGATCGGGCGCCGCGAACGCCCGCCCGGGAGGCTCGGCCTCGACCCGGCTCGCCGGTCCCCGCCCTGACCGACATGGACCGCCGCCGGCCCGCGTCGGTCGGCCCGTCGATCTAAGGCATCTGATCGGCGGATCCGGACTTCGACTCGACCCGCCGCAGGGCCCGCCGGTAGATGGCACTCTCGGGATTCATGGCGACGGCCAGGCGCAGATGGGTCCGGGCCTCGTCCAGGCGACCCAACCTCTCCAGGCTGAGAGCCAGACCAAGATGCCCGTAGGGGGCCGACGGATCGACCTCGAGCAGGGCCTCGAAAGAAGCCGCGGCCCGGGCGTGCTGGCCGCTGTCGAAGTAGGCGCGCCCAAGCGCCTCGAGGATCGAGCCTTTGCCCGGCTCCGCGCGAGCGGCTCGCTCCAGCACCACGGCCGCCTGGGCATTGTGCCGCGCGCGCAGCAACTCGTGGCCCCGCTGCAGGAGTTCGTAGGCGGTCTCGCGCTCCTCCGCCGGGTCGCCTGTTCCGGCCGCCTCGGCCGGGTCAGTCATGCAGCCGTCCCGCCGTTGCGGTACCGGCATCCGCAGCCACCTTTGCCCGGGGTCGCCCCGATCGCGTCCAGACGTACAGCGCCAGCAGCAGAAGAACGCCAGCGGTTCCGGCCGCCGTACCCAGGATCCGGATCTGGCCGACCGCTCCTGCGCCGGTCCATGCGGAGCGCGCGGAATCGGCCATCGAAACTGCCTGCCCGAGGTCGCCGTTGGCAAAGGCCTTCTGGGCGGCCTCGAGATCGGCGTCCGGGTCGGTACCGAGCAGACCGACCGCCTTGGCCGCGCTCTTGCTTTCGGCCCTGGCCTCGAGTGCCGCCGAGAGATCATCCAGCGCACTCAACTCCTTTTGCGCCTCGGTCACGGCGGCACCCGCGCCGACCGTCTGGAAGATCGTCTGAAGCGTGCCCGGCGGAGTGGTGCCTTCGGCCGCCGCGTCAGTTCCGATCTCCTGACGGAGCACCTGCACTTCTCGCGCCTGGCTCAGCAGCGCCGTCGCGGAGGTGAACTGCCAGCTGTCCATCGCCTCCCGGACATCCGGCCCAAGGAGCCATCCGCCGGCCGCCGCTTGGGTGGCCGCGTAGTCGACACGAGCGGAGGCGCGGTCATTCAGCAGGCCCACCTGGGACGGCGTCATGACCCACTGCTGCCAGATCGGCGTGAACGACTGACCGGTCGTCTGCTCCAGGTAGTCGAGGAAACTGCGCCAGTCGGCAGGGCCGCTGGCCGGGAGGCCGGATGGCCCGGCATACGCCCCGGTGCCGGCCCGAGCCTCGGCCCAGACCTCGCTCATGTCGGCTGTGCCGGCGATAGCGACGATCCGGCGCGCCACTTCCAGGCTGGCGCCGTAGAGATACGCCTCGGTCGCCGTATCGGGCGCCCCTGCCGAGGTCCAGTCGTTGAGCGGAATGGCCGCCGGCATAAGCGACGGGCTGAGGACCGGGGCGTGATCGGGCATCCTGAGCTGGAGCACGGCCTGCTCCGCGTAGTACGAGGCAAATCCTTCGTCGATCCAGCGATCCGAAGCGAGAGACCCGTTGAACCACATGTGGGCCACCTCGTGGAGGATCACGATGGGGTCGGCGAAGTACGAAACCCGGGCCAGCGAGAAGTTCGGATCGTAGTCGCCGCTGAAGCCGTCGATGCCCTGGGTCGTGGCCTCTTCGACCGTCAAGGTCTTGGCCGTGGGGTCGCCGATGCCGATCATCTGGCTCAGCAGCGGGTATCCGGCCTGCAGAACCTGAGCGACCTGGTCAGCCCAGCCCGGATCATCGGACCAGTAGCGCAGGGTCACGGCCAGAGGACCCACGGTGATCTGCTCAGTCCGAAAGTCGGCGTCGGGCATGGTCCGCGAGGCGGTGAACCAGGCATCGAGGGCGGTGGCGTCGGGTACCGGGCCGGATGAGAAGACGGTCTCTCCGCCGCCGGTGACGGAGCTCGTGAGGGAGCCGAACTGCTCCTGAACGATGTAGCCGGCGGGAAAGACGACGCTGACCCAGCCGCCCGGCGTGCCCTCGCTGCCGAAAGCCGAGACCGGGAAGGAGACGACGTCCTCGCCGATGCGAAGGTCACGATCGGTCGCGCCACCCGGGTCCACCAGGTCGAACTTGAGCTCGAACGAAACGCTCTGCCCGGAATAGAGCCGCTGCCGGAACGGCACGTAGACGACCACTCCGGAAGGTTCACCGGCAGTGACCGCCACGGGCAGCGACTGGCCGGTGTCGTCATAGGCGAGGTAGTTGGCCGTCGAGAGAGGGAGGGTCAGCTGCAGGCCCGGGTAGTAGTAGCGCCGGCCACCGCTGTTGACCGTCTTCGAAGTGGCGGTTATCTCCAGGTCGACGTGGACGCTGCCCATGGCCGGGTCAACCGTCCAGGTGGCAACCGAGATGTAGGACAAGCCGGATTGCGCGGCCTCAACGGGCGGCGGCGCCGCACCCCGCAAGAGGGCGGCGGCGGCGATCAGGGCGGCGGCGGCAAGACCCCTCACATAGCGGCCGCGACCACGAACCATCGCCGATCACCTCGAGCGTCATGCGGCCGCGTGAGTTCGCCCGCCGGCACGACGCGCTTGCGCCTCGCTCAGTCTTTCGCCTCGGCGGCGCGCATGGTCTCGCCCGGGCCCACTCGGCCGCCATCGACACCATGAGGCGCAGGGTCCCGCCCGCCGTCAGCTGCCGCGTCGAGCCCATCCGGCGACTGGCCCACGACCGCCCGGGCCGCGGGGCGAGTAACCCGATCCCTCGGTCTCTCGATCGTCGATCCGCTGCGGACCACCCGCGACGAAAAGTCGGTGGCCCTGACGGCTTCGCCGATCAGCACGTTGCGGCCGATACGAACGCCGCGCGGTACGACTGCTCGCTTGCCGACCACTGTGATTCCGGTGTTGAGACGACCCGGCTCTCGCCGGTTGACTTCGTCGTAGTCGGTCCCTTCCCCGACGATCGCGCCCGGACCGACGGCCACTTCCTTGTCGAGAATGGCGCGATCCACAACCGCGCCAGACCGGATGACCGAATCGAAGAGGACGATCGAGTCCCGCACCACGGCCCCGACGTCTACGACGACGCCGGGCGAGAGGACGGAGTTGACGACCGAGCCGTTGATCACGCAGCCATGGCTGATCAGGCTGCGGTGGACCTGGGCCGTGGCTCCGATCTTCGCCGGCGCCCGCTCCTCGGACCGGGTGTGGATGACCCACTCGCGGTCGTAGAGATCCAGCTCCGGGGCATCCGAGAGGAGCGCCAGGTTCGCCTCCCAGTACGACTGGACCGTTCCCACATCCTGCCAGTAGCCGTCGAAGCGGTAACCGTAGACGCGGGCTCCGCCCTCGATCATGGCCGGAATGACGTTGTGCCCGAAGTCCGCGCGGGTGTCCGAGAGCCACTGGTGGAGCGCCCGCTTGGAGAAGACGTAGACGCCCATGCTGGCCAGGTCGCTCTTCGGCTGGCGCGGCTTCTCGTGCCATTCGACGATCCGGTCGTTGTCGTCGAGGGCCAGGATCCCCATCCGCGTCGCATCCGCCAGGGGCACCCGCCGGACGGCGATCGTGACGTCGGCGCGGTGGCGCCGGTGCGCCGCGACGAAGGGCTGGTAGTCCATCTTGTAGATGTGATCGCCGGCCAGGACAAGGACGGTGTCGCCGGGCGCCTGCTCGATCACGTTCAGGTTCTGGAGGACGGCATCGGCCGTGCCCCGATACCACTCGGCGACGCGGCCGCGGGCGATGTACGGCTGGAGCATCCGGACGCCGCCCTGGTTGCGGTCCAGGTCCCACGGCCTGCCCATGCCGATGTGGTCGTTGAGGGAGCGGGGGTTGTACTGGGTCAGGACAACGACGTTGTCGATGTCCGAGTTCACGCAGTTGGACAGCGAGAAGTCGATGATTCGGTACTTGCCGCCGAACGGCACGGCCGGCTTGGCCCGCATGGAAGAGAGGATCGACAGCCGCTCGCCTTCGCCGCCGGCGAGTATCACCGCCAGAGTGCGCTTCATCGGGCGTCCTCTAGGTCCAAGCCCGGGGGTTGTCGGGCTCCCTCGATGCTATCACCACCGCGGCCGCGACGGCACCGAACGTCGACTGGAGTTTCCGCGAGTGCGACAGGAATGGCTCGGGCGCGCCGTTGGCGGCAGGGTGCGGCCAGAGCGGTGCCCGACGAGGCCGTTGCCTGGGCGAGGGCGGTGGCTAGACGAACAGGCGCGGGTTCATGAACACGCCGTCCACGCGGACGGCCCAGTGGAGGTGGCAGCCGGAGGAGTGGCCGGTGGTGTTCTCCGTGCCGATCACCTGGCCCGCGGACACCTGCGCCCCGACGTAGATCCCGGGCATCGCCTTGCCGGTCATGTGGGCATACCAGGTGACCATGCTGGTGGAGTGGGCGATGATGACCAGCCACGCTCGCGGCGGCGAGTCGTAGGGGTTGTAGCCGACGAAGACGATGACCCCGGAGCCCGCGGCATGGACCGGCGTCAGGCAGGGCGCCACGATGTCGATGCCCTGGTGGAAGTGCGCGCAGTTGCCGACGCGCGGCTCGGTGGGCCAGCCGGTGCATCCGAACTCTTGGCTGATCTTGCCACCCATCGGCCACTGCAGAGTGCCGCTGTACTTGGACGGGATGCGACCCTTGCCGCCGTATTCCGCTGCCAGCTTGTCGATCTTCTGCGCCAGCTCGGCGGAATCCACTCCGTTGGACTTGATCGCCGCAGCGAGCGCCACCTTGTTCTTGGCGAGCTTGGCATTCGCCGCTGCCTGCTTGGCTATCTCCACGGCGATCTTGTTCTGAAGGGAAGCGAGCTTCGCCTTGGCCGTGGTCAGCTGCTGCATCTGACCGTCGAGATCATCCTTCTGAAGACCTACCTGGCTGGCGAGCACCGCGACCGAGGTGCGCGACACCTCGACGTTCTGCTTCAGCTGTTCCAGGTTGGACTCGTCTTGCTGAATCTGCTCGGCCAGGGCCTTGTCCTGAGCGCCAAGGTCCATGTAGTAGGAGACGTCGGACAGCGCGTCGGTCAGCGAGCCTGAGGTCAGAAGCTGTGTCAGGAGCGGCGTCTGCTCCGTCTTGTAGGCGGCGATCAACCGGTCCGCGAGGATCTGCTGGCGCTGCGTGAGCTCCGCCTGCTTCTCCTGTTCCTGGAGCTCGAGAGTGTCGAGCTGCGACTGCAGCTGGTTCTCCTGGTTGACCAGGTTGTCGTAGCTGACCGCAACCGCATCGACCTGGCCCTGCAGGCCCGTGATTTCGGCCTGCAGGTCGTCCATGTTCTGGTTGACCTGGTCGAGGTTCGTCTGCGCGGTAGCCATCTCGGTCGTCAGCTGCGCCTGCTGCGCCGCGATGGTCGTCAGCTGCTTCTTCTGCGCGGCGATGAGCTTGTCCAGCGCCATCTGTTGCTGGACCGCGTCGGTGAGGTCGTCGGCGCGAGCCGGGACGGCAGGCGCACTGACGCTGACGATGGGCATCAGCAGAACTGCGGCCAGAAGGAATTGGACCCACCGCCAGCGGCTGTGGCGGCTCAAGGAGCGTCGGTCGTGCATGGCAGTCATCGTGCGAGCAACTCCGTTGCGGCGTGCACCAGCACACATCGCGGATAGGCCCGCCGGTTTGACGCCGTCCCTCGAAAGGGGCACAGACTCAGGACGACTCCGGCTAGAACGCATCATACAACGCAATCCGGATCAGGAATCAAGGGCGTTGCAGCTTGACGGGCGATTGCAGTGGGGCTCGGTCTGGTGCAGTTGGAGCGAATTCGGTGCGCAAGGTTGACCAGAGAGGGCATATGGCCCGGTTGGGCCCTCGCAAAGGTGCCCCAATCGGTGCTAGCCTCTCTCGTGAACCCGAAACGCGGACGCACACGACTCCCGCAAGGTCGTTCGTCCTGATCCCGAGGGATGGAGGCCCCGATGCCGCTCTTTGGTCCCCCAAACATAGCTCAGTTGGAGGCCAAAAGAGATATCCAAGGCTTGATCAAGGCCCTGGCCTACAAGGACCCGGCCATCAAGATTGCCGCCGCCGACGCTCTCGGCCCGCTTGGCGACCCGATGGCGGTCGAACCGCTCACGGTCCTCGTCACCGACGAGGATCCGGGCGTCCGCCGGGCCGCGGTGCGAGCCCTGTCGGCCCGCGGTGGAGTGCGCGTCGTCGAGCCTCTCATCACCGCCCTCCAGGACCGCGACCCGGACGTCCGAACGGTCGCGGCCCAGGCCGTCTATCGCCGCATGATGACGGACCCCGACCAGGACGCCCGCCGGGCGACGGCCACGGCCCTCGGTCGCATCAAGGCCGCCGATGCGGTCGAATCGCTGCTCCGGGCGACCATGGACCCGGACGAAACCGTGCGCGTTGCCTCGGTCAGGGCCCTGGCATCGATCGGGGACCCGGCTGCCGTTGGGCCGCTGATCGTCATGCTGGCCCACGAGCAGTACCGAGCCAAGACGAGCGGGCGGTCGAGCCTGGCCGTCGAACGGGCAACCGGCCAGGCGCTCGACGTTCTGTGCGACGAGAAGGCCGTGGATGCGCTCCAGGCGGCCCTGGGTCACGATGACGCCGAAGTCCGCGAGCTGGCGATCAAGCGGCTGGCCCGGATCGGCTCGCCGATGGTCGCCGAGATGCTCGAGGCTCACCTCGACGATCCGGATCCGATCATTCGTAGATCCGCGGCGCGCGGCCTGGCGGAGGTCGGCTGGCAACCACCCTCCGACGAAACGGGCGCCCACTACTGGGCGGCCCTGCGCGATTGGCGACGCTGCGCCGAGTGCGGCCCAGCGGCCATTCCACTGCTCGTAGCGGCGTTCCCTCGGGCCCAGACCCACGAGCGGGCAGACATTCAGGCCGCGCTCGTGGCCCTGGACTGGCAACCGAGCGAGCCGGACGCGATGGCCGCGTTCTACTGGGCCGGGCGGGGCAACTGGGACAAGTGCATCGAGATAGGCGCGCCCGCCGTGACGGTCCTGGACGACTTCATCAAGAGCGCTCCCAGCTGGCGCCAGCGCGTCGACGCCACGGCCACGCTCAAGACCCTCGGCGAAGAGCGAACCTCTCCCTTCGCCCGCCTCGATCTGGTCCAGCACGCCCTCGGCGTCATGGACGGAGAGGGGACCGACGAGGAGAAGCGCGCCACGCTGGCGTCCTTCCTGGCCGAGGAGCACCAGTTCGAGCCCTCGAACAACCAGCAGCTGGCCTGGTGCGAGTGCGGCTACCCGTCGACGCGGACCCTTCCAGACGAAACGCGCGAGCTGATCACGGACCTGCTCGGGTTCGAGCAGGATGGATCTAACCCGCCCGCCTACTACTGCCCCAACTGCAATACGCGACAGACGGCTGAGGGCATCTAGCCGGACGGAGCCGACAAGCGACCGGGGCCGGTCGGCCGAACGGATCTGTGGGGCGAACGAGCCCGGGGGATCGCGCTCAGGACGCGGCTGGGAGCAGTGCCGCCCAGACCGCACCGATGATCAGGAACGGCCCGAAGGGGATGTAGCTCTTCAACGTGATCCGTCTCGCGGCCACCAGGGCCAGGATCACGACGCCGCTCAACAGCGCTCCGACGAATACCGCCAGGACGAGCCGTAGGCCTCCCGTCAACAGGCCGATGCCCGCCAGGAACTTGACGTCGCCACCGCCGAAGGCTCCCTCTCCAAACGGAAGCGAGGCCACGTATAGCGCCAGCGGGAGGCCGATGGCGACGGCGATGGCCAGCCATGCCGGCTGGCGATTGACCAGCGTGTCGCCGCCCCAGACGAGCGCCGCGGCGCCGACGACGAAGAGCGGCAGCGTTATCACATCGGGCAGGAGCCGCTGATCGAGATCCGTGGCCATGAGCAACACCAGCGCCGCGAATACTGCCCCGAAGAGAGCCCGCTCCGCCGCGTCGCCGAAACGGATCGGGACCGCGGCCAGCGCCACGGCCCCGAAGATAGCCACGACCGGAGTCCGCCAGTCCACGCGCCGGACCGAACCGTCCTCGTGAGCGGGCCAGCGGGCGGAGACGCGGTCTGCGACGACTCCCAGGGCCGCGCCGAACAGCCCGAATACGACTGCGAGCGGATCCACTCCCCCGCTAATCCTTCTTCGCGCCGGCCAGGGCCAGCTCGACGAGAGTGGCGTGAGAAACACCCGTGGCGCCGGCCGGGGCGTAGGGCGTCTTCTTGTGGAAGTACGCCGTGCCGGCGATGTCCAGATGGGCCCACGGCACGGTGACGAACTCACGCAGGAAGAGCGCGCTCTTGATCAAGCCGCCCTCCACGGACCCGGTGTTCGTGAAGTCCGCGTACCAGCTGTCGAGATCGGCGCGGTACTCCTCGATGAACGGCATCTGCCAGTAGCGCTCGCCGGCGCGCGCGCCGGCCGCGGCGACCTGGTCGTACCAGGCCTGCGGAGCGCCGAACGTGCCGGTCACCTGGTCGCCGAGCGCCCGGGCCACGGCGCCCGTGAGAGTGGCGACGTCGACGATGTGCGTCGCACCGAGCTTCTCCGCGTAGCACATCGCGTCGCCGAGGATCAGCCGGCCCTCGGCGTCGGTGTTCAGGATGTCGACCGTCTTGCCGTTCATGGCCTTGACCACGTCACCCGGCCGCGTCGAGTGCGGGCCGGGCATGTTCTCCACGGCCGGAGCCACGGCCAGGAGCGGGGTCCCGGGCGCGAGACGGGCCACGGTGGCGATGGCCGCAATGACGGTGCAGGCACCGGTCTTGTCCATCTTCATCTCTTCCATCCGGTCGGCCGGCTTGATGCTGATGCCGCCGGAGTCGAAGCAGACGCCCTTGCCCACGATCGCCAGACGCCGCCCCGCCGAATCCTTGGCGGCCGCATCGCCCGATCGCAGGACGATCATTCGAGGCGGGTTGTCGCTGCCGCGGCCGACCGCCAGGAACATGCCCATCCCGAGCTCGGCCGCCTTCTCGGGCCCGAGCACGTCGATCGACAGCCCGTGGCGCTCGGCGATGGCGCGCGCCTCTCCGGCGAGCACCTCCGGGGAGACGTCGTTGGCAGAGCGATTGGCCAGGCCGCGAGCGAGGTTGGCACCCTCGCCCATCACAACGCCCCGTTCAGCCGCCCGCGTCAACGCCGCCGGGTTCCCGCCGGGAGCGACCAGGATCAATTCGTCCAGCGCCGGCGGGGCCGCCTTCACGTCGTCCCGATAGATCTCCGCCGGCTCGAAGCTGCCCTCCACGACGCCTCGAGCGAGCAGTTCCGCGACCGCCTCGGCTCCGCCTTCGAGGCGATCCGCAAGATCGTCGAGCCAGATGGCCAGGCTCTTGACCCGACGTCCGGCCAGGCGCCGCTCAACGCCTGAGCCGATGCGGACCACGATCTGGCGCGTCAGCTCGTCGGCCGGACCGGCGCCGATCGCGACGAGCCGGCCCGCCCGCAGCTGACCCGGGGCCACGATCACCGCCGCGTATCGCTCCCCCTTGAGTTCGCCGAAGTCCGCCAGGCTGTGAAGCTCGCCGCCCGACCTGCGGTCGATCTCGCCGAAGCTCGCCTCGAACCGCGGCTCGCCGACGAACGGGACGGCCAGCACGTCCGCAGCCACGTCCCATGGCTGATCGGAGACGACACGCAACCGCATGACGATGATCCTCCGGGCTGGGAGCGGCCGCACGGCCGCCACGTGACGGTGTAGCCGGCCTACCTCGGACCGGCCATGACTTAGGTGTCAAGTCTAGCCACTCGCCCCGCCCTTGCCACGGCCCGTGCCGCGCTCGCCGCAGGGATCGAAGCGGCCGCTACTGGCCGACGACCATGCCGCCGGTGAGATCGGCCAGGGCTGTGGCCAGCTGGCCCTTGGCAGTCTCGATCGAGAGTCCATCGGAGGTCAAGTTCCCCGCCAGTTCGTAGAGCACGACCTGAAGCACGGAGTTGTTGTCGGGCAGGAGGGCTTCCGCGGCGCCCTCCGCCTTGAGCGCGGCCGTCACCTGGGCCGTGACCTTCCCATTCGAGTCGACCATCGCTTGCCACAGCAGCTGCAGGGCGTCATCGAATGTCTTGGTCCGGGTCAGCCAGTCGGTCAGAGTCGAGACGTCGGTGACCTGCGAGAGCTCGGCGGCAATGTGCTGGGCGTCCGCGACCGAGGCTGCTGCGGTCGCGAGCTGGACGAGCGCGTCGGGGTATCGGCCCGAAGTTGCGGACTGCAGGGCCCCCTTGATGCTCTGGTCGTGGGCGTTGATGTCGTTGGCCACCTCCATGGCGACGCCGGCACCGTTCTCCATGTCGGCCCAGTCGCCGGCCAGGGGAGCGACCGAATCGACGGCCGCGCATACCGCTTGCCAGCGGTCGATCAAGGTCTGGCTGTACGTTCTCGCCAGATCGGCGTCCCGGGTGCTCGGCCACGGTTTGCATTCGAGCGTGGTGCTGAGGGCGGCGGCACCCGATTCGATCTCGGCGACGGCCTGATCGCCGTCCTGGTAGTCAGCGCTGAGCGCGTTCTGGTTGATCTGCGACAGGTCGGCGAGCACGTTGCGAGCCATCTGACCGAGCACGACCACGTCGTCGTTCAGCTTCGCCAGAGCCTGGACGCCGGCGTCCAGGCGGCTCGACAGCGTCTGGTCCGCCCCATACGTCAGTTCGGGACGGCTCTGGCTCGCCGGCGACTGTCCGGTTGCGGCGACGAGGCCCGCCGAGCCGAGCGACAGCGCCGCAGCCAGCCCGACCCAGGCCACGCGCGCAAGAATCCAGACGGTCGCGGCCCTGAACCTGGCCCGCCACCCGTCGTCCGAGTAGTCGCCGTCATCGGATTCGTCCTCCGCAGGCGTCAGCTCGTACTCCTCGGGTCCGAAGTGGTCGAACCGGAGGAGATCCAGCGGGCGCTTGTCGGCATCCAACCCGGATGGTGAGGGCCGATTCGAGGACGACATGATCGCGGCGATGCTACACCGCCCCGCCCATGCCGGCCCGCGAACGATGACCCCAGCGCAAGATCCTCCAATCGACGTACGGGTAGACCCTCAGTCGCGCGCGACCGCGTCCGACGCCGAAGGTAGGGCCTGAGTCTGGGCCCTGGCGTCCAGTACCCACCGCCTGCTCTTTCGGACCCGGAGGCACAGGGAAACTCGGTGCCACGCAAGACGGAGAAGATCCTCGCGGGTCTCCGCGCCGGAGCCCGCCCTCGCGACTTGCTCGGCCGCCTGCAGCTGCTGCTGCTTGCGCTCGGGCTGCTCACCGTCGCCGGCATCTTCCCCATGGTCCTCGTCTCCCGACCCGACGTGCCCCTCTTCTGGAGCCTGGGCCTGATCGCGCCGCCCGTCCTGGTAGTGACCTGGCTGAGCAGTCATCGCAATGGATCTATGGGGCCGCTCGGGGACGCGCTGACGATCGGCAGCATGTGCCTGATAGCCGTAGCCGTAGACGACCGCTGGCACGGCTACCTCTTCGCCCTGCTGGCCGCGGCCGTGATCTTCACATCGGCCTACGGCTCGCTTCCGCATGTGCTGCTCCGAACGACCGCCATGGTGGCGATCGAGATCGGCGAGGGGCTCGCCGATCCGGCAGCGCTCACGATCGCCGTCGTCTTCGCCGTCGGATTCGTCATCGTGGCCTGCCTGATGAGCGGCATGGTCAACTCGATCGCGCTGTACGAGGCCACGTCCCGGCGGGAGCAGGTACTGGCCGCGACCGGCCTCGACCTCGTGGCCGCATCCGATCTCACGGAGATAGCCGCAGCCGTGGTCGAGAGCGGGCTGGCTCTGTGCGGAACCCTGACCGGCGTCCGCGTCAGCCTGGCCATGGCCGCAGAACCGGACGGCCGGCCGCTGCGCTTCACCGTGCTCGACGCGATTGGAGACGGCGCCGACGAGGCCAGGGGTCGGATCATCGAAGGGTCCTCGATGGCGCCTGCCGGTGACGGACTGGCCGAGCAGCGCCTGCTGCGTTCGGATGCGGCCGGCGAGGCCGGCCCGGGCAGCGAGCCTTCACCCGCTCTCGAACGGCCCGGCCCGTTCCGCGACGGGGATGTTCTCCTGACGAGCGTGAGCGTCGAAGACGCGGTACGGGGCATGCTGATCGTGGAGTCGCCCGAGCCGATCCCGGATGAGCTGCCCACCGCGATCCGAACTCTGACCACGCAGGTATCGCTGGCCCTGTCGCGGACCGACCTCCAGGAGCGCGCCATCGAGATCCAGAGCTCGGAGCGCTTCGAGGCCTTGATCCAGGCCTCCAGCGACGTTATCAGCATCGCCGGGCCCGACGGTCACGTGCGGTTCCAGTCGCCCTCCGTGCGGCAGGTCTTCGGCTACGAGGTCCACGACATCGTCGGCCGCGATCTCCTCGAGCTGGTCCATCCCGACGACGTGGAGCCGATGCGACTCAATTACCGTCGCGCCGTGGAGGACGCGACCGCTCCTCTGGTGTGCGAGTGCCGCATCCGCCACGCCGACGGCTCGTGGCGACACACGGAAACCCGAATCTCGAACCTCATGAACGTGCCCGCGATCGCGGGCATCGTCCTCAACACCCGCGACGTCACCCAGCGCCACGCCCTCGAGGCCGAGCTACGACACCAGGCTTTCCACGACTCCCTGACCGGGCTGGCGAACCGGGCCCTGTTCATCAACCGCCTCGAGCACGCGCTCCTCCAGGCCAAGCGCCACAACACGACGTTGGCCCTTCTCTACTGCGACATGGAGGGCTTCAACCGCCTGAACGACAGCCTCGGCTACAGCGCGGGCGAGGCTGCGCTGGTGATGGTGGCGGACCGGCTACGGACGTGCGTTCGGGGCGAGGACACGGTCGCGCGGTTGAGCAGCGACGAGTTCGGCCTGCTCCTCGACCGGCTCACTTCGTCCGTCGACGCCACTATGGCGATGGAACGGATCATGAGCGCGCTGCGCCAGCCGATCCAGCTCCCCGGGGCGCAGGTCGAGCTGCAGCCCCACATCGGCATCGTCGTATCAATGGGTGGCGAAGAGACGGGCGAAGACCTGCTCCGCAACGGGGCCGTGGCCATGCACCGGGCGCGGGTCAGCGAAACCGGCTACGCGCTCTTCGATCCGGAGATGCATGCCGACGCGATCCGCCGCATCCAGGTCGAGTCGGAGCTCCGGACGGCGATCGAGGAGGGGCAGTTCGTGCTCCACTACCAGCCCACGATCGACCTGCACACCGGTCGGCTGACCGGCGTCGAAGCGCTGGTTCGCTGGCAGCACCCGCGCCGTGGCCTCGTTCCGCCAATGGAGTTCATCCCGCTGGCCGAGGAGAGCGGCCTGATCGTGCCGCTGGGTCAGTGGACGATCAAAGAAGCGTGTCGCCAGGTTCGAGTGTGGCAGCAGGAGATCCCCGCCGGCGAGCCCATCGCTCTCAACGTGAACCTCTCCGCCCGTCAGCTCCGTCATCCCAACATCGTGCGCGACATCGCCGACGCGCTCGACGACACCGGCCTGCTGCCGAACCGTCTCGTCCTGGAGATCACCGAGAGCGTCCTCATGGTCGACACGGCGGCGACACTCAACCGGCTCTACCAGCTCAAGTCCCTGGGGGTGCGGCTGGCGATCGACGACTTCGGCACCGGCTACTCGTCGTTCGCATACCTGCGCCGCTTCCCGGTGGACATCCTCAAGATCGACAAATCCTTCGTCGACGGCGTCGCCACGGAGCCCACCTCCAGCGCCCTGGTGGACGCGATGATCCGGATCGGCAAGACGCTGCGCCTCGAAACGGTCGCGGAAGGCGTGGAGCGCGTGGAGCAGGCGGATCGGTTGCGCACGCTCCAGTGCGACATCGGCCAGGGCTATCTCTTCTCGCGGCCGCTCCCATGCGACGCGATCACGAACCTGCTGCGCGAGCGTGCGGCCAACAACCCTTCCCGCGCCAACGCCGCATAACCAGCCGGGCGTCGGGCGTTCAGACGCGGGCCCGGCGCGCGTTTGGGAGGGCGCGGCCAGCCTCGGCGCTCAGGCGCGGGCCCGGCGCGCCTTCAGGGTGAGGACTCGCCGGCAGGCGTCGTCGATCCGCGACTCCGCGACCTCGCCTCGAGCGACCGCCTCCGACAGAACGCGGATCATCTCGTCGGCCCTCTCGTCGCTGTACGGCACCACGCTCGAGTAGTTGCACAGCAGCACGAGGTCGATCCCGGCGTTGACGGCGCGCACGGTTCCCGCCGCGAAGCCGAACGCGTCCCAGACCGCCTGCATCTCCATCGGATCCGAGATGGCCACTCCCTCGAAGCCGAGCTCCGTTCGCAGCAGGCCGCCGACGATCTTCTTCGACAGGCAGGCCGGATAGTCGGGGTCCAGCTGAGGGAACAACACCCGGGTCGTCAAGATGGCATCGGCGAGACCCTCGTTGATGAGTCCCCGGAACGGTTCGAGCTCAATCTCGGACCAGTCCTCGATCACCTCATTGAGGCCCGGTGAATAGGGCTTCAGCGTGCCACGCATGCCCGGGAAGTGCTTGAGAGTCGTGAGGATGCCGCGCTCCCGATGGGTCAAGATGAACTCACGGGCGTGGGCGATCACGGTCGCCGGATCCGACGCGAGCGTTCGGCGGCCGCGGCCGGCGTGCGCGTTTGCCGGGTTCAAGAGATCCACGACCGGCGCGAGGTTCATGTCGATGCCGAGCTCGACCAGCATGTCGGCGATCACGCTGGCGTTGTATCGAGTGAAAGCGAGGTCGTTACGCTCTCCAACGTCGGCGGGCGCGGCCGTTGGCGGGAAGCCGTACTGCGTCTTGAGCTTGTGGAAGAAGCCGCCTTCGGCATCGAGCGTCACGAGCGGAGGGATCGGGCCCGCGGCCTTGACCGCGATCACCAGCTCGCTCAGCTGGCGCGGCGACTTGACGTTTCGAGGACCGCCGGTCTGGGCGTCGACGTCATAGAGCACGACGCCACCGATCGAACCCGCTCGAATCTGCCGCAGCGTCGGCTCGGCCTCGTGCGGCGTCATGCCGCGGAAGCCGACCAACACCATCTGGCCGATCCGGTCGTGCAAGTCCTCCGGCAACCGAGGCGATGCCGCGGTCTCCGGTTGACGCTCCCCGGGTGGCACCCGAGCGTCCAAGTTCTTCCCCGTTTAGGGTGTGGCGACACCGCCGCGCTCCGGACGACGGCCCGGCGATGGCAATGCTGAACCCGACCGTGCGGCTAGGGCATCACTCGAATGACGCAGAAACTTGCCGGCGGGCACCGAAAGAGTCTGAGGCCAGTCTATTCGAAGGAAGAAGTTCAATCCAGGGCGCATGAATTCGATACACCCTGGAACCCGGGCGGCGCAGGGCGAAGCGGCGGCGGGGGGCGAAGCGGCGGCGCGGGCGAAGCGGCGGCGCGGGGCAGAATCGCGCGGCGAAAGCGCGCGAAACCTACCGCTCCCCCGCCGGGCGGCGACGCGATGGACCTCGCTTGCGGGTGGCGCCGCGGCCCGGCGACCAGCGCGGCGAATCGGCTTCGCTCGTGTCCCCGCCATCAGCTCCGGCGTTCGAGCCCGCCCGCCCGGTTCCCTGACCGATCGATGCCGCGGGCGGCGGCGCCAGACCGGGCCGACCGGGGGCGGGGGCGACGAGGCGCTGGCGCTCGAGCCGGCCGATCAGCCAGCCGGTTCGAGCCGTTCGACCGCCCGATCGCCTGACCACGCTCGACAGCTCGATGTCGTCGGTGACTACCAGCGTGCCCGAATTCTCGCTCCGCAGATCTTCGAGAAGGTGGGCGATCAGCTCGTCGGCGGTGGACCGCCCGGCGTACCGAACCTCCACGCCCGAAGCGACGTGGCGAGCGACCAGCCCATGCTCCGGCGAGCCATCGAGGACGACGGTGATCGTCACAGCCGCCGGCACGATGGCGCGGAGTCGCCCGATCAGGGCCGCGGCGGGGAGTGGCGCCGGCGACCGCCGGATCGCGTGCAGGACGTTCGTGCCGTCGACGACCAGGCGCGAAATGCCCTCGAGGACGCGGCGATCGTCAGGCACCGAGCCACTCCGGCGCGCCCGCGCCGGCTCGGAGTCCGGTGCGGCCCGCGTCACGGTCGAGGCGCCCGTCGGCTAGCATCCCATTCGTGCTCCTGCTCGTCGATCTCGATGGTGTCGTCTATCGCGGCGCGGCGCCCGTGCCCGGCGTCGCCGCCGTCCTGACCGCTCGGGCCGCCGCCTGCGACGACGTCGTGTACGTCACCAACAATTCGATGTGGTACCGCGCGGATTACGTTACCCGCCTGTCGAGTATGGGGGCTCCGGTCTCGCCCGACCGGATCGTTTCCTCGGCCCGCGCCACGGCGCTGTACCTGGCCGAACAGTCGCCGCGGCCGGTCTGCGCGCTCGTGGTCGGAGGCGCCGGGCTCGTCCATGAGCTGCGCGACGTCGGGATCGAAGTCATGCCTTCCGCTGAAGCGGCCGAGCGCTGGACCGCCAACGGCCGGGACGCCGCCGCTGCGACCCGCGGTGTGGACACCGTCGTCGTCGGCCTCGATCTGGAATTCACCTATGCCCGACTCGCCGTCGCCGCCGCCGCCATTCGAGCCGGCGCGCGCTTCGTCGCCACCAACCGCGACCCGATCTACCCGATGGAGCACGGCCTGATGCCCGGGGCCGGGTCCGTGGTCGCGGCCATCGCGACCGCCAGCGGCGTCGAGCCGGTTTCGCTCGGCAAGCCCGGGCCGCTGCTGCTCGAAGTCGCGGCCCACGCCATGGGCCGGCCCGTGACCGAGGCCGTGATGATCGGCGACAGCCTGATCACTGACATTCCGGCGGCCATCGCCGTCGGCGCGCGCTCCGTCCTGATGCTGACAGGCATCAGCACCGCGGCGCAGCTCGCGGCCCTCCCCGCCGCCGAGCGCCCGACCGAAGTCGCCGCGGACGCCGCTGAGCTGGCGGCCGCGCTGGATCGCCTGGCGCGGGCGTAGAGGGCCGCTGATCTCGACGAGGGGCGCCCAACTGGGCCGACCGGGCGCCGGATCCGCGGCGACGCCCTGGCTGCAGATAAGGCCGAGTGAAGTCGGCCAACTCATTCTCACGCCGTGGATCGCGTCCATCTCGGCACAACCTTTCGCGCCATCCGCCTGGAGCTCGGACTCCGGCAGGCCGACGTCGCCGTCCGGGCCGGCACCTCGCAACAGACCGTCTCGCGCGTCGAGCGCGGCAGGTTCGGACCCGTTTCGGCGGACGCCCTGGAGGCCATAGCCGCAACGCTCGAGGCGGACCTCACGATCGGACTGAGATGGCGCGGACCCAGGCTGGCTCGGCTGCTCGATCGAAGGCACGCTCAGTTGCAGGATCTGGTGGCGCGCCTGCTCTCGGGCGCCGGTTGGGAAGTGCGCGTCGAGGAGTCGTTCAACTTCTACGGCGAGCGCGGATCGGTCGACATCCTGGCCTGGCGGCCCGACTGCCGGGCCCTCCTTGTCGTCGAGATCAAGACGGAGCTGGTGGACCTGCAGGACACCGTGCGGACACTCGACATGAAGGCCCGGGTTGTGCCGCGCGTTGTCCGGTCGGAGCATGGCTGGGTGCCCAAGGACGTCGCCGCCGTTCTCGTGCTCCCCGACGCGAACGTTCACCGCGCGGCCGTGGCCCGGCATGCCGCGCTGTTTGCCGCCGCCCTGCCGGCGCGCAGCCGCGACGTGCGCCGCTGGCTAGCGGAGCCGGTCGGGCCCCTGCGCGGCGTCTGGTTCCTCCCTAATACGCATCGGGTGAGTACTGTGGACAGCCGAGGCTGCACCCAGCGCGTTTCGAGGCGGCCGAAGCGCTCGACCGCGGCGCGCCTCCGCCCGCTCGATCCCCCAACGAGCGCCGTGCCGGGTCTCGACCCGACCGCGCGGACCCCGAAGGAGCCCGGACGGGGTGCCTGGGTCGATCCGCAGGTCCACCCCGCAACTTAGTACTCAGCCCATGCGTATTAGGGAAAAGCGGGGCCACAAGGCGCCGCAGCGCCCCGCGGCTCGGCCCCGCGCCGCTACGCCCGGCCCTCATGCCCCGCGCGCGGCCACGCCCCCCGCGCGGCCACACCCCCCCGCGCGGCCAGACCCCCCCGCGCGGCCACACCCCCCGCGCGGCCACACCCCCCGCGCGGCCACTCCCCGCGCGGCCACACCGCCGCGGCCACGCCCCCGCCCTCTGCCCCGCGCCCCGCCACCCCGCGCGGCCACACCCCGCCCGTGCCGCCACGCCCTCGCGGCCCGCTGGACATTCGCAGTAGAATAGCACGTACGTTCTGTTAGGAAAGGGGCGGCGGGTCGATTGCCGGCCGTCCGGCCCCCACGGCCCGTTCCGATGGACGGCCAGAGCGCCCGCCGGAACGCCGCGGAACTCCTCGTCCACAGCCGGTCCACAGGGCATGCACCAACTCCGGGCGGATCTCCACAGAATCACGGCCCGGCGCAAGATGTAGGGGTTGCGTGTGGCACGATACCACAACATCTTGTGTTTTCAAGGCTTGACTGGGGGTGCGGCGCAGGCGTACATTCCCGGCGGTCGATGGGCTCCGCGAAGGCCCACTGGCCGCCGCAAGCAGGCCGAAGGAAGGACGGTCGAATTGGCGAAGGAAGGACCACGATCGGATCCGGCCAGGAGCCCTCGCAGGCTATCGCGGGCGACGATGGACGAACCGATCCAGACCTTCGCACGGGCTCGCACCGGGTAGGAGAACCCCCAGCGCTCGCCGCCCGCGCAAGGTCCGCGAACCGGTCGCGCAGCCACGGGATAGCCACGCAGCCACGGCACCGCCCAGTCGGGCCAGAGGGCCCGCCTGGCCTCGCCACCCTGCCGCCGCCCGGCCGCCACAGCGCCACCCCGCCGCCGCCGCGCAACAACGCCACGCAACAACGCCACGCAACCACGCCACGCAACAACGCCACGCAACAACCCCAGGCCCACCGATGAACCAGCGTCCCGACCGCGAGACAGAGAACCAGGTAGAGGTGCACGAGATGAGCCGAGCTGCCGATGGCGCCATCCCCGTCATGGATGAGGCAGTCGCCCCCATGCTCCCCGACGGCCGCTTCACCGGCCACGGCGTCCAGGGCCTCCGCTTCCCCCGCCGCTGGACGACTCCCAGGATCCACCCCTACGACCAGATCGCCTGGGAGACCCGGACCGCCAGCATCGGCAATGAGAAGGGCGTCAACGTCTTCGAGCAGCGCGACGTCGAGGTTCCCGCGTTCTGGAGCCAGCTCGCCACCAACGTCGTCGTCAGCAAGTACTTCCGCGGCCACCTGGGCACGCCCGAGCGCGAGACCAGCGTCCGCCAGCTGATCGACCGCGTCGTCGACACCATCTCCGGCTGGGCGGAGAAGCAGCACTACTTCGCCACGCCGGAAGACCTCTCAACCTTTCACGACGAGCTCACGCACCTGCTCCTCCACCAGAAGATGAGCTTCAACTCGCCGGTGTGGTTCAACGTCGGCGTCGAGGCGCACCCCCAGTGCTCGGCCTGCTTCATCAACTCGGTCCAGGACTCGATGTCCTCGATCATGGACCTGGCCAAGACCGAGGCGATGCTGTTCAAGTTCGGCTCGGGCGCGGGCTCGAACCTTTCGACCCTTCGATCGAGCAAAGAGAAGATGTCCGGCGGCGGTACCGCGTCCGGCCCCGTCTCATTCATGCGCGGCTACGACGCCTTCGCCGGCGTGGTCAAGTCGGGCGGCAAGACCCGCCGCGCCGCCAAGATGGTCATCCTAGACGTCGACCATCCCGACATCGATGAGTTCATCAACTGCAAGCTAAAGGAAGAGAAGAAGGCCTGGGCCCTAATCGAGGCCGGCTACGACCCGAGCTTCACCGGCGAGGCATACGGCTCGGTCGCCTTCCAGAACGCCAACCATTCGGTCCGCGTCACGGACGACTTCATGCGCGCCGTCGTCGCGGACGGGCCGTGGACCACGCACGCCGTCGTGGGCGGCGCCCCGATGGACACCTACAAGGCCCGCGACCTCTTCCGCGAGATGGCCGAGGCGGCCTGGGTCTGCGGCGATCCCGGCATCCAGTACGACACCACGATCAACGACTGGAACCCGGTCTCCAACTCGGCCCGCCAGTACGCCACGAACCCGTGCTCCGAGTACAGCTTCATCAACGACTCGAGCTGCAACCTGGCCAGCCTGAACCTGATGAAGTTCGTGCGCGAGGACGGCGAGTTCGACGTCGAGGGCTTCCGCTACGCCTGCCGCCTCACGATCACCGCCCAGGAGATCCTGGTCGACAACGCCAGCTACCCGACGCCCAAGATCGCCGACAACTCGCACCTCTACCGGCCGCTCGGTCTCGGCTACGCCAATCTCGGCGCGCTGCTGATGAACCGCGGCCTCGCCTACGACTCGCCCGAAGGCCAGGCCTACGCCGGCGCCATCACGTCGGTCATGACCGCCGAGGCCTACCGCCAGAGCGCGATCATCGCCCGCGACCACGGCGGCCCGTTCGCCGAGTACCGCAAGAACGAGGAACCGTTCCTCTGCATCATCGAGAAGCACCGCGACGCCGCCCACGGCATCCCCGACAAGGTCGGCCTGCCCACCGACCTCCACCGCGCTGCGCGCGATATTTGGGACGAAACTCTGTCTCTGGGCCGCGCACACGGCTTTAGAAACGCACAAACCACCCTGCTCGCCCCAACCGGCTGCCTCGTCGGCAACAGCCTCGTCCTGACCGACCGCGGCCTTGTTCGACTTCGCGGCCTGGCCAACCCGAACGGCCAGCAGTGGCAGGACCTCCACGACCTGCACGTCGCGACTGACGACGGCCCGCGCGAGGCGACCCGCTTCTTCCTCAATGGCGCCGAGCCGGTCGTGACGGTCGAGACGTCTCGCGGCTATCGAGCACAGGGAACGACCACGCACCGAATCAAGGTCATCGACGCCGAAGGCAACTGGGTCTGGCGTCGCTTTGCCGACGTCAAGGCCGGCGACCGCGTGCCCGTGATGCTCGGCGGCATGATCGGCGAGCCGCGGGAAGTTCCGCTTCCGCCGCTGCCCGAGGCCTACTGGACCTCCGACTACCGAACCTCTGTGCCGCGCCGCATGGCCGCGGATCTGGCCGAGCTGGTCGGCTATTTCATGGGCGACGGCTCACTTCATTCACGTGGCCTGCGCTTCTGCGTCACCGAGGCCGACACGGACGTGGTCGACCGGATCGTAAACCTCGGCCGCTCGCTCTTCGGGCTCGAGGCCGCCATCACTCCACAGCCGGGCTACACCGAAGTCATGCTCCAGTCCGTCCGCCTCGTCCTGTGGTGGGAGGCCTGCGGCTTCGCCAAGCACGCGCCGACTCACGAACATCGGGGCAAAGGTTACGAGCCGGACATCCCGGACGCCGTCCTCTACTCGAACGACCCGACCGTCTACCGAGCCTTCGTCCGCGGGCTCTTCGAGGCCGACGGCAACGTAAGCAACGGCTACGCCTCGTTCTCCACCGTCTCCGAGAGGTTTAGCCGCGACGTTCAGACGCTCCTGCTGGCCCTCGGCTTCGTGACTACACACAAAGTGGACGAGCCCGGCCGCGGCCACAAGGGGATGAACCCCATTCACGTCATCCGGATCCTGAACGCAAGCTCCGGAGCCCGCTTCCTGGCGGAGATCGGCTTCATCTCGGAGCGCAAGCGCTCGGCGCTCACCCCAACCGAGGCCCAGCAGGCCGCCCGCTACGACCTGATCCCGGTGAGCCGCGCGACCGTCGATCGGCTGGCTCCGGAGAACGACCACCTCCGCAAGACGATGCTCCTCTCGCTCTCCCGCACCGGCCTGGTCTCGCGCCGTTCCGCGACTGCCCTGCTCGAGCGCACCGCCGACCCCGAGCTCGCCGAGGCGCTCAACTACTTCTACGACGAGATCGCTTCGGTCGCGCTCGGGGAGGAGCAGCTCACCTACGACATCTCGGTCCCTTCGAACGTGACATACGTCGCCAACGGTTTCGTGAGCCACAACACCATTTCCTTCATGATGGACTGCGATACCACAGGTATCGAGCCCGATATCGCCCTGGTCAAGTACAAGAAGCTCGTCGGCGAGGGCTTCCTCAAGATCGTCAACCAGACCGTCCCGGGCGCCCTGCGCAAGCTCGGCTACACGCCCGAGCAGGTCGATGCCATCGTCGCCTACGTCAACGAGCGCGAGACGATCGAGGGCGCGCCCGAGCTTCGGCCCGAGCACCTGCCGGTCTTCGACTGCGCCTTCAAGCCGATGAACGGCACGCGCTCGATCCACTACATGGGCCACCTGCGGATGATGTCCGCGGTCCAGCCGTTCCTCTCGGGCGCGATCAGCAAGACGGTCAACATGCCCGAGGCGGCCACGCCCGAGGAGATCGAGACGGTCTACCTCGAGGGCTGGCGGATGGGCCTCAAGGCGATCGCGATCTACCGCGACAACTCGAAGCGCAGCCAGCCGTTGATGACCGGCAAGAAGAAAGAGAAGGAGTTGGAGCTGGCGGCGCCGGCCGCCGCCTCGGCACCGTCAGAGCCGAAGCCGTACCGGCGCCGCCTCCCAGCTGAGCGTGCCGCGATCACGCACAAGTTCGACATCGCCGGCCACGAGGGCTACATCACGGTCGGCCTCTACGAGGACGGCCAGCCGGGCGAGATCTTCCTCAAGATGGCCAAGGAAGGCTCGACGATCAGCGGCCTGATGGACACCTTCGCGACCACGGTCAGCGTCGCGCTGCAGTACGGCGTGCCGCTGCACGACCTGGTCCACAAGTTCGCCCACGTCCGCTTCGAGCCGTCGGGCTTCACCAGCAACCCGGAGATCCCGATCGCCAAGTCGATCGTGGACTACATCTTCCGCTGGCTGGGGTCGAGATTCCTGCCGCCGGAAGACCGAGCGACTTTGGGTCTGGTCGAACGGTCAGCGACCGCGGAATCTTCGGTGCAGCCGCTAAACCTCGGCCTGGGCGGAGACGCCGGAGCCGGTAGCGCCGGGACGTCAGGGAGCGGCTCCTCCGTCGCCGCGGGGCCGGCTTCGATGGGGAGTGGAGCGGCGGGTTCGTCGGACACCCCTGCCGGGGCGGCCTCCTCACCCGCGACCGCAGTGGCCGCTCCAGGCCCCGAGTCGCCCTCCACGCCGCCCGCCAGAGAGGGCTCCGCGGATCGCCCGCTCTCCACGGCCTCCCCCGCCTCCGGCAGTGGCAACGTCCCCGCCCCGGGCAAATCCAACGGCAACGGCAACGGCGCCCGCGTCACCCTCGGCAACCTCGGCATCGGCAGGGCTCAGGTCACGTTCGCCGCCCAGGCCGACGCCCCCAGCTGCGCCGAATGCGGCTCGATCATGGTCCGCAACGGCAGCTGCTACAAGTGCCTCAACTGCGGCTCCACGAGCGGGTGCAGCTAGCAGAACACTGGCTCCGAGTTCGTATGACGTGAGGCCTACGCTGGTTCCGAGTGTCTTGGCCGACGTATGATCTCCGAGGAGCGAGCCGCTCGTACCAGCACGTCAGGAGTTGGGGGACATGCCGCCCGAGCCAGTCAAGGTTCCCGCGCTGCGAGTGCGTCAATGGCTGCGGGGATGGAATGACGTCGACTTTGCCGAGCGTGATCACCGGAGGAAGCCGGCCCCTGAGTTCTATCTCCTGTCACTCGAGGTTGGCCTGATACGCAGGTTAACAGGCGTCTACCGCCGGGAAGTCACGGACGGAGCCCGCGTCGACTCTCTTGGGATCCAGCGACGTCACGATGTAGAGCGGTCTAGTGAGATAGCCGACTACGTGAAGCTTGGCTTCCCATGGTCCAACCTTCCACCGCGCCGCCGAGCCTCCGATGAGTTCCACGACCTGAAGAAACCCGGTTGGCTCCCGACCGCGGTGGTTGTCAACATGCTCCTGTCGGTCGACAAACGCGGCGGTCGGCGAGTCGCGCCGTCCGAGGTCATCAAGGTTACGGACGACGACAGGGGGACAGCCGAGGTCGAACTCCCGCCCGGATCCGCGGACCCCCGTTGGAGACCCGCCGAGGTACCACCACTGGAAATCATAGATGGGCAGCACCGCCTGTGGGCATTCGACGAGCGAGGGCTCCCCGAAACCTATCAACTCCCGGTCGTCGCTTTCCGAGGGCTCGATATCAGTTGGCAGGCGTATCTCTTCTACACGATCAACATAAAGCCGAAGCGTATCAACCGGAGTCTTGCCTTCGACCTCTACCCGCTCCTCCGGACGGAGGATTGGCTTGATCGGTTCGAAGGGGCTGGCATATATCGCGAAACTCGAGCACAGGAGATGACCGAGATCCTGTGGACGCACCCGGCCAGCATCTGGAAGAACCGAATCAATATGCTTGGTGAGCCATCCAAACCTGGCGTGACACAGGCTTCGTGGATCCGTTCCTTGCTTTCATCCTTCATTCGCAACTGGGAAGGAAGAGGGAAGCTTGTAGGCGGACTGTACGGAGCGCCGGTAGGATCAGACCGCCTTGCCCTCCCTTGGTCTCGCGCTCAGCAAGCAGCTTTTCTGATCCTAGCCTGGGAGATGTTTGCGCGCTCGGTAGCGTCGCGGAACCTCGAATGGGTTCGGCAGCTCGATGGTCGTGGAACCGGGGCCATCTTCACGAACAACAGCCTCACCAGTTCCGACCAAGGCGTTCGCGTGATCCTTCAGGTCTACAACGATCTCACCTACCTAGCCGCCCATCGTCTCAATCTGTTTGGCTGGGAGCTCGACCGCGCCTCTGATCTAGTTGATACCAAGGACGTAACGGACGCAATTCGAGAGGCGAGGCTACAGCCTTTCGCGGGGTTCCTGGAGCGCGTCTCCGCACACCTTGCGGCGTTCGACTGGCGGTCCTCGGCCGCGCCTGGCCTATCGGAAGAAGACCAGCAGCTCAGGATGGCGTACCGAGGAAATGGTGGGTACCCTCTGCTTCGTCGAATTGTGATGAGGCACATGACTAGCTCGCCGGATCAGGAAATAGCGCTGCTTTCGGAACAGGTGGTTTCAGCGCTGGGCCTCCGATAGGACGGGCAGGAACGCGTGAAGCCACTCGACAGCAACGAGAAACGCATGCTCCGGCGTGCTTCTGATGAAACGATCCAATCGACGTTCTCCCTGCTCCAGCCGAGTCTCCGTCGCGGACGATGGCTTCCAGGATCCAATCGCTATGCGGGCCGGCACATAGCGAGAATCCACGACGACGCACGCGGCGCCAACCCGCAGGTGGACTCTGGGTCTCTTCTCCAGTACGCTGCCGCGTCGACTCTCCGTCACGTCGGCGATGGCTGGGGCTACCTTGGGACTTCCATTCAGGCTGCCTGCCGAGGCGATTCAAACCATTCGGTCCATCTCGCTTACTACGCCTCATTGCACGCAGCACTTTGTATTCTTGCCACGCAGGGAATTGCGGTTTTGAACGGAGATCACTTCGTGTTCTCACACAATGCCGCAGCGAGCAAACTGATCTCGCCCAAGACCCGCGGGACGCACGAGATGGCCTGGCTTGCGCTCGAGCATTGGGGGGCAAGAATGCGGTCAGGAGACATCGTAGGCCGAATTATCGCGCCAGGTGGCATCACGCTCTCGAACTGGATGGCGGCCGGATTTGGGGGCTGGCCCTGGCGAAGGATCGGAAGTCGATGGTTCAGTCTGTGGGGTGCCGATCTTCGTCGCTACGCGGCGGATCGCGACCTCCGCAATGCAGCAAGCTACCGGCCTGACGGTTTGGAGTCGCCCGCCCCGACGGCTGACGCGACAGCAGCGTTCCTGCTTGACCTATGGACAGCCCTGAGGCCGTCGTCGTACTCACCATTCGACCAGCTAGATCGGCATCTTCTTCGGATCGCTATCAAGGATTCCTTTGATCAAACCAGCCAGACAGGAACCCAGGCAGATTTCATCAACACGGTCGACACCATACTTGCTCGCGTCGGGCCGCCTCCCGCCATTCCGTCATGGCGTGACTTCCTCCTTCGTCATCAGGATGCTGCTGACCTCCCGGTTATAACCATCGCCTCCAGCGCCTCCATGTCAGTGCATTTCGGCGTCATCGCGCGCGCTTTGCTCCTGCTCCGGCTAGCAACGGGACTCGCCTTGGAGCTCCGGAGGTCGTCACCAATCCCGGTACCTTCGTTCGAGTTTTGGTGGCTGCCTGTGCTGAGAGACCGCGGGTTGTACGAAGGTGCTGAGCGCCCAGCAAGTGCCCTTGATCTCTGGACGGACTCAGAGGCCTCGTTGGCCGCCCTGTCGAAGTGGCGAGCGTCCGCGAACCCGGGAACATACAGACAGCTGAATCACGATGTAGCAACCGATCTACACTCTCTGGCGGGGCTAGAGCGGGTCGCCGTCTGGGGTCTGGGTTTGTGATTCGACTAGACACGCCATCTGGTTTCGCAATCGCCCCTCCATTCAGGTGGCCAGGTGGCAAACGTAGCGTCATCCCATCAATCGATCGACACGTGCCGCCGAACTTCCACCGGTATTTCGAGCCGTTTGCCGGTGGCGCGGCCCTCTTCTTTCATCTCTGTCCGCGGTCCGCTGTCCTGTCCGATCACAACGTTGATTTGATGAATTTCTATGCAGTACTCCGAGACCGCCGGGCTTCACTTCAGGAATGTCTCGAACGCTTGCCGACCGACGAGGCCGGGTACTATGTAGTTCGAAAGTCCTTCCCTGGCGACGCCATTGAGAAGGCGGCCCGTTTCATCTACTTGACTACACTCGCGTTCAATGGGATATACAGAGTCAACCGACAGGGACAATTCAACACTCCATACGGCCACCGGGTGTACTCTTTCAGTGATCGCAGCCATCTGTGGGCGCTGAGCGACGCCCTTCAGAGCACCCAACTCATGGCCTGTGATTTTGAAGTAGCAGTTGAAACTGCGTCAGCCGGTGATTTCGTCTACTTCGACCCTCCCTATACAGTAGCGCATGACCAGAATGGGTTCCTTCGTTACAACGAACGCATCTACTCGTTCGACGATCAGAAGAGACTGGCTCGCGTCGCAAGACGGCTTGCTGAGGCTGGGTGTTCCGTCCTCGTCTCAAATGCGAATCACCCATCGCTCCTGGCGCTCTACGAAGGATTTGCTACGGAGATGATTACCCGGCGATCGTCGGTTGCGGCAGACTCGAGTCACCGTCGCTACGTCAATGAAGTGCTCATTTCCGCCAACACGCCTTAGCGAGATCGCACCTGACTAAGTCCGACACTGCCGTGTGTTAGCTCGTGCGTGGCCGTGATATCGCTCAGGGTCTGCGGGACAGCTCCGCGAGACGCCGAAGTCGACGCATTACTTCCTTCAGGCACCACGCTCCGGGACGCCAAGTGGCGTTTGTCTCGCTGGCCTAGTCGGCAATGCGGCGCCGCGGGGTCGCCAAGACAACTCATTGCCATTCCCTGCCTCGCTCCTTTCTAGCGGGCCGTCGCCTTGAGCGCCCACAACTTAGCCTCTGCGAACTCGTCCTGTGTCAACGCCCCTTGCTCGTGCAGCGCCGCTAGCCGTTCCAGATCGCCCGCCGGAGAGTGGTCCGGGTCGTGGTGGCTGTCGCTGCTCATCAAGTAGCTCGCGATCGTGGCGGTGATGGCGCCGAAGAGCCCGATGCCGAGGAGCATCAGCGCCATGGCGACGAGGCGGCCCTCGGTGGTGACGGGGTAGACGTCGCCGTAACCGACGGTGGTCAGGGTGACGACGCCACACCAGAGCGCGTCGAAGGGGTTCTGGATCGCGCTGTTGACGCCCTTCTCGGCGATGTGCATCCAGGCCGAGCAGAGGGCCATGACGCCGAGCCAGGCGGTCAGCAGCCAGGCGAAGCCCTTGTGTCGAGCCAGGCCCTGGATGTGGAGGCCCGCCCGATAGAGGCCGGCGAACGACCGAACCAGTCGAAGCAGCCGCAGGAGGCGAAGCACCAGCGCGCCTCGGATCGGTGGCGCCAGGGCGATGACGTCGATCCAGGGCCGCGCAGGTAGGCCGTCCGGCTCCGAGCCGCCAGGATTCGACTGCCGAATTCGAGGACGAAGATGCCGGTCAGCGCCCACTCGGCCGCCCCGATCTCCGGACGCTCGCCCGCCGAGAGGTCGTCGACCGCGAACCCGAGCGCGACGTACACGACGGCCAGCGCCGCCATGGCCAGCTCCCACGCCACCTCGTGCGTGACGAACCAGCCGTTGAACCGGTCGCGCCGCGATGCGACGGGCGCCGCCTCACTGAGCGGCGTCGTGCCTTCGCTCTGGATCGCGAGCTCCCCCATCCGATCCCTACCCCGTGCAGGCGCTCCTCCCCGGAGCGCTCTCGAGACGCCCGCTCAGTCTACTCGCCGTCAAACCCTACGCGACCGGTACGAATCTCCCCCGGTTGCGGCCGCGGGACTGAGAACCTCTGAATGAAATCGGTGTCCGCAAGGCACTGCCGCGCTCGGCGACCTCAAGCGCGGTCTTTCAGGGAACTACGAAGGAACCGGAGCGAGCGCCCGAGCCTGGCTCGAAGTCGCCGCAGTCGCCTGCTTCTTCGCCTGGATGCGAGTCGAGCCGAACCGATTAGGCCTTACGATCTGGCCGAACATGTAGATAGGCCATCCCCTCCGGAAACTCGGTCAGAGACCACCCGAACGCGGCCAGCGTGATGTCGGATCGCCGGACGATCGCACGGAATGTCTCTCGGAACTCAGCCGCTCCGGACTCCGCGATCGGCCCCAGGACCTTCTCCGGATCGCCGCCCAGGCGTCGGGCGCAATCTATGAATGGAACCAGACCGATCATCACATCGCGCCAGTCGTCTGGGCGTCCCGAGGCATGCACCTCGACGTATCGAGCAAACACCGCCTGTAGCTGATCGAGCGACTTCTCGGTCAACGCGGTCGAGACGTAGTACATCCACGGCAAGGTCGGCTTGTCCACCCGCCGATCATACCGATTTCATTCACAGACCCTGAGTTAGCTATCTGGGCGCGTGCGGCTCCTGAAGCGGGAGCTGCGGCACAACGATCCCGGCCTCGTCGAGAATCTCGAGCGTTGACCGGCGCGCGATGCTCGCGACCGGCCGTGCCTCGTCAGCAGCCTGCGGCGTCAGGTGCTCCGCGATTACCGAGGCGCCGTACTCGACGAGATGGCGCATGTGCGTTATCGCGAGGACCTGCTCGAGCGAGGGCGCCGGCTTCCCTCGGCATTCAGCGCGGCCACCAGGAAGTGCTTCTTCACCTCGTGCGCGCGACCGCGGTGACTGTTGACGAGACAGGCACCCGACAGCGCCAGGAGCACGTCGGCAGCGGCGATTGTCGCCGCTTCGTACCTGGTCTGGGCGTCCTCACGAAAGCCGAAGCTGGCGAGGCTTTCGGCTTCGGCGAGATGCTTGTTCATCTCGCCGGCTTTCCTGCCGGCTTCGTTGCGGTTGACTATCGAAGGTTCGAACGCCGGCCGAACGTCGTGGTCGAGCAGCGCCGCAATCGACACGAACGATCGCATCAAAGCGTTCCGCGGAGGTTCACGATCGGCGCGCCCACGATGGCCGACACGAAGGTAGCGGCGTCCTCGCGCTCCTGCTGATATCGGGCATGGTTATAGACGACCACATTGACAGGGCGGCCTAACTTGCGGCTTATCCCGGCCATGGCTGTGGACGCGGCGCCGGGCGAAGGCTCGCTGCCGACGACGAAGACGTCGAGGTCCGACTGCGGTCCGGCGACACCCTTCGCAAACGATCCGAACACGGCGACCTTGACCGCGACGACTCCGCCGGCGTCCAGCGCGCTGGGGATGCCCAGGCTCTTGATGGCGATGCGTTGGAACTCGTCGAAGTACGGGCTCTCGCGGTTCGCATAGAACGCCGGCTTGCCGCCGACCACGCCGGTCGTCACGAGCCCGTCGCGGACCAGCCGGCGCAGCGCCTGGACGACGCCGTTGTAAGGTTCGCCGGTCAATCGGGCGAGTTCGCGCTGGAAGAACGGTCGCTCGGGGCTGAGCGCAAGGATCTGCCACACGCTCTCGACGGCCCGGGAGAGAAGCGGCGTAGACACTCGGCCTCCTGACCATGCGTTGTGATCATATGATCATTCGTCATGATCGTTCGATCAAGACCCATGATCGACACGCGCCGTGTGGTTGTCAAGCAGCGGCTCCCGCGCAGGGCGCAGCCGACGCCCACATGGCAGCGTGCCTATTGCCGGCCCGATCGGACGGGCGTACGGTCGTGGGCAGTTCGGCTCATTCGGCTCATTCGGCCCATGCGGCTCGGGGAGGCAGGCCCGGAGCTTCGCGCCGGTCTTCCCGCAGCGGACCATGGGAGGAGGCTCCGGTGCACTCGTTCGATCTGGCAATGCTGCTGATCCGTCTCGGCGTGGGCGTCACCTTCGCGGCGCACGGAGCGCAGAAGGCGTTCGGCTGGTGGGGCGGGACGGGCCTGAAGGGCTGGCAGGGCGCGATTGCCAGGATGGGCTTCCGCCCGGTCGCGCTGTTCTCCGGTGTGTCCATTCTGGCCGAGCTGGTGGGCGGCCTCATGCTCGCCGCCGGCATCTTGACCCCCGCGGCGGTCGCGGCGCTGGTCGGCCTCTCAGTCGTGATCATCTTCAAGGTCCACTGGGTTCACGGCTTCTTCAGCGGGAAGAGCGGGTTCGAATTCCCGCTCGTACTGGCCATCGGCGCCGTGGCGGTCGGCGTGGCCGGTCCCGGCCAGGTCAGCTTCGACAATCTGATCAAGCTCGAGCCCACCGCCACCGTTCGGGCGGCGCTGCTGGTGCTGGGAGCCCTGGGCGGGCTGGCCTCGCTGGCCGTTCCGTGGCTCCTGGCCCGGACGAACCCCGCCAAACCGAGCTAGTGTCCCGAGCCGCTGCAGGGTAACTGGTTTGCAGCTACGATTTGGCTATGCCGAACCATCCAGCTCCGCCGTTGGTAATCAGCGAGTCTGAACGAGCATCCCTACTGGCCCTGATACGAGCGGGAACGACCGAGCAGCGACTCGCGATGCGGGCCCGGATCGTGCTTGCGGCAGCGGCCGGCACGGCGAACGAGCGGATTGCGGCCGAGATCGGGGTCACCCCCTTGACGGTGCGCGACTGGCGTACTCGTTTCGAGGCCGACCGCATGGCCGGCCTGGCTGATGCGCCTCGGCCCGGCCGAGTGCCAACCTACGACCGGGCCGCTAGGGACCGGGTCATCGCCTTCACCTTGGAGCCGCCGCCGTTCGGGACCAGCCACTGGAGTTCGCGAGCGATGGCTGCCCGGACAGGCATCAGTGTCACGACCATCCAGCGCATCTGGCGCGAGGCTGGTCTCAAGCCGCATCGGGTCGAGACGTTCAAGTTCAGTACCGATCCCGATCTTGTGGCCAAGGTCCGCGATGTCGTGGGGCTCTATCTCGCTCCGCCCGAGCGGGCTATCGTGCTGTCCGTTGACGAGAAGACCCAGATCCAGGCTCTCGATCGAACGGCCCCGATGCTGCCCATGAAGCCCGGCCAGGTCGAGCGCCACACCCACGACTACAAACGGAACGGCACCACCCACCTCTTTGCCGCTCTGGAAGTCGCCACCGGCAAGGTCACCACGCAGACCCGCACCCACCACACCGGCGCCGACTTCCTGGCCTTCCTGGCGCAGGTTGAGCGAGCCTATCCCGAGAAAGACCTCGCAGTCGTGCTCGACAACGTCAGCTCACACAAGACGCCAGACGTCGGAAAGTGGCTCGAGGCTCATCCGCGGGTGAGCTTCCATTTCACCCCGACCAGCGCGTCCTGGATGAACCAGATCGAGACCTGGTTCGGCATCCTGAGCCGTCAGGCCATCCGCCGTGGCAGCTTTCGCTCGGTCAAGGAACTCGTCGCGATGATCAACGGCTTCACGGCGCAATGGAACGAGGGTGCAACGCCCTTTCTCTGGGTCAAGACGGCCGACCAGATTCTGGCCAAGGCAGTGCGGAAGCCGCTAGCGACCGGCGAATCGGGACACTAGCTGGCTCGACTCCGTCCGCGGCCAGCGCGATCGCGGCGGTGATCACGCCGAGGAGGCCGATTCCCGCGCTACCTCGCCAGCAGCTCCACCGAGATCGAGCTGCCGTCGTCCGCCGTGAGGGCCACGGCCAGGCGATCGCCCTTCGCGTTCGCGGGGATGGCCGACACGATCCGCCGGCCGACGATCGCCGCCACCTGCTCGTGGCGGGCGACTTCGCGCCAGACGAAGAACCGGACCAGCTGGCGCTGCAGCACGCCGAGGTAGTCGGGCGAGAGACCCATCAGCCGGTCGGCGCGAACCATTCGGCCGGAGACCGTCGAGAGGCCGCGCAGGTCGGCGAACGCGCGCGGCCAGGGCATTGTCCCCACCCTGCCCGGCCGGAGATTGGACGCGGTCTGGCAGCCGGAGAGCTACGGCTCGCCGAAGATGGAGTGGCCGCCGACGCGACGCCATCGGATGCCGGGCTGGCCGTCGATCCGGATCCACTCGAACGTTGCCCGCCCATCGGGGCCGGAGAAGCTCCAGGTCATCTCCCATATCCCGGGCGCGTCCTCGATCCGCCGCACGCGAAGCTGCGCCGGCCATGGCGCCGCCGGGTCCGCGAGATGCATCTCGCAGGCGGGGTGGAAGTCATCGCGGACGACCGAGCGAAAGGTTGCGCGCTCGGACTCTGACAGGCGCGCCCAATCGCCGGCGAACGCGGGCGCAACTCGGAACTTCACGCCGGTCAGGACTTCAGGCTCGAGTCGAGATACTCGAATAGCTCGTCGGGCCCGTTTACGGTGACCTCGCGGCCGGCGGCGACGTCCTCGTCGACCTCACGCTCCATGGCCTGCCAGCGCTCGGTCCAGAACCAATGCTGGTCCGCGGGCACCGGCAGGACGGGTCGGATCTCGATCCGGCCGTCATCCTGCTCGACGATCTGTATCTGCGCCCCGGGCTGGTCCAGGTGCAGGCGGCGCCTGAGATCGGCCGGCAACGCGACGGTCCCGCGCGCCTGGACGGCAACGTAGTGAGTCTTCACGAAATGCAGCATAGCAGTAATGCAGCAGCATCGAAATCGGGCATCGCCCGCTGGAGGGGATTCACTGGACTCACGCAGGCGTGGAGACAGGATGACCATCAGGACTTGTCGCGGGCTTATCACCGCCTATCCCGCGCTCCGCTGCCGGCCGAGTCAGCGGCGCTCCCACGGCGCGATGCGGTAACACGGCACTCCAGGCCGCTGCCTGGCGCCGAGCGATGGCCGTTCGTCGGACCCCTTGACAACCGAGAGTATCGCGATATATCGTGAGCCAGCGCCACACGGAGCGGCGCACCACGAATACTGGAGAACGAAGCGTGTTTCACAGCGAAGAGGGGCGGGGACGGGCCAGGGTCTGGCACGGTCGCCCCGAGGAATCCAATGAGGGTTGCGGGCGCGGCGCCCGGCACTATCGCGTCGATGACGAGATTCCGGACCCCGCCTCCGGGCCCGGGCCATGGGACCCACGGGGCCACGGCCGCGGACGAGCCCGCGGTCGCGGACCCGGGCGCGGTCGCTTCGGGTGGATGCCCGGCGACTTGGCCTTCGGGCCGGGCCGAGGCGCGATGGTTCGGCGCGGCGACGTCAGAACGGCCATCCTGACCCTGCTCGCCGAGGAGCCGATGCACGGCTACCAGATCATCCAGCGTCTCGGTGAGCGCAGCGGCGGGATGTGGCAGCCGAGCGCGGGCTCGGTCTATCCCACCCTCCAGCAGCTCGAGGACGAAGGGCTCGTCAAGGGCGAGGAGCGCGACGGACGCAAGGTCTACGCCCTCACCGATGACGGTCGAAAGGTTGCCGAGCGATCCGCCGGCAGCCCGGCGCCCTGGGAGATGCCCGGCGCGGACAAGACAAGGAGCCTGTACGGCCAGATCGGGCCGCTCGCCGCAGCCGTGGCGCAGGTGTCCCAGGTGGGCAGCGCCGAGACCCTCGAGAAAGCTCAGGCAGTCCTCATGGAAGCCCGCCGATCGCTCTATCGACTTCTGGCCGAGGACGACCGGCCCGATCAGCCAACGACGGTCGACTCATCGGGTCGGCCGTGAGGTAGACGACAATCGTGGCACGACGTAAGGGCAGTCCTGGCCGGCTGCAGCGATGTCGGAGCCCTGGGTCCCCCCGCCGGTGAGGTCGAGCTCGTCGATGGGGTCGTCGCCGTCGGCGTTGGTCCGCGCGACGACGATCGATCTCCCGTCGAAGGCGGCTCAGCCGCGCTCGAACTGCATGTAGTCGTAGGCGGCCGTGGTTCCGAGGACGGCGTTGTCCAGCTCGACCCCGGTCGAGCCCGTCGTGTCGTCGACGATCGTGACGTGGAGCGTGTAGGGCCCCCAGCGTCCGGACTTGTAGATGCTCTTGCCGTCGAACTCGAGCTTGAGCGGCTGGGGGCCGGCAACCAGGTCTATGTCGCCGGTGCCGTCCATGGCGACTTCGACGCCGGCCGAATTGTAGAGGTATGCGTCGGCCATGTACGTGCCCGCGACAGGCATCGTGATCGTCGGGGTGAGGTCCAGTTCGTCGATGAGGCCGTCATGGTCCGAGTCGACCACTTGCTCGTCGAAGGTGGTGCTGACGCTCACTCCGCCCGACACGACTGTCAGCTCCGCCATCGCGTCCCGGAAGGCGCCGCCGGTGGTGGAAGCCCGAATAGTGAACACGCCCGTCGAAGAGATGGTGACGTCGCCGGTCCAGTGCCCGGTTCCTGCCTTCGTGACGGTGAGCGGCGTGGCGACTCCACTTTCGTCGACGAGCGTGGCCGTCAACCCGTCCGCGTCGGTGGCCTCGGTCAGGGTCACGTCTAAGCTGATCTGCTGACCCTTGTGGGGGAACGTCGTCGATGGCGTCAGGGTCAGATGCCGCCGGGTCATGATCATCACGTAGCCGGCGGCAGCGATGGGCGACCGCGTGGTGTTCTTGATCGTCAGATCGCCATCTTTGGGGTTGTCCAGCGACAACGAGAAGCCCACGACCGACGCACCGAACGCCGGATACTTCTGCGGCGCCACCGTCTTGCCGGCCCACGTGACAGTCAGCCCACCCGACTTTGCGTACACGGCGACGGCTCCCCAGGTGGAGCCCTCGAAGCCTAGCGGAACCTTGATCGTTGTCTTCGCCGGGACCGTCTGGCTGAAGTAGCCGGTGCCTTCTTCGGACATCGAGTCGGCCGGGGATGCCGCGGAGGTCGGCTGGACGTACGCGCGCGGATACGCCCCGGGCCCTCCGGGCCGCGCCGTCACGAGCGCGTAGGGGCTCGCGGTCGGCGGCGCGCAGCAGTCGCCGACGAACGACGACGTGGCCGCCGGGGTTTCGAGCGGCATCGCCGAGGGCGCGCCGGTCGTCGGGATCGGGCTCGGGGCGGCGGCAGTACAGGCGGACAAGACGAGCGCGGCGGCAAGCGCGGCGCCCCAGGCATGGAGGGCACGCCCCCGGTTCGTGTGTCTTCCAGATGGCGCGGACATCAGGTCCCCCTTCGTCGTGCAGTCGTGCCGGGCCAGTATCCCATCGCCGACCCGGCTCGTCAGTCAGCTATCGGACACCAACGCGCCGGCAGCCCGGCCCAGGCAGGCCGACCCACTCGGGGACAGATGAAGCCCGCGAGCCCGGCTAGGTTGGCTCGGTCCGCCTGCGATCGGGAGCGTTCGACCGCCGCCGAGTCTGTTTCGCCTGCCAGCCCGAGAGGAAGGCATAGACGACGGCAAGGCTGTCGTTCTGCGCGCCCTGCAGGCGCTTCCTCGCCCTCCCGAGGGGAAAGGCGGAGAGTCCGGCGTTCGTGCGCAACCCGAAGAGTCTGTTGCCGGTCGCGGCCACCCAGCCCCACCGGCCGCCGTGATTTTTATGAAGGTTTCGCCAAAGTAGGCGCCCAGCTCGGATGCCAGGGCGCTCCTGCGCTCTTCGAGCGCGACGCGGCCGCCGTCCTGAGGCAGCGCTTCGTACATCTGCAGGCCGACCCTGTCCGCCGTTTCGATGCTCGCATCCGAAAAGTCGAGCGCCACCTTCAGGGCGTTGCCGCGTTCGACATAACGGGCGGCCAGGCCGGCCATCTCGGCGGCCATCGCGGCGTCCGGCTCGAACTGCACGCCGAGGATCCCGTCGTGGGGCCTCTCTCCGGATTCATCGTTCATGTGGATCAGGGTACTCCCCCCGTATCGAGGGCAGCCGTTGCCGCCCCGGCCGCGAGCGGCAGCCCCAGCCCCCGGAGGTCCGCGCGCAGCTTCGCCGCATCCACAAACCGGATGGCGATGATCCCGAACGCGCCGGCCGCGGCCACGTTCCGATCCCAGTCGTCGATGTAGACGGTCGCCGCCGGAGTCAGTCCGAACCGCCGCAGGAACTCGCGAAAGATGGCCGGGTGGGGCTTGCCGACCCCGACTTCGCCCGAGATGAGGATGCCGTCCATGTCGTCGAGGAACGGATAGTGCGGCCGCGTTCCGGGAAAGGTCTCGGCCGACCAGTTGCTCAAGGCGTAGGTTCGGAGACCGGCGTCTCGCAGCTCGCGCAGGATCGCGACCGTTCCCTCGAACGCCCCGCCAAGCATCTCGAACCAGCGGTCACGGTAGGCGGTTATCAGATCGGCCTGGTCCGGGTGGGCCGCCACCAGCTCGGCCACGGCCTCGGCGAGCGGGCGGCCGGCGTCGAGCTGGGCGTTCCACTCCGGGGTGCACACCTCCGCCAGGAACCGCTCCATGCTCGCTTCGTCGCCGCCGAAGAGCTTGCGATAGAGGTGGCGCGGGTTCCAGTCGATCAGTACGCCGCCCAGGTCGAACGCGACGGCCGTGATCCGACTCGGCCGGGAATCGCCGGAGCTCGGCTCGCGAGCATCGCGGGAGCTCGGGTCGTGGGCATCGCCGGAGGGCAGCTCACTTGAAGACATCGAGGTCGCCATGAAGCCCCACGAGTGGCCGGCAGGCGACGCCGATGGAGGCCGACGTCGAACCGGGCCGGGTCGCCAGATCGTACCCGAGCCGGCGGACGGGCACAGTTGAGCCGAGCGGCGCGCCGGGCCCGACTACCGGTCGGAGATCAGCTTCTCGATCGCCTTGGGCGTCATCTTGGTCCGGCGGGCGACGTGGACGGCGATGCGGGCGGCATCGCCCTGGCATCGATGGAGGGCGCGGTGGTCCAGCCTCGGCCAGATCTCCATCGCCCGCCGTTCGACGCGATCCGCACACTCCGGCCGCTCTTGAGGCGGCACGATGCGCGGACGGACAAGCGGAGCGAGCACTGGGACCTTCCCGCTGCCGGCCTGACGCAGTCTCGGAAACCGAGGCATCGGCACGGGGGGTCGGTCAGGCGTCTAGCCTGCGCGCCTGGCGCGGGCAATACAAGTGCCGCGCGGCAGCGGGTTTGCCGCCGGCGTGGCGGTCGCGCGGGGCAAGAGTGTGCGTGGCGCGCGGGGCAGCGCCGGTCACTCCCAGGGCGCCAGCGGCGCCAGGAAGTCGACGATCACGGCGTCGAGGCGGTCCGGCGCCTCCATGCCGACCATGTGGGCCACGTCCGGCCAGACGACCGCTCGCGCGTTCGGGGCCGTGGCCTCGAGCCATCGCGCCGACTGGACGATGGCGGAGAGGTCGAGCGCCCCGACGACCGCCAGAACGGGGCAGCGCAGTTCGACGAGCCGATCCCTCGCCGGCGGTTCCAGGCGAATCGGCCGGCCCGCGACGCGCCCGGGTTCGTAGAGCGGCCGATCCATTGCCCTCACCGCCTCGCGGATGGCCGGGTCGACTCGATCGGGCGGCTGGCCGGGGCCGTCGACCCAGACCCGCACGTCGAGGTCGGCGATCGCCGCCAGATCCGGCTCGGCGGCCGACTCGAGGCGATCCCCTTCGTCGGAGAGTGCCTGCTCGACCGGCGTGAGGGCTCCCTCGAAGCCGGCCGGTCGGGACCCCACACCGACGACCGCAACGACTCGATCGGAAAACTCGATGGCCGCGTCGAAGGCGATCTGCCCGCCGCGGCTGTTGCCGACCAGGGCGGCGCGCGTGATCCCGAAGGCGTCCAGCACGGCCATGAGGTCGGAGCGGTCGCTGAAGTCGACGTCCTCGGTCGTCGAGCGGCCGAAGGCCCGGTAGTCGTAGCGGACGACGCGGAAGCCCGCGGCGACGAGCCCCGGCACCATCGCATCCCAGGCCCGCTGATCGACGATCGCGGCATGCATGAGCACGATCGGCGGCCCGGCGCCCTCGCTCCTGGCGAACAGCCGGCCGCCGGGAACCTCCACGAACCGTTCCATGCCGCCGAGAATACCAGCTCCTACCGCCTCGGTCCCGTTCCTCGCCCGTCCGGACGAGGTGGTCGACCCCCGGCACGGCCGGCCTGCCGTACATCGTGGGCCCGGGCCATCCCCGCGGCCCGGTGTCGCCTTTCGGACAACCCGAGAATCTTCGTTGTCGAGTGCCGAAACGGTCCGGTGCGCGGTACCGTCATACGCGGCAGACCTCGGCGAGACGCCGGGGACCAAAGGGGGTCACTGACATGGACGCGATCAGCCAGTCGTGGGTAGATCCGCTGCGGCGGAGATCGACGGCGAAGCGGCGCAGGATCCGGGCCGGGGCGGCCATGCTGACGGTGGCGATCGTGGTGGGCGCCTGCGGCAGCGCGATGGCCAGCCCGACGCCCACGAGCGGGCCGACTTACACGCCGTGGCCTACATACTCGGCCTGGCCGACGTACACGCCGTGGCCGACGCTCAACCCGACGCCATCGCCCACGCTCACTCCGACACCGTGGCCGACGGACACGCCGTGGCCGACGCTCGAGCCCACGCCATCTCCAACCCTCAAGCCCACGCCTGGCCCCACGCGGACCCCGACACCCGAATTCGCGACTGACATGGGCACGGCCCCGCTGGCGGCCCCGGCCGACGACTACGGCGCGCGCGCTGGCCGCGAGATCAACGACTTCGGAGTCGACCTGCTCCGCCAGCTCGACTCCAGCGGCAATCTGTGTGCTTCCCCGACGAGCATCGCCCTCGCCCTGGCCATGGTCCGGGCCGGGGCGAAGGGTCAGACCGCCACCGAGATGGACAAGGTCCTCCACGACTTCGGGACTACCGGCGGGGCCGGCGAGCTCGTGGCCCTGATCCAGGAGCTGCAGGCCCAGACCACCTACGACGATTCGGACTTCGAGTCGGATGATCCCGATGCCACTCCGGACGAAACCGGCAAGACGCCGCTACAGGAGCTGGACGTCTCCAACGCGGTCTTCTCGCAGAAGGGCATGAGCCTCGAGCAGCCCTTCCTCGATTCCCTGAGCTCCAGCTTTGGCGCCGGCGTCGGGCTCGTCGACTACGAGAAGGACCCTGAGGCCGCCCGACAGATCATCAACCAATGGGCGAGCGAGCGGACGAAGGGCCGCATCCCCGAGATCCTGCGGCCGGGCGACGTCGACACGGACACCCGCATCGCCCTGGCCAACGCGATCTACCTCAAGGCGCCCTGGACGCATCCTTTCGACCCAGACGCGACCAACTCCCTGCCATTCACTCGCGCCGACGGATCCAAGGTCTCGGTTCCGACCATGGCGATGGACTCGTGGCTCCAGTATGCCGCCGGCAAGGGCTATCGGGCCGTCGATCTCCCGCTGGGCGGCGACGGGTCGTCGCTTTCGATGACGATCATCGTTCCCGACGACATGAGCTCATTCGTGAAGAGCCTGACGGCAGCCCAGCTCGCCGGCATCGAGAGCCAGGTCTCGACCTACGACGTCGATCTGACGCTGCCGCGGTTCTCGGCCGACACGAGGTTCGACCTCTCGGACATTCTGGCGGCGATGGGCATGCCGACCGCGTTCAACCCGAACACAGCCGACTTCTCGGGCATCACGACAGACGTGCCCCTATACATACAAAGCGTGATCCACCAGGCCAACATCGACGTGGTCGAGACGGGCGTGACTGCAGCCGCGGTCACAGTCGTCGTGATGGGTGGCGGCTCCGCCGCCCCGGAAATGCCGCCCCACGTCCAGTTCCACATCAACAAGCCCTTCCTCTATTTCATCACCGATGGATTGTCGGGCGCCATCCTCTTCATGGGCCGCATCGACGATCCGTCCGCCAGCAGCTGAGCCGCGCCGGCACGCACACGACCGGGCCCGGGCCATCCCCGCGGCCCGGTCTTCGTTTCCAGGCCAGGCCGCGCATGATCGCGACGGCGGCCGTGGGGCTACTCCGAGCGCGGCTCGGCGACGAGATCCCGGCCGGCGCCCTCGGACGGGGCGAAAGTCGCGACCAGCAGCGCCACGAGCTCGGCCGCGCCGACGAGGATGAGTGCCGTCAGGTAGTACCACAGCATCAGCACGATCACGCCGCCCAGCGCACCGTACGTGGCGCGGTAGTGCCCGAGGCTCGCGACATACAGGCCGAATCCGTACGTCACGACGAGCCAGGCGACGGCGAAGGCGGCGGCCCCGAGGAGCGCCCAACGCCACGGCGGCCGGGCGCACGAGGCGTAGCGGAAGACAGCCGTGACGGCCAGGACCAGGACGGCGAAGACCAACGGCCAGCGGATGATCGTGAGCACGGTCCACGCTTCGCGGCCGATGCCCGCCCGATCGGCCATATCCCTCGTAATGAGCGTCCCGCCGACGACTGCCACTACGCCTGCCACGATCCCGATACCGCTGAGCAGGGTCAGCGCGATGGCCAGGCCGATGCGGGCCGGAAGCGGCCGCGTTTCCCGCACCCCGAAGGCGCGGTTCATCGCCTTCATGAGGGTATTGAGGCCACCGGCCGCCGAATACACCGTCACGACGGCACCGACCGACAGCAGCGCTGGTTCCGTGTGGGTGAGGACGTCATCGAGGTCCCTCTTCAGGGGGCCGATCACGTCGGACGGAATGCTGTTTCCGAGCGCGGTCATGATCCGGGCGGTCGGGTCGGCGACGCCGAGCCAGCCCGCCAGAAAGGCGCCGAGGGCGGCGAGGAACAGCACAAACGGAAAGGTCGCGAACATGAAACGGAACGCCAACTCGGCCGCGAGGCCGGTCGTGTCATGGCTCAGAAGCTGCCGGACGTATTGCCGGAACAGAGCGATCAACTCCACCTCGGGCGGTGGGCGCACCTGGACGGTCGCCGCGGCCAATGCAGACCGCGGCCGCACCGATAGCCTACAGGCGGGACCGGCCGGCATTTCTGTCGGGGCGCCACGGCAGCCGACGCCGCGGCCAAAACACCCGGGCGGCCGATAATGCGCCAATGGAGCCCGAGATCGAGCACCCCGCGATCCCCATCACGGCAGCAGAGGATCCTGCGACCGCCACCGACCCGTTCGAGGCGCTCGTGATCGAGGCGCTGGATTCGCTGCCCACGGTCTTCCGCGAGAGGCTGGGCAGCGTCGCGATCGTGATCGAGGACGAGCCGACGCTCGACCAGCTCGCCTCAGTCGGAGCGCCGGGGCTGCTCGGGCTCTATACCGGCGTACCGCGGACGGCGTACGGAGCGGGAGACGCGGCGGTGGCGAGCAAGATCTCGATCTTCCGCGGCCCGCACCTGCGGCAATTCCGCGACCCCGACGCCCTGGCGCGGGGCGTGGCCGAGACGGTCCGGCACGAGGTCGCTCACCATTTCGGCATCTCGGACGCCCGCCTGGTCGAGCTGGCGCGCGAGCGGCGCCGCCGTTGACACGCGGAGATGGGCGCGATAAGCCCGAGCGGCGCCGCCGTTGACCCGCGGGCCGCAACGAGCCCGTCCCGCCCGGCCCCGATTCTCGCGCTACCCGACCCGCTGCTTGGCAGGGCAATAGGTGACGCTGGCGGCCTTCCGCTGGGCCCACGTCTGCCCGGCCCGGGTACGCTGCCCAAGCCACGCCTTGCGGTTGCGAAGGTGGCTGCGATGGACTCCGGACCCACCGTTGGAGCGGCTGTCGGCCGACGTGGCCACAGAAGCGGAACGGAATCCGGAACGGCCGCGATCCGGCTCGGCGCGCGGTGCGGTGGGGGTGGTTTCTTCGGTCACGGTGGGATCCTTTCGGGCAGCAGGGAGGCGGTCGCGACGAGCCGGGCGAGCCGGAGACAGGGCGAAAGCCCGAGGCTCAGCCGAACGGCTCGGCGGGGTTCTAGCTCTGGGCGCCGTTTCGGCCCAGGCCGAGCTCGCCGTTCACCGCGGCGGCGCCGTGGTGCGCGGCCCAGACGAAGACCGCGGTTTCGAGAATGGGTGAATCCGGGCGGACAGACAGTCTGTCGTTCTGACCCCGTACGGTCGGCCCCAGCTCGGCCAGGACGCCGCGATAGGCGGGCTTGTCATTGGGCCGGCGATGGTCCGGGCGAAACACGTCGAAGTAGCCGTCGCTGCTCACCACGATGAGCGCGTCCGGCGTGGCGAAGGGTCTGCGGGCCACGAGGGCATCCGATCTGCCGTGCGCTGCGAGTGACGGAATCGTGACCCGGCGCGGTCGACTGTGTACCACAGTGGGGCCGCGGCGGCTGCAGGTCAAGCCAATCAGGCACACAGCCCGCAGGCTGGGGCGCCGCGCTGGGCCCCGACGAGGCCACGGACCGGGGCGCCGGCGAGGGCGCAACGCCGGCGGTCCACATTTGTGCAAACGGCACATTGCGAGTACCGTGGGTGGCGTTGTTGCACCTTGCGGCAACGCTCGCGTGGTCTACCCCCCTTTCCGAACTGACCGTGCGTCTGCAATCTGGTTCGGGAAGAGAATAAAGGGGTCACTCATGACCACCGGTACTGTTAAGAAGGTCGTGGCCGATCGCGGCTTCGGCTTCATCTCCGCCGAGGATGGCAAGGAATACTTCTTCCATCGCGGCGGTCTCCAGGCCCCCCTCGACTTCGACCGCCTCGTCGGCGGCGAGCGTGTCTCATTCGAGATCGAGACGAGCCCCAAGGGCCCGCGCGCCGTCCAGGTGAGCGCAGCCTAGTTCGCCCGGCATTCGCGGCCCGGGCGTCAATCGCTCCGGGCCGCGTCTCGCCTATCGCCCGAGTGCGGATCCCACTCCGACAGGAGCACCTCATCTCGAGAACCGCCTTCGTATCCACCTACGCCCCACGCCGGTGTGGCATTGCGACCTTCACCTACGACCTGGCCACAACGGTCGGCGAGCGTGAGATCGTGGCCCTGCACCCGTCCGACGAACCCGGCCCGTACCCGGCCGAGGTCCGGCATCGGATCAGACGCGACGTGCAGACGGACTACACATACGTCGCGCGGGCGCTCAATGAGTGCGGGATCAAGGTTGTCTGCCTTCAACACGGCGACGGCATCTGGGGCGGAGACGATGGCTCGTACGTCCTCGACTTCGTCCGCACGCTGCGAGTTCCTGTCGTGGCCACACTCCACAGTGTGATGGCGCGGCCCACGCCGGCTCAGCGCGAGATCCTGAGGGAGCTGGTCGGCGTCGCTCAGACGTCGGTCGTCATGTCGCACGCAGGCGCATCGATTTTGTCGAGCGTCTACGGCGTGGACCCGGCGCGCGTCGCCATCGTCCCGCACGGCATCCCGCATCTGCCGCTGGTCGCCGCCGACACGGCCAAGCCCCGCCTGGGCCTTCGTGATCGCGCGGTGATTCTCAGCTTCGGCCTGCTCGGACCCGCCAAGGGTTTCGAATCCGTCATCGACGCGATGCCGGCCGTGATCAAGGCCGAGCCCTCGGCGTGCTACGTGATCCTCGGCGCAACTCACCCGGCTGTGCTCGCTCGCGACGGCGAAGCTTACCGTGACGATCTCATGGCTCGTGTCGCCGCGCTCGGCCTGGGCGAGCACGTCCAGTTCGTCGACCGGTTCGTCGGGCGGGTGGAGCTCGGAACCTGGCTCGAAGCCGCCGACATCGTGGCGACGCCGTATCCGAACCTCGACCTGAGCACCTCCGGCACGCTGGCTTACGGCATGGCGGCCGGCAGGGCCATCGTCTCGACACCTTACGTCTACGCCTCGGAACTCCTCGCCGACGGTCGCGGCCGGCTCGTCTCAGACTCGCCCGAAGCTTTCGCGGACGCGTTCGTGGAACTCCTCGGCGATCACGAGCTGCGATGCTCGATGGGTCGCCGGGCGTACGACCACGCCAGGAACATGGTGTGGTGGGAGGTCGGCGCCGAGTACCGACGCATCTTCGATCGGGCCGGCGGCGGCGCCTCGGTCCCGTTCCGAGCCACCGGCGCTCTCGCGGCGGCCGTTGTCTGAACCGTTCGGCGGGGCACCCCGGAGTGCCGCGCCGTGCGGAGGACTCGACCCGCGCGGGCTCGTCAGATCGGCCTGGCCGGGTTCGCCCGCTCCGGTGGTACGATGACCAATGTAATCGCTATTTTCGGACACGCTGCGGCAGCGTCTGCCTCCGGCACGCCACAAGGGTGCCGGCCCCCAATCGCCGATCGCGCCGTCGGTGCGGGACCCAATTCGTCTCGCCAGGCCCGACCGGACCCGCGTCAGCTGACGCAATCAGGAGAAATCGTTTGACTTTCGACAACCTCGGCCTTTCGGCCGACCTTCTCGCCACAGTGGAGCGGGAGGGCTACACAGAGCCGACGCCCGTCCAGAGCGCCGCAATCCCCCTCATTCTCGCCGGCCGCGACGTTCTCGCCGCCGCGCAGACCGGCACCGGCAAGACCGCCGCTTTCGTCCTGCCGATCCTGGAGCTTCTCCGGCACCACTCCAACACGGGGTTCTCGCCGGCAAGACATCCGGTCCGAGTCCTGATCCTGACACCCACCCGCGAGCTCGCCGTTCAGGTGGCCACTGCCGTCAAGACCTACGGCCGCAGCGTTCCGCTCCGCTCCACGGTCGTGTACGGCGGCACGCGCATCGACCCGGAGATCAAGATCCTCTGGCACGGCGTCGAGATCCTCGTCGCCACGCCCGGCCGCCTGCTCGACCACGTCGGGCAGCGCACCGTGAACCTCTCCCAGGTCGAGATCCTCGTCCTGGACGAAGCCGACCGGATGCTCGACATGGGCTTCATCCCCGAAGTCCGCAAGATCGTCGGACACATACCGGCGAAGCGCCAGACGCTGCTCTTCTCGGCAACCTTCTCCGATGACGTGCGCAAGCTCGCCGGCGAGTTCCAGACCAACCCGGAGACGGTCGAAGTCGCGCCTCGCAACAGCGTGGCCGACAATCTCACCCAGGTCCTCTACCCGGTCGACCAGAGCCGCAAAGCGGACCTTCTGATCCACCTGATCCAGCGCGACTCGATGGAGCAGGTGCTGGTCTTCACCCGGAGCAAGATCGGGGCGAGCCGGCTGGCCGCGTACCTGGACAGGCGCGGCGTCAGCTGCTCCGCGATCCACGGCGACCGCAGCCAGGCCGAGCGGACGCGTGCACTCGAGGCGTTCAAGGGTCGCTACGTCAAGGTCCTCGTGGCCACGGACGTGGCTTCGCGAGGCCTCGACATCGAGGATCTCCCCTACGTCGTCAACTTCGAGCTGCCGTACGAGCCGCAGGACTACATTCATCGCATCGGCCGAACCGGTCGCGCCGGCGCCAGCGGGACGGCCATCTCCCTGGTCTCGCCCGACGAGGTGGACGAACTGCGGGGCGTCCAGCGCCTGCTGCGCAAGTCCATCCCGTGTGCAGTCGTCGAAGAGTACCTGCCCGATCCCAACCGCGAGCCCACACCGGTGGCGCGGTTCGGCGGCGGGCGCGCGGGCGGGCCATCCCGGTCGCGCCGGAATGGATCGCAGCGGCCCAATCAGACGTTCGCGGCCGCGGCGCGGTAGAGTCCCCACTGTGAGGAGCTGCTGAGCAAGTGCGAAAACGCAAGATCACGTATCCGGTGGCCCGCACGGCCACGAAACCTGCCCGGACCACGGGGCTGCCGAGCGACCCGAACTACGTACGGACGACCGTCGCCAGCATCAACCTGGCGGCCCTCGACACGCGGGACGACCTCTCGGTCGGCGATCGGGTCAAGATCGGTGGAGCCGGGCTGTACGCCGGCGAGACCGCCGTCGTCCAGGCCGTCGTCGTCGGGGTGATCCCCGCCTACATGGTTCGAACCGAGGCAGGCAAGACGCGGCGCGTTCGCGCGGTCGACATAGAGCGACTCGCCGCCGAGGGCTGACCGGGGTCCTGGCGCAGGTCGAGCGGCTTCGGCCACGACCTCTTCGGCGCAAGAGCCGCTTCCGGCGCACGAGCCGATTCTGCGTGCCCGCTCCACCTCGCCTCCGACTCGCTGGCGACGGTGCCGGCCGGCGCGGGGGGCGATCAGCCGGCGTCAGGGCACGGCTCCGCGCCTGCGCAGCTCGGTGAGCAGTTCCGTCAGGCTTGCCAGCGCGACCACGGCGCCAGCGACCATCAATTCATCGGCATCGACCGCCCCGGTCGTGACACCGACGGCGATCATCTTCGCGCGCACGCTGGCCATCATGTCCCACTTCGAATCGCCGACGTACCAGCAGCGCTCGGGCGGGAGCCCGAGCTGGGCCGCTGACGCGAGCAGCAAGTCGGGCTCGGGCTTGGCGTTGGCCACGTGACTGCCGTCCGTGATAGGCGGCGGCGCCGGCAGGCGCAGCGCGTCGACCGAAACCGCCACCTGACCCGGCCGGCTCGAAGTGGCGATGGCGAAGGTCAGGCGGCTCTGCTCCAGCGCGGTCAGCAGCTCGGTCGCGCCGGGCAAGGGCACCGGCGCCGCGTTCAGCTCATCGAAGATCGCGCCGGAAACGCGATCGAACTCCTCCGTCTCGGTATAGTCGAGCTCGCGACCCTGCTCCCGGGCAATCTCCCTGGCCAGCCACCGGCCGTCCGACCCGATGTAGCTCCCCAGGCGATTCCGATCCACCGTCAGCCCGCCGCGACGCAGGGCCTCCCACCAGGCTTCGATGCGCCGCTGGACAGTGTCGACGAGCGTGCCGTCCAGGTCGAACAGCAGAGCCGCCGGCTCGGGCAGATCGGCGAGGGTCGGCGCGTCGGATCTTCGGGCCGAGGGCGTGTCTGGGCTCACGCCCGAATGATGACAGACAGACCCAGGTCACCCGGCCGTGCGCCACGGGGCGCCGGGCCGCCGGGCGGATTACGCGCCCGCGGTCACGTGGCCCAGGTACACGCGGCCCTCGCGAAGTGACAGGTAACCTCGCTCGTGGGCCAGCCAGAAGAGACGCTCCGCGCAGCCGTGTCGCAGATCGAACTCGCACTCGAGCAACTCGAGGACCAGCGGCAGCGGCTGTGGCCTGACCCGGAGGATCGGCCGCAACCGGATCGCCGTTTCTTTGGCCTGCGCCTCGCACTCGTCGCCGCTCAGGCACTCGAGGTCCGGGCACTCGTACTCGGGACCCGCCTTGATCGCAACGGCCACGCGCTCCGGCTCTTCGATCTTCAGCGCCACGAGCTCGCCCGACTCACCGTGCCGCGGCGGAGGCACCGTCATCGATCGAAAGGCTCTCTGTACGTCTACGGTTCCCATCTCGGCCTCCCTCCGGCTGCGAGCCGGACGGGCACATTCGAACGCACCGAGGGCCCGATCCGGGCCGCGCGCCGCGCAGGCCTCGAAGTGGCCGATGCGGTGGTCGTTGAATGCCGGCGCGGACGCGCCGGAAGGCGCCTGGGAGGCGACGGGGACGGTGGCTTGGCCGTGCACCGTGGCGCCGCCAGATCCATGTTGGAGTCGGCCCCACTGGCCGCCTCACTCGGGGAGCTGCGACCCTACCGATCCGGACCGGCTTCGCTGCCGGCCTCTCGATGACACGACCACAGTTTAAGCCTGAGCGGCAAGCCGGGAGTGGCCGGGGCCGACGGCCGGCACCCGATCAGGAGAAGCGATAGGCCACGACGACCGTCACAACCAGCTGCGTGGAAGTCGGGGTCGAGACGCTGCCCGGCACGCAGACGTCGGGCAGACCGGCGGGCGCGGGCGTGTTCGTGACGGTGGCCTGGCCACCGTCACCGGGGCCGGCCGCGCTGGGTTCGGGGAGCACGGGGATCCGGATCGGGCAGTCGCCGGTCGGGTAGACGTAGCTGTCCGACGACGAGACGCTGACCGAATAAGTGGTCGTGATGGCCACGCCCATCGCGGTCGCCACGGCCTGGGCCTGGGCTCTGGCGTCGGCCAGGGCGGCGCCGGTGGCCTTGGACATGGCCGTCGCCCTGTCGGAGCCATCGGCCTTCATGTCGGCGCTGCCGGTTCCCGCGGCGAGGATCGTGTTCTCGGGCGCGACACCCAGCGACGAGCCGACCTGGTACGGATAGACCGCACTCGAGGAACTGGAGCCCTGAGTCAATCCCGGCTCCGCCGAAACCTGGCCGCCGCCTGTCACCACCGGCCCGGCGCCGCTCATGGCGCCGTCGCTGGCCGCGGCTCCCGCGGTGGGCGAAGGCTGTGGACCGCTCGAAGCGGCGACGGCGCCGGCCGTCCAACCGGCGGCCAGGGACGCGGCGGAAACGAAGAGGAGCCCTACCAGGAGCGAGCGCCGGGGCTTGGGGGGCAGACGGAGTTTCATTTACGTACTCCAATGGCCGAAGTAGGGTTGGGCGGCGATGTCAACGCCCGCAGGACGCCCCGACGCATCCTCCGGTTCCCAACGCGTCCCGGCTTGGCCCACCTGACGGGATAGGCGGATCGAGGCGTGGAATGTTGGAATTGCCTGCCGGGCCAATCGACCTTTCGGCGATTCCACCGCACCTGCACAGAATCGAACGCGTAGACTGCACGAGTACGGAATCTGCCGTAGGCATACGAAATGCAGCAGCTGCGGTGGGTGGGCTAGGCGCTGCAGCGTAGCCGAGGCGAGTCCGTTCGGATCGGGTCGGCGGTGGAGGATCGTCACCCTCCAGATTGGTGCAGACGCCGGATGGTCGGCTCGGAAGAGCCGACCGACTTCCGACGTAGGAGCGGTTGCGAGCTCCCCATCATCGGCCTCGATCGCCACAGGCAACACCATGTCGCCTAATCTCATACGAGGCCGATCCAGGGATGACGGATCAAGGCGATCGCATGGACGCGAAGCAAGCCCGCTGCTCAGTATGCAAACACCCGGTGGCCCTCGTGGCCGGCCAGGGTCGCCGCCGGGCCGCTCTCATCGAAGACGGCTTGACGCTCTGCGACGTATGCGCACCCTCGGGCAATCACCAGCCGGTCCGCTTCGAGCGCTGACGCTCGGCCTCGCCGCCGGGTCAGAATTCCTGCGGACACCACGGCTGCAACGCCGTGTGGAAGAGCGCATCGGCCGCGGCCAATCCTCCGGGGCGTAGCTCCACCACTCGTCCGGAGTGCGCCAGCGAGGTGGCGCTGAAACCCCCGAGATATAGCGAGCCCAGATCGTTCGCGTCCAGCGCCAGGTCGGCCGGCGCCCTGGTCGTAGCTACGCCGGCCCGGCCTTCGGACACCTCGAGCATCCATCGACCCGCATTCCAGGGGCAGTACTCGTCACTCAGGTCGAGAACGATCCGGCCGCCGGCGTGCGGGTCCGGGCCGTACGTTCGGCCTTCCAGGGCGGCCTTCACGTCTACGATCCGCAGCCACAACCCATCGCCCACTGTCAGCCCGAGGCGGCGGGGCTCGGCGGTGAGCAGCAGGATGGGGTGGTCCGGGGGCAGGCGCCACGTCTTGAGCGTGCGCATCAGATCCACGTCGAGCAGGTACCGCCAGATCGCCCGCGTTCCGCGCGGCGTCGACCCGAGAGCCTCCTCCACGGTAATGGTGCAGTGGGCGCCCCGAACGTCCCACTCGGCCTTGGTCTTGTACACGGCGTAGGCCTCGACGCCTTCGGCGGTCTCGTAGATCGACCAGCCGCCGGGCTTCGCCGCCCTTGTCGTCCTTCTCCGGCCGCGGCAGCTGGCCAACCCACCAGTCGGGCGTGCGCGAGAGAAACCCGGCTCGTTGCGCCCGTACCGCTTCGTAGACAGGCGCGATCATGTCCAGCCCCTCGCCCGGTCGCAGCAACCGGCACGAGCCCTCGACCGGCCAGTCGCGGGCGTATTGCGCGGAAGCGGTTTCGGCCTCCAGGTTCACGCACAGGGTCGCCATCCCGTAGCCGAAGCGCTGGTATATGGCGCCCTCGAGACGCCCACAGAATGGCCAGCGGCTCGTTGCGGGCGTGGCAGTCGTCGACCATCAGCCGCATCATCCCGCTCATGATTCCGCGGCGGCGGTGGGACGGCAGGACCGTCACCCACGTCACGCCGCCGGCCGGCAGGTCGCCGCCCGGAACGCTGAGGTTGACGCCGAAGACGCCGCCCGTGGCGACGATGCGGTCGCGGTCCAGGGCGCACACGAACCGCGCCGGATCGGAGACCTTCCGGACACGCTCGATCAGATCGTCGGGGACATCCTCGCTGAAGGCGACCTCGGCGGTCTTGAGCAATTCGGCGAAGCGATCCGGGCGGGCAGGCGCGAATCTCGACGCTCATGGCCTGGCTCCTGGCACGGCGGCGGGGGCATGGGCCCGGAGCCACTCGACGATTGTGGCGACCACCTGCGGTCCTTCGGGCTCGTTGAGCGTCTCGTGCCGCAGCCCCGGCAGGACGCGCCGCTCCACGCCGGGGACGGCGGCCAGCGGCTCGCTGACGTGGGTCGGAACGAGCGAGTCGTCGCCGCCGTGGATCACGAGAGTCGGGACGTGGAGGCGGGCGAGCTGCCTCACGGCCCCGCTTCATGGCCTTGAACAGCTCGGCGCCCAGACGGGCCGTGGAACGGGGCTGGACCAGCGGATCGGCGAAGTAGGCCGTGCCCACGGCGGGGTCGCGGGAAAGCTGCTCGCCCGAGATCGGGTTGGCCAGCGCGAAGGTCGGGGCCACGCGGCTGATGCACGGGAGCCAGGGCGCGCTGCCAGCCCGGGACGCTGGCCTCCAGTGGCGGGGCACTCAGCACGAGGAGGTCCGGCGCGGGGCGGTCGGAGCAGACATAGGTCAGGGCTATGAGCGCGCCCATCGAATGCCCGAACAGGACGAGCGGCCTGCCGGGCTGGCGCACGGCCGCCATCCGGACCGCCAGATCGTCGAGGTAGTCGTCCCACCGCCGGACGTAGACACGCCGGCCGCCAGAGAGCCCATGGCCGCGGATGTCGAAGGCATGGACGTCGAGGCCCGCCTCGGCCAGCAGCCGCCCTGTTCGCTCGTACCGGCCGCTGTGCTCGCCGATGCCGTGGACCAGCAGGACAGTGGCCCACGGCGCGCCGACGGGCGGCCAATGACGCAGCTGCAGCGGCGTCCCGTCCGCGCCGGGCGCGGTAGCGCCGCCCGTGACGGGTCGCCGCCCGCTGTGGCGCCGGCCGTCCCCTCCGCTTCGGAGGCCTTCGTCGCTCGACCAGTGGGAGCCGCCATTTCGCGCTTCCTCTGTGTTCCTGTTTCCCGCTGTGGGCCATCTTACCCACACGAGAGAGGAGTGCGAGGGGCTATGCTGAAGCGCGTCCACCTACTCTAGGAGGTACCCGCTATGGCCTTCGCTCAGGCACCTGCCGCCCCGATGGGCGGCGGATACCCGGTTCAGCTCACGGTCACCGACGAACGCGAGATCAACCGCCTCTGGGGTATCCCGTTCGTCGGGGTGTTCGTGCGAATGATCATGGCGATCCCGCACCTGATCGTGCTCGCGATCATGGGCATCGTCCTCTACATATGGGTTCTGCTGGGCTGGATTCCGATCCTGCTGCTGGGACGCCAGCCATCGCTGGTCGTCAAGTTCCTGACCGAGCTCATACACCGATCGATGCGAGTCGCCGGCTACGTTTACATGCTGCTCCCGGGCGGTTACCCGCCGCTCGAGCCGGGCGCTCCGAGCCCAGTCGACGTCAAGATCGACGTCGAAGGCCGCTCGCTGAGCCGCCTCTGGGGCATCCCCTTCTTCGGGATCTTCGTCCGCTACATCGTCCTGATCCCGCACCTGATCGTGCTCGCGATCCTCGGCATCGTCGTATACGTCAGCTTTATCGTTCTGTGGATCCCGATCCTCCTGATGGGCAAGTATCCGAACGCGTTCGCGTCCTTCTATGCAGGCTTCCTCCGGTACGCGGCCCGCGTTCTCGCCTACTTACTCTTGCTCCCGATCCCGTACCCGCCGTTCTCGCTCAGCTGAGATCGCTTGCCGTTTCGGGCATCCAACTGCAATTCGCACCGAACGCACGGCTCGCCGCCGCGGCCTTCCGCGACGGCGAGCTTTCGTGTGGCCTGGCTATGTCGCCGCGCGGCTGAAGGAGCGAGAGCCGAGGGCGATCGTCATGACCGCGAGTACCACCAGCACGACCAGCCCTACCACGATCTCGCTGTCGCCGTAGCTGGCGTTGAACAGAGCTCGAATTGCGGCCACGGCGTGGTAGAGCGGGTTGAACCTGGCCACGGTCTGGAGCCAATCCGGCGCGAGTGACATCGGCAACATCACGCCCGACAGGAGCAGCAGCGGAACCGCCAGGCCGTTGACCACGGGGGCGAGCGCGTCCTCGCTCTTGAGGACCAGCGCCAGCGTGTAGGACAGAGGCGTCATCATGATTCCGATCAGCGCCAGCATCGCAAACGCGACCGCCACGCCGCCGAAGTTGATCTCGAGCCCGAATGGGATCGCCAGCACAACCAGGATCAGCCCCTGGCCGAGCAGCAGGACGACGTCTCTCAGGGACCGGCCTACCAGCATCGCCACGCGGCTCATGGGCGTGACCATCATCCGCTCCACCACTCCTTCACGCATCTCGTCGCACAGGCCGAAGCCCACGTAAGCCGAGCCGAAGAGAGCGGTCATCACCAGGAGCCCGGGCACGAAGACGTTGAACGCGCCTCCTGGCGGGAAGCCGGGCATCTTGGCGATGTTCGTCAATAGCGGCCCGAACAGGAGCAAATACAGGATGGGCTGCATGATCCCCATGATCACCCAAACGGGATTGCGCAGGCTCAAGGCGAGCGACCGCTCGAAGATGAGCCAGGTGTCTCGGAATACGCGCATGGTGGTTCTCCCGGGCCGCTAAGCCGCGCTCTCGCGCAGCGATCGGCCGGTCTTCTTGAGGAAGACGTCGTCGAGGCTGGGCCGGTGGAGGTTCATGGTCGAAGGCGCCAGGCCATGGCTGTCGAGCAGCCGCAGCACATGGGGAACGGCCTCCTCGCCGCGATCGACATAGAGCCTCACGTGACCGTCTTCCAGGCCGGCTTCACGGACGAACGGCTGGGCGGCCATGAGCTCGACGACCCGGTCGCCGTTGCCGTTCACGCCGATGGTCAGCACGTCGCCGGCGATCTCGCGCTTGAGCTCACTCGGCGAGCCTTCGGCGACGATGCGGCCGTGGTCGATGATCGCCAGGCAGTCGCACAGCGCGTCCGCCTCCTCGAGGTAATGCGTCGTCAGGAAGACCGACGTGCCAGTCTGGCGCAGCTTGCGGATCTCGTCCCACAGACGGGCCCGCGCCTGCGGATCGAGACCGGTCGTCGGCTCGTCGAGGAACAGAATCGCCGGTTGATGGACCATACCGATGCCGATGTTGAGGCGGCGCCGCATCCCGCCCGAGTACGTCCTGCAGGTCCTGTCGGCGGCGTCGGTCAGATCGAGCGCCTCGAGGATCTCCATGGCGCGGCGGCCGGCGTCGGCCTTGCTCATGCCGAATAGCCGTCCCTGGATGACCAGCTCCTCGCGACCGGTCGCCTCGCGGTAGGAGCCGCCGGACTGGGCCACGTAGCCGATCCGCTCGCGGACCTGGTTGGGCTGGCGGGCGACGTCGAAGCCGGCCACACAGGCCTTTCCGGAAGTCGGCGGCAGAAGCGTCGCCAGGATTCGGAGAGTCGTGGTCTTGCCGGCGCCGTTGGGCCCGAGGAACCCGAAGATGTCGCCGGCTTCGACACGCAGGTCCACGCCCGAGACCGCTTCGACGTCCCCGCCCTTGCCCTTGAAGATCCGGCGCAGGCCGTTCGTTTCGACGATCGGGCCGGCGTTCATGCCCGACCTCCCCCGCTGCGGCGTTCGGGTCGCAAGCCCGGCGCCGCGATGTCAAACTGGGATGTTGTGAGTTCCACTGGTGATCCTCGGCGCTATCGGGTTCTCGATCGGCCGTGTTGTGCCGGTGCGTTACTGCGCTATGATATCTCTGCGCAGCGCAGAGAATAGCCAGGGCAGACGAACGATGTCAAGCGGTGTTTCCAGGGACGAGCTGATCGCGGCGGTCGTGCGGGCCGGTCGCCAGGTCTCCGCCCAGGGCACGCTCTTCAGCCAGGCGGTGGCCGACCGCCTCGGGCTCGCGGGCAGCGACGTAGAGTGCCTGGACATCCTCATAGAGGAAGGGCCGCTGACCGTAGGACGCCTCGCCGAGCTGACAGGCTTGACGACAGGCTCGGCGACCCGGATGGTCGACCGTCTCGAGCAGGCCGGCTATGTCCGGCGGATCCCCGATCCGACCGATCGGCGCCGCGTCCTGGTCGAACCCGTCGAGGCGCGACTGGCCAGCCTGTCCGCCCTTCACGATTCGCTCCGCGCCGCGGGGCAGGCGGCGGTCGCCGAATACGACGATGCCCAGCTCCAGGTGCTGGCTGACTACCTCTCGCGCAGCGCGGAGGTCTTTCGCACCGAGGCCGTCCGGTTGCGCGGGCCGGCCGCCGCGGAGGATCGATCGAGCGGCAGCTACGCGGCTCCGGTCGGCGGAGTTACGAGCGGGCGCCTCGTCTTCGTCTCAGGTGCGCCCAGCATCGTCGTTCGCGGCGACGCGTCTCTCACCGACCTCTACAGGGCCCGCTTCGACGGGCCAGTGCCGCGGATGCGCGTTCGCGATGGCGTGGTAACGGTGGGTTATCCGCGATTCAGCTGGTTCGACTGGCGGGCCCAGATCGGCGACCAGAGCGTCGACGTCTCGGCGCACTGGCGCAAGGATCGCGGTGAGATCGCCCTGAACCCCGCCGTGCCCTGGTCGGTGGAGATGCGCGGAGGAGCATCCAGGCTGACCGCCGACATGCGCGCGCTGCGACTCGAAAACTTCGAGATGCGCGGCGGCGCCAGCAAGATCGACCTGTGGTTGCCAAAGCCGGTGGGAGTGGTTCGGATTCGGATCAGCGGCGGGATGACCCACCTCCAAATCCAAAGGCCGGCGGGAGTGGCGGCGGGGCTGGCCGTCCGGGGCGGCGCCAGCGAGATCAACCTCGACGGCGTAGTTCACAAGGGCCGCGGCCAGGTCTCCCTCCAGACGCCGGGCGCGGACTCGACGACCGACCGCTACGAGATCGAGATCACCGGCGGTGCGACCAAGATGTCGATCACGACGTACTGAGCCGCTGCCTGGAGATGCTCCACACCGGGCTCGCTCCGCTACTCCCCTGCCCGCTTCTCGAAGTCGAGGGAGGCGGAGTTGATGCAGTAGCGCAGGCCGGTGGGCCTGGGGCCGTCGTCGAAGAGATGGCCCAGATGGGCGCCGCAGTTGGCGCACCTGACTTCGGTCCGCTTCATGCCCAGGCTGGTGTCCGTGCGCGTCGTGACCTTCGATTTGTCGAGCACGTCGAAGAAGCTCGGCCAGCCGCAGTGGCTGTCGTACTTCTGGGTCGACTCGAAGAGGGTCTGGCCGCAGACGACGCAGCGGTAACTGCCCGCGTCGTGGGTGTCCCAGTAGGCGCCGGTGAATGGCCGCTCCGTGTCGGCCTCCTGCGTGACCGCGTACTGCAGCGGCGTCAGTCGCCGCCGCAGCTCCGCCTTGTCGATCTGGGTCGTCATGCGGGTACGCCTTGCGATCGCATCGTCGCGATCAGCTCGCCCACGAGCCCCACGGCTTCCGGCGTCTTGATCACGGCGTTGCGGAAGATGAAGCCGCCGAAGCCCGCATCGATGTAGCGCCGCAGGATCGCGGCACCTTCCTCCACGAGCACGGGGTTGACCATCGCCCGTCGCTCGGCCGGGACCCGCTCCAGCAGGCGGGCCTTGTCGGCCTCGCTGGCCACGGGAACGATCGGCACGGAGACGGTGCGCAGAATCTCGGACGGATTCCGGCCGATGGCCTCGCAATGGCGATCCAGGACCGCCAGCTTGGCCGAAGCCTCCTCGAACGAGCCGAACCAGTTCGTGATGTCGGCGAACCGGGCGGCCAGCTTGAGCGTTCGCTTCTCGCCGCCGCCGCCGACCATGATCTTCGGCCCGCCCGGCTGGATCGGCCTCGGACTGTTGAGGGCCCGGTCGATGCGGTAGTAGCGGCCCTCGAAGCTCGGGCGGTCCTGCGTGAACATCGCCTTGCAGATCGTCAGCGCCTCCTCCAGGCGATCCTCACGCTCGCCGATCGGCGGGAAGCCGATGCCGTAGCCGGCGTGCTCCGACTCGTTCCACGCGGCGCCGATGCCCAGCATCGCCCGGCCCTTCGAAACGATGTCGAGGGTGGTGACGGTCTTCGCCAGAATGGCCGGGTTCCGGTAGGTCACTCCGGTGACCATCGTGCCGAGCATGACCCGCTCCGTCCGCGCCGCGATCCCGCCCAGCGCCGTGTACGCCTCGAGCATCGGCTCCGTCTCCGAGCCGACGCCGCCGATCTGGTAGAAGTGGTCCATGACGGTCACGAGATCGAATCCGGCCGCCTCCGCCGATTGAGCCAGCTCGACCACGCGGTCGAACAGCTTCGAATCGGGCACGCCCGCGAAGGTGAAGCTCGGCATGTGATAACCGAAGAAGGGTCGCATCGGTGGACTCCTTGCCGACGAAGCGCTCGCCATCCGACCGTGGTTCGGCGCTGTGTCGGGTTCGACCGTAGCACCGTTGTGCCGGACATGCGCAGCCCGGGTCGCCGCCGTTGCGCGACACGAAAGCTGGAACCGAAACAGGGTGCGAAACGACCGATACGGGCCCCAGGAGTGGCGCGTATGCTCCTGATGCGCTACCCAATTCGATTCATCAACAATACCCTCCGGCACCGCAGACAAGAAGAGGATCGGATGGACCCCTCGGGATTCGGCCAGACACCACCTCCCCCTCCGCCGCCCGCTCCGGACGCACCGCCCCCTCCGCCGCCCGCTTCGGACGCACCGCCCGCCTGGGCTCAGCCCGGTCCGGACGCACCGCCCGCCTGGGCTCAGCCCGGTCCGTACAGTCAGCCCGGTCAGCCCGGCCCGTTTGGTCAGCCCGGGGCACCTTACGGACAGCCCGGGGCGCCCTATGGTCAGCCCGGGGCACCTTACGGACAGCCCGCCGGAATGTGGGCCGCCCCTCCACCGGCGAAGCGGTCGCGCCTGCCGCTGGTCATCGCCGCGATCGTCGTGGTGTTGGTGCTGCTCGCCGGCGCCGGTCTATACGTCCTGGGCAACATGCAAGTCCAGGACGCCGGCAAGGTGGTCTTCTCGACCGACCAGCCGGTTGCCGGTCAGAACACCGGCTGCAAGGTCGACCATCAGGTGACAACGATTCCGGCAGGTACGTCCGTCTACGCAACGTACATCTTCTCATCGAGGCAGGGTTCCGGCGTCGTCTACCTCTCCATCACCAAGAACGGCAGCCAGTTTCTGCCCGCCACCGCGATGGACACGTCCGATACGCAGGGATACGACTGCTTCGCCGACATCTCCGACCTGAGCGCGATCCCCTTCGACGCGGGAACTTACACGTTCACGCTGACTTCGGGCGGCCAGACGATCTCCCAAGGAACGCTCACCGTCACGCCGTAGGTGACGGAGTGGCGCACCGGGCGCAGCTCACGCTCTTCGGGACACCGCCTCGCGTCGAGCGGGGCGGGTTTCTTCGCGGATCCGAGCTGCGTCGATCAGGCAGGCGGCGGCTCGAGCCCGCGCCGGCTAAGGCTAAGGCTCGGGCTCGGGCGTCGGAGCGCTGGCTTTCGGCGTGGCCGGAGGCACTGCTGCGGCATCGATCGCGGGGATCGCTGCCTTGCCGGCATCAGCCATGCGGCGCCTGTGGGCCGCGAGAACGTGGCGCGTGATCCGCTCCTGATCCGGCTCGGTGATCTTGTCGAAGCGGACGGCGACTCGGGTGACCATCCTGGGCTCGTCCGACGATCCCGCCGAACCAGGCGGAACCGGCGCCGGGATCTCGTCGATGCGGACGACCGGCCCTCCGGCGACGATGATGTCGCGCGCGGTCAGGGCGAGGGCCACGCGCAGCTGATCGCCGAACATGAGCGGCATCTCCGTGGTGAGCTGAACGCCCCCGGCGCCGATGTTCAGCGTGTGGCCCGTGCCCACGCTGGCGGCCGCGAGGGCGCCGAACGACTTGATCCGAACGTCCCGCTCCAGATCGACCCTGACATGAGCCCGGCGCTGGACCTGGTCCACCCCCTGTGGCCGGCGGACCGCGAACACGCGCGACCTCTGCGTGCCCATTCGGGAGTTGCCGCCAAGACGACGCACGAACTCGCTCTCGACGACCAGGGCTCCGCCGCGATCGAAGGTCAGGTGAATTCGCTGACCCTGCTCGATCCGCAGCAGCCGTGGGTCGGCCAGGCGTAGAGCCAGCCAGAGTTCCCTGTCCAGCACGTTCGTCACGAACGACGGAAGGTCTATCGGGACGCCGTCGACTTCGGTCTCGACGAGGACGTCATCGTGTATCGACAGGTCTTTGGGATCGATGGCCATCGGCTGGCCCTCGCAGCTTCAATCTGAGTCTGAGCGGGAACTCGGCTCCGCCGAACAAGCGCCCGGCGGGTATGCGGCAGGCTCGATCCGGCGTCGATTCTGGCTCACCCTCCGCTGACAGGTTCGCAGGTGAACCGCAGCGGTTCTACGAGAGGGATCGGTCAAGCAGCCGGTGGGTTTGAGCACCCGGCCGGAACGTTGAGCCAGTCAGCGGGCGGCGAAGTGCCGGCCGGCGAAGTGGCGGGCGGCGAGTGACGGCCGCCATGTTCACCGGGGCAAAGCGCGCCAGCCCTCGAAGGTGGGCCGGCGACAACGCAACCGCCGCCGGCAATGCCTCGAGCTAAGCCTCCGCCGGCCTGGCCAGGAAGAAGCCCTGCCCGAACTGCACATTCAGCAGCCGCAAGGCAGTCAGCTCGTTGGCGGTCTCGATTCCCTCCGCAATCAGGGCGCAGCCGACGCTCTCGGCGAAGTGAGCCATGCCCGTGACCATCGCCTGGCGAGCCGGATCCGTATCGACGTTGCGAACCAGGGAGATGTCGAGCTTCACGTATTGCGGACGGAGCTCGAGGATGTGGTGCAGCCCGGCGTAGCCGGCGCCGGCGTCGTCGACTGCCAGCATCGCGTGCGGGCGGACCTGGTCCAGGGCCGCGAGCAGCCTCGGGTAGTCCTCGATCTCGACGTGCTCCGTGACCTCCAGAACGACCGGTCGGTCGGCCTCGGCCAGCACGTCGAGCAGCGGGATCACCGCGGTTGCCAGAGCCGGCGACACGTTGAGGCTCAGGAAGCTTCCCGCCGGCAGCCGCCGGGCCCGCGCCACCTGCTCCCGCAGGACCGCCGTCTCGAGCTGGACCATCATTCCGACCTTGTCGGCGGCCAGGAAGCAGAGGTCGGGCCTGGTCCCGTCGGAGAAACGGGCCAGAGCCTCGAAGCCCACTCGCTTTCCCGTCGCCAGGTCCACGATCGGCTGGTAGACGGGCCGGAATGCCCGGTCGGCGATGATCGCGCGCACCTGGGCCTGCATCTCCTCGCGCTGGCCGCGCTCGGCGAGGGCCGGGCCGAGCACGGCGGCGGACATGACGCTGAACTCGGTCAGGGTCGCGAGTCGGTCGGACAGACGTCGGGCGTGATTTGGCGTGGTCGCACCCATGGCCAGGAGCCCGATGGTCTGGTCGTTCCAGATGAGGGGAGCCAGCGCTTCCGCCCGGAGACCCGAGAGCACGATCGCGCGATCGAAATCCCCTCGCGGCGTGCGCTCCACCCACGACTCCAGCCAGAGGCCGAAATCGGCGTGCTCCCGCAACTCATCGGCCGCATCCTCGGGAATCGGTTCACCGACGGCCACGGGGCGGCAGGCGGCGCCGGCCTGGGCCAGCGGCACGACGCCGTGCGGGGTGAAGGCGAAGACGATGACGGTGTCGATCCCGCCGATACGCAGCGCCTCGGCGCAGATCCGGTCGGCGCTTTCCTCAACCGTCGCGGCGGCCTCGAGGCGAGCCAGGGAGACGGTCGTGGCGGCCCGCTCGCTCATCTCCGTCGTGAGCCGCTCTGAAGCCACGCGCTCGCGCCCGAGAATGATTCGATAGCGAGCCATCGTCAGCAGGACCACCGAGCAGGTGCCAACGGCTATCGGATCGACCTCGAGCGGCCGAGCGCGCGGCATGACGTCGAGGAAGGCGCAACCCACGATGGCCACCATCGGCAGCCACTCCACGATGGCTCGAGCGAAGCGTTCGTACCTCGGTCCGCCGCCCTGGCGAAGGCTCCAGGTCACTCCGCCGTAGCCGGCAACGAGGGCTCCCAACGGGAAGACGATGTCCATCGGCTCGATCGAGTCCGGCGTCCCGACGAGGAACCGCTCGAGCCAGCCGTGCCAGGCGAGGGCCATCAGGACCATCCCCAGGGCGACGGCCCAGACGCCGCGCCTGCCGGGCTCGATGCGGAGCGAGAGGGCGGCGACGACCGCGGCAGCCGAGCTGGCGAAGAACGATGCCGAAACGAGAGGCACGAGCAACTTGGCGGTCGGGTCGGAGAAGAGGTCGACCACCTGGCTGCCGGCGAAGAAGCTCGGGTGAAGCCAGTCGGCGAGGACGAGCGTCATGGCCGCCGCCATGATCACGACGCCGTCCAGGATGACCCCCCGCCTGGCTTCCGGCTCGAGGCGCCGGGCCAGCGCGACCATCATCGTCGCCACGCCAACGACGGCGCCGATGACGTAGCAGATCTGCGATACGTCGGCCAGTGGCCCGAGACTGCGATTGAGGATATCCGGTGCATCGGCGATGATCTGGCCCACGGCGGTCAGGCCAAGGGCGACGGCGAGAGAGGCGCGGAAGCGCCGGTAACCGGGCTCACCCCTGGTGGCGGCGATGGCCACGGCGACGGCCGCGGCCGCGGGCGCCACTCCGCACGAGACGTCTTCGAACAGGACCCAGTAGTTGCGCGGGTTGAGGAGCTCGAGCGCCCCCGATGCCGCACACAACAGGAACCCGAAGATCACGATGGTGACGCCGGGTCGCTGGGCGTGGAGACCCAGCGCATCCTGCATCCGGCCGAGAACCGTGTGGCCGGGCCCGCGGCGCACACCGAAGCCGATGACCGGAGGCATGCCAGGCCGGCGCCGGCGTACGCCCAACCAGCCAGCCGCAGGCAGGTTCATGGCATCACGGATGCCCGCTCAGGCGATGGCCTGGCGACCCGAGGCTGGTTTGCGGCTCCATCGGTGGCGACCCGCTAGCACGACTGCCGCACCCGGCTTGTGGTGCCGGACGCGCGGCCTCCAACGCGCAGTCGACCATCGACAGTCCGGCCGTCCTGCCCTGTAGGTATCGGTCGTGGCGGGTCGACCATTCAGTCCCGGCGGCCCGGATCGACCCGCGATTCGGTACCGTAGGACCATCCGAATGGCCGCCGCGAACGGCACGCCGGCTGCATCGCGGCGCTCGACCCGGGACGGCCTTCTCACGGAGGATTCCGATGCGTCTGCCCGACTTCGCCCTGGAGCGTTTCTTCGCACGCTGGGAATTCAGCGCGGAGATGCTTCTGTGCGCGTCCGACGTGGAAGGCTGGCCGGTCCGCGACCTTCTCGAGCTGGCGGACGAAGATTGCCGGCGCCGGTGGGACGAGCTGCGGCTGGGCTACACGGAATCCCAGGGCGACCCGGCGCTGCGCGCCGAGATAGCGGCGCTGTACGAGCGAGTCTCTCCCGAGGACGTGCTGGTCTTCTCCGGCGCCGAGGAGGCGATCTTCGCCCTCCACAACGTCCTCCTCGGGCCGGGCGACCATGCCGTCATCGTCCGGCCTGCGTACCAGTCGCTGGCCGAAGTGGCGCGTGGCGCGGGTGCGGACGTGTCGCGCATCGAGCTGCGTGAGACCGACGGCTGGCGGCTGGACGTCTCGACCGTGCGAGCTGCCCTTCGGCCGCACACGCGGCTGATTTTGGTCAACGAGCCGCACAACCCGACGGGCTCGCTGAGCGACCGGCCGACCTTCGACCGGCTGGTCGAGCTGGCGGCCGAATTGGGCGCCCGGCTGATAGTCGATGAGGTCTACCGTTTCCTGGAGTTCGATCCAACCGACCGTCTGCCGGCCGGAGCCGATGCGCTCGAGACGGGCGTGAGCATCGGCGTCATGTCGAAGTCGTTCGGGCTGGCCGGGCTTCGCGTCGGCTGGATTGCCACGCGCGACCGCCGGTTGCTGGCCCGGCTCGCCGCATTCAAGGACTACACGACGATATGCAACTCGGCCCCTTCCGAGGTGCTGGCTCTCATTGCGCTGCGCGCCCGGGACCGCGTCCTGGCGCGCAACCGCGCCATCGTCGAGGCGAACCTGCGGCATCTCGATGGGTTCTTCGAGCGGTGGGCCGGCGTCTTCGAATGGGTGCGGCCGCGCGGAGGGAGCGTCGGCTTCCCCCGCCTGCTCGCGGATCGGCCGGTCGACTCGTTTGCGGAGGAGCTGGTTCGCGACACCGGAGCGTTGATCCTCCCCGGCACACTCTTCGGCGACACGGGCAATCACTTCCGGATCGGGTACGGCCGCACGGACCTCCCGGCGGCGCTGGAGCGGCTCGAGCGCTACTCCGAAAAGGCGCTCCGGTAGGCGGTCGGCCCAGGCCACGCTTCGGCCTCGCGGCCGGGTCGGCCGGCTAGCGTCCGGCGCCGGCCGGGCGGCCCATCGCCTCGCGGGAGTAGCGGGCCAGGGCGAAGGCTGCGGCCACGATTACGGCCATCATGACGACCTCCGAGGACATGTTCCGCGCCGACCGATAGATGTCGGTGCCGAAGGCGGTGGCAACGATGATCCACGAGATGATGGCGGCCATGAACGTCGCCGCCAGCAGGCGGGTGGCGCCGTCGGGCGGGTTGCGGTAGACCCGCCAGAGCGCCAGCAGCGCGGCCGCGTAGATCACGACCGCCAGCGCCACCCCCGGGAAGCCAAGCTCGGCGGCCAGCTCGGGCCAGATCGAATGGGCGTGGTCGATCCACGTGTCGATAGGCGGAACGGCGTATCCGTGCATGTAGTAGTAGTGGAACTCGTCCAGGCCGACGCCGAGCAGCGGGTGGTTGACGGCCATGTGAACGCCCGCCTCGATGGCCCGGACTCGGAACATCACCGAACCCTGGCCGGCGACGGTGGCCGGGTTCCACGAATCGAACCGGCTCGCGCCGACGATCCGCACCATCACGGTCCGATAGGCGGCGTCCAGCGTCGGCGTGTACTGCAGCACCAGGGCCGGCCACGGGATCACGATGGTGGTCAGAAGCCCGGCAGCGAGCACGATCCCGGCCCGGCCGCGCCAGCTCCGGGCGGCGAGCACGAGCAGCAGCGTCGTCGCGATCGAGGTCGCCAGCCAGGCGCTCTTGGAGAAGGTCAGGAACAGGCCCGCCAGGCAGGCCGCCAGCGCCACGACAAGGAGTACCACCGTCGAGGCGCCCAGGCGCAGCGAACGCCAGGCCAGCAGCGTCCCGACCAGCAGCGGCACCGCCATCGCCAGCACCTCACCGAGGAGCCCGACGTTGTTGTACGTGAGCAGCGAGAAGTCGAATCGCCCGGCCTGCAACATGGAGAGAGATGTCGCAGCGGGCACGGTCTGGAGCATGTTGAGCAGGCAGCCGATGGCGGCCGACACGCCAAGCGCGATGGCGACCAGAGCGAGATCGGTTCGATTCGGTCGCAACGCCAGCAGGATGAGGCCCATGGCGATCGGCTCCAGGATCCCGTGGGCCAGCACCAGCCGACTCTCCACGTAGTTCGGCGAGACCTGGGTCGATGCCAGCGCCAGGGCGAGAAAGCCCACGACGGCCAGACCCGCGACACTCCGCGCGGAGAGCGACGGCGCCAACCTGCGAAGCGTGCGGGCTGCGACATAGGCGGACCAGGAATCCCGCGCGGCGGCCCCACCTGCCGCCGAGCGCCGGCGACCTCGCGACACGAGACAGCCGATTCCCAGGGCGACTACGAAGACCGTCTGCATGATCACCTGGAAGTTGTCCGTATACCAGGACACCTGGGCGGCATCCCATACCGGCGTCAGCAGCAGCACCGCCAGGAAGGCCGGCCACGGCCGGAAGATCGCGAGTGCCGCCAGCGCCGCGGCGGCGAGAGGAACGGCGGCCACGATGGCCCGAACCGCTGCCGTTTCGGTTACGCCCGCAGGGGTGTGCGCGTGCGCCGTGGCGATGCTGAAGGTTGCGTCGAACGCGACCGCAGCCAGCCCCAGGGCCAGCGGCCAGTCTCTCCTGAGCCTGCCGGTACCCGACGACGGTGCGTTCGGAAGAGCGTATCCGGCCCTCTCGGCGCTCGAGTAGAGCCTCGAGTCGCGAGGGTCAGCTTGTCCAGTCACGTCCAATCAGGAGAGCCCCCGCGGCGCGGCTATTCGCCCGGCGCCGTCCGGCCGACGGCTCCGAGCGCTGGGCGATCGCGTCTCAGGCAGATCGCCCGAAGTACGTGCGCCAACACAAATCTCGAAGGGATGGTGACCGGCGATCCTTGGGCCCGGCTGAAAGGCGCCTTTGACGCGCCAAAGCCCAGGGTCTCCAGTTGACAACAAACTTAGTAATCACTAAGTTATGCCCATGAGCACGCGTCTGACCGCAGAAGAGCGCCGCACCGAGGTGGTGGCCGCCGCGTCGATCGAGTTCGCCGAGACCGGCTACGCCGGCACGTCAACCGACGCGATAGCCCGCCGGGCGGGCGTCTCGCAGCCGTATCTGTTCCAGCTCTTCGGCACTAAGAAGGAGCTGTTCATCGCCGCCGTCCGCGACTGCTTCGACAGGACGAGGCTGGCCTTCGAGCAGTCGGGCAAGATGGCACGCGGGGCCGGTCTTGGCCCGAATCAGATCCTCGAGGAGATGGGGCATGCCTACATCCGCCTGCTTCTGGCCGACCGCAACATGCTGAGGCTGCAGCTCCAGGCCTACGCGGCTTGCCAGGACCCCGACATTCAGGCCGTGGTCGGCACCAACTACGCGGCGCTCTGGCAGGCCGTGACCGATATCTCGGGCGCCGGCGCCGACAAGGTTCGAGCTTGGTTCGCCGAAGGGATGCTGATCAACGTCGCCGCCAGCATCAGCAACGCTTCAACGGTCGAGGAGTTCTTTCAGTCACTGATCGGAGGGCCGCCTGCCGTCTGCTAGAGCACACCCCTTTTTTGTCGGCGTAACTTAGCGACTGATCACTTATATCAGAGGAGAATCTCGATGGCTCGTCGAGCCTCGCCACTCTGGACTTTCATCATCACCGCGACGGCCCTCTTCATGGTCAGCCTGGACAACCTGGTGGTGACCATGGCCCTACCGGTCATCCGGCGGGATCTCGGAGCCTCTCTCAGCGACCTCGAATGGACTGTCAACGCCTACACCCTCACCTTCGCGGCTCTGCTGCTGATGGGCGCGGCGCTGGGCGACCGCTTTGGTCGGCGGCGAATGTTGATCATCGGCCTGGGACTATTCACGGTCGGTTCCGCATGCGCCGCCCTGTCGCCTTCCAGCGGCACCCTGATCCTGGCTCGGGCGCTGCAGGGCCTCGGCGGAGCCTTCGCCATGCCGCTGACGCTGACAATCCTGTCCGACGCTGTCTCCCCGGAGAGACGGCCTCTCGCGCTGGGAGCGTGGGGCGGCATCGGCGGCCTGGCCGTGGCCGTCGGTCCGGTGGTCGGCGGCGCCATAACTCAGGGCGTGTCGTGGCACTGGATCTTCTGGTTCAACGTCCCGATCGGAATCGCGGCGATGATCCTGGCCTACCTGCGCCTGAGCGAAAGCAAGGCCCCGGGCCGGTCGCTCGATCTGGTCGGAGTGGCGATCGCCAGCGTCGGTTTGCTCCTCATGGTCTGGGGAGTGACCCATGGCAACGGGCGCGGCTGGACCGACGGCCAGGTCGTGGCCGCCATCGCGGCCGGCACCGCCCTCGTCGTTGCCTTCCTCCCGTGGGAGGCGAGGGCAGCCGAGCCGATGCTGCCGCTCCATCTCTTCCGCCGGCGGGCTTCGGTCGTAGCGAACGGCGTTTCGTTCCTGATGTCGTTCGGAATGTTCGGCTCGATCTTCCTGCTTTCGCAGTACTTCCAGCTTGTGCGCGGACTGAGCCCGCTCGATGCCGGTCTCCACATCCTGCCGTGGACCGCCACGCCCGTCATCGTCGCGCCGATCGCCGGCTGGGCGTCGGGTCGAATTGGCGGGCGATCGATCCTCGCTGCGGGCCTCGCCCTGCAGGCCATCGGCCTGGGCTGGATCGCCGCCATCACCTCTACGACGGTCCCCTACTCCAGCCTCGTGCCAGCATTCGTGGTCAGTGGCGCCGGCATGGGACTCTTCTTCGCCCCGATTGCCAACGTCGTTCTGTCGGCGGTGCCGCGGGAGGATGAAGGCAAGGCCTCGGGCGCGAACAACACCATCCGTGAGCTCGGCGGCGTCTTCGGCGTGGCCGTCCTGGGCGCGATCTTCTCGGCCAGCGGCTCGTACGCCACTCCGCAGACCTACGTGAATGGGCTCATACCCGGAGTCTTCGCGGGAGCCGCGGCGGTGGCGCTGGGTTCGGCCATGGCTCTGGCGCTGCCGGCGGGCGTGGCCCGGCTGCGGCGCACCGCTACCAGGGAGCCGGCAGCGAGTCTCTTGCGAGGCGAGGTCGAGCCGGCGGCTTGACAGCCCTTTGTGCCCGAGTCCAGAGCCCGCCGATGAGCCGGCGGGCTCTTCTCGGCTGGCGGAGCCGGCGCGGGCAGTCCGCCTGCCCGCTCTGCCGATGCCGCGCCTGGTCGAACGCGCCGATGCTAGTCTGTGCGATATCGCGCGGACGCTCACAGCTAAACCCGTCACGCCGTGGAGGGCACAGCAATGGGTTTCTTCGGCGGTCGTACAGGATCGGCGCCATCTCCGTTCGATGCCATCAACGGGCCGCGGCTCGCCGGCGGCGAGGGCAGCCATCCCCTCCACTCCGTCAGCCCGGAGGAGCTGCTCAACCCAAGCGACGGCGCGGTGACGGGTGAGTTCGCCCTTGACCAGCCGGCTCGAGTCGGCGATGGCATCACCGGCCATGTTCGGCTGACGGCCGCAATGGAGGTCAACGCTCGCAAGGCATACCTGCGGCTCGTGGGCCTGCGGTTGGACGAGGTTCGTCGCGAGGAAGACCACTGCAACTCGAAGGGCGAGGTCGAGTGGACCGAACGTTGGGTCGAGACTTCCGGGAAGCTCTTCAGCGCTGATTCCTTCCTGGAGCCGCCGATCCCGACCAGCCTCCAGCCTGGCACTGTATGGGAGTCGACGTTCGCGGTTCCGGCGCCGCCGCTGGGACCGCCCACGGCGCATCTCGGCGAGTCGATCATCGCCTGGGCGCTCGAGGTCCGGTGGGACATCGCCATGGGCTCCGATCACTGGGCCGCCTTGTACATGCCTCTGGCCCAGAACCCGGACCTTCTTCGCGCCGGGGTTGGCAAGCAGGGCGGCACGAGCCTGATGGCCGGCGTGCCCGTGGGCGACGCCACGATCAACGTGACGTCGCCGCTGCCGGCGCCGGCCGGCCAGGAGGTCAACGTCACCGTCTCCTGGCCTTCGGCACCGTCCGGGCAGGGGGCCCGCATCGAGATCCACCGTCGTACGAATTGCCCCAACGGAACCGAGGGGATCATCGCCTCGGCGGCGATCGATCCGGCGTCGCTGAACAGCGGCGCGGCCCAGGCCAGCCTGCTCGTGCCGGCCGGGTCGGGGCCATCGTTCGACGGAGCAGGGCTGGAGATCGATTACGTGATCCGCGTCCTCGTCGACCGGCGTTTCCGCACCGACGCCGCCATCGAGCGGCCTCTGGGGGTCGTGTAGGTTCGAGGGACCGCGGCACGGCGGCCGCTCCGGGGTGGAGCGAGGCGCGGGGCGGGGAGCGGCGCGGGGAGCGGCGCGGGATGCCGGGCCCGGCCGGCATTCTGGTCAGACCAAACCGCAGTAGCACGCGTTCGCGGCGCGGGCGCGGGCGACTGCCGCGACCGCCACGACTGCCGCAACTGACCGCGCCTCACTCCTATCGGCGCCGAGACCCGCGGTGCGGAACCGAGATTGACGCCTCGCAGCCGGGGCGTACTTTACTCGCAGGTTATATAACTCACCAGCTAAGCATTGGTCATGCACGCCGATCCTCTCAGCAAGACCCTCGCCGCCCTCGCCGACCCCACGAGACGGGCCCTTCTCGCCCGCCTGGCTCTCGGCGAGACAACGGTCACCGAGCTGGCGAAGCCGTTCGACATGAGCCTGCCCGGCGTCTCGAAACACCTGCGCGTACTGGAGCGCGCGGGCTTGATCGAGCAGGGTCGCCGGGCTCAGTGGCGTCCGTGCCGGCTCGACCCGGAGCCCCTCCGGGACGTGGCGGCCTGGGTCGAGCAATACCGCAGATTCTGGGAGGAGAGCTACGACCGGCTGGACGAATACCTTCGCGAACTGCAGGGCACAGGAGAAGGAAAGTGACACTCCGCATTCCTGGCGCGCTCGGGCCCGCCGAACCGTCGGCGCAGCACGCCACATTCGTCATCGAGCGTCGGTTCGAGGCGACGCCTGCGCAGGTGTTCGCCGCCTTCGCCGATCCTCAGACAAAGGCTCGATGGTTCGTCGGCCCCGACCGATGGCGGAGCTCGGACCATCGGCTCGACTTCCGCGCCGGCGGGCACGAACACCTCAGCAGCCATGCCCCGAGCGGCCAGACGCACATCTTCGATGCCACCTACCACGACATCGTGCCCGGCCGGCGCATCGTCTACGCCTACGAGATGCACCTCGACGAGAAGCTGATCTCCGTTTCGTTGGCGACGCTGGAGCTGCTGCCTTCGGGCCCCGGGACGCACTTCGTCCTCACCGAGCAGGATGCCTTCCTCGACGGCCAGGACTTCGCGAGTCAGCGCGAGCAGGGCACGCGTGAGCTGCTCGACAACCTCGAGGCCGAGCTTCGGCGCGCCTCACCCACCGCGCGCCACTAGAGAAGGAACGTGGAAATGGTCGACCAGATTGCGAATCGAATGACGCTCACTCTTGCCTCGGATCGCGAGGTCTCAATCACGCGCACCTTCGACGCGCCGCGCGCACTCGTCTTCGAGGCGATGACCGGGTGCGAGCACATGATGAACTGGTGGGGCCCCAGAGGCTACGCCCTGACCGAATGCGAGATCGACCTGCGCCCGGGCGGCGCCTATCGCTTCGTCCAGCGGTCGCCGGACGGCGGGACGCACCCGTTCAAGGGTGTCTACCGCGAGATCGCGGCACCCGGACGAATCGTCTTCACCCAGATCTACGACGTCGCGCCGGTCAACGAACACGAAGTGGTCGTCACCAACATCCTGTCCGAACAGGACGGCAGGACGACGCTATCCCAGCATCTACTCTTCGACTCGCTCGAGTCCCGCGACGGCATGATCGGGTCGGGGATGGAGCGCGGCGAGGCCGAGAGCTTCGACCGCCTCGACGAGTTGCTGGCACAGCTGCGGCGAGGCGGAGCCGCCGGCGCCGGAGCCGCCGGCGCCGCAGTCGGCCCCGAATTCGCTTCCGAGCACGACGTCGATGCGCCGCGCGACCTGGTCTGGAAGGCCTGGACCGAGCCCGATCGACTGGCGCGGTGGTGGGGTCCGGCGGGCTTCGAGATGCGGGTGCGCAGCCTGGATCTACGTCCCGGCGGCGTCTTCCACTACAGCATCCGGCCGCCGAACGGCCGGGAGATGTGGGGCAGGTTCGTCTACCGCGAAGTCGTCCCGCAGGAGCGCATCGTCTTCGTCAACTCCTTCTCAGATGCGAACTGCGGAGTGACCCGCAATCCCTGGATCGCCGGGTGGCCGCTGGAGGTGCTCAACACCCTGACCCTCAGCGAGCACGACGGCAAGACGAAGCTGACCCTGCGAGGCGGCCCCATCAACGCGTCCGAGGAGTGAGCTCCAGGCCTTCCGCGGCGGGCTCGACGGGATGGAGCAGGGCTTCGCCGGAACCTTCGACCAGCTCGACCGATACCTGGCGGAGACGCGGGCCAGAGCCTGAACGGCGTCCAGGAATGGAAGAGCGGCCGTCGAAGGTCCTGCCCGGCGGCCGCTCGCCTTTGGGCCGCGCAATCTACCGAATCGCGTCCCCGTCGACCGGCGCGGCGGCATACTGAGGCCATCATGAAAGCCCGCCTGGTCGAGTTCGGACTCGTCGAGATCGACGGCAAGACCTACGACCACGACGTCCTGGTCGAGCGTGGCCGGGTTTCGCGCCGCCACAAGAAGCCTTCGCAAGCGCAGCGCGAGCGGTACGGCCACACACCGCTTACGACGGCGGAGCCCCTGCCCTGGCATTGCCGCCGGCTGATCGTCGGGACGGGCGCCGAGGGCCGCCTGCCAGTTGCGCCGGATGTGATCGAGGAGGCCCGCCGCCGAGGCGTCGAGCTGCTGATGCTCCCCACCGCCGAGGCATGCGAACGGCTCTCGGCCGCGGATGTCGCCGACACGGCCGCGGTCATCCACGTCACCTGCTGATCCGGGTTGGGTGGACGGCCGACCTACTCGTCCTGCAGTCGCCCGGATAGCTCCCGACCGTGCGCTGCCTCGCTACGCCGGCCCGGCTCTGCTCGTCGTCGTCCGACTCGAGCGGCCGCACCCGCCGCGTGGCGCGAATCGGAGCGCGCGAGACGCAGCCGCGGCACCAGGAATGGGGCCGCGGACCGCTATTCGGACGGATCGACCACCCGGCCGAGGAAGAGGATCGCCCCGGTCTTGGTGTCGCGGACGGCGAAGATGAAGGGTCGGTCGACGTGCAGCGTCACCTGCTTGGCCGGAGCCGCGAGCGTTTCGATCTGGACGGCGGTCGCCGCGGAGGCTTCCGTTCCATTCTCGTCGACCGAGATGTTGGCCTGATGAACGACCTTCGAGATGTACAGCGGCTCCTGCGTCGTGATGCCCGAGAAGTCGGCCCGATCCGGATCGAATGCCAGGGGCATGCCCATGCCCGCCAGCACGGACGCCAGGTCGGACTTGGTCTCGATATCGAAGCGGGGCAGCGTCAGATCCACGGCCGCCGGTCCGAGGGCGGAGGTGATCGCTGAGAAGCGGGCCGCATCGAGGCCGGCTTCGAAGGTGGCCAGATCGTCGGGGACCACGATGGTCATGGCGAGTGAGCCGCCGGCGTACGGGAGCTCGACGGCCTGCCAGCCGGTGCCGGAGGCGTAGCTGCCTTCCGACAGACCGAGGCTCATGGTCGGCACGCTCACCTGCGAGCCGTCCAGCCGCGTGAACGGTGAGTTCGTGGTCCCGGACTTATCGAAGGGTGTCTGCCAGGGTGCCTTGAGGTAGATCGCATTCACCAGCACGAGCCGCGTCAGGGCGTCGAGGCTGTCGAGCAGCTTCGGGATGCGTCCCTCGGTCTGGTCGCTGACCCAGCTGTCGATCAGCTGGCAGGCGCCGGCCGGGTCGTTCGCGAAGTCGACCAGGCGAAGGCCCGCGCCGTACTTCGAGGCCAGGGTGGCGAGGAAGGGCTCCTGCAATTGCAGGCCGCGCTGGGCGAACGGGGCGTTGGCGATACGAAGGGTCACCTGCTGATCGGCGCCATTGGCGTCCTTGAAAGTCCCCGAGAGTCCGGTCAGGGTCTGGTCCAGGGAATTGATGCCGTTGCCACCGCCGGCTTCGGCCGCCGCGTGAAGGACGGTGTCCATCTGTGAGGCCGTCTGGCCGGCTGCTCCGGCCTGGGCCATGGACAGCGCCAGGACGATGCTGGTTGGTGAGAAGACGGCGTTGCCACCCGAAGTCAGGTCGGTGTCGCTCTTGTAGAAGTCGAACCCGAAGGCGTCGATTGCCGCGGCGGCCTGACTGGCAGCCGCCGACGAAGCCGGAATGCGCGTCGCCGCGGACGTCGCTTCCGCTATGGCCGCAACCTGGCTCGTGCAGCCCGAAACGATGGCGCCGACAAGCACCAACGCTCCTAGACCCCACAGCCTGACTCGGATGGTGCGAGCGGTTTCGCTCGGGTTGGCTGTCGGTCGGCTCATCTTCCTCACCTCTGCATGGCGCACGAGTCTTCTCGCGCTGGTGGGACGCGACTGGGACGGCTCTGGTTCCCGAACGACGGTTATCTCCCGGGGCAGGCACGCTCAACCAGCGCCGCACGCCCAGCGCGGCCTGCTCTGGCCCACTCCCGCCCGCTCTACTTCCAGTAGCCGGTGATATCGAGGGCGATGTTGGCGCTGGAGCCGGTGGTGCCGGCCCACTCGAGAGCGACGTGACCCGAGGCTCCCAGAGCGACGTCGAAGCCGTTGGCCTCACTGTGTCCGGAGGCGACGTTGAGGGTAGAGGTGGTCGGCGTGGCGACGATCTCAGGTGATACCAGAGCCCAGCCCGCGCTTGAGGGAGATAGCACGGTCAGGTTGCCGCTGATACCGGCGGCACCAGTTGGGACACCCGCAGTACCGCCGATGGTGAAGAGTCGCGCGCTCCGGCTCGCGAAGGTACCCGACAGTCCGAGACTGACCGAGGAGTCGAGAACCCGAACCGGTGCGATCGGGTAGTAGGACAGACCACCGGTCCCTGCGGTGAAGTAGCCGGTGACATCGAAGATGACATCGGCCGATGATCCGGCGGTGCCATCCCAGACGGCCTCTAGCTTGCCGCTCTTTAGGGCCACGGTGACGCCGTTGGCGACGGTGGTGCCGGCGGCGACATTGAGAGTCGAGGTCGAGGGTACGGCCGCGATCGTGGGACCGACCGAGACATAGCCGATAGAGCTGGCATCGGTCACGGTCAGGTTGCCGGTGACAGCGGTGGCGGCCGACGGTACCAGGGCGGATGACCAGCCCAGGGCCTTGACCCCTGCGATCGCGAAGGTCCGGACACTCTTGTTGGCGAACTTACCCGCAAGACCGATGTTGGTGTGACCCGCTCCGGTCGGTCTGGTATCGAGGATCCGGCCCGGGGCGAGGACGTGATAGGTGGCACCGCTCGTATCGGGGGTGAAGAAGCCTGTGACATCGAAGATGAGATCGATCGTGGCTCCGGCGGTAGCCGAGCGATAGACCGCCGAGAGCTTGCCTCCGGCTCCTAGCCCCATAGTCACGTTGTTGGCCCGAATGTCGCCCTTGACGAAGTTGATCGTGGTAGTGGCACCGCTGGCGGTCATGGTCGGTCCCAGGGCGACCACTCCGGGGGCGGTCTCGTTCACGATGGTGAGGTTGCCCGTGACCGCGGTGGCATTGGTCGGTACGGCGACGCTGCTCGCCCCCACGCCGATGACACCGGCCACCGCGAAGGTCCGGACCGTACCTGCGGTGAACTTACCGGATAGTCCGATGTTGGTGTGACCCGAGCCTGTGGGGCGGGAGTCCAGCACCCGCGCCGGGCTAGTGGCGTGGTACGTGGAGGCGGGCGGAGCGACCACGACGCTCTGGGAGCCGGTGATGGAGGCCGTCGTCGTGTCCGTCGCGGTCACCGACTGGGTGCCGGGTGTGCGAAGAGTCACGCCAAAGGTGCCGGCTCCCGATGTGAGCTTGGCGTTGCCCGCCAGGGTCGCGGCGCCATCGCTGCTCGAGATGTGGACCGTGCCGGTGTAGCCGGTGGCGGTGGCCCCAAAGGGGTCCTTCGCGGTCACGGTCAGGTTGTGGGCGACGCCGGCAGTTGTCGGGCTCGGGAACCCTGCCACCACGAGCTTGACCGCAGGCACAGTCGACTGCTTCTCGTTGTTGTTCCCCCAGCAGACCACGGTGCTATTGGTCCCTACCACACAGGTGAACAGGTTTCCGGCGCTCACCGCGGTGAAGGTCCCGGACGGCGGGGTGGCTTCGCCGTAGGTGTTATCACCCCAGCAGGCCAGAGTGCCGTTGGTCTTGATGGCGCAGGTGTGGTAGGAGCCGCCGCTCACTGCGGTGAAGGTCCCGGCCGGCGGGCTCGCTTGGCCGTATGTGTTCTCGCCCCAGCAGGCCAGAGTGCCGTTGGTCTTGATGGCGCAGGTGTGGTAGGAGCCGCCGCTCACTGCGGTGAAGGTCCCGGTGGGCGCGTTGAGCTGGCCTTCGCCATTGTTTCCCCAGCAGGCCAGAGTGCCGTTGGTCTTGATGGCGCAGGTGTGGTAGGAGCCGCCGCTCACTGCGGTGAAGGTCCCGGCCGGCGGGCTCGCTTGGCCGTATGTGTTCTCGCCCCAGCAGGCCAGAGTGCCGTTGGTCTTGATGGCGCAGGCGTGGTAATCGCCGGCGCTCACTGCGGTGAAGGTCCCGGTGGGCGCGTTGAGCTGGCCTTCGCCATTGTTTCCCCAGCAGGCCAGAGTGCCGTTGGTCTTGATGGCGCAGGTGTAGTAATCGCCGGAGCTCACTGCGGTGAAAGTCCCTGCGGGCGGGCTGGCCTGGCCGTCGTCGTTGTAGCCCCAGCAGGCCAGCGTGCCGTCGGCCTTGATGGCACAGGTGTGGTAGGCACCGGCGCTCACGGTCGGAAGGTGGGCGCCGGTGAACCGACCGGATGGTGGGCTGGCCTGGCCGTAGGTGTTGTCGCCCCAGCAGGCGATGGAGTCGTCCGTCTTGATGGCGCAGGTGCGATAGCCGCCGGCACTCACAGCGATGAAGGTCCCGGTCGGCGGGCTCGCCTGACCGTCGCTGTTGTAGCCCCAACAGGCCAGCGTGCCGTTGGACTTGATGGCGCAAGTGTGGTCGCCGCCGGCGGTCACCGCGGTGAAGGTGCCGGCGGGCGGGCTGGCCTGGCCGTCGGTGTTGTCCCCCCAGCAGGCCAGGGTGCCGTTGGTCCTGATTGCACAGGTGTGGATGCCGCCGGCGGCGACCGCCGCGAAGGTCCCAGCGGGCGCGGTGGTCTGGCCGTAGTTGTTGCTTCCCCAGCAGGTCAGCGCGCCGTTGGTCTTGATCGCGCAGGTGTGGTACGAGCCGGCGCTCACCGAGGTGAAAGTTCCGGTCGGCGGGGTGGCCTGGGAATACGCGTTGTTCCCCCAGCAAGCCAGCGTGCCGTCGCTTCTGATGGCGCAGGAGTGGTAGTAGCCGACGCTCACCGCGGTGAAGGTTCCAGCGGGCGGGCTGGATTGGCCATACTCGTTGTCGCCCCAGCAGGCCAGGGTGCCGCCGGTCTTGATGGCGCAGGTGTGGTAGAGGCCGGCGCTGACCGCGGTGAAGGTTCCGGTGGGGGGGCTGGCCTGGCCGTGGTCGTTGTAGCCCCAGCACGCCAGGGTGCCGTCCGTCTTGATGGCGCAGGTGTGGTAGAAGCCGGCGGAGATGACCGATCCGCTCGTGGTGGCAACCGAGGTATCCGACTGGCCCAGCGGTGTGCCGTTGGCGGCCCGGGCGGCAGGCACGAGTGACGGCGTCAGACCGGCTCCGAGCAGACCGATGACCATGGCGAGGGTAGTCCCCCACATCGCTGCGACTCCGCGTGCCCGACGATCCCCAGACGAGAGCAGCTTCACCTGACCCACTCCTTTCCGTCGAAACCGCGTTCGCATCCCCAGTGCGCGATCGGGCTGACGTGCCCCCATCGTCATCCGGAAAGTGCGAGCTTCGTTCGGTCGGCGGGCCATTCCTCCCGGCCCGGCCGTGCCGGAACAGGCGGATAGTACGCCGGGCGCGTGGCAATGGCTATCCGATAGGCCTCGCCATCGGACGAGGCGGCGGGTCCGACCGCTGGCTCTCTGCGCCCGACTCGCGTCGACCTGTTGGCCACTCCTCGGTGGCGGCAGTCCAGCTCGCGGTCGCCTTGTCCCCACGCGCCAGATAGCGTCGGTCGAAGCGGCCGAGGGCCCGCCTGAGTGCGGCGGCGCCAAGTGCAGCCCTCGCGGGTCGTCGTCGGCTCTTCCCCTCTGGGCGATCCCGACCGGGCTGCAGTCACTGTCAAATGAGCCACGCTGCCGGCTCACGAGCCGGGACCGGCGCGCGGTCAGGCGATCGGCGCGCTTGACCGGCCGATCCGGGCTTGGGCCGCGACCGAACGCGACTCGCGATCAGGCAGGGGCGAAGTGCGTCGCGCCGGAGCCAACCTGATATACCTGCCGGCCGTTCACGAGGCCGATGTAGACGGGTGCGCCGGCGCCGCTGGCGACGTACGTCTGGCCGCTCGGGGCCGGCAGCGAGACCGTTGCGGTCTGGTTGACCGGGATCGTGACGTCGAGGGTCACACCGTTCGTGCCGCGGGTCCAGCTGACGCCGACCGGGCCGCTCTCGGTCCACTCGCTGCCGGAGGCCGACGAGAGGCCGGCGTCGGGAGGCGCGATGGTCACAGTCGCGGCGCCGGGCGAGGTCACGCTGATACCGAGTAGCCCGCGCAGGATGCTGTAGATGCCGACGGAGCCCCAGCCGTGGGAGAAGCTCTCGGTGCTGGTCTGGCTGACCGAGGAGCCCGTACAGCCGGCCGTGGAGCAGCCGGGGTCCCACTGCTCCCACATCGAAGTTCCGTTCTCGGCCAGGATCCTGGCCGGGCCGTCCGCCGTCGCGCTGGTCAGGAGCGATACCAGAGTGTCGGGCCGGTCGGCGTCCACGAGTGCCTGCTCGAGCTGGCCGAGATCCATCGGGCCCATCTTCATTCCCTGGCCGGCGATGAAGGTGGCAAGTGTCGCGTAGCTCGACGCGGGCGCGACGCCGTATTCGATCGCGAACGCCTGGGCATGCTCCGAAGCGTGGCCGGTGAGCTGCGCGGCGGTGCCCTGGGAGTTCGTCGCCTCCAGGCCGTCGTCGTAGAGCCCGTTCGATTCGACGAGCTTGGAGTTGATCGCACTGATCAGGTTGTTCATCGCCGTCGTGTAGGTGGCCGCGTCGGCGGTGTTGCCCAGGGCCGCCGCGGCGGCGGCGAGGTCGCGGTAGACCTCGACCGCCCGATCGTTCACGAGGGCCTCGGCGGCGCCGCCGCTGTTCGAGCCGAGGAAGAGCATGTCGTAGCGCATGTCGGACGGCCAGTCGAGGATGCCGTACTTGTACGAACTGCTGGATCCGCCGGCGAGGTCATAGACGAGGCCGGCGAAGGGACCGCTCGTTGGGATGTTGGCCGTGACGTAGGCGCCCACGTTCTTCATCGTCGGATAGGCGGACGCGAGCGTCGCCCGGTCGCCGGTGAGCTGGTAGTACGCCATCACCCATTCGGTGAACATCTCGGTGTAGTCGGGAATGTCGCGCTTGCCGTCGCCGTCCGGGTACACAGCGTTCATGTCCCCGAACTGCGACCCGGCACTCAGCCAGTAACGCTGCTGCGAGTAGATGAAGTTGTCGATCGCCTCCACGGTGAGTCCGCGCTCGTCGAGTGCCTCCATGGTCGCCATCGACTCGTCGACGGCGTCGCCCAAGAACTGCCCATCCTGGCGGTCGGGCGAGTCGTTGAACTCCTCCTCGCCGCTGTAGAGCGCCGAGCGCTCGAAGAGCGCGAACACGTTGTTGAGCGTCGCGTTGCTGCTCGTGAACGTCGCCTCGTTCCCGGCCGGCGAGCTGCCCTGCCCGATCGCGTACACGCCGAGCCCAACCGGGGCGTTCTCCGCGGAAGCGACGGCCGATATCTGCGAGGCCGAAAGCGCCTCGCCGGCGCCGGAGATCTGCAGGTAGCGGAAGCCCTCGCCGACGAAGAAGTTCGTCGCCTGGGAGCCGGCCCTCTCGGTGAAGTAGAAGTTGAGGTTGGTCGACTGGTTGTCGAGCGCCTGCGTGCCGACGCGGGAGCCTTCGACCCAGACGCCGGCCGCGTGCGACTGCGAGAGCGCCGCGTTCAATGTGAGAGTCGTGCCGTTGATCGCAGTGACGGTTCGCTCCTCGGGATGACCTGCCCCGTAGCCGTCGGCAGGCGCATCGACGGTCACGGTGTCGCCAACCTTGACCGCGAAGTTCGTCAGGCTCGCCACGCTGATCGTTGTCGCGCCGGCGGAGGTGGCTGAAGAGAGCGTGCCGTGATCGAGCCGGTAGCTGCCGTCCAGGTCGACCGTTCGTCCGGCGGAGCCGCTGTTGAAGCTGACGGCGGGCACGCCGTAGATGGCCGTGCCGAAGTCGGCCACGACGGTGCCGTCGGTGAGCGTCCTGACCGAAACCGGATGGACGGTCTTGTAGGCCAGCGATGACTGCATCGGAATGACGTGGGTGAAGCCGCACGGCGACCCGGCGCTGAGGTAGTTGGAGCAGCTGCGGGGGTTCGGCAGTGGATGCGCCCCCAGGCTCGTCGCTCCGACCCACGCGCTGCCTGGGGTGAAGCCCACGGTGTCCCAGCCGCTGATCTCGTTGCGGACGTCGTAGTACTCGACGTACGTCCCGGCGTTCTGGGTGCTGCGCAGAGTTGTGGTGGTGGTCAGCTCAGAGGTGTCCTTGGTGACCAGCCAGCTGGGGTCGGAGACGAACGTATCCCGCACACCATCCGCGTGGTCGACGACGACCTTCACCAGAAGGCCCGACGGACCGTCTTCGGTCACGACGGCCGAACCGCTGGCGTGGGCGAACTTGAGCCCGGCGATCAGCGTGACCGTCGTCCCCGCGATCGAGCGGATCGTCGCCACTTCGAAGGTGGACGAGCCGGCGGTGCCTATGCCCAGGTTCTCACCGACGGCGTAGAAGGCCGCCGACGACGAGCTGGAGACGGCGATTGTCGTGGCGCCGGCGTTCGCGGCCGCAGAGAGCGTGGTGCTCACTGCGACCGGGCCCTCCATGCGCGGCTCGGCCTCGGTCGTGGCCCAGGCGGCGTACTTGATCCCAACGGCGAGCTGGTTCGCGGCCGCTCCGCTCGCCTGCTGGGCAGCCAGCGCCTGGGCGGTGATGTCTTCAACGTCGTAATAGGTCTCGCCCGGCGCCTGGTAGTCGTACTGGGTGTCGATCACCTGGCCGTTGACGTGGAGCTGCCATTCGCCCTCTTCGGCGATGTAGACGCGCGCCCGAACGACCGGACTCGTCGAATTGCTGAGGGTTAACTGCTTGCGGGCAAGTGTGTAGTCGACCTTGAGGTCGTTGCCGGAGGTTACGCGACGGATCGACTGCGCGCCCGACCAGTCGCCGTCGCCGATGGCAGTGTCGAAGTGCGAGGTCGCCGCCCACGGCGATACCTGATCGGTCCGGTCCCACGTGCGAACCGTCCAGCTGTAACTCGTGCCGCTCGCCAGCGCCGGGCCGGCGTACGGGACGTACGTCTCAGCCGACGACGCCACCTTGCCGCTGTCGTAGATCAGCACACCGTCGCTGGCGCGGTTGACCTGGATCTCGTACGCCGTCTCGATCTCGTTGCCGTCGGCGTCCTGCGGCAGCCAGCCGAATTGAGGCGTCCCCGCGACGTCGAGAGGCGCCTGACGGTCGCCGACCGACAGCCCGGTCGGGGCGCTCGGCGGGGTCGTGCCGGGACTGGCCCCCGCCGTGCCCGCGACGCCGGGCCCGAGGCTCGCGACGAGGATCAAGGTCGTTGCAGCCGACAGCCACTTGCTGCCTCGGATCGTCCGGTCGCGCATGTTCCCTATCCTCCGGCGACATGTCCCCGGCCGCGCGGGCAGGTACCGCGGCTCGCGAAGGCCTCAGACTCGTTTGGAGTTGACCCGACGAACTATCGGTCCGGCGACGGAGCTGTCAAGTTCTCGCGGACCGGAGGCGCTCGGTGGGCGGCGCGGCCCGGACGTGGGCTGCGCCGGGTTCGACCCCGGTCGATCGGAGGTCAGGTTCGGCGCGGCGCGATCAGATCGGCACTCGCAAACCGCCACTCTGCTGTCCGACGGCCGCGTCCTCATCGCCGGAGGATCGACTTCGAGTCCGCCGGGCTCGCAGGCTAACGGATCAAATCTCGACTCAGCCGAGCTGTACCAGCCGTAGGGTTAGGCTCGACCCTGAAGCGTCGTGCGAATAGGGCAGGCAGACGCCCGTCTCTGGTGCCATTGGCGCACACTTTCGGGGCCGGCGCCGGGCGTCTTGTGTCAGCGGAACGGGCGGCCACGGTGGCGTCCTGAGACTGCTGCAAAAGTGAAGACGGCGTAGGCTCCGAAGCGGACCTTAGGAAGTTCGCATCAGGAGGACTGCGCCGTGCAAGCAAGGATAGCCCCGAGTGTCCAGATCGAAGCCGAGATCGAGCAGTTGTTGCTCGACGGCCTCGAGAGCGGGGACGGTGGTTGACGGCCTCGATCAGCTGAGCAAGCTCGGCCGCCTGGGCGCCCAGCTCGTGTTCCAGCGGGCCATCGAGGAGGAGGTCGAGCGGTTCCTGCGCCGCGCCCGGTTCGAGCGCACGCCGCAGGCCCGCGGCTCGCGCAACGGCCACCGACCACGCGAGATCGTGACCGCCGAGGGACAGCTCACGATCGCAGTGCCCCAGGTCCGCGACAGCCTGACCCGCTTCGTGAGTTCGGTCATCCCCGACTGTCGCACTTCGATCCGGACCCGACCGCTCGAGGCCCTGGTCATCGGCGCCTACGTCCGGGGCCTGTCCACGCGCGACATCGAGTCCCTCGCGGCCGAGGCAGGGCTGGGCCAGATCAGCAAGACCGCCGTGTCCGACGTCTGCCGTGAGTTGCGCGACCGCTATCGGGCGTTTCGAGCGAAGAACCTCGCCGGCATCCGCCTGTTGAGCCTGATGTGCGACGCGATCTACCTGCCCGTGCGCCCGGACGGTCCCAAGGAGGGCGTTCTGGTGGCCTGGGGCTACACGCTCGATGGCGAACGTGTGCTGCTCGATGTTTGTCTGGGTCAGCGCGAACGAACCGAGGACTGGCTCGATCTGGGCCGTGGCCTCGCTGCCCGCGGTCTGGCGAGTCCGCTCCTGGTCGTGTCCGATGGAGCGCCTGGGCTCATCGCCGCAATCGGGCAGCTCTGGCCCGACGCCGACCGGCAGCGCTGCACTGTCCATCGCCTTCGCAACGTCCTGGCCAAGCTGCCCAAGAAGCCACTCCTCCACGAACGAATACGGCGAGCTTACTGGGCCGCGCTCGATGGAGCGACGAGTCGAGGGGAGGCAGAGAGCCGGCTGCGCGCCATCGTCGGCGAGCTCGAGTACGACTACCCGTCGGGGGCGGCGTGCCTGGCCGACGATCTGCCGGCTCTGACGCATCGACCCGAATGATCTCATCGCAATCTCACGCGGCCCAGGCGAGCGAGCCATCCTACGGCGATCGAGGATGCCGCGACGCCCATGATCCGGCCGCTCGATGTGTGGACAAGACGCACCACGATGACGCTTTCGCCCTGCTCACGCGGGCACATATGACGTACCATCGCCGGGCAATCGTCCACCCTCCATCCCGGGGGGAAGGTATTCATCGGAGGTATGTATCATGCGCCTCACCTCTCGCGGCCAGGGCCTTGCGGAATACGCCCTCATCCTGGCACTCATCGCCATCCTCGCGATCACCGCTCTGCTCTTCCTGAGCGGCCAGATCGACACGATCCTCAGCACCATCGGCCACGCCCTGTAGTTCTCGCGACCGATAAGGCGAAACGGGCGGCACCTGCCGCCCGTTTCGTGATTCCTGGCTCGGAGGGTCGCCCGGTCAGCGAGCCTTCTGGATCGCCGCGGCCGCGTCGGCTGCCCTCCGCGCCGCCGTCTCGGACTTGAAGAAGTCGGCCGGCAGGGTCACGCCGGTGGCGTGGTTCGGGCAGTAGCCGTTCGGGACTTTCTTCAAGTACTGCTGGTGGTATTCCTCGGCGAAGTAGAACTCGGGCGCGGGATGGATCTCGGTCGTGATCGTGCCGTGGCCGGCCGCCTTCAAGCGGGCCTGGAAGGCGTCGCGCGACGCCTCGGCCTCCCGCTGCTGTGCCTCGCCGTGGGTCAGGATCGCCGAGCGGTATTGCGTCCCCTGGTCGCCGCCCTGGCGCATCCCTTGCGTCGGATCGTGCTCCTCCCAGAAGAGCTTGAGCAGTTCGCCGTACGAGACCTTGGCGGGATCGAAGACGACGCGGACGGTTTCGATGTGGCCGGTCCGGCCGGTGCAGACCTCTTCATAGGTCGGATTGGGCGTGTAACCGCCCGAGTAACCCACGGCTGTCGAGACGACGCCGGGCTGCTGCCAGTAGAGCTTCTCGGCCCCCCAGAAGCAGCCCATGCCGAATTCGGCGATCTCGCTGCCGGCAGGGTACGGAGGTCGAAGAGGCTGAGCCGAGGACGGCGTGTCGCTCGGGAACCGGCATCGCGTCGGGGCGGCCGGGCAGGACTTCATCCGGAGCAGGCATCCGCTTCTTGTGCGGGTCGACGAACCAGTTCATGGATGGAGTCTACGCCGCCAGCGAGGACGGGAAGCGCGGGCCGATAGGGCGATCCGCAGCGCGAACCCGGCGCCCGCCAACCTACAATCGGCCCGATGACCCCCGAGCGTTGGAGCTGCCTTGAGACGCTGGCCGGGCTGATCCTCGAGGTCGACCGACCGCACCCGGTGCGCGTCGCGATCGATGGACCCGATGCCGCCGGCAAGACGATCCTCGCCGACGAGCTGGCCCCGCTGATCGAGCGAGCGGGCCGGCCGGTCGTTCGGGCATCCGTGGATGGCTTCCACCGGCCGCGGGCGCAGCGCCTGGCTCGCGGCCCCGAATTGCCCGAGGGCTACTTCTACGACTCGTTCGACTACCCGGTTCTGCGGGCGGCGCTTCTCGACCCGCTGGGTCCCGGCGGCAGCCGGCGGTTCCGCCGCCGCGTCTTCGACTTTCGGACCGATGGGCCGGTGGCCGCCTCGACGGAGGCGGCGCCGCCCAACGCCGTCCTCGTGTTCGACGGCGTCTTCCTGCTCCGCCGCGAGCTGATCGACGCCTGGGACTTCAGCGTCTTCGTGGCCGTGCCGTTTGCGGAGACGCAACGACGAGCGGCGGTGCGCGATCGGGCGCTGTTCGGTGACGAAGCCGCGGTTCTGCACCGCTACGCCGTCCGCTACCTGCCCGGTCAGCGCCTCTACTTCGACCAGGCCCGTCCCATGGAGAAGGCGAATGCGTTAGTGGACAACGCGGATCCCGAGCGTCCGCGACTGCGTTTGGCTGCGCCGATCGGCTGACGCGGCATCGCTAATTCGGTTGTCGCGTCCGCGCGAAAGGTCGCCAAACGCTACACCACGCGGAGACCCGGATCCGGATCGGTCGCCTGCGCCATCGTCTCCATCAGGCCGAAGCGATTGCCTTCGGTGTCGGCGACGTAGACGAACCGGCCGACCTCCGGGACCATCTGGATCTCGCCGACGACCGTGCCGCCAGCGGCGCGGACCGACTCGATGGCCGCCTCCAGATTTCGGAATCTCAAACGGTGTTGATAGTGCTCTGACCGGCGCCCGCCCGGTCCCTGATCGCCCCGTCGATGCCCGACTCGGCGTCCGCGCCGGTGGAGACCAGCCAGTACGGCGAAGGGCCGCCCCATGGCTCGATCCGCCAGCCCAGGGCCTGCTTGTAGAACCGGACCGCCCTTTCAGGCTTGTCCGCCGTGATCTCGAAATGCACTACACGCGCCACAGTGTGTCCTCCTGTGTGCCGGCCCGGTATGCCAGACGTCTGCGGCCCTGACGTGCCGCGGCCCCGTGTCGGCAGAAGATACGAGCCTGGCTGGCGCAGGCGGCCGCCGGCGATGATTGGCCCGGATGGCGCATCGTTGGGGCGACGGACCTGCCCGATCAACGGAGCCTGGCCAGGACGGCGGGCAGCCAGCGGTCGCGATACGCGGCGTCGTAGCGGGCACGGACGCCGGGCGAGACGGAGACGCGTTCGGCGGCAGCGGCGTCGGCGAGGGCCTGGGCCACGGTCCCATACGCGCCGCCGGCGACCCCGCCGACGAGGGCCGCCCCGAGAGCCGCGGCCTCGGCGGTTCGCGCGACCTCAAACCGGCCCGGGCCGAGCGCTGCCTTCGCTGAGAGCCAGCGCGGGTTGCGCGCTCCCCCGCCGATGACGCGGACGCAGCCGGGCCGTACGCCAGTGAGACGTTCCAGCTCCTCGAGCATCCAACGCACGTGGAATGCGGCGCCGTCGATCAGCGCGGCGGCCAGCTCCGGCAGGCCGTCCGACTCGGTCAGACCCTCGACTTCCAGGGCGGCCGAAGGGTCGCGATTTGGTGCGGTCCGGCCGCGCAGGTACGGTCGAACCAGCGGGCGCGCCGGCTCGCGACTGGCGCGGTCGAGGAGCGCGAGGAAGGCGGCGTATCGGTCCAGGTTCGAATCTGCGGCCGGCATGAACCGAGCTATGAACCATTCGACCAGCGCCCCCGAAGCCTGCAGCCCGCCGCCGACGTACCACGCCCCGTCGAGCGCGTGGCAGCCCGACGAGAACCCACTCCGGCGCAGCTCGTCGGCGAGGGTCGGCTGCCCGGTCACCAGGAACGTTGCCTCGGCGCTGCCCATCGAGTCCAGGACGTCGCCCGGACGAGTGACGCCGGCGCCCAGCGCCCCGACCAGATGGTCGTGGCCGGCGATCGCGACAGGCGTGCCCGTGGGCAACGCGAGGCGCGCCGCGGCGCCCGCGGCCAGCCCACCGACCGGTCGACCGAGCGGCAGTACCCCCGGCATCTGCTCGGGCGTCAGCCCGGCAAGCGCGAGGAGTTCCGAATCCCAGCGTCGATCGGCCACGGCGAAGGCCGCGGTCCGGCAGGCCAGCGACGCGTTCGTGGCCAACTCGCCCGTGAGGTGGTGAGCGACCAGTTCCGCGACGCCCGCCCAGCGCCGCAGCCGGGCGAACTCGCGCGGCCGCTCCTCGCGCAGCCACAGCAGCTTGGGCAGAGTGTACTTTGCCTCCGGCCGGAGACCCGTGCGAGCGAAGAGCGCCGGGGCGCCGACGCGCCGCTCGAGCCACTCCGCCTGGGGCGCCGGCCGTTGGTCGAACCAGGCCACGATCTCGCCGACCGGCCGGCCGCGCGCGTCGAGTGGCACGCCGGCCTCGGACATGCTGGCGATGCCGATGGCGAGGGGCGCGGCGCCGGGCCCACGGCCCGCGGCGAACCCCGCTGTCGCCGCCACGCACTCCGCGATCGCCGACTCCACGGCCGCGAGCAGCTCCTCAGGCCGGTGCGTGGCGCCGCCGCCCGAAACCGCGTCGGTCGGCGTGTCGCGCCGCGCGACGTGGACCACGCCACTCCCCGGCGCCACGAGCACGGCCTTGATATGCGTCGACCCGACGTCTACCCCGATGAGCGTCGCCATGGCTAGATCATGGCTCAGTTGCGAGCGCACCGGCACCCCGCCGTTCAAGTCTCGTGGGGTCAGGTCATGCCCAGACTTGATCTGAGTTCGGCCGCGTCAGCCAGCGTTGCGAGGAGGTCTGGGTCTGACGCTCCGGTGAATTGAGCGGCAAGCTCGTCCAGCGTGGCGCGAGCCTCCGCCGGACGACCCGCATCGGCCAACAGATGGGCCTTGTTGCCGAGTGCGGTGGCCACGGCGTAGGCGAACCCAGCGTCGCTCGATGCCCCGAACCGCGCCAAGACTTCCTCGCACGTGGCCAGCGCCTCGTCTCGGCGTGCGAGGCCGGCGAGGGCGACGCCCCTGGCGACGCCAGCGCGGGCGAGTTGCTCGGTCAGCGGCTGTTCCGTTGCCTCTGCACAGCGAGTCGTGGCTTGGTCTGCGGCGATAAGCGCGTCGCCAAACCGCCCCAGATTCGAGAGGGTCCGGGCTCGATTTCACTAAGGACATTGCGGCCAGCTCACGAAGGGGCGTTTCCTGAGCCGCCTCCACGCGCTCCAATATGTTGTCGTAGTTCGAGAGGGCCTCCTCCGGCTGCCCCATTTCCTCCAGGGTGCGGGCCGCGCAAAACAGCGATGTCGCAACGTTCTTGCGAAGGTCCAACTCCGCTCTCGCTCCGAATTTCGCCACGATGTCGTGGCAGATCGCCAGCTCCTCATCGTGCCGATCCAGATGCGCCAGCGCGGACGCTTTGTTGACAAGCGCGGCGACCGCCTGTTCCAAGACCGCGCCCTGGGGCGACTCCCCGGCGCGGCGCGACGCGCTGTCGAACGAAAGGATGGCGGCCTCGAATCGACCCATCTCAAGGAGCACGCTTCCTTTGCACGCAAAGGCCCGGACGAGATACAGGACGAGAGAGGCATCAGGCGCCTCCCCAAATCGTTCGATCACCCCATCGAACGCTGTCAACGCCTCTTCTTCTTGTCCCATCCACTGATAGGCGAGGCCTTCACCTATCAGCGCGGCCGCTGCCTCCTCGGCGAGGGCGTGATCAGGGGCGCTATCGTAGAGTTCGCCGGCTCGCTCAAACGCGGGCTCCGCCTCAGCGAACATGTCGGCCCCGGAGAGAAGCGTCCCTTTGCGCACGAGAGCGCGGATGACCCAGCCGCGCACCGCGGCTTCAGGTGCATCGCCCAGTCGTTCGATCAGTCTGTCGTAAGTGGCAATTGCCTCGTCTGGCCGTCCCAAGTCGCTCTGCAAGAGGCCGGCCCGAACGTACGTGTCAGCGAGCAGCTCACGAAGGCGAGGATCCGGAACGGTCTTGATGCGCTCTTCCAGCCACCCAATGGTCAGTCGGTGTGTCGAGAGTGCCTGCACCGGTCGGCCCGTCTCGAGCTCCGCCTGCGCCCTGCCCGCCAGAGCGCAATAGACATCCTCCGCTAGATCGGAATCGACGGTTTCGCCGAAGTCGTCGATAACTCTGTCGTACGCGGCGATTGCCACCTCATGCCGGCCTAGCCGGTCGAGCGCATCGCCTCGATGAACCAGGGCGCTCGCCAGCCTTGCATCGCGGCCGGGCGACGAAGGAATGGCCTCCAAACGTGCGATACCGCGGTTCAGGACGGCTGTCTCGTCGTCAAGCCTGCCAAGTTCGTGCAGCGATCCACTCTTCAAGACCAGGGCCGTCGCGGCCAACTCTTTGAGCGTCGAGTCGCGCGAGTCGCCGAATCTCGCCACCAGTTCGTCGAGCTGCCGTATCGCGTCGGCATGGCGGTTCAGGGTGCTGAGGATGAACGCCTTGCCATACAGTGCGGAGCCTACAAGAGGCGGGATCCAACGTTCGGGGCGGTCGCCAAACCGGCTGACGACCTCCTCGTAGGCGTCCAGAGCCTCCTCTCGCCTCTTGAGATCCCTGAGGACTGAGGCCCTGTTCAGGAGAGCGTGCGCGACTCTCCATTGCATACGAGATTCCCGGTCTCCATCGAACCGACTGACAAGCGACTCGTATGACTTCAAAGAATCATCGAGGCGCCCCGCCTCGCGCAGCGCGAACGCCTTGCACTGGAGGGCATAGGCGACTTGTTCGTGCTGGCGCCGGTCGGAGGTCTCGCCGAATTGGGCGATGACATCCTCGTAACAGGAGATCTCCTCATTCGCCTGGCCGAGCGCCCGAAGTCGACGGGCCTCCGCGAGGCGGGCGCTCGCGGCTCGACGCGATCGCAGATTTGTCAGGAAAGACACGCCCATCACACGGCCCCACTGCAGGCATCTCCCACGAGCCGGAGCGCCTCAAGACTAGCGCACAGGCCAGGCCTGCCGAGCGGGGCTCCGCGTGCCTCGCCAGCGGTTCCTCGACCCAGCTAACGCCTTCGATCAGTTCGCCTTCTTCGAAGCCTCGCCACCCGAAGCCTCGCCGCCCAGGTCGACCGTGACCGTCAGCTCTTCGACCCCACGAACCAGACCGAGGTCGAGGTTGCCGGAGCCGGCCCGCGCCAGGGCTTCGTGCAGAGCGTCCGGGTCTTCGATGGGAGCGCCGCCGGCGGACACGATCAGGTCGCCCTCGCGGATCCCCGCCGACTCGGCCGGGCTGCCTTCCTCGACGCCGCGAACCAGGACGCCGTCACGGTCGGGCAGGCCGACCGCTCGCCGCAGATGTCGGGCCACGTGGCCGGGCGCGACGGCAATGCCGAGCCGCGGCCGAACGGTCGACTCGCCTCGACCCAGGGCGTCGATTTCGAGCCCGCAGGCTTTCGTCCGCCGGAAGCGCGAGGTAGAACCCCTCGCCGATCCGCTGGGTGTTGATACCGAGCAGCCGCCCCTCGCCGTCCAGGACCGGGCTTCCGGACGAGCCCGACGCCAGCGGCGCCGTGTGCTCGATGCTGCCGCCGATCAGCCGGCCGCCCGGGCCGCGGAACGAGCGCTCCACGCCGGAGACCATGCCGACCGTCGTCCGAACGCCGCCCGCCGCGGCGCTGGCTACGGCAAACACGATCGAGCCGACCGCCGGCGCCGACTTCGCGTTCGCCCAGGGAAGCGCGGCCGCGCCGGCCGTGTCGACTTCGAGAACGGCGAGATCGCCATCCATGTCCTCACCGAGCAGCCTGCCGCGAGCTCGACGGCCGTCCGCGAACACGCACGTGGCCTCGTCACCGTGGACGTTGTGGGCGTTGGTGAGCACTCGGTTCTCCGCCACGATCACCCCGGACCCGCGGCGCCATCGCCCGCCGATCCCGACCACGCTCGGGCCCGCCAGCCCGGCCACCTTTGACACCGCCGCCGAAAGTTCGTCCAGTGCGCCCATTCGAAACTGCTCCTTGGCCGCGCCGCTCTTGCGGCCTCGTCAACGTCCGTCGTAGTAACTAGCGAGTTGCAAGTTACAACGCCACGCCGGATCGCGCAAGACCCGGACTCGCTACGATGTCGCCGTGACCGGAGAAGCAGCTCCATCCCCCCTCCAGGCCGCGCTCGATCGCGTCGGCGACCGCTGGAGCCTGCTCGTCGTCGAGGCGCTGCTCGACGGCCCGCGCCGCTTCAACGACCTGCAGACGGCACTGTCGGGGATCGCCCCGAACATCCTGTCGGACCGGCTCAAACGCCTCGAACGCGAGCGGGTTCTGCTGACGCGGCCCTATTCGGAGCGCCCACTCCGCCTGAGCTACGAGCTGACCGCCGACGGCCTCGAACTCGCCGGCGCGCTGCGCCTCCTGGCCGACTGGGGCTCCCGCGCCGACTCGTCCGACGCCCTCCGGCACGAGACCTGCGGCACTCCGCTCGAAGCGCGCTGGTACTGCCCGACCTGCGCCCGCAGCATCGACACGAACGAAGCCACCGAACTGCGGCTGCTCTGACCGGTCGCGGCGCGGGTTCGTTCCCGACGCCGCGACCGTGCCGGCCGGCCCGGCGGGCGAGTCGCGACGAAGGGCCATATTGTTCGGACAGGGAGGATGTTCGGACAGGGAGGCCGAAATGACGACGCACGACGAAGCCGGCAACGCGAACCTGAACGCGCCGCTGCGGCTTGACCGCCACGAGCATTCGGACGACGACCTCGACGGCGTGGTCCACCACCATGCGGCCGGCCTGTCGATCGAGTTCGACGACGCCGGCATCCGCCGCCGCCGTGCCGCCATCTCGCCGGAGGACTGGGCGCGCTACGAGGCCAACATGGGCGAGATACTGTCGGCGATGGGTCTGCAGCTCGACACGCCCGGCACGCGCGACACACCGCGCCGGTTCGTTCGCGCCCTGTTCGACTCGACCGAGGGCTATGACGGCGACCCCAAGCTCGTGACCGTCTTCCCGACCGAGTGCTACGGCGGCGCCAGCTGCGAGCTGTCCCAGGTGGTCGAGGGGCCGATCCCCTTCACCGCGCTGTGCGAGCATCACGCCCTGCCCTTCATGGGCCATGCCTTCGTCGGCTACATCGCCCACGAGCACATCATCGGCATCAGCAAGTTGACCCGGCTGGTTCGCATCGCCACGCGCCGTTTCGGCGTCCAGGAGCGGATGACCAACCAGATCGCAGAGGCCCTGGTCGAGCTGACCGAACCGCACGGCGTGGCTGTGACAATGGAGGCGCACCATCTCTGCACCCAGATGCGCGGCGTGCGCGAAACCCATCCGATGACTCGCACGACCGCGTTCCGCGGGGCGTATGAAACCAGCGCCGCGCTGCGCTCCGAGTTCTACGATCTGGCCGGAATGGGACGCGGGGTCCGCGAGTGACGACACCGGCGCACCGGACGTGACGAGGAGCCCAGGTGGCAGGTCGTAGCGAAGGGCTGGCGCTCGAGCCGCTCTGGCACGCCCCGGAGACCGTGTCTGCCGAGGGAGTCGATGCGCGAGGCGGGCCGCTGCCGCCGGCTCTGGCAGCGCGCTACGCAGGCGAACTTGCGGTGACGCTCATCCCGGAGCGCCCCACGGTGATCGCCAACTTCGTGTCGACCGTCGACGGCGCAGTCGCCCTCGGCCCGAGCGAGCCCGCTGCCGGAGGGGGCGAGATCAGCGGCTTCTCCGACGCCGACCGATTCATGATGGCCCTGCTGCGGGGCCTCGCGGACGTCGTGATCGTCGGGGCCGGGACGGTGCGCGTCGGGAACCGCCACCGCTGGACGGCCGGTTACCTGTATCCGGCCCTCGCCGATGACTTCGCCGCGTGGCGCGCCGAGCTGTGGCTGCCGGTCCAGCCCACCACGATCGTCGTGACCGCCAGCGGCAACCTCGATCCCGCTCACCCGGGCCTCTCCGCGCCGGATGTTCCGGTGATCGTGGCCACGACCCCCGCCGGAGCGGCGCGCCTCGGCGCGCGGCCGCTCCCCGCGAACATGAAGGTGGAGGCGGTCGGTTCCGAGGAGCGGGTTCCGGCCGGGGCGATCCTGGAGCTGGTCCGAGGCACGGGCGCCCGCCTGGCACTCTGCGAGGGCGGCCCGCACCTCTTTGGCGAGCTGCTGCGGGCGCGCCTCATCGACGAGCTGTTCCTCACGCTGGCGCCGCAGATCGTCGGCCGCGACACGTACGCGCACCGCCTGGCCCTGGTCGAAGGCACGAGCTTCGGCGATCATCACGGCCGCTGGTCGAAGCTGCTCGCCGTCCGCCGCGCCGGCGACGACCTCTTCCTGCGGTACCAGTTCGAGCGGTAGCGCGGACGGGCGGGGGGCCGACGCGCGGCGCCGTCACGGGCGCGTCCCAGCCGCGCCGCTTCGCGGCCACTTCGCGCGGCGTCGCCGGTCGCCTAGAATGGGCCGGCAAATCGGACGGGTCCATCGCGGCCGGAATTCGGCTGCGCCTGAACGTCGCGACCGCTGCCCCGGCCGCGCCCCTCATCCACGGAAGGCACGCATGACTCGAACCCCGCGCATCGGCATCCTGACCGGAGGCGGCGACGTCCCCGGACTCAACGCCGTCATCAAGAGCGTTGTCTATCGCGCAACCGAGCTTGGCTACGAGGTCTACGGCATCCGGCGCGGCTGGGAAGGCCTGACCCACATGAAGCCGGGCCCCGGCCTCGACACCGACTACATCATTCCGCTCGATCGGACCAACACCCGCTCGATCGATCGAACCGGCGGAACATGGCTGCACACCTCGCGGACGAACGCCCGCAAGATGAAGGCCGGCAAGACCCCGGCGCACGTCTCGGCCGAACGCCTGAAGCAGCTCGAGGTCAAGGACGGCGTCTACGACTTCACCCCGATCGTCCTCGAGAACATCAAGCGCCTCGGTCTCGACTACCTGGTCCCGATCGGCGGCGATGACACGCTGAGCTTCAGCCAGGTCCTGGCCGACGCCGGCGTGAAGCTCGTGGCCGTGCCCAAGACCATGGACAACGACGTTCAGGGCACCGAATACTGCATCGGCTTCTCGACGGCCATCACCCGGGCGAAGGAGGCGATCAACCGCCAGCGGACCACCCTCGGCTCGCACGAGCGGATCGGCGTCTTCCGCATCTTCGGCCGCGACGCCGGCTTCACTGCGCTGTACACGGCCTACGTCACCAGCGGTCGCTGCCTGATCCCCGAGTACGAGTTCGACCTGGACCACCTGGTCGAGCTGCTCGTCGAGGACAAGCGCAACAATCCCAGCAAGTACTCATTTGCCATCGCCGCCGAGGGCGCGATCTGGAAGGGCGGCGAGTTGACCGAGTACGGCCCCGCCGACTCCTTCGGACACCGCCACAAGGCCAACATCGCCGAAGTGCTCGCGTCGGAGATCCAGGCCCGCTCGGGTCATGAGACGCTCGCCAGTGAGCTGACCTACGACCTGCGCTCAGGCGACCCGGACGCAGTCGACTCGATCGTCGGCATCACCTTCGCCAACGTGGCCATGAACCTGATCGCCGACGGCATCAGCGGCCGGATGGTCGCCATCCGCGGCGGCAAGTACAGCCACTCCCCGCTGCCGAATCCCGACCAGGGCCCGCGCTCGATCGATATCGCCACGATGTACAACGTCGATCGATACCGCCCGATCTACACCAACCGCATGGGCCTGCCGCTCCTGCTCGGCATCCCGGTCGCAGAGGATCCGACGCTCATGAGGTAGCTCGTCGCCAGGCGGCCCGCTACCGCAACTCGCAAAGGAGCGGGATCCACATCCGGTGCCCGCCGAGCGGCCCCGGGCTCAGCCACAGGTCCACGTCTCGCTGCCGCTCACGGCCGCGTTGGTGTACTGATCCTCCAGGTTCTTGAACGTCGCCGAGCCCGAACCGTCGGCCTTGACCGTGAGAGACAACACGCTTGCCGTCACCGGGTCGTATTCGTCTCCGTTGCTGGCGTCGAGCTCTACGGAGCCCTGGTAGGTCGAGGGATCGGCGTAGGTCCCCGGCCCCTTGTATGGCGATACGTTCCAGTTGAGCTTGAAGTCGGAGCGGCGATCAAGACCGCGGCCGCCGCGAGGACCAAACCTATCCGTCGCACGTGAGTTCTCCTCCGAACCAGGCAAGGGTCCCCTCCGGGCCACGAACATGGGCCGGGCCCATGCTACAGCGGCAATCGTTTGCCGCGCGAAAGGATGCCCGGGACGCCCCGCCACGCCTCACGGCGGGCCCGCGAGGGGTCGCGTTTGACAAGAACGGCGCCGCATAGCACGGTTCACAGGTGACGACTTCACCCTCCCCGGCAACGATCCTGAACGGTCATGACCTGCTGCGGGCCCTCGAGCTCCCGGTAGAAGGCCCGATCCTGTGGGGACGACCCGTCGTCCCGAGCGGGCCCGGCGTCTTCATCGTGGAGCTGCCGGCGCCGCAGCCCAAGGTCTCCATCGACCCGACGGCTGTCCGCCAGTGGCTCGATCGCGCGCCCGACCTGCGCCTCGACGGCAAGCGCCCGACGGTCGCTGAGCTGCAGACGCGCCTGGCCTCGTTCTGGCTGCCCAACCAGGTGATCCTCTACGTCGGGTCGAGCCAGAAGTCCGTCGGCGCACGCCTGTCGGGCATGTACAAGACGCTGCTCGGTGAGCGGCGACCGCAGTCCGCCGGCTACTGGCTCAAGACGCTCCACGATCTCAACCGGACCCGGATCTGGTGGTCCCCCACTCGGGACGCCGAACTGTGGGAGGACGCCCTGATAGACCGCTTCGTCAAGACGGCCGGTGCGCTGCCGTACGGCGTGCTGGTCACACCGTCGGGGGAACACCGGAGCCACGGCCTGACCGCGCCCCTGCACGACGAGAGCGCCGGCAGCCTCCCCGCCGGGCCGACCCACGTGACCGTTCTGCCCGATGGTCCGGAAGAAGTTCCGCCGGCACGCGGCTCCGCGCGCGGCGCACGTACCTCTATGCCACGCGCTGCCGCTCGTGCCTCCGCCGCGCGCAAGCCGGCACCGGCCAGACCCGTCTCGTCCCGAGACAACACGCCCCGGCGGCGGCCCATCCCCAGGGCCGAGCCTGCCACCCGCGCCCGACGGCTGGCCGCGCCCCCGCCCGGAATGGCGATCGCGCCGACCCACCTTACGGCCGAAGGCCTGGCCAACATGCGCACCGAGCTGGAGGAGCTCACGACACGCCGTCGCCCGGAGGTCATCGCCCGCATCAAGGCCGCCCGTGAGCTGGGCGACCTGAGCGAGAACGCCGACTACGAAGCCGCCCGCAAGGAGCAGTCCTTCCTCGAAGGCCGCGTCCAGCAGCTCGAGCAGATGATCAAGCATGCAGTGATCATCCATTCCACCAGCGAGGGCGGCAGCGTGGTCGAGCTCGGATCGACAGTCGTCGTCGAGACCGACCGCCACGGCGAGGAGACGTTCACCATCGTCGGCTCGGCCGAGGCCGACGCCAATGCCGGCAAGATCAGCTTCACGTCACCGATCGGGCGGGCGTTGATTGGCCGCAGGGCCGGCGAGAAGATCCGCGTCGAGATCCCCGCGGGCTCGATGGACTTCCTCGTCGTCGAGGTCCGCTAGCCTGTCACGGCGGCTCGCCGCGGCCCGATCCGGCTGAGACGGGCGCGCGTCCTCAGGCCCCGGCCGGGCCTTGCGGCGCGGGCGGAACTGACCCGCCGCCGTCCTGCCAGGTATCGGAGGGCGCCGGCCTGTCGCCGCTACGGCGCGGTCGCGGCAGGACGTTCAGGACGACGATGATCACGCCCAGCACTACGGCCAGGAAGGGCATCGCGTCACGGAGCGCCGTGGTGGAACTGCCCTCGTCGATCCCGATCACGTTTTCGAAGAAGAGCCCGAAACCGACGAACAGGCCGAGACCTACCGCGGCCGTCCGCATGCCTGAGTCCAGGAGGTCGGCTCGACGATGCAGCAGCCCGTACAGGAAGAGTGAAACGCCAACCGATCCGGGGGCTACCAGGGCCCACGCGTAAGACCAGCTGGCATAGGTGTCAGTCGAATCCTGGAAGGCCAGAATCAGACCTACGGTGGCGATGATCCCGCCCGGGATCGCCATGCCCAGGCCGGCTTCGTTGGGCACGGCCAGGCCCACGACCAGCAACACGACGCCGGGCACGATCACGAACATCGGCCAGCCATAGCTGCCCCAGTCGACGTGGAACTGCTCGCCGGCCAGGAACAGAACCCCGAGCACGATCAGCAGGACGCCCAGGGCGAGCCCGCCGTGTTCCCTGTCGCGATCCCGATCGTCCCAGCAGTTGCTCATCGCCCTACCTCGCTTTCGCCCTTCGGCCGCGTCAAGTCTAGTGATCGGACCCACCGCCCGGATCATTCCCAGGTCGGATTCGGGGCGCGGACGAACCCTCCCGGAGAAGGACCCGGCAGGCCCAGAACGCAGCCGGCAGAAACGCAGCCGGCCCCGGCCGCGGCCAGGGGGGAGGCTAGGAAGACGCGACGAAGACAGGGACGTCAGCCACCGTGAGGATCCGATCCGGCCCGAGGTCAGCTCGGCTGCCGGGGACCACCAACGAGACGCTCACCTCGCCGGTCGCGGACAGCATCGCCCGGCCCACCGGCACGCGTTTGTTTACGGTGACGTCCGTGCGTGTGCTGGGAGTCCCGGTCCCGTAGATCAGCAGCTCGTTCATCAGGTGACTCGGGTCCAGGGCGGTGGTCGAGAGACTGAGCCGCGTCGGGTCGATCGCCTGCCAGGTCGTGACCCCGAGCTGCTCCACGAGCACGTGGTAGCCGGTGTTGGCCGGGATGACGTTGACAACGGGCAGCTGGCCGGAGAAGCGGACCGTGACACGCGGCGTATCCGACCAGCCGTGCAAACCGAACTGATCGAACACGACTCCGACCGACCCCGTGGCCCCTCTGATGTCCACCGGCAAGGCCACGATCCAGCGGTCGGCCTGAATTCGAATAGGACGCCAGCTGGGTGGCGATGAGCCGATTGGCGACAGTCCCGACCAGCACGATCCCACCAGTCTGCGCGCTCGAGCCGTCAGCCTGCTGCATGGTCACGTTCGGCATGAACTCTCCCGCATAGGCACCCGCCCGAAGACCGTAAGGGTTGGTCGCTAGCGCGTAGTACCGCGCCTGACCGTCGACGAGAGCCATGCCCAGACCTGGGACTGGCTCCACCGGCACGACTGTGCCATCGGCCGCGTAGTAGACGATCGAGGCGCCTCGCACCACGAAGCCGGTCGTGCCGGCAGAGGGCGAGGGCGCGAGCGACGGAGACGGAGAGACCTGGCTGGGCGTTTGGCCGGGAGACCCGGACGGTGTCGGCAGAGGCGCGCTGGGGGACGGCGTGCCGAAGGAGTACGAGCCGGTCTGTGTCCCGGGCAGACTCGCCGACGCCGTGGACGGGCCGGCCGGCGATCCGGAGTCGATAGCGACTGCAACCACGCCCGCGACGATGAGCGCCACCGCCGCGACCGTCAGCCCAGCGACGACAAGCCTTCTGGATTCCATCGCGACTCCACTGCGGTGCGGAGACTCGGTGCAGTCTAGCGGCGTCGGGCCGAACCCTGCGACCTCGCAGGTAATGCGGCGGGGCCGAATGGCCCGCCCGCCGCGACCTGATGGCACTCCTGCCGCAACCCGATGGCACTCCCACCGCAACCTGATGGCACTCCCGTGCCCTCCGCGCGGCGGGGCATCCTCCGGCCATGGACGGTCACGCCTCGATCATCGCCAGGCCCAACGACACACCATCCGGCCGCGAGCTCACGCCCGAGAGCCCGGAGCGCCCGGTCCGGCTGGGCACGATCCAGGAGTCCGCGGCCGCCGTCCCCGCCCCCACGCAGGTTCAGCCCACGGTCGAGGTCGCCGGAGCCAGCGAGGCGAAGGCAATCGACGGGTTGCGCCACCCGGCCGCCTGCACGAACCGAGCCCTGACCGCACGCCTGCCGCTGATGGCGAGCTGACCGTTTCAGGCGCGAAGCTCACGCGCCGCCCCCACACCACCAGCTCGGACTTGGCCCCCAAGGGTTGAGGTATATCTGTGCAGCTAGTCGCATGTATCAAACAGGTTCCGGATACGACTCAGGTCCAGATCGACCCGGTCACCAACACCCTCGTCCGTGAAGGCATCCCGTTCATAGTCAATCCTTACGACACGCAAGCCCTCGAGACGGCGCTGCGCCTGAAGGACAGCTCACACTGCCGGGTCACGGCCATCTCGATGGGGCCCCTCAACGCCGAGGCGACGCTGCGACGAGCGCTGGCCCTGGGTGTCGACCGAGCAGTGCTTCTGTCAGATCGAGTGTTCGGCGGCGCAGACACGCTCGCCACCAGCAACGTCCTTGCCGCTGCAATCCGCCGCCTGAATGACGAAGAGGAGATCGGCATCGTCTTCTGCGGCAGGCAGACGATCGACGGCGACACGGCCCAGGTAGGTCCCGGGATAGCGACCAGGCTCGGCTACCCCCAGCTGACACTCGTGGATCGGATCATCAGCATCGACCTGGCCCGGGGTCGGATCCGCGTTCGTCGCAAGCTCGAAGGGCGCCACGAGATCGTCGAAGCCCCGCTGCCGGTGATGATCACCGTCGTGCGGGAGATCAACCGTCCGCGCTACCCGACCGTGCCGATGCGCCTCCTCGCGCAACAGCATGACGTCGAGGTTTGGGGCAACCGCGTGCTGAAGCTGAACGTCCGCGAGATCGGCCTCAAGGGCTCACCCACGTGGGTCAGCCGCATCTTCTCGCCGCAGCGCGACAAGGGCGAAATGATCGGCGACGGCGCCAACGATCCGATCGGCGCAGCCAATCTCCTGGTCGACAAGCTGTTGAGCAAAGACCTCGTCGCCTTGTAGTCAGAGCATCCGTTTCGACAAGAGAGGACTCCGGAAGTCACCCATGACCGAAGCGAGAAAGCCGATAGTCAAGCGGCCGCGCGGCAAGGCCCAGCTGATCGAGGGGCGCTGTATCGCCTGTGGCGCCAGGTGCCAGGCTGCCTGCCCGGTCGACGATTGCATCGAGATGAATGCCGCCACCGACTCGCCGGTCATCGACGAGTCCAAGTGCATCGGCTGCGTGAAATGCGTGAAGGTCTGCCCCGCCCAGGCCATCGACATGTTCTTCACGCCTGAGGAACAGGCCGTTCTCGCCCAGATCCTGGCCGAACGCGGCGGTGCTCCAGATGGCTCCGACGACCCGGAGGCTCGAGCTCTGGCCCGCAAACTCGCCGCTTACAAGGGAGTCTGGGTCCTGGTCGAGCAGACCGAGGGAGACCCGGCCAAGGTATCGTGGGAGCTGGTCGGCAAAGGCCGCGAGCTTGCCGATACGCTGGCCGTGCCGCTTTCGGCGCTGGTGATCGGTGCCGGCGTCGAGCACCTCTGCACCGAAGCGTTCGAGTACGGCGCCGACAACGCCTACCTGGTTGACGCGCCGGCCTTCCGCTACTACCGCACCGAGAGCTACTTGCAGGCAGTCTGCCAGCTGATCGCGAAGTACAAGCCCGAGATCATCCTGATGGGGGCAACCGGTCTGGGCCGCGACCTGGCCGGAGCAGTGGCCACCGCCGTCGGCACCGGCCTCACCGCAGACTGCACCGGCCTCGCCATCGACGACAAGCGCAACCTGATGCAGACCCGCCCCGCCTTTGGCGGCAACATCATGGCGACGATCATGTGCGACCGATTCCGGCCCCAGATGGCGACGGTAAGGCCGCATGTCATGCAGATGCCGGAGAGGCAGCCGGGCAGAAGCGGCACGACAGTCCGGGAGACCTGCGAGATCGAGGAAGACGACATCCTCGTCAAGGTCCTGGAGACCGTCAGCGACAGGCAACGGCATGACGTCGACATCGCCGGCGCAGACCTGATCGTCTCGGGCGGCAGGGGGATGATGGGCAGGGAGAACTTCGCCATGCTCCAGGAGCTCGCCGACGAGCTCGGCGGCGTGGTCGGAGCTTCCCGTTCCGTCGTGGACGCCGGCTGGATGCCCCAGGATCGCCAGGTCGGGCAGACGGGCAAGACGGTCCGCCCGAAGATCTACATCGCCTGCGGCATCTCCGGCGCGATCCAGCATCTCGTCGGGATGCAGGACTCCGACGTGATCATCGCCATCAACCGCGACAAGGACGCCCCGATCTTCCAGGTCGCGACCTACGGCATCGTCGGTGACGTCCTCACGATCATCCCGGCCATAACCAGCCGTCTGCGCGACATGAAGGCCGCGAGCGCGCCCGAATGAGCCAGCAACTCGCGTTCGCCGTCCTGGCGGGCCTGGCGGCGGTCGCGTTCGGCGTTCTCGCCTGGAGGCGGCTGTCTCTCATTCGTTTCGGCAAGCCCGAGAACCGGTTCGACAACCTGCCCCGGCGCGCCTGGGACATGCTCCTATACGCGTTCGGACAGAAGCGCGTGCTGGCGCGGCCCTTCGGGCTCAACCACTTCGTCATCTTCTGGTCGTTCCTGGTCCTGCTCATCGCCAATACCGACTTCATCGTCAGCGGTCTGTTTCCGGGCATCAGCCTTCGCCTGCTCCCCGACTATCTCCGCGGGCCGCTGTTCCTGCTGTTCGACGTCGTATCGCTTCTGGCTCTCGTCGCCGTTCTTCTGGCGATCGTGCGCCGCCTCCTGTTCAAGCTGGACACCAAGTACGTCAAGCGGCGAAGTCTCGAGGGCTTCCTGATCCTCATCTTCATCGGCCTGTTGATGGTCGCCTATTTCGGCATTCACGGCGCCGAGATCGCCCGCGGCCAGGAGCCCCTGTCGGGCTGGATGCCCGTGTCTTCGCTGGTGGCTCGGCTTCCCGGCGACGGCGCCTACGGCACGTTCTTCTGGTGGGTGCATGCCGTCGTGCTGTGCTCGTTCCTGGTCTTCCTGCCGATCTCCAAGCACATGCACATCCTCACGGCCATCCCCAACTCCTTCTTCGCCAGGTTCGACAAGCCCAACACCCAGCCGCGCGAGGAATTCACCACTGGCAACACGTATGGCGCAGGCGAAGTCAGCGACTTCACCTGGAAGGACCTGCTCGACTCGTTCTCGTGCACCGAGTGCGGCCGGTGTCAGGAAGCCTGCCCGGCGACTGCCACCAACAAGGCCCTCAATCCGCGCCAGGTCATCCATTCGATCAAGATGAATCTGATGGCCAACTCGGCCGATCTCAAGGCAGGTCGGGAGCCGCACGTCCGCTCATCGGCACCGAGGGCGAAGCCACCAACACCCCGGAGGCCATCTGGTCCTGCACCACGTGTGGGGCCTGCATGGAATCCTGCCCGGTGCTGATCGAGCACATGCCCAAGATCATCAAGATGCGCCGGAACCTCGTGGAGATGAAGAGCGAGTTCCCCGAAGAGCTGATGAACCTCTTCGAGAACATGGAGCAGCGATCCAACCCATGGGGCATCGCTCCGACGGAGCGAACCAAGTGGCACACCACAATGGAGGTCAGGGACTTCGTCGCGGGCGAGACGGAGTACCTGTTCTACATCGGCTGCGCCGGGACGTTCGACGCACGGCAGAAGGCGGTCACGGTCGCCATTGCCACGGTGCTGGACATGGCCGGGGTCAGCTGGGGCGTACTCGGCAAAGACGAGAAGTGCTGCGGCGACAGCGCCAGGCGGCTCGGCAACGAGTACCTGTTCGATCAGATGGCGCGAGAGAACGTCGAGATCTTCGTCAACCGAAAGGTGACGAAGATCATCACCCAGTGCCCGCACTGCCTCAACACTCTCAAGAACGACTACCGCCAGTACGGGCTCGAGCTGGAAGTGCTGCACCACTCCGAGCTGCTCGGGCGATTGCTGGCGGACGGCAAGATCAAGCCGAATCGCCAGGCGAAGGCGCTCGGGCAGGTCCTCTACCACGACTCCTGCTATCTCGGCCGGCACAACGGCATCTACGACGAGCCGCGGCGTGCCATTGCCGCCGTGACCGGCGAGCCGCCGGTCGAAGCGCCGCGCAACCGCGAGAACGCTTTCTGCTGCGGGGCCGGAGGTGGCCGGATGTGGATGGAGGAGCTGGAAGGGGAGCGGATCAACGTCGCCCGAGTCGGCGAGGCGGTTGGCGCGCTGGCGGCCGGCCCATCGACGGTTTGCGTGGCCTGCCCCTACTGCTTGACTATGTTCGAGGACGGGCTCAAGGACACGGGCGTGGAGACCATCCGCGTCATGGATATCGCCGAGGTGGTTGCGGAGGGTCTGCGGCCGGTGCAGGTGTAGCGGCGCCGACCGCGGGATGCGGCACGCGCCCGGTGCCAGCGGCCACTCGGGGCAACGGGGCCGAATGGCCCACGCTCGCCGACCTGATGGCACTGCCCGTGGCCGGGGCCCAAATGCATGCTCGCGCAATGGACGATTACGCTGCGGTCATCGCCATGCTCAACCACACATGGTTTGGAGCCGATCTCGCACCCGAGACGCAGGAGCGCCTGGCCAAACTCGGCGATATCCAGGATTTCGAAGCGGACGAAGTGATCCTCCACGAGGGCGACGACACCAGAGCGATGGGCATCCTCGTGTCCGGCCGACTTGCTCTGCGGACGCTCGTGCCCGAACGTGGCCCGGTCACGATCCTCAGCGTCGAGCCGGGTGACATCTTCGGCTGGTCCGCCGTGATGAGCGAAGGCCAGGCTCAATCAACGGTCGTGGCCACCGAGGCCAGCCGAGCCCTCGTCATCGACGGCGTGAAGCTTCGAGCGGCCATCAAGGAAGACCATGCCCTCGCCGCCAGTCTCTACCCTCAAGTCCTGAAGGCTGTGGCCAGACGCCTCCGCGCCACCCGGCTGCAGCTCCTGGATCTGTTCGCCCGCTAGGGTGACGTCCGAACCGGCCTGTGAATCGCGCCCGGGAGGTTACTGGATCCGTGATCACCAACCCTGTCCCTAGCCCGGCGGCCGTGGCCAGGCAGTGGTTCCTGGCGCGCTCCGACCTGGATGCCCTGATCCAGGCCCTGCGCAAGGCGGGGCGCACCGTCATCGGTCCAACCGTCCGCGACGGAGCCATCGTCAACGACGAGATCCAGTCGGCCGCGGATCTGCCTGTGGGCATCAGAGACGAACAGGTCGCCGGTCGCTACCGGCTGGCCGAGCGCTCGGATGAGCGCGTCTTCGGCTACACCGTCGGACCGACGCCCTGGAAGCGCTTCACCTTCCCACCCAACCTTCCGATCGCGACGGCTCACCTGTCCGGCGGCTTCGGCTTCGACCAGCCCAAGACCGTCGCGCCGCAGCTGGCATTCCTGGGCGTTCGCGCCTGCGAGATCGCGGCTCTTGGGATGCAGGATCGGGTCTTCCTCGGCAGCCCGTTCACGGACGAGGACTTCCGAGCCCGACGCAAGGCCGCCCTGATCGTGGCCGTGCAGTGCACTACGTCTTCGAGCACCTGCTTCTGCTCGTCGATGGGAACCGGACCGGAAGTTCGAAGCGGCTACGACATCCTCCTGACAGAAATCGACGACGGCTTCGTCATGCAGGCCGGCTCTCCGGCCGGGGCCGCAATCGTGGCTCATCTGCCCACACGCCGGCCCACGCACGCCGAGACCGGCGCCGCCGTCGACGTCGTCGAGGCAGTCCGCACCCAGATCGGCGAGCCGCTGCCGATGGCCGGCATCGACCAGCGCCTCAAGCACCAGCTGGACAATCCACGCTGGGGCATCGTGGCGGAGCGCTGCGTCGAATGCGGCAACTGCACGATGGCATGCCCGACGTGCTTCTGCACCTCGGTGACGGAGCGGTCGGACATGGAGGGTCGGACCAGCGTCACGGAACGGCAGTGGGACTCCTGCTTCGACGTCAACTTCGCCAAGGTCGCCGGCGGCGACTTCCGGGCCCGCCCGCGCGACCGCTACCGCCAGTGGCTGACTCACAAGTTCTCGTCGTGGATGGACCAGTTCGGCAGCTTCGGCTGCGTCGGCTGCGGTCGCTGCATCACCTGGTGCCCGGTCCGAATAGACGTCCGCGAGGAGCTCCAGGCGATCGCGCCGGTCATCCAGCCGATCGAGCGGCCAGTCGCGGTCGAGCCCGTGGCCGCCAGCCCCGGCAGCTTCTCGCTCGCGCGCCTCGCCTCGGTCAAGGAGGAGACTGACGACACGACGACGCTGTCGCTGACCGACCTCGACCGAGCCTTCCTCGCCGGCCGCCCGGGCCAGTTCGTGATGGTCGCCCTGCCGGCCTTCCCGGCCGTCCCCATCTCGATCTCGCGCTTCCGTGCGAACGGCATCGACCTCACGATCCGCGCCGTCGGGCCAACTTCCACAGCCCTGGTGAATCTGCATCCGGGCGCCAAAGTCGGTGTCCGCGGGCCGCTCGGCACTTTCTGGCCGATCGAAGACGCGTACGGCAGGCATGCCGTCGTGGTCGCCGGAGGCGTCGGTCTGTCGCCGCTCCACGGTCTGGTGGAGGCGCTCGTGGCCAACCGCGACCGGTTCGAGTCGGTTTCGCTGTACTACGGCTCCCGCACGCCGGAGGACCAGCTCTTCCGTGACGACCTCGTCGCCTGGTCGGCCGGCAACGCCATCGACGTCGCCGTGACGGTGGACAGGGCCGGCCCCGAGTGGAAGGGCCGTGTCGGCGTCGTGACCACGCTCTTCGACATGATGTCGTGCGACTGCTCCAAGATCACCGCCTTCGTCGTGGGACCGGAGCGGATGATGCAGGCCTCGGTCCAGTCGCTCATCTCCAAGGGCGTTCCGCCCGAACGGATCAACGTCTCGATGGAGCGCCACATGGAGTGCGGCATCGGGCTGTGCGGCCACTGCCAGACCGGGCCGTATTTCGTCTGCAAGGACGGCCCGGTGTTCCGTCTGAGTGAGCTCGGCGATCTCTACGTCCGGGAGGGCATCTGATGGCTACGACCGGCAAGGCCGTCCGCCCGCGAGTCGCCGTCGCCAAGTTCGCCTCGTGCGACGGCTGCCAGCTCACCATCCTGGACCTCGAAGACAAGCTCCTCGAGATCGTCAGCCGGTTCGACATCGTCGAGTTCCCCGAGGCCACCTCTCACCACTCCCCCGGCCCGTACGACGTCGTCTTCGTCGAGGGCTCGATCAGCGCGCCGGAACACCTGGACCAGATCAAGGCCCTGCGCAAGCAGGCGCGTGTTCTGGTCACCATCGGGGCGTGCGCCACGGCCGGTGGCATCCAGGCGATGCGCAACTGGGCCGACCACGACGCCTATCGCGCCGCGATCTACGAGCACCCCGAATGGGTCGAGTCGCTCGCAACCGCGACGGCCGTCTCGGACCACGTCAAGGTGGACGCCGAGCTGCGAGGCTGCCCCATCGACGGCGGGCAGCTCCTGGAGCTGCTGACGGCCGTTCTCGTAGGCCGCCGGCCGCAGATCCGCGAAGAGGCGGTCTGCCGTGAATGCAAGCGCAAGGGCATCGTCTGCATGGTCGTGGCCTCCGGCGAGGCCTGCATGGGCCCCGTCACTGCGTCCGGCTGCAACGCGCTCTGCCCGACCTACGGCCGGGGCTGCTACGGCTGCTTCGGTCCACGGACCGGCGCGAACGCGAAGAGCTGGAGCACGGGGTTGATGAGGTCGGGCCGCCCGCCGGAGGAGGTCTGGCGTCTCTTCGCCGGCTTCACCGGCTACGCGGAGCCGTTCCGCGCGGTCCTCACGGAGCTGGGCAAGGCCAAGAGGTAACGGCGGGCGCGGTGGCGGCGGGTCGGCCGCGGCCACAGGCACGAGGCGACGACGGTGAACGAATCCGAAGCGGCCGCACTCGTCGGGCCGCGCTTGCTGCGCACGTTCGAGGGCACCGAACCGACGCCTCATATCCTCGACGCGATCGCCGGTCGACGTGCCGGCGGAGTCACGCTCTTCCGCGCGAAGAACGTTCGGTCTCCAGCCCAGGTGCGGGAGCTGTGCGGCACGCTCCAGGCCGCAAGGCCGGTGGACGACCCCCCACTCGTGATCGGGCTCGATCAGGAGGGCGGGCAGCTGCAGGCGGTCGGAGAGGGCGCGACGGCATGGCCGGGCAACCTCGCGCTCGGCGCGGCGCGTTCAGAGGAGCTGGCGCGGCGCGTCGGACGTGCGATCGCGAGCGAGGTGGCGGCGATGGGAGTCACGCTGCTCCTGGCACCGGTCTGCGACCTGCTCCACCGCGAGACGGCGACCAACCTCGGGACGAGACCCTTCGGCGACGACCCGGCGCTGGCGGGACGGCTCGCCGCGGCAATGACGAGCGGGATCCAGGAAGCCGGCGTCGCGGCCACGCTCAAGCACTTCCCGGGCCACGGGTCGGCCGTCGGCGACTCGCACAACACGCTGCCGATTCTGCGCCGCGACCTCGCCGCGCTGGAAGCCGAGGAGCTGGTCCCGTTCCGGGCCGCGATCGCCGCCGGCGGCCGGGTCGTCATGCCGGGACATCTCGCGGTGCCCGCGCTGACGGACGGCCGGGCGGTGCCGGCGACGGTCGCCCCCGAGATCCTGCGGGGGCTCCTGCGAGGCCGGTTGGGCTTCGAGGGCGTCATCGTGAGCGACGCCCTCGACATGAGCGGTGCCGGTGCCGGCGACCGGGTCGACTTGACGGTGGTGGAGGCGGCGCGTGCCGGGATGGACCTGCTGCTGATGCTCCACGACCCCGCGACCGAGGACCTGGCCTACGAGTCGCTCCTGCGGGCGGCGAAGGATGGCCGGCTCGGTGCCGACGCGCTCGCAGATTCCCATGGCCGGATCATGGCCCTGCGACGCTGGCTCGGTGCCGGCAACGGTCAGCCGCCGCTGGACGTGGTCGACTCACGCGCCCATCGCGCGCTGGCGCGCGAGGTCGCCGAGCGTTCCGTCACGCTGGTTCGGGACCGCGCCGGCAGCGTCCCGTTGAGCCTCGAGCCCGGCGCAAGGGTCGCGATCGTGGCTCCCGTCCCGGTCGACCTGACGCCCGCGGAGAGCGCCTCGTATCTCCGGCTCTCGCTCGCCGACGCGCTGCGCCATGGCGGGCTGCGAGTCGACGAACTGGTCGCGCCTCTCGACCCGACCCCCGCGGAGGTCGCCGCCCTCGCGGAAGCCGTGCACGACCACGACGTCGTGATCGTGGGGACATTCGACGGGTTCGGTCACCTCGGGCAGGCGGACGTCGTCCGCGCGGTCATCGGGGCAGAACCGTCAGGTGGCGTGAGTGGGTCGAGCACGGTGCCGGGTCGGTCCGCTTCGGGGGCGGATCGCCGCGTCATCGCAGTCGCGCTCCGTGGGCCGTTCGACATCGAGCGCTACCCTGAGGCGCCGCTCTGCGCCTGCACCTACGGGATCCAACCACCGCAGATGGAGGCGCTCGCCGACGCGCTTCTGGGCCGCATCCCCTTTACCGGTACGCTTCCCGTGGCACTGGAGGCACCCGCATGACAACCCGCAGTGAACTGGGAGAGAGCCCGACGACCGTCGAGCGGCTACTCGAGAGGGCCGTGGGGCCGATCGACGAAGTGGCCCGCGCCGTCCGCGCGCGGCCCATCGATCTCGTCGTGATCGCCGCACGCGGCACGTCCGACCACGCCGCCATCTACGCCCAGTACGTCCTTGGCGCCCGGAACCGGCTCCTCGTCGCTCTCGCGGCACCGTCGCTGGTGACGCTCTACGACGCCCCTCCTCGGTTCTGCAATGCGCTCGTGCTCGGGATCTCCCAGTCCGGGCAGTCGCCCGACGTGGTTTCCGTGCTCGCGGAGGCACGCCGCCAGGGGGCGCTCACGGTCGGGATCACGAACGACCCAACCTCGGGCCTGGCGGCGGCCGCCGACCACGTGATCGAGCTGGAGGCCGGTCCGGAGCGTGCCGTCGCCGCGACCAAGACGTACCTTGCCGAGACTGCCCTCATCGCCATGCTCTCGTCGGCCCTGTCGGGAGACCGTGAGTCGGCGGAGCAGCTTGCCGCGCTTCCGACCGCCCTCCGGGCGACTTTCGAGGTCGAGGCCCAGGTCGTCCGGCTCGCCGCCGCATGGGCGGAGGAGCAGCGCTGCGCGGTGCTGGCCCGAGGCTTCCAGTACGCGACGGCACGGGAGTGGGCTCTGAAGCTCAAGGAGCTCGCGTACGTGCTCGCCGACCCGTATTCCGCAGCCGACTTCCAGCACGGGCCGATCGCCCTCATCGAGGAAGGATTCCCTGTCCTCGCCATCGCGACGTCGGGCAAGGCGCTGCCCGGCATGATCGAGCTGCTCGGCCGGCTCCGGGCCGCCCAGGCCAGGTTGTTGGTCCTGTCCAACGACCGGGCCGCGCTCGAAATGGGCGATGGAGTTCTCCTGCCACCCGTCCCGGAATGGCTGGCTCCCCTCGTCGCGATCATCCCCGCCCAGCTGTTCGCCTACCACCTGGCCCGCGCACGAGGCATCGACACGGAAGCTCCGCGCAACCTCAAGAAGGTCACCCTGACGCGATGATCCGTCTGTTCGGCCGGCTGTTTGCGCCCGACGACCGCGGCCTCAGCCTCGTCACCGTGGAGGACGGCCGCGTCTCGGCCATCGACCCCGCCGACGGCCCGACCGGTGACAGCCTTGGCAGTGCCGAGATGGCGATTCTGCCCGGGCTCATCGACATCCAGATCAACGGCGCTTTCGGGCTCGACTTCTCGGACCCGGACGCGGACATGGACCTCGTCTGCCGCCGCCTGCCGCGATTCGGCGTGACCGCCTTCGTGCCCACGGTGGTGACGTCGCCACTCGAAGCGTACGGGCCGGTGCTTGAGAACCTGCGGCGCGCCCCGAGTCCGGGCACGGCGCACATCCTCGGCGCACACATCGAGGGGCCGTTCCTCAGCCCGAACTATCCGGGCACGCACGACCCGGCCCTCCTGCGAAGCCCGAGCGTGGACGTGGCGGCCGGCTGGCTGATGGCCGGTAACGTTCGGATCGTGACGATCGCTCCCGAGCTGCCCGGCTCCGAGGCGCTCATCGCCTATCTCGCGGAACGGGGCGTCGTTGTGTCCATGGGCCACAGCGACGCGACCTGGGAAACGGCTCGCGCGGGAGCGGCGGCCGGCATTGGCTTCGGGACGCACATCTTCAACGCGATGCGTCCGTTCCGGCACCGCGACCCCGGGCTGGTCGGGTACCTGCTCGCCTCGCACCTCCCCGTTGGGTTCATCGGCGACGGCCACCACCTGGCCTTCGAGACGATCGCGCTCCTGGCGCGCGCCAAGGCACCCGACGAGCTTGTCCTCGTCACGGACGCGCTGGCAGGACTCGGGATGCCACCGGGTCCCTTCCGGATCGCCGGGCGCGAGTACATCTCGGATGGCACCTGCGGCCGGCTACCCGACGGGACGCTCTCCGGCTCGCTTCTGCCCCTGCACCGCGCCCTCCGCAATCTCGTCGTGGCCGCCGGCATCGACCCGGCGGTCGCGGTGCGGACGGCCACGCTCAACCCGGCGCGCCTCCTCGGGCTCGACCAGTCACTCGGGCGCGTGGAAGTCGGCCGCGGGGCCGACCTTGTGCTGGTCGACCGGCAATGGACGCCGGTCGTCACGGTCGTGGACGGAGCGATTGCGTGGGAGCCCGAGCCTGGACGGGAAAGGGTCGAGTCGGGGCCGGCTTCGTGAGCGAGAGCGCGCCCGACGGCGAGCCGTCCAGCATCGCCAGTGGCGGTTCCGTCAGACCGGCAGGGATCTCGCCGCTCCTCCTCGCACCGCGAATTGGCGCACCGCTCGACCCCGGCTTCCACCCGGCGTTCCTGGCGCGGGCGCGCGCGGAGTCCTTGCTGCGCGCCTGGGCCCGCTGTGAGCCGGCCGCGATCGCAGTCGAGCAGCCGGGCGGCTCGATCTCCGTGCGTCGCACCTGGGTCCTCGCCGATGGGCACCCCGATGCCGCGCTCGGCCACTGGTTCGCGGAGCGCCTGCTCAAGTCCCTTCTGTGGTCGCGCGGCGGCAGCCGGGTCCTCGTCGCCGGCCCATCCGGGCTCGCCGAGGCCCTGACCCGTCACTATGCGGAGGATCCTGCCGGCGTTTTCGATGCCCGCGTCATGGGCGACGTATATCGGAGGCCGTTCGAGCTCGTCCGGGTGTCACCCGACGAGATCCCGGCGCCACGCGACTCGACCAGGGCCCTCGGGCGGCACATCGAGGGCTGCCGGATAGGATTCGACCTCGGCGCCAGCGACCGCAAGGCGGCGGCTGTGATCGACGGGAAGGTCGTCTTCAGCGAGGAAGTCTCGTGGGACCCCGGGAAACACGGCGACCCTCAGTGGCACGTGGACCAGATCATGGCCTCGCTGCGTAGCGCCGCCGACCATCTGCCGCGAGTGGACGCGATCGGCGGGAGCGCGGCCGGCATCTACGTCGACGGCGAGGTTCGGGTCGCCTCTCTCTTCCGGGCCGTGCCCAGGGATCTCTTCGACGGCCGCGTACGCGGCATCTTCGAAGAGCTGCGGCGCGCCTGGGGCGGCGTTCCGTTCGTGGTCGTGAACGACGGCGAGGTAACGGCGCTGGCGGGGTCCATGATCTCAGGCGCGGGCGAGCTGCTCGGGATCGCCATGGGGTCGAGCGAGGCTGCAGGCTACGTGACCGCGGATGGGGGCCTCACGGAGTGGCTCAACGAGCTTGCCTTCGTGCCTCTCGACTACGCGCCCGACGCGCCGGCGGACGAATGGTCAGGCGATCGGGGCTGCGGCGCCCAGTATCTGTCCCAGCAGGCCGTCACCAGGCTGCTCGACAGGGCCGGGATCGACGTCGACGCGGGATCGTCCCCGCCCGAGAGGCTCGTGCGACTCCAGGAGCTGCTGGCCGCGGGGGACCGGAGGGCGGCCACGGTCTACGAAACCATCGGGACGTACCTCGGCTACGCCCTGCTCGAGTACCGCGCCTTCTACGAGTTCGAACAGGTGCTGCTCCTCGGCCGCGTCCTGACCGGCGAAGGGGGCGAGGTCATCCGGGAGCAGGCGCGAGCCGTGCTGATCGCCGAGAGTCCTTCGCTCGCCGAGCGCCTGCGGTTCCAATCCGTCTCCGAGCGCGACAAGCGGCACGGCCAGGCGGTCGCGGCGGCGTCACTGCCGCCCCTGCCCTAGGCAGGCCTCCTGCCCGACGCGCCGGCGTCGCCGCTCCGACTCAGTCGAGGCTGCCCCGGGCCGCGCCCTGCGACAGGCGCTCGTGGGTGAGCTCGGCGCGCAAACGGCGCTCCAGGTCCGGCGGCGTCGGTGAGTCATGGAGACGGTCGAAGCCCAGCAGGGCGGCGCCGACGACCGGCGGTGCGGTGAGCCGGCGAACTTGCGCCGCAGCCGCGACGGCCGTTATGCCTCTGCCGATGCGCTCGTAGAAGAGCGGATCCTCGGCCTGGAAGATGCCGCCGGCAAGCACGACGTGTGGGTCGAGGCGTTGCATGCGCAGCCGCCGGATCGCGGCGCCGGCCCAGGCTACGACCTCGTCGGCAAGTCGGTCGATGATCGACCGGGCCACCGCGTCGTCCCCGGCCGCGGCCTCGAAGACGAGGGGGGCGATTTCCAGGTGGCGGGCGTAGGGAATGCGCTCTCGATACATGGCCACACTCAAGGACCGCGGTCGAGCCACGCCGAAGTGGGCCGGCACGATCCGCTCGAGGATGGTGGCCGGACCGCGACCGTCCTGGGCCCGAACAGCCGCCGCCAGGCCCGCCAGGCCCACCGCGCCACCGCCTCCCCAGTCCCCCGACAGACTTCCCAGCGCCTCGAATTGCGCCACGTGGCCGCCGGGTGACACGCCGAGGCAGTTCATGCCGCTGCCGCTGATGACGCAGACTCCCCAGGTCCGGCTCGTGCCGGCGCGCAGGCCTCCGTAGCAATCGTTGATGACCAGGTCGGAGGCGGCCAGCCCGATCCGTCGGAGCTCCGCGGCGAGCAACCGCTCGTCGCTCGGAAGGTCCACGCCGGCCGCGCAGTAGACCGCCAGATGCGCGGCCGGCCGCACCCTCGCGTCGAGACCGGCCTGCGCGCAGGCCCGCTCCACCAACGACACCAGGATCGCGGAGCCTCTCTCCGAGCCCACCTGCTGGTGCGACGCCGTCGGGCCTCTCGACGCGCCCAGGACCGCCCCGTCTGCGCCGACGAGGGCCACGTCCGTCTTCGAGTTGCCAACGTCGATGGCCAGAACCGCGGGCAGCGCAGCCGTCAAGGTTGGGCCTCCGGGTCCATGCGGGCGCCTCGGCCTGACACCTCGGCGCTCTCAGGATGCCAGGCCGCGATCGATCCCGCGGCGATACCGGCGTCGGGCCGACCGAGCTCGAGACCCGGCGCGCTGGTCGCCGCCCGTTCGAAGATCCGATCCAGGGCCAGGCGCAGCCCGGTCGCGGCGGCTCCGGCGATGACGCCGTCGGCGCCCAGCCCGGATATCGCCAGCCTGGGCGAGAACGGGGAGATCGCGGCGAGCGCATCGGCAACTGGCCCGAGCAGAAGGTCGCCGCCTCCTGTGCCGATACCACCGCCCAATACCACGAGATGCGGGTCCAGCACGGCCGCGATGGCGGCGATCGCGTGTGCGAGGCGGCGGGCTTCGATCGCTACGACGGTGGCCGCCGCCGGCTCACCGGAGCGAGCGGCGTCGAAGATGTCAGCGGCCGAGGCCGCTTCCGGTAACCCCGCGGCGCGGGCAAGGGCGAGGATGGCCGCCGCCGACGTCAGAGCCTCGAAGGCGCCGTCGCCCCAGGCGGCGACACGTCCCGAGGCCGCGGCATCCATGTCCAGGGCGAGGTAGCCGATCTCGCCGGCGAGGCCGGCGGCGCCACGGCGCAACTCGCCGTCCAGGACCACTCCCATCCCCACTCCGGTCCCGACCGAGAGGAGCACGAAATCGTCGACCCCCCGAGCGACTCCCTGGACGTGCTCGCCCACGGCGGCAAGGTTGATGTCGTTCTCGAACAGGACCGGGGCCACCAGCGCTCGACGGATGTCCGTGATGACCCCCGCGGTGGCCCAACCAGGCAGGTTGGGAGCAAGCGAAAGATGGTCTTCGCCGGGTCGGATGACGCCAGGCGTTCCGACGACGACCTGATGAAGGTCGGCCAGACTGATCTTCGCCTCTGCCGTGAGCTGATCGGCCGCTCCGCGGAGCTGGGCAATCGCCGCCGGGGCGGTCGAGGCCGAGGTCCGCGACGCTGTGCGGGCGACCACTGTGCCCGTCAGGTCCGTGATCGCCGCTCGCACCCACTGCCGCCCCACGTCGAGGCTCAGCACCCAGCCGGCCCGGGGGTTGACGTCGTACAGCTGAGCGCTCGGCCCGGGATGTCCCCTTGTGCGCCCCACCCTTCGGATCAAACCGAGATCGAGAAGCCGGGCGATGACCTCGCCGACCGTGGGTCGGGAGAGGCCGGTCTGTCGCACCACCTGTGGGGCGCCGATCGGTCCGCGAGCCTGAACCGCGTCGAAGGCCGCGCGGAGGTTGATGGCCCGCAGCAGACTCGGCTTCGCCGCCTCCCGTGCCCGCATCGCCGTCCTCCGATGTGATGCTGTTGGCAACTCGCCTTCATCACCCGGCAACCATCGCCGTCGAACCGGCGCGGGTGCCGAAGCGTTGGCCGCGCTTCCCTGCGGCCAGAAATCTCGTCGTCCAGCTGGGCCCGACACAGCCGCCGCGACCAGATGGCCCTTGATTGCTTGACTGTCGTGAATATTAAGGTAACCTTCCTATGCATCATAGCACCTAGGTTCGACCGAGGCTAGGTGGCTGCGGAGGACGAGGTGACTTGGCGGCGCAGGATCCGCTGAGGATGAAAGGGAGACCACCGATGAGAGGCTCCAGGATGAGAGGCTCCAGGTTATTCAGTCTCGTGGTCGCTGCCAGCGTGATTGCCGCCGCCTGTGGTAGCAGCACGCCGAGCGCGAGCCCCAGCGGCACAGTTCCGGGCGCGAGTGCCACCGTTCCGGGCGCGAGTGCCACCGTTCCGGGCGCGAGTGCCACAACTCCAACGGCCAGCACCGCAAGTCCGACGGCGAGCGGCCCCGTCAACACCGGGAAGATCGGCGGCACGCTCGTCATCGACAACGAGAGCGGCAGCACCTGGACCTGCCAGTTCAACCCATACAACCCGTCGGTGAGCGGCACATCGGTCGGCTTCATCTATGAGCCGCTCGAGTTCGTGGACGCGCTCGAGACGAACGCCGACGGCTCCAACGTGGTGACTCCGTGGCTGGCCAGTTCATCCACATGGAGCCCCGACTTCACGACCCTCACCTTCACTATCCGCGACGGAGCCAAGTGGAGTGACGGCCAGCCATTCAGCGCCGCGGACGTCGTCTACACGTTCAACGCCCTGAAGGCTGACTCGGCCCTCGATCTCAACGCCCTCTGGTCTGCCGATGGCGGCCCGCTCACCAGCGTAGCCGCCCAGGGCAGCAATCAGGTGGTCTTCACCTTCTCAGGCCCGGCCCAGACGTACTTCTACTACGTGGCCGACCAGATTCCGATAATCCCCCAGCACATCTGGTCCACGCTGGATCAGACCAAGCTCGACACGTACGCCGACACCGCCCCCGTGGGCACCGGCCCCTACCTGATGTCGAACTGCAGTCAGAACAACATCAAGTACCTGCGCAACCCCAACTACTGGCAGAGCACGGCCAGCCACCCGGTTCCCCAGATCGCCGAGCTGGACTACCCCTCCTTCCTCAGCAACACTCCAGCCAATCTGCTGCTGGCCCAGGGGCAAGCGCAGTGGGGCGCGCAGTACATCCCCAACATCGACTCCTTCTACGTCGCCAAGGACCCAGCTCATCGCCACTACTGGTTCCCGGCCGTTCTCAACGTGGCGCTCTTCCCCAACCTGGATAACCCGCTGCTGGCAAACGTAGCGGTCCGCCAGGCCATCAGCCTGGCCATCAACCGCGCCGACGTCTCGCAGCGAGGCGAGTCGGGGTATGAGCCGCCGGCCAATCAGACCGGTATCGTCCTGCCGACGTACAACGCCTGGTACGACAAGACGATCGACACAACCGCCTTCGACGTCGCCAAGGCCGACCAGACCCTGGAGGCCGCCGGCTTCACCAAGGGGTCTGACGGCATCTACGCGAACTCCAGTGGCCAGAAGCTCTCGTTCACGATCAAGACGATCAGCGGCTACACCGACTGGGACTCGTCGCTGACAGTGATTACGCAGGAGCTGCAGGCAGCGGGCATCGCGGTCAAGGTCCAGGACGAGGACACGACCGTCTACACGCCCGACCTCCAGAAAGGGAACTTCCAGCTCGCCTTCGGTGAGGAGACCGGTGGGCCTCTTCCCTACTACGAGCTCCGGCAGATGCTGCTCAGCAGCAACATCGGGTCGACCAACTACTCACGGTACAAGTCGACGGCCGTCGACACGCTGTTCAACAACTACGCGTCGGCCAGCGCCGCCGACCAGGTCGGCATCATTGACCAGATCGAGCAGGTCATGGTCAACGACGTCCCGGTCATCCCTGTCGTCGAGGGTGTCGACTGGTATCAGTACGACACCACCAGCTTCGGCGGCTGGCCCACGCCGGACGACCCCTACGCCCAGCCTCCGGTCTGGGCAACACCCGATAATGGCGTGGTGCTGACGCACCTGTTCCCGACGAACTAACCGCGGCCACGTGAGCAGCAGCGCCCGGGAGTCCCGTCCATGAGATACGTCGCTCGCCGGCTGGGACTCTTCGTCCTGACCCTCTGGGCGGCGCTGACCGTCAACTTCCTCATCCCCCGGCTGATGCCGGGGGATGAGGCGACGTCGGTGCTGTCTCGGATGAAGGGCGTCAACCCGGCCGCGCTGCACGCGTTGCAGGTCGAGTTCGGGATAAACACCGACCAGAACATCGTCGTCACATACTTCCAGTACCTCGGCAACTGCTTGACCGGTCAATTCGGCCTGACGGCCGCCCGGGTCCCCGTCATGACCGACATCATGGACAAGCTGCCCTGGACACTCGGTCTGGTGGGTGTGACCACGGTGATCGCGTTCGTGATCGGCACGATGATCGGCGTGCTCAGCGCCTGGCGACGGGGAGGCCGACTGGACAACATCCTCCCGCCGCTTCTCTTCATCGTCTCGACCCTACCGGTCTTCTTCGTGGCCCTGGTTCTTCTGTACGTCTTCGCCGTCACTCTGGGATGGCTGCCACTCGAGTCCAACTACAGCCTCACCGCGACGCCTTCGCTCTCGCTCGGCTTCATCTGGGACGTGATCGCGCATGCGATCCTTCCCGCGGCCACCCTCGTCATCGTCACGGCAGGCTCCTGGATCTACACCATGCGCAACAACATGGTGACCACGCTGGCCGAGGACTACGTGCGGATGGCCCGCGCCAAGGGGCTGCCGGGCTGGCGGATCATGATCGATTACGCAGCCCGGAACGCGATCCTGCCCAATCTAACCGGCTTCGCCATGCAGCTCGGCTACGTGCTCGGCGGGTCGATCCTGGTCGAGTACACGTTCTCGTACCCGGGGCTCGGCTACCTCTTCTACACCGGCACAACTGACCACGACCTGCCGCTGCAGTCGGCCCTCTTCCTCGTGTACACGCTGGCGATCCTGATCTGCGTCCTGATCGCCGACTTCGCCAGCGCCCTGCTTGACCCGCGGACACGCGACGCCTGAGGGCCGTGTAGATGACGACACCAGCGATCAACCCCGACGCCCGTGCTCTGGGCGAAGCTCCCGCGCAGCGAGGGCAGGGTGGCAGCAGCCGCTTGACCCAGGCGATCCTGCGCAATCGAAAGGCGACGGCGGGGCTTCTGATCCTGGCCGTCATCACGTTCGTGGCCGCGTTCCCAGGTCTCTTCACCAGTATCGACCCCCACGCGGCCATCTACGATCAGCAGGTCGGTCCGTCGGCCCAGCATCTCCTCGGCACCACCCAAGTGGGCGAGGACGTCTTCTCGCAGCTGATCTGGGGGACGCGCCTGACACTGATCATCACCGTGGTGGTCAGCCTGGTCGCCACCGTGATCTCCGTCCTGATAGGCGTGACCGCCGCCTACGCCGGCGGGATGGCTGACCGCTCGTTGTCGCTGCTGACCGACGTCTTCCTCGTTCTCCCCACGCTGCCGCTCCTGATCGTCCTGACCGCGTATCTCCCCAGCGGCTCCCTGACCATCACCGCGGTCATGATCGTGACGAGCTGGGCCTTCGCGGCCCGACAACTGCGGGCCCAGGGCCTGTCGCTGCGCACCCGAGACTTCCTCGAAGCGGCCAAAGTGCGCGGCGAGCGGCGCTCCTACATCATCATCGTCGAGATCCTTCCCAATATGATCTCGCTGCTCGTGGCCTCGTTCCTCGGGCTGGCAGTCTTCGTCGTGGGCTTCGCCGCGGGCCTGCAGTTCCTCGGGCTGGGCAACAGCACCGAGCTGACCTGGGGCACGATGCTCTACTACTCCCAGCAGAACGGTGCCCTGGAGAGCGGCAACGCCCTGTGGATGCTCGCGCCCGGGGCCGCAGTCGCCCTGCTTGGAACCGGCTTCGCCCTCTTGAACTACGCGTTCGATGAGATCGGCAATCCGGCGCTCAGACCGGTGAGGAGGCGTCGTGCCAAGCCCTCTGCTTGAGGTGCGGGACCTCTCGGTCGACTACATCACCGACGCGGGAGACGTGCGCGCGGTCGACCGCGTCGACCTCGAGGTCCGGCCCGGAGAGTTCCTTGGGATCGTCGGCGAATCCGGCTGCGGGAAGTCCACGCTGCTCTTCGCCATTGCCCAGCTGCTCTCGCCACCGGCCGAGATTGCCGGGGGCTCGGTGACCTTCAAGGGTCAGAACATGGTGCGGCTCACGGAGAACGAGTTGAGGCACATCCGCTGGCGGGACTACTCGGTGGTGATGCAGAGTGCCATGAACGCTCTCAACCCGATGTTGAGCATCGAGGCCCAGTTCCGCGACACGATGCAGGCCCATGCCCGGATGTCCGCTGCAGCCATCCACGAGCGGTCGGCCGAGGTGCTCCACCTGGTTGGCATCGACGCCGTGCACCTCAAGAGCTATCCCCACCAGCTGAGCGGCGGCATGCGCCAGCGGGCCATGATCGCCATGGCCCTGCTCTTCACCCCCGAGCTGGTGATCATGGATGAGCCCACCTCGGCCCTCGATGTCGTCGCCCAGCGCTCGCTCATGAGCCAGATCAAGGAGCTGCAACAGAGTCTTGGCTTCGCCGTCATCTTCGTGACCCACGACATGTCCCTTGTGCGCCACTACTCGGACCGCCTGATGGTGATGTACGCGGGCCAGGTCGCCGAGATGGGCGTCACCGAGATCATGTTCGACCGTCCGCTCCATCCCTACAGCAAGGGCCTGCTGGAGGCCTTCCCGTCGATCCGCGGGCCCCGCCGGCCTCTCACCGGCATCCCGGGCAGCCCGCCCGATCTCGCCCGGCCACCCTCGGGATGTCGCTTCCACCCCCGCTGCCCGGTGGTGATGCCCCAGTGCCTCACGACCGATCCCGAGCTCTACACGGTCGCGGGCGCATGGGTCCGTTGCCTCCTGCACGCCGACGCTCAGAAGGACGCCGACTGATGGCGGGCGTCGAGTTCGACGAGAACGGGGCGGCCCCAGTCGACGAGCCGCTGCTGCGCACGGTCGGTCTGACCCGGCACTTTCGCCTCGGCGGCCTCTTCTCGAACCAGGTGCTGCATGCCGTCGACGACGTCAGTCTGGCCATCGGCGAGCGGGAGATCGTCTCCCTGGTCGGCGAGAGCGGCAGCGGCAAGAGCACGATCGCTCGGCTGCTGGCCATGCTCTACAGGCCCACCCGCGGCCGGATCGAGTTCCGGGGCCGTTCCGTCCACAGCCTGCACTCCCGCCGGGACCTGCTCCACTACCGGAGCCAGGTGCAGATGGTCTTCCAGGACCCGTACAGCTCGATGAACCCGGTGTTCCGTGTCTCGCACGGCGTCATGCGCAACCTGAAGCTGCACCGACCCGAGCTGGGCCGCGCCGAGCGGCTTCAGGAGGCGGAACGGGTCTTCACCCTCGTCGGGCTGACCCCGGCGGGCGAGATGCTGCGGAAGTTCCCGTACGAGATGAGCGGCGGCCAGCGTCAGCGCGTCGGCTTCGCCCAAGCGGTGGCAGTGCGACCCAAGCTGATCCTGGCCGATGAGCCGGTGTCGATGCTCGACGTCTCCATTCGAGCCGGGATCCTCAACCTGATGGCCGACCTGCGAGAACGCGAAGGGGTATCCATCCTCTACATCACCCACGATATCGCCAGCGCCCGGTACGTCGCCGACCGGATCATGGTCATGTACGCGGCGCACATCGTCGAGGCCGGCCCGACCGAGACGGTGCTGGTCGACCCCAGGCACCCCTATACCAAGCTCCTGCTCTCGGCCGTGCCCGACCCCCGGGAGCCCATCTCGGTTTCGACTTCGCCCGCCGTCGGCGAGCCGCCCAAGGTGGTGAACCCCGGCGAGGGGTGCCGCTTCCGCGAACGCTGTCCCTACGCCATCGATGAATGCCGACGGGTTACGCCTCAGCTGCGGGTCCTGGCTCCAGATCACAGCGCCGCCTGTCATGTGGCCGCCGCCGACGCCGCAGCGACCGCCGGCGCTATTCCGCCAGGTGATTTGCCGGTCTCCGGTCGAGAAGCGAGGTAACGCGTTGGGAGTGAAGATCGCGGTAGTCGGCGCCGGGTCGACGTACACACCCGAGCTGGTGGACGGGCTGGCGACGCGCGCCGACCGACTGCCCGTGGACGAGCTCGCCCTCCTGGACATCGACGGCCCGCGCCTGGACGTCGTGGCGGGGCTCGCCGGACGCATGCTCCGTCGTCGAGGGTGGTCGGGCCAGCTGACGGTGACAGAGGACCGCGACGCGGCGCTCGACGGCGCGGATTTCGTCGTCATCCAGCTGCGCGTCGGGGGACAGGCTGCCCGTTTCGTCGATGAGACGCTGCCGCTCCGCTTCGGCTGCATAGGTCAGGAGACGACGGGCCCCGGTGGGTTCGCGAAAGCGCTGCGCACCGTTCCAGTGGTGCTCGACATCGCCGAAACCGCCGCACACCGGGCGGGAGACGGCGCCTGGATCCTCGACTTCACGAACCCGGTGGGAATCGTCACCCAGGCGCTGCTCGATGCCGGCTACCGGGCGATGGGCCTGTGCAACGTGGCGATCACGCTCCAGCGCCGCATCGCCGCCGCGCGGGGTGTCGCGCCGGAACGGGTCGAGCTCGAGCACGTCGGCCTCAACCACCTGACGTGGGAGCGCGCGGTCCGCGTCGATGGTCACGACATCTTGCCCGAGTCCCTCGACGACGACGTCTCCGCGGCGGCTCTCGCCGAGGAGCTGGAGCTCCCAGTCGATCTCCTCCGTGCCATCCGCGCCCTGCCCTCCTACTACCTTCGCTACTACTACCGAACTTCGGAGGTGCTCGCCGAGGAGCGGGCGGGCCACACGCGAGCGACCGAGGTGATGGAGATCGAGCGACAGCTCCTGGAGATGTACCGCGATCCCGCGCTCCACGCCAAGCCGGCGCTGCTGGAGCAGCGCGGGGGCGCGTTCTACAGCGAGGCCGCCGCACAGCTCATGGCGTCGCTGCACGCCGGCACCGGCGACGTGCAGGTGGTGAACGTCAGGAACAGGGGCGCGCTGCCCGACATGGCGGCTGACGACGTGGTCGAGATACCTGCTCGCATCGACCGTGATGGAGCGCATCCACTCCCGCTTCGACCGCTCGCGCCCGAGATGCGTGGGCTCGTCCAGCACGCGAAGGCGTACGAACGACTGGCCGTCGAAGCCGCGATCACGGGCGACCGAGTGACAGCGCTGCGCGCGCTCCTGTCGAATCCGCTGGTCTCGGAGTGGGACGTCGCCGTGCCATTGCTCGGCGCGCTGCTCGAAGCGAACCGCGGCCACCTGCCGCGCTTCTTCCCGGTCGAGCGGTCGTAGAGGCGCCGCTGACGGCGTCCGCCCCATCTGAGACAGTCGATCGAACGACCGGCCGGGCGGTCGCGCTCGAACTTCGATGCACAGAGTTCGCCGCTCCGTGGCAGCATGACGCCATGAGCGAGATCGTCGATCCAACCACCGCTCCAGCGACCGGGGCTTCTGCTCCGACCGCCCGCCGCGGCCGCAGCGGGCCTACGGGCGAGCCGTCGATGACCCGTGAGCCGGACTACCAGACCGGCCGCCCCACCAAGATCGCCATCGTCGGCGTGGGAATGGTCGGCTCGACCTTCGCCTATTCGCTGCTGCTGTCGGGCATCGCCTCGGAGATCGTCCTCGTCGACGCCAACCACGAGCGCGCCGAGGGCGAGGCGATGGACCTCAACCACGCCGTGCCGTTCGCGCATCCGACGAAGATCTGCGCCGGCGAATACGCCGACTGCGAAGGCGCGGCGATCACCGTCATCGCCGCCGGCGTGGGCCAGCGCCCGGGCGAGACCCGCCTCGAGCTGGTCAAGCGCAACGCCGCGATCTTCGCCCAGATCGTGCCGCAGGTGGCCGAAGCCAACCCGGAGGGGATCATCGTCGTCGCCACCAACCCGGTCGACGTCCTGACCTACGTCACCCTCAAGCTGGCCGGCCTGCCACCCCGCCGTGTCTTCGGCTCGGGCACGATCCTCGACACAGCCCGCTTCCGATACATGCTGAGCGAGCACCTGGGCGTGGACCCGCGAAGCGTCCACGCCTACATCATCGGCGAGCACGGCGACAGCGAAGTGCCGGTCTGGTCGCTGGCCAACGTGGCGGGCATGCGCCTGCCGACCTTCTGCTCGGAGAACGGCATCCCGCTCGGCACGGACACGATGGAGCGGATCTTCCGCCAGACCCGCGACGCCGCGTACGAGATCATCAGCCGCAAGGGCGCCACTTACTACGCCGTGGCCGCGGGTCTGATGCGCATCACCGAGGCGATCCTGCGCGACCAGAACACGGTCCTGTCGATCTCGAGCCTGGTCAGCGACTACTACGGCATCGACGACGTCTGCCTCAGCCTGCCGACCGTTATCAGCCGGCGCGGCATCGAGCGGGTGCTGCGCCTGGACCTGAGCCCGCGCGAGGCCCGGGGCGTTCGGAAGTCGGCCGAGGTGCTGCGCCAGACGATCGAGTCGCTCGAGGATTCGACGCGACCGGTCTGAGTCAAGGCCCTTTCGGCCAGCTGGGCGCAGCCAACCTGGTCATATGCAAACCCGAGTAGCACGCGGGCAGGTTCCCCGGCTTGCGGGCCCCGCACGAGGCCGGCCCGACGCAATCCCAAGCGTGGCGACCGCCGGTGCGGCACCCATCCAGGGCCCCGCGGCCGCCGAGTCGGCCTTCCAAATCGGTCTCGTGCTACCAGGGCTGTCATTTGACCAGGTTGCGGCGGCCGGCGACCGCGCTACCGCGGCAGTGCGTGCTCCTCGAGGGGCGTGTCCCAGTGTGCCTCGATCAGCTCGAACCGGCGCTGCTCCTCGCGCGCCAGCTTCTCGGCATCGGGGTAGAGGCGGGCGATGATGGCGGGGTCGGTGTGCTCTTCCATGGAGGCCCAGTCGCGGTACGTGATCGTGACTTCGAAGGTCCAGTCCTGGCGACCGTCGCCGTGGAAACGCGGCTCGTAGGCGCGCACCTCGAGCAGCCGGCCCGCCTCCAGCTGGGCGCGAAGCAGCGGCCAGTGGTTCCGCTCGAAAAGCTCGACGAACTCGTCCTGGAAGCCCCAGCGAACCTTGTAGAAGTACTGGACCGTGACCGGCCTGGCGGCGCCGTCGGCCATCTCGATTCCTCCTCGCGTTGCCATGTTGCGGTCCGGCCAGCCTACACGCATCGCGGTCGAACCGCCCGCGGCGACCTGGCGGCCCTCGCCGCGGCGCGCCGAACGGCCGCGGCGCCCAGCGGGGCGGCGCGCTGCAGGGCGGCGCCACTCGCCGCCATGGAGCCCTCCGCCGCCGATTCGATGCCCTTTGGCGGCGCCCCCGCGCCACTCGGCACCGCCGCCCGATGCCCGTTGGCCCTCGGCGCACGGGCCGCCACGGGGCGATGCTCTGGTCAACTACCCGATCTCGCCACGCGGACGCCGAGATCGCGGCCCGAAGGTGCAGAACAGTCCGCGGCACCGAAGCGTGACATGGCCCCCATCCTTTCCCCGCGTCCAACCGATTCCCCTGCCTCCGAACGCACTCCGCTGGAGCGGCGCCTGGAGGGCCTGGACGGCCACCACGCTGCCGCGCCCCAGCTCGGCTTCATGCTCGCCGGGGCCCAGTGGCGAGACTCGTGGCTGCACGGCTTTCGCAGCCTCTACCTCGTGATGGAGGTCATCCTCCTGGGTCTGGCCGGCGGCTTGCTCGTGTCGATCCTCACTCTTGAAGTCAGCCGGGCGTGGGTCCCCGCCGTGCTGCTGCTCGTCGACGCCACCGGCAGCCTGCTGCTGCTCGCCCGAATGCGGCGGGCCGCCCTGGGCCTTGGCGACGACGTTCGCTTCTGGCATCGCGAGATCGTCCGCGCCGAGCGCGAGCTTCCGCCGGAGCGGCGCGTGTTCACGCGCTTCAAGCTGCTGCAGCGGTCGCGCAACCACTCCGACACGGACGAGCTCGCCGCTCTGGCGCTATCCGACGCCGGGCTGGACGAGACCGGCCTGGACAGGTTGATCGAGCCGTTCAGCGCCACCCGCCGGCTGATCGAGAATCGCGTGCCAACGCTCATCGCCGTCTTGTGGGTGTCGTGGTCGCTGGCCGGGATCGGCGCGCTGTGCCTGCGCCTGGCCCACGTCATCGGCTGAGGTGGCACGACCGCGGCCCGCGCGGGACCGGCCGAACTAGACGCCCAGCACGGCTCGAGCCGCCAGACCGCTCGCCACCGCCACGGTCACGCTCGCCAGCGTCCCGACCAGGTATTTCTCCGCGAACGGCCGCTCGTCGAGCTGCTTGAACCGCGCCAGCGTCTTGGCCGCCACGACGAGCCCGATGGCGAGCTCCGCGTGGTCGAGGACCAGGATGACCACCAGCAGCCGCTCGAGTACACCTACGACGGCGCCGACGTTGTCCGGGGTCTCGACAACGGGAGGATGGTCCGGCTCGATACGGCCCGACACGGGGCCAAGCTTGACGCTGTAGCCGCCCGCCCGTTGGAGTGTGACCCCCGGCGCGCCGCCCGATGCCGCCGTGGCCACGCCCGATCCAGCCTCCGGCGGGAGCAGGAGCGGCACGAAGAACCGGGCCGCCCGCCCGTTGATCACCGCCAGGGACCAGCCGACGATAAGAATGAGGGCCGCGCTGTGGACGTCCGACGCGGCAATTCCCGACGTCGCCCCCGCCACACGGTCGGCAAACCACGGGTTCAAGGCGGCGTCACGCAGGAAGACCCACCACGCCCCCAGCAAGAGCCCCAGGTGGGCCGCCTGGTCCGCCAGGAAGAGGCCGGCCGGCCAGGGGGACCATTCCGTCTGGGCGGAAGCACCGCGGCGCGTCTCGGTGACGCGCGTCTTGACGGCATCGATGAACGGATGAGGTATGGCGGCCACGAGCAGGGCGAGAAAACCCGGCGTCCCGAAGGCGAGCCAGAAAGGCGCCATGGCGGCGGCGACAACCAGGGCATGAAACCCGAGGGCGCGCCGCGCCCGTGGCCCCGACTCGTTCCGGTCGGCGACGCTCGCGTCCGTCTGGAGAACGAAATCGGCCGTGAGGTGGCTCACCAGGAGCCAGCCGAGCAGGAGCAGCGGTTCGGTCACGACGTTCTCCCTTAGGCGCCGGTTCCGGTGGCGCCACTCGCCTGAGCGCCGGCGCTGGCGCCGGCACTGGAGTAGACCTTGCGGATCGCGGCCACGAGCCGCTGCAGGGTTTGGACCCTGGCCCGTCCGAACGAAACCGAGATCGTGGCCCGGCGCACGCCCAGCCGGTCCGCGACTTCCGACTGGCGCAGGCCTTCGATCAAAGCCAGGCGGCCGACGGCGCGCTGGCGCGGCGTCAAGCCCTCCAGCATGTCGGCCAGGGCCGGCGTCATGCCGGCAAGAAGCTCATCTACCTCCGTCTGGCCGGTCTGTATGACCAGGCGATCGTGCCCCGCTCGAGCCGCCTCGATCGCGTCTCGAGCCGCCAGGAAGGCCGGGCCCGTACGCTGCGTGGCCGGCCCCTCTCCCGGATCCACTCCGCCTTTCACGCACACCCAGCGCATCGGTCGCGCCGATGGATTGAGATCCGCGTGCAGGACCGCCACCAGTGGATCCGCATCGGCAACCAGCAGCCCCTGCAACTCATCGCCCTGGGTGAACCCGAAAGGGGCCAGCCGTTGCTCGCCATAGGCCTGGTCCAGCTCGTCGACGAGGCGGCGCAGCCATTCGGCGGCCCCGGAAGGGTCGCGCCGCGACCCGACCACGTCGCCGAACAGCACCAGTCCTCGCGCCTCATCCACGCCATCAGGCTAACAAAGGATCTGATAGCCGTCAACGGCTACTTTGTCTCTCAACAGTCGATGACGACTACATGCGAGACAGACTCAGGGGCCCGTCGCAGCATGCGGGTAATCCGGGCACGAGCGGTCGGGAGCCGATCGGAGTCGCTATCCTGACGCGGTGACCGTCGATCCCGGCGCCGCGAGTTCCCCCGGCGCTCCAGTCAGCACAGCCAGCTCCGCGATGCCGCGCAACCCGGGTCGCCACGACCTTGGCATGAGAGCCACGCTCATCTTCCCCAGTCGTGAGATCGTCGAGCGCTACTACGTACCGCTCATCTACACGGCGTGCCGCACCTGCTACTCGGAGCTCGCCCCGGACGACATCTTCGAGCGCGCGGTCGACGGGCGGATCACACCGGAGAAACAGCGCGAGCTGATCGGCCGGGTGATCGAATCCGGGCACGGCTCGACCATCGAGCATGTCGTCTTCACGTTTGCGATCACCGGGGTCAGCCGAACCCTCAGCCACCAGCTCGTCCGACATCGAGCCGGCGTCGCCTTCGACCAGCAGAGCCAGCGGTACGTCTCGTACAAGAAGGGCGCTTCCACAATGCTGCCGGCGACCATCGCCGAGGCCGATCCAGAGCTGCTGCGCCGCTACGAGGATCAGCTCGAAGGGGCGCTCGAGGTGTACTCGGAGCTCCTCGATGCCGGCATACCAGGCGAGGACGCCCGCTTCGTCTTTCCCAACGCCACGCGCACGAACCTGGTCATGACGGCGAACCTCCGCGCTCTGATCCACATGTCCGGCCTGCGGCTGTGCACGATGGCCCAGTGGGAGATCCGGCGGCTCTTTCAGCTCGTCCGCCACGAGGTCTTCGCCGTCAGCCCGTTCCTGGGCAGTTTCCTCGCCCCCAAGTGCGTGCCTCTCGGCTACTGTGACGAGGCCGCCAACCGCGACGAGCATTGCCCCATCCGCCCGCACAAGGACCGGGTCCTGGCGGCCTGGGCCGACAGAGCAACGAGGGCTCGCTCGGATCCTCCGGGGCCGCCCGAGACTTGAGGCTGCGTCGGCCAACTTCGCGGGCCTGACATGCCGCGTGCGGCGGTACGTAAGGGCCGTTGGTCCTGGTACCTCCAGCCGGGTGCTGGCGGGCAGCACCCCGCCCATGCTTGGGAAAAGTCCCTCGCCGCCCGGCCTGGGACTGGCAACAATGGGCTGGCGTCTCGAGGTGCCTGGTGTGTCATGGTTGGGCGCGGGCGGGACGCGGGGTAGTATCGTGGGCCTCTAGCCCCCGCTCTTCGAGGATGCGGGGGCTGGGACCATGGAGATCAGCGTGAACGACTCGGCGGCGCAGCACCAGAACCGTTTGATGGCGGATCTGACTCAGGCTATGCGCTCGGCCGCTGATGCCTCGCGGCAGGCTGACTTCGAAAAGTGCCAGAACGACGCCAAAACATACATCGAACAGCTCCGCGCGCGAACGCTGGAAGATTCCGAGGTGCTGCGGCAGGCATCGGAGGCCGACGTGGCCACCATCCGCGAGCGAGCGAGGGCCAGGGTGGAACGAGTTCGCCAGGAAACGGAGCAACGTATCCTGCGACGCCGCCAGCTGCTCGAGCAGGAGCTGACGGAGTTCCACGCCGACGTCGAGGCGGAGATCGGCAGCGTTCAGGAACGGATCGAGAGCTTCCAGACCGAGGTATCTCAGTTCTTCGAGCAGCTCCTCCAGGGCAGCGCGGATCCCACCGTCTTCGCCACCATGGCATCCAAGATGCCCGATCCGCCCGTCTTCGCCGATCTGGACCGAGAGTCGTTCGCCGCCGAGCTCCGAGAGAGACGCGAGCGGGCTGAACGAGCTGCACGCGGCGAACCCCTCGAAACGGCCGCCGCTCCGGCTCCGGAGGCCCCGCCGATGGAGGCCCCGCCGACGGCCGGCTCCAACGGCCAGAAGCCGGAGGAGCCTCGGGGCCGCTGGTGGAGGGAATCCGCCACCGGCGCGGCCCGAACCCAGGCGGAAGAGCACCGGTAGAGGCGATCTCGGGCCCATCGCGCCTGGGCGTCGCCCGCCTCTGAACCGCCCCGGCCCGTCGCGACAGCTCGTCATCCGGGTCTCCGGTGGCCACGCGTGCGGAGGCGGGCGGCTGTAAGGCGGTACGGAAGGGCGGTTAGTCCTGGTACCTCCAGCGGAGTGCCCGGCGGCAACACCCGGCCCATGATCCAACAGAGCGAAAGTCTCCGGATGCGAACCCTTGGACCCGCGATAATTACGCTTGGAGCCGCGGGCCCGTTGCGGTAACGTTCCTGGGGTCAAGCGCGGGGTAGCATACGAAATCGGGTAGACTCCGGCGCCCGGCCGGGGCCCGGAGAAACGAACGGGGAGATGAGCGTGAACGACACGGCCGCGCGTCATCCGAACCAATTCCTGGCGGACCTCACGCAGGCCATGCGTTCGACCGCCGAGACGGCGCGGCAGGCGACGATTGATCAGTGCCAGGCAGATGCGAAGGTTTACGTCGAGAAGCTCCACGCCCGCACGGACGACGAGGCGGCGTCCCTGCGCAAGGGCGCCGAAGCCGATGTCAGCGCCATCCGTGATTGGTCCAAGGCAGAAGTAGAGCGCATCCGTGTCGAGACGGAGCAGCGGATCGCCCGGCGTCGCGAGCTGCTCGAGCAGGAGCTCCAGGAGTACAACTCCGCCATCGAGTTCGAGATCGAGCGCGTCCAGAAGCGCGTATCGGGGTTCGAGGAAGAAGTCGCCCAATTCTTCGAGCAGCTTCTCCAGGAAGCCGACCCAACGGTCTTCGCCAGCATGGCCGCGCAGATGCCGGATCCGCCGACCTTTGCGGAATCCGAACGGGGCACTCTCGCGACCGAGATCAAGGCCCGGCGCGAGAAGATCATGCGCACCGAGGACCTGCTCGGCAGCGAAGCGGAGGCGCCGGTGGCTCCTCCCCCGGGGCCATCCGCCGAAGATGAAGCAGCTGCTGCAGCCGCCGAAGAGGAGGCCGCCAGGGCCGCCCGTGCCGCTGCCGTGCCCAAGCCAGAGGTGCCCGAGTCCACTCAGGTCGTCGTCGTCGGGCTCGTCAGCGTGGCCAGCATTGCCACGTTCAAGCGCCAACTCGGGCGCCTGCCAGGCGTCAAGAACGTCGGCGTCTCGTCCGGCCCGGACGGCGAGTTCATCTTTACCGTGGGTCACGGCCCGGAGATCTCGTTGGGTTCGCTCATCCCCACGCTGCCCAACTTCCAGGCCAGAGTCGTCTCTGAGCGCGATGGCGTGCTCAACGTCTCCGCACATGACCCGGAGGCGGAAGGCTAGACTTACCGAGTCCCGCCCGCGCACCCAAGGGAGACCCCGTCACAGTGCCCCGGTCAGCAGTCGCAATCGCCCTACCGCCCGCGGAGCTGGCCGCTGTCGCCGCACAGCTGATCGAGGCCGGCTACGACGCCATCGCCGTCAACACTGCCGATGAGCTCGAGACTCTCCTGAGCCTGCGCAACGACATCGGCGTGGCCATCCTGGACGCGGAGAACGACTTCGATCGAACGATCGAGATGTACGCCCTCCTCCACGAAGAGGATCGCAACATCCCGGCGCTGATGGTCGTTGCGGCCCGGGCGCTGGACCGGATGGGGATGGCGGGACGAGCCCGTGTCAGTGACGAGTACTTCACTCGCCCCTACTCTGCGGAGTCGCTGCGCTGGCGCGTCGAGGCGATGCTCATCCGCGCCGAGATTCCCACGGACGAGTCCACCGGCGGCGTGATCCACACAGACGACGTTCCGTCGGTTGACGCCGGAGACTCCCGCCGCGGCCAGATCGTCATCGTGTTCAACCCCAAGGGCGGCGTTGGCAAGACGACGATTGCGGTCAACGTTGCGGCGATGCTGCAGCTCCGCAAGGGGCAGCGCGTGCTGCTGGTTGACTGCGATACCGTGACGGGGCACGTGGCCTCGTCGCTGGGCATGGAGAACGTCCGCACCGTCGCGGATGCGTGGACGGAAGACCTCACAACGGGCGCGGCCGAGTCCTTCGCCGAGATCGCGTCCGCCCATCACAACGGCGTCGCGGTGCTGGTGATGGCGGAGTCACCGCTGCACACTGAGATCCTCGAGCCGAAGCGGGTGGCCGAGGCGATCACCGCCGCTCGTCAGGCCTTCGACTGGGTCGTCGTCGACATGCACCCGGACTACGGGCCCCTCAACCAGGTCATCTTCGAGCGGGCCGACAAGATTCTGGTGCCGGTAACGCCCGACGTGCCGGCCATCCGGGCCGCGGTCCAGCTCCGCGAGGTGGCAGTCGAGCTCGAGATCCGCGAGCGCCTGGCCATGGTCGTGAACCGTGCCAACAGCGGCGTGTCGGTTGGTGACATGGAACGGACCGTCGGCATGCCCGCCCTGGCGGAGATTCGGTCTGCCGGCATGCTCTTCGTTCGAGCCGCCAACGAGGGCCGCTCCGCCGTCGAGCGTTTCCCCAAGGAGAAGGTCATCGAGGACATCGAAGCGCTCGCGGACCGCATGATCGCCACGGCCGAGCCCGGCGTGGCCAAGGTCGGCAGCGGCTTCCTCGGAATCTTCGGCGGCGGGCGGAACACCAACCCATCGGTTCGCGCCTCGTAGGTCATCGCCCCGGCCGACGCCGGGCGTCTCTCCTGCTTCTCGTCCCCTCGCCCCGGCCTGCTTCTGCCTACTCCGCTTTCGGCCGGGGCCTGGCGCCGCGTGCTTTCGGCCCGGCCAGGACGATTCGCTGCGGCTGCGGCATCTCGATGCCGGACTCCGCGAACGCGGCCAGGATCCGTTTGCGAAGCTCACCGCTGACGGCCCACTGCTCCGACGCCCTTACGGTCCCCAGGACCTTGAGCGTCACCCCGAATTCGCCCAGCTGTGACACCCGCTCGACCCGCGGCGCCTCCAGGATCCGGGGGCCCCAATCCAATTCCGACGCCAGCTGTCGCCCGACGCGGTCCACCACGGCGGTGGCCTTCTCGATGTCCGTGCCGTAGACCACGCGAACGTCTTCGTTCACGCGCGCCCACTCGCGCGTGAGATTCGTGGCCACCGTGATGAGGCCGTTGGGCACCGTGTGCACCGCGCCATCCTGGTCGCGCAGCGTCGTCCTCCGAAGCGTGAAGTCCTCGACTTTGCCCGAGACGCCGGCAATCTTGACCACGTCGCCGATCGAGTACTGGTTCTCGATCAAGACCAGGGCCCCGTTGAGGTAGTCGCGGACCAGGCTCTGCGTGCCCAGGCCGACCGCGATGCCGATGATCCCCAGGCCGGCAATGGCGGGACCGACATCGAGGCTGAAGGCCGTCTCGAGGACCATCAGGGCCGCGATCACGACGACGAAGAATCGGACCACGTTGACGACCAGGGTCTCGATCGTGTCCTGGCGTTTCCTGAGCTCGGCGGCCGTCAGCTCGTGGGCGGTCCCCTCCACGTTCTCGCGGTTGAGGAGTGTCCGTACGATGCCGCGGACGAAGACATGAGTCAGCCTGATGATGATCGCGGCCGCGATCAGGATGCCGATGAACGCCGCGGCGGGACCGAGGTACGGACCCAGATCCTGCTGCGAACCGCCCCAGGGCGGAGTCACGTTGATCGCGAGGGCTGGCATCCCCATAGCCTAGCGCGGGCTCGGGCCGCGCGGCTGGCAGATATGGCGCGGCCCCTCGGGAGGGGGACCGAGGGGCCGCGAAAGGTGGACTTGTGTGGTTGTCGCTCCTGGCCCGGCGCGTAGGCCAGCCGAGGAGGCCGGAGCCTAGACCGCGGCGGCGACCCCGCCGATGCGCTCCGTGATCACGGCGGCAGCGTCGCGGGCCCGCTCCACCAGCTCGGGCACACGGCTGGGCAGGATGCGATTGCCCGAGGCTCTGACCTCGAGCGCCGCCACGACCGAGGTCCGCTGATCGTAGACGGGCACGGAGATGGCGTTGACCGACGGTTCGAACTCGCCGAAGGCAGTGGCGAAGCCGCGCTTGCGAACGCGAGCCAGCTCTTCGAGCAGCAGATCGACGCGAACGATGGTGTGGGAGGTGTACGGCGTGAAGCCGACCTTCGAGAGTCGGATGACCTCACGTTCGGGCTGATTTGCGAGCAGGATCTTGCCCGGGGCCGTGGCGTGGAGCGGTGAGCTTCGGCCCGACCGGTCGCGGCCCATTCCCGAGGCGTCCGAATAGGCGATCGTCAGTGCGGTGTCGCCCTCGAGGATCTCCAGCGTCGTGGTTTCCTTGATACCACGCGCGAGTCCTTCGAGCTCCGGCATCGCGATCGACCGCAGATCGAGTGTCCGCTCGGCATGACCGCCGAGCCGAACGACGGCGAGTCCGAGCCGGTACTTGCCCGAGTCGTCGTCCTGCTCCACCAGGCCCCGCTTCTGAAGCGTCGCCAGCAAGCGCGACGCGGTGGACTTGTGGAGTCCCAGGCGCCGGGCGAGTTCCGTTACGCCCGCCTCGCCTGGCGATTCCCCCAAAGCGATCAGGAGTGAGGCCGCTCGGTCAACGGACCGAACCGCGTTCCCGTCGAGCACCACTGTTACTCCTTGCGGGCTGCCACCTGGTGGGCCGCCGATCTGCCTGTCGGCAGACTTGGCCCGTTGGTTTCGTCGCTCCGCGCCCGAACCGGAGCGAGGCTATCTGCGTCTGTCAGGAGATCCGCTGACCGGCCGATCCGAGCCTGCCGGTGAGGTCCCGGCCGCTGCTTTCGTCTCGCCCAGCGGAACGTCCTAATGTATACACAGTTACTCAGGATTAGTCAAGTGGCCCGTCCGGCGCCTGCCAAATGGTCCTCCTACCACTACCCTTACTTGTGGGATGGAACGCCAGAGACCGTCAATCTGGCGTCTCAAGCCGGCCCAGGACCCTGCGATTTCGTTGCAGCTTGAGGGCGTCCGGTGAGGTTGCATGATGTTCATCTGACGCGCCTGCGGCGGCGGCCCGATCGGGGCGAGGCGGATCTCACTGGGCCGCGGGCGAGCCGCGGGCGGCCGACGCGTCGTACCATCAACGGGTTTCTCACCGCTCTATCGCGGAGCACCATGCCGGCCGATCGTATCGACTCCCATGCCTCGTCCACGACGCCAGCTACGCTCGCGGGTGCAGCAGCCACGCCACTGACGGAGGCGGGACTCAAGGCGATCCGAGCGCAGTTCCCCGCCCTCTCGCGCGAGCACGACGGCCGGCCGTATGTGTACCTGGACGGCCCCGGCGGTACGCAGGTACCGCGCCGCACGATCGACGCCATGGCGCAATACCTGGAGCGCTTCAACGCCAACCACGACGGCGCATTCCCGACGAGCGAGGAAAGCGACGCCATGCTGGCCGAGGTTCATGCCGCCGCGGCGGACTACGTCGGGGCGGCCGATGCCGGCGAAATCGTCTTCGGGCAGAACATGACCACGCTCACCTTCGCGCTGAGCCGGGCGATCGGGCGGACGCTCGAAGCAGGCGACGAGGTCGTGGTCACGCACTTGGACCACGACGCCAACGTCGCGCCCTGGCTGGCACTCGAAGGCGAACGCGGCGTCCGGGTCCGATGGATCGGCATCCATCCGGAAGATTGCACGCTCGATGTGGACGGCCTCGAGCGAGCGCTTGGGCCGCGCACGCGCCTGGTCGCCGTCGGGCTCGCCTCGAACGCCGTGGGCACTCTCAATCCGATCCCCCGGATCGTGGAGATGGCCCACGCCGCCGGCGCACTCACGTACGTGGACGCCGTTCATGCGGCGCCGCACGTGCCGCTTGACGTGGCGGCATTGGGGGCCGACTTCCTGGTCTGCTCCCCCTACAAGTTCTTCGGGCCACATCTGGGGCTCCTCTACGGGCGGCGCGATCTGCTCGAGAGCCTGGCCGCATACAAGGTCCGACCGGCCCCGAACGAGTCGCCGGGCAAATGGGAGACAGGCACTCTCCCGGGCGAGTCGCTGGCCGGGTTGCTTGCCACGTTCGAGTATCTGGAGTGGCTGGGCAAGACGTACGGCACGGGTGGCGCGGCAAGTGGCGGCGCCGCGCCCGGTGGCGGAGCCGGTGAGAGCGGTGGGAGCGGCGCGGGAAGTGGCGCGGCCGCGACGCGGCGCGCCCGACTCCGCGCGGCCATGGCGGTCATCGGCGCCACGGAGCGAGCTCTGGCCCGGCGCGCGCTGACGGCGTTGGGCGATGTGCCGGGCTTGAGGCTGCGCGGCGTCGTCGACCCGAACCGTCTGGCCGAGCGCGTCCCGACCTTCGCCTTCACGCTGGCAGGCCACTCGCCGCGCCGGGTCGCCACGGAGCTCGGCCGGCGCGGCATCGCCGTGTGGGACGGCGACTACTATGCGTACGAGCTGATCCGCGCCCTCGGACTGGCCGAATCGGGCGGCATGGTGCGCGCAGGCTTCGTCCACTACAACACTGCGGCCGAGATCGACCGGCTGGTCGAGGCGCTCGGCGACATCGCCCAGCACACCAGGAGGGGCAGCGCATGACGGCCGACTTCTTCGAGACGATCCGCAACGGGGACGAGAGGGCGGCTGACGAGGCGGTCGCGGGCGACGCAGGCCTGCTGAAGGCCCGGGACAAGGCCGGTCTCTCGCCGGTGCTCGCCGCCGCCTACGGCGGTCATCCCCGACTGGCCGAACACCTGGCCGAGAGAGTCGGGCCGGACGGGCTGAGCCTCTTCGAGGCCGCCGTCGTCGGCGACGTGGCGGTGGTCCGCCGCAGGCTGGCCGAGGGCTGGGAGACCGACGAGCGTGGCGAAGACGGCTTTGCACCGCTCCATCTGGCCGCCTACTTCGGGCAGCTGGAGGTGGCACGGCTGCTCCTGGAGCGCGGCGCCGATCCCAACGCAGTCGCCGCCAACGACTCACGCGTCACGCCCCTCCACAGCGCTGTGGCGGCGCGCCGGCGTGACCTGGCGGGCCTGCTGCTCGCCCTTGGCGCTTCGGCGAACGCCGTCCAGAAGGGCGGCTGGACCCCGCTGCACACGGCCGCGCACAACGGCGACGAGGCGATCGTCGACCTGCTGCTCCTTCGCGGCGCCGATCCGACTCGACCCGCCGACGATGGCTGCACGCCGCCCGACCTGGCCGACGCGGGCGGGCACGCCGCCCTGGCCGATATGCTCCGCGAAGCCTCGAAGCCCTGAATTCACCGACGCCGGGGCGGGCGTCCGAAACCAGGGCTAACTCGGCTTCGCCAGCCACCCCGGCAGCTCCCGGGCGAGAGTGGTGAGTGGCAGTGTGCCGTGGCCCAGCACGGCGTCGTGGAATGCCCGCAGATCGAACGCGGAACCGAGGCGCACCGCAGCCTCCTTCCTGAGCCGTTCGATCTCGCGCTGACCGACCTTGTAGGTCAGGGCCTGGGCCGGCCAGCAGATGTAGCGGTCGGTCTCGATCGCGGCGTCGGTCTCCGACAGGCCCGCGTCGAGCAGCTGCGCGATCGCGCGTTCGCGCGACCAGCGGAAGGCGTGGATCCCGGTGTCGACTACCAGGCGCGCGGCGCGATGGGCCTGCCCGTCGAGCATGCCAAATCGTTCGGTCGGATTGAGGTAGAGCCCCATCTCGTCCGCCAGGCGTTCGGCGTACAGACCCCAGCCCTCGACGTAGGCCATGCCGGCCATTCGGGCGCCCATGCGGCGGAAGGCGCTCAGGTCCGCCATCTCGGTCTGGAGCGCGATCTGGAAGTGATGCCCGGGTACGGCCTCGTGGAAGCTCGTGCTGGCCAGGCTCAAGTAGCTGCGGCTCGGCAGGTCGTAGGTGTTGACGTAGTAGATGCCCGGGCGGCTGCCGTCGACCGCGGGCGCGTAGTAGAAGGCGGATGGAGCGTCGGCTTCCTTGAATGGCTCCACCGCTCGAACCGTGACGGGAGACCTGGGCAGGCGGCCGAAGAACTCCGGCGATCGGGCCAGGGCGCGCTCGATCTGGCCGCGGGCGTGGTCCAGCAACTCGTCGGCCGTCGCCGGAATCGCTCCGGGGCTCTTCTCGATTGCCGCGCGAGCGGCCTTCGTGTCGTCGCCCAGACCGAGCGAGCGGCTGATCTCACGCCGCTCCGCCTCGATCGACTCCAGCTCTTCGAGGCCGATCCGGTGCAGATCCCCGGGATCCAGGTCCAGTGACGTCCAGGCCCGAACCTGGGTCCTGTACAGCTGCTCGCCGTCCGGCGCCGACCATAGCCCCGGCTCCTCGCGCGAGGCGTCACGGTACGCACCTCGGAGGGCCTCGAGAAACGCCTCGTCGGCGGGCCTTATCGAGCGGCGGATGGCGGCGACCAACCTGTCCCTGTCCGAGGGCCTCGGCAGCATAGCGGCGACTGCGATCGGCGACTCTTCGTCCGGAACGGCGAGCAGCCTCTCCAGCTGGCCGATGACGCGCTCGGTCACGATCCGGGCCGCGGTGAGCCCGCTCGCCAGACCCTCCCGAGTGAGTTCCGCGACGGCCGCCATGTAGCGTGGGTAGTCGTCGATGCGCGCCAGGAAGCGGCCGAAACGCTCGGGCGTGTCGGTGCGCTGGAAGGTCGCCAGAAGCGGCATCACCGTCTGCGGCCCTTCCATCTGATCGACCACCTTCAGCCGGTCGATACGCTGAATCTGCTGCTCCAGCTCGGATCGGCAGACGACCGTCAGGATGTCGAGCGTGATCGACTCCTCGACCGGGAGGCCGGTACCCGGGAGGCCTGCGCCGCCGTCCGACCCGGCCACACCGGCGGCGACCTGCGCTTCGATCGCGTCGGTCGCGTGCAGCGTCTCGCGGAAGAGAGTCCGCGCCCGGTCTCGCCCCTCGGGGCCCGGGTCGTCCAGGCGATCGTCGTACTGGTCGTAGCCAAGAACCGTGGCCGTGATGGGCGACAGTTCGAGCAGGCCGTTCCAGAACCCTTCGGCCAGCTCGTTGACGGCGGCGGCTGGGTTGCGGACCTCGCTCACCGGAACCTCCTGGCGATCTGACTCCTCCGGGACAAAGACGTTGAGCCGGCCGGATCTCGGGCGTTAGCGTACCCCCCAGCGAGATCGTCGCGAGATTACCGCGGCCGACCGTCGGGCGCCGCTCAACCCTCGAACAACGGCAGCTGCTCGCCGCCGGCCGCGTCGGCGTCGAGTCCCAGGTAGGGCTCGAGGTCGGCCAGGGACACCTCCGTACGGGCCGCGAAGGCGGCCAGCTGGTCCCACTTGAGGACGTGCCAGTTCCGATCCGCGAAGGCCCGGCGGAGCAACGGCGAACGGGCGAGCTTGTAGCGCACCAGCTCCGCGCGCTCGGGCGGGATGACGAGGAAGCGAACGACCTTGTCGTCGCTCGGGAAGCGACTGTGGCGCACCAGGACCGGATCGCCGAGCATTGCCGTCCATTCGACCTCGAACAAGAAGGTCGCCTTGTGGCGGACGTACCAGGCGCAGTCGACGCGCTCGAGCTCGGCCTCCGGACCCCAGGCGATCACGGTCGGCACGATGTCGCGCTCCTCCATGTCGAGCCGATCGGCCAGCGGGCGGCCGTCGAAGCGGCGGGCCTGCTGGCGGCGCCCGATCCAGACGCGCGTCCCGAGGCGATGGCCCAGATCCGCTATGGCAGCGATCATGGCGTCGTGCTCGGCCGAGCGTCGCTCCAGCTGATCGGCGGTCGCGACCGCCTCAGGCGTGCTGCCCGGCGCGCTGTAGCTCATCAGGCAGGCTCGCATCAGCTCGCCATCCGGAACGTCGCGATCCTGGAAGAGGCCCATCGTCCGCTCGAAGACGGCCGCCTCCGACATCTGGCGCGATGACGAGAGGAGGCTGAAGACGGCCCACTCCGTCCGATCCGCCAGGGGTTGAGCGGCCCCGGAGCGGTCCTCCTCCGAACCGAGCCAGTACTGACCGGGCTCGATCTGGCGAACGCGGCGGTTCGTGCCGCGGTCGAGCTCGTTTCGGATTAGCGCCAAGAGCTCGTCGACGGGGCCCGCCGGCTCGGAGGGCTCCTCGTCCTCGGCCGTCTCGTCACCGGCGGGTTCCTTCGAGGCGGCCGACCTGCCGGGAACGGCTGATGCCGCGCCGGCCGGCGGCTGCCCGGCGGCCGACCCGGTTGTGGCCGACGCGCCGGGAGCGGCCGACGCGCCTGGGGCGGCCGACGCGCCGGGAGCGGCCGACGCGCCTGGGGCGGCCGACGCGCCGGGAGCGGCCGACGCGCCTGGGGCGGCCGACGCGCCGGGGGCCGCCGACGGATCGCCATCGATGTCGACCCACGCGTCCCAGCCCTGGTCGGCGCGGGGCGGCCGGAACTGGCGGGCGAAGCGGGCCAGCTGCCCCGAGCGATCCAGCCCAACCAGCAGATCGCCCAGCATGTGTTCGAAGCAGGCCGGCTCGCCCCGGGCCTTGAGCAGCTCGATGGCTGTGTCGTTGACGGCCTGCGCCGCAGCCGGATGGCGAAACGGCCCCTCGCCGAGCTTCTCCGGAGCGGCGAAGACGCCTGGCCCGGTGACCGTGCCCGGATCGCCCGCGCCTCCTTCGAGCGGCGGGAGTGGCCGATTGGCACGGGTGCGAGGCCCCGGCGCGACGACTCCGGTTGACGGCACGAAGACGGCCACGGCCGGGCTGTCTTCGTCGCTGCGGTGCAGGCGAGCGTCGATCAGGCGGCATCCAGCCGCCGCTCCGCCGATTGCCGCCGCGACCAATGTTCGCGGCTCGGCATCGTCGAGGAGCACCACGGCGCGGCCGTTCTGGGCGAGCGCCGGAGTGGCGATTGCGAGCGACCGCCCCAGCGAGCGGGCCAGATCCTCGGCCGCGCTCCGGCGGCCGGCGCGCGGCACCGGCCGGAACAGCTCCTCGAAGGGCAGCAGCGAGGCCGCGCCGGCCCCCAGGGCCCAGGCCGTCTCGTGGTATGCCTCCGCGAGCCGGCCGTGGGTCAGTCGCAGCGGGACCTGGCCGACGACGAGCCGGACCCGCGAGGGCGTGCCGGAGTGCGCGATGCGCTCGCCCGCAAGACCGATCCGCCTCAGCGATCCCGGCGTCGCCTCGCCCAGCACCACGTTGGAAGTCCCCTCCTGGAGCTCCATCAGATCCGAGGCGAGGCGGGCCGCCACCGACCGTTTCTCGTCCGATTCCAGGCGCACGACGAAGCTTCGCACCATCGCCAGCCCTTCCTCGAACGCGAGCCACGGGTTCCTCTCGCGCCAGGCGTGAGCCGCCGGCAGGCGGACCGCGCCCCTCGAGATTCGAAGCGCCTGGGGGCGGCCACGGTACGAGTTGAGCCTGCTGGCGGACGCCACGGCGTGAAGGAATGCCAGCCGCAGGGCGGCCGTCATCGGTGCCGAACGCGTCTCGAGCTCGATGCCCTCGAGGATCGCGTTGAGGCCGAGCAGCTGCCGCGCCGTATGCAGGTCCACGAGCTGGTCGGGGAGACCAACGTCCGGCGGCCCGGGCGGCGCCGGGAACCGTTTGCGCAGGCTTTCGCGCACCGTATCCGGAAGGTCCACAAAGGCCGCGCGAGTCAGGTCGTCCGGAGTGGGTTCGGCGTGACGCAACTCCCCGCCGTCTGGCTGCTGGCAGGTTGCGCACCGGAACTCACGCCGGGTGGCACGTTCCCGGGCTTTGCCCGCAGCGGCCGCGCCGCCCGGCCTGGCCGCGACCGACGCCGTCGTGCCCGGCTTCGCCGCGCCGCCCGACTTTGCGGTGCCGCGCCCGGCGCCGGTCCCGCCGCGCCCATCGCCGGGCCCCCAAACGAGGGACTCGAGGACGACGGATCGTCCGCAGACCGGGCACGTGCTGGCGAAGAGTTGCTCGATGGTCTTCTTGACCGTGGCGTCCAGGAGCGGCCTGATCGAGATGGCCTGGGCCGCAGCTTCGAGATGGCGGACGTCGGGCGAGCGCACCACCACATCGGCCAGGAGGCGCGTCAGCGACAGGGATTCGAGGTCCGCGGCACGACGCTGGCCGGCTATCGCAGCCCGAGCGACCCAGCCGCCACGGCCGCTCAGGTCGAGGACGACCTCGCCCGGCTTGGTCCACGCCTCGATCTGGGCGGTGATGTCCGCGATCGGAGCCGGCGGAGCGAGTCGATCGAAGATGGGCAGCAAAGAGCTGCCTTCGCTGCGCCGTTCGGCGCGGTTGGTGACGGCGCGCCCGACCATGCGCCAATTGTGACAGACGCGTGCCGGGCCGGATCGGCCGCGCGCGAAGTCATGGCGTCGATGGATGTCGAGCGGCCCGCCCGGCGAGCGCGCGCGACGCGAGCGCGTGAGACGCGAGCGCGCGATCATCAGCGACGCGCGAGACGCGAGCGCGCGTTGGCGGCCACGACAATCGCGGGCGGTCGATCCAACGCGGGCCGACGCCCTTTCGGCGGTCGGTGCTACGGCCGACCCGCACCTTCTACGGGGCGAAGTCCGGCCTATGGCTCCTCGAGCTCGTCGGGCTCCTCTTCGAAGGCCTCGTCGCCGGTGACTTCGGCCGGAAGGACGCGGTCGAGGTCCTCGATCTCCTCGTCTTCCTCGTCGTCCTCGAGCTCCTCCTCCATCAGCTCCTCCTCGCGCAGGAGCGTGCCCTTCGTGTAGGGGCGCAGGTCCGACGATCGGGCGGCGGTGGGGAAGCTGACCTTGCCGTAGTTGCGGGGGTCCTGGAAGATCTCGCGGATCACGATGCGGACATCGCGGTCGCCCAGCGAGGTGATCCCGGCCGAGTACTTGTTGCCGTCGGCTACCAGCTTGAGCAGCCGGGCCGCGACGCGTGGCTCGACGATCCCGATGCGAGTTCCGTTGGCCACGGCGAAGAGCCGATTGCCTTCGGGAAGCAACTCGACCGCGTCGCCCGGGTTGACGTGGGCGAGGGTTCGGGGCGCGGCCAGGTCCGTGAGCATCGCGAAGCCGGTCTTGCCGGTCTCTTCGACGAAGATGGCGACGGGCGCCTTGCCGGCCTTCTCCGCGGCCACGGTCTTGTCGCCGGCCTCGCTCATCAGCACCCTCAGGCGCTCGATGTTGCGCTCGGCGATGCGATTCGTCGGATCCAGGGCGAGTGCGATCTGGTAGTGCTCGCGCGCTTCGCCCAGCTCGCCCAGCTCCCACAGGGATTTGGCCAGGCGGTTCTCGGCCTCGGCGTCGGGTCCCATCTCCAGGATCTTGCGGTTGGTGTCCGCGGCCTCCGCCCAGTGCCCGTCCGAGGCATGAGCTATCGCCAATTCAGACAGCTGACGCTTGATCCGAACGGCGTTGCCGCCGGTGCCCTTTTCGATCTCGGGGAAAACCAAGGATGAGGTTCCTTTCGTCAACTGCGCCGGACCGACGCGCGGCGATGAGCCGTGCTGCGATGGGCTGCGAGACGACGGGTTGCCGCCTCGCTGGAGGCACGCCAATTCCGACGGGAGCGAACCCGCCCGGACCATGCTTTCTAGCATCCCCCGCGAACACTGTCAACGCGGGGCGAGCGCGAACGTGAGGCGGGGCAGGTTCGCGGCGGCAGGGTTCGCGTCGAGGGTTCCCTGATTCAAGCTCCAGGGCGACATGCGGCAAGGCCGTGGTCGGCGGCCCGATGTCGTCGTGATGTGAAATCGGCAAGAAGCGGCGCGGTGCGCCAGGCCCCGGCCGGGGGCGCCCGCGATCAGGTCGATCCCGGTGCAGCGACCAGGGTCCGGAAGAGGTGTTCGAGCGTGGCCGCCGGATCGTCGGTCAAGCCCGTGTGGGCTTCCGAACGCTGGACGACCGTACTGTGCGGTGAGGAGATCCAGTGGAATCGCTGGGACTGGGAGAGGCGGGCGATCGGGCCGGCGTCCGCGTCGCCTTCGGCCACTCGAACGACGGCTTCGAGCTGGGTCCGGATCGCGGCCGCGTCGCAGTCGGGCTCGAGCGCCGCGAGGCGCGCCTGATCCAGCCCGATCCGCGCCCCCAGGAACCTCTTCTCTCGACAGAACAGGACGACGCCGACGTTGATGAACTCGCCCCGGTCCACGTGCGGCACGGCCCGAAGCACGGTGTACGCGAAGGGACTACGCGACGCGGGCACGTTCCGCCTCCTGCGCGAACGCCCGCGGCGCGGCGATCCGACGCTCCAGATAGTCTCGGTACGCGGCCCGATGTGCCGCCGCGGTGGCCAGCTCGGGCCTGGCGGGATCGGGCGGCAGCCAGTCGTCGGGCACCGCCGCGACTATCTCGGCCAGAAGCTCGGGCGTGAGCTTCGACGCCAGCCGTTCGTCTGCCTCGAGGATCGAGCTCGAATACGGCAGGAGCACGTTCCTCGCGATCTCGGCCATCGGCCGGCGGGCGTGGCCGGCCGGATCGCGCCAGCTGTGGTGGATGTACAGCGCCGAGCCATGGTCGATCAACCACAGCCGCTTGTGCCACACGAGCATGTTCGTGTTCCGGGCGTCGCGGTCGACGTTGGTTACGAAAGCGTCGAACCAGACGACGTCTGCGGAAAGGTCGGGCGGGGGCCGGAAGCCGGCGGCCGGATCGAACCCCAGCGCGCCCGGGAGGAAGTCCAACCCTACGTTGAGGCCGCTGCTCCGCTGGAGCAGTTCCCGGATCTCCGCGTCGGGCTCGGCGGCCGCCAGGCGGGCGTCAAAGTCCACGAGCACGATCTCCGGCACGAGCAGGCCCAAGGCGCGTCCGATCTCGCCCGCGACCAGCTCCGCGACGAGCGCCTTCTCACCATGGCCGGCGCCACGGAACTTGGCCACGTACAGGCCGTCGTCGTCGGCCTCGACGATCGCGGGCAGAGAGCCACCCTCGCGCAGCGGCGTCACGTAGCGGGTGGCGGTCACGCGTCGGATCATGGCGAGCAGTATCGACGCCGCGGGCCCGCCCCGCACGGGGAGTAGCGCAGGGGAGTGACGCCCCCGCCACCGCCGATACTGCCAGCCGGTCGGCCGCGATCTCCGTACGTTTGGCGCCACAGTCGCATTGCGAGCAAGGGCCATACTGAGCGCCAGGGCGACGCTTGGCGCCGTCGCATCTGACGGGGAGTCGCGGATGACCTCGGTGGTGCAGGGTAGGCCACGTGTCGGTTCGGGGCTAGCCGTGCTACTGATCCTCCTGATGGCCGGCTGTTCAGCAGGCTCAGCCACTGGATCGCCGACACAGAGCGCCACTCCTATTCAATCGCCGCGTCCGAGTTCGAGTCCGACGCCCGCCCCGACCCTGACGCCCTCTCCGAGCGCCATACAGACTCCGCCACCCACATTCACGGCGACAGGCTCGATGACGACGGCCAGGGTCGAGCAAACCGCCACACTGCTGTCCGACGGCCGCGTGCTCATAGTCGGCGGCGGCGCAGGAGGTGACAGTTACCCGCAGCCCCTCGCCTCCGCCGAGCTGTACGACCCAAAGACAGGCACCTTCACCTCGACCGGTTCGCTCCACGACGCTCGCGAGAACCACACAGCGACCCTGCTCCTCGACGGTCGCGTGCTCGTCACAGGCGGAGTTGGCTTCGCGACCTACTCTGGGAGCTGCGGCGTCTGCACGGGTCTGGCGGAGATCGCCACGGCTGAACTGTATGACCCCCAGACCGGCAGGTTCACCAGGACCGGATCTATGCACGAGTCTCGAGACAACCAAACGGCCACTCTGCTTGCAGACGGCCGCGTCCTCATAACGGGTGGCCAGAATGGCGGGGTTCCAGTCGCCTCCGCCGAGATCTATGACCCGACGAGCGGCAGGTTCACCCGCACGGGATCAATGAATCTGGCGCGCGAGGGTCAAACCGCCACTCTTCTGGCCGACAGCCGCGTCCTGATTGCTGGAGGCGACGAGGGCGGGCTGTCGGTCACGTCTACTGCCGAGTTGTACGACCCTCGAACTGGCAGGTTCTCTCCGACCGGCTCGATGAGCAGGGGTCGCTACGCCCATACGGCAACTCTGCTCGCCGACGGCCGCGTTCTGATTGCCGGCGGCTCGGATTTTGGTAATCCATTCTCCAGCGCGGAGTTGTACGACCCACGCACTGGTACTTTCAGCCCCACAGGTGCGATGACGAGCGCCCGCATCGGCCACACGGCCAACCTCCTGGCCACCGGCCTGGTCCTCGTTGCGGGTGGAATGGACGCATCTGCGGCGCTCAGCTCGGCCGAGCTGTTCAGCCCGGCCACGGGAACCTTTGCGGCCATTGGCCCAATGTTCACAGCCCGCCAGGGCCACACTGCCACCACTCTGGCCGATGGCCGGATCCTGATCGCCGGAGGTGGCCCCAACGAGGACCCCTGGGCAGTTGCCTCCGCCGAGATCTTCCAGCCGTAGGTTCCGACACTCTGCTCGCCGTCCCCTGGCGTGACGTTGCCGGCCGGGTCGCCGATACACCGTCCGCCCCCGGCGGCCACTCGCCCGCCTGCCCGCGCTCCTACTTCACGAGCAGGCCGAGGGCCACCACCGCCGCGCCGGCGAGGATGAGCACTCCCGTCTCCTCGAGGAGTCGGGCATTGAAGCGGACGGGCTCGTCCGACTCGCGCAGCGACGTCACGACATACGTGGCCAGCGTCAGCACCGCGGGGCCGAAGAGCCGCGGCAGCGCGAGCACCCGGACCAGGACGCCGACCGGAGCCACGACCATCGAGTACTGGTAGAAGGCCACGGCGACTTCGCCCGGCGTGTGGGGCCGCACGGCCGCGATACGGTAGCCGGCGAGACCTCCGATCGCCACGTCCAGCACGATGGTGGCCAGGAACGCAGCGATCGAGAGCGGGTGTCCGTGCTCGGCTACGGCCCCAGGGACGATGCCGCCGATGGCGGCGTAACCAAGAAACGCCAGCCCGAAGGCACCGAGACGCGCGGCAGTCGGCCGAGCGTGAGTGCCGTCGGGCGCGACCGAACCGGGCTCTCCGCCTGCCGTGCCCGATGCCGTCTCGATCGAGACGACCCACCACGTGAGCGCCCACGAGCCGGCGAAGGCGACGGCCAGCCACGGCACAGGGTCGCCGAGGCGGGCCGCCCCCACCGACACGAACGCTGCCGTGGCCGGGAGCGAGATGCGATCCAGCGGCCAGCGCCACGGCCGCACCTCGCCGAGGAGGCTCGCAGTACCGGCGGCTGCCGCGAGCGCCACCAGACCGGTCGCCAGCCACAGCGGCGCATCCGTGACGAACCGGCTGAAGGCCGCCAGCATGGCCACGACCAGCCCGAGCTCGCGGGCTCCGTTGCGTTGCTGCATCTGGGCATGGTACGTGACCGACTGGATCAGCGGCGCGGAGCGGGTCTCCGAGCCGAGCCCAGGACGGGCCGTCGCCGCGGTCATGGATGCAGCCGCCCCGGCTTCGCGGCGGCCCAGTCCAGAAGCTCAGCGCGGGAGCGGGTGTTCATCACCCGATCGGGCCCGAGCCAGGCTCGGCGGGCCATGGCGGTGCCCCAACGAAGGTTGTCCAGCTCCTCGGTGCGGTGAGCGTCTGAATTCGACCACGAAGACGCACCCGAACTCGGCAGCTCGCCGGGCTCGAACGTCCGAGAGATCCAGCCGTTCGTCCGAGCCGTTCAGCTCGAGTGCGGTGCCGGTCCGGGCGGCCTCGGCGAAGACGGCGTCCCAGTCGAGATCGAGGTCGTCGCGGCTGCCGATGTAGCGCCCGGCCGGGTGGGCGATGATGTCGACGTTGGGGTTGCCGATGGCGGCGAGGGTTCGAGCCGTCAGTTGCTGGCGCGTCTGACGCCGGGCGACGTGGACCGAGGCGACGACCAGGTCGTAGCGAGCCAGCAGCTCGTCCGGGTAGTCGAGCGTGGCGTCGGCGCGGACCTCGAGCTCGCAGCCGTGCAGCAGCCGGAAGCCCTCAGTCGACGTCTCCGGTGGAGCCGTGCCGTCGGCCTCCTCGCGGGCGAACCGCTCGTTCAGGGCCGCCACGATCCGGCGCTGCCGCTCCACCCGCTCGAGATCCAGCCCGCGGGCGATCGCCAGGCTGACGGTGTGGTCGGTGAGGGCCAGGTAGGAGTAGCCGCGCCGCCGCGCCGCCAGCGCCATCTGCTCTATCGAGTGCACTCCGTCCGACCAGTCGGAGTGGCTGTGGCAATCGCCGCGCAGGTCGGTACGGGCCACGAGCACGGGCAGCGTCCCCGCGATCGCCGCCTCGATCTCGCCTCGATCCTCGCGCAGTTCGGGCTCGATGAAAGGCAGGCCGAGGAAGCCGTAGGCGTCCGCCTCGGTCGGGAAGGTTCGGAGCTCGGCCGCCTCGCCGGACTCCCCCAGCGCCGGCTCGCCCTCCTCATTGAGCCGCAGATAGCCTTTCTCTGAGAGGCTCCAGCCGCGGTCGCGGGCCATCCCGCGCAGCCGGACGTTGTGTTCCTTCGACCCGGTGAAGTGGATCAGGTACGTGCCCGCCTCCCCGGGCGGCATGATCATCAGATCCACCTGGGGCCCACGCAGCAGACGAACGGCGGCCTTGTGCGGCCCCTTGGCCAGCACCGACTCGACCGATCCGAGAGTGGTGAACCGCTCCACCAGCTCGGCCGGTCGATCGGTCTCCGCCAGTAGGTCGAGGTCGCCGATCGTCTCGCGGCGGCGGCGGAAGGACCCCGCCGGCGTCAGCGAGCGCAACCCCGGTACATCGGAGAGCTCGGCCAGAAGAGTCTCGACTATTGCCTCGGCCTGGCCCAGACGCATCCGTTCCTGGCGCGTCTCCAGGGCCGCGATGCCGGCCAGGATCTGTTCCTCCGTCTTGGCCGACATGCCCTTGAGCGACCGCAGGGCGCCTGCCTCCGCCGCCCGCCGGAGATCGTCCAGCGTCTCGACGGCCAGCTCCTCGTGCAGCTGCTTGACCGTCCGCGGCCCGACACCGGGGATCTCCAGCAACGCCACCAGACTGGGCGGCACCTCCTCGCGCAACCGCTCGTAGAAAGCCAGGTGGCCGGTTCGGGCCAGCTCTTCGATCTTCTTCGCGATCGCCTCACCGACGCCCGGGATCCGCGGCGGCCGGCCGTCCAGGTAGGCGCGCGAAACCTCCACGGGCGAATGCGCGATCGCGTCGGCTGCCTTGTGGTAGGCCACGGTCTTGAAGACGAGCTCGCCCTTGACTTCGAGCATGTCGCCGATCTCATGGAAGATGCGCGCCAGCTCGCCGTTCGAAAGGGCGGCCGGCGAAAGCTCGACCCTGGCCGAAGGCTCGGCTGAGGGCGAAGGCTCGGCTGAGGGCGAAGGCTCCACGCCCGAATGGTAGCCCCAGCCGGCGGCGTCACCCCTCCGAAGGCCAGGCCTCCACAACCCGGTCGCGGCCCGTGCGCTTGGCCGCGTAGAGCGCCCGGTCCGCCCGCTCCACGATCTCCGAGATCGACTCGTCGCTGGCGAGCCCGGACGCCACTCCCAGCGAAACCGTTACGCGATCCGTCACGCCCGCGTCGACGAGGTCCAGCTCCCGTACCGTGGTGCGTATCCGCTCGCCGATCTCCAGGGCCACGCCGGCGCTCGGGTTCCGCAGCAGGACCATGAACTCCTCGCCGCCATAGCGGGCCGGCAGATCCTCGCCGCGGACCGACGCCTGAATCGCGTCGCCGATGGCTCGCAGGACCTGGTCGCCGATCTGGTGCCCGTACATGTCGTTGACGCGCTTGAAGTGGTCGACGTCGACGGCCAGAATCGCGACCCGGTCGGTGGCCCGCCGGCGGCTGGCTACGAGCGTGCAGTACTCGTCGAAGTAGCGCCGGTTCGGCAGCTGCGTCAGCTGGTCGGTGCGCGCCTCCGCCTCGGCGGCCTGGTGCGAGTAGACCCTGGCCAGCGCCGCCGTCGTCTCGCCGGCCGCGCTGTTCAGCAGCCGGACCGAAGAGTCCGTCCACGGCTCGCTGGTGCGGCGCGAAAGGACGATCGCCCCGACGATCGAATCGCCTTCCAGCAGAGGCGCGGCCAGAGTATTCCGAAGGCCGTACGCATCCCGCAATCGGTGGGCGATCTGGTTGGCCACGTCGCGGGCGTTCACTCCATCCTCCTGGACGGGAGCGATGAACTCCGGCGGCCGCCAGCCGCGTCTCCGGAGGCCGTCGTCGGTCGGACGCCGCTCGGCCTGGGACTGCCAGTGCAGAGAGCGCCCGCGCGCCGACGCGTCGTCCGCCTCTTCGTTCCAACCGCCCGATCCGCCGGCGTCGGGAGCCGAACCGCTCGCCGGCCGCGGCGCGATGCGCAGCTTTCGCGTCTCGACGGGCGCCAGCTGCCCAACGGGCATGACGGTGTTCGAGGCCGGCGATCCCGGCAGCATCGACACGAAACTCACGTCGAGGACGGTGCCGCCGGGCCGCTTCTGCACGACCGCCACGTGGTCCGCCCGCGTCGCCGTGCCGAGCTCATGCACGATGGCCTCGATGACCGCGTTCGGCGACACGGATCGCGACAGAGCCTGGAGGAGCCGGCCGAAGCTCTCGGACTCGGAGTGGCGTCTCTCCGCGCGAATGCCCGAGGCGCGGGCATTCAGAACGGCCGAGGCCACCAGCAGCGCGGTCGCGATCGCCAGGGCGAGATCGGCGAGGCTGTTTCGGCCCACCACGAAACCGACCAACGCCTGCCCGAGAAGGAGCGCTATCGCGACGGAGAGCAACGTCCACGTCAGCGAGATCGATTGCGTGTCGAATCCGGGCGAACTGCCGTCCCCCCGAAAGCGGAGCCACGAGCCCACATTGAAAGCGTCGCGTAAACGGACGTCTCGCACCCTCTCATGGTGCGGGTACATCCGGGCCCGCGGCAATCGTACTTACGTTCACCATCTCCGGACGCGGTTCGCGTTGACCCTCGCCCATACCCGGGGCTAAACTCCGACGTGGTCGAAGGCGCATGTAACCGCGCCTTACGGCCCGTTCCAACACGCTTTCGGAGGATCTCTCCCTCAGTGGAGACCGGACCCAGTACCTGCGGCGCCCGGGGCGCCGACATTCGCTCTCTGGTCCGCTTCGCCCTCTAAGCGGTTCGCGCCCATTGCGGCGCGCGCCACCTCGGGCGGGTCGGGCCCCGTCCGCAGACCCGCCGTCGAGGTGGCACATGCTCTATCTGAGCCAGGCGATCGGCCGGCCTGTGCGTGACAAGCTGGGCGAGCCGATCGGAACCGTCGCCGACCTCATCGTCGCCATCGGCGATCGGTATCCGCCCGTGACCGGCATAGTCGTCAGGACCAACGGCCGGGAGATCTTCCTTGCGTGGCAGTCGGTGGCGTCGCTGGACTCAACCGGCGCCACGTTGCAGACGACCGCGATCGACATCAGCAAGTTCCACCAGCGGCCCAACGAGATTCGCCTCAAGCGTGATCTGATGGACCGCCAGATCGTCGACATCGACGGCCGCAAGGTAGTCCGCGTCAACGACCTCCGGCTCGACGAGGTCGAAGGCGCGCTGCATCTGGTCGCCGTGGACGTCGGCGCGTCCGGCCTGCTTCGCCGGCTCGGCATCGAGGGGCCATGGCGGACGCTCGCCCGCGGTCTACACCGCGAAGTCCCCGAGCGGTACATCGACTGGGAGGACGTCGATCCGGTGGAGCGAACGATCGCCAGCGTCAAGCTGCGAGTCCCCCACAAGGGCCTGGCGGAGCTCCACCCGGCGGACCTGGCGACGATCATCGACCAGCTCAGCCGCAACGACCGAGTCGGCGTGATCTCGTCCCTGGACGACGAGGCGGCAGCCGATGCCATCGGCGAGATGGAACCCGAGACTCAGGTGGACATCCTGGAGGACCTGGAGCCCGCCCGCGCCGCCGACATCCTGGAGGAGATGGATCCGGACGAGGCGGCGGACCTCGTGGCCGACCTGTCGGACGAGAGCCGCGAGGAGATCCTCGGCCTGATGGAGAAGGACGAGGCGCAGGAAGTCCAGGAGCTCATGACCTACGCGGAGGACACGGCCGGCGGCATCATGACGACCGAGTTCGTGGCCGTGCCGGCCAGCCTGACGGCGGCCCAGACGATCGACCGCCTGCGAGAGCTCGAGCCCAACGCCGAGACGATCTACTACGTGTACGTGACCGACGAGGCCGGCAAGCTGGTCGGCGTCCTGTCGTTGCGAGACCTGATCGTCGCCAAGCCGAGCACGCGCATCTCCACCTTCATGTACGCCGAGCCTGTCGCGGTCAAGACCGACGCCGGTCAGGAAGAGGTCACCGAGGTCGTGGCCCGCTACAACCTTTTGGCGGTGCCGGTCGTTGACGACGATGGCCACCTCGAAGGCATCGTGACCGTCGACGACGCCATCGACACGCTGCTGCCCCGGCCCGCCAGGATCAGGATTCCGCGCATCTTCGGGCGGACCTCGGGGACTCCGGACCGGTGAGGGCTCCGGTCCTGTCTCTGACCCCTCGCGCGGTAAACCGGGTCCGCCTGGCCGCGATCCTGGGTGTCCTTGGCCCGGGGCTCGTGAGCGGCTTCGCCGACAACGACGCCGGCGGCATCTCCACCTATTCCGTGGCGGGTGTGCGATATGGCTACGAGCTGCTGTGGGTCATTCTCGCCAGCCAGATCGTGCTGTTCTTCACACAGGAGGTGGGCGCCCGGCTCGGACTGGCTACGGGCCAGGGCCTGGCCGGCATCGTCCGCGAGAAGTACGGCGTTCGCTGGGCAGCGTTCCTGATCATGACCATGCTCATCGCCAACGTGGGCACAATCGTGTCCGAGTTTGCCGGCTGCGGCGCGGCTCTCGGCCTCTTCGGCGTGCCCAACTGGATCAGCGCGCTTCTCGCCGCGACGGTCGTAGTCCTGCTGCTGACCCGCGGCAGCTACATCAAGGTCCAATACCTGTTCGTTGCCGTAGGCGCCGGAGTCTCTCTCTCGTATTTCGTTTCTGCGCTCCTGGCCCATCCGGACTGGGGCCACGCGGTTCACTCCATGGTCGTACCTGCCCTGGACTCTTCGAGCCTGTACTGGCTCACAGTGGTGGCCACGGTCGGGACCACGATCACGCCCTGGGGCCAGGCGTTCATCCAGTCCTACGTGGCGGACAAGCGGCTCGGTCCGGAGGATCTCGTCGGCGAGCGGCTGGATGTTGGGCTGGGCGCGCTCCTCACGAACCTCATCAGCGCATTCATCATCATCGCCTGCGCCGCAGCCGTGTACACGGCTGGCATCCACATCGACACGACCTCTCCCGATGCGATCCAGCAGATCGCGCGCGCCCTGCAGCCGCTTGCTGGTGGCGAGACCACAGTCCTCTTTGCCGTGGGCCTGCTCGCCGCGTCGTTCCTGGGCCTCGGTACCGTGCCGCTGACGAGCGCCTACTCCGCCTGCGAGGCCTTCGGCTGGGAGACCGGCGTCGACTGGCGCCTGCGCGAGGCACCGGCCTTCTACGGTCTGATGATCTTCTTCGTTGCCTTCGCCGGGCTGTTCATCCTGCTCGTGCCGCCGCGCCTGCTCGTGCAGGTGATGTTCACGGCTCAGGTCATCAACTGCCTGCTGCTGCCGTTCGTGCTGGTCTTCGTCATGCGCCTGGCATCGAACCGAGAACTGATGGGACCGCTCGCGAGCGGGCGAGTGCTGTCGGCAATCGGCTGGATCGGCACCGGCCTGCTCGTCGTGTTGTCGCTGGTACTCCTGGTGACGTCGTTCGTCGCGGTGTGAGGGCTGACGAGCGGCGCGGCCCGCGCCCCGGCGTAGAGCCAGTCGCCCGGCGCTCAGCTCGCCGCGCCGGCGACCACTCGATCGAGTTCGCGCGCCAGCTCGCCGGCCAGGTTGACCCGATCGAAGCGGCCGGTCGGGTCGGCCGGCGCCGGAGCCGGGGTGTGGTCCAGCAGCCGCTCGAGCGCATCGGCGACGCTGCCGGGCTCCACATCCGCGACGATCCCGGTCGAGAGCCCTTCGACCAGAGCCCGCCCCTCGCCGCGCGGCATCACCGCCAGGATCGGCCGGTCGAAGGCGAGGTATTCGGCCAGCTTGCCGCCGACGAAGATCTCCGCCCCGGGCATGTCGGGCATGAGCTGCAGGAGCGCGTCGGCGCCGGCCATCCGGGCCAGGGCCGTCGGCCGCGGCACGAAGCCCTCGAAGCCGACCACGCCGGCCAGTCGTCCCGGCTTGTCGAACTCGGCCGCAGCCTTCGCGTTGGGATCGTTGACCCGGCCCAGGAAATCGATCTTCAGGCGGTGGCGGAGCTCGGGCCGGCGCGCAAGCAGTCGTTCGACCCCGAGCAGGAACGCCTCGAGCTCCCCGGGTCGGTACAGGCTGCCGGCGTAGAGGAGGTGGAAGCCTCCGGGGGTCGGGGGCGGCGCGGGCTCGATGCCGGCCAGGTCCGCGCGGTCGTAGCCGTTGGGAATGTGCACGAACTTGCCGGCCAGCCCTGGGTAACGCTCCTCGAACTGGACTCGCATCGCGTCCACAGCCACGATCACCCGATCCGCCCGGGTAACGATCCAGCGCTCCATGCGTCGCTGCATCCAGCGCTTGGGACGCGATATCGGGGCAGCGAAGGGATTGCCGATCCACGGATCGCGGAAGTCGGCCACCCAGGGCCGGTGGATACGGCCCTTCAACAGACCCGCCGCCACGTGCGCGGAGATCGGCGATGAGCTCGAGTAGATGACGTCGACCGAACGTCGCCGATTGGCCTTGCGCCCCGCCCGGACGGCGAACGGGACCCAGGCGATCGCGCCCTCCGGAAAGAGCAGCACCGCCCAGATCCGGTTCCACACGACTGAGATCTTGCGCAGCACCTTGAGCGGAAGGCTGCCCTGGGCCGAGCTCGCCGTCAGATCGGCCGACACGCCCCCTGCCGAACTGGATCGGCGGCTCAGCACGCGGACGGCCGCGGTCGGCAGGCGGCCGGGCTCCAGGCTGGTGGTTCGGTGGACCTCGAGACCCGGTGCGAGCGTCGGGACGAGCGAGGGGTCGCGGACCGGGAAGGCGGGGTCGCCGGGCGCGACCACGACCGGTTCCCAACCCCAGCGCGGCAGGTAGGTGACGTATTTCAGAGTCCGCTGCACGCCCACGCCGCCGACGGGCGGAAAGAAGTAGGTGACCACCAGGACGCGACCACTCACGACGCGCCGCCTGTGCTGGTGCCGGCCCGGAGGCCGCCGGCCACCTGCCGTGCCCGAGCGAGGCCACGGCGGGCGCCCGCCACCAGGATCCGGACTTCCTCTCCGCGCGGCACGATCAGCTGCCAGAGCGAATGACGCGAAAGACGGCACGCCACGGCGAGCAGGATCGCGGCCGACGCCGTGTACGAGATCAGCGACGCCAGGGACGCGCCGACTATGCCGTAGATGGGGATGAGAATCAGGTTGGCCGCGATGTTGACGCAGACCGCGATGACCGACCCGACCGAGATGGGCCCGGGCCGGCCGCGGCCGGCGACGTAGGACGACATCACCTTGGACACGCTCAGCGAGATCACGGCCGGAAGCAGCACGTAGAACGCGGGGAGACAGTCGTTGAATCTGGGCAGGACCAGATGGATCCCGAGCCACGCCGTCGGGACCAGCGCCAGCGCCGCGAGGACGGTCATCAGAACGGTGAGCCTCGACACGCGCGGGAGCAGCGCGTCGGCTTCCGCCTGCGGCAGACCGGCGACACGGGGCAGGAAGATCATCGTCACCGAGTCCGGGACGTAGAAGATCAACTCCGCCATCGTCACGGCCATGCTGTAGAGCCCCAGAGGAGCTTCCGGCGAGAGCATGACTGCCTGGATGATGTAGGTGTCGATCCGGTAGTTGAAGTAGCTGGTGATGCTGGCCGGGTAGACCTTGAAGCCGTAGCCGGCCAGGCCACGGTAGGAAACGCGCGAGCCGGGGGGCATTCGCCGCGCCAGGAGGCCGACGGCGACGACGTCGGCGGCGGCCGCCAGCCATGTGACGACGATGCTCGAGGCGACGGCGCCGGGGACGCCGAACCGGAAGACCGCGACCAGCAAAGTGGAGAGGACGAGCGTGATCGCGCCCTGGCCGATCAGGATGGCGCTGTACGTCCTGACCTGCTGTCGCCCGTAGAGCACGGACGCGGCAAAGGTGGTCAGAAGCGCGGCGGGAATCACGATCAGGACGACCTCCACCATGTCCGCCGTCGACCGATCCAGGGTGGAGCCGATGACCTTGCCCCCGCCGGGCACATACCAGACGTGGATCGCGGTCGGGTAGACCCAGTGCAGGACCTGTTCGAGCCACGGCATCGAGATCCAGACCAGGGCGATCAGGATTGCCGACAGGATCGCGGTGAGGATCAGGCCGACCTCGAGGAGCCCCCGCACGGACGTGCCCCGGGCGCTGAAGTAGTTGACCGCGCTCGGAAGGCCGAAGACGCCGATGGCACCGAGCAAGCCGGGCACGGCGAGAACCGCGACGTACTCGCCCTTGCCCGCGGGGCCCAGGACGCGCGAGATCACCAGCGTCGTCGCCAGCGAGATCGCGAAGGCGACGACCTTGGTCGAGAAGACGGCGCTCACTCGCCGGGTGAAAGAGCCGCTCCTCGCGGACGACGCTGTCATCTAGCCTCCGGCCAGGTGATTGACACGGCAGACGATACCAGCGCGGCGAAGCTGCTCAGGGTCGGCTCCCGGCGGCGCCGCCGCGGCCGGCCCGGGCCAGTTCGCGGTAGAGCGACTCGACTCTGGCGAGACTTGCGGCCTGGTCGGCCCGGGCTTCGACGATTGCCCGAGCTCGACGGCCGAGATCCGCCCGCTCGGAGGGATCGCGGTCCAGGGCGCGGGCCAGGGCGGCGGCGGTGGCGGGAACGTCGTCGATCGGGACCAGGGCCGAGCTGTCCAGCTCCCACAGCCATTCGCGCACGCTTGGCAGATCGCCGGCCACGATCTGCTTCTCACAGGCAAGGGCCTCGAGGATCGTCGCCGCGGTCGAGTCGGACGCGGGGAGGGAGGCGACCACGTCGGACATGCGGTACAGGTCGGGTATGTCGGATTCCTCGAACTCCGGCATCAGCACGACACGATCGGCCAGGCCCAGGCCCCGGGCCAGGCGTTCCAGCTTCTCCACCTCGTCGGCCTGGGCGCGATAGCGCGACATCAGAACGACCACGTCGGAGGGTAGCCGGGTCAGGGCCTCCACGATGATCCCATGGCGATACAGGGGTGTGATGGCACGCGGGGAGAGGATGACTCTCCGGCCGTCCAATCCAAGGCGGGCCCGGAGAGCGGCCGGGGCCGGGCCGGGCGTGAATCTCGTGAGGTCCACTCCGAACTGAACCATCCTGGTCCTTGCGGGCGGCGCCCCCACCGCGAGCGCCCCCTGCATCAACGTCGCGGAGTTGACCATCACCATGTCGGCCGACCGGAGCGCCAGCCGTGCCAGGAGGGCACCGGCACGCGACTGCCGCGGGTGGATGAAGACGTCGGATCCCCACAGCGTCACGACATACGGATGGAACCCGGACATCCAGGCGTTCCAGCCGTGGACCGTCAGGAAGTGGGCGTTGAGGACGTCGGGCTCGATCCGCGCCACGGCGCGTCGCAGGGATCGGCGGCCCTTGAGCAGGCCGGCGGGAGTCACGCGGCCTCGGGCGGCGAAATGACTGAACCGCTCGACGGAGACGTCCGGCGGCAGGCCCGGCTCAACGTCCTTCTCCTCCCGGACGAGCATGGTCACCGTGTGGCCGCGAGCGGCGAAGTAGCTCACCCAGCGCCGCAGGTGAACGCTGTTGGGATCGCCGAGGAAGGCGAGGCTCAGCGGCTCGGTGGTCGTCGCAGCCGAGGCAGTGACGGCGCTCATCGGCTCGACCTCACGCAGCTGGCGGTCCGCACCGCCGGGCGCGGACGACTCGGGCTCGGGCCATCACGCTCGGCGGCCTCGATCTGGGACGGGCATCGCGGGCGATTGTACAGAAGATCAACTCCGGCCACGCCCCGCGCGGGCCTCATCTCCAGGATGCGCAGCGCCCCCGCCCATGGCGTCGACGAGGCGACGGCGCGGTCCGGCCGTCCTGCGGCCGAGCCAGCCGCCGTCTCCAATCAGGTACCATTCGGGGCGTCTTTCGATGAGCAGGAAGGAGCCAGACGCTGTCAGCGGTCGCGGCCGTCACCGGAAGCGAAGGCTTCATCGGGTCCCACCTGGTCGAGGCGCTCGTCAGGCGAGGCACTCGCGTCCGGGCCATGGTCCTCTACAACTCATTCAACTCCTGGGGCTGGCTGGAGTCGCTGCCGCCCGACGTCCTCGGTTCGGTTGAGGTTCACCTGGGGGACGTCCGCGACATCGCCTCGGTGCGCGAGGTGGTCGAGGGCGCGGACGTCATCTACCACCTGGCCGCCCTGATCGCGATCCCGTACTCGTATCGCTCGCCCCGCTCCTACGTCGAGACGAACGTTCTCGGCACGCTCAACGTGCTGGAGGCAGCCCGCCAGCTGGCGACGCCGCGTGTCGTCCACACCTCCACGAGCGAGGTCTACGGCACGGCGCGGAGCGTTCCCATATCTGAGGATCACCCGCTCCAGGGACAGTCGCCATACTCGGCATCCAAGATCGGCGCGGACAAAATGACGGAGAGCTACCACCTCTCGTTCGGCGTGCCTGTGGCAACTCTGCGGCCGTTCAACACATACGGTCCGCGCCAGTCCAGCCGCGCTGTCATTCCGACGATCCTGTCTCAACTGGCCGCGGGGCAGCGCGAGATCCGACTCGGCGATCTGCGGCCGACGCGCGACTTCACCTACGTCGAGGACACGGCTCGGGCATTCATGGCGGTCGCCGACGCGCCGGCCGACTCCGTCGTCGGCCGAACCCTGAATGCCGGCACCGGCGTCGAGATCTCAATCGGCGATCTCGTGAAGACGATCGCCGCCGCAGCCGGCCGCGAGGTCACGGTCACCGAAGAAGCCGAGCGTCTGAGGCCGAGCGGGTCCGAGGTGATGCGCCTCGTGTGCGACAGCTCCCGGCTGACGGCGGCGACCGGCTGGAAGCCGACCGTGGACCTCGCCGAGGGGCTGGCCAGGACCGCCGCCTGGTTCTCGCAGCCGGACAACCTGGCCCGCTACAAGTGGAACGCGTACACGGTATGAGCGCCCGATGAGCGCGCGACACGCCGTCCTGCTGGCAGGCGGAAAAGGCACCCGCCTGCGCCCGTACACGACCAGCATTCCCAAGCCTCTCGTGCCGATCGGAGACGAGTGCGCCATCATCGAGATCGTCCTGCGCCAGCTCGCCCGAGACGACTTCCGGCGGGTCACAATCGCGATCGGCCACCTGGGTGAGCTGATCAGGGCGTACGTCGGCACCGGCGAGCAGTGGGGCCTCGAAGTGGACTACGCCACCGAGGACAGGCCGCTCAGCACCATGGGACCGGTGGTCGCGCTTCTCGACAAGCTCCCGGAGCAGTTCCTGGTGCTGAACGGCGACATCCTCACCGACCTCAGCTTCTCCTCGCTCCTGGAGGCCCACGCCGCCGGCGATGCGCCGCTGACCATAGCCACGTACCACCGCCAGGTCGACATCGACTTCGGGGTTCTGACCGTCGAGGCGGGTCATGTGGTCGGGTTCGTCGAGAAGCCCAAGCTCGACTACGAGGTCAGCATGGGCGTGTACGCAGTCTCCCGTTCGGCCCTATCAGGCTATCGGGCCGGCGAGCCGCTCGGCTTCGATCGCCTCGTGATCGACCTCCTCGCCGCCGGGCGGAACCCGGCCTCGTATGCGTTCGGAGGCTACTGGCTCGACATCGGACGCCCGGAGGACTACGACCGCGCCAACTCCGAGTTCCTTCGACTCAGATCTCACCTGTTGCCGGGGTCTTGAGTGGCGCTCGTCCTGGTGCTGGGCGCCAATGGCTTCATCGGGAGCCACGTTTCGACTGCACTGACCAGCCAGCCGGACGTCGAAGTCGTGGGCGCGGGCCTGGGCACTCCCCTGCCGGGCCTCGAACGTGGCTGGCTCGACCTCGATCTGCTGGCCGGCGACGACACTCGCCTCGAGGCCGAGCTGCGGGGCCTGAAGCCGGACGCCGTCGTCAATTGCACCGGGGCCAGCGTCGGCTCGACGTCGGACCTGGTCCGTCTCAACGTCCTGGTAACGGCGCGCGTCGTGGAGGCCCTGGCCCGATCCAACCTTGGGACGAGGTTGGTCCATTTCGGCTCAGCCGCCGAATACGGACCGGGGCCGGCCGGCCGGCCGGTGACCGAGTCCGCCTGCGCCAGACCGGTCAGCCCGTACGGCATCGCCAAGCTGGCCGCCACCCAGATCGTTTTGGCGGCGGCGGACCAGGGCCGCGAGGCGGTCGTCCTGCGGGTCTTCAATGCCCTGGGGCCCTCGATGCCGGAGAACTCCCTCCCCGGCGCGGCTCAGCGACGCCTGGCCGAGGCCGTTGCGACGGGCACGCAACGTATCGAGCTCGGGCCTCTCGGGTCGGTCCGGGACTTCGTCGACGTCCGGGACATAGCCGCCGCCGTCGTAGCCGCCTGTCGCGTACCGAGCCTCGACGCTCCCCTCGTCAACGTGGCTTCGGGAACCGGCCACACCGCCCGCGAGTTGGTCGACGCGCTGGCTCGGGCGGTCAGTTTCGAGGGCGAGATCGCGGAGACGGCGGCGGGGTCGCCCCGATCGTCCGACGTCCCGTGGCAGGTCGCCGATGTCTCGCTGGCCCGGAAGGTCCTCGGCTGGCAGTCGGTCCACGATCTCCGGTCCAGCGTCGAGCTGATGACAGCCGGCCGCTGAGCGCGGCGGGCGCGAAACCGCGGTCCGTAGAACCGCCGGCGCGGCGCAGGAACCGGCCGCCGGGTCGTGGCCGTGCGGCGGCCCCCCTCGGACCTCGGCGGTCAGGCCGTCCCGCGCCGGCCCGCCGCAAGCTCCCGATAGAGCGTTTCCATGCGCTCCATGTTCGTCCGCCAGTCGGCCCGCTCCGTCACCGCAGCCCGACCTCGGGCCGCCCGCTCCTGCCGCTCCTCCGGACCTCTGGACAGCACCGTCTCGACCGCCGTCACAGTCGCCGCCACGTCGTCGACGGGGACGAGCGCCGCCGGGTCGAGATCGGCGAGCCACTCCCGGAGGCTCGGCAAATCGGTCGCGACGACCGGGCGACCAACTGCCAGAGCTTCGGCGACGGTTATGGGCCCACCGTCGCTGGCGGGGATCGAAACGACGACATCGGCCAGGCGGTACAGGTCGGGCAGCTCCGACTCGTCGAGAGTGTCGACGACGCGCAGGCGAGGCGCGACGCCAAGCCGGTCGGCCAGCTCCCGGATCTTCGCCACCTCGTCCGGCTGGGCCCGGTAGGCCGTCATCACGGCCACCACGTCGGACGGGAGCTGCGCCAGGACCCGTACCACTACGTCCTGGCGATACAGCGGCGCGATGATCCGGTTCGAGAGTAGAACACGGCAACCGACGAGGCCGAAGCGGGCCCGGAGGCCCGCCGGGTCGGGCCCGGGCGAGAAGCGCTCGGTATCCACGCCGAAATGGATGTATCGCGTTCGCTCCGCCCGCGACCCGGCGGCCACTGCGGCCCGGACCAGGTCCGCCGAACTGCCCGTGACGATGTCGGCGGCGCGCAACGCAAGCCTGGCGTAGAGGCGACGGCGCCAGCCCTGGCGGCCGATGCCCAGGACGTCGGAGCCCCACACCGTCACCACGTAGGGGTGGAAAGCGGATAGCCAGGCGCGCCAGGCATTGCCCGTGACGTAGTGAGCGTGCAGCACGTCGGGGTCGAGCCGGCGAAGCTGCCGGGCGAGCGATCGACGGGTCGCGAGGGCGCTCATGGGCCGGACTCGACTCGACGCGAAAGGTGGAAGCCGCTCCACGACGATGGCCGGCGGAATGCCCGGGTCGACGACCTTGTCGGCCGCCACGATGAGCGTCACGCGATGACCCCGGTCCGAGAAGAATCCCATCCAGCGGCGTACGTGCACGCTGTTCGGGTCGCCGAGGAAGGCCAGGTCGAGGGGCTCTTCGGTGGGCATGGCCCGGCGATTGTAGTGGAAGCGATGCGCGGCCCGGCCGCGGCGGAGTGGGCCGCCGCGTCGCGCATCGGCGGCGCTGGCCGACAGGACGGTCAGCCCGCCGCGTCGACTCGAAGCAGCCAGACCCCGGCCTGCTCGTCGATGAAGACCGGGACGATCGTCAGCGCCACGCCGCTCTTCAGGGTCAGGGTCGTCGGCACCGAGTGCTCGAAGGGAGCGTAGACGCCGCCGGATCCGTCGTCGTCCGCGGCGACGTGCAGGATCCACTGGCCGGGGCTGAGCACCGAGTAGTCCCCGTTCCGGAAGGCGAGCCACGAATCGCCGAGCACCGTGATAGGAATGCCGGTGTCCACGGAGATGAGCGGCAGCCCCCAGCGTGGCACGAATACGCGACAGCCCTTGGGATCGGCCACCGGGTAGGCGACGCCGCTCACGGTCATCGTGGCGCCGTTCGCGCCGGCGACGATCGCGGCAAGTTGCGGCTCGGCCTCCTTGATCTCGGCGGCCTCCTGGTCCGCCCGCGCAATCTCGGGCTGGACGCCTCCCTGCGGGAAAGACACCCAGGCCAGGCCCAGGGCCAGCAGGGCGGCAACTCCGCCGAGGGCGGCCTGGCGCGGCCAGGGGCGCGCGGTCGCCGTGCCCGGCGCGCCGCGGCCGGCACGTCGCTTGCCCAGCCAGGCCGCGGCCCTGTCCACGAGGAGGCCACCACCGACGGCCGCGGCCAGCAGGATCGCCGCGTCGGCCTCTTCGTAGTAGCGGTCCGAGATGAAGACGGCCCGCCACGCCAGGACGATGAGCGTCCCCAGGACGCCACCGGCGAGCACCACCAGGGCGAAGGCAACGGCCCGCCATCGGGTCAGAGCCAGCCAGGCGACGCCGACCACGGCGAGGAATGCCAGCGCCCCCAGCGGAACGTAGTGATACATCTCCCGGTGGAGCGTAGCCAGCGGCGAAGCCGGGGCCAGGCCCGGGTAGGCCAGGGCCGTATAGCCGGCGGGCACGTTCAGCCAGTAGAAGGGCCTCCCAGTCAGCAGGAAGTCGTGGAGACAGGCCAGAGGCACGGCCAGGGCACCCAGAATCGGCGGCAGCGCCAGGCGCAGCTGGCTTCGATCGCCGGTTCGCCTGGCTCGAATCAGAACGACCGCGGCGCAGCCGGCGGCCGTAACGACCAACCAGATCGTCTCGGTTCGGGCAAGACCGGCCAGCACCAGCACGAAACCGGCCAGCCAGGGCCTCGGGCGATCCGCGGTGATGAGCAGTGCCGCCAGCAGCCACAGGGCCAGGCCCCACACGAACGAATTGGCATCGGCCACCTCGAGCCAGAAGCTGGGCCAGACGATCAGCGCGATGGCCACGAATGCGGCGGCCGGGATGCCGCCCAGCCGGGCCGCCAGCCGCGTCGCCATGCCCACTGCCAGCGCGGCCACGAGGAGAGTCATGACCGCGAGGGAGTGCCAGTCGTGTGTCAGGGACCAGGCCACGCCGTAGACGAGCGTCAGCAGAGGCTTGGGGGTGGTCGGAAAGAAGGCCTCGAGGCGGTGGCCCTGGACGATCCGTTCGAAGTACATAACCGAGGCAGCGGCATCAGTGTCGGCGGTGGCGCGAGTGAGCGGTTGGACCACCAGCCAGAGGACGACCGCGGCGATCACCGCGGCGAGCGCCGACAGACCCGCCGGATCCTGCACGAACCCTGCCGCCCGCCGGAAGGTTCCGCGTCCCCCCGCCCCGACCGAATCGACCGTCGGAACCCCGGCGCGTTCGCTCACACCGCTCCTCCTGCCAGCTCGGCGCAGACCCACGGTTGCGCAGCCGCGATCATACCCGGCGGCCGCCGGCGGTCGGGCGACGTGCGCCGGGGGTTGGGCGACGGGCGCCGGATCCCGAGCGGGCGGCTTATCGGTCGGGAGCCAGGTCGCGGGCGATTTCCCTGATCGTCTCTTCGAGCGGGGTCGTGGGCACGAAGCCGATCAGGCCCCGCAGCCGGCTCACGTCCGGGACGCGGCGGCGCATGTCCTCGAATCCCCGGCCGTACGCCGACTCGTAGTCGACCAGCTCGACGGGCGAGCTCGAACCGACGATCTCGCACACGAGAGCGGCAAGGTCGCGGATCGAGATCTCGCGCGGGTTGCCGACGTTGACCACCTCGCCGATCGCGGCCGGCGTCGCGGCCAGGGTCATCAGCGCCGCCACCACGTCGTGGACGTTGGTGAAGCAGCGCAGCTGGCTGCCGTCGCCGTAGACGGTCAGCGGCTGGCCTTCGATCGCCTGGCGGACGAAACGCGGCACGACCATTCCGTAGGCGCCGGTCTGGCGCGGACCGGTCGTGTTGAAGAGGCGCACGACCGTGACTGGCAGCCCGCGCTCCTGCTGGTAAGCGAGGGCCAGGAACTCGTCGGTGGCCTTCGACACCGCGTACAGCCAGCGGTGGACCTTGGTGGCGCCGTAGATCGTGTCGTCGTCCTCGTTCAGGGCGTGCGAAACGTTCTTGCCGTAGACCTCGCTGGTCGAGGTGAAGATCGTCCGGACTCCTCGAGCCGCAGCCCGCTCGAATACGGCAGCAGAGGCCTCCAGGTTCGTCCGGATCGACGCCAGGGGGTGGGCCAGGATCTGGAACACGCCTACCGCGGCGGCCAGGTGGTAGACCAGCTCGACGCCGTCGAAGGCGGGCTCGATGATGGCCGAATCCTCCGCCTTGCCCTCCAGGAAGCGGACCCGGCCCGCGGCGACGTGGGCCGCGACGTTCTCGCGGCGGCCGGTCGAGAGATCGTCCACGACGACGACGTCATCGCCGCTGGCCACGTGCGCGTCGACCAGATGAGAGCCGACGAAGCCGGCCCCGCCGGTGACCAGGACCCTCACCGGGATCCGCCCGCCGTCTTCGGGGCAGCCACCACGCCCGCCACCGGCGCGGCCGAGCCCGCGGTCGGCACCGGGGATTCGAATGGAACCTGCAGGGCAACGACGGTCTCGAAACCGAGCACCAGGATGCCGGCCACCACCACCACGACGATTTCGAAGAGAGGGGCGGGGGCGAGCCAGGCCAGGAGCATCGCCAGGCCGCCGCACACGCCGCTGGCCAGCCCCACGACGCCCAGCATCTCCCACGGGCGAAGCCCGGCCCGAACAAGCCGGTGAGAAGTGTGATCCGTGCCGCCTTTGAACGGCGACACGCCGCGCCGGATGCGGGTCACCGAGACCATCGCCACGTCCCCGAACTGGACGAAGGCCGCCAGCGGAATGGCCAGGGCTGCCGCCGTCGCCTGGGCACTGGGGTGTATCTCAGCATCGTGGATCAGCAGCACGCCGGCGCCGGCAAGCGCGAAGCCGAGGCCAAGGCTGCCCGCGTCGCCCATGAAGACCCGCGCCGGCGGGCGGTTGTGGACCAGGAAGCCCAGGCACGCGCCCGTGACTACGAGACCGAGGCCCACCTCGTTGCCCTTCATCCCGGCCACGATCGCGGTCAGGGCAATTGTCAGCGCCGTCTCGGCAGAAAGAGAGCTCGCCAGCCCATCCGAGTTATCGACCAGGTTCGTGGCGTTGGTCATCATCGGTATCGCGATCGCACCGGCTAGGCCGACCGCCAGCCGCGGCAGAGTGTCGAGATCGTCGAACACGACCACCAGGAAGCCGGCGCCGAGCAGCGCCTCGGCGATTAGGCGGTAGCGTGGATGAACGTCCCAGAGGTCGTCCATCAGGCCAAGCACGGTCAGGCCGATCAGGCCCGCCAGCCAGGCGAAGAACGTCGTTCCTTCGTCGACCGCCATCCACGCCACGGCCGCGACGGCAATCGCCACCGCCAGACCGCCGAGGATCGGCACGACCTGACGGGACCAGCGATCCTCCCTGGGATGAACGACTGCTCCAAAGCGGAAGGCCAGCCTGTTCGTCAGCGGAACCATCAGGACCGCGACCACGAAGGCGGCCGCGCCAACAGCCAGCGGACCGAAGATCACAACTTCTCACCTCGTTCTGCTAGCAGGTGACGATACCAGGCTATCGAGGTCGTCCGCCATCCGCTCTGACGCGGCCGGCCGGCTGCGCGGTCCGCCCGCCGGGGCGGCCCCCGCCGCGCGTCCGTGCGGGTTGAGGCCGGGTGTGGTTCTAGAGTTCAGCTGATTGGCGGCCGCCGGGGCGGCCTTCGCGGGACCTGTCCGGGACCGATCGGGCTCAGAGAGAGACTATCCGCTCGGAGCCGACCCGTCCGAGCGCATTGCGGGTGTCGAGAACGACTCCGACCCGGCCGGCCAGAGCCGCATAGTCGATGCTCGAATGGGGCGTGACCACGACAGCTGCGTCGGCACCGACGGCACCCGCCGGCCAGACCCGATCGAGCGGGACGGAAGGTCGCAGCACGCCGTCGACGATGATCCCGGTAGCCAGCGGATCGTGGACCAGAACCTCAGCCCCCCGAGACTCGAGCTCGCGGATCACGCCAACTGCCGGGGAGTGGCGGGCGTCGGCGATATCCGGCTTGTACGCCAGCCCCACGACGATCACCCGCGCGCCGGTCATGACCCGACCGCGCTCGGCAAGGAGAGCCGCCAGGCGATCGGCGACGTGCCCGGGCATGCGGCCGGTGGCGCGGAACGAGGCCGCGATCACGTCGGAGACGAGCCCTTTGCGCTCAGCCGCGGCCTGAAGGTATCGCGGCGAGACGGGGATGCAATCGCCGCCGATGCCGGGCCCGGGGAAATGAGCCATGAACGCGAACGGCTTCGTGGCCGCGGCCGCGATCACGTCCCAGGCGTTGACCCCGAAACGGTCGCACAGAACGGCCAGCTCGTTGACGAAGCTGATGTTGATGAAGCGGAACGTATTCTCGACGAGCTTGGCCAGCTCCGCCGTCTCGAGTGAAGCCACCGGCATCGCGGAGGACACGAACGAGGCGACGAACTCGCGTCCGCGCTCGAGGCAGGCATCCGTGGCCCCGGCCACGAGCTTGGTGGTGTTGCTGACGTTGAAGACCGGGTCGCCCGGGTTGATCCGCTCGGGGCTGAAGGCGACGAAGATGTCCTCTCCGACCTTGCGGCCCGCGGCGTTGAGCGGGTCGACCAGCAGGCGCCGGGTGGTCCCGGGGATGACCGTGCACTGCATCACGATCAGCGCCCCGTCCGAGACATGTTCGAGAACCGTTTCGCAGGCCCGCTCGACGGGGACCTCGTTCGGCCGACCCTCGCTGTCGATCGGCGTCGGCACGGTGATGAGCACGACCTCGGCCCGCGCAATGGCGGCGGCGTCGGTCGTGGCGGTGAGAGACCCATCCTCGATGAGCGGGGCGATCGCCGCGGCAGGGATGCCGCTCGTGGCATGGCCGCCGTTGATGCTGGCGACTTTCGCGGCATCGATGTCCAGGCCGGTGGTCCGGTGCCCGGCGGCGGCGATTGCGGTTGCCGTGGGGAGCCCGGCGAAGCCAAGCCCGATCACGCAGACACGCTTCGCAGGAGCGGGGCTCACGGCCTTACGCTCGCTCTTAGAGTCCACCAACATGTTTCTCGACAAGCCGTCCTGGCGGGGCGGGCCGCTCAGGCCGTGTGCCGGAGCGGAAGGCCGCGACGTGGAGTCCGCGGTGACTCGCGGAGTTGGGTCGAGTATCCCACACCAGGCGGGGTCCCGTTTGCGGCCCGCGGTGCCCGGCCGCGCGGACGGCCGGACGCCCGATCCCGCCGCCTTCGTCCGATGGGCGCTCCGGTGCTGCCCTTGCCGGCAGGTATCGCGCCCAAGGGTGACCGGGTACAATGCGCAACGTCACCCAGCGTCGGCGAGTTTCGACCTGGGCGGGTAGGAGGCGCACCGGCACATGATCCGTCGCCACGCCACCGTGTTCCAGCTCATCCTGATGATGGCTGATGCGCTGGTTGCCGTTGCGGTCGTCGTCGTCGCAGCCAGCCTCAGGTTCGGGCCGGCTGCAGAGTGGGACACGGCCCTCGACGCCTCGCTCCCGGACGCCAGACTCGCTGTGGGGCTGTTCGTCGTCACATGGATAGGGCTGCTGTGGATGCGCGGCCTCTACCAGAGTCGCTGGCACTGGACGCTGCGGGGTGAGTTCAGCGAGGTTCTGGGGGCAGCGATCGCCCTGGTGGCCATAACGCTGAGCGCCCTGTTCCTCTTCAAGCTCCCGGATGTGAGCCGCCTTCTCCTGTTGGTCGTCTTTCCGTCGCTGGTGGCGGCCGCCTTCGGCTTGCGAGTGGGGATGCGGTATGCGCTCTTCTATCTTCGCAATAAAGGCCGCAACGTCCGCCACATGCTCGTGCTGGGCGCCAACGCGAGGGCAAAGGCGTTCGCCAACATGGTCGAAGGCCATCCCGAGCTGGGTTTGGTGGTCATCGGGCACCTGAAGGCGGGAGCATCCGACAACGGCGTCTACCTGGGTCGACCGCTGCTCGGTTCTGTCGAAGACCTCGAGAAAGTGCTACACAGTCGGATAGTGGATGAGGTGGCCATCTGCCTGCCCTTCGCCATGGAGGACATCATCGAGCAGGCCGCCCACCTGTGCCAGCAGGAGGGCAAGGTCGTGCGGGTGCCGGCGGCTCCAATAGAACGGGTGTTGACGCTCGGTCGCCTGGAGAACATCGACGGAGTGGGCGTCTACTCGCTTGCGAACGGTCCCGACCGGGCCCTCGCACTGGTTGCCAAGCGCATCGTGGACATCGTGGCTTCGGTAGTCCTCATGGTGGTCCTGTCGCCGGTCATGGCACTGCTTGCGGTGCTGGTCAAGCTCGACTCCAGCGGACCCGTCCTGTTCCGCCAGGAACGAGTCGGCCTCCACGGCCGGACCTTCACAATGGTCAAGTTCCGCAGCATGTGCAGCGACGCCGAGCAACGGCTCGCCGAGTTGAGCGACCGCAACGAAATCCAGGGGCATGCTTTCAAGCTGGAGCGCGACCCCAGGGTCACGCGCATGGGCCAGTTCCTGCGTCGGACATCGCTGGACGAGTTGCCCCAGCTGTGGAATGTCTTGCGAGGCGAGATGAGCCTGGTCGGACCTCGTCCGCCGCTCGCGAGCGAGGTCGCGCAGTACGACGTCTGGCACCGCCGGCGGCTGTCGATGAAGCCCGGCATGACGGGCCTGTGGCAGATAGACGCTCGCCGATGCCCCGAGTTCGATCAGTGGGTCGAGAAGGACCTCGAGTACATCGACAGCTGGTCCCTCTGGCTGGACGTCAAGATCATGGCCCGCACCATGCCGGCGATGCTGACGGGGCGCTGATAGATCGCTGTCGGCCGGGACACAGGAGTGGGCGCCTGACAAGGCTCGGCGCCGGCCGGCTGCACTTGGCCTTCTAGCCGGCGGCTCTTGCCTTGTCCCGCACTCGAGGGGGCTGGGTCGATGCCGGGGCACCCACGGCCTCGTAGCGGAATCCCATGGCCCGCAACGCCGGCCCATCCAGCAGGCGTCTGCCGTCGATCACGACCGGAGCGGCCATCGTCGGCGCTATCGCGCGCCAGTCGAGGTCGCGGAACTCCGGCCACTCAGTGCCGATCACGGCGGCGCCGGCGCCCACCAGCGCTTCTTCGGCCGTGGCGGCCAGGTGCAGACCGGGCAGGACCGCGGCCGCGTTCAGAGCGGCGTGAGGATCGTAGCCCACGACTTCCACGCCACGCGCCATCAGCAACTCCGCGACACGGAGCGCCGGCGACGACCGAACGTCGTCCGTGCCCGCCTTGAAGGCCAGGCCCAGCATGGCAACCCGTCTGGCGCCCGGCTCGAGTGACCCCAATATGCGTCGGGCGAACCGCCGCTGGTGCGACTCGTTGGCTTCGGAAGCCGCCGACGTGACGTGCATCTCCAGCCCCAGGTCGCGCCCCACGTTGGTGAGCGAGCGGAGATCCTTGGGCAGACAACTGCCGCCGAAGCCGAAGCTGGGCTGCATGTACTTCTTGCCCAGGCGTGGGTCCAACCCGATCCCGTCGATAACCGTCACGACGTCGGCGCCGAGTTCCTCGCACAAGACCGCCAGCTCGTTGGCATAGGAGAGCTTCAGGGCCAGGAACGCGTTGGCCCCGTTCTTGATGAGGTCGGCTTCGGCCACGCTCACGACCATGACCGGGCACGTTTCGACTCCGAGGACGGCTTCGACAACGGCCAGGGCCTTGGGGTCTGCGTCGGGAAACCTGCCGATCACCACCCGGCTCGGCGCGAGGAAATCCTCCAGGGCCCTGCCCTGGGCCAGGAACTCGGGGTTGGTAAAGATCCGAGTTCGGTCGCCGCCAGCCCAGCGAATGACCTGGTCGTTGGAACCAACCGGCAGAGTGCTGCGGATGACGAGGGGCACGCCGGATTGGACCAGCTGACGCGACGCTTCCAGGGCGCTCCGGAGCTGCTGCAAATCGCTCCGCCCGTTCTCGTCAAGCGGCGTCCCGACGCAGATCAGGACGAGGTCGGAAGGCCCCTCGGGGATCCGCCCCACCGAACTGATGCGGCCTCGCACGGCCGGATCCGCAAAGGCCGCGTCCATGCCCGGCTCGTGGATTGGAAGTTCGCCCCCGACCAGGGCTTCCAGGCGGTCCCGGCGGGTTTCCACGAGGTCCACGGTGTGCCCGCGCGAGGCGAGTCCGATTGCGGTGGCCAGGCCGACGTAGCCGGCCCCGACGACAGTGAGGTGGTAAGTGTCAGACATGGCCGCAACGATACAGGAGCACGACAGCGGCAGTTGCGGTCGCGGCGCCGTCCCGCTCGCGTTTCTGGCTCGACGCCGCCTCCTACTCGCCCTACAGGGTCAGGGGCGTAACGCGGCCCTCGGTTCGGGAGCGTCCATCTGGGCGACTCATCGGGCTTGCCCAAGACCCTGTCTCTCGACGTCAGGGTTGCTGGGAATAGGCGCGGAAACGAAGGCCCTCATTCGACTCTCGCCGAACAGGGACCTACACGACCTCGGGTACGCCGCCGCTGATCGGGTCAAGATGTCGGGGCCGCGAAAGCGCCGCTTTCCGCGGGCGGAGTTGTTGGAGAATTGCGGAGGACGTTCAGCAGTTTGAGTCTGTTGTCGAACTGCTCGAGGAGCCAGAACCGCGGGAGGCCTCACTCAGCGGGAGTGGGTCGACCCGTCAGAGACGGAATGAAAGGAACCGGCTTGTCCGTTGTTGTCTCCGTCAAGAACCGTGTCCCTGGAGTCGTCTTCTCGCGTTGGCTGCTCTTGGCGGGGCTGTTCGGCGTAGCGCTTGCGCTCGGGCTGTATCGGATCGGATCGAAGAGCGTCTGGTTCGATGAAGCCGTGAGCATCCAGTACGCCCGGGCCGACTTGCCTGGGCTCGTCCATTACGTCTCGCGCGACGCCAACGGTGCGCTCTACTACTTTCTGCTGCATTGGTGGGTCGGCTTGGTCGGGATACATGAGGGCCCTGTTCGCGCCTTCTCTGCCATCCTTGCCGCCGGCTCGGTCCCGCTGCTGTATCTGATCGCTCGTCGCTGGCTGGATCCAGTTGGGGCGATAGCCGTCAGCCTGATGTTCGCGACGTCGCAGATGTTCATCACCTATGCGCAGCAGGCGCGGATGTACAGTTTGGCGCTGTTCTTGGTGCTCGCGGCAACGCTGGCGCTGCAGATCGCGGTGGAGCGTCGATCGATGCGCTGGTGGTGGCTTTACGCAGCGATGGCCGTCCTGGCTATTTACGCGCACCTGTGGACGGCGTTCGTTCTGTTGGCCCATGCGATATGGCTGGTGACCTACGAGCGCGACCATCTTCGCCGCGCCGTCGCCGCCGGCATCGTCGTGGCTGCGCTGTCAACGCCGATAGCCGTGTTTGCAACGCTTCATTCGGGGCTGGTTGCCTGGATCCCCCCCTCAGCCAAAGCCAGATCATCTCCACGTTGTTCGCGCTGGCAGGCGCAAGCTGGCCACTGTTCGTGGTCGCCGGCGAGGCCCTCCTCTTCGTCGCCTGGCTCGTTGCAAGTGGTCGGCGTGACTACTCCTTGCCCCTCCTGATAGGGGTCGTGCCTATCGCCGCCACGATCGCGGTCTCACTCTTCCACCCGATGCTCATAGAGCGCTACTTGTTGTTTGCGGTGCCGGGCCTCGCCGCCGTCTGCGTGATCACGGCATTCTCGGTGAAGCCTCGCAGGCTAGCGGTGTTGGCCGCCGTCTGGCTGGTGGCAATCTCTGCAACGACCGGGGCCTCGTCGTATGCGCTGCTCCCGAATGGGGACTGGCGCGACGCCACTGTTGCGTTGACGTCGAGGGCACAGGCGGGCGACATGGTCGTGTTCAATCCCGAATATGTGTACCCCGTCTATGATTACTACGTAGAGCGGCTCGGACTAGCCGGGAACGCACCCGCCAGGATGAACGAGTCGCAGATAGAGCGGACGTGGCCGCCGGCGGTGTGGATCATCGGTAATCCGTCGGGAGATGCCAGCATCGTATCTTTCCTCGCGACCCTGAAGCGGCACGGCTATGTGCTCGACGGACCATCCGTCTCGGTCCCACATCTCGTTGCCCGGCGCTTCGTGCTTGCCAAGAAGTAGCACCGGCAGCCGGATATGTCGGCGGCCACCGCGGGCAAGGGTACGGACGTCGGACCTGGGCGACGTCGTCATCCGCAGAGACCTCCCAATGACGCCGCCGCCCGGGCCACTCCTCAGGATTCCGATCCGCCAGCCATCCGGGCCGGCAGCGCCGCGGAGGCCTGGAGCCGCGGCGTTTGCAGAGGTCTTGGGCTCCGACGATACTGTCCTGACCAGTTCGTCAGCTCCGGAGCCGGTGGCGGGTCGGGGTCCACGTAGTCATGAGGTCTTCGTCCGAGCCCCGGTGGTCATCGACCAGCTCCCGCGGTCGTCGCTCGCTGGACGTACGCGAGCGCGGACGGCCGCCAGCCCTTGGAGACTAGAATGCCGGCCCGCACCAGGTCGCGCCAGCGACACATCGTGATCCTGGACGAGAACCTGCCGGTTCCGCTCGATCGACGTGTCTGGCTCGAGGCGCAGGCGCTGGTGGAAGCGGGCTACGACGTGACTGTGATCGCTCCGAAGGGTCGCGACGGCATGACCGCGACGCGGGAGACACGGGATCGAGTAAGGATCCTCCGCTATCCGCAGCGTGCCGCCTCCGGATTGGGAGGCTATCTCGTCGAGTACGCCCCATCGATGCTCTTCACGGCCGCGTGGCTGCTGTGGCTCCGCAGCCATCGCCGCATCGACGCGCTGCACGGCTGCAACCCACCGGATCTGTTCTTCCTGTTCGGTCTTGGCGGGCGGGCCCTTGGTGCCCGCTACGTCTTCGACCAACACGACGCAAACCCGGAACTAAGCGCCGCCAAGTGGGGAGACCGGCGCATCGGTCGGCCGCTCCGGTGGCTCACCGAGAAGCTCGAGGAAGCCTCTTTCCGCACGGCCGATCTGGTCATCGTGCCCAACGAAACGTATGCTCGAATAGCCGCCGAGCGCGGCAAGGTTCCGCCGGATCGGCTCGTCGTCGTCCACAACGCCCCACGGACCGCTCACTTCCGCACGATGGCTGAAGGTCACGGCCCCGAGAGCGACTCGCCCTTCAGATTTGGATACCTCGGCGTGATGGGTTCCCAGGACGGAGTCGAGATACTCGTCGAGGCCGCCGCGATCCTGCGCCAGATACAACCGGACCTGCAGTTTGTCGTCGACCTCGTCGGCGACGGCGAAGCCCGGCCTCGACTGGTGCGGCTCGCCGCCGAGCTGGGCATCGCCGATCGACTCGTCTTCCACGGCTACCAGCAGGCGGAGCGGTTCGTGCCCTTGCTGGCCGCGTCGCATGTCTGCGTGTGCCCCGACCCGCCCACGCCGTTCAACAACGTGTCGACGATGACGAAGGTCGTTGAGTACCTTGCCATCGGCCGTCCCGCGCTCATATTCGACCTGGCCGAGACAAGGAGAGTCCTGGGCCCGGCCGGACTGGTCGTGGAGGATCCAAGCGCCGAGGGCCTGGCTCGGACAATGGCTCGCATTGCCGGCGATCGATCTCTGCTGAATGAGCTGACTGTCGCCGCCGCGAGCCGCCTGGGTGAGTTGGACTACTCGTGGGAATCGTCCGGCCAGAAACTCATCGACGCATACTCCCGCCTCGTCTACTGAGCGAGGTTCTCTCCAGTGCCCTCTGGCGGCGATCCGAGCGCAATCGACGCGAGTGGCACGAAGTTGCCCGCGCTGTCGCCTCGCTGGCCCATCTGGACCTCCCTATACTCAGGCACATGTCTCAGACGGCATGGATAACTGGAATCGCGGGTCGGCAGGGCTGCGCGGCGACTCGATCTTCGAGGAACTGGTGCAGATGATGTTGGATGCCGATGTCGCGCGCCTCGAAGAGCACTCCAGGCCGGAGTTCGACATTTCCCCGGCCACAGGCTGCGGCTGACTGCGATGAGGGTCTTCATCACTGGCGCAAATGGCTTTGTCGGCCAGTGGCTGGAACGGGAGCTGAGCGACCACGGCCACGAGGTCATGGCGACACCGGGCCCGGACGTGCTCGACATCGCGGATCGGCCGTCTGTCGTCCGATGGCTGGATGACCGGGGTGGACGCCCCGACACGGTCGTCCACCTGGCCGGGATGGCATTCGCGCCGGATGCCGGACAGGATCCGGGCGAGGCCTTTCGTGTCAACGTCGGTGGCACCGTGGCGCTCTTCGAGGCCTTGCGCGAACTTGGCATCCGGCCGCCCGTCCTCGTCAGCGGCTCCGCCGATGCATACGGCACGCCTCGGCCCCAGGATCTGCCGCTCCGCGAGGATGCGCCGCTCGCCCCAAGTCATCCGTACGCCCTGTCGAAGGTCGCACAGGAGGCCGTGGCGGTAGAGGCCTCTGCCAGACATGGTTTCACGGTCGTCGTCACCCGGTCGTTCAATCACACGGGGCCCGGTCAGCGGCCGGTCTTCGTGGTTCCCGCCATGGCCCAACGTGTGATGGCGGTCAAGCGAGGGCTGACTACCTCGATCCCGGCGGGAAACGTCGACGTTCGCCGCGACCTTACGGACGTCCGTGACGTCGTCGTGGCCTACAGGTTGCTGCTGGAGGCCGCGGCGCGCGGCGACCTCTCCGATCGCTGCACGATCGTCAACGTCGCATCCGGTAAGGTCGTCACCGTCCGCTCCGTGATTGAGCGCCTGTGCGCCATGGTCGGCGTGACGCCGGTGATCGAGATCGACCAATCGCTCGTCCGGACGGGGGATCCCGCCGAAATCAGAGGCGATGCCAGTCTCATCCGCAAGCTCGTGGGCTGGCAACCCCGGATCCCACTCGGCCAGACGCTGCTGGATCTCCTGGCCACTCTCTAGACTGCGGGGGTACCGACACGGTCCGGAAGGTTGCGAGACCTGGGCGAGCTGGATCGGCTCGCGAGTGTCGACGGTCACTGGTCCCGGGCGCCTTCGGCGACGAACCGGCGCCGTCAACAGGCGGATGCAGCCTCGGCTGGCTGAGGTCGGCGCCCGTGTACGACGCCTGACAGCTACGAGACGAGGGCACCGGCAGGCCGGCACCAGACGCTATCATTCGCCGATGCACCCCGCCCCTGTTCGTACCCGCCGGCACGTGCCACCGGTGAGAGGCTGAAGTTGCGCATCCTGGTGATTTCCAACCTGTACCCGAGCGAGAGGCACCCCGAGTTCGGCACGTTCATCGCGGCCCGCGTGGAGGCCATGAGGCGAGCCGGGGCTGAGGTTCGGGTCGTGGCAATCACGCGTCCCAACGTCCACAAGGATCGCGGCCGAAAGTACGTCGGCCTGGCTCTTCGAGCGTCAGCCGCGGCCGTGTCTGCACGCGCACGCAGGACCGGCAAGATCGACGTGGTCGAGGCTCACATAGCCTTCCCGACAGGCCTCATCGCCGCGCCGATCGCGCGCATCCTGGGATGCCCTCTGGCGCTCTTCGCGCACGGCTCAGACGTGATAGTCATCCCCTGGCGGAGCCGCGCATCTGCCGCGCTTGCCCGGCGAGTCTTTGGGGCGGCCGACATCATCCTCGCCAACAGCCCGTTCCTGGCGGACGAGATCAGCCGTCGGTTCAGCCCGGACCCGACGCGACTGCACGTGGTCTCGCCTGGGATCGACTACGACCTGTTCGCCGCCGGAGAGGTCGATTCCGGCGAGCGCCGGGGGATCCTGTTCGTCGGCCGGCTCGTACCGGAGAAGGGCGTCAGCGTCCTCCTCAAAGCTCTCTCGCAGATGACCACGCCGCCTGCCTGGGAGCCGACTCTGACGGTCGTGGGCGCAGGCCGGATTGCCAGCGCCCTCGAGTCCGAGGCCCGTGATCTTGGCATCTCCGCCACGTTCACCGGTCCCCAGACGCCGGCGCAGGTGGCTGAGCTGATGCGACGAGCGGCCATCGTCGTCGTGCCGTCGGTATGCCAGGAGGGTCTCGGGTTGGTGGCGCTCGAGGCAATGGCTTCGGGGGCGCTGGTCGTCGCCTCTCGAGCCGGCGGTCTGGAGTTCGTAGTCACCGAGGGCTCGACCGGCTTCCAGACCACGCCGGGAGACGCGGCCTCGCTGGCGGAAGGAATCCAGCGGGCTCTCGCCGTCCTCGCCGACCCGAAGGCATCAGCTGAGATGCGTACCGCCGCATCGAACGCCGCCCGGGCGCACGATGTGGACGTCGTGGCCCGCGTCTCGTTGGACCTGTACGAAGGGCTCCGCTAGATGCTGGCGGTTGCCAGAGGGACCGGCCAATGACCGATGGACAGCCTCGGCCGCCATCCCAGGACACGGAGAGTGCCGACGCGGGCGACGTTGGCCTGCCGTCGATCACGGTCGTGACGCCGTCCTTCCAGCAGGCGCCATTCCTGGAGCGAACCATCCGTTCGGTGCTGGACCAGCAGTACCCGCGGCTCGAATACATCGTGATGGACGGAGGCTCCACGGACGGGAGCGTCGAGATCATCAGGCGCTATGCCGACCGGCTCTTCTACTGGCAGAGCCAGCCGGATGACGGACAAACCGCTGCCATCAACGCCGGCTGGCGCAAGGGACAGGGCGAGGTCCTGGCCTGGCTCAACTCCGACGACTTCTACCTGCCCGGAACGTTGAGGTTCGCAGGCGAGTACCTGCGAGATCACTCCGAGGTATGGGTGATGTATGGGGGCATGCAGCTGGTCGATGCAGCCGGGCAGCTTCTCGGGTACACCGGAGAGCCCTTCCGGCGGCGAACGATGATCACGTCTCGGGACATGATCCCTCAGCCGAGCTCGTTCATTCGGCGCGCGGCAATCGAACGAGTCGGAGAGCTGGACGAGAAGCTTCGGTACGTCATGGATCTGGACTTGTTCCTACGAATTGCCGAGCACTCAACGCCTGTGTACGTCCCTCGAGTGCTGTCCGCCCAGACCGTCCACCCGGACGCCAAGACAGTCAAGGACCGCTGGCCAATGGGTGACGAGCGGAACAGGGTGGAGCGGCAGCACGCACATGGTCTGGAACATCTCTACGTTCGCATTCAGCCGGTCCAGTCGCGCATCTATCACCTGCTGCCCGGACCGATCCGGCGCATCGTGGCCGCGCTCAGGCCCAAACGGGTATTCCAGCGGCCGCACTCCTAGAGGCTCTCTCGTCCGCGCCCCAGACCCGACTCGGTTCTCCGTGCAGCTGTGGCGGGTCGCGACGCCCTTCACCAGCTACAGCTCTGCACCGGCCAGTGGGTCGGAGTAGACCAGACCGCTCTCCGCCTCCGATCGTGCCGCGGCGGCGCGGGCTTCCACGTGCCTGATCGCCACAGGGAGGTACAGGCCCGTCGGAACAAGCAGGAAGATCGAGTACGCGATTACGCTGCCCCAGATTACGCCGGCGACACCGATGTTGATCGTCAGGTAGATGCTCAGCAGGAGATTGACTGTCGTCATCACGACGGCGACGATGACCTGAAAGCGGAGGATCTGGGCGCCGTTCAGGAACATCGCGAGCGCTACTCCGAGGCCTGCGAGCACGCTCCAGATGCCGCACGCCAGGATCAGTGACATAGATGGCACGACAGACGTTCCAACCCAGATTTTGATGAGCCACGGGCCAGCCACCGTGAGTACTGCGGAGACCGGCAAGACCCCGAAGATGATCAGCGCAAATGAACGGCGAAGAGTGGCCCGAACCCACGGCGCGTCACCGCGCGTTATGGCTTCGCGATATGCGGGCCACAGAGGTCCAAGCAACAACGATCCCATCATCGTCGGGATCAAGAAAAGCTTCGTGGCGATGTAGTAGTCGGTGACCTTCGTGGCGCCGACGATCTGGGCGGCAATGATGCTGTTGGACCAGTAACCAAGGGCCCCGGCCATCTGGAGCACCAGGAACGAGAGACCTACTCTCAGCACCTGGAGCGCATCCCGAACGTCCACGAGATGGAGGCGCGGCCGTAGCTTTGGCCGCTCGAAGCCGAACAGCACCACGGAATGGACCGCCGCGGTAGCTACCGGCGGGCCCGCCATGGCCAGCACCAGGAGCGGCAGCGGCACCCGCGCCCAGATCCCCACCAGCACCAGGATCAAGCCGATGAGGTTGCCGATCCCCAGGAAGAAGTTGTTCGCGTACCCCTGCTGGTACCCAATCCGAACCTGCGAGACCACGGCAAGAGGCATTGCCGCGATGAAGCATACGGCGAAGACCGCGAGGGCCGGACCGGCTTCCGCGACCGCTTGCGGGGAGTGGACGTTGAAGACCTTGTCCCAGGAAACCTGGCTGTACAGAATGATGAACCCGATCCCCAACGCGGCGGCCAGCGCGGTCAGCATGACCAGTGCACTGGATACGAAGCGCGCCGCGGCGGCTTCGTCGTCGCGGCCGTTTGCTTCCGCGACAGCGTTCAGCAGACCATTGCCGATCCCCAGGTCGCTGAAACTGAGCAGAGCCAGCAGGGAGCTGATCGTCATCCACATCCCGTAGCGTTCGGCCCCCAGGTACCTGAGGGCCAGGGGCACGGTGATGAGGGTCGTGACGATGGTTATCCCACGGCTTCCGAACGCAACGATCGACGTGAGGACACTCCGTCGATACCTGTCCATGGACCGATCCTGGACACCGGCAGCGTCTTCGCCTCCATGGCGTATCAGGCGGACCAAGCTGAGCGCCCAGGAGCGGACTACGACCATCTCATCTCACGCCGCGACGCGGAAGTGCGGGTTCGAGAACGGATTGGGGCAGCGACAACATGTGCGACGGCCCGCAACCATACGGCCGCGCCGGGCACGATGGCGAGTCGCCCCGAGCCGATCTCGCAGGTTGCTCGCCCTCTCAGGGTCGCAAGGACGCCGGCAGACCAACTCCAGGATCTCGCCGCTGAGGCTCGGGTGCAGCTCTTGTCCGTTGGCGCCGTTCGGTGGGGCGGCTGGCGCCGCTCTACTCATCTGTCGCTTCCGTCCCCGTCCTCGGTGCCGGTCCCGCGCCCGCCCTCGGCTAGGTTCGACTTGTACGCGTCGATGGTGAGCCGCAGACCATCTTCGAATGACGTTCGGGCGACGAAACCGAAATCTTCCCTGGCGCGGCTCGTGTCGAGGGCGCGGCGCGGCTGACCGTCCGGCTTCGAAGGATCCCAGCGGATCTCCCCGGTGAAGCCGGTGAGGCGGGCGATCAGCTCGATGAGGTCGCGGATCGTGATCTCGCTGCCGACGCCGAGGTTAATCGGGTCGCGGCCGTCGTAGTGCTCGGCGGCAAGGATGATCCCGCGGGCGGCATCCTCCACATACAGGAACTCGCGAGAAGCCGAACCGGTGCCCCAGGCCTCGATGAAGGCGTCGCCACGCTCGCGGGCGTCGACGCATTTCTTGATGAGGGCCGGGATGACGTGCGAGCTGGCCGGATCGAAGTTGTCGCCTGGTCCGTAGAGGTTGACCGGGATCAGGTAGATGGCGTTGAAGCCGTACTGGTCGCGATAGGCCTGGCTCTGGACCAGGAGCATCTTCTTGGCCAGGCCGTAAGGGGCGTTGGTCTCCTCCGGGTAGCCGTTCCAGAGTTCTTCTTCGCGGAACGGCACCGGCGTGAACTTGGGATAGGAGCAGACGGTGCCTACCGTGAGGAACTTGGCGACGCCGGCGACGCGTGCCCGCTCGAGGAGCTGTATGCCCATGATGGCGTTGTCGTAGAAGAAGAGGCCGGGGTTCTCGCGGTTGGCGCCGATCCCGCCGACCACGGCCGCGAGATGGATGACCAGATCGGGATGGCCGTCGGCGAGGGCGCGGTCGATATCGGCCAGTTTGCGCAGGTCGTAGTCGCCGGAGCGGGGCACGAAGATCTCAGTGGCGCCGGACTCACGGAGTTGACGAACAACTGCGCTGCCCAGGAACCCGGCGCCGCCTGTGACCATGACTCGGCGGCCAGCCCAGAACTCGTTCACGCACCCGTCTCCCGAGCAATCGGCTTGAGGTACCGACCGGGGTCGAGCCCGCCGTCTTGCAGATCGGCCTCGACCATGATCCGGACCAGGTCGGCGAAGGGCGTTCTCGGTCGCCAGCCAAGCTTCTCGGCCGCTTTGGAGGCGTCGCCACAGAGCTCATCCACCTCGGTGGGGCGGAAGTAGGCTGGGTCGATGACGACGTAGTCGTTCCAGTCAAGGCCGACGAGGGAGAAGACCGCCTCGACGAACTCCCGCACCGAATGCATCTCGCCGGTGGCCACCACGTAGTCGTCGGGCTCGGGCTGCTGGAGCATCAGCCACATCGCCTCGACGTATTCGGGAGCGTAGCCCCAGTCGCGCCGTGCGTCGAGGTTCCCGAGGTAGAGCTTCTGCTCGCGCCCGGCGAGAATGGCCGCCAGGCCTCGTGTGACCTTGCGAGTCAGGAATGTGGGTCCACGTCGCGGCGACTCGTGGTTGAACAGGATGCCGTTGACGGCGAAAAGCCCGTGGGCCTCACGGTACTGGACCGTCATCCAGTGGGCGAATACCTTCGACACACCGTAAGGACTGCGCGGGTAGAAGGGCGTTGTCTCGCGCTGGGGAGCCTCAACCGCCTTGCCGAACATCTCAGAACTCCCGGCCTGGTAGAAACGGATCGGCCAGTCGGCGCAGCGGACGGCTTCGAGAAGACGCAGGTTGCCCATGCCAGTGGCGTCAGCGGTGAACTCGGGCATCTCGAAGCTCACCTTGACGTGGCTCTGGGCACCAAGGTTGTAGACCTCGTCGGGGCGCAACCGATTCAGCGTATGAATCAGCGACGACGAATCCGAGAGATCTCCGTAGTGAAGATGCAGGTGCGTCTCGCCAAGGTGGGGGTCGTGGTACAGATGGTCGATCCGGCCCGTCGAAAACGAACTCGATCGGCGGATCAGGCCGTGAACCTCGTAGCCCTTCGACAGCAAGAGTTCGGCCAGGTACGAGCCGTCCTGGCCGGTTATGCCGGTTATGAGGGCGATCTTGTCCACGACGATTCCTCAGCGCTTCCGGTACGCGGACCGTGTCCCTGACACGGGATGCCGCGCCGGCGAACTGGCCGACCGGCCGGTCCGTAGTATAGGCTCGATGCGGTCGGCCAACCGCGAGCCCTGCGTGAACGCACCGGGGCTCGCGGATCACTCGTCTGGCTGGGGTTGTTCGCCCAAGCCGATATGTGGCCTTGGCGCTCGAAGGCTTGCTCGAGATGGCGCGCTGCCTGTGCGATGCACAGGGCGAGCGCGCCGGCCGAGCATGCCCCGAGCTAGATCCAGAGCGCCCCTATTGCCCTGCCGTTGGAGCCAAGGTTGTAGACGGGCGAGTTTGGCCCAACCACAAGGAACTGGCTCGAATTGGGATCCGTGGACAGGAACTCCGGGTCGAGTGTGTAGTCCGATGGGCCGAGACTGCCGTCGGGCGCAACGAAGTAGCCGGTGACATCGACGATCACCGCCGTGGTCGATCCTTTGGCCCCGACAAACGTCGCGGAGAGCTTCCCCGTCCCGCTCGCGAGTGGCGAACAGAAACCATTCGCCCGAATGTCCCCCTTCGGGAAGTTGATCGTCGAAGTCGTCGGGTTGGCCGTGGGTACGTCCGTGAGCGAGACGTAGCCGCCGGAAGTCTGGCCGACGATGGTGACGTTGCCCGTGATGGCGCCGGCCGACGTCGGCAACAGATAGCGGCCCGCAATGGTGGCAGTCTCGGGGCTTCGGCTCGAGAGCGCTCCGGAGATGCCGACCCCGATCCGTGTATCGACCAACCGTCCCGGAGGAATCGGCACGTAGTCGTTGCCACCGGCGCCAGCTGTGTAGTAGCCGTTGACGTCGAAGATGAGGTCAACGGTCGCCCCCGGCGAGGACACGTAGGTCGCCGACAGCGTGCCGCCGGGCCCGAGCGGCATAGTCACACCATTGGCCCGGGCATCGCCGACAGGGAAGTTGATGGTCGAAGTGCCAGGCGTCTGCACCGGTGTCGTCGTCAGGGACAGGTAACCGGCCTTGGTCTGATCAGTCACCGTCACGTTGCCCGTCACGGCGACTGCGCCGGCGGGCACGCCACCCATACCGGTCACCTGGAATGTCTCGGGCGTCTTGCTCGTCAACCGGCCGATCGGACTGTTCGCAACTCGCGTATCCAGGATGCGGCTCGGTGGTACGGGCAGGTACGTTGCGCCGGATCCAGTCACGAAGTAGCCAGTGACGTCGAAGACCGCCTCCACACGGGCGCCCGTCGAACTCACGAAAACGATGGAGATGGAGCCGTTGCTAGCGAGCGGGACGGTCACTCCAATCGCCCTGGTGTCCCCCGCCGGGAAGTTGATCGTCGAGGTCGTTGGGCTGGCGGTCTTGCCAACCGTGAGCGAGACGTACCCGCCCCGCGATGGTCCAGTTATCGTGAGGTTGCCTGTTACGGCCAACGCGTTTGAGGGGATACCCAGCACGCCGGCCACCTTGAACGACTGCGGATTTCGGTTCCACAGCGGCCCCGCAAGGCCCAGATCCGATCGAGTATCCAGGACTCGGACGGGCCCGAAAGGAACATAAGTCGTCTTCACCGGCGGAGTGATCCAGGAGACGTCGCCCGACAGAATCCCGAGCCCCGTCCCGACCACCGTCGTGGTCGAAACCTGCACGCTGGCCGGTGGGATTGCGTAGAAAGCGTAGCCGCCGACCCCCGAGATGATGGAGTTGGTGACAGTCAGACTGCCCGCCTTCAGATGGAACGCGCTATCGTCGACGGTCTTGGCGGGCCCGGTGTCGTAGATCGTCTCGTGGTCGAAGAGCTTGTAGCTGGTTACAGAATTGCACTCCACCGCTTCTACGTTTCCATAGTAGACATTCTTGTCGAAAGTCACGTGTCCGGTGGAACTGCTTGCCGACACGCGTCCATCCCATATCAGGACGGCGTAGTGATTGTCAGTGAACCTGTTGCTGGAAATGGTGTTGTTGTTCAGCGGTTTCTCAGAGGACGCGGTCTGGTAGAGCATCAGACCGCGTTCGTTGTTCGCGATGACATTGCTTGTAATGACGTTGTCATGCGCCCCGTCTTCAACGTCAATGCCTTGAGCGTTCCCGCCGTAGGCTTGCGTCCAGGTTGGAATCGAGAGACCGTTCGAGAAGACTGAGTTCTCGACGGTGTTGTATGCGTCCGATGCGCCGGTCAGCTTTATCCCCTGACCCATGTTCTCGGTCGCGTTGGCGCCGTTCACGAGGTTGTGATTGGCGCCATCGTCGAGCTTGATGAGCTGGAGCGTGTTGCGGGTTCCGCTGACGTCGATGAAATCGTTGTAGCCGCTCGCCGAGAAGAAGCCCATGGGATAGTTGTAGCTGGCGTCGACGTCCTGGAACGTAACGTGGTCGGCCGTGCCAGTTACCCCCATCCCGATGTGGGCGTGGCGTACGTCGATACCCTGGATCGTCACATAAGAGGAGCCAGACCCGATCAGGAGCCCGTTGTAGGTCGGGATCTCAATGGTGTGGTGATTGGGGTTGGTGTCGGCGAGGGTCGCGCCCCAGAGCCCAAGGTGCACGTACAGGATGTGCCCGGTCCAGTACTCCGAGGCAGGCGTGGCCTGCAGCTGGGCCAGCGTGGGCGTCACGGCCGGCCGCCCCAGCGGCTGGCTTGTGTCCATGTAGATCCGTTCCTGCATGTACCCGTTGACTGAGCTCTCATAGCCTTCGATGGCCGTGGACCAGGCAGTCGCCCAGACGTCCGGGTAGCTCGTCGGGTTCGGGCGATACCAACGTGTGGAACCAGGGCCATTCACGACCGTGGCGCCGCTGATGATGGGACGCACATAGCCCGACGTGCCATAGCCATAGCCTTCGATCACGGCGGGGTCGGCCGCGCTCGCGCCTACCCAATACGAGGCGGTTGCCTTCTCGTAGTAGACGTAGTCGGTGTAGCCGACGACCTCGAGCGTGCCCGAATGCCGGATCGCAGCCATGCCGGCGCTGACCGTCTTGAGGGCGCTGCTCAGGCTCGTGCCGCTGTTGGAGTCCGAGCCGTGTTTGCCGTCGACGTAGATCACTGGGCCGGTGGTGGTTGCGGCCCGGGCGGGAGGACCGGACACGCCGAAGGCGACGGCCAGAGCCAGAGCGGCGAATAGACCCAGGGGGGAAATCAGGCGAGTGTGTATGTGGGACATAACCCGAATCTACGCCCCACGCCCCTTCCTGAGGAATGGCACCTTAGTCCGGGACTGGCTAGCCTGAAGACCCTCGAAGACGTAGGCCACATCCAGGTCAGCTGGTCGATCGTGGCTGCCGGCCGGCGGTCCGGCGGCCGGCTTCAGTCGGCACGAACCTGGCCGACCCGCCCGGTACCTCGGCAGGCACATCCGCCTCGCCGAGCTGAGATACCATGTCGCCCGTGTTAGTACGAAGAGGCAACGCGAAGGTCGGGTACATCAGCCTTGGCTAGCGCGGGGCGTGCAGGCGTCGCGCGCAAGACGGTGCCGCTTCTCGTGGCTCGCCTCGCCGGCGCGGGCACCACCCTGGTCGTCCTCGCGGTCGTGGCGCGTCAAAGGGGCGCAGAAGAGCTCGGCGCCGTAGCGATCGGACTTACTGTCGGCACCCTCCTCGGGGCGGCGTCAGAGGCCTCGATGGGCCTTTTGCTGGTCCGGGAGATCGCTCGGGCTCCCGACTGTTCGGGCCGCTACCTCGCAGCGCTGCTGGCTCTGCGCGCAATCCTGCTTCCCCTGACGACCGCGTTGGCCGCTCTCTTCGTCGCCTACGCGTTTCCGGGGCAAGGGCTGGAGATCATGATCGTGGCCCTGAACATAGCCGTCCAACAGGTGGCCGACACGGGGCGCGGTGTCTTCATCGCGTTCAACCGAATGATGGTCGCGGGCATCCACGGCACCGTGGAGAACCTTGTTTGGCTCGCCGTCATCTGGATCGCTCTCGATCGCGGCGTCTCGACGACGGTTGCGTTCGACCTCGGCCTGGCCGTGATGTGCATATCCTCGGCCGGCATCGTTGCGCTGGCGTGGGCGTTCGGCTGGCCGCTCCGAATGTTCCGCCGAGACGACGTGCGCGCCATACTCCGCGAGCTGCCGGTCTTCGAGGCATTCAGCATGGCATCGGCCGCTTCCCAACGGATCGATACCATCTTGATCGGCGTCCTGCTGCCCACGGGCGCGGTGGCTGCCGCCGGCGCCTACTACGCCGCGACCCGGCTCGTCACCGCCTTCGAGTATTTCCCTTCAACCGTCGGCCGAGCCGTTCTGCCGGACGTGTCGAAGGCCTTAGGGAGCCGGGACCCCAGCGTGAATCAGCGGGTTACGGCGCCTGCGATCGAGATCCTGCTCACTCTGTCCGTGCCGGTACCGTTTGCCATGATGCTGGGCGGTAGCTGGCTGCTGCAGGTTACCTACGGCCCCGACGTCACATCCTTCGGCTGGATCATGGCCTGGATCGCGCTGGCGTTGCCATTCCGGTTTGTTGGGTATCTGTACGGGACGCTGCTCACGGGCGGCGATGCCCAGATGCCGAGGCTCGTCGCGCTCGTGGCCTCACTCATCGTCCTGATTCTCATCGATGTCGTCACATTGCCGACGCTGGGCATCGGTGGCGCGGTGGCTGGCCTCCTGTGTAGCTCCTTGGCCTTGTTCCTGCTGTACGAGCGAGCCATGCGCCGCGCGATCGGCCACGTCGATAGGGGGCGACTGCTTGTCAGGCCCCTGCTCCTGGCCGGCGTTGCCACTGTGCCCGCGCTCTTCGCCCGCTCCGCTCTGCCCGTCTCCGCTGCCGCCCCGGGCGCCCTCGCGGTCTTCGGGGTCGTGTATTTCATTCTCGAGGGCGCGTATCTGCTCAATGCCCTCGCTGCCCGGAGCCGGCTACGGGAGATCGCCGACACTCCGTCGTGAACCGCCTGCCGTGCTGCGATGGGTCGATGTAGCGGGACAGCCCGAGAGCTCGGTCGCGAGCGTCAGACTCGCACGCCCTGTCCCAGCGCCCCCCAGATGTCCACGACCTCGCGCCCGGTGAGGTCGAGCTCTCGGTAGGCGCGGTGAGGAACGCCCAGGACGAGAATCTCGGCCTCTGCCATCACTCGCTCCAAAGACACCAGCCGCACGTCGTGGACGTATGGGTCGGTGCAGAGGACGGTGGCGCCCGTCCAAATCAGGAGCTTGCGAAGCTTGTAGCTGAGCGACGATCGAACATCGTCCGACTCCGGCTTGAACGACATCCCCAGGACGCCTACGGTTCTTCCCTGAAGGTCGCCGTATCGCTTCTTGAGCGCACCGACGACGAACGCGGGCAGACCCTCGTTGGCCTGAACGGCGGCGTGGCCAAGGGCGAAGTGGTCGGTCGCGAGCGCGGCCAGTTGCATGGTGTCCTTGAGAAGGCACGGACCTGCGGCGAAGCCAGGAGCCGGCACGTCGGCGGCGCGTGGGTAACCTGTCTTCATCGCCTCCAGGACGTGCCCATAGTCGATGCCGGCAGTGTGCGACATGACGAGAAACTGGTTCGCGATGGCGAACTTCAGATAGCGCCAGGCGTTGGTGAGCAGCTTGGCTAGCTCCGCTTCCTGAGTTGTGGTTCTGATTACCGCACTCGCCAGATGCGCGAACAGGGCCTCGGTGCGGTCGCCGGCCTCAACTTCGTCAGCACCGACGATGTTCGGAAGCTGGCGCAGCTCTTCGAGGGCGTTTCCCTCGGCAATCCTCTCCGGGCAGAAGGCCACGCTCACCTTCGCGCCGCGGACCGCGAGGGCCTGGCTCAGGTACTGTGAAGTGCCGGGGTAGACGGTGCTTCGAAGGATCACCAGGGTCCCCGGGTTGAGATGCGGTGCAATCTGATCGGCCACCTTGTCGAAGACGGCCAGGGAAGGATGCATGAACTCGTCGATTGGCGTGCCAACCACGAGGATCACGTTCGCTGTTCGCTGCAACATCGCCGGCGACGAGCTCAGGTCCAACCGGCCCGCGGCAAGCATCTGCACGAGCAGCTCGGGCGCGCCGACCTCGCGAAACGGCATCGTCCCCTGGGCGATGGTGTCCAGTGTTGGCTGGGACGTGTCGTAGATGCCGACTCGAAGCCCTGCTTGGGCAAATGCCAGGCTCAACGGAAGCCCGACGTGCCCTCCGCCCCCGACAACCGCGAGATCGAGGGGGTCGGCAGGCATATCGATAGCGGGCAGCGCGGGCGCTTGGGAATCCATGGGCTCTCCTATCAGCACCCCGGGATGCTACCAAAGCCGCTGGCTTGTCGGTGGCCGGTTGAACAGCTCAGCCCGACACCCTGAGCAGGTCAATCGATACACTACGTGGATGCACGATCTCGGTTGGGCGTCCCGTTGCCCCTGTCACGATCCAGTCTTCCGGTCGATGGCAGCCACAGTCACAGCTCGGACGCGCTGCCGGGCGGCAGCGAGCCCGGGTGGTTCGGAATCGTGACGTCGCCTGTGGGCCCGTCCACGAAATCCGAGGTACCACTCCGCGTCCTCCACGTCTGCCGGCGGTTCCGCCCTTTGATTGGGGGGACGGAGAAATCTGTCCACGACCTGGCAGTCGCGCAGGCCGAGGCGGGTTGTCGTGTGACGATCGTGACGCTGGATCGGGATGTCACAGGACCAACCAGGGGCCTCCCAGGGCACGAAACCGTGGATGGTCTTGAGGTCATTCGCCTCCCGGGCCGGGGCGCAACGCAGTTCGCTTTCACCTTCCGGCCGGATCGAATATGGAGAGAGATAGTGCGCAACGATGTCGTGCACATGCACGATCTTCGCTTCGCCATAGCCAGTACCACGATTGGCGCCAGCGTGGCGCGCCGGCCGCGCATTTTCCATACCCGTGGCCTGATATTCCATTCGGGCGGCGGCCTCCGGTGGAAGCGACTGGCGATGCGCTTCTACTTCGGGCCGCTGTTGCGCCTGGGGCGTGTTCGGACGGTAGCCAGCAGTGACGCCGATCGCGTTCTGTTGCTGCGGGACGCACCCTACCTTGCCGGCCTGACCGTAACGTACCCGAACGCCCTCCCGCTGAAGAACCTGCTGAGCCTCGAGCGAACCCCGATCCCGGGCCGAGTCGTGTCCATCGGCAGGTTGGTTCCCAACAAGGCCCTGACTGACCTGGTTCGGGCTTTGAGTCGGATTCTGCGACCTGGAATGGTCGCTCGTGCTTGCGGGCGAGCCCGATTCCGAGGAGTTGGCCCGGATCAAGTCCTTTGTCGACGACCTGGGAGTGCCGGATCGCATGACGTATCTCCTCAGCTTTCCAGAGAAGCAATTGCCGGATCTGCTGAAGTCCGCCTCCGTTGCGGCATTTCCGAGCAAGGGCGAAGGCTTCGGGCTGGCACTTCTGGAGGCGATGGCCGCTGGCGTGCCGCTCGTTGCCAACCGGATTCCGGCCCATGAGCTCCTGCTGGGCAGCGGCCTGAGCGGCCAGCTCGTCGACTTCGGCGACGCGAATGCGGCGGCGGGTTCAATCCGCGCACTGCTCGAGGCTGGAAAAGGCGATCTCGACGCACTGACCGCGAAGCTTCGCGCTCGGGCAGCCGACTACGACATCGAGCGCCTCCGAGGCCAGATCGACGAGCTATATTCCCAGCTGCGGGTCAGGCCGCGCGCGAAACTGCGCGAGCCGATGGATAAGCTGCCGGCGTAGGGCGTCGATCCGCAGGAACCCGCCTGTCGCCACACGTCGAGGGGCGCCCTGGCGGTGCCGCCGAGTCATCGCCGCACCGCGCCCCGCCCCGCCACGCCACGCCATGCCATGCCGCCGAAGGTCAGGGGAACGGGGCGATAGCCCATCCGCCGGATTGCCCACTACCTGGAGAAACGCGTCCTCACAGCCCAGAGCAGGATCCACGGGTCGTCGACCAGATACCGCCGCCCGAGGCGACGGGGCTCCTGGGCGAGACGGAACAGCCATTCGAGCCCGACCCTGGTCATCCAGCGCGGAGCCTCACGGAACCGGCCGGCAAAGATGTCGACGCCTGCGCCCACCCCGATCAGTACGGTCCCGGGCAGGTCGTCCCGGTGCTCCTGCATCCAGATCTCCTGCTTCGGGGCCCCCAGAGCAACGAATAGCAGGTCGACAGGGTCTTTCTTCAGCGCGGCCAGGATCTCGCTGTCCGCAGTGGACCCCACTTGGAAGCCCATCGGCGGAGATATGGCATGGCGAACGACCAGCCCAGGGTACTGGGCGACAAGCCGCGCCGCGGCCCTGGCTGCGACCCCTTCGGCCGCCCCGACTATCCCAACGCTGCGGCTATCGTCGCGACAGTGGGCGGCGAGACGGGGCAGCAACATACGGCCGGTGACACTCGCGCGTAGAGGTCGCCCGGCGAGTCGAGACGCGTAGACGATCCACATCCCGTCGGGTACACGCAAGTCGGCCGCGTTGATCGCGTCGCGAAAACGCTCATTGCGACGCGACCTCACGACATAGTCCACGTTCGGCGTGCACACGTAGTAGGCGCCAGGGCCAGGATTGGACAGCCAGCTCAAGAGCAAGGAATTGGTTTCATCTGGATCGACGTCATGGATGAGGAGATCTGCGATGGGCACAACTGCAGGCATGGTCGGTGGGCCCATCTAGCGCTCCTCCACCGGTCGGGCGTGATTCTCGATCGGTGAAGACGCGACCCCTTCGGGTGCCTCGACGACCGAGCTTGCGACGGTTCCTTCGTATGGTTCCCCGACGGAGCGTAGCGAAGGCGTGGACGTTGGGATGGCGCGGACAGACCGGGTCCGAAGTCGATGGCCAATGCCAATCCGGTCGAGGTGGACGACGTCGTGTCGCATCTACGTCGTCAACTGCGCCTACACGGGAGCCAGTTCTCCACCGTAACTCCTTTGCCCTCCATGGAACCGTCGAACAGAGAGTGCGGACTTCCTCCGTCCTTGCTGCGGGCAATTCCGCCCCGAAGTGAAGTTCCTCGCGGACGACGCTCCCTCGTCCGCATCGACGCTTCAATTCGCAGAGATCAGGGTCTCCGACTGAGTCGCGCAAGCCACCAGATGAGCATCATAGGGGCTGAACGGACGATCCAGTCAAGTCTCCTATGCACCCGCGCTAGGCCTGTTCGCCCCGAGGCCGCCGCTTCGGGCCGCGAGAGGCGAGCCATGTACGTGGGTGCTGGATGACGGACAAGATTGGCCACCTGAATTCCGGGCCCGGCACTGCAATGACGAGACCCACAAGAAGGCAGATGCTGGCCGCCGTGGTGAACCGCATAAGCGTCGAGGCCGACATCCCAGCTGCCAGTTCGGCAAGGAGCCCTGCCCCAATGCCGACTGGGACCCACGCGGGCAACGAGCTGCGCAATCGGCCAAAGAGCTCCACGAGCAAGGCCGCCATCCAAACCAGCAGCGCCAGCAAACCCAGAGGCCCAACGCTGGTGTATGTCGTGAGGTACATGTTCTCGCCGACACCGGACGAATCGACACCGGCAGACGCCGAATAGTTCTTCCCGAAGGAGTCGGCCTGGCCGACGCCCATTCCAAGCGGATTTGTGACCACTACATTCGCACCGTGCGCGAGAGCTCCGGAGTGAGCGGTCGTCGATGAGTCGGTGGCAGTGGCGGCGGAAGTTATCGAGTAGCTGAAGGGGGGGACCAACCCGATGAAGGCAACGAACACGACGATCGACAGAGCGGCCAGGCGATACTTGTGCAGCACGACGCCGCTGACAACGAGCGAGCCGATGAGGCCGATCCAAATCCCTCGAGAAATCGGAGTGATCACGGCCAGCCCGAACAAGACCACTGCGAGCGCCGCTCCAGCCAATGCCACCCTCCGCCGCAGATCCCTCGTCCAGGCGGCACACAGAGCCAGCGTCAGCGGCAGGGCAAAGTAGACCGCAGCTCCGACCGGATGGGTGAACGGGCCGACCGCCCGAAGCGACCACCCTGTCGGGCCGTACCGGGCGATGATGCTGGCATCCCGAAGCGACTTGTCAGTGGCTATGGCCTGAACGTTGCGCATGAAGCCGAGCAGGTTGTAGCCGGTATCCCAGAAGGACTGTGGGAACAGCACAAAGGTCACGACCGAAAAGACGGCCGCGCCGGCCGCCACCCAGAGAAAGGCCCGCGCAAGGCCCAAAGGCGATACTCCGGCGTAGCCGGCCAATCGGCCGAGGCCGTATAGCTCGATCGGCACCAGCATTTCCCGTGCCGACGCAAACACGGCAAGGGGTGGGAGGTTGGACCCGAGCGCGAGCGGCACGACACTGTAGATGGCCACGAGGATTCCATACAGAACCGCGAACCAGTCGAACCAGCGGAACCGGACCTCGCGGTAGTGTCTGAGGAAAAGCACCGCGAAGAGTCCCGCGGCCCAGACATCCTTGACCAGCAAGATGCCCTGGGCGAACCGAATCGGGATATGCAGGTACTGGTACGCGAGGACGTCGACCGGCGTCTGGAGCGGCACCCAGACAAGGAACGCCACAAGAAGCCACGTGACGATACGAGTCTCGGTCGCGTTTCTTGACGGCGCAGTCGGCGTCTCCGGCGCGGCAGCGGGACTCGGGGAAACGGACGTCAAACTACCCTCCACTCATGGCGACCCGAACACGGGAAAAGGATTGTACGCTCCGACCCGGCGCCCTGCGCGTTGGCGAGTCCTGATCCTGGGAAGCCTCGGCCCCAACTCAGCGGGCGATGTTCGGACGTCGGCGCGCTGCCACCGGCGCGGCGCTGAAGCTACAGGACGAGCCGCCTCCGCCGATCCCGCCAGGTGTCGGGCGACGGCCGCACGCGACCTTCTGGTCATCCCTCGGTCTGGCGTACGCCCGCACCCTGGACCGCCGCCACAGGCGCTTCCTCGGGAGCGACCACCAGGAAGCCGCCTATTACCAGGGCCGCCATGGTGCTGACCACAGGGACTGTGAAGAGATCGTTCACCATCCCCTGAACGAGAAAGGCCAACACCGCTAGAGACGCAGCCGCCGGGGCAAGCTGCCGACGTCTATCTCGGAAGCAGAGCCAGAGCATGCGCGCGGCGAGCACCGCGAGCGCCACATTGAGAAGCACCGCCGCGACGAAACCCAGAGTTCCAAGCTCGGCACCCGCGAGCAAGAGCGTGTTGTGCGCATTCACATCGGCCGCTCCGAAGGTCGTATAGCCGTAGCGAAGTGGTTGCGCCAGCTGAACGGCGACCATGTTGCCCGACCCAACTCCGAAGAACGGGTGATCGATCATCATCCGAAACCCTGAAGTCCAGAGGGCCAACCGATCGGGTACGTCATCAGTAACGCGCCGAATCGCCGGCGTGAATATCGCAACGGGCAGCAGGCTCGCGCCCAAGGGAATGATGTAGCGCATGCGGCCACGCCACAGAATCAGAACCACGACCTCAACTGCCGCCAGCGCCAGCGACACGCGCGTGAAGGAAAGACCAAGAGCGAGCGCCTGGACCGCGGCGGCGGCCCACCAGAAGAGGCGATGGTCGCGACTTTCCGACTCGAGCGCCAGCGCGACTGAAAGGGGCATGGTGAAGAGGAACAGCGCCCCCAGGAAGTCCGGCGATAGGCCGATCGTCCCCGCAACCCTCCCGGGAACGTTCTCGTACAGAACCGAATTCTCCCGAGCCAGTTCGAGGCCCATGTGACCTGGCAGTGGCAGAAGATAGGCAACGACTCCGAACGCGGCTTCTGCGGTGCCCACCAGCGCGATCGCGTGAGTGAGAAGGGCCGCGCGTCGCCGGGGCGGGTTGGCAAGCACGGCCAGTACGACGATTGCCGCGATCAGCAGGAAGCGAACGCCGCTCCGAGCAAACAGACGAGCCGCGTCCACGGGACCCGACGCGTTGACGACGCTGGAGACGGCGGCCGCCACGACGATGAAGACGATCGCCTCGGCCGCGAGAACCACCAGCCCGCGGACTGTACGCGACTCAATCGAGCGCCACGCCTCGCGCACCGCGGCCCGATCCCGGAGAACGCCGAGGGCGAGCAGGGCGACTCCCACGAGGGGCAGGATGTCGTCGAGGCTGAGCCCGAATGTCACGGGCACGTTCGGCACGACCGCCGCCACTGCCAGGAGCAGCAAGCCGCCCGCTGGTGGCCACTCCGCCTTCGCAGAAACCACGCGTGCGAGCCACAATCCGGCCGCGCCCAGCAAGACAGCGGCAAGTGCCGTGAGCCAGATTGGGAGGGTTGCGGAGTCTATCACTGGCTGAGGTTTCTCAGTCGGGTTCGGGATCTGGATGTCGAGCGGCGTGTGAGCGCGCCGCTCTCAGGCACTCGGTGGATGCCCATATCCTCCCGCACCAGCTGGTGGCCGCGACCCGCTTGTGCCGACCGGAAGGCCGGCTCGCCGCGGCGCGGGTCCAGCCACATTGACTCCGAGGAACACAGGACCCCGGCCACGACAGCCGATTCGCATGCCGACGTCGCGTTGCTCACCCGGGCACCATAGTAAACGGTTGCCTCTCAGCGTGTGATGGGGGCCGCGGGCCATGGTTTGCGGCACGGCCATTGCCACGCCGAACCCCGGAGCGACGCCTCGCCCGGTCTAGCCGAGCGGCCCCATTAGCCTCTTGATGCGCGCAACGCCCTCCCTGCCCACGCGCCGCCGGAGGACCCGCCCCGTTCCGCGGCGAAGCCGTCGGTAGGGGCTCAGCCACGCGCCAAGATACGGACGCGACGAAGGCGGTTTGGTCGTTGCCCAGGCCGTCACGTGGTGCTCCATTGAGCGCTGCGACGCCAGTATCGCGGCCGGCAGGCGCTGGTCGTCGCCGTCTATGAGTGACAGACCGGTCGGGGTCCACAGCATGTTGTGCGGCATCGGGTCCCCGTGCTCCGGCCACGACACCACGGCCGCGGCGGCGCCCTGGATCCAATAGGCGGGCTCGGGGCGGATGAGGCGGCCAAGGTACATCAGGCTGACGAGGTTTACGCCTGGACGGTAGGCTACCTCTTCTCCCCGTATGGCGAAGTGAACGCGATCGCCGTCATACCGCATCTGGTATTGCGCCGCGTCGGCACCCGCCCGCGACTCGCGCTGCGGGCCGTACCCAGGATCGTAGTTCCAATAAGGCACCGTCGGTTCCCGGGAGACCGGCCCGCTGACCATGATCAAGTGCGACGGCACGTTCGAGGTATGCCGCGGAACCCTGCCCAGCAGCGTCACGGTCCGGCCGGTGTGTTCACGGAACCACTCGATTGGATCGGCCCACTGCCGCAGTCGAGACTGCCCGCCGGCGCCACGGTCCCCGCTGTCCGGCACTTCGGCGATCAGTACCCCGCTCATCGACGACAGAGCGCGAACGATCCGTCCCGGATCGTCGGTCCAGTGCAGCACGGCCAGGAGCAGGGTGAGTTCGAACCAATCGCAGGTCTCTGCCCACTTTGTGGCCAGCGCCGCGTTGACCGAGCCCTGGATCAGGCAGATCCGATTGGTGTCGTATTCCTGGAGAAGCTGCCGTTGCCCCTCGACATTCGATCGCTCCGGCTCCAGGGACACGACCGCGACCCCAGCCTTCTCGCCGGTTGCCTTCAGGCCGTAGTAGCCAAGGTTGCTGCCTACGTCGAGGATCATCCCGCTTGGAGGCACGTGGGGCCGGATGAGTTCCCATCGCGGCAGACAATCTCGCTCGCCGCGATCCACTCGATCCGGGTGTAGGGCATCCTGGTACTGAGCCATCGCCAGATACTACCGGATGAGCGTGAGGGATGCCGGGCCGCGGCAAGGGAGGCAGGTAGGAACTTGACGTCCAGGTCTCCGCGGCGTGGCTCCTCTGGGCCGGCCGCCCCACCGCGCGTTCCTCGCTATCCTGTGCGCTGGTTTCGCTCTTGGAGACTTCGACTGTGATTGCACGTCTTCGACCGTTGGCAGCCCGACTGCGACACCTGATCGAGCGCTCCTGGGCCAGCCATCGATCGGTGGTGGTCGCGCTCGTCGCGATCGCTCTCGTGATCGTCCTGGCCGCGAGCCTCCTGGTCGCGGTCGGATCGGGCGGAACGGCCCAGGCCAGCGCCGGCCCGAGCGCCACGGCGGTGGCCCTCGTCTCGCCTTCTCCATCGCCATCGGAAGTGCCAACGCCGCCGGCCTCACCGTCCGGTACGCCCACGAGCTCGCCGGCGGCGTCGCCCACAGGCCTTGCCTACGCCGACCTCGACGGAGTGCTCACTTCCGCCGATCTCGCCCATCGCCTGCCGATGGCGATCATGGTCGACGACAACATCGTGGCCCGGCCGCAGTCGGGTTTCTCCTCCGCCTCGATCGTCTACCAGGCCCCGGCCGACGGTGGCGAGGACCGCTACATGATGGTGTTCCAGGAGGGCACCGCGACAGACATCGGGCCGGTCCGAAGCGCCCGTCCGTACTTCGTCTACTGGGCGGCCGAGTACAAGGCCGTATTCGGGCACTTTGGCGGCGATGCCGTGTCGCTGGACAAGGTCATCCCGGCCAACGCCAGGAACATCTACAACATGGACGACCTCCGGGGAGGCTCCTGCCCCTACCATCGCATTGCCACCCGGGCGTCGCCGCACAACGCCTACACCAACTCGGCCGTGCTCATCAGATGCCTGGCCAGGATGAGCTATCCGGCGACGTATCAAGGGCTGCCCGTTCGCACTTTCAGGGACGACTCGCCCCGCTCGCAGCTGCCCGCGACGCAATCCATTTCCATCCCTTACCGCACCGGCCTGGTCGGCTACACGTTCGATCCGGCGACCGACTCGTATCTCCGCTACGTGGGCGGCCACCTCCAGACCGACCCTGCCAACGGCCAGCAGGTGACGGCCCGCAATGTGATCGTCATGTTCCAGGCGCTGTCATACGACTCGGTTTCCGATCCCGGTCACAAGCGCCCGGTGGTGGCCAACGTCGGCTCGGGCAAGGCGATCGTATTCCTTGAGGGTCAGGCGATCGTCGGCACCTGGAAGAAGGCCTCGGACACTGCGCTCACACGCTTCTACGACTCATCGGGCAATGAAATACCGCTCGTGCGAGGCGAGATATTCATCCAGAGCGTGCCGACGGGGACGGCCGTGGCCTACAAGTAGGAGGCGCGAGCCGGAGCGCCGGCTGCGCAGGGCTCCGGCAGCCGTCGGTCAGTTCGGGCCGAGCGGTCAGCTCTGCGACGAGCAGGGTGCGGGTGTGACGCCTTCCATGCCGTAGTAGCGGCTGTCCGAGCCGAACAGGTAAACAGATAGGCCGGATACCAGGGACAGTTCGAGCCGACTCGTCCAGTCTCCCTTGGTCAGCGCGGTGGCCGGGTGGTAGTCGTACGGCGGCCCGAGCACGCACTGCGTGACGTCCCCGGCCCCGAGGTGCTGGACGACGGAGACGTAGTTCTTGGCAGTCTTGAGCGGGAAGTTGGTCTGGATCAGCTTGGCCCCCAACGACAGGAGGCTGGGCAGGGCGGCGATGCCCGAAGGCGTGGCGATCTTGTGCGCCGCCGCCAGGAGAATCTGCTGCTGCCGACCGGCGCGAACATAGTCGCTGCCACCGTTGTGGCGCGATCGGACGTACTTGATGGCCTGGACGCCGTCCAGGCACACGTTGCCGGCCGCAATGTGCGTCTGCGTTGACGGGTCGTCTATCGCCTTGGGGTTGTAGACGCACACATCGTGGCCCGGCAGCAGGTTCACCATGCTGCCGAAGCCGCTCATGTCGATCTCCGCGTAGTAGTCGACCTTCACGCCCACCAGGTAGCCGACCTCGTTGGCGAATGCGGTCAGGGGCGGATCCGGCGCGTGGATCAAGCCCTTGCCGATCAGGTTGGCGAAGTTGTTGATCTTGGTGTTCACACCCGTCGACCCGCCCCAGTAATAGTCGAAATCGGCCGTATCCCGCGGAATGCTGACCATCGTTACCTTGTTCGTTTCCGTGTCGAGGCTGACCAGCATGATGGCGTCGTTCATGGCGGTCGTACGGCCGGGCATCCAGTCCATGCCGGTCAGCAGGATCGTTACCCGGTCCGAGGGCGCGGGCGACGGGGAAACCCCGGGCGTCGGGCTGGACGGCGCATTCGAGCCGCTGGGCTGCCACGCCGGGGTCGGCACCAGCGTCGCGGACGGCTGGGAGCTCGGCGCGGCCGTCGGCTGGTTGTTCACCAGGACGTTGTTCGTGAGATCGACGTCGAAGCTGTAGGCGGACCAGGCGTAGTAGACGACCTCACCATGCACGGCCAGCACGACGATCAGCAGAACCGCGAGCACACCCGCGTCCAGCCGGCGCGGCCGGCGGCGGGGCCCGGTGGTGGCATAGGCGTGGATCATGGACACGATCCGCCAGACACCGAGGAACGCGCCGCCGATCACGAAGGTCAGGGCGAATGAGTCGTCGAGGAAGCTGGCCCCGAAGTACAGGACGCCGTTGAGGACCTGCATGACCAGCCAGACGGCGGCAAGCACGACCGGGACGGCGAAGATCGCGGCCGTGATGAACCGGCGCGCATAGAGCTGGCCCAGCCCCGGCCACACGAACGACAGCAGCGCCGCCGCGAGCCGCGAGCGGCCGCTCGCTGCGGCCTCCGGTTCGGCGGACGAGCCGGCGAGCAGCCTGGACATCCCGGGGATCGAGACCAGGGCCGCGACCAACCGTGAGCGGGTCGCGCGCAGGCGGCTCGATCTCGGCGCGGAGCCGGCGGACGCGTCGGAAGTTCCTGCGGCGGTCGCGCCCTCCTGTCCGGATGGCGGCTCGACCTCAGGCATGACGGGCTCGATACTTCCGGGTTCGCTCATCCGACCCCAACCGCCCCTTCTGTGACTGCGGTGACGCTCTGACCGATTGTGGCGCTGATCCTACCCCCAAGCTCCCCGACTCACCGTCGCCGGCCGGCCGAGCTTGCCGGCCGGACCGCCATCGATGCCGTCCGGCCGTCGGACCGGGCGACACGAGGGTCCGCGACGGTTACTGCATCACCAGGCCGCCGTCCACGGCGAGGACCTGGCCGGTGATGTACCCGGCTTCGTCGGACGCGAGGAACGTCACCGCCGACGCGATCTCTTCGACCGTGCCGAAACGGCCCAGCGGCGTCTGAGCCTTGATCTGGTCGGTCAGGCTGGCCGGCAGGTCCCTGGTGAGCTCGGTGACGACGAACCCCGGTGCGACGGCATTGCAGGTTATGCCACGCGACGCGACCTCACGGGCGGTCGCCTTCGTGAGCCCGATCAGACCTGCCTTTGACGACGAGTAGTTGGCCTGGCCCATCTGGCCGGCCTGGCCCGAGACGCTCGACATGTTGATGATCCGACCGGCATGGGCCTTGAGCATCGGACGGATGGCGGCTTTGATCATGTAGAAGGCGCCGAAGAGATTGACCTCGAGGACCTTCTTCCAGTCGTCGATGGGCATTCTCATGATCAGGTCGTCGCGGGTGATGCCGGCGTTGTTGACCAGGATGTCGATCTTGCCGAAGGCCTCGACCGTCGCCGCGACGGCCTTGACGCAGGCCTCCGGGTCCGTGACGTCCGCCGGGATGTAGAGCGCCTTGCGCCCGAGGGCCTCGATCTCGGCCACGGTGGCCTCGGCGACCTCGGGCCGGCCGACGTCCACGAAGGCGACGTCGGCGCCCTGCCTGGCCAGGTTCAGGCAGATAGCCTTGCCGATGCCACGTGCGCCGCCGGTGACAAGGGCGGTCTTGCCGGACAGATCGATCATGGTCTTCCTCCTCGCATTCGCGTGCCTGCGTGGCCGGCGCCCCGTTCGGCGGAGCGCCGATTGCGTCGTTGATGAGCCGCCTGGATCAACTCTTGCCCGGGGTGACCGAGCCGGAGCCGGCGCGGAGCCACTCCAGGGCGGGTGGGAACGGGTCGACCGGCCCGAGGTAACCGGGCAGGATGGTGACTTCGCCGGGATCGATGGCGTCGGCCCTGGCCGAGGCGGCCGGATCGGCCGTCCACTCCAGCGCTATAGCCCCGGATGTGAGCCCAGCGCCGAAGGCCACGAGCAGGATGTGATCGCCCTTCTTGACCCTGCCGGAGGCGACGGCCTCCGAAAGGGCCAGCGGCACCGACGCGGCCGAGGTGTTGCCGTAGCGGTCGACGTTGACGAAGACTCGCGCCATCGGGAAATCCAGCGACTTCGCCAGGGCCTCGATGATCCGGATGTTGGCCTGATGCGGGATGACGAGGTCAACGTCAGGCAGGCCGAGGCCCGCCTTCTCGAGAGCCTTGATCGAGGTCGATCCGAGAGTTCGGACGGCCATCTTGAAGGTCTCGCTGCCCTTCATCCTCATGTAGTGCTCGCGATTCCCGAGCGTGGCGTTGCTCGCCGGTCGAGCCGCCCCGCCGGCCGGCAGCCAGATGAAGTAGGCGCCCGCGGGTTCGGTCGTCATCTCGATGCCCAGCGTTCCACCTGGCTCGTCCGAGGCCGACAGGACGGCCGCGCCTGCTCCGTCGCCGAAGAGAATGCACGTCCCCCGATCGGTCCAATCCGTGTAGCGGCTGAGTGTCTCCGCGCCGATCACCAGGACGTGTCGCGCCATGCCGCTGGCGATGTAGGCGTGGGCGGTGGCGTAGCCGTAGACGAACCCGGAGCAGGCCGCCGCGAGATCCATGGCCGCCGCGCGCTTGTTGCCGATCGCGTCCTTCACGAGGGCCGCGGCGGACGGCATCGGATAGTCCGCGGTGAGCGTCCCGACCAGGATCAGGTCGATGTCGTCGGGCTGGAGCCCGGCTACGGCAATCGCTCGCAGACCGGCCACGGCCGCCATGCTGGCCGTGGTCTCGCCCGGTCCGGCAATGCGGCGCTCGCAGATCCCGGTGCGGCTGACGATCCACTCGTCCGAGGTCTCGACCATCTTCTCCATGTCGGCGTTGGTCAGGACGAGGCTCGGCGCGTAGGCTCCCCACCCGGTGACGCGAGTCCCGTGCACGGACCCGGCCATTACGGTTCAACCTCGATCAGCGGCTGCTTTGCCTTCACCAGCTTGCCGGTCTCGGCCACGATGCGCACGATTCTGCCGGAGGCGTCGGACTTGATCTCGTTGAACAGCTTCATGGCTTCGATGAGGCCGATGATCTGGCCGACGGCGACCTGCTGGCCTACCTTGACGTACGGCGGCGCGCTCGGGGACGAGGCAGCGTAGAAGATTCCCGTCAGCGGGGCGCGAACGGCCCTGGCCGCCGAGGCCGGCACGGCAGGCTCGGCCGCGGCTGCCGCTCCGGCTGGATCCGGTCCGGCGACGGGGGCGGCGGCGGCCGGGGCGGCGGCGGCTGGCAGCAATGCCGCGGGCTTTCGCAGGACGATGGCGGATTCGCCGGCCTGCACTTCGAGCTCGACCAGATCGCTCTTCTCCAGGAGCGAGCTCAGCTTGTCGATCAGGCCCAGCAACGAGGCGGCCTCGGCCGACAGGGAGGGATCCTCGGCTGCCGGCTGCTCGGGCTCGGCGCCCGTCGACGGCTCGGACTCGGCGGGCATCCCCAGTTTCTTGCCTTGCTCAGCCATCGTCGCGCCCTCTACTCGTTCCAGCGCCGGAAGACGACGGCGCTGTTCTGTCCACCGAAGCCGAAGGAATTGGAGACGGCGACCTCGATCTCGCGCCGGCGCGCCCGGCCCGGAGTCAGGTCGAGCCCGGCCGCCGCTTCGTCGGGCTCTTCGAGGTTGATGGTCGGCGGCACGATGCCGGTGCGGACGCTCATGACCGTGGCGATCGCCTCGATCGCGCCGGCGGCACCTAGGGTGTGCCCGATCATGCTCTTGTTGGCGGTGATGCTCACCCGACCGGCTCGGTCGCCGAAGAGCGTGCGCATGGCTTCGAGCTCGCGCGGGTCGCCCTCGGGTGTGGAAGTGGCGTGGGCATTGACCATCGCCACGTCGTCCACGCTCAGGTGGGCCTTCTCGAGCGCGCGGCGGATGGCCCGCACAGCGCCCGCCCCGCCGGGAGCCGGGAGCGTGATGTGAGAGGCGTCGGCCGTGGCGCCGTAACCCACCATCTCGGCCAGCGGCTCGACGCCACGAGCTCGAGCGTGGTCGAGGGCCTCCAGGATGACGATGCCGCAGCCCTCGCCGATGACGAATCCGTCGCGATGCCGGTCGAAGGGCCGCGACGCCCGCTCCGGCTCGTCGTTGCGGGTCGAGAGCGCCCGCATCGCCGCGAAGCCACCGACCAGTGCCTCGTGCATCGTCGCTTCCGCGCCGCCTGCCAGCATCACGTCGGCGTCGCCTCGTCGGATGATCTCCCAGGCCTCGCCAATGGAGTGTCCGCCGGTGGCGCAGGCCGAAACGACGCTGAAGTTGGGGCCCTTGGGGCCGAAAGTGATGGCCGTCACGCCGGCGGCGAGGTTGCTGATGGCCATCGGGATCAGGAAGGGCGACATGCGGCCGGGCCCGCGCTCGCCCATCAGCAGCACCTGCTCGGCGAGGGTCTGGATGCCGCCGATGCCGGTCCCGATCACGACCCCGGTCCGCTCCGCCTCTTCGCCTTCGAGTCGAGCCGGCAGCCCCGCCTGATCCATCGCCTGGCGGGCCGCGACGAGCGCGAACTGGACGTAGCGATCGTTGCGCCGCTGCTCCTTGCGGTCGAGGACGGCGGAGGGATCGAAGCCCTTGACCTCGGCGCCGATGCGGGTGGTCAGGCGCGAGGGATCGAACTGCGTGATCGTGGCCACGCCGGAGCGGCCTGCGACCAGCCCGTCCCAGGCGGTGGCAACGTCGAGGCCCAGCGCAGTGATGGCGCCCATGCCCGTCACGACGACTCGGGGCGCAGCATAGGTACTCATCGGACTAGCTTCCCCGTGCGAATTGTGGCGGCCCTGTACACGTCGCCCGGGAGGCCGCGCGCGGAAACCGCGTTCGCCGCCGCCATGACGTCGTAGCCGGTGCGCTGGATCTCGGCCTTGACCTGGCCCTCGTCGATCTCGATGAGCGCCCAGCTCGCCGCCGGATCGCCATCGAAGACGTAGCCGGCGCTGCCGTCGTTGACCAGCGTGCGCCAGCCAATCTCGCGGATCTCGGGCACGTGGGTGTGGCCGCAGACGATCACCGATGCGTCGGTCCTGCCAACGCGGTCGATCGTGACAACCGGATCGAGGTCGGCCGGCAGGCCATCCGTCAGCGATCCCGGAGAAGCGTGGCAGAACAGCACGAGCGTGTCGTCGATCCGCAGCCGGCGCTCCCAGGGCAGGTGGCGCAGGTAGTCGACCCGCTCGTCGCCGAGCTGATCGCGCGCCCACTCGGCGGCAACCCGGTAAGACTCGGGCGCGCCCTCGGTGAACCACGGGAACGAGGCCGTGTAGTCGCCGTCGGTTACGGCCAGATCCGTATTGCCGCAGATGACGAATGCGCCGGCCCGCTCGAGCTCGCGGACCAGATCCACCGTCCCGGCGGGATCCGGGCCGTTGAAGACCAGGTCGCCGCAGATCGCCACGTAGTCCGGGCGAGCCGCATCGACGGCCTTGCGCACCTCCTGCAGGGCCGGCAGGTTGCCGTGAACGTCGGACAGCGCAGCGATTCGGACCATCAGCGTAGCGCGCTCTCGGGGGCGATGATGAAGCTCAGGAGAGCCTCGCAGGCGACTTCGCCGTTGACCGTGGCGACGCCCTTGCCGCGGCCGAACTTGCTGCCCAGGCGCTCCATCGTGACTTCGAGGCGGAGCTGATCGCCGGGCGTGACGATGTGCTTGAAGCGGCACTCGTCGATCGCGGCGAAGAGCCCGAGCCGATCGCCGAAGCCGGGCTGCTGGGCGACGTAGACACCCATGGTCTGAGCCAGAGCCTCGACCTGGAGCACACCGGGCATGATCGGCTGGCCCTGGAAGTGACCCTGGAAGAACCACTCGGTCGCGGTCACCGACTTGAGGCCGACGATTTGTTTGGCCGCCGCGTCGTATTCGACGATCCGGTCGACGAGCAGGAACGGCCAGCGGTGCGGGATCAGCTGCTCGATCTGGCGAGTGGTCAGGATGGGCGCGTTCGGTGCGGCGTTCTCGGGCACGGGCGGCTCCTCGGGCTGGCGGTCAGCGGTTGCCGGCGGCTACGAACGGGTCGCTGCCGACGCGGTCGAGCAGGCTCGTCGTCACCTTGCCGTCGATGAAGACCTCATTGGCGAGGATCGCCCGGTGGAGGTCGATGTTGGTGGTCAGGCCGTCCACGAGCAGCTCGCGCAGCGCGGCGTCGCCGCGGGCGATCGCCCCGGCCCGATCGGGCGCCCAGACGGAGAGCTTGCCCAATAGCGAGTCGTAGTAGGACGGCACTTCGTAGCCGGGGTAGATGTGCGTATCCATGCGGACGCCCGGCCCGCCCGGGGCCAGGTAGCCGAGCACCTGGCCGGACTGCGGCCGGAAGTCGTGACTCGGATCCTCGGCCAGGATGCGGAACTCGATGGCGTGGCCGGTGGAGACGACGTCCGCCTGGGTCATGCCCAACGGCTCGCCGGCCGCGATCTTGATCTGCAACGCGACCATGTCGATGCCGGTGCACATCTCCGTGATCGGGTGCTCGACCTGGACGCGGCAGTTGATCTCGATGAAGTAGGCCTCGCCCCTGGCGTCGATCAGGAATTCCAGCGTGCCGAGGTTCTCGTAGCCGGCCTCGACGACCGCCCGAACGGCCCGCGCGCAGAGCTCCTGCCGGGCCGCCTCGGTCAGGGCCGGGCTGGGCGTCTCCTCGAGGATCTTCTGGTGGCGGCGCTGCACGGAGCAGTCCCGCTCGCCCATGTGGACGGCGTGTCCGAAACGGTCGACCGCCACCTGGATCTCCACGTGGCGGTTGTCGTCGAGGTACTTCTCCAGGTAGAGCGAGTCGTCGCCGAACCCGGCCTTGGCCTCGGAGCGGCTGACCTTGAACGAGGTCTCGAGTTCGCGCGGGGACCTGACCAGGCGCATTCCCTTGCCGCCGCCGCCCGCGGAGGGCTTGATCAGCACCGGGAACCCGATGCGTTCGGCCTCATCGAGAGCATGGGCCTCGTCGCGCAGCATGCCGGAGCCCGGAATGGTGCGCAGGCCGTGGGCCTCGAGCAGGCGCCGGGTCGCCTCCTTGGAGGCGAAACGCTCGAGCACCTCGGCGGGCGGGCCGATGAAGGTCAGGCCGTGGGCACGGACGACGTCGGCGAAGCCCGCATCCTCGGACAGGAACCCGTAGCCGGGATGGATCGCGTCGCAGCCGGTCACGACCGCGGCCGAGATCACGGCCGGGGCCGACAGGTAGCTGCGCCGCGCGTCCGCCGGGCCGATGCAGATCGCCTCGTCGGCGAGCTGGGCGGCCAGGCTGTCGCGATCGGCCTCGCTGTAGGCGACCACCGCCCCGACTCCGAGGGTCCGGCAAGCGCGCAGGACCCGGAGGGCGATTTCGCCCCGATTGGCGATCAGGATCTTGCTGAACATCAGGCTTCCCCGAGGACGGCGGCCGCCTCGCGGTCCGCGCCGTTGACTTCGAGACTGCGAGAGTTCTCCGGCAGCTCGATCCGAATCAGCTCCTGTCCGTACTCGACGGCCTCTCCGGCCTCGGCCAGGCTCGGCCCGACTACGCCGTCCATCGGCGCAACCACGTCCTCACGCACGCCGAGCACGTCCACCGTGCCAAGGCGATCGCCGGCGCGGACCCTCATCCCGGCGGCCAGGTCCTTGCGCGGCTGAAAGATCCCGACCGCGGGAGAGATGGCCACGATCGGCAGGTTGGCCGCCTGCCGGGCCTCTTCCCCCTCGCGGGCGAGCCGCTCGCGCTCCTCGGCGACGGTGCGGCCGGCGCTCGCGGCCGGGCCGCGGCTCGTGGCATGGCCGTAGCCGGAGTGCCCCTCCCCGGGGCCGTGTCCGGATCCCTTGCGGTCGTCGATCCCGGAAGGCTTGCGTAGGCGAGCCTTCCACTCCCCTTCGCGGACCTCGATCTCGCCGAGTCCGCTGGCGGCCAGCTTGGCGATTAGGGCCGGGAGTAGATCGTCGGCCAGATCGGAGATGGCCGCGTGGTCTCGTTCCGTGCGCGCGTCCAGGCCTCTGGCGCGCGCTCCGGACGTGGCTCCTGACGTGGCTCCGGCGGCGTGTCCGGACGTGCCGGTCGGGCCGTTTCGATGTGCCGGCATCGGCTAGACCTCCTCCCGGCCGGGCGGCACGTCGCGCCTGGTACCGGGCAGGGACGGCATCGACGGCATGTTCGAGAGCAGGCCCCGCAGCCTGTCGGTGATGCCGGTCCGCTCCGGCGGCGGCGCCGGGCGGTCGGCGACGACATAGGGGCCCATGACCCGGAACTTCTTGAAACGGGCCTCCACGAGCTCGTCGAGCGGGATGCGGCCCAGGACGTCGAACCGCTCCAGGACGACCTCTTTTATCCGCCTGGCAGTCTCGGCCGGATCGGTGTGGGCGCCCTCGCCAGGTTCGGGGATGACGATGTCGACGATGCCCAGCTCCTGCTGCTCGTTGGCGGTGACCTTCATCGCCATCGCGGCCTGGTGGCTCTGCTCGCCGGAGCGCCACAGGATGGTGGCGCAGCCCTCGGGGCTGATGACGGAGTAGATCGAGTTCTCCAGGGCGATGATCGTGTCGCCGACGGCGAGTCCAAGCGCTCCTCCCGAGCCACCCTCGCCGGTGATCACGACGACGACCGGGGTCCGCAGGCGAGACAACATCCCGACGGATTTCGCGATCGCCTCGGCGATGCCTCGCTCCTCGGCCGCCGCGCCGGGGAACGCACCCTGGACGTCGACGAAGGTGAGCACCGGCATGGCGAAGCGTTCGGCCAGATCCATGACCCGCATCGCCTTGCGGTAGCCCTCGGGATGCGGCAGGCCGAAGTTGCGCCGGATGTTCTCCTCGGTGTCCTGGCCCTTCTGGAAGCCGATCACCACGACGCGGCGGCCGGCGATGCGCGCCAGGCCGGCGACGATCGCCGTGTCGTCGCCGAAGAGCCGGTCGCCGTGCAGCTCGATGAATTCGTCGGCGATGGCTCTGACCAGTTCCAGAGTGTGCGGGCGCTTGAGGTTGCGCGCCTGCTGGACGTGGGCCCACACCGCCGCGGCCGGGTCCTCCGCGCGGGCTTCGCCCGGTCCGTGCCGACCCAGAAGTCGGTCAACCATTGGTGGCCCCTCCGCGAGCCTGCCCCGCTTCGGGGGCGCGGGATTTGCCGTTGCCCTCGGCGTTGCGCGCTCCGGTGAGGGCATTGAGGAACGACCGCGACCGGGACGTCGGGCCGGGCGGCTCGGCGTGGCCGTTCGTGGGAGCGCTGAGGAACCCGAGCAACGCGATGATCTCGTCCCTGAGTCGCGCTCGAGGCACGATCCGGTCGACGAACCCGTGGCTGAACCAGAACTCGGCGCGCGCATAGCCGGGCGGCAGCTCCTCGCCGATGGTCCCGGCCGAGACACGGTCTCCGGCGAAGCGGATAAGGGCGTTGGGCTCGGCCAGGTTGACGTCGCCGACCACCGCGAACGACGCGAATACGCCACCCGTCGTTGGGTCCGTCATGACGGAGATGAAGGGCACGCGCGCCGCCCTGAGGCGCTCCATCACGCTCATCGTCTTGACGAGCTGCATCAGCGAATAGGTGCCTTCCTGCATCCTGGCCCCGCCGGACGACGAGACGATCAGGAGCGGGATGCGCTCGGCGAGAGCGGCCTCGCCGGCGCGGGCCACCTTTTCGCCCATGACGGAGCCCATCGAGCCGCCGATGAAGCCGAAGTCCATGACGCACATCGAGATCGTCTTGCCGCCCATCGCCGCCAGCCCCCAGATCGCGGCGTCGCGCAGTCCGGTGGCGAGCTGGGCGGCCATGAGTCGATCGGGGTAGGTCTTGAGGTCCACGAACTCGAGGGCGTCGACGGGCGTCAGGTCCGCGTCTCGCTCTACGAACGATCCGGGATCCACGAGCTGCTCGATCCGAGCTTTCGCGGAGATGCGGAAGTGATGGCCGCAGTGCGGGCAGACCCGCAGCGTCTTGTCCAGCTGCTTGTTGAACAGCATCTCCGCGCAGCCGGGGCACTTGGTCCACAGGTCGGGCGGGTAGGCATCGCGGCGAGGTCGGAACGGGAGTCGGACCGGCATCAGGGCATCACTCCGAGGATTCCGTGGAGGACTGCGGCGCGACGGCCGTGTCCGGACGCATATGCGCGGCCGGATCTGCCGGCACGCACGGCGCGAACCATTGGCGATTGAGAGGCGCGCGACCATCGCCAGGCAACGTAGACGGCGCCGATTGATATGGCCGCCGACGCTACGCCCACGCCGCCAACGACGAGCGGGCGAGAGGGTCGCGCGGTCAGGGACAGTCTATGCGGTGTCGCGGAGGCGGCGAAGCTGTCGCGCGTGGCGGCAGGTTCATCGGCCGCGACTGCGCCGTCGCCGGCGGCGAAACCCGGCACCCGGAAAGGCGCGATCGACGCCGTTGCGGGCGGCGCCGGTTCGTTGCTGTGCGCTCCCCGAGCCCCGCCGGCGGTCAGCGCCAGTCGAGCGGCCAGGCCTTCCTCGAACCGGAAGGACGGGTGCACGCGAACGAGGCTCGCTCGCAACTCGCTGGCGGCGAGCAGGACGGCAGGGTCCAGGTCGAGATCCATTGGAACCTCGGCCGCGCCGCGCTCCTCGGCCTCCATCAGGCCGTCGAGATAGCGCTCGGTCCGACGGGCGTCCCGCGACGCGCCGCCCAGCATCAGCTCAGCCTCCCGCGCAGATCCGCCGCGACGGAACGCAGGGCCCGATGAAGCAGCACTCGAACCGCTCCCTCCGAGCGGCCCAGGACCTCGGCGATCTCGGCCGTCGACATCTCGTCCACGAAGCGCAGGACCACGGCCCGCCGCCGATCCTCCGGCAGGCGCGCGACCGCCTGCCAGGCGGCGTTGCCGGCCTCGTGGGCGGCGGCGGACTCGAAGATGTCGTCCGCGGCGGCGAGACCGACGGCTTGCTCGAGCGGAGCCACCGGGCGGCGACGGTCGCGCCGGCGCTCGTTGGCCACCACGTTGCGGGCGATGCGGAACAGCCAGACGCGGAAGGTCGAGGCGTCGACCGGGATATCGGCCGGGGCGTCGCCCGTGCCGCCGGCGCGGATGAACGAGTCGGCCCGCTCCTCGAAGCGCGGCAACCCGGTCAGCGCCTGCATGAACACGCGCTCGGTGGCGTCCTCGGCGGCGTGGTGGTCCCGGAGCTCGTAGTACGCGTAGCTGTACACCTGGGCGAGGTACTTCCTGTAGAGGGCGTCGAAACGGGCGGGATCGCGCCGGGCCGCTTCGACCAGACCGCGGTCGCGATCCAGCCGGGCGGGACGGGCGCCCTCCTCCGTACTGCTAAACACCGGCCGGCTCACGGCGTTACATCCGGGCGGGCACGAGCGGGCGAGCGCGACTCGGCTGCGTCGCCGCCGGCGGCCAGGCGCACGTGGACAACCTCCCCCGCCAGAACCTCGCGCTCCGCGCCGGGAGCGGCCGGGTCTTCGACCAGCAGCGCCCCCGTGGCTCCGTCGACGCCGACCGCGCGGAGATCCTCTGCTTCCCCGGCATGCATCTCGAGTCGAACAATTCGCCCCGTGGTCACCTGGCGATCGTGCCACCCGGCCACGTCGAAGTGGCCGTCGCGCAACGCCAGGATGCGCGGTTCCAGGCGCGTCAGGAAGGCGTCGAGCAGCTGGTCGGCGTCGATGCGACGGCCGCCTGAGACTTCGTGCAGGCTCGTCATCGAATTGGCCAGCTCCGCCGGGAAGAGGGCGGGCGGCCAGTCGGCGTTGACGCCGATGCCCACGATTGCCAGCGCATCGGCCGTGCCGGCGCCCTCGGTTTCGCCCAGGACGCCGGCGATCTTGCGAAGGCCCGCCGCTCGATGGCCACCCTCCGTGGCGCGACTGGCGGCGCGACTCGCGACGGCGCCCCTCCCCACGGCGCCACTCGTGTACGCTGCCGTCTCGACGACGATGTCATTCGGCCACTTCAGCCGAAGTCTGCCGACCGCCAACCCGGCAACCTCTTCGGCCGCGTCGGCCATCGCCAGCGAAACCACCGCGGCCAATCTCCACAGGCGGTCGGCGGCCAGGTAGGCCGGCCGAAAGCCGAGCGACAGCAGCAGGGCGGCGCCGCTCGGCGCCACCCAGGATCGACCGGCCCGCCCGCGACCGGCAGTCTGCTCGCCGGCCACGGCGAGGCAGACCTCGGCGGTTCCCGCGATCAGCCAGCTTCGGACGATGTCGTTAGTGGAAGGGGCCGATCGGAACCGCTCGTGTCGCGAGAGAAACGCGACGCTCGTGGTCACGCGCCCGTCTTCGTCGCCCCGCCGGTGCCCGCCGCTCCAGCTTCGTCCTGTACCAGCGGCTCGGGCTCCTCGAGCGCGAAGGCCTTGTGCAGGGCGCGAACGGCGGTCTCGACCTGGTCCTCGGCGATCATGCAGGTGATGCGGATCTCCGAGGTAGAGATGATCTCGATGTTCACGCCGGCCTCGGCCAGCGCGGCGAACATGCGCGAGGCGTAGCCCGGCGCGTTCTGGATGCCGGCCCCGACGATCGACACTTTCGCCATCGCCGAGTCGGTGGTCATCTCGCGGAAGCCGAGCTCGCGGACGATGGGCTCGAGGATGCGCTTGGTCTTGGCGAGGTCGCCACGGGTGATCGTGAAGCTCAGGTCCGTCGTGCCGTGATGGCCGACGTTCTGCACGATCGTGTCGACGTTGATGCCCGCCTCGGCCAGCGGCGCGAAGACCGAGTGAGCGACTCCGGGCCGGTCTGGAACTTCCACGAGTGTGACCTTGGCCACGTTGCGGTCGTGGGCCAGCCCGCGAACCTTGTTGCGCTGCTCCACGAACGGGTCCTCCTTGATCAGCGTGCCGGGGACGTCTTCGAACGAGCTCAGCACCTCGATGACGACGTTGTTGACCCAACCGAGCTCGACGGCCCGGACCTGCATCACCTGAGCACCCTGGTGCGCCAGCTCCATCATCTCCTCGTACGAGATGACCGGCAGCTGGCGGGCCTCGGGCACGAGACGGGGATCGGCGGTGTAGATGCCCCGAACGTCGGTGAAGATCTGGCAGCGGTCGGCTTCGAGAGCGGCCGCAAGCGCGACGCCGGTCGTGTCCGAGCCGCCGCGGCCCAGCGTGGTGATCTCGGACAGATGCGGGTCTCGCACGCTCTGGCCCTGGAAGCCCGCGACGATGACGACTCGGCCTGCCTCGAGCTCGGAGAAGATGCGCTTGGGGTCGATGCCCGCGATGCGGGCCTTGCCGTAGTTGCCGTCGGTAGTGATGCCCGCCTGAGCGCCGGACAGCGCGATCGCCGGCACGCCCAGCGCGTGCAGGGCCATCGACACGAGAGTGGCGCTCTGGTGCTCTCCGGTCGCGAGGAGCATGTCGAGCTCGCGCGCATCCGGCTCGTCGGTGATGGCGCCCGCCAGGGCGAGCAGCTCGTCCGTGGTCTCGCCCATCGCCGACACGACGACCACCAGGTCGCAGCCGCTGGCCCGCTCGCGGGCGACGCGCGCGGCCACGCGCCGGATTCGGTCTGCGTTGGCGACGGACGAGCCGCCGTACTTCTGGACGACGAGCGGTTTGGGCATGGCGGGCATTCTACCAGCGAGCGCGGCCCTCTCGGCACCGCGAGGCGCAACCGGGGTCGCTTGCAATGTCGTCCGGGGGGCCAGCTGGAAGAATGGGCTCCACACCACCCACAGGAGTCGAGCTATGTGCTTCGATCTGGACAGCGAGCCGCCGATAGAGGCAACGGCCGGGCCCGCCGTGGAGCGCGAGCCGCTCATCCTCTCCGCCGCCGACGGCAATCGATTCAAAGCCTTCCATGTCTGGCCGTCCGCGCCGACCGGCAAGGCCATCATCATCCTGCCCGACGTTCGCGGCCTGTACCGCTACTACGAGGAGCTGGCCGTGCGTTTCGCCGAGGCCGGCGTCGAGGCGATCGCCATCGACTACTTCGGCCGGACGGCGGGGATCGCCGATCGCGACGAAACATTCGACTCGGGCCCACACGTGGCCCAGACGACGTGGGCCGGGCTGTCGGCCGACATCGTGGCGGCCGCGGCCTTCCTGCGCGACCGGGGCTTGAAGGTGGCCGGCACGGCGCCTGCCCGGCCCGCGATCTTCGTGACCGGCTTCTGCATGGGCGGCCGCAACGCCTTCCTGTCCGCCACTCTGGGACTGGGGCTGGCGGGCGTCATCGGTTTCTACGGCTGGCCGGGCGGGCCGTCCCGCAACGACACGCCGGCTCCCACCGAAACCGTCGACCGGTTCGACTGCCCCGTCCTGGGCATCTTCGGCGGGGCCGACCAGGGCATCCCGCTTTCGGTCGTGCAGTCCTTCCGCGACGCCCTGCAAGCAGCCCACGTGGAGAACGACATCGTCGTGGAGCCGGATGCCCCCCACAGCTTCTTCGACCGCAAGCAGGCAGAGTTTCAAACTCAGTCTGACGACGCCTGGGCACGTGTGAGACGATTCATCGACGCGCACGGAGCGGCTTGATCTCCGGCGTACCAGGCGAGGGCCCAGCTGGCTCCGCAGGAACACCGGAGGACCCCATGTTCAGGCGACGCGACCGAGGCTCCCACGACGGGGCCGGCGAAATCCTCGACAACGATGTCGAGGCCGAGGACGCGCCCGAGGCCGAAGAGGACACCGACGGCGATGCCGCCGACGACGCCGACCAGCCGGAGGACATGGACGCCGATCTCGAGAGCCAGGCGGCCGACTACCTGGCCGACAACGACGTCTGGCTCTACGGGCCCCACGCCAAAGAGGTGCTGGAAGTCCTCGAGCGGCTCGAGGACGTCGACCCGGACGACGCTGAGACGATTGCCGACGCGTGGCGCAGCGCCTCCAGGCCCGATCGAGACGTCGCCCGCAAGGCCGTCCGGAAGCTGGTCGAGACCGACGAGGAGATCGCCCGCCACGTCCAGATGGCGCGCGAAGAGATCGGAGCCTGGCTGGCCGTCGCGGCGGAGTATCCGGAATACGTAAAGGCAGTCCCCAACTGGGCCCGCATCTGCTCGCAGGTGAGTGACGCCGCTCTTGATGCCGCGACCGGCATCATCCTCGAAGACGAGCTCGAGGAGCCGGACTACGAGGCGTTGTTCGTGCCTTGGACCGATGCCGTCGAGCAGATCCGGATTCAGGAAGAGGTGGAAGAGATCGACGGCGGCGCCGATGTCGAGGACGAAGAGGTCGAAGACGGCGCGGACGACGACGAGGAATCCGAGGGCGAGTTCGGGCCGAACACGGATTCTGTCGCCGATTTCCTCAACCGGCTGTGGCTGCTCTCGCCCGAGCAGGTCACACGGCTGGTGAGCAGCTGGCGGGAGGCTCCCGCGGAGGATCTGGCGCGGGCCCACGACGCCCTCCACGGACTCGTCGAGGAGGAGCCCGAGTTGCGCGATCAGGTCCGCCGCGCTCAAGAGAAGATCTCCCCCTGGCTCAATGGCGGTCGGCTCCAGGAGACGGCCAGCTTCATCGGTCAGACCGGCCAGGGTGCCACTCGCCAGATGGCAGGCCCGGCACTCGCGGACGCGATCGCGGCGCTGGTGGTCGGCGACCTGCTCGAGCCGGACGAGGCGGACACGCTCTACGCGCCGTGGTTCAATCTAGTAGGCGCGCCACCGCTGCCGGAGGCAGCCGAAGCCGGAAGCGAGCCGGCCGGTTCTGAGGGCGCGGCCAACTGGGCGAGGCCAACTGACGGGACCAGCAACTGAGGGCGCAACCGGATAGCGGCGGAGGGTCGATGTTCAGGCGGTACAAGAAGGACGAAGGCGCTCCAAACAGGCTCCGCGACGAGTCCGAGCCGAACCGGCTCAGCTGGACCTCCGCGGACGGAACAGACGCCGGTGCCGGCGAGCCCGAGGACCTCGAGGGCGGACTCGAGGATGGGCCGGACGAAGAAGACGGCAGCGACGAGCCGGACACACGGACCGATGCCGAACGGGCGGCCGACCTGCAGGCCGAGCTCGAGCGCGAGGCCGAGGAGTTCGGGCTGACCGGGCAGAACCCGACGGACATGTACGGCCCCAACGGCGACGACGTCGCCGCGCTGCTCGACTCCCTGGCCGACATCGATGACGAGACGGCCGAGGCCATCGCCGGCGCATACGAGGCGGTCCCCGAGGCCGAGCGCAAGGTCGCGCGGCTGGTCGTCCGGCGGCGCTACCGTGGCGGCGGGCTCGAGGCCGAGCTGTGGGCCGCCGAGCACGCCGTGTCGGACTGGCTGGCCGCGATGCAGCTCGACGGCGACGAGTTCGACCTTTACTCGATCGTGGCCGACGCGGCCACGGACGCCGTGGACGCGCTCGTCCTCGAGGACGAGCTGGCCGAAGTGGACTTCGACACGCTCTACGGCCCGTGGTCCGAGATCATGGATACCGACGAGGGCGACGACTCCGAAGAAGACGAAGAGGCGGAGGAGGACGAAGAGGCCGCCTTGCCCGCGCCGGCCAAAGGTTCGGCCTCCGGCAAGGCCGCTCCGGTCAAGGGCTCAGGCTCGGCCAAGGCCGCTCCGGTCAAGGGCTCAGGCTCGGCCAAGGCCGCGGCGGCCAAGGGTTCGAGCGCGGCCAAAGCGGCGCCGGCCGAGGAGCCCTCCGAGCCGGAAGGCGAGTTCGGCCCCAACAGCGAGCTGGTGTTGCAGTTCCTGACCAGGCTGGCGGCCCTGACCGCTGCGGAAACCTCGGAACTGGTCGTCGCCTGGCGGAAGCAGCCCAAGGAGGAGCTTCGGATCGCCCATCGCAACCTTCAGGCCCTGGCCGACGAAGACGCGAAGTGGCGCGAGCAGCTTCGTCTGGCGCAGGAGGAGGTCTTCGCCTGGATGGAGGGCCGAAGCGAGAAGCGCGACTACTCGTTCGGAGCGCCGCAGAGCCTGGCCCGCGTCCGCGAGCCCGCGGGGCCGGCCGTCGCCGATGCGGTCGCAGCCCTCGCCATGGCCGACATGCTCGAGCCTGAGGATGCCGAGGTTCTATACGCCCCGTGGTCCGACGTCGTCAAGGAGCCGGAGCTCCCGGAATACGAGGAGGACGACGAGGGCGACGACTCGGAGTAGGCGGCGGCGGACCCCGGCTCCTGAGCCGCGGCTGATCGCCAACGTCAGGGTGTCGACGTCGGGCCGGCGGTCGCTGTCGGGGTTGGCGCGGCGAGACTCTGCCGGGGCGTCAGGTACGGCGATGTCCAGACCACGGACTCGACCACGATTGCCTGCTCGCACTGCGTCAGAAGGTCAGCCGGGCACTGAGCGGCCAGGGCATCGTCGAGGTGAGCCCGGACGACCACGACCTGACCGTCGACGGCGTCGAAGGTGCTGGCCGGCGCGATGCCATCCATGTCGATGGCGACCCAGGTAGGGCCGCATTCCTGGAGCAGCTGCTGTGCGGCCGCGTTCAGGTCGACAGGTGTTGCGCAGGTCCCCGGTGCCCAGTCGGTGAGATTGACCGAGACGACGCCGCCGAGCAAGAAGCTGCCGGAGAGGCTCCAGAACGACCCGTTGCTGCCGCCATAGACATGCTCTCCGTTGATCTCGCTCGGCACCGTCGGCCATACGACCGCCTCGACAACCACGGCGGCTTCGCACCTGGCTCGCTGGTCGGCGCTGCACTGCGCCGCTTCGGCGTCGTGGGTGTGGACCCGCAGCACGGCAGCGTGGTTCGCCCCGCCGATGAGCAACCCAAACGGCGAGTTCTTCGGCGCGGCGTAGATGAAGCTGGGAATACCCGAGCCGGAACTGGTGGTGCTCGAGAGGGCCATCCCGCCACAGCCGTTGGCGATAAGGTCGTCCGCTGCATTCTCTGGGACAGGAAAGCAGGAGGGCATGACGCCACTCGGAAGGAACGCCGCCAGCAGGAAGCTACCGCTCAGGTTGTCCCACTCGGCCTGTTCGGAGATGAAATAGACGCGCTGGCCGTCGATCTGGGTGGGGATGCCGTCGGGGCCCAGGATAATCGGCGACGCGCTCGGCACGACCGAGGCGGTCGCCGGGACCAATGCGGTCGCCGTGGCGGTGGAAGCCGCAGGTCCGGCGGCTGGCTGCTGGCGCAGGCTCACGCCCAGGAGGGCCGCGCCGGCGATCACCGCAACGAGAACGGCGGCCAGGCCGAGGGGTAACCTGCTCGCGACGCGGGCGCCGTGCCATCGACGTGATGTCGGCGGGCCACCGACGGGGAGAAGATCAGCCGCTGCCGGAACGGCTGCATCAAGGGCGCGGAGTCTCGAGCGCAAGCGCTCGTCGAAGTCATTCATCGTTCGTGCTCCCAATTGCCGGCCGCAGGCGATCGCGCGCCCGCGACAGCCAGCTCGACACCGTGCCCCGGGCGACGCCCAGCGCGGAGGCGACTTGTTCCTGCGTGTACCCGTCGAGGACGGTCAGGAGCAGCGCGGCTCTCACCGCCGGCTCGAGCTCGGAGATGGCCCGCCACAGGTCCGGGTCGGTGTTCATTGCCCAGGCGGCGTCAGTCTCGTGCAGCTGCAAGAAGCCCCACCTGCGGCGCCGGCGCATCTCGTCGATGGCGAGCCTGATGCCGACCGCCGCAAGCCAGCGCGCGACGTCGTCTTGCGATCCGATCGGCCACCTCTGGACGGCCCGGGCGAATGCTTCCTGGGCGAGGTCTCGAGCCTCCTCCGGGTCGCCGACAATCAGCGTGATGCGCCGATGGAGCCAGGGCATATGGACGCTGAACGCAGCCTCGAGATCGCGGGTCTCGACCGCAGTCCGTCGGGTTGTCACAGTCGCCAGCTTCTCCATCTGCCGGTCTAACGTCCGAGGCGCCCCAAGTGTTGCAGACGCGCGTGCGCCCCGACGACGGCCGCCGGAAAGCCGGCGCTCAGCCCTCCCGCGACAGGTGCGTGGCGCTCTGGCCCGGGTGGCGAGGGCGACGCCTGGACCAGCGTCGGAGCGTATTGAGGGATTACGAGCCGCCACAGCGCGAGTCCAAGGCCTCCGCTATGCCCGCACGGCGATCCGCCGGGGCGTCGAAACGGAGAGCCCCCGGCGTCTCTGCGTTACCGTCGCCGACGACGAAGCCACCCCGGCGGCCCCACGGTCACGCTAGACTGCGCGTCCATGAAGCAATCGATCGTCACGCTGGACATGGAAGGCGTGCTGACGCCTGAGATCTGGATTGCCGTGTCCGAGAAGACGGGCATCCCCGAGCTGCGCCGCACCACGCGCGATGAGCCGGACTACGACAAGCTCATGCGCGGACGCCTGGCCATCCTGGACGAGCACGGGCTGAAGCTGTCAGACATCCAGGGCGTCATCGGTACCTTGACGCCCCTGGCCGGCGCGAGGGAGTTCCTCGACGAGTTGCGTTCGTTCGTCCAGGTCGTGATCCTGTCCGACACTTTCGAGCAGTTCGCCGCTCCCCTGCTCCGTCAGCTCAACTGGCCGACACTCCTGTGTCACCGGCTGATCGTCGAAAACGACCACATCGTCGACTATCAGTTGCGCATCCGAGAGCAGAAGCGCGAGGCCGTCGCGGCGTTCAGACGGATGAATTACCACGTCATCGCCGGGGGCGATTCCTTCAACGACACGGCCATGCTCGGCGAGGCCGACAAGGGCATCCTCTTCCGCGCGCCCGACGGTGTGAAACGGCAATTCCCCCAGTTCCCTGCCGTCGAGACCTACGCCGATCTGATGGGGCTGATCAGGCAGGCGATGGCGTAGAGGCGATCTCAGTTCCAGACGCTGCCCGCGTCGGCTCGTGAACTGCGTCGCCCCTCAAGACGGGCGACGCAACGTGGAGTCAATCGTCCGCCCGGCCGAAGCGCCGGCCGAGCACGGCTTGCAACGTGGGGCCGGAGCGAGACCGGCGAGGGCCGCTTACCTGGGGCTTACCGCGCCTACACGGTTCCTACACAAGCGATCGCCAGGCTCCGGGCGTGAGGTTGGCGTTCCGCTCCTGGCCGACCGGGCGGACAACGGGAACGCCATCGCAAGGAGGACGAGATGACCACGCCACTCCCCGCGCCCGCCACGGAGTACCGAGAGACAGGGGCCTGGCATGCTGGGCTCCTGCCCCGCGTGTTCGCCGTGTTCCTGGCTCTTCACGGCCTGGTCCACGTATACGGCTTCACCGTTCCATGGTGGCATCGTGGCTTTAGAGGAGTCGAGTTCTCGACCCGGATCCTCAATGGTTCGATCGACGTCGGCGGCACGGCCGTCAAGATACTCGGCTTCGTGTGGCTGGCCGCCGCGGTCGCCTTCGTGGTAGTCGGGGTGATGCTCTGGCGCGGCCACCCTTGGGCCCGTCGAACGACTATCGCCCTGCTCCTGGGCTCTCTTGTTCTCTGCACGATCGGACTGCCCGGCTCAGTGATGGGGCTGGCCATCGATGTCGTCCTGCTCGCGCTTCTCGCGGTCGCGTCGGACAGGCTGATCGTTCAGCCGCACAGCCCGGCCGACAGGACGACTGGCGTGGCGTTGGGCACGACCGCTGCGGTCGCAAGCTCCAACGGCTGATGGCCGGGTGAACCTTTTCTCGCTGCTAAAGTCTCACTGGTAGGAAAGCTCTGCTGGATCGGACTCGGAGCCCTCGGAGGTCTGCCGTGGCTGACTATCCCATCTCTGTCGCTATGCCCCAAGAGCGAGCGATCGATCGTTGGTGGGGCCTCCTCTGGTTCGGCATTGTGGTCCGGGCCATTCTCCTGATCCCCGGGCTCATCGTCCTCATGGTGATCGGCTTCCTCGTGGTCCTCAGCCAGGTCATCTTGTGGATCCCGATCCTCCTTCTCGGCAAGGTCCCGGACTGGTACCAGAAGCTGGTGGGCGCGTCCTTGAACCGCAATGCCAGGATCAACGCCTACGGACTCCTGGTACCCGGTGGCTATCCAGATCTGAACGTCGGCGGCCAGGGTCCGGTCCAGGTCCAGGTCAACGCCGAGGGCCGATCCATCAACCGCCTGTGGGGCATCCCGCTGATCGGGTTCTGCGCCCGCATCATCGCCCTGATCCCCCACTTCATCGTGCTCGGCGTCCTGTACGTCGGGATGTATGTCTACGTCCTGCTCGTCTGGATCCCCATCCTGATCAACGGACGCTACCCCGAGCTGGGGGCAAAGTTCATGGGCGTCGTCCTGAACTACGGGACCCGGATCAGCGGCTACATGCTGTTCCTGCCCGTCCCGTACCCGCCCTTCGACTTCAGCTAGATCCGTTCCTCGCCAAAGAGAGAAGCCCGCGGCTCTTCGCGGAGCCTCCAGTCTCCGACGTATTGCGCCCGGAGCGTCGACGCAGACGGCGATGACTGCCCGGAAGAGCGGCTCAGGCGGGCGAAGGACATCCAAAACGCTAGCCGACCAACTGGGCCGCCAACTCCATCGGGCCTCGGATGATCGCTCGGATAGTGTCGGCTCTAATCCGCTCGCCCCCACCACCTCTTCTTCCCGGTCGGCCACGGCCCTCCGTGGCGTCACGCGAGCTTCGTAGATGCGTCATCCTGCCGTTGGTGGATTACACAGAGGGAGATGGGGCGTGGGAGCCGGTCCTGGTGTCCGCAGGGTCCACCGCTCGACAGGGCGGGTATTCGCCGGGTTGGTATTCGTGGCCGTTCTGGCCGGCTGCGGTAGCTCTGCAGCAAGCCCGAGTGTTCGACCCAGTAAGACGGTGCCACCTTCGGCCACGCCTTCGGCCGCTCCTTCGGCCACGCCTTCGCTCGCACCGTCGCCGACGTCCGCGCCGCACTTCGTCCCGACTGGCAGCCTGCAGGTGGCTCGCCTCTATGCCACGGCGACGCTGCTCACGAACGGCAAAGTGCTCATTGCCGGGGGAATGCCGTGTCAGCCCTCCGGCGGACTGGCGTCCGCGGAGCTGTACGACCCCAAGACCGGCACGTTCACGACGACCGGCGCGCTGACCATTCCTCGTGGTTGGGCGGTGGCGACACTTCTGCAGGACGGCCGAGTCCTCGTCGTCGCAGGCGATGACACTGGCACCGGCGGCTGCACGACGCCGTACCAGGCTCCTTTGCCGATCTCGGGCAGTTCTTCTGATATCTACGACCCGACGACCGGCAGATTTACGCGAGTCGGCTCAGTCATCGCCAGCGTTCCGGACACGGCCATAGTCCTGCCCGACGGCAGCGTGTTGACCGCAGAGTCAGACAACGCGGTTCTTGAGACCTACGACCCCGCCACCGGCAAGTTCTCGCGTCCCGGCTCGCTGCTGCGCTCCTACGAGCATCTGGGCGAGGCCCTGCTGCCTGACGGCAAGGTTCTGTTCGTGGGTTCAACACAGGTCGGGGGTCCACGCGCTGAGATCTACGATCCCGCGAGTGGCAAATCCAGGAGCCTCACACTCCAGCTCCCAGCGAGCGCAACCGTGGCGCCCAGGGACTACGATCTGACGGCGCCACCAACGACCCTCAAGGACGGCCGCGTCCTCCTGTGTATCTTCGACTACCTGGAGATCTATGACCCGTCCAATGGCTCGTTCACGGCCGCCGGGTCCATCTCCCCGCCGGAGCTGTGGTTCGCGGCGACAGCGACGCTCCTTTCGGACGGAGATGTGCTGTTTGCCGGCGGTGAATGGAATGACGCCGCCACCGCCCAAGCCGGCATCTATGACCCCGCCAGCGGCTTCCACCAGATCGGCTCAATGACAACGGCTCGGGACCTTCAGACGGCGACCCTTCTGCCCGATGGCAGGGTGTTGATAGCCGGCGGCACCTCGGACGAGTTCCATGCCCTATCGTCCGCGGAGTTGTTCGTGCCGTGATCGGCTGCGGTCCGCGCTACTACTCAGTGAGTGGCCTTCACCCGATCGGGTCGATGAAGACTGCCCGAACTGAGCAGACGGCAACCCTGCGACCCGATGGCGTCTTGATCGCGTGGGTGGCCCCTGCGGCGGACCGGCGGGAACAGCCGACACTTCACTTGTTATCTCGGCCTCAAGTCCTCTCGCGCCGACCAATTAGGTAGGTGCAACCTACCCGGGCAGTGATCGCCGGCATCCTCGCGTCAGGGTGTGGCCGATCCTGCAACGATGGTGACCTCGATCGGCACGGATGGCCATCCGGCGCCTGTCGTCAGCAGGAGGGTGGCACCCAGTTCAACCGCAGTGGCTACGACCAGCGCATCTGGCAGCCGCAACTTGGTTCCGTGCTGGGCCCTCAACCTCGCCGCGGTTGCAGCAATCTCCCGAGTGGCCGGCTCAACTCGAGCCGGAAGAGCTGCGAGAAACTCATCGACCTTTGCAACCGCGCTCGCACCCTGCCGGAATGGCCCGACGAGTACTTCGGCGTAGGCGGAGGCGGGGACGGCCAACTCCTCTCCCCGACTCCGAGCGCGCGTCAGGGCCTCCCTGGCTGCCGCATGGTGGGCATCGCTCGAATCGAGAATCGCGATGATGACGCCGGCGTCCAGGATCGTCAGCGCCATTCGCGGCGCAGTTCGTCGAGGTGATCTGGAGCAAAGGCGCCCGTCAAGGCACCGGCAAATCGATCGACAGGATCCTCCTCACGGACCAGGATCAACTCACCTGGTCGGCCGGCCTCGGCCCGGAGGCGATCGCCCACTTTGAGCCCAGCCCGAACTAGGGCGTCCTGGGGGATCGTGACCTGATTCTTGGCGCTCACCCTGGTGTACCCTCGACGTCGACTGGTCTTTACTCGCGCACTCATGGGTAAAGCTTACGCCCACGAGGTCGGCTCGGCAAGCTCGACTCCGGAACGTCGTAGTCGGCGCGGGCGCCGGACCGGATCGATGAGTCTCGGACCCCTGGTCGCTGCCAGGAGTCTTGCTCAAGCCGCCAGTGCCAGGGATTCCACGATCCAGCCCGGCGCGACGATCCGGCACTTGGGAACCGCTGGTTCAAATCCTCTCGCCCCGACCAGACTTCCACTGGTTCACTTCACCACCAGCGTGTACTCCTGGGTTGCGGTCTGCCCGCTGACCTGCGTGCCATAGCACCACACGTAGACGGTGAAACTGAACGTGCCGGCGGCGGTGGGCGTTCCCGAAATCTGGATCGTGTTGATGGGCTCCTTGGCCAATGTGAGGTCGAGGCCAGCCGGGAGCGCGCCGTCCTGGACCGCGGCGCCATCCACGGGCGTCGCGGCCTGATTCACGGTGATGGTGGCGGCGTATGGTGAGCCGACCTGGGCGTCGGTCAGGGTCGTGGGCGAGAACTGGAGCGCGGATCGGGGCGTGCAGCCGAGCACTGCCGTGAGCGCCAGGGCGCACGCGATCCCCCTGACGATTCCGCCTCTCAACAACATTTGTAGCACCGCCAACCTGTTCGCCAACCGGCCTCCGGCCGAGCTGCCAGCGTCGCCGTGCCTGACGGCTAGCGGCAAGTGCCGGAGGTCGTCAACACCGGAGGAAGTCACCGCCGCTTGGGCGAGTGTGCGCCAATGCACCCAGCGGACGTCGGGCCTGGCTGGTCGGCTTGACTCACGACGCTACGCGACGGATCGTGGTTGCCTTGTCGCGACAGAGGTAGTCACCGCTCGTGGAGCCACGAGCCAAGCGGAGGACGGACGTGCAGACGCGAACGCTCGGTCAGGGCCTGCGGGTATCGGCGCTGGGACTGGGCTGCATGGGCGCGACCGGCGCGTACGGCGCGCCGGTCGCGCGAAACGAGATGATCGACCTGCTCCGTGCGGCTGTGGACCACGGGGTCACGTTCTTCGACACGGCCGAGGCATAAGGACCGCTGACCAACGAAATGCTGGTGGGCGAGGCGCTGGCACCGGTGCACGACCGGGTCGTCATCGCCACCAAGTTCGGCTTCGACATCGACCCCGTCAGCGGCCAGCGCGGCCCCGGAGTGAACAGCAGGTCGGCCCACGTTCGCGCCGCCGCCGAGGCTTCGCTGCGACGTCTCGGGACCGATACGATCGATCTTCTCTACCAGCACCGGGTCGATCCCGAAGTCCCAATCGAGGACGTGGCCGGAACTGTCAAGGACCTGATCCGGGAGGGCAAGGTCAGGCACTTCGGCATGTCGGAGGCCGCGCCCGCGACCATTCGCCGCGCCCACGCCGTCCAGCCGGTGACCGCCGTCCAGAGCGAGTACTCGCTCTGGTGGCGCGAACCGGGGAAGGAGCTGCTGCCCACGCTCGAGGAGCTGGGTATCGGCTTCGTCCCGTTCAGCCCTCTAGGCGCCGGCTTCCTCACGGGCAAGATCGACCAGGGGACCAGGTTCGACGCCACCGACTTCCGGTCGTACGTGCCGCGCTTCTCGGCGGAAGCCATGCAGGCGAACCTCGCTCTCGTGGAACTCGTCCGGTCGGTTGCCGACCGCAAGGGCGCGACACCGGCCCAGATCGCGCTGGCCTGGCTGCTCGGCCAGAAGGCGTGGATCGTGCCGATCCCGGGGACCACGAAACTGTCACGACTGGAGGAGAACCTCGGGGCAGCGGGTGTCCAGCTCGGAGCCGACGAGTTGCGCGAGATCGGCGAGGCGGTCTCGAAGATCGATCTGCAGGGCGCCCGGCTGCCGCAGGCCGCTCTCGACATGACGGGCCGGTAGGAGAGCCGCGTAAGAGCGAACAATCGGACAGGGGTTGGAGATCTCTCCCATGGGCCTCGACGGCATTGGCATGAGCCAGAACTACGGCGTGGCCCCCGAGAAGAAGGGAATCAACCCCGTCTGCGTCTAGAGGGAATGGCTGTGGGAAGAAGACGGCTGTCTGCGACGGTGTCCACGAAGTCCACCCGAGCCTGGCGGCCCGGCCCGATCCCCGCGATCCGCGCCAGGGTCGCAGACGTAAGAGGGCCGCCGCGAGACGACGGGCACCACGCACACTCGACAGCGGAGCCCGTCAATTGCGTGGCCGACCGCGAAGGCTCGGGGCCCCTATGGGCCTACCACCAAGCCGATAGGGGTGAACGCACCGGCGATGAAGTTTCGCGTCAGCTCCGTCCCGTCCAGCTTGGCCCGCTCGATCGTGCCCTTGCCGGGGCTGAGTGCGTCGCCGGGTTCGCTCCAATACATGTAGCCTCCGGCGATCGCGATCCAGCCGGGGTTGAAGTCGGCGAGGTCGTCGCCGATGAAGGTCTGGTTCGCCCCAGTCCCGTCCAGCTTGGCCCTCCCGATCGTGCCGCCAGCGTTGACCTTCCAGACGTAGTTGGTCCAGTAGATGTAGCCGCCGCTGATCGTGATGGCGAAAGGCGTGCTGTCGCCGGGACTGGCGCTGCAGTCGATGAAGCTCTGGTTCACGCCCGTGCCGTCGAGGCTGGCCCGCCCAATTCTCTTGTCGGAAGAGTAGTCGGTCCAGTAGATGTAGCGGCCGCTGACCGCGACAGAGACAGGTTGACCGCCGGCGAAGATGAAGCTCTGGTTCACCCCGGTGCCGTCAAGGTTCGCCCGCCCGATCAACTGGCTCGCGGGGTCTGCCCAGTAGAGGTAGGTTCCGTCCCCCGTTATCCCGAAGCCGCTGGCGCTGATGAAGCTCTGATTCACCCCCGTGCCGTCAAGGTTCGCCCGCCCGATCGAGTTCGTTCCCGTGTCGGTCCAGTAGAGGTGATCGCCGAGGATCGCCAGGCCGAACATGCTGTGCCCGGCCGTGATGAATCTCTGGCTCACCCCGGTCCCGTCGATGTTGGCTCGCCCCATCGTCGTCTCGGGGTTGGTAGGGAGATCGTAGCCACGGTTGGCCCAGTAGAGGTGCCCTGGCCCAGGTGATGGAGTCGCGGCGCTCCCCCCGCACCCGCCCACTACCAGGGCAAGAGCCAGACTGACAACCAGTCGGTCGGCGCGACGACCCGTGCGCATCGCTCTTCTCCCCCTTGGAATGCGTCGGCGACGCGTCGGTTCCGCCAGTGGCTCGGCGCGGTCCCAGCGGCCAGTGTTTGGGCCGCGTGTCAGAGCTCCCCGTCGCTGCCTTGATTCTCCCGCGCGCATCCAGGGTTCCCGGCGAGATCAGGCCGTCGTCGGCGAGTGTTCGCCAATGTCACTAGATACGGACCGGGTTGGGCGCACCCGGCAGCGATCCAGTAGATCTGCCATGATCACAGTCGGGCTAGTCGCGAGTGAGGAACCGGGGATGTGACCGAGCCAAGTGGGCCGGAACTCGCCCGCCGCCTGAGGGCCTTAGTCCCGGAAGCCGGTCGGTCGGCGTATGACCAGGATGTCGAGCTCTTCAACGCAGAGCCGGGTAAGGGGACCACGTGCGGCGCGCTCGCGGCCTTCAGCTGGGCCTTCGAGCGAATGGTCGCAGCAGCAGACGAGGCGTCGATCAAAGCCGCGCTCCTGTTCGTGGACAGTCTGCTGGAGACCGCCACGCCGTCGCTACGTGACAGCGTGGTCACGTGCTTCCTGGAGAACGTGCTGCCGACCACACCGGCTGGTCATCCACTCGTTGTCCCCAACCTCGGCCCTCGATCCCGCGATTGGTGCGAGAGCCACTCGCCATACTGGCTCCAGCCGGACCCCGACGCGCGCCTGGCGACCTAGCGGGGCGACCCCGGCATGGGCCAGTGTCCTGGCGCCAGAGCGCGACTCGGCGCACCTACCAGCCGAGGGCGCGCATCACTCCTGCCGTAGTCGGCGCGGCATCGATAATCGCGCCGGCGCCGCCGGCGGTGCGTTCGGCCGTCTCGGGATCCTTGAGGCCGTGGCCGGTCAGCACGCAGACCACCGTGGCATCGCGGTCGATCCGCCCCGCCGCGGCGAGCTTGCAAACGCCCGCCAGGCTCGCCGCCGAAGCGGGCTCGCAGAAGATCCCCTGGTGTGTGGCGAGGTCCCGGTACGCGGCCACGATCTCGTCGTCCGTGACCGTCTCGATGAGCCCGCCCGACTCGTCGCGCGCCGCCACCGCCTGCTTCCACGAAGCCGGATTGCCGATGCGAATGGCAGTGGCAATCGTCTCGGGGTGCTCCACGGGATGGCCGAGCACGATCGGCGCCGCGCCGGCCGCCTGGAAGCCGTACATCTTCGGTCGGGCGCCGATCCGCCCCGCACCCAGGTAGCGCGTGAACCCGGCCCAGTAGGCGGTGATGTTGCCGGCGTTGCCCACCGGGATGGCCAGGATGTCGGGGGCACGGCCCAGGTCGTCGCAGACTTCGAACGCAGCCGTTGTCTGACCGTCGATGCGGTACGGGTTGACCGAGTTGACCAGCGTGACCGGATGGTCCTTTTGCTCGGCCATCTCGCGCACGACGGTCAGAGCCTCATCGAAGTTGCCGTCGACGGCGATGATCTTCGCGCCGGCCGCAAGCGCCTGGATGAGCTTGCCAAGGGCGATCTTGCCCTTCGGCAGGACGACGATGACTTCCAGGCCGGCAGCGGCGCCATAGGCGGCGGAGGAGGCCGAGGTGTTGCCGGTGGAAGCGCAGATGACCGCCTTCGCGCCCTCCTCGAGCGCCTTAGAGATGGCCACGACCATGCCCCGGTCCTTGAACGAGCCGGTCGGGTTCATGCCCTCGTACTTCACGTAGAGGTTCGGGATGCCGATGCGCTTGCCGATGTGGTCGATCCGGACCAGCGGCGTGAGGCCCTCGCCGAGGCTGATGATGGGAGTGGCGGCCGTGATCGGCAGGAACTCGCGGTAGCGCTCGACCAGGCGCGGACGAGCGGCGCCGGGACGGGCGGGCGCGGGCGAGGAGCCGGCGGCCGGGGCGATGGGCGGATGGGCGGGCGAGGCGGACATTTCGGTCGGGCTCCGGCTACGAGGTCAGGATCGGATAGATGGGAATGTCGCGGTCGGGGGCGATGAGCGGCTCGATCGCGTCGCGGACGTCGGCCAGCGGCAGCGGCCTTGTCTGGACGGCGACCCAGGTGCGGCTTCGATGGCGGGGCACGGCGCTCGGCGGCGGGCCGGCCACTTCCTCGGCGAGCCGTCCCGGAACCTCGTCCGGGAGCACGCCGGGGACGCACACGAACCACGGCCGGCGGATGGTGGCGCGGTCGTCGGCGAAGGTGACCAGTTCGGGGGCCGCGGGCGGCAGGTCCGCCCAGGTGCTGAGGCCGGTCCGGGCCACCTCGAGCAGATCGGCGAGGACAGCGCTGCTGGTGGCGGGGCCGCCGGCGCCGGGACCTTCGAACGAGACGCGGCCGACCGGGTCGGCATCGACTTCGAGGCGGTTGAGGACGCCGTCGGTGCGACCGAGCGGCGCTCCCAGCGGCACGGCCGAGGTCATGACCGAGCCCGCCAGCCCGAAGCCGGGCTCGGCAGTTCCCGGGGTGCTGGCCGTGGCCACGAGCCGGATGGCGAGGCCCAACGCCACGGCGCCGGCGATGTCGTTGGCCGAGACGCCGGTGATCCCCGGCCTGCCGTCGCCGCGCACGGAGGGCGGACTGGCGACGATAGAGTCGATCCGCGGCCACGCCCCGAAGCAGAGGCGAGTCAGGACGGCCAGCTTGTTCGCGGCGTCGTGGCCCTCGACGTCAGCGCTGGGATCGCGCTCGACGTAGCCCTGGGCCTGGGCGGCGGCGAGAACCTCCTCGTAGCTCCGCTTGGCCTGCGTCATCTGCGTCAGGATGAAGTTGGTGCTGCCGTTGACGATGCCGCGGACGCGCCGCACATGGTTGGCCGCCAGATCCCGGGCGATCGGATCGAGCACCGGCGTGCCGCCGCAAACCGACGCCTCATAGCGGAGCGGCGCGCCGCCGGCGCGGGCGGCCATCTCCAGCTCCGCGCCGTGGTAGGCCAGGACGTGCTTGTTGGCCGTGACTACCGGCTTGCCCGCGCTCAGCGCCCCGAGGATCAGCGAGCGGGCCGGCTCGTCGCCGCCCAGCAGCTCCACGATCACGTCCACGTCGTCGCGCCGGACCACGGCCGCGGCATCGGGCGCGATCAACTCGCGTGGCATCCCACGATCGACGGCCCCCTGGACGTTCATGTCGGCGATGGCCACGAGCTCGAGCATTCGCCCGCCCGCGGGCCCGATCTGCCGATCGCTGTTGCGAAGGAAGCCACGCGCCACTTCCGCGCCGACGGTGCCCACGCCGAGGATCGCGACGCGGAGTGGTCGTTTCTCGGGGGTCATGGGCAGGTTCGACTGGGGCCAGCGAGGCCGAGTTGGGATCGCAGCCGGCGGTGACGGAGACTCAGGACTTCGTCCCGGAATGGTACCCGAGGCACCGGCTGCTCTGTTCGGCGCCTCTCGTTCGCCTCGGCGCCTCTCGTTCGCCTCGGCGCCTCTCGTTCGCCTCGGCGCGCCGCGTTCGCCGCCTCCGCGCGCCGCGTTTGGCCCCTTCGGCCGCTTCCGACGTACGAAAGGCGTCAGCCGGCGCCGGCCCCGCTGATCGCGGCCAGCCACAGGTTCCCGCTCGAGTCTTCGACGAGAAGGCCGGCCGGACCGTACGCTGCGTCGGACAGATCGGCCGGTCCCGAACCCGAGACGGCGACCTCCGCCCACTCGAACCCATCCGAGGAGACGGCCACCGTCAGGCCTCCGTCCGAGGGCACGAGCTGCAACGCCTCGTGGCCATCGGAGAGCACCACGGCCGGAGACGGGAACTGCTCCATGGCCGCTTTCCAGGTTTGTCCGTCGCTCGAGGTCCAGGCCTGATCGTCGCCCTCTGGCGGGCACGAGCAGTCCCAGCTGACGACGTGGGCGACGAGCTTGCCGGTGGCAATCGCGGTGATCGCGGCCTCCGCCTCCGGAGTCGTCGCGACATCGGGCAGCGTCACGCGGCTCCAGTCGGAGCCATCCGCCGACCACCAGATCGCGGGCGTAGTCGTGGGGAAGTCGCCGCCGCCCCAACCCTCCAGGCTGCCGATCCGACCTGCTACCAGGAAGCCATCCGCGAGGACCGTGCCCCGCGCCAGGTAAGCATCCGCGAACGTATCGGACGAGAGGGAGAGAGCTTGCCAGGTCTGCCCATCGGCCGACAGCCAGACCGCCGGGCTGTCCGTGCTGCTGTCGCTGGATCTGCTGACCGCCATGTAACCCTTCGGCCCGCCCGAGACGTCACCGACCGCCGCTCCGCCAAAGGCTTTGCTCAGGTCGACCCGGCTCCAGCTTGCTCCATCGGCGGAGGTCCAGAGCGCGGTCGCGGGCTCGGGCATGCAGCCGGTTCCGTCGTCGGCGCAGCCCGGAGCGCGACCGAGGGCGAGCAGTCCGGCCGGCCCCTCGACAACTTCCTCGACCTGGGCTCCCTGACTGACCCCGGACATGTCGAGTGACCGGCCCGGCTGCCACTGGCGTCCATCGGTCGAGGTCCACGGAACGGCCGAGCCGGTGTCGACGTTCTCGTGGAATACCAGGTACCCGCGGCTCCAGCCGAAGACCGCGTTCTGGAAGGGCGAGTCGGAGGTTGCCGCGAGCTTCGCCGGCAGCGAGACGGAATGCCAGACAAGCACGCGCCCGGCGGCCGTGGGAAGCGGGCTCGCCGTCGGACCGGACGTGTCGGTCTCGACAGGAGTATCCGTCGGCGCGGTCATCTCCGTCGCGGTCGCCACCGGCCCGGTCGTCTCCGCGGCGGTCGCCGTGGGACCGGTCGTGCCCGTCTGCAGCGGGGTCGCAACTGGCTGACCGGGCACCGCCTGGCAACCCGCGATCGAGGCCGCAACGAGGAGAACGCCAGCCAGCCGGATCCGGCGACGCGAGGAGCCCGACGAGAGTCGATCGATCAGTCGACGATCTCCCGGCATTCCAGTTCCCTCCAAGCATGCCACCACCGGCCGTGCGGACGATGTCCGCGAGACCGGCATCTCGGCTCGGGGCCCGCCGCCCGGCTTCCTGCGGGCGTGGCCATGGTATTACGCAGCCGGCCCTCTGAGGCGCACGCTTTCGACTGGCTCGAGCCGCCCCGTCCGCTAAACTCGCCACATGACTACCGAAGCCTCCGCCTCCCCAGCCGCCAGACCGTCCAGCCTGCCCGTCAAGCCGCGTATCTTCAGCGGCATCCAGCCCACCGGCCGGCCCCACCTGGGCAACGACCTGGGCGCGATCCGCAACTACGTGGCGCTCGCGGAGAAGTACGAGGCCATCTACTGCGTGGTGGACTACCACGCCCTGACCCACGTCCACGATCCCGAGGTGCTGCGCCGCCAGACCCTCGAGATGGCGGCCGCCCTCATCGCCCTGGGCCTGGACCCAAAGCGCTGCACGCTCTTCGTCCAGTCGGATCGGCCGGAAGTCACCGAACTGTGCTGGCTCTTCAACACCGTGACGCCGGTCGGCTGGCTGCAGCGCACTCCGACCTACAAGGAGAAGCGCCAGAACCAGCCCGAGGACGTCAACCACGGCCTGCTCACGTACCCCGTCCTTCAGGCGGCCGACATCGTCATCTACAAGGCTTCGCTGGTGCCGGTCGGCAGGGACCAGGCCGCCCACCTCGAGCTGAGCCGCGAGATCGTCCGCGCCTTCAACGCCCGCTACGGCGAGACATTCCCCGAGCCTCAGGCGGTCTACACCGAGGCGCCGGTAGTTCTGGGCACCGACGGCGCGAAGAAGATGAGCAAGTCGATCGGCAACACGATCGAAGTCCTGGCCGAGCCGGACGTCATCCGCAAGCAGGTCATGTCGATGGTCACCGACACGCAGCGCATCCTGCGTTCAGACCCGGGCCGCCCGCAGGTCTGCAACGTCTGCCAGTTGCACCGCCACTTCGGCGACGACTACGAGCAGATCTGGGATGGCGAGCGAAACGCTCGAACCGGCTGCGTCGACACGAAGAAGCTGCTGGCCGAGCGGATCATCGCCCGCTATGCTCCGGCTCGCGAGACCTACCGGGAGCTCATGGCCGACCCGGCGCGGCTGCGAGCCATCCTGGACGAGGGCGCCGAACGGATACGTCCGATCGCCCAGGCGACCATGGCCGAGGTCCGGGAGCGGATGGGCCTGCGCTAGGTCTCAGGCTGCGACGCGTTCGTCCAGACGATCGCCGGCCGCGGAGCCTGACGCTCGATCGGCCATCACCTGCGCGCGCCCGGGGCGTACCATCTCGGCGTCAGCCCGCGCCGAGGATCAGGGGACGATGACAGACCAGCCTTCCAGGGCCGCCTTCATGACGCCGCGCCTTCACCGCTGGCTGACCGCCCTGGTCATCCTGGCGACAGTAGCGGTCGCCTTCGTCGTCATGTACGACGTGGCCAGCCTGATCACGTACTTCAGCGACGTGATCATGATCTTCTTCCTGGCGTGGCTGCTGGCTTTCATCCTGAGTCCGCTCGCGAACGGTCTTGTCCACCTGTTCCCGCGTCTGCCGAGGGCCCTGGCCGTCGTCGTGGTCTACTCCCTGCTCATCGTCGTGGTTATCACGGCCATCCTGCTGGTGGCGCAGCAGCTCTATTCGTCGATCAACAGCCTGCTCGCCGGCCTCAACTCTCTGGACCTGCGTGCCACCCTCAAGCCCTACCAGGACACGCTCAACTCGATCGGCGGCAGCCGGATCAGCCTGTACGACCAGGTCAACCTGCTGCTGGCGAACATCAAGAACGGCGCCGCGGATCTGGCCCAGCCGCTGGGCCAGATCGCCGTGGCCAGCGTGGGCGTCTTCGGCAACCTGTTGTTCGTGTTCTTTCTGTCACTCTACATGTCGGTCGACCGAGACCGGATCGTCAGCTTCCTCTTCCGCCTGGTTCCTCCGGCATACAAGGACGAAGCCCAGCTGCTCGAGCACAGCATCTCGCGCTCGTTCGGCGGCTTCCTGCGCGGCCAGGCCCTGATGGGGCTGATGTACGGCGCCGTCTCCATGGCCGCCAGCCTGCTGCTCGGCCTGCCCTACATGCCGGTCACCGCCGTTTCCTCGGGCGTGCTGCAGGCCATTCCCTTCTTCGGGCCGTTCCTGTCGTGGATGCCGCCGGTCCTCGTGGCAATCTTCTTCCTGCCGGACGCAGTCCTGCCGACGTTGATCATCATGGTCGCCGGCTGGTTCGTGCTGATGAACATCGTCCAGCCACGCCTGATGGCGGACGCTGTGGGCCTCCATCCGGTCGTGGTCCTGGGCTCGGTCATGGTCGGCACCAAGCTGGCCGGCGTCCCGGGCGCGATCTTCGGCATCCCCGTCGCCGCGGTCATCGCGTCGTTCTTCTTCTACTACCTCAAGCACATGCGGGTCGATGTCGAGCCGGTGGCCGTTCGGGCCGCGCGCCGCGTCGAGGAACGCGAGGGCAGACCGATTCGCGCGCCACGTCTGCCTCAGGCCGGCCAGGACCAGGAAGTGGAGCCGGGTCCGGCCTTCGAGCCGCAGCCGATGGCCCGCAAGGGCGGCCGCGCCGCGAAACCCGATGCGCCGGAGCCCGCTGCGCCTGGGCCCGGGGCGGACGCATAGCCCGGAAACGACCGAGCGGCCGCTCGATGAGCAGCCGCTCGGCATGGTTCAGAGGCAGGGTCGACCGGCGTGCTGCCGTTCGACGTCGGGCTCAGGTTCTGGGCACGATGGTCATGTTCGCCCCGATGCCCACCAGGGTCGCCTGACTGACATTGTGGCCGACCAGGGTGTAGGCATGGTTGGTGCCGGGAGCCACGCGGATGGCGAAGCCGTCGGAGGTGGAGTCGAGCTCGCCTGAGAGCCCACCAAAACTGGCGGCGCCGACAGAACCTGTGTTGCCCGCACAGAGCGTGGAAGCGAAGGTTCCTTCGCAGACTTCCAGCCTAGTGGCCGTACTGTGGTACGAGTAATAGATCAGAACCGTCCCGCCGCTCTTGTTGCTTGCCCACGATGTCTGCGGGCTAATGGCTAGGCTCCAGCCGGCGGCGAGCCTGGTTGCGCAGTAGACGGTGATCTTGACGTTGTTGGCCGCCTCGAGGAACCAGCTCTGATTGGTGGGCTTGCCAGTGCAAGATGCGGCCGGCGAGGTGGGGCCTGCCGACACCGTCGGCGTCGGGGCGGCGGTGTGCGCCGAGGTCGGCCCGGGAGTCGGCGTCGGCGACGCAGACGGCCAGGGCGTGAAGGTGGCTGCCGGAGTGATCTGCGGCGTGGGCGTCGGCGCCGATGTAGCCGGAACCGGCGTGGCAGCGCTGGGCGTCGGCGTCGGAACCAGGTAGATGGGCGTGGGCTGTTGGGCGCTGGAGCACGCGGCGCCAACCAGGGCCAGTGCCAGCGCGGCAGCGGCGAACGAGACGGCGCGAAGGCCACGGAGGCCACGGTTATTCACGAGCGATCCTCTGGTGTCGTTCACAGGTTCCCCCAACTATCGATGGAGGTCGGGGCAGAATGCCGACCTCGCGCTTCGAAGACTACACTCCCCTCTCGATGTGCCGCTTAGGCGGGCACGGCAGGCTGGGCGCTGAAGAGGGATGTCTGTGCCGGTTCGGGGAGCATGACGCCCAGGATCTTCTGCAGGGCGAGCACGTGGACGCACGATCCCCAGCTCTCAAAGAAGTGGCAGGTGCACTGCCAGGCTTCGCCGTCGAGTCGGACAGTATGGGTGTCGTTGTCACCCTTAAACGTGACCGCGAGCTGTTCGAATGAGATCCGATCCAGCTCGCGGGCGTAGCGGTTCGCCTTCTCGACCTTCCCGATGAGACTGCTGTGCATCGCCAGTACCCTCCGTCGCCCTGCCTGCCCCGAAGAGGTCCGCCGTCGACCGCCCAGATGAACGGCCGAGGTCGGTTCGCCTCACTGTACAGACTGCGAGCCAAGAGACAGCGGCTTCGTCCCGTTGCACCGAAATGACCATTCGGTGTACACGCGAACGACCCATTCGACGCCTCGCACGGGGCCGCTGTGGCGGCCTGGAGCAGGTCGGCGGCGGCGGCTCGGGAGCGAGGCCGACGCCGGCCGGGCGCCGCAAGCCCGAACCCGAACGCTCGTTCGGTGGACGCCCGGAACTCAGGCGTCCCCGACGATGCGCTTTCCCGTGACCAGATTCGCATCGACGGCGGCGGGCGACAGGGCCTCCGTGTAGATCCGGACCAGCGGCTCGGTGCCGCTGAAGCGGACCAGGAGCCACGAGCCGTCGTCGGCGAAGAACTTGAAGCCATCGTTGGTCGACAGGGGCTGCGTTCGAACCACGGGCCGCCCGGCCAGCACGGACGGAGCCCGGTCGGGCAGCTCGGCCAGCAGCCGATCCTTCAGCGCCGGATAGCTCGCCCGGTCGAAGTGGATGTCCACCCGCCGATAGCTCGATGGCCCGGCTATCTCGTGCAGGTGGGCGATCGCCTGACTCGCCGGCCATCGCCCGGCCGCCCTCTCGCGGACGAACAGGTCCAGCAGCATCAGGTCCGCGAAGATGCCGTCCCGCTCCGGCAGGTGCATGCCGAAGCCGAAGCCGCCAGACTCCTCGCCGCCCATCATGGCCCCGGTCTCGATCATCTTGGGACCGATGTACTTGAAGCCCACGGGGACCTCGTAGACGGGCACGCCGTAGCGTTCGCCGAGCCGTTCCGCCATCGAGGTTTCGTTGACGGTCTTCACGACCGGCGCGCGCAGGCCCCGATACTCCGCCAGGTAGTAGGTCAGCAGGCCGAAGATCTGGAGCGTGGTGATGAAGGCCCCGCGCTCGTCGGCGAGGCCGCACCGATCGGCGTCCCCGTCGAGGAGCAGGCCCAGGTCGTACCCGCCGCCGGCCAGCTTCGCCAGGGCGGCGTCCACGTTCGGCGGGATCGGCTCCGGGTTCACGCCCCCGAAGTACGGATTCCGCTCCGAGTGGATCTCGGTGACTCGAATTCTGCCGCCCGAGAGAAGTCGCGGGAGCCAGCCGGCTCCGGAGCCGTAGAGCGGATCGACCAGCACGTCGAGGTCGGCCGCGGCCAGGCGATCCAGATCCACGTTGGGGCGGATGAACTCCACGTACCCGGCGTACGGGTCGAAGCGCTCCAGCAGACCCGCGGCCTCGGCGTCGTCGAGTGGTCGCCGCGGGGCCGGCTTGCCCGCGTCGGCGGCGAGCAATGCCTCGATCGCGGAGAGCATCTCCGGGCCGGCGGCCGCGCCCGTCGGCGACTTGACCTTGAAGCCGTTGTCCGTCCAGGGATTGTGGCTGGCGGTGATCACGATGCCGGCGGCCGACTTCCGCTGGACGACTTCGAACGAGGACATCTGCGTCGGCACGGCCTGTGCCGCCAGCGCGACCGGAATGGCGTGGGCCACCACGACCTCCGCCGCGGCCGCGGCGAAATGCTCGCTCACGAAGCGGCGGTCGTAGGCGATGACGACGCCCTTGGACTGCTCGCCGCGCTCCACCACGTACTCGGCCACCGCGCGAGCGCAGCGGCGGACGTTCTCGAAGGTGAAGTCTTCGGCGACCCGGGCGCGCCAGCCATCCGTCCCGAAGACGATCCGCGTTGGCTCCGAAGTTGCCGGGTCGGCGCTCAAGGCTGGTTCTCCCTGTGCGGGGCAGGCTGGCTCGCCCGGGTCATCTCCTCGGCGATCGCCCGCACCTCCTGCGAATGATCGGCGGCGCAGACGAGGAGGGCGTCCGGCGTGTCGACCACGATCGTGTCAGTCAGGCCGATGGTCACGACCAATCGATCGCCGGCCATGACCAGGCCGTTCGAGGAGCCGAGATCGCGGACGTTGCCGATGCCCGCGGAGCCCGTGGCGGCTCCGGCGCCGGCGCGCGATTCCTCCTGCCAGGCGTCGCGCAGGGCCGCCCAGCTTCCCAGATCGCTCCAGCCGACATCGATGGGCACGACCGCGACCGCTCCCTCGAGTGACGCAGGCTCCATCACGGCGTAGTCGATCGAAGTGGCCAACAGCGACGGGTACGCGAGACCGAGGTCCTCCGTGGCGCCGGACGAGCAGATGGCCCTGATCGGCCCGACGATCTCGGGCGCGTGACGGGACAGATTGTCCCGGATGGCGGCCCGCGTCCAGACGAAGATGCCGGCATTCCAGCTCGCGAGTCCGGTCGCGATGAGCTCGATCGCCCGTTCCATGCTCGGCTTCTCCACGAACCGATCCACCGCGTACGTTTCGCGCCCGGCCACGACTCGAGCCGGCGGCCGCGCCATGACATACCCGTACCCGGTTTCGGGTCGACCCGGCGTGACGCCCAGCGTCACCAGGCAGCCACCGGCGGCCACGTCGGCGGCCACCGCCAGCGCGGCCCGCAGTCCGGGCTCGTCGGCGACGTGCGCGTCCGCAGGCAGGACGACCATCACTTCCTCCGGCGGGCGGTCGATCGCCTCGGCGGCCAGGGCCACGGCCGCGGCGGTATTGCGGCCCATGGGCTCGCCCAGGAAATTGGATTCGGGAATCCCGGGCAGCTGCTCGCGGACGAGATCGCCGTACCGCTGGTCGGTCACGACATAGACGTCCGCCGGTGCCACGAGCGGCGCCAGCCGCGCCACGGAGCGCTGGATGAGGGTTTCGTCGCCGATCAGCCGGAGAAACGGCTTCGGCCGCTCGGGGGTGCTGAGCGGCCAGAGACGCGTTCCGCCCCCGCCGGCCAGGACGACCGCGTACACGCGATCAGGATCCAGCTGCGACGGCGGACATCGGAACGCCGCACTCGTCCGCCAGAGCCGCCGCCTTGTCGGTGCGTTCCCAGGTGAAGTCTCGGTCCGGCCGGCCGAAATGGCCGTAGGCGGCAGTCGCCTTGTAGATGGGCCGGCGCAGGTCCAGGGCTTCGATGATCCCAGCTGGTCGCAGGTCGAAGTGCTTCTCGATCGCCGCCAGGATGCGCCCGTCCGGAACGCGCTCCGTGCCGAACGTCTCGATCGACACCGAGGCGGGCCTGGCAATGCCGATGGTATAGGCGAGCTGGATCTCAAAGCGGTCGGCCAGTCCGGCGGCCACGACGTTCTTGGCCACCCAGCGAGCGGCGTAACTGGCCGAGCGGTCGACCTTCGTGGGGTCCTTTCCGGAGAAGGCGCCGCCGCCGTGACGGGCCATCCCGCCGTAGGTATCGACGATGATCTTGCGTCCGGTCAGGCCGGCGTCACCCATGGGCCCACCGATCACGAAGCGGCCAGTGGCGTTGATGTGGATCAGAGGATCCTTCGAGCGCAACTCCGCCGGGATCGACGGCAGGATGACCGCCTCCATGATGTCCGGCCGGAGCCTGTCGTTGGCGACGCCGGGATCGTGCTGGGCGGCGATCACGACATTCGTGACCCGCCGCGGCACGCCCCGCTCGTACTCCACGGTGACCTGGGTCTTGCCATCGGGCCGCAGGTAGGGTAGCTGGCCACTCTTGCGCACCTCGGCCAGGCGTCGCGCGAGGCCATGGGCCAGCGCGATCGGCAGCGGCATGAGCTCGGGCGTCTCACGGCAGGCGAATCCGATCATCATCCCCTGGTCCCCGGCGCCGAGCTCGTGCCCGGTCGCGTCGACGCCCATGGCGATGTCGGGCGACTGCTCCTTGACGCTCACCATCGTCCCGCAGGTTTCGTAGTCGAAGCCATAGTCGGCGTTGGTGTAGCCGATCTCCTTGACGGTCTCACGGACGACGGACTGGAAGTCCACGTAGGTTGAAGTCGTGATCTCACCCAGGACCAGGACGATGCCCGTGGTCGTGGCCGTCTCGCACGCGACACGCGCGTCCGGATCGTCGGCCAGGATCGCGTCCAGAATCGCGTCCGAGATCTGGTCGCACATCTTGTCGGGGTGCCCTTCGGTCACCGACTCGGACGTGAAAAGGTGCTGAGGGTCGTCGAGGAAGCTGGCCATCGGTCTCCCGGTATTCGAGCTCAGGCAGTCTGCGCGATCTGGCCCCGACGCGGGCAGCCCGAAGGTTAGCACGTGGAGAGTGCCATTCCGGGCGCGAGCCGTCACGCGGCCGGGGCGACCGCTCCGGACCGTGGCGCCCGGCGGGACAGGGCGTCCCGCCTGCGCCCGTCAGACGATCAGGTGCCGTGCTGCCAGGAGCTCATGTACTCGGCCTGCTCGGGCGTCAGCGGGTCGAGCACGATCCCCATGGCCTCGAGCTTGAGCCGGGCCACTTCCTGGTCGATGGCTTCGGGGACGTCGTACACGCGCGTTGGCGAGCTCGGCGTGGTGGCCCTTCAGGTATTCGGCGCAGAGGGCCTGGTTGGCGAAGCTCATGTCCATCACGGCAGCCGGGTGGCCTTCGGCGGCGCTCGAGGTTGACGAGCCGGCCCTCCGCCAGAACGTTGATGCGGCGATCCCCAAGGTCGTACTCCTCGACGTTCTGTCGGACCTCCCGGACGCGACCGAGGCCAGCTCCTTGAGCGCCGGAAGATCCAGCTCCACGTCGAAGTGGCCCGAGTTGCACGTGATCGCGCCATCGCGCATGACCTTGAAATGCTCGGCCCGGATGACGTGGATGTCGCCCGTGGCGGTGATGAAGATCTCGCCCCACGGGGCGGCGTCGCCGATGGTCATGACCAGGTTGCCGTCCATGAGCGCCTCCAGGGCCCGGACCTGATCGACTTCCACCACCGCGACCTGGGCCCCCATCCCCCGGAACCGCGAGGCGATGCCCTTGCCACACCAGCCGTAGCCGGCGACCACGACGCGGCGTCCGGCGATCAGGTAGTTCGTGGCGCGCAACACGCCGTCGAGGGTGGACTGGCCGGTGCCGTAGCGATTGTCGAAGAGGTGCTTGGTGAGAGCCTCGTTCACGGCCACGACCGGATAGCCCGAGAGCGCCGTCCGCGGCCATGGCCCGCAGCCGGATCACGCCGGTCGTCGTCTCCTCGGTCCCGGCCAGGATCTCGGACAGCTGGCCGCGCCGCTCCTGGTGGATCAGCGTCACGAGGTCGCAGCCGTCGTCCATCGTCATGTGAGGACGCAGATCGGCGGCGCGATTGAGGTGCTTGTAGTAGAGATCGCGGTCGGCGCCGTGGCGGGCAAACACCGAGATGCCGTAGCTGGCGACGAGCGCGGCCGCCACGTCGTCCTGGGTGGAAAGCGGGTTCGAGGCGCACAGCGCGACCTCGGCACCGCCCGCCTTCAGCGTCCGTGCCAGGTTCGCCGTCTCGGTGGTCACGTGCAGGCAAGCTGCCAGGCGCAGCCCCGCCAGCGGCTTCTCTCGCTCGAAACGCTCGCCGGATCAGTCGCAGAACCGGCATCTCTCGCTCCGCCCATTCGATGCGCCGGACTCCTTCGGCGGCGAGGCCGAGGTCGGCCAGATCGTGGGCCGGCAGGGCGGAGGCGGCTCGCGTCGACGGGGTCGTGGCAGTCATCGGGTCAGGACTCCTTCCGGGCCGCGAAGAGGCGACGGATCGGACCCGCCCAGCCACTCCAGGCCGACTCGCTGCGGTGGATAAGCCGTTCTTCGAAGGTCACGTGTGTCTGATAGCCGAGGCGCCGGTACGCCGCCAGGGCGGGCGGGTTGTCGGCTCGAACGTTGAGGACGACCTGATCGCAGAAGCGGAGGAGCTCGGAGGTCACCGCCCCGGTAACGGCGGTCGCGTAGCCGTGGCCGCGATGGTCGACGTGGGTCATGACGTTGCCGACGACGGCCAGACGGGCAGAGGCGCTGATGACGTGCGTACCGGCCGCGGAAACGAGCCTGCCGCCGACGCGAATGCCGTAATACAGCCCGTCGGCGATCGCGCTGGCCGGCAGCCACGAGGCGAAACCCAGCTGGTAGAGGCGGTTCAGCTCGCCGATCTCGACCGGCAGCAGGCGCTCCACGTTGGCCGGGAAGGGTCGGAAATGGGCTCGGTCGGTCCACATCCGGACCATCTCGGGCCCGGCATCCACGCGGTATTGGGCCGCGACCGCCGGGAGATTCGTCAGGAGAGCGGCCACGTAGGCTGTTCGTGGCTTGATCACTGAGGCGAGGATGCCCTCGATGCCCGCATTCTCGCCCATGACGAAGACCGGCTGGGGCGAGTAGCCGGCGTACTGGAGCACGACGGCCACCGGGCGGCCACCGGACAGCGCCACTCCCCAGCGCGTTCGGAGGAATTCGCGGTCGTCCAGGTCGCACAGGGCATACGCGGCGAACAGGCGATCCGTTTCCAGGAACGCTCGCAGCATCACCCGATCCGTCGTCTCCTGGACCGAGATCGCGGCGTGTTCTCGCCTGGCCACCGCTCGTGTGGTCACTGTCGCACCGGCGGGCGGCGAGCGACGACGATCGCAGCCCAGCCGGGGCGATCCAGGGGGTTCTGTTCGTCGGCGCCGGGGAAGCTCACTGGACCTCGTCCGCGGATCAGTACTGGATGACGCTCGTCGTCTTGTAGCTCCGCAGGCGATCTCGGCCCTTGAGGAGGAGCAGTTCGACCAGGAAGTCGAGGCCGACTATCTGGCCCGCCAATCGCTCCACCAGCTCGATCGTGCCGCGGACGGTGCCGCCGGTGGCGAGCAAGTCGTCGACGATGAGGACGCGCTGACCTCGGCCGATGGCGTCTTTGTGGATCTCGAGCGTGTTGGAGCCGTACTCGAGCGCGTACTCGACCGAGACGGTCTCCGACGGCAGCTTGCCGAGCTTGCGGACCGGCACCAGGCCGGCATGCAGCTGGTAGGCAATCGGGCCGCTGAAGATGAATCCGCGTGACTCCATGCCAACGACGAGCTCCACGCCCGAATCGCGATATGGCTCGATCATGAGATCGATCGCCTCGTGGTAGGCGTCCGGATTTTTGAGCAGAGTCGTGATGTCGTAGAAGAGAATGCCCGGCTTTGGGAAGTCGGGGATCTCGCGGATCTTGGCGCGCAGCTCCTCGGCTGTCATGTCGAGGCTGTCCTCCGGTCAAGCTTCGGCTGGGTTCGGCAGGCGAAGTCTACCGCAGCGACGTGGGCTCCAGACCAGCCAACCTGAAAATCGTCAGATCCGGTCGGGCTGCTATGAGCCGGCCGAGGCTGCGGACGAGGCCGAGGCCGGGATCCGCCCGCCAATCGCCGCGGTTCGCCGCCGACCGAGCTCGAAATGGGCGCCGAGCCCATGAACTCGGACCGAGCCGGCCGGACGGTACGTCAGCTGGATGGCGAAGCAGAAGGCGCAGGCGGCGGCGTGGAAGATGCATTCAGGACTGCGATCAGCTTCTGGTCCAGAGCAGGCCCCAGCGACGCGGAGAAGGTGGCCGTCAGGTGGTGCTGGTCGCGGAAGGTGATCATGCCGTTCAGAACCGCCGGGCACGGCCCCGTTCCCGGGCAGATGGCGTCGTTGAGATTGATCAGGCTCGCCCCCGACGCTTTGGCCGCGATGGCCTCGCGCTTACCCATGTTCCGCCCGAAACCGCTTGACCGCGAATAGGCACAGTTGCGGTAGTCGGACAGGTTCTGCGAGAGGCACGTCGGCACTTCATAGGTCCATGGGTCCGGGATGTCCTGGATCATCACGACCTTGGTGGAGCTGGGGATCTTCTCCATCTCACGAGCCATGGCGTTGCCCTGGGCGCTGATGGTGCCATCGGATGGGTTGACGTTGTTGATCTCGCGCATCATGGAAACGATGGCGAGATCCGGCGGGTGGGCGTTCAAGCTCGCGATCACGTTGTTGTTCCAGGTTGCGCACTCCGTGTATTGGCGCTTGAGGTTGATGTCCGTGATCGGGATGTCGACGAAGGAGCAGTCGATCTTCAGGTAGACCTCGAGCTTCCACCCCTGCGCCTTGGCCACTGCGTTGACCGCGGGAAAGAGCGCAGAGGCATGTGAATTGCCGATCAGCGCGACCTGGTAGGTTCCCTGGGGGTTGCCGAAGATGCACTTGCCCCAGGCGGGCGGCACCGTCGTCGCCTCCCAGCCCAGGCAGTGATCCCCCCAGGGCGCCTCGTAGTCCGTGGGCGCGTTGGCCAGGGTGGGGCGGAGCGCGTTGGTGACCGCGTAGGTCGTGGGCGGCGGGCCCGGCGGGGTCATCGTCAGGGCCGGGGTCATGCCCGGCACGGGCGTGGGCGTGTCACCAGGCGGCGGCGTCGCGAAGCTGGGCGCCGTCGTCGGCGGCATGTCCGTGACGCCGATGCCGGGCGTGTCGGTCGGCTGCGGGGTGTCCGTCGGGTTGACCTGAGCCGTTACGCCGCCGAGATCGGCCAGCGCATTCTGGGCGCTGATGTTGAAGCTGGTACCGACGAGGGCGACGATGACCATCACGGTCACGCCGGCCAGCACGGTGCGGCTGGGGCGCGGCAGCGGTATGTAGCCGCGCCGGAACGGCTCTTCGACCAGGCCCCAGCTGACCGTCGCCACCGGAATGGAGAAGAGGGCGAGCGCATACGCCTGAGCCGGAGTGAGAACCTGCTGCACCTGGTCAGGGGACAGGGCCGGCTGCGCCGCCTGAAGGTACAGCCCGCCCAGGATCAGCATCGGCCAGTGCCACAGGTAGAGCGAATAGCTGATCTTGCCGATGAAGCGGATCGGCATGAGCCCGAGGACCACGCCGGGGCCATGAGGCTGCGTGCCTGAGGCGATGAGCAGTACTCCTGCGACCGTCGGAACGAGCGCCGCCATGCCCGGATAGGGGACGTTCGAGTTGAGGGCGAAGGCGTCGACGAACAACACCGCCAGCGCCAGCCAGCCGACGATCACGAGCACCTGGCCGATGACCTGGCGCAACGCCGCGGGCGCCCGCGCCAGCGAGCCGGCCCCGACCGCCAGCAGGCCTCCGGCGGCCAGCTGCCAGGCCCGGGTCGGCAGCATGTAGAAGGCCCAGCTCGGGTTCGCGTCGGTCATGTAGACGCTCGCCGCGAACGAGACGACGCATACGGCCGCCAGGGCAAGGCCCGCCCCCAGGCGCGGGCGGCGCCACGCCGCCACCAACAGCAGCGCGGGCCAGACGAAGTAGAACTGCTCTTCCACGCCGAGCGACCAGAAGTGGAGGAACGGCGAGTAGGTGACCGGGTTGAAGTAGTCCGTCGTCAGGGCGAATTGAATGTTGGCGATGGAGAGCGCGGCCGACGCCCCGTCTTCCATGGTGTCCGGGCGTTGGATCAGCGTGACGAGCACGTATGCCAGCGGGATCGTGACCAGCAGGACAACCGCGGCAGCCGGCAGGATGCGGCGCACTCGCCGCGCGTAGAACTTCGAGAAGCTGAGCTTGCCCGTCTTCTCGCGCTCTCGGATTAGGAGGCCCGTGATGAGGAAGCCGGAGACGACGAAGAAGAGATCGACGCCGATGAAACCGCCCGGAACCTGGAAGGCGGAGTTCGACAGCATCCCCGCATGGAAGAAGACGACGAGGAGGACGGCGACCCCTCGGAGCCCCTCGATGTCGGGGCGGAAGTTGTCCTTCTCGCGCGAGGCGGTCGCCCTTCTCCTGTTCGTCTGCTGCATCCCTTGTCCTTCTGTCTGGTACCCGTGAAGCGGGATGCGACGGAACTAGCCGGCCGCCCGTGACGGACTCCACCGGGGCCCATCCGCCCAATCTACGGCGGTTCGGGCCGCCCATAGGTTACGCGATGGAGTCCAACTCGGGCCAACTCGGGCCAACTCGGGCCAACTCGGGCGAACCGCCGCAGTCGGACCGTGCCCGAAGCGCTGACCGTCAGTGCGGCGCCCGGACCGCGGCCGCGCGCTCGCTCTGCTCGCGCTGCTCTTCTGCCGCGGGCAATAGTCTCGAGACAATAGACTGGGCCAGGCTCCAGGCCCGGGCCGAGTCGCGTGGCAGACGGATGCGAGCCTGGTTGGTGCCGAACCGAACTGCGTCGCGGCCCATCGGCGCCAGGGCGCGCATGACCGAGGCCCGGCTGAGAGTGCCGAGCCGCACGACCAGCTCGCCCTCCTCACGGGAAATCGAGGCGACCCCGGCCGCCTCAGCCGCCATGCGCAGCTCCACCACTTCGAGCAGGCGCAGAACCGGTCCGGGCGCCGGGCCGAAGCGATCGGCCAGCTCCTGGCGGAAGGCAGCCAGCTCGCCGGCGGTTCTGACGCGACCGAGACGCCGGTACAGCTCGAGCTTCTGGGCCGTTTCGGGCACGTACGAGTCGGGCAGATGGGCATCCACCGGCAGGTCGACCACGGAACCGGGACGCTCGACCTCGGCCGGTCTGCCTTCGAACTCCGCCTTCTGCTCCTCGACCGCCTCGGCCAGCAGGCGCGTGTAGAGGTCGAAACCGACGGCCGCAACGTGGCCGTGCTGCTCGGCGCCCAGGATGTTGCCGGCGCCGCGGATCTCGAGATCGGAGAGCGCGATCTGGAAGCCGGCGCCGAGCTCCGAGGCGTTGAAGATGGCCTGCAATCGTTTGCGAGCCACGTCCGAGAGACGCTCGCGACGGCGGTACAGCAGGTACGCGTAGGCGCGTCGCGAGGAGCGTCCGACGCGGCCGCGCAGCTGGTAGAGCTGCGCCAGCCCAAGCGTGTCGGCACGGTCGATGACGATCGTGTTCGCGTTCGGGATATCCAGGCCCGATTCGATGATCGTGGTGCAGACGAGGACTTCCGTCGCGCCGCCGGCGAAGGCGATCATCACCTTCTCGAGCTGACCCTCCGGCATCTGGCCGTGGCCCACGGCGATCCGCACTCCGGGCAGCAGCTGGCGCAGCTGCTCGGCCTGGGCCTCGATCGTCTCGACGCGGTTGTGAACGAAGAAGACCTGGCCGCCGCGGTCCAGCTCGCGCAGGATCGCGTCGCGAACCAGCCCGGCCGAGGCCTCGGCGACTCGAGTCTGGATCGGAAGACGGTCCTCCGGCGGAGTCTCGATCAGGCTCAGGTCGCGGACGCCGGCCAGGGCCAGGTTGAGCGTGCGTGGGATCGGCGTTGCGGACAGCGTCAGCACGTCGACCTCACGGCGCAGCTTCTTGAGCCGCTCCTTGGCGGCCACTCCGAAGCGCTGCTCCTCGTCGACGATCACCATTCCCAGGTTCTTGAACTGGACGTCCTTGCTGAGCAGGCGATGAGTGCCGATGACGATGTCCACCGAGCCCTCGGCCAGCCCCTCGACCGTCGCCTCCTGCTCCTTCGGGGCGACGAAGCGACTCAGCAGCCGGACGGTGATCGGGAAGGCGGCCAGGCGCTGGCCAAAGGTCTCGAAATGCTGCGCGGCGAGGACGGTGGTCGGTACGAGGACGGCGACCTGCCGGCCGCCCTGGAGCGCCTTGAAAGCGCCGCGCAGCGCCACTTCCGTCTTGCCGTAACCGACGTCGCCAACGACCAGGCGGTCCATCGGCCGGCCCGCCTCCATGTCGAGCTTGACCTCGGCGGTGGCGCGAAGCTGGTCGAGCGTCTCCTCGTACGGGAACGAGGCCTCGAGCTCCTGCTGCCACGGCGTGTCGGGCGGATAGGCGAAGCCAGGCGCGGCGGCTCTGGCGGCATAGATCTCGAGCAACTCTTTGGCGAGGTCGGTGACCGCGCGCTTGACCCGCTGCTTGGTCCGCAGCCACTCGCTGCCGCCCAGCTTGCTCAGCTCCGGGTTCTCGCCACCGGAATAGCGGCTGATGCGGTTGATCTGCTCCACGGGCAGGAAGATCTTGTCGGTGCCGTGGAAGCTCAATTCCAGATAGTCACGCTCCTCGCCGGCGGGGCCGCGGCGAAGCATCCGTTCATAGCGGGCGATGCCGTGGTCGACGTGGACGACGAGGTCGCCCGAGGTCAGCCGCTCCAGGATGTCCCGCGGCACGACCCGCCGCAGGGCCCTGGGTCGCCGAACCCGGACAGTGCCGAAGAGCTCGCGGTCGGTGACCAGGACGAGGCCGTCGGGGCCGTCCGCGAAGCCGCCGTTCAGGCTTCGGCCGACGAGCGTTCTGGTGCCGGGACCGGGCGCCTCGGCAATCCGATCGACCGCGGCCGTCGGCATGTCCTGCTCGGTCAGCAGCTCGGCCAGGCGGGGAGCCTGATCCGACGCCAGGACGACTCGATCGCCTTCGCTCGCCCAGCTCGCGATCGTCTGCGCCAGCCGCGCGGTCCGGGCCGGCGGGAGGGCCGGCTCGCGCCAGCCGAAGAGGTCCCCCATCGGCGTTCCGCCGCCGGTCGGTGAGGCTGCCTCTGATTCCCAGGTGAGCTCCAGGGTCCGGCCTCGCAGGAGGCGGCTCTTCCACTCGCGTGGACCCAGATACGCCTCCGGCCACTGTCCGGGGAGGTCGCGAGCACCGACCAGCTCGTCGCGGCGCTCCTGGGCCTGGCGCCACAGAAAGTCGGCGGCGTCGGCGATCTCGGCCGGCTCGTCGAGGACGAGGAGCGTCTCGGCGGACACGTGGACCAGACCTGTCGAGGGGCACAGGACCGCGGCCCAGACCTCGGCCGCGTCTCCGGTCGCGAGTGCGCGGGCGGACTCGGCGATGTCGTGGGTGTGACCCGAGTGCGCGCCCAGCTCCCCGGTTCCGGCGCGGACGCCCTCCTCGAAAGTGGCCAGATCGGCGGCGAGGCGGTCCGGGAGCCGGCCGGCAAGGCCGCCCGGCAGCCGGGCGAGCCGCGCCCGGACCTCGGCGATGCCGCCGGCCGGTACGAGGAACTCGCTGGCGGGGAGCAGGGCCACTTCCTCGACGGGGTTGATGCTGCGCTGATCGGCCGGATCGAAGGCTCGCATCGAATCGATCTCGTCGCCGAACAGCTCGATCCGGATCGGGAACGGGGCCGCGGACGGAAAGACGTCCACGAGGCCGCCGCGGCGGGCGAACTCACCGCGGCCGGCGACCTCGGGAACCGGGTCGTAGCCGAGAGCCAGCAGCTCGCGGAGCAGCTGATCTTGATGGAGACGAGCACCTACGCGCAGGCGAGCGGGCTCGGCCGGGACCTCGGCCGGGTCCAGAGTGTGCTGGAGAAGCGCCTGGACGCTGGCAACCAGGACGCGGGCCCGGCCCGAGCGCCATTGAGCCAGCGCCGCCACGCGAGCCGCGGTCTCGTCGCGGACGAGCTCGCTGCGCTCGTAGGCGAGGGACGAGCGCGGCTCCAGAATCGCGACGCCGTCGGGATCGCCGAGCCACGACTGCAGCTCCTCGGCCACGCGATCTCCGATCTCGGCGTCGCGGGCGATCCAGCACAGCCGCTCGCCGCCGCCCGCACCGCCGTCGAGGGCGAGGGCCGCGGCCAGGAATGTCTTGGCGCCGTGTGGCACAGCCGCGAGCGACGCGTGCCGCCCGGCAGGGGGGAGTGGCGCGCTCCCCGACCCGAGCCTCTGCCGCAGCGTGGCGAAGGCCCCGCTTGCGTGCAGAAGTGGCGGCAGGACATGCAGATCCGGCAGCCGCCGCGAGTTCGGGGCAGCCCCGGACCCCGGAACCGCCGCGGCGGCTTCGCGACTCGCCCGTGCCTTCGCGGTCTGGGCGGCCTGGTACGCGGCGCGGATCTCGGCGTCCACGTGACGCTCGCGGCCGCGCTTGCCGCGGCGGATCGGCTCGGCCGGCTCCTCACCGACGGGAAACTCGTTCGCCTCCTCGTCGCCCGGGGCCGATCGGTCGGGAGGACCCAGCCCATCCTCGCCCAGGGGGTCGGCTTCGCCGCTCAGGGCCGCTTCGATCTGGAGGCGGAGAGGACGGCCTCCGCGAACGCTCACTCGCCACCTTCGGGCGGCTTCACCTTTCGCCAGCCCGTTCGGGTGCGTCGGATGCCGTCCGGCCCGGGCGGCCCGTCAATCTCGCCGGACGGGGCCGCGCGTTCGTCGTCGTCCGGGCGCAGCTCGAAGGCGTTGTAGTGGTTGGCCGCCTTGTTCGTGCCCTCACGCGCCCAGGCTTCGACCGCGTCTGCCGCCGCGTCCAACAGTTCGGACAGCCGGGCCTTCTCGCCTCGCCCGAACTGGCTGAGAACGTGGTCGATGGCGTCCCGTCCCGGATCGCCTATCCCGACGCGGAGCCGGCTGAACTGCTCGTTGCCCAGCTCCTCGATGATCGACCGCAGCCCGTTGTGCCCGCCCGCGCTGCCGCCCTCGCGGAAGCGGAGCTTGCCGAAGGGAAGGGCGAAGTCGTCCGCCACGACCAGCAGCTCGCCCAGCGGAGTGCGCTCGCGCGCCAGGGCCTTGCGGACCGCGAGCCCGGACTCGTTCATGTAGGTGAGCGGCTTGACGAGCAGCAGGTCGAGCCCGCGGAAGCGCCCCTGCACGATCGCGGCGGCGTCACGCGTTCGACCGCGACCGGACCAGCCGGCTCGATCGGCCAGCCGGTCGAGGACCATCCAGCCGATGTTGTGGCGCGTCTTCTCGTACTGGGCGCCGGGATTACCGAGGCCGACGATTATCTTCACCGTTGCTCCGCTGGTCCACTCGAACATGTCGCGACACGCAAAACAGGCCCTGATCCCGTTCCGGAGGGCCTGCGCGGATGGTATCAGGCGCGGCCATGCGTCAGATTCGAGGCGTCAGGCGGGCGTTGCGGCTCGTGGGCCGCGAGATCCTCGACGACCGATCGGTCAATCGGGGCCGACCTACCAGTCGGGCGCGGCCGCCGGCGACCCCGTCTGCGTCTCCGAGGGACTCGCATCGCGCGCCGGCGATGACGCGCGCTCCGCGTCGTGGAGCGGCAACGACTCGAGGACACTCCGCTCCAGCGCCCTCATCCCCGCCTCTTCCACGGGTTCGGCATGGTCCCAGCCGCAGATGTGCAGCGTGCCGTGAACGGCGAGCAGCAGCAGCTCCTCGGCCGGCGTCCAGCGCACGTCGCCGGTCTGCCCGCCGAGGCCGTCGGACGCCTGCGCGACCGCCCTCTCCACCGACACGATCACGTCTCCCAGGTGGGCCCGCAAGCCTGGCGGCAGGGCAAAGGCCTGCTTGAGCGCTGCCGCGACCCACGGATCGCGTCCGGCCGGCACGCCGCGTTCGTGCGTGGGGTAGGCCTCGGGCGGGAAGAACGGGAACGACAGTACGTCGGTCGGGCCGGCATGACCCATGTGAACGCCGTTGAGCTCGGCCAGTTCGCGGTCGTCCGAGAGCACGACGCCGATCGAGGCCGGGCCGGGTGCGCCGGCGGCTTCGAGGGCCAGCCGGACCGCCGCAGCCAGTCGGTGCCGGGAAACCAGATGGGCGACGCCACTCCGGGCGGTGACGTCGACTCGGAAGGGCGGGAGGTAGACCGACGCGGTCGTGGCATCGTCCGGGTCGGCGAATCCCGGACGATCGCCATCGACGGAGGCGGGCGCCTCCGTCGAGTCGGGACCAGGGGCCCCGTAGTCGTTCATCGTCATGCCCTCGGCGCTTCCGCGCCGATGGCCCACGCCCTCATCGGCCAGGATCCCTCCTCTTCTAGCCCAAGCCACGCCCGCGACGTGACTCGATCTCGACGATCTTGTTCTGAGGATAGGCGATCCGCTGGTGGTACATGCCGAGAAGCTGTCCGACGAAGGCCTCGCGGACGCTGTCGAGGTCTCGGATGGTCAGGTCGCACTCGTTCAACTGGCCGTCGGCGAGGCGCTCGCCGATGATCTGGGTGACCATCGCCCTGATTGTCGCCTCGTCGCGGCTCGAAAGCGAGCGAACGGACGCCTCGACGCCGTCGGCGAGCATCAGCACCGCCGCCTCCCGTGATTGGGGCTTGGGGCCGGCGTGGCGGAAGGGCTTCTGATCGACGGCTTCGGCCGCCGCGCGGCCGGCCTTGGTATCCAGGCCGCCGAGCGGAGCCGCTGCCGCCTCGCGTGCCTTGGCGTAGAAGAAGGCGATCAGAGAGGTTCCGTGGTGCTGCGGGATGAAGGCGATCAGAGGCTTGGGCAGTCTGGCCTTGAGAGCCAGATTCACGCCATCCGCGACGTGCTGGCGCAGGATCGCGGCGCTGTCCTCGGGTTCCAGCTGGTTGTGGACGTTGTCGCCTCCCTGCTGGTTCTCGATGAAGACGAGCGGATTGGCCAGCTTGCCGACATCGTGATAGTAGGCCGCCACGCGCGCCAGCAACGCGTCGCCGCCGATCGACTCGGCCGCCCGTTCGGCCAGGTTGCCGACCATGAGCGAGTGGTGGTACGTGCCCGGCGTCTCCACAAGGAGCCGTCGCAGGAGCGGCTGCGAAGGATTGGCCAGCTCGAGCAGCTGCGAACCGGTCAGGATGCCGAACAGATTGCCCAGGATCGCGAAGCTCCCGAGAGTGACCACGCTGGCGATGACCGCACCGCCCGCGGCCGCAGCCCACAGCTGCAGCGTGCCGGTCATGTCCTGCTGCCCAAGCAACGAGAAGACGCCGATGACCGCCACTTCCGCGAGCACAACGGCGAAGGCGGCCTGGACGAAGAAATGCTGACGCTCGCCCTTGCGGATGGCGAGGATGCCCGCCAGCCCGCCGAGGAAGACATAGGTCGTCAGCTCCAGCGACGACCCGTTCACCATCCCCGCCAGGGTCGCGAGAAGCGCCACCATCACCGTCCCGGTGCCGGCGTCGAGCAGGACCGCCAGAAGCATTCCGGCGGCAGCCGTGGGTATTAGATATGGCAGCCAGGCCCGCCCTGCCGGAACCTTCTCGGTGAGAGCCACCAGCAGAAAGACGAAGCCGACGAGCACGAGCGTCCGGCCGCGATGCCAGTACTCGGGTCGGAAGCGCCACATCCAGGCCAGCAGCAGAGACGACACCAGGGCGCCGAGCGCGATCCAGGCCGCAGGCTTACCCCAATCTGTACTCGATGAATCCAGGCCGTAGTAGTGGATCTTGACCATGTCGGCCGGGGTGATCAGCTGGCCCTGGTCCACGATCACCTGGCCGGCTTTGACTGTATCGGTTACGGGGGCGACAGCTGACCTCGCCTGCTCCTGGGCCTGCTGGGTCAGCGTCGCGCTGTACGTGGAGTTGGCCACGACCAGAGGCGTCACCAGAGCCGCGACGAGCTGCTGTTCCGACCCGGTGAGACCGGCCGGCATCTGCTGACTGACCATGGTCGGCGCGATCGTGGCATCCCGAATCTCCTGGGCCTGCTCGACGGTCAGCAGGAGTTCCTCCGCGGCCGTCTCTACGGCCGCCCATCCCGAAGCATCGAGCCCGATCAGGATCGAGCGTGCGTTGTAGGGAAGAGACGGCAGCACGGTGCCGAGCGCGGCCTGCAGAGCCTCGGGAGTCTTGCTCGTGCTGAAGGCCGCGTCGACGGGGGCGATGTCCAGCTGCAACGTCGCGACCTGGTTGTCGGCGATGACCGCGGCGTGCTGGGGCGTGTAGTCGTACTGCGGCGGCACGGCCGCGACCGCGGCTGCCTGGGCGGCCTCGGTCTCGACCGGGTTGTCGATGACGGCGTCGCGAGGCGCTTGAACGGCGAACCCAGCGACTGTGTCCGCCGCCAGACCGCTGTTGGTGGGCGCCAGGTCCGGAGCAACGCCGACGGCGAGCCCCGCAACGAGGATGAAGGCCGCGATCAGTAGCCGCAGGGCGTCGTGTCGTCCGAACGAGCGCGGCAGGTCGCGCGGCTCCTTCAGCACGGCTTCACGGTCACGATCCGCCGGCGGCTCGCGCGGCCAGCAGCTGCGTCACGAGCTGGCTGACGGCTTTGCCGTCGGCCCGGCCGCGGGTCCGGGGCGAGAGAATGCCCATCACCTTGCCGATGTCCCGCGGCGAAGCGGCGCCGGACTCGGCGATGGCAGCCTGGACCATCGACCGCAGCTCGGCTTCGGACAGTGGTTGGGGCATGAACTCAGAGACGACCGCGATGGCGGCCTCCTCTTTGGCAACGAGGTCCTGCCGGCCGCCGGCGCGGAAGGTATCCACCGACTCGCGGCGGACCTTGAGCTCGCGGGCCAGAAGGCCGAGCATCTCTTCGTCGGAAAGCCTGTGCTTGCCTTCCTTCTCGGCGCGCTGGACGGCGGTGAGCACCATGCGCAGAGCGTCGAGGCGCATGGCGTCACGCGACCGCATTGCGGCCTTCAGCTCGGTATCGAGTCGATCTCGGAGGGACACCGGTGTGGCACCTCGGGGCGGGTGGCGCATCTGCAGCACGGTCGCGCGACCCATCGACGGCGTGTCGGTCGGGCCTAGCTCTGCTGCTGGCGGGCGACCTTCTTGCGCTTCGCTTCCTTGCGCTTGCGCTTCACGCTCGGCTTCTCGTAGTGCTCGCGGCGACGGGCCTCGGCCAGGATGCCGCTCTGCTGGATCTTCTTGTTGAACCGGCGCAGGGCACTCTCGAAGCTCTCGTTCTCACCCACACGGACTTCTGCCAATCCGGGACTCACCTCCTTTGGGGCTCGCTCGCGATCGCGGTCCAGGATCTTCGCTCCGAGGAGCGCGCGTAGACCGCCCACGAACAGGGCCCGCGGAGTGTAGCCCGATCCCCCCACGCTTGTCTACCGGCCCACCTGGCGGGGGGAACGCGCATTCGATGTCTGTACTATGGCTGGCGATGGACCGCCTCGATAGCCTCCTCGACATCATCGATCAGGGCGAAGCCCGGTACGGCGATCGGTTCGCCTTCGGAATGCGCGGCGACGATGGGGCGACCGAGCACTGGACCTACCGCGAGCTGAACCGGCGCAGCCGGATCATCGCCTGGCGGCTTCGCGCGTTGGGGCTGGCGCCCGGCGATCGACTGCTGGTCTGGGCGCCTTCGAGTCCGGCCGTGCCCGCCCTCTACTTCGGGGCAATGCGCGCCGGCGTCACCACCGTGCCCCTGGACTTGCGCATGTCGCCCGGCGCCATCGAGCGCATCGCCGCCCGCGCGGATGCCCGCCACCTCGTGCTCGGCACCGGCCGCGACACCCCGGACCCGGCCGACGCGCGCCTCGAGCACTTCCCGTCGTCCGTCGCGGAGCGACTCGCCGCGGAACCCGACGCCACCTTCCCGGCCGACTGGGAGGCGCAGGTGAGCTCCTGGCGGCGCCCCGGCCGCGAGGATCTCGCCGAGGTCGTCTTCACCTCGGGCACCACCGGCGAGCCGAAGGGCGTGATGCTGACCCACGGCAACCTGATCGGCACTCTGGAGGCGGCGCACAACCTCCTGCCCGAACAGGAGCATCGAGCGGTCTCACTGTTGCCGCTCTCGCATCTTCTGGAGCAGGTCGCGACCGTCTTCTACGCGATGAGCGTCGGCGCCCACGTGCTCTACATCCGCAGCCGCAACCCGCGGGTCGTCTTCGAAGCGATCCGCGACCATCGGACGACGTCGCTCGTGCTGGTCCCTCAGATCGTCGACCTCTTCTGGTCGGCCATCGAGACCGAGGTCGCCCGACAGGGCAGGCTCGCCACCTTCAATCGGCTGCGGCGGGTCGCGCGCCGGCTCCCCTACCCCGCCCGTCGCCGCCTTTTCGCCCGGGTCCATCGCCAGCTCGGCGGCTCGCTCAATCTCATCGTCTGTGCGGCCGCGTTCCTGCCGCCATCGCTGCAGCAGGCCTGGGAGGACCTGGGGGTCGTGGTCATGCAGGGCTACGGCGCCACCGAGTGCGGCGTCGCCTCGGCCACGAACCAGCGCGACCACGGCCTCGGGACGGTGGGCCGGACGATCCCTCCGGTCCAGGTCAAGCTCGCCGACGACGGCGAGATCCTGGTTTGTGGGCCGACGCTCTTCACAGGCTACTGGCGCGATCCCGGCGCGAACGCCGGCTCCTTCACGCCCGACGGCTGGTATCGAACCGGCGACATCGGCCGCCACGACGCGTCCGGCCACCTGATTTCTGATGGGCCGCAAGAAGGACATCATCGTCCTGCCTAACGGCCTCAACGTCTACCCCGAGGACGTCGAGAACGCCCTCCGAACCGCCGGCATCCGCGACGCGGTGGTCGTCGAGCCGCGGCCCGGCCGGATCGAGGCGGTCGTGCTGGCGCCCGGCGCGCCCCTGCTGCCCGAGCCCGACGAGCCTGCCGATGCTACCCGCGCCCCCGAGCTCGATGATCCGGTCCGCGTTCGTTCCGAGATCGAGGCAGCCGTTCGAGCGGCGAATCGGACTCTTGCGGTGCATCAGCGCGTCGCCGGCTGGCGGCTCTGGCCCGACGCCGACTTCCCGCGAACCCACACCTTCAAGGTGCAGCGCGACCGGGTCCGGGCCTGGGCCGCGATCGACGAGCCTCTGCCGGTGCGCGAACAACGCCACTCTCCGGCGGGCGGCGGCCGGAGGCGCTAGCGCCGGGAGGCTTTGCGCCCGGATCAGCCGGGAGGCCAGGCCATCGGGCGGCCGCCGAGCAGGTGGACGTGCAGGTGGTCGACCGTCTGACCGCCGTTTCGGCCGACATTCATGACGAGGCGGTAGCCGCCGGTGGCGATTCCCTCGCGCGCCGCCAGCTCCGCGCCCACCGCGAACATCGTGCCGATCAGATCGCGATCCTTCTCGCCGACCTCGCCCACCGAGGCGATGTGCTTTCGCGACAGCAGCAGGATGTGCGTCGGGGCCTGGGGCGCGATGTCGCGGATGGCGACGACCGAATCGTCCGAATGAACCTGGGACGCTGGCAGCTCGCCGGCGATGATTCGGCAGAACAGGCAATCGGTCGGCATGGCGCGCTCCTGATGCTCCCGACGGGGCGAGGCTGTGGCGACGTCGATCTTGCTACTTGAGGGCCGGTTCCGCCAGAGGTTCCTGCGCCGCTGAGATCGACAGGAGCCTGCCCACGATTCGGTCGGGAGTGGCCGGATCGATCGACTCCGCGCGAATCAGGCCGATCGCGTTCTCCAGCGACCGGCCGTTGGCCGGCGCCGCCGCGACCGGGACATGGCTCTCCGCATGACCGAGCCACCGTCCATCGGGGAGTGGCTGTTCGAACAGGACCCGCAGCTCGCGGCCGAGTTGCCGCTCCGCAAACCGCGCCCGCGCCTGCGCCGCAAGCGCCAGCGCCTCGGCCGAGCGCCGCTTCTTCGTCCGCCCGTCGACCTGCCCGACCATTCGCGCCGCCGGCGTCCCCGGCCGCGCCGAGTACCGGAAGACGTGGACACCCGCCAGATCGAGGTCCCGCAGGAGCGCCATCGTCCGCGCCCAGGCCTCATCGTCCTCGCCGGGGAAGCCCGCGATCACGTCCGCGTGGACGGCGAGCCCGGGGATGGCCCGCCGCACCCGACCCACCAACGCGGCGTAGAACGCGGCGTCGTAGCGGCGACCCATGCGGCGCAGGATCGTGTCGTCGCCGGATTGCAGCGGGATGTGGAAGTGCGGCAGGCAGCGCCCGGCCGAGCCGCACCAGACCTCGAGCAGCTCGGCGGTGACGTGCTGCGGCTCGATCGAACTCAGCCGGATCCGCTCCACAACCGTCTCGGCCAGGATGCGGCGAACCAGGCGCGGCAGCGAGTCGCCCCCGTCGTCGTACGTGCCGGCGTTGATGCCGGTCAGCACCACCTCTCGATGGCCGGCCGCCACAGCGCGCCGGACCTCAGCGACGACGTCATCGGCGGGAATGGAACGCTCCGGCCCACGAGCGCGCGGAATGATGCAGTAGGTGCAATGGAACGAGCAGCCGTCCTGGATCTTGACGAAGGCGCGCGTTCGGTCGATGTCGGTCCTATCGTCGAAGGCGTCATCGATCGAGCCCTCGTCGGCCTCGATTTCGAACGCCCGGCCGGCGCTCGATTCGACCGCCCGATCGACCCCCGGCTCGACCGCCCGATCGACCCCCGAAAGCGTCGGCATCGGCCGACCGGCACCAGGCTCGATCAGGCTCGCGATCTCGGCCGGCAGCCGGCCCTTCGAGTCGTTGTCGAAGAGTCGGGCCAGAGGATCGGCCCCGGCCAGCGACTCCGGATCGATCGCCACCGAACAGCCGGTGACGAGGACCTGCGCGTCGGGGTTGGCCCGGCGGGCCCGGCGAACGACCTGGCGCGACTTGCGGTCCGCGATGGAGGTCACGGTGCAGGTGTTGACGACGACGAGATCCGCCGCTTCGTGCGCGCCCACCAGCTCGACGCCGCGCTGGCGCAGCAGCCGCTCGACGGCGTCCATCTCCGACTGGTTGACCTTACAGCCAAGGTTGGCGATGGCCGCGCGATGGACAGGGCGAGTGGCGGGACGCTCGTTCACCGCCAGATCGTACTCGGCCGCGCAGTGGCGGTGCCTGCCGGCGCACTTGCCGATCTCCCATGGCGCGGACATTGGGCAAAGGCAAGCCGCCCGAGCACGAACGGTCTTCCCTGGCGACAACGGTGTTCACGCTCAGGCAAGCGTGGCTGATCCGCGTTCCCGGCCGAAGACGCCCTCAATCCGGCCGCTCCCGCTTCGGAGCGCCCGTGGACCTTGCTCAATGTCCTCCTCACGGGAGTTGGGAAATGGGCGGCCCCGCGGCGCCGCCCCGGCCGGCGCCGCCCACGCCCGCGCCGCCCACGCCGGCGCCGCCCCTACATCCCCGGCGCGATCGCCTCGAGTGCGACCCAATCCTCCTCGGCCCAGCGGCGGCCCATCTCCAGACCCGCGGCGCGGAAGGCGGCGAAGACGTCGCCCTCGCGGTCGCGGAAGATGCCCGAGGCCAGGATGCGGCCCCCCGGCGACAGCTCCGCCCGAAGCGAGGACGCCAGCTGGACCAGGAGCGAGGCGATGAGGTTGGCGAGGACTACGTCGAAAGCGGGCTCCCCGGTCGGGACGCTGCCCTGGCGGACGCGGATGCGGCGGGTCAGCAGGTTGAGGCGCGCGTTGGCAAGGGTCGATTCCACGGCAACCGGGTCGGTATCGACGCCGAGCAGGTCGCGGGCGCCGAGCTTGCCGGCGGCGATCGCCAGGATCCCCGATCCGCAGCCGACGTCGAGGATGCGGGCATCGGCCACCAGCCCCTCATCGGCGAGGGCCTCGAGTGCTGCCAGGCACAGCCGCGTGGTTGGATGAAGCCCCGTCCCAAAGGCCATGCCCGGATCGAGCGACAGGACCACGTCGCCGAGCCGCCGGCGGTGGCGGCGCCACGTCGGCCGGATGACCAGCCGGCGCCCGACCCGGAGCACCGGAAAGTGGCTCTTCCACGCCTCGGCCCAATCGGCCTCGCGCACGATGCGGGTCGTCAGCACGCCGATAGGCCGCAGCCCGAAGGCCTGCAGGTGGCCGAGAGCGTTCGTCGCCTCCGCGATCGCCTGCCGAACGCCCGCCGGATCGAGCCCCGGCAGATACGCCCGAACGATCGCCGGCTTGCTCGGATCGACGACGGCACCGAGCCCCTCGTCGGTCAGCCCGAAGCTCGGCTCGACGCTGGTCCCGCCCGGCGCGAAACGGGTCAGGATCTCGCTGACCGCCTCGACGGCCTCGATGTCGGCGGCGACCGAAAGCTCGACCCAGACGCCCGGGCCCAACGCCGAGTACTCGAGCGGCTCGCCAGGCTCGGGCCCTGATACCGCACCGGCCAGATCGGCAGCGGCCGCGCCCTCGCCCGCCGTGCCTTCGATCCTCGCGCCCGCCCCAGCCTGCGCGCCGTTCGCCTCGCCCTCAGCCGAGGGCATCTTTCATCCGATCGAAGATGCCGCCGGCCGGCAGCACGGCCTCGCCTGACTCGGCAGCCAGCTCCTCGAGCAGCTGGCGTTGCCGCTTCGAGAGCTTCGTCGGCACGTTGACGTGGACGATGACGTGGAGATCGCCGCGCGTCCCGGGCCGGCGCAGGTGCGGCACGCCGCGGCCCCGCAGCCGGATCTCCGTCCCGGGCTGCGTTCCGGGCCGGATCTCCATCTCCTCCTCGCCTTCGATCGTGGGGATTCGAGCCCGCGTCCCGAGCGCGGCCTGAGCGATGGAGAGCTGCAGGTCGTGGAAGATCTCGGTTCCCTCGCGGCGAAGCGTGGCGTGGGGCGTGACGTGCACCGCCACATACAGATTCCCCGGCGGCCCGCCCCGCGACCCCGCCTCACCTTCGCCCGAAAGCCGGATCTGATGCCCTTCGTCGATGCCGGCCGGGATCGAGACGCGCAGCTTCTTTCGCCTCTGCGCTCGACCGTCGCCGCGGCACGTCTGACAGGGAGTGTCCACCACACGCCCCTCGCCGTGGCAGCGTGTGCATTCGCTGACGTTGACCATCTGGCCGAGCATCGTCTGGCGCACGGCCCGGATCTCGCCCCGTCCGCCGCAGGCCGAGCACGGCGCGGACGTGCTGCCGGGCGCGGCCCCGCTGCCGGCGCAGGTTCCGCAACGGTCGAGCGCGTCGAACTCGATCTCGCGCTCGATGCCGCGCACCGCCTCGTCGAAGCTGATCCGCAGGTCGTATCTGAGATCGGAGCCCGCCGGCCGCCGGCCGCGCCTGGCCCCACCCGGCGCGCCGCCCATGCCGGCGAAGAAAGCATCGAACAGATCGCCGAACCCGGGGAAGCCCTCCCCGAACGGCGAGCCGGCGCCGCCCATGTCGCCGAGGCCGGACCGCCCCACCATGTCGTAGATCTGGCGCCGCTTCGGATCGGACAGTACCTGGTATGCCTCGTTGATCTCCTTGAACCGCTCGGCCGCGCCCGGCTCCGAGCTGACGTCCGGATGCCACTGCTGGGCCAGCTTGCGAAAGGCGCGCTTGATCGCGGCGTCGTCGGCGTTGCGCTCCACGCCGAGGATCTCGTAGTAGCTGCGTTCGGTAGCCATCAGCCTGAAAGGATACGAGAGGCGGGCCAAGGGCGGCGGCGGCCGCGCCGCAGTCGGGCTCGCGCCGCCGCGCACCGCGATCCTGCGAATGTCCGACTGAGCCGGACAGGATCGGCGTCAGCACCATGGTCCCGGACTGGCGTGCGCGAATTTGCGTTCGAGGCCTGCGTTCGGCTCAGGAGTGGGGTTTCGTCTCCAGGCTTGCTGGCTCCAGTCGGAGATTCCTGAAGCGAGCCTTCTTGAGCAGGTCGGCGCACGGGGCGGTCACGAGGACCTCGGACGTATTGGCCGGGACGAAGAGGTCCGATCCGTCCCATTCCGCCGGGTCCAGGAAGTAGCCGAAGGCGGGCAATCCTTCGCGGTACTTCTCGTCGACTCCGTAGACCGGCCCGGCCCTACCAGTTACGACCAGAAGCCACAAGGGCCCCAAAGCCGGTTCGTTCTCGATCTCGACCGGGACCGCGCGCCAGCCGGTTACGTTGTGGTCCGTAAGCCACGACACCAGTCGGTCGCTCATAAGGCGGGGGCTACCCCAATAGGTGCCGATGATATCGGTGACCGGTCCCCTGGCACCCACTCGCCCGACCACTTTTCCAGACGCCTGGGTCAGGATCTCACGCGCGGTGAAACGCGCAGGCGCGGTTAGCCCGGGCGGTTCGTCGATGTGGACTCGCAGCCGACCCTGCCCCTCACCCAGCCTCTGCAGCGCCTCGACGTTCAGCAGTTCAGCAGCAGTCATCGATGCCGAGTGTAGCGTGCTGCGCCCCGCCCCCTACGCCCCCAGCAGCCGCTCCAGCCGGCGCGCCACGATGGCCAGGCCGATCAGCCCCATCACCACCAGGTAGACGACGTCGGCGATCATCCACAGGTCGGGCGTGCCCGTCGTCAGGGCGCGGATGAGGTGGACGCCGCGGTAGAGCGGCGTGCACTGGACGAAGACCTGGAGCGCCGGCGGATAGGCGGTGATCGGGTAGAACGTGCCCGAGAACAGGAACATCGGCATGATCGCCAGCTGCAGGATGTCGAAATCCTGCCATTTGCGGACGAACGTCGAGGCGGCCATGCCGGCGCCGGCGAAGCCGAAGCCCACGACCATCGCGGCCGGGAAAGCGAGGATCCCGAGCGGCGAGCTGATCAGGCCCAGGCCTCCGATGCCCAGCACGGCGATCACGACCAGGAATCCGACGACGTACAGGCTGCCGCGCAGCAGGGCCCACAGGATCTCGCCCCGGGCCACGTCGCTCAGCGACATGGGCGTGGCGATGACCGCGTCGTACAGCTTCGCGTACTTGAGCTTGTAGAAGAAGTTGTTCGAGGTCTCGTAGATGGCGCCGTTCATCGCCGACGAGGCCAGGAGCGCCGGGGCCACGAATACCGCGTAGGGGACGCTGCTGCCGTTGTCCAGCTGGACCGACCCGATGAGCGCGCCCACCCCGAAGCCCATCGAGAACAGGTAGAACAGCGGCTCGAAGAAGCCGGAGAAGATGACCATGAAGGTCCGCCGGTAGACCATCAGGTTGCGCTCGACCATGCGGGTCGGTCGGACCAGGGCTACCGGAGCGGAGAGGCGCAGGGCGAGCATCAGACTTCCAGCCTGCGCCGGAATGTGATCCGCGCGGCGACCAGTCCAAACACCACGAACGCGCCCAGGACGGCGAAGTGGACGACCTCGCCGATCGGGTCGATCTGGCCCAGCGAGAAGCTCCGGGCCAGGCTGACGCCGTGGTAGAGCGGCGTGAACCAGGCCAGCGGTCGGATGAAGAGCGGCAGATTGTCGATCGGGAAGAAAGTGCCGCTGAACAGGAAGAGCGGCGTGATGCCGAACCGGAACAGCATGTTGAAGGGCTGGTCGGTCTTCTGCGTCGCAGTGAAGGCGATGATCGGGGCGGCGAAGGACATCGCGGTCAGCACCGCGACCGGGACGGCCAGGATGGCGAGCGGCGAGCCGACGGCCCCGAACAGCAGGATGACGCCGAAGAACAGGACCGAGATCAGCGTCGCCCGAAAGGCGATCCACATCATGTCGCCGGCGAGCAGGTTCGTGGACCCGAGCGGAGTGTTGAGGGCCGCCAGGTACGTCTTCTCCCAGGCGAACTTGCTCATGGTCGGCCAGGCCAATTCGGCGCTGGCGACCATCATGGCCTGCGTGACCAGCAGCGCCGGCGCGATGTAGTCCAGATAAGGAACGCCGCCGGGCAGCCCGCCATTGCGGTTCACGTAATAGCCCAGGCCGACGCCCATCGACAGCAGGTACAGGAACGGCTGGCTGAGACCGGACAGGATGTAGCTGTGCCAGCCCCGCCGAAAGACCAGCAGGTCGTGCTCGAGAACTCGGAACGAGGGATGCAACGTCAGGCCGAACAGGAGCCCGCGGCCCGCCGCAGACGGAGTGCCGGCAGCCATCATTCGATCAGGCTGCGGCCGGTGAGCCGGAGGAAGACGTCCTCCAGCGAGCTCCGGCGAACGAGGACGCTGGCGGGTCGAAGCCCGCGCTCGAAGGCGGCGGCCGCGGTCGCGTCCCCGTCGGCCGTGTAGACGAGCAGCCGGTCGGGCAGATGCTCAATTCGCTCGGCCAGGCCCTCGAGCTGGCCGTCGAGGTCGGGGTCGCCGCCGTTCGTCACGCCATCGCCTGCCGGGCCGGTCGCCACGCGGTCGCCTTCGGCTTCGTCCTCGCGATTGAACCTCAGCTCCAGCACCTCGCGCGTGACGTATCGCTCGATCAGCTGGCGGGGCGAGCCTTCGGCCACGATCTTCGCCTTGTCCATGACCACGAGCCGGTCGCACAGCTGCTCCGCCTCGTCCATGTAGTGGGTCGTCAGGCAGAGGGTCACGCCGCGCTGCTTGAGCCGGTACAGGCGGTCCCACAGCAGGTGCCGGGCCTGGGGGTCCAGGCCGGTCGTCGGCTCGTCGAGGAGGAGCATCTCCGGGTCGTTGATGAGGGCCCGCGCGATCACGAGGCGCCGCTTCATGCCGCCGGACAACGGTTCGACCTGATCGCCGGATCGCTCCGTCAGCTGCACGAAATCGAGCAACTCCGTGGCTCGACGTCCGGCCTCGCCCCACGACAGGCCAAAGTAGCGCCCGTAGATGAGCAGGTTCTCCAGGACGCTCAGCTCGTTGTCGAGCGTGTCAGCTTGAGGGACGACGCCCAGCCGGGACCGAATCCGAGCCCCATTGTGAGCCGGGTCCAGCCCGAAGACGGTGAGCGTTCCGGCGGTAACCGGCGAGACAGTCCCGATCATCCGCATCGTGGAAGTCTTGCCGGCGCCGTTGGGGCCGAGGAACCCGAAGGACTCGCCGGCGGCCACGTCGAAGTCGACGCTGTCGACGGCGGTGAACGCCCCGAAGCGTTTCGTCAGGCTGCGGGCATGGATCGCGGATTCCGGTGAGGGTACGGCGTCTGGCACGGGGCGATGGTAACGCCCGGCGTGCCGGTCCAACCTGTTGCCGATGACCCGGCCCGCAGTCGGCGACCGGATCGATTCGAGCCAGGAAGGCATTGACCCGCCGGCATTCCGGGAGAACCATTGCCCCGAACGGTCCTGTGACCATTCGGGCGTGTCTCGCGGACCCATCCGCGAGGCTATCATCGAAGCCGCGCAAGTCGGGCGTTCCAACACGACGCACATCCAGGCCAGGAGAGAAGCTCGCGCGTGGACGAATTCTGGGTCTGCCAGCATTGCCGGTCGCTCAATCGCGCCGGCACGGGCCGGTGCTACCACTGCCACCAGAAGTTCGGCAGCAAGCCGAAGGAGTCTGCGCCGATCGCCCGGCCGGGCGGAACGCCGGGTCCAGCGCCGTTCCTTCCCGGTGCAATCGGCGCCGGTCCCGCGGCCGTGGGCGGCCCGGGTGGGGGACCGTCGGACGACGATGTTCCGGCCTACTACTCGCGGCCGGTTGCCCTGGCCCCAACGCCGGTCCGCGATTTCTCGGCACCTCAGGCTCAGCCCAAGCCGGAGCCGCGGTTCCGGCTGCCGTCCCTCACCGGCTGGATCAGGCGCCGCATCGCCTGGTCGCTGGCGACCCGGGCGTTCGTGCCGGTGTGGTTCGTGGGTTACCTCGCCGCCGGGCTCCTGACGCTCCTCCTCGTCGACGGCGCCTTGATAGTCACGACTCTGACTCCAGTTGCGCGCGCGGCCCTGCAGACGGGCTCGATCACATTGGCCTGGACGCAGGTTGACAACGGCCACCAGGGGCTGCTCGAGGCGATGGCCATCGCGTTCGCCGTCATCGGAGCGTTGGCCCTGCTCTTCTTCTCGATCTTCCTGGGCCTCTCGACCCACAACGCACCGGGCCTTGGAGCGGCGACGCCGTACCTGACACCGTATCGCGCCGGCACTTGCTGGTTGGCCATGCTGCGGACTCAGGCCCGGATCGCGGTCGGCCTGCTCGTGCCGGCCGCGCTCTTCTGGCGGGGCTATGCGCTGCCGGGCCTCATTGCCGCCCTCGTGGCCGTGGAACTGGCCCAGCGCAACTCCGAAGATCCGTTCGGCTGGCTGATAGACCCGGCGCGTCATTTGCCGGATCTGTTCGCGAGGCTGGGCGTCTCCGGGTCGAGCGGCTCGCTGGTCGGGACGGCCTGGTCGATCTGCCTGCGGCTGGCCAACGCACTGGCGATTGTGGTTTACACCCTGCCCGTGGCGGCCTTCACGATCATCACCGTCGCCACGCTCGCCGGCCGCACCGACGTGCTGGCGTGGCCCAGCTCGGGAACCGGCCCCTTCCAGCTTGCGATCGCCGCACTGCTTGTGCTCCTCGTCCTCACGACGGCCGTGGCGGTCGGGCTGCTCGTACCGATTTCGATCGAGCTCGTGGACCGGCAGCGGACCCGCAGGACGCTCGCCCGCGTCGGCAGATCGCGGGCGTGGGTGCCACGGCCGGCGACCGCCGGCGCGCCAGCCCCAAGCACCAGCGCGCCAGCCCAGAGTTCCAGAGCGGCGCGCTGGGATCCGTACGCGCAGCAGGACGAACGGCCCGATCAGGCCTCCTTGAACTCGCCCTCGACGACTTCCTCGTTCCCCTGGGCAGACGAGCCGTCGGAGGATGCTCCGCCCGATTGACCGTCGTCAGTGCCGCCCGGGGGAGTGGCTCCGGCAGCCTGGTAGGCCGCCGTGCCAACCTTCTGCAGCTGCTGAACCAGCGCGTCCGATGAGGACTTCACCGCGGCCAGGTCGCTGCCCTTGAGCGCCGTCCGGACGGCCTCGACACGGCGCTCCGTCTCGGCCTTGTCGTCGGGCGAGACCTTGTCGCCCAGGTCGCGCAGGGTGCGCTCGGCCTGATAGGCCAGGGCGTCGGCCTGGTTGCGGGCCTCGACTTCGTCCTTGCGCTTGCGGTCCTCGTCGGCGTGGGCCGCGGCCTCGCCGACCATTCGGTCGACGTCGCTCTTGGACAGCATCGAGCTGGCGGTGATGCGGACCTGCTGCTCGCGGCTGGTCGCCCGATCCTTGGCCTTGACGTCGAGGATGCCGTTGGCGTCGATGTCGAAGGTGACCTCGATCTGGGGGATGCCTCGCGGAGCCGGCGGAATCCCGTCGAGGATGAACTTGCCCAGGGTCTTGTTGTCCGTGGCGAAGTCGCGCTCGCCCTGGAGGACGTGGACCTCCACCTGGGTCTGGTTGTCCGACGCAGTCGAGAATACCTGGCTCTTGCTCGTCGGGATCGTGGTGTTGCGATCGATCAGGCGAGTCATCACGCCGCCCATCGTCTCGATGCCGAGCGAGAGCGGAGTCACATCCAAGAGCAGGACGTCTTTGACCTCGCCCGCGAGCACGCCGGCCTGGATCGCAGCCCCGATAGCCACGACTTCGTCCGGGTTCACGCCGCGGTGCGGCTCCTTGCCGCCAAACATCTGCTTGACGGCCTCGACGACCGCCGGCATCCGGGTCTGACCGCCAACCAGGACTACTTCGTCGATCTCCGACGGCTTGAGCCCGGCGTCGCGCAACGCCTGGGAAACGGGACCGCGGGTCTTGTCGATCAGATCCGCTGTCAGGTCTTCCAGCTTGGCCCGGGTCAGGGTCATCACCAGGTGCTTCGGGTTGCCCTCGTGGGCGGTCATATACGGAAGGTTGATCTCGGTCGTCGTGGTGGTGGAGAGCTCGATCTTGGCTTTCTCGGCCGCTTCCTTGAGCCGCTGGAGAGCCTGCGGGTCGTTGCGGAGATCGATCCCCTCGTCGCGCTTGAACTCAGCCAGAAGCCATTCGATGACGCGCTGATCGAAGTCGTCGCCGCCCAGGTGGGTGTCGCCATTGGTGGCCTTGACTTCGAAGACGCCCTCGCCCAGCTCGAGGATCGAGATGTCGAACGTGCCGCCGCCCAGGTCGTAGACGGCGATCTTCTCGTCGTGCTTCTTGTCCAGGCCGTACGCGAGCGCCGAAGCGGTGGGCTCGTTGATGATCCGCTTGACGTCCAGGCCGGCGATTCGACCCGCGTCCTTGGTGGCCTGGCGCTGGGTATCGTCGAAGTAGGCCGGGACGGTGATGACCGCCTCGGTGACCTTCTCGCCCAGGTACGCCTCCGCGTCCGCCTTGAGCTTCTGCAAGATCATGGCGCTGATTTCGGGCGGGGTGTACGTCTTGCCGTCCGCAAGGACGACCTTGATCCCGTCGCTGTGCGCGTCGCGCTCGACCTTGTACGGGACGAGCGGCAACGAGTGCGCCACCTCGGGATCGTCGAAGCGGCGGCCCATGAAACGCTTGATCGAGTAGACGGTGTTGCCCGGGTTCGTGACGGCCTGGCGCTTGGCCAGCTGGCCGACGAGCCGATCGCCGCTCTTGGTGAAGGCGACGACCGAGGGGACCGTCCGGCCGCCCTCAGCCGATGGGATGACGGTCGGCTCTCCGCCCTCCATCACCGCCACGACGGAGTTCGTCGTGCCCAGGTCGATGCCGATGATCTTGCCCATCTGTATGTCGCTCCTAGTTGGATCGGTGTGTGTCAGTTGCTGTATGAATTGGCGTCGCCCCGAGCGGCCGCGCCGCCGTCGGCGACCGCGACCTTCGCCGGCCGCAGGATTCGATCTCTCACTCGATAGCCGCGCTGGACCTCGGCCACGATCTCCCCGTCGGGCCGCCCCGTGGCGGGGACGCTGGCGATCGCTTCATGCTCGCGCGGGTCGAAGGGCCGGCCGATCACCTCTATCGGAGTCACACCCTCGCTCTCGAGCAGCTGGCGCAGCTTGCGGTCGAGCAGGACGATGCCCTCGATCCAGCCGATTCCCCGAAGGTCGGCCGGCATGGTGTCCAGCGCCCTATCGAAGTCGTCGGCCACGGCCAGCAGCTTGCGAAGCAGTGACTCGCTGGCCAGGCCGAGCTCGCGCTCTCGATCCTCGGCCGTACGGCGCCGGAAGTTGGCGAAGTCGGCCGCGGTCCGCTGCAGGCTGGCCAGGTGTTCGGAGGTCTCTGCCTGGGCCGCCTCCAGCTCGGCCCGAAGCCGCTCCAGCTCGGCGCCGGTGTCGGTCGGGGGTTCGGCGGGATGTGCCCCGGAGGAAGGCTGCCCGGGCCAGTCGCCGGCCGCGCCGCGGTGGTGGGTTCGCGAGGTCAGGGGTCGATCAGGCATAGAGATGCTCCACCAGCTCGTTCATGAGGTCCGAGACGAATTCGACCGACGCGATCGCCTGTGGATATGACATGCGCGTCGGCCCGAGAACGCCGACGACGCCGACCGCTCGCCCGATCCGTCCGTATGGGGCGAGGACCAGGGAGACGTCCTGCATCTCGAGCGGCCTGTTCTCGTGGCCGATGAAGATCTGGATGCTGCCGGCCCGGGCCACCGCCTCGACGAGCGAGCCCAGATAGGCGCGGTTCTCGAGCGCGGCGAAGACTTGACGCACCTTCTCACTGCGATCGAACTCCGGCGCCGCCATGACGTTGAGCAGGCCATCGCTGAAGAGATCGTCGATGGCTGCGGCGTCGAACTCGCGCATGGCGCGGACGAGCAACTCGCCGAAGCGATGCAGGAGGTCCGAGCCGCCGCCGGCCTCTTCGGCGAGCGGCAGGTCGGCCAGCGCCGCCTCGATCTCGTCGGCGGTCCGGTCCACCGCAAGCACGTTCAGCAGCCCGGCGACCCGGGTCAACTCGTCCTGCTCGGCCGCCATGGCGAGGTTGTGAAGAACCTGCCTGGTCGTCCCCTCGCGGAAGACCACGATCATCAAAGCCATGCGGTCCTGGACCGAGAGCAGCTCCACCCGGCGAACGCGGGCGGCCTTGGGCTTGGCGGTGGTCGCCAGGCCGGCGGTGCCGGTATTGGCCGCGAGGGTGCTGGCCGCGAGGCGGAACCACTGCTCGCTGGCGAACTCGACCTGGCCGAACTGATGGCGGATCATGCGCTGCTCCACAGGCGGCAGCGACTGCTCGTCGGCAAGCACCCGGACGTAGTAGCGATAGCCGGCGTCCGTCGGTACGCGCCCGGCGCTGGTGTGAGGATGGGTCAGCAAGCCTATGGTCTCGAGATCCGCCAGGATGCCCCGAACGGTGGCACTGCTCACGCCGAGCGGGTAGTGCGCCACCAGCGAACCCGAGCTGACGGGCACCGCGGAGCTTACATATTCGTCGATGACGGCCCGCAGGACGGCGCCCGATCGCTCGTCCAGCGTGTCGTTGGTGCGGCGTGGCCGTCGCGCCATGGGTGACACTCCGATGCTTTCCCGTCGGGCGGAGCCGTACCTGGAAGCGGCGTCGGTGCGTCGAGTCCGAGGCGATGTCCCGGGACCGCGGCACCGCCGATCCCCCGGCCGGCGAGGCCCTGGCGGTTGGTTAGCACTCTCACTAGTCGAGTGCTAACTGGCTGCGCCGATGGTAGCAGTCCCGCCCCGAGAGTGTCAACGGCGAGTCACCGGGAGTCACCGGGAGTCACCGGCGAGCGGCGGCTCGCCACAGGCCGAAGGCGCCGACCGCCAGCCGTCCTCGCGGCCTCCGCGGCCCGACACCCGTTCCTCCGGGCACGATCCAGGTTCGGGCGCCCCGGTCGAGGGCGCCCGAATCGAAGGCGGCGGAAACGAGCCTCCGGCGCGAGCCGTGCCCCGAGGAACCGGCGCGCGGCCCGGCTAGACCCGGGCCATGCTGCCGGACGTCGCGCTCCTGCGCGAGAGCGCATCGACGGACACTGCGGCGAGCAGCACGAGACCGGTAGCGATGTACTGATACTGGACCGCGAGACCGAGCAGGAACAGGCCGTTGTAGATGGCTCCGATGGTCAGACCACCCAGGAGGCCGTGGATCGCGCGCCCACGACCGCCCATGAGGCTCGTGCCACCGATGACGGCGGCGGCCACGGCAAAGAGCACGTACTGGCCACCGGCAATGTTGGTCGTGATGCCGCCCAGCGATGAGACGTAGACGATGCCGCCCATGCCGGACACGGTCGCGCATATGATGAAAGCCCAGGTGCGGATCGAAGTCACGCCGACGCCGGCCCGCCGGGCCGCCTCGGGGTTGCCTCCCACGGCGTACACGTGTCGCCCGAACTGAGTCCGCTCGAGCAGGATCGTCGCACCTCCGAGTATGGCGAGGACCAGCGGTATGACCCACGGGACGCCGATGATCGGTAGCTTCCCCTGGCTGCGGTCGACGTTGCAGATCGCCACGACGACGATGCCCGCGACCGCGATGAAGACAATCTTGGCGGCGGTCAGACCCACCGGCGGGGCCACGAGGCCGCTGCGGCGCCGGCTGGCGTCACGTCGCCACATCGACCCGCCAATCACCAACACGATGACCGCCAGGCCAAGCCAGCTGAGCCAGACGTCCAGGTAGTCCCAGACGATGCCGTACAAGGCTCGCTGATCGGGCAAGATTATGCTCGTGATGCCCACGCCCCCGGCATTGCCGAGGATGATGATCATGAGCCCGAACAACAACATCTGTCCGGCCAGCGTGACCACGAACGATGGCAGCCTCAACCGCGTAATGATGAGCCCCTGAAGGGCCCCGATCCCGGCGCAGACGAGCAGCGCGAAGGCGATGGCGAGCCACCAGGGCCAGATCTGCCCGTCGAACGGCCACAGCGGCATGTTGCCGAATGGAACGGCGATAGAGATGCCGAACGGAAGGCCGATGTGGGACGGCAGGCTGAAGGAAGGGCCGGGTTTCTGCACAAGGAGGCCGGCGACGATTCCGCCGATCGCCGCGACATAGCCGATGGAAAGGTCGATCTCGCCGAGCAACAGGACGAAGATCTCGCCAATGCCAAGGAGAATGAACACCGCACTCTGGTCGAACAGGTTGACGAGGTTGATCGGCTTGAGATAGACGTGGTTGGGGCTCACGAGCTGGAAGACGATCGTGACGATGACCAGGGCTGCCACCACGGGCAGCACGCCCGCGTCGCCGCTCCTGACTCGGGTAGACCACGCTCTCATGTACTCGCCCAATGACTGGGCGACGATCTCCGGCGGGATGACCTCGACCGCGGCCGCGGTAAGGTCCGGCGCCGTTTCAGCCTGGGTCGCGATATCGTCGGAAGTCTTCTTGCCTGAGTTCTGGTCTTCGACCCCAGCCATGGCTCAGTCCCTCCTCTGGTTGGGTGCGGATGCGGCGACCTCACGACTCGACCCTCCGGTCGTCATGAAGTCCACGGCGCTCTGCCGATCGAAGACCGAGGCCCGGTCCTGGGCGACCATCCGACCGAGGTGGAGAATGGCGATCCGGTCGGCGACCTCGAAGACGTCGTTGAGGTTGTGGGAGATGACCATGACGGCGAGGCCGTGGTCCTTGAGCCGCTTGACCAGGTCGAGCACCATCCTGGTCTGGGCAACGCCGAGAGCCGCCGTGGGCTCGTCAAGCATCACCAGTTTGGAATTCCACATGACCGCCTTGGCAACGGCTACCGCCTGGCGCTGGCCACCGGAGAGCGTAGCCACTGGCTGGCGAATGGAGCGCACTGTGGTGACGTGCAGGCTGGCCAGGGTTTCCCCCGCGGCCCGCTCCATGTTGTCCTCGTCGAGCGTGAAGCGGTTCAGCCTCTCGCGGCCGAGGAACATGTTCTGGACGATGTCCAGGTTGTCGGCGAGCGCGAGATCCTGGTAGACGGTCTCGATCCCCAGGGAGGCAGCGTCTTTAGGGCTGCGGATGTGGACCTGGCGACCCTCCCAGTACAGCTCCCCACGATCGGGCTGGTGAATGCCGGCGATGGTCTTGGTCAGCACCGACTTGCCGGCGCCGTTGTCTCCGCAGAGAGCGGTCACCTGGCCGGCAGGGAGATCCAGGTCGACTCCGAATAGCGCCTGCACCGCACCGAAGTGCTTGCTGATGCCGCGCAGCATGAGCAGAGGCCCCGCGGTCCCCGGTCCATTGGCGAGTGCCTGACCCCCCGGGGCCGGAGCACCTCCGGCGGGCTCCTCCATATGAGTCAATGACATCGCTTGGACTCCCATCTGCGCTCGCGAAGCGTCCCTGGCAATTCCTGGCGGTTTGCGATCCGTGGTTCGCGCGCCTGTGGCTCCGCCGGGTGCGATATCAGTCTATCCGCCGTACGTGCGCACGCACGCAGGTCCTGAATACGCCGTGTCGCACCCGCGAAGTGCGGGTGCGACACGGCTGGGTCGCGATGACTCGATACGCTTGGGCGTATGCGCCCTCGCGACCTGCTATCGGTTAGGAGATGCCGGCGGCCGTGCAGACGGATGCGCCGACAGCGTTGCACAGGTCCGTCACGCTGACGAACTTGTCCTTGATGACGGTCGTCTCCATATTGGTGGCGGTGACCCACTCCGGGGTCAGGAGAGCCGCCGGCTCAGTGATGGAGGTGTCCGCCGGATCGGTGGTGGTGCTGTTGACGAGGGCGGCGGGCGGCGTCACGTTGGCGCGAAGATAGGTGGCCAGCGCGACCGCTGCCTGGGCTTCGAGGTAGATCGGCTTGTAGACCGAACCGCACTGATAGCCCTGGAGAATGGCTTCCATGCCCGCGAGGGTGGCGTCCTGTCCGGTCGTCGGGATCGTCTTGGCGGCGACGCCCGCGCCCTTGAGGACGGTGATCACGGCGCCGGCAAGGCCGTCGTTGGCCTCAATCGTGGCGTTGATCTTGGGGTTGGCGGTGTAGGCCTGCTGGAAGATGGACCCGCCCTTGGTGTTGTCCCAGCCGGGGGCAATCGCATCGCCGACGAGCGTCATGCCGGCGCTGTTGGTCCCGCCGGGGGTGAGGACGGTCGTGTTCGTCAGGGCCGTGCCCCAGACGACGTTGTTGTAACCAGCGGCGAACGAGATGGCGTTCGGATCAGTGTCCTCGCCGCCATCCAGCTCGTAGACCTGCGGGTTGGCGACGTTCCACGCCTTGACGCAGTCCATGAAGCCCTGGCCGATGAGCTTGCCCACCTGGACGTTGTCGAAGCTGACGTAGTAGGTGTTCGTGCCCTGGAACGTAGCGCGGTCGTAGCTGATGTACGGGATGCCGGCGTTCTGGGCCAGAGACTGGATCTGCGTGCCGGTCGGGCCGTCAAGCGGGTCCACGAGAAGGACCTTGGCACCGGCGGCGATGTCGGCCTGGGCGATCGCCACCTCGGTGGTGGTGGTTCCAGAGGCGTTCTGGATGTTGAACTGGGAGGACGAGTAGCCGGCATCCTGGAATGCCGTGGTCAGATACGGGAGGTCATAGCTGGTGTACCGCGCCGACGTGGTGACGTCGGGGAGGATCACGCCGACGGAGCCCGAACCTTGTCCGGTCAGGTTGGTCAGCTGAGACATCGCGGCGAAGGTGCTGTCGAATGAACCGATGGTGAGCTGCACGGGGGTCGGTGCAGCGGTCGGGGGCGCCGTCGGGGACGGCGTCGCCGAGGATGAGCAGCCCGTCACGATGGCGGCCACTGCGATCATTGATACTGCGAGCTTCCTGGTGTCCAAATTGGGACTCCTCCGTCACTAGTGAAGCAATTGTCTCCGCCGCCCCGCGGCTCCCTATCGGCCGCGGCGGCGGAGGGCTTCCAAAAGATGGGTCAGGGGCAGCCGCCCTGAAGTCACGCTGGCTATCACCTCCTTGCCTCGGCCGGCGTCAACGTCCACGTATACGAGGCTGGACGGGGGCGCCGCCGCGAACTCATGGCTGCCGCATTGCCTGGCAGCGGGACGGTGGCTGGGTCGCGAATAATGGGAGCCAGCGCGAGCTCGGCGGCGCCGAGCAGAAGCGCGTCGGCACCCAGCGACGCTGTCGTCAACTCAACCATAGCACGAGGCGCGGGCATCGCTCGGCAGCCGAGCTCATGCACGAGTGCTTCGTGGGCATATGGATCGATGCGAGCGTAGAGCCCACCCAGCGCTACCCGCGAGGGATTGAAAACGTTCACGAGTCCGGCGATCCCGATCCCCAGCCATCGGCCCGACTCGGCGATGGCCGCGAGCGCCCCACCTTCGCCCTCTTCCGCGGCCTGGAGCAGATCCGCGACCGCCGCGCTGCCACCCTTTGGGTCGCGCCCGGACCGGCGCAGAAGCGCCTCCTCGCCGACCACGGTTTCCCAGCAGCCGTGTGAGCCGCAGCGACATTCGGCGCCTTCAGGGTCGACGGCCATGTGTCCGACCTCGCCGGCGTAGCCGGCAGCCCCGGCCAGGGACTGGCCGCCGACCACTATCCCGGCTCCGATGCCGCCTTCACCCCAGAGGCAGATGAAATCCGCCGTTCCCCGACCCGAGCCTCGCAAGTGCTCCGCGGACGCGGCGAGGTCGGCGTCGTTGCCGACGAACACGGGTAGTCCCAGGTCGGAGAACCTGCTGCGGATCAAGGAACCCAGTGGAACGTCCCTCCAGCCAAGGTTGGGCGCGTGATAAACATAACCGTCGTCAGCTCGAACGGCGCCCGGCGCCGAGACCCCGATCGCGGCCACGCGTGGCCCATGATCGAGCTGTGCAAGCATAGGCCCTACGAGACTATGAGCCTCGTCCAGCGCCTCCTCCGGCGTGGACGAAGCGAGCGACAGATCCTTGCTGACCGAGACGGCGACGTTGGCACCCAGCCCGATCACTGCGGCCCGGATCCAGTCGGTGGACAGCTCGAGAGCCAGGGCGGCCGGGCCCTCACGGCAGATCTCGACGACGGGAGAGGGACGCCCGGGCGTGGGCTGGGGCGCGGGCTTGTCACGGGAGCGCTCCCACACGAGGCCTCGTGCCGCCAGTTCGGCGATCAGCGATGCCACAGTGCTGCGATTCAGGTGCAAACAGGCAGACAACTCGGAACGAGAGAGTGAGCCCTGAAGATGGAGCGCCTCGAGCATCCTGCTGAGGTTGTTGCGCCTGATCTCCGACTGCGCGATCTCGCCTGCGCGACTCTTGATCATGGCTTCGAAGTTTCCTCGTTGGGCCCGAGGAATGAATGACCAAAGAATAGCGTGTTAAACAACAAACCACAACGACACGGTTGCGCAGGGCGGTACAGGCGCCGTGGTCGGCCCATAGCGCCATCTCGTCAGCCCTGGCGGGCGCCGGCTCCAAAGGCGCATTTCACAGAAGTCGTGCGAACAACTCGTTGCTCAGGAGACGACCGCGAAGGGTGAGGCGCAGACGGGCTTCGCCGTCGAATTCGACGGCCTCCAGCAGCCCGGAGGATCGCCCCCACTCGAAGGCGTCCGCCGCTGACGGCTCGTCGGCCCACGATGCAGGCACTCCTCGATCCAGCCGCAACGCCAGGATCGAACGTTCCGCTGCGGCCGTCTCGGGCGAGATGATCTCGCAATCGCCCGGTGGCACAGCCCCGTTCCCCGCCGCAGGGAGGAGCGCGGCGATGTACCCCTCCAGAGCGGCCCCGTTCCAGCACCGGACCGCGCCGTCGAAGGCGTGAGCCCCGGGGCCCACCGCCTCATATGGGCGGCGCTCCCAGTAGGTCAGGTTGTGGCGGCTCTCGTGGCCCGGCCGCGCCCAGTTGGAGATTTCGTAGCCTCGCCACCCGGCCGCTGCCAGCAGGTTCGAGGCGACACCGTACTGCTCGGCGGCTCGATCGTCGTCCTGCTCACGGCGGGCCGCCTCGCGCCAGCGCCTTGCGCCCGCCGAGGTTGGGAGGTGGTCGCCCGTTTCGCCGGTGAGGCCCTCGGCATCGGGGTCGTCGAGCGTGAGGGCGTAGAGCGAGAGGTGGTCCGGACGGAGCGCGAGCGCCGCCCGCAAAGTCGACTCCCAGCTCGCGACCGACTGCCCCGGGACGTCGTACAGGAGGTCCAGGCTGACCGAGCCGAGGCCGCCTGCGCGAGCCTGCGCCACCGCCGTCGCCACGTCCGCCGGGGAGTGGCGCCGGCCGAGGCGCCGCAAGTCCCCGCCGTTCATACTCTGCGCACCGAACGAGACGCGGTTCACTCCCATCGCGGCGAAGCCTGCGAGATCGCCCCGCTCGTCGGGGCCCGGGTTGGCTTCGAGCGTGACCTCGGCCCCGGGCGCGAGCCCGTAGCGACGCCGCACGATCGCCATCAGGCGCGCCAGCCACTCCCCCGGGACGAGGGACGGTGTGCCGCCGCCGAAGTAGAGCGTCTGCAGCGGCGGCCTCACGGACCCGAACCGGTCGTCGAGAGCGTCGGCGCGTAGCTCCAGCTCGCGGCCGACTGCTTCGTACAGTCGCTCTGTCCTCGCTCGAGGTCCTCGCGCCTCGCCGCCGGCATAAACGACGAAGTCGCAGTAGGGGCAACGGGCCACGCAGAAGGGCAGATGGACGTACAGCGCGACGGGCGGTTGTGGCGTGCTCACCCGCAGAGCGTAGCCCGCTCGCGCCGGCCCGGCACGAGCGGGCTCGGACCGGCGGCGGCAGTTCGATGCGGCGGCGCCGACCGGCGGTGGACCGCTACGAGCCGGCGTCGGTACGGCCGGAAGCCTCGTCGGGTCGTCGCGCGTCGAGCCAGCCCTCAGGCCTGCGGAGAGCGTCCATCTCGTCCGGCTCTGCGCCGCGGCGCACCTGACCAGCGTGACCTGTGCAAACGAACAGGGCGAACGAAGTCAGCGAGTGAGCCAGGATCGCCGCCCCGATGCCGCCCGTGCGGAGCGTGGCCCAACCGCAGGCCACACCGATCCCGAACGTGAGCAGGAGCATGTAGCGATGCCGGCCCGGCGCACCCATGCGCGTGGCCAGCGTGTAGATGATCGCCTGGACGAGGATCGAGCTGCCATCCGGCATGCCCGCGGCGAGAAGCATGCCCTGAACAGCGCCCCGGAAGGCGGCCTCGTCGATGACCGCTGTGACGATCGAGTTGATCGCCGCCCCCGGGTAGGCCGACGGCGCCGGCAACCGCAAACGGCCGTATCGGAGCCACGCGAATACCGCCGCCTGGGCTGCGCCGATCGCGGCCAAGGACAGCCCGAAGGTCAGGACATCGACCTTCTTCCCGAGGACCAGATAGAGAACGTCGTGCGGCTCGGGGTGGACGGAGTAGATCGCCGCCAGAAGCGCCAGCCCAAGCGCGTACCAGGCGAGGCGCGTCCAGAACCCGCGGTGATAGCGGTTGTTCGGCTCGTCGTACTCGGCCGCGCCGAACGATTCGGCCTGGAGCCGGAGCAGGATCAGCGTCAGCAACAGGACGACGGCGACGAGGATCCGGAACTGGTCGGACGTCATACCTCGTCCATTCGGAGAACCGCCAGGAAGGCCTCCTGGGGTATCTCCACGGATCCCACCCGCTTCATCCGCTGCTTCCCCTCTTTCTGCTTCTCCAGCAGCTTACGCTTGCGAGTGATGTCACCGCCATAGCATTTCGCGAGGACGTTCTTGCGCATGGCGACGACGGTTTCGCGGGCGATGACGTTGGAGCCGATCGCGGCCTGGACGGCGACATCGAACATCTGGCGCGGGATCAGGCCGCGCAGCCGGTGGACCAGCTCGCGCCCGATCGCCTGAGCCCGGTCGCGATGCACGATCACCGACAACGCATCGACCGGATCGCCGGCGACAAGGACGTCGACCTTGACCAGGTTGGCCGCCCGGTAGCCAATCTCCTCGAAGTCCATAGACGCGTAGCCCTGCGTGCGTGTCTTGAGCTGATCGTAGAAGTCGACGATCACCTCGGCCAGCGGCAGCTCGAAGTTGAGCAGGACGCGCTTGGGGTCCAGATACTCCATCTCGAGGAAGGTGCCGCGCCGGTTCTTGGCCAGCTCCATCAGAGTCCCTATGTAGCTGGACGGAGTGACGATGCCGAGCTTGACCCAGGGTTCCTGGATCTCCTCGATCACGCCGGCATCCGGCATCTTGGACGGATTGTCCACGTCGACCGTTCCCTGGCCGTGCATGAGCACGACCTTGTACTGGACCGAAGGCGCCGAGGCGATCAGCTCCTGGCCGAACTCGCGCTCCAGGCGCTCCTCGACGATCTCCATGTGAAGCAGGCCGAGGAAGCCGCATCGGAATCCGAACCCCAGGGCGACCGAGCTCTCGGGCTCGAAGCTGAAGCTGGCGTCGTTGAGGTGGAGCTTCTCCATGGCATCGCGCAACAGCGGGTAGTCGGACCCGACGATGGGGTAGATGCCGGCGAAAACCAGGCTCTTGGCTGGCTGATAACCCGGCAACGGATGCTCGGCCGGATGGCCCACGGTCGTGATCGTATCGCCGACCTGCGCGTCGCGGACGCTCTTGAGGCCGGTCGCCACGTAGCCGACGTCGCCCGCGTGCAGCTCGAGCACGGGCACGAGCTGCGGCCGGAAGAAGCCGAGCTCGACGAGCTCGGCCTCCGCGCCCGAGCCCATGAGCCGAATGATGTCGTGCTGGTGGAGCGTTCCCTGGGCGAGACGGATGTAGACGACGACACCCTTGTAGGGGTCGTAGTGCGAGTCGAAGATGAGGCCCTGGAGCGGCGCATCCGGGTCGCCCTTCGGCGGCGGCACGCGCTGCACGATCGCCTCGAGGATCTCCGGCACGCCGGTCCCGTCCTTGGCCGAGGCGAGCAGCACCTCTTCCCGCGGCATGGCCAGGACGTTCTCGAGCTCATCGATGACGACGTCGATCTGGGCGGACGGCAGGTCGATCTTGTTCAGAACGGGGATGATCGTCAGGTTCTGCTTGAGGGCGAGATGGACGTTGGCCAGCGTCTGAGCCTCGATCCCCTGCGTCGCGTCGATGACCAGGATGGCGCCTTCGCACGCTTGGAGGCTGCGGCTGACCTCGTAGCTGAAGTCGACATGGCCGGGTGTGTCGATGAGGTTGAGGCCGTAGACCAGGCCGTCGGAGGCCGTGTACTCGAGGCGGACCGCCCGGGCCTTGATCGTGATCCCGTGCTCTTTCTCCAGGTCCATGGAGTCGAGCATCTGGCTCGTCATCTGGCGCGGTTCGATGGTGTGCGTCAGCTCCAGCAGCCGGTCCGAGAGCGTCGTCTTGCCGTGGTCGATGTGGGCGATGATGCTGAAGTTGCGCAGGCGAGATTGAGGTATGGTCACGGGTGGGAGTGTAGCGGGGCGGTGCGCGCAAAGGGCCACGCCGAGAAGCGCCGCAGAGGGCTTCGGGCGACTATCGTATCCGCGTTCACCATTGGGTAGCGGAGGGCATACAGATGGAGAACGGGATGGACCGTCCCACCGGCGTGGCGATCCTGGCGGTGCTCGCCGGCCTCCTCGGCGTGCTCTTGCTGCTCGAAGGCCTGGCGCTCCTCGTCAACGGAACGAGTGCCAGGCAGCATCGACCGCGGTGCGCATGAGTAAAAGCTCGCGCGCGTATCTGCTCGCACGCGTGTCGCGCGGACTCTGGTACCATCAAGCGTCGCGCCGGCTGGCGCCCACTCTGCGCGCCTGCCGTTTCCGTTGCAGCATAGAGGTCTTCGAACTTTGGCCAAGACGCCCCGAGGCTGGACCGGCGCCCGCACGCCGTCAGCGATCAAGCGGGTTCGCCAGGCAGAGCGCCGGCGGGCCATCAATCAGCCGCGCCGCAGCGCGGCGAAGACATATGCGACCCATGCCGTCAAGGTCGCGACCGGCGCTGCCGAAGGCGATACCGCCGAAGCGTTGGCGCAGGCGATGAGCGCTCTCGACAAGGCCGCCAAGGTCGGGGCGATCCACCCCAACAATGCCGCGCGCCGCAAGTCGCGCCTGGCTCTGAGGCTCAATGCCCTCGAGGCCGGCGAGTCCGTCCAGACGACCGGACGTGTCGCCAAGACAACCGGCACGGCCGCCTCGGTCAAGGCCGCTCGAACTCGCATCGCCTCCGGCAAGGCCACCAAGGCCAAGGGACCGCAGACAGCCGCCGGCAAGGCCCGCGCTGCGTTGTCCAAGACCGCTCGAGCCGAGGCCGCCAGCGCGGCGGCAGCGGCGCAGCTCGAGACGCCGGTCAAGGCGAAAGCTGCCCCGAAGGCAGCCGCCCCGAAGGCAGCCGCCCCGAAGGCAGCCGCCCCGAAGGCAGCCGCCCCGAAGGCAGCCAAGCCGGCGGCCAAGCCCGAGAAAGCGGCGGCCAAGCCCGAGAAAGCGGCGACCAAGCCGGCGGCAAAGCCCGCCGCCAAGCCGGCGGCCAAGCCCGCCGCCAAGCCCGAGAAACCGGCGGCCAAGCCCGCCGCCAAGCCGGCCAAGCCCGCCGCCAAGCCCGAGAAAGCGGCGACCAAGGAGAAGGCTCCGGCCAAGCCGGCAGCCAAGCCCGAGAAACCGGCGGCCAAGGAGAAGGCTCCGGTCAAGCCGGCAGCCAAGAAGCCCTAGGCTCGGTCCCACATTCGAAGTCCGCAAGCGCCAGGTCGCCTGACCTGGCGCTTCTGATTCGGAGGCGCAAGTGTCCGACCCGCGAGCCCACGCCCGAGAACTCGCCCGCGATGCGATCGCTCGTGGGGACGTGATCGGCTGGTTCGAGACGCTGTACGCAGAGTCGGAACGAGATGGCTTTCGCATCTCCTGGGTCGATCTCGAACCGAACCCTTACCTGGTGGAATGGCTCCAGCGCCGGCCGGCTCCGCCGAGCGGCAGGGCTCTCGTGGTCGGCTGCGGCTACGGTGACGACGCCGAGCTGCTGGCCACCACCGGCCTGGAAGTGACCGCCTTCGACGTCGCGCCAACCGCGATCGCCCGCTGCCGCGCCCGCTTCCCCGATTCGAGCGTGCGCTACGAAGTGGCCGACGTGCTCTCCCCGCCGCCCGGCTGGTCGCGCGCCTTCGACTTCGTGTTCGAGGCCTACACGATCCAGGTTCTGCACGGCGAGGCTCGGGCGGCCTGCGCCCACTCGATCGGCGGTTCGGTCGCCCCCGGCGGAACCCTGCTCGTCGTGGCCCGGAGCCGCCGGCCGCAGGACCCGGAGGGCCTGATGCCATGGCCGCTCACCCGCGACGAGTTGGACTACTTCGTTGGGCCCGGCCTGGAGCTGGCCCGCCTGGACGAGATCCTCGAGCCCGGAGATCCGCCGGTTCCACGCTTCGTGGCCGAGTTCGCCAGGCGCGCCTAGCTCTGGCGGGACCAGCCCCCGAGAGGCAGGCAACCCATCTCGATCATCGGGGCCTCATCTTCCGCCCTGGGGCGGCCGGGGCGGCGCGGATGCCCGACGGCCGCCGAAGACGCCGTCGTTTCCGTCATCCACGCCTGGTGGGCGGGTTGGATGCGGACGCCGCCTTCCGGACGCCGGGCGCCGGCGGATCGGGTAGCCTTGACGCCCCTGGCTGAGCGTGGATCGTGCCCTCCACACGCCGTCCGGCGCCTCCGAACCGCGTCCGTTCGCGGACAACACGCCTGGCAGGCGTAGCTGCAAGAAACGGGGTTCGGGCCGCCTCCGGCGGGGACTCGATACCCGACCGGGCGGCCCGCGAGCGGCTACGCGAAGCCGGGCCGCCGACGATCGGGCGACTGGTTCACCGGAGCGGCATCGAGAAGCGTTTCGACGTGTGCTCGAAGCCGACGCTCTCGTAGAAGGAGTGCGCGCCGGTTCGCGTCAGCCGGCTGGTCAGCTCCAGGCGGTCGCAGCCCCATTCCCGGGCCTGCTCGCAGCTCGCCTCGACGAGTCGCCGCCCGATCCCGCCTCCCCGGCAGCTCTCGTCCACGACAAGGCTCATCAGCCGCGCGGTGGGCCGGTCCAGGTGGACCATCCAGGCGACGTGCAGCCCGGCTAGGCCGACCACCCGCCCCTCCGCGACGGCGACGAGCACGCGGTCAAAGCCCGTTTCGCCCAGACGTCGCAGGCGCGCCCTGACCTGTTCGGCCGTGGACGGTTCGTGCATCAGCTGGACAAGCAGCGGCGAGATCGCCTCGGCGTCCGATTCGACCGCATCGCGGATCAGGACTTCCATGCCGCAAGCGTAACTGAGCCCAATCTTCATGATGTGTCCGGCCTGGTGAACACTCCACCCAACCTCCACTCACCCTCCATCGGCACTCCATGGTCGCTTCAACGCGGGAACGACGAGTTCGGTCAGCTGGGCCGGACGTTCGATTCGATGGCCGGCGAGCTGGAGCGCGCCGACGAGTCGAGGCGCGACTTCCTGCAGGACGCCGCGCATCGGCTCAAGACGCCGCTGGCGGTGATCGACGCCACGTCGAGCGCGATTCTCGACGGCGTGTACCCGCCGGAGGGGCGCCACATCGAGACGATCCGCGATCAGTCACGCGTACTCGCCCGAGTCGTGGACGACCTGCGCACGATCAGCCTGGCCGAAGGCGGCCATCTGCCGCTGGAACGGAGCGCGGTTGACGTTGGGGCCACTCTCGCGTCCGTGGCCGCGGGGTTCGAGGCGCGGGCGGCGACGCTGGGCGTGGCGCTGGCCGTCGACGCGCCCGGTGGTCTCGTCGTTGACGCAGATCCCGACAGAACCCGCCAGATCGTGACGGCGCTTGTAGACAACGCTGCACCACACTCCCGCCGGGGGCACGGTTCGGCTCGCGGCGACGCCCGGGGACGTGGCGACCGGGCGCGGCGCGGTCCGGCACGGAGTCCGCATCTCCGTCGAGGACACCGGGCCGGGCATCCCGCCGGAGGCCCTGCGCCGCATCTTCGAGCGGTTCTTCCAGGCCGTCCCGTCCCACAGTCGGGCCGCCGGCACGAGCGGGCTGGACCTGTCGATCGTGAAGGCCCTGGCGCAGGCTCAGGGCGGTGGAGCCGGCGCCGAGAATTGGCCGACCGGCGGTGCGCGACTCTGGTTCGAGCTTCCGGCCGCTTCGGCCGCATCCGGCGCCTCGGCCGCATCCGGCGCCTCGGCCGCATCCGGCGCCTCGGGAGAAACGGGCAATTCGGCCGCTTCAGGCGCGACAGGCGGCGCGGGACCCGCCTGATCCCGATCCCGCCACTCCACCGCCGGCGCGACGGCCGGGCTGACATGTGGCGATACTTGGGACGCCGACGCGGGGCGCTTTGCGCACCCAATACAATCGAGTCAGCCCAACGGGTATCAAACAGTCGGAGGGTGCAGCGATGATGGGCTGGGGTAACTCTCGACCGGTCGATCCGCTCGGACCTCCCGGCCCGGTCGGCCAGGACCGGTCCGAGACGATCGAGCTCGTGGGTCCTCATCTGCGGGTTTCCGGGGACATCTCGCTTCTTCGTTTCTCTCGCCTGTCGGATCTGGTCAACCACAGCCGCGGCTTCGTCCGGCTGACGGGCGCCCAGCTCCTGCGACGTAACGGCGAACCGACCGGCATGGTGATCGAGGAGCTGATGGTCAACCAGGACGAGATCACCTTCATCGGCCAGAAGAAAGAGGACGTGTCCACGGCCGAAACGGGACTCGTCGGCGGCATGGACCGGCCGACCATGGTGCGCGCGCCGAGGGAGCTGGTCATCTTCACCGAGGGTCACACGCTGACGGGGACGATCTACCTGTTCTCGGAGACGGACATCGCCACGTTTGTGGATTCACCCGATCCGCGCTTCGTGGCCATGACGGCGGCGACGGCGCGCTCGCTGGCCGATCGGCGGGTGATCAGCCACTTCGGACTCGTGCTGGTGAACCGAACTCAGATAACGGCGGCCGCTCTGCGCGAGCTCGCCGGTAGGGCGGACGAGACGGGCGTGGACGTGGATTGAGGCTGCGGGGCGGTTCCCGCGGAGGGCGGTTCCCCGCGGCGTGCGGCGCCCGCGGTCCGCGCCACGGCGCGTATCAGTCGGTTAGCTTGATACCGAACCGATTTCGGTGCGCGAAGTCCTTCACGTCGCGACGCACCGTCACATTCTTGAAAGCCGAGCCGCAGGGTAGCCCAGGCGGGCCGCGAAGGCGATCTTCATGTACTCGGGGATGGCGAGGATCTGCTTGACCTGCTCCTCGACGGCGTCTCCGCTGAAGACGCTCATGATCTGACAGCCTATGCCCAGAGACTGGGCCACGAGCCACATGTTCTCCATGACGCAGCCCAGGCTGATGAACCCGAGGACGTCGCCTTCCGAGGCAGGGGCTCGTTTTCGGGGATCGTAGGTCACGATCAGGACTGTGGGGCTGTCCTTGATCGTGTCTCTCAGGAACGAGGGCGCACTCTCACGGGCAACCTGTTCGAAATCGGCCCCGGGAGTCCTCCAGGCTGCGGGGAACATCGCGCCAAGGATGCCGACCTTCCTCCGCCGCAGCTCTTCCTCCGAGAAGGCAAGCTGAGCGTAGTTCTCCCGGATGAAGATCTCCGAGACCGGCGAGCTGATGTCCCCCAGTCCGGCCAGCACCTCCCTGGCATCGACGACCAGGATCTCGAAGTTCTGCATGTTGTGAGCGGTGGGCGACCAACGGGCCGCTTCCAGGATCTGCTCCAGGTCCGGCATCGACACGGGGCGCTCGGGATCGAAGGGACCTCGGACGGATCGCCTCTCCCGGATGAGGGCCAGGATGTCTGACATCGTTTCCTCCTGCTGAGAAGAGTCAGAGACAAGCCTTCTGAATACCTGCGGGCGCGAACGTCGCCCTGGGCGTCGGTGAGCCTGCGCCCTTGTCCTGGCGCTCCATGGCCACCCGCCATTCGATTCGGGCTCGACGCCTAAGTTGCGCTCGGGGTCGTGGTTTGTACGGGCGGAGCCGGCGTGGCCGGCGCGTACGGGTTCGACGTCCAGACCACCGCTTCGACCACCATCGCATACTCGCACGAAGCCATCATGTCCTCCGAGCAGTCGACTGCCTCGGCATCGTCGAGGTGAGCGCGGACGACGACGACCTGGCCGTCGACGGCATGGAAGTCGCTCTTTGGCGCGACGCCCTCGCCCGCGATTGCGAACCAGGTCGAGCCGCCGCAACTCGCGACCAGTCTCCTCTCGGCGGGAGCGCTGGAGCAGGCGGTCGTCACGCCAGTTGATTCGGCTGACTCGACCGAGACGACGCCACCGAGCAGGAAGCTGCCGGACTGACTACCGGCGCTGTTCAAGCTGAAGTAGTCGCTCCCGCCATAGACGTGCTCGCCGTCGATCTCAGTCGGCACGATCGGCCAGACGAGTGCGTCGACGACGACTGCGGCTTCGCACTCGTCCAGGAGGGCGCCGCACTCGGCGGCCTCGCTGTCGTGGGTGTGGACCTGGAATACGGCGGCGTGGTTGAGCCAGTCCCACACCGACCCGAGCGCCGGGCTCTTGGGCGCGGCGTATACCAGGCTGGTCAGAGCCGGCGAACTGCAATAGGTCCCGATGAGATCGTAGGCTGCGGAGTTGCCGCTGGCGATGAGCCCGCCGGCGCAGGGCGCAGTCGGAAAGGCGGGCGTAGCGGCCAGCAGGAAGCTGCCGCTCAGTTGCTCCCACTCGGCTTGTTCGGTGACGCGATAGACGCGCTCACCGTCGACCTGAGCAGGGAGGTTCTCCGAGCCCATGATGACCGACATGCTCGGCACGACCGCTACCGGCGTCGGGGTGGCGACGGGCCCGGCGCCACTGCCGGGGACGAAGCCGCAAGCCGCCACGACAACCGAAACCACGATCGACGCGAACAGGGTCCGCACGCCCTCGAGCCGTCTGGCCATATGCCCAACCTGCGGCGGTCGCCGGCTGCCTTCAAACCTTATGCCGCCGGGACGACGCTCGGATTCTACGGGTCGTCAGCCGTTGCGGCCTCGAATCCTCTCAACGGACCGGATGCGACAGCGCCAGCTCGGACCAGGACACGCCAACATGCCCAGCGCTTGAACCCAGCTGCGGAGATCCGATCCGGGGCTCAGGCCGCCACGTGCACATCGACGGTTACCTCCAGGTTGCGGTCCATCCCGGAGTCGGACCCGAAGCCGACTTCGGTGACGGCGGTGATCGTCCAGTCGCCGGCCGGCAGGTGGATCAGAGGGTCATGGCCTCACGAGCTGTCGAAGGCGGCGTTCGGGTCGTCGGACAACCAGGCGACGGATTCCTCGAGCGACGAGGTGATCGGCTTGTCGGCACCCAGGTGGCGGCAGCACGTCGGAGTCTGGAGCGAGACCCAGTCCATGTGGCGGCTGCCGCGACCTCTTCGAGGGCCGATCGGGCCACGAGCGTCGAAGGAGAGGCTGACGCTGCCCGAACCAAGGACGAGAGGGTCGCCTCGCCGGTGATCGGGTCGGTCGTGTGCCCGTCGCTCCGACCGAGTGACCCGCAGATTAGTCATCGGCTACACGACGTTGCCCATTGACGGCAGGATGCACTGCCCCACCAATTGTCAGTTGACCGCTCCCGAGGGCTGGACGGTCCAATCCGGTCGCCGACAGAGGGGCGACGCCGAGAGGGAACGGGGGATGCCTATTCAGGATGGGACCCGCAATTCGTACAGCTGACTCGTTTGCCGATCATGGGAAGAGCAAGTGAGCGGGAGAAGACCGCGCCGATACAGTCCCCATGATGGCTCCGGTGGACGGCACCCGAGCGGGACTGGAGCCGTCGGAACTTGATCACTAGCGGACGCCGCGGGGACTGTCCCGGCTGACACGAGCGTAGGAGGGTTTCTCGTGCGAACGTCGAGAGGAGGTCGATTTGTCAACCACGCGCGTTGCGGCTCGCCCCGGGTCGGCGGCGCCAGCAGGAGGGGCGGACCCACCACTGTTGTCGCTTAGCCACGTCGACTTCGACTATGGACGGGGATCATTCGGCCTGACCGACCTCAGTTTCGAGGTCCACTCTGGCGAGGTTGTGGGGCTGATCGGCCCCAACGGCTCTGGCAAGACCACAGCCCTCCGAGTCGCGCTCGGTCTATTGGACGCCCGCGAGGGCGACATCGAGCCGCCAGCACGGACGCCAGCACGCAAGCCACGGCTGTGAAATCAACCCCGGCAGTTCCAAGGAAGATCAGCACGGGAAGAACGACTGCCAATCGCCACCTGCGTCCCTCCCACTCGCACGCCGCGATTGTAGATCGGCTATCGCATCCGGCTAGAAGCTGGCAGCGGATGCCCAGGTAGCGGCACGGCGTGGTGGGCGAGCGTGGCGTCCCAAGCGCTGCTGGCCAAGGCTGTTGGCAATACCCCACTGGGCGCCGGTCATGGTCTCGCCTCTACGCGCCTGTTTGGAGAGTGCGAGCGGCCAGATCGAAGGCGAGACGCCAACGATGACCGGCGACTGCCCCGGGCCTCGGCCGCCAACGAAACCAGGACGTGTACCCTTGGAGGGCCAAAGGGGGGTGCGTCAATCGGGGAGGAGCGTTCGTGGACTTCAACGTGGTGCTGCCGTTCTGCTCGTCGCTGCTCAGCCTCGTCTTCTGCGCGCTCCTGTTCGGCCAGTGGCGCGAACGGCGGCGCTCGTACCAGGCCGTCTGGGCCATCGGCATGCTCTGGTACGGGCTCTCCGCCGGCACGGAGTTCCTCGGGGGAGCCTTCGGCTGGTCCGAGCCGCTGTATCGAGCGTGGTACCTGATAGGTGCCATCTGGGTGGCTGGTTGGCTCGGGCTCGGTACCGTGCTGCTGCTCGGCAAGACGCGCTTCGGCTACGCCTTTGCCGGCTCGCTCTTCCTCGCCGGGCTGTTCACCGCGCTGACCCAGGCGAAGTACCAATACGCCGACAGTGGCCCAGCCCCGATCCTTTACTTCGCGATTGCGGCGGTGCTGGCGGCGGCGATCTGCATCGACACGTATCGCCGCGGCTCGAAGTGGCCGCTCCTGGCTGCGGCAGCGATGGTCGCGGGCACCCTCGTTTCGGCGGTAATGATGGCCCTGGTGTCGCTCCCATCCCCCGGCTGGGTCGTCGACCCCGTCAGCCACATCCCGACGGGCGACCTGTTCCCGGGCTACCTGCGACTGCTGACGCCCTTCTTCAACATCACTGGTGCCTTCGCCCTGATCCTCGGCGGCATCTACAGCACCTACATCTTCATGCCCAAACGCAGGCTCATCCGTTACTCATTGGTCCGTAACCAATCGCCGACGCACTACATCGGCAACCTGGTAGTGGCACCGTTCGCGATCGTCCTGAACCTCGCCGTCTCCGTGCCAGGCGCCGTGGCGGCGCTGCTGACCGGACGCCTCAACAGCCGCGTCCCGGCCACGCTGCTGATAGCTATCGGCGGCCTGATCCCGTCCATCACCAGCGGCCTGAACAGGTTCGGCAACACCAGCGGCTTCTTCGTCGGCGAGCTGCTCGGGGTCGTATTCCTCTTCGCCGGTTTCCTCGTCTCGATCGAGGTCTTCAGCGAGATCCGCATACCGCTAACACGCATCGTGCTCCGCTCGCGCGCACCGGAAGAAATCATCTGACCCAGGCGCGCACCATCGAGCCGCACTGCGTCGAGTTCATCCTCTCGCCCGTCCGAGCCGCCCCAAGCCACTCCCCCAGCGCCAGAGGCGCGTGGACCGCCCGGAATCAGCGAGCCGGCCCGAAGGCCGGCCCGCGGAACTGACGAAGGTCGAGCTACGGCCTGGCGCCGGCCAGCGCCTTTCGGCCGAGGTAGAGCGAGCCGCTGCCGAGCTCCTCCTCGATGCGGAGGAGCCGGTTGTACTTGGCGACCCGCTCGGAGCGCGACGGTGCGCCCGTCTTGATCTGGGCCGTGCCCATGGCCACGACGAAATCGGCGATCGTGGTGTCCTCCGTCTCGCCGGAGCGGTGGCTGACCATGGCCGTCCAGCCGGCGCGGCGCGCCATCGCGATCGCGTCGATCGTCTCGGTGATCGTGCCGATCTGGTTGAGCTTGATCAGGACGGAGTTCGCGGACGACTCGCGAATGCCCCGGGCGATGAACTCGGGGTTGGTCACGAAGATGTCGTCGCCCACGAGCTGGACCTTGGAACCGAGGCGCTTGGTCTGCTCGGCCCAACCGGCCCAGTCGTCCTCGGCCAGGCCGTCCTCGAGGGAGATGATCGGGTACTTGGCGATCCAGCGCTCCCAGAGGTCGATGAGCTGGCCGGAGTCGAGCGTGCGGCCTTCGCGCTCGAGGCGATACTGCCCGGTCACGTTGCCGGTTCCGGTGCCCTCGACGAGGATCGAGCTCGTGGCCGGATCCAGGGCGATGGCAACCTCGTCGCCCGGCTTGTAGCCGGCCTTCTCGATGGCACGAAGGATGACTTCGACCGCGGCCTCGTTCGACGGCAGCGACGGCGCGAAGCCGCCCTCGTCGCCCTGGCCGACGGAGAAACCGTCGGCGCTCAGGATCGACTTCAGGGCATGGAAGACCTCGGCCCCGGCCCGGAGCGCGTCGGCGAATGTCGCGACGCCGACCGGGGCGACCATGAACTCCTGGAAGTCGGTCGAGTTCACGGCGTGCTTGCCGCCGTTGAGGATGTTGAAGAACGGAACGGGAACGATGCGCGCCCCGACGCCGCCGAGGTAGCGGTAGAGCGGCATCTCGTAGCTCGCCGCGACCGCGTGCGCCGCCGCGAGGGAGACGCCGAGGATCGCGTTGGCACCGAGCTTGGCCTTGTTCGGCGTGCCGTCCAGGGCGATCAGAGCGGCGTCCAGGCCAGCCTGATCGGCCGCGTCCGTGCCGAGCAGCTCGGGGGCGATGATCTCGCGGACGTTGGCAACGGCCTTGAGAACGCCCTTGCCGCCGAACTTCGTCTTGTCGCCATCGCGCAGCTCCACGGCCTCGTTGGCGCCGGTTGAGGCGCCCGACGGAACCGCGGCGCGGCCGACCGAGCCGTCGACCAGGACGACGTCGACCTCGATGGTCGGATTGCCGCGCGAGTCGAGGATCTGGCGGGCTTCGATTAGATCGATCGTTGTCATCACTTGCTCCCAGCCGCAGGGCGATCGAGCAGCGCGGCAACGCCGGGCAGCTCCTTGCCTTCCATGAATTCGAGCGACGCGCCGCCGCCCGTTGAGATGTGGGTCATCTTGCCGGCGAGGCCCTGCTGCTCGACGGCGGCGACGGAGTCGCCCCCGCCGACGACCACGGTCGCGCCGGCCTGGGCGCGCCCGGCCAGGAAGCGGGCGATTTCCTTGGTGCCGACCGAGAAGGTCGGGATCTCGAAGACGCCGAGCGGCCCGTTCCAGAAGACGGTCCTGACCGGCTCGAGGGCCTTGCGCATGGCGTCCAGGCTGTTCTTGCCGACGTCGACGATGTTCCAGGACGCGGGAACCTTGTCGGCCGGGACGGTCTTGTACTCGCTGCCGCGGGTGACCTCCTTGGCCACGACCACGTCAGTGGGGAGGACGATCTTGGTCCCGTTCGCTTCCGCCGATTCCATGATCGCCTTCGCGTCCACGACCCGATCGGGCTCGACCAGGCTCTTGCCCACCTGCTTGCCCTGGGCGAGCAGGAAGGTGTTGGCCATGCCGCCGCCGATGACCAGGACGTCGACCTTGTCGACTAGATTCCGCAGAACCTGGATCTTGCCGGAGACCTTGGCGCCGCCGATGATCGCGGCGAACGGCCGCTCCGGATTCTCCATGAGCTTGCCGAGAAACTCGATCTCCTTCTCCATCAGGAGGCCCGCGTAGGCCGGCAGCAGCCGGGCGATGCCCTCGGTAGAGGCGTGGGCGCGATGGGCGGTGCCGAAGGCGTCGTTGACGTAGACGTCGGCGTAGCTGGCCAGCGCCTTCGCGAACTCGGGATCGTTCTTCTCTTCCTCGGCGTGGAAGCGCAGGTTCTCGAGCAGGATGCACTCGCCCGGCTTGAGGCGCTTTATGGCGTCCTCCGTGCCGACGCCCAACGCGTCGCCCGTGACCGGGACGGGCATCTTGAGGAGCTGCGAGAGCCGCTCGGCAACTGGCCGCAGGCGCATGCTGTCCTGGACTTTGCCGTCTGGCCGGCCTAGATGGCTGGCGAGGATGACGATCGCCCCCTGCGCGAGCAGCGCCTTGATCGTCGGCAATGCGGCCACGATCCGGCTGTCGTCGGTGATCTTGCCGTCCTCGAGCGGAACGTTGAAGTCGACGCGGACGAAGACGCGCTTGCCGGCGGCGTCCAGGTCGCGGATCGTGAGCTTGTTCATCGTGACCTCGGGTCTGGCTTGGCCGTGGATCGGGACGGGCGGCCTCTCCGACCGCCCCGATCCGACACTTGGCGCTGGTTAGAGGCGATCGGCGATGAACTTGGTCAGGTCGGCAACGCGGCAGCTGTAGCCCCACTCGTTGTCGTACCAGGACAGGACCTTGGCGAACTTGCCGGTCCCGCCGATGACCATGGTCAGGGCCGAGTCGACGATCGAAGAGCGGGAGTCGCCCTTGAAGTCCATCGAGACGAGCGGCTCTTCGGAGACGCCCAGGATGCCCTTGAGAGAGCCGGCGGCGGCGGCGCGGAAGGCGTCGTTGATTCCGGCGGCAGTGGTCTCGTCGCGGAGGATGACCGCAAAGTCGACGATGCTCACGGTCGGGGTCGGAACGCGCAGGCTGAAGCCGTCGACCTTGCCCTTGAGCTCGGGGATGACGAGCGCGAGCGCCTTGGCGGCGCCGGTGGTCGTCGGGATCATGTTCAGGCCGGCCGAGCGGGCGCGGCGCGGGTCCTTGTGGGCAACGTCCAGGATGCGCTGGTCGTTGGTGTAGCTGTGGATCGTGTTCATCACGCCCTTCTCGATCCCGAAGCTGTCGTTGAGGACCTTCGCGAAGGGCGCCAGGCAGTTGGTCGTGCAGCTGGCGTTGCTGATGATCACGTGCTTGGAGGGGTCGTATAGGCCTTCGTTGACGCCCAGAACGATGGTGATGTCCTCGTTCTTGGCCGGGGCGCTGATGAGGACCTTCTTTGCGCCGGCAGTGATGTGGGCGCGGGCCTTCTCGGCGTCGGTGAAGATGCCGGTGGACTCGATGACGATGTCGACTCCGAGGTCCTTCCACGGCAGGGTGGCCGGATCCTTGATCTGGAGGACCTGGATCTTCTTACCGTTGACGACGATCGAATCCTCGGTGTGCGAGACCGTGCCGTGGAAGTTGCCGTAGGTGGAGTCGTGGGCGAAGAGGAGTGCGTTGGTCGGGACGTCCACGATGTCGTTGACGGCCACGACCTCGAGCCCGGGGGCCCGCTCGATGATGGCCTTCAGCGACTGCCGGCCGATGCGACCGAAACCGTTGATGCCGACGCGAACTGCCATGTCTGATCCTCCAGGAGTGATGCCGCGCTCGGATCAACCGTTCTGCGCGGAGGTGGACGTTGGCCGACCGCCGCGCCAGGCAGGGTCGCCGAGGCGCGCGATCACGAGTGGGTGACAACCGGCCAGGCCCACGTCCGCGCCGAGCTCGGCCTGGACGATCTGGACCCGGCTGCGGGGCATCTTGAAGGCGGTCGCGGCTACTTCGGCCCGGGCAGGGTAGAGCAGCCGGGCGCCCTGGGCATCCGAGATGGAGCCTCCGACCACTATCCGGGTCGGATTCAGCGCGTCGACGAACCCGACGCAGGCCACGGCGAAGGCGCGGCGACCTCGCTCCAGGATCGCGTGGCAGGTCTCGTCGCCGCTGTCCTCGCCCTCGGCGATGTCCCTGGCATCGATGGCGTCGATGCCCTCCTCCTCCGCGATGGCGGTGAGGTAGGGGCTGCGGCCTTCGACAACGGCCTGGCGCGCCGTGCGGGCCATGGCCGCCCCGCCCAGAAAGGCCTCCAGATGCCCGACCGCGCCGCATCCGCAGAGCCCGTCCATGGCGACAGGCGTGTGGCCCAGTTCGCCCGCGGTTCCGTCCGGACCGTGGAAGATTCGCCCCTCCGACACGATCGACCCGCCGACGCCAGTCGAGACGGTCAGGTAGATGAAGTCGGAGCAATCGCGGGCTGCCCCGAACGCCATCTCGCCGAGAGCCGCCACGTTCGCGTCGCGATCGAGGAAGGCGGGAAGGCCCAGTGCGCGGCCGACGCTGGCGGCGATCGGCACGTCGTTGAAGCCGGGGCCCATGTTGGGCGTCTGCAGGACCATGCCGCGCCACGGATCGACGGGGCCGGGGCTGGAGATCCCGACGCCGACGATCGCCTCGCGGATATCGGGCGGTGCGCCGTCGCGAGCTTCCGTCAAGGCCGCGACGCAGCCACGCAGGATCGCCGCGGGTCCGTCCGCCACGGGCGTCTGGCCCTGGGCGCGATTGATCCGCGTTCCATCTTCCATCACGACGGCCGCGCGTATCTGCGTGCCGCCGACGTCGAGCGCGAGGACAGGCCGTGCTGACAGAGGAGAACCTCACCGGTTGGGAATTGGTGGGATGCTCGCCAATTCTAGCAAAGCGGATTCACGGCCCAAGCGGGCCGGTTGGCCCATAACGAGCGTCTGCTCCGACCGAGCCCGGCGTGACGCCAATCATGCTCTCGGAGGCCGCTTGTTCAATCCGCCCGGTCGTGCCCCGGACAGGCAGCGACCCCCGGTGTAGCGGGGGTCGCTGCAGAACCGACCGACGGAGCGGTCAGGCTCCGATACGGGTCACTTTCCCGCCGCAGGTGGGGCAAGTGCCCTGAGTAGCGGGCTTCCCGTTCTTCATGGTGATCTTGTGCGGGTCCTTGATCTCGACCATCTTCTTGTCCTTGACGCAGTATCCCTCTGCCATGTCGTTCAGCCTCCCGATGTGTGTAGCCAAACGGGGCGCCGGCGCCCCTGGTCTTGCGCTAGCGCCTCAGGCAGGGCCGCCTGAGGACGGCGGTACGAGAACATCGAGCACAACCGATGGCGGTTCTACCAGCCGCTGGCGGCTGAACCCGCAACCCTGAGAACTCCGCAACGATGCGGTGGGGACGGAAACCCCGACCGACCTGCCGGGGCCGAGTTCGTTGTGGTGCTGCCGGGCTCCATTGTGGGGCACGCGCTTGACCGCGTTCGGCAATACCTCTTCCACCGTTCCTGGTGCGCAACGCTGGGCACCTCAACGGAGCATAGACGGCGCCAAACTTGAGCGTCAAGCGCGCCATTGTCGGTGGCACGGGGCGATCTCACGTTGTGAGGCCGCTCATCGGGCGTTTGCGCCGTCACTTGGGTCGACGGCTTGTGCCTCTGGGCTGCCGCCGCGGGAGCGCCGGGGCCGCCCGGGACGGTGCAGCCGGCGCTCTCGGGCCGCTCGGGCGACCGTGAGCCCGAGGAGAACCAGGAGAGCGAGCAACGCCAGGCCACCGCCCACGAGGGCGACGATCTGTGTCGGATCTGAGCCAGGCCCGCCGCCGGCGGGAAGGGCCAGCCCGTGGGCCTGGCCCCGGGCCGCCGGCGTCTCGCACGCCGACGCAGGATTGCCGGACGCCGACTCGACGGAAGGAGAGGCTCCGGCCGGCGGAGCGCTGGACGAGGCGGCCCCGCCCGAGGCCTGGCCGGCGAGGGTCACGATCCGATCCGGATCGACCTCGACCAGCCAGCCATCGGCGTCACGCGAAACGATGCCCGTGACCTCCACGGCGTCGCCGGGCTCGAGCAGGGAGATCGCGTCCGAGGAGTCCGCGCCACCGAGGCGTACTCGGCCGGTGCCGTCGTCGAGCGTCGCCGTCGTTGGGCCGGTGTCCACGATCAACCCGGCGAGCGTCACGGTCTCGCCTTCGCGGCCCGGGATCTGCGCGATGGTAGTGAGGGCTTCGGTCGCGAAAGAGTCGTCCGGTGACCGTGACGCCGACGCCGGACCGGCCGGGCCGGCGCTCTGTCCGGAAGCGGTTGGGGCCGGGCCCAGGGTCAGATCCGCACCCGATCTCGGCAGCAGCTGGAAGACGCTCGGATCAGAGGTGGAACGGCGGACGATTCCCGTGGCCAGCGCGAGCCGTCCTGCGACGATGCCCGCCGGGTCGATGCCGGCTCCGGGCTCGCCAAGCACGGCTACGATCTGGCCATCCACCGCCAGGTCGGCGCGCCAGCGCGAGCCCGCGCGCGTCAGGCGTTGAACGCGGCCACAGACCTCGCCGAGCTGCCACTCGAGCGATGGGCCGAGCGCGCCGGAGATCTGGCGGGGCCGCACCGCGACGCCCTCGCCTTGCCCCTCGACGAGCGTGGCCACAACCCGGGGTCCACTGTGAAGGCTGCCCGTCTTGCCGACGATGTGAACGCCGGCGCCGACCCGTGGGCCGGCGACTCCGTCCGGCAGCACCACTGCGACGGCAGCCGTCCCGTCGTCGACGACGATCGTCGGGCCACCCCAATCGATGAGTCCGGCGGCGGCCGTGACCGTTGCATCCACGTCGACGATGCGACCCCTCGCTGCCAGCCCGCTCGCCAGGTCGTGATAGACGGCCGGGCTGGCGGAGGCCGCCGGGCTGGCGGAGGGTCCGGCCGTTGACGAGGCGGCCGTGGGACTCGGCGACGCCGGGACGACTTCCTGGAGGTCGGCTCGCATCCGCAGCCACAACCGATAGCCATCCTCGCGACCGAGGGCGGTGGCTCGCTGGCCGACTATGCCTGTGAGGGTGACCTGCTCGCCCCGGGTTACGTCCGCCTTGACGATGCCCGAGGGCGGATCGGCCAGGACGCGCAGCTCCGTCTGCTTGTCGCCCATCGTGAGGACGAGCCGGCCGCTGTCCAGGCTGACCGAGTCGATGGTGCCCGCGAGGGTAACGAGCGAACCCTCGAGGCCCTCCCCGATCTCGGGCAGCGTGGCGGCGATCGGTTTGGGAGCGGCATCGGTGACCCCGAGTTCGAGCCACTCCAGTTCGCGGACCTCGAGCTGCCCGTACGGCGCCGCGAGCACGCCGACGAGGTCGATGGACCGACCGATCTCGACGCCGTCGACGGGCGCGGCGAGGCGGACGAAGATCCCGCCCGACGAATCGGCGATCGCGAACAGGTTGTCGGCGCCGACCAGACCCGGCGTCACGGTCACGACACCCGACACGTGGACGAGTGATCCGATGGCGCCGGACCGCGCCGCCGCGACCGACTCGGGATCGATGGCCGGGGCGGTGGGCGCCGCCGGGGTAGGCGTCGGGGCGGCAGTTGGCCCGAGCGTGGCCGTAGCGTTCGGGCTGGCGGAGGCCGCCGGGCTGGCGGAGGGTCCGGCCGTTGACGAGGCGGCCGTGGGACTCGGCGACGCCGGGACGACTTCCTGGAGGTCGGCTCGCATCCGCAGCCACAACCGATAGCCATCCTCGCGACCGAGGGCGGTGGCTCGCTGGCCGACTATGCCTGTGAGGGTGACCTGCTCGCCCCGGGTTACGTCCGCCTTGACGATGCCCGAGGGCGGATCGGCCAGGACGCGCAGCTCCGTCTGCTTGTCGCCCATCGTGAGGACGAGCCGGCCGCTGTCCAGGCTGACCGAGTCGATGGTGCCCGCGAGGGTAACGAGCGAACCCTCGAGGCCCTCCCCGATCTCGGGCAGCGTGGCGGCGATCGGTTTGGGAGCGGCATCGGTGACCCCGAGTTCGAGCCACTCCAGTTCGCGGACCTCGAGCTGCCCGTACGGCGCCGCGAGCACGCCGACGAGGTCGATGGACCGACCGATCTCGACGCCGTCGACGGGCGCGGCGAGGCGGACGAAGATCCCGCCCGACGAATCGGCGATCGCGAACAGGTTGTCGGCGCCGACCAGACCCGGCGTCACGGTCACGACACCCGACACGTGGACGAGTGATCCGATGGCGCCGGACCGCGCCGCCGCGACCGACTCGGGATCGATGGCCGGGGCGGTGGGCGCCGCCGGGGTAGGCGTCGGGGCGGCAGTTGGCCCGAGCGTGGCCGTAGCGTTCGGGCTGGCGGAGGCCGCCGGGCTGGCGGAGGGTCCGGCCGTGGGTCCGGCCGTCGGCTGAGCCGTCGGCTCGAACGTGGGTTCGGACGAGGGCTGCTCGGAGGTTTCGCCCGAAGGCGGAGGCGAGAGCGGCGTCGCGGTCGCAGTCTCGTCCGGAGGCGAGCTCGACGGAGCCGGCACGGGAGTCGAAGCCAGGGACTGCGGGATTGGGTTCGACTGCACCATCCAGTCAGAGGCGTTGTCGTTCGTGTCTTCCCAGTTGCCCGCCGCGCCCCCCGGTCGCCGCTCCAGGCTCGACCTGGCCGGAGGAGCCGGCGCGACCGCCCCTTCGACATACGCGTTGCTCGCCGTCCCCCAGCTCACCGCATCGATCACCGCGCCGCCAACATGCCGCAAGGCCAGCGATCCCCCATCGCCGGACAGGCCGCCGGTGTAAGTTGCGTCGGCGAGCGGCCCATACGCCCCAGCCGAATTGGCGACCAGCAGGTGCGCTCCGGGCGCGAGCATGAGCGGCGGGTCGAAGGCGGCCTTTCGCGTCGTCGTCGCACCCGACGCGGTCACGTAGATCAGCTCGCAGCCGCCCAGGTCGGTCGCGACGGCCGCGGCGTTGTAGATCTCCACGTACTCGTCCGAGGCGGAGGCGCCACCGGTCACCACTTCTGCCAGCACCAGGCCCGTTGAGACCGGCCACGCGACCGACGCCTCGGCGTAGCCGGGGGAGACGGCGGCCGAGACAGCAGCGAGTGGCACCAGGAGCGAAACGAGGACGACGGCAACCCCGCGCGGAGCGGACATCGGAACACCTCAGGACGGCTTGCGGGCGGGGAAGGCGCGCATGTTGTACGCGCGGCGGCTTATCCGGCGCTTTACCCCGGCTTATCTGGACCTGGGCGGACCGCCGCTGGACGTCGCCGGGCGGACCGCCGCCGGGCGCCGCCTGGCGCCGTCGCCCTCGTCGCCGCGACCTCGCCGTCGCCCTCTCGCCGCGACCTCGCCGCGGCTCTTCCACGCGCCGTCCATCTTTCGGCCTGTGACCGAGGGCGCCATGGACTACCATTCCGACCGCGCCGTCGTCGTCCCGGCCGGCGCCCGACCTATCCATCCGATTCGACCCGAGGAGAGATCGTGGCTCGCGCCAAGAGCACCGAACGCGCGGAGGCGCGCCGCCGCTATCGTGCGTACCTGCAGGCGCAGGCCGAGGCCGAGGGCACACCGCCCGAGGAGGAGGTCGCGCCTCGACCGCAGCCGGCAGCCAGGGCGGACCGACCGACGCCGGACCAGGTCGTCAGGCCAGGCCAGAAGGTCGGGATCTTCTCCGCATTCAAGCTGGCCACTCGCCCGGTCCACTACATCGACGACCTGCGCTACGCGCCGACGCTGATCATGAAGACCAACGCCATATGGCCGACTGCGCTCCTCAGTTTCGCTTCGCTGGCGTTCGGGCTTACCCAGAACGACTGGAATAGCGGCGGGTTCTCGACCGTCCGCGATCTGCTCATAGCCACACCGCCACTCATCCAGCCGATGCTCGCGGGATTCCTGGCACCGCGGGCCACGTGGCTGGCCGGCATCATCAGCTCGTTGATCTCGAGCTTCTGTCTCGACGTGCTGATCTTCTGGGCTTTGGGCGGCCATGTGGCCAACGTTCCGGAAGGCACGCTCGCGGTCATCCCCTTTTCGCTCGACCTGGCCTTGACGGCGATCACGTTCGGCGCGCTCCTAGGCGCGGCATCCGGCTGGTACAAGCGCTTCCTCTCCCTGGCCAGCCCCGCTCCGGCCCGAACGCAGCGTCCTGCGGCGAAGAAGCCGGCTCAGCGGCGGCCTGCGGCGCGACGCTGACGTCGGGTCAGCCGCGGCGCATCCCGCTGTAGCCGAGAGCCCGCACGCCCTCGGGCCGTGGCGGACCGCCTACTGTTTCCGCCACGACGGGGAGCGGCCTGACCTCGCGCGCCACGACGTTCACGACGTTCGCCTCGCGCTGGAGCATCCCCTCCACGTAGAGCAGCGCGTGGCGCCGGACCACTCCCCGGAGACGCGCCCACGCGTCCGGCCAGAGAGTGACGTTGACCATGCCCGTCTCGTCCTCCAGGGCCAGGAAGACCGTGCCGCGCGCCGTCATCGGGTGCTGGCGAGTGACCACCAGGCCGCCGAGCCTGACCGGGCCGGGGCCCCGATCCGCCAGCGAGGCGTTGGTCACGGCCCCGAGCCGCTCCAGCGCCGGGCGGAACAGCGAGACCACTTGCCGGCGGGCGTCGAGCGATAGCACCGCGTACGAGTCGCCCAGGCGTTCGCGCTCCGTCAGCGCCGGAAGCTCCGGAGCCGGCGTCGGCGGCAGGCGCAGATCCATCGGCCGTCCGGCGGCCCGATGCCAGCCCGCGCGTCCGCCGACATCGGCGGCGCGCCTGACCCGTCCGCCAGGCCGGCTCTTGCCACCGGAAGCCCTGCTCCGTCCGTCCGCCCTGCTCCGTCCGTCCTTTCGTCCCTGTTCGTCCGTTCGGCCGCCCACCCGACCGCGCGTCGCGCCCATCACTTCGCGCAGCTGCCAGAGCATCTCGCGCCGGGGCCGGCCAAGCGAGTCGAGCGCCCCGGCTCGAATCAGCCGTTCGATGACCTCCTCGGGCAGCTCGGTTCGGGCCACGACGTCTGCAAGAGAGTGGTAGGGCCCGCGGGCCAGCTCGGCGTCCAGGCGGCCGGCGTGCTCGTCGCCGATCCCTTTCACGAGCGCCAGGCCGAGGCGTATGCCGTAGCCGGTCGCCAGGTCGGGCGTCCAGCGCTCGCGGGACGCGGCCGAGGGGACGACGCAGCCGGACGAGCGCACCACGGCCGGCCGCCGCGCAATGCCCGCTTCTTCGGGGAGTGGCTCGCCGTCGCGCCCGACCCATTCGGTCGTCGTCTTGTAGCTCGAGGCGTTGACGTCCACCGGCAGGACCGCGACGCCGTGGCGCTTGGCGTCGTTGATCAGCACCTCCACCGGATAGAAGCCCATCGGCTGGGCGTTGATCAGCCCGACCGTGAACTGGGCGGGGTAGAAGAGCTTGAGGAAGGCCGACTCGTACGCGGTCCGGGCGAAGGCCGCGGCGTGGCTCTTGGCGAAGCCGAAGCTCGCGAAGGCGGCGACCTGGCGGAAGAGTTCCTCGGCCTGCTCGATGGAGAGGCCGTTGGCCGCGCGGCAGCCGTCCACGAAACGCCGGTGGAGTTTCTCCATCTCCCGGCTCGAGCGCCACGTCCCCATCGCCCGCCGGAACCCGTCCAATTCCCCCGCGCTGAAACCCGCGACCGTGATCGCGATCTGCATGACCTGCTCCTGGTACAGGATCACGCCGAGCGTCTCGCGCAGCACCGGCTCCAGGCTGGGATGGAGATACTCGACCGGCTCGATCCCCTGGCGGCGGCGCAGGTACGGGTGGACGGCGTTGCCCTGGATCGGGCCCGGCCGGATGATCGCGACCTCCACCACCAGGTCGTCCAGGTTGGCCGGCTTCGACTTTGGCAGCGTCTGCATCTGGGCCCGGCTCTCGACCTGGAAGACGCCCACCGTGTCGGCCGCCTGGAGCATTTCGAAGACCTCGGGCACGTCTTCCGGCAGTCGATCGAGATCGACGCAGGCGGCGCAGTCTTGCTCGATCAGCCCGAGCGTCTCGTCGATCGCGGCCAGCATGCCCAGGCCGAGAAGGTCGAGCTTGATCAGCTTGATCGTCTCGACGTCGCGCTTGTCGAACTGGACGACAACGCGGTCCGGCATCGTGGCCCGCTCCAGCGGGGCGATGTCGATCAGCGGCGCCGCGGTCACGAGCATGCCTCCGCTGTGGATCGAGAGGTGGCGCGGGAAGCCGTCGATGCGGGCGCAGAACGCCAGCCAGCGCTCCCAATCCGGCATGCCGATCGTGGGGCCGCGCCGGATTTCGGATGGCATCTGCGGTTGGGGCTGAACCCGCGCCACGCTGGAGGTGGGCTCGTGGGCGGCGACGTGGGCGGCCGCGGGCCCGGCGGTGGGCCCGCTGATCGCCCTCCCGGCCCTGCCCGCTTCGAGTGCTCGCGCCGGGTCCTTTGCCACCCTCTCCGCCGCCAGCCAGGCGACGCTCGCCGGCGAGTCGCCCGGTCCCCCTTCGTCGTCCGACCCGACAGGCCGCTGCCGCGCCAACCGCCGTTGCTGCTCGATCGCCGACCCGCCGCCCAGGTCCACGACCCGCCCCGGGCCGCGCGCCACGCAGGCCCCACCTGCGTCACCCCGCTCTCCCGCGCTATACGCATAGAGTGAGTAGGAAGTGAGAGGGCGGCCCGTTGGGAGCTCGGCGACCTGCCCTTTGGAGTGCGGATCGGTCCGGTTGACCATCGCCGCACCATCGCCAGGTGCCGATACGCGGTCGTGCAGCCTGCTGGCACTCGCCCGGTGAGTATTAGGGAGAGCCGCATCGTCAGCTCCCACCGCGGCTGCGCTATCGGGGCCGCCCGGCTCTATTGCACTCACCCGATGAGTGTTAGGGAGAAACGGGCTCGCGTCGCGAGCGGTTGCCCCGGCAACACCCGAGACGAGGGCACGGGAGGCGATTCGGCCGCCGCGCGGGTGGTTCAGCTGGCCCATTCGGTCGACCAGGCCGCGCTCGATGGCCCTTTCGGCCGTCCCGGCCGCCGAGCTGCCCGGCACGGCGTCACTCCTAGCCGCCTCATCCCGCGCCGCCGCTGTCTCGACCCGCGTCCGGGCCGTGCCGCCCCGCGCCGCCCCCGCGCCCGCCGCCACCGCGCCCCGCGCCGCCGTCGCCCGCGCCGCCACCGCGCCCCGCGCCGCCGTCTCAGCCTCAGCCTCGCGCTCGACCGTCTGGGCGAAGAACTGGCCGAAGCCGCCCTCCGCCTCCAGGTCCCGCCGGACCATGACCGAGTCGTACGTTTCGAGCGCCTTGGCGACCCGATCGACCAGCGGCCGCGGGAACCCGAGCGCATACCCGACTTCGCGCACCGCCGACCGCGCCCGGTACGTGACCAGGTTGCAGACCATGCCGGTGTGCTCGGACCCGTAGCGGCTGTAGACGTACTGGATGACCTCCTCCCGACGCTCGGAGGAAAAGTCGATGTCCACATCGGGATAGCTGGTTCGACCTTCGTTGATGAACCGCTCGAAGAGCAGGTTGTGGCGGATCGGGTCGACGCGGGTGATGCCCAGAACGTAGGCCACGATCGAATCGGCGGCGCTTCCCCGACCCTGCGCCGGGATCCCACGCGAGCGAGCGAACCTCATCAGGTCCCAGCAGATCAGGAAGAACTCGGCCAGGCCGGTCCGCTCGATCACGTCCAGCTCGTGAGCCAGCTGCCGCACCACCGGCGAGGAGATGGGGTGATAGCGGCGGCGGGCGCCCTCGTGGCACAGCTCCTCGAGATACGAAAACGGCGTGTGGCTCCTGGGAACCGGGAAGCCCGGAAACCGGTAGCGCTCGAAGCCAAGGTCGACTGAGCAGCTGGCGGCCAGCTCACCCGCGTTGCCGATTCCCTCGGCCCAGGCCGCCGCGGTTCGGGCGTCCGCGTTCGAATTCCCCGCGGCCGCGCCGCCCGCGGGCGGCAGTGCCATCAGCTCGCCGGGCCCCTTCAGAAACGACTCGCCGTCCGGGCGCCGGAGATCGCGCAGCTCGTCGAGCGTTCGACCGTGGCGGATGGCGGTCAGGACGTCCTGGAGCTCCCGGCCCTCGGGGTAGGCGTAGTGGACGTCGTTCGTGACCACGACCGGGAGGCCCATCTCTTCGGCGAGGAGTGCGGTCTCCGCCACGAGCCAGTCGTCGTCGTGGAGGAGGTGGTGCTGCAGCTCGAGGAAGAAGCCCGCCGTGGCCGGGCTATCGCCACGGAAAGTGGCACTTCGGGGAGCGACGCCGCGCGTCCGGGGGCCGACCAATCCCCCGCCGAAGAGCCGCGCATACCGTTCCGTGGCGGCTCGCGCCCCGGCCCGATCCCCGACCCGCAGCCGCCGGGCGATCTCGCTCTCGCGGCAGCCGGACAGCGCCACCAGCCCGTCGGTGTGCGCCGCCAGCAGCTCCTGGCTGAAGCGCGGCATCGATTTCGTGCCGGCGAGATTCGCCCGGCTCACCAGGCGGCAGAGGCTGCGATAACCGGCCGCGTTCCGCGCCAGCAGGACGAGGTGCGGACCGCGCTGCTCCTCCCCGACGCCACGCAGATCCTCCTTGACCGCATCCCGATGGCCGGGGAGCCGGGCGCGGTCCGGGCGGGGTCGGGCCGGCAGGCCGTCGTCCCACGGCCACTCCCCCGGAAGTGGCAAGCCCACCGCCGGAGCGTGGCTCCGTGGCCGACGCGGCGGCACGACGACCCCCGCCGGATCGGACGCCGCCGCGTCCATCAGCTCGATCTCGACCCCGACGATCGGCCGCAGCCCCACCTCCTGGGCCGCGGCTGCGAAACGGATCACGCCGTACAGACCGCCATGATCCGTGACCGCCAGACCTGAGAGTCCAAGCTCGACGGCGCGCCCGACCAGCTCGTCCGGCGGAGAGGCGCCATCGAGGAACGAGAAGTGCGTGTGGCAGTGGAGCTCGGCGTAGGAGGCCACCGGTGCCTCGGGCGGTTCGGTCGCCGGGCCGCAGTCGATCGGGCGGCTGGAAGGTCGGTTCGGCGCGAACTCGATAATAGAACATGTGTTCGTATACAGGAAGGCCCTCCCGAGCCGGTGGCCCGAGTGGCCCGAGCGGCGAGCGGCAGGCGGCATCGGGCGAGAGGTGCGGCAGGCGGCATCGGGCGGCGCGGCAGGCGGCATCGGGCGGCGCGGCAGGCGGCGCCGGGCGAGAGGTGCGGCAGGCGGGCGGCGCGCCACAGTCATCGACGCCGCCTCGTCGAAAGGGCCTTATGAACGGCTACCGCGGAATCGCCATCGCCACGATCCGAACAACGGTGCTGGTAGTCCTCGCCGCGTTGCTTATCCTTGTTCTGCTGCCGTTGGCAGTCGCCGCGCAAGCGGCTGCGGACTAACCGATTCTCTGGCGACGGCCCGGCGTGGTGGCCGGACCGCTCGACCTGTCGGGTGGCCTGGTGAGCTGGTCTCCCGACCTGCAAGGCCCGTCGTCTCGGCGGCGGGCCTTGCTGCATCTACGGCGAGGCGAGCGGGTTGCGACGCCAGGGCTCCGGGGGCTCACGGGGCGGCAGGCGGCCGGCGATCCTAGATGCCTTCGGGCCAGTCGGCCTCGGCGGGGAGCGTACTTTCGGCCGGAACCTGCTCGGCGGACCCCTGCGCGGTCGGAGACTCGGCCGGAGCGGGTGTATCGGGCCGCTGAGGCACCCCGTAGCGCGGCAGCACGCCATAGCGCGGAAGCACGTTCAGCGAGGGACGGAGCACGCGTTCTGGGGCGGGGGCTGTCTCGGTGACCAGGGGCGCCGTGGATGCGCTCTCGCCGGCGAGTTCGGCCTGAGTGGTGATCCAGCGAGGACGAGCGATCGGCGGCGGCGCCGGCTGCGCAAGCGAGTCCCTGGGTGGCTCCCATGCAGCAGGCTGCGCGTCCGGCGCGAGAGGCGCGGCGGCAGAGGCGACGGGGGCGACTGGGCCGACTGGGGCGACTGGGGCGACTGCGGGTGGATAGGTTGGGGAAGCCACGGCCCCGACGGGACGGCCGGCCGGGTACGGGCCGGACGGCCGGCTCGCGCTCTGGACCACCCAGTCGCGCCGGACCCTCTGCGAGCTCGAGAGCGACAGGGTCAGGCGTGCCAGCAGGCAGAGAGCTAGCGCGTTCGCGATCACCTCCAGCACCACGAGCAGGACCGAGAGGGCGTAGACCTCCGTGACGATCTGGCCAAGGTCGTAGAGCGGGCCCCCGCCGTTGGCGGAACGGACCGCCTGCACGAAGGCCGCTGCGACGGCGACCAGCCAGGCACACGTCAGAAACACCGGTCCGAGCGCGTCTACGAGTCGAGCCGCAATCCACGCGATCGACCACGTGCTTGCGAAACCGCCGGTATCAGCGCGGACGGAGAGGCGTCGAATCAGATCGTCCAGCAGCCGGACCGGCTTGCGCAGGCTGTATAGCGGGTTGCGGAAGAGCCGCCCCGACATGTACAGCAGCGCCATCGCCAGCAGGATTCCGAACACGCCCAGGACCTCCGTGACCCTGAGGCCGATGAACAGAGGAATCCACACCGTCAGGTAGGCCCTGACGGCCCACCCGGCGGCCTCGATCCACCACAGGCCCGCTCGCAGCGGCTCGAATCTCGGCTGGCCACCTCCCAGAGACGGGACGTTCATGTCCGTCAAGCCCAGGAAGACGCTGTGAGCCACGGCCGCGACCAGCTCGGCGACGGTGAATCCGAGCGACAAGCCTGCAACGGCCACGTACCAGCCGTTACCGAGAACGAATGAAGGCCTGATCAGGGAGAGCAGAGGAGTGGCCAGAACCAGCGCAAGCACGAACTGGAACACCGCAGGGACGACCAGCAACACGGCCGAGACGTATCCAATCGGCCACGCGGTTGTGTAGGGACTCTGAGCCAGCAGCGCCCGGGCCTCGCCTGGTTCGAGGCGGTCGACGCCGGGCATCAAGACGTCCTCGATGCGGCGCTCGTGGACCGTGGCCATGGTGGCGCGGGCTTTGGGAGCCCGGCAGCGGTAGCAGCGGTCGGCGTCGCCGCGGTTCATCGACCTGCAGGCTTCGCAGAACCAGAACTCCTGCATTCCCTCTCCTGTGCCCGCCTGGAGGTCGCGTGCGACACCGCGCCGCTCTCTTCTCGGACCCGGCCAATGTTACCGGCCTGGCAGCGTGGAGGACGGCCCGGAGCGCTCGCGCGGATCAGTCGTACAGACGCTCCAGGTGCCAGGAGCCGTCGACTCGATCCAGGTAGATGAGTGCCAGCCAGCGAGGTCCGGCCACCTTGAAGTAGTCGCGGGCGATCGGCTGGCTCCACCAGCTCTCCTCCACGCGCCAGCGATTGCAGATTTCGACCGCCTCGCGGCGGCCGTTCCAGCGGAAAGCGACGAGCGTGCCGCTCGAGTCCAGCTCGGCCTCGATCGGGGGGTGCTCGCGCAGCAGTCGGGTCATCGGCGGCGCTCGCGATCGCGATCGGGGGCGACGCCATCGGTGGCGACGACGTCGGTGGCGGGCGTTCCTGCGCCGATCGGGCGGCGCCACGTCCAGCGCGTCTCGGCCAGCGGCGCCTCCGGGTCGCCGATCTCCATCCAGCCGATCCGGTGCTCGCCGAAGCGGAGACCGAGCCGGGCCAGCTGCCAGCCGAGCCGCCCTGTCCTGCCGGTCTGCGGCGTGAACAGGGTCAGCTGAGTGCCGGCCGCCGGCGCCACTTCGCCCAGCTCCAGCTCCAGGCTCGCCACCGGCGCCGGCAGAGGAGATGCCTCGATCCGGGCCAGGAGCAGCCGCTCGACGGCCAGGCCCTCCAACGTGGGCTCGGGCAGGCGCTGGTCGATGACCAGCGTCGGCGGCGTCTCCCCGGCCACGAACGTGCCGTCCAGCCCGAGGGTCAGCCGGGCCCGGCCGGCGGCCGCGCCGCGCGCCGCCAGCTGATCCCCGAACGCCGCCGCCAGCCTGTGCAGCACGAAGCGCAGAGCCTCGACGTCCGTAACGGGCGGTTCTATGGGGAGAGTCAGCGCCATGCGCTCAGGGACGCGGCGCGGCCGGAACGGCTCCGTCTCCAGACCCCGTGCCCGCCCATGGATCCGCTCCCCCTCCGCCCCGAACCGCGCCACGACCGCGGAGAGTGGCAGCTCGGCGATCTGCCCGATCCGCCGCAACCCGAATCGATCCAGGCGGGCCCGCACCTCCGGATCGCGGCTCAGCATGGCGGCAGGGAGTGGCGCCAGGAAGTCCGCGTCGGCGCCCGATTCCACCACGTGCAGCCGAACAACGTCACCGGCGATCGCCGTGACCCCGGGCGACGCCACTCCCGCCGCCACTCCCGTGGCTCGCGACGAGGCCTCGTGCGCCGCCACGGCCGCCACGAAACGCGTCCCGCCGATGCCCGCCAGCGGCGGCCCGGGCAGTACCTCCGCCAGCGCCTTTCCGATCCTGCTAGCGATCAGCGGCTCCGGTCCCCACAGTCGCTCCAGGCCATCGAGCTGAACCTCCGCCCGCCCGAAGCCCGGCATGGTCGGGTCCGCCTCGGCGGCCACGCCCGGGCTGAAGCCGGCCAGTCGATCGAGCGCCGCCTCCAGTGCGGCACCGTCAGCCTCCGGGCTCGGGTCGAGGAATCGCGCCTCCGGCACCAGCCGGTGAGCCGCGCCGAGCGGCATGCCCGGCCGGACCCCCAGCTCCAGCGCCGACCTGCTCGCGTCTAGAACCGGCCCGTTGATCCACGGCATGCCTCCCAGCACGATCGGCTCCGCCTCGAAGGGTGCGGAAGACCGGGCTCGTGCCAGGCGAATTAGAAGGTGGGGCCAGTAGAGATGGAGGAGTCGCATCGGTGGAAACCGGGAGAGGGATATGACCAGGGAGCGGCGACGGCCGGGCCGCTGAATAGCCGGGGACCGGCCGCGAGCCACCGGGCGGCGCGGCCCCAAAGTGCGCGGCCCCAGCCTGCGAGGCGGCGGCGCCCAGGGCGGCGGCAACGCGCGGCCCGCCTCGAGGCTCCATCTTCCCGAGCAGTTCGTCGCGGGCCAGGCACGCATCCCGTAGACCTCCCTCCGCGTACAGGATTCGAACCTCCGCCTTTCGCCCCGGCGGCCCGTACCGATCCCTCGAGACACGCACCTCGGTCCGCTGCCCTACGACGTCACGGCCGAGCCTGATCCATGCCCGCCGGCTCAGCTCCAGGCGGAGCGCCGCGACCTGGGCAAGTGCGCCAGCCATAGGAGCGGGCAGATTCGGCGGCTCGAGCACCAGCAGCTGGATCTCGGCTCGACGCGCCAGCGCCGCCAGGCGGTGCAATCGCTCGCCAAGAGCGGCCGCGGGCAGTCCCGTGCGATCGCCCGTCAGCTGCGGCAGGTCCAGCAGCAGCAGGTCGACCGTTCGATCCTGGAGGAGCATCGCCGCCATCGACAGCGCCTCCTCGAAAGTGTCCGGCGTGAGGACGACCAGCCATTCGAGCGCAACGCCCCGGGCTGCCGCTTCCACCGGATCGAGGCTCCGCGCGAGGTCCAGGTAGGCTGCTATCCCGCCGGCGGCCTGGACCTGGGCGACGGCCCGCAGCGCAAGGGTGGTCTTGCCGCTCGTTCCGTCTCCCTGGAGGGCGATGGTCGAGGTCCGAGGCAGCCCACCCAGACCGAGGATGGCATCCAGTGCACGAAAGCCGGTAGGTACAGCGCGCTCGTCCGAGGTGACCGGCGCGATCGCCGGGCGGCCCATCGGCCGCACCTCGTCTTCCGGAATAGGCCGCGGCGCAACTGCCAGCGCCCCCAGAACCTCCCCGCCCCAGCGTGGAGCTGCCCCGCCCCAGCGTTCCCGAAGGGACGCGAGAGCGGCCTGGACGGTTGGGGAAGGGGTGGCCATGGGACCACCTATACTAGAACATGTGTTCTAATAGTCAACCCCCGAGCCTCCGGCTCGACCGCCCCGCCGCCCGCGCCCGCGGCGCCGCTCGCCGCTCGGCCGCCGCGACCTGGACATATGCAAACCCGGGTAGCACCGGACCAATTCCGAGGGTCGTGGACGGCGCGCTTGGAGCCCGCAACAGCTCGATCGATCTCGGATCCACGCTTGATCTCGCGATCCAGACCGGTATCTCGGATCGAAAACAAGCCCGAGCCAAGGCGAAATCTGGACCTGTGCTACCCCGGCTTCCCGGCCATCTGCGGGCTCAACTCTCCTGCCTCGAAGCTCGCGAAGTAACGCTCGATCCGGGTCCGCAGGTCGACCGCTTCCGCTTCGATCCCGGCCAGGCGTTCGGATTGCGCGGTCTCCGTCTGCGCCAGCTCGGCCTGAGCCTCGGTCAGCGCCGACTCGATCAGCGCAGTGCTGGAGTAGACCTCGCGCATCTGAGCCATCACCGCTTGCTCCAGCTCGTCGCGTAGAAGCCCTCCAGGGCCGCCTACAGGTCCTAGATGACGAATCTGACCAGAATGCCCGCCCGGGCCGCGCTCGAACCGGCCCCGACATCGCGCGTGGCCGCGGGCCGCCTCGGGCCGCGCCCAAGTTGCATTCAATGCACGAGATCCTGGGGTTTGTTCGCCGGGGCCTGTGCTAGACTGCCCCTCGCTCGCGTGGGGATGTAGCTCAGCTGGGAGAGCACCGCGTTCGCATCGCGGGGGTCAGGGGTTCGAGTCCCCTCATCTCCACCATAGCCTCCGCACGGCAAACCGCGTCGGCGGAGGCCGGCAGCGGTTCTGCCGGGGCCGTCATCGCCGGCACTCGGTAGGTGGGCCGGATGTCCATCGGCGAGACGACCACGGATGATCGGCGCAGCTGCTCGCGGTCGCGGCGGTAAGCGCTAACGCCTACTACACCTGCTACGCCCGCAGCCGATACGGGACGAGCCATTGCGACCAGGCCCGCCTGAATAAGGACGGATCTCCTCTATTAGCAGTCTTAACAGCGCCTTGGCCCGCGGCGTCGGGATGGCCTTGAGGACCTCGTCGAGGGCCTCGGTGAGCGACCAGCTGATCAAGGCCACGTCGTCGGCGCTGACAGGCTCGACGGGCGTCTGGCTGCCGATGGCAGCCCTCTCCGCGGACATGGGTACCAGGCGCGGCCTTGCCAGGTGGATCGAAGGCGGTCGGGCTGGAGCTGCGGGCAGGAAGGCCTCCGCAAGGGCCCGCTCGAACGCGCCCGAGATCCAGAGCAAGAGCAGGGCGATGATGGTCAGCAGACTCGGCTCCGGCCCGAGGATCGAGGCCGGCATTCCGGCAAGTTGTTCGCTCACTTGGTCCCTCCTCTCATGAACATGACTGTGGCGTACTTCGTTATCGAGCCCCTGGGTCGATATTCGTGCTTGTTGTGGTAGACGTGCACGACGCCACCCTCGGCGGCCCGTTCGCTCCATTCGGTCAGTGGCACGAACTTGTCGCATTCGCGGCAGTAGGCCATGGTCGGAAGGCTCGACGCGTAGCGCTGCAGCTCAGATTGTGCAGCTGTGAGCGCCTCTAGAGTTGATGCCATTTCGCGGCGAGCTTGGGCGAGTTCCGCCTTCGTCTTGTTGTGGGCAGCCCGCTCGGCGCGCAGCTCGGCGGCGGCTTCCTTCGCGTTTGCAGCCCGCTCCTTCGCGGCCTTGAGGCTCTCACCGGCCCTGGAGGCGGCCGCCCTGGCGGCATCACGCTCCTTCTCCAGCGCGGCGACTTGGCCGCGGAGCGCCTCTACTTCGCCGCTCTCCAGCAATCCCAACCCGGTCACGATCGCCCGGCGCTTGGAGCCGTGAACAGCCCCGAGCCGCTCCGCAAGATCGGACTCGGCGGGGGTGAATTCGACCAGGAAACGTCGGCGGTACCGGTTATCCGGCGGGTTAGCTGTCATGGGTTATATATACCATCTACGAAACGGCGCCGCAACCGGCTGAGGCTGGGTTAGTCCGGTTCGCGGGCCTTCGTGGTGCCTCAAGCCGCAGGTCTACCACCGACCTGACAGTCCCCGGCACGGACTAGCGATCGCCTTCGATCCAGCCCTGCCGTTGGGCGACGCGCACCAGCGAGGTCCGGTTCGTCACGTCGTAGCGATCGAACATGCGCCGGAGCTGGCTCTCGACAGTCTTGAGCCGGAGCGACAGACGTTCGGCGATCTCCGCGTTACCGAGGCCCTCGGCCACGAGCGCCAGGATCTGGGCCTCGCGCGGAGTCGGCGAACGAAGCGCCGTGCGGACGGCTCGGCGGACGCCGTCCGGGAATGCGGTGCCTCCAGCAGCGACCGTGCGCACTGCTCTGAGGATTTGCTCGATGGTCGCCATCTTCGAGAGGTAGCCCTTCGCTCCGTGCTCGACCGCGGCGACGTAATAGCTTGGATACGAGTACGCGCTCAGCATGATGAATGCCGGGCCCGGCGTGTGGCGGGCGAGGACCTCCAGCCCGTCCACGGTCCCGGCCAGACGGATGTCGCACAAGACGACGTCGGGGGATTGGGCAGCGATGAGATGGTCGGCCGCCACATCGTCCGGGGCCGTCCCGACGACGGTCACGTCGGGCTCGCCCCGCAGCAGCGCCGTGAGCCCCTCGGCGATTGCAGGATGATCCTCGACTATCGCCAAGCGGATCACAATCCTGCCTCCGCCGCCGGAGCGGCCTCGCGGCGAGACCTCCGCCGCCGGAGCGGGAGCCGAACGGTGAGGGTAGTTCCCTCGCCGAGGGTCGATTCGGCTTCGATCGTTCCGCCATGCGCGATCACGATCTCGCGTGCCAGGTAGAGTCCAAGACCCAGCCCGCCAGACGGCTTGTGCCCCAGCCGCGCGTAGGGCTGGAACAGCTGCGGCAGAACCTCGCTGGCTATCCCCGGACCGTGGTCGCGGACCTCGACGACGGCCGTCGTGCCGGATCGGCTCACGGACACGCCGATGGTCGGCGAGCTGCCCGCGTGCTCGACGGCGTTCGAGAGGAGATTGACGAAGACCTGCTCCAGGCGAACAGCATCCGCCTGGACGAGGATCGGTCCAGCGGTCGCCGAGACCCGGATCGGCGGCGCCTTCGGCAATGTCCCGGCAACGTCGACTGCATCGCGCACGACCGCAATGAGATCGATCGGCGCGGTGATGAGCTCGAGGTTGCCGCCCTGGATGAGGCTGACGTCGAAGAGACGCTCGATGAGTTCCCCGATCTGCCTGGTCTGCACCAGCGACCGGGCCGCATAAGTCCGGGCCTGCGTGGAGCTCTCCGGGCCGAGGTTCCTTTCGACGAGCTGGAGGTATCCATGCAGGGCGGCCACCGGGGTCTTGAGCTCGTGACCCGCAGCGGCCATCAGCCGCTCCAGGCTGAGCCGCATCGTGCGTTCGGAAAGGTCCCGGATCGTCAGCACGCCGCCCCAGGTTCGGTCACCGGCGGTGAGCGGCTCCGCCACGGCCTCGAACCAGCGTCTACTCTGCCCGGGCCGGGCGACCGCGAATTCCATACGGAACCGTTCGCCTCGGGCAGCCCGTCTCAGAGGCCAGTCTGCCGGTGGAATCGGGAGGCCGGCGGCATCCTCGGGCTCGATCTCGGCGTTGCCAAAGAGCCGATCGTAGGCGTCGTTTGTCGTCATAATGCGGCCCTCGTAGTCGACCGCGACGACCGCGTCGCCCAGGCTCGCCAGGATCGATCGCAGACGATCGTGCTCCTCCTGGATGCTCAACCGCTGCTGCTCCAGCACGACCGCCTGCTCGCTGAGCTCTTCGGTGCGAGTCGCGAGATCCTCGTTCGCGACCCGCAGCTCCTCGACGCTGGCAGTCAGCTCCTCGTTGAGGGTTTCGAGCTCCTCGTTGGTGGCCTGGAACTCCTCGTTGACGGTTTCCACTTCCTCGCGAGTGGCCTGCGCGTCCTCGCTGGCCAGGAGCATCGCTTCGTTCGCCGACCTGAGCTCGGCGACCAGGGCGGTCAGCTCCTCGTTCGCTCGAAGGAGCCGGCCGTTCGTGGCGACCGCCTTCTCGAGTCGCTCCCGTGTCCGGACGCCGGCTCGACGCTCCTGCTCGAGCCTGCTTACGTCCGTCAGCTCGACGACGACGCCTTCGATGGCGCGGTCCTCGACCCGGTAAGGGCGGACGGTGGCCTCCACGAAATGGGCTGTCTCGCTGGCGGCATCCGTGGGCTCCACCTCGAACACGGACGTGGTCTTCTTGCCCGCCAGCGCGGAGTCGATGGCAGCTCGGATCGCACTGGGCGGAAGAACCTCGGCGAGATGGACGAAGTCCTGGTCGTAGGCCGCGCCGTGGATCCCGAGCATCTGGCGGGCCGCGGAGTTGATCCGCACGATGTAGTAGCGCGGGTCGACGACGACGATGCCCACCGTCAGGTTGAGCAGCAGGCTATCCGCCGACGACGACGATTCCGCCACGCGCTGGACGTCGCGGTGCGTGACTCGGATGGCCTGATCGAGCTGAGATTCCTGGCTCCGACGCGGGTGGAGCGCCACCGGTCGCATCGGTGGGATCGCGTAGCTCCCGGGCCGCCGCCGATAGACCCGCAGTCGCGCGTGCTCCTCTTCGAACGGCTCCGGCAGGGCCATGACGCTCTCGGACGTGCCGAGGGCCAGCCGACCGCCTGGCCGCAACGAGAACGCGAACGTCTCGAGGGCGATCCGCTGCATCGGCGCGGCGAAGTAGATCAGCACGTTCCGGCAGAGCAGCAGATCGATTCGCGGGAAGGGCCCTCGCTCGCCGAGGTCGTGCTCGCCGAACACCATCAGGGTGCGCAACCGTTTGGCGACCTCGTATCCCCCGTCCGATTTCACGAAGTAGCGGTCTCGAGCGCCTGCGGGCAGGCCCTTGAGGGCTGCCGGCGGATAGATCCCCCGGCGGGCGAAGGCGATCGCCTCACGGTCGATGTCAGTCGCGAAGATCCGGACATCCGGCCACGGGAGCTCGTCTCCGAGGGCTTCGGCAACGACGACGGCCAGGGAGTAGGCCTCTTCGCCCGTGGAGCACCCGGCCGACCAGATGCGGAGTTCCCGCTGTTCGCGCCGGGCCTCCGCGATCAACTCGGGGAGGACATGGGCGCCCAGGTACTCGAAGAGTTTCGGGTCCCGGAAGAACTCCGTGACCTTGATCAGGAGGCTGTTGAGGAGCCTGGCGAACTCCTCGGGATCGGATTCCAGCAACGCCGCGTACCCGGCGAGCGTTGGGCGAGAAGTGGCGTTCATCCGGCCGCGCAAACGCCGCAGGATCGTAGCCGGCTTGTAGCTGCGGAAATCGATGCCGCTTCGCGCGTGGATCCGCTCGAGGAGCTTGCCAAGCTCGTCGTAGTCGGGCCCCTCCGCCGGAGCATTGCCGGCCGCCAGCAGATCGCACAGGATCGATCCAATCGAGTCGAGATCAGCTGTCGCGTCGACCAGGGACGGGGGTATCGAGCTGGGCATCGAGGGAAACATGGCCGTCGCGGGGTTCTCGATGACGACCGCTCCGCCGGCCTTCTTGACGTGCCAGGCTCCCGAGGATCCGTCGGACCCGCTGCCGGTCAGGATCACGGCGATGAGCCCGGGGCCGAAGACACTGGCCGCGCTCTCGAACAGCACATCGATGGAGGGTGCGACGGCACCGGCTTTGGCTGCGCGAAGCCGGAGGTCGCCGTGGCTGATCTCCACGATCCGGTTCGAAGGAACGACGAAGATCACGCCGTCCTCCAGGGCTTCGCGCTCCTCGACCACTCGGACGGGCAGAGTTGCGTGGCGGGCCAGGATCTCGTGCAGATGGCTGGGGCGGCGGGGGTCGAGGTGCTGCGCGATCACGATCGGCGCCGGGAAGTCGGCCGGCAGGCTCGCGACCACGCGCGAGAGCGCCTCGATTCCGCCCGCCGAGGATCCGATCACGACGAGCTGAGATTCCGCTGGGATCGCCGGTCGCGCCATGTTGTTCACATTCTAGGTTGGCGATCGAGTGAAGTGGACCCAGGTCCCGACCGGCCCAACAGAGACCGGCACAACCGACGTCCTCAGGGCAGGGTTTCCATCCTCGCAAGACTGTCTGCGGACGCCCACGTTGCTACATGAGGGCGAGTACGTCGTCCGGCGTCCAACCCGCCAGGCCTTGGGCCGTGGACACGACCCAGCACCTCAACATGACTACGACGGAGATCACGATGGAAACCCAGGACAACGGACAGGCGTCGTTCGCCGGCGCGCGAGCTGCGATCGATCAGGCACGCACCGGGGTGGCCAAGGCTATCGGGCACGTGCCGGAAATCGCCGGCGCGGCGCGCCATCGCGCGGGTCAGGTCGGCGATCGGCTTCCGGGGGCCTTCGACCGCGTGCAATCCGGCGCGGGGAGCACGGTAACCGGCCTGCAAACGATGCCCGATTCGGCGCTGCGACTCCTGGCGGTCGCCTCGATCGGTCTGGGTGCTGGCCTCCGTCTGGCGAGGGCGCCGCGCCTGGTCACGCTGGCCGGCTTTGCACCCGCGTCGATCCTCGGCTTCGCGATCGTGTCCCGACGCGCCGGTCTCACCAGGCCCCGCACCCGGCTCTGCCGTAGCGGCGGCGCCCACTCCGACGCCTGTTCAGCAGGGGGTTTTCATCCTCGCGACACGCCCGGCGGCAGGTCCACTATCGAATAGTGACAACGGATCGAAGGCCCCACCGGCTTGATGGCCGGGTGCAGGTCCATCGTCCGTCGCCGGGAAGAAGACCACCGTGACAGTTCAGGAACAGCGGAGCGTCACCACCGACGCGCCGACGCCCACCGAGTCCGGTGGCCTTCGCAACCGGACCACCACCAGGCGCCAGTTCGACTATCGGCCCAGCAACAATGAGACAACCCGCCGCATCGTCGTCCTCGTCTTCGGCCTGATCCAGATCGTGCTCGGCCTGCGGATCGTCTTGCTGCTGCTCGACGCACGCACAGGGAACCTGCTCGTTGCGATCATCAACAACGTTGGCGGGCTCGTCGCCGCGCCGTTCCAGGGGATCCTGCGCATCAGCGCCGCTTCCTCCGGCGGCTCCGTGCTCGATGTCGCCGCAGTCGTCGCCTTTGTCGGCTGGACGATCGTCGAACTGATCGTTCTCTGGGGCCTCGCGATCTTCCGGCACGAGCCCGCCCTCGCATAATCCGGCCGCTACTCGCGCAGCCCCGTCGCCCGGCTTCCGGCATGCGCTCAACAAGAAAGAAGGAATCCCGTGGATATTCCCAATATGACTCTCCTCACCTGGCTCGTCGTCGGCGCGATCGCCGGCTTCCTCGCCAGCCTCATTTCCGGGTCCCGTGAGAGCCTGGTGATGATGGTCGTGCTCGGTATCGTGGGCGCCATCGTCGGCGGATGGATTGCCGCAGATGTCCTCAAGATCGCCAACGTGACCGGCGTCAACACCACGAGCATCATCGTCGCGGTGGTCGGTGCGCTGATCGTGGTCTTCGTCGTCGGAAGCCTCGGCGGCCGGCGTCGCTCGTTCGGCTGGCGCTGAGCCGAGAACGCTCGCGGGGCTCTTGCCTCGCTCTGATCTCATCCAGCAGGATCGGTCCCCGGACGAGGGGCCGGTCCTGCTCTTTCATGCCAACGTGGTCCGTCAGGCTGTGCACAGCGCCGAGGTCCCGTACGGCGCAGCGGGGCGCAGGATGCTCGAGCCGCGCGTCTCGTGGGGGCTCGTCGGGGTAGCCAGCAGGGCTAACCGCCCAGGTGGCGTTCCACGACCGTGAACCGGGCGCTCCAGTTTGGCGGGCGCGCCCGACGCGTCAGACGATGAAGGAGAGGAAGCCGAAGAACAGGCCCAGGTTGGTCCAGTCGATCTTGCTGCCGATCGAGAGGATCCCAGCCGTCGTGAGCACGGCGATCGCGAAGCAGATACAGGCCACGATGACCAACACCGACTTGGGGTTGCTGAACATCTTGTTGCGAGCCAAGGGAGTCTCCTCGATCGGGACCTGGCCTGCTCGCCCGGAACGGGCGGAGTCTAAGGAGGTCCGCTTCGAGTCTTACCCTGCCTGACGATCGATTGTGAGGATGAAGACCCGCAGGCCCGGCTGGAATCGATGCACCCGGGAGTCGAGCTACGACTATCGGCGGATCCTCGGCCAGCCTCAGGTCGCCGGGAGGATGGACGGCTCGCTCTGCCAGCCGCCCAGAGAACGCCAGGTGGGTTACGGCGGGGGTTTTCATCCTCGCACCCGCGGGTGAAGACGAGCAGGCTGATCATGAAAGAAGGTGTCCTGTGTTGGAACTCCTGGTCGTCATCCTCATCGTGCTCTTCCTGTTCGGCGGGTTGCGTGTCAGTCGTCGCTGAGGGTCGGGCATCCCGACGGTCGAAACCCTCGCGCCCGCGGGCCTGCACGGTCAGACATACGATCACGATGTGCGGGTCGAGCGGGCCTGATCGAAGATGTCTGCGCCCGCCCCACCCACGGGCTTGAGAGCGCACTCGCCCGGCGGTGGACGGGCCATGAAGGAGACGAGGATGAGCTACGCGGACTCGTTGATGGCGAAGGACGAAAAGGTCCTCTATCGGGGCAGACAGCACTGGCTGGCGCCCCTGTCCCACTCGTTGCGGCCCATCGTGATCGTGCTCCTGGGGCTGGTGATCTTCTTCCTGGCCACGCTCTGGAAGGCCACCGGCACCGGCTGGCAGATCATGGCCGGCATTAGCGCATTGCTCCTCATCATCGGCATCGTCTGGATCGCGATTGTCTACCTCACCTGGCGCGCAGAGGAGTACATCGTCACCGGTCGTCGGGTGCTCAAGGTCCAAGGCCTGCTGGACAAGAAGAGCGGCGACAGCTCGCTCGACAAGATCAACGACGCGGTCCTCAAGCAGGGCCTGCTCGCGCGGATGCTGCGCTACGGAGACCTCGAGATCCTGACCGCGAACGACGACGCCATAGACCGCTACCACATGCTTTCCCACGTGATCGACTTCAAGAAGGCGATGCTGAACGCCAAGAACGACCTCGAAGACGGTTACCGAGGGGCACCGAGCGGCGGCGCCTAGACCTGAGTCCCGGCGACCCTCCGTTCTGGTGGCCGGACTGTTCGCGACGCGGTCCGGTCGGACGCGGCGTCAGCCCCCCTGCTCGCCCTGCAATTGCGCCCGCCACGCCACCAACTGGCGATACACGGCCGGCGCCCCCAGCAGTGCATCCTCGGCCAGGTTCAGGGTTGCCGGGCACAGGATGAATGGCTCGCCCTGCCAGCCGCCTAGGCCGCCATGCGAGCCGATGAGCTCCTCGAATGCGGTGACCTCGCCTGACTCGCGGTCGACGGCGCCCAGCAGTATCAGGTCGCCGGCGTTCGGAAAGCCCCCGAGGTGCCGCAGGTCTTCGGCGGCCCGCGGACCGTAGTCGGGCAGGGGGTCGCTGCCCTCGGGCTGGCCTGCGGTCACGTCGAGCGGGCCGCGCGGCCCCCGCACCAGCATATGACCGGCGTCGGACCTGACCAGCAGCGCTCCTATGTCAGGATGATTCGCTAGCCCTTCGATCAGGCCTGGGTAGCGCGCCTCGATCGTCTCGCAGCTCAAGCGATAGGGCTCGCCCGTGAAGTAGACGTGAGCCAGGCTGCCGGAGGAGCACACGATGACGTCCCCCGGCGCCCCGGAAGCAGCCTCGGGGCGGCCGAGCGCGCGGCGCAGCCGGCGAGCGACCAACGGTGCAAGGCTGGAGCCGCGGCTGAATTCGGCCGCGATGCGCCGGCCGATGCCGGCCGATTCGACCGCGGCGGTGGTGCCGAAAACGGTCATCGTGCGAGGAAGGAGCGCCGCTATCGCGGCCTCGAGCGGCTCGCCGTGGCGCTGGCTGAAGGTTGCGCCCAGGCACTGGCCGTGGTCGGACAGCACGACCAGCCGATACGCCCGCCTGGCGTGGCGAGCGGCCTTCATCAGGGACCCGATGGCCCGATCGATGCCTCTGAGCGCGTCGATCGCCTCCTCGCGCTCAGGGCCGCAGTGGTGCGAGATAGCATCGTAGCCCGTGTAGTCGACATAGATGGTCGGCGCCGAGCTGTGCATCTCCTCGATGACGAGGGCGGTCGATACCGTCCGCAGCGCGACATTGGTGACGGCTCTTTCGAGGGCGAAGTGCAGATCGCGGTGCATGCGGGGCTCGACCGATCGGGCACGCTGGCGCTCCGCCTGGTACAGCTCCTTGGCCATCTCGCCGACCATCAGCACCGCCAGGCGGATGTAGTCGACGGTGGTAACGAACAAGCCGCGCAGGCGCCGTTCGTCGTCGGTCGACGCGCCCTCCGCGATCGTGGCCATGGTCAGGTAGCTGCGCGGCGCGTCGCCGGTCACGAGATTGCCGACGCTGGCCCCGTCGTCGACCAGCAGGCCCGTGCCATCGCTGATGCGACGGACGATCTCGGCCGCATCGTCCGGATGGTTGGCCACCATCAACCGATTGCTCGCCTTTTCGTACCAGCGGAAGCCGGGGATGCCGTCGTTGCGGCCGTGCAGGATGCCGGCCTGACTGGCCGGCGTCGTGGGCGGGAGCAAAGCGATCCACGGGTGGAGGGTGGCCTCGCCGTCGCGCAGCAACCGACCGAGGATGGGCACCCGGCCAGCCCGAATCGCCTGCTGCAGGACGGGCAAGCTCAGTCCGTCGATCTGGACGACCAGCAGGCCCGGGGTCCGATCCTTGGCGCGTCCGAAGTCTCGTGCCACCAACCGCCGGACAAGAACGCTGTAGCAGGAATTGTCGTCACTGACCGAGACGATGTCGGCGAACAGGCTGTTGAGCAACGTCAGCAGCACAGCTCCCCAGACTGCAGTCCCCATGCCGTCCACCCGTACTCCCGGCAGCACCTGCCCGATGATGATGATGGCCACGAACTGGACGGCCAGGCCCACGGTCTGGGCGACGAAGATGGGCCAGGCTACGAGCAGCCAGTGGAGGACCATGTCGGAACAGCTGTCGAGGGCCGCCAGCAGGAGCCCGGCAAGCAGCAGCGGGCCGGGGCTGTCGATGCTCAACCCCGGGAGCACGGCGTCCGTGATGGCCAGCACCAGACAGGCCCCCACGAACGACAGGACCGCGCGGCGCAGGATCGCCAGGCGGCTCGGCCGCCACTCCCACATCAGGCGAGCCTGGAGGCGATAGAAGTCGAACGCGCGGCGGGCCAGGGGCGCGGACCCCTTGCCGATCTCGGGCGTCATCGCCCGGCCCTCCCGTCGAGGGCCATCGATTGCCCCGGCTGCAGAACGCGCACGTCAATTCGAGCGTCGCGCGCGGCGACCGCCTGGCGGAAAGCCTCGCCCGGTCCCTCGAACTGGCGGCTCGCAAGGCGCCGGAGGCCGAGTGGATAAAGCGTGCCCCAGTGGATGGGAGTGGCGATCGCGGGGCCGATCCGTACGGCCGCCTCGGCCGCCGTCTGCGGGTCCAGATGGCCGCGCCCGAGCGTGGGACCCCAACCGCTCACCGGCAGGAGCGCCACGTCGACCCGCCCGGCCAGCTGCCGCATTCCCGGGAAGAGGCCGGTGTCGCCGGCGAAGTAGACGCGCGTCGACCCGACGATGAGGATGCCCAGAGGACCCTCGGCGGCCGTGAAGAGCGAGCGGCGGCGGCTGTGCTCTGCGTGGACGGCCTCCAGCGTCAGATCGCCGACCTGCAGCCGGTCGCCGGCCCGCACCTCGCGGACCGCGCCGCGCGCGACCTTTGCCACGACGCGCCCCAGGCCGACCGGGACGATGAGCGCCGGTTGGCCCGGAAGAGCCCGAAGGGATTCGAGATCCAGATGATCCAGGTGACCGTGGCTGATGAAGACCGCCGAAAGGTCACGGAGGGTGTCAGGAGGCACGGCAGGCACCTGGCGCCGGATGGCTATCGCCAGGTGGCCCAGCAGCGGATCCGTCAACACTCGGGCGCCATCGAGGTCGACCAGGACGGTCGAATGGCCGAGGAATGTCAGCCGATCGCCCACCTTGTCTCCTCCGAGATCGCGCGAGATTCGCCCCATCGACAATTGTGACGTACCGAGCCTCCAAGCCTCGCGGAACCGCCTCACGGCTCGCGTCTTCGGCCCCGGCGCACCACGCCGCGCAGCGTCCAGGGCCGCAACACCTGTGCTCGGCGCTGGTCGCCGGAGAGTCGGGCACGTCCCCAACGTTGGAGCTCACGGCGATGCTTGGCCAGGCGCCGCCGCTTATCTGAGGCCACTCGCACTTCGAGGCGGCCCAGCCAAAGGCCAGGCGATCGGCCTCGATACCGTCGCCAAATGCGACGCCCCGCTCCGACGCCAGTCGCTCGGCATTGCCAGCGAGCACCGCACCATCCCACCCAGGCGGTTCGCCGTCAGTCGGGCTCCGGCGCAGCGGAACGCGCTGAGCCTATGGCGCAGGGAATGAGCCGTAGCTGGCTAGGAAGGCGCCCGTGTAGTAGTCGAAGTAGTAAATCACAGTGCCGGCCCTGGGCGGCCCACACGTCGCTCCGTTGGGCGGGCAGGGAGCGGCAGTGCCCGAAAGTGTGACGGCCCAGACCATTCGATCCTGCGCGATCCCTGCGCCCGGCCCGATCCCTATGTTGTTCTGTTCGAACGTACCAGCGACGGCGCTGACGAAGGTATAGAAGCCCTGCTGCCTGGCAAGCTCGATGGCGCGCTCCTCGGAGATCCCGCCCGACGGCAGCGGCGACGGGGTCACGGTGGGTGCGGCCGAAGCAATGGTGGGCGAGGGCGATGGGGTGACCGTCGGCACGACCGAAGCGAGGCTCGTAGAGGGGCTCGCCACGATCGCAGACGGTGACTGAGCGGCCGGAGAGGGCGCGACGCCGGGCTGCCGGCCCAGGCGGACTCCGATCACGACCGCAGCAAGAAGGACCGCACCGAGAGCCAGCACTCCGACAGGCGCGGCACTCCGCACCCGAGGACGCTGCCCGAGAGTCGCGGCCGCGGGAGTGACCGGTTCTCGCGTGGCTGCGTCCGCCAGGGCGACGAGGCGGGTCCGGATCCGAGCGTCGAGATCGTCCATCGCTACTCACGCTCCTCTAGTGCCGCGCGAAGGCGACTCCGCGCCCGAGACAGCCAGCTGGCCAGCGTCCCGCGGGGTACGCCGAGAGCCTCCGCGACTTCATCCTGCGAGTAGCCCTCGATCACCGTGAGCACCAGCGCCGCTCGGGTACGACGGTCGAGCCGCGATAGGGCCCGCCACACGTCGGGGTCGGCGGCAAGAGCCCAGGTCGAATCCGCCTCTTCGATAGGCAGGAAGCCCCAGCGCCGGCGCCGCCTGCGCTCGTCGATCGCGAGCCGCACGCCTACCACAGAGAGCCAGCGCGCGACCTCGCCGTCCGTGCCGATGGGCCAGCGCTCGGCGGCTCTGAGGAACGTCTGCTGAGCGAGATCGCGGGCCTCCTCGCGGTCGCCGACGACGAGCGCGAGCCGCCCGATCAGCCAGCTCTCGTGCCGGCGGACGGCCGCGTCGAAACCCTCTGCTTCGCTTCGGCTCGCGTCCGCGACCGATTCCACCGCCACTCCCTTCTATCAGGTCTAACGCCTGACCCCGGGCCGCCGTTGCACCTTACTTCAGGGTGGTCCTCTGCCTTGCCGCTCAGGAGCCGCTACCTATCCGTGTTCTGATGGCGAGTAGCCGGCCGGGACTGTTCGCCCCAATGTAGGCACAGCGGCGTATCACAACGATCGGCTATGAACTACGAAGTCCCGACGCGACTTCACGCCGGGCAGTCGGCCTCAAGCCGGCCACGACCCACCCGGCCGGACTTCCGGGCCATCGCTAGCGAGCATCGGATCTTTCCGCACGGGCGGTTCGCCGTCAGTCGCGCGAGGTCCACCAGCAACGTTCGTGTTGACTGGGTGATGCCTAGCATGTAGTGTCCTAGTGGACAGACATCGAGCCCGGGCGAGGGACCCGGGGCTGTCCGAGTGGGGGTTCCATGGTATGTCTCGTGGGCCGACGCGCGCTAGCAGCAGTGTTGGCTGCTCTGGCATTGGGTTGCGCGTCGTCTTCCGTCGCCTACGCGGCGAATCCGAACGCGGTTGCGCCCGCCTACACCGGTACCGGCACCGGAATTGCCATTCCGATCGGGTCCGGGGGGCCGGCCGTAGACGACGGTGTTCCCGCCGCCTACAAGCAGCTGAAGGACGCCATTACAGCTGAGATCGACGCTGGTACCATCACGGCCCAGCCCGTGAGCCGAGGCATCAAGACTGGTGTTGGGGCGGCCCTGAGCACAGGTGCAGTGCAGCCGATGTACGCCACTTGCGTTGACGGGTTCCCTTGCAGTTTTGACATCACAAGCTTCTTCCCGGGCATGCACGAGCAGACAACGATCTACTGCGTTGTGGCTGCCGTACAGTCGTTCGCGGTGTTCGACCTGGGCACGTCATATGAGACGATGGGAAAAGGGACTGTCAGGAAGGGCCAAGACGCGATCTTCGCCGCTCTTCAAGGGACCGCGAGCGGTGTGAACGACATCCACGCGCTCCCCTGGATCAATGCCCAGTTCTCGAATCACGGGTACACCTTCTATTACTATCCTGTGAAGCCGACATCGACCGCGACGTTCATGAGCTTCGTGCGGGAGGACCTCTGGGGCTACCTGGAAGCCAACTACGTGAGGGTCAGCCTGGCCAACGGCGGTTACGGCAACTTCACGTCTGGCGGGTTGCATGCCACTGAGGCGACGGGCTATGACGACAACGCGGGCACGGTCACGAGCTACGATCCTTGGTCGAAGCGGACCAGCAGCAGCAATGCCGCGTGCATTAGCACCGCGTACGGATCAGGGACGTGGGGCTGCTACTGGGTGATGCCCCAGGCCAACTACTACCAGGCCATGGACAAAGAGGCGACTGGCAGTGGCATTCAGGCGCCGCTCTGGTACTAGGGCAGCTGTGATGGCGGGGGCGCGTGCCCTCGCCATCGCCCTCGTGATCTCGGGCTGTGGATCGAACAGTCCCACGACGACGACCAGCACGCCAAGCCCCAGCCCAAGCAGTGCTTCCGCGGTCGGATCACCTTCGGAGCAGGCTGCGAGCCCGTCGTCGACCGAGCCGGCCGCGACCGCCAGCCCGTCTTCGGGAACAGCTTGCGGGGACTCCCACGGCACGCGTCCCGAGCCCCAGTACGCCTTCGCGCACATCTCCATTCCGCTCGGCTCGGACGCCTGCCAGGACATCGGACCCTTCACCCACCCACAGATCAAGTACCTCACCAATGACGGCTCCAAGATCGCGTTCAACAGCGCGGACTACGAGAACGATGGTGATCTCTGGTACGGGGATCTCACGACCAAGTCGGTCAAGATCGTCTACCAGGCGAAGGAGAGCACCTCGCTGCGCGTGGCGATAGTCGACCCCCAGCTCGCCGGCGGCCAGCTGGTTTGGCTCGAAGTAGCTCACGCGGGTTCAGACGTTTACGCGCCTACAAAGGAGTGGGCCGTCAAGGCCATGGATCTCGCGACTGGCGCGGTCAAGATCGTGACCCAGGGCCTGACACCGAGGTTCGGGGGCCACTCCGAGGTCACCGAGATCCGATTCGACGGGAGCCGCATCGCAATGCTCGAGTCTCTCGCGCGCGGCTGGCAGATCGAGATCAGAGACCTCTCGGGCAAGGTCCAGGCCACGATCCAGACGTCGCAGGACCCGTTCGACATGGCCCTGGTGGGTGACGGTCTGCTCTACTCGGCGGGTGCCTACGACGCGACCATGGGGACCGTCAGCCACACGCATCTCTGGCACTGGACGCCTTCGGGTGGGTCCAGGCAGATCGGTGCAGCCGCCTACCAGATCAATGCAGCGGCCGATCTGGCTGCGTGGGTAGTCGATCCCATTGCGGATGCGGAGACCGGAGGCTTCTTCCAGGCTCCGCGCCTCTACACCGGAGCCGCTCCTTACACAGGTGCCCAGCCGATCAGCCCCGCAGACAGCGACACCGGCACCAAGGGGATAGACGGCATGGCATGCGGCTCGGGCGCCGTGGCCTGGTGGGAGCAGGAGGCCTGGGGACAGGCCTGGCACGATGTGCTGACCATCTGGCAACCGGGCTGGTCGTCGCCGGTGCAGGTCGACACTGAAGGCAGCGAGAGCTACGAGGTTTCCGTCCGTGGCGACTGGCTCGTCTGGAGTGAGGAGTTCGGGCGTGATGACCCGCTGCAAGAGAGGATCCGCGGCGTGCCGCTGTCGGTCCTGACCTCGGAACACTCGGGCTAGGGTGCCCCGGCCACAGGGCGAGCGGACGAACTGCAGACCGCAGGACGAGACGGCCGGACCAGTACCAAGGAACGCTGGATCGATCCCCCGGGGCGGTTCGCCGTCAGTCGGGCGAGGTCCACCACTCCTTTCCGCGAGATCCGTGCCCAGTGCCGCATCGACGGACTACCTTATGACGCTACCGGCACGGCGGGTGCCTCTTGGTGGATGTCCAGCATCCCCGTTGGGTATCGCCGCTCCAACTCGGCTTGAGCCTGTGGCGTCAGCGGATAGACGCCCACTTCGACCTTGTCGCTCATCGGGTTGAAACCGACAGAGTTGATGGGTATCCCCGCGGCCTGGAGCGACGCCATGTCGCCTTCTATCCGTTCTTGAAGCGCTCGGCCTGCGGCCGACGAGATCGGGACGATCCGGACGTAGACCGCACAACTGGACGGCAAGAGCGCCCGCAGGGCAGCGACGTGGGCGTCGGGCTGGCCGGTGAAGTTTACATAGAGGTAAACCCCGATGAAGTAGTCCTCGCCCCAGTCGGCTTGAGTCTGGCCGTAGGTCTGAGCCGGCGTGGAGCACGTGGCGATGTCCGCCAATCTGGCGCCGGGATTGACCGCGTACACGGCGAAGGACGGGCTGGCCTGCGCCGACGGCGAGCTGGAGTGCGACAGCGACCAGCTTCCCCCGACCACGACCGCCAGCGCGATCGCGCCCAGGCCACCTAGAAACAGCCGGGCGCGTGGGATCGGGCCGCGACGCGCCGGCTTTGTCGGTGCCCCGTGAAGATCGGATGCGCCCACCGATGCGTCTGCCACCAATGGCCCCCTTCCGTTGGCCTGCATGATATGCCCCCGGCGCCGCTGCTCGAACTGGCCCAGCGGGGGCCGGGATCGTCGACGACCAGCGCAGCGGGGGCGCTACTCCGAAGCGACAGAGTCGGCCGGCCGGACCGGGAGGATTCGGAAGACCGGATGGTTCGGCGCGATGGCTTCGAACTCCTCCAGGCTCGCGTCCGGCCCGACTTCGAACGCGGACCTTGTGATCGGCTCTATGCCGATGTAGGCCTTCAGCACGGGTGCGCTCTCATGGGCGTCGACCGGCTCGACCTTCACCTGCTCCGTCACTCGACCCCGGCTCAGTTTCGCGGTGCCGGACGCCCTGGCGTTCTTGGCCCAGGCCACGCCGCCATAGGGCGCCACGAGCCATCTTTGCCCGTCGGTCTCGACCACAGTTAGCGGTATCGTGTGGGGCTTGCCGGTCTTGCGTCCCTGGATGGTGAGGAGGCGCATGCGCTTCGGCCCGACTCCCGCTCTCACCAACACCTTCGCGACCAGGTTGCCGATCCGCTCTGTGCTGCCGACCTTGTATGTGTGTTCCATGCATCTCCCCACGTGGCTTTCGCTTCCGGTCCACGGCCGCCAGCCCGCGCGTGCTCGACCGAAGCCAGGCTAGCACCGGTCGGCGGAGAGTAATCCACCTCGAGGCCTGCCCGGCGCGGACTTCGTCTGACTCAGAGGACCGCGGCCGTGACTTGAGCCGTGCGCGTCGTGCCCGAGGCGAGTGGGCTTCAGGAGAGCGGCGACTTGTCCCAGTCGATCGCGACCTCGTTGTTGGGGTTCGCCGGGTTGACCGCGACGGCCAGCTTCACGCCCGGAGCGACGGAAGCCAGCTTGGCCAGCGGCACACGATGACCGAAGACCGCCGGAAATGGCTGTTGGCCGGCCAGACTGACCTCGAGTGTGAAAAGCCACATGGGGTCGTTGAGACGCGAGGGATCGGCGTTCGGGTTGATGTCGCGGACCGTCTTGCCGAGCGGCGAGGCCGTGGTGATCACCGCGGTGCCGTGAGTCCCGGTCGCAAGAATCTCGTCCGCCTTGCCCCTGATCGTCCGCATCTGGCCGCTGGCAACCGCGCCGACCACGTTCTCCACCTGACCGGCTGCCGGCCGGCCGCTGGCATCGAACTGGAAGTCGAGGCCCACCTTGCCGTCCGCGGCCGGTGCCTGAGCGCCCGCCCTGGCCTGAAGGTTCACAAGCTCCTGTAGATCCGGATCCAGCCCGGCGACAGACGGACCTGACGCAGAGGGAGTCCGTCCCGCCAACGCGTCGTTGAAAGCCTGGTTCTGCCGCGCAAGCTCGTCGGAGGGCGTCTTCGCGAGCATGTTTCTCGCCGGATCTGACTTGTCCCAGCGGAGGTTGTGGTTCTTGGGGTCGTACTCGATTCTGACCGTCTCGCCCTCTGAGCACGGAATGAAACTGAAATCATCATGTTCGACCAGCGGCCACTTGATCGGGGACCGGAACGTTTCCCCCTCCGCTGTGTGGACCTCGACCACCCACTCCTCGCGCCACGTTCCCAGGCCCTTGCTGCCGATCTCGCGGCTCGCGACGACCAGACCTTGCGCCTTGACCCAATGCTCCCCGATTCCAAACGGCATCGCAGTCTCCTAAGCTCCGGAGAGAGCGAGCGGCGCATCAATCGGATGAACCGCGCCCTCGGACCAACGACGAACCGTTCCTCCTCTCCCCCACCCAGAGGAGTGGCTCGGCAATCGTAGCGCCTGCCAGCTATTCGCTGGCAGGCAGCGTTGGCCGGGCGGCCGTCCTCCCCCCAAGAAGCCCATCTCGTCACGCCGGCCAGGTCACGTGCGCCGGGCGCGGCAGATTGGTGCCAGACAACTCCGGATCGATCCGGCCGGCCGGTTCGCAGTCAGTCGGCCCAGCTCCGCCACACCACCTTCCCCAGGTGCCAACTTCACTACCCCGAACCGGCACGACGCATCAGCTCAGGAGCCCGCCTCGCCGGCCGCTTCCCGGCCCACCGCGGCAGCCGTACCGCGTGCCCATGTGGTGGTGGTTACGATGGCGAGCGCGACAACGACGACACCGAAGCCGGCCATGACCCACCAGACCGGCTGACTGGCCGGAGCGAGCCCCGTGCGGAGCGAGCCGTGGAGGCCCGAGGCGAGGAGCGCGCCTGCCACGGCGACGCCGAGGGTCTGGCCGACTTGCCGGCCGGTCGAGACGATCGCGGCCGCCACGCCCGATTGCGATCGCGGCATGCCGGAGAGCGCGGTGTTGTTGACCGGGGCGCTGACCATGCCGAAACCGAGCCCGAAGACGACGTAGGAAGCGACGAGCCAGCCGACCGACGTCGTCGCGGTCAGCCCCGTGAGCATCACCGCGCAGAGCGTCAGGGCCGCGCCGGCCCCGATCAGCGAGGCTCGCGGGCCGCGGCTGGCGACCAGTCGGCCCGAGATAGGACCCGACAAAATGGCCGCCGCGGCCACGGGCAGGAAGAGGAGCCCGGCTTGCAGCGCCGAGTAGTCGCGCACTTCCTGGAGATATAGGGTGGTCATCAAGGCGAAGCCGCCCACTGCGGCGAAGGCGATTAGCGCGATGGCCGACGCCCCCGAGAACGGCACGCTGGCGAAGAACCGCAGTTCCAGCAGGGGTTCACGGCGGCGTGGCTCGTAGACCAGGAGGCCGATCAGGACGAGAGCCGCGATGGCGACACAGGCGAGGATCGTGGGCGACGTCCAGCCGGAGTCCGGCCCCTCGATGATGGCGTATGTCAAGGCCGCGATCAGTCCGATGATGAGCCCCTGGCCCACCGGGTCGACTCGCCGCGGGTGGGCAGCTCTGGACTCCGGGATGAAGCGCCAGGTGAGGAACACCGCCACCAGCGCGACGGGCACGTTGATCCAGAAAAGGGACCGCCAGCCCAGCGAGGCGCCGATGAGCAGCCCGCCTACCAACGGACCGAGCGCCATGCTGAGCCCGAACACCCCGGCCCAGACGCCGACCGCCCGAGCCCGCTCGCGATCGTCGGTGAAGACGTTGCTGACGATCGAGAGGGCCACCGGGTTCAGCATCGAACCCCCGATGCCCTGGATCGCTCGGAACGCAATGAGCCAATCGATGCTGGGGGCCAGGCTGCAGAGCAGCGAGGCGGTGCCGAACAGGGCCAGGCCGGCAAGAAAGACCCGGCGCCGCCCGAATCGATCCGCCATGGAGCCCGAGAGCATGAGCAGGCTGCCGAGGACGAGGGCGTAGGCGTCGATAGTCCATTGCAGGCCGGAGATCCCGGCACGCAGGTCCTGCTGGATCGTGGGCAGGGCGATGTTCACGATCGTGGTGTCCAAGCCCACCATGAACAGGCTCAGGCAGCAGATGGCGAGGACGAGCATCCGCCGCCGGTAGGTGAGATCCTGACGAGCCGTCATGCCGGCGGAGTTTCTTCGGGTGGCTGGAGAAGCCTGTCGATCGGCTGCGCCGCTGGCATGAGGTAGCTGCGGGCGAGTTCAGTGCAGGCCGAGATCCACCGCTCACGCTCTCCGCCGGCGAGCACCGCGTCGGCCGCGGCGTGGACGGCGGCAAAGAGCAACTGAGCTGCGGCCTCGACGTCGACCGGGGCAAAGAACCCCTCGGCAATCCCTCGCTCGATTGCCACGGCGAGCACTGCCGGACCTGACCTCGAGGCCCCGACCGGATCGTGCGGCAGGGCCGCATGGAAGATCACGGCGTGGTGCCGGCCGAACTCGTTCACTACGTCGACGAAGCGCCCGCATTGGTCCTCCAGGACGGCCCACCAGTCGACGGAGTCAGCGGTGGCGAGAGCGTGTCGGATCGGGGCGTTGCACTCGTCAATGAGCCGCCCGCGGACCACGGCGAGCATGTCCTCCCAGGACGGGAAGTACACGTAGAACGTCCCCTTGGCCGCACCCGCGGCGCGCGTGACCTCCGCGACCCAGTTGCCCTCGTCGACACCGGCGCGCAACACCGCGATGGCGGCTTCGACCAACTCGGCCCGGCGATCGTCGGGCGCCAGCCGCCGCCGGCCCGGGGTTACGGCAGCCAGCTCGCGGCCTGTCCGCCGTGCCGTTGGGGCGGATGGCGCGTCGCCCGCGTCGCCGCGTGCGCCAGTTCCCGTCATCCCGGTGCTCCTTTCCGGTTGGTGACCTCGGGTCATCATATACTGACCTCAGGTCATTACGCAGGGAGCGAGGCGCCCGGCAAGCTCGTTGTCTCCGCGGACATAGAAAGAGGCCCCGACCAAACGGCCGGGGCCTCTTCGATTTGCCCGAAATGCGCCTATGGCGTGGTCACGTTGGCCGGCGCGGTGATCGCGTTGGCGGACGCGTCGTTGACGTGGGTAATGTCGAACGAGTAGCCCCAGGCGCCGGATTGTCCGCCCGCCGAGGCGCTGTAGCCGTAGAAGCCGCTGACGGGATAGTCGCCGCTCTTGGCGATCCAGAGGTCGGCCGAGAAGTTGCCGGCGATGCCGAGGATCGCACCGCCCGCGCCAAGGTCCGTGCTGGCCGAGTAGTGGATGCAGTCGATGCCGTTCTTGGTCTCCTCGCCGACGACCTTGAAGTCACCCGCGTTGGAGTCGAAGTCGGAGCCGTACATCGAGTCCGGCAGCAGGGAGCTCAGATCGGAACTCCCGTTCGAGTAATCCGAGCTCGCCATCCAGGTGCTCCCATTGTCCATGGAGATCCAACCCTGGGTGCCGATGACGATGATCTCCATCATGCCGGCGTCGTTGATCTCGTACGACTGGGTCGGCTTGTTGACAACCGTCCCCGAGATTCCGAACGACCCCGTCCCGCTCGCGCCGGCGCCGGTTGCGGCCGTCGTCATCTGCCAGGAGAACTGATAGCTGTCGAGAGCGTCGAGATTCGAGGTCAGGCCGGAAGTGAGTGAGCCGCTGCCGCCGGGGTTGTTTCCGGCGTTGGTGCTGTTCCCGCTGACGGGAATTCCGATTGTGGGCTTCGTCGAAGAGCCGCATGCAGCGACGACGAGAGCGAATGCCAGACTCGCGGCCACGAGGCTTCGAGTCGTCCTGTTTGCCGATCCGATCATCAATCTCCCTCCTCCGGGGGCGGTGGCCGGGCCCGAACGAGCCGGCCTTGATTGGAAACTAGCGGGGCGGCCGGCTCACCGGCCGCACACGCCTCGTTGTCTCGTCAGGCGGCACGTGGCAGCCCGGCGTCTGGTCCGGAACAGGTCCCGGCCGAATGACCGAGGCCTCGAATGCCTCTACCCCACCGCGACCATCGCGGCCCGATCCGACGGGGCCATCAGACATTGGGAGCTGTGACCGTGTTCGCCGGATCGTTGACGTTCGTAATGTCGAAGAGTATCTCGTAGGCGACGGTGTTGTCTGCGGCCGTGCCCACGATCGCCATGCTGACCGGATAGCCGCCATCGGTGGCGATCCAGAGGTCGGCCGTCCAGGTCGCGCCCTGGACATTCGTGAGCGGGCCCAGATCGGCGAGCGCCGCCTGGGTGCCCTGGTAGTGGTCGGCGGTGACGCCGTTCTTCGGCTCGGTCCCGACCTCAGTGAAATCGCTCATGGTTTCGGGATCGATCATCGAGGAGAACATCGTCGACGGCGCGAACGCGTCCATGCTAGTGGTAGCCGGCGATGAGATGAAGGTGCCGCTTCCGGTCAAATCGAGGTAGTCATTGCCGCCAACCTCGATCACGTGCATGACACCAACGGTGAGGTCCATCGCGCTGGCGGGCTTGAGAATGATCGTGCCGCTGATGACGGTGGGCGTGTTGCCGGTCGTGGCGGCGCCGCTGAAGGCCGAGAGGGTCTGTCCCCAATCGCCGCCTGCGACGGTCATCTTGAACTTGTAGCTGCTGATGTTCGACAGCGCGGCCGCCGCACCGTTCAGCGCGGAGGTGCCGCCGCTGGCACTCGAGACGGGAGCCAGGGCGCTGCCACCGCCCGCCGGCGTGTTGGCAGCCGCAGGTGTGCCGTTACCCCCCGGGGCAGGAGTCGCCGAGGCGGAGCTGCCCGAGCAGGCGGCCAGGGCGATAGCGGCGACCGCCAGCAGGATGAGCAGGATCCGTCCGTGCCTGCTGATTACGTGAGACATCCACCACCTCTCCGGGTTCGTGCGGATGCCGGCCACGGCGACGACCCGCGGACGGCAGGCCGGAGACAATGGTCAACCGGCGTTGATCCAAGTTATCACGGATCCCGCCGCCTCGAATTGTCTTCTGCTGCGCGACCTCTTCCGGCACACCGAGGCAGCGACGGACCGCGGCCGCGCTCACCCGTCTCGTTCCACGGTGCGATCTGGATCCGCCCTCAGCGGGTCTTCAGGCGACAGTCGCTTGACGGCTATCGACTCGAGCCCGCATGATTCGGACATGGACTCGCACAACCACAACTGCCTCTGTCCCTGGCGGCGGCCCCGCCGCAGGAGGTAGCAGGCTGTCTCGCGCTCCCACCGGGAGCGGGTCGAGTCGCCCAGGGGCCGCGGTTCCTACAGGACCCGCGGCTTTTTGTTACTCCTCGCGGACGCCGCCGCGCTCGCGTCGAGCCGCCGTCCGCAGGCCCGAATCTGGCCGGCACCGACTGCCCGCTCGGCCTTCCCCACCAGCCCTGCCCGAGCCGCCCGCGCCCCGATCCGCAGCTCCCGCGAGAAACGCCACCGAGGAACACATGGCTCTCCCCAGATCAATCCACACCGCGAAGACGACCAAGCCATCCAGTGACCCGCTGGACGGGCTGGCGGGCCGCGTCTACGACATGCTCGCCAACGACACCCAGGCGCGGCTGGCAAAAGCCCGAGTCGGGACGTGGCTGCGGACCCTGCTCGACACGCTCTTCCCACAGACCGCGGAGCAGACCTACGCCACGCCGGGAGACATCCGAGACGCGCTCGACGCCTCCGCGACCGAGCTGCGGTCGCTGCTCCGGCCGCTGGAGGGCGAGATCGACGATCCGGCCCGGATCGCCGCCGCTTTCTTCAAGATGCTGCCCGAGATCCATCGCCAGTTGTTGGTCGACGCGACGGCGATCGAACGAGGCGATCCCGCGGCCGAGAGCGTGGACGAGGTGATCCTGGCCTATCCGGGATTCCTCGCCATCGCCGCCCACCGCATCGGCCATCGTTTCTACGAGCTGCGAGTGCCGCTGCTGCCCCGCGTCCTGACCGAATGGGCGCACGAGCGAACCGGCATCGACATCCACCCGGGAGCGACCCTGGGCCACCCCGTCGTCATCGACCACGGCACCGGCATCGTCATCGGCGAGACGGCCGTGCTGGGCAACAACGTGAAGCTCTACCAGGGCGTGACCCTTGGCGCGCTCTCCGTGACCAAGTCCCTAGCCTCGACCAAGCGCCACCCGACGATCGGCAACGACGTTGTCATCTACGCCAACGCCACGATTCTGGGCGGCGAGACGGTCATCGGCGAGGGGAGCGTCATCGGCGGCAACACCTGGATCACCTCCAGCGTCCCGCCCAATTCGATCGTCTACCAACGCAGCGAGGTCCACGTCCGGCAGGGCCGGGCCGACTTCGAGGCGCCCGACTTCGTCATCTAGGTTCGAATCCAACCCATCTTCGAAGGACCGGCGCCGGCCGGACCCCGGTTTGGCGTGTCCCAACCAACTCGCAGGAGATACCCGTGGCAAAGGCCAACAGCATCCTCGAAACCATCGGCAACACGACCGAACTTCGCATCAACAAACTCTTCGACCCGCGCGTCGAGGTCTGGGTCAAGCTCGAACGGCAGAACCCCGGCGGCTCGATCAAGGACCGCATCGCGCTGTCGATGATCGAAGACGCCGAGAAGCGCGGCGTCCTGAAGCCGGGCAGCATCATCGTCGAGCCGACTTCGGGCAACACCGGAGTCGGGCTCGCCCTCGTCGCCGCCGTGAAGGGCTACAAGCTGATCCTCGTCATGCCCGAGTCCTTCTCCGTCGAGCGACGCAAGCTGATGGCCGCCTACGGCGCGACCTTCGAGCTGACGCCACGTGAGCTGGGCATGAAGGGCGCCATCGCCAAGGCCCGCGAGATCGTGGCCGAGACCCCGGGCGCGTGGCTGCCGATGCAGTTCGACAACCCGGCGAACCTCGAGGTCCACAAGCGGACCACGGCCGAAGAGGTCGCCCGCGACTTCCCCGATGGCCTCGACTACGTCTTCGCCGGCGTCGGGACGGGCGGGCACGTTACGGCCATCGGCGAGGTGCTCCGGCCGCGCTGGCCGCGACTGCAGGTCTTCGCGGTCGAGCCCGAGCTCTCCCCGGTCCTGAGCGGCGGTATCCCCGGCCCGCATCCCATCCAGGGCATCGGCGCGGGGTTCGTGCCCGGCAACTACCACGCCGATGCCGTAACCGGGGTCATCGCGGTGGCGGCCCCGGACGCGTTCAGCTACGCGGTTCGGGCGGCGCGCGAGGAAGGGCTGTTGATCGGTGTTTCGTCGGGGGCGGTACTTGCTGCCGTGGCCAGGAAGCTGCCCGAGATCAAGGACGGTGCCCGCATCCTGGCCTTCACCTACGACACCGGGGAGCGGTATCTGTCCGTGCCGGGCCTCTTCGATGTCGAACCGGAGGCCGTCGCGGTCCCCTGACGCGCGACGCCGGGCCGTGGCGCTCGACGCGCGGGGCCCGGCCGTAGCGGCCGATCCGCGGCGCGGCGCAGGCGCCTGACCGGTTTCGTTCGAGCGGCCATCCTTCCGGGCGGCCGGTCCCGGCTCGTTCGAACCCGCCGGGTAGTCCAGAATCGGGCACTTATGTCGTAATAATGACCCGGATATTCATAGATAAGCGGTTTACTTAGGGCCGCCGGACATTGGGAATCGAGGTCCCGGGGCCCTGTCTGGCGAGCCTCTGTCGGTCGAACCTTCCGCTGCAGGCCCGGGCACGAACCGGCCCGATGAAGCGCTTCGTAGGGTTCGCCATGCGAGCAGAACTGGCCCGGCATTTCGACGTGGTCGTGGTGATCTGGGTACTCACCCTCTTCGTGGCCTGGAGCTTCATCACGCTCTCGCGGGCGCCGCTGAGCAACGCCCAGTGGGATCAGGCTCCCCAGGCCGGGCCGGCCTGGGTCATGCCCGCCGGGGCGCCGGGGAACTGAGGCCCGGTCCCTGTCGAGCGGAGTTCCGGCGGCGGTTCGAGCTTCAGCCGACGGGCATCGCGACCCGGGCGGGCTCGCGCAGACCGCGCAGGATGAGTTCGGCCGTGGCCTGGTATCCCAACCGACCCGTGTTCACGATCAGGTCGTACTCGGCCGGGTCGCACCAGTCCTTCTTGTAGAGCTGGTGCGTGTAGGCGGCCCGGTTGGCGTCGGTTTCGTGCATCTTGCGCCGTGCCTCGGCCTCGCTGAGGCCGAACCGTTCCATCAGCGTCTTGACTCGCACCGCCTCCGGAGCGCGCAGGAACACCCGAAAGACGTTTGGCCGGTCGCGCAGGCAGAAGCCGGCGCCGCGGCCGACGATGACGACGTTGCCGCCGTCCGCGACCTCATGGATGACCTGCTCGGTGAGCTCGATGATCGCGTTGCGCGGGTCGAAGAGCGGGTCCGGATACGGCGGCGACCAGCCGGCGCCCATCGTCGGCTCCAGCGTGGAGAAGGAACGGACCAGGCGCTCGAGCAGCGGCCGGGGCCGCTCGTCCTCGGCTGCCACGTCGGTCGTGGAGATCTGGAGCCGTCGCGCCACTTCCTCGATGAGCTTCTTGTCGACGACCTCGGCGTGCAGCTCGGCGGCGACGATCTCCGCAACGCTCGAGCCACCAGCACCGAACTGGCGGGAGATGGTCACGACTGGCATCTCGGGCTCCTCTGTGCCTGCTCGCCGGCGCGCCCGCGGCCGTTCGGTCCGGATCGATCGGCTCGGAGTCACTCTAGGCCGCCCGCGCAAGAGAGGGAAGGGCCGTCGGCACCTGCGGAACGGCGACCGGGGCCCGAAGCCGCGAGGGGCGGGGATCGGGCGACGACCTTCGGGCGAACGGCCCGAAGCCGCGAGCGGCGCGGATCAGGCGGCCGCCAGGGCTCCGTGCAACTCCACCGAGTGGTCTCGCAGCCAGCGTCGCCAGCGCCGATGATCCGGTCGCCGGCCGGCGACCAGCTCCCAGAACTGCGGCCCGTGGCCGAATACCCGCAGGTGCGCCAGCTCGTGGACGACCACGGTCTCGAGCGCCTCCGGCGGGGCGAGGACAAGCCGCCAGGAAAAGGACAGCCGGCGCGCGCGGGAGCAGCTCCCCCACCGGCTTCGGGTGTCCCGAACCGTCACCGAGGCCGGCTCGACCGCGAGAGCCGGGGCGTGCCGCTCTATCTCACGCTCGATGGCGGATCGGGCCCGCACCCGCAACCACGCCTCGAGGATGGCGGCCAGCTCACGCCGCTCCCCGCCGCCGGGGCGCACGACCAGTTCGTCGCCCGCGTCTGCGCCCTCGCGCGTCACGACCGTGCGACGCCGCCCGGGCTCGGCCACGATACGGAGCCGGTGCGGCTCCCCGCGGAACAGGAAAGTGCCTCCGTCGCGGAGAGGCCCCAGCGCATCCAGCGCCGCTATCTGGCGGGCCTGTCGCTCGAGATGACCCCGCAGCCAGCCCTCTCGCTCGGCCACGAACGCTGTGGCCAGCCGCTCCGCCTCGCCTTTGTTACGTGCGGCCCGGGACGGGATGGTGACGACGGCGGTGTGTTGTGGGTCGACGGTCAGTCGCAGGAGCCTGGCTCGAGGCGAGCGCCGGATGGTGCATTCGAGGCGCCCGTCCGCCAGTCGAAGAGAAGCGCGCCATTCGGTCGTCGTCGCCATCGGCCGAAGCGTAACCCCGGAGGCCTCAGTCCTGCTTCAGCGGCGCCGTCACACGCGCCGGGCGGGCTCCGTCTGGATGCCCGCAACGAAGGACGCACGGGGAGGCTGAGGGGGCCGCCGGTGGTGAGGGGCCAGGGGCCCGGCGGTAGTCAAGGTACGAGGGGGAATCGAGGGGAACACCAGGGGCCCGGAAACGGGCCCCTGGTTCGTTTCTGAGATGGCCCACAGCCGCCGCCTCCCGAGCCTTCTCGCATCGCCGATATCGCGCAAGTTCGCCTCGTTGCTGTACCATTCGCGGGCGCGTGGGGCTATAGCTCAGCTGGGAGAGCGCCTGCATGGCATGCAGGAGGTCCAGGGTTCGAATCCCTGTAGCTCCACCAAATCCTCCGGCATGCGAACCTCGGCTGTCGGCACTCGGCCGCACTACGGGGGCCGTGCGGTATTGAGCGCGACGGGTCCAGGTATATTCCGACCGGAATATACCTGCGCTACACTGGGCGCTATGCGAGATCCTCTGGTGGCCGTGCTCGAACGCCTGGTCGTGGGCGCAGTCGCCATCACCGCCCGAGCGATAGCTGCCACTGATTCCGAACTCACATTCATGCAGTGGCGCGTCTTGTTCGTTGTCGGTGAGGACGGCGATGGCGCAGCCGTTGGGGAGATCGCCAGTCGCGTCGGAGCCCATGCCTCGCCGGCGAGTCGTGTCGTCTCGCGCCTCAAAGCGCGCGGCCTCGTGCGGACCGACAAAGACGACCTCGACAAACGCGTGGTTTGCGTTCGATTGACCGAGGCGGGCCGCGAGCTGCGTACCCGTATCCTGGAGCGGCGCAGCCGTGACCTCGCTGCCGTGCTCGCGTCGGCGGCCGTTACGCCCATCGAGGCGGAAGCGATCGCCAAGCTGGCACAGTCGTTCGAGCCCTTCGCGTGAACGGCGCAGCGCTTCTGCGGTCGGTTCGCCTTCGCGTCCGCTCGACGGCCTATCTGCGCAAATGGATCGTGCTCGGCGCGATCATCGGCGTGATAAGCGGCCTGGGCGCGGCCCTTTTCTTCGTAGCGCTGGACCTCGGTACGCGGTTCTTCCTCGGCACGCTGGCCGGGTTCACGCCCGCATCACCGCTCGGAGAGGGCGCTCGGCCCATCACCGACGCCGCGCGGCCGTGGGCGATCCCGCTCGTCGTTGCCCTCGGCGGCCTCATATCCGGGATCGTCGTCTTCAGGCTCGCGCCCGAGGCCGAGGGGCACGGCACCGACGCGGCCATCGCCGCTTTCCACCATGGGCCGCGCCGCATCCGCGCCCGGATTCCGCTGATCAAGCTGGTCGCATCAGCCATCACGATAGGTTCCGGCGGCTCCGGTGGCCGCGAGGGCCCGACGGCGCAGATCGGCGCCGGGTTCGGTTCGTTACTGGCGCGGGTTCTCGATCTCGACGCCCGGGATGCTCGGATCGCGGTGAGCACAGGCATCGGCGCCGGCATCGGGGCGATCTTCCGCGCACCGCTCGGCGGCGCGGTCCTCGCCGTCGAGATCCCTTACCGCGACGACGTGGAGTCGGATGCCCTGGTGCCGGCTTTCGTCGGCTCGATCGTCGCCTTCTCGATCTTCGGCGCGATCATCAGCTTCAACCCGATATTCGGCCCTGTGGCCGGGGCCGGGTTCACCGATCCGCGCCAGCTCGCCTACTACTCACTGATCGGCCTGGCGTGCGGGGTGGTCGGGCGGCTCTACATCGGGAGCTTCTACGGGCTGACCCGCTGGTTCAAGCGCTGGCAGCTTCCACGCGAGCTTCGTCCCGCCATCGCCGGCTTCGCCGTTGGCTGCCTTGGCCTCGCGCTGCCGGGTGTGTTGGGCACCGGCTACGGCTGGGTCCAGGCGGGATTCGACCGGACGACGCTTCTCGGCCTGCCGTTGTGGGTGATCCTGGCGCTGCCGTTCGCCAAGATCCTGGCGACCTCGCTCTCGATCGGCTCAGGCGGCTCCGGCGGCATCTTCGGTCCGGGAATGGTCATCGGCGGACTGCTCGGCGCCGGGATCTGGAGACTGCTCGAACCGGTCGCGCCGGGGGTTCCGGTTGATCCGTCGCCCTTCGTCATCGTGGCGATGATGGCTCTGTTCGGGAGCGTGGCAAGGGCTCCTCTCGCGGTGATGCTGATGGTCGCCGAGATGACCGACAGCCTGGCGATGCTCGCCCCGGCGATGCTCGCGATCGGGATCGCCACCCTGATCGTGGGCGACCGCTCGATCTATGCCTCTCAGATCCGGAGCCGCGCCGAATTGCCCGCCCACCGGTTCCGGTTCGCCCTCCCGCTCATGGCGGCAATCCCAGCGGGCGACGCAGCACGGGCGGCGCGAGCGGTCCTCAGCGTGGATCTGACGGTGGCTGAAGCGATTGCCAGGCTCGTAACCGCCGCCGTACCCGGAGCGCCCGTGGTCGACCGGCACGGCGCAGTTCGGGGAACCGTCGACCTGGCCGTACTCGAAGCGGCCGATCCGACAGCGAAAGTAGGCGGGCTGGCGCTGGACGGAGCTGTGATCTCCGCCGACGACTCGCTGGACGACGCGCTCGGAGTTCTCGCCGACGGGCATCGCTCTTGGGCTCCGGTCGTCGCGGATGATCGGCTCGCTGGCGTTCTCTCGGCGCGCGATGCGATGGCGGAGTACCGCCGCGCCCTAGCAGCCAACGTCCGCCAGGTGCGGTCGGTCGGATCGACGGGGTCGATGCTCGAAGCTGAAATCACAGCCGGATCGGTCCTTGCCGGAAAGCGCGTCGCGGACACCAAGTGGCCACGCGACAGCGTGCTCGTGTCGATCGCGCGGGGTGATCGGTTGATCGTGCCTCGCGGCGATGTTGTGTTGGAGACCGGGGATCGGCTGACCATCTTCTCGGCTACTGCAGTGCGGGATGAGCTTCAAACCCTCCTGTCGAGCCGGATCGCTGCAGGAGCGAAGGACCGATGAATGGAGCGGAGTCGGTCGTCCAGATCGACGGCCTTGTGAAGCACTACGGAAAGGTCGAGGCCGTTCGCGGGATCGACCTGCGAGTCGCCCGGGGCGAGGTCTTCGGATTTCTCGGTCCCAACGGTTCGGGCAAGACCACCACGATCCGCTGCCTGCTCGGCCTCTTGCTGCCCACCGCGGGCAGGATCGGCGCCTTCGGCCTCGATGCCACCCGCGACGGGGTCGCGCTGCGGCGCAGGCTCACCTATGTGCCCGGCGAGCTGAGACTGCCCGACCGGCTATCCGGGATGGAGTTCGTCGCGAGCATCGGCCGATCGCGGGGCGGCTTCGATCCGGCACGTCGCGACCAGCTCGCCGAGCGACTGCGGCTCGATCTCCGCCGTCACTTGCGCGACCTCTCGACTGGCAATCGGCGCAAGGTCGCCCTCCTGCTCGCGTTCCTCTTCGACGCCGAGTTGATCGTCCTCGATGAGCCGACCATCGGTCTGGATCCATTGATGCAGCGCGAGTTTCTGGCGATGGTGCGGGATGCGCGCGCGGCCGGCGCGACGGTCTTCCTCTCCTCTCATTCGCTGAGCGAAGTCCAGAGGGCGGCCGATCGCGTGGCTATCCTGCGGGCCGGCAAGCTCGTGGCACAGGGGACTGTGGCGGAACTTCGCGGGCGTGCCCGCCAGCGCATCGAGGTCTGGTTCGAAGACGACCCGCCGGAGGCCGAACTCAAAGCCCTGCCGGACATGGTTGACCCGGTCGTCGACGAACATCGCTTCACGGCGACTCTCTCGGGCTCTATCCAGCCACTGCTTGGCCTGCTCGCCCGCCATCAGGTCGGTTCGATGCTGATCGAGGAACCAGATCTGGAAGAGGCATTCCTCGACCTCTACGACGGTGAGACGGTATGAACGCGCGGATGCTCGAACTCGTCGCCGGACCGCTTCGCGCCATGCGGCGGGCGACATTGTGGTGGTCCATCGGGCTGGCGGCCTTGGTCGCCGGCACGATCTCCGTCTGGCCAGCGTTCAAGGGTTCGTCGGGCATCTCTCAGGCAATGGATCAGTTGCCCTCGGGTGTCGTCCAGGCATTCGGCCTCCAGGACTTCGGAACCCCAGCAGGGTTCCTGCGAGGCAACCTTTATGACTTCTTCGTGCCACTCCTGCTCGCCGCTGCGGCGGTGCTGTTCGTGAACGGACAGACTGCCGGCGAGGAGGCCAGCGGCCGAATGGAGCTGTATCTCGCCCAGCCCGTCTCCCGACGGGCCGTCCTGGTCGGTCGCGTGGTCGCAGCCCTGATCGCCCTGGCCGCTATCACAATCGTCCTGCTGCTCGCTCAGCTCGCCAGCGACGCGGCCTTCGATCTTCGCATCGACAGCGGATTTGTCCTCTCCACGATCGTGTTGTCCGGTCTGCTCGCCGCGTTCCACGGGAGCCTCGCCGTTGCCGTCGCCGGCATCCGCGGGCGCCCTTCCCTGGTCCTGGCGATCGGTCTCGGCGTGGCCCTCGTCGGTTTGATCGTCTCCTCCCTGTTCCAGTTGAGCAGCGTGCTCGCGCCGTGGCGACACATCTCGCCCTGGGACTGGGCATTCGGCGGCAACCCGCTCGACCACGCAACTGAGCTCTGGCGCTACGCGGCGCTCGCGGTGCCGTCGGTCATCCTGACGGCAATCGGCGTGTTCGCGGTCGCCAGGCGCGACATCTTGGGGGCATGACCCAAATGTCAAAGACATATCGGCCCAAGGCGAAGTCGCGATCGGTTCCCAAGGCGAGGTCCGGGCCGAAGCGCTAGCGTGGCTGCTCAGTGATTCTCGAAATCGTTGAGTGGCGTCTCAAGGACCGTGGCCGCGTAGATCTCTAGCAGGGCCTGTCGAGTGGGGTCGCTCTCCTCCACATAGCGCAGGTCCAAGGATCTGATCCGCGCCTTGCAGGCGAGGAACGCGGCGCCGAACACGGCATCGTTGACAATGGCCCTGCGGGAGCCCGTAGCCGTGTAGGCCGCCTCGATATGGCCGGTCTCGCGTCGCGCCATTCGAAAGGCAAAGGTCGCCTGTGCTGGCTGCCGGGGCGGCAGTGAAGGCGAACTCGCCGCCGGATGTTGTCGCTACGCCCAACGTATAGATGTTTGGCACCGTCCGAGAACAAGTAGATCCCCCGCATCGGCGTTGATTTAGGTAGCCGCTCCACGCACACCGGCGCCATCTGAATGAGCGCCTGGAATGCCGGCTCCAAGGATTCGACGATTGTGGCGAACCTCGAGTTCATGCGCCTTCCCTCCTTCAGGCCTCTTACTCGTCTCGCCCGATGTGTAGCAGGAGTGTCCGGATCTCCGGGTCGACGCGATGCTTGAATTTGTCCAGAATGCCAGCCCCGTCGTTGGCTCGGTCGGGTTCATCAGCCACCCCCGTAGTTGCCGGCCGTCGAGCCTGAACCTGCTGTGAACCAGAGTTGCGTGCTCCGCCGCGTGGCGCCTGTTGGTCTTCACGGGGGTAGCGCGAGATCAGATCGTCCGGGTGCGCGAGGCAGGGCAGGCTCATCTCCGGGCCAGGGATCGGCCGTTCGGGCCTCCGGCAGGCCAGATTGAGCGCGAAACGGGGCGGGCCAGAGCCCAATCCAGCACTGGGACGTGCCGTTCGAATGCTCGGTCCTGGACTCGTGCTACGGGGATTTGCATTTGTCCAGATCGGCTATCAGGGACCCGTCCGGCGCGGCGAGCCAGGGCCCGACGGGGAGCCGTCCGATGCTGCCGAGCCAGGGCCGGCGGGAAGCCGTCCGGCGCCGTCGGGCATGGCTGCCACGGCGCCGTCCGCGGCGGCGCGCTGATCCCGCGTGGCGGGTCCCTCGGATAAACTGAAGCCTCACTCGGGCGGCAGATCCGGAGGGTCGCCGCGGCCCGAACCAGCCACTGAGAGGTCCACCGTGTCGGCACAAGAGCGCACCCGCATCGACCGCTACGAGCCGGCGGCCATCGAGCCGCGATGGCAGGCGCGCTGGGCGGAGCTCGGCCTGTACGACACGAACCTCGCCGACGACAGCAAGCCCAAGTACTACCTGCTGACGATGTACGACTACCCGTCGGGGAATCTGCACATCGGGCACTGGTACGTGAAGACCCCGACGGACGCTCTGGGCCGCTTCCACCGGATGAACGGCAAGAACGTCTTCCAGCCGATCGGCTTCGACGCCTTCGGCCTGCCCGCCGAGAACGCGGCGATCAAGAACAAGATCCATCCGCATGCCTGGACCCTGAAGAACATCGACAACATGCGCCGCCAGCTGCGCTCGATGGGAGCCGGCTGGGACTGGAATTCCGAGGTCGTCACCTGTGAGCCCGAGTACTACCGCTGGAACCAGTGGATCTTCCTGCGCTTCCTCGAGGCCGGGCTGGCCTACCGCGCCAAGTCGCCAGTCGACTGGTGCCCCAACGACGGCACGCTGGCGCGCGAGCAGGTCGAAGGCGCGGACCGCCACTGCTGGCGCTGCGGCGCGCGCGTCGAGAAGCGCGAGCTGGAGCAGTGGTACCTGAGGACCACCAAGTACGCCGACGAGCTACTTGACTTCAACGGCCTCGAATGGCCCGAGCCGATCAGGATCATGCAGACCAACTGGATCGGCCGGTCCGAGGGCGCCGAGGTCGCTTTCACCACCGCGCCCGATGACTCGCAGCCGGGCGGCGACGAGCTGCGCGTCTTCACCACGCGCCCGGACACGCTGTACGGCGCCACCTTCATGGTCCTCGCGCCCGAGCACGCGCTCGTGCCCGGGCTGACGCACGCCGACCGCGCCGCCGAGGTGAACGCCTACGTCACGGCTGCCGGTCGCGAGACCGAGATCGAACGGATGTCGACCGAGCGGCCGAAGACCGGCGTCTTCACCGGCTCGTACGCGGTCAACCCGGTCAACGGTGAGCGCATCCCGATCTGGATCGCCGACTACGTCCTCGCCGGCTACGGCACGGGCGCGATCATGGCCGTCCCGGCCCACGACGAGCGCGACTTCGAGTTCGCCCGCAAGTTCGGGCTGCCGATCCGCCGCGTCATCGCCGGCCCGGAGGTTTCGGACGCCGAGGTCGCGGCGCCGCTGGAGTCGGCCTACATCGCCCACGGCGACGCCGACCGCATGGTCAACTCGGGGCGGCATTCGGGCACGCCGGCAAAGCAGGGTTTCGCCGACATCGTGGCGATGCTCGAAAAGGACGGCCGGGGCAAGGCCGCGGTCAACTACCGGCTGCGCGACTGGCTGATCAGCCGCCAGCGCTACTGGGGCACGCCCATCCCGGTGGTCTACTGCGGCACCGACGGCATCGTGCCCGTGCCGGAGGACCAGCTGCCTGTCCGGCTGCCGGACGTCGTCGACTACGCCGGCAGCGGCAACAGCCCGCTCAAATCGGACGCGGCCTTCATGAACACCACCTGCCCGAAGTGCGGCGGGCCGGCGCAGCGCGAGACGGACACCATGGACACGTTCATCGACTCGAGCTGGTACTGGTTCCGATATCTCTCTCCGCAGAATGCGGCCGTGCCGGTCGATCGCTCGATCGAGGCCCGCTGGTGCCCCGTGGACCAGTACACCGGCGGCGCCGAGCACGCCGTGATGCACCTGCTCTACGCCCGCTTCTTCACCAAGGCCATGGCCGACGTGGGCCTGGTTCACGAACGGGAGCCGTTCAAGCGCCTCTTCAACCAGGGCCAGATCCTGGGCGCGGACGGCGAGCGGATGAGCAAGTCGCGCGGCAACGTCCAGGACCCCGACGAGCTCGTCGCGCATTACGGCGCGGACACCGTCAGGTTGTTCCTGATGTTCATGGGCCCGTGGGACCAGGGCGGCCCGTGGAGCCCGACCGGCATCGGCGGCATCAGCCGCTTCCTCAGCCGGGTGTGGCACGCGGCGCTCGATCCGCACGGAATTGAGCCGGGCGACGCCGAGTCGGGCGTGTTGCCGGCCGGACAGGACAAGGCCGCCGCCGATCGGACTCTGCGAACGGCCGCGCATCGAACCCTTCGGACGGTCTCGGAGGAGTACGCCGAGCTGCGCTTCAACACGATGGTCGCGCACCTGATGGAGCTCTCGAATCTCCTCCAGCGCTACCGCGGCACCGAGGCCGCGGGCAGTGCGGCCTGGAACGAAGCCGTCGGGCTGCTGCTGCTGATGCTGGCGCCGGCGGCGCCGCATATCGCCGAGGAGCTGTGGTCGCGGCTGGCCGAGGCCCGGGGCGACGAGTGGGCCTCGATCCACACCCAGCCCTGGCCCGCGGTCGACGAAGCCGCCGCCGCCGAGAACGAGCGTGAGGTCCCGGTCCAGATCAACGGCAAGCTGCGCGACCGCGTCATGGTCCCGGTCGGCATCGGCGAGGCGGAGCTGGAGCGCCTCGTCCTGGCTCGGCCCAAGGTCGCCGCCGCACTCGGAGGGCGGGCGCCAACGAAGGTGATCCACGCCGGCGGCAAGCTCGTCAACATCGTGGTGCGGTAGCGAAGTCTGGCTCGCCAGACTCGCCGTGCTCGGCGGGAGACGAACGGCGGGACACGAACGACCGGGCTGGAGACGGACTCCGGAAGGTCGATCCTTTCCCCAGCTCCGAGCCGACGAGGAATGCCCCGGCTGCCGGGCGCGCGATAAGCGCGCGATAAGCGCAGGGTGATCGGCCTCCGATAGTGTTTGCGGCGAACCCCGCCGAGCACGCAGTCGGAGATGCCGATGGACACGAGCGCGCCCTGGCGGGCGATCGAAACGCCGGAGACAGCCCCGCCCGAACCGCCTCCCCAGCGATTGCGCCTCGACGCCTCGCGGCTGCTGCTGGCCGCGGTCGGTGTGCTGGTGGTCGTTTCCGTCGGCGCGGCGCTGCTCGTCGCGGGACAGGGCGGCGGTCAGGTGGAGATGGTTTCGGGCGCCGGCGATACCGGCGGCAGCGGCGCGTCGACCGCGCCGGCGGCCACGCAGGCGATGCTGGTCGTGGAGGTGTCCGGGGCGGTACTGAGTCCGGGCGTCTACTCCCTTCCGATCGGGTCGAGGGTCGCGGACGCGATCAAGGCCGCGGGTGGGTACTCCGCGGACGTGGACCCGCGCATGGCGGAGGCGCAGCTGAACCTGGCGGCGAAGCTCGTGGATGCCCAGCTGATCCACGTGCCCAGACGCGGAGAAGCGGGCGGGACGTCGCCCGGCGCGGCCGGGAGCCAGGCGGCGACCGCGGGACTGATCAACCTCAATACGGCGACGGCCGAACAGCTCGACACGCTGCCTGGCGTCGGGCCGGTGACGGCGCAGAAGATCATCGCCGCCCGCGAGCAGCAGCCATTCCGCAGCATCGACGATCTCGTGACCCGCAAGATCGTGGCCGCGTCCACACTCGCCAAGTTCCGCGCCCTGGTCACGGTCGGCTGAGCGATGCTCCCCCGGCCGGCGTGGCTGGCGGTCGGCGTGACTGCGGCTGCGGGCGCGGGCGTCGGCGTCGGGGCCACGGCCGTTGCGCAAGGAGCGATTGCGCCCGACGCGGCGCCGACCGTGGCAGCCGCCAGTATCTCGGCGGCGATCCTCGCGGCTGCGTGTGTATGCGGATTGGCGCGCCGGCCGGCCTGGGCGCCGAGATTGGCCGTTGCCGCGCTCGGGGCGGCGATCGTGGCCGCTCGCCTTGCGGCCGGCGCGGCCCTGGGCGGGGCAGCCGGCGGATCGCCCGGAACGGCGCCACTCCCCGCCGGGACGGACACGTGGCAGGCGACCGTGATCGGCGCGCATGCGACCAAAGGCGTCCAGATCGCCACGATCGAGATCGCCGCGCCGCCACTCACCTGCTCGGCCAACCTGCCGGCGTATCCACGGCTCATCGGCGGCGACGTCGTCAGCTGGTCCGGCCGTATCCGGCCGCTGACTCAGAGCGCTTACGACGACTGGCTGGCGTCGCAGGGCATCACCGCCTCGTGCGAGGCGACAGAAGTGGCGCTTCTCGCTCACGACGACTCACCGGCGGGGCGCCTCGAAGGCTTCCGCCAGGCCTCGGGCGACGCGCTCCAGCGTGTCCTGCCCGAGCCCGAGGGCGGGCTCGCCGCCGCCATCCTGATCGGGCTCCGCGACCGCGTGGACAAGGAGGTGGCGGCGGACTTCACGACCGCCGGCGTCAGCCACATCGTCGCCATCTCCGGCTGGAACATCGCCATCGTGGCTGCGACCGTGGCGGCGCTCCTGGGCTCTCTCGTCGGCCGCCGCCGACGGGCCGTCGTCACGCTTGCCGCGATCGTGGCCTACACGCTGTTCGCCGGCGCGTCACCTTCGGTGAATTCGAGCCGCTTCGATGGCGGCGGTGGCGCTTCTCGCCGTCGAGAGCGGGCGCGGCTCGAGGGCGATGGTCGGCCTCGCGTGGGCCGTCGCCGCGATGGTGGTCGCCGAACCCGGCACGGTCGGCGACGCAGGGTTCCAGCTCTCGGCGGCGGCCACGGCCGGGCTGGTGGCATGGGCGACGCCACTCACTCGCCGCCTGGAGGCGGCCGCTCCCTGGCTGCCCGGTCCTCTGCGCGAAAGCCTGGGGGTCTCGCTGGCAGCCCAGGCGGCAACACTGCCGATCGCCCTTCTGACCTTCGGCCGGCTGGCCCTCATCGCCCCGGCGGCGAACCTGGTCGCGGTCCCACTCGTTCCCCCGGCCATGGCGGCGGGCGCCCTGGCGTTCGTGGCGGGCGGGCTGGGCGCGCTTGGAGCGCCATCCTGGCTGTGCGGCCTTCTGGCACTCCCGGCGTGGGCACTACTGGCGGGGCTGATCTCGGTGGTGCACGTGGCCGCCTCGGTTCCCGGCGCGAATGAGACGCTTGCCTTCCCGGCGAACGCCCTGGCCGCGACCGCGGCCGGGCTGGCGCTGTGTTTGCTCCATCGACAGCTCCGCGCGCCCTCGTCCGGCAAGGCCGATCGGCCGACCCGGTGTACCGGCCCCTCGGCGCGTGCCGGCCGCGCCGGGGACGCTGGAAAGCCGGCCCGCCGGCCCAACCACCGCCGAGTCTTCGTCGCGGCCGCCTTCGTCGTCGCCCTGGCCGGCTGCGTGGTCGCGTCGCGGCCCGACGGCGCCGTCCACGTGATCGTCCTGGATGTCGGCCAGGGCGACGCGATCCTCCTCGAAGGCGATCACGGCGGCCGGATCCTGATAGACGGCGGCCCCGACGGCAGCCTCCTACTCAACGTCCTGGATCGGTACGTGCCGGCCTGGGATCGACGGCTCGACGCGATCGTCCTGACGCACCCGCACGACGACCATGTCAGCGGCCTGGTGACCGTCGTCGACAAGTACCGGGTCGGGCGGGCGTTCGAGTCGGGCTGGTCGGTCTCCACGCCCGCCTACCGCGCCTGGCTCGACGCGCTGACCGCCCACGGCCTGAGGCCCGAGCGTCTGCGGACGGGCGACGCGCTGCGACTCGACGACGCCACGCTGCGCGTGTTGTGGCCCGACGACGGAACGGTGCGGCCGGCCTGTCTCGACCCCACCGCGACGGACAATCGAAAGACCAATGACGCCTCGATCGTCCTGCTCGGCGAATACGAGAACCGCCGCTTCCTGCTCACGGGCGACGCCGAGGACGACGTCGACCCCATCCTGCTGGGACGCGGGCTGCCGACCGTCGACATGCTCAAGGTCGCCCACCACGGCAGCGCGACCGCGTCCTCCGACGATCTGCTGGCGGCCCTTCGGCCTGGCGTGGCGGTCGTTTCGGTCGGGGCCGGGAACCCGTACGGACATCCGGCACCTTCGACGATGGCCCGACTGCGAACCCACGCCCAAACGGTTCTGCGGACCGATCAGGTCGGCACGGTCGAGACCACGCTGGACGCCGCGGCGGTGACCGTCTCGTCTGCCCGCTCCGATTACGGCCGGCGACCTGCGGAGGGGCGCTCGGCGCTGGCCGCCGGAGCCGGCGTGGGTGCGGGCGTGGGCCCCTCCACCCCGCCCGGGCTCCTGTACAATTCGATCTATGTCAGTCCCGAGCCGTCGAGAAAGCGCGGCCCTGCTGCTCTCGCTCGAGCCGCCGGCCTGGCACCTCCGTCACTCACGGGCCGTGGCCGAGACGGCGGGCTGGCTGGCGTGGCGGGCGGTTTCGGCTGGGCGATCGCTCGATCGCCGCCTCGTGGAAGCGGCCGCTCTCCTGCATGACGTCGACAAGCTGCCGGCCGCGCGACCGTCGGTGGCGGACCTGGCCCACGGCGCCGGCTCGGCCGAATGGCTGGCCCGACGCGGCCATCCGGAGCTCGGCGAGGCGATCGCCGGTCATCCGGCGACGCGCCTGGCCGACGGCGCCTGGTTCGACCGCTGGTTCGCCGGCGCATCGAGTGAGGCCCTGATCGTCGCCTATGCGGACAAGCGCGCCGGGCAGAAGGTCGAGTCGATGGCTGAGCGGTTCGCGTCGTGGGAGCGCCGCTACCCGCCCGAAGTGCGCGCCGAGAAAGCCCGAGGGACATGGACGCCCGAGACGCTGGCTGCCGTCCGGCAGCGGGCGGAGGCGTTGGAGGCTCGGGTATGCGAATTCGTGGGCGTCGCGCCGGCAGAGATGCGCCGCCTCAAGTGGACGGGCCGGGCCCTGCGACTCGCGCGGCATCCTGCGCGGCATCCCGCGCCACCGCTCGCGCCGCCCGCGCCGCCCGCCGCGCCGCTCCTCGCTCGGGAGACCTGACGTGGCCGCACCGACCACGCGGCCTGCGCCGCTCGGCTACTACTGGGGCGACGATTCGTACAGCGTCGCCCGCGGGTCCGACGCGCTGGCCGCTCGGCTGGCGGGCGGCGGCCCCGCGCTCGAACGAATCCGCCTCTCCGGCAGCTCCACCTCCGCTGACGAGATTGCCGAGAAAGTGGCCACGGCCACCATGTTCGGCGGCGGCACGCTGGTGGTCGTGGCCGAACCGGCGCCGCTCATCGTGAACAAGCCACTGGCGGCTCGCCTCGTGGCGGTCTTCGACGCCGTGGCGGACGGCAACGGCCTGGCGTTCCTGGACCTGGTGGACGGCACCGCCCGGCGCCCCGCCTCGCTGGAAGCGCTCCGGAACGCGGTGGCCGCGGCCGGCGGCGACGTCCGCGAATTCAAAGCCCCAACCCGCGAGGGCATGGCGCGCTGGATCGCCGATCGCGCAGGGGAGCGCGGCATCCGCATCACCGGCCCGGCGGCCGCGCTGCTGGCGGAACGCGTCGGCGCGTTCGTCCGCGAGCGCGACGTCGATCGTCGCCGCCAGGGTGAGCTGGCCGTGTCGGAACTGGAGAAGCTGGCCCTCTACCGCCTCGACGGCCAGATCGGCCCCGAGGATGTCAGGGCTCTCGTCGCCGACGCCGTTCCCGGCTCGACCTGGGCCTTCCTCGACGCCGTCGGCATGCGCCACGCGGCCGAGGCCGCCGAGCTGGCGGATCGCCTGGACGACGTTCCCTCCCCCGTCCTGATCGTCCACCTCCATCGCCGCTTGCGCGAGTTGATCCAGATCGCCGACCTCCTGGCCGCGGGGACGCCCGCTGCCACTCTCGTGCGGACGCTCAAGCTCAACCCGTACCGGGCCGAGATGCTTGCCAACCAGGCGCGGACATGGACGCTGCCCGAGCTGGACGCCGCGCTGGCCGGCCTGCTGGAGCTGGATGCGACGCTGAAGGGCCACGACGGTGGGGGCGAGCTACGACGCCGCTCGGCCATCACGCTGTGGATCGCGGACCACGTTCGCAAATCGGGCGCGCGCTGACGGCCGCCCGCCGCTCCCCACGGGCCCGAACACGTCGCGTTCATTCACCAGGGATATGAGCCCGCCAACCCCGGCCGCCTCACGGGCCCGAACACGTCGCGTTCATTCGCCAGGGACATGAGCCCGACCACTCCGGCCGCCCGCCGCTCCCCACGGGCCCGAACACGTCGCGTTCATTCGCCAGGGACATGAGCCCGACCACTCCGGCCGCCCGCCGCTCCCCACGGGCCCGAACACGTCGCGTTCATTCGCCAGGGATATGGGCCCGACCACTCCGGCCGCCCGCCGGTCCTCACGGGCCCGAACACGTCGCGTTCATTCGCCAGGGATATGGGCCCGCCAACCCCGGCCGCCTCACGGGCCCGAACACGTCGCGTTCATTCGCCAGGGGTATGAGCCCGACCACCCCGGCCGCCTCACGGGCAGGGATATGAGCCCAGCGGGACCGCGGCGAATGACCTGAGGGGAGAGCGCGCCCGTACCTGTCAGTCGGCGCTGGACCAGGCCTGCTCCTGGACGACCAGGTCGCTCTCGATGGCGAAGACGCAGCGACCCTGGCCCAGATCGAGCAGCTCGATCAGCTCGGGATCGATGTACAGCTGGTGGCAGTCTTCGCACAGGCCACCCGGGATCCCGAAGCAGAGACGCTCGCTTCGGTCGGGGAGGCGGAACGTGGTGTCGAACCGCGTGCTGACGAGGCGCCTACCGCAGCGAGGGCAGCGTTCGCGGGCCCGTGACATCGCATTCGACCTCAGGAGCTGGCAACCGATCGGTCGCCTCGATGTCGGAGATCCTAGGGCCGGCCGCGAATCGGGCATATGACTCACTCGTACCGTTTGAGAGGTACTCGGGCGGTAGTCTGCATGTAGGGGCCACAGGTGTGATTCGGCCTACTCCGAACGCATCGTGCGCTGGCGCAACGGGCCATTTGCGTGCCCGCACCAGGCTCCTTCGAAGATCATACCTACCCGCCACGGTAGGCCGCCGGAACCTCCAGGCATCTCCTGCTAGCCTTGCGCGATGGACCGTCGAAAAGTCGTTGGCATCGCGCTCGGCGCCCTCTCGGGCGTCGCGTACGGTACCGGGCCGCTCTTCGCCAAGAGCGTCTACCACGCGGGGCTGGACTGGATTGCGCTGCTGGCGTGGCGCTTCTTCTTCGCGACCGTGATCAGCTGGCTGTGGCTGTTCGCCCAACCGAGAGCACGGGCCGAGCTTCGCCTGCTCGACCGCCGGACGACCGGGCGCCTTCTCTTCACCGGCGCGACCTTCGTCATGACCGCGAGCGTGTACTACGCCGCCGTCCAGCGCATCCCGACCTCGCTCGAGGCGCTTCTGATGTACGCGTACCCGGCCGTGGTCGCGGTGCTGTCGATGAGGCTCGGCTACCCGTTCCGGGGCCGCCTGGCCTGGGGCTCGCTCGCGGTCGTGCTGACGGGGGCGATCCTGACGATCGGGGGAATCGAGGCCGGAGTCGACGGACTGGGGGTCGCGATCGGGGCGCTCTCGCCGCTGACCTACGCCGTATACATCATCCTCGCGGCCTGGATGGCAGGCGAGCGGCCGGGCCAGACCGCCGACATGCGCTCGAAGGGCAAGGGCGCCGAGGTTTCGCCGCCCGTCGCCGGCGCAGTGATGATGACCGGCACGTGGCTGACGATGTTCGTCATCGCCGCAGCCGCCCGCGAGCCGCTCGTGCCGTGGGGCGTCCCGGTGGAGGCGTGGCCCGGCTTGTTCGGCATAGGCCTGTTCGCGGCCGCGATCGCCATCCAGGCGTTCTACGCGTCGGTGGCGCGAATCGGGGCGGCGCAGGCGTCCCTCATGGCAACCGTGGAGCCGCTCGTGGTCATTGCCCTGGGTGTGGGCTTCCTCGGCGAGACGCTCGCCCCGCTGCAGATCGTCGGCGCGTTGCTGGTCCTGACCGGCGTTCTGCTGGCCCAGACGGCGACGCCGTCCGAATCTCGCCCGACTCTCCTCGAAGAGGTGTAGGCGGAAGAAAGGTCGCGCGTCAGCCGGGGCCGGCCGGAGAAACGCGCCAACCATCTTCCCAGCCGGACGACGGATTCGAGGCGCCGGAACCTGAGGGATCGGCCCGACCGCGTTCCTGGCCAGCTTCCCGGTCTCTCGCCGGTTCGAGTAATCTCTGTGGGCGAGGTCAGCCCAAACCACACGACCTCGCCCCGGAGGGAGAGAAGCCCGAGATATGGCGACCCTGTATCCGGAGGTCGAGCGGCTGCGAGTCGCCCGCGACCGCCTCGTCCGGCTCCGCACCAAGGTGGAGATGAGCCCGCCCGCGCCCGACGACCTGCCGCGTTCGCGCGAATGGGTCGCCCGCGAGACGCTCGCCCACGTCGATGAGATGCTCCCCTACTGGCTGGGCGAGATCGAGCGCATCCTCGCCGCCCCGATGGAGCCGGTTCCGTTCGGCCGGGCACCAAGCGATCTCATCCGGCTGCTGACGGTCGACCGCGACCGAAGCCTGCCCGTTTCCGAGCTGTACTTCCGCCTGGACTTCCACCTGGAGCGAGTGGTTCGCCGCCTGCTCGAGCTGGACGACCGGCAGTGCGCGCGCCGCGGGTCGCATAAGACCAAAGGCGACATGACCGTCAAGCAGATCGCGGACGAGATGCTGGCGGGCCACATCGAAGAGCATTGCGACCAGATGGCGGCCTCGCTGGGATAGCCGCGCCGCACGGCCCTGGCGCTCAGCGCCCGAAGGCTTGACCCTAACCCCGCCCGAGGCCGTAGAAGTCACCTGCATTCGCCGCAGGAGGAAGCAATGGCCACGACGACGACCAGGACCGCGTCGGGAACTGCACCGACAACCGCGCCGGCGGCTCCCGACCTCAAGAAGAGGCTGGCGCCGCTCTTCAACCCGCCTCGGGATCCGGTCCTCGTGGACGTGCCCGAGCTCGGCTACCTGATGATCGACGGCAGGGGAGCGCCCGACGAAGGGGCCGACTACCCCACGACCGATTTCCAGAAGGCCTTCGCCGCCCTGTTCCCGCTCGTCTACTCGATCAAGTTCCGCCTCAAGCGCGACGGTCTGGCCATGCCGGTCCTGCCGCTCGAGGCGCTCTGGTTCACCGGCGAGGACGAAGCCTTCGACATGAACGTCGCGCCCGAGAAGTGGGGCTGGCGGGCGATGCTCGCGGTCTCGGACGACGTGACCCCGGCGGTATTCGAGGAGGCCGTTGCGGAGGTGCGGCGCAAGAAAGGCGACTCGGATCAGCTGGACCGGCTGCGCCTGGAGCGCTGGCGGGAAGGGCGCTCCGCCCAGGTCATGCACATCGGGCCGTACTCGCAGGAGCGCCCCACTATCGAGCGGCTCCACGCCTTCATCACCGTCCGGGGCCTCCGGCCGCGCGGCGCTCACCACGAGATCTACCTGGGCGACCCGCGCCGGTCGGATCCCGCGAAGCTCAAGACGGTGCTGCGCCAGCCGGTGAGCGAGGGCTGACGGGCTCGGCAGAAGGCGGAAGAGGGCACGAGGGCGGCCGAGGCTTGGCGAGGGCGGCAGAGGCTTGGCGAGGGCGGCAGAGGGCGGCAGAGGGCGGCAGAGCCCGGGCATCTGGTCGACCCGGCCCAGACATAGGTACACATTCGACCGCACCGGCCAGATCTGGCGCTGACTGCCCGCCTGGTGGGCATATGAGACGTCACTGCATCCGGGCCCCGCCTGAGTCGCCGAATCTGCCCAACTCGACCCACACGTTTGACGCCAGATACCGGGTTCCCGGCCGAAGCGGGTGGGTGGGCGCGTTTGTCCCCCGGATGGGCAGGGACTGAGTAGGGACCTCCGCGTTGGCTTCCCTGTCGGATATGCCCACCACCCGGGCACCGGGCCTTCCGTCGGGTCGAGAACGAACCCATACCGCCGTCCGGACGAGTAATCCGGGCGGGTTCACCCTGGTCAGGGGTCGGTTCAGGACCCTGGCGCCGCAAGCCAGGTCCAGGCCTTGGGTCAGTGCCCCCGGACCCGGCGACCCTCTTCCTTGAGGATCGCCCGCAGCATGAAACCGACGTTGGCCGGGCGTTCGGCCAGGCGGCGCATGAAGTACGGATACCACTCGTGCCCGTACGGCACGTAGATCCGGACCGTGTAGCCGCGCGCGACGAGCATCCGCTGCAGGTCGCGCCGGACGCCGTAGAGCATCTGGAACTCGAAGCGCCCGGAGCCGATCCCCTCGCGCTCGGCGATGGCGATGGCCTGCGCGATCAGCTTGGGGTCGTGTGTCGCCAGGGCATGGTATGAGCCGGACTTGAGCAGCCGCTCCATCAGCTTCGCGTAGTTGGCGTCCACCGTCGACTTGTTCACGTAGGCGACGCTGCGCGGCTCGTCGTAGGCGCCCTTGCACAGCCGAACCCGGCCGCCCGCGGCGAGGATCCGTCCGACGTCGACGGCACTCCGCCGCAACGCCGCCTGGATCACGACGCCGGTCTGCGGGTACGCCTCGTGGGCCTCCCGCCAGATCGCGAGAGTGGCATCGGTCGCGGTATGGTCCTCCATGTCGAAGCGCACGAAGCCGTCCACGGCCCGCGCCGCGTCGATGATCCGCATCACGTTGGAGCGGCACAGGTCGCGGTCGATCTCCAGGCCCATCTGGGTCAGCTTGACGCTGACGTTGGCGTCGAGCCCACCCGACGCCAGGGCGGGCAGGGTCGCGACGTAGCGATCGGCGGCGGCGGAGGCGAGCTCCGCCGAGCTGACCGATTCGCCCAGGACGTCGACGGTGGTTCGCATCCCGGCGCGTTTGAGGGCCGCGATCGCGGGCAGGGCCGCCTCGAGCGTTTCGCCGGCGACGAAGCGGGCGACGACCGGCCGCGTCAGCGGGCTCCGCACGGCCATTCGGGCGAGCGACCGGCGGTGGGACAGCGAGATGAAGAGGGACCGCATCGTTCGCTGCGGCAGCACTCGAACGGAATCGGCAACGCTCATCTGGTCAGCCTTCCTTGGTGGAGTCATCGGCTGCGTCGGCGCGGCGCGCGAACTCGGCGACCTTCGCCGCCTCCTCGCGCTGGAACGTCTCGAGCCTGCCGCGGCGGTGGGCATCCACGGCTGCGGCGATGGCTTCGATCGGAGGCGAGCCGAGCGCTCGGCCGTCCGCATCGCGGTAGATCCGGCATGCCAGCGCCACCGGCAGCTCCGGTTGGGGAACGACGTCCTCACCCCCGATGCGGATGGTCGGCGAGCCCTGGAAGCCGAGGAACTCGGCGTCCTCCTGGCTGGTGACGAAGATCAGCTGGATCGGGGTTTCGATGATCCCCTTGCGGAGCACGCTCTCCAGATCGCGCCGCGCCTGCTCCAGGTGCGGGCAGTCCTCGACGGCCAGCAGCTCAACGCGAAGATCTGCCACGCGTTGAGCCTACATCGGTGCGCGAAAACCGTGCGAAGGGCGCGAACTCACGTTGCCACCTGGACGCGGCGGGTGGTACGTGCCGCGGTCGGCGGCGGGTGGTACGTGCCGCGGTCGGCGGCGGGTGGTACGTGCCGCGGTCGGCGGCGGGCGGTACGTGCCGCGGTCGGCGGCGGGCGGTACGTGCCGCGGTCGGCGGCGGGCGGTACGTGCCGCGGTCGGCGGCGGGCGGGCGCCATCGTCGCGCGGTCGAAGTTGCATTCGTCCGACCCAACCGGACACGAATCGGCCCGCCGGCGGGATCGGGCGCCGGCGGGACGGTCGGTGACGCTGAAACGCCGCTCCGAAGCCGGCCGCAGGGCCGAATTGACCTCTATACGCCGAATTCCTGGTCCGATCGGGCGTCGATCGGCCGGCGATCTGCAAAGAGCCCGAAACCTGTCCGGCTGAGCCGGACATCTGCACGATGGGGCCCGGAGGCAGCGGCCCCTACTCCGCACCCTGGGTGACGCGCAACCGAAGAGCCCAATCCTGTCCGGCTGAGCCGGACATCTGCACGATGGGGCCCGGAGGCAGCGGCCCCTACTCCGCACCCTGGGTGACGCGCAACCAGGGACCGATCAGGATTTTGCGCGTGCTCGCGTCGAGGCGGGGGCCGAGAGCCAGCGCCAGCGCTGCGTCGACGATGGCCTCGCCGGCTTCGATCTTGATCTGTAGCCAGGTCACGTCGCTGCTGATCCGATAGGGAATTCGAGTTAGAACCGCGCGATGCCCAGCCAAGCGCCCGGTTGCGCACGCGGTCGATCTCCTTGCTCAAGCCCTCGCGCACACCGACGGCCCGTACGGCCGCCCAGGCTTCCTCGTGCGCCCCGCGGCTCGTCGATCGCCAGGCGGCGCGCAGGCCGAGAAGCTCACCCTCATTGAGGTGGTCGAGCCGCTCGAAGAAGGCCGCCATCTCGTCCGTGTCGAGCAGATTCACTCCACCCCGCCGACCCCACATAGATCGCCCTTACTCTTCGTCGACCTGCTCGAGCAGATGGCGCTTCAGGAATTCCAGGCAGCGTTTCCAGGCGTCACGGCGGTTGTCGCGCTTCTGAAGGCCGTGCGGCTCCTCGTCGTACCAGTGGACCTGGTAGTGCTTACCTTCGATCTCGAGCGCCTCGACGATCTTCTCGGTCATCAGCGGCACGACGCGCTTGTCCTTGCGGCCGTGCATGATCAAGAGCGGCGCCTCGATTCGCTCCACCCGATTGAGCGGTGAGCCACGGCGGTAGGCCTCGGCGGCCGCGGGGTCGTCGGGCCGGCCCATCATCCGCTCCAGGTCGATCCGACCCAGACGATCTCCGTGGCGGTAGCTCTCCGCGATGTCCGAGTCGCCGTACAGGTCGATGCCGGCGCGCCACAGGGACGGCTCCTCCGTCAGGACGCAGAGCGTCATGTAGCCGCCGTACGAGGCGCCGTAGTGGGCCAGCCGGCCATCGCACCAGGACTGCGCCGCCGCCCAGTGGGCGGCATCGATGACGTCGAACGCGTCGGCGTGGCCCCACTCGCCGCGGTTGGCCCAGCGGAAGTGGCGGCCGTAGCCCGTCGATCCGCGAAAGTCCACGGACAGGAAGGCGATCCCGGCCTCCGCCACGAGCTGGCGGAACGGCAGCCAGTCGCGCAGGGCCTGAGAGGTGGGCCCGCCGTGCGAGTGGACCAGGCAGGGCACGCGGACCGCTTCCTCGCCGGTTGCGTTCGAGGGTAGATAGAGGTTGCCTTCGATCCGCAGCCCGTCGCGGGCCTCGAAGGCGATGCGCGTGGCGGTCGCGAAATGGGCCGTGTCCACGACGGTCGGCAACGAGTGGGTCAGCTGGCGGGGTTTCGCGCCCCCGGCCGCGGTCTCCGGGACGGGCAGCAGCCAGAGATCGTCGGGGGCGTGGTCGCTGCGCCCGATAGCCAGGAGGGCCGTCGCGTCGGGCGTCCAGCCGACGATCATCCACACGCCCTCGAACGGGTTCGCGACCGTCAGCCGCGGCCCGGTCCGACCGGCCGCGGAGACGCCCCGCGCGGGCAGCTTGCCGATCAGTAGATCGACGAGCCCATCGTGGATCTCCACGCAGGCGAAGAGCTTCCCGTCGGGCGATGGCACGGGCACGTACCCCCAGCCCCCGCCCGGCTCGCCATGGTCGCGGAGGCCCGTCGTAAGAACCGCCCGATCCTTGCCGTCGGCCGGGACTCGGACGACCTGGAACCAGCCGTCGCGGTCCGAAATCAGCAACAGGCCCGAGCCGTCCGGCAGCCAGCGCGGGCCGGTCTCCCAGGCGTCCTCGCCGGCGACGAGCCGCTCCTGGGCCGTGACCACGTCGACCAGGTGGATCTGCGAGGTGAGCAGGTCCGGCAAACGCTGCGAGGTGACGGCAATCTGGCGGCCGTCCGGCGACCACACGAACTCGTCGACGTCGACGCCCGGCGCGGTCAGCGGGATGGGCTCGGGGGAGCGGGGGCGGGTCGCGGGGCGGCCCCGACGCGGGACCGGCGCGTCCACGACCCACAGCTGGTCCCAGCCGCGGCGCCGCGAGATGAAGGCGATCTGATGCCCGTCGGCGCACCAGCGCGGGGCGCGGTTGCCGGCCGGGTGCTGACTCACGAGGGCCTGGTGCGCCCCTTCGACGTCGATCATCCAGATCGCCTCGTCGCGGACGAAGGCGAGGCGGCGCCCGTCTGGCGACCACTGCGGATCCGAGGCCGACTTCTCGGTCGCGGTCAACTGCTCCGGATAACCGCCGCGCGACGCCATCAGGAAGATCTGGCGGGCCCCGGCCGCCTCCGCTGTGAAGGCCACTCGGCGGCCGTCAGGGGAGAGTCGGTACTCGCGGGGCGCCTCGATCGCGCCGGCCTGCTCGATGGTCAGCCCGTCGCGGGATGGACGGCGGACGCGGCCGTTCTCCTGGGCGCCTCGGGCAGCTTCTGCGACCGCGCGCTCGCGGTCCGGACCCGTGCGCTGCGGCGCGGTCACCGCTTGCCCCATTGCAGGCCCACGGGCCGGTCCTCGCGCTCGCCGGGCCCGGGGGGAGGATCGACCCGCACGAACGTTTCGTGGCCGAACATGTTCGTCAGCTGCTCCCGAACCTCCGGGTCGTCCCAGCGCCGGCCGCGCATCTGGCTGTCGTGACAGGCCAGCGCCGCAAGCTTGCGGTCGAGCACCTCGTCGATCGCCACGACGGTCGTTATCTCCTCGTCGGGCCGGGCCAGCCGCTCGAACGCCTCCTGCTGGCGTCGGTCGTCCTCGGACGGCGGAGTCGTGTCACCCGAGCTGCGCCGCTCCTCCTCCATCGCGGCGCGCATGGCGGCGATGCGGGAGCGCGGCATGACCTGGTGGTAGAGCGCGGTCGGACCGCCCGGTTCGGCCGCAGCCCGCCGGTAGGCCTCGGTCGCCGTGGCCGAGCACCTGACGTGGTCCGGGTGGCCGTAAATCCCGCCGGGGTCGAAGGTCACGACCACGGCCGGCCGCAGGCGACGGATGACGTCGACCATCCGGCCCACGACTTCCTCCGTATCTGCCAGCGCCAGCGACCCCTCGGGCGCGCCCCAGCCCTCCATGCCCGAGTCGCGGTAGCCGAGGAAGATCGGCTCGGCGATGCCCATCTCTCGGCACGCGCAGCGGAGCTCTTCGAGCCTGATCTGCGGATCGAGCGAGTGATCGACGCCCATCTCGCCGGGCCGTCCGCCCTGGTCGCCGTTGGTGACGCACAGGACCCAGACGGGATTGCCCGCGGCCGCGGCCAGGGCCATCAGCCCGCCGGCGCCGTAGCTCTCGTCGTCGGGGTGGGGAAAGATCGACAGCAGGCCGCGCGGGCCGGCCGATCCGCTCGGGCCGGAGGACCCAGGCATGCTAGCGACCGGGTCGCTGCGCGGTCGATGTCTTCGAACGCGCTCCGTTCGAAGTCCGACCGTTCGTGGCGTCGCTCGCGCCCTCATTGAGTCCAAGGCCCAGCTCGAGCTCCGCGCCCAGCTCGACCGTTCGCCGGTAGGACGCCCAAACCGCCTCGGAGAGGACAGTCCGGAGGCGCCCCGACTCGAGCTCGTGGATCGCGGCGGCGCTGGTGCCGCCCGGCGAGGTGACCATGTTCCGCAGCACCGCAGGGTGCTGAGCTGTCGCCTTGGCAAAGGCCGTGCTGCCCTCGAGCGTCTCGATGACGAGGTCGTGGGCGACGTGGCGCGGGAAGCCGAGATGGACGGCGGCGTCGATGAGCGCCTCCATGACCAGGAAGACGTAGGCCGGCCCGGTGCCGCTGACCGCGGTGGCCATTTCGACGAACTTCTCGTCCTCGACCTGCAGGTCCGTGCCGAGCGCCCTCAGCAGCACGCGCGCCTGGTCGCACTGCACCTCGGTGACTTCCGGGGTGGCGTACCAGACGGTGATGCCGCGGCCGATCTGGGCGGGTGTGTTCGGCATGCTGCGGACGACCTCGCGGTGGTCGAGCAGCGCCGTGAGCACCTTGCAGTTGGCCCCGGCCACGATCGAGACCACCAGCTGATTCGGCCACAGGTGGCCGCCCAGCTCGTGCCCGACCTTGGTCAGCGTCTGTGGCTTGACCGAAAGCAGGATCACGTCGGCGCCGCTCGCCGCCTCCAGGTTGGAGGCGACCATGCGCACGCCGTACTGGCTCGCAAGCTCCTCGCGCCGCTCGGGTCGCGGCTCGCTGCCGACGATCTGACCCGGGCCGACGAGCTTGCCCCGGAGCAGCCCGGCGATGATCGACTCGGCCATCACGCCGGAGCCGATAGTGGCGACAGTTCGGTTCGAAAGCGGCGACATGCGGCGGAGTATAGGCGTCGCCGGGCGGCCGCGAGGGGCCGTTGCGCGCGAAATTGGCCGTCCGGGGGCGACGCCGGGACCAAAAGCCGAACAACGGCCCGGCCGTGGCATGGACCCGGGTTCGGCCCGACGGCTCGTCTTCGGTGGCTTCGCGGGGCCCCAGACAGACGAGAGCCGGTCGCTGGGATGGGGGGCGACCGGCTTGTTTGTTCTCGTCTTGCCCTTGGAGGAGGGGAGGAGGCAAATGGAATATTCAAGCTATCGACTGAGTTAATCCTGAAATCGGAGCCTCACTCCAGCCTCTCTAGCGGCTGCCCGGCCAGAGTGTCGGAGCTACCGGCGACGACCCGAGCCGAGCACGAAGAACCGATCCGTGGCGACTACCTGGACCTCCGAGAAACCGGCTCGCTGCAGCGCCGCCGCGAGATCCGAGGGCTCGTAGAAGACCTTCCGGACGTGGAAGCTCGTGCCATCGTCGAGGCGGCGGACCTGGACGTCGTCGACGGGCGGGCGATGGTCTCGGGCGCCCGACTCAGGGTCCTGGCGCGAGTCGATGAAGGCGAACAGCCCGCCCGGGACGAGCCACCGAGCGACCAGCTCGAAGAACTCGTCAAGCTGGCGGCGATCGACGTGGCTGATCCAGAAGCCGGCGAAGACGCCATCGACGGACCGGTCGGGCTCCTGCCAGGCATCGCGAATCTCGAATCTCGCGGTGACGCCGGCCGCCGCCAGTCGAGCCCGGGCCTTCTCGAGCGGCTGGGCCGCAGCATCGCACAGGGTGAGCTGCCCCTGCCTTGCCAGCGCCGGCGACCACCAGCCGGTGCCCGCCGCCAGATCGACGATCTGGCCACGAAACCCTCGGCTGGCCAGCCACGCGGCGGCCGCCTCGAGGTCTGAACGCCAGGCTGCGTCGTTGGCGGGGCCGTGCGAGTAGCGACCGCGGCGCAGGTACCAGTCGTCGTATTCGTCGGCTCGGGCCGCGTAGTAGCGGACCATCTCCGACTCGACGCTCTCGGGCGGGCCACCGGTTGCCATCTCCCGCCCCCTACTCCATCACCGGCGTCCAGCTGCCCGGGGGCGACGTGTCGATGAAGGCGTCGGGGTCGAAGATTTCGGCCAGCATGCCAACACCGTCCACGATCCGCGGGCCCGGCCGCTCGAAGTAGACCGGCTCGACGATGAAGATCCGACCGCGGCGGACTGCCTCGATCTCGTGCCAGAACTCCGGCAGTTGCGTCCGTGTGAATGCGCGCTTCGCCGCGGGCAGATGCATCCCCACCGGCGCCATCACCAGCATTTCGGGATCGACGTCGCGGACCGTCTCCCAGTCGATCGGCGACGCGGCGTCGCCCTCGCTTCCGAGCAGGTCCCAGCCGCCGGCGCGACGAACCTGCTCCGGAACCCAGCGACCGCTGGCGAACGGCGGCTCCAGGCCCGCCAGCATGACCACGCGCGGAGCCCGGATGCCCGCGTCCTGGCGAACGACGACCTGCTGTTCCAGGTCGCCGATCTCCTCCCGGAGCGCTTCAAGGAGCTCCATGGCGTCGTCCTCGGCCTCGACCATCGCCCCGACCGTGGTGATGGAGTGGAAGATGCCCTCAACGCTGACGGGCTCCAGCGAGACGATGACCGGTTCGACCGCCGTCTCCCTCAGCGCCTCGCGGACCTGGCGGGTGCCGATGCCGATGCCGGCGACCGCGTCACGCACGATCACGAGATCCGGCTGCGCGGCGCGAAGCGCCTCGACGTCCAGCTCGCCCGGTCCGATCTCGTTGTCCATGAACAGGTGCAGCGATTGAGCCCGGTCGGCGGCGGGCAGCGGCCGCGTGACAACCGCGACTCCCTCGATCTCCGGCGGGTAGTCGCAGCAGTGGCTGACGCCGACGAGTTCGTCGCGCAACCCCAGGGCGCATACGATTTCGGTGGCAGAGGGCAGGAGCGAGACGATTCGCATCGGACAAGTCTAGCCGCGGCGCCTTATCGGCCCCTTATCTGGCGCTGCACTGAGCGTCTGGGCGGGCAGTCCTGCCCCCACCCCGGCCCGCGGCCCGACCCGCGGCCCACACCCCGGCCCGCGGCCCGACCCGCGGCCCACACCCCGGCCCGCGGCCGCGTCAGAGGCGGGCCGCCCACCCGAGCCCACGCCACCGCGAGTCCCGGAATCCGAAGCGCCCGGCCGGTGGGCCGGGCGCTTGTTCGAACTCGAGGCGGTCAGCGGGGCTTGGCCTTGTCCACCATCGCCCGGGCAGCGGCTTTGTCCGTAAACCAGAGCGCGTTGATCTCCGTGTAGACGGCCCACTGGGGCGGGAGCGCATCCTCGGTGAAGATGGCGTTCACCGGGCACTCGGGCTCGCAGGCGCCACAGTCGATGCACTCGTTCGGCTCGATGTACAGAGTCCGGTCGCCCTCTTCCTCGTGGATGCAGTCGACCGGGCAGACGGAAACACACGCGCGGTCGGTCACATCGACGCAGGGCTCGGCGATCACATAAGTCATCGGGTTTCTCCTGGGTGGTTCGGTTCTCGATCGTCAGGCTAGGAGGCTGGCTCGGCACTCCACAACGTCGCGGTGAGCGTACCACGCGGGCGTGGGCGGCGGGGCGGCTCCGCCTGCACCCAGCCGTCGGCGGCAGCTCGGGCGGCCGGCGGCATACGGCGGGCGACCGGCCGCGCAACGTCGTTCTCGGCCCGGCTTCACATATGCGGCTCGTACTCCGGATCGAGGTACTTCTCGGGATCTTCCTCGAAGTCGAGCTTGCAGCCCCGACTGCAGAAGTAGTAGGTCTCGCCGTCGTGCTCGGTCTTGAGGTCGGTGTCCGTGTCGACCTCCATGCCGCACACGGGGTCCTTCGCGTAAGCCATCGGTTCTCCTTCGGCCGAAAGGGCGGTCGCCATCGGGCTTCCAGGCCTGACTCGCTCGGTCGCAGGTTGGAGTCTAGCTCCGCCGGCCAGAACGGCCCGGCAGGCGGTTCGAGTTGTACACAGTCGCCGTCCGGGAGCCTGGCGGCGGCGCGTCGAGAATGTGCTGGAAGGCCCACACGCCCTGAGCCAGAAGGGTAGGATGCCACCCATGGACTCCAAGCTGATCGAGAACGCGCGCCAGACGCTCGAAGCCGAGCGCGCGCGCATCCGGCTGGAGCTCTCCGAGGAGGTCGAGCACCCGCACGTCGCCCACGGCGCCCAGACCGCCGCGGCGACAGAAGTCTCCGAGAGCCAGCGCGGCCAGCAGCTCCGGGAGCGCGAGGAGCAGCACCTCGGCCAGATCGAGGGCGCGTTGCGCCGGATCGAGGCGGGCACTTTCGGGCTGTGTCATACGTGCGGCAAGCCGATCGCACCCGCGCGCCTGGAGGCGTTGCCCTGGGCTCAGGACTGCATCGACTGCCACGCCAAGCAGCGCCGCTGACAGAGCCGCGCCTGAGCGGCACCCGATGCGTTGCCTCGGCAACGTTCTTCCGTAACCTTCTGTAGGCGCCGACGATGAGACAGCCCCCGGGCCGGCGGGCAGCCGTGTGGACGGCAGCGTGTCTGGCCGCGCCCGGCCTCGTATGGGCTGTGTCCTTTTTCGCGGGTTCGCAGGATTGGTACCCGGGTTTCCTGCTCTCCGACTTCTTCAACCTGGGAGTATTCGCTCTCTGGTGCGCCGTCCTGTGGAGATCGGAGACGCGCCTCGTTGGCCCCGCAGGCTGGACGCTCGCCTGCGCGACGGCCGTTCTCGTGCTCACGGCCCTGACGCCCCGATTCCCCGGCGCGGGCTGGAAGACGTACCTCGAGGCAGGCCTGACCGTATGGATCGTCGGCCTCGGGGGTTTGGTCCTCGTCAGGATCGCCTCCGGGGTCAGGCGTCGCGCGAACGTTCGGCCGCCCCCAGGACCTCGAACGCCCGAAGGCTGACCAGCGGGTTGCCCTGTCGCCGCCCGGCCGGCCCCCATCTGGCGAAGCTGCCGCGGCTGACGATCCGATCGGAGGGGGTCGCGTTCAGGTCTTCGATCGGAAAGCCGCCGTCGGGCAGGCGCTTCGACTCGAGCAGCGCCAGCGCGTCGGCGCATCTGCGATCGCCGATTCGTCCCAGCTCGGCCATGACCTCCAGGGCGAAGAGAACGTCGTAGAACTGGATCGGGAAGTGGATCCGGTCCACGGCGCCGCCCCAGTCGGGCTCGACCAGGGAGCCATCGCGCTGCCGCCAGAGCAAACGGCGCGAGAGCATCAGCTCGGCCGCCCTGTTCGCGGCCCGGATGGCCGGCTCGTATGCGTGCCGCTGCCCGAAGGCCCACAGGCCGCGGGCCGGGATGGCCGTTTCCTGGAAGGACGAACACCGGACGCCCCGCCGCTTGTCGCAGTTCCAGCCGCCGTCCGGCCACTGCCAGCCGATCAGCCGATCGACCAGCTCGACCGTCCGCTCGTTCTCCAGCCCGAGCCTGACCGAATACCAGATCGCGTTTCCTTCCTGGGATCCGCAGCGCCGGACGCGGTCCTCCTCGCCTCTGTAGACGGTAGTTCCGGGCGGGCTCAGGTGCTGCCGGGAGAAGAGCCAGTCGTCGACCCGGCGGATGAGCGGGACGAGCGATTCGTCGCCGGGCGGGTAGTCGATCAGGGCCAAACAGACCAGCGTCCAGTGCGGGCCCTGCCACTTGCGATACGCGTTAGATTGCTCGTCGATGTCGCGGCCACGAAGCAGCGCCCGGGCCGTCGGCGACGCGGGTATCCGGGCGCGAACCGCCTCGAGCGCGACGTCGTGCCGCGCGTCGCCCCCGGACGCGCCCGCCAGCAGCAGTCCGGCCCTGTAGGCGAGGATCGGATCTTCGGACGCAGCCAGCGCAGCGATGAGCGCCGAGCTGGAATCGGTCGCCGACAACTCCCCCATGCCGCAAGTGTAGCGGCGGAAAACGCCGGTCGCGGCGACCCGGGCGGCGAGTCGCCGGGGCCCGAGTGGGTCTCGCCGCCTCCAGGATCATCCTGACCGCAGCCCCTTCCGACTGTACCCTTCGATGGGTCTGCGCGACTTGAGGAGCCGTGGAAGCCACCGGCGTCGGTCGCGGAGAGTTTGCCGAGCCTGCTTGTGAACCTTCTGGGCCTGTCCAATCGTCTGTTGGCCTGAAACGCGGCAAGAGTCCCGCGAAACGCATGGCTCGAGAGGGTTCGGGTGGAGACCTTGATGGTGGTCGACCGGCGAGAAATGCTGGCGCGGCGTATCGAGCGTGAGCTCGACCGGGCATATCGCCTGGCGCGGGCGATCATGCTCGACGATCGGGAGGCGGAAGACGCCGTTCAGGACGCGTGCCTGATCGCATGGCAGAAGAACAACTCCCTGCGCGACTCCGACCTCTTCTCGCCCTGGTTCGAACGTGTCGTGATCAACGTATGCCGAGACCGGCTGCGGCGGAGAAAGCGCCAACGGGTGCGTGCTCTCGCGCTCCAGGCGGCCGCAGCCGATGACAGGACCGCGCCAGGTCCGGTCGATGACAACCTCGACGAAGCGCTGGCCGCCCTCGACGCGGATCACCGCGCGGTCGTCGTCCTGCGCTACTGGCGCGACCTGACGGCAGAAGAGATCGCCGATCGCCTGGGCCTGCCCGCCGGCACGGTCAAGTCGCGGCTGCACTACGCGCTGAAGAAGATGCGCGCGACCCTGGAGGCGACCGATGGACGAGCGTGAATTCGAGGATCGACTGAGTCGTCGCATGCACGCCCGGTTCGACTCGGGTGTGGCCTCGCCGGCCCTGCGCGACCGCGTCACCCGGACACTGCGGCGCGATGCCCAACCCGCTCGACCGATCCGGTGGCGGATGCCGGCTGCGGCCGCGGCGGTGTTCCTCGCCTTTGCCGTGGTGGTGCTGGCAAGTCGCTTCGCGATTGCACCCGCGGTGGGGCCGTCCACATCAGCTGCGCCCACGGCAACGTCCACCGCAAGCCCGACCGTCGCGCCGTCGGCCACGCCGTCCGCCACGCCGTCCGCCACGCCCTCGGCCACGCCGTCGGCCACGCCCTCGGCGACGCCGACCATGACCGGGCCGGCCGGCACGGTCCCGCCGCTTTCGACCTCGATCTGGACGGGGCTGAACGTGCAGGCCCTGACGGGCGCGCCTCTCGCCGTATCGAGGGTCATTCCGTGGCCGGGCGGCTACGTGGCGATCGCGCAGACGGACGTGTCCGCCCCGGAGACCGTGTGGCTCTCCCGTGACGGCCGGTCGTGGACCCAGCTTCCGGCGTCCACCTTCGGCCTGGACAACCTCGACGTGTCGGTGTCGGCCGGTTCGAGCTGTCGAGATGGCGTGATCGTCGCGACCGATGACACGGCCGGCGGCCACAAGCTCTGGTATTCGAGCGATGGCAGTACTTGGGTCGATCCGACGACTGCCACGATACCGACCGTCCTTGCCGGAAACTCGAGCGGGGCGGTCGCGTCGGGCGACGCGGGGCTCGAATTCACTTCGGACTGCACGACCTGGCAACCGGTAACGCTGACAGGACCGGCAGGTTCGTTCGTCGATACGATCGCCGCGTTCGGCGGCGGTTTCGTGGCCGCCGGGGGCAAGGGCTCGACCGGCGACGCGAGCCTGGAGCCGCTGGCCTGGTGGTCCACCGATGGCGAGCACTGGACCCAGGCTACGGTCCCGAGCAGCCGCAGCTTCGCGTTCACGGAGCTGTTCGCCGGCAGCGGCGGCCTCTTCGGGGAGACGTCCAACCTCGGCGCGACACCGGGCACGACGCAGCTCTGGACGTCTGTGGACGGGCGGAGCTGGAAAGCCGAGCCCGGCACGATCGATCCGCTCGGCCTGCAATCGACGGGCGAGGGGGTCGGGAATCCGAACGGCGACTTCACCGGCGACGGCGCCCGCCTGGAGGTCTTCGGAAACCCGACGTTCGCGGGCACGGTTCCCAACCAGGTCTGGATATCTGCCGACGGAACCCACTGGAAGCGACTGACCATCACCGGCGATGGCGCCTCGGCCAGCATGACGCCCGGCCAGATCAGCGCCATCCTGATGCGCGACGGGATCCTGTTCAGCGGCCCGGACGGAACCTGGTTCGGTCAGGCGACGCCATGATCTCTTGCCGTTCGACTTGCTGAACGGAGATCAAGCAGACAAACCGATTCCGGCGCACTCCGCGGGCGCTTTGCGACGCGCGCGGCATCGTGGACAGGTACACGGTCGATGATTTCCGACTCCGATTCCTCTTGGAACGGTGGCGCGACATCGTCCGGAGAGTCATCTGTGCAAGGCTGTTGCTCACCGACACTCGGTGCGGGGATCCGTTGTGGCCCCTGGTCGGCGACACGGTGCCTGTGGATCGCCTGCTGGTACGCCAGGACAGACGCGAGCAATGGTGCCGACGACTGACGAAGCAAACGCGTTGGGTCTGACTCTGCTGGTCGAGCCGGCCGCGCCGCTCGTCGACCACCTCAATCGCCGCAGGTGACGCGAGCGCCTACTGGCCGCTTGCCCAGGTCCTGATGGCACCACGATGCGTGAACATGGTGCGCCCAGTCTGGATGTCCGCCATTCCCCAGGGCGGCTGACGCCGGTCGCTGCCAGCCCGCAGGAGTTGTTCGGCTCGTGCTTGGGCGAACCGCACCCAGGACGGCTGCCGGCCGGGCGATCGTCTATTGACCTTGCCACCTGGCCTGGTCCAGACTCGGGGAGCGTCCGGCAAAGCTGTGCGAGGAGGGGTCACGTGGCCTGGTTCATCTACATGCTGCCGCCGTTGGCGCTCATTCTGCTGTGGCCGATGCTTGCGTTTCGCGCGGGGCGGCGGTCGCGTGGCGTGCCCTCGATCGCAACCGAGACGAGCGCACCGGGCCGCGACGTGTGGCGGACGGCGCTGGCTGGAGCGGCCTGCGCCCTGGCGCTCGTGGCTGCCGCGTACGCGCTCGCGGATCAGACGATCCTCGCGCAACCCGGCCTCGGGTTGCTGCTCCTGGCGGAAGCCGCCACGGCAGGCATGCTCGCCCTGTTACCCGTTCACGGTCACTGGACCACGCTTCGCGGCCACGCGACTCTGGTGGCCGCCGTGGCGTGGTTGTACATCGCTCCCTTGATGTTCTTCCTGTCGATAATGGCCACCGCCTGCGCCTGTGCCAGCGCCGGGCCGACCTATGTGCCGCCCGCACTGTTGGGCCTGCTCGGAACTCGCGCGTGGATCGACCTCGCCCTCATCGGCAATCCGGTGCTGCTCATCGTTGCCGCCATGCTGCCATCTGATCGCCTTCCGGCGTCGGCGAGCGCATAGCCGACCGATCGGGCGACACGGCGCCGAGTGAGACCATGCTGTGTCCCGCCAGCGGACGACACGACGAGGGCTCTCGCACTAACCGCGCGTCCTGCACTAACCGCGCGTCCTGCTCGGGCCCGAGCCCAGGGATGTCGCCCGAGGTCACCTCACCGGTCCGTAGCGGAGCCAGCGAGCTTCGTAGCCCTACGCCGGACGCCCGCCAGCGCCCATCGCCTCGAGCGCGGCAACGTACGCGCCCTCGTCGCGCGCCTGGTTCGACGAGTTGTGCACGGCAAAGCGCACAAACCCCTCGGCGTCGAGGATAAAGGTCCCGCGGTCCGCCTGTCCGGCATCCTCGTTCCAGACTCCGTAGAGCTTGGTGACGGCGCCCACTGGCCAGCGGTCGGAGAGGAACCGGTTACGGTAGCCTTGGGCCTCCCTCCACGCCCGCAGCGCGTGCGTGGAGTCGACACTGATACCTAAGACCGTGACGCCGCGCTGTTCGTAGGCGCTGAAGTCGTCGCGGATCTCGCACAGCTCGCGCGTGCAGGTCGAGCTGAAGGCGGCCGGGAAGAAGACCAGCATGACGGGCCGTCCACGCAGGTCGCTGAGCGTCGCGGGTTCCTTATCCTGGTCGGGCAGACTGAAGTCTGGGGCGAGCTCGCCGACGCGGGGCATTGGGTTACTCCTTTGTTTTCGCTCGGCGCGTCGACCATCCGCCGCGCCGACTGGTCCTGCATCGTTGTTCTCGCGAGGAGTCGGTCATGTGTCGCCCCACGACGGTGGAGCGTTTGTACCTTGCCCCGCAGAGCGGCTCGGATCCCCCGACGAAAACATGGGCTTCTCAGCGGTGGTGACCGACGACGTGGGTCTTGCGGCGAAGGGCGCGCCTTGAGTCTCGCCCGGCACGGCCTGGCAGTCAACTCGGAGAATGGCTGCGACAAGTGAGGCCCAGGTCATCGCCCCGCGATGCACTGCCGGGAGAACAGGCCCGCGACCCCATGACACTCAGGTCATCGTGGCGTGGTGCTACCCGCCGCCATTGGCCGCGGCCGGCCCGGTTGGACCCACCGCCCGCGGGTGCTGATCCGTGGCCCGTCAGTCGAGGTGGAAGGACGCCAGGAACTTGGTGATGACGCTCGAGTTGGCACTGCCGGCTGGGCCGCCGGCCAGGATCCCGTAGAGTTGCCCGTTGATGAGGGCGACCTTGCCCTTCTGCACGCTGGAGCCCTCGGTCAAAGTGAACGAGTAGCCACCGTGCCCATCGAGCGTGGCGGCGGTCACGTCAGACAGAGTGCCGCTGCTGCTGCAGTAGGGCGCGTAGTAGGCGAGCGTCTTCTCGTAGAACGCGATCAGGTCCTTGCTCGTGTTGGGGGGCGTGGCTCCTGAGAACACGACCTTCTCGGCGGCCAACACCAGCTGCGGGTTCGTCTCCGAGCCGACGGGCACGTAGAACGTGTCCTCCGTGTAGGCGTAGCCGCCGGCCGTCGTCGAGGCCAGGTCGACCTCGTGGTAGCCCTGGGTCGGATAGTCCACCTTGAACCCGAACTGGCGCGGGTCTGGGTATGTCTGCCAGGTGGAGCCAACCGGGCCCTGGCCTGTGCTCTCCACCAGGACCACGTCCCACACTGACTCGCCCGCGCCGTTGTACGCGCTCACGGCCACGCAGGTCGGAGAGTACTCACCGATGAGGGGCAGATAGTAGCTCGTCGTTCCCGCCGGGACCGTGGCTGCGGTGCCGCCCGGTTGGCTGCCCTGGGGGCAGGTGTAGAAACCCGCCGGTGGCGGGCCGATCACTGTTCCCCCGTCCCGGCCGGTGTAGACGCGGTAGCCGCTGATGTTGCCGGCCGGCGCGGTCCACTTGAGCAGGATGCAGATATCGGCGTGGGCGTCCTCGGCGGTGCACTTGCTGATGTCGCCCAGGGAGAGGTCCTGCGCGGTGGCACTGCTGGGCGGGGCCGGCACATGGGGTGCGGTAGGAGTGGGGGCGGCTGCGGTCTTGGCGGCGGTCTTGGCCGCGGTGGCGATCGGAGCCGCGGTCGCAGTCGGGACAGTCGCTGCCGCCGCGGTCGCCGAAACGGTGGTCGGGGCGGTGGTGGTCGCAGATGCCACGGACCCGGACTGCGAGCATGCCCCAAGCAGCAGCAGCGCGGCCATGAGCCCGACCCAGGCTTGGCGCGAGAGACGCTGGTACTTCATTGTGCTGAACCCTCCTCTGCGCCAAAGGTTAGCTCACGTAACAAGCAGCTGATGTCTGCTCGCAGCTGCGACTTGCAGGGAGCGTCCTCGCCCAGATCAACACCGCACCAGGGACTGATTTCCTCGTGACTGTTCAGCTCGCTGTGAAGGTGTCGAAGAAGTGTTCGGGGTACATCGTGGAGCCTGGCTGGCCCACGACCATCATCACGTACACTCGGCTGCCCGATACCCAGAACCTGATATATCCCTCGAAGCTCAGGCTCGTGTATGTGAACCTGACTTCCCGGGCCTGAAAGCCTTGGAAAGTAAGGTCGCGGGAGTCGGTGACGGTCCCGAATACCTTGATGCCCTGTTCGAACGAGTCAAGGTTGGTATTCGGATCGGTGCTCAACTGATCGCCCGGAATGTCTTCGGCCCCGGCCTCGTAGACAATGCCGTCGCTTCTCACCATGTAGCAATTCATCTGGACTTGAGTCGTCCCGAGCGGGATCGACAGCGACATTTCCTGAGGCGTATCGGAGCTGGGGAACATGACGCTCCAGGCGTTGTCGGGGGACGTGAACGAGTACCAGGTGCCCGAGGGCGACGGCTCGGCGGCAGGGGTCCAGCCGCTCGACTGGTTGAGAACGGCGAATCCACCCACAGCAACGAGTACGACCGCGACAATCGCACCGATCACGACCAGTTTCGTGCGGCGCTTCCGGGCAGGGGCCATCCCCATAGTTCGGTAAGCGAAACCGCAGTTGGCGCAGTATGGCTGGCCTGGGTACAAGGGCGCCTGGCAGCGCCAGCAGTTAGTCGGAGGAAACCCAGGAGTCTGGGGAAACCCAGGAGGGTTGCCGCCCATCGTCGGTGGCATTCCCGTTAGGGGAGAACCCGCGTCCGCGATGGGGTTCGGGTTGGTCGGCCATGGGGAGGCGGGAGAAGGTATGGCAGGGGGCGCTCCCGGCCACGTCCAGGCTTGTCCGGCCGCAACAGGACCTGGAGCTGTTGCCGGAGCCGGAGCCGTTGCAGGAGCCGGAGCAGCAGGAGCTCCTCCTTGTGCGGGAGCGGCCGCCCCCTCCACCGTCACGGAAGAACCAAGATTGCCCAGTTCCGAGCCGCAGGTCCGGCAGACCGGCTCGTCGCCCACGCGCGGGGCCCCACACTTCGGGCACTGAGTGAGCATTTCGATCCCTCCTAGGCACGTCGATCAAGAGCTGCGTTGCCGACCTAACGGACGACCACGACAGGGCAATGGGACCGGCGACCCAACATTCGACCCCATAGCTTGAGCTCGTGCTTTCTTGGCTTGTCCACTGTTGATCTTATCGGACGCCGACCTGCCTCGGACGCCGCAAATGCCTCATACCGCCTTGGCCATCTGGCGTCGGTCAAGCCAGATCGTCGGCAAACACGAGAGGGTGATGGTCAGGTTGGCTAACTCGGCCCCGCCACTTCCAGGCCCGCTCTCGCTCCACCCCAGCCGCGACCGCCGACTCGTGAGCAAGTCTTATCGGACGCATTTGCGCAGGTTCCCCTTCCACCGGCGGTTGAAGCAAGGCGACAGCGAAGAATGCGGCGTACCGGACGAAGTAGTCCTTATCGACTTTCAGCTCGGCGAGAGCCGCAGCCGCTGTCGGCGAACTCTGCCGGGCGAGGCCATGAGCTGCCTCGGCACGGACGTCGCTGGTGGGCGACCTGGCTGCCTTGATCAGTCGTTGAGCGGCAGCCTCGGAGTCGATCGTCCCCAGGCCAGCGAGGACGGCAAGGTTGTCGTCCAGCCTCCCAGTGGCGGCCCACTTCTGCAAGCCGTCACGGCGGTGCTTCTCACGGCCCGCTTCAGCGCCTGCCAAGTGTCTTCGGAATACCCCCTCGCGCTCATCGACGGAAGCCTCGGAGAAACGACAGCGAGGGTTTACGCGACGGCCGGTGAGTCACCCGCGGCTTGGCTCGTCACGACGCCGCGATAGCGCGGGTAGCCGCTCGGCCGCAGCCTACCAACCATCCTGTCCTACCAAAGCCAGCAATTGGTGGGCATCGCAGGGGTCGTTGCTGGTCAGCAGGGAACGTTCACTGCCCTGACCATGCCCGCTGGTGATCCGGGCGACCCTCGCCAGGACCAGAAACGCCCAAATCGGGCCCTTGATCCACCCGGAGCGGCCCCGGCGGCATGCGAAATGTTCTCTGGATGTGGTCAGGGCCCTCGCCAGAGACGACGAAACCCGGTCCGATGACCGGGTTTCACGTTCAGAGCTTGGTTGCGGGGGACGGATTCGAACCGCCGACCTTCGGGTTATGAGCCCGACGAGCTGCCGCTGCTCCACCCCGCGCCGGGAACTGTAGCGGTGGGCCTCGGTTGCGTCAAACGAAATCCCGTGGCTGGTGCCTCGCCGCGCCGGGCCCCGCCGGCCGCCAGGTTCTCGGCTCCGTGGCCGCCGGCATCGGCGATCAGTGCGCGGCGCGATACCGCAAGGCTTCGTGCCAGGCCGAGAGGGCCGCAGGCCACCAAACTTCCATGGGGCCGTCCGTGCCGTACCAGGGCGCCCCGGCGCTCGGGCCGTGGACGGCGCCGTCCACGACGATCTGCGCCGACCCTTCGAGCATTGCCGAGGCCACCGGGACCAGGCCGTCGCCTTCGGTTCCGGGCACCGCCGCGCGGCCCATGACGGAGCGGTAGAGCAGGTGCGCGACTCGCTCACGGCCCGTGCCCGAGGGGTCGCTGCGGATCGCCCGCGAGGCCACCGACACGTACCCGATCTCCGGGGAGTGGCAGGCTCCAGGCGCGGCCTCTTCCGCGACCTCCGTAACGACGGTGTTCAACCGCCCGCCGATCCCCTCCCCCGTCGACGGGACATGCGGAGTGCCGAGCGTGACGATCGCCGCCATCCGCCACGCCGCCCCGAATCGTTTCCCCGGCAGCGGCTCGGCCGCGGTCAGGATCCGCGCGAGCAGACCCCCCGCCGAGTGGCCCACGACCAGCACCGGCGCCCCGTCTGAGACCTCGGCCGCCAGACGGCCCGCCTCGAGCAGCGCCCGCCCGGAGCGGGTGGCGATCGCGCCGGGGCCGCGAGCGGAGGCGATCAGCCAGTCGGGCGTCCAGACGCCGGCCACCACCACGCCGGCCGCACCTCGCGCGCGGAGCCTTTCGACGAATCGGCGGTACATCGGCGGGGCAGTGAGGAATCCGCCCAGAACCAGCACGGTTGGCTCGACCGTATCCGGGTGGTCGCGCCATCCCCCGCCTGGGCTGGTGGAGCCCCTCGCGACTGGCTCGGCACCCGGCAACCGCAATCTCGCCACGGCACGCATCGTACTCCGGGCGCTCCGGCTTGCGGTCCGGCGCCCTCACGCTCGGTCTCGATCCGCAAGGTGCGCCATCATGTGGCGATCAGCGACGATGGAGAAGCGGGCATGACGATCGACGACGAGCGGCAATCGGAGCAGTCGGGGACGCCCCCCGAAGACGCAACTGGCTCTGACCAGACGCAGGGCACGAGCCCCGCCGAACCGGCCGCGGGGCCGGCTTCGGGACCTTCCGAGGGACCGACGGCGCCGCAGGCCGCCGGACCGACCGCCCCCGCGGGCGGGCCACCGACACAGCCCGGCTGGCCGCCCGCGGCCCAAGGCTGGCCGCCCGCGGCCCAAGGCTTGCCGCCCGCGGCCCAAGGCTTGCCGCCCGCGGCCCAGGGCTTGCCGCCCGCTCCCGGCGCCTGGCCGCCCGCGGCCCAGGGGTTGCCGCCCGCCCAGCAACCGCAGGCCCCGCAGGGCTGGCCGCCCGCCCCACAAGGCTGGCCGCCTTCGCCGCAGGCCTGGCCGCCCGCCCAGCAGGCCTGGCCGCCTTCGCCGCAGGCCTGGCCGCCCGCCCAGCAACCGCAAGCCCCGCAAGGCTGGCCGCCTTCCCCGCAAGGCTGGCCGCCTTCCCCGCAGGCCTGGCCGCCCGCCCAGCAAAGCTGGCCGACCGCGCCCCAGACCCCGCCTTCGCCCCGTTCGACTTCGGCCTCGCCCACCTGGCCGCCAACCCCTCCGGCGGACCTGGTCTTCGATGGCGCGGGCCGGCTCGTGAGCCCCGACTCACAGACGCACCGCCGGCCCAGCCGTCTGCCGCTGATCCTCTCGGCGGTGGCCGCGGTCATGATCGCCTTCGCCGGCGGCATGGTCGTCGACCATCTCACCGTGTCCGCGCAACAGACGGCGCAGAACGAGCCACTCAAGGACTTCACCATCTACGACCAGGCGGTGCAGGACATCCGCCAGAACTACGTCGGCAGTTCTTCGATCACCGACCAGCAGCTCCTGTACGGCTCCATCAGCGGCATGGTCGACGCCCTGGGCGACACCGGCCACAGCCGGTTCCTCACGCCCGAGGAGTACAAGCAGGAGATGAGCGAGCTCAGCGGCACGGTTGCCGGGATCGGCGTCCTGGTCACGCAGTCGAACGGCGAGCTGCTGGTCGAGCGCGTGATCGCGGGCTCGCCGGCAGCGGGAGCCGGCGTCCTGGCCGGAGACCAGATCACGGCCGTGAACGGCACGTCCACCTCGGGCATGACCTTCGACCAGCTGGCCGCCGCGATCCGGGGCGACCCGGGAACGAAGGTGACGATCTCGGTGATTCATCCGGGCGCCACGACCAGCGTGGACATCACGATGACGCGCGCCACGGTGACCGCACCGATCGTCGACTGGGGCATCGTGCCGGGCACACACATCGCCGACATCGCCCTGTACGAGTTCGACGACGGCGCGTCCGACCAGGTGAAGCAGGCCATCGACGGGGCCAAAGCAGCAGGCGCCACGGCGATCGTGCTCGATCTGCGAGGGGACCCGGGCGGCCTCGCCGAGCAGGCCCGCAGCGTCGCCAGCGAGTTCCTCTCGAAGGGCAATGTCTACCTCGAACAGGACGCGTCCGGGAAGCAGACGCCGATCACTGTGGACACCTCATTTGCCAGCACCGAGGCTGAAACCGACGGGTGGCCAATGGTGGTGCTCGTCGATCACGACACCGCCAGCGCGGCGGAGATCGTCGCCGGAGCGCTGCAGGACTCCGGCCGCGCCAGCATCGTCGGGCTGACCACCGTCGGCACGGGCACCGTTCTCGAGCCATTCACGTTGTCCGACGGGTCGGTGATCCTGCTCGGCATCGAGGATTGGCTCACGCCCGATGGCCATCTGATCTTCGGCAAGGGCATCACGCCCGACCAGACGGTTGCCCTGCCGAGCGGCGCCGCTCCGATCGACCCGATCAACCTGGGCGGGATGACGGCCGTGAGTCTCCAGTCCTCCGGGGACGCGCAGCTGCTCGCCGCCGTGGCCGACCTGAGCCAGTAGGCGGCGGACATCGCCGGCGCAGATGCCGGCACCGCCGGCCCGGCTGGCGAGAGCGGCCAAGCGGCGGCCGCGCGTGCCTGGCTACCTGGACTTCGGGGGCGCCCCAGCTGGCGCGACGAGCCATGCCTGCGTCGTCTCGACGTCGAAGGCGGCCACGACGGCCCGTAGCTCGTCGAGCGTCAGGCCTTCTGCCCGACCGCCTGTCATCAGGTCCATGTACTCGTAGCTGGCCGTCGTCTCGGCATACTCGATCCGATCGACTGCCCGTTTCACGGAAATGCTGGAGCGCGCCATGACGCCGTGCTTCGCCCAGATGACTATGCGGTGCGTGCGCAGGCTCTCGACGTTCGCCTCCATAAGTGGAGCGGAGCCGGGGAGCATGAACGGCAGCACGCCGATCCCGGCCGGCAGGTTGATGATCGTCTCCGGCTCCCAGCGCAGCAGTCGCCGGTTCAGATAGCCCTCGTCGCGATACTCGGGGACGTGGCTGAGGAATGTGAGACGCGGCGGCTGGGCGTGGACGATGGCGTGGAAGTTGGTGTCGGTTCGCGCCACCACGTCGTCATGCACCCCGAGGTGGGAGTTCCACTCGGAGGTGACCCGCTCGAACAGCCGGCCCGGCGCGGTGTGGAGCACGCCCGCAGTGCCGTCGGGCGAGACTCGCACGACTCCCAGGTTGGCGACCGGGTCGACCTGGATCTCGCGCAGGCGCCTGCCTGAGCCGGTGACGATGACCAGGTTGTTCGCGAGGTGCGGCGCAGGCTGCGGCAGTTCGATCTCTTCGACGATCGGGAACCTGCGGCGGACCTCCATTGGCCAACCGACGTAGACCGAGATATTGCCGGCGGCGCCCTCGCTGGCGTCGATGGCGGCGATACGGCCGCCGCCCGCCCCGATGGAGGCGAGGATCTCCTCGAGGTCCGGGAGTGGTTCCTTCAGCGCCATGTTTCTCCGATGACCTCCTTGTTGGCGGGCGTAGCCTGTGGATCGGAGCACCACTCTGCGGATCGTAGCCTGCGCGAACCCGAAGTCCCACGGTTCGGGACTGCCCACGGCCGCAGCCGGGTTCAGTCGAGATGGAATACCTCGTCGAGGCGGCGGTGGAAGCCGGTCGCCGGATCGATGCAAGGTTCGATGAGGGCCGCCATGTCCGCCTGCCAGGGGGCGTTGACAGGCGCTTCGTCCATCATCTTTCGGAAGCGGTCGAAATCGTCGACTTCCAGGACGCCGAACAGATCGTCGTCATGAAGATAGATGGAGTAGTTACGTGCTCCCGCCGCCTTGAGTGCTTCGAGCATCTCGGGCCAGACCGCGGCGTGGCGCCGCCGGTACTCGGCCTCGGCTCCCGGGAGGAGCTTCATCGCAAACGCGACACGTTCCATTCGCGCGCTCTCGTTCTCTCAATAGCACCGACCCCGGCGCCGTGTGGGCCGGGGTCGGTGCATGTGTGGCTGGAAGCTGTTGCTAGAAGCCGAAGGATGCGACGTATTGGTCGATGTTCTGGGCGTTAAAGACGAACGGAGGACCGAGAACGACGACGCTGTTGGCGCCGATCGTGTACGGCGCGCCGCCGTTGAGGGACGGCACGGTGAACGTGTCGCCCACCTTGCCCGTGATGGTGCCCTTGATGAGGTCCGCGGCCACCGCGTAGGCCAGGTAGCCAAGGTCAGTAACGTTCCAGAGAGCGAACTCCGGAGCCGCGCCCGACTTGACGAAGGTCTGCATACCCATCGGAGTGCCGAGGCCGGTCACAAAGACCTTGCCGATGAGATTCTGCTGCGTGATGACCTGCGCCGCGGCGACGATACCAACGGTCGTCGGGGCGATGATCACCTTGAGGTTCGGGTGAGCAGCGAGCATGGCCGTGGTCTGCTGCGTGCTGATCGTCGGGTCGTCGTTGCCGTAGTAGACGCCGTCAAGCTTGAGGCCGGCGTACTTCGAGCCCGTCAGCGTTGTCTTCATGGCGGCGATCCAGGCGTTCTGGTTCGTCGCGGTCTGGGCAGCCGAGAGAACGGCGATCTCGCCGGTGCAGCTCGGAGCTTCGTCGCAAGCCATGTCGGCGAGGCCCTTGCCGATGCCGGCCGTGTCAGCCTGGTTCACGAACACGGTGTAGGCACCAACGGCAGGGCTCGAGTCATAGCCGACGACCTTGATGCCGGCGGCCATCGCCGCCTTCAGGGCCGGGGCGATCACGTTAGCGTCGTCCGCGGAGACGAGGATCGCCTTCGCGCCCTGGGTGGTTGCGGTCTGAATGAACGGGATCTGCAGCGTCGCGTCTGCGCTGCTCGGGCCGACCTCGGTCAGGGTGCCGCCGAGATCGCAGGCCGCGTTCTGGGCGCCCTTGTAGGCGACGTCGAAGTACGGATTGTTGATCTGCTTCGGGAGCATGACGATGCTACCGGTGATGCCACCCGTCGGACACGGCGTCCCGGTCGGGGCGGCCGTCGGAGTCGCGGGGGCCGCGGTCGGCGTGACCACCGGGGCAGGGGTGACTACCGGGGCGGGCGTGACGACGGGCGGAGCGGTCGGGGGGACCGTCGGGCTCGGGGTTGCAGACGAACTGCAGCCCGCGAGTATGAATACGAGGGCCACACCTGCGGCCGCTCGCGGCAAACGATGGGACATAGAACTGCTCCTCCTTACAACGCTACGGAACATTGGACGACTCAGTTGGGCCTGTTGGATCAACCACTCCTCTCTTCCTGCACTAACGAACGACCTCGCCCGTCGCCGGGTCGTGAGCCGGCCGCCTTCGTCCGAGACGATTGCGACCAACCAGTTCCCGCGTCAGGCGAGCCAGTTGGGGAGTTACCACGGAAACGATCAGAAGCAGCCCGATGGCTACGTTCTGGTAGTCCGTCGACACACCGGCTTCGGTCAACGCGCTCTTCAGCGTCCCGAGGATCAGGACGGCAAGGATGACGCCAGGCACGGTGCCTTTGCCGCCATTGATGTCCACGCCACCGAGTACCACGATCGTGACGACCGCCAGCGTGAAATTGAGCCCGGCGTCCGGCGTAGCGGCCGAGGTGCGCGACGTGAGCAGGATTCCGGCAAGCGCGGCCACCAGACCCGATACGGCGAACAGCCCCATCTTGAGGGCCCCGACGCGAACGCCGGAATATCGGGCCGCTTCCTTGTTCTTGCCGGCCGCAAACACCTGACGTCCGATCCAGGTTCCGTGGACGATTGCCACGGTGACCACGGCGAGAAACACGAATATGAAGAGCGTCCACGGGACATTCGTGCCCGGCACGTATCCGAAGCCGATGTTGGTGAAATAGTCGGGGAAGTTGGTGACGACCGTCGAGCCCAGGATGACGTGGCCGAGCCCGCGGAACAGGGCGTACGTCGCGAGGGTCACGACGAGCGATGGCAGCCCCCACCGGACCACGAACACGCCGTTGAAGAGGCCGCCCAGGACGCCAACCGCCAGAACGATCGGAATACACACCTCGAGGGGAACACCCGAGGCCCACAGCCACCCCAGAACGCAGCTCGAGAGGCCGACCATCGACTCGACCGAGAGGTCGATTTCGCCGGTGATGATGATCGGGGTCATGGCCAGGGACATGATCGAGATCTCAATGACGGCCTGAACAGAGAAGCCGAAGTTGGACCAGGTAAGGAAGAAGGGCGACAGGTGCACGCCCCACAAGACCACGAGGGCCAGAAGGATGATGAGGAACGTTTCCATGCGGGCGGCCGCGAGCAGATACCGCCCTATGCGGCTCATGACGCTGGCCGAAGGACCAGCGGCAGCGATCGGCATCTCGGCAGCGGGTTGCGGTGCACCTGGCCCGCCGGTGGAGCGTGGATCTTGCGTCATCGCATTCGGCTCCGCGCCCTGGCCCGCTGAGTGCGCATCTGGACCAGCGCATCCGTAGCCACAGCCAGCAGGATCACGGCCCCGTAGATCACCTGGAGCCACTCCTGCGGAAGGTTCAGCACGACGAGCGCGTTCTGGATGAGGGCCAGAAAGAAGGCGCCGATAGCTGCCCCCACGACAGTCCCCGAGCCGCCAGAGATCGACACGCCACCGACGACGACAGCGGCTATGACCGCGAGCGACTCGCCGCTCGCCGATGACGCGTAGAGCTGCCCGAATTCGATGCCCCAAAGGACACCCGCGACGCCGGCGAGCATCCCGGCCAGGGCGAACACGAGAAAGACGGTCGATCGGGCCTGGATGCCGATGGTTGCCGCGGCCTCGGCGTTGCTGCCCACGGCGTAGACCTGCCGGCCGAATACGGTGTATCGAAGAATCAGGCCCACCACGATGACTACGGCAATGGCCAGTATCACGAAGAGCGGGACGCCGAAGAAAGTCTGGCTGGCCGGATCCGTGTACCCGTTCGGGAGGTCCGAGGTCGTGATCTCCCGGCCATTTGCCACCCAGAAGGTCAAGCCGCGATAAATGCTCAGCGTGCCAAGCGTTGCCACGATCGACGGAACACGCAAGACGGTGATGACGATGCCATTGGCCATGCCCAGCGCGAGGCCGAGCCCGATCCCGAGCGCCCAGGCCGCCGGAATGGGGAGGGTCTGACCTTTCAGCATCTCGGCGACGACGAAAGCGACGAGACCCATGGTCGACTCGACGGAGAGGTCGATGTTCTTGGTGATGATGACGAGGGCCTCGCCGACGGCCGCGATGACGATGATCGCCGCCAGCGTCGTCACAGGCTCCAGGTTGTCCGGCGACAGGAAGTTGGGGGCGCGAGTCGCGACGAGCGCCGACAGCACGACCACCACGGCCGCGAGCGTCAACTCACGGGACCGCGCCGCCCGACCGATCAAGGTGCCGAGACGGCTCGGTGCTGTGACGTTCGCCGGAGCGCTAAGCGCCACTGTGCGTCTCCTCCGCCTGCCCTGTCGCTGCGAACATGACCCGTTCCTCGGAGGCCTCGGCCCGCGGGATCTCGGCGGTAATTCGACCCTCGTGGAGCACGATGATCCGGTCGCTCATGGCGAGGACTTCAGGAAGCTCGCTCGATATGAGGACTATTCCGAGGCCCGCAGCCGCGAGGTCCGAGATGATCCGATGGACCTCCACCTTCGCGCCGATGTCGACGCCGCGAGTGGGCTCATCGAGGATGAGCACCCGCGGCTCCGAGGCCAACCATTTCGCGATGACCACTTTCTGCTGATTCCCGCCGGAGAGCGCTTCGATGAGCTCGCCGGCACCGGTCGAGCGGATTCGCAGCCGCTCGATGTAGCCGCCGGCGAGATTGCGCTCGCGACTGGGTCGGATGAAGAGGTGCGGGAAGAGTCGCGGAATGATCGGCAGGGACACGTTCTCCGCGATCGAGAAGCCGGGCACGAGACCGTCCAGGTGCCGATCCTCCGGGACGTACGCGACGCCGGCCTGCAACGCTTCCGACGGGGTACCGAAGCGCACCCGCCGGCCGGCGAGCAACACCTCGCCGGCGTCGGCGCGATCGATGCCGAACAGGACGCGGGCAATCTCGGTGCGACCGGCGCCGACGAGGCCCGCAAGGCCCACGATCTCACCCGACCGGACGGAGAACGTGACGTCGCGGAAGGCGCCGATCCGAGTCAGCCCCCGGACGTCGAGGAGGACGTCGCCGATCTTCGAGGCGCTCCTCGGGAAGAGCGACACGGCACGGCCGACCATGTGGCGCACCAGGTCGGCGGCCGTCAGCTCGGACGTCGGTGCCGTGATCACGTGGCGCCCGTCGCGGACGACGGTCGCGCGGCCGCACAGCTGGAACACCTCTTCGAGACGGTGGCTGACAAACAGGACGGCCACGCCGCGGTCACGGGTCTGGCGGACGATGGCAAACAGCCGATCGACCTCGTGCGCGGAGAGCGATGCCGTCGGCTCGTCGAGGATGAGCACTCTTGCGTCGATCGAGAGTGCCTTGGCGATCTCGATGAGCTGCTGGTCGGCCATCGATAGACCGCGGACGACCGCCGTGGGATCCAGTTGGACACTGAGGCTGTCGAAGAAGCCCTCCGCCGACCGCCGCATCTCTCGCCAGTTCACGGAACCGAACCGGCCGGTCGGAGCGTGGCCCATGAAGACGTTCTCCGCCACCGTCAGGTCGGGGAACAGACGCGGCTCCTGGTGGACGGTGGCGATGCCGAGCGAGCGTGCATGCGCGGGTCCGTGAATCAACACCGGCTTGCCGTCAAGCAGCACGGTGCCGGAATCGGGCTGATGGACGCCGGCCAGCACTTTGACGATCGTGCTCTTGCCGGCCCCGTTCTCGCCGACGAGTCCATGGATCTCGCCGGGCATCAATTCCAGCGAGACGTCCGAGAGCGCCTGAGTGGCGGCGAACCTCTTCGAGACGCCGGCGAGTGCGACGGGAGGAGACGCACTCGCGACGTCGGTGCCCGTGACGCCGCCCGCGGCTGCGGCAATAGACGGTTCCTGGCTCATGATGGCGTCTCCAGCGGGGTGGAGCCCGATGGCCGTCGGATGCCCGGCGCGGGTGTCTTCTCCAGCGCCGCCGCAATGTGAACGGCGACCCGACGCCCGCGCAGCTCGGTCGTCATACCGTCCGGGGCGTCTTCGTCGGTCACGACGGCAGTCAGCCTGTCGGTGGGGCAGAACGTCGAGAACGCAGCCCGCCCCCATTTCGTGTGGTCGACGAGCGCCACGACCTCGCTGGCCGAGGCGACGATCAGGCGCTTCATCTGCGCCTCCTCGTCGGTCGCGTCGCTCAGGCCCGTATCGAGCGTGAAACCGGCGGCGCCCATGAACGCCTTCTGGATATTCACCTTCTCGAGCAGCCCTCCGCCGAGCGGGCCGACAACGGACAGCGCCTCCCAGCGAACGAAGCCGCCCGGCAGAGCCACGGTGATGCCGCGGCTGCCCGCGAGCTCCGAGGCGATGCGGAGCCCGTTCGTTATGACGGTCAGGTGCACCCAGTGGCCGCGGGCACGCAGGTGGCGGGCCATGGCCAGGGCGGTCGTGCTCGCATCCAGAGCGATGCTTTCGCCGTCGATCACCAGGGCTGCCGCCGCGGCCCCGATTCGGTCCTTCTCCGCGCGCTGGAGGCGTTCGCGGATCTCGAAGGCGCGCTCCGGCTGGCTCCGGCTGGGCGCCAGCGCGCCGCCGTGAGCGCGGACTACTCGCCCCTCAGTCTCGAGCACGCGGAGATCCTTCCGGATGGTTACTTCGGAAACCGCGAATCTCTCGGCGAGGTCAGTGACGCGCACTCGGCCCTGCTCCTCGACGCTTCGGGCGATGTGCTGCTGGCGCTCACGCGCGAACACTTCCCGGTGATCGCCCGTTTCCATCCAGCCAGAAACTCCTTCGGCGATGCCGCGCGTGCGGATCATTACTTTCGAATGCTAGCGGGTGTTGAAACAGTAGACGAGAAGCAATCGAACTGTCAACGAGGAGATTGAAACTAATCGGAACCTGTGGCAAGCTGGTGGCTGCCGTCGCCGCGGGCCTTCGGCGGACCCTTCGCGCGAGGCCGCGGTGACCGTTTGAGCGCGTCCGCCTGAGCGCGTCCGCCAGGTGGACAGGGATGGAGACGACCGTGACTTCGACAGCTCCCGACAGTCGGTCCGCAAGGGCTGCGCTTCGAACCCAGCGGATCGAGCTCCCCTCATGGGCCTTCGGCAACTCCGGCACCCGGTTCAAGGTTTTCGCGCAGAAAGGCGTCCCGCGGACGCCCTACGAGAAGGTCGACGACGCGGCCCAGGTCAACAAGTACACGGGCGTCGCGCCGACCGTCGCGCTCCACATCCCCTGGGACAAGGTCGACGACTATGCGGACCTGGGTCGGCACGCCGCCGAGAAGGGCGTCGCGCTCGGCACCATCAACTCGAACACCTTCCAGGACGACGACTACATGCTCGGCAGCGTCTGCCACCCCGACGCACGCGTCCGGCGCAAGGCGGTCGACCACCTCCTCGAGTGCGTCGACATCATGGACAAGACGGGGTCGCGCGACCTCAAGCTGTGGTTCTCCGACGGCACCAACTACCCCGGCCAGGACGACATCCGGGCTCGCCAGGACCGCCTGGCAGAGTCGCTGGCGCAGGTCTACAAGCGGCTCGGCCCCAACCAGCGCATGGTCCTCGAGTACAAGCTCTTCGAGCCTGCCTTCTACCACACCGACGTGCCGGACTGGGGCACGTCGTTCTCCCACTGCGTGGCCCTCGGCCCCAAGGCAAAGGTCGTCGTCGACACGGGCCACCACGCGCCGGGCACGAACATCGAGTTCATCGTCGCCCAGCTCCTCCGCGCGGACAAGCTCGGCGGCTTCGACTTCAACTCGCGCTTCTACGCGGACGACGACCTGATGGTCGGCGCAGCCGATCCCTTCCAGCTGTTCCGGATCATGCACGAGTGCGTGAAGGCGGACGCCCTGCGACCGGAGAGTGGCGTCGCCTTCATGCTCGATCAGTGCCACAACATCGAGGCGAAGATCCCGGGTCAGATCCGCAGCGTGATGAACGTCCAGGAGGCGACCGCCAAGGCGCTGCTGGTCGATCAGAAAGCGCTCGAGGCGGCGCAGCAGGCCGGTGACGTCCTCGGGGCGCACGCCATCTTGATGGACGCCTACGACACGGACGTTCGCCCGCTGCTCCGAGACGTCCGGGCGGACATGAACCTGGACCCGGACCCCATGGCAGCATTCGCCCGCTCCGGCTACGCCGAGAAGGTCGCGGCGGAGAGAGTCGGTGGCCAGCAGGCCGGGTGGGGCGCGTGAGAATCGAGACGCCGCGCCTGGTCGCGGCGGGTCTCGTGAAGTGACCGATACCGTCGCGGCCGTCGATCTCGGCGCCTCGTCCGGGCGCGTGATGGTCGGCCACGTCGGCCCGCACACCCTCGAGCTCGAGGAGACCTACCGGTTCGCCAACGATCCCGTCATGCTGCCCGACGGCCTGCACTGGGACGTGTTGCGGCTGTATCACGACATCATCGAAGGACTGCGCCGCGCCGCCCGGGCGACACCCTCGATCGCGAGTGTCGGAGTCGACGGCTGGGGCGTGGACTACGGGTTGCTTGATCCTGCGGGACGGCTCCTGGGCAATCCACACCACTACCGCGACGCTCGGACTGCCCTCGGAGTGGAGCGGGTCCACGCCGCGGTGCCTCAGGATCGCCTCTACGCGAAGACCGGCACCCAGTTCCTGCCGATCAACACCGTCTACCAGCTCGCCGCGGCGCTCGGAACCGCGGAGCTCGAAGCGGCCGGCGTCCTGCTCATGATCCCGGACCTCATCGGATACTGGCTCGCCGGAGGCATCCACGTCGAGGCGACCAACGCGTCGACGACGGGCCTGTTCGATCCCGTAGCCGGGTCCTGGGCGCTGGACCTGGTCCGCGAGCTCGGCCTGCCCCCATCGATCCTGCCGGAGCTCGTCCAGGCCGGCGACGCGCTCGGCCCCATTCGGCCGGAAGTGATGGCCGACACCGGGCTTTCGCGCGACGCGGTCCTGGCCGCGGTCGGATCCCACGACACCGCTTCCGCGGTTGTCGGCGTGCCTGCGGCCGACGAGCGGTTCGCGTACATCTCGTGCGGAACCTGGGCGCTGGTCGGCGTCGAGCTCGGCGCACCCGTTCTGGGCGTGGCAAGCCAGAAGGCGAACTTCACCAACGAGCTGGGCGTCGACGGCCGGACCCGGTACCTGCGCAACGTGATGGGGCTCTGGCTGCTCCAGGAATTGATGCGTGTCTGGGAACGCGAAGGCGGGCGCATGGATCTCACCGAACTGCTCGCCGCGGCCGCCGATCTGCCTCCGGGCGGCAGCCTAATCGACCCCGACGAGGCGGACTTGCTGCCGCCGGGCGACATGCCGGCCCGGATCGCCGCCCACTGCCGGACAACTGATCAACCGGTCCCATCCTCACGGCCGGCGTTCGTGCGCTGCATCCTCGACAGCCTGGCGTCGGCGTTCGCTCGTGCGATCGCCGACGCCCGCCGGCTTTCTGGGGTGGACATCGACGTCGTCCACGTCGTCGGCGGCGGCAGCCGCAATGAGCTGCTGTGCCGGCTCACGGCGGAGGCCTGCGGCCTGCCCGTCATCGCCGGCCCGGTCGAGGCCACGGCGCTCGGGAACGTCCTGGTGCAGGCCCGGGCGCGCGGTCTCATCAGCGGCGATCTCGCCGCTCTGCGGTCGGTCGTGCGTGCGACTCACCCTCTCCGCCGCTACGAGCCGGCGGGCCACTCCGCGACGCCCGTAGCCTGAGGCGCGGCCGCCCGCTGACGGCGAACCGCCACTGAGTCCATCGCGCCGGCCGACGGCGCGATGTTGGAGGGCCGTGTGGGATTCGGACCCACGACCAGCCGATTAAAAGGGCGCACCAGAGAGGTCGCGGGTGTTCGTCGGCGTTCTATTTATGCGTGGGCGGCGTTCTATTTGGATGGTTCCTGACCGCTACCGTTCGCGGGCGAAGATGCCAACGAAGCTGCCAGACGAGCTGCGCCTCCGGACGCTTGGGACGGAAGAGTTGGTCGACTCCACTGGACTTGAGGCCGAGATAACAAGCTAGCCGGCCGATCTTCGCGGGGTGGTTCCAGATGCGACATCCTCGGCTGCCATGATCGACGCCCTGCGAGGCGGATGATCCACGCGCACCGCCCGACCGTAGCCGTAGTGGTCGGCGCGACGGGCGCCTGACTGCGCACCCGGGGGTTACACTCCACTTGCTCGTCGATGGGGGCGGCAAAACGCTGACATGATCCAGAGACTGGGTCACCGAGTCTGGATCTTGGCCGTGTCGGTGCTCTTTCTGGATCCTCGCCATGTTGGGTGTTGCTGACCGCTGAGGTCGAACGTCACTCCGATCCGCGGTCGCCGTCCCCATCCTTGCTGTCCAGCCTTGGATATTGCAGCCGACAAAGCGGCTGTCGTAGCGACGGCCTGCCCGTCACACGCCGGAGCTTTCCCCGAGAACAGAGCGGGTGATACGCTTCCTCTGGGCGAGCACCACGTGCAGAGGGCGCGTGGACATGATCGCCCAGAGGTAGGCGCAGACATCCGTCGACAGAGCGTGTCTGTGCGGGGAGGACTTCCTATGGTGCACTTTGCAGGGCCGAGCCAGCGGAATCGCGCGTTCGCCGCGACCGCCCTGGCGTTCTTGATGGCCGGCCTCTCGCCAGCGGGAGCTGCTGCGTACACTCAAGACTCCTGGCAGTCCGGGTATGACGTCCACCAGCAAACGGCGTGTTGGTGCGTCGTGGCTTCGAGCCTGTCATGGCTGAATTACGTGCCCGGTGCCACTCATCCCAGTCAATCGTCGCTAAGCGCGCAGATAACCAGCACCGTCGACAACAGTTCCCAAGGGGACAAGTACAACTGGAAGGCGCACAGTAGCGGCCCGTGCTCTGATGGTAGCGGCACCTATGGTCACGATCCGCGTGGCGAGGCTGGGCACTTTACTGGCATACACCTGGCAATTGGTTCTTCAACGACTACCGGTACAGCAGTGCCTTCACGGCAGACTGGGAACTGGTCTACGGCATTAGGGGAACCGGGCGACCTGATGGCGCTATCGTCAATTCCGGACGTCACGCGATCCTGACCACTGGTTACGTCACGACTCGAGACCCGTTTTCTGACGGCACCGACTCAATCAGCAGTTTCTACGTGTTCGATCCATACACGAACGCGCATTCGAACGTTCCCATCTCGACCTGGAACACGAGCTCCTGGCTGAGTCCGAACATGAGTGGCTATGGTGGTGCGGGGCCCTTCTGGACGAGTTACTACGTAACCGTTCTTCAGATGTATGCGAATGCCGTCCCCAGCGACAGCCCGGGCGAGACGTACGGCGATTGGCAGGCCAGCCAGTACAACGGAGCGGCAGCAGCAGCAGCGACGGCGGGTCAGACAAGCAGATCAACGTCAGTGACTCAGGACACGATGAGCGGCAAGATGCTCGGGCCCGCCATAACCCGACCGACAGTAGCCGCCGCAGTAGCCGACGGCTTGGCCGTGAACGAAGTGGACAAGGGCAGGCTCGGAATTGACCTGACAGGCTACACGCTCGGAGCCATTACTCATGTCGACTCGTTCTCGCCGGATGTTGCGCCATACGAGCTCGTTGAGGTCCGGGTGGGGGCGGAAGTTCGTGCAGTCGCGATGGTGGCCGACGGCCCCAACGGCTACACATATGCAGGAGCCTCCACGCTTCCCGATGGCTGGGATCTGACTTCGACGACTGAGCGGGGGAGTATCATGCAGACGGCCGGGCTGCATGGGGACGGGCACCTTGTCTGGGCGTCAATTGATGGCAGCAATTCGCCCTTTACGCCGTTCGTGCATGGACAGGACGGCAGTGGCGGTGACGTTTATGTTGACCCCATCAGTGGGCATGCATACAAAGTGAGCACTGCCCAGGCCAACTGAGACTGGTGTGGGGCACATATGATCGTATGATGGGCGCCGGGGTCGGTCAGTGTCTCGGCGCCCGTCATGCAGAAGTTGCCGAAGTAGGCGTGGCACCTCCACTCGATTGACATTTCTGTGCCGTGAATTCACGAGCCCGGCCGCGCAACCGCCCTCGTCTGCGCACTCCACGGAATTGGCCACCTCAGTCCGCGACGGAATCAGGTGGCAGAACCGGCGGAACCTGCACTCGTCTACTGGCTCGTGAGGAGAAACGCTTCATAGTCAGACGAAACACGACACAGAATAGCGATCCTCGATCCGTCGGCTGACACCTCCGGGTAGGTCCAGAGGACTCCCGGCACATCGACATCTCGCACAGAGGCGCCAATCGATACGAGAATTGGTCGCTGTGACTCCCACCAGAAGTACAGCACGGTCTGTCCGTTCGCCGAGCCCGCTGCAGAATTTGCCGCCGCCTGCGTCGCCTTGAGGCTGCCGTCCAGGGCATACGTAGCCGCGGTCCCATCGAGTCTCGGGACGATGAGGTGAGAGGAGGCGTCCCAGACGGGCGTCTGGCCAGTAGCACCACTGGGTCGTACAACGCGACCCGTCGCGATGTCCAGGATGCTAAACGCCGACCCGGCAACCTCAAGGTATCGTCCGGTTGGATCAAAGCGAACGGGAGTCGAGCCCACGGCAATGTCCGGCCACTGTGCGAGTTGTCTCAATCCCGGCCATTCGAGCACCGACATCGACCCTGAGGGCTGCCCTCCCACTCCTCCAGATCCACTGGTGTAGTGCCAGACAGCAAGCTCGCTGCCATCCTCCGACCACGCCGCTGGACGTCCTGGCATCGGCTGCGTCGCGCCGTTGCGGGTGAGAACGGCGAACCGATCCGAAAGCCCGGGTCGATCCGAGACCGCCTGTCCATCGTTCGCTATGTACGCGACGGCTCCATGGCCGTTGCTGAGCAATCCCGAGCCCAGCGATACCCCCGCATTAGCCTCCTGGTTGTTGCCGAGACCTTCGAAGAGCGATGTGCTTGACTCTTGGACGACGTACGTGCTCGAATCCATCCAAGCGGCAGCCTCCGCGTCGAATGACCTCACCACGCTACCGTTGGCATCGAGCAACTGGAAGTGGCGCGTCTGCCCAGCATAGGGCTCGGACCAGACCAACAGATGCGAACCGTCAGGCGACCATACCACGCCCATGACCTCAGATGATCCAAGCCTAATCCAGTCGCCGCTGTAGTAAGGGGACGGCGAGGCGGACGAGGATGGCGAGGCGGACGAGGATGGCGACGGCGTGGTGGATTTGGCTGTGGCCGCACCCAAGTCAGCGCTAACGTAGCCGCCACGGCCAGCCACGACAACCTTTACGACTAGGACCATCACGATCACGGCGGCACCGGCCACCAGAAGCGGATGAGCTCCAGCCTCACGAAGGCCACTCCTGCGGCCGGATGTCGGCAGAGGCACTGTTTCGTTCAATCGGAGCAGCATGTCGCGCGCCCGCCTGTGTCCTTCGACCCTGGCGCGACATGCGTCGCACTTGTCGAGGTGGCTACGCTGGCGTGAATTGAGCTCCCGCACATGGTCTACAAACCTGGAGATGCATTCGTCATCGAGATGGCCGCGGGCTTTCAACCACATGGCATTCCGCTCCTTGAGTAGTCCGATAGTGATCGAGAGAGGCTGCATCGGGCTCTCCAGAGAGTCTTCGCCACCGTTCCTCTTGACACGCCGAGCATCGATGCCACCTCTTCCTCTCGAAAGCCAGCGATGTACACCAGCATCACGACCTCCCGCTCACGTCGTGGGAGGGCAACCAATGCGCGACGCTCGTCGATGGCAAGCTCGACGGGGATCGTCGGTGCCGCGATGAGGACGCTATGGAGGTCTTCGACGGGCCTCCCATGAGCCCGCCAGGCGTGGCGCACTGCGATCTTCCTTAGCCAAGGCACCAGTCTCGAGTCATCACGGAGCTCGCTTAGCCGGGCCCTGGCATACCAGAGCGTCTCCTGAGCCACGTCCTCCGCTTCGTCCCCGGCACCGACCGCCCGGCACACGCGACGCAAGTCCGCGAGCAGCTCCTCATATCGGTCGTCGAACGCGTCTGTGTTCACCAGCGCAACTCCCTCCCAACATGTTGTGCAAAACGAACGCCAGATTGTTGGCAGGAACGGGGAACGTGGCTTCCGCGGACTCGCCGATGTTGTCGACTGCCAGGCCTCTGCTAGGCGGTCGTTCAGGTGGACTACCAGCAAGTCTCTACAGGCGAGGGCCACGTCGTCGTCACCGACAAGAGGCACGTCGCCCAGTTCTGGCTCGCCGGGATTCAGATGCACGCCCCCAGGGTGGCTAGTTCCCGCACCCCTGCGGGCGGTTGCTGCGAATTGGTGCGGCGCGCCTCCTAGAATTCGGTCGGAAGCGACGATCTGGCGGACGACACACGGGTTGCCTCCTGCCGGCCCTCGGCGGGCCGCGACCGGGCGGACGCGTCTTCGCGAAGTAGCTCGCCTCCCAGCCATGGTCTGCTGGTCGCCTGAATTGTTCGACTTGGGTCGCTCTTACGTAAGCTTTGCCGAAACTCGGTACACCCTACGGACAGTCACAGCCTCGTTTTCGCCTTCGTAGTCGCCTGGGTGCTCCCGGCGCAAGGCCCGGGCGATCTTCGATCTGGTAACGCGCTGACCAGGCTCCGCCAAGCGGGCCAACCGATCCATGAACCAGACCATCAGCGCCTCGCGCCGCGTGCGCTCGTCGGGCCAGCGGCATTGTGGCGCGACCTCGTAGTCGAACAGATACCGCAGATGCGCCGCCATGGTGGCCCGGTATGAGCGCAGCTGCTTCGCGCCGCTCCAGAAGACCAGCCCGAGATAGCCGGCAAGGTCGATGTCGAAGACGCCGGCAAGCTCCATGTCTAGCCGAGGCGTGCGCCCCCGCGGTGCCGCCCCCATGGCCCGCAGCGTCATCCGACCCGATGGTGATGCTGCGAAACCCTGGGGGTCGATGCGCAGCAGCGCATACCCGACGGCAGCTCGAACCGGATCGCAACACGAGGTGGCCGCTGCCAGCTTCACGAGAGGGTCGAGCCCGTTTGCGATCCTGGCTCCGGTTACGTGGAGAAGGGCGATCTTGTCCTCCATCCGTGCCCCGAGCAGCTCGCGGACGGAGTCGAAGTCGCTCCTCGACATCACAGGCAGGATCGGTCCCCGCTGCTCGTATCTCGGCGTCGACGGAACCGGCCGACCCAGTAGCGCCTCGATGAAGGCGTCGCGATCGGTCGTCCAATCGAAGAGCCCGACCCGAACCCGTCCATACCGAACGATGAGAGGCTCCGTTCGCTCGGACCAGCGCGACGGATCGATAGCCCGCTCGGAGGCGCGCAGGACGGTCCCGAAGAGCGAGTCGTAGAAGGGCGAGTCGCGATCCGACGCGAGTGCCGACAGGACCTTGGGATCGAGGGAGACGGCTGCATTGCCGACCCACGCCTCGCCGCCGGAGAGGGAGCTGCGCGTGAGACGAATGGACGACAGGGCGGGCCGCCCGTCCGGTTTGTCTTCCGGATCGGCCATGAGCCAGGCCGCCAGCTCGCGCCGAAAGGCCTTTCCGCGGGCCCTCAATTCCTCGTGACTTTCCACGCTCAATTCTCGCGTTCCACGCATGAGCATTGCTCGGCCGCGAGGCCGGCTGGTTTGCCTCGACGTCAATTGTCGCTGTAAGAAACCCTCTGCGCCCGACGAACGAGAGGGTCGAGATGACAAGCGTGCGAGACGAAACAGCGGTTCTGACGGTCCAGGTGACGCTCCGGCCGTGGCGTGTCTGCGCCCGCTGCGGCCATGCCTGGAAATCCCGAGCGAAGTGCAGCCGGCCGCGTTGCCGGGCCTGCGAGACGAGGTTGCGCTCTGACGCGGAAGCCATGGGCGCGGTCCTTGCGACGAGGTTCCTCCAATGAACAAGGGCCGCTGCCGCTCCTGTGGCACGCCCCTCCCGACATGGAGCCGGGCAGACCGTCGGACCTGCACCGATCTGTGCCGCAAGCGTCTGAGTCTCGCGAGTAGGCCCGATCATCCCGCGTCTGGCGCTCTGAAGGCACGCCAGGCCTCTTTCACTCCTGCGATGGGCCATCGGCCCACTTCGCGCCCTAAGTGTGAACGGCGGGGCGCACAGCCGTGAACGGTCTGGTGGCGCTCGCAACTGCTCCCGTCCCCGCCCGGCGCGCGCATCCCACTTCTGTCCATACATGGCACCAAGCCAACAGTGGCAGCACGAAATCGGCCCGCAGAAGGCGCCAAAGAGGACAAGCGGACCCACTCTCCAAGCTCTTCCGCGATCCGGCGCAACGCGAGGCGTCGAAGCTCGACCTCGCGGATGTTCTTTCCGAGTGCGGCCGTCGCGCTCACGAGGAGCGCGAGGTGGAGCGCGCCTTCTGGTTCGACGAGCGGGCCGGAGCCCTGCGCGACTGCACCCAGGTCCGGGTTCTCGTCCATCAGGGCTGCGGGTCTGGCGTCGCTACGCCCTTCTCCTGCCACGTCCGGGGTTGTCCCGACTGCGAACGAGCCCGAGTGGCCCGTCTTCTGGAGCGATACGACGCTCTCGCCCAGAAGATGGCGCGGCCGGCCTTCTGGACGTTCACCATTCGCAACGTCGCGCAGGGTGAGCTGGAGGCCGGCATTCGGCGGCTGAGGAGCGACTTCGGTAGGCTCCGTCGCCGGGCCATCATCGCGGGCGGAGCGTGCCGCTGGCGCTGGCCCGCCCTCGGACCCGATGGCGAACCCGACGGCGCGCCCGGTCATCCTTGCCATCTTCCGGTAGCGGCGCCGGACTGCCGGCTGCCTCGTTGCGTCGAGGGCTGCAGCGCCCGCGGGGGTGAGGCGCATGCCGCCGGCTGCGAACCCGGCTGCCCCACCCGGACCGGCCGACAGCGGAGCCGCTGCCCGGTGCACCCGCCAAGCGAAGTCCACGCCCAAGGCTGCCCGCGGCAATGCGTCCATGCGGGCCACCGCCGCGACCGCAACTGCGAGACCTATCGCCACGAGCGGGTCGCCGGAGGCGCCGTCGCCTGCGATCTCACCTTCGCCGAAGACACGATGACCTGGCATCCCCACCTCCACACCCTCATGGACTCGCCCTGGATCGACTGGGGCGAGATGCGCGACACCTGGCAGACCATCACCTGCAAGCGGGAGCACTGCCGCCATGGCCGTAGCTCGCGCTGCGAGGGCTCCTGGTCGGTCTGGGTGGAGGCCGTCAGCCGCGACGATCCGGCCGCGCGCCAGGGTGCGATCCGAGAGGTCCTCAAGTACGTGGGCAAGCCCCACGGGATCGTCGACTCACTCGACCCCGAGCGGATCGGGGAGTACGTCTGGGCCACCCGCCGCCAGAAGCTCGTCTCCGGCTTCGGCTCGCTCTACCGCGTCCAGGTCGAAGAGCAAGAACCGCCGCGTGCCGACGAGCTGGTCCTGCGAGACCTCGGCTTCGAGCAATACCGCGTGCCGCGCATCTGCCCCACCTGCGGCGCCGCCACGACCGAAGACGACTGGGAGTTCCCGATCGTTCGTCGCCGCCTCGAAACGCACCGGCTACCCGGTGGAGGGTATGCCTGGACTCCACCGCCTGAGGGAGGACTGCCCTATGAGCACTAAGCCGTCCGAGCGTGTCCGCGTCGAGCTGGTCTCGGCCGAACGCCTGTTGGGCTCGCTGCCCGATCGCTCGATCGATCTCGTCATCACGGACCCGCCGTATACGAGCATCAACCGCAGCCCGACCAGCGGTCACCTGCGCGACTGGTTCACGGGCGGCCTGACCTGGCCCCAGATCGGGCGGGTCTTCGCGCTTGCCCGCCGCAAGCTCAAGCCCCATGGGGTCCTCATGGCCATGACCAACAACGACGGCCTGCACGAGGCCATCGGCGCCTTGGAGCGGGCTGGCTTCTCCGGCATCCGGACCATCACCTGGGACCGTCAGTACCCAGGGCTCGGGGCTGGCCTGCGCCACCAGACCGAGTTCGTGCTGGTTGGGCGCCTTGCTGGCTCCCGGACTCTCTCTGGCGTTGATCTCGTATCGGTGGCCGCTGTCGGGCCTGGCACGGCTGGACGGTATCCGACGATGAAGCCCGATGGCCTGGGCCGTGAGCTAGCCGCGATGGCCGCCATTGGCAGGGGTTCCCTGGTGGTGGACCCCTTCTGCGGCTCGGGAGCCCTGCTGGTGGGAGCCGCAGAGCGGGGAGCGAGCGTGGTCGGTGGAGACGTGGCCCAGCGGGCGGTCCGCCTGGCCAGCACCAGGCTGGCCCAGGCTGGCCCCCGTGCCCAGCGAGGAAGCTCGACGAAACCGGGCGGCAAGCCAACGGCCAACCCCAAGCCAGCCTCGTCCGGCAGACGTTCAGCCGCCCGCAAGCCAGCGCCCAGCCGAAAGCCAGCTACATCCGGCGCGCGACCAGCCAAGGTCCAGGGTGGTGCCAGCACGCACGGCCCCAGCCGGAACCCTGCAGCCGGCCGCAAGCCAGCCAGAGCCGGCCGGCAAGGCGGCAAGGCCCGATGAGCGGCCAGGCCCGGCGGTCCAACGGAGCCGGGCAACGTCAGGGCCGGCTGGTTCCGGCGCGGGAGTCCGCCGGGTTGGCTGCCCCTGACCCGCTGGTCCGGGCGCTGGCGGTCTGCATCCGCCAGGCTCACGCCCGCCGGGCCGGCCGCCGGTCTCTGGACTCTATGCCGTGATTGAGCTATGACTCGCCCTATCGTGCACGCCCTGCCCCGCTCCACCGACCAGATCGCCGGGCTACGCGTGGCCCGCTGGGTACGCGAGTCCACCACCGGGCAGTACGACAACTGGGGTCCGGACTCCCAGCGCGAGCTTCAGGACCGGACCATCGAGCGCTTTGGCCTCGTCGACACCGGGCTTGTCTGGCAGAGCGCCGCCTCGGGCCGGACCGTGTACCAGGCGCCCGAGTTCGCGGCAATGACCGAAGCCGCGCGAGCAGGCCGATACGACCTGCTCCTGGTCGGGTATGTGAGCCGCTTCCAGCGCAACCTCAAGCAAACCCTCATCGCGGTCGATGACCTCCACGCCGCCGGGGTAGCGGTCCTGTTCTGCGACGAGCGGATCATCAGCACCGACTCGGACCGCTGGGACGACTTCGTGCGGGAGGCTCACGAGGCCGAGTCCTACAGCCGCAAGCTCGGCCGTCGCGTATCCGAGGGTCTCGCCGCCAAGCGCCGCCGTCTGGGTGAGCCCGGCGGCCAGCCGCCATACGGCTACATCAGATCCGGCAGGCCGCCGGTCCTGGAGCCGGTGCCCGCCCAGATCGAGCGGGTCCGCGCCGCCTTCGCAGCTGCGGCCGAGGGCATGACCGACGCGCAAGTCGCCGAGGCGACAGGACTGCCGTTCTACACCGCACGGGGCATCCTGACCAACCCGGTCTATATCGGCCGGCTGCGTGATGGCACCGCGACTCGTGTTCCGGCCGTGATCGATCAGCTCACCTGGGACCGCGTGCAGCTCGCCCGCTCCCGGTTCAGCCGCCGCCATCCGGGCCGCCCGACAACCCGGCGGCCCTATGCGCTCTCGATGCTCCACTGCGCCGCCTGCGGCCGTCACCTCATCGGCCAGCAAGCCCGCTATCGGCACAACTTCCCTTGCCCTGATTGGCTGGGCGCCGGACGGCCCGCGCCACGGGTCTTTCGCAACTCGACCGACAAGCGCCACAAGGGCGTGAGCTATCCAGCCGAGGCGTTCGAGGGGCTCGTCCGCCAGGCTCTGGGCTATGTCAGCGCCAATGCCGAGCTTGCGGGTGCCGTCGTTGACCGGCTCGGCGCCGATGAGTCCGGACCCGATCCGGTGACCCTCGCGCGCATCGAGCGCGATCGTGATGCCGCCATGGCCCGCTACCGCCGCGACCGCGACCCGGATGCCCTCGAGGCGACCATGCGGGCGCTCGATCAGGAAGAGCAGGCCGCCAGAGGCGAACGCGCCGGCGGGCTGACACCGCAAGAGGCAGTCGAGTCGCTTCGCGAGTTGCCCAAGCTCTGGGATGACGCCGAGCCGTCCGGTCGCAAGCTGCTAGCGGAGGCTCTCTTCGAGCGTATCGATGTGCTGGGGTCTCGGAAAGTGAGGCTGCACCCGAGCGCGTCAGCGAAGGCTCAAGGGTGGGACGGGGCCTGGAATGGGGCTCGATTGGTTGTTATGGTCGGGGCGAGAGGAGTCGGGCCTAGGCTAACCCGCTCCTCGGGGATCTGGATCCCACGTCTCCACCGGGGCCGCGTGCTCGTGACTATGGGCGGCGCCAGGCCGCCTCTGCGCTCGGTGCGCTGTGCATGACGCGTTGGCTCTCGTCCGTGGGTCATCGGATGTGCTGGGTGTCTTCGGGGCGAGAGGAGTTGCGGCGCGTGGCGACCTGAATGTCCCATTGGCACTCGCATGCCAACTCGTCTGCGGCGGCCACTGGTCTCATGCGACCGCCCGATGAGGCCTCGTGTTCCTGCTGGCTTTCTGTCTCAATAGCTGGCGCACCATAGCTCTAGCCCTGTACCCGAGTTGGCCGAATTCGGTATACATGGGAGAAACTCCGACCACAGTGGCGCAGAGTTCCGGCGGCGACGTCGCGGGTCTGCAGTTCCTCTACAACTCGAGTTTCTGCGTGTCGTGCGTTCCACCAAAATCAAGGCCGACTTGGTAAGGCAGGTTGCGCCGTTGCCGCGCCTCTAGGCGACAGGATGTCCTCACTCATAGAGAGCGCCGATCTCGGAGCGACCGCTCTTGGCGGAAGGGGTGGGAAATGCGGAGTCAGAGTCAACCAGGACGTCGTCAGGCAGCTCAAGTTGGGGCCGCCGCCGTCATCGTCGCCATTCTCGCGGTTGTGGTCATACTGCCACGGGTCTACTCGACCGGAGAGCCCGCCGCCCCGTCTGGAACTTCGGTTGCCGGTGCAGTCCAAGATCCATCGAGTAGCCCCGGAGCTGCGGGGTCGGAAGCCGCCTCGGTCATGCCAGCCAGTTCATCCGCTTGCCAGACCGTGATCTCCGAGCCGCTCACCCTGCAGCCATCCGTCAAGGACTGGAGCGCCCACTCCGATGCGGTGGTCAGCGGTTCGATCGTTGCGGTAAGTGCCGGTCGGTTTGATACGGCTGACGGCTCCAGGCCTACCAAGAACCCAGAAGCCACGGACGTCTATCGGGTCGTCACCGTCGCGGTCACTGGCGTTGGCAAGACGGACGCCTCGTCTGTTGCCAAGGCAGTCGCCGGTGGTCAGGTTCGCGTCCGCATCTTCGGCGGCATGGTCGGCTGCAGCACATACATCCTGTCAGGCCAGCCGGACGCTTCGGTCGGCCTGAGTGCCATTTGGTTCCTGACATCCAAGAGCCAGCCATCGCTAACGGCTGCTCCCGCCGCCGACTTCGATGTGGTCGACAACTGGCCCATCACGAATGGCAGCGTAGTCCTGCCGGATGGGAGTCAGATGTCGCCGAGTGCGCTGCTGTCGACCTCCCGCGTGCCGTAGCTCCTGGCCCATGTTGGCCACGGCCCAGGCTCCGCTCGGGCCGGAGCGGGGCATGAGCGACCGATTGCCGCAAGCCTGGTGCGCTGAGGCGCCCCGGCTTCGACTGGTCGGATCCGTACGACCCCACCTGCGGCTGCAACGTCTACCACGCCGACTCGCGCAAAGTCCTTACCCACGAGTTCGGTCACGCGGAGGGCCTTGGCCACACCGGCCTTACAGAAATCATGAAACAGGGACCGGAGAACTTCTACACGCCCCAGTCTGGTGACGTTTCGGGCATCAAGGCGGTCTACCCGTGAAAACCGTGCGCCGAGCAAATCCTGCTCTCTCACTGATCGCAGTCCTCGTAGTCTTCGTGTTGGCGGCTCTGTCCATCCGGGTCGCCTCCACCGGATCCATGGCAGCATCCCCAACGCCCGGACCCACCCCTTCGATCATTGCGATCTCGTCCGAAAGCATGCCCAGCGCGTCCGCGTCCATAGCGCCGAGCACCGTTGCACCCATCGCGCCGTCACCCGCCGGCAGCCAGAACTGCACCGACGTCTACACCATGGAAGATCGAGCCGATGTTTCGCTGGCGGCCCGCGCCGCCCGCTCCGCAGGCACGATCACGGGTCTTGATGCAGTAGAGAAAGTTGTAACAAGCCCCGCCCCTCCCGGCGACCTCCATGAGCGGATCGCGGCGATAGGAGGCGAACCCGCCCGATGACCCCGCGCATCGGGCCACACTCGCCGGTCGCAGCGATCCGACGAAGTCGCAAACGGTTCCGCTCTCCAGCGTGCGCCTGTCGGCTTCGAGGACCCTTTCGGCTGTCGTTCTAGCTCAGGGGTGACGTCTCCACACCTCATGACGGTGATTTCATCGGAATTTGTCGCCGATGGTACGCGGGATGGTACGCAGAAGCCTTGACTCTCCCGGTTGGTCGGCCTAGCGTCTTGGATGGCGACTGGCCCAGGTCCCGGTAAGGCATTCCGGACCGAAGAACGAGCGCTCGCCCCCAGTTTTCGGAGCCGCACGAGCTCCTCAGCTTGCGATAGCTGTGAGCAAAGCGTCGGCTGATTCTGGCTGTTCGAAATCAGACAAGGAGGTCATGACATGGCAATTGGCAGACACATCCCCGTCACGATGGACCAGGTCTTCCCTTCGGGGGCATACGCGATCGGAGCCGTAGAGCAAGTCATCGACTTCGATGCCTCTACGCCAGAGCAGCGTGTCCAGGCGCACGATCGCGAAACTGGTCTGCCACTGTGGGCGATCTCGGTGTTCGACGCCGATCCCGAGGCGCGGACCAAGGTCGTGAAGGTCAAGATCGCGGCCCGCAACCCGCCCGTTCTGCCACAGGCGCCGGCGGGATCGCCGTTCCCGGCCGTTTCGTTCGAGGGCCTGACGGCAACCGGCTACGTGGATACCTCGGGCTCTCGCCCGCGCCTGGCGTGGTCGTTCCGGGCCACCGCCGTCCGCGCAGCGACACCGAAGGCCCAGGTCCCGCAGCCTCTGCGCCGCCCCGAGCAGGCCGGCTAGGACCGGTCCCCGTGGTTCCTCCTGCGTCCCCATCGCCGCTTCTATCGCCGGCGCCGCTCGCGGTCCTCGCGCACCGCTACGGAGCCGGCGCACCGGCGGTCGTGGAACTGATCCGGCGGACCGGCGGCTGCACCTCGCCGATCCGCCTGGAAGGCGAGTCGGTGGCGGTCTCGGCAAGGACCGGCGCAGTCGTCGCCCGGCGATCGACGCGGTCTCAGGCCCCAGGCTTCGTCCTCGTCGCCTGTGGCAACCGACGCGAGTCGCGCTGTCCGCCCTGCTCGGAGCGGTATCGCCGCGACGCCTACTTCCTCGTCGCAGCGGGACTCAGAGGCGACGAGGCCCGAGGAGTCTCCTCCGCGGTTGCCTCGCACCCGCTCGTCTTCGCGACGTTCACCGCACCCTCGTTCGGGGCGGTGCATCGCCGAGTTGTCGATGCCGGTGGCGTCCGCAGCTGCCGGCTCGGTGGCCAGGCAGAGGTTTGCTCGCACGGCATCCCGATGCGCTGTCTCGATCGTCACGCCGAGGACGATCCCCGGATCGGCCAGGCAATCTGTCCGGACTGCTATGACTACGAGGCCGCGGCTCTGTGGAACGCGAACCTTGGAGCCCTGTGGCGGCGAACGATCACGTACCTGCCGCGCGAGCTCGCAGCCTTGAGCGGATCTGAGCGTAGCGGCCCTGCGAGCCCAGGTCCGTGTCGCCTATGCCAAGGTCGCCGAGTTCCAGGCCCGTGGATCGGTACACGTCCATGCGGTCATCCGGCTCGACGGCCCCGACGGTCCCGACACCGCGCCCGCGGGCGGAGCGACGGCGCAGCGTCTAGCGGAGGCCGTCGCCCGCACCGCGGCGCGCGTAGCGGTCACGGTGGCGGGACCGGGTGGACGTGAGCTCGTGATCCGCTGGGGTAGCCAGATCGACACGAGACCGCTGAACACCGGTGGCCAGCGCGCCGGCGAGGGGCACGGAGCCGGCGTCGCGGGCTACCTCGCCAAGTACGCCACCAAGGACGCGCAATCAGGCGGTGGTCTGGACCGACGGATCCGGGTGGAGGGAGTGATCGAGCGAGCCGAACTCTCGGATCATGCCCGCGCGCTGATGCGATCGGCCTGGACCCTGAGCCCACGCTGGGCCCATAACCTGGGCTTCCGTGGCCACTTCCTGACCAAGGCCCGTCGCTACTCGGTCACCTTCGCGGCGTTGCGAGCCGTCCGGGCGGAGTATCGAGCCGCGGCCGACCCCTGGCTCACCCAGATCCGTGCCAAGGCCGTCGGCGACCAGGTCGTCATCCGGCGGAGCTTCCACTACGCCGGATCGGGGCTGAGTCCGGCCGAGCGGGCTGTGGCCGCGAGTATCCGTGGAGGCTCGTCCCCGTCGGGTCGTTCGGGGCCCATCGGTGCTACTGGGTCGGAGCAGAAGCGGATCATGTCGACGCGCGCCGCACGCCACTGGTCCCGGCATCGGTCCGCGCTATGAACGAGCTGCCAATTCGCAAGCCTGCCCCAGAGCGACCTCGCCGATCCGGACGGCAGTCGTTACGAAGCCAGGCCCAGATCGACAGGCCGACGCTCCTGCCCGTCGTGCTCTCGAGCGCGCGTGGTCCGATGAGCGACCGGCTCGCGACGGCCGTGGCGGAGCTCGTAGCCGCGCTACGAGATGAGATCGCCACCGAACGTCGCCCGAGTGAGCGCGAGCCCGATCGCCTGATGAGCATCGAGCAGGCCGCCCGGGCTCTCGGCATCGGTCGGACCGCCCTCTATTCGGAAATCGGGGCGGGACGCATCAGGAGCGTCAAGGTCGGCCGGCGACGATTGGTTCCGTCATCGGCCATCATCGAGGTCGCGTCAGGGCACGAGTGACCGAAGCGACGCTCAAATGGGTCCTTTCGTTCAGTCTGCCGCGGCCTTCACTTGCAGCGCTCGGTCCAGCGCGTCGGCGGCCTCCCGCCGAAGGTCTGGAGTCACGTGCGCATAGACGTCCGCAGTGATGGCGATCGAGGCATGGCCCAGCGCCTCGCTGACCGTCTTCAATGGGACGCCTTGGGCGAGCATCAGACTTGCCGCGCTGTGCCGCAGATCGTGGAATTGGACCGGCTGAAGACCGAGGCGCGTGGCCGTCTCGTGGAAGATGCGGGATACCGCATCCGGTCGCATAGGATTGCCCATGGCGTCGGTGAAGATGAGATCGGCCTGGTCCTGCCACGCTGTGCCGGCTGCCAGCCGCTGCGCGGCCTGGGCTGCCTTCTGGCGCCGCAGGGCCTCGCGCACGAACGTAGGCACCATGATGGTCCGGCGACTCCGCCGGGTCTTCGGCTCCGCCAGACTCCATGTGGTGTGCCGGTGCCCCTTATCGTCGGCGACTCGACCGGATTCAGCCAGAGCTCGTCGGACAGTCAGCGCCGAGCCATCGGCCGCGAGGTCGCTCCAGGCTAGGCCTAGCAATTCGCCAAGCCGGCATCCGGTGCCGAGTGCGAGGGCGTATAGCGGCCCCATCGGATCATCGTTGGTCCCGTTTAGAAGTCGCGATGCTTCGGCAGGGGACAGAGCCCGCATCTCACGGGCTGCTAGTCGGGGCGGTCGCGCCAGGGCCGCAACGTTGCGATTGAGGAGGCCCTCGCGCATGCCGTCATTCAGCGCTCGCCGAAGGACCCCTCGTGCGTAGCGGACAGTGGTGGGCGAGAGCTTCCGCGCCAGGAGTTCGGCCATGCGCTGCTCGACGTCGATCGGCTGCAGGCGCGTCATCGCTCGCTTCCTGAGGTCGGCCGTGAAGCTGACGCCGAGCCAGTACTGCCGGACGATCCGCTGATATTCGGCCTGCGTCGATGGGCGGATGCGCGTCTCGTGAACCTGTAGCCAGCGGGTCAGGAAGGCCTCCAGGGTCTCACCCGTCAGGGCCCCGGACGCGCCTTCCTTGCGCTTGGCATCGAGCTTGCGCACGACTTCGGCTCGGGTCCGACCGCTGACATAGACGCGCTTGGTCCGGCCATCTGGGAACTGGACGAGCAGCGAGCCGCGGAGTCGTCCGTCCGCGGTGTCGTAGATGGCACCCTCGCCGGCGGATCTGCGTGGCTTGGTAGCCTGGCCCACGGGCCGTCCTCCCGATCAGGAGGGCATCTGAAGGCCAGCGGCGTGCTCCAGCGGGCCTTCGCGCCATTCGGAGTCTACACCAGCGAAGATGCCGCGAAGCTGCCAAGTACCGGATAGTGAGACTTAGGAAGGGGAGTCTGAGCGTGAACTTGGAGGGCCGTGTGGGATTCGGACCCACGACCAGCCGATTAAAAGTCGGCGGCTCTACCACTGAGCTAACGGCCCTCGAGACGCATGCCTGGCGCAGTTGCGAAGCGGCGAGCTCGAACGGCGGCCGCGATCTCTGTGCGCCCGGGAATAGTAGCCTGCCGGCGCCCGACGCCGCCACGCGCCCGGCGCCGGGGTTTCGCGGCGCAGAGCGGGGGCGGCCAGGCCAGCCCAATTCAGGGGCTAGTGTCCCGATTCGCCGGTCGCTAGCGGCTTCCGCACTGCCTTGGCCAGAATCTGGTCGGCCGTCTTGACCCAGAGAAAGGGCGTTGCACCCTCGTTCCATTGCGCCGTGAAGCCGTTGATCATCGCGACGAGTTCCTTGACCGAGCGAAAGCTGCCACGGCGGATGGCCTGACGGCTCAGGATGCCGAACCAGGTCTCGATCTGGTTCATCCAGGATGCGGATGTGGGCGTGAAGTGGAAGCTGACTCGCGGATGAGCTTCGAGCCACTTGTGAACGTCTGGCGTCTCGTGGGAGCTGACGTTATCGAGCACGACTGCGAGGTCTTTCTCCGGATAGGCTCGCTCAACCTGCGCCAGGAAGGCTAAGAAGTCGGCGCCGGTATGGTGGGTGCGGGTCTGCGTGGTGACCTTGCCGGTGGCGACTTCCAGAGCGGCAAAGAGGTGGGTGGTGCCGTTCCGTTTGTAGTCGTGGGTGTGGCGCTCCACCTGGCCGGGCTTCATGGGCAGCATCGGGGCCGTTCGATCGAGAGCCTGGATCTGGGTCTTCTCGTCAACGGACAGCACGATAGCCCGCTCGGGCGGAGCGAGATAGAGGCCCACGACGTCACGGACCTTGGCCACCAGGTCGGGATCGGTACTGAACTTGAACGTCTCGACCCGATGCGGCTTGAGACCAGCCTCGCGCCAGATGCGCTGGATGGTCGTGACACTGATGCCTGTCCGGGCAGCCATCGCTCGCGAACTCCAGTGGCTGGTCCCGAACGGCGGCGGCTCCAAGGTGAAGGCGATGACCCGGTCCCTAGCGGCCCGGTCGTAGGTTGGCACTCGGCCGGGCCGAGGCGCATCAGCCAGGCCGGCCATGCGGTCGGCCTCGAAACGAGTACGCCAGTCGCGCACCGTCAAGGGGGTGACCCCGATCTCGGCCGCAATCCGCTCGTTCGCCGTGCCGGCCGCTGCCGCAAGCACGATCCGGGCCCGCATCGCGAGTCGCTGCTCGGTCGTACCCGCTCGTATCAGGGCCAGTAGGGATGCTCGTTCAGACTCGCTGATTACCAACGGCGGAGCTGGATGGTTCGGCATAGCCGAATCGTAGCTGCAAACCAGTTACCCTGCAGCGGCTCGGGACACTAGTTCACGTAGAGCGTGATGAGCACGTCGCCGACGACAAGCTGCCCGGACGAGATGGTCGTCTCGCCGCGGACCTGGCGGTTCGTGCCCCATGCGTCGATGAGTCGCGTGGGCCGGACCGCGTCGACGTCCTGAACGGCCCAGCCGTTGCCGAGCCGCTCGATCGTCGCGTGGCGCTCGCCAACCTTGGGATCGGAGACATGAATCTCCGCGTCCGGATCCCGACCCACGAGCAGCCGTTGTCCGGGCTCGACGGCGATCACCTTCGAGCCGCCGGCCTCGACGACGGCGAGGTGGCCGGTCGTCGGCGTGCCGGTCGTCGGGCCGGCCGTGTCGGTCGAGTACGTCGCGACGTCGCCCGGCATCTGACCGACTGGGAGCCCCAACCCCGTGGGCTGGCCGGGCATGACGTATGCACGTGTCACGAACCCCGGAGTCGGGTAGATGGCCGGCCGGTACGAGGCTGGCACGTAGCCGGGCGGAACCTGTCCGCGCGACACGTATTCGGACCATTCGGTCCCAGGCGGGTAATACCCCGGGGGCAGGATGCCCGGCGGGGGGCCCCACGGGCTTGGGGCAAACGGCTCCGGCCGGCGGGCAGGGTTGGGGGTTTCGCCCACGAGGACCAGCGACGCGACCGCGCCGACGACGGAGATGCCGAGGGCCACCCAGAAGCCAAGGTCCAGGGTCGAAGACAGGGAGGGGGAGAACGCAAAGGCGGTCGAGCTCGTGGACGAGGCGACGCCAGCGAACAGGCCGATGCAGGAGAAGCTGACAACGACCCCGAAACCGGCCAGGGCGAGCCATCTCGGGGCGCGGTTGACCGGCCGCCGGAACAGCTCGAACAGGGACCCGGCAAGGGCGGCGACCATGCCGGCGGCCACCGGGAGCATCCAGGCGGCCCCGAATTCGTCCTCGTCACTTCGGGACACCAGATCCCACAGACTGACGGTGGATCCAACGTTCACGGCGGAGAAGCCCCACCGGATCCACGGCAGGACGACCGCTACGCAGATCAGGCACAGGCCCGCCACGACCACGAGCGCGAGGACGGGACCGGTGGCTGGCCTCGGCCCGTATTCGCTCTCGGAAGCGTCCTGACCATCCGGCGATGGCTCCACCATTCTTCGCCTGAACCTCCCGTAAGAGCCCCGCCCGCCTGGCGCCAGCGCTCCGGCCGGAGCGCGCCGCCCATCGCCATTCTGCTACCGCTGCGGGAGTGCCGCCACGCCGCGGGTCACGGCGCCGGAGGCGCGAAGATTTCGCTCACCGCCGTCTCGTGTGAAGCCCCGGCATCGAGGGCTCCTCCGGCCAGCAAGACCCGTCCGTCGTCGAGCACCGCGAGCACGGGCCACATGACCGCGGTGCCGAGCCGGCCGGTGAGCCGCCAGCGCCCGCTCGCCGGGTCCCAGAGCTCCGACGTGGCCATGACGTGATAGGCCGTGTCCACGCCATCCACGACGAGCACGCGCCCGTCGGGAAGTGCCGCGATGTTGCCGCGGGCCCGCCCCGTGGCCATAGAGCCCGTTGCGGTCCACGTGTCGGTCGCGGGGTCGTAGATCTCGGCCGTGGCAAGACTCTTGTCGCTGTTCGAAGTGAGCGCCCAACCGCCGGCGACGAGCACGCGCCCGTCGGGGAGCAGCGCCGCCATGTGGTGGTATCGGGCCACGGACATCCTGGCCGCGCTGCGCCAGGTGGCGGACTTCGGGTCGTAGATCTCGGCCGTGGCCGTGACCGTGCCCCTTGGCCCGTGATAGCTGGTCGCGCCGCCCGTCACGAGGACCTCGCCGTCGGGCAGGAGCGTCGCCGTCTGGGAGGCGCGGGCCACCGACATCGGAGCGGTTGGCGTCCACGCGCCGGTCCCCGGGTCGAATATCTCGGCGGTGTTGGTGGACGCGAAGCCGGGCGATCCCTGCGAGCCACCACCGAGAACCAGGACGCGGCCGTCGAGCAGGACGGTGGCCGTGGCCTGAGTCCGCGGCGCGCTCATCGTCCCGGCGGAGACCCATGTGCCCGTGTCCGGGTAGTAGCGCTCGGCGCTGTCGAGTGGCACTCCGCCGCGCGACCCGCCGATCACGAGGACCGATCCGTCCGCGAGGGTCACAGCGCCCGGGTAGGCGCGCGCCTGCAGCATTGGAGCGGCCGCGGACCAGCTGTTCGACCCTGGATCGAACAGTTCGGCGGTGGCGAGAGCCGATGTGCTCGAAGGTCCGGACGTACCTCCGACGACAAGCACGCGACCGTCCGTGAGGACCACCGCGGCGGCACCCCAGAGCGACTGCGGCATCGGTGGCAGCCGAGCCCACGTCCCATCGCCGTAGGTGAGCGTCGCGCTCGGAACGGGCGTTGCCGAAGGCGCCGCGGGCGAGGGCGCCTGGGTTGCGGCCCCGGGACTCGCCGAGACGCCCGGCGAGGGCAACACGCTCGACGGCCCCGGCATGACGGTGCTTACGGGGCTGGGCCTCGAGCCATCGAGCCAGATGAACGCGGCCGGCGCGGTAGTCAGCACCAGGGCCAGGGCGAGCGCGTCGATGGCCAGGATGATGGAGGGCCCGTGCTGCGCGCTCCCCAGACGCGGAGCGGTCGGCGGCGGCCTCATTCGGTCACCAGTACTGCGAGCAAGCCCGCCGCAAGGACCGAGACGCCGCCGGTGAGGCAGAAGATCCCGGCCAGCAGAACCGACCCGTCGGCCGAGTACCCGATGCGGCCGATCGCGCCGACGACGCAGACCTCGATCGCCGCCCCGAGCACGATCAGCTCGGATGCGGCCGCGACAGGGCGCAGCTTGCGGGTCGCCAGCATCAGCACGATCCACGCCGCGACAGCGGCCGCAAGCACGGCCGCGAGCAGCGGCGATATCTCGCCCAGACGCCGACCGAGATCCGCCGGTCCGGCGAGCGGGGCAAGGTTGTAGGCCCGATGGGGTATGCCTGTGGCAATCGAGATGACTCCGGCCAGCACGAGGCCGGTGCCGAAGGCGCCGAAGCCGACCGCGCTCAGCCTGGCCGCCCGACCAGCCCTCGCTCTCGCAGAGACATCAGCCTTCATTCGCGATCCCCCGCTTGCGGCCGCGCCGGCCCGGGCGGCCGAACCGGCCCGGACCGGCGCGCGGCGTCCTGGACGGGACTATAGCGCCGCGGCCAAGCCCGGACCCGCCGGATCGCCATCCGCATCTCATCGGGCCGGCGATCTGCGGCACCACCGGCGGACCCTGGCTAGCCGGCCGGTGCGGTTCCGCCGGACAGGAGCGCGAGGGCAGCCGTGGCGGTCGGCTCGTCAGTGATCAGGAGGTGCAGAAGTCCGGTCCGCGCACCGGCGACGATCGTCTCCACCTTGTTCGAGCCGGCGGCGATGCCGATGACACGCGGCACCCGGCGCAGCGTCTCGATCGGAATGGAGATGGTTCGGCGTTCCCATTCGTCGGCGACGAAAGAGCCGTCCAGGCGCACGAGATGGCCGGCCACGTCGCCGACCGCTCCTCGGGCTTCAAGGCGGCTCCTCCCTGCGTCGTCGAGACGGTCCATCACCGTGCCGTAGCCGGGCGAATGGCGCGGCGCGCCGCTCATGCCGACGAGGGCCAGGCGCAACTCCCCCCAGAAACGGGTCGTGGCGGTGACCGCGCTGTCGGCGAGAAGGGCCGCCGTCGTCGCCTCGTCATCGAGCAGGCCCGGGGCGTGGAGCATTCGCACGGACGCCCCCAGCCTCTCGGCCATCCGGCGCGCGATCTCGTTGCTGTTGAGGTGCGGATTGCTCGAATCCCACCCACCTACCAGTGGCACCACCACGGCCCGTGGCAGGCTCGCCGCCGGCAGCGCCCCGACCAGCGACTCCACCGTGTAGCCGCCTGTCAACCCGATCGCGCCGTCCTCGGGTAGTTCCCCCGCCAACCGTGGCGCGGCCGCCACGCCGCACAGCCGCGCCGCCAGGGCAGGAGCGGTTTCGTGGCCCGGCGTCACCCAAACCTCCACGCCGAGCGCGGCCGAAAGTGCACGCGCCAGCGGCGCCGGCTCGTGCGGGGCGCTTTCCACGTAGATCCGCACGACGCCGGCAGCTCGGGCCGTGGCGAGCAGGCGCGACACTTTCGAGATCGAGAACCCGGTCAGCGCTGCGATCTCGGGCTGGCCGAGCGAGCGGACGTAGTACAGCTCCGAGACGAGCCGCAGCATCTCGCGCTGGCTCGACGCCGATTGATCGGATTCGAGCCCGGGCGCCTCGCCGCTCGCAATCTCATCCATCACTGCCTGCCCTCGGCTTGACAATCCCGACCCTCAGCCCCGAGTATACCGCCAATACAACCATTGCAAGCCATGTCGCGAGAATCTTTGCAGGAATAACTTCCGCACGTCCCCGGGTGTGCGGAAGCCGGCAAAGAGCACGACGAAGGCTCCTGGGCTGCGTTGCGGAGGAATCGGGTGCGCTCGTTTCGGATCGTCATTACCGGACATGGCTCGCTGCCGGCTGCCCTGCTGGCGACGGCCGAGCTGATCTGCGGCCGGATCCCGGATCTGGCGGCGGTCGGGCTCGAGGCCACGGAGACGCCCGACCACTATGCCGATGGGCTGCGCGCCGCGATCGGGCACGACCACCGACCCGTGCTGGTGCTGTGCGACCTGCTCGGCGGCACGCCGTTCAATGTTGCTTCGGCCATCGCACGCCGATCCCCACGTGTGATCTCCATCGCCGGCGCGAACCTGGCTATGGTCGTGGAAGCGGCCCTTACCACCGCGACTCTGGACGATGCGCTGGTCGAGCGACTTGTCGAGGTCGGCCGGAACGGCATCGTCGAGACTGAGCGCCACCGCGCTCGCCGGGTCTCCTGAAGAGAGGTTCGCGCGCGTGAGCCTCCGCCTCGTCCGCATCGACGACCGCCTGATCCACGGTCAGGTCGTGGCCGGCTGGCTGCGCGCCCTCGGCGCGCAGAGGATCGTGATCGTCGACGACGCCACGGCCCGCGATGAGTTCCTGCGGGAGGTGCTGATGCTGGCGGCGCCGCAGGGCGTCCCGGTCGAAGTCCACGACGTGGCCGACGGCGCTGCCCGCCTGATAGTGCTGGCCGCTACGCCGGAGCCGGTCATCGTTCTGGCCCGCATGCCCAGGACCGTGCTGGCGCTGCGTCACGCCGGCGTCCCGATCGAAACGGTGGATCTCGGAGGCATGGGCGCCGGGCCGGGCCGGCGACGCCTTCACAAGACAATCTCCATCAGCCCGGACGAGATCCGGGAGCTGCGGGAGCTGGAGCAGACGGGCACGCGGGTCGAGATCCAGATCGTCGCCGACGATCGGCCGATCCCGTTCCGGTCGCTGGATCTGAGCAACTGATCGCGGGCGGCCGCGAACGGCCGGCTGGCTGGGAGAGGAGAGGCATGTACAGGAGATTGGCGGCGGCCAGCGCCGCCCTGATGCTGGCAGCGCTGGTGGCCACGGCGATGCCCGGTGCGGCCCTGGGCGCGAGCGTGCCGGCCGGCGCCCCGGCTGGCCCGAGCACGATCACGGTCGCTGCCTGGCAGGCCGCCCTCATCGCCATCGGCTACTACCTGGCCAACTCCCCGTGGCTCTTCGGAGTGGCCTATTTCACCCTGTATCGGCCGCTGGTCGCCGGTTTCGTCGTCGGCTGCATCCTGGGCAACCCCGCCGAGGGAACGCTCGTCGGGGCGGCCATCAACGTGCCGTACCTGGGCTTCATCTCGGCCGGGGGAAGCCTGCCGGTGGACCCGAGCCTGCCCGGCTGGATCGGCACCACGATCGCCCTGGCTGGTGGGCTCTCGCCGGCCAGCGCCATCGCCATCGCCGTGCCGCTGGGACTCCTCGGAACCGTGCTTTTCTACGGGCGCATGGCTGTAGATCCGCTCTTCGCCCACTGGGCCGATGCGAGGGCCGAAAAGGCGGACGTTCGTGGCGTTGCCTTCATGAACGTGGTGCCGCCTCAGATCTTCCTCTTCGTCATCAGCTTCGTGCCGGTCTTCTTCCTTGCGCTCAACGGACCTTCGGCCGTCCAGGACGCGCTGAAATCAGCTGCCCTTCTGGTTCACCAACGGGCTGGTCATCGCCGGCGGAATCCTGCCGGCCATCGGTATCGCCCTCACGATGCGCTTCATCTTCCGCGGCTCGGCCATCCCCTATTTCTTCATCGGCTTCATCCTGTGGATGTCGATGAACGATCCGTCGACAGCCGCCGACGACAGCCGCGTCCTCATCACGATCGCAGTGTTGGGCGTCGCGCTGGCGTGGCTGCATCTGTCGTTCGAACGGCCGAGCCCCGTGGCCGAGGCCGGCAAGACCGCCGACGCGGCTGCCGCCGAGGCCGGAACGCCGGCCGGCGCGACGGGGCCCGGCCCGGGCGCCCCATCTGCCGCGCCCGGTACGGCCGGCGCGGACGAGGGCCGGACGATCCGGGTCACGCGCGGCGACCTGATCCGGTCGTGGATGCTGTGGACCTTCTTCTCACAGGCCAACTACAACTACGAGCGGCTCCAGGGAACCGGCTTCGCTCACGCCATGACGCCGATCATCAGGCGCCTCTACCAGACTCCCGAGGAGATCCGGGCTGCCCTGCAGCGCCACCTGGTCTTCTTCAACACCGAGCCCAACTTCGGCAATGTCGTCCACGGCGCGGTCATCGCGATGGAGGAGCAGCGGGCCAACGGAGCGCCGATCGATGACGACGCCATCAACTCGGTCAAGTCCGGGCTGATGGGGCCGATGGCCGGCATCGGCGACTCGATCAGCCAGGGCACCGTCACTCCGATCCTGCTCGCGCTCGGTATCGGCCTCGCCGGCGGCACCGCCAACATCAGCATAGGCAGCGGTTCTGCGGGGATCCCGACCCTCACGAACACGGCCACGGGGAACCCCATCGGCGCCATCGTCTATGCCATCCTGATCTCGGCGGCCGTCATCACCATCGGCTACGTCGCCTGGACCCAGGGCTACGTACGGGGCCGGGCCGTCGTGACGGACCTGCTCCGATCCGGCGCGATCAACCGCGTCCTCATCGGGGCCGGCGTCCTGGGCAATCTGGTCCTCGGCGCCCTGGCGGCCAGGTTCGTAGTGGCCTACCTCGCTCCGACAGTCACGATCGCCGGCGCCAGCCTGAACCTCCAGGCCGGGCTGCTGGATCCGATCTTCGCCGGTCTGCTGCCGCTCACCATCGTTCTGGCCACGTGGTGGCTGATCAAACGCGTCAGCCCGCTCTGGCTGGTCCTCGCCTATCTCGTCATCTCGATCGTGGCCGCGTATCCGTTCTTCGGTCCGGGCCAGACCACGAACCCCTCTCCCGCGGCCCAATACCAGGCCTGCACTTCGTCGCTGCTGCATCCCTATTACCCCTGCGGCGCACCGCCGGCGCCAGCGGCCGCCCCGACTGCCGCACCTTCGGCCACCGCTGCGCCCTGAGCGGCCGCTCGCCAGTCGCCCTTGGACCCCGCGCCTCGCCATCCGCGCCGCACATAGAAAGCGGCCCCGGCGCGAGGGGGAGCGTCGGGGCCGCAAGGGATTAGCGAAGCAACGCAATTAAGGATACAGGCCTCGAACAGAAGTCGCGTCCGCGACCCGCTGCACGGCCAGCAGGTAGGCGGCCGTCCTCATGTTCACCTGCTCTCGAAGGCTCATTGCCAACGTGCCGGCGAAGGCCCGGGTCATGATCTCATGCAGCTTGGCGTTGACGTGCTCGATGCTCCAGAGATCGCGATCGAGGTTCTGGACCCATTCGAAATAGCTGACGGTCACGCCGCCGGCGTTGCATAGGATGTCGGGGATCAGGAACTTGCCGTCGGCGTAGAGAATCTCGTCCGCTTCGGGAGTCGTCGGTCCGTTCGCGCCCTCGGCGATCAGGCGCGCCCCGATCCGGCCGGCGTTCGCGGCCGTGATCTGGTTCTCCATCGCCGCCGGGATCAGGATGTCAACGTCCAGCTCGAGCAGCTCGGCGTTGCTGATGTCGCGGGAGCCGGGGAACCCGACGACGCTGCCGGTCTTGCGGCTCCAGGCGGTGACCGCCTCGATGTCGAGACCCTCTGGGCGATGGATCGCGCCGCGCACGTCGCTGACGGCGACGACCGTCGCGCCTTCCCCCGCCATCAACCGCGCCGAGATGCCGCCCACGTTGCCGAAGCCCTGGACGGCGACGCGGCACTTGTTCAGGTCCATGCCAAGGTGGCGCGCGGCGTCCTGGATGGTGTAGACGACGCCCTGGGCCGTCGCCTCGGTCCGTCCTTCGGAGCCGCCGAGGGCGATCGGCTTGCCGGTGACGACGGCCGGGACGGTGTGGCCGACGTTCATCGAATAGGTATCCATGATCCAGGCCATCGTCTGGTGGTTGGTGTTCACGTCCGGGGCCGGAATGTCGCGCTCGGGGCCGATGATGATGGACAGCTCCGTCGCGAAGCGGCGCGTCAGGCCCTCGAGCTCGCGCAGACTGAGATTCGCGGGGTCGACCACGACGCCGCCTTTGCCGCCGCCGAACGGCACGCCGACGACGGCGCACTTCCAGGTCATCCACATGGCCAGGGCCTTGACCTCGTCCAGCGTCACGTCCTGGTGATAGCGGATGCCGCCCTTGGCCGGACCGCGCGACAGGTTGTGCTGGACGCGATAGCCGGTGAAGACCTCGACCTCACCGTCATCCATCTTGACCGGGAAGTGGACGGTCAGGGCCCTCTTTGGCTCTCGCAGAACCCTGCGCAGGCCGCCCGGGAGCTGCAGGCGCTCGGCCGCCAGGTCGAACTGGCGCTGCGCCACGTCCCAGGCGTTGATCTGGGTGACGAGTTGTTCGGTCGCCATCGGCCGGAAACCCTCCAATGCCGGAACCGTCCCCGTCGAGGCTTCGCCCCCGCGCCCCAAACGGCCCGACAGTTGTCGCGGTGGCCTTCCGATCGGCTCGGAGAGCGGCGCCGCTCGATGCAGTGGTCCCAGTCTGGCGTTCGCCGGCCGACATGCCACAGCCCGGATGGCATCGGCTATCAGGCTCAGTGGCCTAACATTCGGTGACAATTGGCGATCTGCACCATCGAATCGGTGGCATTCCCGAGCTCTAGCCTAAGAGACTCGGCGGAGCGTATACGGCTCCGAAGCGCTCCAGCTCGGCCAGGGCCGAGACGATCATCGGGTGGGAACGGCGCTCGGGACGGATGACGGAGGCGATTCGGCGAGCCAGCGGCGGATCGGTCGGGTGGATCGAGGCCCGGACCGGGCGGTCGTGGATCGCCAGGCCGGGCAGCATGCCGACGCCCAGGCCGGCCTCGACCAGGGCGATGATCACGCTGAAGTCCTTGCAGTTGGATCGAACGTGCGGCTCGAATCCGCTCGACCGGCAGGCTCGCAGCGTCACCTGGCCGAGGTGGCTGTCCTCGGTGTCCATGATCCAGAAGGCGTCCCGAAGGTCTGAGAGCCGAACGGCCGCGCCGGGGACCTGGCCCCGCCGCATCGCTGGCCGGGGCGGGCTCGACTCCTGCGGCGGCAGCGCCACGTATAGCGGGTCGCGCATGAACTCGCAGAACTCGAGGCCGCCGTCGGAGACTCGCGCCGGCTCGTCGTACTCGTCCACGATGGCGAGGTCGATCTCGTCCATCTGGAGTGCCGTCAGGCTTTCGGCCGCCTCGAGGTCCCGCAGGGTGACGCGCAGCGCGGGATGCTGGCGGCTGAGCGCGGTCATCACGTCGGGCAGGATGGCGCGGGCCGCGGTCGGGAAGGCAGCCACTCGCAGCGTCCCGATGACGAGTTGCTGCATCGAGGCGAGGTCCGCCTCGGCCGCCGCGATGGCGCCGGTGATCGTGTCGGCGTGGCGGACGAGCAGCTGCGCGGCGTCGGTCAGGCGCACGCGGCGGCCGCTCTTCTCGAGCAGCTGGACGCCCGCCTCGCGCTCGAGGATGGCCAGCTGCTGGCTGACCGCCGATGGACTGATGCTCATCGCCTCGGCGGCGGCCTTGATCGAGCCGCGCCGCGACACCTCGCGCAGGAGCTGCAACCGCCAGACACCGAGCATGGACAACGACTCCGACGTCGGGGCCGCGCTTGCCGGCACTCGGTGGGGGTCGCGCGGGCTCACGCAACAGTTTAGCTCGGCTTCATCATTACGTGAGCAAGCTGAACTTGATATACGCAAAGGCCGCTGCCATGCTCGGTCGAAACTGACGCCGGCGGCTGCCGCCGAGTGTGTGGCGTCGCGCGGGCCGCCGAACGCAGTCCCAGGCGGCTGCGAGCACCGAAGCGAGCGCACCCGGAGGTGCGCGAACGAGGCGCGTAAGAGTCAACGACGGAACCCGCCGGCCGCCGAGCGACATAGATGAGGTAGCAGCCATGAGGCTCGCGGCGCGCATGGATCGGATCGGGACCGAGACGGCCTTCGAGGCCGCCGCACGAGCCAGGGCGCTCGAGGCGACCGGCCGATCGGTCATACACCTCGAGATCGGCGAACCCGACTTCGACACGCCGGCCAACATCCGCGAGGCGGCCAAGCGGGCCCTCGATGGCGGCGCGACCCACTACTCGCCGACCGTCGGCATCCCGGAGCTGCGCGCCGCGATCGCCGCCGACGCCACCGCCCGCAAGTGCTTCACCGTCTCACCGGACCGGGTCGTCGTCGTTCCGGGCGGCAAGCCGGTAATGTTCTTCACGATGCTCGCCCTCATCGAGGAAGGCGACGAGGTCATCTACCCCGACCCGGGATTCCCGATCTACGAGTCGATGGTGGACTACGTCGGCGGGACCGCCGTCCCCTGCCCCATCCGGCAGGAGAACGGCTTCCGGCTCGATCCGGCGGAGCTGGCCTCTCTGGTCACCAGTCGAACCAGGCTCGTCATCATCAACTCGCCGGCCAACCCGACCGGCGGTGTCTCGACCCGCCAGGACCTCGAACAGATCGCCGCGGTCGCCCGCGAGCACGATCTGGTCGTCCTCGCCGACGAGATCTACGGCCGGATCATCTACGAGGGCGAGCACGTCTCGATCGCCTCGCTGCCGGGCATGGCCGAGCGGACCATCGTCCTCGACGGCTTCTCCAAGACCTACGCCATGACCGGCTGGCGCCTGGGCTACGCCATCGTGCCCGAGAGGCTGGTGACGCCGTTCAGCCGGCTGATCGTCAACAGCGTCAGCTGCACCAGTGCCGCGACGCAGTGGGCCGGCGTGGAAGCACTGACCGGCCCGCAGGACTCCGTGGCGGCGATGGTCGCGGAGTTCCGGGCCCGGCGCGATCTGATCGTCGACGGGCTGAACGCCATCCCCGGCGTCAGCTGCCTGCGGCCGTCGGGCGCCTTCTACGCCTTCCCCGACACTTCGGGCACCGGCCTGACCGGCGCCGAGCTGGCGGATCGGCTGCTCAACGAGGGCGGCGTCTCAGCCCTGGCCGGGACGGCCTTCGGGCGGGTCGGACGCAACCACTTGCGCTTCAGCTACGCCAACTCGCGCGAGAACATCGCCGAAGCGATCACGCGGACACGCGCCGTCGTGGAGCCACTGGCCGCCAGGGCCGGGGCCGCGAAGGCCGTGGCCGCGCGATGACGACCGACGAGATCGCCGCGGGCTCCGCGCCGGACCGGCTCTTCGCCGCCGCGGAGCCCGACTTCGGCCGCTACGAGGTCCTCAAGGACCTGATCGACGAGTGCATCGACCTGGAGCTCAACTACCGCCAGAGCGGGCACCCCGGCGGCTCGCGATCCAAGGTCCACATGCTCGTGGCACTGCTGCTGTCCGGGTCGATGCGCTGGGACATCCGCCGGCCGTGGCTTCGCTTCGGCGATCGATTCGTGCTCTCTGCCGGCCACGTGGTGCCGCTCGTCTATGCCACGCTCGCCGTCCTGAACGAAGGCCTCCGCGCCCGCGCCGACCGCACCGGCGATCCCCGCTTTGCGTTCCCCGAAGACGGCCGCTTCGCCCTCACGTGGGAGCATCTGCTCGGCTTGCGCCACCGGGGCGGACTGCCGGGCCACGCCGAGATGGCCGGCCGGACGCTCTTCCTCAAGGCCAACACCGGCCCGTCCGGCCACGGCATGCCGTTCGCCGCGGGCGAGGCGCTGGCTCTCAAGCTGGCGGGCGCGGACGATGTCAAGGTGTTCGTCGTGGAGGGCGAAGGCGGGCTGACTCCCGGTGCGGCCCACGAGACGAAGAACTCCGCCTGGGGCCTGGGCCTCTCGAACCTTGTCTTCCTCGTCGATTGGAACGACTTCGGCATCGACGAGCGACCGGCCTCCTCGGTCGTCCACGGGACGCCGCAGGATTGGTTCGCGCCGTACGGCTGGCGGGTCACGGGCACTCCAGACGGCATGGAATGGGGACCGGTCACGCGGGCCGTCCTGGAGGCGAGCCGCGGCGACAATCCGGAGGGCGCGCCGAGCGTCGCGTGGTTCCGGACCCGCAAGGGCCGCGGCTACGGCAAGCTCGACGCCGCCAGCCACGGCGTCCCGCACAAGCTCAACGCGCCGGAGTTCTGGACGCCGCGCAAGGAGTTCATGGCCCGCTACGGCGTGGAGTATCAGGGCGTGGATCAGCCGGCGCCCTCCGATCCGGCGGCGCTGGCGGCGCAGGCCGAAGCGAACCTGCGGATCGCGATGAGCGTCCTGCGCCGCGACGAGAAGCTGGTCGATTGGCTCTCGGACCGGCTGCTCGAGATCGCCGCGACCGTGCCGGCTGAAGTCGAGGGCCTGCGCATGCGCCCCGGCTCCGCCCCCGGGCCGGCCATCTTCGACTTCGAGCACTATCCGGAGGCAATGTGGCGCAAGCTCGGCGATCGCCAGCCCAACCGGGCCGCCCTCGCGACCTGGGGCTCATACGTCAACGCCGTCGCGAAGCGCGACTTCGGCCGCCCGCTGTTCATCGCTTGCTCGGCGGACCTGGCCGAGTCGACCAACATCGCCGGCTTCGCAAAGCCGTTCGGCGAGATGCCCGGCTTTGGCAACTTCGAACGCGACTCGAACCCGGCCGGCGCGCTCCTCCCGACAGAGATCACCGAGTTCACGAACGCCGGCATGATGGCCGGCCTGGCGACGGTCAACTTCGCGGCCGATCCGTTCCACCAGTTCGAGGGTTTCTGGGGCGCCTGCTCCACCTACGCCTCGTTCAGCTACCTCAAGTACGGCCCGCTGCGCCTGTTCAGCCAGCTCGCCCAGGACGGCGACCTGCGCGTCGGCAAGGTGCTGTACGTGGCCGGGCACTCCGGACCGGAGACGGCCGAGGATTCGCGGACGCATTTCGGGATCTTCGAGACGGGCGTGACGCAGCTCTTCCCGGAGGGTCAGCTCATCGACCTCCATCCCTGGGAGTACAACGAGGTGCCCGTGGTCCTGGCCGCGGCCTTCGCCACGGACGCACCGATCGTGGCATTGCACCTCACACGGCCGCCCATCGAGATCCCGGACCGCGCCGCGCTCGGGATGCCGGGCCATTTCGCGGCGGCGCGCGGCGCGTACGTCATGCGCCCGTTCCGCGGGGGAGAGCCCAAAGCCGGCACGATCTTCGTCCGGGGCACGATGCCGACGGCCAATCTGGTGAAGGTCCTGCCCGAGCTGGACCGGCGCGGCCTCAACGTCAAGATCGTGGCCGCGATCAGCCCGCAGCTCTTCGCCCGCCAGGACGCCGCCTACCGCGCCGCCACCGTGGAGGCGGCCGATCGCTTCGATTCGATGGTCATCACCAACGGCGCCTACAAGCTGATGCGCGATTGGGCCGACGACCCGATCGTCCACGAGTACTCGCTCAGCTCCGACTGGGACGACCGCTGGCGGACCGGCGGCTCGGTCGAGGAGGTCATGGAGGAAGCTCACCTGGATGCCGGCCATATCCTCGAGGCCATCGAGCGATTCGTCCGCGAACGGCCCGACCGACTGCACCGCCTGCGCGATGGGCTGGCGGCCGCCGAGGGGCGGTAGGGCGGATCCGAACCGCGCCGGGCTGGATCGGGCGGGCCGCCCTCGGCTCGCAAGTCTCGGGCAGCGCGCCGCCCAAACGGGTCGCTGAAGTCCTGCGTTGCCGCCGCTACCATGCCGGCATGCCCGACTTCTACGACATCGACCGCGCCAACGCCATGCTGCCCGAGCTGCGCGAGACTCTGCTGCGCCTCCGCGATCTGCGCAGCGAGGTGATCGCGCTGCGGGATCGGATCGTGGAGCTGAACGCGCCGTGGGCCCTGGCCGGGGCCGCGACCGCCGCGCCCGCCGGAGCGCGCCACGCCGAGGTGGACGAGGAGACCCGCCTGCTTCGCCTGCGACTCCAGGGCATGGTCGACCAGATGCAGGCGGCCGCGGTCCAGATCGATGGCTGGGGCATCCACCTGCGCCAGATCGAAACCGGGCTCGTGGACTTCCCGGCGCTCGTCTCGGGCCGGCCGATCTTCCTGTGCTGGCGGCTCGGCGAGGAGCGGGTCGAGTGGTGGCACGAAACGACGGAGGGTTTCGAGTCGCGCCGCCGCCTGGAGGATCTGTCCTGACGAGAGAGCAGCCGATGCCTGTTCCAGGCGAGGCGAATCGCGCCCGGCGCGTCAGGCCGGGCACGATCATGCAGGGGGACCGGCCCAAGGCCTATCGGCCGATACCGCCGGAGCGGCGCCGCGCCGCTCTCGAGGCGGGCCTGGCGGCGTACGAGCGCGGCGACTTCTTCGAGGCGCACGAGCTCCTCGAACCGGCCTGGATGGGCACGTCGGACCTGGCCGAGCGAGCCCTGTACCAGGGCTTGATCAAGCTCGCGGCCGGCTACGTCCACGTCGTCCGCGGCAATCCGATAGGCATGGTCCGCAACCTGGAGGGGGCGCGCAAGCACCTGGCAACGTCGATCGAACTCGACCCGAGCTGGGGTGACCGCGCCGGCGTCGACGTGTCCGAGCTGCTGCTCGAGGTGGACGTCCGTCTCGCCTCCGTCCGGCGGGCCGTCGACCGGCTGGGGACGAATTCGGCTGCGATGCTCGATCTGGCTGAGGCAGCCCCGCGGATCCGCTGAGGCAGCTCAGATCGCGTCGAGCGTCCCGGCGGTCAGGCGGACGAGGTCCTCGGTCCCCTGCTCGCCCGACCATTCGAGCATCTGCATCAGGTTGAGCAGGTCGATCAGGCGCGTCAGCCGGCGCCAGTCTTGCGGCAGCGTTCCGCCGGCGCTTCGATAGGCGGCAGCGAAGACCGCGCCGAAGTCAGGGGGCCGGCCGGCTTCGTCGCGCAGGAAGGTCGCGAAGTCGAGCAGCTTCGAACCGGCGCAGGCGAACTCCCAGTCGAGGATGCCGGTCAACCGCCAGCCACCCGCCCGCCGCCGGGCCAGGAGGTTCAACGGCTTGAAGTCTCCGTGGACGAGCACCGCTTCCGACCAGGCCACCTCGACCATCGGCGCGTTCGACTCGACGGCATGCCTGATCTTCGTCGCCAGGCGCGGCCCGAGTCGCTCGCCCGCCGGGCCGTCCAGCGTCGAAATGACGGTCGGCGCCCAGGCGGGCATGGGCCGGACGACCGTCGCCTCCGGGCCGAGGAAACCCGGGGCGGGGAATCGGGTCTCGTGGACGGCGACCAGTGCCGTCCCGCAGGCAGCGGCCAGCTGAAGTGCCGCGGCCTCGTCGCAGTCGCGCAGCACCTGGTCGAGCGGCCGGCCGTCGAGCCAGCGGAGCAGCGCGAATGGCGGGTTGGACGCCGGGCTCGAGTGGACGACGCGCGGCGCCGGAACACGGCCGGCAACCCTCGCCAGCACGGCCGCCTCGCGGGGGCAGGCTTCCGGATCGGCGACGTACAGGCGGAGCACCAGAGGGGATGGGCCGCCCTCGATCTCGAGCCGGTAGTTGGTGTTGCGCAGGCCGGTCGCCAGCGGCCGGGCCGCAGTGACTCGCGCCTCGGGCAAGGCGGCGTGGACCCGCGCCTCGATTTCCGCCGGCGGCATGTCGAAGAACGTGTGCGCTCTCTCCCAGTCGCGTTCCATGCCGCGATTCTTGCGCACTGTGACACCGGGCGAGGCGCCGAAGCCGCGCGGACGGTCTGAGCGCTACGGCCTCAGCGCTGCGGCCGCGTCCGAGTAATCGCGATAGCGCGGCCGCAGGCCCTCGAGCTCGCCGAGGCCCGCCCAACGGCGCCGGTCACATCGCCGCCCCTCGACCGGGCCGAACAGGAGCAGGATCGGGCGGCGGCCGGAAGGTGGCGGCTCGCCGCGCCACCAGGCCTCGAACGCCGCCGGCCCGTCCGGGCAGACGCTCCCGAAGCTGGCGCGGTGGGAGCGGAGAGCGCGCAGTACCTCTGCCGACCAGAGGGCGGCGATGACGTGTGTTTCGCTATGCCAGCGCGGGACTCCGTGCGGGGGGCGAGATCTGTCCCCAGGTAGTGGCGTTTGGCGTTGAAGCTGCCGAAGCTGTCCTGGATGTCCGGTTGCACCGGACAGCTTCGGCTCTTCCCTCGCGATCAACCGTCTCACGAGCGTCTCACGAGCCCGAAATCGCCTCCTGCAGACCGGAGCATGGCCCGCGGCGCTCTACTGCGGCTTACCTGAGCGCATATGGCGGCCCAGAGGCGCCGACGGCCGCCGGATCGTGCCCCGGGGCCGATTCCTGTCCGGCTGAGTCGGACAGCCGCAAGATAGCCGCGGCGTCGGGCGAGCGGCGCTGCCCTACTCCCCGACGACCTCCACGCCTGCCACTTCGCCCAGCCGGCGCCTCATCACCGCCACCGCATCGGGGTTCGAGTCTACGAGCAGGAAGCGCCGGCCAAGCTCCAGCGCCGCGGCGCCGGTCGTGCCGCTCCCCGCGAAGAAGTCAGCCACGATGCCGCCGGCCGGGCACGACGCGGCAACGACCCGCCGCAGCACGGCGACCGGCTTCTGGGTGGGATAGCCGGTCCGCTCTGCGCCGCCGGGCGGCACGATCGTCTGCCACCAAGTATCGGTCGGCAGCTTGCCACGGGCCGCCTTCTCGGGCCCCACGAGCCCCGGCGCCATGTACGGGATCCGCTCCACCGCGTCCGCGTCGAACCAGAAGCGCCCCGGGTCCTTGACGTAGACCAGGATGTCGTCGTGCTTGGCCGGCCACCGCCGCTTCGTCCGGGCGCCGTAGTCGTACGCCCAGATCACCTCGTTGAGGAAGCACTCGCGCCCGAAGACGGCGTCGCACAGGACCTTGGCGTAATGCACCTCGCGGTAGTCCAGGTGCAGATAGAGGCTGCCGGTCGGGCGCAGGACGCGCCGGATCTCGACCAGGCGCGGCTCGAGGAAGTCCAGGTAGTCGTCGTGGACGTCGAGGTAGCTCTGCGCGCCCAGTCGGATCGTTCGGTAGCGCCGCCCACCGAAGCCGGTCCGATCGCCCGCCGCCTCGTCATGGACCGTACGTAGCCGCCGCAGCGTCTGCCGCTTACCGGTGTTGAAGGGCGGGTCGATGTACACGAGATCGATCGAATCCTCGGGCAGCGAGCCGAGCACATCGAGGTTGTCGGCCAGCACGATTCGCCCGATCGATCCGCCCAGGATGTCGACTTCATCGCCCACGAAGCGAGACTATCAGGCGGCCGGCTCGCCCGCCCGGGCGGCCAGCTCGCCAGCCCCGCGCGGATGCCTCGCCCGAACCCCTCGGAACTGCCGAAGGCTACCCGGGATAGCTGCCAGTCAGCTTCTTCATCCAGCGGTGCGGGGCATGGAAGAAGGGCGTGCCCTTGAGGAACATGTAGGGGCAGAAGCCCTCGACGACGTCGATGCCGTTGGCCTCGCAGAAGGCGACGGCGGCCTTGTTCACTGCGCCGGCGGCGATGCCCTTGTACATCCAAACATGCTTCACGCCAGCTTCGGCGCAATCGCGGACGATCTGCTCCGTGGCCTTGGAAGAGGTCATGATCAGCGCGCCTTCGACGCCGGGCTTGATGTCCTGGACCCGCTTGTAGGAGGTCTGGCCGTCAAGGACCGCCACGTTCGGGTTGACGGGGACGGCATCATAGCGGCGCTGGCGGAACTCCTGCCAGAGCACGTACGAGAACTCCTTGGGGTTGTGCGAGACGCCGACGAAGGCGATGCGCTTGAGGGCGAGGAAGTCGTCGATCTGCTTCTTGGTGGTCATTCGATCCCCTATGGCCGTGGTCGATGCCCGACAGTTTCGCATCCGACCGCGAGGCGGCGAAGGGTCAGATGGACTGTGACCGACGGCCCTGGTCCCGGCCGCGAGCCAAATCGAGCCTCTGGTGAAATCGAGCGTAGACAGGGAGACGAAGGTGAGCAAGGCGGTCGTGGTCTATCGCAGCCACTCGGGCGTGACTCGTCGCTACGGCGAGGAGATCGGCGCCTGCCTGACCCGGCACGGCATCGCGACGACCGTGGCATCCGTCGGCGACTGCGACTTTGCGACCCTGGCGGACACCGACTATCTGTTTCTGGGCTGCTGGACGAGCGGCCTTTTCGTGGTCCTTCAGCACCCCGACGAACCGTGGCTGGCCTTCGTCCGAGACATGCCCGCAACGAAGCGGCCGCGCGTCGCCCTCTTCACGACATACCTGCTCGCGACCGGCAGCCAGTTCCCCGGGATGCGGGCCGCGCTGACAGGCAAGACGAACGTCCCGGCCCTCGAGCTGAAGTCGCGTCACGGCCATCTCTCGGCCGCGGACGAGCAGGCGCTGGAGAAGTTCATCGCGTAGGAGTGATCGCGTCTGCTCGAGCCCGGCTCGCGGCGCTGCCTTGGCCGGCGCCATCCTGCGGCGGGCTTCGGACACCGTCACGCCGCCGCCGGAGGGAGAAGGCGGCGGCGTGACGGCAGCCGGGCGAACCCGGCTCGTGACCTCAGCCGGACGAACCCGGCGGTGAACTACTCAGATCGGAGAGGAAACCGGCGCGGGCGTCGGCGAACAAGCCGGTGACTTTTGGTGGCCACCGTCGTAAGCGGGCTTGCCGGCCAGGATCCACGTGATGATCCGACCGTCGCTGCCGGCCTTCCAGAGGTCGAATGAAGCCTGCCACAGGTCGGCGCCTGCCTTGGCGAGCGTCGGATCACCCTTACCCGCCTGGAGCTGCGCCGGCGTGAGGGCCAGCAAGCTCGCCGGCAGCGGGCCGACCAGCGCTGCGGCGGAGGCGACCTGCGTGTTCATGTCGGTCAGGTAGGTCTGAGCGGCCGCAGTATCGATGCCGGACGGCGCCGCCGCGATCTGGCCTGCCAGGGTGGTGGCCAGAGTGCCGAGCTTGGTGCCCTGCGCGATCGCGGACTCGGCGCAGGCGATGAGCCTCACCTGGTAGCCGATCGAGCGGGCGTAGACGGAGTCATTGGACAGGGTCACGAGGTCGGCCTGGGCACCGGCCAGCGTCGTCTCGGCGTCGATCTTCGCCTTGAGCGCGTTCAGGTCGCCGGTGAGCCCGTTGATCTCACCCGTGAGAATCGCCTGATCGGCGGACGAGAGACCCGTGATCTTGCCCACCCGGACGGCGAGATTGCCGAGCATCTTGACCTGCGAGGCGATCTCCTTGTCGGCTGAGGTCTGGATCGCCTGGACGGAACAGAGCTGGGCACGCACGGTCCCGTCGAAGTTGCGACCCCAGCTATCGGCGATCTTCGAGAGCTCGAGAATGAACGTGTCCGCGGGCTTGAAGTGTGGATTCACGTTGTCCGAGACGGCGCCAGTCGAGGCGGCGGTCGGAGCCGGCGAACCGCTCGGCGCCGAGATCTTGCTGCAGTCAATCGGGCTCGGGAGATGCCATCCGGGCCCGGTCACCTTGACGTCGTGACTGGGCTTGGCCTTCTGGGTCGGTGCGACGCTCGGGTGCGGCTTCGGAGACGACCCCGGGTCGTGACCGCCGAAGCCGGGGCCGCCGCCGGGACCGCCGTGCGCCAGGGCGGTGCTGCCGAAGGCCGAGAGCACAAGCAGGCCGGCAGCGAGCAGCGCCGCCAGCATGTTTCGGTTTCGGTGTTTCATATCGTCTCCTCTGCCTGACATCCGATGTGGTGGTGGGTGGCCTGGTGAGCTGGTTTTCGGTCACGACCTGTCGTGCCGGTCGCGGGCATTGCGCGGCTTCCGTTCGTGATCGCACCTCACGGGAGCGCAGCCACGGCTGTGATCGACGATCCGTCCGTGGCCCGGCCGTCGAGGGCGATCGCCCGCCCGTTGGGGGAGATGAGCAGGGCTCCGATCGAGCGAACGCCCGGCAACGACAGGGACGTCAGCGACCCGTTCGCCTCCAGCAGGAGCGGAGGTCGACCGTCGCCGTAGAAGTAGATGAGATCGCCGTGGCGTGAGGTCTCGACGGTGCCGGGGCCCGGGAAACGGGAGTCGAGGCTGGAATGCGTCCCCTGCCAGCGGAGCAATCCGGCGTTGGAAGCAGTAACCAGCGTCCCGTCGGGCAGCCAGCCGCCCTTGCCCGTGATGATCGTGGAGCCGTCCGATAGATCGACCAGAGTTCCCGAGGCGAGCAGGTACCCGTCGCCCGGGCTGAAGGCGGCGTCGAAGCCGTAGCCCGAGCCCCGGCTACCGCTTCCGACTCGAAGGGTCAAGTGCGGGAATGACGACACGGTGTCGAGCGACGGGACCGCCAGGATCTCGAGCCAGCCCGTCACTCCGCTGACGGACGCGCTCGACGGATGAAGAACTGCCAGCCTCTGGCCGTCCTGCGAGAAGGCGATCGGCACGCCGTCCTGCACGGCGCTGACGGAGCCGTTCCACAGGACGAAGCTCGATCCGGCCAGGCCGAGGCCGCCCTGACTGGCGATCGTGAACTCGCCTGTGCCGCTGCCGACGATCATTCCACCCGCCACACCGCCGCCGATGGCGTAGCTGCCCGGAAGCGTGGCGAGCTGGTGGCCGCTCAGATCGAGGATGCTGACCGTCTCGCCGCCGCCACTTCCGCCGCCACCTCCGCCGCCGCGGCCGGGTCCGACCCTGCTGTGGTGGCCAGGGCTACTCGGAGAGGCGCTCGGGGAGGCGGCCGGCGAACTGGTCGCGATCGCGATCGTCGTCGAGCTGACCCAGGCCGCCGCGTCGGCAGTGGCGGTGCCGTCGATCCGGCCTGCGGCGTCGCGAATCTGGAGCTGCCGCGTGGGAGCCGGCCCCCACATCAGGAGGTGGGCGCCGTCGGACGACCATGCGATGGGCGCCCCGCCGACCTCCGTGATCGCGAGGACCTCTTTGCCGCCGGATCCACTCGCTGTAGGCGCCGGAGTGGGCGCGCCCGTGAGTCCCGGGGCAGATGTGGGGCCGGTTACGCTGGGCCCGGACGCCTGTGCCTCAGGCGATTGCGATGGCTGGCCCGAGCCGAAGGGCGACACTGTCTGGAACGCGGGCGCCGATGGCGAAGGCGATGCGGTGATCGAGGCGATGGGCGAGTGGGTGCTTGCGGGTGGCGGTGTGGGGATGAGTTGCGGCAGGGCAAGTGCCGCTCCGATCAGGACGATGACGCCGATCGCCGCGACGGCAGGAGCCATCGAGCGGGCATCCAGGCGCTTTCCGAAGTCGGCCAGAGCGCCGAGCCTCGACGGCCGGGCCACCGCGGCCGGCGGCAGCTTGACGTCGCGCCAGGACGCTGCGAGGAGGCGATCGGTGAGGCGGTAGCCGGCGTAGAGGCGCCGGCACCGGTCGCAGCCGGCCACGTGGCGGCTCTCGGCTTCGCGCAGGAAGTCGACCCCGCCGTGCTGGGCGGCCTCGCCCAGTCGATCGGATGAGACGTGGCCCGACATGGAGCTCACGGCAGATCCCTCTCCTCGGCATAGCTCGCGAGGCGTTCGGCCAGGTGGCGACGTGCCCTGTGGAGCAGCGTGGCCACGGTGCCGCGAGTGACGTTCATCACGGCTGCGGCCTCCTCCTGCTCGTACCCGAGGGCATAGACCAGGACCACGGCCACGCGCTCGCGCTCGGGCAGGCGGGTGATCGCCGCCGAGACGTCGATCGAGAGAGCGGGATCGGCCGGCAGGAAGGCGACGACGGCGTCCTCCGTCTCGTGGCGCTTCTGCCGCCGGAGGTGCTCGAAGGTTCGCCGGGCAGCGATGCGGCGCAGCCACGGCTCGAGCTTCGACTCGTCGCGGAGTTGTTGATGATGCTCGCGCGCGTGGAGGATGGTGTCCTGCGCGATGTCCTCGGCACTGGCGCCGGCGCCGAGGGCACGACAGAGCCTCGTGAGATCCGAGAAGAACTGGTTGTAATCCGCATCGAACCTGTCTCGTACCCCCACGAGTACGCTGGCTCCCTTCACTCACGTAAGAGGGCCCCGGGCGCCTCTCGCGTTGACAAACGGCCGAAAGTCGGCCGGAACACCTTCAGGGGCGAACAGTACGCGCGCGGAGTGAAGCCAAATGCCCGGAACGGGTAGGAAACCGCAACCAGGCGCCAGAGCTTCGGGCTGCGGCGGGCGGCTGAAGTCGAGTGCGGGCGCGGCGCGGATGTACCGACAGCCTATCCTTCGGCCGGCCTACAGCTCTTCGACCGCCGCGTCCGTGAAATGCACGTACGTGAAGCACTCCGGCACGTGAGTGTCCATGACGCCGTGCCTGTTCCAGCACCAGGCGGGGTGGGGCTGAATCTCGATCCCGCCGGCCGTCATCTTCTCGAACCGGCCGAAGAACATCCGCCACACGTCGCCCTCCCGGGGCGGCAGCGACCGGCCGTTCGCCAGCCACTCCATGCCTTTCCAGGGGAGCACCACCTGCGCGCTCCAGCCTTTGCTGACGGAGAACCGGTCGTTGAGCTTGCCATCGACGTACACCGCGGTACGCAGGCCGGACAGGTCCCACTCCCGGAAGGCCCAGCGGAGCCCGCGCGGGTGCGTGCCACGCCAGAAGCTCCGCGGCTGGCGGTCGTAGTCGCCCCCAAACGACAGCGCGTGCCGATCGAGCAGATCGAACTGCGGGACGTCGAAGCGCCCACCTCGCCGGTAGGCATCCTGCCAGATGAAGAACACCTCGTAGACGGTGTTCGCCGCGTTCAGCTCGAGCTCGTAGTAGCAATCCCCGCCGTCGACGAAGATCTCGACGTCGTTCTCGGCGAAGACGATCCCGTCGCGCTCGGTCATGCGGGCCTCGGGGAACGGCTCCTCGACCCAGAACGAGACATAAAGGTTGTCCTGATCCCAGAGCGCTGCGGCGCGGGTGTCGAAGTAGCCGGGCTCGCCGGTCACCATGTCGACGAAGCGAGGCGAGCGGGGCGCCGCCCGCCAGTCCGGTCCGTCCGCTGTACCGTCGAGAGGCCCTGGGTTCGCCGTTCGATGGCAGGTGTAGTGCGCGATCTCGCTCTCGGGGGCTCCGTATCGGGCTGCCATGTCTCGTCTCGTCCTTTCGCGGCGCTCGAAGGTACGCCAGACCGCACCTCAATGCGCGAACGGCTACACCCTACGGCATCTGGAACATGATCTCGCCCGATCCGCGCTGGATCAGCCGGGTCGGTATCACGATCCGCTGAGGCGGTCTGGCATCGCCGCCCAGGCGAGCGAAGAGTAGCTCGGCCGATGATCGGCCAAGCTCGGCGGGGTCGTAGGCGATCACGGAGACCGGAATTGGGAGCAGATCGGCCAGCTCGAAGTCGTCGAACCCGACCAGCGCGGTCAGTCGTTGCGATGCCCGGATAGCCCGCAAGACGCCGACGCACTGGCGGTTGTTGGCCGCGAAGATGGCCGTGACCCGATCCTCCAGCATCAGCAGCTTGCCGGCGGCGGTCTCCGCCATGTCGACGGCGGGTGAGCCGAGCCGGACGAGCTCGGGGTCGTACGGAATGTCGGCGCCGGCCAGGGCAGCCTTGTAGCCCTCGAGCCTCTCCACCGCCGTCTGGACCGTGTCCGAGTCACCGATGAATCCAACCCGCCTGTGGCCGCGCAGGATCAGATGCTCGACGGCCCGCTTCGCACCGCCGAAGTTGTCGAGGACGACAGCGTCAGCGTCGATGTTGCCGCCGCCCCGATCCAGGAAGACGATCTGCGCGCCCCGTCTCCGCTCGGGCTCCAGGTAGCGGTGGTCGCTGCCCGCGGGCACGACGATCAATCCGTCGACGGGTCGATGAAGCAGGTTCATGACCAGCTCCCGCTCCCGTGTCGCGTTCTCGCCGGAGCTACCGATGATGATCACCGCGTTGTGCCGGGCGGCGACCGTCTCCACGGCCTTGGCCACGCTCGAGTAGAAAGGGTTCATCAGGTCGGCGACGATCAGCCCGATGCTGCCGATCTGGTGTCCGGTTCGAAGGCTGTGGGCAACTACGTTGCGCCGGAATCCAAGGGCGACGATCGCTTCCTCGACGCGCCGCTGCATCTCCGGCCTGACGCCCGGCTCCATGTTCACGACCCGCGAGACGGTCTTCAGGCTGGCGCCGGCGGCCTGGGCAACGTCGCGCATGGTGGCCTGACCGGGGCGCACGGTCGAGCGGCCCGCGGTCCGCTTGCCGGCAGGGTCGGTCCTGCGCCGCCCGGGCTCGGGGCGAAACCAGGTCGGCGCGGCCGGGCTCTCCGCGTCGGGCAGGTCAGGGGAGTCGCTCATCTCGTCGCTCATCTTGGCCGGTCTCACGAACTTACGCTTGGCACGGTCGCGCAGGCCGCCGGCGAGGAACGAGGCGGCCGTGCTGACATCGTTGCCACAGTTTCGATCCTTGCTTCGGCCGCGTCAACGCGGGGGATTGAACAGTCGCAACGGTTTCGATTTGGTTTGGGTTGACAACGTTATCAGCGTCGGCTAGCGTGCGGAGGAACAGTTCCGCGGCTCCCGTCATAGCCAGGAACCCGGGTGGCTCGCGTCTGATCACGCGGAGAGTGGTCGCGCCCAGACCATCCTGCGCTTGGAAGGCGTTGTGGCGCTCACGATGGAGGAGGTGAGTAGAGGCCAGTATTGGGTGAGGGAGGCGATCGCCTGGTGCGGCCCCTCGAGAGCCGGGGAGGCCAGGCGCGTCCCTGGCGCCTGCCAGACCCGCCGACCAGTCCGATGATGCCATCCGGTTCGACCCCATGGTGCCATCGGCGTATCCGAGGTGAGTGAGGTGCTATCCGTGAAACTCCCGTACAAGCGGGCCCTTGCACTGTTGTCTATCGTCGCCCTCGTCGGGTCGGCCTGCTCCAGCAGTGCCACCCCATCCGCCAGCTCGGCCGGCAGTGCGCCGGCGGCAAGTGCAGGCGCGAGCATCTGCCCGTCCACCGCAAGCGATACGCAGGTTGAGGCCGTTTCCTGGTGGACGACCGGCGGCGAGGCAGCTGGCTTCAACGCCCTCATCAACGCGTTCAACTGCGCCAATCCTGGGATCTTCGTCACCAACAGCGCCATCGCCGGCGGCGCCGGGTCCAACGCGCAGGCCGCGCTCAAGACTCGCGTCCTGAATGGTGATCCGCCCGACACGTTCCAGGTTCACATGGGCCACGAGCTGCTCGACACGTACGTCACGCCGGGCTACATGGACAATCTCGACGATCTCTATGCGGCCAACGGCTGGACGTCGGAGTTCCCGGCGGGCGTTCTCAGCATCGTCAGCGCTAAGGATTCCTCGGGCACGACGCACTACTACAGCGTCCCGCTGGACATCCACCGGGCCAACGTGCTCTGGTACAACAAAACCGTCTTCAGCTCCAACAACCTGACGCCGCCCACCACGTGGGCCGACTTCCTGACCGACGCGGCCACGCTCCAGGCCAAGGGGATCACCCCGCTGGCCGTGGGCGACAACGGCATCTGGGCCAGCGGCATGCTCCTCGAAGTGATCCTCATCGCCCAGCTGGGCGCGCAGGGGTATGACGGTCTCTGGACCGGCGCGACCGATTGGTCAAGCGCCGCTGTGACCACCGCCATCACCACCTTCCAGAGCGTTCTCAAGTACATCAACACCGACCACTCGTCCCTCACGTGGGACCAGGCCGCCGACTACCTCATCCCCAAGTCCGCTGGCGCACAGCCCCAGGCCGCGATGACGATGATGGGTGACTGGGCTGCCGGTGAGTTCGACAACAAGAACTTCACCGACTACGGCTGGGTCGCCGCACCCGGCACGGGTGGCGTCTACGACGCTCTTGCCGACTCCTTCGGCCTGCCGACCGCGGCCCAGCACAAGGACGCCGTCAAGAAGTTCCTGACCTTCATGGGCTCCGCCACGGGCCAGGACATCTTCAACCCGTGGAAGGGCTCCATCCCGGCCAACTCCACCGCCGGGAACCCCCCTGCTGGCCAGAAGCAGTACAGCACGTACCAGCAGTGGGCCATGGGAGAGTGGAAGGCCGACACCATCGTTCCGAGCCTCGAGCACGGCGCCGCCGCCTCTCCGGCCTGGAAGGGAGAATGGGAAACGGCTGTCACCACGTTCGTTGCGAACCCGGACGTGCCGACGCTCCAGTCGGCTCTGGTCCAGGCCTGCAAAGACGCGAACGTCTGCAGCTAACCGCGCCGTAGACGTAGGTTCCTCTTGCGGAGGGGGCGACGCGTTCGCCCCCTCCGCTTTCCCCCTCCCCAGGAACGATGCGGAACATGAGACTCAGCCGCGACAGAATCATCTCCCTGCTCGTTATCGGACCGTCCATCGTGGCGGTGGCGATCTTCGTCTACGGACTCATCTTCTGGACGGGCTATATTTCGACCGTCAAGTGGGACACGCTGCGTCCTGACTACACGCCGGTCGGCCTGGCCAACTACATGGCCATCTTCGCGACCAACCGGTTCCTTATGGACATCCGCAACACGGTTGTCTTCACGATCTGCTTCATCTCTGTTTCGCTCGCGATCGGCCTTCTGCTGGCCAATCTGATTGATCGTCAGATACGGGGGGAGGCGGTATTCCGGAGCATCATTCTATTTCCGATGGCAGTCAGCTTCATCGTCACTGGTGTCGTCTGGAAGTGGATTCTCTCGCCGGGCCAGGTCGGCAACGCCCAGGGAGTCAACCAGCTGTTCGGGCTGGATCCGGCGTCGAACCGATGGCTTACGGACGCCCACGTCGTCTATATAGCCCCGGACAGTCCAGTCTACGGTATCCTGCACGACATCGGTCTGGGGTTCATCACCAGCCCCAACATCGGCGTGCCGATCGCCCTGTTGTCGATCGTCCTGGCGGCCGTATGGCAGATGTCAGGCTTCGTGATGATCCTGTATCTCGCCGGGTTGCGAGCGATACCTGACCAGCTCAAAGAGGCCGCCCGCGTCGATGGAGCCAGCGAATGGAAGATCTTCCGACATGTGGTCTTCCCGCTGCTTACACCGATCACCCTCTCGGCGATGATCATCCTCGGCCATATCAGCCTGAAGATCTACGACCTGACCGTGGCGATGTCCGGGTCCGGCCCTGGCTTTGCAACGGACACGCCTGCTCTGTTCATGTGGCAGACGGCGTTCCGTGACAGTGAGTTCGGGCGTGGGGCGGCCGTGGCCATCGTCATGCTGGTCCTCGTCGCGATGGTCGTCGTTCCGTATCTCGTCTGGAACCGCCGACGGGGGGCCGAGGCATGAGCTCCAATTCCAAGCCGAAGCCCGCCGTTCCGATCGGCGAGCCGACTTCCTCCGGCCAGCGGCCGGCGCGCGAGACCGATCCGTTCCGCCTGGTGACCTCCGACGAGGATGAAGCGCTCCCGACCAGGAGTCTCCTCGCGGCCGGGCATGGCGGCCGGGGTCTGCGCTCGCGTTCGCCCGGGGCGCGGCTGGCGCGCTTCTTCCTGTATGCGCTGCTCTTCCTGTTCGCGGCCTGGTACCTGACGCCGATCTATCTCCTGGTCGTGACAAGCCTCAAAGGAACCAGCGAAATAACACTCTCCAGGATGTGGACCCTGCCCACGTCCTTCGATATGGGAAGCTTCCAGGCTGCCTGGCAGGCGCTGGCCCCCAACTTCATAAACAGCCTGTTCCTAGCCATACCCGCCGCGATCCTGTCCTCGATCGTCGGATCGCTGAATGGCTACGTCCTGGCCAAATGGAAGTTCCGGGGCTCCGAAGTGATATTCACGCTAATCCTGTTCGGCATGTTCATCCCCTACCAGGCCATATTGATCCCGCTCTCGCAGATGATGACGACCGTCGGGCTGTACGGCTCTCTTCAGGGGTTGATGCTCGTCCACATCATCTATGGCATTCCGATCACGACCCTCATCTTCCGAAACTACTACGCCGGGATACCGACTGAGCTGCTGGAAGCTGCCAAGGTGGACGGCGCTGGCTTCGTCCGGCTCTATCGCTCCATCCTGCTGCCGCTCTCGGCATCGGGCTTCGTGGTCGTCCTGATCTGGCAATTCAATTCGGTCTGGAACGACTTCCTCTTCGCGGTCACGCTCATCCCCAGTCAGAAGAACTGGCCGGTCACCGTTGCCCTGAACAACCTGTCGGGCAGCATGATCACGGACTGGAACGTGCAGATGGCCGGAGCGCTGATTGCAGCAATGCCAACTCTGCTGATCTTCATCATCCTTGGCCGGTACTTCGTCCGGGGCCTGCTGGCCGGCTCGCTCACAGGATAATTCGGGCCGCTAACTCACCATGAGAGCCGGGGCGTCTCCTCCCGCCTCGGCTCTCGGGTCTCTGGGCCCGGCGCTCGTGACATAGACTTGCTGGCGACGGCTCAGCGCAGGTTGCTCGAGCCCATGACTTGAGGTCAGGACAGATGCAACAACGTCCGGTTGGTATCGCGGTGCTGGCGATTGCCGCCGCGGTTCTGGGTGTGCTGGCCCTCCTCGGGGCTGGCGCCTGGTGGAATGCGTCGGAGGGGCTTCTCTGGCTGCCACGCATCCACGGCGGCGAGAGGCTGATCGCCCTGATCCTGCTCGCGGTCGGGCTATCGGAGCTCGTGTTCGCCTACGGCGCCTGGGAGCTTCGGCTGTGGGCCTGGACTCTCGGGGTCATCCTCGAGGTCATCGTCCTCGTGCTGGCGGTGCTCCAGCTGGGCCGGCTCGAGCTCGTCCGCCACATCGTCACCATCGTCATCGCCGGCGTGGCCCTGTGGTACCTGACCACGCCGCGCGTCAGAGCGGCGTTCGGGCGGCAGTAGTCAAAGGGCGGCAGCTCCGGCAGCCCCTAAGAGGCGACCCACGACGGCCGCCGAACGACCTCGATGTGCACTTGAGCCGGCCCGAGCCGGCGGCCCGTCGGTCCGGCCCCACACCGCGCCTCAGGCCAGCTTGGCCTTGATCAGAGCCGCTTCCAGCTGGGCGATCTTGTCGAGCAGCTCGTTGATGGCGTGGTCCTGCTCGAGCAGATGTGACTGGATCTGTTCGGACTCATGGAAGGTGGCGTCGGCGTCCTGGTAGGTCATCTCGGCCCGTTTGTCCGATGCTCGGGAGAGGATGTTCTGGCCGACCATGATGACCGACAGCATGACCAACTGGATGAACGTCTGGCTCAGCCACGAGACGAGCGCGAGGACTGTGCCCTGGCTGATGGCCGACGGCAGCGCCACAAGCGCCAGGACCGCAAACGCATAGGCGCACCACATCGTTCCAACGATCGTGGTGAGAGCGAGAGCGATCTTGCCGTTGAACCCGACGTGCTCGTCGGTGGTCTTCGGCGCTCCCGTCTTCTTGCGCTGGGCAATGCGCGGATGCGGGACGTGCACGAAATTGACGCTCATCGATTCTCTCCTGGCTGACATGGGCGGCCGGACGAAGCCGAAAGTGGATCGTGGCGCGAACGGTGCTCCTGGAACGTCGACGTCGCGTGCCGTGATCGTACGCGAATGTTCGGGCATCCGAGAGCCCTGGGTCAGGAGAAACCGCGCGTTCCATGGCGCGAGGGCGCCTGGCTCAGCGGCCGATCGAACGTCGCTACGGCGTCTGTCCAGGGCTACGGCGATCGGCAGCGCCGCCATCCCAGCCCTGCGTCAGCAGCACTTCTTCCTCGCCGGACCCGATGACGCCGACGATCGCCTCGGCCACATGCTCGGCCGAATGAGGCTTCGCCGCCCACGATCCGCCGCCGACCCGACCCCCGGCGGCCAGCGACTGGTGGAACTCCGTGGCAGTCACGGCCGGGTAGACCAACGACACGACGATGCGGTCGGGCGCAAGCTCTCGACGAGCCACTTGCGAGAGCATGTTGAGGGCGGCCTTCGTGGCCGAGTAGCCACCGACGCCGGGGAGAACCATTCGGGACGTCATCGAGCTGACGTTCACGATCGCCCCACCGCCCTGGCGGCGCATCGCCGGGATGACCGCCTGCATGGCCAGAAGGGGCGCATAGAAGTTGAGCTGGGTCACAGCCGTCAGGTCGTCGAGCCGAACCTGCTCGACCGGCACGTGGAGGCCCTGCCCGGCGTTGTTGACGAGCACGTCGACGCGTCCGAAGCGATCCAGGGTCGCGTCCGCCAGCCGGACGATCTGCGCCGGATCGCGCAGATCCGTCAGAACCGCGAGCGCGTCCGGGAGTTCGTGAGCCAGGGCTTCGATCCGCTCGCTGCGGCGCGCGGCGAGCACCACCCTGGCCCCGCGTGAGGCCACCAGCCGGGCGGTCGCCGCGCCGATGCCCGACGAGGCTCCGGTGACGATGACGACTGCGCCTTCGAGATCCATTCCGCGGTGCCTCCGATGTGCCGAAGCCGTGGCGTCGGGCCGGGATTGGCTCCCGTGTCGGCGCCCGTGGGCAGCCCCGCCGCCAGGCCACCCGGCTGGTTCCGGGAGGCCGGCCCCAAGTCTAGGACTGCGAGCCTTTCAGGACCCCGGCCATCAGGGAACGGGCGCGTTTTGGGTCGCCATCGTTCCGATCCCGGCCTCGCCGGGAGACGTGGCGGCGAGCGCATCGGCCAGTCTGCGTGTTCCGATCGAGGCCGGGAGAATCGTGAGGCAGCCACCCAGCACGAGCGCGGCGGCGACGGCCGGTGAGAGCGCGCCCGTTCCAAGGCCGAGGGAAGCGGCCGCGGCCGGCAGACCGAGCTGGGCCGCCGCAGCCAGGCCAAATCCGCTCCACGGCGGCGGCGCCACAACCCGGCTCGCGACGAGATGAATTGCCAGGCCGCACGCGGCTATGGCGAGGGCAAGCAGGATGGCCTGCGGATCGCCCGCCAGCGCCCGGAGGTCGAGCTCGGAGCCGATGAGCACGAAGAAGGCCGGCACGAAGAACCCTTCAGCGATGCCTGAGAGCTGCACTTCCAGACGGGTCGGCTCGCGGAGCCGGGCAAGGACGAGGCCCGCCCCGAAGCCCGCGAGCAGAGTCGAGCCGCCCGTCTGGGAGGCGATGAGGGACAGGAACACGAGGATCAGCAGTGTGACGCGCAGCTGGAGCGCCCAGCCTCGCGTCCGCGACCGGTCGCGCAGGGTCATGGCGCGCGGGGAACGGCTGATACGCTCACCGAACCACAGCGCGCCGACCGTGCAGGCGACGATCAGGGCGTCGCCACCCAGCGCCGCCGGGATCTTCGCGGGGCCGATCAGTGTGAGGGGCATGAGCAGGACGGTGATCGCGTCGGCCAGAGGAATCCAGACAAGGAGCAACCCCACGCCGGGCCCGATCAGCCCGCGCTCTTCGAGGATTGGGAAGGCGACGGCGGCCGAGCTTCCGGCGAGCAGGATCGGGAACAGGAGGGCCGGCGCGCCGGGCTCGAGGGTCGCACCTATGACCAGCCCGACTGGCAACGATAGAACGGCAACCACGATGGCCGCGATCGCGCCCGTCCGAACGCCCGCACGGAGGCCTGGAGAATCCAGATCCACGCGAGAGCCCGCCACGAGCATGAGCATCGCGAAGCCAAGGCCATACAGGAGGGCGTTGGTGGGCGTCGTCGAGTCGACCAGTCCGAGGCCGGAACGGCCGAGGGCGATGCCGGCTATCAGCTCGCCCACGACGGCCGGGATCAGCGGCCGCCGCCCGGCGGCAAGGAACGGCCCGGCGAGTCCGGCCAGGATGATGACGAGCAGGGAGCTAAACATCAGCGGTCGCGACGGGGGCAGACATGGGCGGGATGTTCACGCCGACGCTGCCCCACGTCAAGCAGCCAGCCCGGTAGCCAGCCGAAACCGCACGGCAAACCCACCGGCGTCGACGGAGCCCGGAACGGCGCTTGCTCTCAGGCGCTGATCGGCGACTTGTCCCAGTCGATGGCGACCTCGTTGTGGCGGTCGGACATGTCGACAGCGATGGCCAGCTTCACGCCGGGAGCCACCGTGGCCAGCTTGGCCACTGGAACGCGATGACCGAACACGGCGGGGAACGGGTTCTCGCCGGCGACCGTGACCTCGACGGTGAAGACCCAGATCGGGTCGTCCAGACGCGAGGGGTCGGCCGCCGGATTGATGTCGCGGACGGTCTTGCCGAGCGGCTGGGCCGAGGTGATGACCGCGGTGCCGTGAGTACCGGTGGCCAGAAGTTGATCGGCGCTGCCCTTGATCGTGGGCAGCGTCCCACTGCGGACGGCTCCGATCATGGCCGCAACGTCGCCCGCCACGGGCTGGCCGTTGGCGTCGAACTGGAGGTTCATGCCGCCGGGGCCGCCGGTCCCACCGGGGCCGCCGGTCCCACCGGCAGCCGCGCCCGCCCAGTCTGCCGCCGAACTGCCGCCCATCTGGCTGAAGTCGACCGAGACCTTCTGCGGATCGTTCGGGTCGATCAGGACCCCGACGTGGGCCCCGGGCACGACCATCGGGATGTACAGCCGCGGGACGAGGGCTTTCGCCTCGACCGCGTACGGGGCGCCGCCGGCCGCCGGGGTGACCTGCAGGCCGAACTTGTATTCCGGCGCGTTGGCACCTACGCCCGACATCGACACGGTCGTGCCCGTGTCGGTGATGCTCTCGATGACCGCGTCACCGGGCAGGCCGCCCTTGATGGGACCCGAGACGCCGCTGATCTTGCGGATCAGCCAGCCGCCCCAGAATATGCTGCTGACTCCGAAGCCGACGACCACCACGGTGAAGATGATCCAGAACCAGGTATCCCACCCGATCCCACCGACCCCAGAAGCAGAATTCGGCCGAGCCGCCCTGGACCGCAGCGATCGCCGCCAGCAGCGCCGCCTGGACGTCACCGCCGGGTGCCGCCTCGTCGTTCAGCGTGTCAGATTTCCAGGGTGCGACGTCGTGGTAGCTATCCCACAGATTCGAGTCGTTCGTCTGGATGTAGCCGGCGATTTCCGTGTCGTAGACGCTCAGCGCGACGACAAGTGAATTCTCGAAAGCGTCGGACACGTCTGCGACGTTGAAGAAGGCCCCGGTCGAAGGGTCCTTCCCGCCGATGGAGATGTCGACGTAGACGGGCGCGCCGATCTTGCCGGACAGCGCCGTGGCCGCGGCCTCGGCCTTCTGCTTGCCGGTCGCGTCCAGGATGCCCGTGCCGTCGAAGACATGCGTTCCGCTCAGGAACCCATCCACGCGAGCCAGGGAGGTCATGATCCAGCTCTCGAGCGTTTGCGGTCCCGACGATTCGTCGATAGCGCCTGCCTGATCCTTGCTGAGCTTGCCCGTGAGGGTCGCGCCCATGGTCAGCTCGCCGTCACCGTCCGTGCCGGCCAGCAGCAGGCCGTCGATATGCCAGTCCTTGGTCAGCGCGCCGCTGTCGGGCATGTCCTCGGGCTGGGCGGTCGTGTAGATCACCACCCGGCCGCCACCCTCGGCCTCGATCTTGGCCGCCAGCGTCTCGGCCAGGGTTGCGGAGCCAGTGGAGAGGACCTTGCCGTAGTCGTAGACGTGGCGCCCCGAGACTAACGGCGACATCGTCGGCTCGGGCACGGGGGTCGGTTTGGCGGTCGCGGTCGGTTTGGCGGTCGCTTTGGCCTTGGCGGTCGCCGTCGGTTTGGCGTCGCGCGTCGGTTTGGCGGCCAGCGTGGGGCCGGCCGCGGCGAGGCCGGCGGCCATGACGCCGACCAGGCCGAGCGCTAGCGCCGCCAGAAGCGGCGAAGCGATGAATGGCCTGCGCCCTCGCATACGTGTCGACGCCGGCCCCGGCTTCGAGCCTACCAGCCTCATCGGGACCCTCCTCGTTCGGCAGACCGGTGCTCCGGGACGGCCAATCCGCCGGCAGCCGGTCGCCTACCATTTCCGCAAGCTAGGGTATCGCATCCCACCTGCGGCGCGCCTCATCTCCGGGGCGCGTCGGACGCCGAAGGCGCGGACCTTGCGTCGCCGGCGTCCGACCGCAGTGGTTCCGTCTCCGACTCAGGAAAGCGGCGACTGGTCCCAGTCGATCGCGACTTCCTGGTTCTTGTCGGCCTCGTTGACCGCGACCGCGAGCTTCACTCCGGGGGCCACCGAAGCCAGCTTCGCCACGGGCACGCGATGGCCGAAGACGGCCGGGAACGGTGCCTGCCCGGCGAGGGTGACCTCGACGGTGAAGATCCACACCGGGTCGTTCAGGCGCGACGGATCGGCCGCCGGGTTGATGTCTCGGACGGTCTTGCCCAGGGGCATGGCCGTGGTAATCACCGCGGTGCCGTGTGTGCCGGTGGCCAGGAGTTGATCGGCACTGCCCTTGATCGTGTTGACCGTGCCGCTTCGAACGCCGCTCGCCACCGCCGCGACTTCGCCGGCCGCAGGCTGGCCGTTGGCGTCGAAGTCCATCCTGAAGCCACCGGGCGCGACCGGCGCTGCGGGCGCGGCGCCGCCCATGCGCGTGAAGTCGGGCGAGACGTTCATCGGGTTCAGCGGGTCGACCATGACGCCGAGGCGCGCACCCGGCAGAACCATCGGGATGTAGAGCCGCGGAATCGCCGACTTGACAGTGACCTGATACGGCGCGCCGGCGCCACCGATCGGAGTGACCTGCAGACCAAGCTGGTACACGGGCGCCTCGGGCCCGACGGAGGGTGACGAGATTGTCGTGCCGGTGTCGGCGATGCTCTCGATCATCGCGTCACTGGGTACGCCGTTCTTCACGGGGCCCGCGATTCCGGTCATCTTCCGCATCAAGAAGTCCACCTGGCATCTCCTCCTGAGCACGCTCCCCACCAGGCCCGGTTCGCGCGAGCTGGCGAGAACAGCGGCGAGCACACCATACAGGCCGCCTGCCGAAAAGGGCACGCTCAACGCGACGAGGCTCACTCTGGGATACTCGTTCATGTCGAATCCCCCGAGAGATGGGAGCGCATGACATGCCTGCAGGTAGCGTCCGGCAATGACCACTGCCCACCGTACCCGCCGCCTGGCCCACATCGACTACCGCTGGATCGCACTCTCCAACACGACGCTCGGCGTCTTCATGGCCGGGCTCAACGGAAGCGTGGTGATGATCGCGCTGCCGGCCATCTTCCGGGGCATCGGCGTGAATCCGCTCGCGCCCGGCGAGTCGGACTACCTGCTCTGGATGCTCGTCGGGTACACGCTCGTGACCGCGACCCTGCTCGTCAGCGCGGGACGCATCTCCGACATGTACGGCCGGGTCCGCCTCTACAACGCGGGCTTCGCCGTGTTCACGGTAGGGTCGATCCTGTGCTTCTTCGTCCAGGGGCAGGGCAATACGGCGGTCCTGGAACTCATCGTCTTCCGGATCGTGCAGGGCGTTGGCGGTGCCTTCCTCTTCGCGAACTCGGCGGCCATCCTGACCGATGCCTTCCCGCCCGATCGGCGCGGCCTGGCCATGGGCATGAACCAGATCGGGATGCTGGCCGGGACGTTCGGCGGGCTGCTGCTGGGCGGCCTGCTGGCGACGTTCGACTGGCGCGCCGTCTTCCTCATGAGCGTGCCTTTCGGGCTCTTCGGAACGGTGTGGGCGTATCTGATGCTCCACGAGACGGCGACGATCCGCGCCCACCAGCGGCTCGACATTCCGGGCAACGTGCTGTTCGCCGTGGGGCTCACGCTGGTCCTGATCGGCTTCACCTACGCCATCCAGCCGTACGGCAGCTCGAGCATGGGTTGGGGCAACCCATGGGTGATCGGCGAGCTCGCGGGCGGGCTCGCCCTGCTCGCCTTGTTCGTCGCCGTCGAGCGGCGCGTGCCCGATCCGATGTTCCGCCTGGAGCTCTTCCGCATCCGGATGTTCGCGGCCGGAAACATCGCCGGCTTTCTCTCGTCGCTCGCCCGCGGCGGTCTCCAGCTGCTCCTGATCGTCTGGCTGCAGGGGATCTGGCTGCCGCTCCACGGCTACGCCTTCCAGGACGCCCCGTTGTGGGCGGCCGTCTACATGCTGCCGATGACGGCCGGGTTCCTGATCGCCGGGCCGTTGAGCGGCGCGCTGTCCGACCGGTTCGGCGCTCGCTACTTCTCGACCGGCGGCATGCTGATCACGGCGGCGGCCTTCGTGGGCTTCCTCACGCTTCCGGCCGACTTCGACTACCTCCCCTTCGCCCTGCTGCTGCTGACGCTTGGGATCGGCATGGGCGCCTTCGCCTCGCCCAACACGGCCTCGATCATGAACGCCGTCCCGCCCGAGCACCGCGGCGCGTCGTCGGGCATGCGGGCGACGTTCCAGAACGTCGCCTCGAGCCTCAGCCTGACGCTCATCTTCACGCTCGTCGTCGCGGGGCTGTCGGCGAGCCTGCCCAGCGCGCTGTACGGGCGGCTCACCGCGGCGGGCATTCCAACCGGCGTGGCCACGCAGATCTCCGGCATCCCGCCGATCGGCGCGCTCTTCGCGGCGTTCCTGGGCTACAACCCGATGGCGACCCTCATCCCGCCGTCGGTGCTCGCCGGGCTCCCGGCGGCCACGCGCTCGACGGTTCTCGCGAACTCCTTCTTCCCCAGCCTGATGGCCGGCCCCTTCCACGACGGGCTACAGATAGCCTTCTCCGTCTGCGTGGTGCTGTCACTCGGCGCCGCGGCGGCGTCATGGCTGCGCGGGCGCCGCTACATCCACGACTTCGAAGTGGGCGCCGAGGCCGAGGCGGCCGAGCGGCCGGTCGAGGAGATCGCCGCGCAGGCGGCGGCAGGGTTGAAGAGTTAGGTCACATCGGCCGAGGCGGAGCGGCGCGGATCTGATTGCCGTCTCGGCCTGCGCACCGGGGCTTCCGATTGCCGTCTGTTTTCAGGCTGCTTACAGCATGAGCCCCAAGACTCTTACGAGAGTGCGCTTCCGCAGCGTGGTCACGGAAGCGGCTCGTTCGGCTGGCGACACGGACTGGAGTTCGGTCTCCCTCATGACAGATCTGCAGGATTCGCCTGCTCCGTCCGCTAGCCGCTTCAGGCGCCTGCGATCGTTTCACCTCAGGGCGCAGCTCCGTCGGAGCGTTCCCTTCGCCTCAGGGCTGGCGGCGGCCCTCGTCGCAGTCGCGCTGTACGGCGCGCTGGTGCCCGCGCCGCGGCCACTCAGCCAGCACGACGTCAGCCAGAGCATTGCGTCGGCGCTGGCCTCGATGACTCCCGGTCCTGCCGATTCGCAGCGTGTGTATGAGGCCGTTGCGCCGTCGCTCGTCTTGGTCCAAACGCAGAATGCGGGCAGCACGGCCGCCCCCGGCAGCGGCGCTGGGCCCAGCGGCACCCCCGCCCCGAGCGGCGGAATCCCCGCTGCAGACGGCACGCTGGGCAGTGGCGTCGTCGTGGACGCCAGCGGCGACATCCTCACCTGCCTGCACGTGGTCGCGGATGCGACCGCCATCTCGGTGACGTTCGCCGACGGGACGACATCGCCGGCGACGATTCAATCCACGCAGCCCCAGGACGACATCGCGGTTCTGCAGGCGACTCAGACGCCCGCCGACATCGTGCCGGCGGTGCTGGGCAATCCTCGGAGCGTGCAGGTCGGGAGTGAGGCGTTCGTCATCGGCAATCCCTTCGGGCTGTACGACTCCATCAGCGCAGGGGTCGTCTCCGGCCTGAACCGGTCCTACCAGCTCCCCAACAACGGTCCGCAACTCACGGGCCTGATCCAGGTCGACGCGGCAGTGAACCCCGGTAACTCGGGCGGTCCGCTGGTCAACCGCGACGGCCAGGTGATCGGCATCGTGGACGCGCTGGTCAATCCCACGAACGAGGGCGTTTTCATCGGCATAGGCCTGGCAGTGCCCATCGACGTGGCCGGCGGGGCCGCAGGCCTGCCACCTGATTGACCGCTGACCGGCGCACCCACGGCGGACGGCCGCCCCGAACCACCGTTATGAGGTCCAGCAAGTGAAGACGATGCACGAACAACCCGCCACAGAGCCCGGCGCATCGGACGCACCGACCGTGCCGATGGAACGCCTGCTGTACGAGGTCAAGAAGGTCATCGTCGGGCAGGATCACTTGCTGGAGCGGCTGGCGGTGGCGCTGCTTGCGCGAGGCCATGTCCTGGTCGAAGGCGTGCCTGGACTGGCCAAGACGATGGCAATCAAGACGCTCGCCGGGGCGATCGGCGGTGACTTCCGGCGCATCCAGTTCACGCCCGATCTCGTTCCGGCGGATCTGATCGGCACCCGGATCTACAACCAGAAGACCGGCGAGTTCAACACGTCGCTGGGTCCGGTGTTCACAAACCTTCTGTTGGCCGACGAGATCAACCGGGCTCCCGCCAAGGTCCAGAGCGCGTTGCTCGAGGTCATGCAGGAGCGGCAGGTCACGATCGGCCACGAGACTCACAAGGTGCCCGACCCGTTCCTGGTTCTCGCGACCCAGAACCCGATCGAGACCGAAGGCACGTACGCCCTGCCGGAGGCGCAGGTCGACCGCTTCATGCTCAAGGTGCTGGTCGGCTATCCGAGCCCGACTGAGGAGTTCGTCATCGTCGAGCGGATGACCGGCCAGCTCGAGCCGGTCCAGGCGGTGCTCTCGACCAGGAGCCTGATCGAACTGCAGCAGGAGGCCGACCGCGTCTACGTCGACCCGGCGCTCATGGAATATGCCGTACGCCTGGCGACGTCCACCCGCGCCCCGAAGCTGCACGGCATGCCGGAGCTGGAGCGCTACATCACGTACGGGGCGAGTCCGCGAGCCTCGATCAACCTCATCCTCACGGCCCGCGCCCTGGCGTTCGTGCGCGGACGCGACTACGCCCTTCCGCAGGACGTGCTCGACATGGCCCGCGACGTGATGCGTCATCGCCTGGTCCTGTCGTTCGAGGCGCTCTCGGACAACGTGTCCGCGGACGACGTGCTGACGACCATCCTCAAGCGCATTCCGGCGCCGGTGGTACCGCTGCGGGAGCGTTCCAACGTCCGCGCCGGCGCCTGAGGCCTTCCCCTGGACCGCCTCGCGGTGGCATGACGAGGAGCCGCCCCCGATCTCCGGGCGCGACGAGGATCTTCGCCGTGTGCGAGCCGTCTCTGCCCCGGAGAAGATCCTCCAGCGCCTCGACTGGCAGGTCATCCGCCGGCTCGACGGCGTTCTCCAGGGCGACTACCGCAGCCTGTTCCGCGGCAACGGCATCGACCTCGTGGATCTGCGTGAGTACCAGCCCGGGGACGACGTGCGGTCGATCGACTGGAACGTCACGGCGCGGATGGACGCCCCGTACGTCCGCGAGTACGTCGAGGACCGCGAGATCACGGCCTGGTTCCTGCTGGACCTCAGCCCCTCGGTCGACTTCGGCACGGTGGACTCGGAGCGCGTCAAGCGGACGGTCCTGATCGACTTCGTGACGACGCTCGCACGGTTGCTGACCCGGCGCGGCAACCGCGTCGGAGCAATGTTCTACGGCAGCACCGTCGAGCGAATCGTCCCGGCGCGAGGCGGGCGCGACCAGGTTCTCCGCCTGATCGGTGATCTGCTTTCGCAGCCGCGCCTCTCCAGCGCCCCGTTCACCGATCTGTCGCCTTTGCTCGACGCCGGCCAGCGAACGATCAAGCGCCGCTCGCTGGTCTTCATCGTCTCCGACTTCATCAGCGCACCCGGGTGGGAGCGCCCCCTGAGCTTGCTCAATCGACGGCATGAGGTGGTCGCCGTCCGGCTGTTCGACCAGCGCGAGATCGAGCTGCCCGACGTCGGCCCGCTGATCATGGAAGACGCCGAAACCGGCGAGCAGCTGTATGTCGACACTCACGACGCCGCATTCCGGCGGCGCTTCCACGACGCGGCTCAGCGGCGGGAGGTCGACGTGAACGCCGCCTTCGGCCGGGCCGGCGTCGAAGCCTTCTCACTGTCCACGGACGAGGACCTCGTCCGCGCCATCGTGCGCATGGCGGCGCTTCGCCGCCGGCGACGGAGGTAGGCGATGTCGTTCATCTGGCCGCCGATGCTGCTCACGGTGGCACTCGTCCCCATCGGAGCGCTGCTGTACTGGGCGCTCGACAGGCGCCGCCATCGCGTCCTGGCGACTCGCGGCGGGATGGGGCTCGGGGAGGGCACCACGCGCCGGCCTTCGGGCGTGCGCAGCCGGGCTCCTTCGGTGCTGATTCTGGCCGGGATGGTCCTGATGACGGTCGCAATGGCGCGACCGCAGGCCGTCATCGACCTGCCCCGGGAGGAAGGAACGGTCATCCTCGCCTTCGACGTTTCCGCCAGCATGGGCGCGACCGACATGGCGCCGACGCGAATGGCCGTGGCCAAGACGGCGGCGAAGGACTTCGTGGAGCGACAGCCGGACGGCATCACCATCGGCGTCGTTGCGTTCAGCGACTCGGGCGTCTCCGTCCAGACGCCGACCGACGATCAGGCCACGGTGCTATCGGCGATCGACCGGCTGACTCCGGAACGCGGTACGTCCGTGGCCCAGGGCATCACCGCCTCTCTCAACGCCATCGCCGTCGCGGAGGCCGGGCCCTTCGCCAACGACTACTACAGCAACCAGAGCCCCGCCCCGACCCCCACGCCTACGCCTACGCCGGTGCCGGCCGGAACCCACGCCCCGGCTGTCATCATCCTGCTCAGCGACGGCGAGAACAACGAGAACCCCGACCCGCTCGCTGCCGCCCAGACGGCCGCCAACATGGGCGTGCGGATCTACACGGTCGGCGTCGGCAGTGCGGCGGGTGCGACGCTGAACCTGGACGGCTTCCAGGTCTTCACCCAGCTCGACGCGGCGACGCTCCAGCAGATCTCCCAGCTGACCGGCGGCACCTACTACGGTGCGACCGACGCGGCGCAGCTCCTCTCGATCTACGACAACCTCGACACACAGCTGGTCATCCAACCGCAGGAGACGGAGATAACCTCGCTCGTCGCCGGCGTGGGGCTGCTGCTGCTGGTCGCGGGCGGCCTGACATCACTCATATGGCTCGGTCGACTGCCATGACAGGGCCTGAGCACTCCGGGTGCCGGGAAGGACGGCTCTAGATGGACTTCGAGTGGTCGAGCTTGCTGTTCCTGCTCCTGCTCCTGCCTGTGCCTGTCGTGGTCTACGTCTGGAGCCTGCGCCGGCGGCGCCGCTCGGGCGTCCGCTACTCCAGCCTCGCCCTGGTCCGCGAAGCGGGGCCGGGGTCGTCGAGGCTGCGCCGCCATCTGCCGTTCGCGCTGTTCGTCGCCGCTCTCGCCGCCCTGGTCTTCGCCATGGCGCGACCCGTAGCGGTCGTCGCCGTGCCCACGAACCAGACGACCATCATTCTCACGATCGACGTCTCGGGCAGCATGTGCTCGACCGACATCCCGCCCAGCCGTCTGCAGGCCGCCGAAACTGCTGCCGCCTCGTTCATCAACAGCCAGTCATCGACGACTCGATTCGGAATTGTCGCGTTCAGCAGCTTCGCGGAAGTCGTCCAGGCGCCGACCAGCGACAGGGCGGCACTGACCCAAGCCCTCGACGGCCTCGCAACCGGACGAAGGACCGCCATCGGCGACGGCATCCTGGCCTCCATCGACGCCATCTCGGAGATCGACCCGGGCGTCGCCAAGAGCCAGACCGATTCGTCGACCGGCGTCGCGCCGGCGCCCGTTCCCAAGGGCGACTACGCGCCCGACATCGTCGTCCTGCTGACCGACGGCGAGAACAACACCGGCACCGATCCGATCGCCGCCGCCCAGCAGGCGGCCGACCGGGGCGTGAGGGTCTACACGATCGGTTTCGGGACGGCGAACGGCGGAGCCATGAGCCCGACCTGCGCGCCCCAGTTCGTCGGCCGGGAACCGGGCGGAGCAGCCGGCGGCGGGTTTGGAGGCGGCGGCGGGGGTGGAGCGTACGGCGGCGGTTATGGTGGCGGTGGCGGCGGGGGCGCCTTCACCAACTCCCGAGGAATCGACGAGGCGACGCTGAAGCAGATCGCGGCCATGACCGGCGGCGCGTACTACCCCGCCGAGTCGGCGAGCCAGCTCGACAGCGTCTTCGAGAAACTGCCGACGAACCTGATCACCAAGCACGAGGTGACGGAGGTCAGCTTCGTGTTCGTCGGGGCAGGCGCGTTCACTGCGGCGCTGGCGATCCTGCTGAACAAAGCCTGGCGCCCGCTGCCCTGAACGAGTCGAGTCTGGACGGACAGGCGCGGGCCGGACGGCGCGCCGCGGGCCGTGGTCGCGACATGCGCGGCCCGGACGGCGCGGGCCGGACGAACGCCACGACAGACCCCGGCCCTGCAGGTCGGGCCGACCGGGGCCCGGGCGGCCGCGTCTCCCCCCGCTACAGCCTGCCGGCGGCGATGATCCGCTCCAGGAACTGCCGCGTCCTGGCCTCGCGCGGGTGGCTGAACATGTCGGCTGGCACCCCCTGCTCGAGGATCACTCCCCCGTCGAGGAAGCAGACCCGGCCCGCGACATCGCGCGCGAACCCCATCTCGTGAGTGGCGATGACCATCGTCATACCGCCTCGAGCCAGCTCGCGGATGACGTTGAGGACCTCCGCCACCAGCTCCGGGTCGAGGGCGCTCGTGATCTCGTCGAGGAGCAGCAGGTCGGGCGCCATGGCCAGGGCGCGGACGATCGCCACGCGCTGCTGCTGGCCGCCCGAGAGCCGGTCCGGATACTCGTTGCGCTTGTCGGCGAGGCCGAAACGCTCGAGCAGCTCGGTCGCGTCGGCCTCGGCCTGCGCTTTCGACTTTCCGGCAGCTTTCTGCGGCGCGAGCGTCACGTTGCGCAGGACCGACATGTGCGGGAACAGGTTGAACGACTGGAACACGATCCCGATGCGGCGGCGCATCCGGTTGACGTCCACGCCCGGCGCCGTGATCTCCTCGCCCTCGACGACGATGCGACCGCCGTCGATCGGCTCCAGCAGGTTGACGCACCGCAGCAGCGTCGACTTGCCGCAGCCCGACGAGCCGATGAGGCAGACGACTTCGTGCTCGGCCACGGTCAGGTCGATGCCGCGCAGGACCTGCAGGCTGCCGAACGACTTCCACAGCCCGGCGATCTCGAGGGCAGGCCGGGCTCCCGCGGACGATTCCGGGCGCGCCGCCACGCCCACTGCGCCCGCCGGGTCGGCCGCCGCGTCGGCTGCCGCAAACCCGCTCATCGGGCGGTAGCCAGGAAGCGCCGCCGATCGCGAGCCACGAGCCAGTCTGTGAACCGTGCCAGCGGGATGGTGATGACGAGGAAGATCAGCGCCAGCGCCACCAGCGACGTGGAGTTGAACTTCGCCTCCTCGATGATGGTGGACTCTCGGAAGGCCTCGACGACGCCGATATACGAGACCAGGATCGTGTCCTTCTGAAGGCCGATGAAGTCGTTGAGTAGCGGCGGGATCACCCGCCGGACCGCCTGCGGCAGGATCACGTACCGGAGAGCCTGGATGCGGCTCAGCCCGAGCGAGCGCGCCGCCGCCTCCTGGCTCGGGTGGATCGATTCGATGCCGGCCCGGTAGACCTCGGAGACGTACGCCGAGTACACGAGCGTCAGCGCGATGACAGCGTATAGAAACGGGTCGGTCGGCACGCCGGCGATGCCCAGGCCGGGTATGCCGAAGCCGAGCAGGACGATGATCAGAAGTCCGGGGATCGCCCGAAAGACATCGGCGTAGATCGTGGCCAGAAGTCTCAGCGGGAAGAACACGGGCCCGGGCAGGCTGCGCAGAACCGCCAGCAGCAGCGCCAGGGCGAGGATCAGGACCTCGGCGATCATGAAAAGCCTGACGTTGACGCCGAAGGCGTTGACGACTTCGGGGAGCGAGTAGTTGAAGACCTTCGAGTTGAAGAAGTAGTTCTGAACCGCCGGCCAGTTGGGCGCGTTGACGACGACGATCGCCAGCAGGCCGAAGAAGATGACACTGCTGACGAGCGCGACCGAAGTCGACTTGACGGCGGCCCGGTCGACACGATGACGGGCACGAGGCGGCCCGGTCGGTCGGGACTGCGGTAGCAACCCCGTGTCGAGCGGGCCGCCCGGTCCGCCGAAGAAACCGCTCACGCGGACAGGCCGCGAGTGGCGGCTACTGACCGAAGACCGGCGCGCTGGCCTTCTCGGAGAGCCACTCCGTGGTGATCGCGGCGAGCGTGCCGTCGGCCTTGAGCGAGGCGATGGCGCTGTTGACGCACGTCGTCAGGGAGCTGCCCTTGGTCAGCACCAGGCTGAAATGCTCGGCGTTGGCGCCCTGCGCGACCGGGAACTGGCCGACGATGACGCTGTTGTCGAGCTGGGCCGAGGTGATGTAGAAGGCGGTGGGAAGGTCGACCACCAGGCCGTCGATCTGCTTGGCCTTGAGAGCCTGGATGGCCGCGTCGTTGCTGTCGTAGACGGAGGTCGTGGTCGACGGCGCGATCACGTTCTGGATCGTGTCGTACGCCGTCGTGCCCTGCTGCGCGCCGAACTTGTAGTTCTTCAGATCGGCGATCGTGGTGGCCTTCGCGATCGGGTTGGAGGCCAGCGCGACGACCGACTGCGCAACGAAGTAGTAGCCGTCGGACATGTCGACCTGCTGGGCGCGGTCGGGCGTGTACGAGACCTGGGCCAGGTAGAAGTCGAAGGGCTTGGCGCCGGGCTTGTAGGAGTCGTCGAACGGGACGTAGGTCCAGACGACGTCGGCGTTCGCGAAGCCGAGGCGGCCGGCTACCGCGTAGGCGACGGCACTCTCGAAGCCCTGGCCGTCGGTCGGGTCACCGAGCTGCCAGGGAGCAGTCGGATTTCCGCTGGCGGGCGGCTCGAAGTAGGGCGGGTAGGCCGGGTTGTCGGTGCCGATTGTGAGCTTGCCGCTGGCCAGCGTGGTCAGCATCGACTTGTCGCACGGGTTCACCGTGGGCGTCGGGGCGATCGTGACAACCGGCGTGGGCGCCGCCGTCGGGGCCTGAGTCGGGGCCAGCGTGGGTGTCGGCGGGGGCGTCGGGACCGGAGTCGGCGTGGCGGAAGCGGAGCAGGCGGCGATCAGGGCCGCGAGCAAGGGCAGTGACAGAATCCTCATAGAGCGACGAGTCATTGGGCATCCTCGAAGTTGCGACGGTCCGAAGACAAGAGTCTAACCGAGACCGCGCGCCCAAACGAGACCGGCATCTCAAACGCGATGTTCGCGTGTCGCGGCCATGGCGGCCCCGCCCAACATGCCGCGGGCCGCGCAATCGGGCCCGGGCCGTCGCGGGCCCAGGACTCGGCCCGAGCTCGGGACTAACCCGCCCGATGTCCGGGATGCCGCCGTTGTCGCGCGGTCGTCGCAGTCGTCTCGGCTCCGGAGGCGCGACAATGTCCCCGCGGCAGCCTTCCGGCCGAAGATCGGCCACGAGATCGTCGGCTCGCCCGGCTACGGAGGACCATGGATCCGACTCGACTCGCCAGCCGCCGGATGGTCCCGCTGACTCACGACGGGATCGACCGCCCATACCTGCTCCAGGTGCCGCCGGCCGCGGCCGCGCCCGGTGGCCGCCTGCCGCTGGTGCTCGAGCTGCACGGTCGCGGCATAAGTCCGGAAGCATTCGACCGGATGACTGGCTTCGGCGCTCTTGCCGAAGAGCTGGGCTTCGCGCTCGCACTGCCGAGCGCCATCGGCGAGATCTGGACCGACGGTCGGGATGCTGCGCCCGAAGGACGAAGGCCGGATGACGTCGGATACCTGACGGCGGTCATCGACGACGCCATCGCCCGGCTGCCTGCCGACCCACGGCGGATCTACGTCGCCGGCATGTCGAACGGCGCCGCAATGGCGGGCCGGCTCGCCTGCGAACTGGCCGACCGGATAGGAGCCGTCGCGCAGGTGGCTGGCACCGCTGCCGTCGACGTCGCCGCGACCCGACGGCCGGCATGTCCGGTGCCGATCCTCAACATCCACGGCACTGCGGATGGCGTGGCGCCGTACGACGGCGGCGTCCGCCACAGTCTGCGGGGACGCTTGATGATTCGACACGCCGCCGGCCCCAGCGTCGGGGTGGATGAGTGGGCCCGGTTCTGGACCGCCGCCAACGGCGCGCTCGAGGGTCCGGTCGTCGGCGCGCTCCCGCCCGACACCGCGATCCGGACCTGGCATGGCCCGACCCCGCTCTCCGACGTCGCGTTCTACCGGATCGAAGGCGGCGGCCATACCTGGCCGGGCAGCCGCGTCACTCTCCCCGCCCTGCTCTTCGGCCGGACGACCCGAACGTTCGACGCGACGCGGGTGAGCTGGGACTTCCTGGCGGCGCACGCCAGATAGGGCCAGGCGGGCCCGAGGGTCGGACTTCGGGCTACGAGCCGCGCGTCAGCGGAGCCAGCGTCCGCAGCTCCGTCAAGGGCGGCCCGGACGGATCGGCCGCCACCAGGTTGAGGACGACCTGGTCGGCGCCCGCCTCGAACCGCTCGCGCACACCCTCGCCGATTCGATCGAGGTCGCCCCAGGCCACGATCGCCTCGAACAGCACGTCCGAGCCCGGCGCGGCGAGATCGGCCTCCGACCAGCCGATGCGGAGCAGGTTGTTGCGGTAGTTCGCCGACCCCAGGTAGAAGCCGAGATGGCGATTGCCGATGGCCCGCGCCGCGGCCAGGTCGCCGGCGAGTACGACGGGCAGATCTGCGGCCAGGAACGGCTCGGGACCAAGGATGCTCCTGACCTCGCGGATGTGGTCGGCCGTCGAGAAGTAGGGGTAAGCCCCGGCCGTGCGCTCGCCGGCGAGACCGACCATCTTCGGCCCCAGCGCGGCCAGCACGATCGGCGGCACGTCGACCTGCGGGCCGCGCCAGGGCGCCGCGCCGATCGCGTCGAGGTAGTCGCGCATGGCGGAGTAGGGCCGCTCGTAGTCGTGGCCGCGCATCCTGACCATCGGGGCGTGGCTGACGCCGATGCCCAGGATGAATTGCCCCGGCCACGCTTCGGCGAGGGTCCGGCCGCCGTTCGCCATGGCCGCCGCGTCGCGGGCCCAGATGTTGGCGATGCCGCTGGCGACGATCAGCCGCTCCGTCGATGCAAGGTAGATCGCGCCCTGGGCGAATGCCTCTCTGGCGAGCGCTTCGCCATACCAGAGGGTTCCGTAGCCGAGCCGCTCCATCTCGCGCGCGAACTCGCGCTGCACGGCCGCGGGCTGGCCGTTGAGCGGGCCAGCGAACACGCCGATTCGGCCGGGATCGATGCCCTGGAGTCTCGTGAGGCTCATGGTCGGCCTAAGTCTACGACTGAGCCGGATTACGCTCCACGTCGCCCGATAAGTGACAGACAAGCGGGAAATAAGCCGACCCGATGATGATCTGGCCCCAGCGTCTGGCTGCCCGGTAGCGGTCATCGCTCGCGTCGATGGGACTCGACTCTAGGAACGGCGCTCGGGGAGGCTACGTCCCCTGGCCAGCGTCAGGACGCGTGGCCGCCCTCAGATTGGCGGCGCGGCGATGTGGGAACGTCGGGTCGCCCAGGTGACTCGCGTCTCGCCCACCGAGCCTTGGAGCGGGACAGTCGATCGATCGCCGCTGCCGTGAGCAGGTAGCTCCTGCCCGCAAGGCAACTCGAAGGAGGATCTCGTGAAGAGCAAGCATATCTGGCAAGGAGTCGCGCTGGCCTTCGCCCTCACCATACTCCCGACAGCGTCGGCAGCGGCCGCGACGCCAACTGTCTTGGCACATTCTCGCGTCGACATTACGGGGACCGCTCAGGGCCAGAAGCTCAGGAACGAGGCCGTCGGCCAGTACTCCGCACTCGGGTTCGACACGAAATCGGACGCACTGGTCGCAATTGAGCAGGGCGACATGGTTGTCGTGGGGTCGAAGACGACACCGTTCACGATTGACGATGTCACCGGTGTGGTCTCGGCTACTGCCGCCGCCGACAACTTCGCCACCGGGTTCTCTCCGAACTCGGTCAGTCGTCAAGCCCAGACGGCGGCGATGAGCCCGGACGGATCGGCTGCCCAGGGACAACCCCTCATCACGAGCCCTTCCGGCACGTGGCAGTTCCTGACAAGTTCCTGCTTCAGCACGATGTATGCCAGCAGCGGATGGGGTTCCATGGACACTTGCTACAAGATATGGAAAATGGTGGTGTCGTCATCGAGAGTCGATTGGCTGGTCGAAACATACGGGAACGTCCGTGGGAACACCTTGGGATCGGGTCTTGAGGACGCATCGCTGCAGACGCAGGCAACTCGAAGTCCGGCTCAGCACTTCGTCGACGCGGCTCCGGACACAAGTACTTCTGGCGGTTGCCGCACGATCCCGCTCGGGCTGGGCATCAGCACAGGGGGGTCAGGTGGACCAGGCGCCTCGATTTCCACGTCATTCCAAGCCTGTGAACAACTCGACGTTGAGATCGTTCCTTCAACCGTCAACATCTATGAATCATGGGACTACTGCCAGATCCTCTGTTCCCAAGGGATGAACGGAACCCGCGGCCTTAGAGAGCAGCTCTGGTCCTACACGGCCGCGACCGCGAGTCCGCTCTGGTACATCAACTGGAGCGTGTCGTGAGGCTTGTCGCTCGGAGACTCCTGCTTGCCGTGGCCGTCACCGCCGTGGTCGCAGGCTGCACATCGGGGGCCGCGACGCCAAGTTTCCTGCCGCACCCGACTGACCAGCAGGCAAGGGACGAGCTGACACTTCTCTTCAATTGGGCGAAGGCTGGCGACTTCGCCATGCTTTGCGCACACGGGAGCCTCAACTGCGAACAGAACCTGGAGGACTTCAGTGCGAAAGCCAGCGCCCCCACAACGCCGCCGCTCGTTGTGGGGTCGCGTGACGTGCCGGACGGTGATCGTTCGCAGGGTGGCCGTTTGCTAGAAGTGTGTGGCCTGGACAGCCTGGGCAGGTCGTACCAGACGACTCATCTCTTCTCCGGCACGGGCAACAACTTCGTCGTGATAGAGGCCGTCTTCTGGGTGCCGATCAACTACTCCGAGAGCGCGACGACTGTAGCCTCAGGGCTCGCCGCCGGTCCCGAATGGGATGCTTGCCCACGAGGCCAATAGAGATTTCGGGATCTCAATCTGGCCCGGACCTGGAGTTCCCGAGCCAGCGTCGCGGCCGCGTCCAAGGACCCGCCGGCTCAACCGGCGTACCGCGTGGCCGGATCAAGCCGCCGGAGGCTCCGCCGGCTCGAACGGATCGACTGCACGGCCGGTCAGTCGTGCGCCGACCGGACCTGCCAGGACGAACCAGGCCCAGGCCGCGCCTGCGATCGCCACACCGCCCGCGGCCGCGAAGAATACGGTCGGTCCGAACGAGCCGTATACCACGCCGCCGACGACGCTGCCCGTCACCGCTCCGAAGCCCAGCGTCGCGGATTGGAACAGCACCTGCCCCGTGGCCTGCAACGACTGCGGCAGCAGCCGCGGCACCATCAACACCCGGGCCGCCATCAGCGAGCCGTTACACAGTCCGGTGACGACGCGGGTTGCGTTGATCGCGACCACGTACGGCAGGATCCCCCACGAAGCGATACACAGGCCGTACAGAAGGAGGGAGGCGACGAAGAGCCAGCGGAGCCCTATCCGGCGGCCCAGCCAGCCGGCGGCAACCAGGCCCGGGATCTCCGCCGCCGAGGCCAGGCCGAACGAGAGAGCCACGTCCGACGGCTGGCCGCCGAGATCGACGATACGGACGCCGACGAACGTCAGCGCGCCCTGGACTCCCGTGAAGGTCAGGGCGAAGACAGCCATCAGGACCCACAGCCTGGGCTGAACGGCGAATGCCCGACCCACCGACCCAAAGCGCGGCCCGCGTCCGCCGGCGAGAGCGCCGGCGCTCGGCCGGGCCTTCGAATCAGTCGATCGACTGGGGATCCGGCCCACGAGCAGCAGCAGCGCGCCCGCCGAGATCAGGAAGACCGCGGGCGCCGCGCCGTATCCGGCCCAGCTGTAGAGGAACCCGACGGCGATGACGCCGACGGTGAACGACAGGCTCGCATGGGCGCGCAGGGCCCCGTACTGCCGTTCCGGCGCAGGCAGGTCCACGACCGCAAGGGCGTCGGCGAGGCCGATGTACAGGCTCGCGAACACGGTGAAGCTGGCGAACATGACGACGACCGCGACGAGCGGGAGGTCGAGCAGGAGGCCGGCGGCGATGCAGGCCGCGGCGATCAAGCCGATCCGGAATGCCCCCGCCCGGCCCACGAGCGAATTGGCCAGGTGGCCCCAGGCCGGCACGACCACCGTCGACGCGAGCGCTCCGAGAGCCGCCGCGAGCCCGATCGCGGCCGGGTCGAGGCCGCGAGCCTTGAGGATGACCGGGACGAACGGCGCGATCGAGGCCGTCGATAGGCCGATCGCCGTGTAGATGGCGCGCAGGGTCCAGGGCGTCGATCCCGCCGACCGGCCGCCGGTCTCGACGGAGATCGTGTCCGGATCGCGGCCCGTGCCGCTCGCCGGAGGTCGCTCCAGGCTGTCGTTCAGGATGGTCGTCCCATGAGGCTCAAGTATGGGAGGCTCGCGAGCTCGACGCCTGGATCAGCTCCGCAAACGGCGCCGGGACCGTGACCGGCGCGACGTGGCGCAGGCCCGGCATGACGACGCGGCGCGACCCGGGGATCGCGGCGGCGAGCGCATCCGCGATCGGGGCATAGAAACCGTCCGAGGCCCCGCCGGTTGCGAGGACGACGGGGCAGGCGATGCCCGGCAGCCCGGCCAGATCGAGGTCCTCCATCGACGTGTCGGCGAGGGCGCCCGAACCCTCGGCCTCGACCGAGGAGCGCTGGGCGGACGTCATGCTCTCCCACGCTTCGTCGCCGGCAACTGCGCGGACGAACAGCTGAGCCGCGACTGCCGGGCCACTCGTGGCGTGCACCGTGGCCACGGCGCCGGCCAGCCGGCCGAGCCGCGCCAGCAGCGCCGGGGATGCGACCGCCAGGTAGGGCGGCTCGTATGCCACCACCGCGGCCGCCCGTTCGCGATGGCGAGCCGCGAATTCGAGAGCCAGAAGCGCGCCGAAGCTGTGGCCGAAGATGACGGGGCGCGAGACGGCGGCGGCGTCGAGAACGGCCAGCAGGTCGGCGACGTGGCGGGCGATCGACACCGGCGCCGGGCTCGCCATCGCGCTGGCGCCGCTCCCCCGCCTATCCGGCAGCAGCACACGAGCGTCGGGCCTCAACAGACCGGCGAGCCGAAGCAGCTGCCGAGAGGTCGAAAGGGTCGCATGGAGAAGGACGACGGCCGGCCCGTCCGGCGGCCCGGGCAGATCGCGGAAGGCGAGCGGCTGGCCGTCGTCGGCTTCGATCCTCGTCGTTCCGGCTGTCGTCCCGGCAGCCGCCCCGACGAGGGAAGGCCCTCGGCCGGCGGCAGCGTCAGCGCGGCGGCCGACCAGCGCGGGCAGCGAGCGCCGGAGCAGCTTGCCGGTGGGCGACCGGGGGATGGCGGCAGCTTCGACGATACGGGCGGGCACCTTGAACGAAGCCAGACGCTCGCGGACGAATGTCCGAAGGGCTTGCGGGTCTTCCCGAGCGCCCGGACGGAAGGCGACGACCGCGACCGGAACGGCTCCCCATCTCTCGTCGGCTACACCGACCACGCCGGCGTCGGCGACGGCCGGATGGCTCACGACCACCGCCTCGATCTCGGCGGGAGCGACGTTCTCGCCGCCCGAGATGATGATCTCGTCCAGGCGGCCCACGACCCGAAGCCAGCCTTCCGAATCGAGCCGCCCGAGATCGCCGGTGTGCAGCCAGCCCGCCGCGTCGAGGGCCGCCGCGGACATTTCGGGATCGTTCTCGTAACCGGCGAAGACCATCGGGCCGCGGACGAGGATTTCGCCGTCCGCATCGGGTGCGCCGGCGCCGGCCTCGATGCGGAGCTCGACGCCGGGCAGCGGCCGTCCGGCCGACCAGGGACGGTGACTCGCGGCGCCGAGCGGCATGGCAACCACGCCCGAGGCCGTCTCGGTCATGCCGAAGCTGGGGATGACGGGCCAGCCGTGGGCCACGGCGCGGGACACCAGCCACTCGGGGATCGGGCCGCCGCCCAGGAGAATGGCGCGAAGGTCCGCCGGGGCCACGCCTGCGCCGGCATCGAGAAGTCGGACGAGCTGCGGCACGACGAGCGAAACATGGCTGACGCGGACGCCGGCGGATCGGGCGGCTCGGAGGCTGGGCCCGATGGGCTCGCGGTCCGTCGTGACGGGCACGACGACCGGCACACCGGCCCTCGCCGCCCGCACCAGTATCCCGATGCCTGAGACGTGGGCGAGGTTCAGCGACAGCAGCCACCCGGTCGCGGGCGGCAGAACGGCGGACCACGCGGCGGCGCTGGCATCGAGCTGGGCCACTCCGAGCCTGACCAGCTTCGGCCGGCCGGTCGTTCCAGAGGTGGGGACGATGACCGCGGGAGTGCCGGCGGGCGGGCGCGGCCCTCCGATCGAGGTTATGCCGCCATCAGCCCCGACGATCGCCCGCAGGCCGGCAGCGGTCTCGATGGCGGCGATCTCCGGCCGTGTCAGACGTGGCCCGATCGGCACTGAGACGATGCCGGCCCGGACGATTCCATGGAGAGCGGCGACGACGCCGGCCGATGAGATGGCCACCACCCCGACGCGGTCGCCCGGCACGATGCCGGCGGCAGCCAACCCCGCGGCAACGGCGTCGGCCCGACGGTCCAGCTCGGCCCACGACCAGCGCAGCTCGCCGTCGAGAACCGCGGTGTCGTCGGGTCGAAGGCGGGCGTGGAGGCGGGCCGCGTCGACGAAGGACGGAGTGGCGATCACGGCCGCATGCCGATCTTCTCGACCGCGTACCGCTCGACCGCGTCCTCGTCGAGCGCAATCTCCGCCGGCACGACCATGCGACCGCCCATGACCCGCAGCGGGCTCCCGAGGAGATCGGACTCGAGCAGGTCCGCCGTCGCGAGGCCGTGGGCCAGTCCCGCGAGATTGGGCGGCACGCGGTCTGGGACCCCCACCGCCACTGCCGCCCCAAGCGCGGCCGAGATGCCTACTCCCGTCTCGAAGAGCGTGGAGATGACCACGGGCACGCCCTTCGCAGCGGCCGGCGCAGCGATCAACATGGCCTTCTGCTGTCCGCCGACTCGCGCCAGCTTGACGACAAGGACGTCGGCCGCCTCAGCGTCCAGCAGTTCGCGGGCGGCTTTCACGCAGCACACCGATTCGTCCGCGGCGATCGGCACCGCTGACCCATCGCTGACGGCCGCCAGATGGCGCGGGTCGCCAGGGGCCACCGGCTGCTCGACGTATTCGATGTCGAATTGCGCGACGGCCGCGATCCGCTCGCGAGCGGTGGCGACGTCCCAGGCCCCGTTCGCGTCGAGCCGAAGCCGTGCGCCTGAGCCGGCGGCCGCCCGGACCGCGGCCACGCGCTCGACCAGCTCGGCGGTGTCGCGTTCCGGGCCGACCTTCATCTTGATCGTGCCGAAGCCGGCGGCGACGGCGTCCCGTGCCGCGGCTTCCAGCTGCGGCATTTCCAGGTATCCGATCGTGGCGTTGACGCCCACCGAGCCGCCAGGAACGCTTTTCCGGAATGCGCGGCCAAAATCGTGGTAGGCCGAAACGACCGCGCATAGCAGCGCGCGAGCCGGTACGCCGGCCGCTCCCAATTCCTTGCCACCCGGCAACCGACCGACTGACTGCAGACGTTCGACAACATCGCGGACCAGCCGGGCCAGCTCGGCCGACGCGGCCTTCCGCGCGTCGAAGTCCAGAGCCGCCTCGCCAAGTCCGACCGCGCCGTCGGCGTCCCACAGCCGCAGGATCCACGATTCGCGATGAGTCCAGTTTCCGGCCGCCGTGCGGATGGGCCGCCAGAACGGCACCCGAACCCGGATCGCCTCGGCCGCGACGACGGTGCTGCTCATCGGGGTCCAGCCAGCCCGATTGCGAACAGCACGCCGTAGGCCAGCGACAGCCGGGCCGTGCCCTTCAGCACGAGGTTCAGCCGCCGCCGATCGGACGCCGGCCCGACCGCCCGCACCTCTCGCACCAGCGGCGGAACCATGAGCCCCGAGAGCAAAGGCAGCAATACCGCCGGGCCGGCAAGCCGCGCCGCGAGCAGGCCCACCGGCACGACTGCCGCGACGGCCAGCGTCGCGTAGTACTCGGCCTTCGCGAATCCCTCGCCGAAGCTGACCGCCAGCGTCCGCTTACCCGCCGCCCGATCCGTCGGGATGTCGCGCAGGTTGTTCACGATCAGGACCCCCGTGATGAGCGCCCCCATCGGCACCGCGGCGAGCACGTACACCCATTCGACTCGACCGGCTTGCAGGTACGCCGTCACGCCGGTCGCGACGAGGCCGAAGAAGACGAAAACGAAGACCTCGCCCAGGCCGCGGTAGCCGTAGGGCCACGGGCCTCCGGTGTAGGCGAGGGCGGAGATCACCGCGAGGGCGCCCACGACCAGCATGCCGGGTCCGCCCACCGCGGCCAGGTACACGCCGAAGACCGCCGACGCGGCGATGACGGTCCCGATCCCGACCTCGAGCCGGCCCTCGGTCAGCAGCCCCGCAGCCGCCACGCGGACAGGTCCCATCCGATCCGGCGTGTCGGCGCCGCGCCGGAAATCGGCCAGGTCGTTGGCCAGGTTGGCCGCGATCTGGAGCAGCAGTCCCACGGCGAGACAGGCCGCCGCGGCGCCCGGTCGAAACGCGACGCCGGAGCCGATCGCGGCGCCCAGCCCGACGAGCACCGGCGCGATCGAAGCCGGCAGCGTGGCCGGGCGAACCGCCAGCAGCCAGACCCGAAGGCTCGAAGGCGGCCGATCGATCGCCGCGGCGGCGCCGGGGGCAGCGGCGCCGGGGGCAGCGGCGCCGGGGGCAGCGGCGCTCATCCGCGCGGCCTCACGGTCGCCGGGGGAAGCGCCTGAAGTCGGGCTTGCGCTTCTCGAGGAATGCCGTCGAACCCTCGTGAGCTTCGTCGGTCGTGTAGTACAGGCCGGTCGCGTTGCCCGCGAACTCCTGCAGACCGGCCAGGCCGTCGGTGGCGACCAGGAACGCCGACTTGAGGAATCGGATCGCCGTCGGGCTCATGGCCAGAATCTCGTCGGCCCAGGCGACGCCCTCGGCGAGCAGCCGCTCCGGCGGCACCACGGCGTTGACGAGGCCCATCTCGAGCGCCTGGCGTGCGTCGTAGCGGCGGCACAGGAACCACATCTCCTTGGCCTTCTTGTCGCCGACGAGCCGGGCCAGAAGCCCGATCCCGAAGCCCGCGTCGAAGCTGCCGACCTGCGGCCCGACCTGGCCGAAGATGGCATCCTCCGACGCGATCGAAAGATCGCAGACGATGTGCAGGACGTGTCCACCGCCGATCGCGAAGCCGTTCACAAGGGCGATGACCGGCACCGGCAGCGATCGGATCTGGCGCTGCAGGTCGAGGACGTTGAGTCGCGCCAGCCCATCCTCGCCGACGTAGCCGCCGCGACCCTTGACGCGCAGGTCTCCGCCCGAGCAGAAGGCCTTGTCGCCGGCTCCGGTCAGCAGGACGCACCCGATCGAACCGTCGTCTCGAATGCGTCGGAAGGCGTCGATCAGCTCGGCCACGGTCTCCGGCCGGAAGGCGTTGCGCACTTCCGGACGGTTGATGGTCACGAGCGCGATGCCGGTGCCGGAATGCTCGTAGCGGATGTCCCGGTACTCCACGACCGGCGTCCAGGTGATCTCGGTGCCGTCTGTCATGTCGGTTCCCTTTCGGTGGCGTGGAGCGGGGCCGGGCGAGCGATGAACTCGAGGAGGATCTCGGCCACGCGGTCTGGAGCCTCGCGATGCGGGGCGTGGCCGACGCCTTCCAGGATGGTCAGACGCGCCCCTGGAATACCCGCCGCGATCCCCCGAGCCCGCTCCGAGCCGGCCTCGTCGAGCACCCCGGCGAGCACGACGGTCGGCGCCTTCACACCCGAGAGACGGCCGTGGAGCGGCTCCATCGCGCCCTGACCGGCCCCGCGCAGCGATGCGGCCAGGCCAGCGGGGCGGTTGTGCAGGCGCGCCGCGTGGAGGCGGCCCCGGATCTCGTCTCCGAGCGCCTGCTCGGCCGCGAAGAGCGGCTGCTCCTCCCAGCGGTCCACGAAGGCTTCGATCCGCCCGCGATCGAGGAGCCGCGCCAGCTGTTCGTCGGCATCGCGGCGGGCGGCGCGCTCGGCCGTATCGGCGATTCCAGCCGACGGGCTCTCGAGCATCAGCCTGGCGACCACCCCGGACGAGGCGACTGCCATCCGGAGCGCGACCCGAGCGCCGAGCGAGTAGCCGACCACGGCCGCCGGCGCGGCCCCGAGCCGGCGGAGGATGGCGGCCAGGTCCGCAGCCTGGCGTTCGACGGCGTGACGGGCCGGTTCGGGCGGCGCGTCGGAGTCGCCGTGGCCGAGGAGATCGACCGTGATCGTCGTGGTCTTCTGGCTCAGCGCCGGCAGGAACGGCGCCCAATCGGAGCCACGGCCGGTGAAACCGTGAATCAACAGCAGCGGCGGGCCGGCGCCGCCGGTTCGCAGCTCGTAGCTCGCACCATCGACGTGGATGCGGGTCATGGGGTCCGCTCCGTTTCGCCGGCGAGCGTCGCCAGGGCCGATGCCGCTGCGGCGGCCGCGGCTCCGTGCAGCTCGGCGTTGCGCGCCCGAGCCGTCCGCAGCTCGAGCACCCGCAGCCCCGGCCGGCCCATCTCCGCCTCGATGGCGGCGCGCAGGTCCGCGTAGCCGCCACTCTCCACGGCGCGGTGCCGGAACCCAAACGCCTCGACGATCGGCCCGAGCGCGATTCCGTGCGGCGTCCCGAATAGCTCCTCGTAGTGGGCCGGCAGGCCGGCTCCGGGCGCCGCCGTTCGAGCCTGGGGCAGCAGCGAGAAGATGCCGCCGCCGTCGTTGTTGACCAGGACGACCATGAGATCGACCTCGTGCAGTCGGGCCGTGACCAGCGCACCGAGATCGTGCAGGAACGAGACGTCGCCGACAACCAGCACGACCGGACCGCCGGCCACGGCGGCCGAGCCAAGCGCGGTCGAGGTCACGCCGTCGATGCCGTTGGCCCCGCGGTTCCCGAGCACGCGAATGGCCCGCTCGCCCGCGGGAAGCCAGGCGTCCATGTCGCGCACCGGCATCGAGTTGCCGGCCCACAGCAGAGCTCCGGCCGGGAGGACGTCGCCGAGCGCCTTGAACGGCGACCCCTCGAACGGCTCGCGCAGCCCATCGAGCCAGGCGTCGAGGGCCCGGCCGGCGGCCCTTTCGGCCGCGAGCCAGGCCTCGGTCCAGGGGCGGCGCGACGGCCCGGGGTCCGAGCCCGCCAACCGCGCGCTCTCAAGCGCATCGGCCAGCGCCGTGGCCGCCGACGCGGCATCCGCGTGAACGAACGTGGCCGGAACCAGCGCCGCCTCGCGCCAGCCGCCGCCGCCGTCGACGACGAACAGGTCCGGGGCGACGCCGCGCATCAGCTCCGTGATCGGCTTGGATGTCGGCATCGCCCCGAAGCGAACGACGAGCTCGGGCCGATGGGCGTCGATCCAAGGCCCCGGCCGGACGATGTGGTCGGCGTGGGAGAGGATGAGCGAGCGATCGTGCGGGCCGCGGCGCAGGCCCGAGAGCGGGTCGGCCAGGATCGGGTAGCCGGTCGCGGCGGCAAGGCGGGCGATCGGATCGTGAGTGGCCGGATCGTCGAGCGGGCCGGCGACGATCAGCCCGTGATTCGCGGCGGCCAGGCGCCGGGCGATCGTATCGACCTGGTCGGGCTCGAGCGTTCGTCGTCCGGAGACCGCGGCAGCGAAAGGCGCCGCGCCGCCGGCCGCGGGGTCGCGCTCCCCGATCGGGCCCTCGATCGCGCCCAGGTCCTCGGTCGGGATGAGCGGCTCGCGCAGCGGCAAGTTCAGGTGAACCGGCCCGGCCGGCCCTTCGACCGCCGTCGCGACCGCCCGCCCTGCCACCGATCGGACGTGGGCCATCGTGTCCGGCGCCCCGTCGGTCAGATCGACCCCCGCGAACCACTTCGCGCGGCGGCCGTAAAGATGGTCCTGGTCGATCGTCTGCGGCGCGCCGCGATCCTGCAGCTCCGCCGGCCGATCCGCGGTCAGGATCACGAGTGGCACGCGGCTCAACGACGCCTCCACGACCGCCGGCGCGAAGTTGGCCGCGGCGGTGCCCGAAGTCCCGAGCAGAACGACGGCACGCCCCGTCGTGCGGGCAATGCCGAGAGCGAAGAATCCTGCGGAGCGTTCGTCGATCAGGACCCGGACTCGGATGCGATCGTGGGCGCGAAGCGCCAGCGCCAGCGGCGTGGAACGAGAGCCGGGACAGACGACGGCGTCGCGAACCCCGGCCCTGGCAAGCTCTTCAACGAACGCGCGGAGCTGGCTCGGCCGGCCGCCGGTCGCGCTCACGGCTCGTCCCCGGCCCGGCCCAGGGCCGCAGCCACCGCTCGCATCTTGATCCTCGATTCCTCCCATTCGCGGTCGGGGTCCGAGTCGGCGACGATGCCGCACCCGGCGTAGAGCGTGACGCAGCGATCCTGAACCAGACCGCAGCGGAGGGCCACCATCAATTCGCCGTCGCCGTCGGCGCTCAGCCATCCGACCGGGCCGGCGTACCAGCCCCGATCGAATCCTTCGTGCTCGTCGATCATCGCCAGAGCCAGGTCGCGCGGCTCGCCGCCGACGGCCGGCGTGGGATGCAGCCGCCCGGCCAGAGACAGCAGCCCTTCCTGGACCCGCAGCGTCCCCGTGATCTCCGTCACGAGGTGCTGGACGTGGCGAAGCACCAGGACGCTCGGCTCGGCGGCGATCTGGATCTGCTCGGAGATGGGCGTGAGCCCGCGGCGGATCGCGCGGACGACTACGGCGTGCTCCTCGCGCTCCTTCTCCGACGCCAGCAGTTCGGTGGCGAGGGCGGCATCCTCCGCTGCATCGGCACCGCGCCGGATCGAGCCGGCGACGGCGGCGGTGCGATAGGTCCGACCCTCGGCGCGAACGAGCCGCTCCGGCGTGGCCCCGATGAACTGCGCCTCCCCGCGCCGGAAGGCGAAGACGGTGCTCTCGGGCGCGCTGGCGGAGAGGCGGCGAAGGGCGCCCGGCACGTCGAGCGCGGCGGGCGACGACAGGTCGACCCGGCGGGCGAACACGACCTTGTCGATCCGGCCGCGACCGACGGCGCCCGTGGCCAGGCCGACGATGTGGCGCCACTGCCGGACGGTCGGCCACTCCCCGTCGATCGCGAGCGGGGCGTCGGGCAGAGCCGGGGCCGGGTCGGCGGCCGGCGGCGCAAGCTCGGCGGCGCGGGCGACGAGCTTTGCCCACGTGCGCTCCAGTTCGGCTGCAATCGGGCCGCCGGCCGCGCCGTCGCCGGCGATCGACGTGGTCAGCCACGACCCGGTATCGGATCGGAGAGCCACCAGCGAAGGCACCACCATCGAGCACGCGCCGAACGGCGACCACTCGGCCTCCGGCGCCGGCGCGCGACCCACGAATCCCATCCCGCCCAACAGGACCGGCCCGAGCCCGCGGACGTCGGCCGGTCGGGAGATCCGGGCGCCGTCCACTAGTTCCCGCCAGGCCGCGTCCGCTTCGAGGAACCGCTCCGGTCCGGCCGGTTCGATCGACCACGCTCGACCGACCCCGACGAGAGAGAAGCTCTCGCTCGGTCGAGCCCACAGCGTCGCCTCCAGGCCGACTTCGACCGCCGCGGCGTACAGTGCGACGGCATCGAACGACTCGATCAAGATGCTGGCCGCGACCAGCCCGGCGCCCGATCCGCCCACCGTCGCTCCGGCCGGCACCGTCACTTCGGCTGCTCCGGGAACGTGGCCAGGGGCACCGCCTGCGGACCGGCGGCGATCGTAGTCTCGGCCACGCCGACGCTCCGCAGCAGAAGCGCCCGCAGTGTCGGGTACGCGTCTTCGAGCCGGACCGGGCGCTCCGCCTGCAGCCAGCGCGCTACGACCTCGTCCAGCGCTCCGAACCAGACGACGCTGGTGACGCGCGTATCGGTCGGCGGAATCGTTCCCTGCGCTATGGCATCGTCCAGGTACGACTGGATCAGTCGGGCGAATCGGTCGTGCAGGGCGTTCGTCTCGGCCTGGAAGCCCCGTCCACCCGCGCCGGCCTCGAAGAACAGGCGAGCCATCGTCCGGTGGCCGGCGAACACCTCGAGCACCGTCGACAGCGCGACTTCGGCCTTGCGGATCGGATCCGACTCGGCCGCCACGGCTGTCTCGACCTTCCCGACCAGCTTGTCGGCAGTCGTCCGCATCAGCTCGCGGAAGATCGCCTCCTTCGTCGGGAAGTGGTGGTAGATGCCGCCTTTCGACACCTCGGCCGCGGCCGCGATGTCGTCGATCGCCGTGTCTCGATAGCCGCCCTTCGTGAACGCCTCGAAGGCGCCGTCGAGGATCGTCTCGCGGCTGGCGCAACCGTGATCGGCAGGTTGCGAGCGCTGGCGCCGCATCGGCTGTCTCCTGGCTGGTGGAGTCGCGCGTCCGAACCGACCGACCGGTCGGTCGGTTCATCGACGAGGAGCGCATGCTACCGCCGGTGAGAGGTCGGCGCCACAGTTCGATGGCCCGGAGGCGCGACACGCGCCGGGCCCGGGCAGCGTAATCCTCTCGAAAGGGGGAAGCGGCAACCATCAGCTCGTCGCGGGGCAGGCCCAAACATCCCGGGCCCCGTCCCCAGCCCTTCGCGACGCCCGAACTGGGCAGACTGACACAACTCGCGAAAGGACCGCCCTGACATGACCGAGCACGCTTATCCCAACGTCACAGCCCCGCCCAGGACGCGACCGCGAGCGCGTGCGGTCACCCGTCTGGTCCTGCTGACCGGCGCCCTCGCGATCGTCCTGGCGGCCTGCTCCACCTCGAGCCAGGGCGCGACCACCGCAGCGGCCACGCCCTCGACCTCTGCCGCTGCGTCCGGCTCGGCACCCGGCGGTCCCGGAGGCGCCCCGCCTTCCGGCGCGCCCGGCGGTCCTGGCGGAGCAGCCCCTTCCGGCGCTCCGGGCAACGGGGCCGGCGGCGCTGCACCCGGCGGCAACGCGCCCGGCGGCGGCTCGTCAACGGCCCAGTACACGCCGACCGGCGCCTACACCCTCAGCACGGGCACGGACAGCGAGTCTGGCACCACCTACAACGCCACCGAATCAGACCAGTCCGGGATCCTCGTGAACGGGACGGGATCGCTGACCCTGACCGACGCCACGGTCTCGACCTCGGGAGCCAGCAAGTCGAGCGATGAGAGCAGCTTCTACGGCCTGGACGCCGGCGTGCTGGCCCAGTCCGGCGGCAAGATCACGATGACGGGCGGCTCCGTGACCACGACCGGCGACGGCGCCAACGGTGTCTTCGCCTATGGATCGAGCGCCTCGGTGATCGTCTCCGGCGCCACGATCAAGGCGACCGGCCAGTATGCCCACGGCGCCATGGCCAGCGGCGGCGGCACGGTCAACCTGACCAACGTAACCATCTCCACGGCCGGCGCCAGCTCGGCCGCCATCGCCACTGACCGTGGCGGCGGCACCATCACCGTCAACGGCGGCACGGCGACCACCTCCGGGCAGAACTCCCCCGCCATCTACTCGACCGGCGCGATCACCGCCACCGGCGGCACCTACACTTCGACCGGCTCGGAGTCGGCCGTCATCGAGGGCGGCAACTCGATCACCCTGACCGACGCGACGCTGACCTCCAGCGTGGCCGACAAGTGGGGCGTCATGATCTACCAGAGCATGTCCGGCGACGCCGCCGGGACGAAAGGCACCTTCACGATGACCGGCGGCTCGCTCAGCAACACGGCTGCCACCGGGCCTCTCTTCTACGTCACCAACTCCACCGGCGTGATAACGCTCAAGGGTGTGACGGTCACGGCCGCGAGCGGCGTTCTGATCAAGGCTGCCGCGGGCAGCTGGGGCACCAGCGGCTCGAACGGCGGCACGGTCGTCTTCACGGCCGAAGGCGAAATCATGACGGGTGATCTGGTGAGCGACAGCGCCAGCTCGATCGCGGCGACGCTGCAGGACGGGACCACGCTCACCGGCAAAATCGACTCGGCGGCGCTGACCCTGGACGCGACGAGCGTCTGGAACGTCACCGGCAATTCGAAGCTGACGAGCCTGACCGACTCGAGCGGCATCTCTGGAACTACGATCGCGAACGTCCACGGGAACGGCCACACGGTCACGTACGACGCGAGCCTGGCAGCGAACTCCGGCCTCGGCGGCAAGACTTACAGCCTGGCCGGCGGCGGGCAGCTCGAGCCGCAGTCGTAACCCGAGCCGGCTCCTACCCGGTCTGGGGCAACCACCACTGGGCCGGGTTCGGCAGGACGGTCCCGGCAGCGGCCTTCTGCAGGACCGAGGCCGCGTCGGTGGAAAGCCCATCGGTGAAGCCCAGTCCCTCGGGAGACTGGCGGAACAGGGCTGCGTAGAAGACGCACGCCGCCAGGTACGTGCCGGCGGTCGATGGGTGGCTGCCGTCGTCCTGCCACAGGTCGATGTCCGGGTTCTGTCGCCGCACCACGAACCACGTGACGCCGACGGGCGCCACCGGCGCCAGGAGCTCCGCCGCGATCGACACGTAGCCGCGGTCGATGGACTGCTGCATGGACTCGTAGTCGGGCAGGCCGTTGTCGGGCAGTCCGTCGCGGTGGGCCCAGGTCATGAAGAGGATCGGCGTCTCGTCTCTCTGCCGAACCATGGCGACCAGGGTTCTGACCGCCGGATACATCGTGGACTCGCGCCAGGACTCGACGGCCGGCGTCTCGCTCTGCTCCTGCAGCACGACGAAGTTCCACATGAGCGAGTCGAGCTTCGGCGTCGTGGCCGGGTCGGCGAGGTGATCGGCGAGCGTCGCTCCGCCCGCGACGAGAGAGTCGGTCTGGATCGTGTGGCCGCCGGCCCGGGCAAGGTTGGCGAGGGTCCCTGGCAGGTCGTTCACGTACGTATAGCTGTTCCCGATGAAGAGGACCCTCAGACAAGAGCCGTCGCCCGGAGCGCACGTCGGTGCGGCGCCGCTGCAACCCGAAAGGGCCAGCAGCGCCAGCGGCGCGAGGAGCACGATCGTCCCGAGCCGCGACAGGAGCGGGTGTTGATGAACCCTGATCATGATCTCGTCCCCGGAGTACTCGGGGGTCGCGGCGAGAGTCTAGAGCAGCGCTGGGCGCCGGGCGCCGGGCGCCGGGATCGTCCGCGGGTTCGAGCGCCGCAGGTTCGGCCCTACGACCCCAGCAGCCCCAGCCAGCCGAACCCAAGCCCGATGCTGGCCAGGAAGAGCGCATACCGGGCGGCCCAGGCGAGCGGCCCGCCCTCACGCTCCGCTATCTGGCGCGGGGCGTAAACGAGCATGGCGTAATAGACGGCCGCGCCAAGGACCAGGAGGCCGAGCACCGGCGCGACGGCCGGCGCCTGGGCCAACAGCGAGGCGATGTCGCCGAGCGAGCCCGCGCCTCCGCTCGCGCTTCCGGTGATGCCCCGGACGAAGCTCCATAAGATGCCGCCCGCGGCCAGCACGAACGGCGTGATGAGCACCCTGCGCGTCGCCGTCGGAAGGGCCGGCAGGTGGTCTCGAAGCAGGACCAGCAGGAGAACGACTCCGAAGAGCGGACGAACGCGGCCTCCGGCGCAAGTCCCAGGGCCGCCAGCCCGCTCGCTCCAACGAGCATCAGCCCGCCCACGGCAGGTCCGGCGGCGCCCCCGGTCAGGATCGATTGGTCGGCGCCGGCCGGCCGGCCCGCGGTGCGAGTTCCGAGGCAGATCAGGGCGCCTGCGACGCCCGCCAGTCGGATCAGGCCGTCGATCGGCCGGCCGGACGCGAACGGATCTCCACTGCCCTGCGCCTGAGCCAGCACCGGATTGGCCAGCGCGACCCAGCCCGCCAGGACAAGATCCTCCGGCCGGAGGGCCGAGAGAGCGGCGCTCGTCCAGCGGGAAAGTCGCGTGGGCCGCGAGAGGCGAGTGCCCGCCGCGCCTGCGGCGCCGTCTACGGCAGCCATGCCTCCGAGCTCAACTGAGTGGCCATGCTCGTCGAGTAGCACATCGGGATCGGCCCGTCCCCGAGCGGCTTCGAGACGAACCGCCCAAGACCGAACGGCTGGACCATCGCCACGGCGATCTTCTGCGCCGGGCTCGACTTGCACCAGTTACCCCAGTCGACGATGGTGTTGATCGCCCCGCCGGGGCTGAGCGTGTAGATCGGGTCGCCCGAAGACACCTTGGCCGCGGAGTGCCCAGCGTCGGCGATGACGTGCCCGTGGCCGTCCACGATCTGGGCCTCGGACGTGCCCCGCATGTTGCAGCTCGAGGACGACTTGTTGGTGGCCGTGACGTGAGCGTAGGAATCGCCCGAGCCGCCCTCCCAAAGAGTGATCGCCATCGTCAGCTGAGAGCCCTTGCACAGGCCGACGGCCAGTGGCGGCAGGGGCGTGGCTGTTGGTGCGGGCTTGGGTTTGGCCGTGGCGGCGGGCGTTGGCGTCGACATCGGCGTCGACATCGCCGTGCCAGTGGCCAGCGGCGTATCGGTAGCCGGCTGCGTGTCGGTAGCCGGCGGCGTGGCTGGGGAGGTCGCCGCCGCGGTGGCCGTGGCCCCGGCCACCGTATCTGTCGTTGCGGGCGCAGGCGTGGGCGATCCGGCCGAACAACCGGCAACCAGCATGGCGATCGCGGCCGCTACGAGAAGACTGGCGACGCCACGGCGCGATCCGAAACGCAACCTTTGCAGCAGATGCATGGATGATCCTCCCCGCCGCAGATCAAGGTTTCGGCCGTACCGGTGGGACGCCCGGGATCGGCGGCCGGGAGATTGTCGGTCGGTCAGGCTGCCGCAGGTTTCAAGCCGCCAGATCGGGCTGCGCGGTGAGACGAACGCGAGATTACGCGGCCGGGCTTCCCGTCTGGCGGGACAGCGCCTCCCGGTCTGGCCGGCGCGCGGACTCTGCTACCAGCCCCAGACGGCAAGCTCCGTGATCTCGATCGGCACCGAGTACTGCGCGGCGAAGCCTTCGAAGGTTCCGCCCCAGGCCTTGTCCTCCTCGATCCAATCGCGGTAGCGGGCCCGGTAGGCCTCGAACTCGGGCACCTGCGGCAACTCCAGCGCTATCCGCGCCGACCCGCGAATCACCGCGACGTCCCCACCGCCCGGCGTGCAGTTGAAGTTCAGCGCGACCTTGGCGTCCGCCATGATGTTTGCGATGCGGCGAGCGTTGGTCTTGCTGTAGACGATGATCCGCTCGCCCTCCACGCCGCGCTCGTACAGGAACCAGACCGGCGCCGGCTGCGGCGCGCCTCGATCCACGGTGGTCATCCAGACGACCCGCTCCCGGCGAAGCCGCTCCAGGACACGCGCTCCAACAGCGGTGGACTCGTCGATCATGCCTCTCTCCCACTGGCTGCTCCGACGGGTCCATGTTAGCCGTGACGCTCCACGCGGCGTGCCGCGGGTCGGCGCCGGCCGCCGACGGACTGCGCGGCGGCCGCGGCTTCGGCCGGCCGGCCGGGATGACGTTGCTGTACGGCGCCGCCCGGCCTAAGCCTCGAGCAGGCGAAGGATCCGGATGTAGCCGGCCGAGTCGCCGCAGGCGACCTGCGGCGGGCCGCCGGGGACCGAGCAGAAAGTCGTGACGGCAGGATCGGGCTTATCTTCCGACCCGGGTTCGGGGCTCCACGAGGCAATCTCGCGACCGTCGGACAGGTCCCACATCCGCACCGTCCGGTCGAGGCCGCCGGAGAGGACCCGCTTGCCGTCCGGAGTCACCGCCACCGCGTCGACCGGGCCGGTGTGACCCCACAGCATCAGTTCCAGCCGGCCGCTGGCCAGGTCCCAAACCTGAACCGTGTTGTCGTGGCCGCCCGAGACGACCCGGCGTCCATCGGGCGTGACAGCGATGGCCAGCACGGGGCTGGCGTGGCCGTCCAACGCCCGCGCCAGGAGGCCGGTACCGAGGTCCCAAACCTGGACGATGCCGCCGTCGCCGCCCGAGAGTGCGAACTTGCCGTCCGGTGTGATCGCCAGGGCTCGAACGTTGCCATCCCGGCTCATGAGCGTGTGCTCGGCCCGACCGCCCGCGAGGTCCCAGACCTGGATCGAGGAGCCCGCGCCAGCCCACACGGCCCGCCGGCCATCCTTCGTCACGGCAACCGCATAGATGGCGCGGCATCCGGCCTGGGCCGCAAGTGTGTGCACGAGCAGACCGGTCCTGAGATCCCAGACTCTGACGACGTCGTACGTGCCGCCGGAGATGATACGCCGGCCATCGGGAGTGACCGCCACCGCCCGCACCGAATCGATATGCCCCTGCAGCGTGCGCTCCTGCCGGCCACTTGCCAGATCCCAGATACGGATGGCGTGGTCATCGCCGCCCGTCACGAGGCGGCGACCATCGGGCGTGACCGCCAGCGCGCGCACCGCGCCGTCGTGACGGGGCATCGCGCCGCGCGGCGACTTGGCCGATGCCTTGGCGGCTGAGGCGAGCGGGCAGATCCAGGGCCTCGGGGCCCGCTCGCGCACCTGATCGAGCAGGCGATCGATCCCGGGGCTTGAAAGGCCGATGAGCCGGCCGGCCAGCAGCGAGGCCAGCCGATCGGGACGGGCGGCCAGACATGCCGCCGAGCTCACGAGCGCCTTGTCCACCGCTTCGGCGTCGGGTGGCAGTGGTTGACAGGCGAAGTCGGCGAGCAGGCGAATGATGCCGCTGACGGCCAGCTTGGCGCGGAGCCAGTCGTAGTCGAGGAGCAAGCCGTTCAGTTCGCGGGCTCTGTTGGCCCCCGCCATGTGGTAGGCGATGTTCTCGAAGAAGTAGCCGTCGTTCGGACCCCGCCACCATGCTCCACCCGGGCAGCGGGACTGGTAGCCGTCGACGAGCCGCCCGTGGGTCGTCGCAGCCGTCTTCCGGCTGGCGGCCGAATCGGCGCCAGCCGCATCGGCCTGCTCGTCGACGATGACGGTGCCATCGTTCCCGGGCCGCACGAGCGAACGCTCGACCAGCCGGCCGATGAACTGCATGATTCTCTCTGGCGATAGACCCTGCGATCCCCAGAGCGCCTCGAGAGCCGATTGCGGCACAGGGCCGCGCCCGGCAAATACGGCGAGCTCGCGGTACCGCTTCTCGTCGGCGGGCTCCATCCGGACACGGGCTCGGCCGCCCGCTTTGCGGCGGGCGGCGACGGGCTCGGGCTCGACCGTACCGACGTCCGAAGACGAAGTCGCCGGCGCCGGTTCAGCCACGGGCGCCGCGATCTCGTCCGCGGCCGCTCCCGTCGCGGGTTCGCTCGGAGCCAGCCACCCGAGGGCCAGAAGCGCGAGGCCCAGATCGGCCGCGGCTACAGCCACGACCGTCGTGGCGGCACCCGCTATGGCCAGATCGAGCGCATTGGCGGCGGTCGCGATGGCGGCCACGACCAACAGGGCCGCACCCGCGGCCCACAGAATCCTGGTGTCGATCGTGCTGATCTCGACTACCAGCCTGGCTCGCCAGCCCGCCTTGCCATCCCCCGTGATCACACCGGCTCCTTCCGCCGAGACAACAACAGGACGCGCCTACCTCAACGCATCCCGCTGCATCCTACCCCGTTGCTTTCTCACCGCAAGAGGGCCGCAGGCCGGCGCGGGGCGAGCTGAGGCCGTGACACCGCGGGCTTGGAGCGGGCGCGGCGAATCTCTGGCGCGTTTGCGCACCGGAGCGAGTCAGGCCCGGCGATCCGATAGCCACATCTTTTCGACGGCCCTCGGGACCCGCATCCCCGGGCGCTCGACCGGGCTCGGCCCGAGGGAGATCGCTCCTGCCACCCAGTTCGGGCGCGCCTGCGTCATGGACCGGGATTTCGGAAAGGACGAGAATTCGGATGTCGACTGTTCGTTCGGAGAGAGCACATGGCCGCCGTAATTCGGACCGAGAAGCTCACCAAGTTCTACGGTTCGCACCGCGGAATTGTCGATGTGGACCTGGACGTCGAGAAGGGCGAGGTCTTCGGCTTTCTCGGGCCCAACGGCGCCGGCAAGACGACGACGATCCGGACCATGCTGGACCTGATCCGGCCGACCAGCGGCAAGGCCTTTCTCTTCGACATCGAGTCTTCGGCCGACCCGGCGGCGATCCATAGGCGGCTCGGCTATCTGCCGGGAGAGTTCGCTCTGTACGATCGACTGACCGGCGGCCAGACCCTCGACTACTTCGGCAACCTGCGCGGCGGCGTGGACCGCGTCTACCAGGCGTCGCTGATCGAACGCTTCGACCTGGACCCGAGCCGCCGGTACCGCGAGTATTCCAAGGGCAACAAGCAGAAGGTCGGCCTGGTGGCCGCACTCCAGCACAAGCCCGAGTTGCTCCTCCTGGACGAGCCCACGGCCGGGCTGGACCCGCTCGTCCAGCAGACCTTCTTCTCGGTGATGCGCGAGGCCGTCACGGACGGCAGCACAGTCTTCCTCTCCAGCCACATCCTGAGCGAGGTCGAACGGAGCTGCGACCGCGTGGCCATCATCCGAGAAGGTCGCCTCGTCCAGGTCGCCCGGGTCGACGCCCTGCGCGACCTGGCTCATCACCAGGTCGAGCTGCGTTTCGTCGGAGATCCGCCGGCAGCCGACTTCGCGAAGCTGGCCGGGGTCAGCGACATCCAGGTCGAGGACCACGTCCTCCGGCTGCGGGTCTTCGGTTCGATCACGCCCGTGGTCGAGGCGGCAGCCCGCCTGGGCGTGACCGACTTCCTGAGCCGCGAGCCCAGCCTGGAGGAGACGTTCCTGGCCCAGTACGGCCGCGAATCGGCCGAGGTGAAGTGATGGCCGTCCAGGCAGGCAGCCCGCCGCTTCGGCGGGTCGCGCACATTTCGGCGTGGAGCCGTCTCTACGGCTTCGGCAGCATCTATGGCAAGACCATTCGCGACTCGCGCCTGGCCTTCATCATCGCCGCCGGGGTTCTGGGCGGGATGATGCTCGTGGCTGCGGCGGCGGTGGGAAGCGTCTTCCCGACCCCCGAGTCGCGCCTGGAAGTCGACAAGCTCATCGCCACCATCCCATCATCCATGTCCGGCCTCTTCGGCAACCCCGTCAAGGTGGGGACCCTGGGCGGCGTGATGAGCTGGAAGTACGGACCGTTCTTTGCCCTGGGGACCGGGCTCTGGTCCATCCTGGCCCTGTCAGGGACGCTGGCCGGTGAAGCCAACAGGGGAAGCCTGGACTTCGTCGCCTCGGCCCCGTTCGGCAAGCGGCGACTGGCAATCGAGAAGCTGACTGCGCATCTGACGATGGTGGGGCTGGCCATGGCCATCCTCGCCGTCTGCGCATGGGTCGGCGCCACTATCTACGGCGACGCCTCCCTGGGCGATGCGATCCCGCCCCTCTCCGCAGTCGGCTTCGCGCTGTGGGTCGGCTTCATCGGCCTCGCCTTCGGCGGACTGGCATTTGCGCTGGCCCCGCTCCTGGGTCGCTCCGGATCAGCGGGGGTCGCCGGTGCGGCGTTGGTCGTCTCGTGGGTGTCGAACGGCTACTCCGCGCTCGCCCCCATCGCCTTCTTCAGCCCCTTCCACTGGACGGCAAACCACGTCGCGCTGGTCGGCCAGTACGACTGGCCCGCGCTCGCGCTGGTCGGCGTGGTGGCGGCGATCCTTCTCGTGGCCGGAGTGGAGATATTCGCGCGACGAGACCTCGGGGTGACCGCCGGCCTCTCCGCCCCCGGGCTGCCCGCCGCGACGCTCGGCGTCGGCGGCCCTGCGCGCCGCGCCTTTGGCGACCAGTTGCCGCGAGCGCTGGCCTGGGGCGTTGGCCTGGGTCTCTTCGGAGCGGTGCTGGCGGCCATGGTCGGCTCGCTGTCCAGCCAGATGGCCTCGACGCCCAGCTTCAGAGACATCATCAACACCATGTTTCCCGGCTACGACCTCTCCAGGGCCGGCGACTTCCTGCAGCTCTACGCTCAAATGCTGTTCATCATCGCCGGGTACGCTGGCGCGACTCTGGTGGCCAAGTGGGCATCCGACGAGACTGAAGGCCGACTGGAGATGCTCCTGGGCACGCCTCTTGCCCGCAGTCGCTGGGTCATCGGCGGCGGCCTGGGGGCCTTCGCCGCGATAGTCATCTTGACCGCGGGACTCGCGCTGGGGATCGGCCTCGGCGCCGCGTCAGCCGGCATTCAGACCGGTGGCGCCGTGTCGGGCACGTTGGTCCTGGGCCTGTATGCCGCTGCGATGGTGGGCGTGGGCATCGCCGTTGGCGGTCTCTGGCGGACGTCGCTCGCCGCGGAGATCACATCGGTCGTGGTCACGGCCACGTTCCTGATCGACCTGCTGGCGCCGGCGCTGCGGCTGCCGGACTGGGTCCACCAGCTCGCTCTGACGGCTCACATGGGCAAGCCGATGATCGGCATCTGGGATCCTGCCGGGATCGTAGCGTGCGTCGTCATCGCCGTGGGCGGGGTCTTGCTCGGCGCGTGGGGCATGACGCGGCGCGACGTGGCCTGACCCGAGCGAGCGATCCCGGCGCCCGCGACCTCGACGCTCAACTTCTCGAGAGGCATCGACCGGGCCAGGGCGGCGACCGTCGCATTCCGCCTCACTGGGCCCGGCGGCCGACGCCCATCCTGCCGCGCGCGGCAGGATCACGCTTTCGACCACCGCCCGCCGTTGTCACCACTCCTCCGGCCGGCATTCACGACTCCTTCACAGCCGCCGCTCAGCCTGATAGTCGATGTTGGCCAGGCGCACCCGGCCAGCAAGCAGACCGTCCGACTCGGGTGCGCACCGATAGGAGATGAAATGAGAATTGGAGGCGGCTTTCGCCTTCTTGGCACTCTGCTGGTGATCGGTGTGATCGCCGGGTTGACGGCTGGCGCCTACAGCGCCGGCTTTGTGGCCGGCGCCGGGACGAGCGCGACGAACGTCTCGCCGTGGGTGTCCGGCGGCGCCTTCGGCGTCTCCGGCATCGTCGGCCTGATCGTCGCGGTCCTCATCCTGATGGTGATCTTCCGGGTGCTGCGGTTCGCGTTCTGGGGCCACGCCTACCGCGGCTGGGACCGCCGCGGCCGAGGCGGCCCGGGTGGACCCGGCGACCCGGCTGGACCGGGCTGGCGCGAAGAGCGCTGGCACGGCGGACCCTGGCACGCGGCCCGCCGGGCCGCGTTCGACGAGTGGCATCGCCGCGCGCACGAAGAGCAGTCGGGCCAGACGCCTGGCGGCTCCCCCGCTGGACCGACCGCGACCGCCGGCTCCCCCATCGGCGGGGAATCTCGCTGAGCGGGTCCATACCCGCGGCGAACGAGGGCCGGAAGTCAGGAGTCCGGCGTGCCGGGCTCCTGACCCGCGCCTCTGCCGCGCCGGGCTCCTGATCGGCGTGGCCACCGTCTCGTTACGCCGCGCCGTACGATGAGACCGCCGTGAGAACCGTCCTGGTCGTCGACGACGAACCGCGCATCGTGGAGCTTGCTCGCGACTACCTCGAGCATGCCGGCTTCGCCGTGCTGACGGCGGTCGACGGACCGTCGGCGTTGAGGGCCGCGCGCACTCAGAAGCCCGACGTCCTGGTCCTGGACCTGGGCCTGCCCGGGATGGACGGCCTGGACGTGGCTCGTACGCTGCGCCGCGAGTCCTCGGTGCCGATCGTGATGCTCACCGCCCGCGACGACGAGCTGGATCGCGTGCTCGGCCTGGAGATCGGCGCGGACGACTACGTGACCAAGCCGTTCAGCCCGCGTGAGCTCGTGGCCAGGATTCGGGCGATCCTGCGACGGATCGACCGGGCAACGGAACCGGGCGATCGAATCGTGGCCTCGGGCGTCTCGATCGACATCACTCGAATGCGGGTCGAGGTCGAAGGGCGGACCGTCGAGCTAACTCCGACCGAGTTTCAGCTGCTGGTTGCCCTGGCTCGACAGCCCGGTCGCATCTTCACCCGCTCGCAGCTGCTCGACGCTATCCACGGCCTCGCTTTCGAGTCGTACGAGCGGGCGATCGACGCCCACGTGAAGAACCTGCGCCGCAAGCTCGAGCCGGACCCGAGCCGGCCGCGCTACGTCCAGACGGTCTACGGCGTCGGCTACCGCTTCGCCGAGGAGCCGGAGTGACCGGTCCGGCCGGCGACGGGCCGGACAGCACGAGCGAGGATCGATGGCGGGCCGAGCCGCCGCTCGGTGGAGGCCACGGCCGCCCGAGCCGCAGGCCCGGCCACGGAGACCCGCACCGCGGCGACCGAATCCTCACGGAACGAGAGCGTCTGCGGGCGGCGCGCCGACAGTGGCGCGCCCAGCGTCGCGCACGGCCCGGCTGGTGGCCCGCCGACGAGCCGTGGCCGCCGCAGGGCGAGTTCCCCTGGCACCGCGTAAGACGGCGCTTCTTCATCCGCTTCGCGATCCTCGTCTTCCTCCTGTTCGTTCTGATCATCGTCGGCCCGCTGATCGTCCTGACCCTGATCCTGACCGCCCTGGGCCTGCCGGGCGCGAGCACGGGCCTGCTGGCCGCCGGGGTCCTGATCTTCCTCATAGTGGCCATCGCCGGAACCGCCAGCAGCGCGCGACGCTTCGCCCTTCCGTTCGGCGATCTCATCGAGGCGGCCGGCCGCCTGGAGGCTGGCGACTATTCGGCCCGGGTCCCCGCCTACGCCCACGGCCCACGCGAGCTCCGGGCGGTGGTTCAGGCTTTCAACGCCATGGCCGCCCGACTCGAGGAGGACGAGCGCCAGCGCCGCACCCTGCTCGCCGACGTGAGCCACGAGCTGCGGACGCCGCTGGCGGTCCTGCAGGGCGAGCTCGAGGCGATGATCGATGGTGTCCACCCGACCGACGAGGCGCACCTTTCGGCCGCGGTGGAGGAGATCCGGATGCTGACCGGACTCGTCGAGGATCTCCGGACGCTGGCGCTCGCGGAGGCCGGCACCCTCCCCCTTCACCGCGAGACGACCGACCTGTCGGTCCTCGTGCAGGACGTCGCCACCTCGTTCGAGTCCATTGCGGCCGGGGCCGGGGCGCATCTGCGCGTGGCGATGCCCGACGACCTGCCGCTCGTGGAGCTCGACCCGCTGCGCATCCGCCAGGTACTGGGCAACGTCGTCGCCAACGCGCTGCGGTATGCCCCAGCCGGCAGCGACGTCCTCGTCTCCGCGGAAGGTGGCGCCGATCGCGTCACGCTCTCGGTCGTGGACCGCGGGCCCGGCATTGCGCCGGAGGTGCTGCCACACCTGTTCGACCGCTTCGCCAAGTCGGCCGAATTGCGCGGCTCGGGTCTCGGACTGGCGATCGCACGCCGCCTCGTCGAGGCCCACGGCGGCACGATCCGCGCCGAACGCCCGGCGGAGGGCGGCACCGCCATCCGCATCGAACTGCCGATCCATTCGGCCGGCTGACGGCGGGCGGCGGGGCGGCTAACGGCCAGCGACCGGCTGACGGCGGGAGGCGCGTGGCGGGCGCCGGCACTCCGAAAGCCAGTGAGCGCGCCCGAAGGCGCGCTCACCGAACGAAGCTGGGTCTGAAACCCGGATCAGCCAGGCAGCTGGCCAAGAGTCACGGAATAAGTCGCCTTGGTTCCGTCCGAATGCTGGACGACGACCTTGGCCACGGTCCCCGGCTTGAGGGTGGCCAGGATCCCGGAGAGCGTGGACGAATCCGGTGTGGCCTGCCCGTTGATCGACAGGATCAGGTCGCCGGCCTTGATGCCGGCCGTTGCGGCCGGCCCGCCGGCGGTGACGGAGTAGACGCCAACGCCATTGGTGGTATCCATGATCTCGACGCCCAGGTAGGCACGTCCGGAGTTGGTGACGGACCCAGTGGCGATCAGCTGATCGGCAATGGTCCGGGCGCGGTTGCTGGAGATCGCGAAGCCGATTCCGGGAGCGCTACCACCGATCTGCGGATCCGTCGCGGCCAGTGTCGGGATGCCGATGACCTGACCTTCGAGGTCGACGAGCGCGCCGCCGCTGTTGCCGGGGTTGATGGCGGCGCTGGTCTGGATCACGTCGGGCAGGGTGTAGCCGTTCGGCTCCGACACCTGCCGGCCGAGAGCGCTGACGATCCCTTCGGTGACGCTCGACTGAAGGCCGAGCGGGTTGCCCATCGCCAGTACGACGTCGCCCACCGACAGCTGGCTGGAGTCGCCGAAGACTGCCGGCGTCAGACCCGGGGCGGTGATCTTGACCACGGCTATGTCATCCGGGGGGTAGCTTCCGACCAGCGTGCCGTCGTAGGACTTGCCGTTGGAGAGAGTGACCTTGAACGTCGTCGATGTCCCGACCACGTGGTAGTTGGTGACGATGTCCCCGGCTGCGTTGTAGATGACGCCGGAGCCGAGTCCGGAGTCGGTTTCGATGACGACCACGGACGGCGTGACCTGCTTGATGACCGACACCATTGCGGCCTGGAGAGACCCGGCATCGACGGCGGCGGAGTTGGACGCCGTCGAAGACCCGACCACGGGCGTCGCCGTGGGTGTCGCGGTCGGGGCGGCCAGCGCAACCGGAATAGTGCTGGGATTGGCGCCGACGGCGCTGCCCACGAGCGTGTCCGACTTGCCTGTTGCCGACGACGCGCAGGCAGCAACAACGAGGATCAGTGACACCAGAAGAGCTGAGAGCGCGCCCACGCGACGCGTGGAACGCTGATCACTAGCGAACACGATTCGGACCTCCAGTCGATGCCACGCATTCCGGGCATCTCGATCGGTCCTCATAGTTGGGTCCAACCCTGAAGAGCCCCTGAAGACCTCGCCTCGCGGAATCGCGCCTTCAGCCCTCTTCCGCGCTGAAGCAGACGGACTCGAAGACGGACAGTCGCGTACCAGGATCGCGCCAGGCGTCGGGCCTGAGGCCGGCCTTGCGGCAGACGGCCTCGAGCATCTCGGGGCCGCCCCAGCCCATCTCCGGCGCGACCTGAGGCAGCAGCAGGGCGCGAGCACCGCCCCGTTCGACGACGATGCCGTGGCGCCCTGCCTCGAACAGGGCCGGGTCCGGAATTGGAATCGGCGGCTCCAGCACGGATATCTCGATCTCTATGCCGGGCAGCTCGGACGGCGCGACAGGCTCGAAGCGAGGATCGTCTCGCGCCGCGGCGACCGCCGAATCGCGCACGTTGATCCAGAGCGGCACGTCGTAGCGCATCATCCCGATGCAGCCGCGCAGCTGCCCTCCCTCGTGGAGGGTCACGAACGCCGCTGAAGGGGCCGCCAGCCCTGGCGTGACGGCAGCCGGATCGAGTGCAGGCCTCGGATCACGCCTGGCGGTTGACTCGACCGTGGCCCGCGCCAGGTCGAGCAACTGTTTACGATCAGACGGCGACAGTGTTTGCATCGGCTGCTCTGCCTCCCGTGACGAGGCTAGGCTCTGGAGCCGATCGCGCCAGAGTCGAATGGCGCGATCTTCCGGCGCTGCGGGGCGAGAAGGCCGCGCGGGTTCTCGCGGGCAATCGCTACCATGGGTGCAAACCGAGCGCCTTCGCCGCCGGTGCTCGCAGGACAAGGGGCCAAAGAGACAGGCGATGATCGTCAAGATCGGGGACGAGATCGACGGGGTCTCGATCGACACCTCGGCAGGGGGCCGGCTCGCCTCGTGGGTGATGGCGGGACGCGAACGGCTCCTCGTCGAGCCTGCCGTCGGCGTCGCCCCGGCGCTGGGCTGGGGTTGCTACGTGATGGCGCCGTTCGTCGGCCGAGTCCAGCGGGGCCTGGTTGACTGGGGCGGTCGCAAGGTCCGACTGCGCCTCAACGGCGGCCGCCACTCGATCCAGGGTGCCGTCTTCGATTCCGAATGGACGGTTACGTCGCGGACCGCCGCGTCGGTGTCACTCTCCTGCCCGCTGGACCCGAACAAGTGGCCGTTCCGCGGCACGGTGACGCAGCGGATCGCGATCGCCAGAGGTCTGATGCGCTTCGAGGCGGAGATCGCCGCCGACGAGCCGATGCCCGCCGCGGTCGGGTGGCACCCGTGGTTCCGCAATCCGGGCGGCCATCTCTGCGTCGCCGTCCAGAGCGACACGTCGCTGGCGCTCAAGCCCGATCTCATCCCCACCGGCGAGTTGATCCCGGTCGACCGCCGGACCGACCTTCGCGCCGGTCCGAGCCTGGCCGGGCATCGCCTCGACGACGTCTACGCCGCGGTTCGGTCGCCGGTCGTGGTCACGTGGCCGGACATTGAGCTCACCGTGTCATTCGCCAGGCCGGTCGGCGTCGTGGCGGTGCGTACGCACCCGCAGGCCGTGGCAGTTGAACTGGCGACCGCGTGGCCGGACTCGATCCGACTCGCGGGCGCCGGCCAGGATGACACGGGCCTGGTCACGCTCCTCGCCGGCGAGAGCCTGACGGCGACGACGAGCTGTTCGTGGAAGGTCCGGCCCATCGTCCAGCCTGCCCGCCGGTTCGAGACCAGAAGCTGAGCCGTTCGGCCCTTTCGCCGGGACCGTGCCGAATCCAGCATGGCATCGAGGAGTCGCCGTGCGACCGACCATCTCCCAACCGGCAAGCTCCCGGCCAGGAGCCCCTGGACTCCTGCCCGCTCGAGCGATGACCGCCGCCAGCCCCGCCCTCCTCGGTCTCGCCGAGGCCGATGGCGCGACCCGCTGCGTAGCCTGCGCCCATCGCTGCCTCATCCGGCCCGGCCGGGCGGGGATCTGCCGCGTGCGGGAGAACCGCGATGGCCACCTGGTGACGACTGTGTTCGGGCAGGCCGTGGCCGCCAACGCCGACCCCATCGAGAAGAAGCCGCTCTTCCACGTCTACCCCGGCAGCGTCGCTTACTCGATCGCGACACGGGGCTGCAACTTCCACTGCCTGCACTGCCAGAACTGGACGATCTCCCAGGCCGAACGGGATGGCCGGAACGTCGGCGCGTTCCATCTGCCTCCCGAGGCGGTCGTGGCTGCCGCCGTGGCCGCCGGGTCGCGCAGCGTCGCGTACACCTACACCGAGCCGACGGTCTTCATCGAGTACGTGGTCGAGACTGCCCGACTGGCCATTCCGGCCGGCCTGGCCAACATCCTGGTCACCAACGGCTATCAGACGCCCGAGGCCCTGGACGTTCTGGTGCCGCTGATTCAGGCCGCCAACGTGGATCTGAAATCGTTCAACGATCGCTTCTACCGGCGCATCGTCGGCGCGCGTCTGGCTCCGGTCCTCGAAACTCTCGTGGGGATGCGCCGGCGAGGCATCTGGGTCGAAGTGACGACACTCTTGATCCCGGGGCTCAACGACGACCCCGATGAGCTGGCCACGCTGGCCGGCTGGATTGTGCGCGAGCTGGGGCCCGAGACGCCCTGGCACGTGAGCCGCTTCTTCCCTACGTACAGGCTCACCGACCTCGACCCGACACCATCTGCCACGATCCGGCGGGCGGTCGAGGTGGGCCGCGCGGCGGGCCTGCGCCACGTCTACTCGGGCAATCTCGCCGACGGCGACGAGGACACACGCTGCGCTGAATGCGGCGAGACGCTAATCCGGCGCCGCGGATTCACGTCGGTTCGAGCGGCCCTGGTCGAGGGTCGGTGCGCGCGCTGCGGCCACTCTCTGGCGGGGGTCGGGTTGGCCGAATGGGGCAGGCCGGAGGCCCGGCAGTGAGCGAGCGGCAGCGACCGCACGTTCGCCCGCCCGACATCCGTCCGCCGCGCCCACGCCCGGCCGCGGTGGCGGGCAGCTTCTACCCGTCCGAGCCGGAACGCCTGGGCCGGCTGGTCGAGATGCTTCTCGTCGGTGCCTCGGCCGCCGCACGGCCCGCCGGGGTGGACCCGGAGTCCGTCGTGGGCGGGCTCGTACCTCACGCGGGGCTGGTCTACTCGGGCGTCATCGCCGCCCTGACGTGGGATCTCGTCGGCAAGATGGCGCCGACGACGGTCGTGGTCGCCGGAACGGATCATCAGGCCTCGGCTGCCGGCGTCGGGGTCTGGACCGGCGGGCCGTGGCAGACGCCACTCGGAGAGGTGCCCGTGGACCGCGATGTGGCGCTGCGATGCGCCGACCTCGGGCCGCCATTCGCGCCCGACGACAGCGCGCACCTTGCCGAGCACTCCATCGAGGTCCAGCTGCCGCTCCTGGTGCGGGCCTGTCCGGGGGTGCGGATCGTGCCACTCGCCGTCAGCCCGAGGCTGCAGGCTCACACCGACGCAGGGGAGCGGCTCGGCCGCCTGCTGGCCGAGCTCCGTTCCACCGGCGACCGAATCATCCTGATCGCCAGCTCCGACCTCGCCCATTATCCGCCGGCCCGAATCTGCGAGGAAGTGGACGATCGGCTCCTCGTACCGCTCCTCGAGCTCGACGCCGACGCCCTGGATGACCTCGAGGGGGCCGTGCTGCGGGCCGGCATGCCCGGGCTCGTGTGTGGGCTGTGCGGCATCGACCCGGTCCGCTTCACACTGGCCGCCGTCTCCCAGATGGGCGCGACAAAGGGAGTCCTGCTGGGCAAGGCCACTTCCGCGGACGCCGGCGGCGATCCGCGCCGAACGGTGGGCTACGCCGCCGCCGCTTTCGTCTGAGCGCCCGACCCGGGTCACGGCGGGTGCCACACGAGCGGCGCCGGCCCTCTGCCGATGTGCCCGTAATGGATTGCGAGCCGGGAACGTTTGTTGAAGGTAGAGGCAGGTCGAGGACGCAGGAGCTGGAGGCGAGCATGCAGGCGGCGGCGCTGGAACGGTTCGACGAGAGGGCTATCGATGACGCCGTTCTCGCCGAGTTGCCGGCGCTCCTGCCGCGTCTCTACTCCTATGCCCGCTATCGCCTCCCTCGGGAAGACGCCGAAGACGCCACCGGCGCCGCCCTCGAGCGAGTCTGGCGACAGCGTCGAAAGTGGCGCAGCGCCGATGGCTCGATCGAGAGCTGGCTCTTGACCGTGGGCGTGAACGCGATCAGAGACGAGGCCCGGCGTCATCGCCGCCGCCCGCTGCAGCTGTCCCTCGGAGAGCTGGAGTTCTCCGGCGGCGACCCGACGTCTCGGCTGGCCGACCTGGTGGCCCTCAACGCCGCCATCGCCGCCCTGCCTGCGCGGGACTCGGACCTCATCGCCCTTCGCTACGGCGCCGACCTGACGAACCCCGCGATTGCCGAACTGCTGGGGATGAGCCCGGGCGCGGTTGGCGTGGCCATCCATCGGGCCCTGGAGCGACTCCGGCGCGAGATGCACCGATAGGAGCCGACATGGATGACAAGAACGACGATCTCGAGGGGCTGCTCAGCCAGCTTCGCTTCAAAGCGCCTCCGATGGAGGCCGTCTGGCGGCCGGAACGGCGGCGTCGGTGGCTCGGGCGACCGGCCGCGATCGCGCTCGCGCTGGCCGCGACCCTGTGCCTGGCCGGCGGTGTTCTGGCGGCGAATTCCGGGCTGCTGAATCAGCTCTTTGCGCAGGGAGGCTGCGCTTCGAACGACGTCCTGTGTGGACAGGACTACCGATCCTTCGGCCTGCGGGCGAACCGGACTGACGGCGTCGAGGTCGTGAACGTAGTGGTCAAGAGCGGCCTGGCCCATGGCCGCCTCGGGCAGATCGCGGCCATGGTCGCGCAGGACACCTCGGCGGGAGCTTTCTTCGCCGGGCCCACTTTCCCGACGCCGGAGCCTGGCACGGTCAAGGCTCCCCAAATCATCGTCTACGTGTTCGCGGGCCTTTCCGCCCTCCCGAACGGGAACGACGGCTGCGGCTCCGGGCCGACTGACGCGGTCGCCTGCGCCGACGGCTTCCCGGCCGATCCGGCAAGCGACTCGGCGGCGGCCAACCCCCCGGTACCGGAGCTGCTTCCCTACTGGCAGCTCACCTACGACACCGGCGCCGGGGGGGTCCACGAGATCTGGCCCTGACCGACGCGCCGACGAAAGAGCAGATCGCCTACAGAGCGGGGCCCGCCGGGCCCCGCTCTTTCGTTGCCGGGCTTTCGTTGCCGGGGCCGCGCCCTGCTGATACGCTGCTCGGCCATGACCGAGGATTCCGAGTACTGGACACGCTACTACCACGTCACGGTCGAGCGGCCGGCCTGGGATACGGTCCGGATCGCCATCGAGCGGTTCAAGGCGGAGGATGACGCGGCCGCCGGATCCGGCGCCGAGCGCCGTCCGCGCCGCGAGCGACTGGCCGTGGATCTGGGCTGCGGCGCCGGTCGCGACGCCCGCGAGTTGCTGCGAGCTGGCTGGCACGTCCTGGCAGTAGACCGTGAACCGGCGGCCCTCCAGACGCTCGCGGCCGCCGCCGGCCCCATGCTCGGCGCCCGCCTCGAGACTCGCATCGGGGATCTCGCCACGGTGGAAATCCCGCCCTGCGACCTGGTCAACGCCAGCTTGTGCCTGCCGTTCCTCGCGCCCGACCAGTACGCTGCGACTTGGCGCCGAATCGTGTCGGCCCTGGCGCCGGGATCGCGATTCGCGGCCATGCTCTTCGGCGACCGCGACGCCTCGGCAACGGAGGAGACGATGACCTGCCTTCCGCCCGAACGCATCGAGGAGGACCTGGCCGGTTTCGACATCGAATACTGGAACGTCAAAGAAGAGGACTCGCAGACGGCGCTCGGTGAGCCGCATCATTTCCACTTGATCGAGGTCGTCGCGCGCAGGATCGGCTAGCTGCTCGCCGCTGGCTGCTCGCGGCCACGCTCCGCGGTGTGGGTTGCGCCCCGTGGGCGACCGGGCCCCTCGTCGGGCAAGATGCCGCCGCTCCGGGCACTATTCCATTTCCGACCGTATCATCTCGGTCCGCTCGTCGCCGGGGATCACGCGATCTTGCCGGGGCCGTGCTCAATGCACCACTCCTCCGACGTACGTTCACGAGGTCCGCACGGACCGAGCCCAATCTTGACTTTGGGCGGCTTCCGCGAAGCCGCTGAGAACCAACTGCCTCGCAAGGCAAGGAGAACCAATGACGGCGGAGAACGCAATGAGCGCCCCCGCGCACGCTGCGATCGAGGTCAACCCCCGAGCGCGGTTCGAGATCATGGGCGCCATCATGCTGGCTCTATTCCTCGGTGCCCTGGACCAGACGATCGTGGGCCCGGTGCTGCCCAGGATCTCGACGGAGCTCAACGGCTCCGACCTGTACACGTGGGTCGTCACCTCGTACCTGGTGACGAGCACCGCGGCGATCCCGGTCTACGGCAAGCTGTCCGACTTCTTCGGCCGAAAGCCGATGCTGCTCATCGGCATCGTGCTCTTCTTGATCGGGTCAGTGCTCTCGGGCCTGAGCCAGACCATGGGGGAGCTGATCGCCTTCCGCGGCCTCCAGGGTCTCGGCGCGGGTGCCCTCTTCCCGATTTCTCTGGCCGTGATCGGCGACCTGTTCACGCCGGTCGAGCGAGGCAAGTACCAGGGTCTGTTCGGTGGCGTCTTCGGCGTCGCCTTCCTGGTCGGACCGTTCCTCGGCGGCGTCCTCACGGACAACCTCTCCTGGCACTGGATCTTCTTCGTCAACGTCCCGGTCGGGCTCGTCTCGCTGTACCTGATCGGCCGGCTGCTGCCGATGGTCCACCCCAAGAACGCCCACCTCTCGCTCGACGTCGTCGGCGTCGTCACCTTCGTGGGCGCCGTAGTTCCGGTTCTGATCGCCCTCACCCTGGCCGAAACCACCAGCTGGCTCGATCCTTCCGTCGTCGGCTGGTTCGTCGTCGGCGTGGTCTTCCTGGTTGCCTTCATCGTCGCCGAGGCCCGGGCCAGGGACCCGATGATCCCGCTGGATCTGTTCCGCAACCGGACCTTCGCCGTCTCCTCGGCCGCAACCTTCTTCGCGGTCTTCGGCTTCTCGATCTTGATCATCTTCCTGCCGCTCTGGTTCCAGATCGTCAAGGGCGAGAGCACTACGGCATCCGGCTATCTGCTCTTCCCGTTCCTGTTCGGGCTCATCGTCAGCTCGATCGCAGCCGGCCAGATCGTCAGCCGGACCGGCCGATACAAGGTTCTGCTGGCAGTCGGCCTGGTCTTCATGGGCGTCGGCGTCTGGCTGTTCGGGAATCTCCGCGCGGACACGAGCTTTGTCGCGCTGTCGGCGTGGATGCTGATCGCCGGACTCGGCGTTGGCCCGACGATGGCCATCTTCACGCTGATCGTCCAGAACGACGTCCCGTTCGAGCGCCTCGGCACCGCCACCAGCGATCTGACTCTGTTCCGCCAGATCGGCACGTCGGTTGGACTGACGATGGCCTTCACGCTGTTCCGCGAGAACCTGACCTGGGATTCGATCCACAACTCGATCGTGGCCGCCCTGCCGGCCGGCGTGCCCGCTTCGAACGTGCCCGCGACGGCGCCCGCGGCGTTCGATCCCAACCAGCTCATCTCAGTCGGAGGCTCGGTGGCGGACGCATTCGCGGCCCTGCCGGCGGCTCTCAGGGAGCCATTCGCCACGGGTTTCTACAACGCCTTCTCCCTCGCCATCGCCAACTCAGTCTGGCTGGGCGTGGTGGCCTCGGCAGTCTCCTTCGTGGCCGTGCTCGGCCTCAAGGAGAAGCCGTTGCGGGCCCACTTCCACGCTGAGCAAGCGGCTCGGGCGGGGATCCGCACCGTTCCCGCTGCGCCGGGGCGGGGGCCGGCGGCCGAGGGCGCCGAGTAGATCGACAGGCGACGAGGTAGGGAAGCCGAGCGGATCAGCCTTTCGGCCAACTTTCCTCGAACACGACTTCGCTGCGCGGCAACCGGGCGGTGCCCGGGGCCGACTTCGGTGCGCGCGCCGCCTCGCTCGGGTGTCCGATGGCCACGATCGTCCGCACGAACCGGCCCTCAGGGATGGCCAGGACGGAATGGATCTTTTCGCGTGCGTCCGGGAGAATCCACGTGATGCCCGCTCCCAGGCCCAGGATGGACGCGGCAATGAGGATGCGCTCCGAGGCGCGCCCTTCGTCGTAGGCATATGAGACGGCACGCCCGGCTTCATCCGGGACGACGATGGCGATCGCCGCCGTCGCTGTCTGGAGGGCTCTCGTCTGAGGCATGGCGGCCTCGGCCAGGCGTCGGATCGTGTCCATCCGTCGAACCAGCACGAATCGCCACGGCTGCGCATTGCTGCTGCTGCCGGACCAGCGCGCCACGTCGGCGATGGCCTCCAGCTCCGCCGGCGAGACCGCCCGATCGGCGAAGTCACGGATCTGCCGGACGCGTATCAGCGGCCGGAGCCGCTCCGCCGCGAATGTCGAGAGGTCGTCCATTTGAACACCCCGTGCGAGCAGTTGGGTGGTCCGAATCGCCGTCAGACTAACCCCGCCCGAGCCTTTTCGGCTGTTCGGCCGGCAGGTGTACCCTGATTCGAGACTCACGGGTGCGCCGCCATTGGGGTGACAGAGATGGCACGTGGCAGGACATCGCGGCTTGCGGGCATCGTCGTTGCAGGTGCGTTCGTGGCCGCCGCCTGCGGCAGCCCAAACCTGACGCCGACTCCGACGCCGCCGACGACGGCCAGCCCAACGGCCGCCCTTCCGACGCCCACCGCCTCCCCCAGCCCTTCGCCAGCTCCGACCGCGACACCGGCCCCGACGCCGACCCCCGCGCCCACGCTGACCGAAGGAATCCCTGACTTCAAGCACGTCTACGTGATCATCCTGGAGAACAAGGAGTACGGCAGTATCGTCGGCTCGAAGGCGGCCCCCTACGAGAACTCGCTGATCGCCCACTACGGGTTGGCCACCCAGTTCTACGCCGAGACGCACCCGTCCGAGCCCAACTACATCGCCCTCACGTCGGGCGGCCTGAACGGCACGAACAGCGACGGCTACTACAACCTCAGGGTAACCAACCTCTTCGACCAGATCGAGGAGGCCGGACTGACCTGGCACGTATACGCCCAGGGCTATCCGGGCAAGTGCGCCACGACCTCGGGTCCCACGGGCGTCAAAGATGGACCCGGCCTGCCGGGCCAGTACGCGCGCAAGCACAACCCGGCCATCAGCTACTCGGACATCGAGTCGAACAAGACCCGCTGCGCCAACATCACGGGCCTGACCGGCTTCGATCCGGCTGCCGCCAACTTCGAGCTGATCATTCCCAACATGTTCAACGACATGCACTCGGTGGCGTGCTCGACGTGCAGCGAGGTCGCCACCGGCGACGCGTTCCTCAAGTCGTTCGTGCCCTCGATCATCAACAGCCCGGCCTTCGCGGACTCAGTGCTCTTCATCACATGGGACGAGGGCGACACGGACGCCCACGGTGGCGGGCACATAGCCACCATTGCCGTCAGCCCGGGGATGACCCCCGCCGCCCGATTCACGGGTTTTGCCGACCACTACTCGATCTTGCGGACCATCGAGGACGCCTGGGGCATGCCGTACCTGGGCCAGGCCGCCACCGCCGCGCCTCTGGCGTTCCCGTACTAGACGAGAGCCGGCCGGAGACAGCCCCGAGGCGGCGCCGACGTGCAAGCTTGCCCGCGTACGACGGCCGCTGGCTCGGGGGCGCCGGGCGCGTCATCATGACCACACTCAGAAGCGCGACGAGGTAGACAAGAAGTGGCAGTGAGCGAGCGGGCAGGCAAACCGGCCGAGCCGTCGATGCTGGTGAATGTGGATCGCTTGATCGCCGCGTACTACGACATCAAGCCGGATCCCGGGCTGCCGGCGCAGCAGATCGCATTCGGGACCTCGGGCCACCGCGGCTCGTCGCTCAACGGCTCCTTCAACGAGAACCACATCCTCGCCACCTGCGAAGCGATCTGCCGCTACCGGCGCAGCCAGGGCATCGACGGGCCGCTCTTCATCGGCAAAGACAGCCACGCCCTCTCCGAGCCTGCCACTCGTTCAGCCATCGAAGTGCTGAATGCCAACGGCGTATCCGTCCTCGTCGACAGCGCGGGCGGCCTCACGCCCACACCATCGATATCGCATGCGATCCTGACCTACAACCGCGGACGGCACGACGGTCTGGCCGACGGCATCGTCGTGACGCCCTCGCACAACCCGCCCGAGGACGGCGGCTTCAAGTACAACCCACCCAACGGCGGCCCGGCCGACACCGAGGTGACCGGCGCGATCCAGCGCGAGGCGAACGACCTTCTGCGCGCCGGTCTGGCCGGCGTGAGGCGTACTGCCTACGACACGGCCATCGCCCAGGTGGGCCGGTACGACTTCACCGGCGTATACGTCGCCGACCTTGCCCGCGTCCTCGACATGGAGGCGATCCGGGCATCCGGTCTGAAGCTCGGAGTCGATCCGCTCGGCGGGGCAAGCGTCGGCTACTGGGCCGCGATCCGCGATCGGTATCACCTGGACCTCACCGTCACCAACGAAGTGGTCGATCCGCAATTCGCGTTCATGACCGTCGACTGGGACGGCCGGATTCGAATGGACCCCTCGTCGCCGTACGCCATGGCCCGCCTGGTCGCGCTGAAGGACCGCTTCGACGTCGCCTTCGCCAACGACACCGACGCCGACCGCCACGGGATCGTGGCCGGAGCGGCGGGGCTCATGAACCCGAACCACTTTCTCTCGGCCGCGATCGAGTACCTGTACCGCCACCGCGACTGGCGGCCGGACGTGGCCATCGGCAAGACCCTCGTGTCGACGAGCATGATCGACCGCGTCGCCGGGGAGCTGGGCCGCAAGCTGCTCGAGGTTCCCGTGGGCTTCAAGTGGTTCGTGGATGGGCTCGTGGACGGGTGCGTCGGATTTGGCGGCGAGGAGAGCGCCGGCGCATCCTTCCTGCGCCGCGACGGCACCGTCTGGACGACCGACAAGGACGGGCTGATCGCCTGCCTGCTCGCGGCGGAGCTGACCGCCAGGAGTGGGCACAACCCGGCCGTCGCGTACGGCCGGCTGACGGCCAGGTACGGGGCGCCTGCCTATCGCCGCATCGATGCCCCGGCGACTCGCGAGCAGAAAGCAGTGCTCGCGAAGCTGTCGCCGGAGCAGATCTCCGCCTCGGAGCTGGCCGGCGAGCCGATCCTGTCGGTGCTCACACGTGCCCCCGGCAACGACGCGCCGATCGGCGGGGTCAAAGTGTCGACGGAGCACGGCTGGTTCGCCGCCCGCCCCTCAGGGACGGAGGACGTCTACAAGGTCTACGCCGAAAGCTTCCTCGGGGAGAGGCATCTCGAGCGGATCATTGGCCAGGCGCAGCTGGTCGTGGGCGACGCACTTGGGGGTGCCGAGCGGGCCGGGGCGAGCTAAGATTCGAATCCCTGGGCGTTGCCAGCTGGCACCGCCTCGACGGCAGCGCAGCGGCCGAGATCGGCCCAGGCGCACTTGGAGAGGTGCAGCCGGGCAACACCCAGCGTCCGCACCGGAGAACCACTAACTGCAGCCAAAAGTACCGGCGAGATAACCCGTAAGGCGGCCCTTGACGCGCTGAAAGGCTCGTCTAAGGTGATTCCGCACACGGTCCTATTCAAGAGTGAACTGTGGATCAGCCAGATCGTCAGCGTCAGAACGGACCAGCCGCCACAGGCGCGAGCCAGGCGGTTGCTTCTCTGAATCGCGAGTTCATGGCCGTTCTCGTCAATGAGGAGGCCGCCAGCATCGGCCGCGCTATCGCCCAGATAGTCCGCGGTGACGGCTGGCTGGAGGCCAAGGCATCGGCCGTGCTGGTCGAGGCGGTCGCGACCTGGCTCGGGCGCGAGGCCGTGCAGACGGTTGGCTTCTACGCCAACGGCACCGGCCCTGTCGAGGTCGTCGCCAAGATCGGCAGGTACTACATCACCGGCCACGGCATCGAGAGCGAGAGCGACCTCACGGTCAACTGCTGCGAGCGCCATCGCGCCCGGTTCAGCCAGTCCAGGATCGACGACTACGATCTGAAGTCGGGAAACGCTCGGTTCAATTGGGGAACGCCTTTGACGCAGCGAGCGGCGGATCGTCTGGCCGGTCTCTTGAAGGAAGAAGTCGACCCGGAAGTCGCGCTGATGGTGTTGGGCCTCTGACCCGGCTGATCTGATTTCGACGGAGACTGGGACCGGCGCGCCGGCGCCGGTCTTGCGTTGTGCGTCTCTGCTAGACGCGAGCCCGAAGCTCCAGGACGTGCTCCCATTCGTGTTCGAGCAGTCGCCGCAGCATGCGCCGAGCGGTGTTTGGCGGCCTGCCTTCCCGTTCGACGACGCGAGTCAACTCCTCGGGCGTCATGGCGCGCAGGCGGGCCATCAGCGTCGCACGCTCGGCTGCGAGGGCGGCCCAGGGCTCGTTGCCGGCCGCCTCGATCGCCGCGATCGCGGCCGAGTACCCGGGCACCGTTCCGAGAGCAGTGTTCACGTAGGACCACTCCGAGCCGGCGACGTGGGAGAGGATCGCGGCTGCGGGCCGGCTGCCCGATGGTGGGGCTTCGGCCAGCGGCAGGAGCTGGGCTCGTGCCGCGGCCACGAGCTCCTCGCGAGACCACCCCGCCCAACGCAGCTGGCGGGCGGCATCATCGGCGCTGAGCGGCTCCCTATCTGTGGCCGCAATCTGCCACCCGAACCCGAGGAACTTCCGCTCGATGACGTGCTCGGCAACGTGCAGTTCGATCGGCTCCGGGTCAGGCGGATCCTCACCGTGTCGTCTCAGGAAGTCGAGACGCCCGCGAATCGCGCCCGCCGCGTTCTCGATCGCCTGCTCGGTCGTCGGCCCGAACGCCACGCAGCCAGGCAGGCCCGGCACGTAAACCCAGGTCCGCTTGTGCTGAGGCCCGGATTCGAGATACAGGTCGAACCGCATGCGCGCTAGATCCCGAGCACCTTCTCAGGCGTGACGTACTCGAGGCCGTGCGCCTGGGCCACGGCGCTGTAGGTCACGTTGCCGCAGCAGACGTTGAGGCCGTCGCGCAGATGGCAGTCGTCCGCCAGCGCCTTGCGCCAGCCCTTGTCCGCCAGGGCCAGCGTGAACGGCAGAGTGGCGTTGTTCAGCGCGAACGTCGATGTGCGGGCCACGGCTCCGGGCATGTTCGTGACGCAGTAGTGCACAACGTCGTCCACGACGTACGTCGGGTGCGAATGCGTCGTCGGCCGGGACGTGTCGAAGCAACCGCCCTGGTCGATCGAGACGTCTACCACTACGGAGCCCCGCTTCATGGCCCGGACCATCTCGCGCGTCACGAGCCGCGGCGCAGTGCCACCCGGCAGCAGCACCGCGCCGATCACCAGGTCCGCGGCCAGCACGTTCTCCTCGATGACGTCCACGGTCGCGTAGAGCGTCCGGAGCGCGGGCGCGAACGCCAGGTCGAGCTCCTTGAGCCGGGGCAGCGACTTGTCGATGACCGTCACGTCCGCCTCGAGGCCCAGGGCCATGCGCAGCGCGTTCATGCCGACGACGCCGCCGCCGAGTATCACGACCTTGGCCGGCGGCACGCCGGGCACGCCGCCCAACAGCACGCCGCGCCCGCCCGCCTCCTTCTCGAGCGCGTGGGCGCCGGCCTGGATCGACATCCGGCCGGCGACCTCGCTCATCGGGGCGAGCAGCGGCAAGCCGCCTCGCTCGTCCGTGACCGTCTCGTAGGCAATCGCCACGCAGCCCGCCTTGAGCAGGCCCTGCGTCTGCGACGCGTCGGGGGCGAGGTGCAGATACGTGAACAGGATCTGGCCCTCACGCAGCATCGCGATCTCTTGCGGTTGCGGCTCCTTGACTTTCACCACGAGATCGGCGCGAGCGAACACCTCGGCGGCCTCGGGCACGATCTCAGCCCCGGACGCCTGATACCGGTCATCGTCGAGATCGATCACCGCGCCGGCGCCAGCCTGGACCACGACCTTGTGGCCGTGGGAGACGAGCTCTCGAACGGCACTCGGCGTCAGACCGACGCGGAACTCGTTATCCTTGATCTCGCGGGGCACACCGACAAGCATCTCGACCTCTCCGGGCGATCCCGCCACTCTCCATGTGGGATTCCAGGGGGCGCGTCTGGCGCGCGTCGTTCGAGCAGCGCTCTCATCAGCGTAGAACCGTCGAGTACGCGCGATCGCGGATAGCACGCAAGCGCTGGCTCACCTGGAGCCGTTTCCCGCATTCTCTCACTTGCCATCGAACCTGCCAGCCCGGCAGGTCACGGCAAGGGGATCAGTCGGCCGTGGAGTCAGACGACGGCGCGATCGACCCGAAGTCGCGGGAGCTAGCGTCGCTTCGTGGCGCTGACCCGGCGCATGTGAGAGCGGTTCACCAGGACCGCGTCGCGGGGCGTGTCCCTGATCGTCGTCGCACCTACCTGCACCACGGGCGCGAAAACCGGAAGGAACAGCTCCGTGCCGCGCTCCGTGAGTGAAAGCGGATCCTGCGAAGGCAGCAAGAGCAGCACGCCCGATACCTTGAACGGCGGGGCCTCGAGCGTGACGTCGTAGGCGACCCGGAACTTGCTCCACGCATCCCGGTCGGCGTCGGTCACCACCGGTTCACCGTCCTCTGCCGGCATTACGACGGAAATGTCGTATGGGTCCACGCTCTTCACGCCGGGCGCCGGCACAAGGGGCGCCGACAGGTCGCTGGGACCGCGTTGGGCGTTGTTCACGCCGACCGCAGCGCGTTTCTCCAGCGCGTCGGCGATCTTGACCCCGCCCTGGAGCATCGCGTCGATCCGGCCATCCTCGGTGAGCGCGACGATGTGGCCCGGGCGCCTTCTGCTGACGACAATCCCGGTCCCCCACGTCCCCGGATCGAACGCGCCTACGGCCATGGTTTCTCCTTGAGCCCGCAAACTCACGACGCGGCCGACCGGCTACAGGACCGGCGCGTCCGGGCAGAGCCGGGCGATTCCAGATCTACCCAACGCAGATCCAGTGGAGGTTTCGGTGCCGAGCGGCGCCAACTTGACGAGACCAGGTCCGGCTGCACCCGCGCCAGACGTCGTACCCACGTCCCTTCGCGGGCACAGAGGCCCGGCTCAACAGAGCGCCCGAAGGGCCTGCCCTAAGTCTCGGGAGGGTGGGTCAGCGGCGCGCTGGAGGAGTGAGGCCGGAGCGCGCCGCCGACCGGACGGCGCCCCGGCACGGATCCGGATCCGGTCTCAGGGCGTCGGCCGATACGGCAGATAGTCCGGGTACCACATCGCCGAGTCCACCGCGTCGAACACCTCTTCGTCGCGATACAGGCGGCCCACTCCGCAGTCGCGGCTCTGGCACACCACCTTGGCCGCGATTTCGCGAGAAACTCGCCGCAGATCCGAGACGGCCGGATACAGCGCGCCAGCGACGAGCCGTTCGGGCGCGACCATCTCGGCCAGTGTTCGGGCCGCGAGAAGGAACATCTCGTCGGTGATCTCCCGGGCCTCCGCGACTATCGCGCCGAGGCCCAGGCCCGGGAAGATGAAGACGTTGTTGGCCTGGCCGATCACATGGTCGACGCCGTCGACCCTGACCGCCTCGAACGGGCTGCCGGTCGCAATGAGCGCTCGGCCTTCCGTCCAGGCCAGGATGTCGGCGGGTATCGCTTCCGTCTTGGCCGTGGGATTCGAGAGCGGGAAGACGACCGGGCGCTCGACATGCGCGGCCATCTCTCGGATCGCCGACTCGGTGAAGGCGCCCGCCACGCCGCTGGTGCCGATCAGCACAGTCGGCTTGACCTTCGCGACCACGGCTGAGAGATCCAGCCGGTCGGTCGGCGACAGGCCGTTGAAGCCGTAGGAGCTCAGCTCGGCGCCGGTCAGGGCGAACTCGCGCTTGTCGTCGTCGAGCTGGTCTCGATCGATGAAGACCAGACCTTTCGTGTCGACGGTGACGATCGAGCGTTTGGCGCTCGCGGCATCCAGCCCTTCGGCCATCATGGCGGCGCGGACGAGCCGGGCGATGCCTATCCCGGCTGCGCCGGCACCCAGGAAGACGAAACGCTGCTCGACCAGCGGGCGGTCTACCGCGCGCCCGGCGGCCAGGATTCCGGCCAGAACGACTGCGCCGGTACCCTGGATGTCGTCGTTGAAGCTGGTGATTCGGTGGCGGTAGCGGTCCAGGATCCGAATCGCGTTGTGCTGCTTGAAGTCTTCCCACTGCAGTACGGCGCGCGGGCAGACGTCCAGGATCGCGCCCACGAAGGCCTCGAGGAAGTCGTCGTACTCGGCTCCTCTAAGGCGACGCTGGCGATAGCCCACGTATGCCGGATCGGCGAGGAGATCCTCGTTGTCCGTGCCGACGTCCAGCGATACGGGCAGGGTATGGGCGGGATAGATGCCCGCGCCGGCGGTGTACAGCGCCAGCTTGCCGACGGGGATGCCCATGCCACCCGCACCCTGGTCGCCCAGGCCGAGGATCCGCTCGTTGTCCGTGGCAACGATCAGGCGAACGTCGTCGACACCCACGCCGCTGGAGGAGGACTCGGGTCGGGCGTTGCGCAGCAGGTCGGAGATCCGGTCCTTGTCGGCGGGCGTGATCCACAGGCCACGAGGCCGCCGCATGATATGGCTGAATGTCTGGCAGGCGCGGCCGACCGTCGGTGTGTAGACGATCGGCATGAACTCTTCGAGGTTCTCCAGCAGCACCCGATAGAAGAGTGTCTCGTTGCGGTCCTGCAGTGACGACAGGCCGATATAGCGCTCGAGATCGTCGCTCTTGCGGCGGATGTGCTCCAGCTCCAGGCACACCTGCTCGTCGATCGTCGCCACGCGAGGCGGCAACAGACCGCGCAGGCCGAAGATGTCCCGCTCGGCTTCGTCGAAGCCAGTGTCCTTGTTCAGGAGAGGCTTCTCCAGGAGCTCGGCCCCGGCGTGGGGCACCGGCACGACACCGCTTGGACGGAGGCTCTTGACAGAACGCGGAAGTTGTCTCATGCGGCCAGCATCGACCGGGCGAGAGGGCTGCGCAAGCCCCCTTTCGGCCCTTCTGGATGGGCCTCGAAGCCCCGGCCTTGTAGACGCAGGACGGGGGCCGGCTCGATCGCCGGCCCCCGTCTCATCCGCGGTTCGACGGTTGTGTGCCTAACCGCAGGGATTCGGCTCGCCCGGAACCATGGCCCGGACCAGCAGCGAGTCCGTGACCTTGGCGCTGTCCACGAAGCGCGTCAGCTGGTTCGACTGCTGGACCACCGGCAAGAGGCTGGTCAGATCGGCGCCCGTGACGACCGCGCAGCGGTAGGCGACGTTGCCCATAGCTGTCCCGAGCTTCGAGAACGGGGTCGCCAGCGGCCACGTCACTACGTTCGGCTTGATGCCGCTGCTGGCGGCCGTCGGCGGGAGAGCAAGGACGGCCAGGCTAGAGGGCTCGTAGGCGGAGGACTGGCCGAGATCGTCGGGGAGCCACATTGCCAGCTCGGTGAGCTTCTGCCAGAACGTGGCGAAGGCCGCCGCGGTGCCGGGGGCGGACGTGGCGCCGGCCGGCGCCGCAGCGTCCGTCGAGCCGGTCAGGTTGTACGTCGTGCCGTCGATGATCAGCTGGATATGGGCGGTCATCGCGCCCGCCATCGGCGAGCCGATGAAGTCCGAGGTGCTACCGAGCAAGCCCAGCTGTCGCGCCTCGGCCACGATCGCATCGATGCCCGTGGCGCTGATCGACTGGACCGTCGGATCGACCCACAGCGGGCCGGGGTAGATGGCGGGCACGGCGACCAGCCCATCGATGTACTGCCCGCCAGAGACAGTCGCGAGCGGCAGCCAGGTGAATGTGTACTGGGGCGCGAGCGCCTGGGTCTGCCAGGCTCGCAGGTAGAAGCCGGTCGCCGACGAGGGGGCGCTCGGCAGTGGCGTGACGCTGGGCGCCGGCGTCGTCACCGAAGGCGAACCCCCCGGAGCCGAGGGAGTGGCCGTGCCGCCCGCCCCTCCTGCTCCTGCCGTGACGCAGCCGGCTACGAGAAACAGTGCCGCGCTCATGGCCCCAAACCAGCGCGCCATCGATCGCCTGGGGCGGTCGGTCTGCAACATCATCGAACTCCCAAATCGGCGGTAGGGTGTGAACGCTCTCCAGACGTCTCGGCCGGCGGCCAGGTTCCCTGGCCTATGGGTTGGGCGTCGACGTAGATCCTCCGGTGAGGGGGCAGATGGCCGAGTTCGGGTCCGCCAGGACGAGACTCGCCGGTAATGCTACGGCCGAGGTGTGCGCCAGCCCGAGCATCTCGTAAGTGATCGTCAGACTGTCGAACGACGCGAACCCGAGCCCCTCCGCCGCCACAGCGGCCCATGCCGACGGCGATTGCCCGGGCGCCAGCGTCGGCCCCGGAGCCGAGGCGACGCATTGCCTGAGGTGGAGATGGGCCACGACTCGGACGCTGGCGTGGGCCCCGATCTCGAAGCGATGGAAGGTGCCGTCGCTCGTTTGACCGGCGGCCAGCAGCGAGCCCGAGTCGAAGTATCCGTCGTCCTCCCACGTGGGGCTCCCGTTCATGGGTTCGTTCATCCCCGTGATTGTCAGCGGAAACTCGCCCGTGTTCTCAAGATCGAATTCCATCTGGATGTCGCCACCCGGATCAGGAGCGAAAACGACGTTGTCGCTCCCGCCGTAGGTCGCCGGTGCGGTTCCGATGTACAGAGAGCCCGAACCGGCGGCAGGTCCGGTTGCCCGGAGCGGGTCGCCGTCCACGACCCGGAAAGCGGCGATCAACGCAGCGACGACGGCCACGACCACGATCACCGCAACCACCCGGCGAAGCCTGGATGCCCGGCTGAGAGTCGCCCATGCCGGCACCAATGGTGGCATCTGCTCCGGGACAGGCAATGCTGCAACATCGAAGAAAGCCAGCGCCGCCGCGACCGCCACGAATATCGCCGCCCCGGCCAGGATCGAATCCACCACGAAGTCAGGCATCAGCAGGTCACCGCGTTGGAACCGAACACCAGGGCTATAGCTTCGTTCAGCCGAACTTCGGTCTCTCGCTCGACGCCGAGGATGCTGTAGCGGAAGGGAAGCTCCCCGATGGTGACGTAGCCGGTGGTGGGCAGGTAGTTCCCGCTGGAGCTCGCATTCGCAGCAGGTGTTGGGCCGGGCACCACTGACGGGCACGCTTTCAGGTGCAGGATGACCACGAGCGATGTGTAACCGTGTGGCGGCAACTCGAATGGATGGAATGCTTCGCTGTAGTAGCCGAGCTCGTAGAAGCCGCCCATAGTCGCCCCCGGTGGAAGGCGAAGCTCGACCGAGGAGATGAATGCCGCCGCAGGTTGCTCGGCCCGGAAGCGCTGCGTGTCGAACGAAGTGACTGTGAGCGGCAGGTCGCCCTGGTTGGAGAGCTCGAGCGTCGCTGGAAGCTGGCCCCCAGGAACGAACGGCACGTACGTCTCCTCACTCCCGCCCGCGCTGTCCCTCCAGCCAAGCTGCAGTGTCGAGTCGACGCCCTCAGCGCTGCCGTACTGCAGCGGAGAACTCTGGCTGAACTGGACCAGGTCGCAGCCGACCACGCTCAGAATCGCCACCAGCACGGCCCCGAGCAGGCGCAGGATCCAGGCCCGAGGAGAGCGGATCGCTCGGAGACCGCCCCGGTAGTCTTCCCGGCCGGCCGGCCGGCGCGCGTCGGCGAAGGACCGCCGCGCCAGGTAGGCGAGCAATGCGAGGGCGGCCAGGAACAGGACGCAGGCGAGCGCCGTGAGAGGCGTGCCGTCCAGGGGCAGCCCCAGCACCGCACCCGTGCGAGGCCACGGGCCGACCGGCATGAGCGGGAGCACGTTCGGCGAGGCCGTGGACAGGGGCGCGGGGGTCGGGGACGGACTGCTGGCCAGTGGGCCGGCCGGGCCGCGCAATGTGACTGCCAGGAGAATGAGCGCCGCCACGACTGCCGCGCCGGCAACAGCGGAAGTCGCTCGCAGCAACGCCGTGATCCGCCGAGGCTTCGGCTCACCGGCCACGCGGGCAACCCGCATCCGGAGCCGCTCCGGCGCAGGCCCGGCATCACGCGCCCGCAACCAGGTGCGGACTTCGTCCTCGATCTGGTCGCCGACCGGCGCTCCGCGGTCACTCCTCATCGGAGGTCTCCTCGCGCCAGCCCTGGCGTTCGAGCTCGGTGCGAAGCCGGCGCATGGCATGGTGCAGCCGAGACTTCACCGTTCCGGTGGGGATCCCCAGTCGCCGCGCCATCTCGTCCACGGTCAGATCGCGGTAGTACCGCAGCGCGACCACGATCTGGTGGTCGGGCTCGAGGCGAGCGAAGGCTCGATCGAGGGCGTCGCGAGCCAGCAGCTGGCCAGCTTGGTCGGGCGCCTGCAAGCCGCCACGTTCACCGTCCTCGGCGGGCAGCTCCACGACCGGATGGCGCCGCCGCTGCCGCAGTCGGTCGCGACAAACGTTGAGGACGATGCGGCAGAACCACTGCTCGAAGCGGTCTGGATCGCGCAGTGTCGCGAAGCGCCGCCACGCCAGGACAGCCGCGTCGTGCGCCGCGTCTTCGGCCTCGGTCGGATCTCCCAGGACGACGCTGGCCAACCGGTAGGCCGCGTCGAGGTGGCGATCGGCCAGCCGCGTGAACTCATCAGCCGGCTCGACCCGTCCTTGTTCCACCGCAACTCGTGCGGCCACAGGCTGCCCATCTTTCGCTCGGTCGTCGCCTCGTCGGGCCCTCATCAGCCCTCCACTCCGACTGACGTCACGGACGACAGGAACGTTCTCCGGAGCGGACGCGAGATCCGCCAGCTCAGGTGCAGGAGTGCCGCGGCAACGGGCCGTCAGCCCTCGATCACCGCCTTGACCGCGGCAACGACGTGGTCGATGTTTGATGGAGTGAGGCCTGCCACGTTGATCCGGCCCTTGCCGACGACGTAGACCGCGAACTCGTCGCGAAGACGGGCCACCTGGTCGGACGAGAGCCCGAGTAGCGCGAACATGCCACGCTGGCGCCCGATCGGATCCCAGTTGCCGGGGACGCCGGCGGCGACGAGCGCCTTCACGAGTGCCACGCGATTGCCGAGGATGCGGTTGCGCATCCCGGCCAGGTCAACTTCCCACTGGGCCCGCAGGGCCGGGTCGGTGAGGACCGTCTCGACGATGTCCCCGCCATGAGCGGGCGGGTTCGAGTAGTTCGCCCGAATGGCGATCTTGAGGTGACTCAGGGCGGAGCCGGCACGCGTCGAGTCGGCCGCCACGACGGTCAGTGCGCCGACGCGCTCGTTGTAGAGGGCAAAGTTCTTGGAGAAGCTCGAGCAGATCAGAAACTCGAGGCCGGGCCGCGCCAGCCCCGCAAGCCAGTCGGCGTCCTCGCGCAGGCCGAATCCGAAGCCCTGGTAGGCGAAATCGACCACCGGCATCAGCTCCCGCTCGATGACGATCTCGGCAATGGCCGCCCATGTCTCCGCGTCCGGGTCAACGCCACTCGGGTTGTGGCATGAGCCGTGGAGCAGGACCACGTCGCCCGGAATCGCCGACCGCAGCGCGGCGAGCATCTTGCCGACATCCACCGCGCGCCCGGATTCATCGAGGTACGGGTAGGTGCGCAACCCGAATCCGGCCAGCGTGAAGAGCTGGGGATGATTCGGCCAGGTGGGCTCGCTGAGCCAGATCGTCTTCGAGGATCCCGTCTGGAGCAGGAAGTCGGCGGCCACACGCAGGGCTCCGGTCCCGCCGGGCGTCTGGGCCGTGGCGGATCGGCCGCTCTCCACGATCTCGTGGTCGGGCCCGAAGACGAGGTCCCGGACCGCCTTCTTGTAGCCGGGTCGCCCGTCGATCGGAAGGTAGCCCTTCGAGCCCGCCTTCTCCAGCATGCGACGCTCGGCCTCCAGCACGGACGGGAGGACAGGCGTGACGCCGCTGTCGTCCACGTATACGCCAACCGATAGGTTGACCTTGTCCGGTCGCGTGTCGGCACGGAAGGTCTCGGTCAGGCCGAGGATGGGGTCCGGCGGAGCTGGCGTGAGGGAGCGAAGCGGCAGGGCCACGGGACGTTCCTTGGTACTTGGTGACGGCGGTTTCGGCAGGGAAACTCTACAGGCAAGACGTAGGTTGGGGCAGCCGGCAATGAAGGCCGTCCTCCGGCCCAGAATCGCTTTGGCCCGTCTCCGCCGACCTGGCGAGACCCCGGGTCAGCGCGTCGCCTTCGGGCGGGTGTCCAGGACCGAACGGACAGTGGACGCAAGCTGCTCCAGCGAATATGGCTTCGTCAGCAGCGGCGCCTGCGGACCATTGACCACGGCGTCGACGTGCTCCGGACTGTAGCCCGACGCGTAGAGGATGGCGGTGGCGGGGTGATGGCGACGAACCAGCGCGGCAAGCTCGGAGCCAGACATGCCGGGCAGAACGACGTCGGTCAGGAGCAAGTCGAACGGCTCCGAGCGGGAGGCGGCGAGAGCGCCGGCCTCGGTACCGTTCATGGCCGGCGTCACGTCATAACCGAGGCGGCGCAGGCAGGCCAGCCCGAATGAGGCGACGCCCGGGTCGTCTTCTACGAACAGCACGGCTTCCGTGCCACCGATCGGTTGGTCCTTGACGTCAGCCCGAGGCACACGCGCGTCGGTGCGGGGGAAGTGCAATTCCAGCGTCGCGCCCGAGCCGGGCGGCGAGCTGACGACAACGTGCCCTCCCGACGCGGCCACGAAGCCGTGCACCATGGGCAGGCCCAACCCGGAGCCCTTGCCAAACGGCTTCGTGGTGAAGAACGGTTCGAACACCCGGTTGATGATCGACGGCGGGATCCCCACGCCTGTATCCGAGACCACCACCGCGACATGATCCTCGGGCTCCACCGAGAGCCCGCCGACGCAGGCGGGATAGGACCGCACGGCGAGCGTCAGCTCACCGCCTTCAGGCATGGCGTCCCGCGCGTTCGTGGCCAGGTTGAGAATCGCCTGCTCGAGCGTGGCAGCGTCGACCTCCGCCATCGCGGGCCGGCCATCGGCCTCGCGCCGGAGAACGATCGTCTCCCCGATCAGGCTCCTGACCAGCGGTTCGACTCCGGCCAGGAAGTCGCGCAGGTCGATCGCCTGGGGCGAAAGTGGGACGCGTCTCGAGAACGCCAGAAGCTGGCGCGTCAGGATGGACGCGTGCTCGGCGGCGCCGAGGATCGTCCGGGCGTCGTCCTGAGGATCGGGGCTCTCTCCCGTCGCGATCAGCGAAGCGAAACCGGCGATCGCCGTCAGGCTGTTGTTGAAATCGTGGGCCACTCCCCCTGCCAGCTGCCCGACAGCCTCCAGGCGCTGGGCCTCCACGAGGCGCGCTGCGATCGCCTCGCGCTCGGTTACATCGATGAACTGGACGACCACGCCGGCCGGCTTGCCGTCGATGCCCCAGTCGATGGCATCGTGGACCTCGGCCCGCACCTCCCCTCTATCCCCGGTCAGGAAGCCCGTCAGCCGCGGGCCGGCGACCTGCCCGGTGGCGATCGCCTCCTGGGTCCGCCTTCGCACCCCGGCGCGCTGCTCCTCCGGAACGAGATTCGCGATGTGCTGGCCAATGACCTCGGCGGCCGACCAGCCCAGGTATCGCTCCGCGGCAGGGTTCCAGACCCGGATGAGGCCGTCGGTGTCGAATGCCAGCGTCGGCAAGGGCGAATGATCGAGCAGGGCACGAAATCGCTCGGCGCTGCGCTGTTGGGCCAGCTCCGCCAGGCGGGCCTGCTCAGCCGCAGCCCGCGCCTCGGCCGCCACGGCGTGCCAGTGCGCGGCGGCCCAGTCCAGGGCAATGTAGCCAAGGCCGGTACCTGCCGCGACGAACACGATCGCCAGCGGAACCGGCGCAACGTGCGGGATCGACGCCAGGCCGGGGCTCGAACGTGCCAGCGCCGACCCGACCACACCCGACAGCCAGCCGGCGGTCAGACCGAGCCTCAGCTTCCAGCCATCGAGCACGGCGACGAGCAGCACTGCGCTTAGGAGGGGCAGGATGACGGCAATGTCCAACCCAACAGGAAGCAAGGCTCCGCAGAGGACGGCCCCCACGTCGAGTACGGCGACCACCGGCCCGACCAGAGCCAGCCATGGGCCACCGGCATGGAGTGTCCACAGCGCCACCAGCAGGGCGCCACCCGCCAGCAGGGTCAACGGGATGCCGACTGCCCGGGTGTCCGAAGGAAGAAAGGCGACCTGGGCGGCGATCATGGGCGGCACGCTCAGTGCGGCCGCGAAAGCGAGCCGGCGCGCGGCCCGGCGCGTCGCCTGGTCCGGCCCGGCCGGGCCCACTCCTGTCATCGCTGCGCCACCGTCCGCGACATCGCCGCGCCCGGCGGGTTGTACGGTCGCAGCTGCCACTCCCGAGGCAGTTCCGTCGCGGGCCTCGGATCCGGTCTGAACCTCATCGCCTGCGTCGAACAAGGACGAACCCCGCATCAACGAACGAGGGCAACCTGCCGCGCAGCATGAAGCGAGGGCAAAGCCGTGTCCAGCCCCCGGACAGGCTCGTCCGGGTTGGTGGCGCCCGCGGTTGGCCGCTGGTCCGGGTGTGCGTCAGGCCGCGCCCTCCTGGATGTCGCCCGCCCCCACTGGCGCACGGACGCCGGACCCGCTGCGGTCGCGAGTTTCAGGATTTCTGCAGGATCGGGTGCGACAAATACACATACCGACGCGGGCCCCACGGCGTGTCGCGTCCAAGACTCCGTTCAATCCGCTCCCTGACGCCCTCCCGATCTCCCTCCGGGAGGGCGTCGACTTTCACGCGTTCGAATCGGGGCCCTCGGCGGACGGAGGCGCGGACGGCCCTGTCAGCCCGGCGGGCACGGCCGGCGCGGGGAGGCGGAGCAGCGTGGAGAGAACCTCGGACTGCTCGCCTCGAACTCCTTCCCGATCACCCTCGGCGCCTTCGCGCTCCTCGTGGCGTGGCGCGTCGCGAGCTTCACGGCGACGAGCGTCGTGCTGACCCGGCGGGCATGAGCCGCGCCCACGGATCGCGGGCACGCAACTCTAGATCGGGCGACTGCCTCCGCGGTTCGCCCGATCGGCGTTTCTGAGACCGTCAGCCACGCTTCACGATCGTCCGGACGATGCTCCGCAGCACCAGCAGCGAGACGATGCCGGTCAAGCAGCCGAGCAGGACGGAGCGGTTCGCATCCACAGCCGGGACCCAGCTGATCTCGCCGTTCTTGAGCACGTAGGTCCCGGCCGGAGTGGCCGACCAGGCTCCGCCGCCGCCCCATCCCGAAAGCCGTCCCGGGTCGGCCTCGATCGGCGCCCCTTCGCCGCCGCCGAAGATGCCGCGCAGGTTCGCGACGGGGATGACCAGGACTCCGTCCTTTTCGATCGGCGCGCCGAAGACACGCTTCACCGTGGAACTCTCCGTCAGGCCGCCAACCAGCTCTCGCAGTGCCATCGCCCGTCGCCTCCATACTGGAACCGCGCCGTCGTTCGCGCGCACGCATCGGCCTCGATCATGGCACGATGGACCGCAGTCCAAAAGGAGCAATGGATGGCCGACTTCGATCAGCTGGTAGAAGAGTTCCTGGGCCAGGAGTTCGAGGATTCGCCCGTCGGCGCAAGCGGGCTGGGTCTGACGGAATTCGACGATCGCCTCGACGATCTTTCGGCCGAGGCTTTCGACCGGCGCAGGGCCAGGGCCGCCGAATGGAGCCGGCGCTTCGCCGGTCTGCCGGACGCCGAGCTTGCGCCGGAGGAGCGGATCGATCGCGACCTGGCCGTGGCTATGATGGCCGGGCGCTCGATCATGGCCGAATGGATGCCCTGGCGACGCGATCCGGTCACCTACAGCGGGCCGATCGCGAACGGGCTGTTCGGGCTGTTCCTGCACCGGCTGCGGCCCGAGCCCGAGCTGGTGGACGCCGCCGTGGCGCGTCTCGGCCAGGCGACGCGCGCGCTGGAACAGGGGCGCGCGAACCTCGACCCGAGTCTCGCCCACCCGTTGATCCTGGAACGTGGCCGCGACGCGGCCCACGGGACCGCCAGGTACGTCCGCGAGATGCTTCCCAGAGAGGCTGCCGCGGAGCGGAACAGGGCCAGGCTCGCGGATGCCGGCGCCGATGCCGCCCGTGCCCTGGATGACTGGGCCGGGCATCTCGACGCGATGAGCCGCACCGCTACCGGATCGTGGCAGCTCGGCGAGGAACGCTATACCCGGCTCCTGCGCGAACGCGAGGCACTCCCCTACGACGCTCGCTCGCTGCGCGACCGCGGCCGCGCCGAGTACGACCGACTCTCGGCCGAGATGCGCGACCTCTCGCGCTCGGCCTGGGGCAACGACGATTGGAACGCAGTCCTGGACCGCTCGAACGAGGACCATCCGGCGACCGAGGAGGAGATGCGCCGGACCTACGCGGAGTGGTCGGCGAAGGCCCGGCAGTTCCTCGTCGAAACGGGCCTGGTCACGATCCCCGAGGGCGAGTCGTGCGACGTCCTGGCGTCGCCACCGTTCCAGCGCCCCCTCCTTGGAGTGGCGTCGTACATGTCGCCGCCGGCGTTCGCAGCCTCGATGCGTGGCCACTTCTTCGTCCCGTTCGCACCCGAGGGCGCCTCGGCGGCGGAGATTGCAAAGCGGCTCGCGGCTAACAGCTTCGGCCACATTCCCACGACCACGGTCCACGAGGCGTACCCGGGCCATCACTGGCACCTGGTGGTCCGCAAGGCACACGCCCGGCGGTTGCGCCGGGTCCTGGGCACGCCCTACTTCAACGAGGGCTGGGGCCTCTACGCCGAGCGCCTGATGCGCGAGCGCGGCTTTTTCACCGAGCCGATCCAGGAGCTCAACCACCTCAAGGCCACGCTCTTCCGCGCGGCCCGGATCGTGGTCGATACGAGCCTTCACATCGGCGAGATGTCGCACGAGGAAGCTGTCCGATTCATGGTCGAGAAGACCGCCACGCCCGAACCTACCGCCCGAGCCGAGGTCGGGCGCTATTGCTGGTGGCCGACGCAGGCCTCCGCCTATCTGACGGGCTGCCTGGAGATCCTGCGCATCCGCGACCGCTACCTCGAGTCGCGGGGCCTGCCGGCCGGGTCCGCCGCGACGGCGCCGGTGGCGGTCATGCGCGACTTCCACGACCGGCTGGCGGAGAGCGGCTCCCTGCCGCTCGGGCTGGCCGAAAGGGCGCTGCTGGCCCAGCCGTCGCGCGGTCTCTGATAGCCTTCGACACGCCCGACTGGCCGTCGCGGCCGCCGCATTCGCACGCTGGGGAGATTTGTGTGTCTGGATCGGGGGACGAGCATTCCGGAGCCTCCGGGCGAGCCGGACGCTCGGAGGGTGTGCTGCTCGCCCTGGCCGCGATCGCCGTGCCGCTTCTCGGGTGGGCTTTCTGGGGGCTGGTGCTGCGCCTCGGCTCGAACGACTTCCACGACTACTGGCTGGCTGGCCGTCTGACTCTGGAGGGCCGCTCGCCGTACGACGTCGACGCACTTCGCGAGCTGGCAGCCCAGGAGCACGTCAGCCTGCAGGTCGGTGGTGGATACTCCTACCCGCTTCCGTTCGCCCTTGTGATGGTGCCTTTCGCGGCGCTTCCGTTCGGCGCGGCGCTCCTCGCGTTCAACTCGCTCTCTCTCGTGGCGTTCGGCCTGACGGTCGCAGTCTGGGTCCTCTGGGCCCACGGTCGATCGCCTGAGCTCGCCCGACGGCGCCTTGCCCTGGCCGTAGGAGCGGGTCTCTATCCGCCGGTCTACGGAACCGTCGTGAATGGCCAGGCCAACCTGATTCTCATTCCTCTCCTCGCTCTTGGGACAGCGTGCATGCTCGAGGAGACGCGACCCCTTCGCCGCTTTGCGGGCGGCCTGACGATCGGCCTGGCAGCGATCGTCAAGCTCGTGCCCGGGGTCCTTATCCTGCCACTGGCGCTCGGCCGCCGGACCGGGGCGGCCGCCGGCGTGGTCGTCGGCGCACTTGCGGCGCTGCTCGTCGCCGTCTATGTGGCGCCATGGGGGGCCGCCGGCAGCAATAGCCTGGCCTCGCTCTTCGATCCGGATTCCTACTACACGAACCAGTCGATCAACGGGTTCGTCACCAGGCTCGTCCAGCCGACCGGCCGCACCCTGCCGCTGTTCGGCAACGCCTTCGATCCGGGGCCGGTGATGATCGCCCTCACGGCCGCGTTCGCGCTGCTCACGCTGCTGGTCCTGTGGCGATCGCGCAGCGTACTGGCCTCGCGACGAGGAGCCGCTCTCGGACTCGGCCTGGCCCTGGTGGCCGGCGTGGTGGCGGCGCCGAAGGACAGCTTCTGGAACGAGGCCTTCTGCCTCGTTGCTGTCGGCCTGCTCGTCGCGGTAGACGCACCGGACCTTCGCCTGGATCGACTTGGCAGGCTGGACCGGGGCCTTCTGGGCGCATGGTTCGCGACGGCGGTCCTGTGGGTCGGGGTGTGGGCGATCGAGCCCGCCATCTCCGGCCCACTCGCTCCGTGCGTGAACCTGATCTGGTCGTCGTCGCTCTACGGCCTGCTGGCGTTGTGGCTGCTCTTCGTGCGACGGCTCCAGCTGCCGTGCTAGGCTCGCGGGGTATGAGATCCGAGGGGACCGCCAGGTGGCGGCCCGCGCAGGTCGAACGGGCGCTCGAAGGTTCGCGGGCCGTCAATCTCGCTGCGGCGGCGATGCCGGTCGTGCTGCTGGCGGTTGCGGCCGTCCTCCGCTGCACCAGCCTTGGCGATCGGCAGCTCTTCCGCGACGAAGCCGCGTCGTGGCTCCTGTCCAGCTACCCACTCTCGACGTTGCTGGACCATGCTCAATTCGAGGCTTACCCGCCTCTCTACCCGATCGTGCTCAGTGGCTGGATCGCCCTCTTTGGCGATGGCGAGGCTGCGCTGCGGACGCTTTCCGTGCTGGCCGGGCTGGCGACCCTTGCGGTCGTTTGGATCTGGGCGCGCGACGCCATGGGCAGGACCCTCGCCGGCGTCGCGCTCGCCCTGGCCGCGTTATCCGTACTGCTCATCGACGATGCCAGAGATGCCCGCATGTACGCCATCGAGACCGCGTTCGCGACGACGAGCTGGTGGCTGACCTGGCGCCTGGTGGCCCTCGGCGAGAGTGGGCGCGCCGTCCGGCGCGGCACGGTCCTCACAGCGATAGCGCTCGCGATCGCGGTTGCCGGGGAGCTGTGGACGCTCGCGCTCGGGATCCCGAGCGCGGGCCTCCAGATGGGCTTCGCCTGCGTGGGCGCGACGGCAGCCGCCGGGGCGACGCGTGGGCGGAGCGCAACCGCCCGCGGTTCCGCAAGACCGGACCCGATTGCCGAAGTGGCAAGATGGGCCGCTGGGATGCCGCGGGGGCCGGCACTTGCCGTTGCGGCCATTGCGGTCGGAGCAGCCACCTTCCTGCCATGGCTGCCGGCGTTGCTCGCCGTGGCGAACAACGGCCAGCCGTTCTGGACCGGGCAGCCTCACCTGGACGCGATCGTTCAGACATACGACCGCGCCGTCAGCCTGACGGGGCGATGGGACCTCATGCTGCCGGCTCAGTTCGTCGTGGTGCTGCTCGCGGTCGTCGGTGCCCTCGGCCTGCTCGGCCTTCGCCGCCGGAATCGCCGCGAGCCGGTTCCGCTCCCGGACGACTCCGCGCCGAACGAAGGGGCGACGAGCTCCGGTTCCGATGGAAGCGCCGACACTTTGTGCCGTCGGCGGCTGCGCTGGTTCGGGATCGCCCTGATCTTCGCTCTCGGGCTCGTCCCGGTGGTCTGGCTGTACTCGCAGCTGCGGCCCATATATGACGCGCGCTACATGGGTGCGGTCGCGCCGCCACTGTGTCTGCTCATCGCGGCCGGGCTGCCGGCGCTCGCCGGGTGGCTGCGCAGCCGGATCGTGCCCGCGGTCCTGTTGGTCGTCCTGGTGGCCACGATGTCCTCAGGAGCGATTGGCTTCGTGCAGAGCCGGAGCGTCAGCAGCGACCTCGATCCCGCCCAGGAGACGGTGGCTCAGCTGATCGCTGTAGCGCGGCCGGGAGACGTAGTGCTCACCGCCGATGCGCGAACCTACTTCCCGATCGACTACTACTTCGATCGGGCGGGCGGCGAGCGGGCCTTCGGCATCTACCTGTACGACTGGCACAGCCCGCAGCAAGCGTTCTATGACGGAACGTACCTGATCTCGCCGCAGAGCGTGGTAAGCCCGGCACTGATCAGCCAGGTCGGCTGGACGCGGGCCCTCCCGGGCCTTCGACCTGGCGGCTCGATCTGGCTCGTCACCATCTGCAACGGCGCGCTCGATGACATCGGCTTCGCGCCGCTCAACCAGGGGCAGCTCGTGGAGCAATCGCGCCTCCTGGTTACGGCACCAGGAGGCCTGCCCGGCAAAGTCGGCCAGATTCGGAGGCTGGCGATCCCCGGGCGGTAGGCCCGACCGCGGTCAGGCGGCTATCCGGCTGCGGTCCGCCGGCTGTCCGGGGGTCGGAGGGCCGTCCACGATCTCGTAGCCGAGCCGGGCTCGAAGCCGGCCCAGGGCCATGAGCACCGGCCTGCCCAGGGCTACCACGGCCAGCGCGTCGCCGATCGCACGGAACGCGTCCCACGTCAGCGAAGTCACCACGTAGTAGCGGACGAACTGGGCCAGCGTCGCGGCGGCCGATAGACCGGGCGTCCAGCCGATGTTCTCGACGCCGCGGTAGAAGGCGACCCAGCCCCAGATGTCGGTCAGGGCGCCGTAGGCGAAGCCGGTCACGACGGCGACGCCGACCAGGACGCCGAGATCGAGCCGGCCCGGCAGCCACGAGCGGCGGCCCGCCCGGAGTTGACGTACGACCGAACCGGCGAGGCCCGACGAAGCTCCGACCCAGCCGACGGCGAAGGTCTCATACGGCAGCCACGGTCCGATGCCACCCGTGACGAGCGCCGAGACGAGCAGCGAGAATGCGCCGACCAGGAAACCGTACGAGGCCCCGAACTCGTAGCCGGCGCAGAGGACCAGGAAGAAGATCGGGCTGAAGCCGCCGACGCCGTTGACCAGGGCCAGACGGAGCGCAGCGTCGATCGCGGCCAGGGCCGCGAGAAGCGCCAGCCGTCCGGAATCGAGGCGGCGGGCGCCGGCCTCCATCAGCACGAGCGATGCCACGGCGCCGAGCGTCACGGCCAGGGCGGGCACCTCCGGCGGCAGGCCGAGGCCGAGGAACGGCCAGACGAAAAGGACGATGCCGGCCAACGAGACGAAGGCAATGCTCATCGGGACGACCCGGGCGCATCGGCCGTCCTGGCGGCGACGTCGCCGCCGAACGGCGCCGCAGTCAGTTCCGTGGCAAGGCCGCCGCGCAGCTCGATCGTCCGATCCGCGAGCTGGGCCGCGAGTTCCGCATCGTGCGTGGCCAGGACCACGGCCGAGCCTCGGGCGGTCAGCTCCCGAACGGCGGCGGTGAGCGAGCGGCGAGCGGCCGCGTCCATGCCCCGCGTCGGCTCGTCGAGCAGGACGAGGGTCGGCGAGCCGGCCAGGGTCGCGGCCAGCGCAGCCCGCTGCCGCTCCCCGGAGCTTAGGTCGCGCGGGTAGCGATCGGCCAGACGCTCGAGCCCGAAGGCGGCGAGCATCGTCTCCGGGGCCTCGGTGCTCCGCGTGCGGCGCAGGGTCAGGGCCACTTCCGCCCGGACCGTCGGCAGATGCAGCAATGCGCCGGGATTCTGCGGCAGATATGCCGTCCGGCCCGCGGGTCTCCCGACCGTGCCCGCCAGCGGGGCGAGCAACCCCGCCAGCGTCCGCAGCAGCGTCGTCTTGCCGGATCCGTTCGGGCCGATCAGCGCCACGACCTCGCCGCGGCCGCCCGCCAGAGAGACGTCGTGGAGGACCGGCTCGCGGCCGAGGGCGGCCCGGCCGGCCGGGTCCGCGGCCACGCCGCGCAGCTCCCACGCCGGTTCAACGGCCTCAGCGCGGGCCAGGTGGTCGTACGTGGCCGGCGGACGTGCGGCTCGCCCACCGATCTCGGCCTCTACCCGGCCGCCCGCCACGGTCAGAGTTCGGTCCGCGGCCGGCCCCACGACCCCCAGCCGATGCTCCGCGAGCACCACGGCTCGACCCTCCGCCGCGAGATCGCGACATGCCACCAGCACCGCGGCCGCGCCGGCGGCATCGAGCTGGGAAGTGGGCTCGTCCAGCGCCACGAGCAACGGCCGAAGCACCAGCACCGCGGCCAGCGCCACGCGTTGCCGTTCCCCGCCGGAGAGGGTCGAGAGCCGCCGCCCGCGCAGTGCCTCGATCCCCATCGCCGCCATCGTTCCGTCGACCCGCTCATGCATCTCGGCGCGGGCCACGCCCAGGTTCTCCAGGCCGAAGGCGATCTCCCGCTCGACCGACCCGTACACCGACTGCGTCTCCACGTCCTGGAACACGAGCCCGGCGCGCTGAGCGAGCAGCGGGATCGGCGACCGCATCGGGTCGAGGCCTCCGATCTCCGCCCGGCCCGACACCCGCCCGCCGTGGAACTGCGGCACAAGGCCGTTGAAGAGCCGCAGCAGTGTCGACTTGCCACCGCCGGAATCGCCGGTTACCAGCGTCAGGCCGGGTTCGATCGCCAGGTCGACCGCGCGCAGCGATGCCTCGTCCTGTTTCGGGTACCAGTAGGAGACTCGATCCAGGCGGGCGACGGAGCAACGAGTGGCGCGCGCGGTGGGCGGGAATGTGCCGGCGGTCGCGCGCCCGATCGAGGCCGTCATCTCGGCCGGCTCCGAAGCGCCGGCAGTCGAAACGCCGGCAGCGCCAGGGCGAGGCAACCTGCGACCGCAAGCGGGTGGACTGGCGGCAGCGAAAGCGTTGGATACGGGTACCAGTCCATCGGCGCTCCGGCGACTCTCAGGCCGACAAACACGGCCACGGCCGCCAGGGCCGCGGCGATGACGACTGCCTCCCGCACACCGAAGCTCGCGCTGGCGTAGCTCGTCCGCCGCCCGGCCCCGAACGCCCGGGCCTCCATCGACTCGGCCAGGAGGACCGAGTCTTCGATCGCGGTCAGGACCACCGGGACGAGGACCTCGTTCCAGGATCGCAGCCCGCCCGGTTTCCAGCCTCGCATCCGCTGGGCATCGCGAACCTCGGTGAAGGTCCGCCCGAAACCCGAGACCAGGTTCAGCGATGTCGCCACGGCGATCCCGGTCCGCTCCAACGCTGCGGGCATCGCCTCGACGACGTCATGAGGCTCGAGGACCAGCGACAGTGGCGCCACCGAGAGAAGCGCGGCCACCAGGCCGAGCCCGATCGCGCCGCCGAACGCCAGCGATTCGAGTGTCAGCGGACCGCCGGCCAGGGGCAAGCCGTCGGGCAGGCGCGCGAAGACATCTGCGCCGGTGTGGCTGGCGAGGATGTTGATGAGCGCCGCCAGCGCCGCGACGAGCGCCACGGCCAGCGCGAGCGGCCTCAGCCGCCGCCCCGGTGGCAGCCACGCCAGCACGACGTCGAGCGCGACGAGGGCGACCAGCCCGCGGTAGACCGGGTTGTCGGTGACGAGGGCGACCGTCACGGCCGCGATCGACCAGACGAGCCAGGCGCGCGGCGCGAGGCCTGCGCCGGGCGCGGGCGCGGGGACCACGACGGCGCCCGAGCCGGGGCCGCCGGTCACGGACCCGTACGCCGACCGGCGACGAGCCTGAGGATCGCCAGTCCGGACAGCCCCCCGCCGGCGAGGGCACTCGCGAACAGGCCCAGGTCGGCGCCGCCGGACGGAGTCGGAGCCGGGGCCTGCGGCGGCGACGTAGTGGCAGTCGCCGTGGTGGCGGCCGCGAGGGTAGATGCCGGGGCGGGCGGGGTCTCTGTGGAAGCGGCCGCGGGCGTCGCCACCGCGGCCGGTGTCGCCACGGCCGCGGGCGGTGTCGAGGCGACGGTCGCCACGGATCGGCGAGCGGTCGGCGTCGCCACGGCCGCGCATACTCCGCCGGCCGAGACCGGCGCCGCCGGAACCCCGGAAGCGGGCACGTAGCGGAAGCCCTCGGCGTCGCCGTCGTGAAGCTGGAGGGTCGAGATTCCCACGTCCGCGAGCTGCCACGATCCTCCGCCGCGAGCCACGAAGACGGCCCAGTAGCTGTCCTTGCCGGGGCAGTCGACGTAGCGAGCCGGCTCTCCGTCGAGGGCGCACACGGCGTCGCCGAAGCCACCGAACGTCCGGCTCGACCACGCCACGCCTGACCGGTTCAGGAGTTCCTCGCCCGAGATGGAGCCCGCGTCGAAGGCGACGCAGCGGGTCACGACGGAGCCGTCGCCGTGCTCCACGACCAGCGCCGCACGATCCGGGCCCGCGGCGGCGCAGGTCGGCACGACCGGTGCCACGGGCGCGAGCCAAGCGAGCGCCGCCAGGATCGCGACGGGCAGCACCAGGGAGAGACGACGCATCAGCGCTGCCACGGCCTTGTCATGTAGAGCCAGCCACCACCGAGCACGACGATCAGCCCCAGCAGCGCGGCCACGCCGTACAGGAGCACCGGCGGAGCCGATTGGTCCGAGGGGCCGGACGGGCCGGGAGTCGAGCCGCCAGTGACCGCCGCAACGAAGGTCGCGCCCTCGACCTCTTCCGTCGCGCCGGACGCCTCGGTCGGGGCGGGCTCCTCGGTCGGGATGGGAGCGGCGGTCGCCGCCGGCGTCGGCTCCGGCGTGTCGGTCGGTGCGATCGGGCTTGGTGTCGGAGCAGGCGTCGGAGCCAGCGTCGGTCGAACGGTCGGCTTCGGCGTCGGTCGAACGGTCGGCTTCGGCGTCGGTCGAACGGTCGGCTTCGGCGTCGCCGTCGCATGAGGAGTGGCGGTTTCGCCCCCGTCGATGCATTGGTGCGGCGGCATTCGGCCGGCCGTCCAGTGGACCGCGCCGCCATAGGGAACCCGCGAGAGAGCGGCCGGAACCTGGCTCGTCGTGAACGCGTTGGCGTCCTGGCCGGGGTAGGCGAACGCACCGTCGCCGGCCTGAGTCGACCGCAGCTGTGTCAGGACTGAGTTGCCGCCCTGCAACCAGGCGGCGCCGTCGGGGTCCTGTCCGGCAGCCACGAGCGCCTGGAGAACCATCGCGTCGGAGTCGGGATCGCTGGCTGGAGTGCCGTACGCGGACGGCTTCTGGTACGGAAAGCCGCCGTCGGCGAGCTGCTGTGTGTGGAGGTAGGCAAGGGCCGTGGCGTCGGCCGAATGGTCTCCCGCCGTGTCCAGCGCCATGAGCGCGATGGCCGTCGAATTGGTGTCGCCGCCGCCCGCGGCAACGGGCGCGGAGCCGTAGCTCCAGCTGCCGTCGCCGTCCTGCAGAGCCTCGAGCTCGCCGATTGCCTTCGCCGGCACCGAACCGCCCGATGCCACCACCGCCAGGATCGCGAACGACTGACTGAACGTGGAGCCGTCGCCGTACATGCCGTCGGCGGAGTGGTATAGCGCCCCGATCCGGGCCACGAGGTTGCGGCCGGCGAAGCTGGCCGGATCTCCGCCGGCCGCGACGACCGCCAGGATCGTCTTGCCCGTCTTCGCCGCGTTGCCGGCCGCGGCGTCGGACGCGGTCGCGAGGTAGTCAAGCGCCGTGGCGGCCTGCGTGCAATCGAGGAGAGCGGTCGGATCGTAGCCCGCGGCGGCGGTCCCGATCACGAAGTCGGCCGTTTCGCCGAGGGAGTGGTCCACGGAACCGTCCGGGAACTGGCCCTCCCAAAGGTACGCGAGCGCTTCCGCCGCCCGTTCGGAATCGGTCGGTTGGGACGCAGAGATGGGGCGCGCGGCCGCCGGGCCCAGCGGGGCGATGAGGAGTGTCGCCAGTATCGCGCTGGCGACGACCAGTCTTCGCATTCTTCCTCCGGCGGCCTGCCCGCCTGCCGGAGGGGACCTCGCCGCCGGAGGCCTCCCATCCGATCCGCGCAGGTGGGTGACGTGCGCCGTTCGGTCAGGTCTCCTGGCTTGCGGATCGCTGCTGCTGGCCGCCTTCCCGGGCATTCGCCCAGTGGCATGTCGCGGACTCCGCCCGCGACGACTGGCCAGCCGCTCCTCGCTCACAGTTGCGCGACAGCGCCGGTTTCGCACCGGCTTCCCTGAAACGAGCGGCTCTATTCGCGATGGCATGCGGAGGTTACAGCGCCCTGGGCCCGGCCGCCAGATGGACTCGAGGTCATTCTCCCGGCCTGCCGGGGCGCTATCGTTACGGGCAATCGCCGCCATCGGAGGATAGTCATGGCGCCAGTTCGGTTCGGTCTTTTCGTGCCCCAGGGCTGGATCCTCGACCTGGTCGACATCGAGGACCCGATCGAGCAATACGAGACGATGAGCCGGGTCGCCCGAACGGCCGAGCGCCTAGGTTTTGACTCGATCTGGCTCTTCGACCACTTCCACACCTATTACAAGCCGGTGCTCGAGACGACCTTCGAGTGCTGGACCTCGACGGCGGCCCTGGCCCGCGACACCAGGACGATCCGCCTCGGCCAGATGGTCACCTGCAACGGCTACCGCAACCCGGCGCTGATGGCGAAGATGGCCTCGACGGTCGACGTGCTGAGCCACGGCCGGCTCGACTTCGGGATCGGGGCCGGCTGGTACGAGCACGAGTACCGGGCCTACGGATACGAGTACCCGCCCACGCCGGGCGAGCGGCTGCGGATGCTGGCCGAGGCGTTGCCGCTGATCGAGGCGATGTGGACCGAGCCCTACGCCTCGTTCGACGGCAACTACTACACGATCTCCGGCGCGATCAATGAGCCGAAGGGCGTCCAGAAGCCGCATCCTCCGATCTGGATCGGCGGCAGCGGCGAGAAGGTGACGCTCAAGCTGGCCGCCCAGTACGGCGACGCCATCAACCTCGGCGGCCATCTCGACGACATGGACTACTACCGCCACAAGCTCGACGTGGTCCGCGCCCACTGCGAGACCTTCAACCGCGACCCGGCGACGCTGATCCATTCCGCCAACGTCGAGACCACTCTCTTGCGGGCGGGCGACGATCCGGATGCGCTGACGAAGCGATACCGGCGCGACCAGTCCCTTGCGGAGTACAAGACCCACGCCATCGTGGGCGGCCCGCAGGAGGTCATCGACACGTATGGCCGCCTGATCGACGCCGGCATGGACTACATCATCGTCTCGGACTTGCCCGGCCTGGCCACGACCGACATCCTCGAGTACCTGGCCGCCGAGGTGTTGCCGGCGTTCCGGTAGCTGCCTCGCCGGCGGGGTTGTCCACAGGCCGCGCTCGAAGGCTGCGGCGGCGGTCATCGCGGCGGCGGGCTGACTCTAGAGCGACTCCACCAGGATCCTGGCTATCTCGTCGTCGCCGAGCAGGATCGGGTTGGTCTTCATGCTGCTGCCGCGCGAGTCGGCGACGATGGCCGGGATGTCGGCCGCGGAGATGCCGTAGGCGGACAGCCGAGGAACGGCGAGGCGGGCCCGCCAGTCGTCGAGTAGCCGAACCAGGGCCGTGCGCGCCTCCCCGTCCGCGAGGGAGGCCGCACTGCTCCCGCCGAGCAGCCGCCCCAACCCGGCGTATCGGCCCAGTGCCACGTTCACCGGCTCGCGCCGCTCCAGCGCCGCCAAGTTGACGCGTGTCGCCGCCACGAGCGTCGCCCCGCAGGCGACGCCGTGCGGGATCGGGAAGGACGCCCCCAGCGGAGACGCTACACCGTGCGCTGCGCCGAGCCCGGTCTGGGCCAGGCAGATGCCCGAGCAGAGCGCCGCCGTGGCCATCGCCGCGCGCGGGCCGTCCGCGACCGTCGCGCCGCCCAGCCCCGCGACCGCCAGTTCGTGCCAGGCGAGCAGCCCGTCGCGGACGGCTGCCAGACCCCGCAGCGCCAGGCCGTCGGCCACGGGATTGGCCCGCGTCGAGAGGTACGACTCGAGCAGCTGGGTCAGCGCATCCATGCCGTTGGCGGCGACCAGCTCCGGCGGGCAGCTCCGGAGCAGGTCCGGGTCCAGGATCGCGACGCGGGCTATCAGCGCCTCGTCGCGGAAGGAGCGCTTGAAGCCGCCCGGGCCGCGAACACTCAGGACCGCATTCTTGGTCGCCTCGCTGCCCGTGCCGGCAGTCGTCGGAACGGCTACGAACGGCACCGCCGGGCCGCTGTAAGGCAAACCGGGCGGGAGCCCCTCCAGGTGATCCATGACCGAATTGCCAGGAATCAGCAGACCGGCGACCGCCTTGGCGGTGTCGAGGACGCTGCCGCCGCCGATGCCGACGACCGCATCGACCGGCCCGGGCGCCTCCCGGCTCGCGCCGCCGCGCCCCAGCCCGCGCCCACGAACACGCGCGGCGATCCCGTCGACCAGCGCCGGCGAAGGCTCGCCCGAGACGCCTTCGACCTCGAATTTGAGGCCGGCCGCCGTGAGGCTCGCCTCGAATTCGAGCCCAGTCTTCGCCTTCGGTGAAGCCCGGCCGCCGAACGACCACGAGGGCCCGCCGCCCGAAGCCGCGGACGATCCGGGGCAGCTCGGCGACCTTTCCCGGCCCGGCGACGATCTCCGGCAGCCGCAGCGTCGAGACGTAAGCGAAGCCTTCCATCCGGCGTTACCGGCCCCTGTCTGGCACCGCGGGAAAGAGGCCGTCGTACCGGACCCCGACTCGCGGCTCGGCCATCCAGTCGGTCGCGGCATCGCGCCAGGCGGCGTAGTGGACCGTCTCCTTGTGCGTCTTCGCCGCGGCCTCGTCCCGATAGGCCTCGTACAGGATGAAGCGAGTGGGATCCTCGACCGACTGCAGGACGTCGAAGCGGAGATTGCCCGGCTCGCGGACCGAACCCTCATGGTTGGCGCGGGTGGCGTCGATGAACTCGGCCAGGTGCTCCGGCTTGACGTGAACGTTGACCAGGGTCACGTACATAGTTCCTCCCGGGCGTCGCCGCGGCTTTGGCGTTGGCCTAATCATCGGGCATCGGCCAAGAGACAGCGGGGCCGCCCGGGATGGTTCAGGGTGCGCCCGAAGGGCTCGAACGGACCGAACGCGTCAGGACGGGGAAGGGGCTAGCGGTGGAGGCGGAGTCGTGACAGAAGGCAACGGCCAGAGAATCGACAAGATGACGAGCGTGTCCTTTGTGCACGATCCACCCGGGCAGACGGCCAGCGCGCGACCGAGCTCGACCTGGGCCACGACCGGCTGACCAAACAGAAACTCCGGCACGATATTGGTCGTCCCGACCGCGCGCACGCCGTCGATCATCCAGTAGCCGCAGGCAGATGGCTGTGCCTGGGGCGTGGTCGGGGCCGCGCAGGCGGTGTCGAGGGTCAGCTTGCCGCCGAGCAGGAAGATCGGCGACGAAGGCAGGTCGGCCGCCCGATAGACCTTCTGCCCGTCGAGCGCGGTTGGCACGCCGTCGGGCCCGATAACGGCCCCAGATCCGGTAGCGCCCGATCCGGTGGATGCGACCGGCCCTGTACTCACGGATGTAATCGGCCCTGCACTCACGGCCGAGACCGGATTCAGGCTGCCGGTCTCACCCGGCGTGGGCGAGGCGCTGGTCACGGGCTTTGCGCCGTGCCAGACCACCGACTCGACGACGATGCCGGCCTGGCACTCCTCCCGATCGCTGGCCGGGCATTGGGCCGCCAGCGGGTCGTCGATGTGGACGCGGGCGACGACGATCTCGCCATTGGGCTCGTCGATGTTGCTCATCGGCGTGAGCTCGAGGCCGTCGATCGAGAGGATGTAGCAGTACGGGATCAGCTGCTGCTCGGCGGTCGTCTCGTTCGCCTGCATCGGGCAGGGCGGCATGAATTCCGGCTTGGTGAACGGCCCGCCCAGCAGGAAGCTGCCCGAGGTCGGGAACGAGGCCTGGTCGGCGGCGCGATAGACGCGCTCACCGTCGATCTGGGTCGGCACGGTGGGCCAGACGACCGCCTCCACGACGAGGGCGGCTTCGCAGGCGGACTGCTCGCTGGAGCTGCACTGGGCAGCCTCGGGGTCGTGGGTGTGGACGCGAACCACTATCGCCGGTCCGCCGAGCCAGCCAACAAGCGAGCTCCCCTGGGGTGCCAGCATTAGCAAGCCCGGGCCGGGGTTCTCGTTGGCGTGCGGCGCCAGCTCGACGCCGCCGCACTGGCCGAGAAGGTCGACCTCGGCCGATGGCTGGGGCAGCCCCGTCGGGCACGCCATGACGAAGTCGAGCCCGTACCCGGCCAGCAGGAAGCTGCCCGAGGTGGGGAACGAGGCCTGGTCGGTGACGCGGTAGACGTGCTGGCCGTCGATCTGCGTCGGGATGCCGTCGGCGCCCATCACTACGCCGGAAGATGCCGGTCCGGACGTGACAGAGGGCACGGACCCGACACCTGGGCCCGTCGTGGAGCCGGACAACAGCCCCGCGCCGGCGAGGACCGCGATCGCCAGGACCGCGGCCGACGTGATCGGCAGCGCGATCCTGGGCCACAGCCCTCGCCGGGCCCGGGCGGCCGGCACGCTCTCGACCAGCTTCTCGCGCAGGGCGGGGTAGTCCCGCTCGGCCCGGTCCAATTCGGCCGCGAACCGGCCGGACAGTCGATCCTCCAGATTGTCGCCGGCGGAAGCGCCGCCGCGCGTGTCAGCGTTCATCGAGCAGCTCCCGGAGTCGCGCCAGGCCGGTCTTGAGCCGGGCCTTGGCTGTGTTCTCCGTGACGCCCATGGCATCGGCCGTTTCGCGCACGGAGAGTCCGACCATGTGGTGGAGGACGACGGCGGCTCGGATCGGGCGCGACAGGCGCCCCAGCGCCTCGTCGATCTCGATCGATGCGGAGGAGTCCGGGCCGCCGATCGGCAGCTCATGGACCTCCGGGTCGAGCCGGAGCGTTCGACGAAGTCGCCGCACGACTCGCAGCGCCTCGTGCGTCTGGACGGTCAGGAGCCAGGCGCGGATCGCGCGCGAGTCCCTGATCGTCGGCGCCGCACGGAGCGCCCGCTCGAAAGTCGTCTGGACCAGGTCCTCCGCTTCGGCCTCGTCCCGGGTTATCGCCCGAGCCGCGGCCAGCAGCAGCGGACCGTGGACGTGCAACGAGGCGACCCACTCCGGAGCTGGCGCCAGCGCAGACATCGTCCGAGGCAGCCCTGCCGCCGCGGTCTGGTCCTGATCTTCGTCGAGCGGTGCCGTGATGATCCTCACATCACATAAGAGGCTCGGGGCGACCGAAACGGGTATCGGCCGGTCCAAGTCTGGCGCGGAATTGCCGCCGGCGCCAGATCTACCGTCTGGCTCGCTGCCCGTCGAGCGTCAGCTCGAACCAGATGGCCCTTTCCGGATCCAGCAGGTTCTCCTCGATCCGCCGGAGCGACTCGCGGTAGGCCGGCCAGACGGACATGGACAGAGCCTCGGCCGGGGAGACCCAGCGCATCGCGTCGTGCTCCCAGGAGATGGTCGGTTCCGCGTCAGGCCGGACGCGGACGGCAAAGACGGCGCTTGACAGGATCGCGCCGACGGCGGGCTCGTGGAACTGGTTGATCTGGTCCAGCTCGAAGAAGGCTTCGATTTCGGCCGCGCCGAAACCCGTCTCTTCGGCCAGCTCGCGCAGAGCTCCGGCTGCGATCGACTCGTCGGCCTCCAGGCCGCCGGACACGCATTGCCACAGTCCGGGCAGAACATGCTTGGCCGGCGCACGCCGAAGAAGAAGGATCTCGAGGCCGGCCCGGCCACGGGCCGCCGCAGCCACACGGAAGATCCAGACATCCACCAGGTCCGGCCGAAATGGGCTCATCTACACCCCGGGCCCCGCGGCCAGTCAGATCCGCTCGAACCGATCGACCGGCAGGACGAAGACCACCGCGCCGCCGACCTCGACCTCGAGCGGGTAGGGCAGGAAGAACTCGCCGGGCTCCATGATCGGTGGGATCGGGCTCACGGTTTGAGTTCGGGCGTGGCAATTCTCGCGCACGATGCCGACGATCTCCTCGACATTGTCGTCCTCGACGCCGACGAGGATGGTCGCGTTCCCCTGCTTGAGGAAGCCGCCGGAGCTGTGAAGCCAGGTGGCCCGGTGCTCGCGCTTGAGCAGGGAATCGATGAGAGCCTTTGCATCCTCGTTGTGGACGACCGCGACGACGAGCTTCACGGGCCCGAGTATAGGCGGAGAAGGATGTCGCGCGAGGCGATGCGGGGCCGTACAATCGCGGCGGTTCCACGTCGACGCTCCAGGGGAGGACCCGTGCCTGGCGAACGGCCGCTGCACCATCGATCGGACGGCGCTCTCTTCGCGGCCGCCGCCGCCGCCGTCGCGCGCAGCGACGATCTGGACGACGCCCTGGCCGAGCTGCTTGGCCTGGCCGGCGAGCACCTCGGAGCCAGCGCCGGGGCGGTCTACATTCTCGATGCCGACCACGACGAGCTCGAGCTGGCGGTCACCTTCGGCGTGGCCGCGGAAGTCGCCGCCGACGCCGGTTCGGTCGAGTCGGTGGCCGAGAGCCACGACCCGCTGGCGAACGTCACCAGGTCGCGCGCTCCGCTCGACGTGGACGACGCCGGTCATGTGGCGGTGCTTCGCGGCGCGACCACCGCGTATCTGTTGCCACTGATCGTGCGACGCGACGGAATCGAGATCGCTCTCGGCGCGATGGCGCTCGGATTCCCGGGGCCGCTGCCGCGGCGCGAGACTCTGCTCGGTGCGGAGCCGCTCGCCGATCTGGCGGCCGTGGCCGTCGAGCGCGCTCTGGCGGTATCGATGGGCTCCGAGCGCGCGGAGTGGTTCGATCGTCTGGCCCACACCGATCCGCTGACCGGGCTTGCGAACCGCCGTACCGTCGACCGGCTGCTGCAGCTGGAAGTCGCCCGGGCCGGTCGGCAAGGAGTGGCTCTGTCCGTGGCGCTATTCGAGATCGACGATTTCGACGAGATCCAGCGAGCCGGCGGCAACGCAGCCGGCGACGAAGCGCTGCGCCGGGTAGCTCAGATCCTCGCCGAATCGGTCCGCCTCGTGGACACCGTGGCTCGTTATGCCGGCGACCAGTTCATGCTCCTCGCCCCGGGGCCGGATGGGTCGATCGTAACGGAGCGGCTGGTGCGCGGCATCGCCGGCCTGGCTCCGGTGGACGGCAGGTCCATCACCGTGTCGGCGGGCATCGCCGGCTTCCCTCTCGACGGTCGGACGCCCGAGGAGTTGATCGAGGTCGCGGACCAGGCCATGCAGTCGGCCCGCGCGGCGGGCGGCGGTAGAGTCGTGGCCCGGGCGCCCTCGGCAGAGTAGCGGCGCGCCCTCGGCAAAGCGGCCCGTAGACCCGCGGCCTACCGCAACACATAGCGACTCACGGAGGGCGGGGCTGCTGCGCACGCAATTCGGCGCGGCAAAGTCGGGACGAGCGGGGGTCAGTCCGGTGTCGCTGCGGGTGGCGGAGAATAGACCCAGATCGTCCCGGTCGCGATCACCGGGCCGGTGGGCCTCTGCACGTTCTTGTTGGGCTCGAGACAGACCATCAACCACAACGAGTTGGACGGGGAGGCATTGTCGATCTGCAGGAACCCCTTCCCCTGGTCGTCCACCGTGAACCAACCGGCCTTGACCGTTGGGCTGCCGTCGGCGCTCGACCACACGACGTAGACCTGATCGTTTGTCGTCGGCTCCAGACCGGACATCATCACGTCGACGTGGCCGCTCGGCAGCAACCAGGCTTCGCCGGCAACATTGCTCCCGACCTGGGAGACAAGCGCGGCAGAGCGGGCCTGTGGATCGGTGACGTCATTCAGAACGTTGTCGGCGTTCTTCTCCACTTCGTGAAGGTGATTCACGTCTCCCTGGAGGGCCACGGCATACCCGACCAGACTGACGACCGCCACCGCTGCCGCCACGCGGGCCATCCATGTGGCCACGCGGCGCGTGCGGAGAGTTCGAGCGCGTGTCAGCGAAACAACGCCAGCGGCCTGGACCGGCTCCAGGACCGTCAACACGGGTGCGTCTTCCGGCTGGACCGCGGCCGGCGCAATCTCGGCCGGACCGGCCTTCTCCGGCGTACGAGCGCGCAGATCCTCGAGAGCGGCTGCCATGACGGCGGCCCGGAGGTGTTTCGGCGGCTCGATCGGATTGAGGGAACCTCCGAGATACGGCACCACCCCGCCCATCTCGCGCATTTCCGGATGGGCCTTCGTGCAGACCTTCAGGTGCTCGCGGACGGCGGCCATCTCGGCCGGATCCAAAGCCCCCAGGACGAACCCGGGAGCCAGGTCACGAACGCGATCGCAGCCGATAGCCATCACACCCTGCCTTCCGGGCCACCGAACGGGAGCGCTGAGGCTCCGGCGGTTCGGACTGCCGGGGCGGCCCATTCTGGCCCCTCGGCGATGTCCATCAGCTCGCGCCGCAGTGAAACCAGCCCCAGCCGCATCCTGCTCTTGACCGTTCCAAGAGGGGCGCCGGTCCTGGTGGCGATCTCGCGCTGCGTAAGGCCGTCGTAGTAGGCCAGCTCGATGGCGTCGCGCTGGGCCTCCGGCAGCTTCGCCAGGGCGAGCCTTATCTTCTGGGCATCGAGCCGTCCGGCGACCTCCGGCCAGATATCGGGCAGCGTCAAGGCGGCGGGAAGCAGTTCCTCCGTCTCATCGCCGATGGCTACGCCGTTGCGGCGGCGGCGCATCGAGTCGATGGCACGGTGGCGGACGATGGCCAGCAACCAACCCTTGACGCTGCCCTTGTCTTCGGCATAGCGGCCGGCGTTGCGCCACAGGCCAAGGAACAAATCCTGGACGACGTCTTCTGCCAGCCCGGTCTCGGTTGTGATGCGCAGGGCGAGCGCATATGCGACCGCGTGGTAGCGGTCGTAAAGCGTCTCCAACCCGCCGATCTCACCGGCGGCGACCTGACGCATCAATTCGGCCTCCGATTGTTCCTCAGAGGGTTCCTGGGGCATGACCAGGGTCGTGGGCAAGACCACCGGGTCCCTCATCTGTCCATTCGCAGCGAACTGCGTTCCGGTTCACTCGAAGGGAGAGGAGAGGCGTCAGGGGCATCTTCGATGGTGCGCGCCGGCAAATCGAGCCCGGCGTCGAGCCTGCGACGGAGCGCCTCGAAGATCGATTCTGCGATCGTCTCGACCGACTGGCGGCCGTCCACCACGACGAAACGGTCCGGCTCCCCGGCGGCCAGGGCCAGGAATCCGTCGCGCACCCGACGATGAAACTCCACGTCGGCCCTTTCCTCGAAGCGGGTGACCTCGTCCGCCTGCTTGCGCGCCAGGCCGTCCTCGACGGGCAGGTCGATCAGGACGGTCAGATCGGGGCGCAGGTCGCCCACCGCAAAGCGGGCCAGCGAACGCAAGACCTCGAGTGGCTGGCCGGCGCCGAACCCCTGGTAGGCGAGCGTCGAATCGGCGAAGCGGTCGCAGATGACGACTTCGCCGCGATCGAGCGCCGGTCCGATGACTTCGGCCACGAGCTGAGCCCGAGCGGCATTGAAGAGCAGCGCATCGGCCGCCGGCACGGGCGACATCTCCGGGGCGTGGAGCAATACCTGGCGAACTGCCTCGCCCAGGGCCGTCCCGCCCGGCTCACGAGTCATCACGCACGGCACGCCGGATGAGATCAGCCGGGCAGAGAGCCGCTGGGCCTGGGTCGACTTGCCGGAGCCCTCGGGGCCCTCGAGCGTCAGGAAGAAGCCGCGTCGGCGACCGCCGTCGAGGTGCATCCGTCGAGTCTAGCCGAGCCGCGGGCCGGTGAGCGGGTCCCGGTCCGGCGGCGCGACCCGCGGTCGCCGGCTGCGCCGGCCTGATCGAACGGGCAGGGCGGCGGCCGAGCTCATGGGTAGAGGCGAACCCGGCGGTAGGGTTCGCGGCCCCGCGAGCGCGAGATCAGGTTCGCGCGTTCGGCCATCTGGTGCTGCAGCCGGCGGATGTATGCGTTCTGGGGCGAGAGCTCGACGGGCTCGGAGCGGTGGATGACCAGCCCGATCGCCTCCTCGGCTTCGCGGAGGGCCGCCTCCCGTGGGTCGACTTCGAGCGAGAAGATCGAAGTCAGGCTGGCCTCCATCTGGACGATGGTGTTGCTCTTCAGGACGTAGATCGGCAGGCCCCGATCCTCCGCCTCGCGCAGGCCGGAGGTCTTCTGGCGATACTCACTCTTGAGGGTCATCACGACATCTGCCTCGTCGGGGTCGCGGGCGATGATGACCGGCAGCTGCAACTCCTTGATCGCCTGCTCGAGGCGCTTGCGGCTGATGCCGTGGGGCAGGACCCGCAGCGTCGGCAGGATCGAGCCGGCATCGCGGACGCGCAGGACCGGGGCGCCGTCCTCCTCCTGGGACGCCTCGCCTCCGGCCCGTGTCCGGACCATGTCGGCCAGCGCCTCGTCGTCCTCGCCGAGCTCGTCGACCAGCTCCTCGCGGTCCTCGAGATCCTCCTCCGCGTCTGGGCGGGCTGTGGTGGGAGTGGCCGCCGTGCGGCCAGGCGCGCCCGGAGTGGCCGCCTCGCGTCGCGCTGCTGCTGCCGGCTCATCCTCCTCGTCCACGCCCTCGGCGCGATAGTCGTTGAGGGCCCGCGTCGCCTGCTGGGCCCAGGAGCGCTGGCGCTCGAGCTCGCGCTGCTCGCGCGCCCGGGGCTCCGGCACCGGCAGCGCTCCACGCTCGATGGGGCCGCGGTCCGCGATCTCCCCGGCCTTGAACGGCGTCACGGGCGCGTCGCCCCCGGGACCGCGCGGCGAGGCCGCGAACCGCTCGCCGGGGAGAGCCCGCGCGATCGGATCGGGGCCGGCGCCAGGCCCGCCGCCGGGCCAGCCTTGGCCAGGCCCACCACCGGGCCCGCCGCCCGGAGCACCGCCGGGCGCGCCGCCATTGCCGCTCGACCCTTCGCCGCTGCGCGTCCGGCGCGCCCCGTCATGGACTTCGCGCGAGCCTCGAACCGGCGTCCGCCAGCCGCCGCCGGCCCCGGGCCGGTAACCCGGCCGCGCCCCGCTCCGATCCACTTCCCGCCAGTCGGACGGGGAGCGATACGAGCCGGAGCCGCGCCAGCCCGGCTCGGTGCGCCAGCCCGGCCCGGCACCGACGAGGCCGGCGAAGCGGTCGCTGCCGAAGCGATCGCCGCCACTCAGCGCTTCGCGCGGCGACGGCTTGGGCCGCGACTGCGAGCGGTGGACGCCGCCCTCGTCGCGCCAGCGCAGCTCGGACGAGATCGGATCGCCGCGCAGGAGCGAATCCACGGTCTCGGCCACGTCGGCGTGGACCGTGACTCTCTCCCGGTCGAGGATCTCGACGATGACGTCGAAGGTGGGTGGGGCCTTGCGCTCGAGAACACTCTTTTGCGAGCGGCGGCGCCGCGCCTCCTCGTCCCCGAGCGTGACCGTCTGGATACCGCCGATCAGGTCCGTGAGCGTCGGGTTGAGCATCAGGTTGTCGAGGTTGTTGCCGTGGGCCGTGCCGATCAGCTGCACGCCGCGCTCGGCGATCGTCCGGGCGGCCTGTGCCTCCAGCTCGGTCCCGATTTCGTCGATGACGATGACCTCGGGCATGTGGTTCTCGACCGCCTCGATCATCACTTCATGCTGGAGCGAGGGAGTTCGGACCTGCATTCGCCTGGCCCGCCCGATCGCGGGATGGGGAATGTCGCCGTCGCCCGCGATTTCGTTGCTCGTGTCCACGACCACGACCCGTTTGCCGTGGTCGTCGGCCAGGACGCGCGCCGCTTCGCGCAGCATCGTCGTCTTGCCGATGCCCGGCCGGCCCATGATCAGGATCGACTTCCCCGACTCGACGAAGTCGTTGATGATCTCGATCGTGCCATAGACAGCCCGGCCGATGCGGCAGGTCAGGCCGACGATCTTGCCGGTTCGATTGCGGACGGCGCTGATTCGATGGAGCGTCCGCTCGATGCCGGCGCGGTTGTCGTCGCCGAAGGTGCCGATGTGGTCGACGACGTACTTGATGTCGGCCTCGGTGATCTCGCGCTCCAGCAGGGTCACCTCGCTGTTGGTGGAGCGCGCCTCCGGCCGGCGCCCCAGATCCATGACGACCTCGATCAGGTCCGCGGGATCCGTCAGGGCATGCACAGCCGCCACGACATCGGGGGGAAGGGCCGCGAGAAGCAGATCCAGGTCGTCGATCGACTCCCGCCGGCGGTGCCCACCCTGATCAGCCACGTCTTCTCCTGTGCTTTCGGGCTAGCGTACAGCCGGAACGAGTGCGGGTTCGGCGACCCGGACGACCGCTTCTTTCATAAGCAGCGACACCGTTTCCAGGATCGAGAAACCGGCTTCCTCCAAGCGACTGTCGACCGGCGATTTGTAGGTCCGGACCGGCGCCAAGACGCCGTTGTCCGGACAGTTGCCGCCCCTTTCGATCCGGGCCCGGATCAGACCCAGACCGAAGTCCACGAGCGACTCCAGATCGGCGCCGGGCCGGGCCATTATCTTCAAGTAGTGGGGCTGCTCTTCGCGGGCCACGCCCACTTGCAGCAGCGCCGTCAGCTTGTCCACGCCGCCCTCGACCGACTCCTGGACGAAGGCCTCGACGTCCGCGAACCTCAGGATCGGAGCGAGGCTCGAACGGGGCACGCGCGTCGAGGATCCCTGGCGCTCCCAGTCGGCGAGGCGATATGCCTCCAGGCGCGCCACCGGCTGGGGCGTGACCGACGCGTACAGCCGGGCGAGCGGCAGCGCGTCCAGCGGCTGGCAGGACCGGATGCCTGCCGAGCGCACCTTCTCGTCGGACCATGCCGGCGGCAGCGGCCTGCCCGGGCCGCGGAACAGCAATCGCTCCTGGCCGTAGCGGGCGAAGCCGGCCTGCATGAAGAGCTCGACGTTGCCCTGTACGTCGGCGCACGCGACATGGAACCGGAAGGCGCCGCGCTTCGTTCCGTCGCGCAACAGGTGCTGCACGAGCCGGTAGCGGGTGTCACCCGAATCGCCCGAGCCAATGGCGTCCAGCTCCACGATCGTCATCTCATCGCGGGAGGCGTCTCGCTCCACGCGCAGCAGGCCCGAGAGCCGCCGCTCGTCCTCGTAGACGAAGAGCAGATCGTTGGGCCGGAACGCCCCGAGCGGAAGCCGGAACAGGCTGAAGACGCCGATCCGCGGCCCGCTCAGCGGCAGCCCGAGCGAGCGCGCGTCTACGTGCTCCTGTTGAGAGAGCCGCGAGAGCTCGCCCAGGGCGGCGAGGTCCGTGATGCGGGCGAGACGGACGCGGCCGCTCACATCGCCTCCCCGAGCGACCATCGCTCAGTTCCGGCAGCGGGCGTCCCCTCGCGGGGCTCGGCGTACTCCGCGGCCATCGTGGCCACGAGCCGGTGGATCCGGGTTTCGCCAGCCAGCTCGGGATGGAAGGAGATCGCGATCACGTTGCGCTGGCGGACGGCAACGACGCGCTGATCGGGGAGCCTGGCCAGGACCTCGACGCCGGGGCCCAGCCGCTCGATGACCGGAGCGCGGATGAAGATGGCATGGACCGGCCGATCGCCCAGGATCGGCATCGCCAGGTCCGTCTCGAACGAGTCGAGCTGGCGCCCGAACGCGTTTCGCTCGACCGTCACGTCGAGCAGCGGGAAGACGGGCTCCTCGCCGCCGGCAATCTGCCTGGCCACGATGATCATCCCGGCGCAGGTGCCGAGGATCGGCGCCCCCGACCTGGCCAGTGCCATGATCGGCTCCCGCAAACCCCATCGAGCCACGAGCTTGCGCATCGTCGTGCTCTCACCGCCGGGCAGAATGAGGCCGGAGATCCCCTCGAGGTCCTCGGGCAGCCGCACCGGGACCGGCTCGACGCCGATCGACCGCAGGGTCTGGATATGCTCGATGACGGCGCCGTGGAGCGCCAGTACGCCAATCTTCACATCACGCGCTCCGGGTTCGCATCGGTCCCGCTGGACCGTGCGTCCCGCTACGCCGGGCTACCAGCCCCGGACCGCCAGACGTTCCGCCTCCGGGATCGTGACCGCCGCGATGCCGCGCATCGGGCTGCCCAGACCCTTCGAAACCTCGGCGATGATCTTGGGGTTATCGAAGTGGAGAGTGGCCTGGACGATCGCCTCGGCTGTCTTCGCAGGGTTCTCGCTCTTGAAGATGCCCGACCCCACGAACACGCCCTCCGCCCCGAGCTGCATGGCCAATGCCGCATCCGCCGGAATGGCGATCCCGCCGGCCACGAAGTTGACGACCGGGAGCTTGCCTTCGGCGGCGACCTGCCTGACCAGATCGTACGGCGCCTCCATCTCCTTGGCGGCGACGAACAGCTCGTCCTCGCGCATCGACTGGAGACGCCGGATCTCGGACATCAGGGTGCGGATGTGGCGGACGGCCTCGACGATGTCACCGGTGCCGGCTTCGCCCTTGGTCCGGATCATCGCCGCGCCCTCGTTGATGCGCCGCAGCGCCTCGCCGAGGTTGCGGCAGCCACACACGAACGGGACCTTGAAGGCGTGCTTGTCGATGTGGTTGGCTTCGTCGGCCGGCGTGAGAACCTCTGATTCGTCGATGTAGTCGACGCCGAGCGCCTCGAGGACCTGCGCTTCCACGAAATGACCGATCCGGGCCTTGGCCATGACCGGGATGCTGACCGCCGCCATGATCCCCTCGATCATCGCCGGGTCGCTCATGCGGGCCACTCCACCTGCCGCCCGAATGTCGGACGGGACACGCTCGAGGGCCATGACGGCACACGCCCCGGCATCCTCGGCGATTTGGGCGTGCTCCGGCGTAACGACGTCCATGATGACGCCGCCCTTGAGCATCTGGGCGAGGCCTTTCTTCGTGGCCCAGGTGGAGGTCTCGGCGGTCATTGGTTTGGCCCAATCCTTCAGCTGCGGCGGAGACGCGGGGCGCAATCCTGTACGGCCGCGACCCGACCCACGCCGTCGAATTATACGCGGGACAACCTGGACTCCAGCCTGGAGCCGGTCAGCGCATCGGGCCGCGGATCGTCTGGCGGGCATCGGCGGAGACTCAAGGTTGCCGAACCTGTACCGGACCGAAACCGGACGCTAAGCCACGGGCCAACTTCGGCGCGTCGCGAGGTCGACCGATCGTGTCATCCTGGACCGACTGACAACCCGGAGGGGCGCCCGCGATGACGATCACCGACGGCTACCTCACCCTGCTGCCCGGCTACCTCGTCCTGCCGCCGGCCGCCCTGATCGGCGTGTGGGTGCTGCGGCGCAGTGCCGGTCGACGCTGGAAGGTGCTGGCGCTGCTGGCCCTGACGCACGTGACTCTGGTGGTAGCGCTGACCATCTTCCCGATTCCGATCGCCGGTCAGGAGTTCTATCGCCAGACCCGGGGCCTGAGCGACGACAACGTGGTGCCGTTTGGCACGATCACGCGGCAGCTCCAAGACCTCACCTGGGACAACTTCCGCCAGCTGCTCGGAAACGCCCTGGCGCTCATTCCGTTCGGCATCTACGGACCGGGGCTATGGCCCGCGCTGCGCGAATGGCGCCGGTTCGTGATCGTGGCCATCGCGTTTGGGGTCGGCATCGAGCTGACCCAGCTTGCGGGGTCGCTCATCGAAGGCTTCACCTACCGGGTCACGGACATCGACGACGCAATGATGAATGCCGCCGGCGCGATCGCCGCCTTCGTCATCTGGCGCTCGATCGAACGGCGGCGTGTCATCGAGCGGCTGGTCGAGCGGTGGCGCGAGGCGACGGCGGTGGACGAGACCGCGAGCGGGGCGGCGCGCTAGAGTCAGCCGTATGGCGCCCGATTCTCTGACCGACCTCTCCGCCGAGGTGATCGCCTGCCGCCGTTGCCCCAGACTGGTGGAGTGGCGCGAAGAGGCGGCGGCGCACCCGCCGGCGAGGTTCATGGGGCAGCGCTACTGGGCTCGGCCGCTGCCGGGTTGGGGCGATCCGAATGCTCGCGTCCTTCTCGTCGGGCTCGCTCCCGCCGCCAACGGCGGCAATCGAACCGGCCGGCTCTTCACCGGCGACAGATCGGGCGACTTCCTGTTCGCGTCGCTCCATCGGACCGGCTTCGTCAACCAGCCGACATCGACCGACGCCATGGACGGGCTGTCCGCCCGCGGTGTGTACGTCGCCGCGGTGGTGCGCTGTGCCCCGCCGGACAACAAGCCGCTCCCGGATGAGCGAGACAACTGCCTGCCCTACCTCGTTCGTGAGCTGGCGTCCTTGCCGGAGCTGCGCGTCATCGTCGCGCTGGGGTCATACGCCTGGGCCGGCACGCTGGCGGCGCTAGGGGCACTGGCGGAGCTCAGTGCGGGGCTCGCTCCGGGGCCGCATCCCAAACCGGTGTTTGGCCACATGGCCGAAGTCACCGCCGGCCGCTATGCCCTGCTGGGCTCGTACCACCCCAGCCAGCAGAACACCTTCACCGGGCGCCTCACGCCCGCGATGCTCGACGCGGCGATGACGAGGGCCCGCGAGCTTGCCGGCCTCGATTGACGGTCGCCCGTCGCCAGCCGCGCCCGGCTGTTGTCGAAGCCGCACGGCGCCGTAGAATCGATCCTGTGATCGAGGCGCGGCTGCTCCTGGTAGACGACGACGTGGCGCATCTCGACGCGCTTGCCGAACGGCTGACGGGCGACGGCTTCGAGGTGGCCCGGGCGAGCAGCGCGCGTGAGGCCCTCGAGCAACTAGATCTCGCCTGGCCGGACCTCGTGATCCTCGATCTGCTGATGCCGGAGATGGACGGCCAGACCCTGGCCCGCCGTATCAAGAGTCGCGCCGACCTGCCGATCCTGGTCCTCTCGGCCATCGCCGAGGCCGACAGCAAGGCAGACCTGATCGCCCACTTCGCTGAGGACTACGTCACCAAGCCGTACGACTACGCCGAGCTGCTGGCCAGGATTCGCCGCGTTCTCCGCCGGCTGCGCGACCAGATACCGGTCGAGGAGCTCGCTCTCGGCGACATCACGCTGACTCCCCGCAAGAGAGAGGCCACGGTCCGTGGCCGCCGCGTGGCCCTGTCGCCCACCGAATCACGGTTCCTGGCGACTCTTGCCGCGAGCATGCCGGCGGCCGTGACGACCGAGCAACTCCTGCACAAGGTCTGGGCCGACTCGGACGCCGCCGACCCGGCCTACGTCTGGGTGACCGTCCGGCGCCTGCGCCAGAAGCTGGAGTTCGATCCGGACCACCCGATCCACCTGATCACCGAATCGGGCGGCGGCTACCGCCTGGTTGCGGCGGAGCTGCGGCCGGGCGCCAACTGGTCGCAGAAGCGCTGAGCGAGCGCAATGGATCGTTCGTTCGGCCGCGCCCCAGGACGTTGGTGAGGTTCGAGAAGCCAATGGTACTTTCGTGGCCAGAATGCACCAATTCGGCAGATCGACGCGCGCTCCGGCTTCCCCCTAGTTATGGTAGGTGCAAGGATTCGACCCTACCCTCGATCTCCTTGGAGTCCACTTTTCCCGCCTCGGGGGAGTTGATGCGCAACGACAGCCGCGCAGCCTTGAGTCAAAGCCGTCGCCGTTCACGCGGCCAGGCTCTGGTCGAGTTTGCCCTCGTCATTCCGATCTTCATGGTCCTGGTGGTCGCGATCGCCGAGTTCGCCTTCCTGCTCACGGTCAAGACCGGCATCACATACGCGAGCGAGGACTCCGATCAGTACGCCGCGGAACTCGGCAACGCCAGCGACGCCGATTGCTACATCCTGCAGCAGGTCGAAGCCGACATTCAGGCTCCGGTCGACCGTACGCGCATCCAGAGCGTGTCCATCTTCTGGACCAATCTCGACGGTACCAACCTGGGCGCGGACACCTGGTTGCGAAACGGGACCCACTTGTGCAACAACGGCGTGACGATCCCCTACACGCAGTCCACCAACGGTTACCCGGCCGCCAATCGCTGCAATGTGGTGCTGGCCACGGGCTGTGCGAGCGGCCACACGGGCGTGGACTGGATCGGCGTGACAATCACCTACGCATATCAGTGGATCACACCGCTCCCGGGAATGATCGGACTGGGAGGCTCGCCACCCACTTTCGTCGAGACGAGCACGAGTCGCCTGGAGCCAGTCCAATGACGCGAGCCCTGCGACGCCGGTCCATGCGCGGTCAGTCCCTCGCCGAGTTCACCCTGATCCTGCCGGTGATCCTGGTCCTGGTGCTGGGGATGCTGGAACTCGGTTTCGCGATCAACCACAACACGGCCATCGAGACGGCGACGAGGCAGGGCGCTCGAGTCGGCTCGGAGCTGGTCAACGGCAGTGCGGCCTGCGGCGGCGGCGTGACGGCCGCCTCCCAGCTCGTCGATCCGCAGATCATCGGCGCCGTCGAGGGAGCCCTCGTTTCGCCCGGTTCGCCGGTCAACCCGGCGCAGGTCCAGTCGATCCAGATCTTCCTGGCCAATGCCGACGGGTCGATGTCCAGCAAGGTCAACACGTGGACGTACTCCTACCGGGGCGGGCCATTGCTGGCCGGCGCCGCGCAGAACCTCGACTTCGTCCAGTCCTCGGCGAACTGGGACGCTTCGACGCGCTGCGGCACGGCACCCGCTCCATCCATCGGCGTCCGAATCACGTATAAGTACGTGTTCATCACGCCGCTTGGGGCGCTCCTATCGATGTTCACGTCAGCCCAGATCACCATGACCGACCAAACCGTGATGGCACTGGAGCCACCTTCGCAATGAGTCAGCCACTGCTTCGGATACATCTTCACGGACGTCACAAGGTCGACGGCCGGATGAACCGCGATCGCGCCAAGATCGATCTGACCGCCAAGGAGGCGGGCCAGATCATCGTCGTCTTCGCCCTGATGCTGACCGTTCTGATCGGGCTCGTCGGGATCGCCATCGACGTTACATACGCCTGGCGCAAGGGGCTGGAGATTCAGCGCGCGGCCGATGCGGGGTCGCTCGCGGGCGTGGTCTACCTGCCCGGCGACGTTACCGACGCCGACAACACCGCCATCGCCGAAGTTGCGGCCAACGGTTACGCGGCCGGTACGACGACATCGGTCACCGCCGCCCCGAATCCGGCCAACAACCGTCAGTTGAATGTGACGATCACCAGCCAGGTCCCGACTTTCTTCGTTCGAAATCTTCGGTATCAACAACTGGACGATCACCCGCCAGTCACGCGCCGCGTTCATCATGCCCGTGCCGATGGGCAGCCCGCTGGCCTACATGGGAGTTGGCTGCTACGTCCTCAAGTCGGGCAATCAGTCGCCGGTCCCCGGCTGTGCCACTACGGGTAACGGCCAGAGCGGCGTCACCTCGGATAACTCGGCCTTCACCGGATCCAACTCCCTGGGCAGCCTGGGGGCCTGGGGGGCAATCAGCACTCCGGGCGGGGACGAGCAGAACGGCGACGCCTATGCGCCCGAGAACAACTCCACCGGCAGCCCGTCGAACAATGTTCTGTACCCCGGGGCTCCGACAGGGGCGGACGGGTACAAGGGCTACTACTACACGGTGACCCTCCCGTCCGGAGGCAACATCAACATCTTCGATGCCGGCTTCTGCGCCATGGGCGCCGGCACAGCCGGTAACTACGGCGCCGGCGATCACTGGGTCGGTTCCTCCGGCACCAGCCACCCGGTTTCCACCTACTACACGCTGTGGGACACGCACAACGTGCCGCTGGTTCCCGGCAGCTGGACCCAGGTGGCCTCCTCGGGAGCCACGTTCCAGAACGAAACGGGCTCTGACACATCGAACGGCGGCCCCTCCGGTGCCACTGCCTGTAATGCGACTTACCACGACAAGTGGTGGACCTTCGCGACCGAAGCAGCCGGGACCTATGAACTGGAGGTTTCGACCACGAATCCGAGTGGCGCCTCGGAGACCAGCGATAGCACCGCCGCTCAGAACATGTTCGCCATAGAGGCAGTCGGAGGCGGCTCGCCGACGGTCTACGGCTACGACAGGATGGCCGTCTACAACAACCTCTCGGCGAACAACGTCCTCCAGCAGTTCTACATCGCCAAAGTCGACCAGGAGACCGGCGCCGGAAAGACGCTCACCATCGACTTGTTCGACATCGGCGACTCGACGGCCGGCTACATCCAGATCCTGAGCCCGGACACGTCGGGGTCCAGCCCGGTGCTCGTCACGAACTTCAGCTATACCACGTACAACTACAACTCGAGCCTGGCGGAGGTGAGCCCGGGCAACTGCGCCGCCGGCAAGTCGGACGCCTGCTCCGGCACCGGACGCAGCAAGATCACGGTCGCGGGTTCGAGTGGAAGCAGCTTCAACAACACGTGGATCGAGATCACTATTCCGCTCGGGACCAACTATGGCGCCAACGGCCTATGGCAGGGCGGCTGGTGGCAGGTCCAGTACAACGTTTCGGCCGGAAGCGACCTCACCACCTGGTCGGTCAATGTGAAAGGCAACCCGGTCCACCTCGTTCCGACTGGACCGTAGATCGCCCAGCCCCTGAGCATTCGGAGGCCCCCGACGTCGGGGGCCTCCCTGTTTCGACGGGGCCGAGGCTGGCAGGCCCACCCGGCCGAGGGATTTGCAATCGTGCCGCGGACGTCGGCCCCGCGCGAGCCCGGCCCAGGGCCCTGCTCTGGTAGGATGCGAGCATGGAGGGCGTGGTCCTGGTCCTCAATCAGAACTATGAGCCGCTGAACGTGTGCAACCTGCCACGCGCCTTCCGGCTGGTGTTCGGCGAGCGGGCCGAAGTGCTCGAGTACGACCACCAGGTGATCCGGACGCCGCGGGCAGACTACCGCGCGCCCGCCGTGATCCGCCTCCAGCACCAGATCAAGAGGCCGCGGCCGCGGGTGAAGCTGACTCGGCGTGAGATCTTCACGCGCGACTCCTATACGTGCCAGTACTGCGGCCACCAGAGCGGCGATCTAACCCTGGACCATGTCGTGCCCCGTCATCGTGGCGGCTCCCACACCTGGGATAACCTGGTCACGGCCTGCAAGTCGTGCAACCATCGCAAGGGCGGCAAACTGCTCGACGAGGCCAAGCTTCGACTGGCCCGCCGCCCGATCGAGCCACGCTGTGACGTCTACTCGCTCTTCACGCCGTACCTCCGGGACGACCGCAACGGGAGCTGGCGCTCGTACCTCTTCCTTGGCCACTGATCTCGAGGCCGGGGGGACCGGGGGCCTGCGCGCGGCGCCCGGGCCGGCGCCGAAGATTCCTGCGCCGGTCGAGGAGCTGCTGGCCACTCTCCGGGGAGGCGGGCACTCCGCGTATGTCGTGGGCGGCTGTCTTCGCGACGCGCTGCTCGGCCGCGAACCCGCGGATTGGGACCTGACGACGGACGCGCCGCCGGAGCGGATCCAGAGCCTGTTCCCGCGCTCGCTGTACGAGAACCGGTTCGGGACCGTGGTCGTGCGGCATGCCCACGCTCAGTACGAGATAACGGCGTTCCGGCGTGATGTCTCGTACACCGACCACCGCCACCCGGACAGCGTCGAGTTCGGCGACTCGATCGAGGAGGACCTGGCCCGCCGCGACTTCACCGTCAACGCCATGGCGTGGGGCGGCAGGCCGGACGAGGCGCAGGTCTTCGTCGACCCTCACGGCGGCCGCGCGGACCTGGCCCGACGACTGCTTCGGGCAGTCGGCGACCCGGACCGGAGGTTCGGCGAAGACGCTTTGCGAATGGTTCGGGCGGTCCGCCTGGCGGCGACGCTCGGCTTCGAGATCGAGGTGGAAACGCTCGCCTCTATCTACCGAAACGCCGAGCTGGCGCGCCATCTCTCGGGCGAGCGCATCCTTACCGAGCTGCTCAAGCTCCTTGCCGCCCCTCGCCCGAGCGCAGGGCTGCGCCTGATGGCGGAGACGGGTCTGCTGGCCGTGATTGCCCCGGATCTCGCCCGCCAGGCCGGGATCCCCCAGAACAAGGTCGGCGGCGAGGACCTCTGGGATCACACGCTCAGAACCGTCGACGCGGCGCCGAACCACACTCTCGTCCGGCTCGCCTCCCTGCTCCACGATGTCGGCAAGCCGGACACTCTCGCCGAGGGGCACTTCCACGGCCACGAGACGGTCGGCGCCGCGATGGCACGCGAGTTCCTCTCGAACCTTCACGCGCCGCGGGCCCTCCAGGAGCGCGTCGCGCACCTGGTCCGCAATCACATGTTCTCCTACCAGCCCAGCTGGAGCGACGCCGCCGTCAGGCGCTTCATTCGAAAGGTCGGCCCGGGTTCCGTCGACGACCTGCTGGCGCTCCGGGCCGCCGACAACGAGGGCAGCGGCCTCCCGGCCCAGGCCGGCTCCCTTCCGGAGCTGGAACGGCGAATCCGCGACGAGCTCGCCGCTCACGCGGTCCTGAGTCGAAACGAGCTTGCCATCGACGGCAACGACCTCCGTTCGGAGCTGGGCATTCCGCCGGGTCGAATGCTCGGCCGGATACTCGACGAGCTCACGGAGCGGGTGATCGCCGAGCCGGCGCTCAACGATCGTGCCATCCTGCTCGAGCTGGCCCGCGTGCTTGTCGATGGACCGGCGGGCGGAGAATCTGGCGGTGAGTCTTTGGGTCGCATGAACGAGGCGCGTTGATGTTCGAAGTCCTGCTTCAGGCCGAAAAGGCCCTGTCGAGCGGAGCGCTCGACCAGGCCGAGCGGTCGTACTGGCAGCTCATCGAGCTGGACCCTACGAACGCGATCGCGGTCGCGGGTCTTGCCCGCGTCTCCCTGGAGCGTGGCGACCGGCGTCTGGCGCGGACGTTCGCCGACCGTGCCCTGGTGATGGACCCGGGGATGGTCGCCGCGCGGAGGATCCTCGAGACCCTCTCAGGAGGCGTACCTGAGTCGACCGCTTCAAACCAGCCGGACCTGCCGCTGCTGGCGGCGCAGCGCCTGGAGGAACTTGGCCGCCGGCGCGCCGCAGGCGCCGAGGACGAGACAGCCGCCGGCACCAGAGCCGGCAGCGTCAAGCCGGGCAAGCGGGACAAGGACGGGGTGGACGACGCTCGCAAGGCACCGCCCCAGCTCCCCGCCGAACCGCCGGCGGAGGGGCGCCAGGCCGGCCGCCAGACCGCGGCCGCGGCAGCGACGGCCGCGGCTGCGACGACCGCGGCAGGGGCCGCCACCAGGGCCGCGGCAGACGCGGCTTCGCGGCCTCCGGGACCACCTCGTCCGAAGGCGCATCAGGCGCTCGGCGATCGAGCCCGCCGGAACCTGGTGCCGGAGGACCTGAAGCCCCGGCCGCGCATGGACGATCCATTCGCGGCCGCGGAGTCGGCCGCGGCAATCGAGGCTGTCGACCAGACCGACGACGTGGTCATCGAGGAGCACGTCGCGCGGGCCGGGCGGGCCCCGAGCCACGCCGAGGACGAGCTGGGCGAAGTCTACGGGGCCATCGAGGCCACGGGCGAAGACGAGAGCATCGCCATGCGCGTCGCGCTGGTGGCGGATTCGGCCGAACTGGAGGCCGCCGAAATGGATGCGGCGGAAGTCGACATCGAGGACGCCGTGACTGCTGCCGAGAGGGAGGCCGCCGAGCGGGAGGCTGCCGAGCTCGACGAGAACGTGTTCGGAGTCGCGGAGCTTGTGGCTTCCGAAGAGCTCGGCCCGCCGACGCCCCGATGGATAGACCTCGAGGCCCTGGAGGCCGACCTGAGGGCAGCCGAGCTGCGAGCCGGCCTGAGCGAGACGGTCGAAGCCGACTCGGCGGCACCGGTCGAGGCCGACTCAGCGGCGCAGATGGAAGTCGATGCAGCGGCGCAGATGGAGTTCGAAGCCGAGTCGGAGGCCGAGCTCATGGCTGCGGAGCTGGCCTCGGCCGAGCAGGCAACCGCCCGGCGCGCCTCCGAGTGGATCCCCGGAACCGGGGCCGACGGAGCCGAGGGCGATGCCACCGGAGCCGAGGCCGAGAGCGGTCCGCGCGAGCCCGCCGTTCCCTCCGCGGCACCGCCGGCTCGGCATTCAGCCGCACCTCCGGCGGGGAGCTCGGGGGCGCCTGCGGCGAGACGTTCGGCCGGACATTCCGAGACCGGCGAGGAGCCCACGGAGGATGACGCTGAGGCAGCCGCCCTGCGCGAGGCCGTGGCCCTGGTCCTGGGCGGCGAACCGGACAGCGCGGGCAGCGCAGGCGAGCCTGGCGCGGAACGCGAGGTCATCGCCGAGAACGATGGTCCCGGCGAGCCTGGCGCCGACGGGGCAGGGCCGGCCAATTCAAATTCGAGAGCGACCCTGGAGCCTCGCCGCAAAGGGCTCCTGAGAAGATTCAGAGGAGACTGAATGCGCATCCTCGTCACCGGCGGTGCCGGGTACATCGGTTCGGTTTCGGTCGAGGCCCTGGTGGCCGCGGGCCACGAAGTCACTGTCCTCGACGATCTCTCGACCGGATACCGCGGGGCGGTTTCGCCGGCGGCCCGACTCGAGGTCGGCAGCTACGGCGACCAGGCCGGCGTGGCCGCTCTGCTGGAGCGGTACCGCATCGAGGCGGTCCTGCACTGCGCCGCCAAGTCCATCGTCGGGGAGTCGATGACCGATCCGGCCAAGTACTTCCGCGAGAACGTTGCCGGCGGCATCGCGCTGCTCGAAGCGATGCGGACGACCGGCGTACGACGCATCGTGTTCAGCTCAACCGCAGCGACGTACGGCATGCCCGAGCGGACGCCCATCGTCGAAACCGATCCGATTCGTCCGATCAACGCCTACGGCGAGACGAAGCGCTGCGTCGAGGGTGCGATTCGCTGGTATGGCCACGGCTACGGCATGCGGAGCGTGATCCTGCGCTACTTCAATGCCGCCGGCGCGAGCCCGGCTTACGGCGAGGGGCACGACCCGGAGACGCACCTCATCCCGTGCGTGCTGCAGGCGGCGGCAGCCGGGCGCGAGGTCACTCTCTTCGGCGATGACTACCCCACTCCCGACGGGACCTGCATCCGCGACTACATCCACGTCGAGGACCTGGCTCGGGCGCACATGCTCGCGCTCGAGGCGACGGATCCTGCGGACACGCGGACTGGCCCGGCTGCGGGGCCGTGCGAGCCGCTGATCTGCAACCTCGGGAGCGGCACCGGCTTCAGCAATCGTCAAGTCGTGGCCGCTTCGGAAGCCGTCGTCGGCCGGCCGATCGCCATCAGCATCGGCCCACGCCGCCCGGGCGATCCGCCGATCCTGGTGGCCAGCCCCCAGAACGCGTACGAGAAGCTCGGCTGGAACGCCAGCCAGGGCACGCTCGAGCAGATCATCGGATCGGCCTGGGAGTGGCAACGCGCCCATCCGGCGGGCTACGCAGATAGCAGGCCGAGCGCGCCGCCGCAGGTTGGCGGTGGCGACGCGGGCGCCAATTCGGCTGGGGTCTAGAATCGGCTGATGCTGCCACGACGTCGTCGGACCCAACCCTCGCCACCGATCGACCCTGCCGATTGGCGCCCCCAGGCGTTCGGCCGCAAGGGCTGGCGCTCCGTATCCGATCCGATCATCGAACCGAGCTGGAGCGGGGTACGCGTCATCGTTCGTGTTGGGCGCGGGCCCGACGGATCGCCGCTGGCAACCGTGACCGACGAGGATGGCGTCGATTGCACCGCGGAGTTCGCCGAGCTGGCCCGGGCCATAGCCGCCGCCGCGTTGACCGATGACCTCGTCGCTGACGGCTTTCTCACGGTCGAGCCGACCCAGGACCCAAAGGGCCTCGACATGACTGCGGTTGAGCCCCCGGCCAAGGGCGCATATCTGACCCAGATGTTCGTCGGCGGACGCGCCCGACCGCCCGAGCCCAAGCGCCATCTGGACCCCGACCGCCCGATCGCTTTCGTGGCGGTTGATCTGCTGCAGATCGACGGATCGACCCTCATCGACTTGCCCCTCCTCGAGCGCAAGCGCCTGCTCGATGCCGCCCTCAAGGTCGACCAGCTCGTTCGGATCACGCCTTACGTTCGACCGCCTACCGGCTCGCAGGCTCTGACCTGGCATGCCCAGGGCTTCCGGGAGCTGGTCTACAAGCCCGCCAACGGCCGCTATCGCCCGACCGGCGAGCCGAGCGACTGGGTAGCCGTCCCGATAAGAACCCGCTGAGCCTGCGCCACCCGGGCCGTCCGCGACCACGCTTTCCGGCCAGGACTCGCCGCTCGGTCCGGCGGCGTGGTACGGTGCACCGGATGCCCGCGAGTGCTCTGACGCCTGCCATTCGGGATGAGATCGCGCGACTCGGCTGTGCCGACATCATGGTCGGCATTCCGAGCTACCGGAACGCGGCCACGATCGGCCACGTCGTTCGGGCTGCCCAGGCCGGCCTGGTCCAGTACTTTCCCGATCTTCGGCCGGTGCTGGTGAACGCGGATGCGGGTTCCCCTGACGGAACGCAGCGGGTGGTGGTAGAGACCGAGCCACCCGGGTACGTGGAGCAGATACTGCTCGTCCACCCGAAGAACCGGCTTGATAGGGTCAGCCTGACCTATCCGGACGTCGACGGCGTCGGCGGCAAGGGCGCCGCTCTGCGGACCATCCTCGAGATGGCCGCCGCGCTCGACGTCGGGGCCCTCGTGGTCGTGGATTCGGACCTGCGCTCGATCGTCCCGGAATGGATCGAGCTGCTGGCCGGGCCGATCCTGAAGGGCGGCTACGACTTCGTGGCGCCGCTCTACTCCCGCCACAAGTACGACGGCACCATCACCAACACCGTCACCTACCCGATGACGCGGGCGCTGTACGGCCACCGCATACGCCAGCCGATCGGCGGCGACTTCGGCATCAGCGGCGACCTGATCCGCGACTACCTCGCCCAGGAGACCTGGACACCGGACGTGTCGCGCTTCGGCATCGACATCTGGATGACGACGACCGCGCTGACGGGCGGCTTCGCCGTCTGCCAGAGCCGCCTCGGCGCCAAGATCCACGACCCCAAGGACCCCGGCGCGGATCTGGGTCCGATGTTCCGCCAGGTCGTGGGGACGCTGCTGGGCATGGCCAGGGACAACGCCCATCGCTGGCTGGAGATCTCCGGCAGCCACGAGGTGCCGGCCTACGGCTTCGAGCGGTACGCCGATCCGGCGCCCCTGGAGGTCAACACGCTGCGCCTGCTCAGCCAGTTCCACGCCGGGGCGCTGACGGTCGCCGACACGTGGCGGGGAATGCTCCGGCCGGACAACTGCAAGAGCGTGGTCGAGCTGGCCTGGGAGGCCGGGGCCATGGCCGAGGCCGCGGCGCGGAAGCTGGGCCTGACCGCCGAATCGGGCCAGGGCTCCGCCGGCAGCGACGGACTGCCCGCCACCGACGAGCTGTCGGACCTGGTTTCGGGCTTCCATTTCCCGGACGACCTCTGGGCCCGCATCCTGTACGACCTGCTGGTGAGCGCGAGCTTCGGCGATGTGCCGACCGAGCGGCTGGTGGCGGCGTTCGTGCCGATCTACTTCGGACGGGTCGGCCGCTTCGTCATCGAAAACAGGCGCCTCTCCACCGAACAGGCCGAGGAACGCGTGGAGCGCCAGGCCCGCGAGTTCGAGCTGCTCAAGCCATATCTCGTCGAGCACTGGACCGAGGCGGCCAAAGCGGGCGGCCGGGCCCGGTCCGACGAACACTCGGCCCGGTCCGCCGCAGACCGGGCACATGAGCGGGCGGCCGAATGACGCGCTCGCCGTTGCCCTCGCGAATCCTCATCCCGGTCGCCAACCCGCTGACCGCCGAGGAGCTGGTCCGGATCGGAGCTGCCCTGCTCGACCGCAAGAGCGGCAGCCTGACCGTGCTCGGAATCGTCGAAGTGCCCGAGGGAACGCCCCTCAGCGAGGGCGCCACCAAGGCCCGGCAGGCCCGCCGCCTGCTGCAGCGCGTCCTCGACTACGCGCCCGAAGGAGTGACCGTCCACACCGTAGTCCGCATCGGGCGGCGCGCCGCGGAAGGCGTGATCGAGGCGGCGACAGAGCTCGACGCGCAGCTGATCGTCTTCGGCTGGGGCGGCAAGCCTTCGACGCCAAGGCCAGGAGCGGAGCCGCCCGTCTTCAGCTCCACGATCGACGAGGTCGTACGGGACTCGCCTTGTGACATAGCCGTGGTCAAGCAGGGCGCGCCGATGGAGATCGGCCGCATTCTCGTGCCGATCCGCGGCGGCCCCCACGCCGAGCTGGCGCTCCAGTTCGCCGATGCCCTGGCCCGTCGCGGCGGCGGAAGCGTCGTCGCCCTGCACGTCGTGCCTGCCGGCCTGAGCTCGACCATCCGCTCGCAGGCGGCGAAAGCGCTGGCCCACTTCATCCGCCAGCACGCCGACGGTCACGTGGAGCAGACCGTTCTCGAGGCGCCGAACGTGCGCAATGCCATCCTCCACGAAGCCGAGCAGGCGGACGTGGTCGTGATGGGCGCGTCGGCCTTCCCGGCCACCGACAACGGCCGGACGTTCCTCTTCGGCGCCCTGCCGGAGGCGGTGGCGACGCGCTCGCGCAAGACGGTGATCGTCGTCAAGACGCGCGAGCCGATCGGCGAGGCCACGTTCGATCGGCTCGAGAAGCGGGCGGAGACGCTGGCCGCGGCCGAGAAGGCGGCCAATGAGTCGCGCGCCGTGCCTCTCCGAGTCGAGCGCTGGTTCGGCGAGTCGAACTTCCATCACCGGGAGTTCGCCGACCTCGATCGCCTGGTCCATCTCAAGGAGCAGGCCGGGCTGACCGTGAGCCTGGTGCTGCCGGCCCTGAACGAGGCCGACACGATCGGCACGATCGTCTGCCGCGCCCGGCGCGACCTGATGGAGCGCCACCCCCTGGTGGACGAGCTCCTGGTCATGGACTCAGACTCGGTAGACCGAACGCGGGAGATCGCAGCCGCCGAGGGAGCCCGCGTCGCGATCCACTCGCAGGTGCTGGCGCGCTACGGCAGCTACTGCGGCAAGGGCGAAGCTCTCTGGAAGAGCCTGTACGAGACTTCCGGCGACATCATCGTCTGGGCCGACTCGGACGTGCGCAACTGGCATCCGCGGATGGTCTATGGCACCGTCGGCCCGCTCATCGCCGAGGAACGGCTGCAGTACGTCAAGGGCTACTACCGCCGTCCGATCGTCGAGGGCGGCGTCCTCAAGGAGGGCGGCGGCGGACGAGTCACCGAACTGGTCGCGCGCCCGCTCATCAACCTCTTCTACCCGGAGCTGTCCGGCCTCATCCAGCCACTCTCCGGCGAGTACGCCGGGCGCCGGAGCCTGCTCGAGACGATCCCATTCTTCACGAGTTATGCCGTCGAGATGGGGCACTTGATCGACGTCGCGGAGCGGTGCGGGCTCGAAGGGCTCGGCCAGGTAGACCTGGAGCGGCGTATCCACCGAAACCAGGAGCTGGAGGGTCTGTCGCGGATGAGCTTCGTCATCCTCCAGGCGGTCATGAAGCGGCTCGAGGAGAAGCACAAGACCAGCCTGTTCGCGGAGCTCGGTTCGACGATGAAGCTGCCGCGATCCGGCGGCGGCAAGCTCGGGCTGGAGGTCATGGACCTGGCCGACCACGAGCGGCCGCCGATGATCCGCATCCCCGAGTACCTGGAGAAGCGGCGCCTGGCCGCGGCCCCGCCGCCCGACGGCGTCGGCGGCGCGGCGGCCGCCCTCGAAATCGCCCCAGAAGTCGCGGCCTCACCGGCCGGCGCGCCCCGATGAAGGGCGCGGGTGCTCGACGCCTGCGAGTCCTGCTCGCGCCCGATTCCTTCAAAGGCTCGCTGACCTCCGTCCAGGTGGCGCGGGCCCTTGCTTCGGGCTGGTCGCGGGCTCGGCCGGGCGACGAGCTCATCCTGGCCCCGCTCGCCGACGGTGGCGAGGGCACGCTCGCGGCGATCGCCGAGAGTGGCGGCTGGGAGTGGCAGGAGTGCCCCGCCCACGACGCGCTGGGCCGGCCGCTGACCGCGCGGTGGCTGCGCTCGCTCGACGGGAAGAGGGCCGCAGTGGAGCTGGCCGAGGCGTCGGGGCTGTCGCGCCTGCCCGCCGATGAGCCGCGGGCGCCGCTCGCGGCCACGACCGAGGGGACGGGCGAGATCCTGCGGGCGGTCCTGGACGCGGGCGTCCGGCACGTGGTCATGGGCGTCGGCGGCAGCGCCACCACGGACGGGGGCTCGGGGCTGCTGCGGGCGCTGGGGGTCTGGTATCGCGGCGGCTCCCCGGAGCCACTCCCCGGGCCAATTCCCGATCTGGCGGCCGTCGACTTCGCGAGCCTGGACGTGCGCCTGGCGGAGCTGGAACTCCGTGTCGCCTGCGACGTGACGAATCCACTTCTCGGCGAGCAGGGGGCGGCCGCCGTCTACTCCCTGCAGAAGGGCGCCTGGCCGGACGACATCGCGAATCTGGAAGCCTGGCTGACCCGTTACGCCGGCCTGCTCGAGGCCGCCGCCGGCGTGACTGCGCGCTCCCAACCCGGCGCCGGGGCCGCCGGCGGGACCAGCTTCGGGCTGCTGTGCCTGGCTCCGCACCTCCGTTCGTTCGAGTTGATCCCCGGCGTGGAGCTGGTGATGCAGGAGACGGGCTTCGACTCGCGGCTCGCGGTCGCGGACCTCGTCATCACCGGCGAGGGCCAGGTCGACGCCCAGACCGCATTCGGCAAGACGGCCCTCGGCGTCGCCAAACGCGCCGCGGCGGCCGGGGTTCCGTGCCTGGCGGTGGGCGGCGGCGTGACGACGGAGGGAGCGGCCGTTCTAGCGGGCCATGGCTGCGTCGCGGTCCCGGTCGTCGACCGGCCGATGCCGCTGCGCGACGCGATGGCGAAGGCGGCGCCCCTCGTGACGGTCGCCGGGGAGCGGCTGGCCCGACTCGTCGGGGTCGGCGCGCTGTTCGCCGGAATACAGACGTCGCCCGCATGAGCCCGAAGTCGACCGCCGGCTCGCCGGCCGCCGCCGGGTCGCCGAGGCGGGCCGGGCCGGCTGCCGCCCCGGCCGCCGGGTCGAAGTCGGCCTCGAAGTCGAAGTCGGCCTCGAGCGCGCGCCGTCGCAAGCCCGGCCCCGAGCAGGTCGCCCGCGCCTGGGCCCGCAAGCTCGACGCCAAGCGCCCGGGCCTCGTCTCCTTCGTCCTCGACCGCCTGGCCCAGGCCAACGGCCGGCCCGTCTGGCAGCCCCGCCTCGAGCCGGTGAGCGAGCTCGTTCTCACGATCCTGTCCGCGAACAGCGCCGACATCAACGCCGAGGTGGCGTTCGAGGCGCTCCGCGCCGCCTACCCATCGGCGCCGACGCCCGCCGGCGCGCCCACCGAACCGCGCGAGCTGCCCGGCTGGGGCGGCCGCGGCCTGCCGGCCCTGCCTCCGCCCGACTGGGCGGCCGTAGAAGCCGCCCCGCTGGCCGAACTGACCGACGTCATCCGGCCCGGCGGCCTGGCCAACCAGAAGGCGCCTCGCATCCCGGCCGCGCTCGGTGCCCTGCGCGCCAACGGCGGCAGCTACTCGCTCGACTTCCTGGCCGCGAAGCCGCCGCTGGAGGCCCGCGACTGGCTGGCCGCCATCCCCGGCATCGGCAAGAAGACGGCTTCAGTGGTGCTGCTGTTCAGCTTCGGCACGCCCCTCATGCCGGTGGATCGCCATGTCCTCCGCGTCAGCCAGCGCATCGGCCTGATCCCGGCGAAGGCGGACCCGGACGAGGCCCACGACCTGTACCTGGCGATGCTCGCGCCCGAGCAGATGTACGAGGCCCACGTCTCGCTGATCACTCACGGCCGCCGGACGTGCCACGCCCAACGCCCGGACTGCGAGCACTGCCCCGTGGCGCCGCGCTGCCGCTACTTCGACCCCAGGGCGGAGTAGGGCTGAGCCGGACAACCGCAGGATCCGGACTCGGGAACCGCCACTCGCCCCCCGGGCGGCCGCCCCGCTCCCGCGCTCGTCGCCGGGCCACTCCCCCACCTATACTCGCCACAGCCCAGGGCGCTCTGGCGGGGAGGCAAGAGGCGCGAATGATCGAGCACAGGGCACAACGCATCCTGCTCGTCGACGACGATCCGAATCTCCGTGTCGTGCTGGCCGAGCAGCTGCGCGACGACGGCTACGACGTGGCGACGGCGCGCGACGGTCAGGAGGCGCTGCGGCGCCTGGACGCCGGCTGGCCGGACCTGATCCTGCTCGACCTGATGATGCCGCGCATCGACGGCCTGGCCCTGGCGCGCCAGATCAAGGCCGAGGCGGACCTGCCGATCATCGTCCTGTCGGCCATCGACACCGCCGACAGCAAGGCCCGCCTGCTAGACGAGGTCGCCGAGGACTACGTCTCCAAGCCCTACCACTATCCGGAGCTGCGGGCCCGCATCCAGCGCGTCCTCCGACGGCTGGGTGACCGGATCCCTCGTCAGTCGCTGGTCCTGGGGCCGAACCTCACGCTCGACCTCCACCGCCGCGCGGCAACGGTCGCCGGCACGGAGGTCCAGCTGACGCCGACGGAGTCGCGGCTGCTCCAGACCCTGGCCGCCAACCTCGGCGAGATCGTCACGACGGACACGCTCCTGGCTCGCGGCTGGGCCGACACCGAAGAGGCCGACCCCTCCTACGTCTGGGTTTCGATGCGCCGGCTGCGCCAGAAAGTGGAGGTCGACCCCGGGAAGCCGGTCCACTTGCTAACCGTTCGTGGGGTCGGCTACCGGCTGGTTTCGAACCGTGACGACGCCTGAGCCGGCGCCGGCCCAGGCCGACAGACCGGCGGAAGTCGAAGGCGCGCCCCAGACGGGCGGCTCGCCCGAGGTCGACCGGCGACCCGAGCGCCCCGTGCCAGCGCACGCTCGAGGTCGCGGCCTCGACCTGCCGTTCCGCGTGCTGCTGACACTCGGCCTCATCGTCGTGGCCGTCCTGCCGCTCGCCGTGTTCGGCATCGCCGTCATCGCCGCGGGCTGGGAGAGCAATGAGCGGGCCGTCACCAGTCTGCTCGCCCTCGCCATCGCCGGCGCCGGCTTCTTCGGGCTGCTCGCCGCAGCCCTGCTCGCAAGCAGCCTGACCGCGCCGCTGCGCCGCATCACCACCGCGGTCGAGCGCGTTGCGGCCGGTGATGCCAGCCCGCCGATCCATCTCACCGGCGACGACGAGCTGGCCCGCCTGGCCGAGAGCCACAATCGCATCGCCGCCGACGCCCGGCGCCGCAACGCCGAGCTGGACGCGCTCCTGACCGCGATCGCCGCCTACGCCCCGAGCCATGGAGTGGCTCCGCTCTTGGCCCAGGCCGAGCGCGACGCCCGCCAGATATTCAATCTCATCGATTGCCAGGCCAGGCTCGGCAGGGCCGACGCCGTCGCCGTCGAGGAGCGGATCCCCGGCGACCCGGGCCCGGTGCGGGCCGAGATTCGCGCCGGCGCCGAGACCCTGGGCGTGCTCACCGGCCACGTGCCGGCAACTCGCAACTGGGAACGCGCCGACCAGGATCTCCTCCAGCTGTTCGCCAGCGAGGTCGGCGTGGCCCTCCGCAACGCCGAGCTGTTCGGCCGGATCGAGAGCCAGAACGCTCAGCTGCGCGAGCTGGACGCCGCCAAGGACGAGTTCCTGCGCGGCGTCAGCCACAACCTCCAGACGCCGCTCACGAGCATCCGCGCCTACGTGGAGCAGCTCCGGACCACCACGACGGACCCCGAGATGGACCGCCGCCTGGCGATCGTCGCCGAGCAATCGGGCCGGCTGACGAGGCTCGTCCGCCAGCTCCTGACCGTCACTCGCCTCGAGGCGGGCGTGCTGCGCGCCGAACCGGAAGTAATCGCCATAGGGCCGCGCGTCCGGCGCGCCTGGGAGGCGCTCAATGCCACCGACGTGGGCTTCGAGCTGACCGACGACGCCCACGGCTGGCTGGCAATGGCAGATCCGGATCAGCTGGACCAGGTGCTGTGGGCTCTGCTGGACAATGCCGTGAAGTACGGCGGGCGCGAGGGCAGCGTGGAGGTCGGGGTCTGTGTCGACGATACGATCGATCGGCTCCACATCACCATCGCCGACCATGGACCCGGCGTGCCCGAGGCGGATCGCGAGCGCCTGTTCACCCGTTTCACGCGGGGCGCGGGTCAGCCCAGCGGCGAGGGCACCGGACTCGGCCTGTACGTGTCGCGCCAGCTCCTCCAGGCCATGGGCGGCGAGCTCTGGCTCGAGCCGGCGGAGGCGGGTCGGGGCGCGGCCTTCACTCTTTCGCTGCCCGGGGAGCCGCCCGCCGACGAGAGCTGAGACGCCCCGCGCCGGGCGGCTGGCGGGGCGAGCGGCGAGATGCCCGCGGCGAGCGGCGAGACGCCCGCGCCGAGCGGCTGGCGGGGCGAGTGAGCGGGTTGCAGTGCGCGCCACGGAGACCGCGGCGGCCCCAGGGCGGATTTGCTCACGTGCAGACACAGATTCGACCAAACGAGTCGAATCTCGCCCCGATTGCTCACCGCCTGGTCACATGCGACATCCTGCCCGACAGGCTCCTGAGCCACTCGTCGAATCGGTGCGGCTGCCAAGACAGGTCGACACTGGCGGCCGGCAACTCACCCGCCGGCGGTGCAGCCTGCCGATTCGGTCCACGGAGTGAGCTAGGATCGACCGGGTCGGAGATCTTGGGCCGGTCGTCCGGTCGGATGTGTCCACCGGGTGGACAGCGGAGCCTGCTCGACCTCTTCGGGGTCGAAAGTGTATGGCTGTCCGGCCCAGCTCGACACCAACCGGGCAGCGCGCTGGGGTTCGGGCGCCTCGCGCCGGATGACGCCGGATGATTCTTCGGCCCGGCATGCGCCGCGCCCCCGGAAGGGGCTGTGCGCGCTGTCAACGGGGTCCCACGGGCGGTCCCCGTCCGGCGTAGCGTCGCGTACGTTCGCTGGATTGCCACAGCCGGGGAATGTTCAGCACAACGCCACTCATTCAGGATGACGCAAGCGAAACCTGCCACCGTCGCACGCGAGTGGCGAACACCGCACCCGACGAATCTCGGGCTTCAGATCGCCGGCCCGGTGCCGACAACTAGAACGGGTGCTTCAGTCGCATCTCCTTGGTGCTACGCAGGAAAGGCAATGAGCGGCAGACCTGGGTTCTTCGGGGGCTTTCGAGCGGGCGACGCGCCGGACCGCGACGTCGAGTTCGGGGCTGACTCCGGGGCCCGTGGCGGCTCGCCGTTCATTCGCCTGGGAGACCCGCGATCCGGCCGGGACGACGGCGGGTTCGGTAACGTCTCCGGGTTCGATCCCGTCTGGGGCACGCTCGGTCCGCCGACGGCGCAGGCCGACGACCCGTGGAAGGAGCCATCCGAGGACGTCGAGGTCGGGCCTATCGTCGATGTCGAGATCTTCGGCGACGGCTTCCAGATCTCCGGCCAGATCTGCACGGGCCAGTTCCCGCGGCTGAGCGACTGGATGAACATGCAGCAAGGGTTCATCCGGGTCCAGGAAGCGTCGCTGGCCCACCTCGGCCACGGCAACCTGCCGGATCCCGACCATCAGAGGGGCACGCTGTGGGTCCGTCTGAACCAGATCGTCATGGTCGCGGAACGGACCGTGATGGCCACGAGCCGTCCCGGCGCACCGGTCGTCCAGAAGGAACGCCGCAAGGCCACGATCGTCACGCCCGGCTATAGCCTGCGCGGCAACTTGCACGTCCACACATACGGATCGATGAAGCAGTTCCTTGAGTCCCCGGATCCCCATTTCATCCCGATCACGGAACTGACGATCCGCTGGACGAGCGACCCGGCCCTGGTCAGCCGCTTCCCGTTCGCCCTGGTCAACCGCGAGCAGCTGATCTCTCTGCTCGACGAGCCTGCGACGCCGGCGGGCGAAGGATCCCAGGCCGAAGGTGTCGAGGCGGAAGTGTCGCTGCGGAGGTGGGGCGCCGCCTGAGGCGTCCAGCGCGGTCGTCGCGGGCGAACTGGGGCGCGAAGGAACGCTGGGGCAGCGCGGAGCCGTGGCCAATGGTTCTGCTGCGCCGAGCCCGAGGCGCGGCGCGTGCGGTCGTCAGCGGGTCGGCTGCGTGGGGAGTTGCCGCCGCACCTGTACCACTCGGTCCATCTCGAGATCGGCTACGACCGCGCCCGGGCCGTCCGGCGCCTGCGCAATCACCGTCCCCCACGGGTCCACGATCATGCTGCGGCCATGGGTCGGAACGCCGCCGCCGATGCCGCATTGCGCCGGGGCAACTACGAAGGCGCCGTTCTCGATCGCCCGAGCGCGCAGCAGCACCTCCCAGTGGTCCCGCCCCGTGGCCTCGGTGAAGTTCGCGGGGACCGCCAGAACCACCGCCCCAGCGGCCGTCATCTCGCGGTAGAGCTCCGGATAGCGAAGGTCGAAGCAGATGCTGAGGCCGATCCGGACGTCTGCCTCCTGGGCGGCGCCCTGCATCACCGCAACGACGCTTCGCTCACCGGGCGTCGTGCGCGCCGACTCGCGATCGGACGGCCCGTTGTCGATGGCGACGTCGAAGAGATGCCGCTTGCGGTACGTCACGCAAATCTGGCCGGACGGGTCCAGCAGGACGGAGGTGTTGTAGGGGCGCTGCGGATCGGGCGAGCGTTCGGCCACGCTGCCGAGCAAGATCCACGTGTCGAGTGCGCGGGCCAGCTCGGCGAAGGGCGCCGTCGTCGGGCCGGGCAGCTCGGCGGCCGACTCCCGCCATCCCGCGGCGGGGCCACGGTAAAGGAACATCTCCGGCAGCGCGACCAGCTGGGGGGTCATCTCGCCGGTCTGCCGGACGAGCGCGGCGGCCCGCTCCACGTTCGCGGCCACATCCTGGTCGGCGGCGAGCTGGACCAGTGCCACCCGCAGACGGCTCATCGATCTTCCCCTCCGTGTTCGCGCCTTCCTGTTGCCGGACCGTGCCAGTTATCCGGCGTCGATGGTACGCTCCCCGCAAGGAGGCTTCCATGGCTGGCCCGAGTCGCGCGGATGCGTGGCAGCTGCTGACGGAATGGTCGCCGAGCGAGGCGCTTCGCAAGCACGGCCTTGCGGTCGAGGCGACGGTGGCGTGGTACGGCGCGAACCGTTTCGCCATCGCCGGTCCCGAGCTCGAGACCTGGCGCATCGCCGGCCTGCTCCACGACTTCGACTACGAGCGCTTCCCCGAGACTCACCCCATGCGCGGGGCCGAGGAGCTGCGGCGTCTCGGCTATCCCGACGTCGTGGTCGAGGCCGTGCTCGGCCACGGGGACCATACCGGCGTCCGGCGTACGAGCCTCGTCGCCAAGACCGTCTACGCCTGCGACGAGCTTTCGGGCTTTGTGATTGCGGTGACCTACGTCCGGCCCAACCGGAGTCTCGACGAAGTGGACCCGCACGCCGTCGTCAAGAAGATGAAGGACAAAGGCTTCGCCCGACAGGTCCCTCGAGATCAGCTGGTGCGTGGCGCCGAGGAGCTCGGGGTCCCGTTCGAGGAACACGTCTCGAACGTGGTGGCCGGCCTCAAGACAATCCGCGAGACGCTGGGGCTGTAGGGAGCGAAGGGCCAGGCCAGGCTGCCGCCCCGAGGGTCCACCGGGCGCCTCCGACCGGCACATCGATCCGTCCTCCCCTGGAAATACCGGGACGCACTTGCGCATCTGAGGCTTCGGCCGCGGAGGTGCCGGCTTGAGGCGGGACGGCCGAGGGCGGACGGCCGCCGGGCGGAGGGCGGGCCGGTCCGTGCGAGCGGCGGGAAGGCGGGCGCGGGGCCGCGTCGGGGCGCGGACAGCCCGGCTTCCGACTGCCGTGGGCGCCGCCGGTCAGGCGCGGTCGGTGACCACCGGCACGCCCGGGAAGGCGGCGGCCTGCTCATCGCTCGCCCGGACCCAGTCGAGCAGGTCACGGTTCACGATGAGAGTTCCGACGTCCCGCAGCGTCAGGGCCCCTCGGGCGGTGAACCCGAGCGTTGCGTCGGACAGCGGGATCATCGGGCCGTGCGACGTCAGGTACGGGAGCGGCATCTGCCCGGGCGCGGCGTGCAGCAGGCCCAGGGCGCTATACGGGCCGATCTGAACCTGCAGCCTGTGGCGAACCGTGGTGACGCGGCGGATCTCCTCGCCTCTGGCACCGGACGTTTCGACCGCGTATAGGAGTGAGCGATCCACCTCGCCGTCGCCCAGGTTTACGACGGTGTCGTCTTCGAAGCTCTCGACGTAGGCCTCGCGGATGACGATCGAGTCCGTGTGGTTCAGGAGGTCGGTCAGGCGTTCGGCCGCGCACTCGACATAGCCGATGTAGCGACGACCCAGGGCATACCCGATGAACGGGATGAGCACGGAGGCTCCTACTGCTCGATGTGACGGACCTGGCAGGCCCAGGAAAGCAACGCAAGCAACGTCGGCAGGTTAGCGCGACCCTTCCGCGCCTCCACTCCCATAAAAGTACGGGTGGGGCGTCAGCGCACCGATCGGTCGTCAGGGAGCGGCGGTTCGCGCTCAGTCGTTGGTCAGGCCGCTGGTGTCGACGACTTCGAAATCGGCGCCCGTCAGGTTCCCCAGCTTGTGCAGCTCGTCGTCGTTCCAGTGGCTGCTCGGCTCGCCGGTGATGTACCAGGGCGACCCGTTGTCGGCCAGGATCATGCCGTACTTCTTGAGCGCGGTCAGCACCACTCTTGCCTGGGGCCCGAAGCCGGAGATGTCCACCGAGGCCTTGAGGCGGAGCCTGAGTCCCATCGGCGGGAGTGTCTTGCACGGGGCGGCCGTCTCATGGCGGGCAGGGTAGATGAAGCCGCAAGTGTGCGGGGCGGTGAAGCGAATCGCATGGTTGATGCTGCCCGACGCTACCTGGCTGTAGAGGACGAGCCCGGGCAGGATGGGCAGCCCGGCCGCGTCGGCGCTCGTCCAGCCGGCGGGCCTCAGGGCATTCGACCGCAGGTTCCAGATCGCCCCTGAACCCGCATGCCAGCTCGAGCCCGACCTGGTGGCGTCGTACAGCTCGTACAGCCGGCAGGCGCTGGTATCGAGCAGCAGCATGTGGCGGTCCGATCCGCTCTCGATCTTGGGGCTGGCCGGGATCGGGTAGGGGCCGGGGTCCGACTCGTCAGCGTACTCGAAGCTGACCTTGTACGTGGGCGTGCTCGAGGTCACGACGTTGTAGGGGATGCCATCGCCAATGGCGTCGAAGTCCGGATGCAGGCGGGCGTCAAGGCCGATGGCGGCGATCATGGTCGCCGAGTTCGAGGCCACCGGCAGCTTGGAGATGTCCTTGTTCCACACGTTCGAGGCCGGGAACATCGGACACGTCGACGAGCTGGCCGGCGTGTGCGTCGGGGCCGGAGTTGCGACCGGCGTCGCGACCGCAGTGGCCACTGGCGTCGGGCCCTCTGTGGCTACCGGCGTGGCGCGCACGGTCGCTCCCGGCGTCGCGATCGGGCCGGCCGTCGAGTTGCCGCCCTGGGTTGCGGATGCGGACGAAGTACCGCCGCCGGTCGCGGCGGCGATGGCGCTGGTGATTTCCGAGGATGTGGCGGTCGAGCCGTTGCCCGGGCTCGAGGTCGCGCTGGATAGCGCCACGCCGGGGCCCGACTCGCCGGGGCTTCCGGTCGGGCCCGGGGAGGGCGAGCCGAGCTGGACGACGATGAAAGCCAGGATGATGACGGCGGCCGCGCCGGCGACCGCCAGCGGGCGCGAATTGGGTCGTCGCATGTGTGGATCCTACGAGCACGGGGGCGTCTTCGTGCCGCGTCTTTCGTCCCAGTTCGGCTGAGTCTTTGGGTACAGGCCCGGTGAGCCACGCGATCGGGCTATTGGCGGGATAATGCCCGGGCCCATCGCTCGGGCAATCGGGGCTCCCGCCACGCCCCGCAGCCGCAGCCCACTGCGAGTCGATGAACAACACCACGCCGCGGATACGGCCACGCGCAAAGTGGACAACTTTCTGCTACCTGGCCACGTGGGGCTACATGCTCTACGGGCTGGGCAACGCCACGCCATACCTTCGTGACGACCTGCGACTGAGCGCTTTCGAGGCCGGGCTCCACGCGTCGGCGCTCGCCCTGGGCGTGCTGGTGGCAGGCGCGACCGCCGACGTCGTCGGCCGAAGGATCGGCCCGAGCCGGCTGCTGGACCTTTCGGTCGCATACTTCGCGGTCGCGGCACTGCTGATCATCGTCGCCCCCGCACTGCCAATCTCTCTGTTCGGGGCGTTCTTGCTGGGCATGGGCGGCGGCACGCTGACGACTCAGGTCAACCTCCAGCTGAGCCAGTTCGGGCAGTCTCAAGGTCGGATACTCCTGTCCCAGGCCAATGCCGTCTCGATGATCGGCGCGGCGGTGGCACCGATCGCCATCGGTCTGGCCGCTTCGGTCCTGCACGCCTGGCGGCTGGCGATGCTGGCGCCGATCGTCTGGGTCGTCGCCCTCACGGCGCTTCGGCCGCGCAAAGGCGGCGCTTCCACAAGCGAGCGCCCTCCGAAAGCCAGCCTTCCGCGCTCCTACTGGTTGGCCTGGTGGCTGCTCGTCCTCGGCGTGGCGATCGAATTCTCGTTCGTGTACTGGGGCTCCACGGTCGTCATTCTCAGGACGGGGGTCTCCACGGCCGACGCCACGATGCTGGCCAGCCTGTTCGTGGTCGGCATGGTCACGGTCCGGGTGCTCGTTGGCAGCGGCGTCGGCGCGGGCCGCTCTCCGCTCACGCTGCTGGCCGGGGGCCTGGTGGCTGCGATCGCGGGCGCGGGCCTGACGTGGATCTCGGCCGTGCCGGTCCTTTCCGGCATCGGGCTCTTCGTAGGTGGCTGCGGCGTCTCGGTCCAGTGGCCGGTGGGAGTGACCATCGCCATGCACACCGCCGGGGCGGGTCAGCTTCAGGCGTCCGCGCGAGCCACGCTCGGGTCAGGGCTGGCGATTCTCATCGCGCCGGCCATGCTCGGGCTCGCCGGCGACGCGTTCGGCGTCGCCGTGGCCTGGCCGATCATCATCGGCATCGCCGTGTGTGACCTGGCCGTCGTGGCCGCGGCCAATCGAACCGGGATGGAGCCAGTCCCAGCCGTGTGACCTGCCGGCTCGTCCGCCGGATCAGGGCTGCCACTGCACGTAAGTGGCCTTCGAGGTGCCCGGCATGGCCTTGACCGTTCCACCGCTCGCCCCGACAACGTATATCCCGCCCGTGGACCTGATGAAGGCGATCCTGCTGCCGTCGGGCGACCAGCTCGGCTTGGACCCGTTGTAGCTGCAGACGACCGTCACGACCCCGCTGCCGGCGTTCACCACGGCAAGGTGGCCGCTGAAGACCGCGAGCGCGCCGCTGTCGGGTCGCCATGCGAAATCGGTGGCCGGGCCGAAGTCCTTGTCGCCGCTGCCGTCGATGCCGCGGACGTGCAGGTCGCCTCCCTTCAGGTAGGCGATGTGAGAGCCGTCCGGGGAAACCCTGGCCGGGACCGCCACATAGCCCGTAACATCCGGCTGCCCGTCGGCACTGAAGCCCAGCGAAGTGGTCGATCCGTCGACGAGGCTCACCTCCAGGTACGCGCCGGAATCGTCCACCCCGAGCAGCCCGGATCCGTCCGGCAGCCAGGCGACGATCGTGTAGGGGATGTCCGTGCGGACCGTCCTCAGGCCGGAATCCGTCGGCGTTCATGACCTTCAGGTCTTTCTTCAGAGTCAGGCCGTCCTGCTCGCATATCTCGTCCACCTGGAAGTGTTCGAAGGCGATCTCGCCATCGTTGGGAGACCACAGGAACTTCCAGTCGTGGTCGGTCATGTTCACCTTGGGCACCAGGGGCCCGCCGCCGACTGGCAGGTCTGAGAGGTGGGGGACGCAGGCCCCGGGGTACGTCGTGACGTGGATGACCGACCCGGCGTGCGACCACACGGCATCGAGGTAGTAGCGCGGCGGGCTCAAGGGTCCCAACGCCGCGGTCTGGACGATCACGTGCGCGCCGGTCCCGTCCGGCTTGATCAGAAACGCCTGGGGCTCCGAGACATCGTCGGGAAGGCTCTTGTAGCTGTTGTAGAGCAGGTATTGAACTGGGGGAGGCGTCGGGCCAGGCGTGTGCGTTGCCGCCGGCGTGTGGGTCGGCGCAGACGTGGCCGTGGCGGTGGCCGTGGCGGCCGGCGCCGAGGTCTGGGCAGCGGGCACCGTCGCTGTGGCAGTCAGGGCTGGAGAGGCGGACGTGCCGCTCGGCGACGCTGACGGCGTGGCCACTCCCGGCGAGCAGGCCGCGACCGCGACAGATAGGGCGACCACGACAGCCGCACGGTTCGCGTGAAGCATGGTTCCAACCCCCGTTCGACGGACCCTCCGGGCGACCATCGCGCCTCGCTCGGTCCTGCGGTCATCATCCCAGGACCACTACCGAAAGCAATCCGTCGCGTGACCACTCGACACTCGCGAGGGCGGTGTCGCCATCCTTCGTCCGTGGCACGATTTCCGGCCGCGGTCCGGTCTCGAAGAGTGGCGTCACTGGCGGATGTGGCGTCGCCTGACGCGCCATAATGCCGCCGATGCGACTCGCTGACGGCGTCTACAAGGTCGATGGCGTGAGGGCGGCCAATGTCTACCTCGTGACGCTAGACGACGGTCTCCTGCTCGTGGACACGGGCATGCCCGGGAACGCGAAGCGGATCGTCGCCTGCATCGAGAGCACCGGCCACCGGCCAGCCGACCTGCGCTACATCGTCCTGACGCACTGCGACATGGACCACATCGGCAGCGCGGCCAGGCTCAAGGAGCTGACCGGAGCTCGGGTTGCAATTCACGAACTGGACGGACCGATACTGGCAGGCCAACAGCGACCGCAGAAAGGGGGGCTCGCCATGGCCGCCTTCTATCGGTTGCTCAAGCCTCGATCGGTCGTGCCCGACCTGCTCCTGAAGGACGGCGACACGATCGGGGGCCTCCAGGTGATGCACGTGCCAGGGCACACGGCGGGGAGCATCGTTCTGCGCCGCGAGGACGGCGTGGTGTTCTCCGGAGACGCGCTCCTCGGCGACAAGCACGGGCAGGTTCGCCCGCCGAGGCCGCGTCTTGCGCTCGACCGAGCTCAAGCGCAGGCATCCGCCGAACGGATCAGGGCGCTGCCGACCAAACTGCTTTGTCCAGGCCACGGGGCGCCGGTACAAAGCTGAAATCCGGCGAATCGGAACGCCCAAACCGGCGCCGCCGGGAAGCTCAGACGGCTGGAGATCTGGCCAGTCCCCCTAGTTGCGCCGACTGCGACGCGCCACCCGGCGGCGCCCGCAGGACGCAGACTCACGCTCCTACGCGGCGCCGAGGACGTCTCGTATCTCCTGGCCTGGGGCAGTAGCATGCGTACGGGCCCCGGCCACCCGACGTGGTCTCCATCCCAGGCGCGAGAGCGACCCGCGCCAGCTTCATGGGTGTCCATGCACCCGCAGGAGGAGAGAATGTCGAACTCAGGGGCCATAGGTGCCAGCGAATCTGGCCGATCACGGATGGGCGTGCGCCGTACGACCTGCTGCACAGTCGCTCGAGCAGCATCGTCGACGTGACCATCGGCAACAACACCTACGGGCCGTTGACCAATAGTGACGGCAACACCTACACGGTCATCGGCTACAACGCCGGCCCTGACTACGACCTGGCCAGCGGCCTGGGCACGATCGAGGCCGCTCGCTTGGTGTCGGCGCTTGCAGGCCACTGATCCTCGCCGCAGCTATCGAAAGGCCCCCGAGCAACCGGGGGCCTTTTCAGTCGAGTCACGAGCGGCACATTCGAGTCTCTTCTCGCATCGAACAGTCCCAATCGACCAGCGGAGCGGCGGGCAGGGCGAACCCAAGATCCGCCGCTTGCCCGCGGCTCAAGCGGCCCCTCAACAGACCTATTCGGTGTTCAGCGGCGGGCGAGCAGGGACCCGTCAGGCTCCGGAATCGTCTCGTACTTCACGGCCGTCGACTCTACCGGGAACATCCACCGCGGGCCGCCTTCGTACTCATCCACGATCAGCGGCCCTTTGCTCAGGCTCGCCTGTATCCGCAGCGCGTCGACGCGCTGCGCTCCCAACCTGTCGCAGACCACTGTCTGCCCACCGCAGTAGAACGTAAGGCGCTCGTGCACCGTCGTCGCCATCTAGCGATCCTTCCACGCTGGACACGGAGGCCGCCTGCCATATGCCCGTTGCCTCCATTCGGCTACAGCGTAGCCATTCTGGCCGCCGCTGCGCGCCCGATCAGGGGGACCGACAAGCCATCGGGCGGTCCGACAACTGATGCGCGCCGTACAACCCGAACAGCTACTACGATCTGATCTTGGCGGCGAGGGCGCGCTTCCGGGTCACACGACTCCGCGGAGGCGGCGTGGGCGCGGACGTATGGAACCTCCCCACTGCCTCGTCAATCGCTCGGCGGCTTGACCGGCCGCAGGAACACGACCGCGGCAGCCAGGACGACGAGGAGGGCGATCGCCACGGCCGCAATAGGCGCCAATGGCGGGCCCGACTGGGTTGTCGTGCCCGTGGGCGTGGCGGCGTCGGCTGGCCCGGCCGACTCCGGCGGGCCCGCTGTGCCCGCCGCTTCGACTGCCCCCTCAGAGGCTACCGCCGTCGCTGCGACCGGCGCTGACGCGGCTGGGACACCGGCCGTGGCGGTCGCCGTCCCGGTCGATCCGGCCGCGGCAGACGGAGCGGCGCGCTCGCCGGCCGGGACCCAACCCGATGGCGCCACGAGCGCGAAGTCGCCGAAGGTGCCCACAACCGCTGTGAACATGTCCGGGATGCCCGCCGAATTGGTGGGCTCGGCCGTCCAGGCGCTGCCCGAGAAGACCTCGATCGTGGCTGACGGGAGGCTGGTCGGCCCGCGAAAGAGCACCGTCACTTTGTTGCCCGCCTTGACGGCGACCACTTCGCCTTTCTGATTGGTGACCGCGAGCCGATAGACATTGCCCGCTATCACGCCCTTTGTCGGCTGAACCTCGGGCGGGGGTACGGGCGCGACCGAAACCGTGACGGCAGTCGAGTCCGCAGGCAGATCCAGCGAGCCGAAGTCGGTTATGACCTGGGCCTGCGGCGGCACCTCGAGCGTGCCGATCGCGAGCTCTCCATCCTGGCTCGCGACCAGCGGGACGGACTGCGTCACCGACTTGGCACCGCCCAGAAGGCCCGGTGGCGGCGAGAGCCATCTGTACGGGTCGGCGACCACCACCCCGTCGTAGAGGGGAGGCCCGCCGATTGGCGCAAGGCGCTGGGCGATCACGACCACGGACAGGCCGCAGACGATCGCCATCGAGGCCAGACCGTGACGCCTCATCACAGCCACGGGCCAAGCGCCATCGGCGGCAGCGGTCCGTGAGCCAGGAGGCACGTCGCCGCAACGGGCGCCACGGCGGAAGCTCGACCCGACGCCTGGCCTTGCCTAACGACTGGGAACGCGGACATCAGAATCGCCTCGCCATTCCACGGTGAAGAATACGGGCGTTGACCGAATCCAGCGGGGGTGGCGCGGCTCGTGGTGGTGGGCGCGAGCTTCCCCTCCGACGTCGGTGCGAGCGGGCTTGCCGCAAACTTCCAGACTTGACTTGGGCCACTCCAGGCGAAGCCTGGTCGGTTGCCACGCCAGTTCCCGGACGCATGGGCTTGGGCCGATCGAATCTATACTCACATCCGTGACCGGTTGCGTCCCCTCCCGACGGAACGATTCCGCCTGCGCGAGCGCCTGCCCCAGCCGCGCGGTCAACACATGAACCTGGCCTCTCCGAATGAGCTATACCAGCAGCTGCTGGTGGGCAGTTCCGGATCGATCTCCGCCGCGCTGCTGGTGTCGTTGCTGCTCGGGGCCGTCCACGGGGCATCTCCGGGGCACGGCAAGACGCTCGTCGTTGCCTCGCTGCTGGGGTCTCGCGGCAGCCTGGGCCGCGTGCTCCTGCTCGCTGTCACGGTGGCAGTGACCCACACATTCGGAGTCCTTCTTCTGGCCGCCCTCGTGTTGACGGCAAACGACGCGCTGCTGCCGAACCAGATGACGCCGTACATCTCCCTGGGGGCGGACATCCTAGTCGTCCTCTTCGGGGCTGACCTGGTGCGTCGCGCGCTGTGGGCTCGGTCACGATCGAAGGCGACTGCGCAGGATCCGTACCACGACCACGATCACGACCACGACCAGCCGCACGTCCATCCACATCCCCATGTTCCTGCCGGTCTCGAACTGACGCGCGGCTACACCATCTCGATCGGGATAGTCGGCGGCCTGGCGCCCAACGGCACGGCCCTGATCGTGCTGTTGATGGCGGTCGCGTTTCACGAACTCGCCCTCGGCCTCCTGCTCGTCGCGACGTTCGGCCTGGGCATCGCCCTGGTCCTCGGCGCGGTCGGCATCGCCACGGTCATCGTCCGCGGCCGCGGCGGTCAGCTGACGGCTGGCAGCGGCTCGATCGCCCGCGCCGTAGGCCTGCTCCCGCTGGCATCTGGACTGGCCGTCCTGGCCGTTGGCCTCGTCCTGATGGTGACCGCGCTTTCGGCGCTGTAGACCGCGCGGCGACCGCAGGCACACCCGCGTGCGATCCGCGACGTGCCGCTGCTTGACACACGGTGGAACGAATGGTGGCTGACGGTCTCTGCCGGGCAGCCTCAGGTCGGCCCTGGCCACCTACAGACCGAAGCGAATCAGCGCCAGCACTCCAATAGCGAACGAGTAGGCCGCGAACGGCATGAGCGTCCGACTGGCGAAGTATCGGGCAAGGAACCGAACCGACAGGTACGCCGCCACTCCGGCCGCGACGCTGCCCGCCAGCACCTGGCCGCGGACTCCGTCACCGTTGGGGCCGAGCAGGTCCGGCAGCTTGTAGATGCCCGCGGCCAAGATGACGGGTGTGGCCAGAAGAAATGAGAAGCGCGCCGCGTCCTCGTGGTCGAGACCCCGAACGAGCCCTGCCACCATCGTGATCCCGGACCGGCTGATGCCCGCCAGCAGGGCGAAGACCTGTGCCACGCCGATAACTCCCGCCTCCGGAAACTCCAGCGTGTCGAGAAGGCGATCTCCGGACGGCGTACGTTCGTGCGCCGCAACCACGGCCCGGACCATGGACCGCCGACGGACCGACTCGCCCACGAGCAGGATGCCGCCGTTGACGACGAGGAACCCCGCGGCTGCCACCGGGGTCGCGAACAGAACCCGCAACGGATGCTCGAGCACCAGGCCCACGAGGCTTGCCGGGATCGTTGCGACCACGAGGAGCCACCCCAGCCGCTCGTCGGCCGTCTCGATCCTGCGGCGTCGAAGCGAGCGAGCCAATCCTCGGACGATGCGAACCCATTGGTCTCGGTAGAAGACGGCCAGGGCCAGGGCGGTGGCGACATGAAGGCCGACCAGGAAGGCGAGGAAGAACGACTCCGGCGCCGACTGTGCCGCGACGACGTTGTTCCAGCCCAGCAGAGCGGGCAGGATGACCGAGTGGCCAAGACTCGAGACCGGGAAGAGTTCTGTGACGCCCTGGATGAGCCCGAGGATGATGGCCTGCGCGTAATCCACGCTCGTCCCTTCGTGAGTTGGGGCCGGGCCGTCGTGGCCGACTCCGGGGCCGCCCGACTTTACCCGACTGACCGTCCGGAGTCGCTCGGCCGCTGGCGTCCGCGTCGGCCACCGAGACTGCGGTTGCGGCCGACGGCAGATTTGCGGGCGCCGCGCCGGGGCAGCCTGGCTGGTCGGCCTCGCTGGCCATGTGGGTCCCGCACTACTCCGCGTCTCCATCGCCGGGCGGCTTGATCGGCCTCAGCAGGACCATCACGGCGGCGACGATCACAAGTAGCGCAATGACGATGACGGCGATCGGCGGCAACGACGAGCCCCCTTCGCCAGAACTCCCGGCGGATGTGTCGACCGACGTCGGCCCCTCGGACGCGGCTGGTGTGGCCGGTCCCTCCGACGAGACGGGCGTCGCCGCGGCCGATGTCGCGGGCGCAGCCGACGCGGCCAGCGCACCGGGTGTGAACGACGCGGCCGAACTGGCCGATGTGGGCGTCGCCCGCGCTGCCAATGTGGGCGTCGCCCGCGCCGCCTTTTCTCCCGCGGGTACCCAGCCGGATGGCGCGACCAGGGCGAAGTCGCCAAACCCTGAAACGCTCGCGGTGAACATGTTCGGGACGCCCGCCGGATCGGTGTGAACCTTCGTCCAGCTGCCGCCGGCAAAGATCTCGATCGAGGCCAAGCGCAGATCAGGCGGCCCACGCATGACGAGCGTCGCTGTTCCGTCCGCGTCCATGCTGATCACCGTGCCACTTTGGTCAGTGACTGAGATCCGGTAGACGTTGCCCGCGACGACGCCGTCCGATGGCTGGGCCGAAGGTGCTGCCACGGGGTCGATCGAAACCGTGATCGAGGTCGTGCTGTCCGGTATCGCCAGGGATCCGGGGTCGGTGAGGATTTGAATTTGGGGCGGCAGCTCGGGCGAGCCGATGGCCAACCCGGCCTGGACATCCTGCACGTCATCGGTTTCCTGCGCTGATTGCGCGCCGCCCATGAGCCCCGGCGGCGGCGAGAGCCATTCGTAGGGGCCGATGGGGGGCACACCATCGTAGAGAGGCGGCCCGGCGATCGGCGCCAGGCGCTGAGCGGCCACGACGACGATCAGCCCACACACCTGCGCGGCCACTGCGAGCCGGCGATCCTTCGTCACAGCCACCACGTCGCCAGATCCGCCAGGACGTGCGCGGCGGCCGGGGCGGCAGGGCCGCCGAACCACAGCCGGAGCCCGCCGAACAGCAGTCCGACCCCGAAATCCAGTGGGACGACGGCAGTGCCGTAGATCGGGATATGAATGAGCGCGAAGAGGATGCTCGTCGCGATCAGGGCTGCCGCATCTCCACCCGCCGCGGCAGCCCACCGCCACAGCGTGCCGCGCAGAACCAGCTCCTCGCCGGTGGCCACGAGTGTGGTGGCCGCGACCCACGGCACGAACGCCGCGGCGGGGCCGGGCACGAGGGGTGGATGCGGCCAGCGAGCCAGGAGGGACAGAGCCACCAGCACTCCGCCGGCCGCAAGACCCGCGGCGATGGCTCCCGCCGGCGGCCTGGACACGGCGGTCGATCCGAGCCACGCGAGCCCGAGCAGGGCCACTCCAAAGAGAAAGCCCTCAGTTACGCCGTCGAGTGCGCCGGTGCGGAATACCTGCCATCGGACTGCGACGACGAGGCCGAGTGCGATGGTCGTTGCCACTGCACGACCCGCCGCCGACGCACGACCTGCCGTCGACGGCAGTAGGTCGCCATCAACTGCCCGACAGCCCGGGCTGGCCGTCAATGACTTCGGTCGGTCACGCCTGGAGAGCCCGAAGCATCCAGACGTGTTTGTCGAGCCCCTGCACGATGCCGATCAGGATGTCCTGACTGGCCAGATCCTGAGCACCGACCGGGTCGAGCCGCGCCCGCACTCGATCGGCGACGAGGTTGAGGCGGGCGTCGAGCAGCGCGAGCACGTCCTTGTCTGCGATCTGACCGGCGGGCAACGGCGCCAGCGGCGTGCCGGAGGCGACGCTGGCGATGCGGCCGTCAGGGGAGACGCCGATCGCGGCGAGCCGCTCGGCCACTTCGTCGTACCAGTCGCGGACCTGGTCGGTTATCTCGTCGAGGAAGAGATGTATCCCCCGGAAGCCGGGGCCGACGACGTTCCAGTGGGCCTGCTTGGATTGCAGGCTGAGGTCGATGAGCTCGACGAGGGTTGCCTGCAGGGGCTCGGCCACTCCGGCCGTTGCTTCCGTCGGGCTTGTTGCCAGCAACTGGGTCATTGGAGGTACCTCCACGGTACTTGGTTGGGTGGAACTGGGCCAAGCATAGTCGTCGCTTGACAAGAAGCGTCTGCGACCGCAAGAACGCCGCCCTGACCTGCGGCATGGTCCGATTCCGGAGGGCGACGCTGTCGAAGGGATTGGTCCGAGCGACTGCATCGAATGCCACGCCAGTAAGTCCTGCTGTCTTTCGGGCCCGCCAGAGATTGCGTTTGACACCACCCACGGGAACAAAGCCCTGCGCTTGACCGCCGCCCGGCGCTCCACTGGCTGCGCTCCAGCGTGCCGGACACCCCGGAGGTGCTGAGGCCCGACCCCTCGCGAGGCTACGCCAAGGTGACCCTACCCAAACCCCTGCGGCTCCAGCGTCGACGGCGACGTCAGCGTCGCGCTGGCGGCCTTTGAACTAGCCGCCGAGGATCCCGCCCAGACCTCCGCCCAACATGCCGCCGAGCGGCGACGACTCGTGTCCCTCTTCCTTCTCGATCTGCTCCAGGGCAACAACGATCGCCAGAGCGAGCGGGGCATCGAAGCCCGGTGCGACCTGGATGCCGTAGGCGTCGTGGAGGCTGAAGAACTGGCGGGAGGCGACGATCACGTCGGTGCCGTCCTTCTGGATATGGAACTCGCGACCCGCCCAGTTGCCGGTGACCTTCATCTGCCCGCCGTCGGCCGCGGTGATCGTGAAATGCTCGCCACCAAACGACATCAGGGCTCTCTGGATCGTCGCGACGACCTTGTCGCGCTGCTTGACCTCGAATGTCTTGTGAACGTGCGCGAGCGACTTGTTGATCTCGTAGAGCTCCTGCCCCGAGGTGTCCTTGAGGAGCAGCGAGCGCCGGACTGCCAGGAGCTTGCCGTCCACCTCGAAGGCGTGGTTCCCGTTCGAATCGTCGATCCATAGATCGCCGGTCATCGAGATCAGCTTCTGGTTGAGCACGAACGTCTGGCCGGTAGCGGCCTGTTCAGGGGCACCAGGAGCCGGTGCGGGAGCTACGAAAGAAGGCAGAACCGCGGCGCCGGAAGCGGGTGCCACCTGCGGTACGACGGGGGCGCCGCAACTGACACAGAACCTGGCGTCGCCAGCCAAGCCGGCGCCACACTGTGAGCAGAACATTGCCACGGTCCACCTCTTGCTGACGAGCAATCGGACGCCTCTACAGTATGCGCGGGCGGCGCCGATCTGCCGCCGAGCTGCTTCCCGGTCGCATACGCCGCGCCGTCGCGAGGCGGGATAGTACATTGCGTGGTCGTCGTGGCGGCGATGCCCTCCGAGAGGCAAGCCCCCGGGTCGGTACTGGTCGGTCGGCCGAGCCGCCGAGCCGCAGTGTGGTGCCGCCGGCAGGATCCACTCGCGCCTTGCGGAGGCCGTCGCGGCGGCGGATGATCCCGGCGTGTTCCTCGACGCTACGCTCCATTGGTTGAGAGCCCGGCTGGGTCGCAAGACTGATGGCTCGTTCAGGCCAGCCAGCGGCGAAGCTGACAGGGCACGTCGGGCCAGGTATCTCAAGCACGAGTTCAAAAGCACGCGTGAGTTCGCCGGGGTCTTCCACGGGTGGCTGAGGGATTTGAAGAGCTTCCTGCAGTCGCGCCAGAGGGAGATCGAGACCGGCAAGTCTTGGGGATACGCGATCGAATCGTCTCACTTGAGCGCGATCTGAGGATTCTCGCGAGCAGGGCGCGCAAGGCAGGGCTCATCAACGCCGACGACGAGGCCGCGCTCGTTGGCGACGATCCAGAGATGGCCAAGGCCACCGCCATGCGGCTCTACGGCGGCCCGGAGCCGAACGAGCCTCGGCCGGTCGATCTCGCCGGTCCCCCAATCTCGGACGCACGCCGCGAGGGCGGAGCGACGACCGTGGTCTTCATCTCCTGGGCGGGAGCGATTGCGATCACGCGAGAACGCGCTCGCGACGCAGACTGGGCAAGGGCGCTCCGGGCCGCCGGGTTCGCCGTATGCGACCATCCCGCGTTCGCGGGATACGACTGGATTCTCGCCGACATCGCCCGAAGCGACGCGATGGTCGCCATCGTCCACCCCGGCGCCGGGACATGGGCGGTGACCGAATGGACGTCGGCAGCCTGGGGACGCGACACCTGCAACGGCCTTCGCGGCGCGTGGGAACCGGCTCGCGTGTTCGCCTGGTTCGTCGAGCCGTCGCCCCGATTGACCCATCTCTTGGACCGCGCCGAATGCCTGCCCGACGACTTCGATACCGCCGTCGCCTACGTCATCCGGGCGCTTCGCCATCCGAATGAGGAGCCAGCTCTATAGGCCTCCTCGACTGCGGGCGCAGCCGGGTGTCGCAGAGGACGATCGCAGGGAAGGGATGGAGCCGCCTCAGGGATTCGAACCCTGGACCTGTGGTTTACGAAACCACTGTCGGTCAGACCCAGTTGAGCGTGAGCTGAGCGTGGGGGGTTTGTTGTTGGGGGGTCTATGCGGGGGGTCTAAATGCGAATTGACGCGGTTGGCTCTCCACGAATGATGCTACCTGGGGCTAGCAGCCTGAGACGGCTGGAGAGGTAACGCCTCCGGAGGGGCTTACGGCTGTCGCACCACCCCTGGACGCGTTGTTGGTTCCCGCGAGAGCCCTTGGTCGTTGCCGTGTCACGAAGCTCATGACAGACTGCCGGCATGAGCTGGTATCCGGACCTTGGGGCGACCGTCATCGTGCGCCACCCTCGCTGGAAGCTTCCATGGGTTGGCCCGAAGATCGCGCTGGCCGACGGCACGGCACTCCTCATCGTCGGCTTCAGAGGGCTAGCGCGACGCCGTTTCGGCCCGCTCGGCTACCGTTGGCGAACTGCGAAGCTCCTGGTCCTCGACGGAGATCAGAAGGGCGAGACCTTCGAGATCCCGATATGGACGGCTCGGGCCCTTGTTGGGCTGCCGATCCCCAAGACGACGCCACTCCCGACCTGGCTGATACCAGGACAGATGCCGCACCGAGTGGATTGGGACGAACTCGAGGCCCTGCTGGCGGAGGCCAGAACGCCCGACCCGGACAGCCGACCCCTCGCCGATCCGTTCCGCGAGAAAGTCATGAGACGCGAGTTCGACAAGGGTCTGTCGCCGGAGGAGTATGCCGCTCGGTGGGCCCAGGGCATCATCAGTTTCTCCATGGACCAGTATCGGTACGAGGACCCCATCCTCGATGCCTGGGTCCAGCGCCTCGGCACGATCCTCTTCACGCGGGGCGCCGTGATGGCCTGTCGTCGCCACTTTCTAACCGCCGAGGAGCTCCGGCGTCTCGAGCGAGGCGAGCCGCTCGACTCGGCCAAACCGGTGCGCTAGCACGGCGTGGATGGCTCGACGCAGGCCGACTTCCCGATGACTTCTGCGGCCGTTCTGCGCGCGAAACCGTGAGCGTCGAAAGCCACGACCAACCGCGAGGTTTCGATCAACGAGAGGAGTGGAGCCGCCTCAGGGATTCGAACCCTGGACCTGTGGTTTACGAAACCACTGCTCTACCACTGAGCTAAGGCGGCTAGAAGCGCGGCGGCAGCTTACGAGACAACTGCTCTACCGCTGAGCTATGTCGGCGCGAGCGGGATGGTATCACGACGGATCGCCGTCATTGGGCTCGCCTATACGAGGAGCGCCGGGCCGTTGCCGGCGATCGTCCCTAGCGCTCGGGCGTCACGACGACGAAGGTCAGCGTCGCGGCCGCGGCCTGTAGCGCTTCCGGCGTCGGCAGCTCGCCCTTGTGCATCTTCGGCAGGCCGGCCCGCTTCGCAGCGCCGTGGTGAGTGGCGAAGTAGCCCGCCGCGATGCGCTGACCGCTGCCGGTGGTTCCGGGAACCGCGACGGCCGAGCCACGGATCCGGCGGCCCTTCCGCACCAGCTCGACCGGCCACGGCGTGCTGAAGTTGCGCCACCAGCGCTTCTGCTCCGGCCGCCCGACGCGGATCAGATAGCCATTCTCGAACGGTTCGCAATTGACGGGGAGCTGGCGTCGGAGCCCGGAGGTCCGGCCGGTGTAGCGGACGAGCACGACGCGGCCCGACAGGACGCCGAACGGTGAAGCCAGCCAGCGGGCCATGAAACGGTTGAACCGCGACTGGCGGACGACCGCACTGCCAGCCGGCGTCTTCGTCTCCATGTGGACCTCCTCAACAATGGCGCAATCTGGAAGCAATCTTATCCGCCGTAGCCTCGCCCGACCCGCCGTGAGGCGGCCGAGCATCCGGCGGGGATCATCGACATTAGCTCGGCGGCCCCACCCCAGCGACGCCCGCCGCAGTCGGCCTCGCAAACATGGGCGCGCGCGGCCCCTCCACTGCCCTAAAGTGGAGGGGCCGCGACGTCTCGTGAGCGGCCATCAGGAGGACGCGATGCATACGGACTACATCCCGAAGCTGCTCCCGACCTCGGTGGACGAGGGGCAGGGCCCGGGCGTCCAATTCCGCACGGACGGCGAGCTGGTGCCGATGCTGACGTTGGAGCTCGACGGCACGATGCCGGTCTACTTCGAGCACCACATCCTGCTCTGGAAGACGCCCAGCCTGGACATCGGGATCCACGCCATGAAGGGCACCTTCAAGCGTGTGATCGCCGGCATGCCGATCTTCATGACCGAGGCGAAGGGAGCCGGCCAGATCGCCTTCAGCCGGGACGGAGTGGGCCACGTCTTCCATCTGATTCTGGCCCCGGGCCAGTCGCTCGAGGTGCGCGAGCACCAGTTCCTGGCCGCGACCGCGAACGTCGACTACAGCTACCGCCGACTGCGCGGCGTCGGGAACATGCTGTTCGGCGGCACGGGGTTCTTCATCGACACCTTCACCGGCGGCCAGGGCGGGGGGACCGTCTGGCTCCACGGCTACGGCAACGTCTTCGAGCGCGTCCTCGGACCGGGCGAGACCTTCGACGTCGAGCCGGGCGGTTGGGTCTACAAGGATCCGACCGTGGCCATGGAGATCAAGATGGTCGGTCTGCGGATGGGAATCCTGAGCGGATCGGGCAACCTGATCTTCAACCGCTTCACCGGCCCGGGTCGGATCGGCATCCAGAGCATGTACCTCCACATGCCGACGGAGGACTGAGTCGCCACTGCCGCCACGTGGAAACGGCCGCCGGGTCTTCCCGGCGGCCGTTCTCTTTGGCGAGGAACCCTCGGCGAGGGTCAGGCCGCACTGGCGGCGCCGACCCTCGAGGCCGCGGCTTCGGCCTGCACGGCAGCAACTTCGATCGAGATCTTGACGTCGTCGCTGACGAGAACACCGCCGCTCTCGAGGACGCCATTCCAGGTGAGCCCCCAATCCTTGCGGCTGATCTTCGTCGAAGCGGAGAAGCCCGCTCGACGCCCACCCTGCATGTTCGGCACCACGCCGCCGATCTCAGCTTGCAGGGTCACCGGCCGCGTCTCGCCGCGGATCGTCAGGTCTCCGTCGATCCGATAGCCATCGCCGTCACGCTCGATGTGCGTACTGCGGAACACGAGTTCCGGATACGCCGCTGCGTCGAAGAAATCCGCGCTCCGGAGGTGCGCATCGCGAGCCTCCATGCCCGTATCGATGCTCGATGCGTCAATATGCGCCTCGACTGTCGAGCGCTCCGGGTTGGCTTCGTCGAAGTCCACCGCCACGGCGAACTTGCGGAACTGGCCGCGAACCGTCGAAACCATCATGTGCTTGACGGCAAACTCGATCTGCGAATGGGCTGGGTCCAGGTCCCAGTTACTCATCTCGTGTCTCCTGACGCTTCGTGCTCTCGTGGACCCAACTCGGATCGTTCACTAAGCAACTAAGTGCTATAGTAATTGAGCACGCAACGATTTGCAAGGGGGGAATACGAAGGAGCTGTCATGGAGCAGCACGCCGCCGGCCCGGAAGTCGCCGGCTCAGAGGTCGCCGGCCCGCCACAGACACCGGGCGTCGTGGACACCCCCGAGACCATGCTCGCCGCGGCTCTCGAGCCCGTTGAGTCACGCGCCTGGCGGGCGTTCCTGACCCGGCATGCCGTCGTGGCACGTTGTCTCGAGGCGGACCTCCTCGTCAACAGCGCCCTACCGCTGGCCGAGTACGACGTCCTGTTCCAGCTGGCAATGGCCGATGGGCGACGCTTGCGCATGAACGAGCTGGCGGATCGAGTTCTTCTGAGCCGAGCCGGGATCACTCGCCTCATCGACAGGCTGACCGCCGACGGCCTGGTCGGCCGCGTCAGGTGCGCCTCGGACGCACGTGGCTACTTCGCGGTCCTGACGGCCGCAGGCGCGAGCCGGCTGGCCGAGGCGACGCCCGGGCACCTGGCGGCAGTCCGCCGGTACTTCCTCGAGTCGTTCACTGCGCCCGAGCTCGAGACGCTGGCCGAGCTCCTGGAGCGTAGCCGGCCCTACGACTGATATCGCGTTCGAGGCGCTATCGTTCGGCCATGCCAGCGCACAGCGAGATCGTCACGGTTTCCGGCAGGCAGGTCGCGATCAGCAATCCGGACAAGGTGTTCTTCGCCGGACCCGGCTACACGAAACGCGATCTCGTCGCCTACTACATCGCGGTCGCCGATGGAGCGCTGAGGGGCGCGGGCGGCCGCCCGATGGCGCTCAAGCGCTACGTCAACGGGGCCGAAGGCGAATTCTTCTTCCAGAAGCGCGCGCCCGAATCCCGGCCCGAATGGATCCGCACGGTCGAGCTGACGTTCCCCTCCGGTCGAACCGCCGACGAGATCGTCATCGACGAGGCGGCCGGCCTGGCCTGGGTGGCCAACCTCGGTTGCCTGGACCTCAACCCGCATGCCGTCCGCGTCGACGACCTGGACCATCCGGACGAGCTGCGGGTCGATCTCGACCCCGTCCCCGGCGTCCCCTGGGACGATATCCGGCGCGTGGCACTTGTCACGCGTGACGCGCTGGCAGACCTCGGCCTGGTCGGCTGGCCCAAGACTTCGGGCTCGCGTGGCATCCACGTCAACGTTCGGATCGAGCGACGCTGGTCATTCGACGAGGTCCGGCGGGCGGCGCTCGCCCTGGCGCGGGAGGTTGAGCGGCGCGCCCCGCAGATCGCGACCAGCAAGTGGTGGAAGGAAGAGCGCCACGGCGTCTTCATCGACTACAACCAGAACGCCAAGGACCGAACGGTCGCATCCGCCTACTCGGTCCGGCCGGTTCCCGACGCCCGCGTCTCGGCGCCGGTGACGTGGGAGGAACTACCCGAATGCGAGCTGGGCGATTTCACGATCGCCACGGTGCCCGCGCGATTCGCCCGGATCGGCGACCCGGCGGCCGGGATCGATGAAGCGATGGGTTCGCTGGAAGCTTTGCTGGAGCTGTCCGCCCGGCAGGCGAAGGCGGGCCTGGGCGACGCGCCGTGGCCGCCCCACTACGCCAAGGCGCCGGGCGAGCCGCCGCGGGTCATGCCGTCGCGGGCACGAGCGCACACCGACGGCGCGGCCGCCGAAGCGGCCGGCAGCGACGGTTCGGCCCATGTCACCGCTCCGAGCGACCGTCGGCCTTCGCCCACCGGCCGCCGCGCCTCCACCAAACCGTTGATCGAGATCGCCCGCGCGGCCACCAAGGAGGAAGCCCTGGCTGCCTTCGAGCGCTGGAAGTCCCGCCACGCCGGCGCCGTCGCACACCTGGAGCCGGCCGACCTGCTGGTCGACTCGATGCGCGGCCGCTTCACTCTGTGGTACCGCATCCGCGTCAACCTCGAGCACGTGCCCGCCTCGGAGCGGCCGCCGCAGGAACCCCTCGAGGTCGACTACGACCCGTGGTCGGCCGTCCGCTGATCCGCTGGCCTGATGGAGGCGGCGCAGCCCGGGCAAGGGAAGTTTCCGAATTCCCGCCACGTGGGCATTGAGCAAGGAGGTGGGCCGGCGGAGCCCATGGCTTGCGACGCCGACCCTGCTGGCTCCGGAATCTCGCCACGACGAATCTCTCGCGGTTTCGTTCCGAGCTTACGGGCCCTATTGACGCCCGATCTCAGAGTCCGGGGGCCGATCTCGGCCGACTCGCCAGCCTCGGCTTTGCCGAAGGTCATTGTGGTGGGAATTGGGAAAGGACAGGGCCCGACTCACCCCGCGGTGGGCAGTTCGGGCTGGCCGCGTGAGCCTGCCGGACCGCTCGCCCGTCCTCCCGCTGGCTATCGCCCGAAGATCTCCCCGAGCTCGAAGGGTGCAGTCGACTCCAGCTGGTCGTAGCGGCAGTCCGAGGGACGCTTGTCGGGGCGCCAGCGCAGGAACGTCGTGGCGTGGCGGAAGCGATCTCCCTGCAGGTGGTCGTACCCCACCTCGCAGACTCGCTCGGCCCGGAGCGGCTCCCAGGTCAGGTCGCGGTCGCGGTTCCAGCGGCTCACGGCACCTGGCAGGCGCTGGCCGGACTCGCGGGCGGCGGCCTCCCATTCGGCCCATTCGGCCCAGGGATGCCCGTCGAGGGCGTTCTCGCGCAGCGGCGCGAGCTCGGCCACCAGGGCGACTCGCTTCTCCGTCGTGAAGCTGGCGGTGATGCCGACGTGGTTCAGCCGCCCGGTGTCGTCGAATAGGCCCAGCAGCAGCGACCCGACCATGGTCCCGGGCCCGTTCTTGTGCCAGCGGAATCCGGCAACGACGCAGTCCGCCGTTCGGGCGTGCTTGATCTTGGTCCAGCCCCGCTTCCCCGGCTGATAGACGTCCGTCAGCCGCTTGGCCACGACCCCGTCCAGCCCCGCGCCCTCGAAGCGGTTGAACCAATCGGCGGCACGATCGGGATCGCGGGTGGCGGGCGTCAGGTGGATCGGCGGCGCGACTTCGCGCAGCGCCACCTCGAGCAGCGCGCGGCGCTCGCCCTGAGGAGCGGCGCGCAGGTCGCGGTCGTCGAAGGCGAGGAGATCCCAGGCCACGTAGCTGGCGGGGGTCTGCGCCGCGAGCAGCTTCACGCGAGATTCGGCCGGGTGGATGCGCAGCAGCAACGAGTCGAAGTCGAGACCGTTTGATCCGGCGATGACTACCTCGCCATCGAGCACGCACCGCTCCGGCAGATTGGCCCGCAGCGCGGGCGGCAGCTCGGGGAAGTAACGATCGAGCGGCCGCAGGTCGCGGCTCTGGATGAAGACGTCGTCGCCGTCGCGGAAGACGAGCGCCCGGAAACCGTCCCACTTGGGCTCGTACTGCCAGCCGGCACCGGTGGGGATCTCGTCGGCGAGCTTCGCCAGCATCGGCTCGATCGGCGGCACGAACGGCAGGTTCACGCCGCGACTATAGCCGAGGCCGCGCGCGGCGCCGATTTCGTTCCGGGGCGAGGCGGGCGGCTATTCGTCAGCTACGCCTGGTAGGCGTGCTGGACGCGGGTCGGGCCCGTGCCGCCCGGCGCGGGCCCCATCGCGGGCCTCACATGGAGTCGGGGGCGCACGCCGACGAGCGTGGATCCGGCCGCGCGCAGGCGCCGCGCCCACATGGCGCCACGTCCCTTGCGTCCAACACGCCTGGTAGCCGTATCTGCAGGAAACCGCCCACAGAGGTCTGGAGTGGCCGGCCATGATGACCGCGCGCCGGCGGCCCCCGCTTCCGGGAACGTGTGGGCCCGCTGCGGGACGACAAACGGCCCTATGCCGCCCGGTGGACGATGGGGCAACCTCGGATGGCCCCAGTCTAGATGGGGAAGCAGCAGCCAGGTGGACCAGAATGGCCAAAGCCGACACCGCGACCAACGAGCACAACTTCGAAGTCGTAGGGATCGCGCGGGTCGAAGGCGAGGGGACGCTCAAGCTCCGCATCACCGACGGTGAGGTGCGCGAAGCGCGCCTTTCGATCTTCGAGGCGCCCCGGTACTTCGAGAAGCTGGTCGTCGGGCGGACTCCCAACGAGACCGTCGACATCGTCGCCCGAATCTGCGGCATCTGCCCGGTCGCCTACCAGATGGGTGCCTCGATGGCCTTCGAGCACCTGTTCGAGGTCGAAGTCGACCCCCAGGTGAAGGCGCTCCGCCGGCTCTTCTACTGGGGCGAGTGGATCGAGAGCCATGCCCTCCACGTCTACATGCTCCACGCCCCGGACTTCCTGGGCTACGAGAGCGCGATCGCCATGGCCCGCGATCACAAGCACATCGTCGAGCAGGCGCTCCGGCTCAAGCGGACCGGCAACGAGATCATGAAGCTGATCGGCGGCCGGGCGATCCACCCCGTGGCGATGCGCGTCGGCGGCCTGTCCAGGACCCCGAGCAAGGCGGAGATCGAGGCGCTACGCGAGCCCCTCAAGGAAGCCCTTGACCTCTCGAAGGCGACGCTCAAGATCGTCGCCGCGTTCAAGGCGCCGGCATTCGAGCGGGACCCCCTCTACGTCGCCATCAAGCACCCGATCGAGTACGGCCTCAACGACGGCCGCATCGTCTCCTCCGATGGAATCGACGTGCCGATCTGGGGCTGGCGCGAAGCCTTCCGCGAAGAGCAGCACGAGGGCACCAACGCTCTGCACGCCCGGACCGAGGACGGCCGAACGTACATGCTCGGGCCGGCAGCGCGCGTGACCCTCAACGCCGACCAGCTCCACCCGATCGCCCGCGAGGCACTGGATGCCAGCGGCCTGGCCAGGCAGATCGCCCGCAACCCGTACTGGAGCATCGCCGCTCGCGCGGTGGAACTGATCCACGCCTCCGCTTCGGCGCTCGACATCGTCAAGTCGTACGAGGAGCCGGCCCGGCCATCTGTTCCGTGGACGCCCCGGGCCGGCGAGACGGGCTGGGGCTCGGAGGCGCCGCGGGGCATCTGCTGGCACCACTACGACGTCGACGACAACGGGCGCGTTCTGGCGGCCCAGATCATCGCCCCAACGGGCCAGAACCAGGGCATGATCGAGCAGGATCTGGCGGCGTTCGCACCGCAGGTCCTGTCCCTGACCCACGCCGAGGCCACCGTGCGGCTCGAGCAGCTGATACGGGCCTACGACCCCTGCATAAGCTGCGCTACGCACTTCCTGAGGCTCGAGATCGAGCGCGACTGACCAGATCGCCGTCGGCCCGCACATCCCTTCGTCGGCGCCTGTTCTCCTCGCTCACGCACGTTCGAGTCCGCTCACTCCGGGGCCCCACGCCGCCCTGGCCTGCGCTCGGCGGCCCGGCGACAACCCGCTACCCTGGAGGGCGAGATGATCGACCTCTTCTTCAAGATCGGCCTGCCGGTGCTGATGATCGGCATCGTCACGCTGGCCAGCCACCGTTACGGGCCGGCCGTCGGCGGCATCCTCGGTGCGGTGCCGGCGAAGGGCGGCCCGATCCTGCTCTTCCTGGCTCTCGAGCAGAACACGTCCTTCGCCGCCACGTCGGCGGCCGCATCTCTCGGTGGAGCCGGCGGCTGCGGCGTCTTCTGCCTGGTCTACGCCCTGGTCTGTCGCCGCCTGAGCTGGCCGCTGGCCGGAGCGGCCGCGTACGGAGCGTTCGCCGTGACGTGGGCGGTGATGCTGCCCATCTCGACCTGGGGTCTCGGGCCGGCCTTCGTGGCCACGATCGCCATCCTGCTCGTATCGCGCCGCCTTCTGCCCGACGCGCCGCCGATGCCGCGTCGAGCCACTTCCGCGTCCGAACTGCCGACGCGGATGATCGCCGGGGCGGCCATGGTCGTCTTCGTCACGACGGCCGGGCCATACTTCGGGGCCACGATCAGCGGCATGATGACCACAATCCCCACGGTGGCCGCGGTGATGGCGCTCTTCACCCACGCCCAGGAGGGCCCCGATCGGACCGTCGGCGTCATGCGCGGGATGACGCACGGCCTGCTCGGCTTCGCCTCGTTCCTGGCTGTCCTCGCCGCTACGCTCGTGCCGCTGGGCGTGGTTCGGGCCTTCGCCTTGGCCGCGACGGCCGTCGTGGCCGTCCAGTTCGTCGAGCTGCGGGCCGCTCTCGGGGCGCGCCGACCCGAGGCTGAGACGACTGCGGAGCTGGCCCTCCCGGAGGCCGCGGAGTAGATCCGGAGCCACCCGTCACGCGGCGATCGCCGGGTGAGGGGCAGAGCTCAGACGCGGTTCGCGCTGAACCTCACGCCGACGGAGCCGGCAGAGCGACTGCGTGCCTGCATCGCCTCCCAGCCTGAAATCGCGGCCGTCAGGTGAGCCTCGGCCGGGATGACGTGGAACGACTCGTCGGTGCCGCCGTGCAGCGGCGAAACGTCAGGGGCGTAGTGCTGACCGGGCGGCAGCGGGCCGCACTGTTTGGCCGCTCGGGCGAGCCGCTCGGAATTGCACAGCGCTCCGGGAGCGACGAGCAGCTCGCCCAGCAGCTCGTCGAGATCCTTGCCCAGCAGGAACACTTCCATCGTGTCCGGCATGAAGAGCTCGGGCAGGGCGATGCTGCCCTGCCATCGGAATCCAAGCTGGTCGCCGAATGCAGTCTGCCCGAAGAAGAACGGGCCGCCCTCCTTCGGAGTCGGGTAGACGGACCGCCACCAAGGCGCGGCGTTCCATTCGAGGACTTCGGGACCGGGCAGTGCGGAGCCGGCGTCGCCGAAGATGTAGATCTCACCGCCGCCGAAGACGCCGGCGCCGACGCGCAGCCAGAACAGCTGCAGCGCTCCGGGCACGGCGATTCCGAACCGCTCCTCGATCGCTTCGGCCAGCGACACGCCGTCCACGGGACGCGAATCACCGGGTGTCGGTGGGTAGGCGCTGAGGAACGATCGGTAGGAAGCGTCCCGCTTCATTCGTGCCCCACTGGGTGACTCGGCCTCCAGCCCGCTTCTGTCCGAAAGTTACCCAAGACTCTACTCCCTCGCCCGCTCCCAGGGGTCACGATTGTGCGGTACCGGTGACGAGACGAACCGCCCCGATCGACCGCTAGACTGCCGGAATGAGCGATCGAGCGGGGCTTCGGACGCGCCTGCTGGCGTGCGGCGAGCGAATTCGTGGCGACGACGCGGCCGCGCTCGTGGCCATCACGATGCTGCCCGACGATGTGCTGGCGCTGGTCGAGGTCGTCGAGGTCGGGCAGCTCTCCGTGGAGGCCGTCCTCGACGTCCCCGACGGAGTGGCGGTGATCGTCGCGGATGCCGCGGCGGGCGTGGCGCCGGGCGCGGTCGTCACGCTGGCCCTCGAGAGAGTAGCTCGATCGTCGGGCGCCGGCGCCGCCCCTGCATCGTCACATTCGATCGCCCCGGACCAGGTTCTGGCTATCGCCGCGGAGCTGCGCGGGTCGCTGCCACGGGGCGTCTTCGTGGGCATCGGCGGCGCGGAATTCGGTTTCGGGGAGGGGCTCTCGGCGCCGGTGGCCGCGGGCCTCGCCACTTTCGCTGCGACCCTCGCCAATGAGATTCGGCGTCTCGCGGCGGGCGAGCCCGCCACCGAGCCCTGACCCGTGGCGCTGCTTCTGCTCAAGCTCTCCCTGACGCCGATCCTGATCGGCGCCGCGAGCCTCGCCGCTCGTCGCTGGGGCCCATCGATCGGCGGTTGGCTGGTCGCGCTGCCGCTGACCTCGGGGCCGGTGGCGCTCTACATCGCGCTCGATCGAGGGACGGCTTTCGCCGCGGGCACGGCCGAAGGCTCGATCGGCGGCCTGCTCGGGGATGCCGCCTTCGCCCTGGGATACGCCTGGCTGGCGCGCCGGTTCGGGTGGCCCGTCTCGATGCTCGGCGGCTTCGGCGGCTTCGCGATCGCGGTGCTGGCCGTGCAACCGCTCGTCGGCGGTCCGGCCGTGGTCCTGTTCGCGATCGTGGCCGTCGCAATGGCCGTGTGTCTTCGACTCGCGCCTTCCGTCACCGCCACGGGCGGCACGACGCCGCTGCCGCGCTGGGACATTCCCGCTCGAATGGTCGTCGGCACTTCGATCGTGCTCGCCATCACCGAGGCGTCGTCGGTCCTGGGCCCGCACCTGAGCGGAATCCTCGCCGCCTTCCCGATCTACGTGACTGTGCTGGCCGTCTTCGCCCACCGTCTGCAGGGGCCCGAGACGGCAATGGGAGTCACGCGCGGCCTCCAGTTCGGCCTCTTCGGCACGATCGTCTTCTTCCTCGTCGTCACGACCACTATCGAGAGCCTGGGCATCGGGTTTGCCTTCGGCGCAGGAATCCTGGCGACGGTGGCCGTGCAGTCGGTCTCGCTGCGACTGGTTCGAAGGCCCGTTCCGACGGCCGTGAGCGCTCCGTAGCGTATCCGCGGCCCATTGACACGACATGCATACTGGTACGCATGTCTGACCAGTCCACGCAGTCCACGCCATCCACGCAAACCACGCGCCAGGCAATTCTGAGCGCCGCTCGTCGCCAGATCCAGGCGAGCCCGCCCGGGCTCTCCATTCAGGCGGTGGCGGCCGAGGCGGGGGTGTCGCGCCAGACCGTCCACCACTACTTCGGCGGCCTTCGGGGACTTCGGGCGGCCCTCGCCGCCGAGGGGATGGACGTCTCGACCGCCGCCGACGAGCCGACGCGCGATCGCCTGATCGATGCGGCGCAACGGCTGCTGTCCCGGCCGGGGTCAGGCATCGTCTCGATCGAGGCAGTGGCGGCGGAAGCCGGGCTGACGAAAGGCGCCTACTACCACCACTTCGCCGATCGGACCGAGCTGCTCCGAGCCGTCGCCCGCCGCGTCAGCCCGGTCGAGGAGATGCGAGCCCAGATCGAGCCCTCGATCAGACTCGGCGCCAGGGAGGGCCTGATCGCCATTGCCCGGGCCTACTACTCGGCCATGCGCGCCCGAGCCGACCTGGTCCGGAATCTCGCCGCGAACTCAGCCCAGGACCCCGAGCTCGCCCGGGTCGTCATGTCGGAGATCGTCGGCCAGGGCGCGCCACTCATGGTCGCCTGGTTCGCGCTTCAGACGAGCGAAGGCAACCTCCGCCCGATCGATCCGGCCCTGCTGATCCAGGGCCTCTTCGGGCCGGTCTTCTTGCTGATCGTGCTGGGTCCCACCGTCTTCGACGAGCTGGCCCGGATCGGCATCCATCCCGCTATCGACAACGTCGAGGCCTACGTGGACCTGCTCCTGCACGGCGCCGCGCAGCCCGACGCAACAGAGGAGGTCGCTCGATGACAGCCACTCCAACTCCGCCGGCGCCGGCGGTCGAGGCGGTCGCCCTGCACAAGGACTTCGGGCCGATACACGCCGTGGACGGGATCGACATGGCGCTTGCGCCCGGCCGGATCTACGGCCTTCTCGGCCCGAACGGATCCGGCAAGACGACGCTCATCAGGCTGCTGGCTGGCCTCGCGTCGGCGACGAGCGGCAGGGCTCGGGTCCTGGGAGTGGAGATGCCGTCGCGGCCCAACCTGGCGCGCATCGGGTACATGACCCAGTCGGACGGCATCTATCCCGAGCTGTCCGTCTGGGAGAACCTGTCGTTCTTCGCGGCGCTGTACGGCCAGACCGACAGGGCCGCGTTGATGCACTCGCTGGAACTGGTGGAGCTGGAATCGCGGACCGGCACGCCTGCCCAGGACCTCTCCGGCGGGATGCGGCGCCGCCTCTCGATGGCGTGCGCGCTGGCCCATCACCCGGCTGTCATCTTCCTCGACGAACCGACGGTCGGAGTGGACCCGGCCTTGCGAGTCCAGTTCTGGGACCACTTCCATCGATTGGCCGCGGACGGAGCCACGCTGGTTGTGTCGAGCCACGTCATGGACGAGGCCGATCGCTGCGACGAGCTGCTCTTCATCCGCGACGGGCGCGTCCTGGCGCAGGGGACGCCGGCCGAGCTGCGAAAGCGGGCCGGGACGGACAACCTCGAAACAGCCTTCCTGCACTTTGCCGGCGAGACGGCCGCCACGGTCGGCGCCGCCACGCCGACGAGCCCGAAGGAGACCGATCGATGAACCCGCTTCGCGTCGCCGCCGTCTTTCGCCGCATCGTGGCCCAGTTCCGGCGCGATCCCCGTTCGCTGGCGCTGCTGTACCTCGCCCCTCTCGCGATCATCGCCCTTCTCGGCTGGGTCCTGAGCAGCGCCCAGACGACCACGGCCCGCGTCGCCGTCGTCGACGAATTGGGCAACCCGGCCGGGAGTGCCGTCGCCGTCAGGCTGTCCGCGGCTCTCGAGGGACAGCCCGGCATTGCGCTCGACCGATCGGTCTCCGACGATGCCACGGCCCGGCAGTTGCTGAAGGACAACAGCCTCGACCTGGTCGTCGTCCTGCCGTCCGACTTCAGCCTCCAGAACCGCACGATCGAGCTCCTCACGCTGGGTCTGAACCCATCCGGCGAGGCTACGGTCATACCGGCGGTCCAGACGGCCCTGGTGGGCGCCCTGGTCGAAAGCGCGGGCACAGTTCTACCGACGATCGAGCATCAGACCGTCTACGGCTCGCCCGATGCGACCACACTCGATTCGCTGGCGCCGGTCGTGGTCGGTTTCTTCGCCTACTTCTTCGTCTTCATCCTCACCGGCATCAGCTTCCTGCGCGAGCGGATCGGCGGGACGCTCGAACGCCTGCTGGCGACGCCGGTCAGCCGGGCGGAGATCGTCCTCGGGTACAGCCTGGGCTTCGGCTTCTTCGCGACTCTGCAGGTTGCGATCGTGCTCGCCTTCGTCCTGGGCCGCCTCGAGATCCCGGCGCTCGGACCGGTGCCGGCCTTCGCGATCGGCCTGGGCGTCCGGACCGCCGGCAACCCGTTGATCGCCTACCTGCTCGTGCTGGTCCTGGGGCTCGGCGCGGTCTCGCTGGGCATCTTCCTCTCGACCTTCGCCCGGACAGAGTTGCAGATCCTGCAGTTCATCCCGATCGTCATCGTGCCGCAGGGCCTGCTCGGCGGATTCTTCTGGCCGATCGACCAGCTGCCGTCGCTGCTCCAGCCCGTCGCCCGAATCCTGCCGGTCACATACGCCATCGACGGACTGCGCCAGGTGATGATCGCCGGCGCGGACCTGAGCTCTCCGCAGGTGCTGCTGGACCTGGGCGTGCTCGTCGGGATCGCGGCCTTCTTCGTGGTCCTCGCCGCAGGCACGATCCGGCGGGAGGTGGCGTAGGGGGCGTGGCGCCGGACCGGCGCCCGAGACTGCCGGAGGGCTCCGGCATTCCGGAGGCCCGGGCGGAGCCGCCGCTCCCGAATTCGGGCTCGCTGCGCCGCTACACCGGCAGGCGCGCTCGGGCGCTCCGCAGGCGCGCTCGCAGGCCGTGGCGGCGCGGACCGGCGATGATCAGCGCCACCGTCCAGGCCAGGAGCGAGGCCATGACCACGCCGTACACCGGCCAGTAGTTGCCGATGCGATCGTAGAAGACGCTGCCGACGTTCATGACGATGATCCCGCCGACCGGGTAGGCCATGGCGATGATGCCGAAGATCGCCCCGAAGTTGCGACCGCCGAAGACGTCGGAGAACGCCGCCGAACGGATGGCGATCGTCGCTCCGATGCCGAAGCCGTAGAACACGTATCCGACCGCGGCAAGCGCCGGCGTGGAGCCCGTCGAGGCGAAGATTGCCGTCGCCCCGCCGGCGATCATCGCCGCGCAGATCAACCCGATGAAGCGCCGGCCGAACCGATCGGATAGCCCGCCACCCACGACCTGGCCCACCACGTACGCATAGCACGACACGGCCAGCAGGACCGCCGCGTAGTCGGCGGTGATCCCCTGAGCTTCCACGTGGCGCGGCGACAGCTGGTAGATCCCTTCGTCGATGCAACCGATCCCGACCGCCCCGATGAGCAGGATCAGGAATTGGCGCGTCCGCACCGTGCGCCGCAGCGCGTCCGGTCGCGAGCGGCTGCCGGGCGGGAGCGGCTCGTGCGATGCGGCGATCGCCCCCGGCGCCGAGGCCTCACGCAATCCCCGGCCCGCCTCGCCGCTCCTTGGCGAGGGCGTCGCCTCTGCCACGGCCGGCACACCCGCCGCCATGGCCCCGGCGGCGGGTGTGCCGCCGGCCCCGGCGGCCGCAGCTCCGTCGGCCGGATGGCGCGCGCTCCGGGCCGGCACGAGGACCGCCGCTCCGCTCGTCATGAGCCACACGAACGGAACGGCCAGCAGCGAAGTCGCCGCGAACACGAGGGTCATGGAGCGCCAGCCCAGTTCCGGAATCGCCCCGGCCGCGATCGGCAGGATGACGGCCACGCCGATCCCCGGGCCCGCGTACGCGATGCCGAGTGCCAGCCCGGCGACGCCGGCATACCGCCGCGCGACCGCCGTCGTGGTTCCGACGAAGGTCAGCTGCAGGCCGAGGGCCAGGAAGATGCCATAGGCCGCTACGAGGAACGTCACGTCCGAAGCGGCCGACGCCACCAACCAGCCGAGAGCGATCAACAGGATGCCAGCGGTCAGCAGAAGCCGATCCCCGAACACGTCGAAGGCCCGGCCCAGCAGCGGCGAAGCCAGCGCTGAGACCAGCAGGAACATCGTCCAGGGCATCTGGCCGAGTTCGCGCGAGGCGTGGAAGGTTGTCTCGAACTCGGGCGCGAGCAGCGGGAAGCAGTACAGGGGCGCGTAGCCGATCGCCCCCACGACGAAGGCCCCGAGGACCGGCAGGCCGCGGATCACGTCCTTCCGCGAGGAACGCAGGCTGGGCATGGCATCATCGTACGGGGCGCCTGCCCGGACCGCAGTCTGCGCCGCGGCGGCGGCCGGATCCGAGGGCCGGCCTGAGCGGCCGCCAAGCTGGCCGCCCGAGTCGCCTCAGCGGCCAGCCGGCCGTTCGGTTCTAGCTCTCGCTCGAAGGCTGCGCCTCGGCAGCCTCCGGAGCGACCTCGGCCGCCTCCGGAGCGACCTCGGCCACAACCGGCTCCTCAACGGCCCGCTGCGGGATCACCTTGGCCACGACTTCATCGGGATCGGCCAGCAGGGTCACGCCCTCGGGCAGAGCGACGTCGCGCAGGTGGATGGCGGCGTCGAAGTCGACCAGGGGCTCGACCGAAACCTCGAGCGCCTCGGGCAGCTTCTCGGGCAGAGCGCGGACGCGAATCCGGTCGACGATGTGCAGCAGCGTGCCACCCAGCTTGGCCGCGGCATAGGCCTCGCCGACGGTGTGGAGCGGGACTTCGACCGTGACCTCCTCGCCCGACTTGAGAGCGAACAGGTCCACGTGCAGGAGGTGCCGCGTTCGCGGGTCGATGTGGATGCCGTGGACCATGACCCGGCGCTTGTCCTTGCCGTCGATCTCGAGCGAGATGATCGAGTTCGAATGGATGGTTCGGCGCAGGTGATCGAACTCGTGCGCGTCCAGGCTCACCGAGATCGATGCCAGGCCGTGACCGAAGACGACGGCTGGGATCTTGCCGGCCTTGCGCAGGCGCGCGACCGCCTTGCCGGTTTCGGTCCGGCTCGTGGCGGTCAAGACGGTCGGGGTGGGGCTCACTGGCTGGATCCTCCTGCGCGGTTCGATCGGCACGCGGCCGAGGGAACCGGTCGCGAGGGTTTGGTCTGGTTGAGTCGCGACGGAGCGCAACTTCGACTGCGGAGCCTACCACGAGCAGCCGCCCGGATCGATTCGTTCGCGCGCGGGACGCCGATGGGCGGCAGCGGGACGACCGCCGGGCGCGGAGCCTCGGCGCCCGCGGTGCCCACGATTGCGCTGGCCGAGCCACTGTTGGCCAAGGCGTGGGAAACTATGCGCCCGGGCTTCCGTCGCTCGTCGCCGTCGGCGGGCTGTCGCACCCGGTCCAATCAAGGTGTGGCGCTCTCGACCATGATCAACGTCTTCGTCAGCCTGGCCGCCATCGTGGCAATCCTGGTCGGTCAGGCCTCGACTCCCACGCGGGCGACGTATTCAACCAACCTGTACGTCCCACATGCCGTGCGCTTCCAGAACCCCGACGAGACGGCCTGCACGGCCGATGCGACGTTGATCATGCTGAACCTGATCTCGCTCAACTCCAGCTATCAGTGGACGACGGCCGCGCCGGACGCCGCGCCCGCGCCGACTTTCGTCTGGAAGCCGACCCTCAGCTTCAAGGCGCAGGAGTCGATCCTCAGCTGGGAGCGGGCTCACCAGGACGAACCCCTGTACAAACCCGGCGCCGACGTCGCCGGCTGGCGCAACGCCCTCAACTACTACGGCTGGGGCAGCATTACGGCCGGCGTATACCAGGACCTCGCCTACACGACGTTCGCGCAGGCAGCCGTCGCCACGGTCAGGTCGATCGCCATGACCGATATGCCGGTGGGGATCCTGGCCTGGTACGGCAGCCACGCCCAGATAGTGACCGGCTACTCCGTCACGGGCGACGACCCCCGGACCGGGTCCACCAACTTCAAGATAAACGGCGTCTTCCTCACCGACCCACTCATGGAGCGTCACCACCTGGACTACTACGTCACCTACGAGGAGTGGAAGGCCGGACCGATCCAGCTGCGCTTCGGGCCCTACCTCCAGGTCGATTCCATCTACAAGGACCCGATCGACGGCAAGGCCGGCAAGCGCGTCTGGCTGCACAAGTTCGTGATCATCGGTCCGGCGTCCCTCGGGTAGCCTCGGTCGGGGGCGCGACGCCAGGCCAGCCTTTCAGTCGATCCTCGGCGGGCGCGGGGTGTAGATTCCGGCTCGTGGCTGCCACCATCCTGATCGTCGAGGACGAATACGCCGTCGCTCGCGGCATCCAGTACGCGCTCCAGCAGGAGGGCTACCAGGTCGCGGTCGCGCGCTCTGGCGAAGAAGGTCTCGAATTCGCGATGCGTGACGCGCCGGATCTGGTCGTCCTGGACGTCCGCCTGCCGGGCATCGACGGCTTCGAAGTCCTGCGCAGGATGAGGATGAACGGCTCCAAGGCGCCGGTCCTGATCCTCACGGCCCGCGACGAGGAAATGGACAAGGTCATCGGCCTGGAGCTCGGCGCGGACGACTACGTGACCAAGCCCTTCGGCCTGCGAGAGCTGATGAGCCGCATCAAGGCACTCCTGCGCCGGGCCTATGGGGACCTTTCGGATGCCGGCGGGGGACGAATGCTGCGCCATGGCGACCTGCTGATCGACCTGGAGCGGAGGCGCGTCCAGCGGGGCGAGCGGCGCATCGGCCTGACCGCGACGGAGTTCGAGATCCTGCGCCACCTTGCCAGCCGTCCGGGGCGGGTCTACTCGCGGCGCGAGCTGCTCGAGCTTATCCGCGACTACGAGGCGTTGGACCAGGACGAGAAGACGATCAACGTCCACATCAGCCACCTGCGGGAGAAGCTCGAGGACGACCCGTCCAGTCCGAAGTTCGTGCTGACAGTGCGGGGCGCGGGGTACGCCTTCGCTGAGCGCTGAGGCCGCCACGATGAGCCCGGAGCAACCGATCGGGCCGAGCGTCGAGGCGTCGACGAACGAGTCGCCCGACGACGGCGTGGGCGTCCAGGGCGCGGGCCGGGGCCCCGGGCGCAGACGATCGATCCGCATCCCCCTGCCGCTGCCCAGAACCTTCCAGGGTCGCCTGTCGCTCGCGTTCGTGGTCGTCTTCGCGGTCGCCGTCGGAGTGGTTTCGGCCGTGACGATCTTCGTTCTGGATCGCGACCTGCGCCAGCAGGACCAGCTGAGTCTCGAGTCCAGGGCCAACGCCGTCGCGGCAGTGTTGGGCGTGCAGGCGGAAGACATAGCATCGCGAGACCCCCAGAACCAGACTGTCGTGTCGGCCGCGGGCGAGTTGAACTCAAGCGTCCGAGACGCGTTCGGCAGCACCATCAGCGAGTACGCCAACGAGGTGGCGCTGGCCGACCTGCGTGTGCGTTTCGGGCTCGAGTCGGAGACTTCCAACGGCCCGGTCTTCATCGCCGCGAGCGAGCCATCGACCTTCACCGCGCAGTTGACCGTCCAGCCGGGCCGCGGACAGACACGCGACACCATCAGCTACACGAAGGTCTTCGAGTTCGACGATCCCGACGGCGTGCAGCCGCCCTGGTACATGGAGGTCAGCCTCTCGGCGCCTTACACGAGTCGGGAGAGCACGATCGCGGTGGTGGTTGGGTTCCTGACCCTGTCCGCGATAGCCGCGCTCGTCCTTGCGGTCATCGTCGCCTCGCTTCTGGCCCGGCAATTCACGGCGCCGCTGCGGCGGCTTACCGAGGCAGCCCGAGCGCTGGCCGAAGGCGACCTGGACCGCCGCGTGCCGGCGGACCGGGCCCGAACCGGCGCCGCCGAGATCACCGAGCTGTCACGCCAGTTCAACGCCATGGCGGCCCAGGTACAGGAGACGATGGACGTCATCGTCCGCGACCGCGACCGCAGCCGCGAGTTCCTGGCCGATGTCTCGCACGAGCTCCGCACTCCGCTGGCGGCTCTCCGAACCTTCAATGAACTGCTACGCGAAAAGGCCGGCGAGGACCCGATAGCCCGGACGGAATTCCTCGAATTGAGCGCCCAGCAGCTCGAACGGCTCGACTGGCTGGCCCAGAACCTTCTCGAGCTCTCCAAGCTCGACTCTGGCCTGGTGCGGCTCGATCTACGGCCCGACGACCTGCGCGCCACGGTCCTCTCGGCGGCCGAGCAGGCCGAAGCCGCGGCCCGCCGCCGCGGCGTCTCCCTCACGACCGAGGTCCCTGATGGGCCCCTCATCATCCGTCACGATCCGCCGCGTATCGGTCAGGTCGTGAGCAACCTGGTCGGCAACGCCCTCAAGTTCACACCTCGCGGCGGGTCGGTCACGGTCAAGCTCACGCCCCATCGCCAGGGCGGCGCCCGCATCCAGGTCATCGACACCGGAGTTGGCATCGACGCGGCGGAGCTGCCGCACATCTTCGACCGTTTCTACCGCGGGTCGAGGTCGAGCGAGGCGCGGAGCAGTGGCAGCGGCCTCGGCCTGGCGATCGTGCGCTCTATCGTGGAGATGCACGCCGGCCGGATCTCGGTCGAGAGCCGCGTCGGGTCGGGGTCCACGTTTGCGGTCACTCTGCCTGCGGACCCGCGCACGCCGGCGGAACGTGCCGCCGCGGCCATCGCCGAGGGCGCGGCCGGCGGCAGGGCCGGCAAAGCCAGGGGCAAGGGCAAGGATGCCGGCAGGGGCGCCACGAAAGCCCCGGCCGTCAGCTCGACTGTGGTCCCGCCCGCCGCCATGGCGGTCCCCGCAGTCCCGTCGCCGGAGCCGCCCTCAGGGCGCAAGTAGCCGCCAGGTGGCGGATTCTTCACCGTCCCCACGCTGGAACGTGAACCGCGGCAGGGCATGCTGTCATGCGTCGCCTCGACTACCGGCGGTAGAAGTCGTGGCGCGATCCGTTGCCTGTCTGCGGCATTCCCTCCCCGTCACTTCTCTCGTCAGGATTTCGGAAGCCCGAGATGACCGAAGCCAACCACTACGAGCCGGTGCCGGAGCAGCGTCCACCCTGGCAGGCCGGGTTCCCACCCGGTGGATCGACTCCCGAGCGTTGGTTCGAGCCGCCGGCGGCGCTGACTCCGGAGGAAGACCGGCCGGGCCCGAGCCGCGGCTTGATCGTTGCCGTGTTGGTGACCTCCCTTATCGGCGCGGTCGTTGGCGGTGGCGCGACCTTCATGGCGCTCAGAGAGACTGGGGCCTTCAACGCCCCGGCCGCGACGGCAGCAGTAGCGATCAACGTTTCGGTCCAGTCGGATTCGGGCGCGATCATCCAGGCCGCTGCCAAGGTCGGCCCGTCGGTGGTCACGATCGTGGCTCAACAGCCGACAGGCGAGACCACCGGTTCCGGCATCGTCTATGACACCGCCGGCTGGATCCTGACCAACAAGCACGTGGTGGCGAGTGCGACGAGCATCGACATCGTCCTCGAGGATGGCCGCCACTTCACCGGCAGTCTCTACGGCGTCGACACGCTCACGGATCTGGCGATCGTCAAGATCGACGCCGCCAGTGGCCTGTCTCCTGCCCCGATGGGGACTTCGTCCGCGCTGCAGGTCGGCCAGCTGGCGATAGCGATCGGGAGCCCGCTCGGAGTCGGCTACTCCAACAGTGTCACCTCCGGCATCGTCTCTGCACTCGGTCGCGACATCACGGTAACCAGCGACACGAGCGGCGCGGCCGGCACGCAGCTCAACGGCCTGATCCAGACCGACGCGGCGATCAGTTCCGGCAACAGCGGCGGCCCGCTGGTAGACGATTCGGGCCGGGTGATCGGCGTCACTACGACTCTCGCCGACACCGCCCAGGGGATCGGCTTCGCCATCCCGATCGATATCGCGAAGCCGATCATGCAGCAGGCTCTGGCGGGCACGCCGCTCTCGCGGCCGTTCATCGGCATCAGCTACGTCGCCCTGGACGCAGGCGCTGCCGCGAAGTACGACCTGCCTCTCGACCACGGCGCCTGGGTCCACAAGGAGGACTCGAACGGCAACTCCGTCGATGCCGTCGTGTCCGGCGGGCCGGCCGACCAGGCAGGCATCAAGACCGGCGACATCATCACGGCGATCGAGGGCCAGACGATCGACGCCAACCATCCGCTCGAGGAGATGCTCGTCCAGTACGCCCCCGGCCGAATCATCAGCCTGGAGTTGTATCGCGGCGGCCAGTACCTGACCGTCCGCGTCACCCTCGGCACGCGCCCGGAGGCGACGAGCTAGAGGCGGAATCCGTTGCGCCGGCGGCCCGAACCGCGCGACACGTCAGCGCTCGCGGCGGCGGGTGATCTCGACGGAAGCGTGGTCGAGCCGGCCGGGCAGTGGAGCTTGCGGTTTGCGGATTCGGACTACGACCTGGGTCGCGCCTGCGGTTGCCGCAAGCTCCAGCACCGCGGTCGCGATCGACTCGGCCAGGGTTTCCATGAGCTGGCGGCTCGGACCCTCGACGACGGTGCGGCAGAGATCGAAGATCTGGCGGTAGTCGACGGTCCGGGACAGGTCGTCCACCAGGCCGGCCGGCCGCACGTCGAGGTGGACTTCCACGTCGACTTCGAATGGCTGAGGCGTGGAGCGCTCGGGTTCCTCCACGCCGTGGCGGCCCTGGAAGACCATGTTCGTCAGCACGATCCGGTCGGTCACGGGGCGACTCCTCGGACTATTGCATCGCTCATGCGGGCGGCCCGGACGTTGGCCAGGACGTCGTGGACACGGACGATGTCGACGCCGCCGGCAATGGCCAGAGCGGTGGTGGCCAGCGTGGCTTCGAAGCGTTCCTCGGGTGGAGCTCCCCCGAGGACGCGGCCCAGGGTGGACTTGCGCGAGGTGCCCAGGAGTACGGGGAAGCCTATCTTGCGCAGATCGCGCAAGTGGCGCATTACCTCGAGGTTGTGCTCGGGCGTCTTGCCGAAGCCGAAGCCCGGGTCGACGATCAGGTTCTCGCGGCGGACTCCGACGCCTTGCGCTCGATCGAGGGCCGCTTGCAGGTCGGCGAGGAGCTCGGCCACGAAGTCGTCGTACTGGGCCACGGCGCGGTTGTGCATGACGATGAGCGGGACCTGCCGCTCCCCGGCGAGCCGGGCCATGGCGTCGTCGGGCCCGACTCCCCAGACGTCGTTGAGGAGCACGGCGCCTACGTCCAGCGCCGCCGCCGCCACGTCCACCTTGGACGTGTCGACGCTGATGGGCGTCTCCGGCAGCGCGGCGTGGATCGCGGCGATGACCGGCACCACGCGAGCGACCTCCTCGTCCGCGTAGACGGGTGTGTGCCCCGGACGCGTGGACTCGCCGCCGACGTCGAGGATGTCGGCGCCCTCCTCGACCATACGCCGGGCCGTGAGTACCGCCGCCTCGACCGCGCCGCCGCCACGGCCGACAGCCGTGGCCAGCAGGCCGTCGCCGGAGAACGAATCGGGCGTGACGTTGACGATGCCCATGACGTACGTGCGGCTACCCCACTCGAATGTGCGCGACCCGATGCGAGTGGCACGCAGGAGTGCAGGAAGCGATGCGGATGGCGGCGAGATCGCGGCCGCCGGGCGCTTCGGGACGGTCATCGCGGCGCAGACTCCAATGTCGGGAGCGGAGGGTCGGGCACGAGACGCGGGTCGTCCACGAGTATGGCCCGCGCCGCGCCGACCAGGTAGAGGGAGCCCGCAACGATTACCGGCCCGGTGGCGGTGCCGCTTCCCAGGGCGGCATCCAGAGCGGCGCGGGGATCGGCGAAGACCTCCGGTTGCGCGGGCACTCCCCGCTGAGCCGCGACGGCCGCCCAGCGCGCGGCGAGCTGCTCGGGCGGGAGCGCCCGTCTGCCCGACGGGGCGGTGCAGATCACCCGGGCCGGCCGCAGCCACGCCGCGCCGGCTAGGGCGTCGAGAACAGCGCCCACGTCCTTGTCCGCCATGATCGCCAGGACGAGGGTCGGGCGGCCGCGCGCGAGGAACGGGGCCAGATCGTCGAGCGCTTCGGCGAGGGTCGCCGCCCCGGCCGGGTTGTGGGCGCCGTCCAGGATCACCTCCCGCCCCGCCACCTCGATCAGTTCCAGCCGCCCCGGCCAGCGGACGCCGGCATATCCGACCCGCCGGGCCTCGCCCCCGACCCGGGCGATCCCGGCCGCCTCGAGCGCGTCCAGCGTGGCGTCGGCTACCGCCGCGTTCGCGGCCTGGTGGCGCCCCCGAAGGGCCACCCGTACCGGCCCGAGAAGCCCGAGCTCCACGTCTATCGCGTCGCGGTCCAGGCCGCGCAGCAGCGCCGGCGGCGTCACGGTCAGCGGAGCCCCCACTCGCCCGCACCGGCGCTCGATCACATCGAGCGCACCACCGGAGGCTCCCGTCACCGCCAGGTCGCCGCGCATGATGATCGCCGCTTTCTCGCGTGCGATCACCTCAACGGTCGAACCCAACCGATCCATGTGATCGAGCGAGACATTCGTGACCACCGCCACGCCGCCATCCCAGGCATGAGTGGCGTCGAGCCGCCCGCCCAGGCCGACTTCGACGACCGCCAGATCGACGCCGGCCTCGGCGAACCAGCGGAACGTAATCGCAGTCAGCAGCTCGAACTCTGTCGGCTCGCCGTGGCGACGAGCGACGCGATCGGCCAGCGCCAGCACCTCTCCGGCGAGGCGGGCGAAAGTCTCCGGATCGACCGGAATGCCATCGATCTGGAGCCTCTCGCGGTACGTGACCAGGTGCGGCTTGGGGGTCTCGCCGGTCCGGTAGCCGGCGGCCTGCAGGGCAGCGCCGACCATCGCGAGGACGCTGCCCTTACCGTTCGTGCCGGCTATCAACGCGCCCCGGAAGGAGTGCTCCGGGTGGCCCAGGGCCGCCAGCAGGGCCCGAGTGCGAGAGAGTCCCAGGTGAATGCCGAATCGGCCGCGCGATTCGAGAGCGCCAAGAGCCTCAGCGTAGCCGAGGGTCGCGCCAGAGCGGACGGTGCCGGTCGGCGTCAATCCTTCGTCAGTTCGTCTTCATAGAAGACGCACTGGTTGAATCTCGGCGTCAGGCAGACATCGTTGACGTAGCCCTGCTCCAGGTGGACTCCGCCGCGGAGCTGACAGCGTGAGACGTTCTGCTCCTGGCGAATCAGGGCCTTGAGCAGATGCGGGGCCTGGATGGGGATCGCTCCGCGGCTGCCCGTCATGTAGAAATGCGGGCAGACGTTGCGGCGCAGATTCGGCAGCCCGAACCCGGAGCGGACGCCCGGCATCGATGCGTAGCGGCCGGGCTGTCCGATTTCCGCGTGGGTGATGATCGGGAGCGTGCGCGGCATCGGGCGAGTGGCGATCCGACCCGAAACGGGGAACGACGTGACGGGTCGCGGGCCGGTACGCACGGGCAAGACGCCCCCTCGCAGAGCCGGAACCTGGCGTCCGCCGGCGCCGGCGTGAGGTGTGCGGGGCCGATCGGGCTTGGGGTTGCGAGCCTCCACCAGTAAGCCTCGTACCGTCGCGGACAATCCTGCACGTCCGCTCTCTGCAGCAGAGTACATCCATCCGCCCGCAGCGCGCACGTTCGTCACGCGGAGGACGGAATGGGCGTACTAAAGAGGGTGTCGGCAGCATCGACGCGGAAGCAAGCGAGAACTGCCGCCCCGGATCACTCCCGACTGATGCGACAATGGAGCCATGCCGATGCGAGAACGCCGAGCGGCCCACGTTCGACCCCTGCCGCCGTCGGGCGACCGGCTCCGGTCGCATCAGATCAAGGCCTCCGCTCCGGCCCGCGACCTGGTGCGCCGCTATCGCCCGGTCCGGACGAACAAAGGCGTCCCTCCTCCGCTCGGTCTGGGCGTCATCGGCGTGTTCCTCGTTCTGGGGATCGCGATGGTGATCGTGGGCGGCAACGTGCTGGTGAGCGTGGTCGGCCAGGTGGCGCACGCGTTCGACAGTGCCATCTCGCAGGTTTCGTCGATGCCGCCCGCCACGGCGGCGCCATCAGGCGTTGCCCTCGACACTCCGGTACTGGACACTCCGGACAACGGCGGCTATACGAACCAGGCCACGATCGCACTGTCGGGCAGCGTGCCGGCGACGGTCGTCGGCGAGACCGGCTATCAGGTCAAGATCTACGCCATCGCTGCGGACGGTACCAAGACCCAGGTCGCCGAGGTCACGGTCGGCGACACAGCGCACTTCACGACGCCGGCCATCAGCCTCGTCGAAGGCTCGAACACCTTCGCGGCTGCGCTGGTGACGCCAAGCTCCGAGGGTCAGCCGTCGCCGGTGGTCGTCTACATCCTCGACACGGTGCCACCCAGCCTTACGGTCGCCTCGCCCGCGGACGGCAGCACGCAGCCGGGCAGCTCGGTCGTCGTTTCGGGCAAGACCGACCCGGGCTCGACCGTGACGATCCGCAACAAGCAGGCGCCCGGCGGCGAGCTCAGCAGCAAGGTCGTAGGCGCGGACGGTCAGTTCGCCATCACGGTGAACCTGGTGGCGGGATCGAACCCGATCGAGGTCATCGCGACTGACCAGGCTGGCAACGTGACCACGGACGATCTGACGGTCAAGCGGGCATTCGGCCAGCTGGCGGCACACCTGTCGGTTTCGCCGGCCAGATTCGGGGCCATCGGTCCCACAACGATCAAGCTCACGGTCCACTCAACCTCGACCAACGGCGGCCCGCTGGCCGGGGCGAACGTCGTCTTCACAGTGGGTGTGTACGGGCTGGCGCAGATCGTCTCCCCGACGCTGACCACGGATCAGACCGGCACGGCTACCTGGAAGGTGACCATCTCAGGGGCGACGCCTGGGCCGGGAACGGCTACCGTGGTCGTTTCCACGAGCGATGGCAGCCAGGCGCTGGCGACGACGAACCTGACCACCACCTGACCGGGCGGGCGACTCGCGGGGCGACTCGCGGCGGGCGGCTCGCGGGGCGACTCGGGGCTAAGGGCTGTGGGGGCTAAGAGCTGGTAGCTGTGGGCGCCGCAGTCGGGGTCGGTGTGGGGGTCGGGGTCGGTGTCGGGGTCGGTGTGGGGGTCGGGGTGGGGGTCGGGGTCGGTGTGGGCGTCGGGGTTGGGGTGGGCGTCGGGGTCGGCGTGGGGGTCGGGGTTGGGGTGGGTGTGGACGACCACGTGGGCGTGGCCGTAGGCTCCGGCCCTTCCGAGACGACGTAGTCGACAGGCGAACCCTTCAGGACGGTCAGACCCATCTTCGGGTTGCTGCTGATGATCTGACCCGCGGGGATGGTTGGATCGTAGGCCTCGGTGCGTTGGCCCACCTGAAGGCCGGCCGACGCGAGGGCGTTGAGGCCGTCGCTTTCGGTCAGATTCCGGATATCCGGGACGACGACCTGGGCGGTGCCGCTGACGACGGTCACGTAGATCGTGTCGCCCTTGGCCATCGCGCTCCCATACGCCGGATTCTGGGACACGATGGTGTCGTCGGTCTGGGTGCCGTCGTTGGTCGCTGTGGCAGTGATCGAGAGCTGCAACCCATACGACTGGGCAGTCTGTTCAGCGTCGGTGTAGGGGACGTTGACGAGGTTCGGGGCGTACACCGTCGAGCCCGACGAACCGCGGCTGATCAGCAAGTAGATGGTCAAGCCGATGAGAGTGACCAGGAAGAGAGCCAGGAAACCCGCCACCCAGGCCCAGGTACTCGGCGGGGGCGCATCATCCTCGAACTGCTCGGACTCCGGCTCGACCGGATTGATGCGGCGCGTCACCCGGTTGGCCATGCCGTCCGGAGAGTAGCCGCTTCGGCCGCGGGCGGCCGCGGCCTGGTCGTCGTCCAGTGCCGGGCCGTCGGCGTACGCATCGGGGGCGTACGTGACATGGGCGGTCGGGTTTGGGCGACGGAGGAGCGGTGCAGTCGGCGGGACCGGCGGTGGCGTCGCGGGGCGCACGACCGGGGCGGGCTGGATCGGTGGAGCGGCCGGTACGACCGGGACCGGTGGCGTGACCGGCCTGGCGTATTGTTCGGGCCGGGGCTCCGGCTCGGGCGCAACGACGGCCTTGCTCGGCGGTTCCGGCTGGGCCTCCGCCTCGTCTTCGGCCTGCATCGAGACCTGGGCATCGAGCCGCGCGATCGTGGCCTCGAGCGCGTCGGCGAGTGCCCCGGCCGAGTCGAATCGTCTGGTTGGGTCGACCGCCATCGCCTTGCGGTCGATGGCTTCGATCTCCGCCGGAACGCCGCCCTGGAAGTCGGACGGAACCGGGTTGGGTTTCGCCAGGCGGGCCCTCGCCACGGCGTCGGCCGTGGCGCCCTCCCACGGTCCGCGGCCGGTGCATAGCTCGAACAGCAGCACGCCCAGGGCATATATGTCCGACGCGTCAGTGGCGCGGCGTCCCCGGGCCTGTTCGGGGCTCTGGTACCACGCCTCTTCGACGGAGAGCGCCGGCCGCTGCGAAGCTTCGGCCAGGGCGCGAGCGAGACCGAGATCCGCGAGCTTTATCTGCCCGTCCCGGGTGACCAGAACGCTGCCGGACCGAACGCCGCCGTGGACTATGCCGCGCTCGTGGGCCGCGGCCACGGCCGCTGCCACGACACTCGCGACGCTCGCGGCCCGGCGCGGAGGAACGGGCCCGTTGCGAGCCAGGAGCGAGCCCAGCTCCTGGCCATCGATGAACTCGGTGGCGATGAACGCGTCAGAGCCATCCGCCCCGAAATCGTAGATGGCGACGAGGTTGGGATGGTCCAGGCCGGCCGCGGCTCGCATTGCGAGGCGGAACTCGGCCATGAAGTCCGCATCGGTGCCGATCTCGGGGCGCAACACTCTGACGGCGACGACGCGCCCATTCTCGGTGTCGCTGGCGCGGAAGACGGTCGAGACTGCGTCTTCGCCACGCAGCTCGAGGAGCCGGTAGCGCCCTGCGATCACCTGTCCGATCTCGGCCACGGAAGTTCCTCAACATGCCGGCTCCGGTTTCGCCGGAGCTCTGTCAACCACCCCGGGCCGGCGCGGCCGGTCCGTTGGGGCAGGCTAGCTCAGATCGAGCCCCTGCAAGTATCGCCTGAACTCCCCGCCAATGTCCTGGCGATGCATCGCCAGCTCTACGGACGCCTTCAGCCAACCCATTGTTGTGCCGGCGTCGTAGCGCTTGCCCTCGAACGCATACCCGTAGACGTCCTGCTCCTGCATCAAGGCCTCGATTGCGTCCGTCAGCTGGATCTCGCCGCCGGCGCCGCGCTGCGTCTGCTCGAGCTTGTCGAATATCTTGGGGGTCAGGATGTAGCGGCCGATGACAGCGAGATCCGATGGCGCATCGGCCGGGTCGGGCTTCTCGACCAGGCCAGAAAGCTTGTACAGGTGCGGATCCAGGCCGCCGTCGGCAAGATGACCGTCGATGATGCCGTAGCGGCAAGTCTCGTCGTGCGGAACCTCGGTCACGGCCACGACCGACGAGTGGGTCTGAAGATAGGCATGGATGAGCTGGCCGATGCACGGCCGCTCGCCCACCACGACGTCGTCCGAGAGGATCACCGCGAATGGTTCGTGGCCGACGAGCTCCTTGGCCACGAGGACCGCATGGCCCAGGCCGAGTTGCTCCTTCTGGCGCACGTAGGAGATCTGGGCCAGGTCCGAGATGGCGCGAATTTGCCGCAGCATCTCGATGTCGCCGCGAGACTCCAGGAGCTGCTCGAGCTCCAGGTTCAGGTCGAAATGGTCTTCGATCGCGCGCTTCTGGCTGCTGGTAACGATGATGACCTGCTCTATGCCGGCCGCGACCGCCTCCTCGACAGCGTACTGGATGACCGGCTTGTCGACGAGCGGGAGCATCTCCTTTGGCTGGGCCTTGGTAGCTGGAAGAAAGCGGGTTCCCCAACCCGCCGCCGGAAAGACCGCCTTGCGTACTCGCATTTGCCCTCAGCTTCGAATGGCCGCAACGGCGCCCGGTTCCACGAACTCGTGGTCGTCGCGATGCAGACCGTCGCACAATCCCAGCCGGCGCGGCTCGACTGGCAACCAGACCGGTCTCATGATCTCGCGGATCTGGGAACGACGGCAGAAGAGCACGCCGCGCGCGGACATCCACGTCAGCACGTGGCTCGGCTCGCTGTGGAACTCGAACGGACCGGGGTTCAGGTCGGCGGTCTCAGTCCATGACACCGGCGCCTCCGGCGCCACGATGTCCAGGATGCTGATGCGCCAGGGCGTGCCTTCGATGATCTCGCCGCAGCCGGCACAGCGGGCGGCGACGTTGTCGGTGACGATCGTGGGGATGCGGACGCCGTAGAGTTCCATCTGTGCCGGATCGTAGCAGGTCGCTCGAACATGGTCCGGCACCCGGAGCCAGATCGAGAGCCGGAGAGAATGGACGAGGACGAGCTTCCGCCCGCCGAGGCAGCCCGGGAGAGGCGGCGCGATCGCGACGCGGAAGCGCGGACGCGGGCGGGGATGCGCACCGGCCTGGCGAAGCAGTTCAAGCAGGTGCTCGACGTTCAGCGACGGCGCGCCGAACAGGTGGGGCCGGCCGAAGAGGCATCGGCGCCGGAGCCGGGGACCCGAGGCGATCGGCGGGAGAAGCGCCCCCGGCCGTGAGCGTGACCGGGAATGCGAGCGGGCAGGCGGCGCGTAGCTCGGCGCAGCTGAAGTGCCGGCTGCCACGGTCGCTGGGGCCGCTGTCGCCCGCGGCCGGCTCGCCCCGCCCGGGCTCAGTTCATCGTGAAGTAGCCCGAGACGTCGAACACGACATCGGCATGAGTCCTCGTGGTGCCGACGAAGGTGACCCACAGCACGCCGTCTTGCCCCAACGGAATCGTGACCGCGTTGGCTCGCGTGTCCTCTTTCGGGAAGTTGAGCGTCGACGTCGTGGGCGGGCCGCTCGGAGCGTCCGGGGTCAGGGAGAAGTAGCCGGCGGAGGTCGCACCGACTGCAGTCAGGTTACCCGTCACCGCTACCGCGTCCGCGGGCACATCCAGCGCAGCGTCGGCCGATCGGCCTGTGACTCCGAACGGAGCCGGAACCTTTGAGGTTAGAGACGACGTTAGGCCCAGATGTGTGGGCGCGCGCGAGTCGACCAGACGGTTCGGTGTCAGGGCAACGTAGGTCGCCCCGCTCGTGTTCGGGACGAAGCAGCCGGTCACGTCGAAGACCACGTCCGCATGCGCGCCGGCCGTGCCTTCGAAGGTGACCCACAGCACGCCGCCGGCGCCCAGTGGCACGGTCACCGAATTGGCCCGGATGTCGCCTCTGGGGAAGTTGAGCGTCGAGGTCTCAGGCAGGCCGGCGGGCCGGGCCGGAGTCACGGTGAAGTAGCCGCCCGAGCTCTCGTTCACCGCGGTCAGGTTACCGACGATCGCCAGGGCATTGGAGGGGACCTTCAGCCGGGCATCGGCCGACAGCCCGGTCACCTGGAAGCTCGCCGGCGTGCCGGACGTAAGCGATGCCGACATGCCAAGCCTCGTGGGCTGGCGCGAGTCCAGCACCCGGTTCGGCGTGAGCGGCAGGTAGGTTGCGCCGCTCGTGTTCGCGACGAAATAGCCCGTGACGTCGAAGACCATGTCCGCCTTCTTGCCTGAAACGCCGACGAACGTGACCCACAGCTTTCCGCCCGCACCCAGCGGAACAGTCACGGCGTCCGCCCTGATGTCGCCCTTGGGGAAGTTGAGCGTCGACGTCGTGGGCGTGCCGGCGGGCTTGCTCGGAGTCAGGCTCAGGTAGCCGTAGGAGCCCTGGTTCACGACGGTGAGGTTGCCGGTGACTGCGACCGCTTCGGTAGGGATGTTCAGGCTCGGGTCGGCTGAGCGGCCCGTGACCTGGAATGAGACCGGGACCCTGTTGCTGAGTGACGCGGTGAGCCCGAGGCGCGTGCCCGCCCTGGAGTCCACCAGCCGGTTCGGAGTGACGGTCACGTACGTGGCTCCGGCGAGTGGCATCACGCCGGGCGAGGCGGCGGATGGGCCGCTCGTCCCGGCGACGTTGGTGGCCGTGACCTTGAATGTGTAGGTGACCCGATTCGTCAGACCCGACACCGTGCACGAGCGCGCTCCCACCGTGTGGCACCTCAGTCCGCCAGGCGTGGAGACGACGTCGTACGAGGTCACCGGGCTGCCGCCGTCGAAGGGCGGCGGGCCCCAGGACACCAGTGCCGAGCCGTTGGACGCGACCGCCTGGACGCCGGCCGGAGGGTTCGGGTGAGTCCGTGGCGTCACCGCGGACGACGGAGCGGACGGCAGTCCCGCGCCCAGGCTGTTGGCGGCAGTGACCGTGAACGTGTAGGGCACGCCGTCGTTCAGCTGAGACACGGTGCAGCCGGGCGTGAGGCCCGCTGTGCACGTCTTGCCACCCGGCGACGAAGTGACGGTGTAGCCATCGATCGGGCTCGAGCCCGAATCCCCGGGCGCGGTCCAGGTCACGGCGACGCTTGTATCGCCGGGCACGCCCGAGACGGCGGTTGGGCGGCCCGGGACTGGCAACGGCGTGACGGGGCCGCTGGCGCTCGAGGCGGGCCCGGTGCCGACGGAGTTGGTGGCCGTGACGGTGAACCTGTAGGGCGTTCCGTTGCTGAGCCCGGCGACGATGCAACTCGTGGCGCCGGTCGTGGAGCAGGTCCGGCCGCCGGGTTGGGAAGTCACCTCATAGCCGGTGATCGGTGCGCCCTGGGCCGGGGCGCTCCACTTCACCAGAGCCGCTCCGTTGCCGGGCGTCGCAGTTACTGAGAGCGGCGCGGAGGGCGGTGGCACCAGCGTGACACTGGCGGTCGCGAGGGCACCCTGCAGACCGGCGGTGTCAACCGCGGCCACGGCGTATGTGTGAAGCCCACCGAAGCCCGCCGGCGGGTCGGTGTACGTCAGGGTCGTGGCCGACACCTCTCCGATCTTCGTGCCGTCCCTGTAGATCGCGTAGTGGGCCAGGCCCAGGTTGTCGGTCGCGGCCTGCCAGTCGAGCTCGGCGCCGCCGGTCGGGATCGCCGTGGCCTCGAGCGACAGCGGAGCCGTCGGCGCCATGGTGTCGCCGATGGTCACCGAGGCGCCGGAGGCGCCCACGGAGTCGACCGTGATGGTGAGGCCGCCGATCGGGTCGGTGAAGGTGTTCCCGGGTTGCAGCGGCGCGTCCCAGAAGGAGATGCCGTCGGTTTCGCTGCCGTCGGCGACAGTGTCGATCAGGTAGCTCTGACCCGGTACGCCCTCCGCACGGAACTCGTCCTCCGAGTAGCGAATCGTTACGCCGGTCGTCACGGCTGAATACGGCAGGCCGGCGAACTGGTCCCAGGCCGTCCCGGTCAGCGTGGACCGCAGCTCCAGTGTCCACGCGCCGGACTGTCCGCCGGCGACGACGGCGGTCGGTCTGGCGATCCGAAGCAGGCGGACTCCGGGAGTGCTCGAGTAGACGGGCACGAGGGAGTAAGTGCCGACCGCGGTCACAGTCCGGGATTTACTCGGGTCCAGCCAGCCGAGGGAATCGAGGCGGTCGGCGTCGAGCAGGGCGTGATCGGGTGCCCCCGCCATCCCCATCGTTGTGTACTCATCCATGTACTCGTAGCTCGTGCACTTGCCGACGAGCTCGACTTGATTGCCGGATGCGTCGAAACATCCCAGGCCATTGGAGTGGTCCAGACCCAGGTTGTGGCCCAGTTCGTGCGAGGCCACCATCGTCGAGACCGCAGGTTCGTCGCTGGTGTAGGTCGCCCATTCCACGTCGATCTGGACGTACTTGCCCGGCATCTGCGCCGTACCCGCCCAGGTCTGCTGGCACGGCGCCTTGGTCCAGAGCACGACGTGGTCGTACGAGTTCAGGTTGTACCCGTGCGCCGTGGCGGCCGTGAAAGCGGCGCTGATCGAGGCGGCGAGCGACCAGCTCGTCGCGCCACCGGGGCATTGCTTGATCCCCAGATGCCAGGGGCCGAGAACCGTCGTCGTGGTGTTCAGGCGGCCGCGCGAAGTGGCGTTGAAGTAGGAATGGACCGACGCCGATGAGCTAGTGAAGGTGCTCTGCGCCTGGGCCACGGTCACGGGATAGCCGGCCAGGTCCGAATAGTCCGCGACGATGACGGCGATGGTCTGAGTCTTGGCGGCGGCCGGCGAGGCGCCGTCCGCCTGGCTCTCGAAGCCGAGGGCGGCTGCGTCCGGGTTGGCGGCGGCGGTCTTCTCGACGACGATCGAACCGGCCTGGACGGCCACGCTGCCGTCGGCCAGCCTGCGGCCTGAGACGTGGACCAGAGCGCCGTCGAGCTGGTCGACGCCAGTTCCCGAAACGGTGATCGGCGTGGATCCGGCGGCATTGTCGATCGAGTAGGCAGTTTGAGAGCTGCCGTCCTCGAAATCGTCGGCGATCGTCAGACGGAGCGTGCCGGTGAGGCTGACGGCGTCGGAGTCGGCGGACCGCGCAGGCGGGGCCGGGGTCGCCCAAGACTGGACCAGGGCCACCGAAGCCTGGGCCGGGGCGGCCTCGTCCGGAGAAGCCGCGGCAGGCACGGCCGAAGACTCGACCGGAGCGGCCGGAGCCTGGGCCAGCGTGGCGGAAACCTGGGCCGGCGTCGCCGGAGCCTGGGCCGGCGTCGCCGGAGCCTGGGCCGAAGCGATGTCGGTCGAAGCCTTTCCGGCGGGCTCGGCGCCCCAAGCGGCGGCAGGGGCTGTCAGGGCGACAACCGCCGTCAGCGCCACGGCCACTCGGATCAACCGCGCCAAGGTCATTTCGCGCCTCCGCCCTGGGACTCGCGCGCCGGCCGCGCGTCCCGGTTCCGCCCGCGAGCGGCGGGGTCGCCTCCACGGCCTCGAACGACGTCGCGGGACGCCACGACGAGTGGGATGTTCCGGCCGCGGCGAAGAAGCCGCAATGGACAATTCGAGCCAGTCGCGGCCTACTCCCGTAGACCGGGTTTCGCGGACCTGTGCCTCGTGGCAGGAGCGGCCCGGGCTACCCCGCCGAGAGGTCCACGTCGGTCGACACCTGCACGGCCTGCGGCGGCGGCTCGCCGCCACTCGTGTCGAGCACGACATCGGGCCCGCTCAGTCTTTCGCCGTTCGGCCCGTAGCGGTCGATGACTGCCTGCGGCTGACCGGAACCGATCTCGAACAGGGCGGTGACCGTCACCGTGCCGGGTCCCCAATCGGACACGTCGAAGCTCTGGGTGAAAGTCCCGCCCGTGACGCTGAGGCCGGCCGAGTCGGTGCCCCAATGCTCATCGGGGCCGGTGCCGTAGTCGTCCGCCCAGACCTGGATGACGGCCCCGTCGGTCAGGCTCGTGTTGCCGGACACGAAGAGGATCCCCTGGCTGATCTGGGCGTTGAGACAGATTTGAGGGTCTGTCCCGGCCAGCCATGGCGGTGCGCACTGGCCGAGAATGGCCGCGGCGCCGAACCGCGCGACGGCCACGGAGCCGACGACGACGGCGATCGCGATCGCCGTGGCGAGAACGGCGTTGAGCGTTCGCCGGGCGCGCCGCATCCCCGGACTCACATACGGTTCGGGTTCGTCGTAGATGCTCACCGCCGCTCCAGAGGCGTGGCCGAGCTGTGGCCCAGACCATCCTCCACCCTGACTAACCCTCCCTCACCGACTCCGCGACGACCACTGCCAGTCTATACGGTTGCGACCCGCCGGCGCGCCCGGAACCAGGCCGCCGAAGACCGGGCCGCCCGGAACCAGGCCGCCGAAGACCCGGCCGCCGAAGACCGGGCCGCCGAACGGCGGTCAGCTCGGGTCGGCCGTGTCAGCCGCCGAACGTGAAGGCATAGGCGCGCGCGCCCGGGCCGTTGAAGGTGATGGTTACCACGCCCCAGGCATCGGAATCCAGGTGGACAAGGTGGTACAGGCGGGCCTGGCCAATGACCATTGCGCCGCTGGCGCTCACGTCTTCGGTCGGGCTGGTCTGGGCCCCGGTGACCGTCACGGTGGCGTGCACAGGGGAGTCGGCGGCCATCACCAGGTAGACGTCGCGAGCCATGAAGGACATCTCGAGCCGGTCACCGGCTGCCGAAGCGACGACGTATTCGGGCTGGAAGTCGAAGCTCCCCGAGACCGCGAACTGGCTGTCCGGCAGCTGGCTCGGGAACGAGAACTGCCCCTTGCCGGCCGGCGGCACACCCGGACCGGCGAAGGCTTCGGCCCGATTGGTGCCGAGATAGGTTTCCGGCGTCTCGCCCGCGACGAAAGGCGGCGCGGCTGCCGAGGGGGCCGGACTCGGGAGCGCGGACTGGCCAGCCTCGTTCAGGAGGCTTCGGATCTCGGCCTCCGTCTGGAGGTAGTCCCCTTCGCCGAAGTGGGTGTCTCGGATATGGCCGGTGGTGTCGATCAGGTAGTCCGCCGGCCAGTACTCGTTGTTGTACGCGGTCCAGGTGGCGTACTCGTTGTCCTGGGCGACTGGATACGTGATGCCGAACCGGGCGATCGCGGCGGCCACGTTCGAGGTGTCGTGCTCGAAAGCGAACTCGGGCGTGTGCACGCCGACCACGACGAAGCCGTCGGGGCCGTACTTCTGGTACCAACTCTCGAGGTAGGGCAGGGTCCGGATGCAGTTGATGCAGGAGTAGGTCCAGAAGTCGACCAGCACCACTTTGCCCCGCAGGCCGGCCATGGTCAGCGGCGGCGAGTTGAGCCAGTGGTCGATGCCGGTGAAGTCGGGCGCGAGCGCGCCGTTCGCCTGATCGGAAGCCTGGCTGCCGCCCGAGCCCACGCCCAGGTCGCCCAGAGCCGCCTGAACAGGGTTCGACCGTTCGAGCGTCTGCAGCGTGCCGGTCCAGTCGGGCAGCGCGCTCGTCAGATCGGCTGAGATCGTCGTGTCGGCGCCGACGGCCATCAGGCCTGCGGTCGCCAGAACCAGGATGCCGAAGACGCGGCCGGCCCGGGCCGAAGCGGAGCGAAGGTGGAGCCGCGCCAGCGCCGCCCGCCCGCCCAGGGCGATCGCCAGCAGAGGCAGGCCGGCGCCGATGGCATACGCGATGACCAGCGCCAGCGTCGCCGTCGAGCCCGGCGCGGTCACCGCAAGGCTGGTGATGGCGCCGAGAATCGGCCCGGCGCAGGGCGTCCAGACCAGGCCCAGGCCGACTCCCGTGATCAGGCCGCCCGCGACTCCGGGCCTCGCCAGGCTCGCGCCGACCGCCGGGATGCGAGCGGTGGCACGTTCCCACGCGACCGCGAGAGCGGGCACGAGCAGCGTCAGCCCGAAGCCCGCGATGACGACGATGGCCGCGTCGCGCAGCGTCGAGCTCGGCAGGTTCAGGGTGTCGATGATCTGGACGCTGGCCAGCGTGAAGAACGAGAAGCTGGCGATGAGTCCCGCGATCACGAGGTACGGCCGGCGCCTGTCGCCATCCGCCCCGGTCGCCAGGACGATCGGCAGGATCGGCAGCACGCAGGGGGAGACGGCGGTCGCGAGTCCCGCGATGAAGGCGACAACGATCAGCAGGGCCATAAATGATTCTGGCGGCGAGTCACGAGAACGGTCAAACGCCGCAGGCTCGCGAACCGGCGGCCGGCCCATCGGCCCCTATCAACTCGAATTGGCCGCGGCCTTTGCAACACCTCCACGGCCAGGGGTGTTATGCGGTCCGGCTCGAATGGGTCCGACCCCATGTTGTACTGGACCGAAGGCGGCAACCTGTTGAGCGCCGCGCTCGACGGCGGGGCAATCTCAGCCGCCACACCACGCCGGAGAGCTCGGGGATCGTGTTTCCCGACAAATCGCAAGCCGCCCGCCCCTGAGCCTTCCGAGGACTCCACGAGCCCCGACCGGGGTAGCGGCCCGCGCTCGGGCATGTCCGGCCACCCGGGCCGAAGCGGCTTCGTTTCCGTCAGTTACGCCCCGTGGGCGTGTTGGCCGCGCATTCTGCGCCTGGCGCCCCGGGTTACCGTCCCCGCGACTGCCTGATCACGTTCGGCTGAGCGTGGGTCGACCCCCGTTGAGGCTCGTCTGTCTCGCCTCGAACAGGTCGGGTCGCGGACAGCACGCCTGGCGGGCGTATCTGCAAGAAACTCAGGCTGGACAGCCGGCGAATCCCGGATGGACGGCTGCCTCCCAGCCCGCCGCTGCTAGATCCACTCCGGCGGCCGCGCCAGGCCTGGAGTCCCAATTCTGGTCGGGCGCGGCCGCCGGGCCGGAAGGGCCGGCGTCTCCGGAGCGACTAGAGGCTCGCACCCGACGCGGCCGGGGATGGCGCGGGGCTCGGGCGGCCGTATCCACCACCGAAACCGCCCCGGCCGCCGAAGCCGCCGAAGCCGCGCCCGCCACCGCCCGGGCCGTTACCGCCGCCACCGCCGAAGCCGGGCTGATCGTTCGGGCTCGCCTGGACCATCGTCGCGGTGAGCGAGCCGTCGGCGTTGAGCGTGCCCTGCGCCATGATCCGGTCGCCGACGGCGACGTTGTCGAGGGTCGGGGTAGAGACGCCACGGACCGAGTACTTGGTCGCGGACGAGACGTCGACCGTGACCGTCTTGCCGGCCGTTGTCGTCACCACGATCGTCGTGGCCGTCTTGCTGGCGACCGTGCCCTGGACCGAGGACGGCGAGATCGTCACGGCCGTGGCGGTGAAGTTACCGGCCGAGTCGACCGTGCCCTGGGCCGAGATCCGCACACCGACGACCAGCGCGCTCGCCGTAACGGTGGCGCCGGCCTGGGTGTAGGTGGTGGATCCGGTCAGCGTCAGCGTCTTCGACGAGCCGTCGAATTGGGTGATCGTCACAGAGCCCGAACTGACTGCCGTGACCGTCCCCGAGGCCGTGGGCAGGAGAACCTGAATCGTCGTGATCTTGTAGGTGCCGTCGGACTGACGAGCCTCACGGAAGGTGATCTGGTCGCCAACCTTCAGGTCCGCAACGGTGATCGTCTGTCCGCCCTCAGTGATCGTGGCGCCGGTCGCGTCGATCGTCCGCGTCCAGCCGTCGGTCGTCTGCAGCGAGAGGTCGCTGCCGTCGATCTTCGTGATCGCTATCGCCACCTGGCCGACCGACCCCTGGAAGCCACCGGGGGCCGTCCAGCCGGGCCCGAGCTCGGGATGGCCCGGAATGGTCGTCGGTTGGGCCGCAATGGCGGAGTTCGAACCTCCAGAGGAGACGCCCAGAGCAAACGCGACGGAGGCGACGCCCGCGAGCATCAGCGCCCCGATCAGCGGGAGGAGGCGCCAGCGCGAGAGGGAAGCCTTCATGTGAAACACCTCGACTTATCGCCCACCTTTGGGCGGGAGAGCGGGAAGCGGGGAAGCAGACGCTGCGCCCGCATCCCTCGAACCATTCATAGCACGCCGGCCTCCATAAGTCCTGAAATGGGCGCGGTATGTGTTGACAGCGCGATCCCGCCGCGGCGGCCGGCCTGACGAGCGGGACCGGACGCTTCGGTCAAGCGTGCGGACGTGCGCCGCCGGCCGAGTCCGACGAGGAGGCCTACCATCGTCGACAACAGTTACCGATGCCGCCTGGATGGAACGTCGGGAGTCTCCGCGATTCCCAGGCGGCGCGAACCGACAGGAGTGATCGGCCATGCCCATGGTCCTCGACGGATCGTCGCTCACCATCGACCGCCTCGTCCGCATCGCCCGCGGTGGCGAGGAGGTCGCCCTCGACCCGGCGGCGCTCGAGCGGATCCGTGCCTGCCGGACCATGCTCGAGGAGAAGCTCGCGGCCCGAGAGGTCATGTACGGGACGAACACGGGCATCGGCGAGTTCTCCGAGATCGTCCTCTCCGACGAGCAGGTCCGCGAGTTCCAGCGCTACCTCATCTACAACCACGCGGCCGGGATCGGGGATCCGGCGCCGATCGAGTCGGTGCGCGGGGCACTGGCGGGCCGGATCAACGTGCACGCGCGGGGGCATTCGGGGTGCCGGCCGGAGATCACGCTGACGCTCGTCGAGATGCTGAACCGCGGCGTCACGCCGGTCGTCTGCCAGAAGGGTTCCGTGGGCGCCTGCGGCGACCTCGCTCCGATGGCCCAGGCCGCGCTGCTCCTGATGGGCGAGGGCGAGGCGTTCTACCGCGGTGAGCGGCTGCCCGGGCATGTGGCCATGGAGCGCGCCGGGATCCCCGTGCCGGGTCTGCAGGCCCGCGACGGCCTGGCTACCATCAACGGCTCCAACCTCCTCACGGCCATGAGCGCGATCCAGCTCTACGACATCTCGCGCTGGCTCAAGCAGGCCGAGATCGCCTGCGCCATGGCGCTCGAGGCGCTCATCGCCAACCTCAAGCCCTACGACACCCGCCTCCACGAGCTGCGGGGGTTCCCGGGAGCCGTGCAGGCCGCGCGGGCGATCATGCTCTGCATCGAGGGCAGCGACATCGCCACCGGGAAGATGAAGACGAAGGTGCAGGACGCCTACTCGATGCGCGCCTCGCCCCAGGTCATCGGCGCGGCGGTCGACGCGGTGGAATGGGCGCGCAAGCAGGTCGAGACCGAGCTGAACGGCGTGGGCGACAACCCGATCTTCCTGCCCGAAGCCCGGCTCACGCTCACCGGCGCCAACTTCCAGGGGAGCCCCGTGTCGCTGCCGATGGACATGGTGGGCGCGGCGGTGACGATGGTGTGCGTCCTCTCCGAGCGGCGCCTCAATCGGTTGACCAACCCCGCTCTCAGCGTCGGCCTACCGGCGTTCCTGACGAAGGGCGCGGGCATGTTCTCCGGCCTGATGCTCAGCCAGTACACGGCGGATCACCTCATCGTCGAGCAGCGAATCCTGTCGGCGCCGGCCTCGATCCAGTCCATCCCGGCCGCGGCCGACCAGGAGGACTTCGTGTCGATGGGCATGAACACGGCCATCAAGAACGGCCAGATCCTCGACAACGCGTACGGCGTGCTCGGGATCGAGTTCATGGCCGCGGCCCAGGCGCTCGACTTCCGTGACTTCTCCTTCGGCCGGGGCGTGTCCGTCGCGCGAGACGTCGTGCGGCGGCACGTCGCGCACCTCGAGGAAGACCGGCCGCTCTACCCCGACCACAACCGGATGAAGGAGCTCGTGAAGTCCGGCGAGATCCTCGAGGCGGTGGAGGCGGAGGTCGGGCCCCTGGCGTGAAGTGCCGCCGCAAGAGCCAGCCCCCTTCGGCGGGCCCCGGCGAAACGCCCTGGCGGTTGGACCGGTGTTCTACATAACTCGTCCAGGGGTGTCGCGCGCCGGCGGATGCTAGCCTGGGCCGGCAGGCAAGACGAGCGGGAGGAGACGTGATCGACTCGGGCGGCGCCGCAGATCAGCCGGTGAGACTGGGCGGGCGCACGCGGCGCGGTGTCCTGGCGTGGATCGGGCTCGGTGCAGTCGCGGCCGGCGTCCTGGAATTCGTCGGCGCTCGATCGTTGATCGTCCAGGGGTTCGATTGGGTCGACCCGGTGATGCTGCTGATCCCGATCCTCGTCATCGTCGCAGTGTGGCTCGTCCTCCTGGGATCGGCCACGGAATGGACCATCGCAGGCCGGGAGCTGCGCCGCCGCGGCTGGCTCTCCCGGCCCGGCAGCGAGCCGGCCGCCGTGCTGGAGCTCGGCCCGCAGTTCGAGATCGTCCACGAGACCAGGTCCGGCTGGCGCATCAGGCCGCACGGACCCGCGATCTACGTCACCCGAGGGCAAGCCGCGTTCCTCATCAGCACGATGGAGCGCGCCGGCGTTTGCGTCATCGACTGGCGCGGCGACTGGGCGAGCCGGCATCGGACACTGGACAGGCTGGCCGTGCCGATGACATTGATCGGCGGTGCGGGTCTGCTCGTAACGGTCGCTCAGGGACCGCTGCGGGCCGTCGGTTTCGAGGCGTACTGCCTGTTCTGGGGCTTCATGATGCTTGGCTGGGCGATCGACTTCCTGCCCTGGCGAATGAGGAAGCCATCGACGCGGGACGCCTGACCGGCACGTGAGCAGGAGGGACACATGATCGGCTCGGCAGACATCGCGGACGGGAAGGACCAGCCCGCCGCATTCCCCGCCAAATTCAATGAGCGCACCGGGCGAGCGATCCTGATACGAGTGGGCTGGTACGTCGCCGTGGGTTGCCTCGGCGAGCTTGCTTTCGCCATCGGGTACGGGTGGTCGGCCTGGATACTGGCCTACTACCCGCTCCTGTGGCTCGTGGGCTGGCTCTCCAACACGCTCTCGCTGACGGAGTGGAGCGTCGATGGCCGCGAGCTGAGCCGGCGACGATGGTTCTGCCGGCCGGGCAGCGTGCCCTCAGCGGTCATCGAGCTGGGCCCGCGGGTCGAGTGCGTCCACGTCGCCTGGTCGCGCTGGCGCATCTGGCCGGGCGGCTACGCGATCGACGTGCCGCCCTGGCAGGCCTCGCGCCTCGTCGAGGCCCTCGCAAGCGCCGGCGTCCGCGTCGATGACTGGCGCGGCGACTGGTCGCGGCGCCATCGATTGGTCCAAGCCATCGGCATGCTGGCTTACTGCGGCGGCGCCGTCGGCGTCTTCGCCGCGATCGCGCTCGCGCCGCTGCGCCCCGCCAGCGCCTACGGTCTGGCGGCGATCGGCACCGCCGTCGGCGCGTTCTGTGTGGGCCTGGCGATCGACTTCTTGCCCTGGACTCTGCGGAAACCGAAGGCTGGGAACAGCTGACCGGCCGAAGGCGCGTCGCGGCTGGGCGATCGGGTGCCGCACGGGTCTGACGGAGCGCCCACGAACGGATTCGCGAGTGCCAGCGCTCGACGCCGGATCAGGCCGGCGACGCGGGCGCGTTCAGACGTTCGACCTCGTCTGCCAGGCGAACCGCTGCATCTCGCTCGATCTCGGCCTCCGACCCGCGCTGCAGGGCGAGCGCCCGCTCGATGATGGCCGGCTCCGCGTAACGTCGCGCGGCCCACTCGCCGGCCTCGATCTTCAACGAGATCCGATGCGTCTTTGCGAAGAGCCATACCCGAGCGGCCGTCAGAACCAGGTATTCCAGCGGAGCGTGCTCGCGGGCCCAGCGGATCTCGTCGAGCATCGCCGACAGCATGGTCGGCTCCGGAACCGCGGCCAACATCGAGCGCGGCGGCGGCCCGGGGATGGTCAGTCCGCTCGCACGACAAACCGCCAGATGGAGGACGAGGTCGGGGTCGCCCCGGCTCGCCCGGTCATCGATCGCCTTGCCGGCTCGATCGCGCCCATCGGTCGTCTTGTGGAGCTGAAACCGCAGTGCCGGAAACTCGGGCTCCGATCCCTCCCGGGCAGTCAGGAGGCTCAGCTCGAGGCCGTTCGACGGGTACGTCAGGGTGTCGAGCGCGCGAACGGCCTCACGGAGCTGGCCGTCGGACAGCGACGCGCGGCTCAGTGCGAGCATGTCGAGGTCGCTGCGATCCCAGCGAAAGCCGCCCAGGACGGCGGAGCCGTGGAGGTAGACGGCAGCGGGTTCCTCGCCGAGAGCGTTTGTGAGCGCGCGGCTCACCTCTTGCGCGGCGCCGAAGGCGTCCTCGGCCACAGGCTCACGGCGCGGCAAGCCCTCGTTCTTACCGTGGACTTCGTGGGAGCTGGGCATCGGCCACGCCAGTATCGACTAATGAGTGCCGCCCGCGTCAGCCGAAGCTCGGGGCTTCGGGCGCGCCCGGGCCAGCCGCACGGGTGGCGAGACCCCGACCATGGCCATTGCCTACCTTCGGGGGTAGTATCCGCGTTGTCCGGCACGGCCCGGCCTGGAGGAATGGCCCGCCGACCGAACATGACGATCGTGTCGCAGCTTCCGGACAACGATGGGGCCCGTCAGCCCGATCTCGCACTGGGGGATGCGAACGCCGCCTCAACGGAAAGGAGCGGGTCGGGTGAAGCTGCTCTCGTCTGGGGATCGTCGGGCACGCAGAGCCGCAGCCATGGGCGGGACCGCCCTGGCCCTGGTCCTTGGTCTGCTCGGAGTCGGGCTGACGCCGCCACTTGTGCCTGCCGCCCAGGCTGCGCACGGCATAACCCTGGGCCAGTCCGAGACCTCGGTTGCCACATCCAGCGGAGCGGCCCTCTCCGCCGGTGCCCTCCACACCTGCGCCATCAAGACCGACGGCACGCTGGCTTGCTGGGGCGACAACGACGACGGCCAGGCCAGCCCGCCGACTGGCACCTTCATCGCTGTGAGCGCCGGCGACTACCACACCTGCGCCATCAAGACCGACGGCACGCTGGCCTGCTGGGGCTGGAACGAGTACGGCCAGGCCACCCCGCCGACCGGCACCTTCATCGCTGTGAGCGCCGGCTACTGGCACACCTGCGCCATCAGGACGAACGGCACGCTGGCCTGCTGGGGGGACAACTCCTGGGGCGAGTCGCCCACGCCGTCCGGGACCTTCACCGCGGTCAGCGCCGGCTATCGCCACACCTGCGCCATCAGGACCGACGGCACTCTGGCCTGCTGGGGTGACAACGCCGACGGCCAGTCCAGTCCACCGACCGGCACCTTCATCGCGGTCAGCGGTGGCTACTACCACACCTGCGCCATCAGGACCGACGGCGCACTGGCCTGCTGGGGTGACAACGCCGAAGGCGAGGCCACTCCGCCGTCCGGGACCTTCACCGCGCTCGACGCCGGCGATTACCACACCTGCGCCATCAGGACTGACGGCACCCTGGCCTGCTGGGGGGTCAACACCTACGGTCAGGCCAGTCCGCCATCAGGGACCTTCGTCGCGGTGAGCGCCGGCGCCTACCACACCTGCGCCATCAGGACCGACGGCAACTTGACCTGCTGGGGCTTCAACGGCGACGAGCAGGCCAGCCCACCGTCGGGCCTGTTCGGCGGCGCCCATCTTCCGACCGTGGACGCGGGCTACTACCACACCTGCGCCATCACAACCGACGGCACCCTGGCCTGCTGGGGTGACAACGAGTACGGCCAGGCTAGCCCGCCGACCGGGACCTTCACCGCGGTGAGCGCCGGCGGCAGCCACACCTGCGCCATCAGGACCGGCGGTTCGATTGCCTGCTGGGGAGAGGACAGCAGTAGTCAATCAGATCCACCGGCCGGGACCTTCGTGGACGTGTCAGCGGGTGCACTCGACACCTGCGCGCTACAGGACAACGGCACCCTCGTCTGCTGGGGCGACCAGACCTATGGCGAATCCAGCCCACCCACCGGGACCTACACCGAGGTGAGCGCCGGTGGCTTCTTCAACTGCGCCATCAAGACCGATGGCACACTCGCCTGCTGGGGCGAGAGCAGCTACAGCCAGACCGTGCCTCCGGCGGGCAAGTACATCGCGGTGGCAGCGGGCTTCTTCAGCGCCTGCGCCATCAAGACCGACGGCACGATCGCCTGCTGGGGCAGCAACACCGGCTACAACACCACACCTCCGGCGGGCAAGTACGTGGCCCTGTCCTCGGGCTATCTCCACCACTGCGCCATCGCCACCGACGGCACCCTATCCTGCTGGGGCGACAACAGCTACAACCAATCGAGCCCGCCGTCGGGGACCTTCACTTCGGTGAGCGCGAGCGAGAACCACACCTGCGCTGTTCGGACCGACGGCACCGTCGTATGCTGGGGAGAGAATGGCGACGGCCAGTCGACCGTCCCGGCGGTCAAGCTCGTGGTCTCCGGGTTCCCGAGCCCGACGACTGCCGGCGTTGCTCACAACGTCACCGTCACCGCGAAGGACCCGTTTGGTGCCACCGCGATCGGCTACACCGGCACCGTCCACTTATCCTCCACCGATGCCGCCGCCGTCCTGCCGGCGGCCTACACCTTCACCGCGTCCGACGCAGGCGTCCATGCGTTCTCCGTCGCCCTCAAGACCGCGGGCACCCAGTCGGTAACCGCGACCGACACGGCCACTAGCTCGATCACGGGGTCCCAGAGCGGGATCGTGGTCAATCCGGGCGCGGCGACGCACCTGTCCGTCTCGGGCTACCCGAGCCCGACGACTGTCGGTGTCGCGCACAGCGTGACCGTCAAGGCTCTCGATGCCTACGGCAACACCGCCACCGGCTACGCCGGCACGGTCCACATCACGAGCAGCGATGGCGCCGCGACCCTGGCGGCCAACGCCAAGCTCACATCGGGGGTCGGCACCTTTGGCGTGACCCTTTGGACCGCCGGCACGCAATCGGTGACCGCGACGGACACGACGACCAGCTCGATCACCGGGTCCCAGAGCGTCGTGGTCGCTCCGCCCGCCTCCACGTACCACGCCACTAGCCCGGCGCGGGTGCTGGACTCCCGACCCACAGGCTCGGGTCACACCAACATCGGACTATCCGGTAAGTTCACAGCGGGCACGGTCCGAACCTTCGCGGTGGCCGGTGTCATCGGCGTAGGGGCCACCAGCGCGGCCGTACCGACCAATGCCACCGCGGTCACGGGCAATCTCACCATCGTGAACGAGACCGCCCCCGGAGTAGTGGCCCTGGGACCGACCATGACCGCCAGCGGTGCCACTACCACGATCGACTTCGTCAAGGGCGACATCCGGGCCAACAACGTGACTATGGGGCTAGGAGCCGGGGGCAAGCTCTCGGCGGTCTATCGCTCGGCTACAGCCGGAGCCACGATCGATCTCATCTTCGATGTCACAGGCTTCTTCACCCCCGATACGAGCGGTGCCACCTATCACGTCCTCGCCCCGGGCCGGATCCTCGATACCAGACCGACCGGCAGCGGTCACACCAACATCGGGCTAGCGGGTAAGTTCGCCAACAAGAGTGTCCGGACCTTCGCGATCGCAGGCGTCAAGGCCCTGGGCTGGACGTCCGCCCTGGTACCGTCGGCTGCCACCGCTGTCACCGGCAACCTGACCGTGACCGATGCCAGCTCTATCGGCTATGTCTCTCTCGGTCCCACGATCGCCGCCGTACCCTCGACCTCGACTCTCAATGTCGCCGCCGGCTCGACCGTCGCCAACGGGGTCACCGTGGCCCTCAAGGGCGGCAAGCTAGAGGCCGTCTGGGATGGCACGGCCGGATCATCGGCCGATGTCATCTTCGATGTCACTGGCTACTTCACTGCCGGCTCGGGTGGTCTGTCCTACTACCCGATCACACCGGTCCGGGTTCTCGACTCCTCGGTCAGTCTCGGACTGTCGGGTACCTTCGCGAGCCGGAGCGCGAGACTCTTCACCATCGGCGGTACGGCCGGTGTCCCAACTGGCGCCGCCGGCATCAGCGGCAACCTGACTCTGCTATCTCCCTCATCGGCGGGCTGGGCCCTGGTATCACCCGAGATCGTCGCCACGCCGACCACCTCTACCCTCAACGTCGCCTCCGGACACAGTGAAGCCAACGGCTTCGATGTCGCTCTGGGCACATCGGGTCACGTCGCTCTCGAGTGGGCCGGCACCACCGGCTCCAGCGCCAACATCGCTCTCGATATCACCGGCTACTGGAAGTAGCGTCCGGCTCCTCGCCTCTTTCGACCCTCGCAGACGCTCCGAGGCCCCGGCCCGCGCCGGGGCCTCCGGCTACGTGGCGGCGGGCCTGGGCAGGGCCGCGTTTGACGCCTTTTCGAGTCGGGTATCTTGTTGGCTTGGTTACCTGTCAAGCGCCGCCGCCAAATGATCGACACAGGGAGGCCGTCGTTATGCGAAGCCGCCCCCGCCCCATGCCGTTTCTGGCGATCGGAGTCGCCGTCCTGGTAGCCGGGTGCGGCTCAGGCCCGGGCGTGTCGGTGGCCCCCAGCGTCGCGTCGTCAGCCGGATCGCCAGCCGGATCGCCAGCCGTCAGTCCTGCCGGCAGCCCGTCGCCGCTCGTGCAAGGGAGCGCCAAGGGCGACATCCACCTCATCAAGCACGTCATCGTGATCATGCAGGAGAACCGCTCCTTCGACACCTACTTCGGCACGTACCCCGGAGTCGATGGCATCCCGATGTCCAACGGGACCCCGAGCGTGTGCGTGCCCGACCCGGCGAATGGTGGCTGCGTCCGCCCCTATCACACCAACGCCGACTCGGAAGTCGGCGGCCCACACGGCTCAGCCAGCGCCAAAGCCGACATCGCCAAAGGGGAAATGAACGGGTTCGTCGACCAGCAAGAGCACGCCAGGACCGGCTGCGCCATCACCTTGACCGCAGCCTGCGGCGCCGGCGCGCCTGACGTCATGGCTTACATGGACAAGCGGGAGATCCCCAACTACTGGACCTGGGCGGGCGATTTCGTGCTCGCCGACCACATGTTCGAGCCCGACGCCTCGTGGAGCTTGCCGGCCCACCTGTCCATGGTTTCCGGTTGGTCGGCCATATGCCGCAATCCATCCGACCCTATGACCTGCATCAGCGACATCAAGGAGCCCGACCTTCCGACCGCGGCCAACCCGAAGCCCTACGCCTGGACAGACCTGACCTACCTGCTCTACAAGAAGAACGTCAGTTGGGCCTACTACCTGCGCCCCGGGAAGGCTCCCGACTGCGCCGACGACGAGATGACCTGCACGCCAGGACAGCAGAACGCGGACGTGGCGAGCATCTGGAACCCGCTGCCGGGCTTCGAGGATGTGAGCGCCGACGGCCAGCTCGGGAACGTTCAGCCAATCGACGACTTCTTCACAGCCGCCGAGAACGGCACGCTACCGGCTGTCAGCTGGGTCACGCCCGACGGCTCCGTCAGCGAGCATCCGCCTGCCCCAGTTTCAGCCGGTCAGTCGTACGTCACGAGCCTGATCGATGCCGTCATGACGGGCCCCGATTGGTCGAGCACCGCGATCTTCCTGGCCTGGGACGACTGGGGCGGCTTCTACGACAACGTCGTGCCGCCGACGGTCGACGGGAACGGCTATGGCCTGCGCGTGCCCGCCCTCGTGATCAGCCCCTACGCCCGCCGCGGATACATCGACCACCAGACCCTGAGCTTCGACGCCTACCTCAAGTTCATCGAGGACGACTTCCTGGGTGGCCAGCGAATTGACCCGGCCACCGACGGCAGGCCGGACTCGCGCCCCGACGTTCGGGAGAACGCCTCGGCGCTCGGGAATCTAGTGGCCGACTTCAACTTCAACCAGGCGCCGCGGCCTGCCGTGTTGCTGCCTACGGACCCGCCGACGGACCTGAAGTAGCGGCAGCTCCGGCGATCACCGCCCGCGGCGTGCGGGGAAGCGGCGTCCGCCTGGCTCGTGGCGCGTCCTGTTGCGTCACGTGACCTTGAACGTCTTGCTCTTGCTGGCAGAGTGGCCGGCCAGCGAGCACGTAACCGTGGCGGTGGAAGTGCCGGGCTTTGTACTCGAGCCGACCTTCCAGGTCCATGAAACAAGGCCCGATGAATCGGCCACGGGCTTCGTCTTCAGTCCGGCTGCCGTGGACACGGTTCCGGAGAAGTACCGGACGCTGGCGCTGCAAGTGGCGCCGGCCGAAGTCCTGGCTTCCATCGTCGCGTTGGCGCCGTGTTTGATCGACGCAGGCAGGCTCGTGATTTGAACCGAGAGCGTGGCAGGCTTCGGGGTGACAGCCGGCGTGATGGGAGTAGGTGTTGCTGCCGGCGTCGGAGTGGGAGCCGCCGTCGGGGACGACGCGGCCAGCGCGATGCCGTAGTAGGCGTGGACCCAGTGATCACCGATGTCCGCCTGCGCCTGAGCGAGCGTGATGGTGCCCGCGCAGACCTCGTCCTTGAGCTTCGTCTCGAATGTGTCCTTGGTGCGCGCTCCGGTAGGTCGACCGTCGGGGAGCGAGTCCGTATACGGCTCGGGCCACAGGTTGCGCGCGTCCGCGGGTGCGCCGCCGAGTTCGAGCGAGATGAGGTGGTCTTCCTCGTAGTCGGCCGTAGCGGTGTCGCTGTAGCCGTACTGACCGATCTGTTTGACCTTGAGAGCGTCGGTGAAGGACTCCGGGGGTCTGATCGTGGCGGTCCAGCCCGAGACGCAGATGGTCGAGCCGATCGTGGCCTGGGTGACGGCCGGGTTGAGCGCGCCGGGAGTCAGCGCCGGGTTGGGTTCGCCCGGTAGCTGCGCGATCGTCCCGGCGCCGCTCTCAGGCGCCAGAACGCCCGTGGCGTTGGGCGCAAACGAGGCGCCTGCGCTGCTCGAGCCTTCGTCGTCGGCGTCGGCGCTAGAAGCGGTCGGAGACGCCGAAGCGGGCGAGAACAGGCCGATCGCGTTCGTAGGCGTGGTCGCCGTGACACCCAACTGCGTGCCTGGGCCGGAGGCGCTCGACAGATCGCTCGCGGCGTTGTTCGTGCCCGAGCCGCAGCCGATCGCCGCGAAGACGAGCATGGCCGCCACGGCGATACCGCCGGTCGCCCTAGTGCCCCATCGCGAGACGCTCCGGCATCGCGCGGCGACCGTCTGCCGAATGCCGTCAGCCGCCTGCGAGCCATCCATTTCGCCACCTCTGGCTGCCAGAGCCTGGATAGTCCACTCATTGTCGGGCGTCACGCTGCCTGCCGACAGGGGTACTTCGGTGGGCATGCACGGAAGCGAAGCCGTCCGGTCGACCGGCGCACTCGAGCCGAGCAGCACGGGCAGGCCGGGGCGGCGTGCCACGGACTCGGCCATGCGCTGCGAGGGAGTTGCCCCGATCGGCTCCTGACCGGCTGCGCGCTCGTCGTTGACCGCGCCTCGCGCCCAGGGCTCGTTACACCGGGCGCGTCGGAGCCGCGCGTCGCGCCACGGCGCGTGTCATCTCGGACTCGCGCATCTCACCGTGCGAGTCGCCCCCGGCGCTACGGCTTGCCCCGTTGCACCCGCCAGTACGCGGAAACCGTCTCCCGAAACTCACACTGCTTTACTCACTGATCGTGTAGGGTCCAACCGCTGAGAACGGGCCGGTTGCGGTGAGGGACCGGTCTCCGCAGGCCAGGAAGGCAATCGCAATTGGCAACGCCCGGAGGATATGTGAAGCCGCATCGTGTTCTCTCGCTGGTGGCAGCCCTCGGGTTGTTCGCCCTTCTGATACCCGCGACCATGGGCCTGGTGCTCGCCTGGTCGGTACCGAGCATCGCCTCGGTCTGCTCGAGCGATCAGACCGTCCACAACTGGACGATAACCCTCACGGGCCCGTCGTCCGACTTCGGGACCAACGACATCGAGTGGGCGGACAACGCCGGCTTCTCAGGAGCCACCTCCGTCACTATGTCCGCTGGAGCCAACCCGCTCACGACGCCGGCCTCGGTGACGACGCTCTACGTCCGCTGGACATCAGACCACAGCAGCCAGAGCTCGGCGACATGGAGTGGCGGGGATTGCTCGGCGCCGTCCCTCCCACCGACCGCTCCTCCGACGGACCAGACGACTGCGCCGCCGACCGCGGCCCCAACGGCGCCGCCACAGCAGACGGTCACGTTGACCCTCATCAAAGTGCTGTGCCCGAGCTACTCGGTCGTGCCCGCGAACCAGAACCCGACAACCTACGATCAGACCGGCGGCCACGGCAGCGAGCTGGACACCAGCTATCAGACCGCCCTGGTGAATCCAGCGACAGACATCCCGACGACCTGCACTCGCGCTGACGGCTGGCAGTTCCAGCTGTACGGTGCCTTCAACGAAGGCGTCCTCTCAACCCCGGTCGGGTCGCCTCTGACCACCGGCGCAGACGGCGCGGGTACCGGCTCCGTCAGCATCGTGCTCGATGCGTCTGAGGTCTCCCTGGCCCAGACCGGCGGATCTCCGACCGGACTCTGGGTCGTCGAGATCGAGCAGCCCAGCGTGGCACAGTTCGGCGCGCTGCGGTGCTACACGGACATCAACAATGGCGACAACCTCGAGAACATCCGCGACCTGGGCACAGCCGATCAGCACATCTACTGCATCGCCTACAACGTGGTCGTCAGCCAGGACACCCCGCCGCCCACGACTCCGCCCACGACGCCGCCGACGACTCCGCCCACGACTCCGCCCACGACGCCGCCCACGACGCCGCCGACGACTCCGCCGACGACTCCGCCGACGACGACGCCCACGACGCCGCCGACGACGACGCCCACGACTCCGCCCACGACTCCGCCCACGACGCCGCCGACGACGCCGCCGACGACTCCGCCGACGACTCCGCCGACGACTCCGCCGACGACGACGCCCACGACTCCGCCCACGACTCCGCCCACGACGCCGCCGACGACGCCGCCGACGACTCCGCCGACGACTCCGCCGACCGACGGCCCGACGGGGACCCCGTTCGAGTCCTTCCAGGGCGCCACGGCCACCCCGATCGTGACTCCGACACCGTTCGACTCATTCCAGGGTGAGACAGCCACACCCGGACATTCGACGACGCCGCCGCCCACGAGCACGGGCGGCGGCGACCCTGGCAACAACTCGACTCCGACGCTGGCTCTCCTGATCTGCTTCGTCTTCGGAGGGCTGGGCCTGATGGCAGTCGAAACCCAGCGACGGACCATCCGCCGCTAGGTCTCTCCGAGATCGGCGGAGCCAACCGCCGCGAGCTGACATGACCGACGGGCTGCCATCGCAGCCCGTCGGTTTGCTGAGACGCTAGTGCCGCAGGGCCAGCTCGAAGCTCGCGGCCTCGGCGGTGAGCCGCTCCATCTCCGCGTCGCTGAGTTCGAGCTCGGCTGCTGCGACGTTCTCCTCGAGCTGGGCCACCGTGCGTGCGCCTGGGATGGCGACGACGTTGCCGTGCCCGATCAGCCAGGCCAGGGCCACCTGAGCGCGTGTAGCGCCATGGGCAGCGGCGGTTTCCTGAAGCGCGACCAGAAGCGACTCAGCCAGGACCAGCGACCGCGGCCGAAACAGCCGACTGCGTCGGCGCACATCGGTCGGCGCGGGGCCGACCGAGCTGTGGCCACCGCCCAAGAGACCTTGCCCAAGGGGGCTGTAGGCAATGACAACGCGCCCGGTCTCACGGGCATACGGTACGAGTTCCCAATGCGGCAGCGGCGTGGCCAGGCTGAAGCGGACCTGGTTGGTCAGGACGGGATGGCCCAGGCCGCGCTCGGCGGCGCGCCAGCGCCCCAACGAGTAGTTGCTGACGCCCACGTAGTGCACGAGCCCTTGGTCCAGCAAGGTCCGCATCGGGGCCATGGTCGATCGGGGCGAGACGAACGGGTTCGGGAAGTGGGCCTGGTACAGGTCAATCGACTCCAGGCCGAGGCGTCGCAGACTTCCCCTCACCTGCCAGTCGACGACCGACGCGAGTGGAAGTGCCGGCACGAGTTTCGTGGCGATGACGAGCCCATCCCGCCGGCCGCTGATTGCCTCGCCCACGATGCGTTCCGAGCGCCCGAAGCCGTAGGCCTCAGCGGTATCGATGAGCGTGACCCCGAGCTCGATCGCCCGTCGCACGATGGCGGGAGCGGTGTCTCTGGCGTAGGTTGGCCCATACGCCCACTCGCGCGACCCGAACTGCCAGGTCCCGAGCCCGATGACAGAGAGTCGCAGACCGCCGACCTCTACGTAGCGCATCTATTGAATCTCCCGGCGTGGTGCCGTCAGCGTATTCCGAAAGGCGCGGCTGGTCAGCGTCGTCCCATAAACGGACGCACCTTGTCGGGCGTGATCACGAAGATCTCGCGCGGCGCTGTTCGCGGGTACGGCGTTCCGACGTACCGCCGTGAGAGCTCGTTGATGAACTCGAGCCCCTCGTCCGGGCGGAATTCGGTGACCCGTCCGCTGATCGAAAGACGGCGCCAGGAGTCCGCCGGGTCAACCACGGAGATGGCGACGTTCGGGCGCCGCCGCAGCGCCTGGCTCTTGTACGACTCGGTCGGCGAGCTCGTCAGGATGTGCTCGCCGTCGTAGTCCACCCACATGACGTGCGTGACGAGGGAACCATCCGCCTCGGTTAGGGTCACGTGAGCGGGCACATTCGTGGACAGCAGGTAAGCGAGTTCGTCGGGTATTGCCTGCACGCTGGCACCTCTTGTCGATCGCTCGATGTCGTGGTCGCGCTCGGATCGCCGAACGCTCCAGGGCCTCGGGAGCACGAGCATTCTAGCCGTCAGTCGCCACGATCAAGCCGCAGTGTGGTGGAATTGGCCGTCATCCTCGCACCAACGGTCCGGCGTGTTCGGTTTGCAGGTCGGACTCCGCTTCTGCCGCTCGGGCAGGAGGAGACGGCGAGTGGGCCCGAAGCAAAGGCGACGACCGGAGGACGAGGGGCTGGAATACGGATTCACGAGGGCTCGCCACTACAACTGAGCGCGAGCCCGTTCAGAGTCAGCATGCGCGGTGTGGTGCGGAGACGCAAGACGCGCACTTCGACTCATCTCGGCCCGTATTCGAAGCCGTCCGAGCTGGGTCAGACGCGATCAGATCTACGCACTGACGTTCGCGAGAATTCTTGGTCTTCAGCTGGCGGAACTCATCGTCCGTGAGGGCCTGCTTCCGGTGAAGCTCCGACAACTGGGAGAGTAGGTCGAGCTGTGCGCCTGGGGAAGCGTCGGCTGCGGCGATTGCCGCCTCAAGATCCGTCCGAGTGAACAGGTACGTCAGTATGAAGCCTGTCACGGCGTAGATCAGGATGAGCAGCCCGACAATCGTGTCCGACCCGGACGCGTTGCCGAGCGCGCCACGAGCCCAATCCACCAGCCTCTGGAAATCGCCGGGGAGCGCTGCGAGTTGAGTCAGGCCCAGGCCGACGATGATCTTGGTCAGCCAATCAGAGATCTCGATCATGTTCGTGTTGGGAGTGATCCCCGGCTGATTGGCCGCCTTCGGCGCAGTGGCGGCGTCACTTGAGGGCTTGGCGCCAGGAGTGGGCGTTCCCGGGCGGGGCAACCCGAAGATCATTCCGCCCAAAGCACCGACCACGGCCGACGCTCCGGCGACGAAGAATCCGCCCGCGAGGACCGTCCAGGGAGCTGGCTGCGATTGCGCGTACCAGACCAGCGGAACCGCTCCCAACACGATGACCAGCCAGAGCGAGTTCTTCCAGGCTCGTTCAGCCTTCTCCACCCTGGTGGTACCGAAGATCCGACCCAAGAAGGCGTCGAACCGCCCCCCGAGGTTCAGGTGTAGGACGTTCATGGAGACCCCCCTTTCTGGGCGATGCTGTTCCACCGAGATCGCCCGCCACGCGGGGCGCTCTCCCGGCATGTGGCACTATGCACCCGGGGTCCCGGGCGTACCAGCGCCGCTTCCGCCTAGGTGATGACCGGCCTGAAGGGAGTGCGTAGCCGATCCTCCAAGCGCGATCCCGGCTAGCTCACCGGCCAGACCCGGTCTGAATCCCGGCTCGACCATGCGACCCCGGCGGGTTCACCGTCCCGTCCGACCTTTGTCTCGCCGAGATCAGGAACGCCATCGGGCGCGGCGATTGTCGCCGACCGCGGCTATCAGGGTCTGAACCACCTCGCCGGAGGATGTCCCGCTCGTCGTGGAATTTCAGTGAGGGTCGGGTCTCCAGGTTGCTGATCATATCGGTTGGTTGGTAGCGCTCGCCTCGCTTTCGATGTGGAGCTCGCGCTTTAGCGCAGCGGCAAGAATGGGCAGCTCCCGATAGCCGCAGACTCGGCGGAACTGAGCCTCTGCGGCGAGCATCCCAGCGGCGGCCCAGCGCAGCGCCATCTCGCCCGACTCCCAGTTCTTCACCCGGCGGGCGTGCGTCTTGACGATCTCGATCATCGATTCCATCGGGTTGGTCGACTCGAGCGTCCTCCAGAGCGAGCCGCTGATGCCCAGACGCGTCAGGGTGAGCGTGTCGTCGAGCCCCTCGCGCAGCGACGCGGCGGCTCCCGGACGGCTGTGGGCCAGACTGCGGGCCAGGGAGTGGAGGGCCGCCTTCGCCCTGTCCGGATCTCGCTCGGCCCAGGCGGCCCGAAGCCGGCGCTGGGCGAGCGGTCGTTCGATCTCGGGCAGGTGCTCTAGAACGTTGCGCTCTTTGTGGCGATGGCAGCGATGGATCGCCACGCCTTTGCCCAAGAAGGTGCGGATGGCCGAACCGATGGCGGAGCCGCCGTCGACGACGAAGAGGACGCCTGCGCTTGTGTCCAGACCGCGATCGCGCAAGTCCGCCAGGAGCGCGTTGACCACCGCGCTGTTCTCGGTCGTGCCCTCGACCACGCCGAGGGGCACCTTGTGGCCGGCGGCGTCGATCCCGAGCGCGCCTACGAGCAGGTGATCGCCCAGGCGAAAGCCATCGAGCATGAGCACGAGGTAGCGGCGGTCGTCGAGTCTGCGCCCGAGCAGCTCAGCCAGGCGCTCTGCCGTGGCGGCGAGGAAGCGGCGGCTGACGGCGGCGTGGCTGGTCGAGACGGCGGCCTCCTCGATGGCCTCGCCAACAGGCTCGAGGCCAACCGGATAGTCGCGAGTCGAGAGCCCCGCGAGCATCCGGGCGACGATCCCGTCGGCGAGCAGATCGCTGGCTCTCGCGGCCTCGTAGGTCGCGAGCGGCAGCTCGGCTGCTCCATCGGCACTTCGCACACGTGGCCGCTCGACGCGGAGTCGGCGGCCGCCCAGGGTCACGGTTCCGGCTTCACTGCCATGGCGATAGGCAACTCGATCCGCTCGGTGGCGGCCGCGTGGGCCGGCCAGGCCGTCAACCTCAGCCGCCATCAGCTCGTCGAGGACCTCGAGGCCGACCGCGGTCGAAGCGGCCAGCAGGCCCTCGCGCAGATGGCTCGCGAACGTGGCGAGATGGCCCTCGAGCCGCCCTGTCAGCTCAGCAGGAAGCTGGTGAACGAGACGGCGAGGTCGGCGGCATCGCTTCTCAGGGCGGGGCCGGACGTGGGACGATGGCATGGGTTCCTCCAGTTCGACTTTCCGGGTCTCCCGTAGCGTGACAGCTCACGCTCCGGGCTGGAGGACCCTCCCCTCAACTCAAATTCCACGGAACTCGGGACAACCTCCCTCGCCGCACACCACGACCTCAAGCTCGACATCAAGAAGCCGCCCAATGGTGCGAGCGGCTGCACTCCGATTGCGCCGCTCTACAAGGTCGAGAACGTAAGCAACTGGTTCGCCCAGGATGGAGGGGCAAGAGCCCGGTTGTTGAACGGCGAGGGTTGGTTGAACGGCCAGCACGACCAGCCCGCCTGAATGATCTCGATCCTCGCCACGGTGTAGCCAAGTCCCGAGACAGCCGCGAGGGCAGCTTGTTGCTCCGCGGCGCAACCACCGGGAGGAGGAGTGTCCACGCGGCCAACAGAAAGATCGCGACTGCGACTGTCAGGATCCGTCTCATGGCTCCTCGACGCTGCAAGTGACGCCTAGGTTCTGCCGGCAAAGATGGCTGTATCGCAGGATATCGCGTCCGGCCAGAGCTAGGTCAAAGGTGAGCCGAGAGGTCCGGCGAGTTCATACACAGGCTCTTAGTCCGCTAGCTCGTTCTCCCGCCAGCGGCGCTCGAACTCAGTCGGCTCGACTTCGTCCGCCGTGCCAGCGATCTCGACTGGAGCCAGGTCGAAGAGCCCGTAGGCTCCGTAACGGTAGAACTTGGAGGGGCACCGATGGCAGATATGCCCTCCGGCGTCGAAGCCAAGCTCCCGGCGGACCGTGCCCTTGTCGTCGATCTCCGTCCACAGCTCGACCAGCCCGAACGGCAGCCCGGGCGTCTCCTCCTCGTCCCACCGGAGGTACCTCATCGACCAATCCTGGACCACGGCGGCCGCGCACACAACAGGGCAGATGCCGCGGTTCGTGTGGGGCCAAGTCGCGTAGATCGCGTCGCGCCGAGATCAGGAGACACCATGGGCTTGAGGGTGCACCCACCAACGGATTCGCGAGGACTCGCGTACTACGCCGAGGCGGTCGGGCCCGGCGCGTGACGGGCGAGATCCAATGGCCAGGGACCGCTTTCTTAGAGCCTGGAATACACGAAGGCAATCCGATGGGGCGCCAGCAGCCGCCCGACCTCGTCGATCAAACGGCGGCTGAGGAATGGCGGCCAGTTCCAGAACTGGAACCCGAGGTAACCGAAGGCGAAACCAGGCTCGAACGACCAGTCCGTGAGGACATAGGGGCTCTGGCACGTCGGACAGTCGACTAGCGCGGGCCCGGTCGATGAGTACCACTCGTCGACCGCGTCCATCCAGTCCTCGGGCGGTGTCTGGGCATGGCCGCGCGGGCAGACCGCCTGATAGTCAGTCGAGACTGAGTAGAAGACAGTCTTCTCCGTCTTCAATTCGAGCCCATTGACTGCCAGCGCCCGCATACCTGGCCTGGTCGGGCGTATCGGGTTCGGGGGCGGCCGCTCCCTTGACAGTGTGCCGCCCATCGCTGGCCTCACCGACCCGGCAGTGGCTGGTGTCACTCGACGTGCACCCGCATCGGTTGCGCCATGCGTACGCGGTCCGATGGCTCGCCGCGGACGGCAACGAGGGTGACCTGATGCGCTTCGCCGGCCGGCGCAGCCGGACGATAGCCACCCGCTGTCGAGCGAAGGCTGCCGACGAGCAGCCCGCGAGGCCCACCGCCGCCTCAGCCCAGGCGATTGCCACTCACGCCGGCCTCGTACCCGGACTAGCCGGCGCTCAGGAGACCAGCCAGACCGCGTCGTAGCCCGCGCCGATCGCCGACTTCTGGCCCGAGGCAAGATCGAACATGTCCAGGTTCGCCCCGTCCGCCTTGCCGTCCCAGCGACAACCGACGATGGTGCCCGTATCCGGCGACATGGCGCCCCGAACCATCAGCCCTTCCTCGATGTAGACCGCATTCCCGGTGGTGCCGTCGATCAGCCACTCCTGGCTCTCGCTGGACGAGTTGGCCGTGATCATGGTGCCGACCAGGATCCATCGATCCAAGCTCAGGACCGCACGATGACGCCGTAGTCGCAGATTGGGCCGATTCTGCGGATGTACGATTGCCACCGGAGGCCGAGACGGTGAGGGACGCTGCACGGGTACATTGGCGCCCGAGAAAGGGCGCTCCGCATCGTCGGTAGAGACCAGGGAGAGTCATGGACAACTCGAGCGAGTCTCGTACCTCCTGTGACAATCCGCTCACGTCCGCGAGAAATCACTGCCCCGACTGTGTCGGCAATCTCGCCGCCCTGGTCGCCCCGACCCCCGTGCCGGCACCTGCTGCAGCGCCTGCCCAAGCGAGAATAATCCCCGGCCTGCGCCCTGCCGCGATGCGGGTTGGGCTCGCTGGCCTGCTCGCCGCGGTTGTTTTCGCCGGGTGCGTCGGGACCTCTCCAGCGTCGAGCCCAACCCTCACCGCCGTTGCCCACGCCACCGTGACCGCCGCGAAGCCCTCGCCGGCGCCTGCCGAGTTCAGCCCGACCGGCTCGATGGCGGACGCTCGCGGCGACCACACGGCGACTCTACTGCAAGATGGACTCGTCCTTGTCGCGGGAGGCTACGGCAACTCGGACACGAGCCTCGCCTCGGCTGAGCTGTACGACCCGGCGACCGGCGAGTTCAGCCCGACCGGCTCGATGGCGCACGGTCGCGCCGACCACACAGCGACCCGCCTCTCCGACGGCCGGGTCCTCATCGTTGGAGGCCTCGACCCCTCCGGTGACATACCGGTCGCCGTGGCCGAGTTGTACGACCCTGCGACCGGCAGGTTCAGCCCGACCGGCTCAATGGTCACCGCGCGCGGCAGCCACACCGCGACGCTTCTCTCCGACGGCCGCGTCCTGATCGCCGGAGGCTACGACGGCTCGGCAACCCTCGCCTCGGCTGAGCTGTATGACCCCGCGACCGGCAAATTCACCCCGACCGGGTCCATGACGACCGCCCGCGAGCACCACACCGCCACACTTCTGCCCGACGGCCACGTCCTGGTCGCCGGCGGACTGGGCGGCCCTACGGCGTTCGCCTCGGCTGAGCTGTATGACCCCGCGACCGGCAGATTCACCCCGACCGGGTCGATGACGACCGCTCGCCGTTCGCACTCGGCCACACTGCTTGCCAGCGGACTCGTCCTCATCGCTGGAGGCATGGACGCCCACTCGAACAGTCTTTCCACAGCGGAGCTCTACGACGGCCAGACCGGCACCTTCCGCGGGACAGGGTCGATGACCACCGCCCGCGCCTGGCACTCCGCCACAGCGCTGCGTGATGGCCGTGTCCTTATCGCAGGGGGGAGCGACAGTTCCCTATGGTCCGGTCTGGACTCGGCCGAGTTGTACGAGCCCGCGAGCGGCACCTTTAGCGCGACTGGGTCGATGGGCACCGCCCGCAACGTTCAAACCGCCACGCTGCTGTCCGACGGTCGCGTCCTCATCGCCGGCGGCTCCGGCGGTTCTGACTACTCGGCCTCGGCCGAGCTGTACCAGCCGTAGGGCAGAGGCAGCGCCATTGTGAGGTGCTCAATCTGACAAGGCGCTCTTCCGTCGCCCGCCTGCTAGGGGCGCGATCGACGAGTCACGCCAAGGACAAGAGCAGGACGCTGTGCGCGGCCCGCACGGTGGCTGAACAGAGAAGGGCGCCCTGGCCATCCGGCTCGCGGGGCGGTCCAAGGGCGGGCCGCCCGGCCAGCCTGCAGGAATTGCGCTCGAATCGGGGCAGTGCGTATGCACAAGCGAGCCGGCGTGGTCGGACGCGCTGATCCAGGGACCAGGCAGGTGTCGAGAATGGCGACCAGATCGAATGCGAACTCCATCGACGAATACATCGCGGGGTTCCGTCCCGAGACTCGGGCGATGCTGGAAGAGCTGCGCGCAATCATCAAGGCATCGGCACCCGGGGCGACGGAGACGATCAGCTACGCGATCCCGACGTTCGACCTGAACGGGCGACACCTGGTCTTCTTCGCCGGTTACGAGAAGCACGTCGGGCTCTATCCGGTGCCGAGCCGGGTGGAAGCGTTCAAGACGGAACTCGAGCCTTACCAGAACGGGAAGAGCTCTGCGCGCTTCCCCATCGGCCGGCCATTGCCACGGGACCTGATCCGCCGAATCGTGGAGTACAAGGTCCAAGAGATCGCCGGAAAGGCCAAAACGAAGGTTGAGTGAACCAAGCAACCCCGGCCTATTCCGCCGGCCAGGTACGTCCGCACGATGGCCGCCTCGTGGCGCATTTGCCGGTAACCCCCCGCGCTGATCGGCCACCCGAACCACCGCCACCTAGCTCTAGCCGGAGGCAAGGGTCGAAAGAGCCGAGTAGCGAGCGTCCGCCCGCTACTTCCAGTAGCCGGTGATATCGAGAGCGATGTTGGCGCTGGAGCCGGTGGTGCCGGCCCACTCGAGAGCGACATGACCCGAGGCCCCCAGAGCGACATCGAAGCCGTTGGCCTCACTGTGTCCGGAGGCGACGTTGAGGGTAGAGGTGGTCGGAGTGGCGACGATCTCGGGTGATACGAGAGCCCAGCCAGCGCTTGAGGGAGATAGCACCGTCAGGTTGCCGCTGATGCCGGCGGCACCAGAGGGGACACCAGCAGTACCGCCGATGGTGAAGAGTCTCGCGCTCCGGCTCGCGAAGGTACCCGACAGTCCGAGACTGACCGAGGAGTCGAGAACCCGAACCGGTGCGATCGGGTAGTAGGACAGACCACCCGAGCCGGCAGTGAAGTAGCCAGTGACATCGAAGATGACATCGGCCGATGATCCGGCTGTGCCATCCCAGACGGCCTCTAGCTTGCCGGTGCGAACGAAGGGCCTGCGTCGATCGAGGCCGGGCCTCAGGCCAGGCACTTACTAGGCCGACTGCGCTGCGACGTCACAAGCAGGATCGTGGCCGCCTGCGACACTGAGCGGCCCTTGTCGTTCCTGTTCCTCATCTCGTCGCCCGCCCCTCGTGCACTCCCTGGGTCAAGCTCGGACGATGGGCTCGATCGGGTAGTCGAAGAGGATCGCCGATCCGGATGCGCCGACGCGGTAGACGTCTTCGAAGCGGACGCCGCCGAACCCGGGGATGGCAAGGATCGGGTGCCCGATGGTGACTGTCATGCCCTCGGACAGAGGCAGGCTCCGGTGGGGCGGAATGATGGTCGAGGCGGGGGGCTCCTCGAAACGCAGGCCGATGCCATGGCCGATGCCGTACACCTGATAGTCGCCGAGGCCGTGGGTCACGCAGACGCCCTTGGCCATTGCGTCGAGATCGGCTGTGGTGACCCCCGGTCGCATGCCCGCGCGGACGGCAGCCACGATCGCGCGGTACGTGGCGATCAGCTCGGCCTGGCGGGCATCGGGCTCGCCCAGCACGAATGTCCGAGCCAGGTTGGCACAGTAGCCGTCCACCTGCGGCGTCAGATCGATCACGGCCAGTTGTCCCGGCTGGAGCGGCTCCGGGCTGAGGCGGCCGTGGAGCATGCACGTTTCGACGCCGAAGTTGGCGTAGATCGGCGTGCTCGTGCCCTCGGCTCCGGCTCGCATCATCGTGTAGGTGACTTCGGTCGCGATCTCGTGGGCGGTGACGCCTGGGCGCAGCAGCTCTCGTGCCCGATCCATGCCGAGTCCGGCGATACGCTGGGCTTCGGTCATGAGGGCGAGTTCGTCGGTCTCCTTGATCATCCGCAGCGGATCCATGACCGGGTCCGACGAGACCACCTCGACCTGTGGGTTCACCTGCTTGAACAGGTCGACCAGGAAGGCAGGGGTGGCGAACCACATCTGCAGTCCGACCTTGGAGCGACCGCCGCTGGCCCACTCAGCCGGCGCGGCGGCGGCGATCTCGCGCAGCCGCCCGACGATGTCGTGGATCTGGCCGCCAACGCTGCCGAACACCCGCACCTTCCCCTCGGCCAGGGAGGCCCGAAGCTCGGGCTCCTCGCCGGTGAAGGCGATCAGCTCCGGTGGCCCCTCGAACGGGATCAGAGCCCTCGGTTGGGTTCTGTCCGTTCCGAATAGATAGCGGTAGTCGTCGTGGTTGAGGATGACCAAGGCGATCCAGCCCCGCTCGCGCATGGCTGCCTGGATGAGGGCGATGCGGTCGAAACGAACCTTCAACTCATCCTCCGGGTGCGACGCCGGTCACTTCGGCCTCGTCGCGGCACCGCCCGCAGCGGCCCGGGCACGGCCACGCTGCCGGCAGAATAGTCCACCTCGACCGGCGCCATGACCTGTTCACGGTGCTCCGGATGTCGCCGATGTCGTCGGCAGAGTCAACGCGGCAAGGTCGGAGGTTCTGGTCGACCTGGCGGCCGAGATCTCGCGCTGGTTCAACGACCTGGATATGGAATCGCTGGAGCGAGCCTTGGTTGGCCTCGATCGACTGTGGGCCAAGGGGGTATGGCGAGAACCGCTAAAGCTGCTGATCTACCTGGTCGTGGCGACACAGCTTCGGTCGCCACGATCCGCGCATGGTGCCGGCCGCCGGGCGGTCGCCTGCGGTGGGACGTGGCCGCAGACTGAAAGCGCTAGGGCAGCGGCGCCCACTGCAGCAGGATCGAGGCCCGCGGGCTGTCGCGTTGGATAGCCCATATCTTGACGAAACCGTCGCTGGTGACGTCGGGAGGTAGATCGTCGAGGTACGACTGCGAGGTCCCCCCGACCTTGGGCGGCAATGCGATCCTCGTCGCCGCGGAGCCGTCGATCCCGTACCGCAGTAGAGCCGGCTGCGTGCCGCCGCCGGGCGAGGTCACTTCGGCCTCCGCGTACGCTGCCGACGCGTCCCCGCCGACCAACGTTCCCCGGATCGGCAGCGTCTGATCGGGACTGCCGGCATGAGTAAAGTATTCGGCCGGCTTCCCCTGGGCACTCTGGGTCCATAGGCCGGCTCCGGATGCCACAGCCACATTCGGGAAGTTGCCGATGAGCTCGAAGGCGGCCGAGGTGGTCGAGCCGGTGGTAAGCACGTAGTAGTTGTTAGTGTCCGGGTCCGTGTAGAAGATCGCGCCCTGCGAGTCGATCAGATAGCCGCCTGAGGATGGCATGGGAACGCTGTTCGCGGGCCTGTCGGTCACCGGATCGATGCGGGTGGCCACCGCGCCCTTGCCCGTGGTGGAGTCGTAGTTGGTGTTGTCCTCGAACCAGATGGAGCTGCCGTCGCTGGCGATGATCGGTCCGAGGACGTCGGCGCACGGGATCGGTATCGTCGCCTGCTCCGCTAACGTGGCCGGGTCGAAGCGAGTGACGCTGCAGTTGCTGAGGCTGGAGTCCGTCTCGAGTCCGGGCAGCCAGAGCGAGCCCGCGGCGTAGTGAACCTCCGTGGCGGCCGGCACGGAGACCTGCGCGATGATCTTTCCCGCCTTGGGGTCGAACGAGATCAGGCTATACGCGTTGTCGCCTGTCTGGACCGACATGTAGACGGTGTCGTCAGGGCCGACCGCGTAGCCGCTGACGGCCGTGCCCTTGGTCACCGTGACCGCGCCACTGACGACCGCCGGCGGCGCCGTCGCGGACGAGATCGATGGCGACGGGAAGCTCACCGGCGCAAGACCGGCCTCGTCGAACGCCTGGACGGAGGCGTACGTATCCGCGAAGCCGGCGTCGCCGGTGACGCCCACGTCGAGGACGCAGTCGTCGTGCAGAACCGGGTTGGTGATGCCCTGGCATGCGGCCTCCCCGGCGGCGCGCTGTGCCGGCGTCAGGTCCGCCAGGGTGATCATTTTGCCGGCGGCCGGGTAAGGCTTGATGGTGTAGGACGCTGTGGACTTCCCCGGGTCGTAGTCGAACAGCGTGGTCGCGTCCGTGACACGCCAGGCGTCGGCGAATTGGCCGTACAGGAAGTCGTACTCCTGCTGGTCGTCCGTCGGCGACGGCAATGCCGTTCCATCGGGCAGAGCGGGCACACCGAGGCCGCCCGCGACCGCGGGGCCGAGCAGCCCAGTGCCGTCTGCCTTGAGACTCGCCGAGGGCAGGATCTCGGCGTTGATACCCCACTCGGCTACCGACAGAGCCCACATCTTCGTGCCGTCGGGGAAGACGACCTCGAAGCCGTTGGTGGATGCGTCGCTGTAGTTGGAGATGCTCGCACCGCCGCCGAGGTCCAGTGGCCCCGAACTCAGATCGACGACCTGGCCATCAACATGTGCCTGGAGGCTCGAGTCGGGCATCAGGTACACGCCCACGCGATGACTGCCCACCTTCGCGGCGATCGCGGTGTTGGTCGATACGTCGCCTCCATCGCCGAAGGGCTCCTGGCGGGCCTGGATGTCGACGCTGCCGTCGGCAGAACGCAGCAGCGTGAACTCACCTGCAGCCTGGAAGTCGTAGGCGACGTTGTTGACGGTCAGCATGTGGGGGTCGCCGTTGGAGTCGGAGCAGCCGGTGGTGCACGGCCCCGGGGAGGGGCTGCCCGGGAGCGTCGCCGGGAGCGTCGGAGGCGGCGAGGCCTGCCCGCACAGCTCGGCGAGCGTCTCCGAGACGATGCTGTACTTGGAGCCGCCTTCCGGAGCGTTGAAGGCGGCTACGAACGAGATGGTCATCGGCTCCGATGCCATGTCCTGTCCCGCCAGCTTCGTCCCCTTCGGGCAGACGCAGCTGGAAACGGTGCAGAACCGCTGACTCTGGAATGCCACGTCCATGTGTCCGGCGTCGTCGTGGACGCTGGCCAGGCCGTCGGTCGAGACGATCACCACCTCGCCGGCGGTGGAGTCCACGTTGAGCACAGTGTTCGATCTGCTCGCCAGGGAGCCGGTCCAGCCCGGCGCCGGTTGTGCCTGGGCGATGTGCTCGACTACCTGAGCCGCTGCAGGCAGACCGAATCCGTAGGCGATCCAGGGGTCGCCCCAGGACGTCTTGCGCACGTACGATTCGGCCCAGTTGTCGCGGATATCGACGGCGTCCCCATTCAGCACGGCTATGAAGGCATCCGAGCGCGTCGCGCTCTTGGCCGCCGCCTGCCAGGCCGGCAGCATAAGGCTCCACAGGTCGCGCCCCTCGTGGGCGAGAAGCGAGTAGTACCCGAAGGCGTCGTATGAGCGGTTGGTCAGCGCCGTCTCGGGGATGAAGTAACCCTTCTCCCACATCGACGGGATCATCGGCTCTTGTACCTTGGTGTCGTCGGCCGCGAGGTACAACGCGGTCCCTTCGACGATCCAGGGCGGAATGGCCAGGCTCGTGGCGACGCTCCCCCAGACCACGTTCTGATAGCAGTGAACGACCTCGTGGGTCATCAAGACATGGAGAGTGGGCGTCACGCTGGTCGCGCCCGACCAGGCGTTCTTGTAGACCGTCACTTCACACGGCTCGTAGTGGAGTGCGTTCTCGACCGCGGTGGTTTGCATGAGCGTCTTGCCACCGCTGCTGTCGCTCATGATCAACTCGATGTTCGGGAAGAGCGGATTTCCCTCCGTCAGCACGGGCATGCCGAGCCTGGGACCAATGTGGACGATGTCGGCCTGCAACTCGTTCTCCAGCGCAGTCGTTATGGCTGCAGGCGCGTCGGGAAGTTCGGCGACATCGATCGGACGGACATTTCGCGCGACATCCAGCTGGAATGCCGGACTCGCCGCCGCTACTGGGCTACCGGCCGCGGCGACCGAGCTTATCGGGATCGCCTGGTCGTTGGGCCCCGCTACCAGGAAGGGGTCGATCACTGCCTGCTGGGCGGATGTCAACTGATCCCAGTCGGCGCGGACCCAGTTCACGGCGCCGCTGCCGTCAGTCGGCTCGTCGCCGCCCTCGATGCCCGCTGGGACGGTCACGTCGGGGATAGCGACGTCGTACAGATAGGCGAACGCCTCCAGAGCGGTCTGCTTGGGAACGGCCCCGTCGGAGATGCCCGCCGTGATGGCCTGCCAGATCGTGGTCGTGGGCGCGGGTGACAGGAACTGCACCAGCCCGACGGACGCGATACCAACGATCACAACCAGACCGAGTAGTGCCACTAGCCAGCGGCGGCGCGGCCGACGGCGCGGTCGTGCTGCCGGCGAGACGGGGATCCCGGCTGAGCGATCGTCGGCGGGTGACGGATTGGTCGTCACGGAAGGCTGGGCCACGGGACTGACCTCTTGGGTCGTCCGGGCAGAGGGAGATCTGCTACGCCGTCTCGGTATCCGGCTGACCTGTGGGTAATCTCGACGCCGCCACCGAGCCTGTCAATCGAGAGGCTGCCTCGGCTCACGATCCGGGACCGGGGCCACCGGACACTCAGGTCATCGTGTTTCGACTCGCCAGGCTGGCGATGAGAGGAAGTCGACCGTCACCGGCAGGGCGCGTTCGAGAAGGATCTCTGGCTGCGGTATGAAGGGTACCTATGACGCCCCGGCTTGCGGCAACGCGAAAGGCAATTGGACGGCGGTGAGCGTTAGCAGGCAGCGCGTGCCGATGGCCGTGCGCGTGCTAACCGCGGCAACGTTTTGCCCTGCCACTTGGCCACGAACTGCGCCGGCGTCGCCGCCCTGACCTCCTGGTCCAGGTTCCACCCTATCGTCCTGAGTTTACCGACTGGGCGCGGTGGAATGAGGGCCGGCGACGCGAACGCTATGCGTGCGTAGTCGGCATGCGAGCCGATCGGGTCATCCCCCGAGCACCGCGCGCGCCAACGCTTCGAGCTGGTCCGCGCTGACGCTATTCGAGCAGCTGATCTGGATGAGCGAGAGCGGGTAGACAAAGACGTCCAGCCCCGCATCGGGGACGTAGTAAGCCTGTTCGCCAAGACCCGTCACCGCAGTCGAGCCCTGCATGGCCGCTGCTCCAGCCTCGGCGGCGGCCATGTCGGCCGGCGAGCCGAATGTCGCGAAAGAGACCATGGTCCTGAACGTGCCGGAGTAGTTACAGGTGGTCATGGACTCCGTGCCCACCTGGGTGGAACTGATCGTCGGGCCGGTCGGGGCCTGCTCGGCCAGCAGATCCAGCGCCATCCCGACCGCGGCCGCGGCCGCGGACGGACACGTTACGTTGACTGTCGGGGCCGCCGTCTGCCCCGGCGCGCCCGTCTCGACGGCCGTCGGCCGGGGCGAGGTCGATGTAGGGGTCGGGCTCTCAGTCGACATCTCGGTCGCCGTCGGTGCCACCGAGCCGGGGACGATGATCAGACCGGTCGGGCTTGGTGACGGCGAGGGTGGCAGCGTTGGCGTGGCTGTGGAGGCCGAACAGGCCGCCAGCGCGAGGGCGACGAGCAGGACCGCCAGGCCGAAGAAACTCGCCCGAGATCTAAGCTGGCGGCCGGAATGGGAAGGTCCGATGCGAAGCCCGAGACCGATACGACAGGCTCGAGAACGGATCTCCATTTCCGGCTCCCTCCGGCGCCTCGCATGAGCGCCGACCCTATTCCGGGCCGGAGCACCCCGACCCCTGACGAGAGGCAGTGTATCGAGCGGCGCGGCTGGTGACGATCCCCGCATGGCGCTGCGACTCCCCGACCGCCGTTCCCAATTGACTAACTCTTGCGGCCGGCGCGCTCGAGCAGGTCGTCGCGGATCCGGTCGAGCGAGGCTGCCACCAGGGACAGGTGGCCGTGATCAGGGAGGAGTCGCGAGCGAACGCCCGGCACATGGCCCACCAGCCATCGGCCGTGGGCGATTGACACCATCCGATCGTGCTCGCCCTGCCAGACCGTCACGGGCAGCCGGATGGAAGCGAGATCGAACCCCCAATCCTGCACGAGCTCGAGGTCGTCGTCGTACCAGCCCAGATCCCGCCCGAAAGTGCCCGGCGGAAGGCTTGCGCGACGTGCTCGGCGAACTCCCCGGTCAGAGCCTTCCGATCTTCCTCCGACGCGAGAACCCAGAGCCCGGACGCTACCTGCTCGGCTGTGATCGAGCCAAAGCTCGGCGCCTGAGCCTCGAGAAAGGTTCGTAACTGCGCGGGGCCCGCGATCGCCGCCTCGAACTCCTCGACGTTGTCAGCACTCATGCCCGCGAAGAAGTCGAGATTCTCGGAGTGGTAGGGGGCGGGGCTGGCGATCGTCCCGGCCGCCGCCACACGTTCGGGGAGAAGCGCCGCGCAGGCAAAAGCATGGGGCCCGCCGCCCGACCAGCACAGGGTCAGACAGCGCTCCACACCAAGAGTGTCCAGGATGACAGCAACGTCGATGACAGCAACGTCTTCCGCGGCATCGGCGACTCGCCGGCCAGCCCGGCGCGAGGAACCTCCATAGCCGGGTCGAGCGTACTGGACCAGGCGCATCCCCCGCGCGGCCGCGGCGGCCTCCAGCGGCCCGAACAGGACCGGAGCGGCCGGAGTGCCCCCTGGTAGATGAGAGTCCACCCGGCTTGCGGCGGCAGCAATAGGATCTCGATGGTCCCGCCGTCAGCGGTTGGGATGTGCTGCAGCCCGTTCTCGGACGAGTGGGTCATCCGCAGTCAACCTCACACCGCGATCCGGAATCTCCGATCGGAGGTTCTCCCCCGCTCGCCCGCGGTCGAGTCTAGATGACCGCTATCGGGCGCTCGATCGAAACGTCGGATCGTAGGTGGCGATCGATCAGGACATGAACGAAGTAGACGCACTCAATTCCGGCACCCTCGAACGTTGGCGCCGACCCGGCTGGGATGAGCAGCCGTGCCTCGGCAGCGCCGCTCGCGAGCAGCTTGGGATCGACGATGGCCGACGCGACGGTCAGACGACCCACCCTGTCGGGGAGGTTGGCCGACTGCTGGATCTCGATCCGGGCCCCCTGCCCAGATGGGGCCGACGGCCACGAGGCCGAGATCTCCACTTCCTGCCCGACGAGCGCCGGGAGAATCGAGTTCACGTTGATCGTCGCGTCCTCGACGGGGACACCCGCCACGAGACCAAGACCGCCCTGTTCGCCGATGCCGGCGCGGACGAGGTCTGGGTTCTGAGCAAGAGGCAGGTCGGTAGCCAGCCAGTGATCTGAAGCCCCCGCAATGTCCCATCGAACCTCGACCGCCCAGGCAATGATCGACACACCCAGATGGACGGCCGGCGGTCCTTGCGGCGGCGCTGGGATGTGGAATGGCGCCTCCCAGGTAGCGCCTGGTTGGAGGCTGGTCGGGATCGACAAACCTGGGAACAATTCCTCGTCGAAGAGAGACCTCTCGATCCAGACGCCGTCCCTTCTGGTCCGCTCGTCCAGCCGCAGCCCGACGAGACGGAGGCTCGCGCTTCGGGCGTTGACTTCACGGAGGGCGGTGAAGTGTATCCGACCGGTGATCTGATCCCCGACTAGAACGGGACCGTCGAGAACGATCTGGCCCGATACGGCTCCGGAGCTTGGCTCTACAAGCTCCTCGACTCGAAGCGTGCGAAGTGGGTGGTTGTCTGCCCTGTGCCCATTCATCGCGCCGAATGGTGAAGGGGCAGAGATCGAAGTACTCATTCCGGTGCCCTCGAGCGCGTAGCGACCTGGCGCGGCAACCGTAGCAGACTCCCTGGCCCGCTGAAACGCCTTCGTCTCGTAGTAGCGACATTGACACCCCGGCCCGATGAAGGATGACGTGGCGGGCGTTCGGGTAGCGGGGGACGCGGACGCCGTCGCGCACCGCCGTGAGCCCGCCGATGTGGTCGGCATGGGCATGCGTGATGAGCACCAGCGCGATCTCGTCGGGGGTGAGGCTGGCAGCACATCCGTCGGTCGGTGGCCCTGGCCTGTGCCTCGCGCGCAGTTCAGAGGTGGGCTCGTCGTACGGGCGGCACGGACTGTTCGGCTTCTTTGGCGGGGCCCGGGCGCCTACTAAGTTCCGCCCGCCCCGCGACTGATGTGGCGCTCCCCCGCCCCACCCGCTGACACGAATGGCTGACAGCCGAACTCCTCGAATGCGCCTCATGCCATCAGATCGTCCCGCGTCAGTCCCCGGTTCAGCGCCACTGCGCGGACTATCGGAATGCTCGCGAGCGAACCCAGAGTCGTGAGGCGGTGGCACGCCAGCGGCGATATGCTCCCTAAGCCGATCAGCTGTGCCAGTTCGAATGGGATCGGCTGCGCGTCAGGAGTCGGACCGACACTGTACGGAGCCGAGCCATCAACTCGTCCATGCCGAACGGCTTTGTAACGTAGTCGTTCGCCCCGGCATCGAGCGCTACCACCTTCTGGGCTTCGGACGTTCGCGCGGACAGGACGATGATCGGCACGCTGATCCAACCCCGCAGGCCAGAGATGACTTCTGCGCCCTCCATGTCAGGCAGCCCAAGATCGAGGCGACTGCGTCTGGGTGATGGTGCGCTGGGAGCTCAGGCGCCTGGCGTCTGGTAACGGTCGAGCTGGACTTCTACCCCGTGCCCGCAGGTTGACGGCCATCGCCCGTGGAGATCACAAGTAGGGGGCGGCCGGGCCGGCCGCCCCCTAGGCGGTTCGCCCATCTACGGCTGGGGACTCACCTGCCGATCACACAGGGGACGTCCAAGGGGCTGTGCATCATGCATACCTTCACCGGGTCCTGGTAGATCCCGATGGAGGGCAGCGTTCGACCTTGGAAATCGAAGAGGGTCTGGTTGGTGTCAGGGCTGCCCTGGCCGCCCGGTGCCCAGGCAACGCCGGGAATCCACTCAGGTTCCCAGTAGAAGTCCCCCATCCCGAGACCGTTCGGGACGGCGGCGAGGATGGACAGCTCGTCGTTCACCAGCGAGAGCTGGCCACCGGCGCTGTCGGGGTATCCATTGATCAGCTGGCTCGGTTGCCACACTGAGTTGCCCTGGTTGTTCCCGTCGGCGAGCGTCCAGGGGTATTCCGTCTCGGCGAGGATGATCGGTTTGTTGAACACCGTGGCCAGGTTGTCCACCGTCGTGCGCATGCCCGATAGGGACCCCTGGTAGATCGGATAGAAGGAGAGGCCGATGACATCGAAAGGCACGCCATAGGCCTGGAGTTGTGAATAGAAGTACTGGGACCGCGCGGTATCGTCTACACCGTAGGGTGTCATGCCGCCACCCAGGTCCGTGTGAATGGCAATGAGGAGCGTGTGCCGGGCAGGGTTCCCAGCCTTGGCGCCCGCGACACCGGCCTTCAGCAGCTGCGTGAAGTTGTCCCACCCTGTGGCCGAAGTGTCGGAGCTCCACTGGAGGCCCCCGACGCCGGTCGCCGAATTGGTGCAGGTGAAGTCGACCCAGTCACCAGCGCTCGCCGAGTCGTAGGACCAAAGCATGCCATCGGTCACCTCGTTGCCGATAGAAACCATGTCCACCGGGGTTCCCTGAGCAGCGAACGCGGCGATCACGTTCTGGGTGTAGCTCTGAACCTTGGAGATCAGGCCCGACAGCGTGTTCGGCCACCCCGCTGGGATGCACTGCTTGCCGGGGTCGGCCCAGAAGTCCGAGTAGTGGATGTCCAGGTACAGCTTCATGCCCGCCGCCCTGATCATGCGGGCGATGCCGAGGTCGGTGTTGAGATCGCTGTAGCCAGCAGGCGGGTTGACCCACAGGCGCAGTCTGGCCCAGTTCGCCCCGTGGATGGCAAGGATGCTAATGGGGTTCATGGGGATCCCGTTGTCGGTGAAGGTGGCACCCGCCGCCAGCTCATTCGACGTAAACGAGACATCGTCGCCGAGAGCCATGCTCGATGCAGAGGCAGGCCCGAACAGACGGAACTGCCCGATGCAGACAGGATTCGCACCACTGCTGTAGACGGTCAACTGGGCGTAGCGTGCAGCCACCGTCAAGCCAGAGCGGATGGGTATGTAGATCGGGGCACCGGCGTCCAGGGCGATGCTCTGAGCCGCCGAGACCGGCTGCCACTGGCCCGCCTGGGTGGCGAGCGAAATCGAGGCCCGGGCCGAGGTGGGGGTCCCGTCACTGGCGTTGTCGACTGTGATGCCCAGGCCGTCCAGCTGCCGCGTTCGCCCAAGGTCCACTGTCAGGTGAGCCGGCCAGGGACTCCACGCGGCGCACCAGGGGTTGGCAGCATCGCCGCTGATTGCGTTGGAGGCAGTGCCGGGGGATGAATCGGCGGTCGCCGTGCCTGACAGTGCCCAGTTGATCGCCAGCTGCCCGCTGACGGAACCGACGGGACCGCCAGGCAACGAGCCATCTGTGGCAGGCGTTGCGGCGCCACTCGCCTGAGCGCCTGAGGGCAGGCAAAGCGCACACAACGCCGCGACCACGAACAAGCGCAACAGCCCCGCGAAGGTGCGGCGCGTTACCCGGTAGTCAAGGCTTCTCGGGACATCCATCTTGGACCTTCTTCCTGTTGACGTCCTCTCGTGAATTGGAATACGTGCAATCACCCCGGACCTCCCACTGCCTCGCACGCAACGGCTGGCGACTGATAGCGAAGCGACCGAGCCGCAGCCGGTCGAAACGCGGCTAATTGTGGGGGAGCCACTGGCGGCCTTCTATCGCGCCGGCCGGGTGTTTTTGACCAATTCCGGGTTCGAGCTAGACCAGCACCAGTTGGGACCGGAGCCACGGCGGCCGACCGCAGGCGCCTGCGCGGTCAGCGCGCAACAGCAGGGCCGCGAGGACTCCGGCCGCGCCACCGGCAGTGCAGGCGAACATCGCGGGCCGATTGCGTCGGACTTGCTCGGCAAGCGCTTCTGCCGACGTTCGAACTCGGCCATGAGCTTGGAATTCGATCCAACCTTCGAGCCTTCGCCACGAGCGACATGCTGCCCGTCCGCGTCGGCAAGCTTCACCGCGCTGAAGAGACTCGCGGTCGCACGCGAGTACCGCTCCTCAAGAGACACACTGATTCCGGCAGGCGTGGTGCGGACGCGCCATCCGGATAGCGCAGCGGCGCCCTCAATGCCCAGACGGAATCGTGGCGGAAAGCACAGCCGGACCCAGGGCGACTGCTTGCCGCCGTCCGGTGACTCGTGACCCGGGTGCCCCATGACCACGAGGTTGGCGAAGGGCGGCCTGCCGCGTACCTGATTGTGCCCGCGCCCACCGGAGTTGCCGGGTGAGTCCGCAAGGACCTCTGCCCGCAATTCGCCCGCAGCCGGCAGCCCGACCCACGATGTGGTAATCGTGACGGCGTCGACCGCGGCCCCGGCCGCCAGGCTATTCCCGCATCGCCCAGGCGATGCTCAAGCCGCCGACGGTCGCGACGAGAACGAAGAGCAAGCCTCCGGTCATCTGAGCCGACACGCCTGCTCGGACTGCGAGCCACGCCAGGAACAAGGCGGAGACCGGACCCACGAACAGTTCCGGACGATCGCCAACCAGGAAGTCGTACCAGAAGGCGAAGAAGGACCGAACGTAGCGCATATCAGTGCTCCGGCCTCGCGGCGGCCACGCGGAGCCGTCGGTTGGCGAGGCGTCCTTGCACGACGTAGACGCCGGCGAGAGCCAGGACGGCGTAGCTCGCCAGGAGAGCGAGGATCGTCGCATCCCCAGCCGGCCAGTCGATGCCAACGCCTTCGCCCGCCCAGAAGGTACCAAAGCCGGTCAGCATTACCCCGACGGCGAACTTGAGCGCGTTCTCCGGCACGGCCTCCAAGGGTCGGTGGACGAGAAACGCGACCCCGAGCACGAGCGCCCCGGCAACGGCTGCGCCCGCTGCCGCGGGGCCAAGCATGCCGGCCGAGGCGCCGAATGTGACTACGATGAAGGCGACCTCGAGTCCCTCCAGGAGCACTCCCTTGGCGGCCACGGTGAAGCTGATCCAGTCCATGCCAGTAGCCGGCACGGGTGGCTCGGCCCGCAGCTCCGCGATCTCCCGCTCGTAGATGGCCGCCTCGTCGTGCTTGGCGCGGGCACCGGCGGCTCGGAGTACGGCCTTGGTGAGCCACTGCAGGCCGTAGATGAGCAGGAACCCTCCCACGACCAGACGGACCATGTCTATAGGGACGAACAGCACGATGGCCGTGCCGAAGATCGCCACCAGAAGCGTCAGGGCGACGAGAGCGGTAGCCACACCGATGAGGGCCGAGCGCCATTGCCGTGTCACTCCCACGGCCAGAACGATCGTGACCGCTTCCACGAACTCGACGGCTGACGCAAGGAAGCTCGAGACGATCGTGACCAGAGCGATCGAGGACATGGCTGCCGATCTAGCAGAGGAATCAGCCCGGCCATCGGCCGTTGGCGATAGTATCGGGTCAATGCCAACGGCCCGCCGCCGGCGACCCCGGCTCACCCAGAAGTGCAAGGACCCATGACTCGACCCATGCCAGGGCTCCCTCGCGACACTGAGCCAGCGTTGGGGCGTCCGGCGTTGCTGAACGCTATGTACGTGCGCACCAGGAACGGCGCGGCACTCCTCTGGGCGCGCATAACGCCGGCGATGAGCAAGGTCCCGGAGATCACGCTTCTCTTCTGGGTGATCAAGGTCCTGACCACCGCAATGGGCGAGGCGACCTCGGACTTCCTTGTCTTCCAGATCGATCCGGCAATCGCGGTCATCCTCGGGGCCATCGGACTCGCGATCGCGATGGCGCTGCAGCTACTCGTCCGGCGCTACGTGCCATGGATCTACTGGCTGGCCGTCGTCATGGTCGCCGTTTTCGGAACGATGGCCGCCGATGTCCTCCACATCGGGCTCGGCATCCCATACGTGGTGTCGACGACGTTCTTCGCGCTCGCTCTAGCTGTCATCTTCGCGGCCTGGTATGCGACCGAGAGGACCCTCTCGATCCACAGCATCTACACGCCACGCCGCGAGCTGTTCTACTGGGCCACGGTTATGGCCGCCTTCGCCCTCGGAACTGCCGCGGGTGACATGACCGCGAGCACCATGGGCCTCGGCTACTTCACGTCGGGCGTGATGTTCGGCGTCATGTTCGCCCTGCCGTGGCTGGCCTACCGGCTGTTCAGGCTCAACGCCATCCTGGGCTTCTGGATCTCGTACGTCCTCACGCGGCCCTTCGGCGCCTCATTCGCGGACTGGGCGGGCAAGGCACGGCATCTCAGCGGTCTGGGCCTGGGAACCGGAGAGATCGCCGTGGTCCTGACCGTCGTGATCGTCATCCTGGTCGGCTATCTCACGGTCACCCGCAAGGACCCTGAAGGCGAACGGCCGGCGAACTCCCTCTGACCTCAAGCGTGGGCGCGGAGGTAGCGGCTAAGATCGTGACCACGATCGCAGCCAGGTAGGACACCGGACGCGAACACACAGAGCCCACCCAGACCGAACTGTCTCGCGGACGGCCTCGATAGGCGACCGGCCCGCCCGTCGTGAGCTCGTTCGAAAGGAGGTCGGCGATGCCGTCCGTCGTGATGCTGATCAGGCATGCCGAGAAGCCCCTCGGGGTTGGTCCGCCCCACGGTGCCACGGTCGACGGGGCGCCCGACCCGGAATCCCTGACGCCGCGCGGCTGGCAGCGTGCCGGCGCGCTCGTCGGGCTGCTCGTGCCCGATCCGTCAGCTGGCCGCGATCCTAAGCTCCCGACCCCAACTCACCTGTTTGCCTCCCAGATCGGCGGGGGCAGCAGCAGTAAGCGACCGCGCGAGACCCTCCTGCCCCTCGGTGAGCGACTCGGCCTGGTTGTCGACTCGCGCTTTCCGAAGGAACAGGTCGGCGAGCTCGTTGGTGCGGTTCGAGCGATCGATGGGGTAGCCCTGATCGCCTGGGAGCACCAGCTGATCCCTTCGATTGCGAACATGTTCGCCGCGGATACGTCCAGAGTGCCCCCGATCTGGGCCGATGACCGGTACGACCTCGTCTGGGTCTTCGAGAGCATGGGCCAGGGCGGCAGGTTTGAGTTCCACGAGGTCCCCCAGATGTTGCTGGCGGGTGATCAATCGACGTCGATTGGAACAGCCGGTCCCACCTGACCGGTCCTGGCTTCTCGTGCCTGGCCCACGGCACGATCAAGCCGTCGGATCGGGGCATTCGGCTGTCAATCTCCTGCTGCCATCGGCTGGTCGGCCCGAGGCCCGACCTCTCTCGCACCGGCCACTCACGGGTGAATCGAACTGAGACGGCAGCGCCGCCGCGAGGCTACCGCGGACCGCGCGCTGGGGTAGACAGTCGCCCGGCGCATGCCCAAGACTCGATCCGGTCGAACACGGGGGCTGACAGCATCTGCCGCTCCCTGCCGCCCTCGGCCTTGGCCGATGTCTCGGGCAGCTCCCGCCGGAAGCGCACGGCCACGCCTGACCAGACCGGCCAGCACCGTGTGTGTGGCTAAGTCAGGCGTCGTATTGGACTGGTACTCCCAAGCCGCCTACGGTTCCCTGGACGCTGTGATTCCATGAGGTGGATTCTGCGCCGCTCGGTGGTCGTACGCGAAGCGATCGGACCGAGGAGAGGAACGGGAGGCGGAGGCCATGAGCCTCCTCCAGCGGATTGAGCAGGCGCAGCAGGGGGCCGACAGACAGAATGCCGGTACGGTCGCACGCGTCCCGCTTACGGTTGCCCCGAGGTATGTTCAGGCTGGAGGTCGGGAGAATTACCTGAGCAACGTCAGGCTTCACCTTCTGGACCAGGTCATCAGCGCTTCCAACTCGCTGCGTGACGCCGCCAGTGAGGCTGACGTCCACAGCAAGATCAAAGCGATCGTCGACCAGGTCATCGACGCAAACGGGTTCGCCGTTGCACGGGACGAACGTCTGCGTCTGCTCGACAGCGTGCTCTCAGAGATCACGGGCTTCGGGCCGATCGAGCCGCTTCTCCGCGACGAAACCATCACCGAAGTCATGGTCAACGGACCGCGTCAAGTCTACATCGAGCGCAGAGGCAAGCTCGAGCTGACCGACATCGTCTTCCGAAACGACGAACACGTCATGCACATAATCGACCGGATCATCGCCCCGCTAGGCCGTCGCATCGACGAGTCGAGCCCGAGGGTTGACGCTCGCCTGCCCGATGGCTCGCGGGTCAACGCGATCATCGCGCCGCTGTCCCTCGTCGGACCGGTGATCACCGTCCGGAAATTCTCCGCGAGACCCTACACAGTGGACGACCTCGTCCGCTTCGGCACGGCCACGCCCGAGATGTTCGACTTCCTGGGCGCCTGCGTGGAAGCTCGCCTCAACATCTTCGTCTCCGGTGGTACCGGCTCGGGCAAGACGACCTTCCTGAACGTGCTGTCGTCGTTCATTCCCAATGACGAGCGGATCGTCACTGTCGAGGACGCGGCCGAGCTTCAGCTTCGCCAGGAACACGTGGTGACCCTCGAGTCGCGGCCAGCGAATCTCGAGGGCGAAGGCCAGATCACGATTCGCGACTTGTTGCGCAACGCCCTGCACATGCGCCCCGATCGAATCATCGTCGGCGAGTGCCGCGGTGGCGAGGCCCTGGACATGCTCCAGGCCATGAACAGCGGCCACGACGGATCGCTGTCGACCGGCCATGCCAACACCCCGCGAGACATGCTCGCGCGGATCGAGACCATGGTCCTCATGGCCGGCTATGAGCTGCCCCTGCGGTCGATCCGCGAGCAGATCGCCTCGGCCGTCGACCTGATCGTCCATACAGCCCGTCTCAAGGATGGCTCCCGCAAGGTCGTCAATATCACAGAGATCTGTGGGATCGAGGACGACGAGATCCTCACCCAGGACATATTCACATTCGAGCAGACCGGCGTACGCGACGGAAAGATCGAAGGGCTGCTCAAGCCAACCGGGATCCGGCCGACCTTCATGCAGAAGTTCAAGGAAGGCGGGATCCAACTGCCACCCGGGGAATTCGGCATCCCTGCCGAGGATCCCATGCGACCGGACCGGGCCCGCCCCGGGAAAGCGAGATTCTCCGCAGGGGAGGGGGTTCAGCTACTTGATGCATCCTTCGGCTACGGCCGGGCGACGAAGGCTGGCGGCATGGTCTATGTGTCGTCGATGGGGCCCGTCAATCCTGATACTGGGCGGGTTGTCGCCGGAGGCATCAGGGAGCAAACAAGCCAGTGCCTACGCAACCTGAAAGCGAGGCTTGAGGCCGAGGGAAGCTCGCTGGACAAAGTGGTCTGGGCAAGCTGGTCGTTGCGCGACGCGGCAGAGTTCGACGCGTTCAACAAGGAATGGGTGCGCTGGTTCCCGGCCGACGCGCTGGTTGGTCAAGGAACCCTGATGCCTCCGCTGCAGCGCCGCGCCGGTTTTCGGATCTCGATCGGGGTAATCGCCCAGGCGTAGGACCGCCGGGCGCTTTCGGGGCGAGAGGAGTAGTCACCGCTGTAGGCAGCCTCTGAGCCTGCAGGTAGCGCGAGCCCGTCTGCGTCGCATGATCGGGTGATAGGGTCAGCAACCGCGGCCCATCTCGAGCCACGGCTCGACATCACATCAAGGCCTGGGCTCCCGTCCGTTGAGCAGCCACCTCGAGTTTCTCGCCGGGCAACCAGAGGGAGGGTGGACATGGACCGAAGGCTGAGCGTGCCACTGGTCCTGGCGCTGTGTGTGGCGTCCATGCTGGCGGCGTGCGGGTCGAACACTCAGGTGACCACACCGACCCCTGAGATCCGAGCGACTCCTGCCAGTCCCGGTCCGACGGCCCCGCTTCCTGCGTCGCCTAGTCCGTCGGCATCACCGACCCCAGCGCTGCCGAGCCCGACCGAGCAGGCAAGCCCCACCACGACGCCGTCGGCTGTCCCGGACGTGACCTACGCGCCGGCCCCACAGCCATCCATCGCTCCGGCCGGCCCAGCTGCGCCCGCCATACCCACGCGGGTCGGGCTGAGTTATCCCAGCGAACCATGCACTCCCCTGAATCAGGACGAGGGGTGCGCTTGGCTGCGCGTCGTCTGGCATGAAGTTAATCCGAGCGGCGTCACGATCCGGGTCTATGCCGTCACCGGGTGCCTCCACAGTGCGACCGCAGCCAATCCGAACGCCAAGTGCATGGTGAACGGCGACATGATCCCGAAAGCGGCGCTGCTGCTCTTGGGCACCGCTCCGGCCTCCGCCCGCTCCTTCTCCTTCGTGCTCGCTGAAGACGGCGGCGAAGGGGACTTTTCGCTCGGCTCGCTTCCCGGATACGGCCCCGACGTCCAGACCATCGTCCTGCAGGCCATCAACAGCAAGGGCGGATCGCTGGTCGCAATCGTCGCCACTTCACCCGCCGGCTGTTATGGATGCATTCTCTAGCCGGATCTCCCGTTGAATTGGCAGAAGCGGGGACTTGCGTTGATTGCGTCGCACCCTCGTCACGACGCCGCGATCGTGCGAACAAGGCGTCGTTGATGCCCTGAACGGTCGAGCCACGCTGGATCGCGAACCTTCCGCACACGACCAGAGTCGAATCGCCGGGGGCCGCAAGGACTGCCCGGTCCGCCCCGCCAGCTAGACTGCCGTGGCACGTCGGGAAATGACAGACGTGAGGGATCATGACCCAGACCTCTGGAAACGAAGGTGCGGATGCCCGCTTGACGTGGCTCTACAGGATTGGCGGCGCGGCCGCCCTCGTGGTCACAGCGCTGCTGCTCGTCGGCCTCTTGGGTCTGGTCGGGACGGCTCTTTCGCCTGGCACGACCAATGGCTGGTCCCTGCCCCTCCAGAACAACTGGCTCGTCGTCATCTTCAAGCTGCTTGCCGGATACGGCGGAGATCAGCTCGGCCAACTGCACCTCGTGAATGGCCTGGACCTCGCGATCCTCGTGCTCGCCGGGCTGGTGTGCGTCAGCCTCTTTGCTGCCCTGAGGCGCGACAGGATCATCTGGTTGGTCGTCCTGTTCGTGGCCGCGACGAGCCCGTTCACAGGCATAGCGCTGTTCGTGGCGACCAGATCCGCGGGCCGCACAGGCGTGCTCGGTGCGGTGCTCATCATCTCGATCGTCATGCTCAGAAGAGCCGTCTTCTCCAGGAGGCTCGCGTACGCGGGCGTAGTCGCAGGCGCTCTCCTGGCCACTGGCGATGTCTGCGCCGGTTCTGTTCCTCCGCTCACTCCTCCACTCGCCATCGTTGCTGCTCTCTTTGGCGCTGGCTACCTGCTCCTGATCATCTGGCTCCTTCTGGTCGCCGGCGGGCTCTTTGGGCTCAGCAGGGACGCATCGGAAGGCCCAACTGCCGAGGGTCGCAGCTAGGCATCGAAGAACTCAGGGTTCTGGCTGCTCGAACCTTGAGGTCGTCCTGGCGGCTGGTCGCCTGGCGCTCGGCAAGCACACGGCAGTGCGCCTTGCCCTCTTTAGCCCGCCGGTTGGTACTGCACGCCATCGACCATGCAAACGTGTGCTGGGTCGTCGCCGATCACGTTCGGGACGGCCTCGCCATCACGGGCGACGACCGAGCCGTCAGGCGCCACGAGTTCAAGCCGTCCTTTGTACTCGCGGGCGGAGAAGCCGCGCGGCCAGAGGATCGTCGTCGCCTGTGCGTTCTCGCCCCAGAGATCGAAGGTGAACGAGATCGCGTGTGCCGCCCTGTCCCAGACGACTGCGACGTGGTCGGGGCCAACGAGCGGACACGCAAAACCGCCCGATGGAATAGGGGTCGTGGCGGGCGGCTGCGTCGGCAGGGCGACAGCAAGCGCTCCAGACGGCAGCGGGTAGGGAGTGCGGGTCGGCACTCCACTACTGCCGCACCCAGCGAGACTGATCGCGATCAGGACCACGAACACGAGCCGGGCCATCGACGTTCCCTCCCTCCAGGCTCCGAGAGTTGCGAGTGTAGTGCGTCGAATATCTGCGGCTGGTGCCCCAAGGGGCTCGTTCTGCGGGCTCGCGTACTACGCCAGGGCGATGGAGAGCCTGCCTGGGGTGCCCGTGTCCCCACGGAGAGCCCCGGCGCGTCGAGATCGGCAACGTCACCGGGCTTGGAGCCCTGATCTCACGCTGAAGGACGCGCGGGCAGGAAGGGGCAGATCCAGGGTCGATGCGCCGAGCGCGGGCTTGGTACCCCCAAGCGGCCTTGAGGGTGCACCCACCAACGGATTCACTAGGGCTGGGGTACTACGCCGAAGCCCAGTGAACCCAGGCCTTCGGCAGCGTCCCGGGCGGACTCAACCGGCGCGGGAACCGATGCTAACCTCTAGCACATCACCACACGCCGGCACGATGGCGAGCGGGAGGGTGAGGTGGCCGACTCAACAAGCACGACGGCGCTGGTCAGGTTGGATGCGCGCACGCCCCGAGGCTTCTCAGCTGGCGTTGGCCTGGCCGCGGCATTCGGCTGCCTTGCCGGTCTGTCGTTCGCCCAGGCTATCGGTTTGCCCGGATGGGCACCTGCCCTGGGTCCGCTCTTCGCAATAGGGATCGCGCTCTTGAACGCAGCAACGACCACAGAGTGGACTGTGGCGGGACACGATCTCCGACGTCGGGGTTGGCTCTCCAAGCCGGGCAGCGAGCCATACCTGGTAATGACTCTGGGGCCACAGGTGGAGTTCGTCCACGAACACAGCCGAGGCTGGCAACTACGGCCGAAAGGGCCTTCGATGGTGCTCTGGCCGTGGCAGACCGCATCCTTCGTGAGCGCCATGGAACGCACCGGCGTCCGCATCAGTGATTGGCGCGGCGATTGGGCCCGCCGACATCGCCTGCTCGATAAGCTCGGCCTGTTGGCCCAATTCGGCCTGGTTACCAGCTGCATGGCCGAGATACTCCTCCCCGCAATCGGTTGGCAGGTTCCGCAGTTGTTGTCGTTGCTCGTCTCCCTCTCGGTCCTCCTGGTTTTCGCGCTGGACTTCCTGCCCTGGAACCTGCTGCAGCCCACGATCCGGTGACTCTGACCGGCCAGGTGTTCGGGGCAGACGACCCCGTCGCGCCGAGATCAGGGGACACCATGGGCTTGAGGGTGCACCCACCAACGTGTAGCGGCGCGCTCATCTTCTATGCGCAGGCGATGGCGCTGCCTTCGTGAGGCAGTCCAGTTGCTGCCCCGGCAGTGCGCCTTGCCCTCTCAGCCCGCCGGTTGGTACAGCACGCCATCGACCATGCAAACGTGTGCTGGGTCGTCGCCGATCACGTTCGGGACGGCCTCGCCGTCGCGGGCGACGACCGAGCCGTCAGGCGCCACGAGTTCAAGCCGTCCTTTGTACTCGCGGGCGGAGAAGCCGCGCGGCCAGAGGATCGTCGTCGCCTGTGCGTTCTCGCCCCAGAGATCGAAGGTGAACGAGATCGCGTGTGCCGCCCTGTCCCAGACGACTGCGACGTGGTCGGGGCCAACGAGCGGACACGCAAAACCGCCCGATGGAATAGGGGTCGTGGCGGGCGGCTGCGTCGGCAGGGCGACAGCAAGCGCTCCAGACGGCAGCGGGTAGGGAGTGCGGGTCGGCACTCCACTACTGCCGCACCCAGCGAGACTGATCGCGATCAGGACCACGAACACGAGCCGGGCCATCGACGTTCCCTCCCTCCAGGCTCCGAGAGTTGCGAGTGTAGTGCGTCGAATCTGCGGCTGGTGCCCCAAGGGGCTCGTTCTGCGGGCTCGCGTACTACGCCAGGGCGATGGAGAGCCTGCCTGGGGTGCCCGTGTCCCCACGGAGAGCCCCGGCGCGTCGAGATCGGCAACGTCACCGGGCTTGGAGCCCTGATCTCACGCTGAAGGACGCGCGGGCAGGAAGGGGCAGATCCAGGGTCGATGCGCCGAGCGCGGGCTTGGTACCCCCAAGCGGATTCGAACCGCTGATCTCAACCTTGAAAGGGTCGTGTCCTAGGCCTCTAGACGATGGGGGCGCGGCGCGAACGGGAGTGTAGCAGGGGAGGCGGCGAGCGCGGGGCGGGAGCCGGGGAGGCGCGGGCAACGGTGAAGCGCCGCTGACGTTCCTCCTCAATACGCATGGCGCGAGTACAAAGTGGGAGTGTGGGCCGGCTCGGGGCGGGACGGGCTGAGTTTCGGGGAGGCAGCGGGCCCAAATGGGTCCGGGCGTGCACTGGCGGGCCCGAATTGCCTCATCTGGAGGCCGCAGCGGCAATCCTTGGCGGCACGGCCAAAGCCCGTGAGCGGACGCGATGCTCAGTACTCACCCGATGCGTGTTAGGGGATAGCGGCAGGCGCGGCGATGCGGGGTATCGGGACCTGGGCGACGGACCGGCCGGAGAGAAGGTGGGTCTACAAGCCGAGCGCGAGGACCAGCACGAGGCCGGCGGCGAAGGACATGGCCGCGACGATCGCAGCACTGCCGCCGATGAACGCCAGGAGGAGTGCTCGCCAGGTGCGGCCCTCGGAACCAGCCCGGTAGGCGGCGAGGGCGCAGACGATCGTCGTTGCGACGTAGCACAAACCCGTCACGGCCGCGGCGGAGCTCAGGAGCGCAATCGGGGCGGTCCGGCTCGCCAGCTCGTAGGCGAGGAACCCGGTCGAGCCCACCGTGGCGAGTGTGAGGATGACGAGCGCCGGCGGCGTCCTCCGGAGACGCTCGGCCAGAGAGTCGAGGTATTCGGCGAGCGAGAGTCTCGGACGCGTCTCGTGCGGCTCGGCGTCCTCTGGCCGCTCTTTGGCGAGGGGTTCATCGGCTACCGAGCCGTCGGAGCTGGTCGCGTCGGCGAGGGGCGCGGGCGAAAGCGGCTCGGCGGGCGCGACCACTGCCGCGGGCGACCCGAAAGGCGCCGGCTCGGGCTCGGCCGGTGCCGCGGGTTCGGCTGCCGGCGCGGGCTCGACTGCCGGCGCGGGCTCGGCCGGTGCCGCGGGTTCGACTGCCGGCGCGGGCGCCAGCCAGTCGGTGGGCTGCCACCGAGTGGCATTCGGTGCGACGTCGGGCTGCTGCGAGTCGCCCGGCTCGGGAACACCCGGCAATCCGCCGGCCCCGACTCCGTCTTCTGTCATCGTGCCAGCGAGGGTACCAGGCCGACCGCAGCGGCGGCGCCATCTGCCCCGGCGGCTCCATCGGCCCCGGCGGCTCCATCGGCCCCGGCCGCGCCCGCCGTGTCGGCCGCGCCTGCAGCGTCCGCCTCGGCCGCGACGCGCCCATCGCCCACAAGGCCGCCCGGCGCCGAGCGGTGGTAGATCGCGACAGAGTACTCGAGGCGCAGCCGCTTCATCCCCTCGGCCGTCTCCGCGCCGACCGAACCGAAGGCAGCGCTCAACAGCTCGTGGGCCTGGTCCATCGACTCGAAGGCCCACCAGCAGTGGATGACGCGAATCCGGAACCCATCGCCCAGGAACGGGCCGCGGCGCTGACTCCACGCCACGTCGCGCTCACGGAGCTCCGGCAGCAGACGCCACACGTCGTCGCGGCCGTAGTCGTGGATGACGAGGAGCCGGCCGCCGGGCCGCAGCAGGGTGCCCGCTTCGGCGATGAACCGCGAGCCGGGGGCGGCCATCTCCGACCACGGGACGACAACGGCATCCGCTCGGCCGACCCAGCCGGCGAGCTCCTCCGAGGCGGCGCCGGCCAGCGGGAACTCGAACGCGGCCACTCGGGCGCCCATGTCGGCCAGCTGGCGGGCGCGGAATCCGTGGCCGCAATCCAGGACTACGACGTCGCGATCGATGACGGGACCGAGCGCCTCGAGAGCCGCGGGCAGCTTGCCTTCCGGATCCACGATCCGGAGGAAGGCTTCCTCCAACGCGCCGGACGGCAGCGCGATCGAGAGATCAGGCATCGAGCCTCCTGTCCGATCCTCCTAGAGGTTCGGGCCGGTTCTGAGAATCACTCCAGTCCGAGCCTCCATGCCAATTTCGAGGATCTCGTCGTGGAGCGTCGTCGGGACCGTGGCGGCGGTCCATTCGTTGCCGGGCCAGCTTACCTGCTCCACTCGGAATCCTGTCGGGCACGGGGCCCGGAAACGGATTCGATTGGGGACGTCGGCGGCGTTGACGGCGACGATGATCGAACGGCCGACCGGGCGGCTCTCGACCGGGCGGCCGGCAGTCGGGCGGCCGACGTCCGAACCCCGGGCACCGCGCGAGCTTTTACCTTCGCCGTCCTCGAAATCTTCGAAGTCGAGCGCGTAGACGACGGCCGACCCTTCGGCCTCCAGCGCCCGAAAGCGTCCGCGCCGCAGCGCAGGCTCGGACGCTCGCAGCGCGATCAGGCCGGCGATGAAAGCACGAAACCGGCTGTCCTGCCGCGCCTGATCCCAGGGGTAGGAGCGCCGGCAGTCCGGATCTTCGCGCCCTTCGAGGCCGATCTCGTCGCCGTAGTAGATGCACGGCGCGCCGGGGAGCGTCATCTGGATCAGCGTCGCAAGGCGCAGCGCCGACCGGTCGCCGCCCGCCAGAGAGAGGAAGCGTGGCGTGTCGTGGCTGTCGAGCAGGTTCAGCTGGAGCTGGCTGACCGCCGGCTCGTAGGTCGTCATGACTCCCTCGAGCTGGCGTCCGAACTCCGGTCCGTCGATCGGGCGGACGTGCCGGGCGTACTCGTGGGTCTTCGAGACCAGCTCCGCGTCGAGGCGGCCCGCGCCGACGAACGAGAGGATCGCCTCGGCCAGCGGGTAGTTCATGAGGCCGTGGAAGCGGCCCGCGGCGCGCCCGCTCGGCGGCTCGGCGGGGTCGCTCGGCGGCTCGGCGGGGTCGCTCGGCGGCTCGGCGGGGTCGCTCGGCGGCGCGCTGCGTGCCCCACCGATCAGCCATTCCGGGGCCGGATTCCAGATCTCGCCGACCAGATACGCCTCGGGGTTGACCGCCAGAGAGCGGCGCCGGAACTCCTCCCAGAAGCCGGGCTCCTCGATCTCCGCCGGCACGTCCAGCCGCCAGCCGTCGATGCCGAAGCGGAGCCAACGCTCGGCGACGCCGTAGATGTACTCGCGCACGGCCGGGTTGGAGTGGTTCAGCTTGGGCAGCGCCGGCAGGTCCCACCAGGCCCGGTAGCCGAGGCTGGCGTGGCGGTCGGCGTGGCCCGGGTAGGCCGTCAGGCCGCGGCGGCCGGCCAGGACGTCGGCGTCCAGGTGGAACCAGTCGCGGTAGGGCGAGTGAGTGCCGTTCTCCAGGATGTGGTGGAACGGCCAGAAGCCGCGGCTGGCGTGGTTGAAGACGCCGTCGAGGATGACGCGCATACCGCGGGCGTGGGCCTCGTCCAGCAGTTCGCGGAGGGCCGCGTTGCCGCCCAGGAGCGGATCCACGTTCTCATAGTCGAAGGTGTGGTAGCGGTGGTTCGAGGCGGAGGCGAAGACCGGCGTGAGGTAGAGCGCGGTCACGCCGAGAGTCTGGAGGTCGTCCAGATGCTCCGCGATGCCGAGCAGGTCGCCGCCCTTGAAGCCGTGCGTCGTAGGCGGGGCATCCCACGGTTCCATCGCCCCGGGTTTGGGGACGCGGGCGCTGGCGGCGAAGCGGTCGACGAAGATCTGGTAGAAGACGGCGTCGCGGACCCAGTCGAGGCCCGAGGCGGGCCTGGCAGCGGCCAACTCAGTCTTCCCGCCGGCTGCGCCCGGATGGGCCAGGCGCCGGAGCGCGCTCCGGCCCAGGCGCCGGGGCGGTCGAGGCGCGAATGATCAGCCGCGTCTCCAGGACCCGGTGCTCGGGTCGCTCGGCGTCAGGACTGGCGATCATCCGCAGCAGCAGTTTGGCCGACTCCTCGCCCTTCTGGCGGATCGGCTGGTGCACGGTGGTCAGCGGCGGGCTGGCGTGGGACGCGACGTCCAGGTCGTCGAAGCCGACGACGCTCAGGTCCTCGGGCACGCGCAGGCCGACCTCCCGCGCGGCCCAGATCACGCCGATCGCCATGATGTCGCTCATCGCCAGGACAGCCGTGGGCCGCAGCTCGTCCTCCCAGATGCGGCGGAAGGCGGCCACTCCGCCGTCGAACGTCGCCGGCCCGACGACGACTCGCTCGTCGGCGACCAGGATGCCGCCGAGTTCGAGACCCTGGCGGTAGCCAGTCAACCGGCGCGACGCGACGGTCTCGGTGGGGCCCGGGGCGTACTCGAAGAGGTCGGGCATGTTCGGCGGCTCGATGCCGACGATCACGAACTCGCGGTGGCCGAGGCCGAGGAGATGGCGGGCCGCGGCCCGGGCGCCAACCTCGTCGTTCGACTCGACCGAGCCGTGCTCCGGGAAGGCATCGCCGTCGACGAGGACCATCGGGACGCCGGCGCGGCGAATCTGCTCGACCTCGGGGTGGTCCTCGGAGAGGCCGACGGCCACGAAACCCTCGACGGCGGCCCGGCCGAGGGCCCGCACCAGCGACCCGTGGAGCGGCGACACGAAGAGCAGCCCGTACCCGGCCTGGTCGGTGACGGCGGCCACTCCCCCGCACAGCGTGGCGTAGAACGGATTGGCGAAGACGACGGAGAGGACCTGCGGGGTGAGCAGGCCGATGGTCATGGTGTTCTTCTGGGTCAGCATCCGGGCCACGGGATGGGGCCGGTAGCCGAGAGCGTCCGCCACTTCACGGATCCGGGCGGCTGTCGCGGAGCTGAGACGCTCCGGGCTGTTGAAGGCGAAAGAAACGGCGGTCTTGGAGACGCCGGCTTCGAGAGCCACATCGGCGATGCGGGCTCGCCTCGTCCTCGCCACCACGCGTCCTCCACAGATCTCTTGGGCCCGGAATCTGCGCCGGCCGTCTCGTGGCGCCCGGCCGTCTCGTGGCGCCCGGCCGTATCGCGGCGCTCGTCCGTCTCGTGCGCCGGCGCTCGGCACGCTAGACGCGGGCTGAGCCGCTGTCAAACGTTGCGGCCGGGCGCGGGGCGGGCGCGGGCGGCGCGCGGGGACGTCCGCGCGGGCCGGCAGCGGTCGATCCTGTCCAACCGGCTGGGCCGATTCGACCGGACGGCAAGATTTGCATCGCGACTGCTCACCCGGTGAGCATGTAGGACGCGGCAGCAGCCGAGGCTCGCTCTGTCCTGTCGAATTGGCCCAGCCGGATGAACAGATTCGGCCGCGATGGGTCGATTCCCGCCCGAGGGAGCTGCCGTTCGTCGGGCCGGACCACGGGGTGAGCAGATTCGACGTCATCGGTGCCGTCCGCGGCGGCCTCGCGTCGGATGTGCTCACCGGGCGAGCAGCCGGCGTCGCGCGCCCGGTTCGAAGTCAGATCTGTGCGCCGATCCGATCAGGCTCGACTTCGACCCTGCTTGCCGCGCCCTGCCACGCCCTGGCGCGCCCTGCCACGCCCTGGCGCGCCCTGCCACGCCCTGCCGGGGTTCGCCGGGGTCCGCGGTCCGACGGCCCCACACCTCGCACCTCGCACCCCGCGCCGCGCCCCGCCGCGCGCCGCCCCACCTCGCCGGAGTCCGCGGTCCGACGGCCACGCCCCACGCCACAGATCCCCGCATCGCACCCGTGGGAGAATGGGCGCGCGCTCGACGACCGGGATTCCGATTCGTTGAGACGGCCGAGCTGGAGGTCCGCCATGCGACTGGTGACGTTCCATCCCGAGGCTGGGGGCGAGGCCGGGGCTCCGGATCATCGGACGCCGGACGATCGGGTGGCCGTGGTCCTGGACAGCGCCCGCCTCGTGCCTCTCAGCGCGCTCGCGCACATCACGCCGAAGCTGGACGCCAACTTCGGCCGTATGGCGCTGGCGGAGATCATCGCCCGCGACCCCGACTTCGGCCGGATTCGTCAGGCGCTCGCGCAGGCGAACCAGAACCTGCTCGAGGCCGCCTCGCTCTCGCCAACGGAGGTCCGGATGAGGGCGCCGATCCCGCGCCCCGGCAAGGTGATCGGGGTCGGCTACAACTACCTGGACCACATCCGCGAGCAGGGGCTCGAGACGCCGGTTCGGCCGGTCCTGTTCTCGATGTTCGCCAACGCAGTGACCGCCGACGGCGAACCTATCCGGCGACCGGGCGGCACCCATGCCCTCGACCTCGAGGCCGAGCTGGCGGTCGTGATCGGGCGGCGGGCGAGCCGCGTCGCTCCGGCGGACGGCCTAAACCACGTGGCCGGGTACACGACCGCGAACGACGTGACCGCGCGCGACTGGCAGGGCCAGGCGAAGGCGCTCCGGCCGGGCGAGAAGGGCGACGGTCAGTGGCTGCGGGCCAAGAGTTCGGACACGTTCCTGCCGCTCGGGCCGGTGCTGGTCACCGCGGACGAGCTCGGCGACGGCCGCGGCCTCCGCGTCCGAAGCTGGCGCACCGCGGCCGCTGGCCCGGACGCCGGCCGCTCCTTCCAGATGCAGGATGGCAACACATCCGACCTGTTGTTCGGCGTCGCCGACCTCATCTCTATCATCAGCCAGGAAGTGACACTCGACCCGGGCGACGTCATCGTCACCGGCACGCCCAGCGGCGTCGGGGTCTTCCGCGAGCCGCCGGTCTTCCTGGAGCCAGGCGATCTGGTGAGGATCGAGGTCGAACGGATCGGCGCGCTGACCAACCCGATCACCGACGCGGATGGGAACGTCCCGGAGGTATCTCCGGCGGCGCGGTTCATCGCCGAGCGACCCGCGAGGGCCGGCGACTCTGCCACCGGCGAGCCCGGCGGAGACGCGCCGGACCTGGGCCGAAACCGCGGCGGTGGCAAGCAATGAGCGAACCCGGCTCCACCGCCGCGATCGCCGCCGCCACTTCGATCGATCTCCGCATCCCAAGGACGATGCGGGCGCTCGTGAAGGCCCGGCCCGAAGAAGGCGCGGAGCTGCGCGAGGTGCCCGTCCCCCGCCCCGGCCCCGGGGAGGTGCTGATCCGCCTGGAGGCCGTCTCCCTCTGCGGCACCGACCTCCACATCTACCGCTGGGATCCGTGGGCCCAGAGCCGGCTCGGAAAGTACCTGCCGCGCATCTTCGGCCACGAAATGGCGGGCCGGGTGGTGGCCCACGGCCCCGGCACCGGCGCGGTGCCACTCGGCACGAGAGTCGCGGCCGAGACGCATCTCGTCGACTGGACGTGCTACCAGTGCCGGACCGGCCGCGAGCACGTCTGCGCCAACCTTCGAATCCTGGGTGTGGACGCCGACGGCGCCTTCGCCGAGTACATGTGCCTGCCCGAGCGCAACGCCTGGCCCTCCGAGGGGCTGACCCCCGAAATCGCCGCCCTCCAGGAGCCCATGGGCAACGCCGTCTTCGCCACGTTCGTGGAGGACATCACCACGTCCAGCGTCGCGGTATTGGGCTGCGGGCCGATCGGGCTGATGGCGGTGGCGATCTGCCGCTTCGCCGGCGCGTCGCGGGTCTTCGCCACGGACGTGATGCCGCACCGGCGCGAGATGGCCGCGCGCATGGGCTCGGACTGCGTCCTCGACGCAACCGGCGACGTCGTGGCCGAGATCCGGCGTGAGACCGGCGGCACCGGCGTGGACGTAGTGCTGGAGATGAGCGGCGCCGAGTCGGCGATCCACCAGGCCTTCGAGGTGTGCACGAACGGCGGCCGAGTCTCGCTGCTCGGCCTGCCGTCGCGGCCCGTCACGCTGAACCTGAACGACGACATCATCTTCCGCGGCGTCCGGGTCTACGGCATCACGGGCCGCGAGCTGTGGCGGACCTGGTACAAGACCGCGGCGCTGCTGCGCGAGGGGCTAGACGTCGAGCCGATCATCACCGACAGGCTCCCGCTCAGCCGCTTTGCCGACGCCTTCGAACTTCTCGCTGAGGGCGTCGCGGGCAAGGTGGTTCTCCTGCCGCAGGAGGCTTGATTCGATGACAACCGAGAGTTCGAAGGCGACCGCGGGCGGCCCGAAGTCAGACCCACTCGGCTTTCTCGCCGACGAGATCGAGGAGCTGAAGCGCCAGAACCTCTACCGGCCGATGCGGGTGCTGAGCTCGCCCCAGGCGGCGGAGGTCGTGGTCGACGGCAAGGAGCTGATCAGCCTCTCCTCGAACAACTACCTGGGCCTCGCCACGCACTCCAAGCTGAAGCAGGCCGCAATCGAGGCGACGCGCGACTTCGGCACCGGGTCCGGCGCGGTCCGGACGATCGCCGGCAACATGACCATCCACGAGCGCCTCGAGACGGAGCTGGCCGAGTTCAAGCACACGGAGGCGGTCCTGACGTTCCAGTCGGGCTTCACTGCCAACTCGGGCGTGATCCCGGTCGTGGCCGGCGAGCAGGACCTGATCGTCTCGGACGCGCTCAACCACGCCTCGATCATCGACGGCATGCGCATGAGCAAGGCGCCGCGCGTCGTCTTCCCGCACAAGGACACGGCGGCCCTGCGCGAGCTGCTGCGCGAGGCCCGGGCGAAGGGCCGCGCGGATGCGGACGGGGCGCCGTATCGCCTGATCCTCGTCGTGACCGACGGCGTGTTCAGCATGGATGGCGACATCGCGCCGCTGCCCGAGATCGTCGCCGCGGCCGAGGAGTTCGGCGCCGCGGTCATGGTCGACGACGCCCATGCCTCGGGCGTGCTCGGCAAGAACGGCCGCGGGACGGTGGATCATTTCGGCCTCCACGGCCGGGTCCACATCCAGGTCGGGACGTTGAGCAAGGCGCTGGGCGTGCTGGGCGGCTACGTCGCCGGGAGCCAGGCCCTGCGCGACATGCTGATTCAGCGGTCCCGGCCGTTCCTCTTCTCCACTTCCCATCCGCCGGCCGTGGCGGCCGCGTGCGTGGCCGCGATCCACGTCCTGCTGGAGGAGCCCGAGCTGATCGATCATCTATGGGCGAACACGATCTACTTCAAGGGCGAGCTGCGCGAGCTCGGCTTCGACACGGGCGCCTCGGAGACGCCCATCACGCCGGTGATGATGGGCGACTCGGCTCGAGCGCAGCGCTTCAGCCAGCGCCTGTTCGAGGAAGGCGTCTTCGCCCAGGCGGTCGTCTATCCGACGGTCGCGCTCGACAAGGCCCGAATTCGAACGATCGTCACGGCCGAGCACACGACCGAGCAGCTCGATCGCTGCCTGGAAGCCTTCGGGAAGGTGGGCCGGGAGCTCGGCCTGATCTCGGCGTAGTGGAGAGGCGCCTGGCCCGACGGGCCAGCCGATCCGCTGCCGATGGGGCCGCAGCCCGGCGATCGCCTGCCCGTTGCCGGTCTGGCCGAACACACAGAGGCGCGTGAATGACTTTCCCTCATAGCGCCTCGCTGACCATCACCAACCACTGCAATCTGCGCTGCCAGATGTGCGGCCAGTGGAGCAAGCAGGGCTACGTCCGCGGCAACCCCGAGAGCCTGAAGAACGAGCTGTCACTCGCCGACTGGAAGCGCGTCGTGGACGAGCTCGCCGCCCACGGCGTCCCGTCGGTCCTGCTACGCGGCGGAGAGGTTTTCATGTTTCCCGGCATCATCGAGCTGCTGGACCATATCCGCGAGACCGGCATGGGCATCTCGATCGACACGAACGGAACCATGCTCGAGCAGTTCGCGGCGGACATCGTGCGCATCGGCGACCTCCACCTGACCATCTCGGTCGACGGGCCGGAACCGATCCACGACGCCGTCCGAGGCGTACCGGGCAGCTTCCGCAGGATCGAAGCCGGCCTGGCCAGGCTGGCCGAGGAAGAAGCGGTGGCCGGCCGCAAGATCAGTCGGGGGATCTGCTTCACCATCAGCCAGTACTCGTACAAGGGCCTGGGCGTCATGCCGGAGGTCGCCCGCAGCCTCGGGATCGATCTGATCTCCATCGTGCCCTACTACTACTTTCCCGAATCTGTGGGGCGGCGGTACGAAGAGGAGTTGAGGGCTCTGGGCTGCCGCGCGTATTCGTGGGTCGGGTTTCATCACGAAGACTCGGGCGTGGACTTCGACGAGTTCCTGCGCCAGTTGCGCCAGTACCACGCTACGCTCGGCGGGATTCGGGACTATCCCTACCTGCCCCTGGACGAGGATCAGTTCCGGGTCTGGTTCGCCGATGCAGAGGTCCCGGTCGGCTCGGCCCGCTGCCAGAACGTCGAGAGCCTGATCGACATCCAGCCCGACGGCTCGGCCAACTTCTGCGTCGACTTCGTCGACTATTCCTTCGGGAACGTGAGGGAGGCGACGATCGAGCAGCTGTGGAACGGCGATCGGGCGGAGCGTTTCCGGGAACTCCGTCGCAGGAAGCCGCTGGCCGTGTGCTACCGCTGCGGCGCCAAGTTCATGTCCCGGCCGTGGAGTGAGTACGACTAGACCGATGCCCCTGAACGACCGACGTCCGCCCGCCCAGGCGTTCGACGTCCCGCTCGACGCCCACCTCCACACCGAGCTCTCCCCCGACTCGGCGGTGCCCCTGGAGCTCTACGCCGCCCAGGCCGCCGAGCGCGGCGTCCGCGAGATCGCCATCACGGACCATCTCGACTTCTCGCCGGACGCGCCGGCTTACGCGTACGCGGACTACGGGCGGCGTGAGCGCGAGGTCCGCGCCGCCGCCGAACGATGGGCCGGCAAGGTCACGATCCGATTCGGCGTGGAGCTGACGTACGAGAGCCGTCACGAGGACGCGATCCGCCAGCACCTGCGGACGCACTCGTACGACTACGCTCTGGGCACCGTCCACGACATGTCGGACGGGCCGTACGGCCGGTCGCGCGTCGAGTCGTTCGTGGCCGGCAAGACCCTTGCCGAGGCCGTGGCGCCGTACTTCGCCGAGGTCGCCGCGGCGATCCGGAGCGGCCTGTTCGACACCATCGGCCACCTGGACATGATCAAGCGCTACCTCATCAGGTGGTGGCCCGCGGCCGACTACGCGGCCATTCCGGAGGTGTACGAGCCGCTGCTGGTCGCGCTCGTCGAGAGCGACACGGCCCTGGAGGTGAACGCATCGGGGCTGCGCCATCCGACCGGCGAGACGTACCCGGGGCCCTGGGTCGTGGCCCGCTTCCGCGAGCTGGGCGGGAAGCGCGTGACGGTCGGCTCGGACTCGCATCTGCCCAACTGCTTCGCCTTCGGGCTCGAGGAGGCCTGCGAGATCGTGGCCGCCGCGGGCTTCGACCGCCTGACGCTGCAGCGGGCCGTCGACCGCGGCGACCTCGTATTGCCCGAGAGATTCCGGCGCTGAGTCGCCTGCCCGACAGCCGGCTCGCCCGGCGCGCGTACCCTTGGCCGATGGATCTGATCGTCATCGGGGCCGGGCCCGCCTACACGGACCGTCGCGGCGCGGCCGCGGCGAGTTTCCTGATTCGGGGGGAGGGCGCCGCCATTCTCTTGGACCTGGGTCAGGGCGCATTCCCAAACCTGGCTTCGACCCTGGAGCCGAGCCGACTGTCGGCGGTGGTCGTTACGCACCTTCACCCGGACCACTTCGTCGACCTGGTGCCGTTGCGCCACTACCTGAAGTGGGAATTCAGCCCGCCGCGGCGCGCCCGCGTCGTGGCTCCCGCCGGCCTGGCCGATCGCCTGGACGCACTGGAGGGGCATCAGGGCTTCGCCGCCGAGGCGCTCGACATCGAGGCGCTGGCCGAGGGGCTGCTTCGCATCGGGCCGTTCGAGGTGGAGGTGCGGCGGGTCGCCCACACGGACGAGAGCTACGCGATCCGCGTATCCGTGGCCGCTGGCGGATCGGGCCGAGCCGGCGCGGAGGGCGCGGCGGGCCGAGCGGGCCGAGCGGGCGCGTCGGGCGAGTCGGGCGAGTCGAGCGGCCCGGGCCTCGTCTATTCCGGCGACTGCGGCCAGGCCGACGACCTGATCCCGCTGATCCGCCCCGGCGACACGCTGCTGTCTGAGGCCTCGTTCGGGACCGGGCCCGTTCCCGCTGGTGCAGAGCACCTCGACGCCGGGGCCGCCGGCCGGGCAGCCACCGACGGCCGGGCCGCGCACTTGCTGATCACGCACGTCCAGATGGGCTACTCGCGCGCCGAAGCGCTCGCCGCAGCGCACGCGGCCTTCGCCGGCCCGGTCAAGCTCGTAACCGAAGGGGACCGGTTCGAGGTCTAGCTCCATCCGGGCGCGCCCGGCGCCCAGCGTCTACTTTCAGGCGAACGCGCCCGCCCCGGCACTCGTCCTGCCGTACGCGAACTACGGGCTCTGCTTCGGCACGCGCCCGAGCAGGTACAGGCCGTAGACCGCGGCGATCGCCCCGAAGATGATCGGGCCCCACCACATGACGTACATGCCGCTGCCCGACGTTTCGGCCTCCTGCTGAGCCGCCTGCATAGTGGCCAGGGTGACCCCGAGTCCGATCAGCACGGCTATGCCGCCCCCGATCACGAACGCCAGGGCTCGCTTGCGCATGGAACCCACGACGTCCGCGACCAGGCGGTAGGCATCCTGCTGATTCACGCCCGTGGCTCCCATTTCGTGCAGCATGGTGGCGACGGGCTGGCCGGCGTCGAGCTGGGTTCGCACGTACGCCTTCCACTGCAGCGGCGATCGGACCTGGGGATACGGGGCGTAGGCCGGCTGAGGGGCCGCCACGGGCGGATAGGGCGTCGGGTAAACCGCCGGTGGGTAGTACGCGGGCGGAGGCGCCGCCGCCGGGCCACTCGGGGACGGGCCCGCGGCAGGAGCGGAGGGCGGATAGCCGGGAGGCGGCTCGTTCATGAGAATCGGCCGTTCAGCGGGCAGCCAGGGTGGCCAGGATCTGGCGCGCCAATTCCTGAGCGGCCAGCTTCGCGGCATCGTTGAGCAGCTGCTGGGACTCCCCGCCGCCTATGCCGGCGCGCCTCGTCCCCTTCGCGTGGAACCCGCCGAACGGGCCCGCCGCGGCGCCGATCTGACCCTCGACCTCGAAGACCGCCGCGCCCGCGAACCAGGTGAAGAGCCATCGCATCAGCCGGCTCCCCGGATCGGCGCGGACGATCTGTCCTCGGATGACCAGTTCCTGGTCCGGCGCGCCTGCCACGGGCATACGCAGGTCCAGGCCGGCCTGGTTGAGCTCACCTACCATGATGTTCTGGAACGTTTGGGTAACGGCGTTGAAGTCGACCTGCTTCGGAGCGACCGCCGCCCCCTGCCAGGAGATGGGATAGAGGGTGCACAGCTTGCCCCTGACGTCCACCGCGTTGCCTCACGATGCTGAGTCGTCCTGCGACGCGCAGCAGCCGCGGACGGCGCCTCCGATCGAGTCGTCCGGCCAGGCTGCGACAGGTCCTGCGCCCGGAGCCCCTCATCTGGTGACGGTGAGCGGCGGTTGGGCCAGGTGATGATACGTCGGCCTGGTGGCCGCGACCGACCGGCGGGCAATCGGCCGGGCCGCACGCCGGAGTCGCGCGGCGCTTTCGCCGGCGCCGCTCGGCCGAATACGGGCTTCGCCTGACATCGCGGCCGGACTCGTTCAAGATGAGTGACTGCGAAGGAAGACCGACCGGCACCGACTACTACTGACCCCAAGGAGACGCGACCATGGCTGACAGCGGCATGACAGCTCGACCGGCAGGGGCCGCAACGGGACCGCTATCGGCCGACGAGCTCCGCCTCATCGACGCTTACTGGCGCGCCGCCAACTACCTCAGCGTCGGCCAGATCTACCTGCTCGACAACCCGCTGCTTCGGCGACCGCTGGAAGCGGGCGACATCAAGCCGCGGCTGCTCGGCCACTGGGGGACGACGCCCGGCCTCAACCTGATCTACGCCCACATGAACCGCGAGATCAAGGCCCGCGACCTCAACGCCATCTACATCATCGGCCCGGGCCACGGCGGGCCCGGCCTGGTGGCCAACACCTACCTCGAAGGGAGCTACACCGAGCTCTACCCGAGCATCACCCGAGACGAAGACGGCATGCGCAAGCTATTCCGCCAGTTCTCGTTCCCGGGCGGCATCCCCAGCCACGTCGCGCCCGAGACCCCCGGCTCGATCCACGAGGGCGGCGAGCTCGGCTACTCGCTTGCGCACGCCTACGGCGCCGCCTTCGACAACCCCGATCTGCTGGTCTGCTGCATCGTCGGCGACGGGGAGGCCGAGACGGGCCCGGCCGCGACCGGCTGGCACTCGAACAAGTTCCTCGACCCGCGGGGCGACGGCGCCGTCCTGCCGATCCTCCATCTCAACGGCTACAAGATCGCCAACCCGACGGTCCTGGCCCGCATTCCCGAGCGTGAGCTGCGCGACCTGATGGTTGGCTACGGCTACAAGCCGTACTTCGTCGAAGGCAACCGCCCGGCCCTCGTCCACCAGCAACTGGCCGCGACCCTCGACACCGTCCTCGACGAGATACGCGAGATCCAGTCGGCGGCGCGGTCGGGCAGGACGACGGGCCGCCCGCAGTGGCCGATGATCGTCCTTCGGACACCCAAAGGCTGGACCGGCCCGAAGATCGTGGACGGTCTGCCGGTCGAGGGCACGTGGCGGGCTCATCAGGTCCCGATCGACGAGGCCCGGACGAACGCCGGCCACCGCGACCTGCTCGAGACCTGGATGCGCAGCTACAAGCCCGAGGAGCTGTTCGACGAGAAGGGCACGTTCCGGCCCGAGCTCGCGGCGCTGGCTCCGCACGGCCGGCATCGGATGGGCGCCAACCCGCACGCCAACGGCGGCCTGCTGCTGCGCGAGCTGATCATGCCCGACTTCCGCGAGTACGCGGTCGACGTGCCCAAGCCGGGCGGCTCGACCAGCGAAGCGACCTACGTGGCCGGCACGTTCATCCGCGACATCATGGCCCGCAACAAGGACAACTTCCGAATGTTCGGGCCCGACGAAACCGCCTCGAACCGCTTCCAGGCGATCTTCGAGGTGACCGGCAAGGCCTGGGACGCGGAGATCATCCCGGGCGACAACCACCTCTCCGTCGACGGCCGCGTGATGGAGGTTCTCTCGGAACACCAGTGCGAGGGCTGGCTCGAGGGCTACCTGCTGACCGGCCGGCACGGCATGTTCAACTGCTACGAAGCCTTCATCCACATCGTCGATTCGATGTTCAACCAGCACGCCAAGTGGCTGAAGGTGACGCGCGACATCCCGTGGCGGCGCCCGATCGCGTCGCTCAACTACGTGCTCTCGTCTCTGGTGTGGCGCCAGGATCACAACGGCTTCACCCATCAGGATCCGGGTTTCATCGACCACGTCGTCAACAAGAAGGCCGAGATCATCCGCGTCTACCTCCCGCCGGATGCGAACACGCTGCTCTCGGTCACGGACCACTGCCTGCGCAGCCGCAACTACATCAACGTCATCGTGGCCGGCAAGCAACCGGCCCCGAACTGGCTGACCATGGAGCAGGCCATCCTGCACTGCACCCGCGGCATCGGCATCTGGGATTGGGCCAGCAACGATCAGGGCGGCGAGCCCGACGTCGTCATGGCCTGCTGCGGCGACGTGCCGACGCTGGAGACCCTGGCCGCGGTCGACCTGATGCGCAAGTACCTGCCGGACGTGAAGGTTCGCGTCGTCAACGTCATCGACCTGATGCGCCTGGAACCCGAGACCGAGCATCCGCACGGCATGACCGACCTGGAGTTCGACTCGCTATTCACGACGGACAAGCCGATCGTCTTCGCCTATCACGGCTACCCGTGGCTGATCCACCGCCTCACCTACCGGCGCCACGGCCACGACAACATCCACGTCCGCGGCTACAAGGAAGAGGGCACGACCACCACCCCGTTCGACATGGTCATGCTCAACGACCTGGACCGCTACCACCTGGTGATCGACGCCATCGACCGCATCCCCGGCCTCGGCCCAAAGGTCGCCCACGTCCGCCAGCTGATGCAGGACAGGCGCACCGAAGCCCGGGCCTACACCCGCGCCGAGGGCGAGGACGCGCCGGAGATCCGCGACTGGGCCTGGCCGTACTAGGTTCCGTCGCCGGCGAGAGCGGGCCCCTCGCCAAAGCGTTGGGCGCGGGCGGGGCGCTGCTTGCCGACGGCCGTACGGAGCCAATCGCTACGGCGTCGGGCTATCCACCGACTGGGTGACACCGCCGGCTCCGCGCCAGTCCCAGGCGGCAAGCTTGAGGGGCAGCATCGGGGCAACGAGAACGAGACCCGCGAGCATCGGCATATAGCACGAGTAGGTGCAGCGTGTCGTAACCAGCAGGACGACGGCCACGACGCAGCCGGCCAGCATCGCCTCGCCGTAGTTCCGCCAGCGGATCGCCACCGCGACCGCGAACGCTGCGAGCGTGGCGCAGATGGTGACCGCGGTCGTGACCGCGGTCGGGAATGTCATTCCCAGCGCGCTGAACGCGGTCCAGATGTTCAAACCATCAACCTTCTTCGGGTAGAGAAGCACGCTCAGCAGGGCGCGGACGTAGTGTCCCGGCCCCATCGCCAGGAACGGCAGCGAGATCAGGACGAACGTGCCCGCGGCCGCTACGGCGATCAGGGTAGCGGCCCGCCAGCCTGTCGTCCGACCTACATACGCGAGCAGGACGAACGCTACGGGTGTGACGGTCTGTTTCGCGCCGAAAGTGAGCGCCAGCACGATCCCCGCGAGGATCAAGCTCGAGCGCGTGGGCGCCCGGACCGCCCATGCCAGGACCAAGGCGCCGAGGAGGGCCGCCGCGCCGACGGCGGTGTCGTTCGTACCCTCCACTGGCTGGACAACCAGGACCGGCAGCAGGGCATAGACGGCCAGCGCCGCCACGGCGAGCAGCGGATCCCGCCGGGCGAACGCGGCGAGGACGACCATCACCACCCCGGCGGCGACGATCTGGGTCATCTGAACGCCGGCCAGGCCTCCGACGAGCTGGCCCGGCAGGTGCAGCAGCAATAGCGCCGGAGTATACGGCACGAAGTGGACCGGATTGTCGGTCGTGGTGTAAGCATGCCAATACGGGTCACGGCCGGCCAGCGCCGTCGCGATCGCCTCGGAGGTGCCCCGAATCGCGTCGCTGAACTTCGTGAAGCCGCCGGGCGGGAAGACCTCGAGCCTTAGGGCCAGCCCGCTGGCGACGAGATAGGCAAGGACGATGCCGGCGCGCCGCAGGCGCCAGTACGCAAGGCCTACGAACGGAAGGGCGACCAGCACCCAGACGTGCCACTCGGTCACGCGCCCGCCGATCACCTCGAGGAAGGCGATCGCGAGCGCGAAGGAGATGAGCGCGGTTTCGCGATCGTCAGTCTGCACGTTGGTCCCCCATCTCCCTGATGTCGACAAGACTCGAGCGCGAGCGCGACTATACAGCCGGCCCCAGGGCGGCATAGCGTCGGCAGAACGCCCGAGGCGGGTCGCGCCGACTCCGGGCTACCGCGCCGATGCCGGACCGTCGGCCTCGGGGACCTGTGCGGCGAGCTCGAATGCCGCGGTAGCCACCGCGACGATGACCTCGGGGGCGGAGAGGCCAGGCGAACTCTCGCAGTCCTTGCGGACTTGAGGAATGACCAGCTGCCGCATGGCCACCTGCCCTTGCGATCAACGGGGCCGCGCTGGGCTCGCTACCATTCGGCCATGACCCCCGATCCGAAGGCCAGCCCGAGCCCTAGCCTGCGAACGCAGGTCCGCGATGCCATCGAGGCCGCGTGGGGGCACGCCCAGGCCGACCTGCCCGCACCAACCGAGCCGCACGACGCGCCCGTGACGATCGAGCGCCCCGCGGACCCGAGCCGCGGCGACTTCGCCAGCAGCATCGCTCTGCGGCTGGCCAAGCCCTACCGCCGCGCGCCCCTCCAGATTGCCGCGGCGATCGCCGCGCACATCGCCACGACGGCCACGGACCCCAACTCCCCGATCGCTTCGGTGGAGATCGCGCCGCCCGGCTTCCTCAACATTCGTCTCGCCGACCACGCTCTCGCGGCCACGACGCGGCAGATCCTGGGCAATCCGGCCACCTGGGGCCGCACCGCCGCCGCACATCCCGAGCGTGTCAACGTCGAGTTCGTCTCGGCCAACCCCACCGGGCCGCTCCACATCGGCAACGCGCGCGGCGCCTTCACCGGCGATCTCCTGTGCCGCGTCCTGACGTCCGCCGGTCACCATGTCGAGCGCGAGTACTACTTCAACGATTTCGGCAGCCAGGTCAAGAATCTCGGCGCCTCGGTCGTGGCCATCCGCGACGGCTGCGAAATCCCCGAGGACGGGTACCACGGCGACTACGTCTACGACCTGGCGAAGGAGCTGCCGGCCGAAGTCGCGTCCGCGGCCGAAACGTCGGGCGAGCCGGCCGAATGGGCGGTCGGCCGGTGGGCATCCGAGCGGGTTCGAGCCGGCATCGAGGCCAGCCTCGAGCACCTCGGCTGCCATTTCGACGTCTGGCGGTCCGAGAGCACGCTCCATAAGGACGGCTGGGTTGCGAAGGCGGTCGATCGACTGCGCGCCGCCGGCGACGTCTACGAGGAGGACGGCGCGGTCGTCTTCCGATCGACGAAGTACGGCGACGACAAGGACCGGGTGATCCTGCGCTCGACCGACGACGCGGCGCCCACCTACTTCGCGGCCGACATCGGCTACATCGTCGAGAAGTTCAGCCGCGGCTACGACCGCATCGTCTTCATCTGGGGCGAGGATCATCACGGCTACGTCGCCCGGGTCAAGGCCGCGGCTCAGTCGCTCGGCTTCGACCGCGACCGCGTCCAGATGATCCTCACCGCCTGGGTCCGCTTCGTTCGCGACGGCAAGGAAGTGCCGATGAGCAAGCGCACCGGCGAGTTCATCACTCTCGACGAGCTGCTCGGCGAGATCGGCGTCGACGCCGCCCGCTGGTTCTTCGCCTCACGCGCGGCTTCGAGCGGCATCGACTTCGACATCGAGCTGGCCAAGAAGCAGTCGAGCGAGAACCCGGTCTATTACGTCCAGTACGCCCACGCTCGAATCGCCTCGATCCTGCGCAAGGCGGCCGAGTCGGGGATGGCTCCGCCAGCCGCGGACGACCCGCGCCTGGCGGAGCTGCTGGCCGGGATCCTCTCCGGCGCGCCCGAGGCGCAGCTGGCCCGCCAGATCGTGCGGCTGCCCGAGGTCGTGGAGGACGCGGCCTCGAGCGAGGAGACGCACGGCATCACCGCCTACGCAACGGAACTGGCGACCACTTTCCACGCCTTCTATCGCGACGCCCGCGTCGTGGAGCCCGACGAGCCCGATCGCTCGGCGGCGCGCCTCGCCCTGGTCGCAGCCACGAAGACGACCCTCGCCAGTGCCCTCGGCCTGCTGGGCATCTCCGCGCCTGAGTCGATGTAGCGGCGAGCGCTGCCGTTTACCGCCACGACCAGCGGCGCGGGCGCACTGGCCTTGCTACTCTGCCGGCTGGCAGGTGGTGAAGTTCCCGAGGACGGTCGCGTCCGAGGCGATGAAGATGTCCGCATGGCTGGCATCGCCGCACACCGCCGACGGGCTGGAGAGTCCCTCGAGTGTCTGATTCGCGGCGGCGACGAAAGCGGTGCGCCCCGCAGCGCTGCGCCACTGCGTTCGCAGGACCACCGCCCACGCTCCATTCGGGCCTTCGTACAGGCCGATCCTGTCGCCGGCCCAGCTGGACGCGGCCGAGTCCGCGGCCGTCGTCTGAGCGTCGGTCGGATTCTCGCCCTCGAGCCAGACGCGCAGCTGCAGCTCGCCCATGGTGTCCTGGAACGCCAGGTTCCAGCCGGTTCCCAGCGTGGCCGGCATGGCGTTGAGGGCCACGGCGACCGGACCGATGCCGGCGGAATAGAGCGCCGGGTGGAGGATCTGCGACGTCGAGCTGGGCGGCCTGGCATAGAGCTTGTCGACCGCCGCCCAGCCGCCGCGGGCATAGACGCCCTCGACGAAGGTCAGCCCGTCAAGATACGGGAACATCAGGTCCTCGCGCAGGATCGCCGGCGCGTTGTCGAGCTGGTCGGTCTGCGGGCCGGACGCCGCGGAGAGGCTGACCGACGCCAGGTCCAGGACCGACATGTGGGCCACGGCCCATTGCGTCATCGAGAGCGTCGCGTCGCCCTCGGGCAGAGCCGTCCGCGCGAGATCCCGGTCGCTCTGATCGACCGTGTCGATGGCCAGGTTGGCGAGCCCGAAGTTCTGGTCCTGCAGGGCGTGAGTGAACTCGTGTGAGAAGGTCAGCCGTTGCTCCGGGCCGACGTCACCCGACTGAGAGAGCAGATAGAGCTGCTTCGTGTCGACGTCGTAGAAGCCGATCGCCTGTCCGGCGTTCAGATCGAGCTCGAGCTGCTCGAGCGACGCGCCCGCCGGCAGCAGGCCGAGGTGTACGAACAGGCGGCTCTGGGCGGCCAGGGCGGCGTGATCCACGCCGGTCTCCATGGCCTTGGTCATCCAATCGCGCACACCCTGCTCGTCGAGCAAGACCGGCGTCACCGGTGACTTGGGCGCCAGCTCGCGCAGCGCTTCCACTTGCGTCTCGATCTGGGAGTACGTCGCCAGATCCGCCGAGGCGTTCGGAGTGGCGCCGGGCGTGGCACTGGGCGTGGCGCCGGCGGTGGTGCCGGGCGTCGCGGAGGCCGTGACGCTGGCCGCCGGCAGGACGGAGGCGGTGGGCACCGGCGTCGGCGTCACCGTCGCCGGGGACGAGCCGCACGCAGCCGCGACGATCGCCGAAACGAGCAGGACGCCGATGAGACGGGAGCGGAAGTGCATGTCGCGCATTCTGCCAGGCGTCGCAAGGTGCCGCTGTGCGCCGGTCCGGCCGAATGCCCGATCGGACCTGCCCGACCCGCCGGCCGGGCGAGCGCTCGGCCGGCCGAGCCGCCGGCCGAGCGCTGAGCCGCCTGGGGCTGACGACCGGGTGAGTTCGTCCCGGCCAGCCGGGCTGCCGTCGTGGCCCCGGCGTCCGGACGCCAGCCGCCGGAACCTTCGGTCGGGCCCGCCTGTCCGCCTCCGGGGCGCCTGTTCCAGGGTGTGCGTTTCTTAACCTTCTGGCGGACCCCCTTTTCATCGACTCGGGCTAGATTCTGAAGCGGAACACTGGACGAGCCTCCTGAGGTTCCATCCTCCCTCCCTCCGACCGGAGGTGCCGATTGGGCAGGCGCCTCCGGTCCTCCTTTTGTGGGGTGACCGTGGAGGTCGAGTGGCGCGCGGGCCGCCGAGCGGAGTGGAACGCGTCGGCGAGGCAGGCATGTTCGTTTCGGGCCTGTCAGGTGGGGCGAGCCGGGGATAAGCGGGCCACGATCGGCTTGTGCAAGAATCAGTCCATGGAACTCACCTGGTACGGGCGCACCTGCGTGCGCATGCGCAGCAAAGACGCGGTCGTGGTCGCGGACGCATATCAGGCGGTCGTCGGGCCGACTGGTCGCGGCATCACCGGCGACATCGTCACCTACAGCCACCCCGACGACACACCACACCCCAAGGCGAAGGGCCGCCTTTCACGTGACGGCTCGACTTTGCTGCCGGGCAGCCTTGAAGACGCGTTCTGCCTCGACGGGCCCGGCGAGTACGAGGTGAAGGACGTTCTGATCACGGGCGTCAAGACCTATCGGGACGAGCAGAAGGGCGCCGAGCGCGGCCGCAACATCGCTTTCATGGTCGAATTGGACGGCGTCCACGTCATCCACCTGGGGGACATCGGACACCTGCTCACGGAGGACAAGCTGACCGACATCGGGCCGGTCGACGTGGTCTGCATTCCCGTGGGCGGCACGCTTTCCACCACCAAGGGCGCCGAACTGGTAGCCCAACTCGACGCCAAGGTCGTCGTGCCGATGCTCGTATGTGAGGATGCCGACGCGGGTGAGGCGCTGGCCAAGTTCCTGCACGAGATGGGCGTGTCGGCGGCACCGGCGCTGCAGTCGAAGCTGGCTCTCATGCCCTCATCGCTGCCGGCGGAGGTGACCACGGTTCTGCTGGAGCAGCGCGGCAAGGTCTAGGGACGGCGCTCAGGGGCCAACTCCGGCAGACACCGATCGACCTCGAGCGCGTCACGAAGCCGGCCTCTGCTGCACGGTCGCGAGGGTCGGCTGCTCAGCTGCGTTCCGAGACGATGCTCCCGCGCTTCACGACCGTCCGGGCGAGGCGGGCGCCGAGCCAGTAGGGAATCTGCTCGACGGTCGGCACATCCCAGATGACCATGTCGGCCTGCTTGCCCGGTTCGAGGGAGCCGATCTGCGCGCCCAGGCCCAACGAACAGGCTGCGTTGATGGTGACCGCCACAAGTGCCTCGGCCGGAGTCAGGCCCATCTCCACGCAGGCGATCGACATCACCAGAGGCAGGCTGAGCGTCGGGCTCGTGCCCGGATTGAGGTCCGTGGCCAGGGCGACGGGAATCCCGGCATCGATGAAGCGGCGGGCTTGGGCGAAATGGTGCTTGCCCAGGAACCAGCTCGTGGCGGGGAGAAGCGTGGCCACGACCGGGCGGCCGTCCGCCGCGGCCCGCGCCAGCGCCCCTATTCCCTCGTCAGACGGAGCCGCGAGGTGATCGGCGGAGAGACAGCCGCGCCGCGCTGGGTCCGCGGCGGCAGGGGTGTTGCGCCAGGTCGTGGGATCGGACTCTGCCGCGAGCGCCGCGGCGCGGCGTTCCGCGGCGCCCGGGTCGACCGCGGCGCCCGCCAGCTCGGCGGCCAGCTCGGCGCCGCCAGACGGAGCCAGCTCGTCGGCGTGGATACGGAGCGCCAGGCCGTAGCCGGCGGCGGCGCGAAGGATGCGGCGGCTCTGGTCGGCGGAGAAGACTCCCTCCTCGCAGAACACGTCGCAGAAGCGGGCAACGCCCTGGCGGGCCACTGCCGGAAGCTGCTCGTCGATGACGCTGGCGACGTATGCCTCAGTCGCGTCCGCGCCGTTGGGGCGGGCCGCCGGCGCACGGTCGGCGTCGCCCGCGCGGGCCGCACCGGGGCGGTCGCGGAATTCAGCCGGCGCGGCATGGGCGCCCAGGAACGTCGGCACCAGCTCGATGGGGCCCTCGCGATCGAGACGGCCGATCAGCTCCAGCAGCCGCAGTTCCGTGGCCACGTCCAGGCCGTAGCCGGACTTGGCTTCCGCGGTCGTGGTCCCGCCGGCCAGCATCTGGGCCAGGCGGGCTCGGCCTCCGGCCAGCAGCTCACCGTCGGACGCGGCGCGCGTAGCGGCCACGGTCGAGAGGATCCCGCCGCCCGCGGCCAGGACCTCGAGATAGCCGGCGCCGCGGGCGCGGAGCTGCCACTCGCCCTCGCGCGTACCGCCGAAAAGCAGGTGCGTGTGGGCGTCGACGAGGCCCGGCGTGATGAGGCCGCCATGCGCATCGAAACGGCGAAAAGCGTTGATCGGGAGCCCTCTGGCCGCGATCTGGCGGTTGACCTCATCGGCGGCGCCGGCGGCCAGGATCCGCCTTTCCCAGCAGGCGACGGCGACCGCTCCACCGGACACCACCGCGGCGTCGCCCTGGTCGCCGCCCCGCCGCAGACCACCGGCCAGCGTGGCGATGCCGCTTGCACCCTCGACCAGCAGACCCGTCATCGCACGCTCGCTCCCCTCATGTACCGCGAACTGCTTCCAGGCGCAGCTCCAGCGCCTGCAGCGGCGAGAAGTCGCGCAGCTTCAGGAACTCGGCGGCTCCGGCCAGCCGTTCGGTCGTGGGCCGGTCGGCGGGTATGCCCGCATGGGCGGCCACGTCGAGCAGCGACGCCAGCGGCGCCAGCCCGATCAGCTCGGATTCGGCTAGCTCGACCGCGTCCTCGGCGGCTTCCGCCCGAACGGCCTCCCAGACCAGCCAGACCGGTGTCGTCCGGAAGTCGAGCAGATTCATCGACACCTGGGCTCGTCCGATCTCCTCGATCCAGAAGCCGTTCGCCTGGACGCGCGGCAGCCCGCCGCTGGATTCGCGGATCCGGCGTGCGATCCGCTTCGCCAGCTCCAGGTCATCAGTCGCCAGGTTGATGTTGTAGGCGATGAGGAAGGGCCGGGCCCCGACCGCTACCGCACCCGCGCTGGGGTGCATCCTCGCGGGCCCGAAGTCCGGCTCGCGGCCGGGCTCGGCGATCTGGGTCTTGAGCCCCTCGTATTGGCCTCGCCGCACGTCTGCCAGCCGCTGCCGACCCGGCGTCGTCGCCGCCTCACCGTACAGGTAGACGGGCACTGAGAAGCGCTCGGCGACCCTGGATCCGAAGACCCGCGCCAGATCGACGCACTCCGACATCTTTGTGTCGCCAAGGGGCACGAACGGCACCACGTCCACTGCCCCGATGCGGGGATGCTCACCGACGTGCGACTCCATGTCGATCTCGGCGACGGCGACCGCGAAGGCCCGCTCCAGCGCCTCGAGAATCTGGGCCGCCTCGCCGGCCATCGTGAGGACGCTGCGGTTGTGGCTGGCGTCGCTCGTGCGGTCGAGCAGATGGGCGCCGGGCACGCTCTCGACCGCGGCGCAGAGCCTGTCGACGACATCGAGTCGCCGGCCTTCGCTGAAGTTGGGGACCGATTCGACGAGCCTGGTCACGCTTCCTCCGATTCGAGAAGTAACTGCCCGCCCGTGTAGCCGACGCCTATCGTGGCACAGGTTGAATGAGACGGGTCGCCTAATGCCTGCGAGAGAGGCGATGGATACCATGCCGCGAGATATGGCACAGGCATGTTAGGGATCGCGCGCCCCTCGCTCTGGCGTCATGGCGACTTCCGCAAGCTGTGGACCGCCGCCACCGTGAGCGTCCTCGGCAGCCAGGTCACCCTGATCGCCGTGCCGTTCATCGCGCTCACCATGCTGCACGCCAGCGTGTTCGAGGTTTCCATGCTGGCCGCTGTCGAGATGCTGCCGTTCCTGCTGTTCACGCTGCCGGCCGGGGCGTGGCTCGACCGCATTCGCCGGCGCCCGGTGCTCGTGGCAGCCGACATCGGCCGCGGCGTGGCGCTCATGACCATTCCTATCTCCTACGTGGCCGGCAGCCTGTCGCTCTGGCAGCTCTTTCTCGTCGCTTTCGTAACCGGGACGTTCACCGCCTTCTTCGACGTGGCCGACCAGTCGTTCCTGCCCGGCCTGATAGAACGGGAAGACCTGGTCGAAGGGAACGCTCGTCTGCAACTCAGCTACTCGGCTGCGCAGATCGGCGGCCCCACGCTCGCCGGCAACGTGCTGCAGGTGGTCGCGGCCCCCTTCGCCCTCGTCCTCGACGCCCTCAGCTTCTTCATCTCGGGCGGCCTCATCAGCGCCATCAAGAAGCGCGAAGAGAAGCCCGAGCGGGCAATCGACGAGAGCGGCCGGCCGGCCTCGCTTCGGACCGAGATCGCCGGCGGGCTGCGCTACGTCCTGGGCGATCGATACCTCCGACCGATCGCCGGCTGCACGGGCACCTCCAATCTATTCGGCGCGGCGCTGTTCGGTGTCTTCCCGGTGCTCATCTGGCGCGAGCTGGCGTTCTCGCCGGCCTTCTACGGAACCGTCATGGGCCTGGGGAGCTTCGGCTTCCTGGTCGGCGCCGTGGCCTCCAACAGCCTGCCGCGCAGTCTCGGGGTGGGGCCGACGATCATCGCCTCGGCCGCCCTGAGCTGCCCGGCCTTCCTGCTCATGACCCTCACGCCGGCGTCCCTCGGATGGGCGGCGGTCACGCTCTTCGTCGGCTGGTTCGTGGTCGGTTTCTCTCAGGTCATCTACAACGTAGCCCAGATCAGCCTGCGCCAGTCGATCACGCCGCTGACGATGCAGAGCCGAATGAACGCCACGATGCGCTTCATCGTCTGGGGCACGATCCCGATCGGCTCGCTGGCGGGTGGCGTGATGGCGACCCTGCTGCCGGTCCGCGTCGCGCTGATCATCGCGGCGCTCGGATCGTTCACCTCGACCCTGTGGGTACTCTTCTCACCGCTCCGCTCGCTTCATGAGATGCCACAAGAGGGCGGCGACGACGGGGCCGAAGGGACGGGGCCGGTTGGCAAGATCGACGGAGGCGGTCCGAAGGGCGCGGTCGACCGGCTGGCCGAGCCGGCGGAAGCCCAGGTAGCGACGGCGTAGAGCTGCGGGGCGGCTCCTCCGGCGCTCAGCCCTCGCGCATCGGGATGCGGATGCCGCGCTCCCCGGCCACCTCAATGGCTCGCTCGTAGCCGGCGTCTACGTGGCGGATGACGCCCATGCCGGGGTCTGTGGTCAGGACCCGCTCGAGCTTCTGAGCCGCGAGGTCCGTGCCGTCGGCGACGACCACCATGCCCGCATGCTGGGAGTACCCGATGCCCACTCCGCCGCCGTGGTGGATGCTCACCCAGCTCGCGCCCGCGGCGGTGTTCACCAGGGCGTTGAGGAGCGGCCAGTCGGCGATCGCGTCGGAGCCGTCGCGCATCGATTCCGTCTCGCGGTTGGGCGACGCCACGGAGCCCGCGTCCAGGTGGTCGCGGCCGATGACGATCGGCGCGCCGACCGCCCCGGTTCGGACCAGCTCGTTGAAGGCGGCGCCAGCGCGGGCGCGCTCCCCGTAACCGAGCCAGCAGATCCGGGCCGGCAGGCCCTGGAACGGCACCCGCGCCTGGGCCATCTCGATCCATCGCCGAAGCGATTCATTCTCCGGGAACAGCTCAAGGATGGCGCGGTCGGTGGCCAGGATGTCGTTGGGGTCGCCCGACAGCGCCGCCCAGCGGAACGGTCCCTTGCCCTCGCAGAAGAGCGGCCGGATGAACGCGGGCACGAAGCCGGGGAATTCGAAGGCCTTGGCAAAGCCGGCAGCCAGGGCCTGGGCCCGGATGTTGTTGCCGTAGTCGAAGGTGACCGTGCCGGCCTCCTTCAGCGTGACCATCGCGTGGACGTGGAGCACCATCGATGCCATCGAGCGACTGACGTACTCGTCGGGGTTCTGGCGCCGCAGCTCCGCTGCCTCCTCGAGGGAGACCCCGGCCGGCACGTAGCCGTTGAGCGCGTCGTGGGCGGAGGTCTGGTCCGTGACCACGTCGAAACGCTCGCCCCGGCGCACCAGTGCCGGCTCGATCTCGGCGGCGTTACCCACCAGGGCGATGGATTCGGCGCGCCCCTCGGACGCCGCCGAACGCGCCCAGGCGAGCGCTTCGTCGATGTCCCGAGTCAGGCGGTCGACGTAGCCGATCTGGAGGCGCCGCCGCGCCCGGGCCTCGTCCACCTCGATGACCAGCGCCACTCCCTCGTTCATGGTGATGGCGAGCGGCTGCGCGCCGCCCATGCCGCCCAGGCCGGCGGTCAGCGTGACGCGGCCCTTCAGCGTCCCGCCGAAATACTGGCGGGCCAGCTCGGCGAACGTCTCGAACGTGCCCTGCAGGATTCCCTGCGTGCCGATGTAGATCCAGGAGCCCGCCGTCATCTGCCCGTACATGGTCAGGCCGGCTCGCTCCAGCTCACGGAACGTGTCCCAGTTCGCCCACTTGCCGACCAGGTTCGAATTCGCGATCAGCACGCGCGGCGCCCATTCGTGCGTTCGGAAGACGCCGACGGGCTTGCCCGACTGGACGAGGAGGGTCTCGTCGTTCTCCAGGCGGCGCAGCTCGCGCACGATGGCGTCGAAGGCATCCCAGCTTCGGGCGGCGCGGCCTGTTCCCCCGTAGACGACGAGATCGTCCGGGCGCTCGGCAACCTCGGGGTCGAGGTTGTTCATCAGCATTCGAAGCGCCGCTTCCTGGGCCCAACCTTTGCAGCTGCGCTCCGGACCGCGCGGCGCGCGCACTTTCCGTGGTCCTGACTTGCCCGTGGCGCCCGACGAGGCGCCGGTCTCGATCGCCATCGAAAGCCTCCGAAGAAGGGGCCTGATCCGGCCGGTTCGCTTGCCCTCAGTTTGCTCCGGTCCGGGCCGAACGTCATCGGCCCATTGGAGGTGGAGAATCGGGTTTCCAACGGAGACAGCGCTATGCCAGCGGTCCAGGGGCAGAACTCAGCGGCGTTGTGAACCGCTGCCCGAAGCCGGACGGGCCCATCGCGGAGCGTAGGCTGCTCGAGATCTAGTTGATGCCCTCGATCAGCTCCTTGCCGAGGCGCCGAGGCCCGAAGTCCGCGATCGACACGAGGACGCCGTTGTCCAGGCTGAGGGTGTACGCATCGACGCCGCCGCTGCAGACCGCAACGTCGACCGACCAGTCGTTGATCTGCTGAACACTCGTCGACCCGATGCCGTCGGCCTGAGAGCAGGTGGCATTGAACCAGTCGTCGCGCCAGGACGTGTAGAAATCCTGCGATTGGGCATCGGGCTTGAGCGCGGCGAGGTTCACCTGGACCCAGTTGAGGTCCGTGACGTCGCCCAGGTGGGCCGCGTAGAAGCCGCTGAACGCGTCCGCGTAGTGCGAGTCGTCCAGGGCACCGCTCTCCACCTCCACGTCCTCGACCAGCGGATTGCCGCCCACGATCGATGGGATGTTAGTCAGCAGGCTCGGATCGATGCGCAATCCGTAGGCCCCGATCGTTCCGTTCGGCCATGGCGTCGCCTCGATCGGGACCTGCGATGCGATGCCCGGCCTCACTCCCGTGGACGTCGGTTCAGGCGTCGGCGTCTGGGCGATGACGTTGTAGCTGCACGCCGAAACGCAGACGGCGACGACGGCCGCGAGGAGCAAGGCCGCCGGCGTCGCGAGCGGCCGTGGCGGCGCCGTCCGGGGCCCGCCTGCCCGAAGGCGCATCTACAGCTCCCTGCGCATGACCGGGAAGCGCTCGTCGTCCACGGCGAGCAGGAAGCCGGCGCGGAGCCAGAACCGCGGTCGTGCGGCCGGCGTCGCGTCGGCGACGGCGCGCGCCTCCGGGTACGCCTCCACGGCGGCGAAGCCACGGACGGCCAGGTCGGCACAGACGTCCGCCACCAGGCGCAGGGCGTAGCCGTCTCCGCGGACCGCCGGAGTCGTGGCGATGCAGGCGATGACCGCGGGCAGCGGGGCGTCGGGTAGCTTCGGGTACAGCTCCCGAGTCCGGAGCGCGCGCGGGTACGCCGACAGTGGTCCGAACTGGCAGTAGGCCACGGGCTCGACGTCGGCGAGTAGCACCTTGGCGTAGCTGCCGAAGATGCCGAGCCCCCGACCAAGCAGCTGAAGTTTGCGCGGCGCCTCGGCGGCGATCGTCGGGCGAGCGGGGCGCCGCGGCGCGAACGGATTGTCGGCCAGCGGATCGGCCGCCTCGTCGAGGAAGGGATTGCGGACCGGCGGCGAGAAGGCCGGCGCGAACGGGTTGGCCGAAGCCTTCGGCGGCGGCGCGAATGGGTTCGGCTCACGCTTGGGCGGCGGAGCGAACGGGTTGGCGGGAGCGACGCCCGAACCCGCAGCAAAGCCGGCCGGACCTGCGCCCGAGGCGGCGCCCGCCGGCAGCCAGCTCGGCCGGCGCGCCTTCGAGCCTCGATCGGCATCTTCCCAGTAGTCGCAGGTTCGGTGGTCGAATGCCGGATCCGCGCAGGGCGGGATCAGCCCGAAGCGCGCTTCGTCGGTGACGTCCACGATTTCGATGGTTGCCATGGCCGCCCAACTTTACGCCAGAAGAGCATCGGGGCGGCGCCGGCGCGGCCGGGTGGGGGCGGCGGGCGGTGTGGCCAGGGGCGGCGGTGGCGGGCGGGTGCGGCAGACGGGCGGCGGGCGGCAGCCACGCCGGCCAGGCGGCGCAGCTGAATGTCGTCTCCGCTCACCGGGCGCACATATCGTGCAACTGGAGCGGTTCTGGAGCCCGGCTGCGCATCCGGTGACCACAACCAACCAACTGCGGTTCACGGGGCATGAGCGAGGTCGATCTGGTGCATGGGGGTGCACAGTTTCGACGCTGGTCAGGTTCGACGCTGGTCAGGCTGACACCGCCCGATTCCGGCGTCGATCGGGCCTCAGCTGTCAGAACTGCTCGCCGCGTGCACGGAAACGACGAGTCGCCATGCACGCCCACGGCCGGCACGTCGCATGTGCTCACCACACGAACACCTTCGGACGATGGCGGCCCCAATGGACGTTTTCGTTCGCCGGGCGAGCAGAAGCGACCGTGACACTGGCGGCCAGGCCAGCGGAGATGCGCCGACAGAGACCGCCCACCGCGCTCGCCCGCGACGGCGCGGCATTTCTGGCGCCCGGCGCAGGCAGCGACCGCGGCGTCGTCCTTCGGCCCGCGATGCGCTGCGTCTTCGTCGCCGCGGGACGGCTAGACTCCGCTCGATGACCGCCCCAGCGACCACTCCCGAAGCCCCGAACTCCGGGCCGCGCTGGCGGAGAGCGCTGACGCACGGGGTGACGCGGAACGTCGTGGCGCTCGGGTTCGTGAGCCTCTTCACGGACATCTCGAGCGAGATGCTCGTATACCTGATCCCGCTCTTCCTGGCGAACGTGCTGCTCGCGCCGGCGGCAGTGATCGGCCTGATCGAGGGAGTGGCGGAGAGCACGGCCTCGATTCTCAAGCTGATCAGCGGCGCGCTCTCGGACCGGATGGGGCGGCGTCGGTTGCTGGTCGGGATCGGCTACGGGACCTCGGTCGCGGCCAAGCTGCTCTATCTGGTGGCGACGGTCTGGCCGGTGGTGCTGCTCGGCCGCGTGGGCGATCGGCTGGGAAAGGGGATCCGCACGTCGCCCCGCGACGCGCTGATCGCCGACTCCACCGCTCCGGAGAACCGGGGCGTGGCCTACGGCTTCCATCGGGCCATGGACACGACCGGCGCGTTCGTCGGCGTGCTGGTCGCGGCCGCTGTCATCTGGCTCATGGAGGGCGACGCGACCCGACTCACTGGCGACGCCTTTCGGGTCCTGGTGCTGCTGGCGCTCGTGCCGGGTTTGCTCGCGGTGGCGACCATAGTCGTGGGCGTTCGAGACGTCCGCACAGCTCCCGCGCCTTCGCGTCCCCCGGCCGACGCGGGTGCTTTCACCGAATCGGTCGGTCTCTTCCGGCGGATAGTCGGCGGCACCGCCGAGTGGCGCCGCTTCTCGGCCACCTTCTGGCTCTTCATCCTGGCCAACGCTCTGTTCACGCTCGGAAACTCGAGCGACGCCTTCCTTGCCCTTCGCTCGCAGAACCTGGGCCTCACGCTGCTGGCGCTGCTGCTGACGATCGTCGCCTTCAACGCCACCAACGCCGTGGTGGCCTGGCCGGCCGGCGCGCTCTCGGATCGAATCGGTCGGCGCGGCCTGATCGCCCTCGCCTGGCTCGTGTACGCCGCCTGCTACGCCGGCTTCGCTGTCGCCACGCAGGCCGTCTGGGTCGTGCCGCTGTGGATCGCCTACGGCACCTACTACGCGCTGAGCGAGGGCGTCGGCAAGGCGCTCGTGGCCGACCTATCCGCGACGGATCTGCGCGCGACGGCCTTCGGCATCCTCAACTCCGTTCAGGGCGCCATGGTCCTGCCCGCGTCGGTGATTGCCGGCATCCTCTGGAGCGCCATCGCTCCGCCGGCTCCGTTCTGGTTCGGCGCCGCCTGCTCGGCGGCCGCGGTCGTGCTGCTGCTCGCCACGGTCCGGCCGGGCGCGAAGGAGCGATAGGCGTCGAAGGCTGGCGTAGCCACCGGCTGGGAGTCCAGACCTATTTGCGTCGCCGACGCACTCTCCAGCGGCGGAATGCAACTGACCCGAGCAAGGCGAACCCGAGAAGGCAGACCGCTGGCGCAACCGCAACGACGAAGAACCAGCAAAGATCCAGGAACATTGCGCTGTTGCGGAAGTCGTCCAGAGTGCCGTAGTAGCCAGTGTTCGCTTGAAGGATGTAGCGTCCTGCCCCCGAAACGATTACAAGCGGCCCGACGAAGGCGAACAGCAATCCCCCGAAGACAGCATCGCTCATTCGCACCTCGATGCGTCCGAGCCGCGCCCCCCGTTTCGAGAGCGCATAGAGGCCAAACAGGAGCACTCCGCCGCCCGCGCTGGCGAGAAAGGCCGCATTCACCACGGAGCTCATGTCGGTCACAAGCAAGAGAGTAGGCCGCGGCCGTCCCGACGGACGGTCGAATCGGCAATCCACCTCGCCGGCTTCGGCGCAAGGGGTAGGTTTTCGACGGCCCGCGTTCCATATGGGTGCCGCCCGGACGAGTCAGGCCCCGCCGCTCGATCGGGTCGTCACGCCGGCGTTAGCTCGCCTGACGTACCTGCCGTTCCCTCCTGCGCGACTGAACTGCAGAAGATTGCGGGATCGTTAAGGTAGTTTTGACGCGGCAGGGGAAGGGCCGCGGCGAGGTCCCGCAAAGAACGAAACTTCGCGCGGCCGGGGGGCGGTCGCACGACACTGCACGAGGTGATCTCATGAGGGCGCTTGACGTCCGTGTCGAGGCCGCGCTCGCTACCGTCGATGAAGACTGCCGCTGGGACCTGATCGGCGGCATCGTAGGCGAGTGCCCGGACGACGTCCTCGAGATGTGCCAGCGGTTGCTGCGCGACAGGACGGGCCGCGAGCGAACGCTCGGGGCAGACATCCTGGGTCGGCTCGTGGGCGTCGATGCGGGCGCCCGACCCGCCGCGCTCGCCGCGCTGCTGACAGCACTCTCCTCCGAAAGCGATGCCTGCGCGACTGCGTCGATGGTCGCTGCCCTCGGCCATGTCGGCTCCCTGGAGGCACTCAACCAGATCGTCCCACTGGCCGGTAACTCGGACGCGGGCGTTCGACTCGCCGTCGCCTTCGCCGTCGCGACGCTGAGCCCCCAGCCGCTGAGCCACGACGTGCGGTTCGCGCTGATCAAGCTCTCCGGCGACTCGGAGCCAGAGGTACGCGACTGGGCAACCTTCGGGCTGGGCACGCTTTCGAGCGACGACGGGCCGGACGTGCGCGCGGCTCTGCTGGCTCGGGCCGATGACCCATACCATGCGACGCGCGCCGAGGCGCTCTTCGGCCTGGCGGTCCGGCGTGATCCACGGGCAGTGCCGCATCTCATCAGGGCGCTGGAGTCGCCGACGGTCGTCGGGCTCGAGCTCGACGCCGCCGCAGAGGCCCGCGATCCGCGGCTGCTGCCGGCCCTCTGGGCTTTGCAGCGGGCCGGCCTGGCCGACGCCGTTCGCGTTCGGCGTGCCATCGATCGCTGTGCCGGCCAGGACAGGCCGGTCCTGCTGGCCTAGTTCCCGGCGTCTCCGGGACGTTCTCGGCGCCGGCGACGGCTGGCTGCCGCGTTGCGACTCACCGGACGGGGCGACGCGAGACCGAGCCACACACCCGGCCGCGGCTCGGGTATCCTGCCCAACGGTCGGCCACCGTCACCAGACGACCCGCGACGCCTAGCACTTCGAGGGCCCAGTGCTCAGCTTTCTCGACACAGCAGTCATCCCGTTCCTGACCAGTCTTTACGCCACCGTTGGCTATCTGGGCGTGTTCCTGGCGATGACGCTCGAGGCCACCCTGCTGCCCATTCCGTCCGAGCTGATCCTGCCCATGGCCGGCTGGATGGTCAGCGATCCCAAGCAGATCGAGCCTCTTACTCATGCCGGCTGGAACTTCTGGGTCGTAGTGGCCGTCGGCGTGGCGGGCGACCTCACCGGGGCCTGCTTCGGATATTTCCTCGGGTCTCATCTCGGCCGGCCATTCCTCGACCGGTGGGGCAGGTACCTGCTGATTCGCAAGCACGAGATCGGGCAGGCCGAAGGCTTCTTCGCGCGCTGGGGTGCCCCCACCGCCTTCATCGGCCGCCTGCTGCCGGGCGTTCGGAGCGTCATCGGCTTTGCGGCGGGAGTCGCGCGCATGCCATTTCGGCAGTTCGTGGGCTTCTCCGCTCTGGGCGTCATCCCATGGACTGTGGCGCTGGTGTACGCCGGGACTGTCCTGGGCTCGAACTGGACCCAGATCCGCGACAGCCTCCGGCCCTTCGACACGCTGATCATGGTCGCGTGTCTGCTCGCCGTGGTTGGCTTCGTCTGGTGGCGTCTCGGCCATCCCGGCTGGCGTCGTGCAGAGCAGGGAGCCTGACCAGACCCGTCCCGAGGCGTACGTGAGCGGCTATTCGGCCGAGATACTCCGGCCTGGGTGTACGCTCGCGTGCGCGATCGACCCGTTCCGTGGCAGACTGAAGGCGGCGTCCGGGGAAGACCGGGCTGTCGGCCATCAACGGCACGGAGCGCGTCCCCATGCTGAACGAACCGATTAGCGCACTGGCCGCGTGAGCGGGATACGCGGTCGCGGCTCCTCGAGCGGGCCCGTCCGAGACCGAGCGGCGCAAGGGCAAAGTACCCAGGCCGGCCCGTCGAGCGGTACTCGCCACGGTCGCTGGCTCCCCGGTTGGCTGCGCGCCGTCTTCTTCATGCCGGCGGCGCCCCGGCCCATGGCTCATCCGGACCCGCGTCACATGGCCGAGTCGGCCAGACACATGGCGCGGGCTCCGCACCGGTCGCTCCTGGGCTGGTTGGGCGCGGCCGGAGCGGCAGGCGGCCGTGGCGCCGCAGGGGCAGGTTCGGCAGGCAGTGGCGCTGCGGGAGTGGGATCGCCGGCCGGCTCCGCGGGTACGACCGGCGGCACCGGAGCGTCTATCGAGAACGCCGTGGTTCGGATTGGGCGCCGATTTCTCCCCAGCGAGCCGAGGCGGCGAGAGGTGGTAGCGGTGCTCACGCTCCTGGTCGTTGCTTCCCTGTTCTCAGTCACGGGGCCCATCGCGGGCGCCGGGTCGATGTCACCTTCGCCGAGCAGCGGGATGGTCGCCGGCGACATCACGGCCGATCCGACCGCGACGGCTCCTGCGACCCCGGCCGGCACGCCCGAACCGGCTGGCTCGCCCTCGCCCGACTCGACCGTGCCGGCGCCGACGCCAACCCCATCGCCGACACCCAAACCCAAGGCGCCGGCCCGGAAGGCGACGCCGAAGCCGGTGATTGCCCGGACTTTCGTGGCCCTGGGAGACTCGCTCACTGCGTGGCCCGACACGCCGTGGCCGACGCGGCTGGATGCGGAGGACGCATCTCTCCGGCTGATTCACAACGCCGGCGTGCCCGGCAACACGACCGCAGAAATGCGGGCCCGTCTCACCACCGACGTGTACGACTACAACCCCAACGTGCTGTTCGTGTTGGGCGGCACGAACGACCTGGGTGAGGGCATCAGCGGGAGCGCCACCATCGCGAACTTGCGGGCGATCATCGTCGGCGCCAGGGCGCACAAGATCACGGTCATCCTCCTGCTCGTCCCGCCCGACTCGTACCCCTCCATGGTGGCCCGGATCAATTCGCTGAACGCCGCGATCATCAACCTCTGCAACTCACAGCGGGTCACTTACGTCGACATCCATGCGCCCCTCGCCAATGCCAACGGGGTCTACTACCCCAAGTACACCTCGGACGGCCTGCACTTTACCGATCTCGGGGCGCAGACAGTGGCGAACACGATTCGAGCTCGAATCAGGCGCCTCGGTCTGTAGTCTCGGCCAGCGCGTCGGCGCGCGGCGGCGCGGCGGGCGGCGTGGCGGGCGAAACGGCCGTGGCAGTCGCTGGGGCGGCGGCTCCGGAACGCGCTGGCGGCGCCACCTGATCTCGGGCCAACGGCAATACGGCGACGGCGATCATCACAACGCCCAGCGCACCCAGGCAGGCGGACACGACATAGAGTCCGCGGATCGTCAGCAGGCCCGCCAGCTGACCTCCGACGCCGGAGCCGAGGATCGCGGCCAGGCTGGCGGTCACGCCGCTGAGGATCGCCTGGGCCGTGGCCGCGGTCCCCTTGGGCGCCCTTAGGGACACGAATGTGATCCCCCCGATCAGGATCAGCGCGTAGCCCGCGCCCTGCATCAGCGAGCAGGCAAGGAGCAGCGCCGGGGCGGTGAAGACGGCGTTGGCAACCTGGCGCGTGAACGTGATCGTCGCCCCGGCGACGATCAGGCGCTCGACCCCGAACCGCCTGGCCAGCCATGGGAAGAGGAACATGGTCGGGACCTCCAGCGTCGCGGCGATGGCCCATGTCCAGCCGACCACGCTGCCCGGCGCCCCGAGACTCCGCAGGTAGATCGAGAAGAACGAGGTCTGCGCGGAGATGGCAGTCCAGGCCACCAGCGCGCCGACGAGGAACAGGGCGATGGGACGGTGACGCAGGACTGTGCCGGGAGCCCGGCGGAGGCTCGGGGCGCGGACCGAGTCCGGTCGGGGAGGCAGCGCGATGGCTGCAACACCGGCCAGGGCCAGGGCCGGGACCATGATCAGGAACATGGCGCTCATGCCGCCACGATCTACGACGATGCCGACCACGGGCGCGAAGACGATGAAGCTGGCCGACCCGCAGGCCCGAATCCAGCTGTAGCGGGTTCGGTCTGCCCCGACCATCGACAGGACGCGGACGTCCATCATCGGACTCATGCCGGCCATGCCGATGGCCCAGACGGCCGCGGCCAGCACGATCAGAGGCGTCGCACCGGCCGTGGCCAGGCCCACGGCCCCGGACGTGGCGATCACGGCCGCCAACGGGATGAGCAGCCGCGAAGCCGGAATGCGGTCGTGGATCGCACCCCACACCGGCGCCGTGCCGACGACCACGGCCGAGGTGAAGGCCGCCAGCAGCCCGATCTCAGGCAGCGGGATGCCGAGGCTCTGGTAGTACTGCTGCAGGAACGGGGAATACGCGCCGACGGCGGCGAACAGGATGACGTAGGCCGTAGCTGCGCGAAACACCCGGGTCAATTCCTCCAGGCGGTCAGGCGGTCGTTCCGGTGACGGTCAGGTCCCTCAGCGCCAGTCTGCCACTCGATGCGCGATGGCGCAGACGGCCACACGGCCCTGGGCGGACATCGGCGGCGCTGGCTGCCGGCGCGCAAGTTCGAGACGCGGCCCTCGGGCACGCGATCCGCGGCCCGGGCCTCCACCGCAGCTCCTCAGCCCCAGGGCGCCTCGCCGGGCGAGCGGAGATGGGCGATGTCGTTGCCGAGCACCAGCTGAGCGCCGTCCGGAGTGTCGCCGGGCTCATATCGAAGGACCGTCAGGTTCGTTCGGTCCTGGACGAAACGGCGGCGGTAGTCGCGGACGGGGATGGCGAGCGCGACACACAGGAGGATGCGATTGAGGGTGCCGTGGGCGACGACGAGCACGCGGCGCTCGCCCGCGGTCTCTGCCTGCGCCTCCGACACGATCGGCCTCGAGCCACCTGGGTCCGGTGAATGCCGCCCGCCCGGGGCGCCGGTGTAGGCCAACTCTTCGGCCGAAAGCAGATCGACCAGGAAGCTTAGGACTCGGGCCGCGGCGTCCTCGCCCAATTCGCCGCCGGGGGAGTGAGTCGCCGCAGGATCGTGTTCCCAGCGCGCCCGCAACTCCGGATCGTGGGCGTCGATCTCCGCGTACGTCAGCCCTTCCCACCGACCGTAGTCGAGCTCGCGCAGCCGCTCGTCCACCTCGACCGGGCGTCCGGTCGCGATCGTCTGGGCCGTCTCGAGCGCCCGCAGCATCGGGCTGGCGATGATTCGATCGATCCGAACGCCGGACAGCCGGCGGGCCAGCGCCTCGGCCTCCTCTCGCCCTCCGGGGAGGAGCGGCACGTCGAGCTGACCGCCGAGCATGAGGTCGCCCTCGGCGGCCTGACCGTGGCGGGTGAGGATCAACGTCAGCATGACTGAAGTCTACGGGCGAGCCATGGCGACCGGTTGGGCGCTGCCTGGTCAGACGCGCGGGCCTGCCGCATCGGCCAATTCGGCCCGGTCCGCGGCGGCTGTCGTTGGGGCCGTCGGGGTCGTCGGCCGGAATTCGTAGACGACCACGAGCGCGCCCGCCGGCTTCGACCTGATCATGTAGAGAAGGACGAAGATCCCAACGACGATGACGACGGCGAGGATGGCCACCGCCCACGTCACGGCGTCCCAGGATCCGGGAACGTAGGTCTGCGAGACGGGGAACCAGTGGTTGAAGGCGAGTTCCTGCAGCTCCCCCTCGGCCTGCGCTGCCGCCGCCTCGTTGTCCCCTCGAAAGCGAACCGTGTGGGTCGCGCCGGGGGCAGTCGGCCTGGCGAACCAGGCCAGCTCGTGGTCGCCTGGATGCGACGGGGGCAGGAAACAGCGATATCCCGCAGGGTCGGTCCAATCACAGCGTCGAAACTGGTGGGGCCCTTCATGCGAGAGAAACCGGACGCACTGGTATCCCTCAGGGTCCGCTGCTCCGCAACGTAGCCATTGTTGAATCGCCATGGCTCCAATCCCCCCGCCCAGGAAGCGTTCTCCGATGCGTGGGCGCTCGTCCCCAGGATTATGCGGCGTCGGCACAAGACCAATTGCCAGCGAATCCCGCCGCGCCGCCTCGCTCCGCGCCTCCGTCTAGAACAGCCCTACGATGTTGCCGTCAGCGTCGATGTCGATCGATTCGCCGGCGGGGTGCGAGGGTAGCCCCGGCATCGTGCGCATCTCGCCCAGGAGCGGCGTCACGAAGCCCGCGCCGGCGGAGAGGCGGACCTCGCGGATGGGGACGCGGAAGCCGGTCGGGCGGCCCTTGAGGCCCGGGTCGTGGCTCAACGAGAGGTGGGTCTTGGCCATGCACACGGGTAGGTTGCCGAAGCCCAGGTCTTCGTACAGCTTCAGCGCCCTGGTCGCCGCCGGCAGCTCGTCCACGCCCCCGGCGCCGTAGATTCTGACCGCGACCGTCTCGATCTTCTCACGGAGCGGGAGGTCGTCCGGGTACAGCAGCCGGAAGTTCGGGGCGCCTTCCTCCGCGGCCGACCAGACGGCCCGCGCCAGATCCTCAGCCCCGGCACCGCCCTCGGCGAAGTGGCGGCTCACGACCACGTCGCGCGCCCCGGCGGCCAGGGCCACTTCCCGGATCGCGGCCACTTCCGATTCGGTGTCGCCCGGGTAGTGGTTGACCGCCACGACCACCGGGACGTTGAAGACGCGGACGTTCTCGATCTGGGCGGCCAGGTTGGCCGAGCCCTTCCGGACCGCCTCGACGTTCTCCTGCTCGAGAGCCGGATCGAGCGGCTTGCCGGCGACGATCCGCCCGACGCCGCCGTGCATCTTGAGAGCGCGGACCGTCGCGACCATGACGGCCGCGTCGGGCCGGAGCCCGCTCTGGCGGCACTTGATGTCGAAGAACTTCTCGGCGCCCATGTCGGCACCGAAGCCGGCCTCGGTGCAGGCGATCTCCGTGGTCGCGAGCGCGAGGCGGTCGGCCAGGACGCTGTTGTTGCCGTGGGCGATGTTGGCGAACGGGCCGCAATGGACGAAGGCCGGCCCCCCTTCGAGGGTCTGGAGGAGGTTCGGCTTGATCGCGTCGAGCAGCAGAACCGTCATCGAGCCGGCGCACCGCAGGTCTTCGGCGGTGATGCGGCGGCCGTCGAAGGTGGTCGCGACGACCATCCGGCCGAGCCGGCGGCGGAGGTCCTGCAGGTCGGATGCGAGAGCGAGGACGGCCATCACTTCGCTGGCGACGGTGATCTGCCATTCCGTCTCGCGCGGGTAGCCGTTCTCTCGGCCGCCCAGGCCGATTATCGCCTTGCGGACGGCTCGGTCGGAGATGTCGACGACCCGCGGCCAGAGCACGCCCAACGGATCGATGTTGAGCGGATTGTTGTGGGTCAGCGAGTTGTCGACGAAGGCGGCGAGCAGGTTATGCGCGGCTCCGACGGCGTGGTTGTCACCGGTGAGGTGGAGGTTGAAGTCCTCCATCGGGATCACCTGGCTGTAGCCGCCGCCGGCGGCGCCGCCCTTGATGCCGAAGACGGGCCCGAGCGACGGCTGGCGAATGCAGACGGCGGCCCTGTGCCCGATCCGGTTGAGGCCCTGGACGAGGCCGATGTTGGTGGTCGTCTTGCCCTCGCCCAACGGCGTGGGCGTGATAGCCGTCACGACCACGTACTTGCCGTGCTTGCCCTTCGCCGCGGCCTCCGCCTCCAGCCGCGTGATGCCGGCCAGGCTGATCTTGGCTTTGTACGGCCCGTACAGCTCGACCTCTTCGTCGTGGAGGCCGAGCTCGCGGGCCAGCTCCATGATCGGCCGCGGAGTCACCGACCGGGCGATCTCGAGGCTGCTGGGCATCGGAGTGGCGGTCATGGCTGGGGCGCCAAATGGGAGACGGCCTCTAGGATCCTGCGCATGCCGCCGAAGACTGCTGCCCAGCCGCGCCATCGACCGTCCATCAGCATGGCCACTTCGCCGACTCCGTAGCGGACGAGAACCCACTTGTTGACGATGCCACTTCTGGCTCCGAGAGGCAGAGTCTCGGCGAAGGTGCCGTATGCGACGTTCTTGACGTCGGCTATCACAACCCGGCCGTGCTCGCCGATGAACTCGGCGGAACGCTCCGAGACGGCCAGGCACCCTCTATCCTCATACGCCCGATGCATGAAGATGAACCGCGATCGTCGGTACTCGTCCGCTAGAGTGGTCGCCCGATACCAGACGGACTCGATCGTCTGGGTGGTGGCCTGCCCCGGTGCGGGCCGCCGCCGCAAGAACGGCGGTCCGTGACGCTGCCGTGCCGGAATCTCAGGCGTCACGGTTCGCTCCGGCTTGTGCCATGCGCTCGGCTTGGTCCGTGGCCGCCCGCAAGAGATGGCTCAGGAGGAGCGCGTTCGTTAGTGGGCCGACGCCGCCGGGCACCGGCGTGATCGCCCCGACGACGCCCTTCGCCGATTCGAAGTCCACGTCGCCGACGAGGCGCTCGCCGCCCCGGCCGTCCGGCACGACGTTGATGCCCACGTCCACGACCACGACTCCCGGCGTGAGCATGTCGCCGGTAACCAGGCCTGGCATCCCCGCCGCCACGATCAGGATCTCGGCGTCGCGGGTGTGGCGGGCCAGATCGCGCGTCCTGGAGTGGAGGATGCTGACCGACCCATGCTCGCGCAGGAGCAGCAGCGCCGCCGGTTTGCCGACCACGTTCGAACGCCCGACGACGACCACGCGCTTGCCGGCGATCTCGATGCCGGACCGCTTCAGGATCTCGACCGAGGCCTGGGCCGTCGCCGGCAGGAAGCCGTCGTAGCCGAGCGAGAGCAGGCCGGCGTTGCGGGGATGGATGCCGTCGATGTCCTTGGCCGGGTCGATCGAATCGATCACGGTCCGGAGCGGGATGTGGGCCGGGAGCGGCATCTGGACGATGATCCCGGCCACGGCCGGGTCGGCGTTGAGGCGCTCGATCTCGTTGCAGAGCGCATCCGCCGTGACGTCCGGGGCGATCTCCACGAGCCGGCCCTGGACTCCCACTCGCTCGCACGTCCGCAGGATCTGCCCGAGGTACACAGCGGAGGGCGCGTCCGCGCCGACAAGGACGACGGCCATAGCGGGCACGTAACCCCAGTGCTCCTTGAACGCGGCGAATTCGGCCGTCAGGCCGGCTCGAATCTCGGCCGCTATGGGGCCGCCGGCCAGCAGCCGCGGGCCCGCCGTTTCGGCTGTCGCGTCCGACGGCGCGGTAGTGGTGGCGCCCGTCGCCCCGGCCGCCGGCGCCCCGGTGGTCGGCGCCGTCGCGGCGAGTCCGGTCGTGGCGGTCGTCCCGTCGCGGCGGTCGCTCACTCGTCCTCCGGGTCTCTCGCCCGTCCCGACAGGACCATCTCCCTGGTCCGCGACGCCAGCGCCGAGATGTCGTGGAGAGCTTCGTCCACCTGGCAGTCCATCGCCTCCGAATACGCCTCGTCCCCGGTCGAAGGCAGGTTGATGCGCACGTTCTCGGCCGCTCCCCGCGCGCCCGCTTCGGCGAGCAGCGCCGCCACGAGCACGTCGCTGGAGGCGTTGACGTTGCTTCGCCCGGCGAGCGCCTCGGCGAGCTCCGCCAGCCGCTGGCACGCGCGAACGCAATCCCACGGCGCATCCGATGCCACCCGCGCCGCCGCTCGGATCGCCTCCCGCCGCGCCTCGATCTGCTGATCCGTGTCCCGCGGCAGCTTCAGCGCCGCGGCGTAGCGGGCGTACGCGTCCGCGTCTCTATCGGAGATTGCCAGCAACTCCGCCGCTAGTTCGTTGCCCGCGGCGCTGGCTCGTGTCAGCGTGGCCTCATAGGCCGCGTACTTCGACCGCCCCTCCGACAGGCCCGCGACCATGGACACGAGTGCCGCACCCAGCGCCGCAGCCAGGGCGGAAGCCGCTCCTCCTCCAGGAACGGGTTCGGCCGAGGAAAGGCGCTCTACGAACTGGCCAACGGTCAGATCAGCGAACGAGACGGATTTCCGTTTCTCTGCCATTGCGCGATTGTAGGGAACAAACCGCCGATCCCGTTGGTCGCTCGCGGAATCCGCCGGCGGGGTGGCACTGCCGGCCGGGCGGGCAACCGGTCCGGCAGGCCGGTGACCGTGGATTCGGCTGGGCGGACGCTCACACCAGACCCACTTCGTCGTCGACCCCATTGACCGTCCAGCGGTGCGATCGATGGGTGTAGCAGAGCGCCAGTTTGACTCCGGGCGTCTCGACTTCGAAGTAGGTGCGGGGCCCGACGGCGGCCCGGAAGGCTGAGATCTCGCTTCGCACGGCGGTCAGTCGCGTCACCGGCAGGCGAACGTCGCCCCAGGTGATCTCGCGCGGGCTGCCGTCCAGCCAGCCGGCTCGGACGCGGACGTTGACAGGTTCCATACGGACGATGGCCATCGCGGACTCCTCTTCGCCTTGGCGGGCCGTCGTTCGCTCGGGGGCACTTGAGCTGAAGAACGGACGTTCTATTGCACTGCCAGACTAGTCGAACAGACGTTCGATGTCAAGTCAGTTGCTCGGGGCCTTCATTGACGCCGCGATGGTGCGTGTCCCTCGTGACAGCTAGTGTGTCACAAGAAAGCGAACGGCCGTGCGATTGCCGTCGGAGGCACGACCCCACCCTCGCGGCCTGCGGCCGGCAGCAGGACTGGCCTCGTAATTCCCCATCAGGACGACACAAGGCAACCGCGCCCCGTCTGCACCGCCAACCACACCGGAATTGCTGCCGCTCGAGGTGCCACGACGGCGCCTCGAGACCCGGGTTCGACCCTATCGGGAGCCCTTTCGGCCGCTCTGTGGCGCCAGGCGGTCGTTCCGATCGCCGATCCTTGCTCAATGTCGGTGGGGTGGGAAATCGAGAAACATCAGTGCCCGAAGGACCGGCGTGCCGGGCGCAGGTGGACGCGAAACCTCGGGCTCCACCCTCCGGCGGACCTACTCGATCTCGTCCTCGATCTTCGGGATCCCGACGCGGCCCTCGACGGCGGAGGCCGGATCGCGCTCGAACGGCGAAGGCATGGGGCGATGGAGCAGGCTCGCGCGCGTGACGGCTCGGTCGCCGAAGCGCCGCCGCACCGCGTCTGTCGCATCGACGACGCGCCGCTGCTTCTCGTCCACGATCTCGAACATGCTTGTCTGCTCCGGCTGGCCGAGACCCGTCGCCGAGACGCCGAGGAGCCGGATCTTCTTGCCGCGCACCTCCGGCCGCGCCAGTTCCAGGGCCGCCCGCCAGATCGTGTCCGTGAGGTCGCTGGGCTCCGGCAGGGACTTCTGGCGCGTGATCGTTCGAAAGTGGGAGTCTCGAATCTTGACCGCCACCGTCCCGGCCCGCATCCCGGCGGCCCGCAGCCGAGCGGACACGCCTTCGGTAAGCGCGAGCAGCGTCCGCTCGATTTCGGCCGTGTCCGTCACGTCGACCGCGAAAGTCGTCTCGTGGCTGACCGACTTGGCCGCCTCGCCGCCGCCGTGAACCGGCTCCGTGTCGATCCCGAGCGCCCGATCATGCAGCGTGGCGCCGTGGTCGCCGAGAGCGCGGCCGAGCGTCTCCACGGGCAGCGCGGCCAGGTCGCCGATCGTTCGGATGCCCAGGCCATGCAGCCGATCGGCCATCTTGGGCCCGATCCCCCACAGCCGTCGGATCTCGAGCGGCGCCAGGAAGGCGGCCTCTTCGCCGGGTTGGACCACGACGAGGCCGTCGGGCTTGCGCAGATCGCTCCCGACTTTGGCGACGAGCTTGTTCGTCGCGACGCCGACCGAGACCGTCAGGCCGACCGTCCCCACGACCTCCCGCTTGATGCGGCGGGCGATCTCAGGCGCGGGCCCGAACAACCCCTCTGAGCCGGCAACGTCCAGGAATGCTTCGTCGATCGAGACCTGCTCGACAGCTGGAGTGAAGCGCCGGAGCACCGTCATCACGTCGCGGCTGACGCGTTGGTACTTGGCGCCGTCGACAGGCACGAAGATGCCGTTCGGGCAGAGCGAGAGGGCCGTGCGGAGCGGCATGGCCGAATGGACCCCGAACTTGCGCGCCTCGTAGCTGCAGGTGCTGACGACGCCTCGTGACCGCGGGTCGCCGCCGACGATGACGGGCTTGCCGCGCAACTCCGGATGATCGCGCTGCTCGACCGCCGCGAAGAACGCGTCGAGGTCCACGTGGATGATGGTCAGGCGGCCGGCTGTCATAGCCGAATGATGGCGCTGCGGCGCGCGCGTGGCGAGGGGGTCGCGGGTGGGACCGGAGAGGCGGAGGCGAGAACGGCCGGAGAGGTGAGGACGGAGGTTGGGGCAGCCAGAGAGCCGGCGGCGACCGCGCCTCGACGACCCCGGCCCGCCTCGCCCGGTACCCTACTCGCATGCAGTTCGCTATCGACATCCCGAACTTCGGGCACTTCGCCGACCCCCGGCTGACGGCGGAGGTGGCGCGTGATGCGGAAACCGCCGGTTGGGATGCGGTGTGGGTCTGGGACCACATCATGCGCGACCCGGCCGACCCGCACGCCGATCCGTGGCTGCTCCTCGCCGCCATCGCCACGGCCACGACCCGCATCCGGCTGGGGCCGATGGTGACGCCGATGGCGCGCCGCCGCCCGTCGCACCTGGCCCGCGAGGCCGCGACCCTCGACCATCTCTCCGGCGGGCGGCTCACCCTGGGTGTGGGCAACGGAAGTCGTGACCGCGAGTTCACTGCGTTCGGCGACGAGTCGGACCTGCGCATCCGGGCTGCGATGCTGGACGAAGGGCTGGCGATACTCGACGGCCTGTGGAGCGGGCGACCCTTCTCGTTCGAGGGCGCCCACTACCGAATCGACGAAGCCACGTTCCTTCCGACCCCCCTCCAGCAGCCACGGATACCGATCTGGGTTGCCGCCACCTGGCCTGTCCGAGCCCCGCTACGGCGCGCCGCCCGATGGGACGGGGTGTGGCCGCTGCGGCGCGCCTCCGACGGCACGAGCCAGGCACTCACTCCGGACGACGTCCGGGGCGTCTGCGCCGTCATCGCCGAGGAGCGCGCACTGGCCACGGAGCGGGCCGGCGTAACTCCCGCCGAACGGCCATTCGACGTGCTCGTGGCCGGCGTCACTCCGGCCGACGACCTGTCAGCAGCCGCCGCCACGGCCGCGGAGTTCGCCGGGGCCGGAGCCACGTGGTGGACCGAACGGATCAACCCGTCGCGCGGCACGCTCGCCGACATGCGCCGCCGAATCGCCGCCGGCCCACCCCGCTTCTAGCGCTTCCGGCGGTTCCCCGGCTTCACTGGGGCTGGCTCCGGCCCAGCGCCAACGAAGGTCGAATCGGGAGCGAGACATCGACCGTCGCCGGCGCGTCTCACCCGCCGCAGGTCGCCGGACGCGATGACTGGGCGCCCCGCCCCGCGCCAACAAAGGGGGAAGAGATGTCCGCTTCGATGATCTGCCCGGTCTGCGGCAAGCCGCTCATCCTCACCGACGACCGCTACTGCGAACGCTGCGGCATCGACGTCTCACGCAAGATCGAGGCCGCAGCCCTTTCACGGGACGGGCCGGCGGTGCGTGCAGTTGGGGCCGTCGCCAGCCTGGCCCGCGGTCACCGCCTCCTGCTCATTCAGATGGGCCTGATCGCCCTCGTGATCGCCTTCGGCGGCGCCGCGGTCGGCGGAGCGTACTTGCTCGGAGGACCTTCGAGCAACGCGCCGGCCGCCAGCTCTCAGCCGGTCGCGGACCTCGAAAGCCCGACGGATTCGCTCGCGCCGACCGACGAGCCGATAGAGACGCCGACCGACGAGCCTGCGGCAGGCCAGACGCCCACCGACGAGCCGAGCCCGAGCGCCACGCCGACCGAGGAGACCGAGCCCATCTCGACTCCGACCGACGAGCCGAGCCCGAGCCCATCCGCGCAGCCGGTCGTGTCCAGACCTGCGGCCTCCATGACCTCCCCTCGTGTCTATCAGACCGCGACGCGGCTGCTCGACGGCCGTGTCCTCATCGCCGGCGGGCAGACCCGGGACGGCCCCGCCATCACCGCTTCCGCGGAACTCTACGACCCGGCGACCGGCACCTTCACTCGCACGGGATCGATGCTGTCCCCCAGGGTCGGCCAGACCGCAACCCTGCTGAATGACGGGCGGGTCTTGATCGCCGGAGGCGATTCGGGCTCGGACTATCTCGACGAGGCGGAGCTGTACGATCCCTCGACCGGCAAGTTCTCGCAGACCGGATCCATGCCAGCGACTTTCAACGAGGGCACCGCGACCCTGCTCCAGGACGGCCGCGTCCTCCTCGCGGGCGGGACCGGGGGAAGCGACGCGGCCTACCTGTACGACCCCGAGACCGGCACGTTCAGCGTCACCGGCTCGCTGCAGCAAGGCCGTGGCAACGATTCGGCGACGCTGCTGCCCGACGGCCGCGTCCTGATCGTTGGCGGCTCGGACTGGGGGTCCAATCCTGCGCTCGCATCAGCAGAGATCTACGACCCCGCGACCGGAGAGTTCACGACGACCGGCTCGATGGTCGTCGCCCGCTCCATGCCCACGGCGACCCTGCTCGCTGACGGCCGGGTCCTGATCGCCGGAGGCGCGGAGCATCTGTACGACGGACCGGCGATCGCGTCGGCGGAGATCTACGACCCCGCGACCGGGAAGTTCAGCGCAACCGGATCCATGGCGCACGCAGCGTTCTGGCAGACGGCGACGCTGCTGCCCGATGGCAGGGTCCTGATCGCCGGCGGCAAGGATGGCACCGCGGCCTCCTCAACGATGGAGTTGTACGACCCGGCCGCCGGCACTTTCAGCCAGCTCGGATCGATGACGTCCGCCCGCTTCTGCGCATCTGCCGCCCTCCTGGACGACGGCAGCGTACTCATCGCCGGAGGCGACGATGGCGCGACGATTCTGGCCTCGGCGGAGCTGTACGAGCCTTAGCGGGCCCCTTGCTCAGCCCTTCGGTTCGACGACGACCGTGACCTCAGGGGTCATGCCCGGGTAGACCTTGATGGCGACCTTGTAGGTGCCCAGCGACTTGAGCGGGTCGGGCAGCTCCACCTTGTGGCGATCGACGGTGATGCCGCGGCGCGCCAGCGCGTCGGCGATGTCCTTGGCCGTGATCGAGCCGTAGAGCTTCCCGCCCTCGCCGACCTTCACGCCCATCGTCAGCGTCGTGCTGGCGACACGCGTGGCCGCGATCTCGGCCTCTTCGCGTTCGCGCTGCCGTTTCTCCTCGCGGCTGGCAATGTCGTGCTGCCAGGCGCGGAATGCCCCTCCGGCGGCGGGAACTGCGACCTTCTTCGGAATCAGGAAGTTCCGGGCATAACCTTCGGCGACATCCTTCATCTCGCCGCTCTTGCCGAGCTTGTCGACGTCGGCGGTCAGGATGACCTTCACGCGAACGATTCCTCCTTAGAGATGAGCGATCGGGCCTTCGGCCCGAGCTCTGCTTTGGCGATGAGCCGGCCCGCGGAGTCTATAGCGTCGGGCAGGTGGCGAATGATCCTTCTGATTGGAGTGGGTGTGAACCGTCGCACCTGATCGACGTCCCGCCGGAAAGCCTCGCGGTCGATGCCGAGTTCTTCGAGCTTCTCGTCGAGGATCTCTTCGGGAATGCCGTCGAAGAATACTTCGATTGCGAGGATGACTACAGCCAGATCGTCGAGCCCGCCCAGGACGGGGATGTCGTCAGGGATCAGGTCGCGCCCCACCAGCACGTAGCCGGCAGCCCCGACGAGAACCACCTTTCGGCTGGTCGGGATCCGCGAGTCCGTCACCAGCGCCCAGATGAGGCGCGAGTACATCGGCGCACGGCTGGCGAGCGGCATGAAGGCCAGCCAGTTGAGGGCGCGCATCAATCCGCCTCTGCGGCGGCGCCGCCTCCGCGCTACGACTCGACCCGTGCTGGCCATCAGTCCTCGGTCCGCCGGGCGACCCAACTCGCGGGTCCGCTCCGGGGAATTGTGAGTCTATCAGGCGCGACGATTGACAACGAGCCTCGCTGCCCGAGCGCGTCGTCCACGGCACTTCCGGTGGCGACGGATGGGCCAGTCTCCCTCGGCCGATGGTCCGGCGGCGGGGACCTGTCGTCGCGGCTCCCGCGGAGGTAGGATCAGTGCCGTGACAGCTTCCCGGAACGGCCGATGAGGGGGCGGTTGGGCCGCGGCTTCGGCCAAGCACTTCCGGAGCCGCCCGCGCTCGCCGACGTCGTGTCCACGGTCGGCGCCTCTATACCCGCCGGCGCCGCGGCCGCGCCCGAACCGGCCGAGGCGGAACCGAGCTCGCACCGCGATCCCGTCGCCTGGCTGATCGCGTTGCTCGGTGTCTTCATCGCATGCTACTCGGTGTGGTGGCTTTCCGGGCTGGGCGATACGGGGCTCGCCAACCGATTCTCCGGAGCGGCATCCGTTCCGGCGGGCCTGCTCGTCATCACCGGCGTGATCAGGCTGCGGCGTGCCGGACGCCTCGATCCTCGGACCCGCCGGGCCTGGTCGATCATGGCCCTGGCCCTGGCGAGCTACGGTTTCGGGGCGTGCGTCCACTTCGCCACCAGCACCGTCTCGGGCATCGGCTTCCTGGCGCCTGCCGTGCCCGTCTTCGAGATCACGTGCTATCCGCTGGCCTGGATCGCGCTGGCGATGCTTCCCAGGCCCGCGCGGACGATCTACGACGAGCTGCTGTTCGGTCTGGATGTGGCCATCGTCGCCTGGTGCGCATCGATTCTCATCTGGCACTTCATCCTCTACCCGGCCGGGAGGGCCGCCGGCGCAGACGCAGTGACCCTCTTCAGCGCGGCCATGTACCCGGTCGCCGACCTCTCGCTGGTCTTCACGATCGGAGCCGTCGTCCTGCGGGGAGTCCGGCCCAGCAGCCAGGCCGCCCTCGGCATCACCGCCGCGGCAATGACGTCGGTCTTCGTCGGGGACATGATTTCCGGCCTCCAGACAGTCCAGGGGACCTATTCGCCGGGCGGTCTCTCGGGCCTTTTCTACTCGGCCGCCTGGTTCGGACTGGCCGCGGCGATCTACGTCCAGTGGCGGATGAAGGACAGCAAGCAATTCGTCCCCGGTCTGGCCGGCTACTCCAGTTTGACTCCGTGGTTCATGTATCTCGCCGTGGCCGTGGCCTTCATCGCTCCGGCGATCCGCGACTGGAACGACCCGGACATGCTTCGCCAGCACGTGCCGGGTACCGCGTTGCTCATGGCTCTCGTCGTCGCCCGCCTCGCCGTCACCGCCCGCCAGAACGCGACACTGGCCGCGGCGGAGCGGGAGCGCCTCGCCGCGGCCGTGGACCAGGCCGCCGAGGCGATGTTGACCACGGATCGGGCCGGGCGCATCACCTACGTCAATCCCGCTTTCACTCGGATCACCGGCTTCGCCGGCGCCGAGGCGATCGGCCGCCGGCCCGACTTTCTGCGCGAAGATTCGGACCCGGAGCGACTGGAGGAGATGAGCGCGGCGCTCGCTCGCGGCGACAGCTGGGAAGGCCGTCTGATGGAGCGGCGTCGCGATGGCACGGCGGTGGAGGTCGACCTGGCGGTCGCGCCTCTGCGAGACGCGACAGCCGCCGTCGTCGGCACGGTCGAAGTGGCGCGTGACATCTCTCGCGAGCGGGCCCTCGAAGCTCAGCTCGCCCAGGCCCAGCGCATGGAAGCCGTTGGCCGGCTCGCCGGCGGCATCGCCCACGACTTCAACAACATCCTGACCGCGATCAGCGGCTTCTCCGAGCTGGCCTCGGCCGAGGTCTCCGGCGAGGGTCCGGTGGCCGCCGACCTCGGCCAGATCCTCAAGGCCTCGGACCGGGCCGCCACGCTGACCAGGGCCCTGTTGGCGTTCAGCCGCCAGCAGGTCATGCAGCCACGGGCGGTGGACCTCAACGAAGTCCTGGCCGGCCTGACGCCGATGCTCGAGTTGCTCACGGGCGAGGACGTGAAGCTGACGATCGCGCTCGAGCCGGATCTCGGGCCGGCCTTGACCGACCGGGCCCAATTCGAGCAAGTGATCCTGAATCTGGCCGTCAACGCCCGAGATGCTATGCCGGGCGGCGGCAGCCTGACCATCACGACCGCGGACGCCGAGCTGGACGCCGAATACGCCCGGACGCACATCGGCGCCGTTGCCGGTCCGCACGTGAAGCTCGTCGTCTCCGACACCGGTGTGGGGATGACGCCGGAGGTGCTGAGCCACGCCTTCGAGCCGTTCTTCACCACGAAAGCCCGCGGCAAGGGGACGGGCCTCGGTCTCTCGACCGTCATCGGCGTGGTCCAGCAGAGCGGCGGCTCTGTGGACGTGGTCAGCCGACCGGGCGCGGGCAGCGTCTTCACGATCTACCTGCCGCGCGCCGCCGGCGCCACTCAGCCGGGCGAGCCCGCGGTCCGCGGCCGGCCGGCGCTGGGAGGCACCGAGACTATTCTCGTGGCCGAGGACGAGCCGGCGGTCCGTCTCTTCGTCGAGCGCGTGCTGAGCCGGGCCGGATACCGCGTTCTGGCGGCGGCCAACGGGCCCGAAGCCCTCGTGATGGCCTCGACCCTACCGCACCTGGACCTGCTCTTCACCGACATGGTGATGCCGGGCATGGGCGGCCGCGAGCTGGCGGCGCAGCTTTCGACGACCCACCCGGCCGCGCGAACCCTCTATGCGTCGGGCTACTCGAATGACGCCGTGGTCTACGGCGTCGGCGCCGACGGCCGGTCGCCCTACCTCGCCAAGCCGTTCACCGCCGACGCTCTACTGGTCCGAGTGCGCGAGGTCCTCGACAGCTCGGGTTGACCGGCGACGATCGCGGGGCGCGGAGGCGTCGCGCGGGGCTCAACGGCTGCGGCCGGCCGCTGGACAGGAGCTTCGCCCCTCGTATCGTGTAGGCAGTACCCCGCCCATTCCAGCCCACCCGCAAGTGGAGGAGGGAAACGATGTCCGAATCTGCCGCCGGGCCGGCCGCGTCCGGAGTCCGCGCCGCACCGGCAGCCGGGGAGATCCCGGTCGATCGATCGATCGGTCTCTTCCGCTGGAACGCCACCCTCTCGGCGCTTCATTTGGTCCAGGGGCTGGCCATCCTCGCCATCTCGTTTGCGAAGAGCCCGGTCGTTACTTCGCCCGTGGTCAGCACGTACCTGCACTTCGACGAGGCCACGCGTCATCTCGTCACTGCTCAGCGCGCCATTTGGGACCTTCCGATCGGCCCGTTCGTGGCTTTGTTCTTCTTCATGAGCGCGATCGCTCACTTCAGCATGGCGTTCCCGGCGCGGCGCTGGTACGAGGCCCATCTGGCGCGCGGCCAGAACCCGATTCGCTGGATCGAATACTCGTTCAGCTCGAGCGTAATGATCGTCGTCATCGCAGCCCTGGCCGGTGTCCAGGAGGTCGGCACCCTCATCGCGATCTTCGGCGTGAACGCCGCCATGATCATGTTCGGTTGGAGCATGGAGATCGCCAACGAGGGGCGCGAGCGGCCGCAGTGGCTGCACTACATCTTCGGCTGCATCGCCGGCGCGGTCCCGTGGGTCGTCATCTTCGTGACACTCCTGGTCTCCGCAACTGAGCCGGGCTCGGCCCCAATTCCAGGCTTCGTGATCGCCATCTTCGTGACGCTCTTCGTCTTCTTCAACATCTTCGCCATCAACATGGTTCTGCAGTACCGCAAGATCGGCCGCTGGCGCGACTATCTCTACGGCGAGCACGCCTACATGCTCTTCAGCCTGATCGCGAAGTCGCTCCTGGCCTGGCAGGTCTTCTTCGGCACGCTGCGGCCGTAGCGTGGGGAGACGGGCGACCGCGCCGAGCCCGCGAGCGTCCGTGCGACAGGCCGCGCCCGACCGGGCGCCTCCCGCCCGCGCCTGGTCTTCGCCCGCGCCTGCTTGACAATCGAACGGGCGTTCTGTACCCTCCGGATGGGAAGGAGGCGCCGGTGACCAAGCACGACGCCGAACGTAAGCGCAGGATCCTCGACTTCATCGCCGCGACGCTGCGAACCCGCGGCTACCCGCCGTCCGTGCGCGAAATCGCGGTCGCCGTCGATCTCGCCTCCACGTCGGCCGTTCACCATCACCTCCAGATGCTCGAGCGCGAGGGTTACCTGGAGAGGGGCGCGGCTCAGTCGCGCGCGATCCGCCTGACGCCGCTGGCGGCAATGCGCCTCGGCCTCTCGGGTGAGCTCATGCCCCAGGCCACCGCCACGGAGGCCCATGTGCTGCCGATCGTGGGCGAGATCGCCGCCGGCGGCCCGATCGAGGCCTACCAGGACGCATCCGAGAGCATGGCCGTGCCGGACCTGCTCGCCCCCTCGGGCGACGCATACGTCCTGCGTGTCCGGGGCGACTCGATGATCGACGCCCACATCCAGGATGGAGACTTCGTGCTGATCCGGCCGCAGCAGACGGCCCGTGACGGTGACATTGTCGTCGCTCAGGTGGAAGAGAACTCAGTAACGCTCAAGCAGTTCTTCAAGGAGCAGGGCCGCATTCGCCTGCAGCCCGCGAATGCTCAGTACCCGCCGATGTTCTACGCGGACGTGCGAATTCAGGGGAAGCTGATCGGGGTCATCCGCCGCCTGGACTAGATCATCTGGCCGTCAGACGGCCGATGCCTTCGTTGCCTTCTGCGCTCCTTCGCTCACGCACGCTCGGTGCGCTCGCTGCGGTGCTCGGCGGCGCCTCGGCCTCGGCCTTCGGGCCGGCCAGATGGGTAGCGGGCGAATTCGGGTGAGAAAGCGGGTGAGCCATCCACATCGAATGTCCACAGTCCGCCCACAGGGCGCCCAGTTCGGGGATAGGTGAGCCGCCGACCAGTCGGGTTCGTTGACGCGGCGAGAGTTCGGCGGAGCCACCATTGCGTCGTCACCGTCACCGTCACCGTCAAGTCAGGTTTCAAGGGGTCCGCCCACCCGTGATCGACCGACTGCCGCCACAGAACCTCGACTCCGAGCAGGCCGTGCTCGGGTCCATCCTCATCGACCGCGACGCGATCATCGAGGTCGCGGATTTCCTCCACCCGGAGGATTTCTACCGCCAGGCCCACGGCCGCATCTACGCCGCGATGCTGGACCTGTTCGAGCATCGCGAGCCGATCGACGTCGTCACGGTCGCGGAGGCGCTGGAGCGGGCCGGCGAGCTGGAGGCTGTGGGCGGCGCCAGCTATCTCTCGACACTCGGCAACGACACTCCCACCGCCGTTCACGTCGGCCAGTACGGGCGAATTGTCGAGCGCAAGGCCCTCTTGCGGCGGCTGATCCAGGCCGCCGGCAAGATCGCGGCAATCGGTTACGAGGACGGGCCGGACATCCAGGAGGCGATCGATCGGTCGGAGGCCGAGCTGTTCGCGGTCAGCCAGCGGAGGTCCGGCGACAGCTTCAGCGCGCTGCGGACGCTCCTTCACGACGCCTACGACCGGCTGGACTACCTACACGCCCATCGCGGCGAGATCGTCGGCATCGCCTCGGGCTTCACGGACCTGGACCTGCTTACCACCGGCTTTCAGGCGAGTGACCTGATCGTCCTGGCAGCCCGGCCGAGCGTCGGCAAGACCAGCCTGGCGCTCAACATCGCCGAGCACGCGGCCGTGCGCGAGGGCAAGACCGTCGGCGTGTTCAGCCTGGAGATGAGCAAAGAGCAGCTCGTCCTTCGTCTGCTTTCGAGCGTCGCGTCCATCGACTCGCAGCGGCTTAGGTCGGGCTTCCTCGAGGAGATGGACTTCGCCCGGATCGCGCCGGCGATGAACGCCCTCTCCGAAGCGCCGATCTTCATCGACGACACACCCAGCATCGGCACCATGGAGTTGCGGACCAAGGCCCGCCGGCTACAGGCGGAGCGCGGACTGGACCTGCTGATCGTGGACTACCTGCAGCTCATGCAGGCCACGACCAACACGCGCGACGCCAACCGAGTCCAGGAGGTCTCGGAGATCAGTCGCGGTCTCAAATCTCTCGCCCGCGAGCTCAAGGTACCGGTCCTCGCCCTCTCCCAGCTGTCGCGTCAGCCGGAGATGCGCGAGTCGCGCGAGCCGCGTCTGTCCGACCTCCGCGAGTCCGGCGCCATCGAGCAGGACGCGGACCTCGTGCTCTTCTTGTGGAGGGAGAGAGACAAGCCCGGCGAAGAGGTCGAAACGGACGGCGAGGTCGTAAACCTGCGCCTGGCGAAGCACCGAAATGGCCCCACGGGCGAAGTCAAGCTATGGTTCAAGAAGAGCCAGACCCGCTTCGTGAGCTACGCCGCCGAGCGCTACGCCGAGGCGGTCTGATCTTGGGCGGCGCCAGCCGCCCGCCTAGCGAGGAGACCGATGGGCGCAATCATCGTGCGAGAAATGGTGGGCACGAGCCCGCATTCCTGGAGCGACGCAGCGCGTCAGGCCGTGGCCCTGGCGTCCAAGACGGTCCGCAACATCCGGACGGTCGAGGTGATCCAATCGACCGCACGCGTTGAGAACGGCGAGATTGTCGAGTACAGAGTCCAGATGAAGCTCGGCTTCGAATACGAGGAGTAGCCGCGCGGCCACCGCCACGATCGCCAACGCCGTGGCAATCTGGCCGTCGTGATAGGCTTCCGGGCATGAATTCCGGGGGATCGCTCGCGCCATTTCGCGGCCTCCTGTCGTCCCGCTTGCCACTGATCGGACGATCGTTCGCGTTCGTTCGCCGCGTTGCGTCGCGCCGTCCCATTGTCGTTGGGGCCGCGATCGCCATCGTCGTGGCCGTCGTCGGCAGCAGCATCGCCGTCGCCGACATTTCGGCTACCTCCCCGTCGCCGACGCCGTTCCCCGGCGCCGACGCAACCGGCACGCCGGCAGCCACATCCCTGGCCGCGCTCCTGGCCTCGCCCACGGCCTCACCCTCGCTCGCAGCCTCGCCCACGCCGTCGGGCTCGGCGGGGCCCTCTCCCTCGCCGTCGGGCTCGGCCGTCCCGGCGGGCATGGTGGCGGCCACCACCGACGGCGTGTGGCTCCCGGCGGGCGAGGCTGCGCTGGCCACCCGCAAGCCGATCGCCGTCATGATCGACGACCAGCAGGGCGCCCGGCCGCAGTCGGGACTGTCGATGGCGAACATCGTCTACCAGGCTCCGGCCGAGGGCGGCATTCCGCGCTACATGGCCCTCTTCCAGACCGAGGCGCCGCCGGCCATCGGACCGGTCCGCAGCGCCAGGATCTACTTCGTCGCGTGGGCCGAGGAATGGCGGGCCGGCTATACGCACATGTGGGGCGCGCCGAATGCGATGAACCGCCTGGCCCAGGACACCGGCAAGTACATCTACAACATCGACGGACTCCGCTACGGCGGGAAGAGCGGCTACATGTGGCGGACCTCGTTCCGAGAGGCGCCCCATAACCTGTACACCTCGTACGCCAAGCTTGAAACGCTGACCACGAAACTCGGCGGCACGGCTCCCGTCACGACCTCACCATTCAACTTCGAAGACGCGCTTCCCGGCAGCGCCCGGCTCATGGGTGGCCAGATCGTCGTGCCGTACGAGCACAACGTCATCGTCTACAACTACGACTGGACGACGAACACCTATCCGCGCTCGGCCACGGCCGATAGCCCCGAGATCGATGCCTCCACCGGGCAGCGCATCGCCCCCTCGAATGTGATCCTGGAGTACATGACCGCAGGCCTGGCGAACGACACTCCGGCCGAGCTGCACAAGCACCGCCTTGACATCCAATACGTCGGCCACGGTTCGGCGATGGTCTTCAACAACGGCCTCGCAACGCCGGCGATCTGGACCAAGAAGAACGAACACGCCACCACGCTCGTGACCTACGCGAGCGGTCCGAACAAGGGCCAGCCGGTGCCCATGGTTCGGGGCCAGATCTTCATCCAGATCGTGCCCACGTACGTGCCCGCGACCTGGACCGTGGGCAACACGCCGGCGCCGGAGATCGGGACGCAGGGCAACTGACCGGCGAGCCTGTCGGCGCGGGGCACGCGGAACACGGCTCGTGAGCCTCCAGCGCTGGACGAGTGAGCGAGCACGGCATCTGCGGGCACCTCGCCCAGCCCATCGAGGCCGGCGAGGACGGCCGGAACATCCGTGCGATCTCGCGTGCGATCTCGCGTGCGATCTTGGTGATGGTGACGCTCCGGGGTTGCCGCATCGCGACAGCCGGCCGACCGTCACCGGCCGGCCTGAACGCAGTCTGAAGCCAGAGCATTCGCAGCTAAGCGGCAGGTGATCGGGCGCCGCCATCATCTGGGAATGCAGGCCTCCGCCGTCAATCCGATTGACACGCGCCAGTTCGGCTTTCTATCCTACGGCCCGCCGGTCGGGGGTCGGCTGGGGATAGAGGAGTTGCGGGTGTCAGTCGAGCCCGGGACCGGAGATCGGGTCGCCGGCGATGCCGAGTACGTGCGCCCGAGCTTTCCGCTGCGCCCCGGCAAGATCCAGAGACCACTTCTTCCACCGGAGACGCTCCGGCGCGATCGGCTCTTCACCTGGCTCGAGACTCGGGCAAGCCGCAGGGTCTTGTACGTGGTCGCCGAGGCGGGCTTCGGTAAGACGACACTCGTCGCCGATTTCCTCCGTCGCTCGCGCGTTCGAACGTTCTGGTATCGGCTGGACGAGGGCGACACCGACGGCCTGGTCTTCCTTCGCTACCTGGTTGCCTCGTGCCAGGCTGTGGACCCCAGACTGCTCCAGCGGTGCGCGTCTCTTCTGTCCGAAACGTCGGTCGAACCGACGCGGGAGGAAACGGTCCTGCGGACGCTTCTCACCGAGATCGACTGTCTTGGGGACGTTCCGTCGGCAATCGTTCTGGACGACTTCCACCTCGCCGAAGACGTGCCGGAGATTCGGGCGGTGGTCGAGCGCCTCATCGCGAGGGCGCCCGCGAAGCTGACGGTGATCCTGGCGAGCAGGCGGACACCGAACCTGGCCGCGGCGGCGCTGCGCGCCCGGGGCGAGCTCGCCGAGCTGGGACGGGAGGAGCTTCGCTTCGACGAGACCGAGACCGGGCGCCTCTTTCGCGAGTCTTATCGCCAGCCGCTCGAACCCGACGTTCTGCATGACTTGCAGGCGCGAACAGAAGGCTGGGCGGCATCTCTGCAGTTGGTGAGGACTGCCGTCGACGGCCGATCGACCGCGCAGGTTCGTGCCTTCGTTCAATCCCTGACCGGCGCCGAGGGCGACCTCTACGACTATCTGGCGGAGGAAGTGGTCGGCGAGCTGAAGGCGGATCTGCGCGGCTTCCTCATCCGGATAGCGCTCCTGGCGGAGATCGACGCGGATATCGCCGCAGTGGCAGCCGACGTCGGCGTCGCCGAGGCGCGGCGACTCCTCGGCCACGCGCAGCGACTCGGGCTGCTGTCAAGAGGGGCCGGGGCGATTGCGTCGTGGCGGCTTCATCCACTTGTGCGCGAGTTCCTGCTCGCCCGTCTCGAGGCGGAACTTGGTCAGGCGGGGATCACCGGTCTTCATCGCGGTCTGGCCTCGGCCCTGGAGCCGCAATCGTGGCGCCTCGCCGCCCGCCACTGGGCCGCAGCCGGTGACGCGGACGAGGTGCGCCGGGTTGTTTGCGCCGCCGTCCCCACGATCATCGGCACCGGCGACTTTGCCGCGGCCGAGGACCTTATCACCCGCTTCCCCGACTCCAACCCGAACCCCTGGTACGACATCCTCCGCAGTCGCCAACTTGCCGCCGAAGGCCGCTACGACGAGGCTGTGGCAGTCGCTCGCCAGGCCGAGGAAGCCTCGGCAGGTCTGGCGCTCGTGAACCCAGAGTTTGGTATGACACATGCACTGAATAGGTTGCTTCTGGGAATCCAGCGCCAAGACTCTGAGATGTCCTCCAGTGCGAGCGCGGAACTGGTCCGCTGCGGCGATCCCGAGTTGGCGGCAATTGCGCGTGCGGCCAAGTGCGTGGTGGATTCTTCCGACGCCGGGAGCCTAGACGCACTGCGCGATGCTCTCATCGAGGCCGCTCGCCTGAGCCGACAGAGAAACCACACGAGACACGAGGCAATCAGTCTCGTGAACCTTTCGATAGTTGAAGGCAGTCGAGGCGACCACCAAGCGGCGATCAGCGTTGGCGAGGCAGCTGTGAACCTTGTTCTGTCCGCGGGGAACAGCGGCGACATTGGTGCCGCGCATATGAACCTGGCAAAGGGTTTGGCTCTGGCTGGAAGGTGGGGTGAATCCCAAGCTCACGCCAATTCGGCGTTCGGCGACCCGGGCAGCTGGGTTGAGCCTGAGACCGTTGCCGAAGCCGCTGAGCTCCAAGCAATGTACGGGGATCCAGCGGAGGGCCAGCGGATCCTCGTGCAAGCATTCCAGGACAACCCGCGTTGGGTCGACAATACGTACTGGCGGCAGGTCGAAGCCAGGCTCGAACTTGAGCATGGAAACTTGGATCGCGCGACCAGCCTCTTGTCAGAGCTCGGAATACATCTACAGGCTCCCGCATTCTCCAGCGCCGTCCGCTCGCTGGGCCTCCAGATACTCGCCTCCCAATCACCGGGCGATCCGAGTCTCCCCGGTTCGCTACTCGAGCACCTGAGGTTCGCCGAGCGTCAACAGGCCTGGTTCTGGTGGAAGAGCATTCGCTTGACCCAGGCGCTCGTTTCCAGCAACGAAGCGCTCGTGACCCATGTCCGCTCGCTCGAATCCGGCGACGCCGCGTACCTGTCTATACAGGCGGAACTCGTGACGAGGCGGCTCGCGGACCTCGACGCGGCCAGCCTGGGAATCGTCAGGCAAGAGGCGGCGCTCCGCCCTGAGCGCTGGCGCTGGGCCCTTCGTCAGTTACTTTCCAACGGGGACGCCAGGCCGGGAGATATCAGGAGAGCGACGGAGCTCCTGGACCTGGTCGGTGACGAAACCGACATCAAGTTGCTGCGAGAGTTGTCAAAGAGGAAGAGCCTGCGGATCCCCGATGCCGGGCTTGCCCTGACCCGGCGGCTCGCCCCGCCGGCCTTCATAGACGACCTCGGTCGCGTGACCGTGCGCCTCGGCGACCGGGTTGTTCCCGGGACGGAGATTCGCAAGAAGGTGCTGTCACTCCTGACTTTCCTGCTGACCCGCCCGCAATTCACGGCATCACGCGAGCAAGTCATCGAGGCGCTCTGGCCGCAGATGGAGCCGGAAGCAGGAGCCAACTCCCTCAATCAGACCTCGTACTTCCTCCGTCAGGTGTTCGAACCTACGACGGCAGAAGATGCGACCGCTGGCTATCTCAACAGCCGTGCCGATCTGGTTTGGCTCGATCCGGAGTTGGTGCGCAGCCGCAGTTCAGAGTGCCTGAAGCTCATTGGTGCCATGCGCCGGGATCAATCGCCCGAGCTGGTCACCCGGCTCGCCGAGACCTACACCGGACGCTTCGCGGTCGACTTCACCTATGACGACTGGGCGTCGACGTTTCGAGACACCCTCCACGCCAGCTTCCTGGATCGAATCGAGCGGGCGGTCGTCGCGGATACCAAGGCAGGCGCATTCGAACGAGCGCTTTCGGTTGCTCAACTGGCCTTGCAGGCCGACCCGGACGCAGAGCAGATCGAACTCTGCCTCCTCCGGCTCTACCGACGAACGGGCGCCCACGCTGCTGCGGCCGAGCAGTACGCGCACTACGCGAGCGTCATGCGCGAGCAGCTGGGGATCGAGCCTCCCCCACTCGAATCAATCTGACCGAACCAGGCCCCCAGCCTAGGCCAGCTACCGTATTGACCCCCTACTTTTGGCTTCCTAACGTGCCGAAGGTCCGGGGCTGTCGTTCCGTCACGCCCTCCGGACAAGAGAACGCTCGGACGCTTGGCGGCCCCGGCCGAATTCGGGCACTTGAGCAGGGACCCAGCACCTAGTGCGACCCACCGCGCGTTGCTCCCTGTTCAGGAGCGGACTCCCGTGTCCCCCGAGGCAAACAACAGACCGTGGCTCCCTGCGCGCAACAACCGACCTTGGTGAACGAAATGCGTCGTCGAATCGAATCCCTCCTCCTAGTGCTCGGAGCAGGCCTCATGGCCGCCGCCGCCGGCGGCGCCAGTTACAGGCCGTTCTAGGTACCTCTCTCCCATAGCCCTTCGGTTTTGGGCCGGGGTAGATTGCCGCGCCTGAGTTAGGAGTGGCGATGAACCGTCGGCTGGGAGCGCTGATCGCCGCAGTGGCGCTCGTCAGTGGCTTGCTGCTGGCAAGCGCTGTTGGTCTTTGCCCCGCGGGAGCAGAGATTTCGATCAAGGGCGGCCAGGGCGGCGTCATTCTTGGCGTCGTTTTCTGGGTGGCTCTTGCTCTGGCCGGCTCGTCACTGGCCGTACGCATGCCGAGCGGGAGCGTCCTCGACGTTGGGTTCGCCCCGGTCATCGCAGCCGTCAGTCTCGGAGGTCCCGCGGTGGCTGCGTGGGTTGGTCTTTTCGGGACAACGCAGCGTCGCGAACTTCGGCGAGAGTTGCCCTGGTACGGCGTACTGGCGAATCACTGCGCGATCATGACGCCAGCCATCTTGGCCGGCTTCGCCCTCCAGGCCATTCCATGGCGCTCCTTCCTCGCGGTCGACTTCGCCGCGACGGTCGGTGCTGCTGCGATCTACTTCTCGCTGAACATCCTGATAACTGCCAGCATCGTCTCTTTGCGCGACGGGGAGCCGATCACGAAGCTGCTGCGCGCGTCAGGTGGCGCGTATCTGAACATGCTCGCCCTTGCGCCGGTCGCGTGGCTCATGGCGCGGATGTACCTGACGGCGGGATGGTGGGCCGTACTGCTGTTCGCGGTGCCGCTGTACACGACCAGGCTCGCGTACACCCGATTCGTGGAGGTGCGCGAGATGTTCACTCAGACCGTGAGCAGCCTCGCGGCGGCGGTCGACAGGCGTGACAAGTACACCAGCCGCCACAGTGAGGGCGTCCAGGAGATCGCCATGGACATCGGGCGGGCGATGAAAGTGAGCGACGATGAGCTCGAGGCCCTCGAGTGGGGCGGCCTGCTCCACGACATCGGCAAGATCGGCGTGCCGGACTCGGTGCTGCTCAAGCAGGAGAGGCTCACGCGCGACGAGCGCGCGACCATGAACATGCACCCGCTCCTTGGCGCGGAGATCATCTCCCCGGTCACGCACCTGGCGCCGGAACTGCCGATCATTCGACACCACCACGAGTGGTTCAACGGATCGGGCTATCCCGACCACCTCGTGGGCGACGACATTCCCAAGCTGGCTCGAATCCTCGGCGTTGCCGACGCGTTCGAGGCCATGACGCACGCGCGGCCGTATCGAATGACTCCGCTCGCGCCTGAGCAGGCCCTCGCCGAGCTGCGCAAGTTCGGCGGGATCCAGTTCGATCCGGATGTCGTGGATGCCTTCGCCCGAACCAAGTGGGCGCGCGGGCTGGCCGACCCGGGGCGGGGCGAAGTTCGAGACGTGCCGCTCATCGGCGACGCAGCGGGCTCGATCGCGAGCCTGACGGCCGGCGCGAGCCTGGCGGCCGGCGCGACTCTGGCCGGCGCGACTCCGTCCGCCGCAACCCCGTAGCAGGTGCCTGCCCTCGGCGTGTTCCTGGGGTTTGGCCTGGGTCTGGCCGCCGGCGGGCGACTTGAGAACCTGCTCGATGTCCGGCTGCGCTGGTGGCCAGTGCTGCTGATGGCTGCAGGGGCCCGATTCGGGCTGGACGCGGCCCTCGCAGCCGGTGGCATTCCGGACGCCGTTCGGATGTGGCTGGTCCTGGTCGCGTACGTCCTACTCACAGCCATGTTGCTGGCCAACCGGAACCTGCCCGGGCTGACGGCCGCCGCCCTGGGCACCGTGGCAAACGGCATCGCCATCGTCGTAAACGGCGGTTGGATGCCGGTCTGGCAACCCAGTCTGGCCGCCGCCGGCTTCGATCCGACTGCCGTTCATTCGAGCTTCCACGTCCTGCTGACCGGCCCGATGGACGCCAGCTTCTTCGCCCACGGTGGTCCACTTGCCGACGTCATCCCGATCCCGATCCCGATCATCCAATCTGTCGCGTCGGTCGGCGACCTGCTGCTCGGAGCGGGGCTGGCTTTCTTCGTCTTCGCCGCGGTCGTTCGGGCGCCGGTGCTGGTGTCGGTTTCGGTCGGGTCGGTCCGAATGGGGGCGCTCCGCCATCCGTACGTTCGGCTGGCGACCAACAGCCCGTTCTCGGCCATGTGGCTCGGACAGGTCATCAGCTCGCTGGGCGATCGAGTCCATCAGATCGCGCTCGTCTTCCTCGTCGCTCGAGCCACGAACGAATCGCCGCTGGCGCTCGGCCTCGTATTCGCCGCGATGACGATTCCCACGTCGGTGGTTGGCCCGCTCGCCGGAGCGCTCGTCGATCGGTGGAATCGCAAGTGGGTTATGGTCGGCTCGGATCTAGTCAGAGCCGCGCTGGTATTCGCCATCCCGGTCGTTGCGAACCTGCACATTGGCCTCGTCATCGGCCTGGTCCTCTTGATCGCGGTCGCCTCGTCGTTCTTCCGCCCGGCGCGGGCGGCTGCGCTGCCGCAGGTTGTCCCGGACGAGGACCTGCTCACGGCCAACTCGGCGATGTGGGTAGCCGACACCGCCAGCGACCTGGCAGGCTACGGCCTGGGCGGGCTCTTCGTGGCGTTCCTTGGACCGGCGCTGTCCATGGCGTTCTGGATCGATGGGGCGAGCTACCTCGCCTCCGCTGCGCTCGTGGCCGCGGTCGCGATCCCGCGTATCGTTCCGGCGGGAGGCGGCGAGGCCGGGGCGAGGGCAGCCGGTTTGGGCGGCGCGGTCGCGTCGCTGACGGCCGATCTCCTCGCCGGCTGGCGATTCCTGCGCGACGAGACGGTCCTGTTCGCGACCACGGTCCAGGCCACGATCGCCGAATATGGACTTGGGGCATTGATGGCGCTCTCCCCCTTGCTCGTCGCAGCGTTGCCGCTGGGGAGGCTGGACGCGCCCACGGCCTACGGCTTCTTCGAGATGTCGATGGGCGTGGGGCTCCTGGGCGGCGGCATCGCCATCGGCGCCGTCGCGGCGCGTATTCCGAAGGGGCCGGCGATCGTGGCCGGGTTCACGCTCGTGGGCGTGTGCCTGGTCCTCTTCTCGGTGGGCGGCAGCCTGCCGCTGGCGCTGGTGCTGGCGGCGGTTATCGGAGTCGCCAACGTCATATTCGTCGTGCCGAGCCAGACTATCTTCCAGCAGCGCACGCCGGACGAGATGCTGGGGCGAGTCATCGCCATCCGCCTGGCGCTGGTGAACGCCATGCTCGCCGTCGCGATGATCACCAGCGGCCTCTTCGCCCAGATCTTCGGCCTCCACATCGTGCTGGCGGCGTGCGGCATCCTCGCCGCGGCTGCGGGTCTGGCAGGTCTCGCCGTCCGCGCGATCCGCGAAGCCTGACGCGGCCGGGTCGCGCCGTCGGGGCGCGCGGTCGGGGCGTGCCGCCGCCCGACATCGCGCGCGACATCCGCATGATCGCGCGGACTCCTCCGAGCGAGATGCAAGCGGCGATCCGTGGATTCCGGCTAAACTGCCGCGGGAGGGTCGCGCCCAATCCGTCATCGTGCGGGCAGCCCGCACCCGGCGAACAAGGCACGCGCGTGCCGACACCAACACAGGAGCGAAGCCAGGGCATGCCGGACCAGGACAAGGACGCCCTCGAAAAGGGCGAGCCCAACGAATTCATGCCAGGCGAGGAAGAGTTCGACAACGACCTAGAGGCCAGCGACGAAGCCGAGGCCGGCGCTCCGATGGAGCCCAGCAAGCCCGGCCGCCGATTCGGCTTCCGTCGTTCCTCCGCCGAGGCCGAGGCCGAAGTCCACCCGCAGGGCTCGGTTCGGGCGACGCACGAGCGCGTCCACATCGACGACCGCGCCTCGGGGCTCTTCGCCCTGGTGTGCGCCGTGGGCCTGGTCGCGATCCTCGCAGGCTCGTACGTGGTGTCGGTCTGGCCCGCCGGGGCAGTTCCCACGTTGCCGCCACTGAACCTGGAGACCTACTCGCCTCCGCCCGCGACGCCGACGCCGGTGCCAACCCCGACGCCGGTTGCGACGCCGACTCCGGCCGCGACGCCGACCGCTTCGGTCACGGCGGCCCCGACTGCGGCACCGAGCGCCACCGCTTCGTAGCACGCTCGACCGGCCGACCGCCGGTCGTTTCGCCAGCCGCCGGCACATCCCGGCGTTGGCGCGCCCGGCGGGGGCGTATCTTCGACGCGTGGATCCTGAGCGAGCCCGCCGGCTGCGAGCGGAGATGGTCGAGCGCCAGCTCCGTGGCCGTGGCATTCGCGACGAGCGTGTCCTGGCTGCGATGGGTGAGTTGCCGCGCGAACTGTTCCTGCCGCCGGACCTTGCCGGCGACGCGTACTGCGACGGTGCCCTGCCGATCGCCTCGGGTCAATCGATCAGCCAGCCGTATATCGTCGGCCTCATGACCGAGCTGCTGGAACCGCACCCGGGGATGCGGGTCCTCGAGATCGGCACCGGCTCGGGCTATCAGGCCGCAATCCTGGCCCTGATCGGGTGCGAGGTGCTCTCGATCGAGCGCCATCCCGAGCTGGCGGCGGCCGCGCGAACGCGATTGGCGTCGCTGAACTCGGTCGGCACGGGCACGGACGATCCCGGCGCCACGGGCTCGCCCATCGCCGACCGCGTCCGGATCGAGGTCGGAGACGGCAGCATCGGCTGGCGACCGCGCGCCCCGTTCGAAGGCATCATCGTGACGGCCGCCGCGCCTCGCGTGCCCGACCCGCTGCGCCGCCAGATGGCAGACGGCGGCCGGCTGGTCATACCCGTCGGGCCGCTCGGCGCGCAGGACCTGATCCAGGTGATCCGTCGCGGCGAGGCCTTCGAGGAACGAGCGTTCGGTGGGTGCGTCTTCGTGCCGCTGATCGGCGCAGCGGCCTACGACGAGCAGGAGTCGCTCCACGTGCGGCGCCGCTGGTCAAGCCCGTTCGGCGGCGCGCGGCATTGAGGCGCGCCGCCCAGGAGGGCTCCGCGCCGAACGGCGCCCGCTCTACCTCGCCACGCCCTCCGACTGGCGGATCCGCAGGGCGGCATCGTCGTACAGGTCGGAGACGGACTTGACCATAAGCTCGATGCAGAAGCGCTCGTGCACGAGGTCGTGGCCGCGGCGGGCGATCGTGTCCGCCAGCGGGTGGTCCGTCAGCAGCCGGACGATCGCGGCCGCCAGCGCCTCGCTGTCGTGCGGCGGGACCAGCAATCCACTGACGCCGTCTTCGATCATCTCCGGAATCCCGCCCACCGCCGACGCCACGACCGGGCGGCTGAGCGCCATGGCCTCGAGAACGCTCAGACCCTGCGCTTCGCGATAGGACGGCAGGACCGAGACGTCCAGCGCGGCCGTGACCGCCGGCACGTCTTCGCGGCGACCGGTGAAGACGACCCGACCGGAGATCCCAAGGATTTCGGCCTGGGCCTCGAGGGAGTCTTGCTCCGAACCTTCACCGACGACGAGCAACCAGGCATCGGGAACGGCGGCGAGGACGAGCGGCCAGGCTTCGAGCAGCGTGCGGTGTCCCTTCTCAGCCTCGAGCCGGGCCACCACGCCGACGATCGGGGCCTCGGCGTCGATGTGGTAGTCCTCGTGGAGCGTGCAGCACGGCTGCTGGTGGTTGTAGCGCTGCAGGTCCACACCGTTGTAGATGAGGCTGATGGGCGCGCCCTTGCGCCCCTCGTCGGCGATCTTCTGCTCGATCGCCTTCGAGACGACGATGAGGCGATCCATCAGCGGAGTGAGCTGGCGGAGCGTCTCCCGATCCTCGACGCAGCGGATGCGGCTCGAATGCACGGTCGAGATGACGGCCGGACGCCGGCAGCCCTCCTCGCCGAGATGGAGCGCGGCCTTGGTGCCCACGACCTCGGCCCGAAACATGTGGTTGTGGACGACCTCGGGCTCGAACGACGCGAGCTCCGAAGCCAGCGCCAGGACGGCCAGCCGGTCGTCGGGCTCGTCGATCACCGACGCTTCGATGCCGGCCTTCTGCAGCCGGCGGACGCTGCTGCCGTGTGAGAGCGAGATGACCCGGACGTCGTAGCGGGCCGGGTTGAGCCGCGACGCGAGCGAGAAGACGTGCTCCTGCGCTCCGCCGTTGGTGCCGGTGGCCATGACCTCCGCGACCCGCACCCGTCCACCGGGGAGTGGCCCGCGGTCGTCCAGCTCGAGACACGGCTCCTCGTGGCCGTCATGGCCTTCGTCGGCGCCCATCGCTAGCGGCCCTCCGCGGCGCCGGCAGCCGTCGAGGCGACGCCATCGCCCCCGGCTGCCGCAGCCGGCTCGGCCATTCGCTGAACGAGCAGCCGTTCGATCGGCTCGTCGACCGCGCCCCATTCGTACTTGTAGGGCTCGTTGCCGCGCATGAAGTCGAGGCGGGTGCGACCCAGCTCGATAGCTCGTTGGATGTAGGACGCGACCATGACCACTCCAGGGGAAAGCTCTCTCGCGTCGGGCTCGACGCCGGCGTTGTAGTAGTAGACGGTATGGCCGTCGTCGAGGATCACTCCGGCCGCAATCCGGCGCCCTCCGACCGTCAGGAAGTCGAGCTCGACGATCCCGGCCGGAGCACAACTCTCGAACAACCCGGCGAAGAATCGGCGGCTCGCGGCTCCGCCCTGCGTGGCCGGGAAGAGGCCATCCTCGCCCCAGCGCTTTTGATGCAGGTCGATGAAGGTCTCGAGGTCGGCGGCCGGGACCTCCGACTTGCGTAACTCGACGGGTCCGGCGGCCTCGGCGCGGCGGATCTTGCGCCGGATCTCGTGGCGCTCCTTCTTGTCGAGTGTGCCGAGGTAGCCCTCGAAGTCGAGGCCGGCGGGGAGGGTCAGCACAGGGCAGACTTCCTCCTGCTCGCGCGTCACCAGCCAGCTGCCACGCGGCGCCACCCACTCGAAGGCGGCGAGGAGCGCGTCCGCGGCTGGATCGCCGGCGCGGAGGCGGCGCAGGTCCACGACGTCCCAGCGCGACGGATCTTCTTCGGCAAGCTCGGCGACGACGGCTTCGCACACGCCGGGCAGGTCCGTGGGTCCCGCCAGGATCGTGGCGTAGTCCGCGTGATACGAGGCGCCGAAGAAAACCGCGGTCGCCGCCTCGGGCACGGAGCGCAGCGTGGGCCCGACCTGATGGCGGATGGTCGTGCGCGCCGCCAGGTCCCCCGGCTCCAGTTCGTGGCGATGCATCAGGGGCGCGATTCCGACGATCTCGTCCGGGGCGGTCTCGTCCACGACGACGAGCGTCTGGTCGTGGGCAGTGTCCCCGTACGCGTCCCACCAGGCCCGCTGCACGCAGTGGCGCGAGAACGGCGTCGCGGCCGGCGTCCGATCGACGAGAGCGTCCCAGGTCTTCGCCGCGATGGAATCGAACGCCCGGCGGCGGGCGACGAGATTGCGCGGTCGCTGACCCGGACGGGCAGGCCCGCCGGCTGATGTGGAGGGGATGGTCACTCGCCGAGAATAGCACCACGCCCTCAGCGTGCTTGCCGGCGCAACTTCGTGGCGCACGGGACGGCGGAGCCGGCGAGAACCGGTCTCAGGGCGCCGGCGCGGCGTCTGCGGCAGCCGCAGGCGTGCCGGCAGCGGCCGCGCCGCGAGCGGCACGCCGTTGGAGCGCCGCCTCCCACAGCAGGACCGCCAGGCAGGCGAAGAACGTGATCGAGACGCTGGCCGTGGGGAGCCAGGCGTCGCCGGCGAAGAGCGCGATCCAGCCGGCCAGCGGGAAGACGACCGCCCAGGTTCGACCCCGCCCAACGAGCCACGCCGTCGGCAGCAGCAGGAGCACGGCGTAGTGGTCGCGCAGCGGCGACGAGATGAGCTGGCTGGCCACGATCGTAACCTGCAGGCTGAGCTCGGGGCTGGCGTAGCGCCACGCGGCGAGGAGCGCGGCCACGGCCAGCGCGGCCGAGGCGAGCTGGACCGTCGTGGCCACCGCGTCAGAGGCGCCAGCCATATGGGCGACGGCGCCCGGCGCGAAGTTGTGCGGCGTCGACAGCTGCCCGCCGAGCTGACGCAGCAGATCGGCGTACGTTTCCCACGCGCCGACGCCCGTGACGAGGGTCGCCGCGGCCGCGAGCGCGAGGGTGGCTGCGGCGGCCATCGCAGCCGCACGGAACCGTCCCGTGGCTATGGCCCAGACCCCGAGCAGCGCCGGCTGTACCTTCACCAGCGTCCCGATCGCCGTCACCGCGCCCAGGACGGCGGCGCGATCCATCCACCGCCAGACCGCCGCGAAACCCAGGAAGAGGAGCGGCTCCACCTGGCCGAGCTTGACCGCGTAGAGCAGCGGCCAGTCGAGCGCGGCCACGACCACGATGAGCCAGCGCACGTCGCGCCGGACCGGCAGCAGCGTCACTCCGGCCAGGAAGCACGCCGCCATTGCCAGGCACCACAGCCCCGCGGCCGCGCCCCCAAGAGAGAGCCACGGGACGAGGAAGGCGGCGAAGGCCGGCGGGTAGGTGTATGTGCCGGGGCATGTGCCGACGTTGACGGAGAAGGCCACGTCGTAGATGGGACGCCCGTCGCGCAGGGCCCCGGCCGCGCCCTCGTAGCAGCTGAAGTCGTAGCCAAGGGTATTGCCCGCCGTCGCGAGGACGAGAGCCAGCATCCCGACGAGCAGGGCGATCGAACCGACGGGCACGAAGGCCCCGGTCAGCCGGGGCCGCTGCCTTGCGGACGCCGGGAGCGAGGTCATCGCGGCGCGCTCATTTCGCGGGCGCGCCCTCGGCCGCGACTCGTTTCACACCGCGGTGGATGAGCCTGATACGCAGCAGGTCCCAGACGACGCGGAGGGCCAGCCGCGGGCGAGCATGCATGCGCGAGCCGCGGCGATCGGCCCAGACGACGGGCACGACCGCTGTGCGGTAGCCGCGCCGCCGCGCCAGGAAGATCAGGTCCACGTCGAAGACGATGCTCGTGATCCGCAGCCGGCCGAACAGGTCGCGCGCCGCCTCGCGCCGGAACCCCTTGAAGCCACACTGAGTGTCGTCGATCGGCCCGGTCACCCAGACGCGCGCGGCGAGGCGGAAGAGCTTGCCGACGAGACGTCGGAAGCGCGGCTGCGAGGCTCGCATGTCCGAGCCGTCGGGCTGAATGCGGCTGCCGAGGGCGACGTCGCTCGACGCCAGGGCCTGCACCAGCCGCGGCAGCTGGTCCGGCGGCGTGGCCATATCCGCGTCGGCGAACACGATCACATCGCCCTGCGCGGTCAGCATTCCCGCCCGGACCGCTGCCCCCTTGCCGGCGTGAGGGACGGTCAGCAGGCGCAGCACCGGGCCGTCGCCTTCGGCCGCCCTTCCTGCGGCGCCGGTCGCGCTGCCTTCGGCCGCCCTTCCTGCGGCGCCGCCGAATTCGGCCCGCGCCCTGACCAACGCCGCGGTGCCATCGGTGCTTCCGTCGTCCACGACCAGCACGTCAACCTTGCCGGGCAGAGCGCCCTTCGGCGCAGCACGCAGATAGGCGAACAACTCGTCCAGCGCGGGCCCGAGCCGGGCTTCCTCGTTGAACGCGGGCAGGACGATCGAAAGGCTGCTGAAAACCATCCCCGGAGTTTAGAGGCGCAGCCGCCGCGCCGCAGCACCTCTCGCGCCGCTCGTTCGATCCGTGCCGATCCCTGCTCGTCTTCGCCCTGGACGAAGCCACGTCAGGTGAGGGGCCACGTCACTTGCCCCAATATCGCCCCTGACGATCCTGCACAACGGGTCGAAGCCTCCCGGACGGGGACGCGGCCACGGCGACACTGCGCTGAGCGTGGATCGAGCGGCCGGATGCCTCCCGGCCTGGCCGCGCAGCCCGGACGGGGCCTTCGGTCTCGCTTTGGAATGTCCCGGGCGATATTGGGCGGTAATGCGACCGGGAACGGGCGAAATCCGGCGCTGCTCCACGCCGTCCGCGCCGTCCGGCGCAACTCCGCTCCCCGTGTCGGCGCCGCTCCATTCCGTGCCGGCGCCGCTCCACGCCCCGCCGGTCGGGGCCGGCAGATAGGCCCTTAGTACCGGTGGAGTGGGACCGGGCCGATGCTACGCTGCGACGCCGTGCGGATCCCCTTCGCTCTGTATGCGTTCGCGCTGGCGGCCCGGGCCGTGCTGTTCGCCGTGCACGCGGACGCGGCCTATCCGGACTCCTACTACTACGTCGACGTGGCCCGCGCTCTGCTGGCCGGCCACGGCTTCAGCATCGACTTCATCTGGTCGTTCGTGGACGTGGGCGGCCGAATCCCGGCCCAGCCGATGCTGCCGATCCCGAGCAACGCCCACTGGATGCCGCTCGCGTCGATCGTGCAGCTGCCGACGATGTGGCTGCTCGGACCCACCTCGCTGGCATCGGCGATCCCGTTCCTCGTGATCGGGGCGCTGGCGGCGCCGATGACCTGGTTCCTGGCCCGGGAAGTCGGGGCGGGCGATCGGATCGCCGTGGCAGCCGCGATAGCCGTGTCGCTCCCCGCCGCCGCCGCCATCTACATGGCCCAGCCCGACAACTTCGCCCTCTACCAGCCGCTGGGCACGGCCGCCTTGTGGCTGACCGCCCGCGGCCTCAAGGGCCACCGCAGATCGTTCGCGCTGGCGGGCCTGATGGTCGGCCTGGCGACCCTGGCCCGAAACGACGGCGTGCTGCTCGGTGCCGCCGTCGGGATCGCATTCCTGTGGGATCGCTGGCGGGCCTGGCGCTCGAAAGGCGGCCGAATGCCGGCGATCCCATGGCGCTACGCCTTCGCCTGCTTCGGCCTCTTCCTCGTGGTCATGGCGCCGTGGTATCTGCGCCAGCTGGCCGTCTTCGGCAGCCTCTCGCCATCGTCGACCTCGGGCCAAATCCTGCTCATCGCGAACTACGAGCAGATGAACAGCGTCACGTCCGACACCTCGCTGACGGCCTTCCTGGGTCAGGGAGTCGGGCCGCTGCTGACCAGCCGCATCCTCGGGTTCGTCGCGGCGATCCAGATCTTCTCCGTCATCGCCTGCTCGGTCGTGCTGGTGCCGTTCGTGCTCCTGGGCTGGTGGGAACGCCGCCGATCGATCGACTTCGAGCCGTTCTTCTTCTACGCCGGCCTGCTCTTCGGCGCCTCGGGACTGGTCTTCGCCGTCCACGTGCCCTACGGGACCTTCCTCCACTCGGCCGAGGCGCTGATCCCATACACCTTCATCGCCGGGCTCGAGGGGGTCGCGATCGTGGCGGCGTGGGCCGCCCGGCACAGACGTGGCTGGCAGGAGGACCGCGCCGCCCGGCTTTTCCTGATCGCCGCCGTGATCACGATCGCGCTCAACGCCGGCGCCTTCGCGTTCCTGGCCGGGCGGTCATGGGATCAGGACCGCACCCTGCGGCTCGACGCCGGCGCCGCCCTCGATCACGCCGGGGCCCCGCCGACCGACCTGCTCCTGAGCGCCGATCCGGCCGGGTTCGAGTACTTCACCGGCCACGGTGGCGTCGTCACCCCCAACGACTCGCTCGATGTGATCCACGAGGTGGCCGTCGACTACGGCACGCGCTGGCTGGTGCTGGAGCGAGCCCACATCGTGACCCCGCTCATCCCGATCCTGGAGATGAAGCCGCGGCCGGACTGGATCGGGGCGCCGATCTTCACGGTGCCGTACACGGGGCCCGAAACGGGCGATCAGGCGGCGGACGCCGCGCCGGCTCTGGCGATCTTCCCGATCTGTACGACCGCCGGTGACACTCGCTGCGCGACAGGAGCGACGCCGTGAGCTTCCGTCCCGGCCGCCGCGAGGCCTGGCTGAGCGCCGGCGTCATCTTCGCCCTGGCCGCGGCCGTCCGGGCCGTGGCCGCAGCCACTTTGAGCTTCCCGGTCCCGGAGGACACCGTGTACTACGCCGGCGTCGCCCGCAACCTTGTCGAGGGGCGCGGCCTGGTGAGCGATGCCCTGTGGAGCTACGGGACCCCACCCCTGCAAGTGCCGCGGGCCGCGTTCGAGGTGTGGCTGCCGTTGCCCACGCTGCTCGCCGCCGTCCCCGTCTGGCTGGCAGGCGCCGCGAACTGGTTCCGCGCCGCTCAGGTGTTCTCCGTTGTCGTGAGCGCGATCGGAGCCGCGCTGGCGTGGCGGCTCGGCGCCGACGTGGCCGCTGAGATGAAGCTGCCCGTGGGGCGGGCACGCACGCTGGCGGCCGGCACGGGCGTGGTCGCGTGCCTCCTCGGGCCGCTGGTCGTGTACGGGATGCTCCCCAATTCCACGGCGCTCTTTGCCGCGCTCTCTCTGGCAGCGTGCCTCCTCATGACGCGAATCGAGGCGCGGACGCCCGAAGGTGGCCGACCTGGCGAAGGGGGCAGGCTCTCCGACCGCCCGGCCGGAGGTGACCGTCCCTTCGACCGCCCTGGCGTTTGTCCTTCCGTTCGCCGCGTCGGCCTCCGTCTTGTCCGCCAGTTCGACCGCCGGCTGGTCTGCCTCGGGCTGCTCATCGGCCTCGCCGGTCTGACCCGCAGCGAGGCCGTGTGGCTCGGGCTGGCCTGGCTCGTCGTCGCCTGGCGCTGGACCTTGACCGCCGCCGGCGACGCCGGCTCGCCCGGCGCGCGGCCGTCCCGTCTCGAGCGCCTCCGCCTGGTCGCGGTACCGGCCGCCGTCGCCGCCCTCGTCTTCGCCCCGTGGGCCGTCCGCGACTGGCTCGCGTTCGGCAGCCCGCTGCCCGGCCAGACCCTCGCCAACGCACTGTCGGTCAACCCGACCGACATCTACGCCTACCAGGATCAGCCGACCCTCGCCAACTATCTGGCCCAGGGTCCGGCGGCGCTCATCGGCATGCGCGTCACCGGCATCCTTCACAACCTCGTCGAGGTGTTGATCGTGCCGGGCTTCCCGGTCGGATTCCTCGGCCTGCTGACGCTGCCGAGATGTGCCCGCCTCTACGCCTTGCGGCCCCTCGTCGTGCTGGCCGTCATCACCTTCCTGGTCACGAGCCTGGTCTTCCCGGTCAGCACCATCTGGGGCACGTTCCTGCATGCGGCAGGAGCCATCTACGTTCTCCTGATCGTCAGCTTCCTGGTGGCGCTGGACGCGTTCATCGCCTGGATCGGAAGACTGCGCCACTGGTGGCGGCCGGTGGCATGGCTCGGTCCCACGCTGGCGACCGCCGTCGTCGTGCCGCTGCTGTTCGTGTCGGTGGTCTCACTCGATCGCGCAGCCGACACGACCCGGGCCCGCTTCGAAGCCCTGCCGGCGGCGCTGGACCGCGCCGGCGTCCCGCTGGCGGCCAATGCCCCGGTCATCACCGACAACCCGATCTGGCTGGCGGAGACGGCGCACGTCACCGCGCTGGCCCTGCCCGAGGAATCGCCTCAGGCCGTCTCGGCCCTGGCTCGCCGTTTCGGGTCGAAGCTGCTCGTCGTGATCCCAACCGACGACGGCGGGGAGTGGCCGGCGATCCTGGACGGCGGCGGCCCGGGCACACAATGCTTCCGCGAGGTTCAGCTGACCGACGACTCGGGTAACTCCCCTCCGAGAGGTTCTCCGTTGTTTCAAATACGCGCATTCCGGATCGTCTGTTGATGGAGGTCGCCCCGTATACTCAGGCCGATATGGACGCTGCCCGCGGCGCCGCAGAATTGCGTGACCCGCGCTTCGACGAGCTATACGCCGAAGCGAAGTCCACGCTGGGCTACGGCGCCAACAGCCTCCGCTCCGTTACGGAGCGATACCGCGAGGCCTACCGCGACTCGCTCGCCCGCTGGCACCGCCTGCGGGACCTCGTCGATGCCGCCGATCGCGCCCCGTTCCTGGCGACCGAGGACGGCGACGCGGCATCCGCGGCTGAAGCCGGCGCCGAGGATGCCCGTCAGAAGACGATGCGTACCGACGTCGAGCGCCAGACCGGGGACCTGGGCAAGCACCAGCAGGAACTCTCCAAGCTCGAGCTTTCGGTCCGGAGCATGGAAAATGCCTGGCTCTTCCTCGAGCGCGGCGACGCCAGCCTGCTGGCCGAAGTCGCCAACTCGGGCCTGCCCACGGATCTGCAGATGCGCATCGTCCAGGCCCAGGAGGCGGAGCGTTCGCGCCTGGCCCAGGAAGTCCACGACGGGCCGGCCCAGGCTCTGTCCAACGCCATCTTCCAGGTCGAGTACATCGAGAGAGTGCTCGACGAGGACACCCGCGTCGCCCACAACGAGCTGCGCTTCCTGCGAGAGTTGCTGCGCCGCGAGCTGGGCGAGGTCCGAACCTTCATCAGCCAGCTCCGACCGCCGCTCCTGGACGAGCTCGGCCTCGACGGGTCGATCATGGACGCGGTCGAGGGCATGGCCGCGCTGACCGGCGCCACGGTCGCGACCGACCTGCGCGCGCCTGGCGAACAGCTGAACTCGAGCCAGCAGACAGCCGTTTTGCGAATTGTCCAGGAGGCGCTGCAGAACGTCCGCAAGCACGCCGGCTCGAGCCATACCGTAGTGTCCACTAAGCTCGACGCATCGAACTGGATTCTGGAGGTCAGCGACGACGGTCGGGGGTTCGACGTCGGTACCGTCGCAGCGCGAGGCCGTCGCAACTTCGGGCTCCAGTTCATGCGAGAGCGGGCAGAGCTCATCGGTGCCCAATTCGAGGTTCGGTCGCGGCCGGGCGGTGGGACCGTCGTCTGGCTGTCGATTCCAGTGGGAGAGGAGAGCGCATGAGTTCGATGGATTACACCGGGCCGGATCGGCGACGGCCGGGGACGCCCGCACGAAGCGGCGAGAAGACGACGATCCTTCTCGTCGACGACCATGCCCTCTTCCGGGTGGGAGTACGCAACATCCTGGAAAAGGAGCCCGGATTCGACATCGTCGGAGAGGCGGACGACACTCGCGGCGCCTTCGACCTCTCAGTGCAACTCTCGCCCGACATCATCCTCATGGACCTGTCCCTGCCGGCCCCGGGCGGCATCGAGACAACCCAGCGGATCAAACGCGAACTGCCGTCGGCGGGGATCATCGTCCTGGCCGTCAGCGAGGACGAGGATGCCCTTTTCGACGCCATCAAGGCAGGCGCTGCCGCCTTCATCCTCAAGGACGTCGCCCCGGACGATCTCGTCGCGATCATCCGCCGCGTCGCGGCCGGCGAGTATCTGATCAACGACAAGGTCTTCGCCAAGCCGGCCGTCGCCAGCCGGGTTCTCAAGGAGTTCCGCGAGCTGGCGATCTACGGCCAGGAGGCCGCCCCGATCTTCGCCCCGCTCTCTCCTCGTGAGGTGGAGATACTCGACAACATCGCTCAGGGCATGACCAACAAACAGGTGGCCTATGCCCTGTCCATCAGCGAGCAGACCGTCAAGAACCACATGTCCAGCATCCTGCGCAAGCTCAGCGTCAACGACCGAACCCAGGCCGTCGTGTACGCCATGCGCCAGGGCTGGATCCGAATGCCGGAGGACTGATCCCCCGGTGACTGCCCCCGAGCCACTCCCACTGCCGCTGCTCGAGATCGCGGAGCGGGCGAGACGTGAGGTCGATCTTCTGACCCGGGAGATCGGCGAGATCGAGCTGCTCGTCCAGCAGGCTCGAACCGAGGCCTCACGCCACGAGACGAAGCGCGCGCAGTCCGCCGACAAGCTCAAGACCGCGGCCGGCTACAACCCCGACAGCGACGACGCCCAGCAGACCGACCAGCTGATGGCCCTGACCCGGCGCTCCGCCATCATGGAGGCGCAGGTCGACATTCTCGAAGGCAAGCTCAAGGTCCTGTCTCGCTTCCGAGAGAGCCTGCGCCGCTACAGCTCGGAGCTCGACCGCGCTTCGATGGGCGGTGCGATGCCCCAACACACACCCGACAAGCTGGACACGAGCACGCCGCTCCCACCGGCCGTGTCGCGTCTGGTCCTGGCGGCGCAGGAGGACCTTCGCCGGGACATCGCCCGGGCCATGCACGACGGCCCGGCCCAGAGCCTGACCAATATCGTCCTCCAGGCGCAGATCGTCGAGCGCCTGCTCGATCGCGACCCTGCCCAGGCCAAGGCGGAGATCGGTCAGCTGGTCGGCATGGTCCAGCACACCCTGGACGCGACCAAGACGTTCATCTTCGATGTCCGGCCGATGGTCCTCGATGATCTCGGACTCGTGCCCACGCTGCGGCGTGTCGCCCGCGATCGCGGCCGGCGCTCGCAGGTCCCGATCGAGTTCGACTCATACGGGACCGACCGCCGCCTGCCGATGGACGTGGAGAGCGCGCTCTTTCGCATCATCGACGAGACGATCACGGGGTTCCTCTCCTGCCACCCGGACCTGATCTCGATCAAGATCGAGTGGTCAGACAGCAAGACCGAGGCTCACGTCGCCGCCCGCCGCGAAGGTGCCGAGCCGGCTGAAGAGGAGGAACCGGAGGAGGAGGCGGGCAACGGGGAGAAGCGCGGCAAGGGCGGGGACCGCGAGATTCCCGAGGCGCTGCGGGCTATGATCGACGAGCAGCGCGCCGGCGCCGCCGCGGCGCGCAGCACCAAGAGGCAATCCCAGGTCCTCGCCCTTCCGGCCTCGACGTGGCGCGAGGTTCAGCAGCGGGCCGACACCATCGGGGTCGCAGCCGAGCTCGTCGACGACGGCCGTGAGCTCGTGCTGGTGCTGGCCACTCGGTGACCCGCGACCACTCGGCCCGGTTCCGGCGGCCGAGCGCCGCAAGCCAGGCCGGCCAGGGGCTCGTCGAGTACGGGCTAATCCTCGTTCTGGCGGTCGTCGTGTGCATCGGGTCGCTGCTCTTCTTCGGCGACGAGCTGTCTTCGCTGCTGAGCCTGATCGCGTCCGCCGTCTAGGCTGGCGGGCTCGGCGGGGGCGCGGGATCGGCTCGGCGGGGGCGCGGGATCGGCCGGGCGAGTTGCCCACAGCCCGTTGCCCGTCAGCGCCGGGACGGGCGCTCGAGGGCGCCGGCAACAGTGCGGAGAGGTGGACTCCGGGCCGGTCCCATTACCATCTTGCTAGTGGCTCCGCCGATCCCCAGCTCTCAGAATACTGGACATCCTCTCATTGGAGGCCGTTCTCATCAGGAGGCCATCGATGCTTCTCCGGTCTAAGGGCCAGGGTCTTGCGGAGTACGCCCTGATCCTCGCGCTCATCGCGATCCTTGCGATCACCGCTCTGCTCTTCCTGAGCGGCCAGATCGACACCATCCTCAGCACCATCGGCCACAGCCTGTAGCCGCTGCTCTGCGACAAACTAAGGGCCGCGCCTCTGGCGCGGCCCTTTTTCGTTCCCTCTGAACGCCGCCGATCACGCTCGAATCCCCTCGATCGGCGGCGTAATTGCGGAGAAACCTTCCTAGCCGGCCTAGCCCATTGGTATAGTCGCGTTTAGGTACACCGCAAGGCTACTGTGGTGACTCCTGTCACATGCCCTCGGGAGAGACGTTGTGAAGCGTTCGAATCGGCTCCTCATTCTATTTGGGGTATTCCTCGCGGTCCTTGCGATGGTCGGGGTGATCGTCGTCGCCGGCGGCAGCAGCTCCGGCGGCGGGGCGAAAGGCACACCGACCCCAACACCTGAGCCGCAGGTCTCGGTCGTCATAGCCGCGACGGACATCGCGCTGGGTGACAAGATCACGTCGGACATGGTCACCACCGAAACCATGTCGCTTTCGGACCGCGACGCTCTCCAGGGAGACACGTACACCACGACGGACCAGGTGATCGGCAAGATTGCCGGCGGCACCATCACCAAGGGCAGCATCCTCTATGCCGACACGTCCTTCCTGCAGCCCGGAACGTTCGTCGCGGGCCAGGATCTCGCGTCCGGCATCGACCCCGGCAGCGTCGCGGTTTCCATGGAGGTCGATCAAGTCAACGGCGTCGGCGAGCTCCTGGTGCCGGGCGACCACGTGGACATCATCCTGTCCGTCTGGGTCAATGAGCTCGGCCTGGACTACATCGGAACGCCCACCGACAAGTTCAAGGTCACGCTGAGCGGGACGCAGGATGTGACCACCAAGACGGTCATCCAGAATGTCAAGATCCTGGCCACGCTTCTCCCGCCGCCCACAGCCGCCCAGAATGGCGCGGCCGCCGCAGCCTCGCCGACGCCGGTCCCTGAGGCAACCGCCCAGACGATAACCAACACCGGCGCCCACATGATCGTGGTGATCGAGGTCAAGCCTGACCAGGCCGAGATCATCCGGTGGGCTCAGCGCGAAGAGAAGCTCGACCCGCAGAACTACATCACCCTCGGCCTGGCTCTGCGCTCAGATCAGGACAACAATGCCCCGGACGTCACCACTCCTGGGATCACCCTGAAGCAGCTGGTGACGATCTACGGCGTCCTGCCGCCCGATCCGCGAGCGATGATCCCGGCCGACCTGGCCAAAGAGCTCTCCTGGTAACGCGCACCGCCGCACAACGGCTGATGCGATAGCGAGAGGCCGAGCAATCGGCCTCTCGCGCGACTTGCTGGAGTAACAGACACTCAATGGCAGACCGGATCAGGGTCCTCATCGTCGACGACATCCCGGAAACCCGCGACCACCTCGCCAAGCTCCTGGGCTTCGAACCGGACATCGAGGTGGTGGGCGCGGCGTCCTCCGGAACCGAGGCGATCGCGCAGGCGACGCAACTCCTGCCCGACGTGATCCTGATGGACATCAACATGCCCGATATGGACGGCATCACCGCGACCGAACGCCTCTCTTCGCAGGTTCCGAGCGCCTCGGTGGTGATGATGTCGGTCCAGGGAGAGGCCGACTATCTCCGCCGCTCGATGCTGGCCGGCGCTCGGGAGTTCCTGGTCAAACCCTTCAGCAGCGATGAGCTGACGGCGTCGGTTCGGCAGCTCTACTCGCGCGAGAAGGAGAAGGCCGGACGCGTCGTCGCGATCGCGCCTCCGCGTAGCCCCGAGTCGCGGGAACTCGGCACCGTCGTGGCCGTCTTCAGCCCCAAGGGCGGCGTCGGCCGGACGACCATCGCGGTCAACCTGGCCATCGTCGCCGCCACCGAGCTGAACAAGAAGGTCGTCCTGGTCGACGGCTCGTTCCAGTTCGGCGACGTTGCCGTCCTGCTGAACCTCAACCCCAAAGACAAGTCGATGTTCGAGCTCGTCTCGGACCTCGACGCCGGCGGCGACATCGACGCGGTCGGCACCTACACGGTCACCCACTCGTCGGGCGTACACGTGATCCTGGCTCCGCCATCGCCGGAGATGGCGGACGTGATCACGCCGACGGGCGTGAAGCGCGTGGTCGAGGCTTTGCGGCAGAGCTACGAGCTTGTGGTCATCGATTGCGCAGCGTGGTTCAACGATACGACGCTGGGTATCCTTGACGTGGCGGACATCGTGCTGACCGTCCTGACGCTGGAGATCACCAGCATCAAGAACATCAGGCTCTTTCTCGAGGTGGCCGAGAAGCTCGGCTACGAGGACAAGATTCGGCTCGTCCTGAACCGGGCCGACACTACGCTTGGGATCAGAGTGGCCGATGTCGAGCATTCGATCGGCCGGAAGGTAGACAACACCATCGTCAGCGACGGCCGCGCCGTCGTATACGCGCTGAACCGGGGAGTACCGTTCGTTCTCAGCAATCGTGAGGCCCAGGTCTCCCAGGACGTTCTTCGTCTGGCAACGGCCATCACAAGCAACCGAGAACCTCGCGAAGCGGATCACAAGTCGTCCCAAAAAGGCAAGTCACTCTTCGCATGGAGATGACCCTTCGGGCGAGCAAGGGGTGTAGGCGATGTCCCTTCTGAAGCGAATCGAGAGCGCTCGACCGGGCGTGGCGCCAGGCGCGCCAGGCGGCGGGCCGGCCGCACCTCCCGGAACTCCGGGAGTTCCCGCCGCACCCTCCGGCCAACGACTCCTCAGTCAGGCTCCCGTTCGGGAATCCCTGCGAGAAGTCAAGTTCCGGATCCAGTCGCGGGTCATCCAGGATCTGGACCCCAAGCTCGACCTGGCCAACCAGGTCGAGGTTCGTCGCCAGATCGAGGAGATCTTCGGACGGGTCATCGACGAGGAGGGCCTGGCTCTCACTCGCGCCGAGCGTGTTCGCATGCTCGAGCAGATCACCGACGAGATCATCGGTCTCGGGCCAATGGAGCCGCTGCTCCGCGACGAGACCGTGACTGAAATCATGGTCAACGGGCCGCGCCAGGTGTACATCGAGCGCAACGGCCGGCTGGAGCTCACCAACGTCGTCTTCCAGAACGACGACCACGTGATGCGCATCATCGATCGGATCATCGCCCCGATCGGCCGCCGCATCGACGAGTCGAGTCCGATGGTCGACGCACGCCTGACGGACGGCTCCCGCGTCAACGCCATCATCCCGCCGCTGTCCCTGATCGGGCCCGTGATCACCGTCCGAAAGTTCTCCGCCTCGCCGTTCACCGTCGACGACCTGATCCGCTTCGGCACGTCGACACCGGAGATGTTCGACTTCCTGCGCGCCTGCGTGGAAGCGCGCCTGAACATCTTCGTGTCAGGTGGAACCGGTTCGGGCAAGACGACGACCCTCAACGTGCTCTCGTCGTTCATCCCGAACGACGAGCGCATCATCACCGTCGAGGATGCGGCCGAACTCCAGCTCCGTCAGGAGCACGTGGTAACCCTCGAGTCGCGGCCACCGAACATCGAAGGCCGCGGCGCCATCCCGATCCGCGAGCTCGTCCGCAACTGCCTCCGAATGCGGCCCGATCGAATCATCGTCGGCGAGTGCCGAGGCGGCGAGGCGCTGGACATGCTCCAGGCCATGAACACCGGCCACGACGGCTCGATGTCCACCGGCCATGCCAACAGCCCCCGCGACATGCTCGCCCGACTCGAGACGATGGTGCTCATGGCCGGCGTCGACCTGCCTCTGCGAGCCATTCGGGAGCAGGTCTCCTCCGCCGTGGATCTCATCGTCCACCAATCCCGCCTGAAGGACGGCACCCGCAGGATCGTGAACATCACCGAAGTCCAGGGCATGGAGGGCGACGTCATCGTCATGCAGGACGTCTTCGTCTGGGAACAGACCGGCGTCGTCGAAGGCAAGATCCAGGGCCGCCTCCGCCCGACCGGCATCCGGCCCAAGTTCGTCGAGAAGTTCGAAGTGATGGGCATTCACCTGCCGCGCGGCCTGTTCGGCTTCGCGTAGAGAAACGGAGGCAGGGAGGCCGCCATGGTCGTCATCGTCGCGCTGATCCTGGGCTTGGGGATCATTCTCGTGTTCATCGGTCTGGCGACTTCCGGGCGCGGATCGGGAATCAGCGCCCGGCTCGAGCGCTATACCGCGAGCAAGCCCGAGGCCACCACTACGACCGTCCAGCCGGGCGTCGGAATCGGCGACGTACTTTCTCAGAGCGTCGCCCTGGCCCGCCTGAACAAGATCGTGGAGCAGCGCGACTTCGGCGCGAACCTGGCCCGCGACATCGCGCGCGCCGATCTCAAGCTCAAGCCGGGCGAGTTCATCGCGCTCTGGATCGGGTCCATCGTGGGCATCCCCTTCCTGTTCCTGTTCCTGGGCCTCGTTCTACAGCCGCTTTCGTCTCCGTTGGGGCTCCTGATAGGTGCCGCCATCGGCGCCTGGCTGCCGCGCTTCTGGCTGGGCCGCCGCCGCGCGTCGCGCCTCAATGCCTTCAACAAGCAGCTGCCCGACACGATCACGCTGATCGCCAACGCCCTGCGGGCGGGCTCCTCGTTCCTGCAGGCCATCGAGATGGTCGTGCGCGAGGCCCAGCCGCCGATCACGACCGAGTTCGGACGCGTCGTCCGCGAGGTCAACCTTGGCCTTGCCTTCGACGTCGCGCTCGACAACATGGTCCGCCGCGTGCGCTCGGACGATCTCGAGCTGATGGCCACGGCCATCACGATCCAGCACCAGGTCGGCGGCAACCTGGCCGAGATCCTGGATTCGATCGCCTTCACCATCCGCGAGCGCGTCAGGATCAAGGGCGAGATCAGGACCCTGACCGCGCAGCAGCGAATGTCCGGTTACCTGGTCGCCTTCCTGCCGATCGGCCTGGTGGGCGTCCTGTTCGTCATTGCCCCCAAGTTCATGCAGCCCATGTTCGAGAATCCGCCGGGGATCTTCAATCTGCCGGTGGGCCTGATCGTCTTGTGCCTTGCCGGGATCAACATGTTCATCGGGTTCATGATCATCCGCAGCATCATCAGCATCGAGGTCTGACATGGTGTACGTCCTTGCCGGCGTGGCGGGCCTCGGGATCTTCCTGATCTTCGTGGCTCTCGCCAGCGGCGGATCGGTCGATCCGGTCCAGGCCCGGCTGACTCAGCTGGGCAACATCCAGGCCCGCAATCTCGAAGAGCTCGAACTCCAGCAGCCCTTCGCCGAACGCACCCTGCGCCCCCTCATCGCACGACTGTCGCGGACGGGGTCGCGGCTGAGCAGCGCCTCGTCGTCCGAAACGGCCGAGAAGAGACTCGCGCTCGCAGGCAATCCGGGCGACATGCGGCTGGCGGACTGGATGGGCGTGAAGATGCTGGTGGGCATCGGCACGGCCGTCGTCCTGTTCGTGTTGCTGGGCGTCGTGGCCGGCGGGGGGATCGCCAAGCCTGGCGACCTGGCCCGGCCTGTCTTGTTCGGCGCCATCGGCTTCTTCATCGGCTACCTTGCGCCCGAGTTCTGGCTCGGCCGCAGGATCAAGGCTCGCCAGAAGGTCATCCTCAAGATGATCCCGGACACGCTGGACCTGCTGACGATCTCCGTGCGCGCCGGTCTCGGCTTCGACGCCGCGCTGGCCAAGGTGGTCGAGAAGCTGCCCGGTCCACTGACCGACGAGTTCCGGCGGGCGCTGGCCGAGGTGCGCGTGGGCAAGGCCCGGCGCGAGGCTCTGCGCGACATGATTCCGCGGACCAACGTCCAGCCCCTGTCCAACTTCATCGGCGCGATCATCCAGGCCGAGACGCTGGGCGTTTCGATCTCCAAGGTGCTGCAGGTTCAGTCCGAGCAGCTCCGAAATCGAGCGCCGCCAGCGAGCCGAAGAGATGGCCGCCAAGGCGCCGATCAAGATGCTGTTCCCGCTTGTCGGCTGCATCTTCCCGTCGCTATTCGTCGTCATTCTCGGCCCGGCCATCATCTCGCTGGTGAAGACCTTCTCCGGCGGCGGCATCCCGACCCGGTGAGCGGGGTTCCGGGCAGGTGAGCAGGCCGCTTCTGGTGGCCCGCAACACCAGCCGGGGGACCGTGCTGGCCGAGCGGCTCGAGGACGGTTCCTCTTTCTGGTCCAAGTTCATGGGCCTCATGGGTCGCTCGTCGCTGCCGCGAGGAGACGGACTGTGGTTACCGGGAGAAAACGGCATCCACATGCTGTTCATGCGTTTCGCGATCGACGTCGTTTTCGTTGCACCGCCGGCGGACAGGCGCGATGGGCCGCGCCGGGTCCTATCGCTGCATCGAGCCGTACCGCCGTGGCGCGGCGTCGTGTGGCGCGTCGGCGGTGCGAAGGGAGTCCTGGAGCTGCCGCCCGGAACGATCGACCAGTCGGCGACGGCCGTGGGCGACGAGATAGCGATCGAGCCACGATAGAAACTGGCACCGACTTCACGGTAGCCCCGGCGGCCCCAGTGGCCTCGGCGACCGCGGGGGCCACGTCGAACCTGGCCGGGTCCGCCCCGGCGTCGGCCTTGCGGGCGCCGGCTTTGCGTGCGTCGGCTGCCCCGGCATCGCCCGCCCGGCGGATAAGCGCGAAGTACGTGGCGAGTAAGCGGCCGGGACTAGCTTCCCGACATGGCAGCGCAGGCAGCGACGAACAGGATCGGCGGCGTTGCGCGGGCGGCTCGTCTGGGCGGAGCGTTGCTCGATCTGGCGCTGCCGGCAAGTTGCGCCGGCTGCGCGGCCGAGGGAACGGTGCTGTGCCTCAGATGTCGGCGCGCGCTGGACGTTCGCCTGGCGCTGCCCCCGGGCGTCCCGCTCGGGCTACCGGCGACGATGCCGGTGCCGCTGGTGCAGCTGGAGTGGTGCGCGCCTTTCTCGGGGGTGGTCCGAATGGCGCTGCACCGGCTCAAGTACTCCGGGGAGCGGCGACTGGCCGCGCCGCTTGCGGCAGCAATGGCAACGCGTTGGGAAGCGGTCGGCGTCGGCGGGGAGATGCTCGTCCCCGTTCCGGTGCACGCGGAGCGGGCCAGGAGGCGCGGCTACGATCAGGCCTTCCTGCTGGCGGCAGCCGCCTCGGACCGACTCCACGTTCCGTGGCAGGCGCCCCTCGAGCGGACGCGCCACACCACTCCCCAGTTCGAGCTGGGGCGCCGCGCTCGGCGGGACAACGTCAGCGGGGCCTTCGCTCTGCGGGCCGGCACGGGTTCGGCGGTGAAAGGCAGGTGGCCGATTCTCATCGACGACGTTGTCACCACGGGCTCGACTCTGGTCGCCTGCGCCGAGGCGCTATACGACGCCGGGGCAGTCGCGGTTTCGGCTCTGACGGTGGCGCGAGAGCGTTGAATTCGCCGGGAACGACAGGGACGGAGAGCCGGCAACGGCTCCTATACTGGCCGCGTGGTAGCGGCTCTACGAGATGCGCGCCAGTTGTCGGCCGAAGGTCGGCTGGACGCGCCAATTGCTTTGCGGAGGTAGGCCGTGAGGACGATCGTCAAGGGCAAGAACATCGACGTCCCGGATTCCGTGAGGCAGTACGCCGAGCGCAAGATGCGCCGGCTGGAGCGATTCCTGGACGATCGATCGGAAGCTGTAGTCGAGCTGTCGACCGAGCAGCACCGCAGCAGCACGGACTCGCAGATCGTGGAGGTGACCCTCGTCGTCGACGGCCAGCCCCTGCGCAGCCACGCCGCGGGACCGAGCTACCAGGCCTGCCTCGACACAGTCATCGACCGCATCGAGCGCCAGGCGGTGGACTTCCGCGAGAAGCCCAGGGGCAAGGCTCGACCGACTGCCGGAAGGGGCAAACGGATCGTCGACGATAGCGAGCCGGCACTCTCAAGCAGGGCCGCAGCGGCCACGGAGATCGAGGGACCTGAGGAGGAGGCCCGTCGCTCGCGCATCGTCAAGACCAAGCGCTTCGCCATCGAGCCGATGTTCGAAGAGGACGCAGTCGCGAGGATGGAGGAGCTCGGTCACGTCTTCTTTCTCTTCGTCAACGCCGAGACGGAGCGGCTGTGCGTCATGTACAAGCGCAACGGCGGCGACTACGGGATGATCGAGCCGGTGATTGCCGGCCAGTACACGCCCGGTCGAAACGGCCACAAGGTGGACTGACGACCATCGACCGCCATCGCGCCACGAGGGGCAGGATGTCGTGACGGCCACGACGAGCCGGCGTGTCGAGCTGCCCGGCGGGCGCCGGGCCGGGCCGCATCTGCCCATCGGGCCCGGCCTTCTGAAGGTCGCTGAACGAGCCGGCGAGATCGGCGCTTCGGCGCTGCAGATATTCAGCGACAACCCCACGGCGTGGCGGCGGCGAACCGAGCCACCGCCCGAAGCACCCGCTTTCCGCAGGCGTCTGGCCGAGCTCGACATCGGGCCGCTGGCGATCCACGCCGCTTACCTCGTGAACCTGGCAGGGGCCGACGACATCCTCTTCGGCCGCTCCGTCGACGTTCTGCGCCACGAGCTCGTTCAGGCCCCTGCCTATGGGGCCCGCTTCGTCAACGTCCACGCCGGCTCCCATCGCGGCGCCGGCGTGGAGGCGGGCATCGCGCGACTGGTCGAAGGCCTGTCGCGCGCGCTGGCCGAGGCACCGGACGGCCCGGGCGCCCCGCTGGTGGTCGTCGAGAACTCATCCGGGGGCGGCGACGGCATCGGGGTCAGCGTCGAACAGCTGGCGGCGGTGTTGGAGACCGCCACCGCACGGGGCCTCGATAGCCGCATCGGTTTCTGCCTGGACACGGCTCACCTGTGGGGCGCCGGCTACGACATCGCCGATCCGGCGGTCATAGATCGCGTGCTGGCCGATTTCGACCGCCTCATCGGGCTGGACAGGCTGTGGATGATCCACCTCAACGACACCTCCTCGAGCCTCGGATCCCGGCACGACCGGCACGAACATCTGGGCAATGGACGGATCGGGCCGGTGGGACTGGCGTACCTGCTCCTCCATCCGGCCCTGGGCCATGTGACCTTCTACCTGGAGACGCCCGGCATGGAGGAGGGCTTCGACGCGGTCAACATGGCCCGGGTCGGCGACCTCGTCACGGGCAGACCGCTCACGCCCGCTCCCCTGCCCAGACGGATGACCAGGCCCGGGGCCGCACCGCAGGCCACGTACGCGCCGAACGCCGGGGCCGGTGCCGCGTCGCAGGCCGGGGCTGGGGCCGAGACGCCGGGACGAGCTGGAACTCGGGAGACAGGATGAGCGGGCTCGTCGGTCTGAGGTCCCTGCCCACGCGCTGCGTCGCCGGCGTCAGCGCCCGCCTAGGGGTGCAGGTCCGCGAGCTCGGCTGCCTGGCCGCCATCCTCGTCGTGGCCGCCGCAGCGCGCTTTGCCAACCTGCCGGCGCGCGGCGGCTGGGATTCCGACCAGGGCACCGAGATGCTGGCGCTGCGGAACGCGATCAACGGCGGGGGCCTGCCGACCTTCGGGCCGCAGGCAATCAGCGTCGGCGGCACGTTCCACCACGGAGCCCTGTACTACGACCTGCTGCTGCCGGCGGTGTGGCTGGGCAACGGCGACCCCACCTTCGTCGTGGCGGAGATCGCGCTCCTGAGTCTGCTCGTCGTCCCGATCGTGTGGTGGATCGCCCGCTCGATCAGCGGAACCGTGGCCGGCTTGATGGCAGCCGTCCTGGCAGCCGTGTCGGCCAGCCTGATCGGCTACGCGACTTTCATCTGGAACCCGACCCTCGTCGAGCCGGGGGCGGCCGTGGCGTTCCTCGGCGCCTGGCAGGCCTGGCGCACGGCGCGGCCACAGTGGTGGCTGGTGGCGGCCGCGGGCAGCGCCGTGGCGATGCAGGCGCACGTTGCCGCCGGCGTGATCGTGGTGCCGATGGCAGCCGCTTTCCTCGCCGATCTCCGGCGCGCGCGCGACCGCCGGCGTCGCGTCACGGCCTGGGGAGCAGCCGGAGTGGCTCTGGTGGTGCTCTCGTACCTGCCGGTGATCATGAGCGAGCTGAGCCACGACTTTGCCGAGACACGGGGCATCATCGGCTACTTCACCGGCCCGGATTCCACGCCGGTGGCCGACCCGCTGACCCGGCTCGTCTTCAGCGCCATTCGGATCCTCGCCTGGCCTCTCACCCGATGGCCGCTCGTCAATCTCAAGCCGGCTTTCCTGCCATCCCTGGCAGTTGCCGTCACTCTGGCCATTGCGCTCGTCTGGCGCATCGTCAAGACGGGCGCGCGGGCCTCGGCCGCCAGGGCGACAGCGGATGCCCCGCACCGCGCCGCAGGCAAGGCTGAGCGGGACGCCACCGAGGAGCTCGCGGGGCTCCGCTTCGTCGGCGGGATGCTCGTGCTCCTCATCCTCGCCCTCGGCCTTGGCCTCAAGGCAGTCTCACAGCTCCAGGAGCTGCCCACGGAGCAGTACCACGTCGTTGCCGACCCGCTGGTGCTCGTCGCTGCGGGGCTCGTCCTGGGAGGTCTCTGGCGGGCCGGAAGCGGCGGCCTGGCGAGGCAGATCGGCCGTGGCGCCGCCCTCTTGGCCCTGCTAGGTCTGGTCGCCTGGAACGTCGGGAACTGGCCGCCGCTCACCTCGCCGGACGGGGGCTGGCCCGCCGCCCAGGCTGCGGCGACGAGGATCGAACGCATCTCCGGCGGTGCCCCGGTGGCGCTCGTCCCGCTCTTCGAGGAGAAGGGCAGCGATGCTTACGCCTACCCACTGGCGCGCGATGGCACTACCCTGGTAGAGGTCGACCGGGCCAGCGTCGTTGTCGTGCTATGCGATTCCTTCTGGCTGGAGGGCTGCGGCGGCCAGGCCGAGGCCGGATGGCTCGCCACCCAGCCGCCCGGCCTGACGCAGGTGGATCGATTCGCGGCCGCTCCGGACCGAATTATCACCGTCTATCTTCGGTCGCAGTGAGTGGGGCTTGAAACCAGCAGACGCCAAACAAGAAATGAAGGGTGCCGCTCCGCCGGACTTGCCGGAGCCGGCTGATTCCCGGGAGCCACGCGACCAGTCCCGACTCGATGAATCGAGAGGCCTCGCTGCGCCGGCGCGAAGCTTCGGCGCCCGCATCGGCTCCAACGAACGCGAGGCGGCCTGCCTGGCCGCGATCTTCCTGCTGGCCGCGGCGGACAGGCTCGTGAACCTGCCGGCTCGCGGCATCTGGGATTCGGACCAGGGCACGCAGATGGCTGCCATCTGGAACGCGGTCGTGACGGGCCGCCTGCCGACCTTTGGGCCGATGGCCTACAGCACGGGAGGAGCGTTCCACCACGGGGCTCTCTTCTACGATCTCATGATCCCCGCCGCATGGCTCAGCAACGGCAATCCCGCGGCTCTCGTCTTTGCCGTCGCGCTATTCGGCGTTGCCGTGGTCCCTCTGGTCTGGTGGACGGCGCGTTCGATCGGCGGTCCTGCCGCGGGACTCGCCGCGGCACTTCTGGCCGCCGTGTCGCCGAGCCTGATCGGCTACTCCACGTTCTTGTGGAACCCCGTCCTCCTCGAGACGGGCACCGCACTGGCCTGCCTGGGCGCCTGGCAGGCGTGGAGGACGCACCAGCCTCGCTGGTGGTTGGTCGCCGCGTCCGGCACCGCCCTGGCCTCGCAGGCCCACCTCACGGGGCTTGTGCTCGTGCTCCCGATGGCCACGCTGTTCGCAATGGCGTTGCGGCGGGGTCCTTCGGGGGAGAGGCGCCGCCTCCTCACATGGGGCTTCGCCGGCGCCGGCCTGTTCGTCCTGACGTGGTTGCCATTGATCCTGTACGAACTGGGCCACGACTTTGCCGAGACCAGGGCGATGCTGGCCTTCAACCAGCCGAGCCCACCTGCCGGCGGTCCCCTGGCCGAGGTTGCGTTTGGCAGCATGAGGATCGTCGTCTGGCCGCTGATGTACTGGCCGCTCGACGACTTCAGGCCGGGCGCTGCCCTTGCCTTCGTCGCGGCCGTCGCCGTCGTCGTAGGTGTGGTCTGGCGGGTGGCGGGTTCCTTCGCGAGGGGACAGGACACGGCCCACGCTGCGGACCACGAGCGCGAAGGCGTTCGTTTCGTCGGCGGATCACTGCTCGTCATCGCCCTAGTGCTCAGCCTGTGCCTCAAACAGATTTCGCAGGTGGAGCCCGTGGACCAGGAGCAATACCACTCCGTCGCCGATGTACTTGTCATCATCGGCGCGGCACTGGTCGTGGGCGGGCTATGGCGAGAGGCCCGCGCTTCGAGGGCGTGGCTCGGTCGATCGCTCGCGATCGGCATGCTCGCCGGGTTGACGGTCCTCGGTGTCAGCCACTGGCCGCCGCTCACCTCCCCCGACGGCGGCTGGCCGGCCGCCCACGCCGCCGCGCAACGGCTCGAGGCGGATGCCCAGGGCGGCTCGATAGCGCTCATCAACCTGCCCGCGTTCAAGAGCGCCGCCGCCTATAGCTACCCCCTGAGCTACGACGGGGCGACGCTGGCCACGCCCGGCGACGCCGGCACCGTCGTGGTCCTGTGCGACTCGGAGTGGGTCACGAGCGGCTGCGGCGACCCGACTATAGAGGCTCGCTGGCTCAGTAGCGCGTCGGCGGGCCAGGGGCTGCAGTTCGTGGAGCGTTTCTCGCCCGCCCCGAACCGAAGCCTGAGCGTCTACCGGCGGGTGCCCTGAGGCCTGTGCCCTGAGGCCCGCGCGCCTGGGCTCGAGGCTCGCGAGCGGCTGTTGCTGGCCGGGTCGAGCCGCCCGGCGTCTGGGCGCGGGCGCGCAGCCACCGGCGATTGGCGGCCGGGGACGATCGCCCGGTCAGTCTCGGGCGGAGCGAGCGCGAGGAGGCAGCTGCCGGACCATCGGCCGGGCTGCGTGACCGGCGACCGCGGACATGACAGGCGTATCACGACGATCGTCCAGGAGCCGGCGCGGCTCGATAGGGCGTTCCTCTGTCCGCATGCCGATGTAGCCGCGGCCGAAGCGGCGCATCCGCACCGCGAGGTAGTACTCCATGATCTGGCGGACCTGCGGTTCCGTGAGCACGTCGTCGGCCCGGAGGGCGTATTCGACGCGAGCAGTCGGATTGATGGTTCCGCCGGTCACGACACCCAGGTACTGCGGCGCATCGGAGTCGTCTCGGATCTCGCGCAGCCCGCGGGCCAGCTTCGTGGCTGTTCCCAGGGACGGCATCCGGTCGCCGCGGATCAGCCGGGAAATGGTCGAATGGTCAACGCCGGATTGCTGGGCCAGCTGGCGCTGCGACATCTTCTTCGCCTTGAGCTGGGCCCGCAGCCACTCGTTGAAGCCTCGCCCGTTCTGTACGGCCATGCGCTTCGTGGGCTCCGATAGGCGGGCATTCTACCCGGATACTGGAACTATCGGAGCGGCCGGCCAAAGCGTGAATGACCTTTTGGTACCGCACGTGTAGCGACTGTCGGTTTGCCCCGCAAGGTAGCTGTAAGGTCCAGTTCGGGCAGATTCGGGCAGATATGGCCGGATTCGGGCGGACGCGAGCGGCCGACCAGTATCACTGGCCCGAGTTTGAGCCGCCGAACGGTGCCGAAAGTCAGGCCGGCGGCCGCATCGGCGCGAGTGAGGGCGGGATCTCCTCGACTGTCATTCCTCCACCCCTCGGCTTTGAGGACAGCACGTATGCAATGCCGCCCAGGATGACGATCGAGAAGACGGAGATCGCCCGGTCGACCACGACGATCGCGGTCGCGTGTATCGAGTTCTTGGTGAAGAACGTCTTCAGCACCCCGAGCATCCCCAGGTCCACCAGCCCGAGGCCTCCCGGGAACAGAGGCACGGCCGTCAGCAGTGACCCGATTAGGGCCACGAACATGGCCCCGGAGAGACCCAGATCCACGTCTGCGAATCCGAGCGAGCGGACCACGAAGTACAACCGCAGCGCCTCGGTCGCCCAGATCATGAAGGTCAGCAGACCGAGGACGGGCAGGCCGCGCAACCCCACTGAGCCGAAGACCCCTTCCTCGAACCGGTCGTACAGCTCGACGCCACGAGCCGGCACCCTCAGCACGACTATGACCCGGCGTCCGAAGCTGCGCATCGCGACAAGCGCAACGATCAGCGCCACCACTATCACGACACCGAAGGCGAAGATCACCCGCACGCCCTCGGGGAGATCGTTGAGGCTGCCGCGGAACCTGAAGTACCCCGCGGCCACGCCCAGTGCGGCGATGGCGACCAGATCCAGGATGCGCTCCATGAAGACCGTGCCCAGCGTCCGTGTGGCAGACACCGGGCTGTTCTGCTTGAGCAGATAGGCTCGATACAGGTCGCCGAGCTTGGCCGGGACTATGCAGTTTACGAACCAGGAGAGAAACAGGACCTCCGTCGCATCGCTGGTCTTGACCTTGTATCCGGCGCCGCGCAGGAGCCTCGTCCAGCGGAAGCCCCGCAGCGGGAACCCGATGTAATAGATGACGAAGGCGACCAGGATGAGGCGCGGGTCGGCGCCACCGATCGCACCCGGCACCTGGCTCATCTGCGACCAGTTGAGGGCCACGGCGATGACGATGACGACGATCGGGACCGCGATCGACAGGATGGTTCGGGGCTGCCGGAGACGCCGCAGCAGCGACATCTGCTCGGCCGGAGGGATCTCGACCGCCGCCTCCGGATCGATCAGAGCCTCGGCTTCTTGCTCGAGCGGCTCGCCCATCGGGTGGCGGTGATGGTCTGCTGGCTTGGTCACCGGATTTCTCCCCTGACTTCCTGGGCCCGGCGCCGGCCGTTCCCCTTCATGGACTGGACCATCTTCGCAAGCGGCGTCCAGGCGCGCACGTAGAAGCTCGCGCGTCCCGGCAGGAAGTCCACTGCCGCCAACGACGCGCGCAGGCCCTCCGGAGTTCCGGGATCGCCGGTCACGATGGTGCAGGTGACGGCCACCTCCAGGACGGTGTGCGAGTCCGATGCGCCGACCCCCGGCAGCCCATGCTCGTGGGCGAACTGCGCCGCTTTCTCGTTGGCCGAGCCACCGATCACGCGGGCGTTGTAGGCCTCCACCCAGTCGACCAGATTGGCGATCGATTCGAGCTCTGCACCGCTCTTTCGACCGAACCCGCGCCGGCCGTCGAATGGGTGCGGGACGCCCACCAGGCCGCCCTGCTCCCGGACCGCGGCGATCGTCTCCACGGCCGACATGCCCGGCGGGACGACCTCACGCAGGAAGACCGCTATCAAGTCGCCGTCGGCCGTCTTGACCTCCTCGCCGACGATGATCGTCAACTCGGGCGGAGCGGCGTCGCGAAGGCGCAGGGCGGCATCGATGCGGTCGTGGTCCGTGACTGCCAGATGCGTCAGGCCACGCCTGGCCGCGGCCCGAGCCACGGCCATGGGGTCGGCCAGCGAGTCGAAGCTGGCGCTCGTGTGACAGTGCAGTTCGATGAACGCCCGCCGTGCGGGGTTCACCGCGGGTACCTCGGGACCGCCCATTACATCTGCGGGCCGAGATACTTCTTGTAGAAGTCGAAGTGCTCCAGGGCAAGGCCGGTGCCGCGGGCGACGCAGTTCAGGGCATCGTCAGCCACGTGGCAGGGCACGCCGGTGACCTGGGTGAGCAGTTTGTCGATGTTGCGCAGCAGCGAGCCGCCGCCGGACATCACCATGCCCTTGTCGATGATGTCGCTCGATAGCTCGGGCGGCGTCTGCTCCAGGACGAGGCGGACGGCACCGATGATCTGCTGGAGCGGCGGCTCCATCGCCTCCATGACCTCGGAGCTCGTCATCGGGATCGTGCGGGGCAGGCCGGCGATCAGGTCGCGGCCGCGCACATCCATCGTCAGCTCGCGCTCGAGCGGGAGCGCCGTCCCGATCGCGATCTTGACCTCCTCGGCGGTTCGGTCACCGATCATCAGGTTGTACTTCTTGCGAACGTAGCTGGCGATGGTCTCGTCGATCTTGTTGCCGCCGACTCGAAGGCTCGTCGACACGACTATCGCGCCAAGCGAAAGCACCGCGATCTCGCTGGTGCCGCCGCCGATGTCGATGATCATGGCCCCGGAGGGCCCGCTGATCGGCACCGACGCGCCGATCGCGGCCGCCATCGGCTCCTCGATCAGGTACGCCTCGCCCGCGCCCGCCTTGAGGGCCGCGTCGCGGACGGCGCGCTTCTCGACGCTGGTGACGCCGGCCGGCACGCTGATCATCACCTCGGGCTTGCCCCATCCGAACCGCCGGCCCAGCTGGACCTTCTGGATGAAGTGCCTCAGCAGCGCCTCGGTGATGACGTAGTCGGCGATGACCCCCGCCCGCATCGGCCGGATGGCCTGGATGTTGGCTGGGGTGCGGCCGATCATTTCTCGGGCTTCCGCGCCCACAGCGACGATCACGTTGTCGTCATCGACGGCAACTACCGAGGGCTCCTGCATCACGATGCCCTTGCCCTTGACGTAGACCATCACGTTGGCGGTGCCCAGGTCGATACCGATCTTCATGCCGCTTCGCTATGTCCCTTCCGCAAGCCGTTCGATCCTGGCGCCGAGCTCCAGGAATTTCGTGTCGATCTTCTCATAGCCGCGGTGTACGTGGTGCGCGCCGCGAATCGTGGTCACGCCCTCGGCAGCCAGAGCCGCCAGGATAAGGGACGCGCCGGCTCGAAGATCGCCGATCTCGACATCCACGCCGTGAAGCTGCGTCGGGCCGTGAATGGTGGCGTGATGCGGATCCGGGATCTCGATCCGGGCGCCCATGCGGCGCAGCTCGCCGAGCCACTCCAGGCGATCCTCGAAGATCGTCTCGGTGACGTGGCTCTCGCCTTCCGACTGGGTTAGCAGAACGCAGGTGGGTGGTTGAAGATCGGTCGCCAGGCCGGGGTAGGGCTGCGTCTCGATGTCGGCGCACTTGAACGGGCGAAGATCCGCGGCGGTCGCGTCCACCTCCACCGTGTCGGCGCCGCAGCTGACCGAGACGCCCATCTCCGACATGACTCCCACGAGCGCGTCGAAATGGCCGCACGGGGCATTCCGGAGCGTGACTCGACCGCGCGTGACGGCGGCCGCGACGACGAAGGTCCCAGCTTCGATGCGGTCGGAGACGACGGCGTGCTGAGCGCCGCGCAGCCTGCGCCGGCCCTCGATCTCGATGCGGTTTGGCGCGGTCCGTTCGACCTCGGCGCCCATGTCGACGAGGAAGGCGATCAGGTCGTCGATCTCCGGCTCCCGGGCGGCCGGCTCGATGACGGTGTGCCCGACCGCGAGAGTCGCGGCGAGGATGGCGTTCTCGGTGCCCATGACGGTGATCTGCGGAAACGACACGCGGCCGCCGCGCAGCCGGCCCGGGGCTTTGGCGAAGTAGTAGCCGTTGCGGTACTCGATTTCCGCGCCCAGGGCCCGCATCGCGTCGACGTGCAGGTTCACGGGCCGGCGGCCGATCCGGTCCCCGCCCGGGTTGCTGATGATGACCCGCCCGAAGCGAGTGAGCAGCGGGCCCAGCAGGATGAAGCTGGCCCGCATCTTGGCCGCCGCCTCGAGGGGCACGAACAGCCATTCGGCATCGCCGCTTGCGACTTCGTAGACATTGGGCTCGGGATGATCGACGGTCACGCCGATGTCCGCCAGGACTTCGGCCAGGACTCGCACGTCCTCGATCTCGGGAACGTTGGTGAAGCGGCACCGTTCCCCGGTCAGCGTGGCTGCGGCCATCAGCTTGAGCGCCGCGTTCTTGGCGCCGCTGATCGAAACCGAACCTTCCAGGCGGCGGCCGCCCTCGATTCGGAAGACCTCGCGGTCGACTTCCTCGGGCTTGAACTCCCAGTGGAACGGGCGGGCGTCGGCCATCGCTACTCGCCGCCCGGCGGTTCCTCGCGATGCGCCTCCGCATGCCGGCGCGCCGCCTCGTGCGGCCCTCGCGGTCTGCGCTCCCCGCGCTCGGCGACGCGGATTCGGATGAGCGCGCGCTGGAGAGCGGCCCGCGCGACCGCCAGGTCGGCCGGCTCCACGAAGCCGCCTTCGATGACGCGCTCTGCCTCGCGGCGGGCGCGCTCGGCGCGTTCGAGATCGATCTCGGAGTCCATGTCGGCCGTCTCTGCCAGTACGACGACGCGATCCGGCCGGACTTGCAAGAAGCCGCCGAAGATCGCGAACTCCTGCTCCCGCCCGCCGCTCTTGAGGCGCAGCACGCCCTGACCGAGGGTCGAGATCAACGGCGCGTGGTGGGGCAGGATGCCGAGCTCGCCCTCGCTGCCGGGCACGACAACCTCGTCCACGTCGCCGGTGAAGGCCCGTTTCTCAGGAGTGACGATCTCGAGGTGGAGGGGCACTACTTCATTCCTTCACTCGTCACGGCCGGGCCGTGGCGTCGACCCGCGGTGCCGAGGCGGACCAGCACGAGGTGCGCGGTCACTTCGCCAGCTTGGCGGCGTTCGCGCGGACGTCGTCCAGAGTACCGGCCAGGAAGAAGGCCTGCTCGGGCAGGTCGTCGACCTTGCCCTCGAGGATCTCCTTGAACGAGGCGACCGTGTCGCGTATCGCCACGTACGCCCCGGGTCGCCCGGTGAAGACTTCGGCCACGTGGAACGGCTGGCTGTTGAAGATCTGGAGCCGCCGGGCGCGGGCCACTGTGGTCTTGTCCTCTTCCGACAACTCGTCGATGCCCAGGATCGAGATGATGTCCTGCAGGTCGCGGTAGCGCTGCAGAACGCGCTGGACCTCGCGGGCCGTGTCGTAGTGCTCCTGGCCGACCACGTTGGGGTCGAGGACGCGCGAGGTGGAGGTCAGCGGGTCGACCGCGGGGTAGATGCCCAGCTCTGTGATCGCACGCTCCAGGCGGATGGTCGAGTCGAGGTGTCCGAAGGTGGTCGCCGGCGCCGGGTCCGTGTAGTCGTCGGCGGGAACGAAGATCGCCTGCAGCGAGGTGATCGAGCCCTTCTTGGTGGATGTGATGCGCTCCTGGAGGGCCGCCATCTCGGTGGCCAGGTTGGGCTGGTAGCCCACCGCCGAAGGCATGCGACCCAACAGGGCCGAGACCTCGGAGCCGGCCTGGGTGAAACGGAAGATGTTGTCGATGAAGAGGAGGATGTCGCGGCCTTCGACGTCGCGGAAGTACTCGGCGATCGTGAGGCCGGTCAGGCCGACCCGAAGGCGGGCGCCCGGCGGCTCGTTCATCTGGCCGAAGACGAAGGCCGTCTTGGCGATGACGCCCGATTCGGTCATCTCGTGGAGCAGGTCGTTGCCCTCGCGCGACCTCTCACCGACCCCGGCGAAGACCGAGTAGCCGGCGTGCTCCTGGGCGACGTTGCGGATCAGTTCCTGGATGATGACCGTCTTGCCCACGCCGGCGCCGCCGAAGACGCCGATCTTGCCGCCCTTGGCGAAGGGGCAGACCAGGTCGATGACCTTGATGCCCGTCTCGAAGATCTCGGTCTCGGTGGTCTGCTGGTCGAAGGCCGGGGCCGGGCGATGGATCGGCAGGCGCTCGGTGACCGCCACCGGGCCCTTCTCGTCGATCGCCTCTCCCAGCACGTTGAAGACACGGCCGAGGGTCACCGCGCCGACCGGCACCGAGATCGGGCCGCCGGTGTCGACGACTTCGACGCCGCGGGCAAGGCCGTCCGTGGTGGTCATGGCCACGCTGCGGACCCAGTTGTTGCCCAGATGCTGCTGGACCTCGCAGACGATCTTCACGCCGTCGCCACGTATGACCTCGACGGCGTTGTAGATCCCCGGCAGATGGCCGGCCGGAAACTCGATGTCGATGACGGGGCCGGTGATCTGGACTACCCGGCCGGTCGCGGTCTTGGCGGCGGTCGCCATGATCGTGTCGGTGCCTCCTATAGCCGCTGCGCGGCTCGTCGTCGCCTGGCTGGCTAGCGCGCCTTCGCGCCAGATGCGATTTCGATCAGCTCTCTGGTGATGCTGGCCTGGCGGGCCTTGTTGTAGCTGAGGGTCAGGTCGTCGATGAGGTCGTCCGCGTTCTCGGTGGCGTTCTTCATCGCGACCATCTGGCTGGAGAAGAAGCTGGCGCTGCTTTCCAGCGCCGTCTGGAAGAGCCGCGTGCCGACGTAGCGGGGCAGCAGCTCGTTCAGGACCAGGTCCGGAGCCGGCTCGAAGATGAACTGCGCGCCGGGGATGCCACGAGTGTCGCTGGTCGGCCTGATCGGCAGCAGCTGGATCATGTCCGGGCGCTGGACCAGGGTCGAGACGAAACGGGTGAAGACGATGTCGACCTGGTTGTACGTGCCGGCCTCGTACTCGTCCGAGATGAGCCGAGCCAGTGGCAGGATGTCCTCGAATCTTGGGACGGTCGCTGAAACCGGAGAAGTGGGCGACGATCGGGACGCGGGCCCTGCGCATCGCGTCCCGGCCCTTGCGGCCGACGCTGACGAGTTCGAGCTCGCCCGGGTGCTCAACGATCTCCTTGGAGGCGAAGCGGACGGCGTTAGTGTTGAGGGCGCCGGCCAGGCCGCGATCGCTCGTGACGAGGACGATGAGCCGCTTGCCCTCGTCGCGGCGACTGAGCAGCGGGTGCTCGTCACCCGCGAGGACGGCGGCGAGATCCGCCAGGATCTCGTCGAGCAGGTCGGAGTAGGGTCGCGAGGCCAGGGTCGAATCCTGGGCACGGCGGAGCTTGGACGCCGCCACGAACTGCATCGCCCGGGTTATCTGTCTGATGTTCCTCGACGCCGTGATGCGTCTTCGGATGTCTCGTTGGCTCGGCACGCTGCCCTACCAGGTTCGGTGATGTGACTGTGGTTGCGCCTGTGGTTGCGCCGCCCTCGCCCTAGGCGAGGAACGACTTACGGAACTCGACGGCCGCGGCTTCGAGCTCGGCGGCGGCGGCGTCGTCGAGGACCTTCGTGTCGCCGAGCTTGGTCATGACCGCGCCGTGTTCGGTCTCGAGGAAGCGGTAGAACTGCTGCTCGAAATCCTTGACTCGCGGCGTGGGCACGTCGTCGAGGAGGCCCTTCGTCGCGATGTACAGGATCGCGACCTGCTTCTCGACGGGGACCGGCTGGTACTGGGGCTGCTTGATGACCTCGGACAGCTTCTCGCCGCGGGTCAGCTGATCTCGGGTCGCCTTGTCCAGGTCCGACGCGAACTGGGCGAACGCGGCCAGGGAGCGGTACTGGGCCAGATCGAGCTTGAGCGGCGCCGCGACCCTCTTCATGGCCTTGGTCTGGGCCGCCGAGCCGACGCGTGAGACGGAGATGCCGATGTTGAGCGCGGGCCGCTGGCCGGCATTGAAGAGGTCCGTCTCCAGGAAGATCTGGCCGTCGGTGATCGAGATCACGTTCGTGGGGATGTAGGCCGAAACGTCACCGGCCTGCGTCTCGATGAGCGGCAGGGCGGTCAGGGAACCGCCGCCGTTCTCGGCGCTCATGCGCGCGGCGCGCTCGAGCAGGCGACTGTGGAGGTAGAAGACATCGCCGGGATAGGCCTCGCGGCCGGGCGGGCGGCGCAGCAGGAGGGACATCTCCCGGTACGCCCAGGCGTGCTTGGAGAGGTCGTCGTACACACACAGGGCGTCCTTGACGAGCTTGCCGTCTATCTCGACGCCCACTTCCATGACCTCCTCGCCCATGGCGCATCCGGCGTACGGAGCGATGTACTGGAGGGCGGCGGAGAACTCGGCGCCGGCGCAGACGACGATGGTGTGCGCCATGGCCCCGTGCTGCTCCAGGACCGCCACGGTCTTGGCGACGGTCGAGAGCTTCTGGCCGATGGCCACGTAGATGCAGACCAGGCCCTTGCCCTTCTGGTTGATGATCGTATCGATCGCGATGGCGGTCTTGCCGGTCTGGCGGTCGCCGATGATCAGCTCGCGCTGGCCCCGGCCGATCGGGATCAGGGCATCGATCGCCTTGATGCCGGTCTGGACCGGCGTGTCGACCCCCTGGCGGGTGATGACGCCGGGCGCGATGCGCTCGACCGGGCGGGTCCGGGCGGCGGCGATGGGGCCCTTGTCGTCCAGCGGCCGGCCGAGCGGATCCACGACGCGGCCGATGAGCGCCGCACCGACCGGGACTTCGACCACGCGGCCGGTGGTCTTGACCGTGTCGCCTTCCTTGATCTTCTCGGGGTCCCCCAGGATGACCGCGCCGACGGTCTCCTCTTCCAGGTTGAGGGCCATGCCCATGACCGAGCCCGGAAACTCGAGCAGCTCGGACGACAGGGCGCCCGAGAGGCCGTAGATCTGGGCGATGCCGTCGCCGACTTCGACCACGGTCCCGACGCTGCGCGACTCGGCGCCCTGATCGAAGTTCTCGATCGTGTTCTTGATGATGCTGACGATCTCGTCCGATCTGATGGCCATGCCTTCTCCGTTCGGCCCGCGGGCCCGCCGTGGCGGTGCCCGACTCTAGTTCATTCCCTGGACCAGCTGGCGGCGAAGCCGCGCCAGGCGGTTCGCCACGCTGGCATCGATCTGGAGGTCGCCGATCATGACGCACAGTCCGCCGATGAGTGCCGGATTGGTCTCGGTGGAGATCTCCACACGCGCCCCGGCAAGCCGCTCGATTCGGTCCTTGACCATTGCCAGCTCGGCTTGGGAGAGGGGCCCTGGAGAGCTCACGGTTACGCCGACGATGCCGCGCGACTGGCGAACCAGATCGTCGTACTCGTCGCTGACCGCCGGCATCAGCGAGAAGCGACCTCGCTCGGCCAGGAGCAGCGACAGGTTCAGCACCTGCCTGGAGACACGGGTCACCAGGATCTGCTCCACGATCTTGCGGCGCTGGCGGAACGGCACGGCGGGGCTGTCGATCGCCTGGACTGCTCGCTCGTCCTGCGCCAGCCCGCACGCGAGGCCGATGTCGGCCCGCCAGGCGTCGACCTTGCCGGCGCGCGTGGCCAGCTCGAAGAGCGCCTGGGCGTAGCGGCGGGCCGGGGCGGAATGCGGCATCAGTTGGTCCGTCCCTCGCCGTTCACGGGGCGATCGGCGAGGAACTCCTCGACGAGGCGTCGCTGGCGGGCCTCGGTCATGGTCTCGCCCACGACCTTGCCGGCCGCCAGGAGCGCCAGGTCGGCGACCTGGGAGCGAAGGTCGGCGAGGGCGCGGTCGCGCTCGGCCTGGATGTCGGCTAGAGCCCGCTCACGCATGCTGTCCAGGTCTTTGCGAGTGGCGGCGATATCCGCTCCCCGGAGCTCCTCGGCGGACTTCTGGGCCGCGACGATGAGCGCCTGAGCCTCGCGCCGCGCATCGGCCATCACCCGATCGCGATCGGCTGCAGCTCCATCGCGATCCTTGCGAGCCTGCTGGGCGTCGGCCAGCCCCTGGTCGATGCGAGTCTTGCGCTGGGCCAGGATGTTGGCGATCGGATCGAACCCGAAGCGCCAGATCAGGGCCAGGAACACGATGAAGTTGAGCGCCGCGACGATCACCCAGAAGAAGTTGATTGACAGGCCGGGCGCTTCGGGCGCCGTCGTCGTCGAAGCCGCGGCCGTCGCGGCCGCTGTCGCGACGGCTGTCGCCAGGGGGTTCACTCGACTCGCTCCGTGGCCTCGGCCCTACTTGATGAAGATGGTCAGCAGGCCGACCACGATCGCCAGCACGCCGAGGCCTTCGGCGAAGCCGGCGAGGATGATCGCCAGGCCGCGGATCTGGCCGGCTGCATCCGGGTTGCGCCCGATGGCGTTGCTGGACATGCCGGCCAGGATGCCGATGCCGATGCCGGGGCCGATCACGCCCATGGCTGCGAGTCCGGCTCCGATGTGCTCGAGCATGAAGGTGTCCTCCTTGTCCCGGACCGACGGCCGGGCAGTCGCATTGCTGGCGGTCAGGCCGCCACGGGCTGAGATTGATCGGCGCCTCCCGGCGCCTGGTGGTCTGGTGCGGTTGCGCCGGCTACCGCCGGATGATGCTCTTCGGGTTCGTGGCCCTCGATGGCGATCAGGATGAACATAAGGGTCAGCACGGAGAAGATGAGGGCCTGGATCAAGTTCAGGAGCGCCTCGAGCCCATACAGGGCCACGGGAATGATCGCCAGGGTCAGGGCCGAGATGACTGCCAGGGCGACCTCGCCGCCGTAGATGTTGCCGAAGAGTCGCATGGCCAGCGTCACCGGCTTCACGAATTCCAGGAAGAGCTCGATGATGCCGACGTACATCGCCAGCACGCCCGCGCCGATTCCGTGGCGGAACTCGCCGAGCGGGAAGAACTTGCCGAGATAGCCGCGCACGCCCAGCCGCCGGAAACCCTCACCCTGGAACAGCACGAAAGAGGTGAGCGCCAGGCCGATGGTTATGTTGACGTCGCTGGTCGGCGCCCGGAGCTGTGGGATCTTGCCGATCGGCGGCACAAGGCCGCTCCAGTTCGAGACCAGGATCAGCACGAAAAAGGCGGCGAAGATCGGATAGTAGCGGCCCGCACCCTCACCGCCGATCCCCACCGCGAAGTCCCGTCCGAACTCGTAAGCCCACTCGACGGCGTTCTGCAGCCGGCCCGGAACCAGCTTCATGCCCCGCGTCGCGACGAAAGCCAGCAGCAGGATGAACGCCATCACGATCCACATCGTCAGGATCGTGGAACTGATGCTGGGGTGGAAGTAGATCATGGGCAGTGGCGACGGCGCCGTGGAGGGCGAGAGGTCGAACACGATCGCGGGCGGCGGCAGTTCGATCGCGCTCTGGACGAAGCACGACGGGAAGCCGCACGCCTGGCCCTGCGTTCCGCCTTCGGGGAAAGGCGGCACCAGGATGACGGCCAGCATGTCGAGGCCGATGACCGCGGGAATCAAGAACTTGAATGGGATCCCGTGGGCCCGCTTCCTGGGCGCAGCCGGCGGCGCCGCCTGCGCCGGCGTGGCCGGTTCCAGGCTCTCCTCGATCATGGCAGGCGCCGGGTCCGGATCGCTTGTCACTCTAGCTCCGCGTTAGCCTGCGGCCCGCCATGGAGCCGCGTCATTCCTTGTCGTCTTCATCCATTTGGGCCAGGAACCGGGTGAGGAACCGCCAACAGGCGACGGCTCCACCGATGCACCCGAGCGCGAACCCGATGAGCGCGAAGACTGGGACGGTGCCCAGGCGCTGGTCGAGCCAGTAGCCGCCGAGCACCCCTGCCAGCACTGCGATCAGCAGTACGAACGCGATTTCGGAGAAAAGGGCGACGTACGCAGACGCCTTCCCGACATCGTTCATCGGTCTCCCTGGCAGGGCGCCGTGAGTGTAGCAGCCGACTTGCGGCAACGCTTACCCCCCGAAAGCGCCGCCGAAAAGGGCCACCCGGCGATCCTGCCGTCTCGGCCGGCGCGGCGATCCGGCTCAGCCGTCGGCCAGGCCAGGTACCGGGAAGCGGGCGCACATGTCATGGACCAAGGCCGAAAGCTTGGCCTGCTCGGACGGATCGTCCCGAGCGACGATGGCGGTGATGATGATCTCGCCGATCTGCCGCATCTCCGGCGCGCGGAAGCCGCGGCTGGTGGTGGCCGGCGTGCCGACGCGGATGCCGGAGCCAACCGTGAGTGGATTCTTGTCGAACGGGATGGAGTTCCGGTTGACGGTGATGCCGATCTCGTCGAGGAGGTGCTCGGCTTCCTTGCCGTTCACGCCGAGCGGCGTGACGTCGACCAGCATGAGGTGGTTGTCCGTCCCGCCGGAGACTACGCGCGCGCCTTTCTCGGTGAGAGTAGCCGCCAGGAGCTTGGCATTGGCGATCGTCTGGCGCTGATCTTCGCGAAACTCGTCCGTGGCGGCGAGCTTGAGGGCGACGGCCTTGGCGGCGATGACGTGCATCAGCGGGCCGCCCTGGACACCCGGGAAGACGCTTCTATCGACGGCCTTGCCCAGGTCCTCGCGGCAGAAGATGAGGCCGCCGCGCGGGCCGCGGAGAGTCTTGTGAGTTGTGGTCGTCACGATGTCCGCGTGGCCGAACGGCGTCGGGTGGAGGCCGGCCGCGATGAGTCCGGCGATATGGGCCATGTCGACCATCAGCAGCGCGTCGACGCCGTGGGCGATCGCCGCCATGCGCTCGAAGTCGATGGTTCGAGGGTAGGCGCTGGCGCCGGCGACGATCAGCTTGGGCCGGACTTCGGCCGCCTGTTTCTTCAGGGCCTCGTAGTCGATCTGCTCGGTCACCGGATCGACGCCGTAGGCGTGGACCTCGAACCACTTGCCGCTGAAGTTGGCCGGTGAGCCGTGGGTCAGGTGCCCGCCATGGGCCAGGTTCATGCCCAGGATCCGGTCACCGATCTGAAGGACGCTGAGGTATGCCGCCATGTTGGCCTGGGCGCCGGAATGAGGCTGCACGTTGACGTGCTCCGCGCCGGGGAAGAGGGCCAGGGCACGGTCCTGGGCCAGGCGCTCGGCGACGTCGACGAACTCACAGCCGCCGTAATGGCGCTTGCCCGGGAGGCCCTCGGCGTACTTGTTAGTGAGCGGCGAGCCCTGAGCTTCCATCACGGCCGCGAAGGTGTAGTTCTCGCTGGCAATCAGCTCGATCTTCCAGCGCTGACGATCGGTCTCGCCGCGAATGGCCGCCCACAGCTCGGGGTCGACGTCGGCCAGCCGGGCCCAGGCGATCCCCTCTCGACGTGCGATCGTCATGGTTGCTCCTTACTGCTCCGGGTCGGACGTTCCGCGCCGCCGCCATCGGGTCAACGCCGCCGCGTGACTCTCGCCGACTTCCTCTTTGCCTCCGCGGCCGGCGTCGGGCCTATTGTCGCCGATCGGGCGTGGCGGCGTCCGTCAGGGGTGGACCCACTGCGATCTGGGGCCGCGACATCTTGACCCCGCCGCCCGGGCCGAACCTCGACGGCGGGCGCCGCCGGATGGGCTCAATCGGCTGGCGGAACCCAAGCGGAGTGGCTGGCGTCAAACGGGCGCATGCATGACACCACATCCACCTACACACTTCACGGAGGGTTTCGATGAACTCGCTAGACAACCTGCAGCGCTTCCGACGACCGGCAGTCGGCGCCATCATTCTCGCGGCCGTTGTCGCGTCCCTCGTCGTTTGGACAGCCGGCGCGGTCGCCGCATCGCGGGAGCCTCAGGGCTACCCCGTTGGAGGCGCGAGGACCGCCGCTCAAGCCGAACTGGCCTCGTTGACCAGCGGCACGTCCAAGGCAGCCAGCGGCAGTCAGTCTGACCCCTGTTCCGTCACGACCGTCACCAGCAGCGGCTCAAATCCAGGCCCCATTGGCAGCCCTCAACCGCTCGCGGTTCTTCCGGACGTCGACAACGGCACGCCACTGCTGCCCATTCTCGCCCCGGCGCACGAATGCTCCGGTGACACCACGCCCGGCTTCACTCCGTCGGGCCCGAGCACAGGCACCAACGCCGGTAACGCAGGAACCGGCGCCGGAACCAACGCCGGAACCAACATCGACTCCAATCCCGGCACCATTCTGGGCCCTTTCAACCCCGGCCCTGCTGCCGGCACTCCTGAGCCGGTGCAACTGCTTCCGGAAGCGACCAGCGGCACGCCCAAAGCGCCAGGCGGCGGTAAGTCAGACCCGTGTTCCATCGATGTCACGACCGTCACCAGCAGCGGCTCAAATCCAGGCCCCATTGGCAGCCCTCAACCGCTCGCGGTTCTTCCGGACGTCGACAACGGCACGCCACTGCTGCCCATTCTCGCCCCGGCGCACGAATGCTCCGGTGACACCACGCCCGGCTCCACGGAGTCGCACGCCGGAACCTACGCCGGTAGCTAGAGCAGCCGACACACCGCGCCCTTCCCAGGGCCGGCGCAGTCAGGGAATCCTTCCACTCCGCACCAACTCACGGGCGTCCTCCCGACCCCGGTCAGCGCCGGCGGCTCGCTTCGGCAGCCGCCGGCGTTTCCATCACGGCTCGAATTCGTGAGATAAGCCTGCGGCCGTGAGCGTCTCGACCAGAACGGCCGGGGCAATCGCGCCAACCCGAAGGATCCGCAGCGTGTCACCCGAGCAGTCCACGATCGTCGAGGCGACGCCGCCGCGGGCGCTGCCGCCGTCGAGGATCAGGTCGATGCGGGTTCCCAACTCGGCGAAAACTCCGGCAGCGTCGTGGGCCTCGAGATGGCCGGACAGGTTGGCCGAGGTGACCGGCAGCGGGCCGAGGGCACGCGCCAGGGTGCGGGGAGATTCGTGGTCGGGGATCCGAACGCCAATGGTCGAAGCGCCGGCCGTGAGGGCCGAAGGCAGCCCGGCGCCGAGAGCTTGCGGCAGGACGAGCGTCAGGCCTCCTGGCCAGAACCGTTCGGCCAGCGCTCGAGCGGCCGGCGAGAGAACGCCCACCGAAGCCGCCTGATCGACATCGGCCACCAGCAGGACGACGGCCCGGTCGAGTGGACGATCCTTGGCAGCGAAGAGTCGCGGCAGGCCGTCCGGCGTCGCGAGCGAGACGCCGACGCCGTAGACCGTGTCGGTCGGCATGGCGACCAGGCCTCCGGTCCGCAGCACCTCGATCGCGGCCGCACGCCCGGCCCCATCGTCGGGAAGCAGCCTCGCCGTCACCGCCGCTCCACCTCGACGACGCGGCGCGTCCGGGAGGCGTCGATCGGCACCCGCCACCCGTCCAGGGCGATCCGCTCGATCATCTGCGCCGCCCCTTCGTTCGCGACCGGCGGCGCCACGAACCGCGCCGCGGCCTGGACGGCCGCCGGAGCGCTCGGCATCGCCACCCCGTAACCGACCTCGCCGATCATCTCCAGGTCGTTGTACTGATCGCCGATCGCGATGGCCTGCGAGAGCGGGATGCGCAGGCGTCGCGCCAGCCACCCGACCGCGGCACCCTTCGAGACGCCCGGCGCCAGGAACTCCAGGAAGCGAGGATGGCTCAGCGTCACCTCCGCGCGCCCCTCGAACTGGGCTCGCCCCTCGGCCAAGACGTCCAGCGAGTGCTCCCCTTCGCCGATGGCGACGACCTTGGTGACCGGGTGGGCAGCGCGGGCCATGATGTCCGGCACGACGCGCAGCCGATCACCCACGAAGAGCCGGTATTCCTCGAGGCGCTCCTCGTTCGAAGCGACGACCATCCATTCGAGGTGATTGAAGTGCGGCGCCAGGCCCCGTTCGCAGCACCAGCGCACGATCTCCATCGTGACCTCGGGGCGGAGCGGGCGATGATGCAGCAGCCGGCCCAGGCCGCGTGAGCCCGGCGCGGGCATGGCCCGAATCAGCGCGCCCTGCTGGGCCACGAGGGGGCCGGTGAGGCCGAGCGCCTCGGCGAACGGCATGGCGCTGGTGGCCATCCGGCCCGTCACGAGCGCGACGGCGATGCCCCGTCGCATCGCTTCGCCGATCGCGCCGAGAGTGCGTTCGCCGATGACGAGATCCGCGTCGACGAGTGTGCCGTCGATGTCGAGGGCGATCAGGCGGATCGGCAGGGCGGACTCGGGCATCAGCGGGCTCCTCTACGGCCCGGGTCGGTCGGGCCGGGACCGGCCGAACGCGCGCCGGCCGCGTCAACGGCGGTCGATTGGACGGCGGACCGCTCGATGCTGGCCAGGCGAGGTCGTCCCGAAAGGTCCGCCTGGATCCGACAGGTCCAGACTCCCGGCAACCCCGCGACCGCGTGCTCGACAGCCAGCCCCTGGTCGAAGCCGATCTCCACCAGCGCGGTGCCGGTGGCGGCAAGCGCCGCAGGCAGCGCAGCCAGCAGACGTCGAATGACCGCCAGCCCGTCGGGCCCGCCGTCGAGAGCCGTCCGGGGCTCGAACGAGGCGGCCACCGGCAGTCGTTCGATCTCGGCCGACGGAATGTAGGGCAAGTTGGCCAGGACGAGATCGAACGGCGGTTCGGCGGCCGGCAGCAGGTCGGCTTCCCGGAATTCGACCTCGTCGGCGACGGCGTGGGCGACGGCATTCTCCCGCGCCAGGCCGATGGCATCGGCTTCGCAGTCGACCGCGAGGATCGAGACCTCGGGCAGCATCCTCCTCCGCCGCAACAGGGTCGCCAGCGCGATCGCGACCGCACCGCTGCCCGTACCCACGTCCACGACCCGGACATCGGGCGTCCCGGCCGGCCGCGGCGCCGACGTCAGCCGCCAGGCCACTTCCCGCTCGGCCTCGGCGACCAGCAGCTCAGTCTCCGGCCGCGGGATCAAGGCCCGCCGATCCACGCCGAATGCCAGGCCGTAGAACTCCTTCAGGCCGCGGATGTAGGCCACGGGCTCCCCGGCCTCGCGCCGAACGATCGCGCCTTCGTACGTGGCCGCCGCATCCGCCCCGACCGGCGCCTCCGGATGGGCGAGAAGCGCCGTGCGCTCGGCCCCGACGGCCCAGCCCAGCAACAGCTCGGCGTCCAGGCGCGCGCTCTCCGACCCGGCCCCGCGCAGCCGCGCCGTGCCCGAATTCAGGAGCTCGCCCAGCGTCGCCATTTCGGCCCCGCCGCTACCGCGGCGACTCGGGCCGTGCCCGCGACTCGAGCCGTGGCCGCAGCAGGCGCGTCATCCCTTCGACCCTTCGCCCAGCGACGCGAGCAGCTCGGCCTGGTACGTGTTGCTCAGGGCGTCGATCAGCCTGTCGATGTCGCCGTCCATGACCCCGGGCAGGTTGTGCAGGTCGAGCCCGATGCGGTGGTCGGTCAGGCGATCCTGCGGGAAGTTGTAGGTCCGGACCTTCTCGGACCGTTCGCCCGAGCCGACCATGCTCCGCCTCAGCGCCGACTCCGTCGCGGCCGCCTTGGCCCGCTCGCGATCGAGCAGCCGGCTGCGCAGGACGGCCATGGCCTTGGCCTTGTTCTTGATCTGGCTCTTCTCGTCCTGGATGGCGACGACGAGGCCGCTCGGCATGTGGGTGATCCGAACTGCCGAGTCGGTGGTGTTGACCGACTGCCCGCCGTGGCCGGTGGAGCGGTAGACGTCGACCCGGATGTCCTTCTCGTCGATCTCGATGTCGACCTCTTCGGCCTCAGGCATCACCGCGACCGTCGCCGTCGAGGTGTGGATGCGGCCGCTCGACTCCGTCACCGGGATGCGCTGGACGCGGTGGACGCCGGCCTCGAACTTGAGCCGGCTGTAGGCGCCCCGCGAGGAGATTTCGACGATGGCCTCGCCGATCCCGCCGATGCCGTTCTCATCCGCGTTCAGGACCTCCGCCGGCATCCGGTGGCGCTCGGCGTAGCGCAGATACATCCGAAGCAGCTCCGCGGCGAAGAGCTTGGCCTCGTCGCCGCCCGTCCCGGCCCGAATTTCCAGGATCACGCTCTTCTCGTCGTTGGGGTCGCGCGGGAGCAGCAGCACGCGGAGCCGCTCGACCAGCTCCGTCTCTCGCGCCTCCAGATTTCGGACCTCGTCCTGGGCCAAGTCGTGCATCTCCTCGTCGCCCGAATCGCGCATCTCGATCGCCTCGGCGAGCTCCTTGCGGATCTCGCTGAGCTCGCGCCAGGCGGTGACGACGGGCTCGATCTGGGCCAGCTCCTTGCCCAGGCGCTTGAGCGCGGCCGGATCGGCCGCCGTCTCGGGCAGGAGCAGCTCGGCGTTCATGGCGTCGTACTGGGCCGCGATCTCGACGAGCTTGGAGTCGATCACGAGGCCGCTCCCGCCGTCCGCGGCGGCTCCGGGCTCGTCGCCTCCGCCATGGACAGCGGCCGGCACGCGAGGACGGTGCTGCCTTCGGGGATCTCGTTCCCGTCCGCGACGAGGGCGCGCTCGAGCGAGACGAGAGCGACCTCGATCATGTCGTCGACCGGCGCCTTGGTGGTGATCATCTGGACCCAGATTCCCGGCGCCCACAGCCAGCGCACCAGGGCGTGGCCTCGGTGGCGCGCCCCGAACTGCAGCAGCTCGTAGCTGACGGCGGCGATGACGGGAATCAGGAGCACGCGCGAGACGACCAGCCACGCCGGCGGCAGTTTGCCGACGACTGCGAACGCCAGGATCGAGATGATCAAGACGACGACCAGGAACTCCGTGCCGCAGCGCGGATGGGCGGTCGGGTACTTGCGGGCCGCCGCGACGGTCAGTGGATCCCCGGCTTCGAGGGTGTGGATCGACATGTGCTCGGCGCCGTGGTACTGGAACGTACGCCGAACGTCCGGCGCCCGCGCCACGAGCAGCAGATAGCCGACGAAGATGACGACCCGGATCAGGCCCTCGGAGAGCTGCAGCCCGAAGCCCTGATCCACGCGACCGACGGTCGCCTGAGCCAGGAAGAGGGGGAGTAGGAAGAAGATCCCGACGCCGAAGGCCAGCGCCAACACGAGCATGCCCCCGACCGCGACGGCGTAGCCCTTGCCCAGGCCCTCTTCGGCCCCGGGCGCCTTCGCCGGCGGCGTGGCGTCCGGATCGGTATAGCTCGCGCCCTTCAGATCGTCCGAGGCGGCGCCAACGATGGGGACGAGGGGCAACCGCACAACCGAGTGCAGGATGGTGCCGGCCGCGCCGGCTGCCGCGCCGCCACTGCCCTTCGCTGCCGCGTCCGCCGCCTCAGCGGCCAATGCCTGGAGCGTCGCGGAACGCACGAGCCAGCGCGTCCCGGTGACGAGCGTGTCGTACAGGACCACCAGCCCGCGAACGAACGGCAGGCGCATCGCCCGCCGAGCGCGCAGACCGAGGTCCAGCCGTTCGGTGGCCCAGACGATCGAGCCGTCGGGGTGCCGCAGCGCGACCGCGAGTGCAAGCCGGCCGCGCATCAGGACGCCTTCGATCAGCGCCTGGCCGCCGTAGTGATAGCGTGCCATCAGCGAAGTCTAGCGGAGCAGCCGGCGGGGCCCAACCACCGGCCGAGGATCTGCCGACAGACGGCGTCGCGACGGACCGAGGACGCGGAGATACGACCGGCGCGGCGAGCGCTGCGCCCCGCGCCGGCTAAGCGCGTTGAGTGCGCTCGAGGCGGCGCTGGAAGCGCTCGACCTGGCCGGCAGTGTCGAGGATCATCTGCTTGCCCGTGAAGAACGGGTGGCAGCTGTTGCAGACGTCGACGCGCAGCTCGCTGCGGGTGGAGCCGACCTCGAAGGTCGTCTTGCACGAGGCGCAGAGCACGGTCGCCTGCTGGTACTTCGGGTGGATCTTCGGCTTCATGTGTTCTCCCGGGCGCCTTCCGAACGGTCTCCCGCCGGTGGTCGTCCGATGTGCGGCCGGCGGGAGCCGGCCGCGGGACATACCCCGCAGGCTACTCGCCCGCCAGGGCCTCGACGCTGATTTGCTTCTTCGTGCGAGTCTCGTGCTCGTAATGCACGGTCCCGTCCACGGTGGCAAACACGCTGTAGTCGTGGGCCAGACCCGCGCCGGATCCGGCCTTGAAAGTCATGCCGCGCTGCCGGACGATGATCGACCCGGCGGTCACGAACTGGCCGTCGCCGGCCTTGCAGCCGAGGCGCTGGCCGACGCTGTCGCGGCCGTTCTTCGAGCTCGAGCCTGCCTTCTTGTGGGCCATCTCTATTCGTCCTTCTTGGTCCGGGCGGGGCGCTTGGCCGGGGCATCCGCGTCCGCCTTCTCGGTCTTCTCGGTCTTCTCGGTCTTCTCGGTCTTGGCCTTGGGGGTGGCGGCCTTCGGGGCGGTCTTGGCAGCCGGCTTCTCAGGAGCGGCGGCCTTCGGGGCGGCCTTGGCAGCCGGCTTCTCGGCGGCGGCCTTCTCGGCAGCCTTGGGGGCTGCCTTGGCCCGGGCTTCCTTCTTGGGGGCGGCGGCCGCGGCGGCCGCGTCGCGGGCCTTGAGCTTCTCGGCGAGGGCGGCGTCCTCCGCCGCCTGGCGAGCCGCTGCCTTGACGACCTTCTCGCGGTCGGCCTCGGCCTTCTCCTGCTCGATCTTCGCTTCGGCCGCGGCGCTCTTGGTGCCGAGCCGGACGTCGGTGATCTTGAGCACCGTCAGTTCCTGGCGATGTCCCTTCTTGACGCGTCGCCGGGCCTTGGGCCGATACTTGAATGAAATCGTCTTCACGCCGCGGTCCTGGCGCAGGACGCGAGCGCTGACTGCCGCGTCCGCCACAACGGGCTGACCGACCGCCGTCGTCTCGCCGTCCGCGACCAGCAGGACGCGCTCGAGGTTGATCTCCTGGCCCGGTTCGACATCGAGCAGCTCGACCTCGAGCTCGGTTCCGAGCTCGACTGTGTACTGCTTGCCGCCGGTCTCGATGACTGCGTACATGGGTCCTCGGGAGGGTTGACGGGGCGTCCGCCCACGGTGCATGACACGAATACGCCCTCGGACGGGCCGGGGCGCGAAGTGCGAGTTTACGGCCCAACCCGGACGGCGTCAAACGAAACGAGGCCGTATGTGGACGGCGTTTCTGCCATCGTCGCTTCCGCGGCCGGCCGCGACCGGATCCGGTGATGCCGCCAGAGGAACCTAGACACTCAGCTCGTCGGAAAGCCAGAGGCGTTCGCGAACCGGTCGGACGATCTCGAGGACTGCCCGCCCGGGCGAAGGCTCGACCGACTGGCCGGTCGCGGCCTCTTCCCCAGCCTCGGCCTCGCCGGACCCGGGCGCTGCGAGAGTGGCCATGCCGAGCTCGTTGGCGACGGCGGCGGCAACCTCGTCGGCGCGACCGCTGCCCAGATCCTGGGTGTGGCGGAGGCGCATCCATAGGCCGGCGGCCGGAAGGTCAATAGCATCCGCCGGGGCGTCCGCGGCCCCTCCCGAGGCGCCGGGAGGGCAAGCCCGCAGATCGATCAGGAGCGGTCGGAGGTCGTAGGCGGTGACCTTCTTCTCGCGGCGCTTCTCGCGGCGTAGCGTCTCCGCGGTCAGCAGGGCGCGGACCGCGTCCGCCAGCCGATCCGGCGCCACGCCGAGCATGGTCATGCGGTAGTCGGCAGCCACCAGCCGCGTTGCCACAGCGGGCGCACCGACCCACTCGTCGCGGAGGTCGATGAGGCGATAGCCGCGCGGCATCCCGTCGGAGAGGCGGGCACGGAGGTCGGGCGCGGTCAGCCGCTCCGCCAGGAAGAGGTCGGCCAGCTCGTGCTCGGCCAGCATCCCGAGAGGCAACGGTGCCGCGAACACGAGCCTGGGCCGTGGGCTGAAGCCCTCGCTCGTGGCGACGGGGATCTCGCCGCGACGGAAGGCACGCTCCCATAGATGGACAGCGTCCAGATGCGACAGGAACCGAGCGTCGTCGTCGCGGGCGAATACGATCCGCCAGCGCTGCTTCGACTCGCTCATCGGCCCGCCTGCCCGGACGCGGCTCGCCCGGCCGAGGGTTCGACGGGTTCGGCCGCCAGCCCCGTCGTCGGCTCGACCGCCTGTTCGGCCGTCGGTTCGACCGCCGAGACGCGGGCCGCACCTTCGGCCGTCGGTTCGACCGCCTGTTCGGCAGTAAGCGCCTTCGATTTCGACTTCTGCTTCTGCTTCGGCGGACGTGACGGCTTCTTGCCCCAGCGGTCGACGACGAGTTCAGCCGTCGTCGCCTGAGTCAGCAGAGTGAAGAGGACGACACCGAACGTGATGCCCTGGAGCATCGACCGGTTCGGCAGGTCCGCCGGAAGCGAGAGCGCGAGGGCGGTGGAGACTGCCCCGCGCAGGCCCGACCAGTAGATGACGTGCAGCCAGCCGACCGGCAGATCGCCTTCGTCTCGCCCGCGGTCGTCCGCGGACTCGGGCACTTCGGCCGTCGCTCGCCGGCTCGTGGACCGCCGCCGCATCAGCCGGAGCGGACCCAGGAAACCGTAGACGATGATCGCGCGGCCCGCGAAGGTCGCCGCGACGGCCCAGGCGATCGGGACCGCCACGTCCGCCAGCGACCGCAGCGAGATCGCGAACCCGACCACCAGGAAAACGAACGCCGTGGCCAGGAAGGCGACGAACTCCCAGACGGTGTCGAGCGCCTCTTCCGTTCTCTCTGAGAGCCCGAGGCGCCGGCCGTAATTGCCCAGGACGATGCCCGCCACGGACGTCGCTATCACGCCGGACTGGTGGACTGCGTCTGCGGCCAGGTACGTGCCATAGGCCAGCACCACGGACAGGCTGATCTCGATCAGGTGATCTCCGACATTGGGAAGAACCCGGGATGCCGCCCAGCCGGTCACCGCCCCGATCGCGGCGCTGACGGCCACGACCGACACGAAGGTCAGGCCCGTGTCCAGAGGCGTGGGCGAGGTGGAGCTGGTCACGAAGCTGACCGCAATCGTGAAGGCGACGATGCCGGTGCCGTCGTTGAAGAGGCTCTCCGCCTCGACGAGCGTAGACAATCGCCGCGGCGAAGCGAGCCGCTTGAACGTGGCGATGACTGCGGCCGGATCGGTGGCGGCAAGCATCGCGCCGACCACGAATGCCTCGTCCGGCGGCAGACCGGCGCCCAGATGGAGGAACAGGGCAACGAGCCCGGCGCTCACGAGAACGCCGGGCCCGGCCAGCAGAGAGACGCCCAGCAAGGACGGGCGCAGCTTGCCGAAGTCGATCTGGTACGAGGCCTCGAAGATCAGGGCCGGCAGCAAGACGACGAGCACCAGCTGGGGCGTGATCTCGACTCGAAGCGGCGAGAAGACGGCGCCGGCTACTATCCCGAAAGCCACGAGCGCCACCGTGTAGGGCAGGTTGATGCGGCGAGCCAGGAGGGTGACGAGCGCCGCGACGCCGACCAGAAGGACGAACAGGCGGATCAGTTCGAGGGTCGTTGCGCCGGTATCGGCGCCTGCGGCTGGGGCGGAGATGGCGTTGACAGCGGTGGTCGCGGCGGTCGCCATCGACTGGAGGCTTGTGAGATTCACCCCGTGGACTCGCCGCCGGCCGCCTCCACCAGCGACGCCAGACCCGAGAGTCCTGCGCTCTTCGACTGCACCTTGGTCCCCATGAGGTTGTATGGCCAGGATGATGCCGCTGCCTCGGGCCGGGCCGACCCGTCGGTCGCGCCGGCGCCGCGTTCGGCCGCACCTTCTCCGCATTCCGCCGAGCCGGCCACCGCGCCCTGCCGCCGCGGATCGCCCGGCGGCCCGACGTAACGCCACCGGCCCGACTTCGTTGCGGCGACGACACGGTCGCCCGGCTCGACCCCAACGGTCTCCGGTCGCACCAGCAGCGCCCGAGGGCCCTGCTCGCCGGTCTGGCATCTGAATCCCGTCGCCGCCGGCACGCCACAGTTGTAACACGGACCCCAGTGGCAGTCAGCCGCGTTCTTGCCTGACAGAGCGCGGCGGTAGTCACGAGCCAGGAATTCGCGCGTTACGCCGCAGCTGAGATGGTCCCACGGCAGCGGTTCATCGACCGGGATGTCGCGCTGCGCATACCAGGCCGGATCCAGACCTTCCTCCTCGAAGGCCACCAGCCAACGGTCGTAGCTGAAGTGCTCGTCCCAGGCGTCGAATCTCGCCCCCGCGAGCCATGCCCGCCTGACGACGGCGTTGAGCCGGCGATCGCCCCGCCCCAGCGCGGCCTCCAGGATCGAGCTCCGCGGGTCGCTCCATCGCAGGTCCAGACCTCGACCGTGCATCGCCTTGCGTAGAGCGGCAACCTTGGCCTCGATCTCGGCTGTCGTGTCCTGGCCGGACCACATGAACGGCGTCGCAACCTTGGGCACGAAGGTGGAGACGTTCGCCTTCACCTGGGCTTTGCCGCCGTGATGCCGCCGGCCCACCTGCAGAACCCGCTGACAGATGTCGGCAATCGCCAGGACGTCGTCCATCGTCTCGCCCGGCAGCCCGATCATGAAGTAGAGCTTGAGCGCACTCCAGCCGCGCCGAAAAGCGAGCTCGGCGCAGCGGGCGATCTCCTCGTCGCTCACTCCTTTGTTGATGCCGTCCCGCAGCCGCTGGCTGCCGGCCTCCGGCGCGAACGTGAACCCACCGCGCCGGCCGTTGGAGACTATGGCGTCGACCAGCTCCACGGTGAAGGCATCCACGCGCGTGCTCGGCAGAGAGACAGTCGCCTCGGGGCGGAGACGGTGGAGGGTCGTCGCCACCTCGTTCACGTACGTATAGTCAGCGGTCGAAAGGCTGGTCAGGCCGATCTCCTCGTAGCCGGTCGCGTCGAGGATCGCACCGGCGGCCGCGATCGCCACGTCAGGGGCGCGCTCCCGAAGCGGCCGGTAGTTGATTCCGGCCTGGCAGAAGCGGCAGCCGCGAGTGCAGCCGCGCATCACCTCCAGCTGAGCACGGTCGAAGACGATGGCGATGTTGGGCACTAGCTGGCGAATGCCGTGGACTTCGGTTTCGAAGTCGGCGGCGATGCGGCCGGTGATCTGCGGCGGCGCCTCAACGGCGAGCGGCTCCAGTCCGCCGAAGATTCCGTCCGAGTCGTAGTGGGGGCGATACAGAGACGGAACGTACACGCCGGGGACGCGCGCGAGGACCTTCAGGGCGTCGGCACGGGCCGCTCCCCGGTGCCACTCTCCGGTGGACTCGCGGCGGCGGGGCCAGCCGATTCGCTCCAGGGCGTCGCTTATCTCCAGGACGGCCTCCTCGCCCTCACCCAGCAGAACGGCGTCCAAGTAGTCGGCGATGGGCTCGGGATTGAGCACGCTCGAGCCGCCGGCGATCACGAGCGGATCGGCCTCCGTGCGCTCCCCGGCCGTGAGTGAAACGCCGCCCAGGTCGAGCATGTCCAGCAGGTTCGTGTAGGTGAGCTCGTACCCGAGACTTATGCCCAGGACGTCGAAGTCGCGCAGGGCCCGCCGGGTCTCCAGGCTCCAGAGCGGTAGCCGAGCCGATCGAAGCTCCGCCTGGAGGTCGACATCGGGCGCGAAGCAGCGTTCGGCCAGTCGATCGGGCCGGTCGTTGAGGATCTCGTAGAGGATCCGCAGGCCGAGGTTGCTCATCCCGATCTCGTACAAGTCGGGATAGGCAAAGCACCACTTCAGCGTAACGGAGGTCCAGTCCTTCTGGACGGAGTTCCACTCGCCGCCGGCGTAGCGGCCGGGCTTGCGGACGCGGCCCAGCGCCCGCTCCAGGGCAAGCGACGGGAGCGGAGAAGGGGCGTATTGCAGCCCGCTCTGATCCGTACGGGGCGGCATTGGGGCGGTGGGCAGGACTGTGGTCATCGCTCGTGGCGGGTGGGGCGGGGAACTGGGCCGGCGTACCTACGGAGTTCGGGCGATCGGCGTCGAGTGGCCGAGTCTACGCGCGGCCGTCGCGTCCGGCAACGGCCGTTCGAGTGGGCCGTATCCCCTCTGTCGTGCGTATCGCGCCCTGGCCCTGGCTACCGCCAGCGGGCCTACCAGGCGGGCGGCTCGCGTCTCAGGTTGGTGCTCTGCAGGACCCCCAGCCCGCCCATGATGCTCACCAGGGACGCGCCTCCGTAGGTGATGAAGGGCAGCGGGATGCCAGTGATCGGCATCAGGCCGAGCACCATTCCGACGTTGACGAACACTTGGAACAGCATCATCGACGCGAGACCGCAACCCAGGAGAACGGCGAACGGATCCGACGATCGCCACGAGCAGACGAGCAGGCGCCACATCAGGGCGACGAAGAGCGCGAGGACGACCATCGCGCCCACAAACCCGAGTTCCTCGGCCAGGAGGCCCCATACGAAGTCGGTCGTTTGCACCGGCAGCGGCACGGTGCCGTTGGTGAGGCCCTTGCCCCAGGCGCCGCCCGCGTTCACCGCCGTCTCGGCCTGGATCAGCTGGTATCCACTGCCCCGCGGGTCCTGCCCCTGATTGAGCAAGGCCAGGAGGCGCGCCTGCTGGTACGGGACGAGCCTCTGCCAGACGAACGGTATGGCGGCCGTGACCGCGGCCGCCAGCGTTCCGAGCCAGCGCAGGCTGACGCCGGACATGAACAACATGCCAGCCAGGGTCCCAACCAGCACCAGCGACGTTCCGAGGTCGGGCTGGAGCATGACCAGGATCCACGGCGGAACCAGGATGATGATCGCCCCGATCACCGTCCAGACCGACTTCACCTTCGCTCCACGGCCGGCCAGAAATGCGGCGAACACGATGATCATCAGGATCTTGGCAAGCTCGCTGAACTGGAGCTGGAACCCGGCGATCTCGATCCATCGGGCCGACGTGCCGGCATTGCCCGTGCTGTGCCCGAACCGCAGCGATGCGATGAGCAGCGCCACATTGACGAAGTAGATCGGCCAAGCGAACGTCCGGAGCCACTTGTAGTCAAATACCGTGGCAATCAGGAACACCACGATGGCGATCACGGACCACATCAAATAGCGGACGAAGGGCGAGCCTGGCGACAGGGTCGTGTGTGTGGCCCCCACACTGTTGCTGTAGGCCATGGCGAGACCGAACAGCAGCAGCAGGACCGCGTAGGTCGTCAGCTGGAAGTCGTAGAGGCGCCACGTAAGCGACGCGGCCCTGGGAGCCCAAGACCGGACCCTCATCGGCTCCGAGCGGAATATGTTCATGGATCGGTCGTGTCGATCAGTGGTTGTTGGCAGTGAGGTTGTAGTTGTTGGTGATCTTGGAGGCCCACAGGTTCACGTGCCCGGGGTAGCTCTGGTTGAGGGGGCTGCCCGGCAGGCCGTAGTGCTCCCACAGGTAGTACTTCACGATCTCGGTGGCGACGTCACCCCAGGAGTCCGCACCGTACAGGAAAGCGACCACCGCCAGCTGGGAGTCGGTGCCGTCGAAGCTGCCGGTAACGGGGTTCCCCGGCGTGTAACCAACGAACCACTCGTGGTATGGCAGTTTCCCGTTTACCATCTGGCCGAACTCGGCGGTGCCGGTCTTGCCGGCGACCATGATCGGGAGGTCGACCAGGTTGTAGGTGTGGTGGATGAGCACGACCTCCCGCGTCCCCTGGCGCATCGTCTCCAGCGTCTGCGCCGACGCCGGGATCTTGCGGATCAGGGTCGGCGTCACGGGCGTCACGGTACCGTCCGGAGCCGTGATGGACTTGACCACGGTCGGCTGCCACAGATTCCCGCCGTTGGCCAGCGCACAGTAGGCGTTCAGAAGTTGCAGTGGAGTCGCGGCGTCGTAGCCTTGCCCGATGCCCGCCTGGACGATCTCGCCCGGGTACATCGTGTTGCCGGGCCCGTATGCAGCCTGCTTCCACACATTGTCGGGCACGATGCCGCCAACTTCGTTCGGTAGATCTATCCCTGTCGGCTCTCCGAACCCGTACAGCTTCGCCCAGTCGGTCAGCGACTGCAGGCCGATCTTCTGGGTCAGCTGGTAGAAGAAGGTGTCGCTCGAGTTTGCCAGACCCGTGATGATAGTGAGGAGCCCCCAGCCCACGTGGTTCCATTCATAGAACCGCTCGTCGCCGATCTGAATGTATGGCTGCGACAGGATCTGGGTGGAAGCCGTGATCGACGGCGGTTGACCCGTCAACGGGTCTCCCTGGAGCCCGGCCGTCCCAGTGACCAGCTTGTACGTCGAGCCGGGCGGGTATTGCTCGCTGATGGCCTTGTTGACGAGTGGCATTGCCGGGTCGTCGAGCATGGCCTGGTACTGGGCCTGGGTTAGCTGTGCAGGGACGACGTTGTCGTCGTAGCTCGGCAGGCTGACCATGGCCAGGATCTGGCCGTTCTGCGGGTTCTCGACGATGATCACGCCGCCCATCTTGTCCTTGGTGGCCTCGAGCCCCCACAGGAGGGCGTTGTAGGCCAGGTACTGCTCCTTGCTGCTGATGCTCAGAGTCAACGAATCACCGGGAACGGGCGGCGTTACGGCCGTCGTCAACCCCGGGATTATCTGGCCGTTGCTGTCGAGGGCGACCGTCTCCTTGCCGGGCGTGCCGCGGAGCTGGCTTTCGTACTGGAGCTCCAGGCCAGCCAGCCCCGTAACGTCGCCCTCCGAATAGCCGGCGGCCTTCTGGGCGGCGCTGAGCTGCCCCGAGATCTTGCCGGTGTAGCCCAGCACGTCGCTGAAGAGCGGCTGACGGGTAGTTCCCGGTTGCAGCTGCGTCGGGTAGTCCCCATCGGTGTACTGGCGCAACGGCTCAGACACGACCTGCACTCCCGGCAGGAGGTCGCCGTTCTCGGCGATGACTCGCGAAGTGTTCGTATCGACGTTTCCTGCTATCTCGACCGGGGCGTACAGGGAGCCGTTCGAGCTGTCGAGCGCCTGGTCGATCGCGACGGGATCCATGTTCAGCAGGGAGGCGAGCCTTCGTACGACGACGGGCTTCTGGTCCACCGGCAGCAGGCCGGGCACGATCTGGACGACGAAGTTCGGGAGGTTCTGGACCAGGGGGTAGTTGTTCGCGTCAAAGATCAACCCGCGACTGGCCGGCACGGAGATCGTCTCGGCCGACCCCCCCTGTGGAATCGTGTAGCTCTGCTGGCCCTGGATGACCTGCAAGTCGAACATGCGCACGCTCAGGGCAGCCACTGCGACGACGATCGCCAGCGCGAACGAGCCGAATTTATAGACGTTCTTGGAAGTGACGGACGGTTTGTCGATCCGGACGCTCACGGGCGCCTCCTCACCAGCTGAGGCGCTCCTTCTGCTCCCACCGCCTGCGGACGGCCATGAACAGAGGGGCGACAAATGCTCCGAACGTGACGTTTAGCAGCGTCGCCGCGGCCAGGTACGAGAGACGCAGCGCGGGAGCCGGCGGCCGAAGCAGGCCGGCCGTCACGGTCGAAAGGACGATGAACACCGGAGTGAACACGATTACTGCGACCAGAGGGCTGGCGAAGCGAATACGAACCAGGATGGGGTTGATTGCTGCAGCCAAGCCGACGACCACCAGCAGACCGAAGACGGTCGAGCCCAGCGGTCGGAGAGTGAGAAGATCGACGAAGAGCCCGCCGACGAATGCCCACGCCATTCCCTCCTCGAATCCGATGATAAGCGCGAGGAGGACTGCGATCACGAAGACGATCTGAGGTTGCGCGTCGGCAAGGTGGATCCGCGAGGCGACCGTCACTTCCATTAGGGCCGCTATTGCAGCGCCGACCGCGGCGAGTACGGGACCCATTGAGGCCTATCTTGGGGTTTACATGGGAGGCCCTCCGGCCAGCAAGGGCCGGGTGGCGGAATGACCTGGGGAGTATAGGCCGCAAGGCAATCCTGAACAAACGGCTCGGGGCGGGCCATGGTCGAGCCCCTTGCGAGACCGGCGCGGGGAACGTCGCATCGTCTGGGATTCATCTCGCGGAATGTCGCAGCATGGAGTGGCCTTGCCGGGGTCGGCGTCGGGCGTCGTGTTGTCCGAAGGCAACGCTCCATGTCAGGGCCTCCCGGCGACCGAGACCAGAACGGGTCCGTCCGGCGGGGAGGGAACTGTCACCCCCCAGACCGAGCCGCGCCTTGGGCGGACCCTGACATCTCTCGAACCCGCCGTTCGTCCACGAGGACCTGGCCAGCCGCAAGGCACGCCCTGCGGCCCGGCCGACGGGTCGATAGTTCGGTCGGGACTGGCCGCACCACGGCCAAACCTGAGACTCCCGGCTGGGAGCTGTTTCACGTGAAACGCGCTGGTGGACAAGCTGCGTGGTCGGAGGGCGCCGCCCGTGGCGGACGACATGACTCGGGCGGCCCACTGATCGACCGTAGTGAAGCGCGAAGTAAGGCCCGGCGAAGACCCTACACCTATGGTGTCGACTGGCGCCGACGGGCCGCCGGTTCGGACGCGAGCCTTGCTCGCGCAGCGTCGGATGGCTCTCCGGAATTCGGAAACCGACCCGAAATGCTAGAATTCACGCATTCCGACCACCGAAATGGGGACCTGAGTGGGCCAGATCATCGCCTGCGCCAACCAGAAGGGTGGCGTCGGCAAGACCACCACAGTAGTCAACCTGGCTACTTACCTGGCCCTCGCCGGAGACTCCGTTCTCGTAGTCGACCTTGACCCCCAGGGCAATGCCACAAGCGGCTTTGGGTTGGATCGCGGCGAGATCGGGCACTCCGTCTACGAGGCGATAATCGAAGACGCCCGGGTCACAGACCTGGTCGTTTCGACGAGCGTCGCGAACCTTTCGATCGTGCCTTCGTCGATATCCCTCGCCGGAGCGGAAGTCGAACTGGCGCCGTTGCCTCAGCGCGAGCGCCGTCTCGCCCGCATCCTCACCGAGCTCGTCTCCACATACGACTACATCGTGCTGGATTGTCCACCGTCATTGGGGTTGCTGACTGTCAACGCTCTGACCGCCGCAGACGCCGTCGTGATTCCGATCCAGTGCGAGTACTACGCGCTCGAGGGGCTTTCGCAGCTGATTGCGACTATCAACCTCGTGAGGAATCACCTCAATCCGGACCTGGCGATCAAGGGCGTCGTGCTGACCATGTACGACCCAAGGACGAACCTGTCTGCCGAGGTCGACGCCGAGGTCCGCAAGTACCTGGGGCCGACGGTCTTCGACACCATCATTCCGCGCAGTGTTCGCCTCTCGGAGGCGCCCAGCTACGGCCTTCCGATCGCGCTATACCGGCCCGACTCCAAGGGCGCCGAGGCTTATGCCGCCCTCGCTGCGGAGATGCGGGCGCGCGATGGGCGGCCCGTCCATGCGGAACTCGCCCACCGGGCTGCTGACAGCGTGGCCGGTGAAGACGACGCGGAACTCCGTGCCTCCCGCGGAGGCGACACGTGATGGCTCTCCCCGTACAGCGTCGTACCGGCCTGGGGAAAGGACTCGGTGCGCTCATCCCACAGACCAACCCGGCCGGCGCCGCGCCCGTCGAGATCCCAATATCACACATCAAGGGCAATCCCTATCAGCCGCGCCAGCGCGTTGAACAGCAGGCTCTCGAGCAGCTCGCGGCCAGCATCGCGGTACACGGCGTCCTCCAACCCGTGCTCGTGACCGAGACTCTCGACGGCTACCAGCTCGTGGCCGGCGAGCGGCGTGTGCGCGCGGCCCAGCTTGCCGGACTCGATCGCGTGCCGGCGATCGTCCGACAGATGGCCGCGAAGGACCAGCTTGCCATCGCCCTCGTCGAGAATATCCAGCGCGCCGACCTCAACGCCATCGAAGAGGCCCACGCCTATCGCCAGCTGGCCGACGAGTTCAACCTCACCCAGGATGAGATAGCTACCAGCGTCGGCCGGGCCAGGTCGACCGTGGCCAACACCCTCCGCCTGCTCGACCTCGAGCCGGTCGTCCAACAGGCGCTGAGCGACGGCGACCTCACGGAGGGTCATGCCCGCGCTCTCCTGGGCGCGCCCGCTGCAGCCCAGAGGCAACTCCTGGAGGGGATCGTAGCCCGCGGCCTCTCTGTACGCCGGACCGAGGAACTCGTTCGACGCCTGCCCGACAAACAGGCCGGCAGCGCAAAACCTACGGCTCCCGTCGACGGAGAGATGGACGGCCTGGAGGAGCATCTGCGCCGCGCTCTCGGTACCAAGGTGTCCGTGGCAAGGTCCCGCAAAGGGGGGCGAATCGTCATCGAGTACTACAGCGACGAGGAATTCTCCCGCCTCTTCGACCGTCTGACCGGAGGAAACGCTTGACCCAGGAACTCCCGCGGCGCACAACGAACGGACAGGCGGCCGTGCCGCAGGCGGCCAATGGTCGCCGAACGAAGAAGGCGACCAGCGACTACAACGCCGAGAGCATCCAGGTCCTCGAAGGCCTGGACCCGGTTCGTCGACGCCCGGGCATGTACATCGGTTCGACCGATGTCCGCGGCCTGCACCACCTGGTCTGGGAAGTCGTCGACAACTCTATCGACGAGGCGATGGCCGGCCATGCCACCCACGTCGAGGTTCGAGTGCTCGCGGACGGGGCCGTTCGTGTCACCGACAACGGAAGAGGCGTCCCGGTTGGTCGCCACCCCAGCGGCCGCGACGCACTCGAGATCGTGCACACGGTGCTCCACGCCGGCAGCAAGTTCGGTGGCGGCGGCTACAAGGTGTCGGGCGGTCTTCACGGCGTCGGGGTGAGCGTCGTAAATGCCCTGTCCGAAACGCTGCGGGTCGAGTCTGCTCGAGACGGAGCCGTCTGGGCCCAGGAGTACGCTCGAGGCATCCCCACGACGCCGGTGCGCAAGGTCGGCCCGCAGGGCGATCGCCGCGGCACAATGACGATCTTCAAGGCAGACCCTCAAGTCTTCGACAACACCGAGTTTTCGTTCGATACGATCGCGCAGCGCCTGCGCGAGTCGGCTTACCTCAACAAAGGCCTCTGGATTCGACTGCTCGACGATAGGGCAGATAGAGAACGGTCGTTCTATTTCGAGGGAGGGCTCGTTTCCTTCGTTCGCCACCTGAACAAGAACAAGGAGACCCTTCATGCCCGTCCGATGTACGTCGAGCGGCGTGAGGGCCAGACGACGATCGAAGTCGCCCTTCAATACAACGACTCCTACGCGGAGAACATCTTCACCTTCGCCAACAACATCAACACCGTCGATGGTGGCTCGCACCTCACCGGATTCCGAGCCGCCCTCACCCGCTCCCTCAACGACTATGCCCGACGAGCCGGCATCCTCAAGGACGCCGACGCTAACCTTTCCGGCGACGACGTGCGCGAGGGCTTGACCGCCGTCATCAGCGTCAAGCTCGTCGAGCCGCAATTCGAAGGCCAGACCAAGGCCAAGCTCGGCAACGCCGAGATCAAGGGTCAGGTCGAGGCCGCGGTGGCCGAAGGGATCGGCCAGTACTTGGACGAGAATCCCGCCGACGGGCGGCGAATCATCGAGAAGTCGCTCATCGCCGCCCGGGCCCGCGAAGCCGCGCGCAAGGCACGCGACCTGGTCATCCGCAAGGGCGCCCTGGAGGGCATGTCCCTGCCGGGCAAGCTGGCCGACTGCCAGGAGCGCGACCCGGCCAAGAGCGAGCTGTACCTGGTCGAGGGCGACTCGGCGGGTGGCTCGGCGAAGCAGGGCCGCGACCGCCGCTTCCAGGCAATCCTGCCGCTGCGGGGGAAACTCCTGAACGTCGAGAAGGCTCGCCTCGACAAGATCGTCTCGAGCGAGAACATCCGGCCGCTGGTCATCGCGCTGGGTGCCGGCATCGGTGACTCACTGGACCTGGCCAAGCTCCGCTACCACCGGATCATCATCATGACCGACGCCGACGTGGACGGGGCCCATATCCGAACGCTCCTCCTGACGTTCTTCTACCGGCACATGCCGCAGGTCATCGAGAACGGCTACCTCTTCATCGCCCAGCCGCCGCTTTTCCGTGTGAGCACCGGCAAGCAGACGCAGTACGCCCAGTCGGAAGGCGAGCGCGACGCCATCGTGAAGAAGCTGGCGGCCAAGAACGTCACCGTGCAGCGCTTCAAGGGTCTCGGCGAGATGAATGCCGATCAGCTCTGGGAAACAACGATGAACCCCGAGACGCGGACTCTGCTGCGAGCCGACGTCGAGGACGCTGCCGACGCGGACGCCGTCTTCACGATGCTCATGGGCGAGCGTGTCGAGCCTCGCAAGGACTTCATCAAGACCGAAGCTCGAAAGGTCCAGAACCTCGATGTCTGAGCGGGCTACGGAGACTTCCCCAACGGCTGCCGCGCCAACCGCCACGGCGCCGACCGCGGCAGCTCAAGCAGGGGCCCAGGCGGCAAGCGCCGCGGAGGCGGCCGGGCCGGCGGTGCTCGGGCCGCCGACGATCCAGCCGGCAGTGCTTCGGTATGAAGACTTCCGAATCCGGCCCCACAACTGCTTTGCCTGCGGCGAGTTGAGCGAGGTCGGCCTGCATCTGAAGCTCAACCTGGAGCCGGGCCGGTGCTGGACCGAGCTCGAGATGCCGCGCCGCTTCGAAGGCTGGGAAGGGATCATCCACGGCGGCATCCTCTGCACCATCCTGGACGAAGTCATGGCCTGGGCCCTGGTGGCACAGGACAGCTGGGGCGTCACGGCCCGGATGAGCATCGACTTCCGGCGGCCCGTGACGGTGGGCCAGGCGATCCGCGCCGAGGGCTGGATCGCCGAATCGAGGCGCCGCATTCAGACGACGGCCGGCCGCATCCTCGACGCGACCACCGGCGCGGAGCTCGCCACCGCGCAAGCAACGTACGTCGCGGCCACCGAGGCCCGCAAACGCGAGCTCAAGGAGGCCTACGGCGTCGGTGAGGGGCGGTCGGAATGAGCCCCACCGCCACCGCCACGGCCGCCAGGACCGGCACGACCTCCGCCATCACCGCCGCCTCCAACCGCTTCGTCGTGGAGCACATCGCCCGCGCCACCGCTCTCGGCGACGAGTTGGCGGATCTCGTCCAGGACCCGGGTGCCTTCGTCGCCGCCGCGAAGCAGGGCTTCGAGACAATCGCCGATCCCGTCTACGCGGACGGTTCGCGTTCGATCGCTCCGGGTCTCGGCCCCGTGCTGGGCGTTCGCCTGCCCCTCATCGAAGCCGCCCAAAAGGCCTTCAAGCGCGGCACGCGCAAGACGTCGACATCGCTCCTCCTCGACGTCATCGACCGCCTGCTCCGCGAAGACCTGCGCGAACTCCGCTGGTTCGGCATCGGGAATCTGGGACGGGCGCTGCCCACCGACCCGGAGCGAGCGTGGCAGCTCCTGCGCCGCGCGGCCGGCGAGGCGGACGAGTGGATCACGGTCGATACGCTGGCCCACCCGTACGGCGAGGGAATCCTGCTCGACGCCCGCCGCTGGGCCGAGCTCGGCCAGCTGGTCTATTCGCCTTCACGCTGGGAGCGCCGCCTCGTCGGCTCGACCGTAGCCACGCTGCCCCACGTCCGCGGCATCCCCGGTGGCAGGGGCCCAATCGTCGTCGAGCGCGGTCTCGCGCTCATGAGTCAGTCCATCGGCGATGCCGAGCCGGACGTCCAGAAGGCCCTTTCGTGGGCATTGCGGACCCTCGCCGAGCTGGACCCTACCGCCACGACTCGCTTCCTCGAAGCCGAGGCCGAAACGGCGCGGGCAACGGACGACGGCCACCGTGCCTGGGTGATCCGCGACTCCGTCTCGAAGCTCCCCGCCGCAACGGCCGCGTCCCTGAGGAGCAGCCTGGACGGCATCCGCCGCCGACCCGGCGCCCCTGCCACATCCCGCGCCGCCGCCACCGCGGCCGCGTTTCTCGCCGCCGGCTCCGGGTCGCTTCCCGCGCCGCGGACCAGCCAAGCCATCCCGGAGGACTAGCGCACCGTGACCGACGATCTGGGCCGGGTCCGAAGCGTCCACATCGAGGACGAGATGCGGACGAGCTATCTCGACTACGCCATGAGCGTCATCGTGGCGCGGGCCTTGCCCGATGTCCGCGACGGCCTCAAGCCGGTCCATCGCCGCATCCTCTTCACCATGGGCGAGATGGGCCTGTCGGCCACCTCGTCGTATCGCAAGTGCGCCGCCATCGTCGGCGACGTGATGGGCAAATACCACCCGCACGGCGACGCGGCCATTTACGACACCCTGGTCCGCCTGGCCCAGGACTTCTCGATGCGCTATCCGCTGGTCGATGGACAGGGCAACTTCGGCTCGATCGACGGCGACAGCGCGGCGGCGATGCGCTACACCGAGGCCCGCCTGACCGGGATCGCGGCCGAGATGCTGGCCGACATCGACAAGAACACTGTCGATTTCGTCGAGAACTACGACGGCACCCAGAAGGAGCCGACCGTCCTGCCGGCGAAGCTGCCGAACCTGCTCGTCAACGGCTCGTCTGGGATCGCGGTCGGCATGGCGACCAACATCCCGCCCCACCATCTGGGCGAGGTCTGCGATGCCGCCCGGGCCCTGATCGCCGACCCGGAGCTGACCTCGGACGACCTGTGCAAGTACGTTCTCGGTCCCGACTTCCCGACCGGCGGCACCATGTTCCGCTTCGAGACGCGCCGTAACGCCATCACCGGCGAGAGCGAGACCGTCGACGCCATCCGCGAGATGTACGCCCACGGCCGGGGCCGCGTCGTCGTCCGGGCCCAGGTCGCCTTCGAGGAAACCCGCCACGGCCGGATGGCGATCATCGTCACCGAACTGCCGTACATGGTGAACAAGGCCGCCCTCCTGGAGAAGATGGCCGAGCTCGTGAGCGCCAAGAGGATCGAGGGGATCGCCGATCTGCGCGACGAGTCGGATCGTGACGGCATGCGCATCTACATCGAGATCAAGCGCGACGCCGACCCGCACCGAGTGCTGAACAACCTGTTCAAGCACACCGCGATGCAGATCGCGTTCAACATGAACATGCTCGCCCTCGTCGACGGCCAGCCGCAGACCCTGTCCCTCAAGGCCGTTCTGCAGCACTACATCGACTACCGCCGGGAGATCGTTCGCCGCCGGACCGAGTTCGACCTCGAGAAGGCTCGAGCTCGGGCGCACATCCTGGAAGGCCTCAAGATCGCCCTGGACAACCTTGACGAGGTCATCCGGACGATCCGCGGGTCGGCCGACGTGGAGACCGCCCGAAACAACCTCATCGCCCGCTTCGGGCTGACGGAGATCCAGGCCCAGGCGATCCTGGACATGCGTCTCGCCCGCCTGGCCGCCCTCGAGCGCAAGAAGATCGAGGACGAATACCTCGAGGTCATCCAGCTGATCGCCGAGCTCGAGGAGATACTCGCCAACCCGTCCCGCATCCTGGCGGTGATCAAGGACGAGCTGGGTGCCATAAAGCAGAAGTACGCCGGCGTCCGCCGAACCAAGATCGCCGATGACTCCAGCCGTGAGATGACGGACGAGGACCTGATCGCCGACGAGGACGTCGTCGTCACGATCAGCCGCCGTGGCTACATCAAGCGCCAGCCGGTGGCCACGTATCGCCGCCAGGCGCGCGGCGGCAAGGGGATCATCGGCCACGTGACCCGCGAGGAGGATGCCGTCGAGCACCTTCTCGTCGCCAACACGCACGACTGGGCCCTGTTCTTCACCAACCGCGGCCGCGTCTTCTCGGCCAAGGTCCACACCATCGTCGATGCCAGCCGCCAGGCCAAGGGGATCGCGATCATCAACCTCCCCGGCGTTCAGGTGGATCCGGGCGAGGTCCCGATGGCCACCATCACCCTGTCGGACTTCGTCGCCGGCAAGTTCCTGGTCATGGCCACCCGCAACGGCATCGTCAAGAAGACCCCGCTCGAGCAGTTCGAGAAGGTTCGCTCCAGCGGCATCATCGCCATCACCATCGCCCCCGACGACGAGCTCGCCTGGGTGGACGTCGCCACGGGCAAGGACGACGTCATCGTCGCCACGGCCCAGGGCAAGATCGCCCGCTTCCCGGAGGAGGAGGTCCGGCCCATGGGCCGCCCGGCGGCGGGCGTCATCGGCATCCGGCTGGCCAGCCCGACCGACCACGTCGTCGGAATGAGCGTCGTCCAGCCCACCGCCGATCTCCTCGTCCTGACCGAAACCGGCTACGGCAAGCGCGTCCCGTTGACCGAGTTCCGGCCGATGCACCGCGGCAGCCAGGGCGTCCGGCTCATCTCGCTCGAGGGCAAGCGGACCGGCGACGTCGCCGCCGTCCAGCAGGTCACCGAGCTGGACGAAGAGCTGCTCCTCATCAGCGCCGGCGGACAGGTCGTTCGGACGGAGACGAACACCATCAACCGCTACGCGTCCGGCGCGCGGGGCGTGATCGTCATGCGTCTCAACGCCGGGGACAAGGTCGTCGGCATCGCCGCATTCCGGGCCGGTCTGGCGCAACGCGGTGGCTTGGCGGACAATGGTGGCCCGGGAGGGACACCTCCCGGCCCCGAAGGCGGAGCCACCAAGTGAGCGGCAGCGAACTGCGCAGTTCGGCGGTCGGCGCGGACCAGTACGACATCTACACCGGGAACGCCAACCCGGAGCTGGCCTGCAACATCTGCCGCTACCTGAACATCGTTCTGGGCCGAGCCGAAGTCTTCGAATTCGCGAACGAGAACATCTTCGTCCGGATCATCGACAACGCCCGCGAGAAGGACGTCTTCCTGATCCAGCCGACCTCTCGCCCGGTCAACAAGTCGATCATGGAGTTGCTCATCATGATCGACGCCTTCAAGCGAGCCAGCGCCGGTCGGATCACCGCCGTCGTGCCGTACTACGGCTACGGCCGCTCTGACAAGAAGGACCAGCCGCGCGTTCCCATCACCGCTCGCCTGATCGCGGACATGATCACCGTGGCCGGGGCAAACCGCCTCCTGACCGTGGACCTCCATCAGGGCCAGATCCAGGGCTTCTTCAACATTCCGGTGGACGAGCTCACCGCCGTCCACCTGCTCTCCGGTCACTTCCTCCAGAAGCAGCTCGACAACCTGGTAGTCGTCACGGACCTGGGCTTTGCCAAGCGCGCCCGCACCTTCGCCGAACTGATGGATGCGCCGCTGGCGATCGTCGAGAAGCGCCGCATCGGCAACCAGGACAGGGCCGAGGTCCTCAACGTCATCGGCGACGTGCGTGGCAAGCGGGCCATCATCGTCGACGACGAGATCGACACCGCCGGCACGCTGATCCAGATCGTCAACGCCCTGGAGCGTGAGGGCGTGACCGAGATGTACGCCTGCGCCACCCACGCCGTGTTGTCGGAGGGAGCGCTAGAACGCATCGACCAGGCTCAGCTGTGCGAGGTTGTCGTAACCGACTCGATCCCGATCCCGCCGGAGAAGCGCGGTGGCAAGATCAGAGTCATCTCGCTGGCGCCGCTCATCGCCGAAGCGATCGTCCGAATTCACCGCGGCCAGTCCGTCGGCGCTCTGTTCACGAGCGAAGTCCACTTCACCCAGGAGATGCTCCTCTGGGACGTCGACAACCAGACCGACCGCACGCCGGGCGAAGGCGACAACGGCCGATCGGCCGAACCAGCCGGCCTCGCACGGCCCACACGGGCAGTCGACGTGTCAGGGCGCTGAACGGCCGAATGCCGAGCCGCGCAGACAGCCGCGCGCGATCGCGCAAACAGGAGACAGCGGAACAATGACTCTGCAGTTGCATCGTCCGGACAGCCAGGGTGGCCTGCGGCCCGCTCCGCAGAGTGGCCGTGACTGGCGCGCGGGTCTGCTCTCTCGCCGCTGGCGGGCAGCCCCGCTGCGCAACACGGAGATGAACCCCACGGCCACGAGCCTCGCAGTCCTCTTCTGGGCCGCCCTCGCCGGGCTGACCTTCGTCCTGCTGCTGATTGGCTACGGGACGCACTTCTGGCGGTAATGACGATGCGGGGGACGCTCGAGGCAGAGAGGCGGAGCGGCCTCGCCGGCTCGCTGGCCTATACTTTCCGCCCAGCCATCGGCACTGCCGCGTGGCTGCCGTCGGCGGACGACGAGGGGCGCACCAGCCCTGGCCGACGCCCAGACCCAAGGCCCGCCGTGCGGGCCACCAACGATCGTGAGCTCCAATGCTTGGCTTCCTGAGCCGTTTCGTCGACTCCAACGACCGCGAGCTCCGGCGCATCCAACCCCTGGTCGACCGGTCCAACGAGCTGGAGCCGGAGATGGAGGCTCGCTCCGACGCGGAGATACGCGCCCTCATCGACGAGATCCGCGACGAGATCGGTGAGGCCGGCGAGGCCGAGGAACCCTCCGACGACGAACGCCACCACACGGAGCTGGAGCGCCGCCGCGAGCTCAAGAAGGAGCGACTGCAGCGCGAGCATGAGCGAGTCCAGGCGGCCATGGACGAGGTCCTGCCGGAGGTTTTCGCGGCGGCGCGCGAGGCGATGCGGCGGACCCTCAAGATGCGCCACTTCGACGTCCAGCTCGTCGGCGGCATCGTCCTGCACCAGGGCCGGATCGCCGAGATGCGGACCGGCGAAGGCAAGACGCTGGTCGCGCCTCTGGCGGCGGCGCTGAACGGCCTGACCGGCCGGGGTGTCCACATCGTCACCGTCAACGACTACCTGGCCCGCCGCGACGCCCAGTGGATGGGGCCCATCTATCACTTCCTCGGCCTGTCGGTCGGCATCATCACCCACGACACGTCGTACCTGTTCGAGCCGGGATACCCGACCACCGACGAGCGGCTGATCAACCTGCGGCCTTGCACTCGCCGGGAGGCGTACGCGGCCGACATCACCTACGGCACGAACAACGAGTTCGGATTCGACTACCTGCGCGACAACATGGTCACCGAGCTGGAGCAGCGGGTCCAGCGCGAGCGCTACTTCGCCATCGTCGACGAGGTCGACAACATCCTCATCGACGAAGCCCGCACGCCACTCATCATCAGCGGCCAGGCCGAGGAGTCGGCCGACAAGTACTCCCTCTTCGCCCGACTCGTGCCGCGACTGGTCGGCCGGCCCGAGGGCGCCGAGGAGGGCGGCGACTACTTCATCGATCTCAAGGAGAAGGCCGTTTCTCCAACCGAGGAGGGCATCTCCAAGATGGAGAAGCTCCTCGGCATCAAGAACCTCTACGACGACGACCCGACGCTGGCCCGCTACTTCGAGTCGGCGCTGCGGGCTCACGCCCTCTACAAGCGCGACCGCGACTACATCGTCAAGGATGGCGAGATCATCATCGTCGACGAGTTCACCGGTCGCCAGATGCCGGGCCGCCGCTGGAGCGAGGGTCTACACCAGGCCATCGAGGCCAAGGAAGGCCTGCACGTCCAGCGCGAGAGCGTGACCCTGGCCACGATCACCTTCCAGAACTACTTCCGCCTCTACACCAAGCTCTCGGGCATGACCGGCACGGCAATGACCGAGGCCGAAGAGCTCCACAAGATCTACAAGCTCGAAGTCGTGGCCGTACCCACGCACCGGCCGATGATCCGCGATGACGAGCCGGACCTGGTCTTCCGCAACGAGACCGGCAAGTACCTGGCCCTCATCGACGAGATCGTCGAGATGCACGACGCGGGCCGGCCGGTCCTGGTCGGCACCGTCTCGGTCGAGAAGTCCGAGCACCTGGCCGAGATGCTCAAGCGTCGGGGCGTCAAGCACGAGGTCCTCAACGCCAAGTTCCACGAGAAGGAAGCTCCGATCGTGGCCCAGGCCGGGCGGCTGGGTGCGGTCACGATCGCCACCAACATGGCCGGTCGCGGCACCGACATCCTGCTCGGCGGCAACCCCGCGGGCCTCGCCTCCGAGATGCTCCACCGCAGGGATCTCAACCCCGCCGAGGTGGACAAGGAGACGTACGACGCCGTGTTCGCCGAAGCCAAGGCGATCTGCGACGAGGAGCACGAGCGGGTCGTGGCCGCGGGCGGGCTCCACATCATCGGCACCGAGCGGCACGACTCGCGCCGCATCGACAACCAGCTGCGGGGCCGCGCCGGCCGCCAGGGCGACCCCGGATCGTCGCGGTTCTACCTCTCGCTCGAAGACGACCTGATGAAGCGCTTCGCCTCCGACCGGGTCGCGGGCCTGATGGAGCGCCTCGGCCTGGACGAGGACACGGCCATCGAGTCGCGCCTGGTGTCGAAGACGATCGAGAGCGCCCAGACCAGAGTCGAGGGTTACAACTTCGACATCCGCAAGCGCGTCGTCGAGTACGACGACGTGATCAACAAGCAGCGCGAGACGATCTACGAGGAGCGGGACAAGGTCCTCAAGAACGAGGACATGACGGACACCATCCAGTCCTTCCTGGAGCACGAGATCGACGCCCTCGTCGACCGCCACCTCTCGCCCATGGTGTCCTTGAATGATTGGGACTTCGAGGCCCTGTCGGCGGCCCTGACGAACATGGGGCTTGGCAGCGACGAAACCACGCCCGAGGCGCTGGAAGACATGGGCACCCGCGAAGCGGTCGCGATCAACCTGAAGGACATCGCCGCGGAGCGTCTCGAGGCGAAAGCTACCGAGATCGGCGAAGACTGGCCACTTCTCGAACGCCTCGTTCTGCTGCGGACCATCGACTCGATCTGGGTCGAGCACCTGACCGAAGTTGACGCCATGCGCCAGGGCATCGGTCTGCGAGGGCTTGCCCAGGAAGACCCGCTCAACGCCTTCAAGAAGGAAGCCTTCGGGCTCTTCGGCGAGATGAGCGCGCTCATCCGGCACCAGGTCGCGACCACGATCTTCCGTGTCTCGCTGGTCCGCCAACCGCCGCCACCGCCCGAGGGAACCGAGAGCCGCGGGGCCGAGGAGCCGGTCGGAGCGGCTGCCGCCGGCGCTGCACGCGCTGCCGGGGCCCCCGGGGCAGCCGGGGCGAGCGCCGGAGCAGGAGCCGGAGCCGGTGCCGTTGGCGGGCGGGCCCTGCCCAAGCCGTTGCCGGCCGGACGGCCGGTCGGCGGCTCGGGCTCTGGAGGAGCCGGCAGCGCGGCGGGCGGGGCCGTTCGACCCGGCTACTCGCCCGCCGGCGTGCGGATGGGCCGCAACGACCACTGCTGGTGCGGCTCCGGGGTCAAGTACAAGAAGTGCCACGGCCGGTGACCTGGAAAGCGCGTCTGCGGGATCTGGCGCTCGTGGCACTGGCCTTCGTCATCGGCGCCATCGGCCTGACCGCCTACACCGCTTACCGGATCTGGGACGTGGGCCAGCAGGACAGCCGCCGCGCCGTCGACGCCATCGTGGTTCTAGGTGCGGCCCAGTACAACGGCCGCCCCTCGGCCGTGCTCGCCGCGCGACTCGATCACGCGATCGACCTGTACAAGCAGGGCTACGCCCCCTGGTTCGTGGTCACGGGCGGCAAGCAGCCCGGCGACCGCGTCACCGAGGCGGCCACCGAGCGGAGTTACGCCGAAGCCAGGGGCGTGCCCGCCTCCGCGATCCTGGCCGAGACGACCGGCGCCACGACCCTCGAGTCCATCCGCAACGTCCGCGCCCTGTTCGACCAGCACGGGCTCCACACCGCCCTCTTCGTGTCAGACCGTACCCACATGTTGCGCGTCCTGCTCCTGGCCGCGGATCAAGGGATCGAGGGATGGGGCTCGCCAACCACGACCAGCCCGGCCGACAGCGAGGAGCCGATGCACTTCGACGCCCTCATGCACGAACTGGGCGCTCTGGGCGAGTACGCGTTCCTGGAAGCCGGCCCGCCGTCCGCTCAGACCGCCTCCTCGGTCGGCGCGCCAGCGTCGACGCCTTCGGCCAACGCGACCCCGACGGGCGCGCCGAACGCCGTGGCGAGCCCGGCTTCTAGCTAGTGTCCCAATTCGCCGATAGCTGACGGCTTGCGCACAGCCTTAGCCAGGATCTGGTCGGCCGTCTTGACCCAGAGAAAGGGCGTTGCACCCTCGTTCCATTGCGCCGTGAAGCCGTTGATCATCGCGACGAGTTCCTTGACCGAGCGAAAGCTGCCACGGCGGATGGCCTGACGGCTCAGGATGCCGAACCAGGTCTCGATCTGGTTCATCCAGGACGCGCTGGTCGGGGTGAAATGGAAGCTCACCCGCGGATGAGCCTCGAGCCACTTTCCGACGTCTGGCGTCTTGTGTGAGCTGACGTTGTCGAGCACGACTGCGAGGTCTTTCTCGGGATAGGCTCGCTCAACCTGCGCCAGGAAGGCCAGGAAGTCGGCGCCGGTGTGGTGGGTGCGGGTCTGCGTGGTGACCTTGCCGGTGGCGACTTCCAGAGCGGCAAAGAGGTGGGTGGTGCCGTTCCGTTTGTAGTCGTGGGTGTGGCGCTCCACCTGGCCGGGCTTCATGGGCAGCATCGGGGCCGTTCGATCGAGAGCCTGGATCTGGGTCTTCTCGTCAACGGACAGCACGATAGCCCGCTCGGGCGGCGCGAGATAGAGCCCCACGACATCGCGGACCTTGGCCACAAGATCGGGATCGGTGCTGAACTTGAACGTCTCGACCCGATGCGGCTTGAGACCAGCCTCGCGCCAGATGCGCTGGATGGTCGTGACACTGATGCCTGTCCGGGCAGCCATCGCTCGCGAACTCCAGTGGCTGGTCCCGAACGGCGGCGGCTCCAAGGTGAAGGCGATGACCCGGTCCCGAGCGGCCCGGTCATAGGTGGGTTCGCGGCCTGGGCGTGGAGCATCGGCCAGACCGGCCATGCGGTCGGCCTCGAAACGAGCACGCCAGTCGCGCACCGTCAACGGGTTCACCCCGATCTCGGCCGCTATCCGCTCGTTCGCGATGCCGTCCGCTGCCGCAAGCACGATCCGGGCCCGCATCGCGAGTCGTTGCTCGGTCGTACCCGCTCGTATCAGGGCCAGTAGGGATGCTCGTTCAGACTCGCTGATGACCAATGGTGGCGCTGGATGGTTCGGCATCGCCAAATCGTAGCTGCCAACCAATTACCCTGCAGCGGCTCGGGACACTAGGCCGAGCTCCGTCGAGGGCCTGGCGCCGGCTTGCCGAAGCAACTCCGCGCCCCGCCATCAGCTGCCTGTTCAGGCGGTAACTCGAGCCAATCCGGGCGGCAGACGGCACTATGCGGTGATTTCTCGCCAAACTGATGAATTGACCTCTTGGCTGCGCTGAATTGAGCCCGTATACTCGCCGCGAGATACCCGTTGCGGTCCCCGTCAGGCCGTCGCGGGGAGGCCTGAGGGGTTGTGCCGTCACACAACGAGGAGAGAGTTGAAGCAGGCAGAGGAAGCGGCGTTCATCGATCTCATCGCCTGCGAGCGCGACTGCCGGAATTGCAGTTATGCGGCCGCGCTCGACTGCGACGGGAACTGCGGTGTCTGCCCACACAACATCTACTGCCCCTGCGTGAACCCCGTAGTCGCCCGGAGCAAGAGCGCGCTGCGTCTCATCGAGCTCCGACCGATCCTTCTCCAGGACGCCCGAGGCCGGTATTAGTGGAACCGGCCGAGATCCGCGACCTGGTCCAGAGGATCCAGGCGACCTCGGGGCGTCTTTGACCTTTCCAGCAAGGAAGGCCGTCTGGCCGCGCTGGACGCTGCCGTAGGCGAGCCCGGGTTCTGGGACGACCAGCGCGTGGCCAAGAAGGTGCTGCGCGAAGCAGAGGGTCTTCGCGAGGAGCTCGGGCTCTGGCGCAACCTCGAATTGCGCGCCCGCTCCACGATCGAGCTGCTCGAGCTGGCCCAGGACGAAGACGACCAGAGCGTCCTGGCCGACGTCGACACGGAGGCTCGGCAGCTGGCCGCGGACTACGGCCGGGCCCGTCGTGAGCTGCTCTTCGGCGGCGAATACGACCAGCGCAATGCTCTGCTGACTATCAGCGCGGGCGCGGGCGGCACCGAAGCCACCGATTGGGCCGAGATGCTGCTGCGGATGTACCTTCGCTGGGCCGAGCGCCATCGCTTCGCCACCGAGATCTTCGATCAAACCGAGGGTGAGGAGACCGGAATCAAGAGCGTCACCGTGGCCGTCGATGGGCGGGCCGCCTACGGCTATCTCAAGGCCGAGCGCGGCGTCCACCGCCTGGTCCGAATCAGCCCCTTCGATTCTCAGAAGCGGCGGCACACGACCTTCGCCCTCGTGGAGGTGCTCCCGGAAGTCGAGAGCGACGTCGAGGTGGAACTGAACTGGGACGAGATCCGCATCGACACCTTCCGCGCCACCGGGGCCGGCGGCCAGCACGTCAACAAGACGGACTCGGCCGTGCGTCTGACCCACGTCCCCACAGGCATCGTCGCCCAGAGCCAGAACGAACGCTCCCAGACGCAGAACAAGGACACCGCCGCCAAGATCCTTCAGGCTCGACTCCTGGAACGGGCTGTGGAGGAGCACGAGGCCGAGATCCGCAAGCTTCGCGGGGAGCACGTCGAGGCGGGTTGGGGCAACCAGATCAGGAGCTACGTCCTCCACCCATACCAGATGGTCAAGGACCACCGGACGGAGGTGGAGACGGGCAACACTGCGGCGGTCCTCGACGGCGACCTGGACACCTTCATGCAGGCCGAGCTCGAACGCGAGGCCACCGGGGCCGTCGTCGCCGGCAGCCGGCCCGGGCCGGACGATCGATGACGGAAGGAGTCACCTACCGTCCGCCGCGGCCCGAGGAGCTGGCCGATTGTGCGCTGGTCTGGCACGCCTCCGTGAACGACTACATGTCACGCCTCGGTCAGCCGCTGCCGCCACCCGTCCTGGAGCCGGCCATGCGCCTGGGCGAGCATCTCCTGGCCACGGACCCGGGCCACTTTCGGGTGGCGGTGAAGTCCTCGCCGCGCGACCCGAGCGAACGGATCGTGGGTTTCGGGATCGGGCTGCAGCGCGAGCACGTGTGGTTCCTCTCGCAGCTCTACGTCCTGCCGGCGGAGCAGCATCGGGGCATAGGGCGGGCGCTGCTGTCGCTGGTTCTGCCTTCCGCCCCCGAGGCGGATGGCGCGGGCGACGCGGCGGGCAACTGGAGGGACGGCCCGACCATCGGCCGCCGGCCGGGCGTACTGGCGACGTGCACCGACAGCGCCCAACCGATCTCCAACGCCCTCTACAGCAAGCTGGGGATCGTGGCCCGGCTGCCCGTCTTCAACCTCGTCGGCCGGCCAGGCTCGCCGCCGGTGCTGCCGTCTCTGCCGGAAGGGATCGAGGCCATCGCTCTCGAGCCGCCCGAGCTGATCTCGCACCGCAACCCGGCCGCTCCCGGCAAGGCCGAGCTGCGCCAGACGATCGATGGCATCGACCGCGAGGTGCTCGGCTACGCCCACCAGTCAGACCACGACTTCCTGCGGCTCCAGGGCCGCACGGGCTTCCTGTACCGAACCAGCAGCGGTGAGCCACTCGGCTACGGCTACTCGTCCCAGGTGGGGCGGTTCGGGCCGGTCGCGCTCCTGGACGAAACCCTGACCGCGCCCGTCATCGGTCATCTCATGAGGGTCATCGAGCCGCGTGGCGCCACGAGCGTGTGGGTGCCCGGCGCCAACGACCGGGCCATGGTCGCGCTGCTGAGAGCCGGCCTCCGAATCGAGGGCTTCCCGGCGATGTTCTGCTGGACACGTCCGTTCGCCGCCTTCGAGCGCTACTTGCCGTCGGGCCTGGCGCTGCTGTAGCTCGCCGCGCCGAGCCACGCTTCGGGCGCGTCGGCAACCTGCCGGACGACGTCATCGGTGCTAGCCTCGCAGTGTGAGCTCGGCACTTTCCGGATCCACCTCCGGTCCGCCCGGCCGGCCAGCCGTGGCCAGGCCTCATCCGACCGACCCCGTGGCGGACGGCACTCCCGTCCTCGCCCTTCGCGGCGTCACCAAGACCTACCCCAACGGCAAGTCGGCGCTTCGCGATGTGAACCTCTCGGTTCCGGAGGGCGACTTCGTCTTCCTCGTCGGTCCGTCGGGCGCCGGCAAGTCCACCCTGATCCGCCTCCTCATCCGAGAAGAGCTGCCGACCCGGGGCAAGGTCATGCTCGAAGGTCGCGACCTGGCCCGACTCCGCCGCCGGGACGTCCCCAAGATCCGGCGCCGCATCGGCATCGTCTTCCAGGACTTCAAGCTTCTGCCCAACAAGTCGGTGCGCGACAACGTGGCCTTCGCCCTGGAGGTTACCGGCACGCCTCGGGCTCGGATCAAGCCCGCGGTGGAACGCGTCCTGCGCGTCGTCGGTCTCTCCGCGCAGGCGGACCAGCGGCCGTCCGAGCTTTCCGGCGGCGAGCAGCAGCGCACCGCCATCGCCCGCGCCCTCGTCCACGACCCGCACCTCTTCATCGCCGACGAACCGACCGGGAATCTCGACCCGCTCATCAGCTGGGAGATCATCCAGCTGCTGCTGCGCATCAACGAGATGGGCGTCACGGTGATGATGGCGACCCACAATGCCGAGGTGGTCACCGCCCTCCGCAAGAGAGTGGTCGGCCTCGAGGACGGCCGCGTCGTTCGCGACGAGACGGGCGCCGCCTACCACCCGGAGGACTGAGTGATCGCCTTCGTTGCGTTCAGCCTCAAACGAGCCTGGCAGGGTTTCTGGCGCAACTCCCTGATGAGCCTCGCGGCCACCGCCTCGATGGTCCTGATGCTCACGCTGCTGAGCGGCGTGGTCATCCTCTACTTCGGCCTGAACGCCACCCTCAACTACGTCCAGGGCGAAGTCCAGGTCGTCGCCTACCTCAACGATTCGGCGACCGCCCAGGACGTCGCGCAGCTCACGTCCGAGCTGCAGGCCATGCCCGAGGTCGCGACCGTCACCTACATCTCCAAGGACCAGGCCCTCAAGGACTTCCAGGCGCGCGAGCCCGAGGTGGCGAATCTGGTCGACACTCTGGCGAACAACCCGCTGCCGGCCTCGTTCGAAATCAGCCTGCGCGACCCCAGCGACTACGTGGACGTGGCCACCTACCTGCGCGGCCAGGCGGCGATCGACAGCGTTCAGGACATCGCCAAGACGGTCAGTCAGATGACCTCGGTCATCAACGTCGTGAGCACCGTCGGGATCGTGGTCCTGGTGATCGTCGGCCTGACTGTACTGTTCATCATCGTGAACACGATCCGGCTGGCCGTGGTCGCGCGCGCCGAGGAGATCGAGATCATGCGTCTTGTCGGCGCCTCCGACGCCTTCATTCGCTGGCCGTTCGTCTTCGAGGGCGCCTTCGTCGGGCTCCTGGGGGCGATCATCACCATCGGCCTGTTGCTGCTGGTTCAGGCTCCCGTCGCCAGCCTGCTGTCGAGCTTCTTCAACGTCCTGCCCGTTCAGGCCACCGCAATGGTCGGCCAGAACGTGGCCCTCATGGTGCTGGGAACGGGCGTCGGGATCGGTTTCATCGGTTCCTACGTGTCCGTACGCAGCTACCTGAAGCGCTGACCCGGCATCGCGCCCGGCCCGCACCTAGATCTCGAGGTTCGATTCCATGCCCGCGCCGAAGAACTCCCGCCACCGCGACCAACCTGATCCGGCAGATCGGCCGGCGACAGGGCCGACGTCCGGCCGCTCGCCGGAGCCGCCATCGACTCGGGAGGACGACCGAGAGAGCGCGCTGGCGACCGACTTCGCCCCCGACGCCCAGGCTCGCATGCTTCGGACCTTCGAACCTTCGCGCCTGGGCTTGCTCATCGTGGCCATCCTGGTCGGCAGCGCCCTGTTCGTCGGTGGCTACACTCTCGGGGCGCGGGTGGCGACCACGCCGGGCACGCCCGCCTCGCAGGAAGCCCAGTTCGACCCGTTCTGGGACGTCTATTCGCTGATCCAGAAGGACTACGCCGGGTCCCCCAAGCCCTCCGCGGATCAGCTCGTCCAGGCCGCCATAAACGGGATGATGCAGAGCCTCAACGACCCCTGGTCGTACTACCAGGCTCCGTCCGACTTCGAGAGCTCGCTGCTCAGCGTCGGAGGCCAGGCCCAGGGAATCGGCGTCGAAGTTCAGCTCCAGCCGATCGACCCCTCCTCAGGCATCACCTGCTCGGCGATCGGCAACGGCTGCGAGCTGGCCGTCGTCGCGCCGGTCTGCGGATCGCCCGCCGCGACGGCCGGGATTCAGGCCGGCGACGTCATCGTCTCGGTCGGCGGCACTTCCCTGGACGGGCTCACGATCGACGCGGCCACGGCACTGATCAAGGGCCCCAACGACACTTCGGTTACGCTCGGCCTGCTGCGCGGCACCACCACTATCCAGCGCTCGATCGTGCGCACGATCTACAACCAGTGTGAGGTCGATTTAAAGACGCTGGCCAACGGCGCCGTCGCCTACATGTCGGTGAGCGGGATCAACGATCCTGCCGCCTCGCAATTCGATCTGGCGCTCAAGAACGCTCTCGCGGCCGGACAGCACTCCTTCATCCTCGACCTCCGCGGCAACGGCGGCGGCTACGTCCCGGACGCGGTGAAGATCGCCAGCGAGTTCATTCCGTCCGGAGCGATCGTCTACCAGCAGGATGCGAGCGGCGCGGAGACCGAGATCGACGCCAACCCCGGCGGCCGTGCCACCGATCCCGCGAACAAGCTGGTCGTGCTGGTGGACGGCAACACCGCCTCGGCGGCGGAGATCCTGGCCGGAGCCTTGCAGGCCCGCGGTCGGGCGCCCCTGATCGGCACGAAGACCTACGGCAAGGGCGTCGTGCAGGAGTGGCTGCCTCTTCCCAATAACGACGGCGGCATCCACCTGACGGTGGCCCGCTGGCTCACGCCGGACAAAGTCTGGATCCAGGGCAAGGGGCTCACGCCGGACGTTGACGCCACGATCAATGGGGCCCGGGCCGGCACGGATCCGGTGCTCGACGCCGGCCTGGTCGCGCTCGGTTACCCGCCCGAGACCACGGCCTCACCTACCGGGAGTCCGGCGCCCAGCGGCAGCCCATCGCCGAGCGCGACGCAAAACCCGAGTCCCGCGCCGACCGCGAGCTAGCCCTGCTCGACGCCCCGGCCATCTCGCGCGCGCCCACGACCACACCTCGCCCACCGGGTGACCCGCTGTTGCGCCTTTTGGCCGGCACCGATACCATGCGCGAGAACGAAAGGAGGTGATGTGCAGTGTCAAAGGACTTGCCGACGCGCTGCACCACCTCGTCAGGAGCTGAGCTCTAGGCACGGCCCTGACGGGTGGTGACATAACGCAAACCGAATGCCGGTCCTTCGGGGCCGGCATTCGTGCGTCCTGAGCCGGATGACGATTTCGACCGCCCCGAGATCGGCCCTTCCGCTAACCTCCGAATGTCCGGCCGCCGGGCCGTCAAACCCGAGGAGCCCCACGTGGGCGAAGAGAAGACCGTCGCCCAGAACCGAAGAGCGCGCCACGAGTACACGATCGAGGATTCGTTCGAGGCCGGCATCGCCCTGACCGGGACCGAGATCAAGTCGGTTCGGGCCGGCAAGGTGAGTCTGGCCGAGGCTTACGCGCGCATCGAGAACGGCGAGGCCTGGCTTGTCGGCGCGAACATCTCGCCGTGGGACACCGGCAATCGCTACAACCACGAGCCCAAGCGGAACCGCAAGCTGCTGCTCCACCACGACCAGATCCTGGCCCTGCTGATCAAGACGAAATCGAAGGGCCTCACGCTGGTCCCACTCAAGATGTACATCACCGGCCGCGGCCGGGCCAAGCTCGAGATCGGCCTGGCCCGCGGCAAGCAACTCCACGATCGCCGCCGCGACATCGCCGAGCGCGACTCCCGCCGGGAAGTCGAGCGGGCCATGGCCGACGCCGACCGCGGCCGGGAGCGGCGGTGAAAACGAGACGGGCGAAGAAAGCCCGGCCGGCGGCAACGCGGCCGGCGTCGCCAGCACGCCCTGCCGGCGGGGCAACAGGAGGATCGATGGCGACAGAGACGCCGCATATCACGGGTAGCTACCGAACGTCGATGCGCGAGTACCTGAGCCACGTCCCGGCCCTCAACCGGGGGACCAGGTTCTCAACCGGTTTCGCCGTCCTGGCACTGCTCCTGGCCTTTCTGAGTCTGCCCTATCTGGTTCCGGTCGCCATCGAGCTCATGCTGGCCGTCGCCTTGCTGTCCGGCTACTACGCCGTGCCCTTCACGTGGCTGACTCTGCGGTCCAGGAAGTCGCTGGTGCAGCAGACCGTCGAGGTGTTCGTCGACGATGCCGGCCTGCACTTCACTCATGGGGCCACCGACGTGGACGTCGCATGGGAGGCCATCGACCGGCTGCGCGAGAGCAGGGGCTCCTTCCTGGTGATGGCGCGCCACTCGCAAGTATTCATCCTGCCCGAGCGAGCGTTCGATCCGGCCGGGCTCGAGGCCTTCCGAAGGCTGGCCGCTTCCAGGGTCAAGCTCGAGACGAACTGACCGGGGGTTCGAAGCCGCCGGCCGTGTTGACCTTCGGGGAGGGCGCTGTACAATCCGCGGGCGCTGGTAGCAGCGGCACCTGTGGGGATGCGTGGTTTCGACAGGGGCCGGTTACCGGAGAACGCGAGCCGAGGTTGGACTCCAGGCCTCGTAATAAGGAGCCCAAACGAAGTAACTGGCAACAGCCAGCCTGCTTTCGCCCTCGCTGCTTAGGCAGTAAGGTGAACGTGGAAGCAGCCTCACCTCCGTGGGCTGTGGAAGCGTCATTGAGCGGAGGTGCGATTCCGGGTAGCGTCGCGTAGCCGGAATCAAAGCCCGAAAGGGAACGTGACTGGAGCGCTCGGCAGGCTGCCGATGGTCGGCCGGGCGATCGACGACAAATCACCGGACACGCTCGTAGTGGTCTCCGGCGAAGGTTTCTGGACGGGGAGTTCGACTCTCCCCCATCTCCACCATTCTTGCCCGCGACTGTGGGGCGCCCGGCCGGTCGCCGGACACCGAAACGCCAGGCCACGGACGGGACGGGCCTGGCGTCGGTGACACTGGGGCAGCCGATCGCTCGGCTACTTGACGAGGGTCTTGGCGACCTCCGGGTCGAGGTTGGCGAGGTAGCGCTCGGCGCGTTGCTGCACGACGTCCTTGGCCGCCTCCGCAGCCGCTCGCTCCTTGTTCGCGTTCACTACGCCCTGCAATCCGAGGGCAACGCCGAAGAAGGCGCCGCCCAGGCCGGCAATCGCGATCACGATCATGCCCAGGAAGGCTGTCGGGTCGGTGAGACTCTTGATGTTGATCAAGACCAGCCACAGCGCGATGAGAATGGTCGCGAAACCGGCGACCACGACGATCAAGCCGTACAAGACGGCCATGTATTCGCGAGGGGCATGCACGACCGGCGCGACCGGAGTTGCCACGACCGTGGCAGGAATCATGACCGAGTTCGTTGGGACGGCAGGAGCAGGAGCAGCTACCGGAGCCATGGGCGCGGCTGCGGGAGCGGCGCTGGCGGCGGCACTGCGCCGTCGTGGACCACGGCCGGTGGTGGTGCGGCCCGTGGTGGGTGCGGGACCTGTCATCTGTTTCACCTCCCCCGCCGGCGAAGCGGCCCATCCCCGAGCCGGGGCTGGTTTCAGCAATGGCCGGCGTGGGCCGAGTATGGTCTGGTCGCACGCCCGATCAAACCCTCTGCATATTAAGTTCGGGTTGTCAATCGGCCCCCTAAGCCCACACCGTGGATCCGGCTGACCTGTCTTCGGGTCGGTCCGGCTGGAGCGTGAAGGCACCGCTTAACCGGTTCGATCGGGGACCTACGGCATCTGGCGGACCCTTTGTCGGGGGCGCTCTGGTAAGCTCTGAATACAGGGAATCGGATCTGCTTTTCCCCTGCCGGAAGTGGTGATGGCCTCAACCCTGGCGCTCTCCACGCTCGATCACTATCGGACGTTCGGGCTCGATCCCTCGGCTGGATTTCGAGGCCGTCCAGGGCGCCTACCGAATCCTCGTCCGCCACCTACATCCGGACGTCAACCCCGCCACGAGCGAGGCGATGAGCCGGGCGAACGTCGCCTTCGAGGCGCTACGGTCGGCCGAACAGCCCACCGCCGCAGCCGACTTCACGCTCGATCCCACGCCCGTGCTGCGACGGGCTCTCTCCGGCTGGGATCCGCTGTCGCGCTACCGCGAAACCGCCTCGACCTCGGGCAGCCAGCTGGGCCAGTTGGTGGATGTCTTTGCCTGAGGCGACGGACGGGGGAGCAGGCCAGGCGGCTCGGGCCGCGGCTGGTAGAAGCGATCCCTTCCACGTGTCGCCGCGCAGTGCTGGACTTCTGGGCGTCGCCGGCTCGACGGTGATCCTGCTCGGCGCGCTTGTCACGGCAATCCCGTACGTCGGGTACGCCGGCGAGGGCTACTCGCCGCTGAACCATTTCATCTCCGAGCTGGGCGAGACGGGCCGGTCGCAGCTGGCGCCGGTGTTCAACGCCGGGATCGTGATAGGTGCCATCGGCCTGGGCCTGTTCCTGCTGATCCTGTCGCGCCGCCTGACGGGCCGCTACCGCCCCGCGCTCATGCTGGCGGGGATCGTGGCCGGCACCTCCGGCGCGCTCGTCGGCATCTTCCCGATGGACACCCACGCCGTTCATCGCCTGGTCTCGGGCGTCTTCTTCTGCACCGGCTGGATCGTCGTGGCCGTCTTCAGCGTCTGGCTCGCCCGGCACCGACAGTCGGGCCTTCCGCGCTGGCTCCTCGTCCCGGGCGCGATCTCGGTCGCCATCTTCTTCGTCTTCCTGGCGGTCTATTCGACCTATCGACCGGTCGACCCGGACGCGCACATCATCGGGCGCAGTGCGATCTGGACTGTGCCGCTGCTCGAATGGGCGTCGCTCCTGAGCTTGCTGCTGTGGTTCGTCTGCGTCTCGATCGTCCTGGCGCGCCGGAGGACCGATTAGCAGCGACGCTCAGTGGAGCAACGTGCCGGCCGGTGTCAGGCGCAGCACGTCAGTCTCGGTGCCCTGGTCCGTCCCGGTTTCGGTTACCAGAACCAGTCCCCCATCCGGCATGGCCGCCCACTGCTCCCAGTAGCAGGAATCCTCATCCTTACCGGGCAGCATGTACGGCCAGCCCGAAGCCACTTTCCCGTCGTGGCCCAGCGCCACCGCCTCCCCGTCGAGGGCCAGGTAGAGCAGGCCCCCGCCCGACGACGATGGGGCGAACATCGGACCCGGGTTCACCATGTCCGGCCCGCCCCACGACGGGCTCCCGCCGTCGAAATTGGAGAAGGCCTGGGGAAGCACATAGGGCCACCCTGGCAGGACTTTGCCCGAAGGATCGAACGCCACCACCACGCCCGTCCAATCACTCTTGGTCGCTGCCTCGTAGACGGTCCCGTCGTTCCCGATCACGGGCGCCTCGCCGCCGGCGAATGGCCCATAGCCCGAGGGTAGGTCGGTCGGCCAGCCAGTCTTGACGGCCCCGGCCGCATCGTAGGCAACGACCTGGGACGGCGACGTGCCGACGCCCGCCAGAGCCAGGTACATGGTCCCGTCCGGCCCGAACGACGGGGCTGAGGCTTTCCCCTGCAGGGCGATGGGCCAGCCTGCCGCCGGAAGACCGTCGGCCCCGATCACGGCCACCCGGGTCTGGGCGACGACCGAGCTGTCGTATGGCTCCATGTCGTAGCCCACCGCGACGACTGTGCCGTCGGGAGCCATCGTCAGTCCGTCCCAACCTCGGGCCGGGCTCTTGGACAGGCGGTTGCCGGTCGGGCCGTAGACATCCACTTCGCAGTCGGTGCCCGAATTGTCCGGGGAATACGCGTAGAGCAGAGTCCCGTCCGGCCGGATCACATTTCCGCACGTGCCGGTCGCGTCGGCGCCGAGGGTCCACGTCGCGATGGTCTTGCCGGTCGGAGCCAGCACGGTGACGGTGTACGAGGTTCCGTCATCGTCGAAGACATACACGCTGCCCGACGGTCCCGCCTCGAATGTCGCCTGAGTGCCGACGGTAATCGGCCAACCGGCGTGCGACTTCCCGTCCGCGGCAAAGGAGTAGAGCGACCCCGTGTCCGTGCTGCTGTTGTCGTAGTCGGTCGCGTAGATCGTGCCGTCCGTCCCAAATGCGACGGGCGTTCCGTAGTCGCCATCCGGCAACCGGAGCCACCCGCTGCGGGAATGGCCCGTGGAGCTGAGCGCGGCAATGGTGGGGATGTAGACCGTGCCATCCGGGCCGACCACCATGTCGCCCGAGGAGTACTCGTAACTGTCGACACTCAAGACACCATTTGGTAGGGCTACCGGCCAGCCCTTCGCCATCCACGGCGTGGGCGCTGGTGTGGGCTTCGGCGTAGGCGTGGGGTTCGGCGTGGGTGGAGGCGTCCACCGCGGGGCTGCAGTCCAGATCAGGATCGGCGTTGGAGACGGCGTCAGGGTCGGCGTCGGCAACAAAGTGGGGCTGGGCGCAGTCAGGTCGTTCACAGACGGGAGCGGCGTCGGAACCTCAGTGACGAGCGCGATCTCCGCCGGGGTCGCCGCCGGGCCGAGTGTCGGCTGGGTCGCCTGATGGGAACGAAGGCCGGGGCCCATGACCACCACGGCAACGAGCACCGCTATCGCGCCCAGACCGGCAGCAAGCGCCGGACGGTGGCGCAATACCACTCGGCTGAGTGCCATTCGCCTCGTCGGAGGCGGCGCCGGCTCGGGCTCGTCGCCCCGGATCTCCTCGATGTGGGCCTCGATCCGCCCGATGGCAGACCGTGGAGGCTCGTAATAGGCCCGATCCCGATTTGGACCGCCCTTGCCCAAGCCCGACTTCATCTCGGCCTCCCTGTCGCCGATTGAGCCCCTGCAGGCCTGCCCCGCGTGCTGCAGGGAGTCTCGTTCCTCTTGACCCGATGATCAAGCCCGCCCCCGCTGTTCCCGGCGGCAAGTCGTCGGGGCGAGCCTTCAGACGCTCGACCCCGCCGCATCGTGTCGGCTCGACAGACGTCGCATATCCTTCGCGCCATGTCCCTCAAGCCTCCGACCCGACGCACGCGACTGCGGGGCCTGCTGGTCGATCTGGAACCGGTCAGGCGCGACCGCGACTTCCGGATGATGTGGCTCGGCCAGCTGGTCAGCGGCGTCGGCCGGCAGGTCACCATCGTCGTCCTGCCGCTCGAACTCTGGAATTTGACGAGGAATCCCCTTGCGATCGGCCTGCTGGCGATCATCCAGCTGGTCCCGATTCTCGTCTTCGCACTCGGCGGCGGCGCTGTTGCCGACGCCGTCGACCGGCGCAAGCTGCTGCTCGTCACTCAGGTGAGCCTGGCGGCAACCAGCGCCATGCTGGCCTTCCTGGCGTTCCTGCCCGCCCCGCCGCTGTGGGGCTTCTACGTCGTTGCCTTCGTGGCCGCCGGGATCGGCGCCGTGGACGCCCCAACGCGTTCGTCAGCGATCCCGAGGCTCGTCCCCAGGGAGCGGCTCCAGGCCGCCATCGCCGTCAACTCGCTCAGCTCCCAGACCGTCTCCGTCGTCGGGCCGGTTTTCGGCGGCGTCCTCGTCGCGCTGGCCGGAGCGGGCTGGGCCTTCTCGTTCGACGTGGCGACGTTCATGGCCGCGATCGCGGGGGCCCTGCTGATCGCCCCGATCCCGCCTCACCCCGAGGCCCCCCGCCCGAGTCTCCGTTCCGTGGCCGAGGGGCTCCGCTTCGCCCGATCGCGCAAGATCGTGCTGGCCACCTTCGTCATAGACCTCGACGCGATGATCTTCGGCATGCCGAGCTCGCTCTTCCCGCAGCTCGCCCTTACGGTCTTCAACGTGGGCACGGCCGGCTACGGGCTGCTGACCGCGGCGCCGGCCCTGGGCGCGCTGGTGGGCTCGGCGCTGACCGGCTGGACGGCCCACGCTCGGCACCCCGGGCGGGGAGTGGCGGTGTCCGTGGCCGGCTGGGGCGCCGCGATCGCCGCCTTCGGCCTCCTGGCGGCGAGCTTCCCGCTGGCGCTGCTGTGCCTGGCCGCGGCGGGCGGCGCCGACGTCATCAGCGCCGTGCTGCGCTCCACGATCGTCCAGCTCGAGACGCCAGACCCGCTGCGGGGCCGCCTGATGTCGATCCACACACTGGTGGTCACGAGCGGACCGCGCCTGGGCGACGCCGAGGCGGCGGCCGTCTCCGCCATCGCCGGGCCGCAGTTCTCGGTGGTCTCCGGTGGCGTGCTGTGCCTGGTGGGCCTGGCCGCGGTGCTGCGGCGCTTCCCGCAGTTGCTGGGCTACGAGGCGGGGCAGGGCGATCGAGCTACGGCTGCCGCCGGGGCCACGGCCGCCGGAGTCACGCCCGCGACGGGGGCTACGGCCACCGACGCCGCGGCCGCCCGGGTCGCGCCCAAATAGAGGAGCCGGCGCTGTTCGCGCCGGCTCGTGCCGTGTCTGGGTGAGAACCGCCTACTTGCGGAGGAGCCGCCGCTGCCGCAGGACCGGCACCAGCAGGACCAGCAGCGGGAGAAATGTCAGCGGGAGAAGGGCGGAGGACGTGGGCGTGGGCGTGGGCGCGGGCGTCGGCGTCGGCGACTTCGGCGTCGGCGTGGGCGCGCCCGGGGTCGGCGTCGGCGACTTCGACGGCGGTGGCGTGCCCTTGTACGCCAGCAGGCCGTTCACCACGCCGTACTTGGAATACCACGTGTCGGAGTGGATGATGGCGCCGGTCGAGTCCTTGACCGTGCGGGTCACGACGGTGTTGAAACCGTTCGTCGGATACTCGAAGCGGTAGGGACTCTTCTCGCCGGGCGGCAGGGCGGAAACGTACTCGGTGGTGTCGGTGGCCTTGACCACGTTGGTTTCGACGGGATTCGTCGGTGAGAAGGTAGTGACGCGCCCGTTCGGCAGGCTCCACAGCTGCACCCAGATGTTCTTCTTCGTTGAGCCGCCGGTCACGAAGGCCCTGATGACGATCGGGTACGGAGTGTCGTTGGTCCAGCGCAGGTTCCAGGTGGTCGTGCCGTTGGAGTAGACGGTCGCGTCGAGACCGACGGGGTAGCGGTTGATGTAGTAGAAGTGCGCGTGCCGCTCGTCGATCTCCAGGCCCGCCCGCGCCGCGGCGTTGAACATGGTCGTGGATGCCGAGCAGATGCCGCCGCCGACGGCGCCGGTGTGGTTGCTCGCCCCGTTCAGGATGACGCCGCCCATCTTCCAGCCGGTGGCCAGGCTGATCGGCCCGACGCGATCCAGGAAGTTGAACTGGGCGCCGGGGGCGACCACCTGGCCGTTCAGAATGCTGGCCGGCAGGGCGATGTTCACCCCGTAGCCGTTGGACTCACCGGGGAAGTACGTGACGTGCCAGTCGCCGATGATCACGAAGCCGGTGAGCGTGGGGTTGTTGGTGAGCGTCGGCTGGGTCACGTCCGCGACGAGCGCCACGGTGGTGCTCGAATTCGCGGTCCCCGTCGCGAGATCGTCCAGGTAGGCCTCGATGGCCTGGGAAGTGCCGTCCACGTCGAGCGTGACGCCGGCCTTGCCGGCGGTGACACCCGTCGGCTTGTCACTTGTGTAGATGACGTTGGGCTCGACGGGAGCGACGTTGACGTCCGACGACAGAGTACTGACGTAGGTCTTGACCAGCGCCGGATTGATCACCGGGCCGTAGGTTCCGTCGCTTCGGTCGCCGAAGATGATCCAGCTGCGGATGGTTGCCGCGTCGATCGTCCAGGTCTTGGTGTCGTACGTCAACGTGACATCGACCGACATCTTGTTGGCGCTGTCGATTGCCGCCTGGGCGTCCGCGTCGGTCACGTTCGGCTGGACGGTGATGAACTTGCCACCGACCTGAACCTGGCTTGGGGCATCGGGACTGGCCAGCTGGTCGATCAGTCCGGTCGCGATGGTGGTCTCATCGAGGCCGCGGCCAGCCGTGCCAGGGACGACTGTGAAGTTGGTGCCGTTGACGGCGACGCTGGCGTCCGTGGGCGGGTCCTGGGTCGAGCCCGTTATCTCGTGGAGCCTGGTCTCGAGGGCCATCGGATCCAGCTTGACGATCACCGGGATGTCGACGCCACCCGCGAAGGTGCGGATGGCAGAGGTGACGCTGGAAACGGGGTTGTCGCCGTGGCCGACCGACAGAGCCGCATCCGCCATGGCGGCGGAGTCGGGGCCTCGCCCGGCGTCCGCGTAAGTGATGGTGCCGGTCCCGGTCGGCGTGGTGATCGTGACCTGGCCCTGGCCAAGGGACGCATACGCGGAATCGATGGCGGCGATCGCCTCGTCCCGGGTGAGCCCCGAAACATCCACCGTTCCCGCGTGAACACCGGGCATGATCTTGCCGTCGTACGCCCGCGTAAGACCGAGGACGGCGACGGTGGCAAGGATGAGTGCGCCGAACACTCCAAGGCTGAAACCGACCACGAACCGCAAGGTGGCGGTGGTCACCCCGGAGCGCGGCCGAGACGTCGAGCGAGACCTGGCGCGACTGGCCCCCACAGCCCCGGCCTTCGCCATCGCGGCCGACCCGTTTGAGCCGTTGCCGGAACCGTTGGTGGGCGGCAACGTGGTGGCGGTACCGCGGATCGACTGTCCGGTCGGAGCAGAACGGACCGCTGACGCCGTCTTCCGGGCCGGAGTGCCCGATTCGTCCCACCAGCTCGGGCCGTCCCAGCCCTGAGGCTGCGACGCACCGGGCTTGGCTTGGTTCCTTGGCTCGCGGGTGTCCCAGGTCATAATCGTTCCTTCTGTCGCGCCGATTGGTTCGTGGTGGGGGCGGCGCTGGACGGCAGGGGCTGGTTAGACCGGGAGGTCACGCCCGGCCGCGCGATAGACGCACGACCTGGCGCCTCCGTGACGCCGTCGTCCACATGATAATTGAGCGTGCCGATATCGTTTGCTACTCCCCAAAGAGGGAGCCCGCAGCCCGAGACTGGCTCAACGACGATCGCCGGTCGATGCCCGGGCTGGAATTGTCTAGAGCTCTCGTGGGAGCACCACCACGCGACGATTTGGCTCTTCGCCGATTGATTGCGTGGCCACCTTGTCGTGGTCGCGCAGGGCGAGGTGGATCCAGCGCCTTTCGAGTGCCGGCATCGGCTCGAGCTGGAGCATCTTGCCAGTTTCCAGCACGCGCTCGGCGGCGCGATTGGCCAGGTCGCGGAGTTGACGCTCGCGACGGCCGCGATAGTCCTCCACGTCGACGAGGATTCGCGTCCACTCGCCGACCTTCTTCGACAGCAGGAGATTCACGAGGTGCTGCAGAGCGGAGAGCCGTTCGCCCTTGCGCCCGATCAGCGCGCCGAGCAATTCCTTCTCGGCACCCTCGCCGACCACGTTGAGGCGGTTCGTCTCGCCGGCCTTGATCTCCACGCGAACGTGGAAATCGAGCTGGGCCATGAGGTTCTCGAGGATCTCCTTGGCCGCGGCCATGGCCTCGGGCGTGACCTCGGCGGACTCGGGCCGCTCGATGGGCGGGGCGACGCGCGCGGCCGCCACTTCCTCGAGCTCCTTGGCGGTCAGCGCGGCCTGCGGTGCAGGCCGGCCATCCGGGCGCGGGGGGCGCGCTCCACCGTCGGGGCGGCGGCCACGGTCGCGGTCGAATTGCCCGCCGCCGGGACCACGGTCCGGACGACCGCCACCCGGGCGGGGCGATCCACCGCGCATCGGAGCGCCTTCGGGGCGGGGCGGTCGCGGACTGCGGTCTCGATCGAAGCCACCCGGGGCGCGATCGCCGCCGCGATCGCCGCCGCGGTCTCGATCGAAGCCACCGCGCTCACCGCCCCGGTCGCCCCACGCGGGACGGCCGCCACGGTCGAAGCCGCGGTCGTGACGTGGGCGATCCTCGCGGTCGCGGTCGCGGGCGGGCGGGGGCGGCAGCGGAACCTGGGCCGCGGCCTCACGCTTGGGGGCGGAGCCGCCGAGCGCGGATCGGGGCGCCGCAAGGACGCGGGCCGGCTCGGCGCCCATGCCAAGGACGCCGCGGCTGCCGGGCGTCAGGATCTCGAAGTCGAGCTCGTTCAGGTCCACACCGAATTCGTCGCGAGCCGCCTTGAGGGCCTCCTCTGGGGTCTTGCCGGTGAACTCGCGGTATGCGTCGCGGAAGCTACTCATGTCAGCGTCGTCTCCCTCGCCGGCTCGATCGCCGGTGCGTATTTGGCCGAACCGTTGAGGCCGCCGATGCCCACCGCTCCTCCGGCTTGTACCGGGTTGCGGCCAGCGACTTGCCTGCGTTCACTGGCTCGGGCATGGTGACCGGGAACCTTGGTGTGTAGTTTCGCGCGAATCCCGGGGTCCGTCCGAAGATCGGGAACAACGCGCCCCATCCGACGATCAGGAACTGCTGCACGACCGAGAACAGCGAAGTCGTGATCCAGTAGATGAACAAGCCGGCGGGGAGGATCCCGCCGTACAGGATCGAGATAAGGGGCATGAAGATCATCATGCTGCGCTGGGTGCTGGCCGAGGGATCGTTCTCGGCGTTCGGCGGCATCATCATCCGGCTCTGGACCATCTGGACGGCCGCGGCGGCGAGAGCTAGGGCGCTCACTCCCAGGGTGAAGACGCCGAACACCGGGAGGTTGAAGAGGACCTGCTCCTTGCCCATGTCGATGCCCGCGATGACCGTGTTGATGCACGGCAGGGACTTGTCCAGCACGCCGGCCACGTAGTGGGCGGGGTTCGGGCACGTGAGCGGCACGACCTTCTGGCCGAAGACGCTCAGCATCGCATTTGGATCGAAGTTGGTCAGTCCGATGCGGATGACCGAGTACATGGGGATGAGCATCCCCATCTGCAGCACGCTCGGCAGGCAGCCGGCGGTCGGGCTGACGCCTCGTTCCTTGTAGAACTCCTGCTGGGCTTGATATACGGCCTGGCGATCGCCCTTGTAGCGCCGCTGGAGCTCTTTTTGCAGGCTCTTGAGCTCGGGCTGCAAACGCATCATGCGCTGCTGGGAGGCGAGCTGGCGGGCCGAGAGCTTGACGGTCGCCAACCGGATGATCAGCGTCAGGAGCACGATCGCTATCAGGACATTGCCCGTGATCACGTACAGCCAGGTCAGCAGGATGAAGAGGGCCTGGAAGATGGGCGTGAAGAGCCAGCTGAGGAAGCTGAACGGGTCGGTCGGGGCGGCCGCCTCCAGTGGCGCGGGCGTGGGGCTGGGGGACGGAGAGGTCGCGGGCAACCCACTGGTTCCAGGCGAAGCGATCGCCGAGGCGGCGGCGCCGGCCGACGGTCCCGAGCTGGAGCCGGCCGTGCCCGCGTCGGCGCATGCCACCACGGCGAGCGCGACGAGCACGACGAACAGCCCGAGCACGAGCCAGCGTGCCCGGGAGATGGGCATGCGCTTTCGAGAGCTCATGCTAGCGAACAGGGTCGTAGCCACCGCGACTCCACGGGTGGCAGCGAGCAATTCGACGCATTCCCATCCAGCTCCCTCGGAATAGACCGTATTTGGCGATCGCCTGCTCGGTATAGACCGAACAGGTCGGCTCATAGCGACAGACCGACGGGCGCCAGGCGAAGAGGCGGCGGTAGAGCCTTATGAGCCCGATGCCGACCGTTTTCACGTGACGGTCCGCCCTCCGAGAACGCCTCCTCGGCGGAGGAGACTGTGCAGGGCCCCCGTCAACGCCTGGTAGTCTGCGGCGATGACGGGCTGTCGGGCGATGATCAGAACGTCCCAGCCGGGCCGGAACGAGGGCGCCATCACCCTTAGCGCCTCCCGGAGTCGCCGGCGCACTCGGTTCCGGACGACCGCTCCGCCGAGCTTGCGTCCAGTCGAGAGCCCGAAACGCGTCTCCTCGAGGTCATTCCGGCGGATTCGGACGACGAGCAGGGGATTGGACCTGACCGATCCTTGACCCTGCAGTGCGGCGAAGTCCTCCGGGCTGGAGAGCATCACCAGCCGCGGCGAGTTGTGGCCGCGGTCCGCCGTCAGACCGTGAGCTTCTTGCGGCCGTGGGCGCGGCGTGCGGCCAGCACGCGACGTCCCCCGGTAGTCTTCATCCGGGCGCGGAAGCCGTGCTCTTTTGCGCGATGCCGCTTCTTGGGCTGATAGGTCTGCTTCATCGGACGGCGGGTGTCTCTCCATTCGGCCTCGGGGTCAGGATACCCCGAAAGGCACGCGAACGCGCCTGGCGCCACAAGAGCGCTTCAGCGCGTCTGCCGGCGGATTATATGAACGTGACACACGGAGTGTCAAACGATGAGGCCGCGCCGGCCCCAGTTACGCCGCCGCGGAGGGTCGGGCGCCCGATACTCCCCGGGAGTATACGATTCGGATCGGGCCGAAGCCTTGCCGGGGCCGCCGGGGCGGTGCTATTCTTCGGCGGCCCGCGGCGCCAGACAACCCCAGGGCCACGGCCCGGAGGGACCGTGAGGACCGGCAGACTGCTCCGGAGGAGAGCCTGATCGGTCGACCTCACGGCGCCGGAAGGTGAAAGCGGAAGCGGGCGTCCGTCACGATTCTGGCTATCCATCTTCGTCTCTTGGGACCAAGCCTGCCTCGATGGACGCAAAACAAGTCTGGCGCGCAGCACTCGGAGAGCTTCAGGTTTCGCTGTCTCCGGCCAATTTCGAAACGTGGCTCCGCGACACGGTGCTCGTCGACGTAGACGACAACCACTTTCGGATCGCCGTCCCCAACGGCTTCGCCAAGGATTGGCTGGAGACGCGCTACCGATCCCTGATCTCGCAGACGTTGGCCCGCATCGTCGGCTACAGCGTCCAGGTCGAGTTCGTCGTTCGCCCGGCCGGCGAGACAGCCGGCGCCGCCCCAGGCAACGGCCCGAACGGCGCAGCCACAGGCAACGGCTCGGCGCCGGCTCTTTCGCAGGCCGTCCGGGTCGAGGCCACGCGCGTTGGGGCGCCAGAGGGGGCGGCCAGCAACATCAACGCGCGCTACACCTTCTCGAACTTCATCGTCGGGTCGGCGAACCGCCTGGCCCACGCAGCCAGCCTCTCGGTCGCGGAGCGGCCCGGCCACGCCTACAACCCGCTCTTCCTCTACGGCGGCGTAGGCCTGGGCAAGACCCATCTGATGCATGCCATCGGCAACGCGGTGATCGCCCGCTATCCGCGCAAGCGCGTCGTGTACGCGACCAGCGAGAAGTTCACCAACGAGTTCATCACCAGCATTCAGCAGGGCAAGATCGACGAGTTCCGGGCTCGCTACCGCCGGATCGACCTCCTCCTCATCGACGACATCCAGTTCATCGCGGACAAGGAGCGGACCCAGGAGGAGTTCTTCCACACGTTCAATGCCATCCACGAGGACGGCAAGCAGATCGTGCTGTCGTCGGATCGACCGCCCAAGGCGATCCTGACGCTGGAGGAGCGTCTCCGCAGTCGCTTCGAATGGGGCCTCATCGCGGACCTGACCGCGCCGGACCTGGAGACGCGCATCGCCATCCTTCGCGCCAAGGCGGAAGAGCAGGCTGTGCCGGTCAGCTCGGACGTGCTCGAGTTCATCGCCCGCAAGGTCGTCAGCAACATCCGGGAGCTCGAAGGCGCGCTCAATCGGATCGTCGCCTACGCCAGCATGGGGGCGGTGCCGATCACGATCGAACTGGCCCAGGCGGTCCTGTCGAACGTCCTCTACAACCCCAAGAAACGCCAGGTCACGCCGGAACGGATCACTCGTGCGGTGTCCGACTACTACGGCGTCCAGATCGAGGCTCTGAAGGGTCAGAAGCGGGACAAGGCGATCGTGGTGCCGCGCCAGATCGCGATGTTCCTGATGCGCGAGGAGACCGACGTCTCGCTGCTCCGCATCGGGGCCGAGCTTGGCGGCCGGGACCATTCCACGGTCCTGCACGCCTGCGACAAGATCAACCGCGAAATGGGCATCAACGACGAATTGCGGCGGGAGCTGGCCGCGGTGCGGGAACTGATCTACGCGGAATAGGTCGGCCTCGCGCGGGTCACTCGATCAGGACGCTCTATCAGGCGGGCTCGGCGGCTCGACGCGGGTTCCCAGGCCGCTGTCTGACCTGTCGCGCGGCGGGACCATCCCGGTCGGGCAAACGTCGACGATCGACTCGTCCTCCATCGCTCCCACAGGCCGACCCAATCACCGTCGCCGCAACCCTCACCCCGGGCTGCTGCGGGCAAGGACAATGCCACCCGGGCGGAATGACCCAGGCCCCACATAGTTGCAGGCGAGAGACTCGACCGTCCGGAGAGTGTGGGAGGAAGCAGATGGCGCCTTCACGTCAGGGTCAGTACTGCGTGATCTTCCCCGACGTCGAAATCGGCGAGGGCACGCGACTCGGCAACTTCGTGATGATCCGGAGCAGCACGATCATCGGTCGAGAGTGCACGGTTGGCTCGTACGTCGACATCGAGGGCGACGTGGTCATCGGCGACCACGTTTCGCTCCAGAGCGGCGTATACGTCACTCGCGGCGTCGTCATCGAAGATGAGGTCTTCTGCGGGCCGCGCGTGATAACCATGAACGACAAACGGATCGTCCATCGCAGGCCGAACCTGACCTGGGAGAAAGCCGCGCCCAGGATCCTCAGGGCCGCGCGAGTCGGAGGGGGCAGCGTCCTGCTGCCGGGTATCACGGTCGGGGAGAACGCCCTGGTGGGCGCCGGGTCGGTGGTGACACGGGATGTGCCGGATCGAACGATTGTTGTGGGCAATCCAGCACGGGTCATCGGCATCGTCCCAAGCGACCACATCATATGAGCGCCAATCGTCCGGCCTCACAGCCCGGCGGGCAACATTGGGCCTGACCATCCTCCTCACCAACATCTGCATGGACTGGCCCAGTGGAACTGTCGTCTACACTCGCGACCTGGCCCTCGAGCTGAAGCGCATGGGACACAGGCCGATCGTTTACACCTGGCTCATGGGACGCGCGAGCGACGACCTCGAGGCCGAGGGAGTGGAAGTAGCCGACAGTCTGTGGCGGATCCACGATCGGCCGGACATCATCCACGGTAATCACCGACCCCTGGTTCAGGGCGCCCTCCTGCGGTTTCCGGATGTGCCCGCAATCGCCTTTTGCCACAACCACTCGGATCCATGGTCGGTCCCCGCACCCAATCCTCGAATCAGGCGCTACTTTGGCGTCAGTGAGCTGTGTGTGGAGCGGTTGCGCAGCGCGGGAGCGCCGGCCGCGGCTACAGGACTCCAGCTGAACTTCGTCGATCTGCGCCGCTTCGAATGCGGACCGCAACTGCCGGCCCAGCCGGGCAGTGCCCTGATCTTCAGCAACTACGCGACGCCCGACACGCATCTGCCCGCAATCACGGAGGCGTGCCGACGCCTGAGCCTGAACCTGGACGTCATCGGCCGCGGAGTTAGGCGGGCCTCAGATCGACCGGAACGGGTCCTCGCCCATTACGACCTGGTCTTTGCCAAGGCCAAGGCCGCCATGGAGGCGATGGCCGTGGGGCGGGCCGTGATCCTGTGCGACTTCGGAGGACTGGGACCCATGGTCACGTCCGAGGAGTTCGCACGTCTGCGCCCGCTCAACTTTGGGTTCCAGGCGCTTGCCGAGCCACTCACCTGGGATGGTGTCCTGCGCCAGATAGAGCGCTACGACGCGGAAGATGCCGGGCGGGTTCGGGACATGGTCCGAGCTGAGTGCGGCCTCGAACTGGCGACGCACAAGCTCGTTGGCGTTTATGAAGAGGTGATCGCCGAGTACGCCCGGATACCAGCAATCGAGCCGAGCCGTCGCCGGATCGTCCGCGGCCTGTCGATTGCGCGGTACCGGGCATCGGCAGCGTTGATGGCCTGGTACTACAGGCGGTATGGCATCGGCCAGCGCCGAGTTCACGGACCACTCCGGCCGCTCTACGTGCTGGCCAGGACTTTCATGCGCCGCCTGTTGTGGGTTCGATGACCAGAGCGACGGGGATGGGCGACGATGGGGCTCAGCTCTGGCATGACCTTGGTCGCAGCAGTACTCACGCTGCGCTTCAGCTCGCCATTCGGAGCGTCATCCTGCGCGGGCTGACATTTGTCGGGACGATCGTCCTCGCTCGGCTTCTTTCGCCATCGGACTTCGGCGTTTACGGAATTGTCTCTTTCGTGGTTTCGATCTGCGTCACCATCGGCGACTTCGGGCTCGGAGCCGCCCTCGTCCAGCAGGCCGACGAGCCAACGCCCGAGCAGATGCGAACCGTCTGGACCGTCCAGCAATGCATCACCGTCGTGGCGGTGATCGCGATCTGGGTGGTGGCGCCGGCCGCCAGGACACTCATCTCGGGCCTACCTTCCGATGCCGAGTGGATGTTCAGGGTCTTGTCCCTGGGTCTGATCGCGGCGAGTCTGCAATCTCTACCTGAGGACATGATGGAACGCCATCTCCGATTCGGGCCGCTGGCCACCGCGGATGTGCTCCAGATGATCACCTTCTATGCCGTCGCCGTGGCCCTGGCCTTCTGGGGAGTTGGGGCGTGGGCGTTCGTGGTGGCCGGCCTCGCGCAGCTCACGATCGGCTCGATCGCGGTCAACCTGGCCTGGCGCCATTGGCCTCATGTGGGTATCGAGCGGCGCAGCCTTGCGAGACTGCTCGGATTCGGGTTGGGATTCCAGATCAGCGATCTTCTGATCACGCTGCGCGACGCTCCTCTGTCCACTCTGGCCGCCGTCGCGTGCGGAGCCGCGTCGGCCGGGCTGATCCAGTTCGCCGTTCGAATAGCTCTCACGATCGCCAGCATCGACGAAATCGTCGCCCAGATCGCCTTTCCTGCGTTCGCTCGACTGCAGGGAAATCGGGACCAGCAGACTCGTGCCCTGGAGTCGGCGATCCTTCTGACCGCCCTCCTCGTCATCCCAATCCAGTGCTGGATAGTGGCCATGGCCCCGGTCTTGATACCGCTCGTGTTCGGCGGCCAATGGACACCCGCTATCTTCCTGGTACAGATCATCTGCCTGGGAACGCTGATCAGGTTCCCGACGCGGTATCTGCGTCAGGCGGTCTTTGCGAGGGGTGAGTCACGAAGAGGCCTGTCTATCTCCTTCGCGGCGACTGCGTGTGCGCTCCTGGCGTACACGTCGGGCCTGGTGTTGCTGGGCCTTCCAGGCTCGGCGGTAGGATTCCTGGCAGGAGCGGCGGCCGGCCTGTTTGCGGCGATCTGGCTGGCGCGGGACATGATTCGGCTGACCTGGAAGCGGTTCCTGTTGATGCTGGCCGCCGGCCTTCTCGCGACCCTCGCAGGAACGGCCGCCCTCAACGGCACCAGCGCCTGGCTGCCCCTGCACTGGTCGAGCCAGGCGTCCGCCACCGCCATCGTGGCGACAATCGTGGCAACCATCGCCTACGGCGCCGTGTGCTCACTTATTCTCTTCTCGACCAGCAGACCGACCATAGCGATGGCGTGGCGGCTGGCGATGCGCGCTGCCAACCGACGCTGACTGCTCCAGAGAGCTGGACCCCTGGAGTGCCAGCTGGACACCTTCCCGGTCTCGCTCGTACGCTGTCTGGAGATCGGGTCCGGCCCGCCCGGTGGATAAGGTGCCTCGTTGCGTGGATAACCCCCATCCGATGTGGAGAAATCCTGCGGGCGCAGCGAACGCAGGGGTGATTGAATCACCAATCCAGGCGGATCGCCGGGGGCTGCCTGACCGATTCATCCACCGTCCGACTGACGAGAATCCCCAATTCGACGTAACCCATCCACTTACCCGGGCAGTCCCTCCACCGGCTACCTGAGCGTGGCCGCGCAGCAGATTCACATCCTCCACACCATGATGATGGTGATGACGGGATGAGAAGATAGATGGACAATCAACCGGGAGTAGGATCGCTGCCCGTCAGCCATCACCCGATCTGGCCCGCCATGCCCGACGTCAGGGGAGTAAAGCCGAAGTGAAACTCTCGGTCATGCAGGAGAACCTGGCTCGAGGTCTCCAGGTCGTCAGCCGCGCCGTTCCGACGCGGAGCACCCTGCCCGTCCTCAACAACGTCCTTCTTCGAACTGAGGATGGTGGCCTCAAGCTGACCGCCACCAACCTCGAGATCGGGATCACCTACTGGGTGCCCGGCAAGATCGAGGTCGCCGGAGCGACGACCACTCCTGCGCGGCTCTTGGCGGACATCGTTGCCGGATTGCCGGCCAACGAGCGAGTCGACCTCGAGCTCCAGGCCCAGGAAACCCTGTACATCCACGCTGGGCCGTTCGAGACTCGCGTCAAGGGGATTGATGCCGAGGAGTTTCCGGCGATCCCAACCGCAGGTGACAGACCGACGACCAGGATCGCTCAGAACGTCCTGCACAAGGCTTTGACGGAAGTGACCTTCGCCGCAGCTACTGACGAGGCCAGACCGATCCTGACCGGCGTCCTGGCTCGTTTCGAGGGCACCCAACTCACCCTGGCGGCGGCCGACAACTACCGCATCGCAGTCAAGACCATCACTATCCTCGACCCCGTCGAAGAGACGAGCATCGTCATCCCGGCTCGTTCGCTCGATGCGCTGGGCCGGGTACTGTCAGAGGCCGACGATCCTGTCAACGTCGTGCTGTCACCGAGCCGCAACCAGATCCTATTCCATGTCGAAGGCATCGATCTGGTGAGTCGCCTGATCGATGGGCAATTCCCCAACTACCAGCAGGTGTTGCCCAAGAGCCACACCACGACCGCCACGGTCGACCGCGACCAACTGCTCAAGGCGGTTCGACTGGCCGGCTTCATCGCCTTCTCATCGGCGAACATCGTCAAGCTCCACATCGGCAAGGAGGCGGCGACGGGCCTTACGGTGAGCGCCGCGGCCGACATCGGCGACAACCGCAGCGAAGTCGAGGCGCAGGTCGAAGGTGACGGCACCACGATTGCCTTCAACGCCAAATACCTCGTCGACGTCCTGTCGAACGTTCCGGCCGAGCAATTCTCGATCGAGCTGAATGGGCCTCTATCGCCCGGCGTCTTCCGGCCGGTCGACGACGCGGATTACGTGCACGTCGTCATGCCCGTCAAGACGACTTCCTAGGAGTCGCAGATCTCCAAGCCCGGATCCGGCGGACCAGCGCCGCATGTGGCCGCTGTGGCGAGTGCGGGCCGGTGCCGCCACCAGTGCCAGGGCGATCGCGCTCGAAGAACGCCTGAGCGCGGCGGGCAGGAGCCAAGAGGATGAGCCGGCTGACCGAGCATGATGCGAGCAGCGGTCCGCGGATCCGGGTTCAGGACCGCATGGTCCCACTCCGGTCCAGGCCCCCAACGCTGCTGCGCTCGATTGCCGTCCGGAATTTTCGGGGCTATGCCTCGCTGGACCTGACTCTGGGCCCCGGGCCGCAGCTCATCTGGGGCCCGAACGCGTCCGGGAAGACGACGCTGCTCGAGGCGATTGTGCTGCTGGCGTTGGGCCGCTCCCACCGGACCGGGGACGATGCCCAGCTGATCAGGTGGGGAACCGACTTCCTCCGCGTCGAGGGAGTGGTGGGGGCCGCGGCCGCCGGGGGGCCTCCGGACCAATCTATCGCGCCCGAGTCGCCTGAGGCCGGACCCGGGTCGATGCCAGCCGAGCTCGACCGTCCGCTGCCGGCGGGCATCGGGCTCGACGTATCTCTCCAGGCCGGCGGCCGCAAACGCATCCAGGTGAACGGTGTGCCTCGCCGCCCCGCAGCGCTTGCTGAACACCTTCGCACTGTTCTCTTCGCCCCCGAGGACATGCTCCTCGTCGTCGGCCCGCCGACCCTGCGGCGGGCCGTGCTCGATCAGCTCGCCGCGCCGCACGATCCGATGTACGCGTCGCACCTGTCCACGTACACCCGGGCCCTGTCCCAGCGCAACAGCCTCCTGAGGCAGATCCGCGACGGCGAGGCCGACCGCGCCCAGCTGCGCTACTGGGACGAACCGTTCCTGGCCTCGGGCGCCGCGATAGTGGCGGCGCGGCTGCGCCTCCTGGAGTTGCTCACAGCGCCTCTGGCGGCCGCTCACCGTGAGATCGCCCCTGCTGAAGAGCCGCTGGCGCTGGCCTACGCCACGAACGCGCCGCTGCTCCCCGGGGAGTCGTCGCGGGACGCGCTGGCCCGCCGGCTGGCCGAAACGGCCGAGAAGGAGGCATGGAACGGAGCCACGCTGGTGGGCCCGCACCGCGACGACCTGATCTTCAGCATCGGCGGCCGCGACCTCACCACGTTCGCCTCGCGCGGCCAGCAACGGACGGCCATCCTGGCCCTCAAGCTGGCCGAACTGGACCTTCTCACAGTTCTCGATGGCCGCCCTCCCCTGCTCCTGCTCGACGACGTCTTCAGCGAGCTCGATCCGCTTCGCCGCGGCCACCTGGTCCGGCGCATCGCCGAGCTGCCCCAGGCGCTGGTCACGACCACCGTGCCGGAAGATCTGGATCCGGATCTGCGACGGCAGGCGCGCGCCTGGCGGGTGGTGGCGGACCTCGAGGGTACCCGGATCGAGGAGAGCGGAGCTTGAGCGGGCAGCGCGGTGACCGCGGCGAGAACGGCCGGCCCGAGCGTCGGGGTATGGAGCGGCTGGGCGACCTGCTGCCCGACGCCGCCCGCCGGCTCGGCCTGGAAGACGAGTTGGAGCTTGCCGGGGCGATGACCGCCTGGCAGAGGATCGTGGCCGAGCGGATCCCGCCTGCGGTCGGGGCCTGCAGGATCGTGGCCCTGTCGCAGGGCGTAGTCACGGTCGAAGTCGACGAGCCGATCGTGGCCCAGGAGCTGCGGCTCCGCACGCCGGAGCTGGTGGCGGCACTGCGTTCGGCAACGCGCAGCCCCGTGCGCCAGCTTCGCGTCGCGGTGAGGCACGTATAATCGCCACCTGCTGATCCCGGACAGATTCACATCCGCCGCTAGCAGTCGTCATGACCGTCCGCCTTGAAATGAAGCTCGGCCTCGTGGCCGAGTCGCAGCGACCGCCCGACTCTCCAGACACGGTCCTGGTAGTGGAGCCCAGCATCGGGTCGACGACCCGGACGAAGGGCAACCTCTATCTGGTCGTCACGGGCGAGGGTGGGGGTGAGCTTCGGTCTGCGACGAACATGGTCGCCGAGCGCGTCCGGCACGAGTACTACTACGACGAGTCGGCCGGCATCACCGTCTGCCTCAAGAAGGCCATCAGGGCGGCGAACCGCGAGCTTCGCGTCACGGAGCGGCTGGTCGCCAAGCAGGGCGAGGGCGGCCCAATCGGAATCGCGCTGGCCGTGGTCAGGAGCAACGAGCTCTACGTTGCGACCGTGGGACCGGCCGAGGCGTACCTGGTCCGTGAGGCCAGGCTGCTGACTCTGCCCGCGCCCAACCCGGCCAGCGGGCTGCCCTGCGAGGACGGCACCGACCCCGAAGTCTGGCACGGCGATTTGCTGGCCGGCGACAGCATCATCCTCATTTCTCCCAACGCTACGCGCCGGATCGGCCTGGCGCCGATCCAGGACGCGGTGATCCAGCTGCACCCGCAGGTCGCGATCGACCAGATCCATCGCCAGCTGGCCGGCGGTGGCCTGGGCGTGGCGGGCGGTGACGGCATGCTCGCCCTCGAGGCGGACGAGGTGCCGGTCACCCAGAAGAGCCAGCCGCTGAAGCCGGTCTGGCCGAGCGACTCGCTGGCCGGAGTGCCGGATCATTCGCCGATCCCGATGGCCGACTCGGTCGTCGAGAGCGTGTCGACGGTCCAGCACACGGCCAAGCAGGTCCAGCGCACGGCGGACGGCATGCTCCGCCACAGCGTCTACGGCCTCTTCGACCGGATGCCGCGGCGGCCGGTCCAGCGGGTCCGGGTCACTCCTATCGCCGTCCAGCGCGAGCGCCAGCGCCGCGTCGCGAGCGCCGTTGTCGGCCTGCTGCTCGTCCTGACGGTCGTCGGAACCTCGCTCTGGTACCTGGCCGGCACTCGCCGCGAAATGGGCACCGATCTGCAGAACCGCCTCCAGGCCGCCTACCTGCAAGCGCAGAGCGACTGGTTCGCGGTCCACGGCAGTGGCCGCGACCTCCTGCTGAGCGATCCGCCGACCGCCAAGTCGTATCTCGAAGATGCGTACCGGAACCTCCAGGTCGCCGCGCAAGGCTACTCGGCCGACGCCTTGGCCGGACTCACCAGCGACGTCGTCGGCGATCTCGACACTCTCTACCACGTCGTCGTGATCCACCCGCAGGTCGTCCTCTCATTCGGAAGCGACCAGCTGACGGGGCTCGTGCTCGGTCCGGACGGCGGGGCGTACGTCATCGACCAGACCGACGAAACCGTCTTCCGGGTCGATCTACAGACGCGGGCCCAAGTGGCAGTGGCGGTCCAGGGCGAGCAACCGGCGAGCGGCGGCACCTTCGGCATGCCCCGCCTGCTCACCACGGGCGGCAAGGACGTCCTGATCCTCGACCAGGCCAACAACCTGTGGCGCTGGCGGCCCGCGGCGGCTGGGGGAGTCGGTGAGGGCACGCTGTTCGAGATCACCGTCACGGACTCGGGAACGTGGGGATCCAACGTCCGGGCGATCGGAACGTTCCTGACCAACTACAACCTGGGCCAATACTCCCTTTACGTGGTGGTTCCGTCGGCTGGGCAGGTCCTGAAGTATCCGGAGTCGAGCGACGGAACCGGCTACTACGCCCAGTCCGAAGCTAACTACCTGACCGGCCAGAACCTGAACGTGTCCCAGGTCGACGACATGTACATCGATGGCAGCGTCTATCTGGCCGATGACGGGGTGATCAGGCGGTTCGACTCCGGCGAGGAGATCAAGAACTGGACGGCCGACCCGCCGGGCGACACCGTCATACGACCCTCGGCGCCCTTCTACACGAGGATCTCCGCCGACAACGACAACCCCGACCAGGGCAACCTCTACTCCTACGACGGCGTCGGCCGGCGGATCGTATCGGTCACGAAGATCAACGGGACGTACGTGCAGGAGTTCGTCCTGCCGGCCACGTCGCCGTACTTTTCCGCTCTGCAGGCGATGTTCGTCGAGACCGGTCCGAACGGTTCGAATCCGACGCTCTACTGGATCGAGAGCGGTAACCTCCTGAGTGCTCCGCTTGGGACCGGGTCGGCGGTCAGCGCCTCGCCGAGCCCCTCCCCGACGCCGTCGCCGAGCGCCAGCCCCTCCCCGACGCCCCTGCCGACGGCCAAGCCCAAGGCCACCAAGAAGCCCTGAGCGGCCCGGCCGGTTCGCGGGCGGAGCCAGGGGCCCGGCGCGAGGGCGAACGGGTAGTGGGATAATCCGGCCATGGCAGACTCGCTGGTCGAGGTCGTCGTCGAGAGCGTCCGGGTCCACATGCTCTCCAGCCAGCACGTCGTTCTCCTCAAGGAGACGGAGCGGGACCGTTATCTTCCGATCTGGATCGGCCCGTGGGAGGCCAATGCCATCGCCACGCGCCTGCAGGGCGTGACTCCCGAGCGACCGCTCACGCACGACCTGTTCGTATCCACCTTGACCGCGCTTGGGGCGAAGCTTCGGCGGGTGATCATCTCCAGCCTGGCCGAGGAGACGTACCACGCCACGCTCGAAGTCGAGCTGGACGGCCAGACCTTCGAGGTGGATGCCCGACCGTCGGATTCGCTTGCACTGGCGGTTCGGACCGGAGTCCGGATCTTCGCCTCCGAGGCGGTCCTGGACAAGGCCGGCGTCGAGCCGGAGGCACACGTCGACGAGAAGCTCGAAGTCTTCCGCGAGTTCGTCAACTCGCTGGACGTGGATCTCGAAGAGGGCCACCGCGAGGGTCCCGGAACGACGGAGTAGCCCTCGGGGGCGCCCGCTGCACGCAGCAGCCGGCCCGGTCGGCCGTCTCTAGCCGAGCATCGCCTCGCCGCGGCGCATGCCCTTCGACCGGCCCAGCCATAGGCGGATGCGCAGCGACCAGAAGTCGCGGACTGCCCGCAAGACCACTCTCGGCTTCGCGCCGGTGGGCGAGCCGGCCGTCCGCGGATAGTGCGGCACGCCTACCTCGGCGACGCGGCGGCCTTCGAAGCGCAGCTTGATCAGGAGTTCGGCGGTGAAGAAGGCGCCGCCCGAGGCCACTCTGATGGGCTCCAGGGCCGCGCGTTTGAAGAGCTTGCAGGCGCAGTCGATGTCGTGGACGCGGACACCGAAGAAGACGCGGTTCGAGAAGCGGTAGACGCGGGCGTACCAGCGCCGGATCGGTGGGTCGGCGCGGTGGAGACGGAAGCCCACGACGACATCCGGAGAATCGGACGCGACTATCCGAGCCGTCAAGCGGCCGACGTCGATGACTTTGAACTGGCGGTCGCCGTCGATGAAGGCGATCAGGTCGTAGCGGGCTGCTCGGAAGCCGGATCGAAGCGCGGCCCCGTAGCCGAGGTTGATCGGGTGGTGGACCACGCGGAAGACGTCCGGATGGCGCTTCGCCAGGTCGTCGGCGATGGCAGGCGTCCGGTCCTTCGAGCCGTCGTCGACCGCGATCACCTCGAACCTGGTCGCCAGTGAGGGCAGCGTCGCCAGCGCCTCGTCGACGAGGGCCTCGAGGTTCGCCTCCTCGTTGTGGGCGGGGAAGAAGAGCGACAGCTCGGCGACCTTCGGGGCGGGGGCGGGGGCGGGGGCCGGGGCCGGGGCCGGGGCGGGGGCGGGGGCGGGGGCCGGGGCCGGGGCGGGGGCCGGGGCGGGGGCCGTCGGGCCGGACTTGTGCGTTTCTTCGGCTGCGCTCACGGCGTGACCTTCTTGCTGATGACCTCGGCGATCGAGCCCCCGTTGGTCAGCGGGAATTCCTGCAAGTTGTACATCTGGCTCAAGGCGTCCATCCCGTCGACGCCACCTTCCAGACGATCGAGGAAGACCGGTCGCTGGCCGAGATAACGGTCGACGACATCCCACACGTCGCCGAGATTGTCGTCCAGGCGAGTGCGGTCATCGACTATGAAGATGTCCGGGCGCAGGCCTTCGACCTTCTGGCCATACCAGAGGGTCGTCGAGTCGCTCCACCAGCTCACGATCACCGAGTTCGCCGGGAGACCGCCCTGATCGGGCGGGGCGAGCACGGCTCGCATCCAGATTCCGGGGCCGGTCTGGTCGGTTTCACTCACTGCGCCCTGGTTGTTGCTGGGCACCATCTGGCGCGCGGGGACTATTGTCATGCCGGCCGCGACGAGGACGATGGCCGCGACGATCTCGACCAGCAGCAATGCCTGCCCGTTCCGGCGGTCATTGTTTCGGGTAGGCCCGCCGACGGCAACCTCGGTTGCGGCCTCCGGTGCGGCCGAGGCGTCCGGCGGTGCGACGTCGGAGGCGGCGGAGGGGCCTTCCTCTGGCACGGCTGCCGGAGCCGCGCGCCCCACGACCCTCTGCCCGGCCGAGCCGATCAGCCACACGCCCAGGGACAAGGCGTCGGCCAGCCCCAGGCCCACGAAAGTGAAGGCCACGAAGAGAGGCACCAGGTAGTACCGCTCGATGTCCGCGTTCGCGTACGCGGCCGAGAAACCCGCGGTTGCCACCGCCGCGAGTCCGCTCAGCAGGACGTAGCGTGGCCGTCGCACCAGGCTCGTCCCCAATCCGATCGCGGCCAGGAATGCAAGCGGCCCCAGCCAGCTCGAGAGGAGATTCATCACCGCCGCGTACTTGACCCCGAGATCGCCCAGCGGATCCGAGAGGCTGCCTCGGAACTGCTCGGCCAGGACGACGTACTGGAAGCCGCTCCACGTGTCCGGATGGCCGTAAACCAGTGGCGCGTTCATGGCCGCGCGGATCGGCAGCTCCAGGAACAGCACGACTACGGTCACGCCCAGGACGGCCGCGCACTTGAGGATGAGGCGCCACTCGAGGACGATCCGCGGCGCCACGGTGAGAACGAACAGGCCTATCGCCGGCGGCAGCAGCAGGGCCAGAGAATGGTTGGCGACGGCCACGCCGTAGACGAACGCCGCGGCCACCAGCCAGCGGTCCGATCGGCGGCGCTTCTCGGGGTAGCGGTCAGTCCGCCGTCTCTCCCAGACGAGCAGCAGCAGGAAGATCAGCGCCACCAGCGCGAGATGGAACATGTGCGGGTCGGCGTGAGTGGAGAGGCGCCAGAAGAACGGACTCGTCGTGAACTGGGTGCCGTCCGGGAAGCTGACCGAGGTGGGCGACCAGGTGGGCATGATCAGGAGCAGGAGCCCGGTGGCCAGGGCCACCCAGCGCATCCCCGTCAGGTACTGGACCACGGCCACGGTGCCGGCCACGGCTCCGGCCGCCAGGATGGCCTGGAGCAGGTTCATCCGATAGGCCGGGTCGCCGAAGGGCAGCAGGTGCGAGGCGAGGAAGCCCAGGATCACGTAAGCCGGGTAGCCGGTGGGATGGGCGGTGCCGAGCACCGGCGCAACGGCCTGGAACTCGGCGGTGTCCCAGGAGAGGACGCCCGGGGCGAGAGTCGGAATGACGAGCGCAAGCGTCGCCGCGGCCGCGACGAGCGGCGCCAGAGCGGCCGCCGCCAGATCGCGATTTAGGCCGGCCCGCTCGACGCGAAGCCGGATCGTCTCGGTTCGGCTGGAGGGTTGAGTCACCTCCGGCGAGCCATCGATTCGATGCGGATCTTCACCAGCCAAGCATCACTCCCCAGACGGTGCCCCACAGGTTGATGGCGATCGAAGCGGCTACGAACGGCAGGAGCACCCACCAGTAGCGGCCGAGGCGGTTCGCACCGAGCGCGACCAGCAGGATGGCGAACGGCGCGAAGTCGTTGCTGAAACGGTAGCCGAACTGAACCCAGCCCTGGCTGAAGTGCATGAGGTTGACGAACGCAATCGCCGCGACGGCGATGGCGGCGCCCACCGTCACGCGGTCGAGCTTGCGCCACAGGGCCGGGATGAAGGCCAGCGGGGCGAGCAGGTAGGCCGGACTGGTCAGGATGACGCTGTTGCCGACCCAGTTCGGGACCGCGATCGGGCAGGACTTGTCGAACAACCCGCGCGCGGCCCCGCCCTGGCAGAGCAGATCTGACGACCAGGGATACTGGTTGGGCATGATCAGGGGCGTGTTGAACAGCATGATCATCAGGTTCTGCGGCACGTAGCGCAGGTCCTCGATCGACCAGTTCGCGTTGTAGTTGAGAAACGTGTACCCGAGCTCTTGCTGATACAGGTAGTCGTATACGGGGTTGAACAGGTGCCCCGTCTGCGCGTACGTGTAGACGAGCAGCGCCACGAGCGGGACCGCCGCTCCGGCACCGGCCAGCAGGCCGCGCCGCAACCAGGTGCCGCCGCCGCCCACCAGGAGCAGGAACGGGAAGCCGAAGACGATCGTCAGCCGCGCGGTGCAGGCGAGGCCGAACAGCAGCCCGGCGGCCAGCTGGCGAGTATCCGGCCTCTCCAGGGCATCCCAGAAGGCGGTCACCGCCCGCTCCGTCGACTCGGGTCGAACGCGGGCCACGATCAACAGCACGACGACCAGCACCAGGACCGCGGCGTCCAACGCCGCCAGCGCCTGCGGGTTCCCGGCTCCGAGGACGAGGGCCGCCGGTACGCCGCCGACGACGGCGACGACGGCGACGAGCGGCACCAGAACACCGCGCCCGCCGGACACGGCGAGGGCCAGGATGGCGGCCCCGATCGCCAGGAGCACGCCCACGCCGGCGACCGTGGCCGTTGCCGTGCCGGCCCCGGCCAGCTGGAATAGCAGCTCGCCGAGCACGCCCAGGACGACGACTGCCGCCGCCGATCGCCAGCGGCCGGGCCACGCCGCAGGCCGAGCCGCGGCGATCTCATCTGCGAGGGGCCGCGGCTCGGCGGCGCCGCGGTCGGCCGATAACGCGAATCCGATCGCCGCCAGCAGGCAGCCGATGGCGACGATGTGGGCCCAGAACCAGGTGCTGCCGATGGCGGCCGCGTACCAGAGGACCGTGCCCAGGCCGAGGAACAACACGGTCAGACGGCGCACCTCCTGTCGGATCGGCAGGTAGCCCAGGACCCAATAGGCAATCCCAACGTCCAGCGCGGCGAAGATCGTGGCTAGGAGCTGCTCGTTGGTGAACAGGTGCCACACGGCGACGAACGGCAGCAGGACCAGTGCCGGGAGCGGCGGGAATGGAAGGTTGCCGCGGTTGGTGTCGTTGCCGCTGGCGTCGAGGATCGGCTGGAAGTCCTGATACCAGGAATTGCCCGGCGAGGTCGCCGACGGCTGAACGTGGGTCGCGATCGAGGTCTGCCCGTCGAGCCAGGCCTGAGCCTGCCAGACGAAGTGGATGTACGGGTTCTCGCGGTTCGGGTTCGTGAAGACGAACACGATCAGGCACAGGACGACGAGGGCGATGCCCCAGAGGAAGGGCGCAGGGCGCACCTTCTCGTCCCGGGCGTCGGAGGCGCCGCCGGGCGCTCCGCCCGCCGGCTCGGCGGCGGGAGTGGCCGATCCGCCGTCCCCAGGCGTGGCCTGGGTTATACTCCCCTCCACCTCAGCGCTCGTCCAGGAGGCCGTTTCGGTTGGCAGGCCCGAGCACGCGAGAGGCCAGCCCGCGGGGGAACGCGCCGGCGGGAACGAGTGGTGTCCATACCTCTGTTCTCGCCATCGTCGTCCTTCTCCTCCTGGGTCTGGCCCTCCGACTCATCATCGCATACGTTTTGGTTCCGGGGTCGGGTTTCCCTTCCGACCTCGGTTCGTTTCGGGGTTGGAGCAGCCAGCTCGTAGCGCAGGGACCCATCGGGTTCTACGACAGAGCCGGCTTTCTGGACTACCCACCCGTCTACCTGATCTTCCTGTGGGTCCAGGGCCTGATCTTCTCGCCGTTCGGCGGCATCGATGACCAATCGATCAAGCTGATCCCGATCTTCACGGACCTGGCTCTTGCCTGGGTCGTCTTCGTCATGACGCAGGAGCTGGGTGCGTCTCGACGGCGGGCCGTCTGCGCGGCCGCGATCGTGCTGTTCAACCCCATCACCTGGTTCAACAGCGCGATCTGGGGCCAGGCGGATGTGGTCGGCTCGCTCTTCATGCTCCTGGGCCTGCGCGAGCTCCTGCGGGATCGCCGTGAGCTCGCCGCGGCCCTGGCCGTGGTTGCGGCGCTGACGAAGATCCAGCTCGGCATCCTCGGTGTTCTCGTCGGCTTCGTCATCCTCCGGCGCTCGCTGGCGCCGCGCGAGGGCCGGCCCGATCCCGGGCGAGTGCTGACGTCCATCGCGTCGGGATTGGCCGCCGGCGCCCTGGTCTGCCTGCCATTCACGGGCCTCGACTTCGTCGGACTTGCCGGGCGGCTGGCCACGCCTCAAGGCCTTCTGACGTTACCCGCGGGACTGATCGCCGGCCTGGGCGTCTATCTGCTGGTCATGCGGTCCGAGCTGGTCTCAGCCGCGAACCGCGAACTCGCCGCGGCCGCCGCCGCTGCGGCCACCGTCATGGGCTTCGCGGCGATGGCCTTCGGATCGATCGCCAACCACATCATCGACACTTTCGGCGAGTACCCGTACCTGACGCTCAACGCCTACAACCCCTGGGCGCTGGTGGGCTACGGAACCGGCGGCGCCATGGACCAGAGCCTGGGCTGGATCCACGACGCCCTCGTGTACGACAACGGCGCCGCCCAGCCGTACTTCAGCGTCGGGCCGTTCTCGGCCCGCGTCCTTGTCGTGATGGCGGTCGCTATCCTCGTGCTGGTCGCCGTCGCCGCCGTCGCCTGGACCCACGCCGGGGCGACGGATCGGGCAGAGGCTCCCGGGCCGTCGGAGGGGGGCGCCGGCGCCGCGCCTGCAGCCGCTCCACTCGAATCGGAGCCCTGGACGGCGTCGGCACCCGGCAAGCCCCCATTCTCGCTGCCGTCCGAGCTGCGTGCGGTGGCGATCGGTTGCACGGTCGCGGTGGTCGCGATCCTGTTCCTCCTCGCCGGCCAGCCCATCGGCGGTCTTCCCGCCTGGATCGTCGGCGACGGCTTCCTGGTGGCCATCATGGTCGGGGTGAGCGCCTGGGCGGCCTGGCGCGACGACCGCCTCTCGATCGCGGTCGCGCTCGCGATCCTCGCCATTGCCTTCTTCGTGGTCCCGACTCGAGCCCATGAGCGCTACCTGTTCCCGTTCTTCGCGGTTGGAGCGATCCTTCTGGCGGTGTCGTGGCGCTGGAGCGTCGCATATGCCGCGCTGGCGGTGGTCAACGCCGCCAACCTGCTGGCCGTCCTGGTCGAGTATCAGGGCATCCCCGGCGTGCAGGGCGCTCCTGGGGTGGCCGGCCCGATCTCGGGGTTGCTCGGCGACTGGGGCAACTTCCTCAAGTCCGCGGAGTGGGCCGGCCTGATCTGGCCGATCGCTCTTTCGGGCGTCGTCACCGGCCTCGCCCTCTTGTGGGCCCTGACGCAGATGCGCACCCGGGCCGTGCGGATGCTGGCCTGGGAATTGGCAAGGGCGGGCGGCGAGCCGGGGCCGCAGCGCCTTTGGCCAGGGCCGCTCATGGGGCCGCAGGCCCTCGCGGGGCCGGGGTGGGCGTCGGAAGGAGCGGCCCGCCGGGCCCAGTTCCGGCCCGACTCTCGGCCTGACTCTCGCCCTGAGCCCGAAATGAAATGGGCCGCCGAGGCCCCAGCGGGCGGCGGGACGCCGGCTTCGGGCGCGCCCTCCGGCGAAGGGGCCTCCGGCGGCGAGATGGCCGTCTACGACGACTACGAGGGCTACGACGAGCCAGCGGGCGAGGAGCCCGAATTCGTGCCTGGCTTCGTGATGTCGGCCTGGCGATGGCTGAGCCGCTCGTCGACGATGCCGGATCGCTCGGCTTCTCTTGCGACCGAGCCCAAGGGCCGCTTCGACAAGCTCGACCTCTGGGTCGTCGTGGCCCTGGTCATCGTGATTCTCTCGATGCGTGTCTATCGCCTCGACGAGCCGGACCAGATGTACTTCGACGAGGTCTACCACGCCCGCACCGCCACTGAGTTCCTGCAGGACTGGCGGTATGGCATCCGCCACGACATCTACGAGTGGACTCACCCGATGCTGGCCAAGTACGCCATCGCCGGCGGACTGGTCCTCTTCTCAGACGACAAGGTCACGGCCACGAGCAACCTCGACGTGCCGGTGAAAGACGCGGTCGTCGAGCCGAGGATCCTGCCTGACGACTCGGGCTCCCCGACCGACCCCCGCTCCAACCCCGACGCGCGCCTGGGCGATCGCCTCTACGTTGCCACGGGCACGGAGGTGATCGCCTACGACCTCCAGACGCGAGCGGTCGAGGCGACATACCAGATCCCCGGAGCATCCGCGTTGTCCATCGCCGCCGACACGGGCGACCTGTACGTCGGGACATCGGACGGCCGGATCTGGCGGATCGACATGTTCCAGCTCGACGATGTCCGCCTCGGCGCGGCGAGCGCGCCCACACCGCCGACCGAGCTCTCGACCCAGACGGGCTTTCCGATCGTCAAGATCTACGCCGACTCGCCGCCGCTGATCCTGGCCGTCGACGCCACCGGAACGATCGTATCGACCGATGGCACGGGCAAGATCCTGGCCCGCGAAACGCTGGATGGCGCCGCCGATTTCGCCCCGCTCAGCTCAACCACGACCGCGGTGGTGCGGACCCCGACCTCGATCCCGGCGGCCAGCCTGTCGGCGGAAGCCAAGGCCATCGCCTCGGCGGTGGGCATGACGGCGGAAGATGTCGAGGCGGCGTTGAGCTCGCCGGCGAACTCCGGGCTGGACACCGTCATCGACCTGGGCATTCTCTCGGACGACCAGATCAGCGCCCTCCAGACGCTCATCGACGCCAGCCAGCTACCGGGCATCGCCATCAGGTCGGATGATCCGGAGGTGGTGGTCGCGTACGGCGACGGCGTCGGCATCATGGACGTGCGGACTCTCGCCGTGACCTCGACGATCAACACGGCATCGGTCGTTCGGACGCCGACGGCCAGCCAGTCCATGGACGTGTCCGCGGAAGCCCAGACGATCGCCTCCACGGTTGGTGAGGATCCGTCGCAGGTCGAGACGGAGCTGAACGCGGCGGCCGGCTCCGCAGTCGAACAGCCGATCGACCTCGGGACCCTCACGCCGGGCGAGATCAGCTCGCTGCAGCAATTCATCGCCGACGGCCAGCTGCCCGGCATCGCCATCCGCGACCACCCGGCGACCTCGATCGCGATCGACTCCACGATGCGGAACGCCACTACACAGGAGTGGTATGTCGCGGTGGGCTCCTCGATCCTGCTGATCGACGTGAACGACTCGGGCGACGCGACCATCTCAGCGGACCCCGATCAGGAGCTCAGCGTGATGCCCGGGCCGGTCACCAAGGTCGTCTTCGACAGCGCGACTCAGATCACGCAGGCTCTCGGCCAGACCCCCGACGGCTCGGGCTGGACGGTCTACGCGATCGAGAGCAACGGCAACGCCGTGTTCTCGGACGCGAAGCTGCCGTTCGATCCAGTCGCGATCGGGGCGGACTCGACGCCGGACCAGCCCAACACCGACCGCCAGGATCTGCTTGCCGTCGCGTCCAACGGCGACATGGCCCAGGTCGACATCGGCCAGTTCGCCTTCGCCTGGCGGATCGTCGGGGTCCTGTTCGGGGCGTTGATGGCGGTCTGCCTCTACCTGCTGGCGCGGCTCCTCTTCCGCCGCCGCTCGGTCGGCGTGCTCGTGGCCCTCTTCTCCTGCGTGGACGGGATGTTCTTCGCCCAGTCGCGCATCGCCATGAACGACACGTATGTCGGCGGCTTCCTGTTACTGGCCTATCTCATATTCGCGTACATCTGGCTCGGCGCGAAGAACGATCGCCGGTCGTGGTTGACCTTCTGGATCGGAATGCCACTGGTGGGGCTTGTGCTGGGCCTGGCCCTGGCGTCCAAGTGGGTGGCCCTGTACGCCATCGCGAGCATCGGCATCCTGATCTTCATCCGATCGGCGCTGGGACGGCTCCTGACCATCATGGGTCTGGTCGCCGGGACGGGAATCCTGGGCTGGAACGCGATCGCGGAGATGCAGACCCTGCCCGGAACCGGGAACGTCGCCGCTCTCCTGCTCACTCTCGGCCTGGGCCTGGCGGTCCTGGTGGGCGGCGTGTGGTACGCCATGGTGCGGGCCCGGACGACGCCCGACAGGGTGCTCTTCGTGGCGGTCGGGGCCCTGATCAGCCTGCCGATCTTCTACTGGGCGATGAGGTACTACCCCTCGCCCGACCAGAACGGCGGCCCGGACTACACGTTCTTCTTGATCATGCTCATGGCGACCGCGGTCGCGGCCGCCGTGAACGCCTACCACCCGATCGCCTGGACCAAGCAGGAGTTCTGGTTCGCGGTCGTCGCTCCGCTCGGGATCGGCGTCGTGGCCGGTCTCGGCTGGCTGATAGTGGGCATCCTCGACTTCGTCCCCCTGCAGGGCATCCTGTTCTACGTAGCCTCGCGCGGCATCGCGGGCGGCCTCGTCCTCGCCCCCGTCATCGCGTTCGGCTTCTGGCTCGTCGGCAAGAAGGGCTTCGGGCCGCTGGCCGTCCCGCCCAGCCCGGACGATCCCGCGTCCTTCGCCGAACCGCCCGCGCCGGCGCCGGAGGGTTGGCTGCGCCTCGGTTCAGGCTTCGGACTGCCGGCGGCGTGGATGGTCGCCAGCCTGCTGATCCTGCCGCTGGTCGTTTACGTCGCCCTGTACATCCCGTGGGCGGTGCCGTGGCATCAGGAGACGGCGGATAGCGGCCCGTTGCCCATCCTGATGTGCTGGAACACGGTGACGACCGATGCGAACACCTACTGCACGAACGCCTGGCCGCCGGGCCACACCGGCCAGACGCTGATGCAGCTGACCGAGCAGATGTACGCGTACCACAACGATCTGCGCGCTCAGCATGCCGCCAGCTCGCCGTGGTGGGCCTGGCCACTGGATCTGAAGCCGGTCTGGTTCGAGAGTGTCAGCTACGGCCCGGACATCGGTTCGTGGATCCACGACGGCGGCAACCCGGTGCTGTGGTGGCTGGCCATCCCGGGCATGGCCTTCGTCTGCTGGCAGGCCTTCAAACGGCGCAGCCTGGGGCTGGCCCTCATAGCCATGGCGTTCCTCTGGCAATGGCTGTCGTGGGCCCGCATCGACCGGGCCGCGTTCCAGTACCACTTCTACACGGCCCTGCCGTTCTTCCTGTTAGGCCTGGCGTACTTCCTGGCCGAACTGTGGCATGGGCCGTCGCGGCGAACGTGGCTTCTGGCTCGCGCCGCCGCCGTCGGGGCGGCGATGGTTCCGGCTGTCCTGTGGATCGCGAAGTACCCGCTCTGTACCCTCGCCCGCGTCGATGTGACGAACTACTTCGGGAACACGGCCTGCGGTTCGGTCACGGGCACGCTCACGGTCGAGGCGCGCATCTTCCTGATAGCGCTGGTCCTCCTGGGCGCACTGGCCGTGCTCGCCCTGACGCTGATCCGCCTCGAGCGCCGATCGCCCGAGCAGAACGATGAAGATCGAAGCTGGATCATCCAGCTGGTCTTCCCTGTGGCCGTGGCCGGAGCCTTGATCCTCTGGCTCGGCGCCAACGGTCCGCGCGACGTGATCTTCCAGGCCGCCCTGCCGCCCGACCTGCTGGCGCTGGTCATGGCGGTGTTGGGCGTGTGCCTGGGCATTCTCGCCATCACCGCCCGGGATTCGCGCCGGCTGGTTCTGGGGATCTGCATCTTCGCCGTGGTGGCGTTCGCCCTGCTCTATCCGGACCTGTCGGCCCTGCCCATGCCGAACCTGCTGCTCAACGTCTACGACGCCATCCTGCCGACCTGGTTCTACGGCTTCCAGTTCGCCGACAACCTGCAGGCGTCGCAGACCGTGCAGCTCATCGGCGGCGCCGCGCTCATAGTCTCGGTTGCGGCTCTGGGCGTGGCGCTGATGGCCGGATACGTGGCCTGGGGCCAGCGCGTCGTCGCCGGCTACCGCCGCCACCAGCGGCTGCTCGCCGGTCCGGGCGCGGAGGATGGCGGCGCCGGCCACTCCGCCGGCGAACCGGCGGACGGAGCGGCAGCCGGAGCGGCAGCCGAACCCGCGGACGCGCCAGACGAGGCTCCTACATCCTGAGGCGGCCGGGGACTCATGGGAGTCTCCCAGGAGGCCGGAGCCGACTCGGGAGGCCGGCCGGCTCAGTCCTCAGGAGCTCCCGGCCGGGGTGGGAGCGGGATCTCGGCCGCGAACCCGGCCGGCAGCTGGTCCTGGGCGGCGAGCCGGCGGATGACGAAACCGTAGTACTCCTCGACCTTGGCCGTGACGCGCTCCCAGCTGAATTGCTCGGCCCGGGCCTGGCCGCTCGCGCCGAGGCGGGCTCGCAGCTCCCGATCCGTGAGCAGCTCGGTGATTCCCGCAGCCAGCGCCTTGGAGTCGCGGGGCGGCACCAGGATGGCCTGGCGGCCGCGCTGCACCACGCCCTTGTAGCCGTGGATGTCGCTGCAGACGATCGGGGCGCCGGCGGCCATGGCCTCGAGCAGAACGATCCCGAACGACTCGCGGCCCGTGGCCGGAGAGACGAACACGTCTGCCGTCCTGAACAGCTGCGCCTTCTCGTCGTCGCTCACCCGCCCCAGGAATTCCACGTTCTGGAGGCCGCGAGTCATGACGTAACGCCGTGCCTCCCGCTCCTGCGGCCCCGACCCGACCACGAGCAGGCGCGCCTCCAGGCCGCTCTTGCGGATCAGCCGGAAAGCCTTGAGCAGATGCGGCAGGCCCTTGCGGTCCTCGAGGCGGCCGACGAAGAGCACGTTCGGCGTCCCGTCCTGCCAGCGGGCGATCGGCACAGCGCGCCGGAAGCGGCCCGTGTTCACGCCGTTGGGGATGACCTTGTAGTCGCCCGGGAAGAAGCGATCCACGAAGTGGCGGGCCGCGGCGCTGACCGCGATGCGGCCGTGCAGCCGCGCGGCGTAGCCTTTCAGCGTCTTGCTGCCGAGCTCCATCGCCGGCGAGAACCCGGCGTAGGCGTGGAAAGTGGCTATGTTGACGCTGGTCGACTGGCGCAGCACGACCAGCGAGAGGAACGGCACGAACGGCTCGTGGAAATGAAGCAGGTCGAAGCGCTCCTGCTCCAGCACGCGCTTCACCTGGGAGACGTAGCGCGGCGAAACCGTGATCGTGCCCACAGAGCCGTTGCTCGGCATGCTGAAGCCCTTGCCGATGCGGATCACGTCGCCTTCGGAGGAGCGCTGCAGGCCGTGGCTGCTGGTGATGATTCGGACGTCGTGGCCGCGCAGGCGGAGGTTCTCGTACAGGAAGCGGACGTGCTCGTTGACTCCGCCGGGAATCGGGTAGACGTAGGGAGTCACGAGCCCGATCTTCATGCGGGCGGCTCCTCGACCTCGTGGCGGCGCGCGGCGGCACTGGATCGGGCGCGGCTCTGGCGAAGGGCATGCAGGCGGCGAGCCAGGCCGCGCTCAGTCTCGCGGCCGGTCGTTCCGGCGGTCGGGCGTTCGGCCAGCTGGCGCGCCTCGCGCTCCAGGAGATAGCGCCGCTCTCGTTCGCGCTGCAACTCGAGCTGATCGGCCGGGACGCCCAGGTCGCGCGGCGCATCGTCGCGCAGCAGGTTCCGCCGGCCCCAGCGCGAGACGTCGTGGGCCTGCTTTCGGACCTGGCGGCCGTAGATCATGACCTCGCGCGCCGGGCCCCAGGTGATGCAGCTGCCATCCGTCGTCCCGGCCAGGACCGCCGCGCGGTAATCCTCCGCGGTGCTGCCGGGGAAGAGCGTGTGGCCGTCGCCGATCGTGTCGAGGGTATGGGCATCGCTGTTGCCTACCAGCGGCAGCCCCAGCTCCGCGGCGATGCGGGCGGTGGCGGCGCGTCCGTATCGCCCCGCGGTCGAGGGGTTGTAGCCCTCCAGGGCGTCCCAGTAGACGAGCGGATCCTTCGAAAGGTGGACGCGCATGATGGCGTGCTTGCGCAGCCCCAGGGTGAACGCGGAGAAGGGATGAGGCACGATCGCCAGGCCGCCCTGCTCGTGGATCTCCGCGACCGTCGTCTCGAGAAGCTGGCCGCGCTTCAGGCGAGCCTGCAGGAAGACGCCGAGGATATGCCCGCTGCGGGTCGTCACCTCCTCGGCGACGACGACCTGGACGCGAGTGCCGCGCTCTCGGGCCAGGCGCTGGCATTCGATCGCGGCCTCAATTCGCTCGTGGTCGGCGATGGCTATCAGGTCCAGATCCGTGTGGTTCTCGGCGTAGTCAAGGATCTGGGCAGCCGAGGCGGTGCCATCGGACGCGATGGAATGGATGTGCACGTCGGCCTTGCCGGCGCGCGCGTCCGGGCAGGGTCTATCGAGCGAGCCCTGGGGCGATCCGTCGGCCAGGTTCACCGGGCTTCTCCCGTGTCGGTCTCTCGCGCCCGCCGCAGATCGGGCCAGATGGGGTGAAAGACTGCCAGCCACTGCTCTGGCGCGGCGGCTATCACGCGCTCGAACAGCCGCGCCTCTTCCAGAACCATCGACCGGCTCCGCTCCCGCCGGCTCAACCCCCCGGGTGTCGGAACCGGCCAGAGGACGCCACGATAGCGTCCCGGGCCCACCCGCCACACGCCCGAAACGTAGGCCGGCGCGCCCGTCTCGGTGGCCAGCAGGGCCGGTCCTGCCGGAATCTTCGTCTTCGCGCCAAAGAGCTCGACCGCGAGCCCGCTGCCGGTCAGATCGCGGTCGGCGATGATCCCGATCGGCTCGTTGCGGCGAAGGACCGCCAGCAGCTCGGGGCCTGCCTCTTCGATGGTCAGGATGCGGACGCCGATGACGCCCCGAGTCCTCTTCATGTAGGCCTGGATGCGCTCATTGCGAAGCGATTCCATCGGGGCGACGACCTGGCCCAGGCGATGAAGGGCGAGGAACCCGGGCAGCTCGATCGTGCCGAAATGGAGACCCACGAGAATCAGCGCCTTGCGCTCGGCGAGGGCCGCTTCGACTTCGTCCGGCGTCTCGATGACGAGCCGCTTCTCCAGGTAGTGGACGTCGAAGCGGGGCGCCCGCGCCAGCTCGATGTAGTAGTGGGCATGATGGCGGAAGGCCGATCGGACGATCGCCTCGAGGGCGCGTGGGTCCGTGGCCGCGCGATGGTACTTCTCGTCCCCCACGCCGTGCGCGGCCATCCACTCCGCCACGCGGCGCAGGTTGCGGCGCGCTTCGTCGCGGCGGCTGCGGGCGGCCCGGTACTCGATGTTGCCCGCAGCGTTGCCGAGCCACCACAGCGGGGCGTCCGGCATGCGCCGAATCAGCTCCATGGCGCCGATCACGAGGGTGGCGACCGCCCGGTCGGCCACGCGCCGGCGCAGGCCGCGGTGCGTGGCCGGGCCCGACCGGGAGGCGGCTCCGGAGCCGGCCGGCGAGCCCGGCGTGGCGGTCTCTGGCGCGGGATCGGCCGGGTGGGCGGGCGCAGGCGCGGTCGACGGGGGCGCCTCGATGTTCATCTACCCTTGTGCCCCCGTGGCTTGCCGGCCCTGCCTTCGGAAGCGTCGGCGTCCTCGGCGGGACCGGCGCCGCCGCCTCGAGTGCCGTTCTCCGTCGCTTCGGCCGCCATGGCCGCGGCATGCCGCGCCTCGAGAGCGGCCGCCTCTGCGGCGGTCTCCGGCCAGATCGGCTTGAAGATGTACCACTGCTCCGGTGCGGGGGCGATGTGGCCCTCCAGGGCGGTCGCGATTTCCTGCGTCGCGCGGGCCAGGTCGGCCGGCGAGTTCGATGCGACGTGGATCGGATCGTCCGCCGCCGCCCGGAACGTGCCGTTCGGTAGTCGATTGATGGAGAAAGGCACGATGGTCGAGCCGTGCTTGGCCGCCAGGATCGCGGGGCCGGCCGGGAGCGTCGTCCAGGCGCCGAACATCTTGACGGGGATGCCGTCCTCTCGGTAGCCCCAGTCGACCAGCAGGACGAGGCCTTCGTGGCGCCGCAGGGCGCCGTAGACGCCGCGCAGGTTGCGCCACGAGATCATCTTGACGCCCCAGCTTTCCCGCTGGCGCTCGAACAGCTCGTACAGCTCGCGGTACGAGCTGTCGTCGCCGACGACGTTGATCTCCAGGCCCTGCTTGGCGAAGCCGGCCGCGGCCGCCTCGTTGTTGCCGAGATGGGCGGCCACCAGGACCACGCCCTTGGATGCGCGGTAGATCTCCAGGAACTTCTCGAGGCTCTTGACCTCGAGGATTAGATCGACCTTGTCGGGCTTGAGCCACGGCAGGCGCATGAGTTCCATGACGTAGCGGGCGTAGTTGCGGTAGGCGGCGCGAGCGAGGCGGCCGGCGGCCTTGTCCTTGGGCGACACGCCGAGCACGTGCCCGAAGTTGGCTCGCAGCCAGCGACGGCGCTGGGGACTCGCTGCGTAGCCGATCATCGCCACCCAGCCGCCGACGCGATACGTCGGGCCGGCGGGGAGGTGGCCGATGACCCAGGACGAGGTCCGCCAGAAGCTCAGCAGCGTGACGCCCGCGACGTGGGTGAGGAAAGTCTCCTTCTCCAGGCGGTGGGGCGCCTCGAACTTCTTCGTGGCCGCGCCGTTCTCTGGTCGGGGCCCGGCCTTGCCGGGCTGCGCGGGGCGAGATCGAACCGACCCCGCCCCGGTGGGAAGATCGGAGGTGTCGCCGGCACGGGTGGAGGTGGCGGCCCCGGCAGGACCGACGCCGTCGCCGACCTCAGCGCCGACGGCCAGACGTTCCTGTGTCACCTGGCCTCGACCCTGGCGGTCGCGGCGTCGCCGCTGGTGTTGACGCTCACTGTGCTCCTTGCTCCTCTTTGCGCAGCTGAGTGTGGACGTGCCAGGTTCGCTGGACCGCGGTGATGCTGGCGGTGGCGGCGATGATACCGAGGCCGAGCGCCAGCCAGAGCTGGCCTCTCGCACCCGCGACGACGCCCCCGTCGAGGCCGGCCGCGACGAGGCCGATGGTCAGGAGGACGAGCCGCTCGGCGCGGGGCGCGATGCCCACCTCGCCGTGCAGCTTGAGGCTCTCCGCCTTGGCCCGGGTATAGCTGACCTGGAAGCTGCAGACGGCCGCGGCGGCGGCCAGGATCGCCCCCGTGACGAAGCCGGCGGCCGAAGCCCCGGCGACGATGCCTATGTAGACGACCCCCTCACCCCAGCGGTCCAGGGTCGAGTCGAGGAAGGCCCCGAAGCGGGTCACGCGGTTCTGGGCGCGTGCAAGCCCGCCGTCCAGCATGTCGAACGAGCCGCCGAAGATGACCAGGACGGCGGCCGGGATCCACAGCTGGGCTGCGGCGGTCGCGGCGGCCACGCCAGAGATGAGGAAGCCGATGACCGTCAGGGCGTTCGGCGTGAGGCCGATCCTACCGGCGCCGAGGGCGATGGGCGTGATCGCGCCGCGAACGCGGGCCCGCGTCTTCTGCGAGACGAACGACTGGTCGCCCACGGCTCAGTGCGCCTCCACCCGCGTGGGGGGCTCGGCCGGTTGAGCGGGTTGTGCGGGCTGGACCGGCACGCCGAGCAGTGTGCGCTGCCGTTCGGCCACTTCGTCGAAGACGTTGGGTCGGAGCTGGCAGAAGACCTCGCGGCCTGTTCGCCTGGTTTCCACGACGCCGGCCGCCTTGAGGCGCGAGATGTGCCAGCTCACCAGGGGCTGGCTCAGACCGACGGTGTCGATCAGCTCGCCCACGGTTGCCGGCCCCCCGGCGAGCTTTCGGACGATGCGCAGGCGGTTCACGTCGGCGAGCGCCTTGTGGAAGACGCGCAACTCCCGCAAGTCGTCCGGCTGGTCGATGATCGTTGCGACGGTGGTCCTGATGTGCGCTGGGGAGGGCAAGGTGCGCGGCCTCTTGTCTATCGTGCGGGCCCGTCCGGGTTGCCGTTCGGCGGGTCTCCGCGTACCTCTCTCGAGGCGGCCAGCGCCCCGGAAGTGAGCCCTTATATAAAGGCCGGTTGATGCTAGGTTGCGGGGGTGGCGGGTGTCAAGCCCGGATGCTGTGCCGTGTTTGCGGAGACCGTCATGGCGCGGCGGCCGGCGCACCCCGGCGCACCCCGGGGGCCAGAGGGCGGGGAAGCCCGTGGTCAGCCGCGGCCTCCCCTAAACTCCCGCTATGCAGCCGCGCTACTCCTACGTGCTTCTGGCGGTGCTCGGCCTCGGCGTGTTCCTGGCCGGCCTGGAGTTGATGGTCACGGCCGTTGCGCTGCCCCAGATCCTGGCCTCCGTGGCCAACTGGACGGACCTGCGCAAGGCGTCGTGGATCATCAACGGCTACCTGCTGGTCTACATCGTCACGATGCCGCTGGCGGGCCGCCTCACCGACACGTGGGGCGCTCGCCGCCTCTTCCTGGCGGCCCTCACCGTCTTCACCATCGGCTCGTTCCTGGCGGGGATCGCGCAGGACCTGGATCAGCTGATCGCGGCCCGGCTCGTCCAGGCCGTGGGCGGCGGCGCGATCATCCCCGTCGCCACTGCCGCCGCCTCGCATCTCTTCGAGGGGCCGGCCCGGCCCCGAGCCCTGGGCATCATCGGCGCGTTGACCTTCCTGGGGATGGCGGCCGGGCCCTTCGTCGGGGCCGCGGTTCTGGAGACCGTGCATCCCGATACCGCCCTGGCGCAGCTGGGGATCAGCTCCGGCCCTCTGGTCGGCACCGTCTCGCCGGCCTGGCGCTGGGTTTTCTACGTCAACGTCCCCTTCGGCATCTGCGGGCTCGCCATCGCGTGGGCGGCCAGCTCCGGCTGGGACACCCCCCACGTGCCCGCGCGACTGGATCTGCTCGGAGCCCTGTTCTTTTCGGTTGGCCTGGCCGCAACGTTGTTCGGGATCACCCTCATCGGCAGCGGCGACGATGTCTTCGGTGTGCCCATCGCGCTGGCAATCGGCGGACTTCTTGCGCTCGGCCTCGCCTCACTCCTCGCCGCCATCGTCCACGGCCTGCGCCGGCCCGACCCCTTCCTGGACCCGCGGCTATTCGCCGACCGGGTCTTCAGCTCGGCCGCGCTGATCTCGCTGCTGACCGGCTACGGCATGGCGACCGCCATCGTGGGCGGGGCCGTGTTCGTCGACCGCGTGCTCTACGGCGGTCCGGCGGAGCAGCGAGTCGTGCTGGGCGCGCTGGCCGGGGCCATGGCAGTCGGCGCGCTGCTCTCGGGTTTCCTGACCCGTCTGCTGTCCCTGCGCCTGATGACACTGGTCGGTCTGGCGCTGAGCGCCGGCGGCCTGGCGTGGATGTCGACCTGGAGCCCGACGGCGCCGACCGACGCCTTCGCCGTATCAGCGGCGGTCTTCGGCCTAGGGTTCGGGCTGACGGTCACGCCGCGGTCGACGGCGGCGGTGGAAGCCGCGGGCCGGGCCGCATTCGGGGCCGCATCCGCGACGGTGACCGTGGCCCGGATGATCGGCATGGCCGTCGGCATGGCCGCGCTCACGGCGTTCGGATCGACCACGATCACGCGCATCTCCAACCAGATCTACGGCTCGGGCGATGCGTACAAGCAGTACATTCCGGCGTACCTCCGCGATCGATCGCTGCACGACGGGCTGGTGGCGCAGGCGCTCGAAAGCTGGGCCGCCAGCAAGGCGGCATCGATCCTGGTCGGCGTCTTCCTAGTAGCCGCGGCCGTCACGCTCGTGGCAGTCGTCCCGGCCCTGGCGCTTCGAAGCCGGAGAGGACGAGGCGCCGCCGGCGAAGGCGAAGGCCCCGCCCAGGACGCTGCGCATGACGAAGCGATCGCCTTCTGAGCCGCAGAGGGTGGCCGCGTCGTGCACCCTTTGAAATGTGATCGAGCCCCTCGGGCTCAGGCGCCGGTCGCCGGGTCGTACAGTTCGGCGGAAGCGAGATAGCCCCCACCATACGGGCTGCCTCCCGCGATCAGGACGCGGCCATCCGCGAGCAACGTCGCGGTTGGGCCATCTCGCGGCATGGTCATCGAGCCTGTCTGGCTGAAGGTGCCAGTCGCCGGGTCGTAGAGCTCGGCCGACGCCGTGGGCGTATTCGACGCGTCTTGGCCGCCCGCGATCAGAACCGTGGCGTCTTGGAGCGGGGTTGCGGTGGCATCGTCGAGTGCCGTGATCAACGAGCCGGTTACGCTGAACTTGCCCGTCCTGGGGTCGTAGAGCTCGGCCGAGGCGAGTACTCCTGAATCGCCCACGCCTCCGGCGATAAGTACGCGGCCGTCGGGCAGCCGCGTTGCGGTGGCATCCGCGCGTGCCGTTGTCATCGAGCCGGTGGCGCTGAACCTACCAGTCTTGGGGTCGAGGATCTCGGCCGAGGCCAGCGTCGCAAGCGACTCGTCCTGGCCTCCGGCGAAGAGGACGCGGCCGTCCGCGAGCAACGTTTCCGTATCTTCATTGCGTGGCGTGACCATCGAGCCGGTCAGGCTGAACTTGCCGGTCGCCGGGTCGTACAGCTCAGGAGTAAGGAGCGCCGTCTCGCTGTTCCCTCCGGCGATCAGCACGCGCCCGTTGGGGAGCAGGGTAGCGGTGCCATTCTCGCGTGCGGAGAGCATCGAGCCGGTCAGGCTGAACTTGCCCGTCGCTGGGTCATACAACTCGGCAGATGCGGACGTCGCGAGGTCGTTGCCGACCCCGCCGGCAATCAGGACGCGACCATCGAGGAGCCGCGCGGCGGCAGCGCCGTAGCGAGCGTGGGCCATCGATCCTGTCAGGCTGAACCAGCCGGTCGCTGGGTCATAGAGTTCGGCGAAAGCTAGCGGGGTCGCACCGTCTGGGCTGCCCCCCGCCATCAGGACGCGACCGTCGGTCAGCAATGTCGCGGTTTGGGCAACCAGCGGCGTGGCCATCGAGCCGGTCGGGCTGAAGGTGCCGGTGAGGACCGCGGCGCTGGGTCCAAGCGTTGGCGATGTCGAAGGCGTGGGGCTGTTGGTGGTGCCCGTGGTCGCGCCGACGGTCGAGGTCGCGCCGACGGTCGGGGTCGCGCTGGCGCTCGGGGTCGCGCTGGGGCTCGGGGCCCCCCAGACCTTCGTCTGGAATTGGAGCCAGGCTCCGGCCAGGATCACGGCCGCGACCAATACCAGCGCCAAGGCGCCGGCCGCGGTCCGCAAGCCGAATGACGATCTAGGGTTTGCTGGGGATCCAGTTCGATCCGGGACCCCGACCTTGTCCACGAGCCGGCCGGGTCGCGGGGCCTCTTCAGGAGCAGGCAACTCTGGAGCCATTGTCTTGATCCCTCTTCCTTCGGTGGTCGCGGGCACCGCCTTTGCCCGCGTCAGGAACTCGACGCCTGGTCGAATATCGAAGTCGTCCCCCTGGGATTCCTTGCACGCCGTGTGACACTCGAGACCCGCAGAGTGTTGCTGCGGTTCGCGGCGAGATTCTGCGGCGGTAGGACTCGGTCGACTGGCGCCGGCGACCCTGACGCCCGTCTAGCGACGGCAGCCACCCTGGTTCGGCCCCGTGCACAGTGGCGCGTCCGGGCAGACGATCGCGTTGTCCTTGGGGTGGGAATCCGCATAGGACGCGGCCAACACGCCTATCGGCAGGGCGACGATCTGCAGCTTCGTCGATGAGTCGGCATGGCCTTCCGACGTCTGCAGCCAGAGCTGATCCGTCGTGGCGGCAAGCGCCTGGTCCGCGAATGCCGTCGTCGGAGGGACGTGGCGGATCACCTGGTTGATCACGTAGACGTGGTCCTGATCGTCGGCCGTGTAGACCTCGACCCAGTCGCCGATCATGGCGGCACCGTTGTTCACCTTGGACTGCACGAGCAGGTTCCAGAACATGTTGACACGGGCGTGGGCGTAGATGTAGGTGGCCTGCGGGGCTCCGGGATACGCGTAGACCTTGTCGAGGCTCAGGTACTCGGCCACGTTGCAGAGCGGGAACTGCTCGTTGGGGGGAGAGGCGACGATGGCGTCGTCGATGTTGAGCGCGGGTATGACCACCCGCGTGGCGATGCCCAGCGTACTCGTGCCGGAGGGGCCGGGTGACGCGTTGCCGGAGGCCGAGGGTCGCGCCGTTGCCAGGGGCGGGAGGGTGTAGGGCACCGGCGTGGGGGACGCGACGACGCTGCTCGGCGAGGGGCTGGGGCCGGTCGACGATGATAGGTATGGGGGAGAGAAGTAGCTGAAGAGCCCGGCCACGACCAGGAAGACGCCGATTCCGGCGAGGAGTGAGGTCAGGATCCCGGCCAGATCGCGCACCAGCCCCCGCAGCTGTCTGGCGACCCAGCGGAGCAGCCGGGCGACCGGACCGGAGTGTTCGGCGATCTCCCCGGCGAGCGCTGCGAGCGCTGCCCCGACCGGGCGAAAGATCGAAGCGAGCGCGTGGAACGGCCACGTAACCAATCCGTGGATCGCGCCCCGGATCGTGCGACCGAGCGAGCGATGTCGATGCATTGGCCGGCATCCTAGCAGGCGAACCGCCGATCCGCCTCGGGTGAGACCCTGATATACGACCCTGGGAACATGGCTGCGGCCTGGCTTCGCCGGCGGGGTGGCCTGGCTCCGTGGGTGGGCAAGCGTGGCCGCGGTGCGACTTCGCTCCGATGCGGACGGCGCCGGTCGACACGCCGGTCGCCAACGAAACCGATTCCTGCTAACCTCCAGGGCATGGCACGACGCTTCAATTTCTTCTTCGCAGCCCTTCTCGGTGTCGTCACCGCCCTCGTGGTCCTGGTAGGGGTCGCGGTGGCGATGCCGCCCCAGCAGACGGCGCTTCCGCAGCCGCCCACATTCGTGGTTCTTCCGACGCCCACGCCGACGCCTCTTCCGATCGTGACCCCCACGCCGACGCCCGGCCCCGCCGGTGACAGCCCCGCCGCGACGATTGCCCCCTTCGGCGACGGCTGAGTCGGGCTGACCCAGCTCAGGTCGGACAGGTTCGAAAACCGCGGCACGGCGTTCTCGCGTCCCTTACGTCGATCACCTGCGCCCCTGGTGGTTCACTCGCCCAGTGCCGCGTGCTTTCCAGCTGGCCTGACGGCGGCCGGGCGCAACCTGGACTCCGCGCCCGCCGGTCAACGCTCGATCGGGGTATCGTTGGTCGCTGGCACGGCGGTTGAGCTTCGAGGGCCGTCCCACTCGATGCCCATTCGCTCGGGCTATGTTCGGCGGGACCATCGTTGCGGGGCCGGCGGCGGTCATCGGCGGTACCTTTCTGGTCAGAACACATCAGGGGAGCGATCTGTGCGGGCCGGCGTCGACGCGATGATCCCCGGCGCGTGCCCAACCAGCGGCCCACGGTGAGCCAATGAGCTACTACATCAAGCCGGCGGTAACGCGCGCGACCCGGATGTGGCGCGAGATCGCCGACCGGGTCTTCGTCCGTCGCTACTCCGACTACAACGTCACGATCGGTCTGGTCGTCGGCGACAACGACTCGCTGGTGATCGACACGCGGGCCTCGGAGCGCCAGGGCCGCGAGCTGATGGACGAGATCCGCTGGATCACGTCCACACGAATGCGGGTCGTGAACACACATCACCACTACGACCATGCCTTCGGCAACTACGCCTTCGTCCCCGCCGAGATATGGGGCCACGAGCGATGCGCCACGCGGCTGCGAGAGGACAGTCGAACCGCCCAGTTCGCGCTCGCAGCCGCAATGCCAGAAGTCGCGCCGGAGTACGTGGAGACACGCATCACGCCGCCCGACAAGACGTTCCGCGAGAGCGTGGACCTGGAGCTCGGCGGTCGACCCGTGACCCTCACGCATTTCGGCCGCGGTCATACCGACAACGACGTGGTCGCGATCGTGCCGGACGTGCACGTGGTCTTCGCCGGCGACCTGATCGAGCAAGGCGGCCCGCCCTCCTTCGAGGACTCCTACCCGCTGGACTGGCCCGGGACCGTCGGCCGGATGCTCGATGTGGCGCACGGGCCGGTCGTGCCGGGTCATGGGGACGTGGTTGGGCGCTCCTTCGTCGAGGGCCAGCTGGCCGATCTCTCGGCCCTGGCCGAGCTGGCTCGCCGGGTCCGCTTCGACGGCGGCTCGGTGACGGATGCGTTGCCGCTGGCGCCCTTCCCGTCGATGGCCGCAAGACAGGCGCTGGTGCGGGCCTTCGCTCAGCTGGCCGGCGAACTGTAGGACGCAGCCACGGTCCAGCGCGGCCGAGGATCAGCAGGCACTCACACCGACCGGTCGGCCGGTAGGCCGGTGGGCCGATGCGCGGCGCCCTATTCTGAGAGGCCGCCGGCCTCGACCAGCCGCGCAGCGGCGCGCGCCACGACCAGATCCTCGCGGGCCTCAACCCTCAAGACGGCAGGCGTGGCACCCGGCGAGCTGATGACGGCGTCCGAAGGCGCCGCAGTGTCCGCGATCGGCGCCAGGCCGACGGAGGCCAGACGGGCGACGATGCGGGCGCGGATCCCCGCCGCGTTTTCGCCGATCCCGCCGGTGAAGACGATCGCGTCCAGGGCCGGCAGTGAGGTCGCTGCCGCCGCGATGCATTCGGCCGCCCGTCGCACGAAGATGCGGAGAGCCAGGCCGGCGCGTTCGTCGCCCTCGGCTTCCAGATCCAGCAATTGGCGCACGTCGGACGTTCGCGCGGAAACGCCGGCCAGCCCGGATTGGTGTTCGAGCTGCCCGTCCAGCTCGGAGGGCGTGAGCCAGCCGTGACGGAGCAGGTAGAACAGGATCCCGGGGTCGATCGAGCCGCTGCGAGTGCCCATCATCAGCCCCTCCAGCGGCGTGAGGCCCATCGACGTGGCCACCGAACGGCCGCCATCGGTCGCTGTTACCGAGCAACCGCTCCCCAGGTGCGCCACCACGAGGCGGAGATCGGCGGCGGGACGGGCCAGTAGTTGCGCCGCCCGCTCGGTGGACCACTCGACCGACATGCCGTGGAAGCCGTAGCGCCGAACGCCCCACTCCCGATGCCAGCGCTCCGGGACGGGATAGCGGAAGGCGTCCTCCGGCAGCGTCGCGTGGAATGCCGTGTCGAAAACCGCCACGTGGGGGAGCAGCGGGATCGCCGCCAGGCCGGCCTTCATCGTGGCCACGGCGATGCCGTTGTGAAGCGGGGCCAGGCTGCGCAGTGCGTCCACTTCCTCGATCACGGCCGGGTTGACGAGCACGGGTTCTCGGAACCGCTCGCCGCCGTGTACGACGCGGTAGCCGACCGCGCCGAACGAGGCGGCCGGAACTCCCGCTGCCTCGTAGCGGCGGAGCAGGCCGCGGATGTCGTCGGCCGGGTCGCTTCCGGCGGTGGCGTCCACGCCCCAGTCCACATCAACGCTGGCCAGCGGCGCGGGCACGGCGGCGGGCGCGAGAGGCCCGACCGCGGACACGGCGGCGGCCGGTGCTTCCGGCGCCTCCGGCGTGGTCGCGGCCGCCTCCGCCGGAATGGTCGAGGACTCGACGACGCTCGACTTGAGCGAGCTTGACCCCGGATTGAGCACGAGTACGCGCATCGCCTCGTAGGCTAGCCGTTCCGCGGTCGCGCCGGGCGAGAGAGGCGCCGCCCTTCTGCGCCATTTCTGCAAGATTCCCACCCGATGAGCGCCATTCAGGACCTTGACGCGCGCTCTCGCCCGGCGTCGCGGATCGTACCCATCGGCCTACCTGGAGATCGTCCACGTCGGCAGGATCTCGCCGGCAGATCACCTGCGGCTTGTCCGGCGCTTACTCCGGACTGCGCGCCGGCGTCCCAAGCGCGGCCAGGAGGGATGACGGCGTGGGCGTCGAGCCCAGGCCGAGACGCGCGCCGAGGCGGGCGGCGACCGGGGCCGCCAGCCCGGTGGACGCGAGCAGGGCCTCGCGGCCCGGAACGAAGATCTCGGCGGGCGAGGCATCCGCGACGATCTCTCCCTCGCGCATCGCCACGATCCGCTCGAAGTGGCCGGCCGCGAACTCCATGTCGTGAGTGATCGCGATCACGGTACGGCCCGCGCGCCGGTAGGCGTCGACGATGCCGCCGATCCGCGCGACGCCCGGCCCGTCCTGGCCGGTCGTCGGCTCGTCGAGAACCAGGGCGGGCGGCTCCATCGCCAGCACGCTGGCTAGAGCCACGAGCTTGCGCACCGACAGCCCGAGGTCATACGGGTTGACGGTTCGAACGGACGCGAGGCCGGCCAGTTCGAGCGCCCGCCCGACCAGCTCGCGAGCCAGCCGGCTTTCGAGCCCGAGGTTGTGGGGCCCGAAGGCGACCTCTCGCTCGACCGATCGATTGAACAGTTGGTCGTCCGGGTTCTGGAAGACGAATCCGACCGTTCGAGCCAGCGTCCCGACGGGAATCGATCGGATGTCGGAGCCTCCGATCTCGACACAGCCCGAATCTGGTCGGAGCAGGCCGTCGAGGTGCTTGACGAGCGTCGTCTTGCCAGAGCCATTCTGGCCGACGATGGCGACGGTCTCGCCGGGCTGGACGACCAGATCGGCGCAATGCAGAACCTCCGGCCCGCCCGGGTAGCGGTGGGCCACTCCGCGCGCGGCGATCGCCGGCGTCGATTCGCGGCGCAGCGGCGACCAGTCGAGGGCGGGGACCGAGTCCGAAGAAGGCGGCCCGGCCCGGTCGTGGCCGCCGGCCGATGGGGGCTGCGGCAGTCGGCGCAGCGCGTCGATCAGGGCCTCCTCATCGAAGGCCCGATCCGGCGGGAGGCCGGCCCACTCCGCGATGGCAACGATGGTCGGCGGCTCCAGGCCGAGCGGCCTCTGCACGGCCGACCCAAGCGCGACGCCCGGCCGGTCCAGGGCGACGGCCCGCCCGGACTCGAGCACCAGGCAACGGTCGGTGTTGGCCAGGAGCCCGGAGTCGTGCTCGGCGCAGAGGATCGCCCGCCCCTCGCCGGAGAGCTGGCGCAGGAGCGACGCCACTCCGCGGCTCCCGGCCGGGTCGAGCTGGGCCACGGGTTCGTCGAGGATCAGCACGGACGTGCCCATGACCACGATGCTGGCGATGGCCACACGTTGCTGCTCCCCGCCAGAGAGGGCGAAGGGGTCCCGATCCGCGAGATGGGCTATGGCCAATCGGTCCAGGACCTCGTCGATCCGCCCGTCCATCTCGGAGCGCGGCACGCCCAGGTTCTCGAGGCCGAAGGCCAGCTCTTCGCGCACGGTCGGCTTCGAGGCCGAGAGCTGGTTGGCCGGAGTGGAGAAGACGATCCCGACCCGACCCGCCAGATCCGAGCCGTCCGAGCGGAGCGCGTCCACGCCGTCAATCTGGACGGTGCCGCCGACTCGGGCCCGGACCACGCGCGGCACGAAGCCTCCGGCAGTAAGAGCCAGGGTCGACTTGCCCGCGCCGGTCCGTCCCGCGACGCCGACGAGCTCGCCCGCCTCGACGGTCAGTGACAGCTCCAGCGCCGCGTCGCTCCGCCCCGGATACCGGACCGTGACTCCATCGAGGGCCACTCGCGCCGTGGCCGCACTGGCCTGAGGCAGGCGCGTCGTCGCCGCCCGGGCGTCGGCCTCGCTCATCCGAGTGGCCTCGCGATCGCCACCGCCACGACACCGGCCGCCGCGGCCACGATCAGCCAGCGCAGCGCGCGATCGGCCGCGGTATCGGGCACGAGGCGGTAGGCGGTGCGGGCGGGCCGCGCCCCGAACGCCCGGGCCTCCAGGGCGAAAGTCCTCTCGCGGACGTCGATCAGCGACCCGAGCAGGAGCGGCCCTGCGAGCGGAATCAGCGCCCTCGCCCGGCGCGGCAGCGACCCGCCGATCTCCAGGCCGCGGGCCTGCTGCGCTTCGAGGATCGCTCCGGCGCGGCCCTGCAGACGCGGCACCATCTGAACCGAAGAGAGGATCACGAACGCGATCCGATGGCTCGCCCCCCGCTCGACGAGCGCCTCGAGGAGGTCGTCGGCGAGGGTCGTGAAGAGGAACAGGATGGAGGCCGAGAACGCGACCAGCAGCCTCCCCGCCGAGACGACCCCGAAGATCAGGCCCTCGCGAGTGATCGCCAGCGGACCCAGCGCCACGATCGTGTCGCGCGCCCCCGGGTAGAAGAACGAATTGACCAGCAGGATCGAGGCGAAGAGAAGGGCCGGAATCCGCAGGCCCCTGACGACCGCCCGCAGCAGTCCAGCCGAAGCGGCGGCGCCCGCCACGAGGGCGACGAGCGCCGGGAGCGCCGGCGAGGGCAGCAGAAAGGCCGCCAGCACGATCCACAGCAGGGCCAGCAGCTTGGTGACCGGATTTCGCCGGTGGAGCCACGAAGCGCCCGGACGGAAGTAGCCGGTCGCCCGAGCGCTCACGTCGGGGCGGCCCTGGTGCGTCGAGCGTCGGCCGGTTCGGGCCCGGTCCGGCCGCTCACTCGGCGACCGTGTCCTCGCCGTGGCTGAACATCGTCCGGACCGAGACGGGCAGCGCCGCGAGGATCAGGAAGACGACCGTGTAGCTGATCGTCTTGTCGAGCGGATCGCTCGTCAGCCCCTGGGCGAACGCCGACTGGAAGACGTTCAGGCCGAGGGTGCGGAAGAGAGCGACCAGGGCATCGGTGCCGCCGCCGGTGACGCCGCCGAACACGCCGGCGGCGATGGGGGCGGACATGCTCGCCGCTACCAGACCCGTCGTCAGCCCGCCGATCCAGACTGGGAAGAGGCGCGCGTTCTCGCCGCGCGAAGCCCAGTAGCCGGCGCCCAGAGCGGCCAGGACGGCAACTACGAGGGCGCCGACCATGGCGGCCGGATCCGGGAAAGCGAGTCCCGTCAGGTTCAGGCCGTTCAGGAACGTAGGGTCGCCGTTGATCGTCGAGAAATAGCCGACGGGGGCGAACAGCAGGCGCAGAACGGCCAGCGCCAGGACTCCGGCGGCCAGTCCGGTCGCGACGGCGAGCGAAGGCAGGATCCGCCTGTCGTCCCGCTTGAAGGCAAAGATGGTTCGTCGCGAGACCAGCGCCACGAGAACCGCGACGATCAAGATGGCGACGGACATGAGGACGAAATGGTTCTGGTCGTCGGTGGTGCCGCTGACGCTGGGGATGCCGGCGGTCTGCTGGATGGCCAGCAGCGCGACCGCGGCCGCGGCGACTCCGGCGGCCAGGGCCAGGAACGACCCGACTCGCTCGTCGCCCGAACGCAGTCGGAAGACTCCGCGGCCGGCCCAGAACCCGGCCATCAGTCCGATGACCCCGCCGACCGGCGCGAAGAACGCGATCGTCGGGCCGCCGCCGCCCGGCAGGGGCAGGATCGACCAGATGAGGTCAGACAGGAGACCGGTCAGGGCGCCCGCGAGCGGTCCGCACAGCACTCCGACGAGGACGGTGCCGATCGAGTCGAGATAGATGGGCAGTTTCAGGTAGGCGACGATCGAGCCCATCGCGATGTCGATCGCGATCGCGACCGGAATGAGGGCCAGGGTCGCGGTCCGGAAGTATCGGCTTCGCGCCAGGGCGAAGGCGAAGATGACCACGCCGAGCAGAAGGGCCGCCAGGTACGCCACCTGGACGGGTTGCACGCACGCCGTCGCGTCGTTAGCCGTGCAGACGTGCAGCCAATCGAAGCTCATCGAAGACCTCCGGCATCTGGCGCGGCCAGGTCAGGATGCTCGGGTGCCGCGCCGCGAAAGCTTGCCAGGTCTGGTGCCCGGCCGCCAGGTGCAACGGGCCACAGTCGTCGTGATGTCGCGTGGCGGATCAGCCGCGATCCCGCGGTTGGGCGCCCGGATCCCAGTCCGCCGCCAGTCTCCCGAGCCGCTCGATGAAGCTTTCGAAGAAGCGGCCCGCGTCCGCCGTCACCGCCACGTCCACGTTCGGTGGCCTGCCCCACACGCGGCGCCAGTCCGTCACGGTCTCGCCAGTTGTGAGGCGTCCGCCCAGCTCCACTTCCACCGTTACGGCCTCGGTGCGCACGAGCGTGGGATCCAGCGCCGTCGCGAGGGCCAGCGGGTCGTGGATGAAGGCGCCGTAGAAGCCGTCGTAGCGGCTGTGGAACTCCATGTAGAAGCGCAGCGCGTCGGCGACGTAGCGGATGATCGGGTTGATGGAGCGCGCGCCCGAACTGCCGCCCGCGCCCGGGGCGCCGCGCACTGAGCCGTCGGGCTCGCAGCCGGCCAGCGCGGCCAGCCGCGCCAGGTGCTCTGGCAAAAGCTTGGCTCGTTCGGTCACGTCGAGCCCGAGCGCGGTCGGTCGAGTCGAGCGGCCGTTCGGCTCTCCGTCGGAACCCTCGGCGCCGAATGCGTCGAAGACGATCCCGGCCGCCTCAGGGTCGACGTTGATGTTCCACTCGGTCGTGGGCGCGGTGTTGCCGGCGGACCGGTAGGAGCCGCCCATGATGACCACGCGGCGGAGCAGCCGGGGGAGTTCGGGTTCGCGCAGGACGGCCAGCGCCACGTTGGTGAGCGGCGCCAGCGTCACGAGGGTCAGCTCCCCGGGCCGGCGGCGGGCTTCCTCGACGATCAGGTCGGGGCCGAAGCGCCGGGAGAGCGGCGTGCGAGTCGGGGGCAGCTCCGCGTAGCCGATGCCACGCGGCCCATGAGTCTCGGGCGTGGTGATGAGCCGGCGGGCGAGGGGCGTCTCGCGGCCGATGGCGACTTCCACGTCCGGACGCTCGGCCAGCTCGAGCACTGCGCGGGTGTTCTCGGCGACCTGGCGAGCGTCGACATTGCCGGCGGTGCAGGTCACGGCCACTAGATCGCAGTCGGGGGAGGCCACGCCGTACAGCAGCGCCAGGCTGTCGTCGATGCCGGTGTCGCAGTCGACGATCATCGGGGTCCGCTGAAGGCCGCGGTCCGCGGCAGGCTCGCTCACGACCGGATCGTATGCCATGTCGTAGCCACGGGCACGGCCGCCCGGCGCGGGCGGCTCGCCTGGCCCGAACCACGGCGGAAACTCATCTCAGCGCGGACTGGGTAGACTGGAGGCGTTGCGCGCCGGAGCATCCTGCGCCGAGGATCGTGGAAACGTAGTGGAGGAAGAGCCGTGCGCTTGTTGTCGCGGGTTGCGAGCGCTGCGCTCGTGCTGTTGGTTGTGGCCGGGTGTGGCACCCAGACGGCGACGCCCAATCTCCTCGTTCCGACCCCCTCGATGACCCCACCCGCCTCGATGACCGCAGGCGCCTCGTCTTCCACGTCCGCCGCGCCCAGCACCGTCGCCACCCCTTCGGCGATCCCGATAGGCAAGTTCACGCGAACTGGATCCATGACGACCCCGCGCCGGTCGCAAACGGACGGCCTGCTGCCCGACGGCCGGGTCCTGATCGTGGGCGGCCAGGACGACAACGGCGCCACTCTGGCTTCGGCCGAGATCTTCGATCCCAAGACCGGCAAGTTCACCGCCACCGGATCGATGAAGGTTGAGCGCTGGGGCCAGACGGAGACCGTGCTCCAGGATGGCCGGGTTCTGATCACCGGAGGCGAGAACGACAGCGTCGAGCCGCTCGACTCCGCCGAGACGTTCGACCCCTCCAAGAACGCGTTCACCACGGTCGGCAAGATGTCGGTCGGGCGCGTGAACCAGACGGCCACGCTCCTCCAGAACGGCAAGGTCCTCATCGCCGGAGGGGCGGACGTCAACGACTACGGCATCGCCTCGGCCGAGATTTTCGACCCCAGCACCAACACCTTCACGCCCACCGGCAATATGACTTCCGGACGATGGGGCCAGACAGCCACGCTCCTGAAGGACGGTACGGTCCTCCTTACCGGCGGCCAGGACGAGAACGGCGACACGCTGGCCACCGCGGAGATCTACCACCCCGACTCCGGCACCTTCACCGCGACCGGCTCGATGACGACCGAGCAATTCGGCCAGACCGCAACGCTGCTGAACAACGGCCAGGTCCTGGTGGCGGGCGGAGTAGACGCCAACCAGACGCTCCTCCAGAGCGCCGAGCTGTTCGACCCCACGTCGGGGACGTTCACGGCCACGGACGCGATGACGACCACGCGGGTCGCTCACACGGCCAACTTGCTGCCGAGCGGTCTTGTCCTGCTGGCCGGCGGCGTGGACGCCGACGGCAACGGCCTGGCGTCGGCCGAGCTGTTCGATCCGTCCAGCGGGTCGTTCACGGCGACGGGCTCGCTCAACGACGCCCGCGGCAACCACACGGCGACCTCGCTTGCCAACGGCCAGGTCCTGATTGCGGGCGGGGCGGACCAGGACATGGTCTACGACTCGGCCGAGCTGTATCAGCCCTAGCAGGACCTGCCCCAGGTGGGGGCGCCGCGGAGTTGGCGCCGCAGGAGGGGGCGCCGCGGAGATCAGGCGCTCTGCTGGCTCGAGCGTCGCCGGCCGCCACGTGGCGCGCTGCCTAAACGGCGGTGGCCGCCCGGCTCGAGCAGGCTCGATCGGCGACCGCGCACCGCGCCGCCATGCGTGGCACAGGCGGGTCGATGATCGAGGTGCTCCCGCCGGCGCCGCGATCTCGACCCGTCGCTCGCACTCTCAGATGGCGGAGGCCCAGTGGGATCTCGGCGGCGAACTGGTCAGAACGGTGGCCGGCAATAGACGACCCGCCCCCCGCGAGCCGCCTGATCGGCCGGGTTATCCCTGGCGGGGCGGCTCACTCTGCGGCGCAACCGGCTGATCGGCAGGCACGAACGGAGCCGGCTGGCCCGCCGGCGGAGCATAGGGTTGAGCCACCATCGGCTGCTGCGGGTAAGGCGCCTGAGCGTACGGCTGCTGCTGGGGCGCGTATGGCTGCTGCTGGGGCGCGTACGGCTGCTGCAGTGGCTGCTGGGGCGCGTATGGCGGCTGCAGTGGCTGCTGGGGCGCGTACGGCTGCATTGGCTGCTGGGGCGCGTACGGCTGCGGCGGTGCGTACTGCGCCGGGTACACCGGGGCCTGCGGCTGGAGCGGCGGAGCGGCCGGGTCCGGCGTCGCGGCGCGAGGAGTCTCGCCTGTCTCCACGGCGTCTTTGAAGCCGCGGAGGGCCTTACCGAGCGCCGCGCCAGTGTCCGGCAGTTTGCCGGGCCCGACGACGATCAGCACGATCACGAGAATGATGATGAGGTGGGCGGGCGTGAGACCCCACGGCATGACGTTTCTCCTTGCGGGCCGACTGTAACGTGGGCCACGTCTTACGAGGCGGTCGAGATACCTTCACCGCCGTGTCAAACAATACTCCCCCAGAGCGGCTGAGTCACACCCCGGGAGCAGATGAGCGCCGGCTGTGGGCGAGCGGCTGAGGCCGAGAGTGGGCCCATGGGCCTCGGTGCCGCCCGGCTCGACACTAGACTTGGCACCGATATGAAGTGGCTGATCGCTATTGCGGCGCTCGGAGCGGCCGCCCTATCGCTCCAGATACTGCTCTGGGAGCGGCGGACCGGCCGCTCGCGGCGATCGACGCTGGGCCGGCTCGCCTGGGTTGTGCTCACGGTGGTCGTCGTGGTCGCATTGGTCTACGCCGCCCACTGGCTCGGCATCTTCTCCGTCCCAGTCGTGGCGGTGGCGTTCGTGCCGATCGGGGTTACGATCCGCTGGCTCATGAGCGCCACGCGAGCCTCGCGACTGCGGGCGGAGGAGGCTCGAGCTGCTGCGGCCCCACTGCCTTCACGGCGCGCCCGACTGTTCGAGGTTGCGATGTGGCCGATCTTCATCGTCCTGGTCGCGGTCGTCGTTGTCATCGGCCTCGTTGTCGGAACGCTGGTCGGGCCGCACTGACCGGTCGGCCTCGGAGTGTCCGGCCGCGGAGTTGAGGGTAGAAGGAGTCGATGGCCACGATCTCACGGTGATGCCGGAGCCCAGCCCGCGCTCGAGGGGCCGAGCACCGTCAGGTTGCCGCTGATACCGGCAGCATCGGCTGGGACACCACCACGACCGCCGATGGCGAAGAGTCGAGCGGTCCGGCTCGCCAAGCCAGAGTTCGCATGTGCGGATGGGACCGCGGCCATCAGTGGCCGAGGATCCTACGAGTTACCCTCCACCTGGACACGCCGGTGAACCTGTGCGCGAGACCCAGCCGCAGCGAGGGCTTGATCCTCGCCAGCCCACCCGAACTTGAGGCTAGATATGACCCTCCAGGGCAACCTCGCTGCTCACGACCCCTCGCCCGAATCGGCTTGGACGAGCGTCCGTTCCTACGGCGCTGCCGGCGACGGCACCACAGACGACACGGCGGCCATCCGGACCGCGATCGTCGCTGCCGGCGTGGGCGGGATGCTCCACTTCCCGGCCGGGACATACCGCGTCTCCTCCGCCGTGATCCCTCTATCGGGCCAGACCATTCATGGGACAGGGGCAACGCTGTTCCGGCTGCCCGCGATGACCGCAGACATCATCGCCCTGCCGGACGACGCCGCCGATGTCGCCATTCTCGGGCTGACGCTCGATGGGAACGAGGCCAACACTCCGAATGGACTGGCATCGGGTGTCAAAGGTACGCGCCCCCGCCGGTGTCGGATAGAACGTGTTCACATTCGGAACATGCCGGCTTCCGGGCATGGCGTCCAGTTCATTGGCGGCAGCGACAACGTGGTCTCGGCCTCTGCTTTCGCTAACTGTGGCTACGGCGTGTTCCTTGGCCTTCTGGCAAACTCCTCGGACGCCCTCGAACGAAACCTCGTGACCGGCTGCACGGTCAACGGGACGACCCACGACGGCATCTTCCTCACCGGGTCGGCGGGATCGACTGCGTCGACTTCGACGCCGCACGGCAACATGGTGATCGGGAACACGTTGACCCAGATCGGCGACAGCGCCATCGAGTCGGGGATCGGGTGCGTTGGCACGGTCATCGCAAACAACACAATTCACCCCACGCTTGTCGGGGGCGTCCTCCTCAGTTCCTTCAACGCGGCCGTTCTGTTCCGTGACAACATCGGTGGACTGGCCGAGGGGAACACGATCGCCGGCTGCACGCACGGCGGAATAGGCGTCGTGGCGCAGATCACCGCCTCCTCGAGTATCACCATCGGACCGAACACCGTGACCGGATGCGGCGGAGACGGTCTGGCGATAAGCGGGTCATACGGGAACACTGAGATCACGATCACCGGCGGCCTCTACCACCGGAATGCCGGCCGCGGCGTCTACATCTCCGGCGTAACCAACTTCACCATAACCGGCGCGACATGCATGACCAACGCCAGTTCGGGTATCGTCCTCAACAACTGCACCAACGGCCAGGTCGTCGGCTGCACCTCGGCAAACAACAAGACGGGCACCTCGGACGGTCTCGTAACCCTCGGCTCGACAACGGGAGTCCTCTTCGACGGCCTGCGAGCCTACGGCAACGCCCATTACGGATTGCACCTGTACCAGGGGCGCAACCTGATGGTTGGCACCGTCCACCTCTCGAGCAACGGTGCCGCAGACTTCAAAGACGACACAGGATTGGCGATTACTTTCACCTGCCCGAACGCCCTGGAGGCCAGCGGCCCCGTGGGGTCGGTCGTCAAGAAGATCCAGGTCTTCGATTCCACGGGGAACTCTCTCGGCTACATCCCGATCTACTCGAAGGTCTGATGAGAACCAAGACCGTGCCCGGGTTAACCAACCGTCGTCATAGAGCAGGATCGTGTCCAAAGTGAGGCGCAATAGTAGGGATCCTCACTGGCGTGTGCCCCGCTGATCGCCGACGATCCCGCCGCGTCGGCGGTTCGTCGGCCACGTCACGAGACGAAGGGTCGATCGGCCTTCTTTGGACTCCTGCGCACGTAAGGCAGCGAACTGCCCCTGTCGTTGCGGGAGTAGGGGTGCCAGAAAACGACCAGATTCGACGTGGTCCCAGCATAGGAGCGGAGGGGCGTCGCGACGCCGGGCCATGCGCCGAGACCCCATCGCCACATGGCTCGTGGAAGACGCATTGCTCTTCCCCGTCGACTGCCGAATCGCTGGCTCGGCTTCAACAGGAACCAACAAGCCGCGGCGATTGGCCGCTCCGAACGCCCCACGCCTCAGGGCGCAACACTCGAATGCGTGCGATTCTGGTGGAAAACGTTGACTTAACCTGTTGACTGCGGCAGGATTGAGAAAGCGCGGGGCCGGATAGGCACGCCATTTGACCGGAGACGGATTGCGTCACGAGCCATTTGAGAGAGAGACGGAGCAGGCGCGCGTACCGGTAGCGGGCATCCACAGACCCGCTCCAACCAGGCGGCCTCCGGCCGTTACCAGTGAGCGTGTCGACGAACTGTCCACGGCACGCGCTGTCCCATCCATCCATGTTGGGCAAGGCCGGCTCGCCGGTTTGCGCATCCTCGAAGGGCAGGCTTGAGCATGGACCTGTCCGCGGCTGCCCTCCTGTCACAACCGCATCGTCGATACAACGCCCTCACCGACGAGTGGCTGCTGGTTTCGGCTGAACGGACGAGCCGCCCGTGGCTCGGCCGCGAAGAAGTGCCTCAGCCAGTGGACCTGCCCGAATACGACCCGTCGTGCTACCTGTGCCCGGGCAACACGCGGGCCAATGGTGAACGGAACCCGGCATATGGCTCCACCTTCGTGTTTACCAACGACTTCGCCGCCCTGCGACCGGACTTGCCGGGCGTGTCGGTACACGACGGCCTGCTCCGTGCGGAGAGCGAACGCGGCACCTGCCGGGTCATCTGCTTCTCGCCGCGCCACGACTTGAGCCTGTCGCGAATGAGCGCCGGCCAGGTGCGGACCGTCGTGGATCTGTGGGCAAACCAGACGACGTCTCTCGGCGAACAATTCGAGTGGGTCCAGGTCTTCGAGAATCGCGGCTCGGCCATGGGGGCCTCGAACCCGCATCCGCACGGCCAGATCTGGGCCGGGGACGCTCTCCCGCGGGAGGCCGAGAAGGAGGACGCGACCGGGCGACGCCACTTCGAGGCCACCGGCCGGCGGCTCTTGCTCGACTATGCCGACCAGGAGGCCGGTGGGCCCAGGGTGCTCGAAAGCGACGATGACTGGCTGACCCTCGTCCCGTACTGGGCAACGTGGCCGTTCGAGACATTGCTCATCCCGCGACGGCCCGTCTCGCGGCTTCCGGAGCTCGACGATCGCGCCCGCGACTCCCTGGCCGAGCGGCTCATCGGGCTGCTGCGCGGCTACGACGGGCTGTTCGAGGCACCGTTCCCCTACTCGATGGGATGGCACCAGGCGCCGTTCGACGGCGCCGACCGTCCTCACTGGCAGCTCCACGCCCACTTCTATCCGCCGCTGCTGCGGGCGACGGTTCGCAAGTTCATGGTCGGCTACGAGCTTCTTTCCGAGCCTCAGCGCGACATAACCGCCGAAGATGCCGCGGAACGACTACGATCGGCAATCCACGGCGCAGATCTCCGGGCCGCCCAATCGACCGACTGACGAGCGGCGCTGCTCTCGACGACAAACAAGGAAGAGAAGGAACCACATGATGGGCCTTTCACCCGCCCACCTCTTCATCATCATGCTGGTCGCGCTGATCGTGGTGGGACCAGGAAAGCTGCCCGAAGTGGGCGCCGCGATCGGGCGGAGCGTCCGGGAGTTCCAGAAGGCCACTTCGGGGATCACCGATACGGTGACCGGAGCGATGGCCGGGACGCTGGCGCCGCCCGCGAGTACCCCCCAGCCGATGCAGCAACCGGGGCAGCCCACCCCACCGCCCCAGTCTTACTACGCGGCCGGGCCGGCGTACCCGGCGGCGCCTGTCCCCGCTCCTGTCAATTACCCGGTCATGGGCACGGTCGCGCCTGCCCCGGTCAACTACCCTGTCATGGGTGCCGTCGAGCCCGCGCCGGCTGCGCCCGTGCCTGTCATTCCGGCCGCCGAGCCAGTGCCGAGCCCGGGCGAGCAGCAACCCCCCACGCCCTCGAGCGCTGGCTGAAGGCCAATCGCACGGGCTCGGTCCTGTCCCACATCCCGGCCTCGCGCCACGACCATCGCGCCCCTGAGCGAGTCGAGACCGGGCCTGGCTCGACCGAATTCGATAGCGGCGGCCGCACAGCCAAGGAGCGAACGGAATGAGCGACGGGCAAACCGGCAACCCTTCGGCCGCGGCGCGGGCCGCCGCCCTGCGAGCCAGGCTCGAGGCGCTGCCGGCCGGAGCCGGAACCGAGCCCTCCGGGCCCGCCCAGCTGGTTCGCGCACCCGGGCGCGTCAATCTCATTGGCGAGCACACCGACTACAACCAGGGATTGGTCCTGCCGGCCGCCATCGATCGCGAGGTCTGGATCGCGTTCAGGCCGTGGGATCGACCCGAGGTGGAGCTGACCTCCGCCGAGTTCGGCGAGACGCGTTCCTTCTCCCTGGAAGGCCTCTCGCCGGAGACGCGCGGCGCAAAGTCCTGGATCGACTACGTCGCCGCCACCGCCTGGGCGATGCGCGATGCGGGCCTGGCTGTTCGTGGCTTTCGGGGCGCGATGGACTCCACCATTCCGATCGGGTCGGGGCTGAGCTCGTCGGCCGCGCTCGAGATGGCCTCGACCTGGGCCCTCGCCGTTCCCGGCGCATCGCGGCCGGACGCCGGTGCCATGGCAGCCATCGCCCAGCGGGGCGAGAACCGCTACGTCGGCGTCAACTGCGGGATCATGGATCAGTTCGCCAGCGCTGCCGGCCGGGCCCGTCACGCCCTCCTGATCGACTGTCGGACGAACCAGTTCGAGACCGCGCCAATGCCGCCCGGGCTTTCGCTCGTCGTTTGCGAAACCGGCTCGTCGCGCCGGCTGGAGGCCTCCGCCTACAACACTCGACGCTCCGAGTGCGAACTGGGCGTGAGGCTGATCGCGGAGCGCGAACCGGGCGTCGAATCCCTGCGCGACGTCGACGAGGCGATGCTGGAGCGCAACCGCGACCGGCTGCCCGAGGTCGTGGCCCGCCGCTGCGAGCACGTCGTCCGCGAAGACGGGCGCGTCATGGACACCGTGGTCGCCCTCCGGGATGGGGACCTCGCGGCGCTTGGACGGCTCTTCGCCGCCTCCCACGCGTCGCTGCGCGACCTCTATGAGGTGAGCTCCGCGGAACTCGACGCCATGGTGGACATCGCCGTCGCGGTCCCCGGCGTGGTCGCCAGCCGGATGACAGGCGCAGGCTTCGGAGGCTGCACGGTCAGCCTCGTGAAGCACGGGGCCGAGGAGGCTCTGCGCGACGCCGTGCTGGCCCAGTATCAGAAGCGGACCGGGCTCAAGCCTCGCGTCTACATCGTCGCCGCCGTCGACGGCGCCGGCGAGGTCGAGCCGGACGCATGACCTCCGCCCCATCGGGACCGGGCCGGCCGATCTCCCCCGCCGGCCCGAGCGGGCGTGCGCCAGTTGCCCAGGGCCCGCGACAGGCATACTTGGCCCTGCGCGGGTGCGCTTGGGTCACTCCCGACCCGGGCGACTCCCCGGGGGGGTGCGGCTTAGCTTGGGACCGATGATGGATCCGAACTACCAACTGCAGAGCGGCCCGGCCCCGGTCGCCGGCCCGGCGGCCCGACGAGGAGGCTGGCTGCACCTGCCGTTCCGCCGCCGCCACGAGGCCCCCGCTCCCGAACCGCTCGACAAGTCGGCCATGACCCTCGCCGCCCACCTGATCGAGCTGCGCAACCGCTTCTTCATCTCGATCTTCAGCCTCGTGCCGGGCACGATCATCGGCTTTCTCGTGTCCGATCGGCTGATCGAGATCCTAAAGGCGCCGCTGCCGACCACCGAGCCGCTCATCGCCCTGGGCCTGACGGAGCCCTTCATGATCCACCTCGAAGTGGCGGTCACGGTCGGGTTCATCCTGGCCATGCCGGTGATCCTGTACCAGTTCTGGCGCTACATATCGCCGGGGCTGACACCCGCCGAACGATCGGCCGCCCGGCCCTGGGTGCCCGCGGCGATGGTCTTCTTCGCCCTCGGCGTAGGCGTGGCGTACTTCATCCTGCCCTACGCCTCGGGCTTCCTGTATGGCTTCCAGACCAAAGACATCAAGCTGATGCTGACCGCCGACGCCTACTTCGGCTTCGTCACCGTCCTCTTCATCGCCTTCGGGGTGGTGATGGAGTTCCCGATCGTTCTCGTCCTGCTGTCCAAGGTCGGCATCGTCACCTCCGCCCGGCTGCGCAGCTCGCGCCGCATCGCCGTCCTCGGGATCGTGATCTTCTCCGAGCTCGTCACCCCGGGCGCGGACTTCGTCAGTCCCATCGTCATGGCCGTGGTCATGTACGGCCTGTATGAGGTCTCGATCATCCTGATCCGCCTGGGCGGCCGTTAGCGGGGCGGCGGGGCCGCGGGCGCTAGCGGGACGCGGGGCGCCGGGCGGGCGGCGCGGGACGGACGGCGGGACGTCAGGCCTGCGGCCTCAACGGTGCGATCGTCCAGGACCACTCGAACGTCCCGGGTCCGACCAGATACTCCGGCAGCGTGTCCGGGCCGCAGCTGGCCGTACCCAGGCCGCGGTGCGCGGCATCGAGATGGACGATCGTCTCGGCGCGGGCGACCAGCTCCACGTCATGGGCCGCGGCCGCCAGATCCTCGGCCCGGAAATGCGTTGCCGAAACCTGGCGCGGCCGATCAAACCCGAAGCGGAGGCCGCGGCCCTGGCCGTCGGACAGTTCGATCCAGCGGACGTCGGCCCGGCCCCCGTTCTCCTGCGGCCTGACGTAGGGCACGTACAACTCCGAAACCGTCGACTGCCACCTTCCCAGCGCGCCGGAACGGCGGCGGTCGGGGTAGGTCTCCATCGGTCCGCGGCCGAGCCATTCGACCTGCTCGAAACCTGGAACGGTCTCCAGCACGATGCCCACGCGAGCCAGGTCGGACAGCTCCTCGGGGATGCGGACCGTCTCGTGAACGAGGATCCCCCCGCCCTCCAGCGCCTCGAACCGCTCCTCGTGGGCCACTGCGATGCCCGTCGCCGTCCGCACCTCGGCAACGACGACAGGACCGTGCGCCTCGCGCCGGATCTCTTTCAACGTGCGCGACAGCCGATCCACTCCCAGTTCCCGCCACCGCGCCGCAAGACCGGCTATGCGATCGTTGTCCGTCGGGGCGCGCCAGAGGGAGAGTCGTGGAGCGCCGGCCAGGAACTCGTGCACCAGCAGCCCCTCGGCATCCAGCTCGACCTCGCCGCCGGGAACCGGTCTGGCTGACGGCCGAGCCAGCTCGGGCGTCCCGGGTGCGACGAGCAGCTGGGCCCAGCCGACCTCGAAGCCCGCCGGGGCCCACGCCTCGGCCGCGGCAGTCCGGAAGCGCAGCATCAGCCACAGCTCGCGGACGTCGGACGCGGGAGCCTTCCAGCCCGGCAGTCGAACGGTGGCGCCGGCGCCCGGCGCCACCTCCGGCAGCGGGAGCTCGCCCCCGGCGACGATCTCTCCGTCGGCGGTGAGCTCCCAGCGGGCACGCAGCCAGCCCAGGCCGGTGAAGTACTGGCGGTTCGACACCTCGACCGAACCCTCGCGCAACGCCTCGGGACTCGCCGACACGCGAACGGGAGCCGCGAGCTGGCGATGCTCCCACAGGGCCGGCTTCGGCCTCCGGTCCGGCCAGTTCAGGCCGTCCAGACAGAAGTTGCCGTCGTTGGGTTCGTCGTCGAAGTCGCCGCCGTAGGCCCAGCGAGTCGCGCCGTCGGGCAGCCGTTGGACCAGACCGTGGTCCCACCACTCCCAGATGAATCCACCCTGGAGGCCGTCCGTGGACTCGATCGCGTCCCAGTACTCGGCCAGCGTGCCATTGCTGTTGCCCATGGCATGCGAGTACTCGCACATGATCAGCGGGTGGCGTTGCCGGCCCGACCCGGCGTGGGCGACGATGGCGGAGATGGGCGGATACATCGGGCAGGTGATGTCGCTGACCTTCTGATCGCTCGACCAGTCCCACCGGATCGCGCCCTCATAGTGGAGCGGGCGGCTGGGATCGTAGCGCCGGATGTAGCCGGCCTCGGCGTCGTGGTTGACACCGTGGCCCGACTCGTTTCCGAGCGACCATACGATCACCGACGCGTGGTTCTTGTCCCGGCGGACCAATCGAGCGGCGCGATCCACCCAGGCGTTCAGGTAGCGCGGGTCGTTGCAGAGTTCGTCGATGAAGGCGTGCGACTCGATGTCAGCTTCGGCTATCACATACAGGCCCAGCTCGTCGGTGAGATCGAGGAATACGGGATCGTTGGGGTAGTGGGAGGTCCGGACGGCGTTGAAGCCGAACTGTTTCATCGCCACCAGATCCGCCCGCATCGACTCGGCCGAGATGACGCGGCCCGCGTACTGGTCGAAGTCGTGGCGATTGACGCCGCGAATGAGGACGGCGGCGCCGTTGATGAGCAGATCGCGGCCGACGATCTCGACCCGCCGGAAGCCGACCCGCAGGTCGAGCTGTTCGAACGTCTCGCCCGAAGGCGACCTCAGCGCGACGTGCAGCGGATAGAGATGAGGCTGCTCAGCGGACCATTGTCTGACGCCCGCGATCTCGGTGCGCAGGGCTGCGCGGCCATCGACCGGCGGGTGCAGCTGCGGCGCAAGCGCCTGCCAGCGGGCCTCCTCGGGCCCCTCCAGGCCGACCGACGCCCGCTTGGCCACGATGGCGAAGCGGTGGCGGCTCAGCGGTGCCATGTCGGCGCGGCTGACGCGGCCGCCCGGGCGCACGCCGGCGAACGGCACGGCCGCCGCGAGCGGAGCCAGATCGCCCAGTTTCGCCTCGATCGTCCAGCCGGCCTCCTCGTCCGCGCCGCCGAAATCGACATCGGCCACCAGCTCGAAGGTGCCGGTCCGCAGATCGTCCGCCAGGCCGGCGTTGACCCGCACGTCGGCGAGATGGATGCGCGGCGTGGCGTATAGATACACAGAGCGGGTGATGCCGCCGTGCCACCACTGGTCCTGGTCCTCGATGTACGTGGCATCGGACCACTTCACGACGCGCAATGAGATGGAGTTGGCTCCGGGGCGAACGATGCTCGTGACGTCGAACTCGGCGGCCAGATGTGAGTCCTTGCTGATGCCGACCTGCTGCCCGTTGACGGCGGCGATCAAGACGCTCTCGGCCGCGCCCACGTGGAGGACGACGCGCCGCCCGGCGACCCATCCGGCCGGCAGCTCGAAGTCGCGCTCGTAGACGCCCGTGGGATTCACGGGCGGAAGCTGCGGCGGTTTGCCTGAGAAGGGCATCTGGACGTTGGTGTAGTGCGGCAGATCGAAGAAGCCCTGCATCGTCCAGCAACCGGGGACGTCCACCTCGCTCCACTGCGCCGCGAGTTCCTCCTCCGGCGTGTGAAGCAGCTGGAATTGCCAGCGACCGTCCAGCGCGATCCGATCCACGTGCACCACGCTGTGCATCGGCAGACGGCCCACGGATGTCAGCTCGGGCGTGGCCCAGGGTCGGGAGAGCATGGCGCGGCCTCCGGGAGCCTCCTAGGTAGCTTCCAGGACGTACAGGCGGGCGCGGAAATCGCCCCGCTCGGCTGAAGCGCGGTTCGACTCGAGGACGAGCCCGGCGGCCATCAGCTCGTCTCCGCCGAGGACGACCGGTTTCGATGGCACGCCCTCGACCTGGCCGGCGGCAGGCCAGATGGATAGTCGATATGACGCCGTCGGGTCCAGGCCGCGCAGCCGCAGCCGCTGCGGCCCCGGGTTCGGGCGGCTCAGGATCCGGTAGTGGCCGACGATCGCCGAACGGACGTCACGGGCCACGGTCATCCAGGCGGTCTCGTTCCCGTCGCCCTCGAATGGGCTGCGCAAGCGCAGGAACCGGCCGCGCTGGAGCAGCTCGCGCCACTGCTTGTAGAAGGCGACCTGATCGGCGATCTCGGCCCGTTCCTCGACCGAGAGGGTCGTCGGATCGAGCTCGTAGCCGAAGACGCCGAAGAACGCCACGGCCGCTCTGGTGGCGAGCGGCGTAACCCGCCCGACCTGGTGGTTCGGAACGGCGGAGACGTGCGCGGAGATCGCGCTGAGCGGGTAGGGCAGCGACGTCCCCCATTGAATCCGCAGGCGCTCGACGGCGTCCGTGTCGTCGCTCGCCCACGCCTGCGGGGCGAAGGCGAGCATGCCCGGATCGAACCGACCGCCGCCGCCGGCGCAGGACTCGAAGAGAACCTCGGGAAACGCCTTCGTCAGCCGGTCGTAGAGCGAGTAGACGCCGAGGATGTAGCGATGCATGAATTCGCCCTGCCGCCAGGCCGGGAGGGTCGGGCTGTACGGCTCCGTGATGGTCCGATTCATGTCCCATTTCACGTAGGAGATGGGAGCGCTGCCGAGAATCCCGGACACGACCTGGAAGAGATGGTTGACGACTTCCGGTCGGGACATGTCGAGCACGTACTGGCTCCGGCCTTCCGTGCGCGGACGCGTCGGGATGCCGATGGCCCATTCCGGGTGATCGGCGAACAGCTGGCTCTGGCGGCTGACCATCTCGGGCTCGATCCAGAGGCCGAATTGCATACCGATGGCCTCGACCTTGCGGGCCAGCGAATTGAGTCCGCCAGGCAGTTTGGAGGGGTTGACCTGCCAGTCGCCGAGCGAGGTCGTGTCGTTGTTGCGCCGGCCAAACCAGCCGTCGTCGAGAACGAACAGCTCGATCCCCAGATCGTGGGCCGCGGAAGCGATGGCCAGCAGCTTCGGCTCGTCGAAGTCGAAGTAGGTCGCCTCCCAGTTGTTGATGACTATGGGCCGATCCCGATCGCGCCACTTGAAGCTCGTCAGGCGCTCGCGGAAGAGGCGATGGTATGCATCGCTCAGCTCGCCGAGTCCGGCGGCCGAGAAGGCCAGCACCGCCTCCGGCGTGATGAACTCGGCGCCGGGCTCCAGCAGCCAGGCGAACCCGTCGGGATTGATGCCGGCGCGCACTCGGGTCGTCCCGAACGGCTCGACCTCCGCCTCGAGGAGGAAGTTGCCGGAGTAGACCAGGGAGAAGCCGTATGCCTCGCCGTGCTCCTCGGTTGTCGCCGGGCGCATCAGGGCCACGAACGGATTGTGCTGGTGGCTTGACGCTCCCCGATTGCTCGATACGGATTGCCGGCCGGGGCGAAGGGCGAGCCGCTCCACGTGGCATTCCCGGGCCCATTCCCCGCTGAGCGAGAGGAGTTCCCAATCCGAGTCGGGCAGATCCAGCGACGCGCTCATGGCGCCTCGCACGACCACGGCGGCTGTGCCGGAGTTGACTATCCGAGCGCCTCGAACCACCACCGGGCGTTCGCCATAGATCGTGTACAGGAGGCGGACTTCGATCTGCGCCACGTGGTCGGCGAGGGTGACTTCCAGGGTCTCCGCCTCGACTCCGAGATCGACATAGGTCGCGGGCAGCCCCGGGACGTTCCTCTTGCCGGGCAGTATGCGGTGGCTCCTGTAGCGCAGCTCCACCACGCCGGAGCCGTCGGCCAGTTCAACGGTCAGGGCCGGGATCCGGTAGTCGCCAGTACCTCCGCTGGGGAACTCGAGCGGCACCGGCTGGCCGAGCCTGTTCGAGAAGCCGAAGAACTCCCCCGGCATGAGGTGTCCGTACGACTTCCCCTCCGCGAGAGCCGCACCGAAGTACACGTGCCCGAGCGAGCCGTTCTCGAGCACGCGCATCACGTAGCTGATCTGGTCGTTCCGGAGATGGAACTCGCGGGCCGCCGCGGACCACTCGATAGCCATCGGACTCCCGCTGGCGGCGTCTGACCTGCTGTGCGTCAGCCCTTGGCCGACCCGAGCGTCAGGCCGGTGATGAAGTAGCGCTGCAGAATCATGTAGAGCACGATTGTTGGTATGGCCGCAATAACAGACAGCGCCGCTAACTGCGTTGGGTCGGTGAAGAACGTGCCCGAAAGGTTGTTCAGCGCCGCGGTGATCGGCCGTTTACCACCCGACTCGAACAGCATCAGCGCCCAGAAGAAGTCGTTGTAGATCCAGACGAACAGGAGGGTGGCAAGGGCCGCCAGCGCCGGCCGGACCAGGGGCAGGACGACGCGAGAGTAGATCGTGAATACGCCGGCGCCGTCGATCATCGCGGCCTCGACCAGCTCCATGGACAACGTCTTCATGTAGTTGCTCAACACGAAGGTGCAGAAGCCGGTCTGGAAGGTCGTGTGGATGAGAATCAGCCCGATGAACTGGTTGTACATGACGCCGTTGTCGCTGAGCGGAGCCGGAACTGGTATGAGCAGATACAGCCGGTACAGCGGCACGATGATGATCTGGGGCGGCAACAGGTTGCCGGCGGTGAAGATCATCAGGACGATCAGGTTGAAGCGCCACCTGTAGCGCGAGATGGCAAACGCCAGCATCGAGGAAATCCAGAGCGTGAGGATCACGGCGGGAATGGTGATGACGGCCGTGTTCCAGAAATACTGGGAGAGATTTGAGTTGTTCCAGACCTCGATGTAGTTGTTCAGACTGAGCGTCTTGGGCGTCGAGAAGGGGCCGTTCACGTTGGCGACGATCTCGCCGTAGGGGCGCAACGACGTGTACAGCGCGTACAGCATCGGCCAGAGGAAGATGAACGCGAGCACGGTCAGGAAGATGTAGAGGCCGATGCGTGACAGCCGCCGCCGAGCGCGGTTGTGCGCCGTCCGCTGTCCCGCCATCGCCACGGTGGCGCTCACTGTTCCTCCGATCTCATGACGCGGGTCAGGTAGAGCACGATGGGCACGAGTGAGATCACGAGCAGCACGACGGCGATGGCCGATCCGAAGCCGATCAGGCTGGCCTCACTGATGCTGCTGTTGGTGATCAGTGTGGACAGCAGCTCGAGACCGTTCTTGCCGTGGTTGATGATGTAGACGATGTCGAAGGCCCGGAGGGATTCGATCACGGTCACCACGACGATGACGACGTTGATCGGGGCCATCACCGGGAATACGACATGGAAGAAGGTCTGGGTCTCGCTTGCTCCATCGATGGCCGCGGCCTCACGCAGCGACGGATCCACGCTCTTCAATCCGGCCAGATACAGGACCATGATGTAGCCGATGTGGCGCCAGCTGGCCGCAACCAGAACCGCCCAGATGTTGATGGACTTGTCGCCCAGCCAGTCGGGTGTGTTGATCGGGGCCACGAGGCCGGTGGCTGCCAGGAAGCTGTCGATGAAGCCGTGGCCGGCAATCGGTGAGTACTGGAGCTCCCAGATGAATCCGACGACCGCCAGCGACAGGACCACCGGCGTGAAGAAGATACTCTGGTAGATCCGGGACCCCCTCAGCGGCCGGTCGAGCAGCACCGCGAGGAATATCCCGATCGGGGTGGCGATACAAACGAAGAAGAGCAGCCACAGCAGGTTGTGCGAGAGCGCCGGCCAGAAGGGGGGATAGCCGGTGAACAGGTAGTTGTACTCCTGCAGGCCGACGAAGTGGAGTGGGCCTATCCCCTGCCAGTCCGTGAAGGACCATATGAGCGAGACAATGACCATCGCCCAGATCAAGATCATGAAGATGGCGAGGGGCACGCCCACCATGAGGGTGAGCAACAGCTTGTCGCGCGACGTCAGGAGGCTGTAGCGCCGCCGTTTCTTCCTGGATGAAGAGGCTCCCGCCCCGGCGGTGTTCGCCGGGGCGGGAGCGAGAGCCTGAGGCTCCAGTTCGGACATCGAATGCCCTACAGGCTGACGGGTGGAGTTGATAGGCTAGAGCTAGCTGGCCGCCGGAGTCGGCGTGGCCGGGTTGAAGGTTCCGTTCGGGGTGGCGTTGTACGGCGGCAGATTATCCCAGAAGGCCTGGATCTGCGACTGAAGCTGCGTCGTATCCGCCGTGGGTGCGTTCAGGAACGTGAGCAGGAAGCTCTGCATTCCGTTGGCGCCCGCGAAGTCCGGCCGCGTGTCGCGGTCCATGAACTGGGTGATCTTCTTGGCGGCGCTGACGATGGCGACGGCCTTCTTCGTCAGCGGGTCGTAGGAGCTGGTGTCCGCGTCGTTGGCCGTCGGGATGAACCCGTTGTTGGCCTTGTACATGAGCACCTGCGTGGAGCCCTTGGCCCAGAAGGAGAGGTACTGCTGGGCAGTAGCCATGTTCTGCTGGAGGGTCGGCGACTTGGCGCTCATCATCCAGATGTCGATCGGCGCGTCGAGAGCGGCCTCGGCATCGTACTGCGTGCCCATGGTCGGCCACGGGAAGAAGTCGACGTCAGTGACGGTGGTTTCCACGGTGGCGAACTCGCCCGTCAAGAAGAGGCCGAGGAAGAACATGCCAGCTTGCTTGGCGATGAGGGTGTCGCACGCCTGCTGCCAGGTCAGGCCAGCGTAGCCGTTGGTGTAGAACGGAACGAGCTGGGCCCAGGACTTGAAGACGTTGGTGACCTGCGGGTCGGTCCACTTCGCCCCGTTACCGGTCATCAGGTTGACGTGGTAGTCATACCCGTTCAGGCGCAGGTCGATGATGTCGAACGTGCCCATCGCCGGCCAGCCGTCCTTGTCGGAGAAGGCGATCGGCGTAAGGCCGTCCGTCTTCATCTGCGCGCAGAGGGCGAGGAATGACGTCCAGTCAGCCGGGACCTGGTAGTTCTTGGCCGCCCACACGCTCGGGCGGTAGAAGACGCACCACGGGTAGTAGTCGACCGGGATGCCGTAGATGTGATTGTCGCTGCCGGTGACGGATCCGGTGAAGCCGGCAGTGAAGTTGCTGGAGACACCGGCCGCGTTCCACACGCTATCGATCGCGGTGGCCAGGCTCTTGGATGCGAAGAACCGCATCCGGAACCCGGAGAACCAGGTGAATACGTCGTCGGGGGTGCCGCCGAGGTAGTTGTTGATCTGGTCCTGGAACGTGTTGTGGTCGACTGTGTTCAGCGTGGGCGTCACGCCAGACGCCGTCGCGAAGGCGGCGTCGATGGCCACCATGCCCTTGAGCTCGCTCGGGTCGGAGTGGTTGCTTCCGACCTTGACCGCGGGGGCCGGCGTCGCGCTGCTGCCGCCGCAGGCGGCGATGACGGCCGGCAGCACGGTCAGCCCGGCTGCGGCGATCACGCCCGTCTTGAGGACTTCACGCCGAGTGACTTTCCCACCCGTCAGAAAGCCCGGTTTCTTCTCCAGATCATCCATTGGGCGCCATCTCCTCCCTGTTCGGGCCGATTAGGTCGGCCGTGGTTCAACAGGAACCAACAGGCTCGACCGATTGTCGGGCTATCCTCGGCCGGGTGTCAAGTACATCTGAGCATTTCGTTGAGTTATGTGCGAATGCGTTGACTTGCCGCGCCGAGTGGGGCAGGATGGAAAGAGGATCGGCCGGGGGTGGCTGATCAAATGAGCGAGGATCCGGCAGAGATGGACTCAGATCGGGCCGAGCACACGCCCGAGGAGACGCGTGTCGCGGAATTGGCGGTTCGTCGGCCGGCGCTGGCCCGCCAGCGCCAGGCGCTGATCCTCGAGCAGGTGCGGGAGCACGGGGCCGTTCGGGTGGCCGACCTCGTGACGTCCCTGGGCGTGTCGGACATGACCGTCCGGCGCGATCTGGAGCTTCTCCAGGAACGAGGCCTGATCGAGAAGGTCCACGGCGGGGCCGCGGCCATCGAGGGCAGTTCCCTGTTCGAGCCCGGGTTCACGGTCAAGTCGACGCTCATGGAGGCCGAGAAGGAGCTGATCGCCGTCAGCGCCGCGTCACTTGTCACACCCGGCACCGCTATCGCGATTTCGGCCGGGACGACCACCTACGCCCTGGCCAGACGGTTGACCGACATTCCCGGGCTGACCGTATTGACGAACTCGGTCCCCGTGGCGGACGTTCTCTACAAGGACGGCCGCCCGGACCAGACGGTCATCCTGAGCGGCGGCGTCCGCACGCCTTCCGATGCGCTGGTCGGACCATTCGCGGTCGACGTCATCCGATCGCTGCATGTCGACAGCGTCTTCATGGGCACCCACGGCGTGGATGCTCGGTCCGGCTTCACGACGCCGAACATCCTCGAAGCCGAGACCAACCGGGCCCTGATCCAGGCGGGACGCCGCCTGATCGTCCTCGCCGATCACACCAAGTGGGGCATCATCGGCATCAGCTCGGTGGCGCGGCTCGAAGAGGCCGACACGATGATCACCGACAGCGGCCTCGACGCGGCGGCCCGCCAGCAGCTCGCGGCCTCCGTCCGAAGGCTGATCCTGGTGGACGTGATCACAGGCGAGCGGCGGACGATCGTAGGTGGAGTGGACGAAGCCGCTTCTCCCGAGGAACCCGCGTCGCGGCCGCAGGCTTGATCCGGGAATTGTCGTCCGTCGCACAGCTTCGCCTCTCGAGCCCGGCTGCCGGCTGACCTCCGCCCCATCGGGACCGGGCCGGCCGATCTCCCCCGCCGGCCCGAGCGGGCGTGCGCCAGTTGCCCAGGGCCCGCGACAGGCATACTTGGCCCTGCGCGGGTGCGCTTGGGTCACTCCCGACCCGGGCGACTCCCCGGGGGGGTGCGGCTTAGCTTGGGACCGATGATGGATCCGAACTACCAACTGCAGAGCGGCCCGGCCCCGGTCGCCGGCCCGGCGGCCCGACGAGGAGGCTGGCTGCACCTGCCGTTCCGCCGCCGCCACGAGGCCCCCGCTCCCGAACCGCTCGACAAGTCGGCCATGACCCTCGCCGCCCACCTGATCGAGCTGCGCAACCGCTTCTTCATCTCGATCTTCAGCCTCGTGCCGGGCACGATCATCGGCTTTCTCGTGTCCGATCGGCTGATCGAGATCCTAAAGGCGCCGCTGCCGACCACCGAGCCGCTCATCGCCCTGGGCCTGACGGAGCCCTTCATGATCCACCTCGAAGTGGCGGTCACGGTCGGGTTCATCCTGGCCATGCCGGTGATCCTGTACCAGTTCTGGCGCTACATATCGCCGGGGCTGACACCCGCCGAACGATCGGCCGCCCGGCCCTGGGTGCCCGCGGCGATGGTCTTCTTCGCCCTCGGCGTAGGCGTGGCGTACTTCATCCTGCCCTACGCCTCGGGCTTCCTGTATGGCTTCCAGACCAAAGACATCAAGCTGATGCTGACCGCCGACGCCTACTTCGGCTTCGTCACCGTCCTCTTCATCGCCTTCGGGGTGGTGATGGAGTTCCCGATCGTTCTCGTCCTGCTGTCCAAGGTCGGCATCGTCACCTCCGCCCGGCTGCGCAGCTCGCGCCGCATCGCCGTCCTCGGGATCGTGATCTTCTCCGAGCTCGTCACCCCGGGCGCGGACTTCGTCAGTCCCATCGTCATGGCCGTGGTCATGTACGGCCTGTATGAGGTCTCGATCATCCTGATCCGCCTGGGCGGCCGTTAGCGGGGCGGCGGGGCCGCGGGCGCTAGCGGGACGCGGGGCGCCGGGCGGGCAGCGCGGGACGGACGGCGGGGCGTCAGGCCTGCGGCCTCAACGGTGCGGACTGGGCCGCGGAGCGGCGGGGGCGCCATAATCGGGTACATCAGCGCGATGGAGACAGCATGGCCGAGCACGAGACAGCAGGGCGGGTCGGGATCGTCTGCGGCAGCCGTTCGGACTTCCCTGTGATGGAGAAGGCGGTCGAGCTGTTGGACAGGCTCGAGGTGCCGTGCGAGCTGCACGCCATATCGGCGCATCGGGCACCGGACCTGCTCTCCCGTTTCGTCGGCGGCGCGGAGGCGCGGGGCATTCGGGTGTTCATCGCTGGCGCGGGCGGGGCGGCGCACCTGCCGGGCGTCGTGGCGGCGAAGACGATCCTCCCGGTCGTCGGCGTGCCCATCCCGACGCAGGTGGCGGGCGGCCTGGATTCGCTCCTTTCGATCGTCCAGATGCCCAAGGGGATCCCCGTCGCCACGGTCGCCGTCGGTGGCGCGGAGAATGCGGCCCTGCTCGCGGCCGAGATCCTGGCTCTCTCCGACCCGGCGCTGCGCGGGCGGCTGCAGGCCTACCGCGACGCCCAGACGCGCTCGGTCGAAGACGACGCGTCGAATGTCGACCTCCACGGTGAACGCTAGCTTCCCGCAGCCGAGGCTCGGGACCCGGTGGAGCGCGATCGAGCCCGACCGATGAGCGAGGTCCGATTCGGCCCCGGCGACGTGCCGGACTGGCTCGAGCCGATGGTCCGGTTCTGCTCGCGCTGCGGCGGCCGGCTCGCGTTCGGCCCCATCGAGGGCGAGGAGCGCGACCGCCTCGCCTGCCCGGGCTGTGGGTTCGTGTTCTACGTCAATCCGCGCCTGGTCGTCACCACGCTGCCCATCACGGACAGGGGCGAAGTGATGCTGATCCGAAGGGGTATCGAACCGGGGCGTGGGCAGTGGGCCCAGCCGGGCGGCTTCCTCGAGATCGACGAGACCGTCCGAGAGGCGGCGATACGCGAGACGCTCGAGGAGACCGGCCTGCAGGTTGAACCCGGCGCCATCGTCGGTCTCTATTCGCGCGTTCAGGCGGCCGTGGTCGTCATCGCTTTCGAGGCTCGGATCGTCGGCGGCAAGCCCGGAATCACCCGCGAGTCGCAGGAGACGCGGCCCTTCGCCGCGGATGCGATCCCGTGGCCCGAGATCGCGTTCGAGACCAGCGTCCGCGCGTTGCGCGACTGGGTGACCCTCGTCCGGCCGGACCTGCCGCTGCCGGACCCCTCGACGATCCGCAGGCCGTCAGGCGCCTGAAGCTGCGGGCTTCGGCCGCGCCGGGCTTCGGCCGCGCCGGGCTTCGGCCGCGCCGGGCTTCGGCCGCGCCGGGCTTCGGCCGCAAGAGCGAGGCAATGACACCGGCGGCGTGCGAAACTCAGCGCCATGGATGCCACGACGATCGCCCTGGTGCTGGTGCCGTTCCTGATCATCCAGGTCGGGCTGATGCTGTACGCCCTGTACGACCTCTTCCAGGAGGATCGCCGGGTTCGGGGCGACAAGATCATCTGGGCGCTCGTCATCGCCTTCGTCAACATCATCGGCCCGCTGATCTACTTCTTCGTCGGTCGCGACGAATTGCGCGGCGCCGAGAGCGGCGGGACCGGCGGCGTCGGCGCAACTCCGGCTGAATCGATCGCCCGCATCCTCGCCACGTGGCCCCGGCTCACCGAGGGCACGGACGCGGCCATCTCCACGACCGGCCTGACTAAGCGGTACCCGCAGGGCGTGGTCGCTCTCGAGAACCTGAACCTCAACGTCCCGAGCGGCAGCGTCTTCGGTTTCCTCGGGCCCAACGGCGCGGGCAAGACGACGACCCTGCGCCTCCTGGCCGGCCTGGCCACCGCCACCGAGGGCACGGGCACCGTGGCCGGCGTGCGGATCGGCGGGGCGGGCGGCGAACTGGCGCGCAACATCGGGTATCTGGATCAGGACCCGCGCTTCTACGGCTGGATGCGGGGCCGCGAGCTGCTGAACATGGTCGGTCAGCTGCACGGTCTCCACGGGGCGGCGCTGCGGCAGCGGGTCGGCGAGGTGCTGGAGATCGTGGGTCTGAACGACGCCGCGTACCGGCGCATCGGCGGCTACTCCGGGGGCATGCGCCAGCGCCTCGGAATCGGGCAGGCGCTCATCAATCAGCCCCGCGTCCTGTTCCTGGACGAGCCGGTCAGCTCGCTCGACCCGGAGGGCCGCCGCGACATCCTGGAGATCATCTCCCGTCTCCGCGGCACGGCCACCGTCTTCATGAGCACGCACATCCTCAACGACGTCGAGCGGGTCTGCGATCGGGTCGCGATCCTCAACGTCGGCCACCTGGTGGTCGAAGGTCCGATCGACGAGCTGCTCGACCGCTACGCCCAGCCAATCTACGAGCTCGAGCCCGAACCGCAGCAGGACGGCGCCATCGAACGGCTGGCCGGCGCCATGCGCGGTCAGGCGTGGGCGCAGGAGGTTCGAACCACGCCGGACACCGTCCGAGTCTTCGTCAACGATCCGAAGGTCGCCGGGCCGGCGATCCTGCCGCTGGTGGTCTTGAGCGGGGTCAGCCTGATCCGGTACGAGCGGGCCCGACCGAGCCTGGAGGACGTCTTCCTGCGCCTTGTCGCCGAGAGCGGCCTGCAGACCGCGCCACCTGTCGCCATTCCGGCGTGGGGTCTCGACGGGAGGGGACGGCGGTGATGGGTTTCCGGGTGCTGCTCATCAAGGAGCTGCGCGAGCAGGTGCGGACCGGCCGACTCATCGCGGTCGCGGCGGTATTCGTCCTGTTCGGAATCATCGGTCCGCTGACCGATCGCTACATGAAGGAGCTGATCGACGCCGTCGGCAGCCAGAGCGGCGGCTTCACCATCGCGGTGCCACCGCCATCGCTGACCGGCGACCTCGGCCAGATCATCAAGAACCTGTCCGAGTTCGGCGTGATCTGCGCGCTGCTCCTGGGCATGGGCTCCGTGGCCTGGGAGAAGGAACGCGGCACGGCCGGGATGATCATGACCAAGCCGGCGTCGCGGGCCGCGTTCCTCGCCGCCAAGCTGACGGCGATCTCACTCAACCTGGGCCTGGCGGTCATCCTCGGCTGCGGGCTGGGCTACGTCTACACCGTGGTGCTGTACCCGTCCGCCTTCCCGCTCGGCGGCTACGTGGCGATGGCCGCGATCATGTGGTGGACCCTGGTCATCTTCACCGCCATCACTTTGCTGGGCAGCACGATCTCGCGATCCGCGATCGCCGCGGCCGGCCTGGGCATGGTCGCGCTGCTGGTCCTGGGCCTCCTGGCCGCGATCCCCGTCATCGGGCCGTGGTCGCCGCTGGCGCTCCTCACCCCCGCGTCGGACCTGGCGCTGGGCAACGACGCCGGCAACTTCGCGGGCCCGCTGCTCTTCAACATCGCCCTCGTGCCGGCGCTCTTCGGCGCCACGTGGCTGGTCTTCCGGCGGCAGGAGCTGTAGAGCCTCAGGGCAGCAGGACGGCGCCATGCGATCAGGGCCGTTTCCTGAATGGCATCCTCGGCCCCGACGGGACCGCGCAGGATCCACGCCGCCAGGCGATGCGCCTCGGCGGCACGCGCCCGCAGCAGCTCGGCGACTTCGTCGTCGCGGCTGCGCCGCATCGTCGTGACCTCGTCGAGCATAGCCTCCCTCGTTGTCCCACCGGCGCCGGCACTCCGCCGGCGGCCCGGAGGATTCGCGGCTGGCGCCTCAGTTCGGTCGAACCCGGCTCACACCTGATTGACGGTCCCGTTCCCGCGAACCGTTCAATCTTCGCTCCGGGGCGGCTGCCGCGCGACACGATCTGCGCCACGCCGGGGCCGCGCCACACGGCCGGGGCCGCGCCACACGGCCGGGTCGCGCCACACCCGGGCTGCGCCGCGCCCGCGCCCAGCCTACGGCGTCGTCACGACCCAGACGCGCCACTCCCCGGTGGCGCCCAGCGGCGCGGCGACGAACGTCTGTGCCGGCTTCGAGGCATCCGCGGAGGTCGCCTGGACCACGTAGGCGCGGCTCATGTCCGCGTGGCTGTTCAGATCGTCCCATACGCTCGCGCCCAGACTTGCCCGACTGAGCATGCTCGGGCTCTGTGTCGCCTGGCCGACCTGATCGGCCGCCGCCCATGTAGAGAGCGCACTCTCGGCCGAATTGAACGCCGAGACGCTGCCGAACGACTGTTGGGAGTACGGCGAAAGCAGGCTCCAGGCCAGCTGCTCGTCCGAGGCCACGTACGGCGCCTGGGGATCCGGCCGTGCCATCCTCTCGAACTCATCGACCGCTTCCTGCGCCGTGGTCGGGTCCAGCGCCGGATTTGCCGGCACCTTCGCGCGCGCGTCGCCGAAGTTCGCCGGGTGCCACGTCCGGCCGCCGTCCGATGACAGCATCAGCGGCTCGAAGCTCGTGTCCCCGGACTCGTAGTTGATCACTGCGGCCCCATGGTCGCGATCGGTGAAGTCAACCCAGCTGAAGAGCGGCGCGAAGGGGTGCTCGATGTTGTCTGTCGGAAGGCCGCTGCCAGGCACGTCCGTCCAGCTGGCCCCGAAGTCGCCGCTCGTCGTCAGGCCGGTGTCGGTGTTCGTCCCGATGATCACCCACTCGCGGCCGACCATCGCGAGAGGATCGTTGATAGACGCGCCGGCGTGAACCGTCTTCTTGGCCAGGGTCCACGATCGGCCGCCGTCCGACGTCCTGTAGAACCAGACCGTCAGGGACCAGGGGTCGCTGATCGGGGAGACTTCGACCGCGAATGCGCCGTGAGACGCGTCCAGGAAGGTTGGTCCGCCGCAGTCCCCCGCCTGAGACCCTTCAGTTGCGCCAACCGGCCCGAGTCCCACAGGGAGTGTCGCCAGCTCTGGCAGATCGACGCTGGACCAGGTCGCGCCCGCGTCCCTGCTCACGTACAGAGCCGCTCCGTCGAGCGACGACGACGAGTAGTCCTCCGCCGACCAGAGCGTGTCCGCGTCGCTGGCGGTGAAGTCGGCGCCGAGGCCCGTGGCGTGGCTCACGATCGACCAGGTCGCGCCGCCGTCGACCGTCCGCAGAAGCGTGCCCGAGCCCTTGATGACGGGGACGGTGACACCCGGACCGGTGCTTGTGGGCTGAGCGTAGGCCGCGCACATCAGGAATCCGCGAACGGCGTCGACGAACGACAACGTCGCCTGATCGCACGAATACTCACTCGACACTGACGATTGGCTCCAGGTTCGGCCGCCGTCGCTCGTTCGATCGAAGACCAGCTGGCAGCTGCCGTTGCACCAGGCGCCGTAGCCGGAGACTGCCCAGGCATGGTTCGAATTCGAGCACGAAGACCTTCCCCCCGGCCCCATCCCCGTCCGGAAGGTCGCCGGCACGCCATGAGGCGCCGTTGTCGGTGGAGGTCAGCAGGTACGAACCCGCGACCGCCCAGATGCCGCCCGAGCGCATCAGCCCTGCCTGGTCGAGCGACGCGTTCGCCGCCGTGGCCGGGTCGAAGGAGGACTGCGCCGCCGGTACGACCACGGAGCCCAATCGCGGCAGCACCAGGACCGCCAGCAGAGCCACGGCGATGGCGAGTGTCGCGGCCAGCCTCAGGCCGCCCCAGAGCGCGAACCTCGGCCGTGACCGGCGAGCGTCGTCCAGCACCGTCCGGGAGCCCACCATCAGACGGGCGGAGTCCTTCGGCTGGCAGGTCTCGTAGTAGGAGCGGAGCCTGGTTTCGAGATCGGGGCCGTTCATCGCTTCTGCTCCTCCGCCCGGCGCTCGGCATCGAGCGCGGCCCGGACGTGTTCAAGCGCGTAGTGGAGCCGGGACTTGACGGTGCCTTCGGGCAGGCCCAGCTGAGCCGCGATCTGGGGGACCGTCAGGTCGCGCCCGAACCGCAAGCCAAGCACGATCTGCTCGTCCTCCTTGAGGTGCCCGATGACCCGATCGAGGTCGTCGTGTTCCGCGGTCGTCCAGGCGGACTCGGCCACCGGCTCGCCGGCCGCGAGCGGCTGGATCGTGGCCACGGGCTGGCGGCGCCTGCGGCGGAGCTCGTCCCGGCAGACGTTGACAACGATCCGAATGAACCAGCGATGCGGCTCGCCCGCCTCGAACCGAATGCTTCGGCGCCTGTTCCACGCCCGCAGGAGCGCGTCCTGGACGGCGTCCTCGGCGCCGATCGGGTCGCGCAGGATCGAGGCGGCGAGCCTGTGGGCTTCGGGGACGCCGGCCAGCAGCAACTCGGCTACGCGGTCATCCTCGCGCGGCTGCACGCTGGCGAATTCGATCACCGGTCTCCCTCGCGATTGCGGTCACTCGATCTACGGCCGAACCGCCATCAACCGTTCAATCTTCGCGCGCGGCGGCGAGTAGCGCTGGGCTTCCTGGGCTGTGCGCCCGGCCGGCGGCCGCCCTCTACGCGGCCCGCGCCGCGCCCCGCCGCGCCGCCTCGACTCTCAGCTACTTCTTCAGGCCCCTCACCAGCCGGGCCGGCTCGAGGGCGGTGCGGCGGCCGCGGTTCGCCATCGCCTTGGCGAGGGCGACTTCGTGAGCCCGCAGCTCGATCTCGTCGTCCAGCGGGGCGAGCGTAAAGGGTGCGCCCTCCGCTCGCGACACCGCGATCTCGATCAGCCGATCTGTCAGCCACGGATTCTTCGGCAGCACGGGGCCGTGCAGGTACGTGGCGAAAACGTTGGCCGCCCGCGCGCCCTCCAGGCCGTCGCGGCCGTTGTTGCCCGCGCCCGCGACCACCTGGCCGAAGGCCTCGCAGCCCGGCCCGAGCTCCGTGAGGCCGGAGTGGTTCTCGAAGCCGACGACCGTCTCCGTGGCGCCGTCGATCGTCACCTCGCAGGCGGCGTGCTGCATGAAGCGCTGCGGCCCGCCGCGTGTCTCCAGGTCCAGGATCCCGGCCCCGAGCATCTCCTCGCCCGCGTTCGATATGTAACGGTGGCCGAGCAGCTGCAGCCCCGCGCACACGGCGAAAACCAGTACTCCGTCGCCCACGGCCTCGCGCAGGGACGGCGCCTTGGTCGCGAAGTCCTCGGCCGCGACCGCCATCTCGACGTCCTGGCCGCCGTGGAACAGGACCACGTCGAATTTGCGGAAGTCGGGCGTCTCGCCCTTCTCGACGGCCGTGACCTCGACGGGGATGCCCCGCCACTCGGCGCGGCGCGCGATGGCGATGAGATTGCCGCCGTCCCCGGCCACGTTCAGCAACGACGGGTACAGGTGGGCGATCCGGAGCGGGCGGTGATCGTGCTCCTCGGGTCGCCGGCGGGACCTGGCCGGCGGGCGGCTCGGCTCGCTCATACTTCCCAGTACCTCCCGGTCCAGCCCCGCCGCCGCATCTCGTTGCGGATCTCGATCAGCGGCGTGTAGCCGGACAGCACGACCAGACGCCGCTCGGCCGGCAGGCCGTCCAGCGCCGCCTCCAGGGCGTCGCATCGATCCTCGACGATGGTCATCTTGCGGGGCGATAGGCCGGCGTACTTGAGCCGGTTCGCCAGCTCGTCCGCCCGAAGGCCGGAGACGACCGCCCGTTCGACCCTGGGCGCCATCGACTCGAAGTCGACGTCCCACAGCCAGCCGAAGTCCTCGCCGTCGACCAGGGTGTTCGAGGCGGCGATGAGCAGCTGGCGCGGCTCGCCCTCGGTCGCCAGCGCGCGCAGGGTCGTGTTGTAGGAAGTCGGGTTCTTGGCGAAGGCGAGAACGATCGAACGCCCGTCCGCGTCGATCTTCTCCAGGCGGCCGAAGGCGGGACCGACCGAGGCCAGCGATGCGGCGGCATGCTCGAGCGGGACGCCGAGGCCGACGAGGATGGCGATCGCGCCCGCGGCGTCGTAGGCGATGTGCACGCCCGGTTGCGGGATCTCGATCGCAAGCTTGCCCGACGGCGTCCGGATCTCGCAGCGCGTCCGATCGAGCCCGACGACTTCCAGCGAGGTGACGGCGACGTCCAGGTTGGGCCGCCGCAGGCCGCAGGCGGCACACTCGTAGTCGCCCATGTGCGAGAGGTAGACGTGGCGGTACGTCAGGTCGGCCTTGCATCTCGGGCAGCGGATCGTATCGGCGGCGCGGGTGATCTGGTCGGTCGAGCGGTCGAGCTCCAGGCCGAAGGTGACGCGCGCACCTTCGCGCCCGGATGCCATGGTGGCGACCATCGGGTCGTCGGCGTTGACGACGAGGGCGGCGTCCGCCGGCAGGGCGACCGCGACCGACTCGATCGCGTCCGCCACGGCGTAGATCTCGCCGAAGCGGTCCAGCTGGTCGCGGAAGAGATCCGTCACGAGGAGCGCCCGCGGCGCCAGCTCCGGCGCGACCTTGGGCAGCGCGCCCTCGTCGACCTCGACGACGAGGACACCTCCGGGCAGGCGGCCGCGAATGCTGGCGTAGGTGACGGCGAGACTGGTGACGCCCTGCACGAGGTTCGCGCCGGCCGAGTTGTGGCTGACGGTCACGCCCTCGCCCCGGAGCAGCGCGGCGGTGAAGCGGGCGGTGGTCGTCTTGCCGTTGCTGCCGGTGATCGCGACCACCGGCTCGCCGCGGTCCAGGACGATCTTGCGCAGGACGTGCGGATCGAGCCGACGGGCCACCATGCCCGTGATCGACGTGCCGCCCCCGCGCCCCGCCAGCTGAGTGGCGCGGGCGGCGGCCTTCCCCGCCGAGAGGGCGAGGAACGTGCGGAACGTGAGTGATGTGTTGGCGCCGGTGGGACGCCGCCTGGTCTGGCTGCTCATCGCCGCCGAGTGTAGCGGGTCGAGCCGCCGGGCCGCCCGAGGGGCCGCCGGAGGGCGGCGTGGCGCTCGAGGCGTGGCCTTGCCATCCGCCCTGGGTTTCCGAATTCCCATCACCAGGACATTCGGCAAGGACACGCGTCTGCGGCTTCGCAACGACGGTCACATGTCGCCTGACAACGGCCCTGGCTGGGACCTCGGGCGGCGGATAGGCCGCCCGAGCGTTCGGCCGCGCTGCGAACGCCGCTCCGAGACCCGGCGAAACGCTCCCCGGAGCCCGTCGCGTGACTGAAGCTTGCTCAATGTCCGTCTGGTGGGAAATCGGAAAGAACGCAGCGGGCGTGGCCGGCGGCGAGGGGCCGGCGAGGGGCCTGCGGCGAGGGGCCCACGACGGGCCGCGGCCCGAATGGTCCGATTGTCGGATAGGCGGAGGTGCGGGGGTCGATTACCCTCGCGGGTATGACTACCACCACCACGCTCCGCCGCCGCTTGCTCGCGCTCGCGACGATTGCCGCTCTCGCCGCCGCGGCCCCCGCCGGCGCCCGGGCTTCGGCCCCCACTTCCGGCGCCACGGCCCCCGCCACGGCCGCCGCCGCCACCACCGCCGCCGCCGCCGCCACGGCCACGGTCCCCACTCCCTCCGTCGCCACTCTGCTGCCGGAGATCCCCGCCAAGTGGCCGTCGAGCCACCTCGAAGTGGGCCTGATGGACGACCCCGGCGGCGCCGCCGCCCTCCACGCCAGCGGCGCGTACAAGTTCCGCTACGCATACCTGTGCGGTGGCGTGAACACCGGGCACGGCTGGTCGACCTGGAACACCGGCGCCAAGTACGCGGACTACTACGTCGACGAGACGGTGGCGCAGGGCATGACTCCCGTCTTTATCTATTACCAGCTCCTGCAGTCGAGCCCGGCCGGCGGCGCCGAGAACCAGGCCGACCTCAACAACCTCAAGAACACCTCGACGATGAAGTCGTACTGGGCCGACGTGCGGCTGCTGTTCCAGCACCTCGGCGCCTACTCCCAGACGATCGTCGTGGACATCGAGCCGGACCTGTGGGGCTACATCCAGCAGGCCTCGAGCGGTGACAGCGGCGCGACCGTCCCGGCCGCCGTCGCCAGCAGCGGCGACCCGGACGTGGCCGGCCTGGCCAACAACGCCGACGGCTTCGCGCAGGCGTTCATCAAGCTCCGCGACAAGTACGCGCCCAACGTTCTGCTCGGCTATGAGCTGAGCATGTGGGGCACGCTGACCGACCCGATCGCGCAGCACATCCCGCTGTCCGACATCGACCCCCTGGCCGCCCGTTCGACGGCCTTCCAGCGTTCGCTCGGCGCGAAGTTCGACCTCGTCTTCACCGACCCGGCCGACCGCGACGCGGACTTCGACAAGATCATCAACGGCGACGGCGGCAACAGCTGGTGGGGCACGGCCGACTACGCCAACTTCGACCGCTACGTCGGCGACTTCGTGAACGGCGTCGGCCTGCGCATGGTGCTGTGGCAGATCCCCCTGGGCAACACCAAGATGCGGGCCATGAACGACACCTGGGGCCATTACCAGGACAACCACGTTGAGACGTGGTTCGGAACCGCGCCGAGCACGCAGCTCGCCGCCGCCGTAGACGCGGGCGTGATCGCCATGCTCTTCGGCGGCGGGGCGAGCGGCACGACCTCCGCCACGGACGCGGACGGCGACGGCATCACCAACCCGGCGCCGATCGACGGCAACACCACGATGTCCTACAGCGCGGACGACGACGGCGGCTACTTCCGGCACCAGGTCAACGCCTACTACGCGGCCGGGGCCCTGTCGCTCCCCGGCTCCACCTACGCGACCTCGGCGACGGTCGGCTCGGCGACGATGATCGAAGGCCAGAGCCAGTCGATCACGACCGGCGTCGTCTCGGCTGCCACCGGGTCCGTGCTGGTCGACGTCGAGCTGTACGGACCGGCGGGCACTCTCGTCACCCACTGGTCGCACGACAACGTGGCCTTGACGGCCGGCCATCAGTGGAACGTCACGGACCACTGGACGGCCGGGTCGGCGCCGGCCGCGGGCACGTACACGGTCAGGATCGCGATCGAGCCGGCCGGCGGCGGCAGCCCGCTCGAGCTCGACAGCTCGGCGGCCATGTTCGTCGTCCAGATCGGCGGCACGTACGTGGCCGTGGCCCCGACGCGGCTCCTCGACACTCGCAGCGGCCTGGGTCTGTCCGGCCGCTTCAAATCCCACACGCCTCGATTGTTCAAGGTGGCCGGCCTCACGCCAATTCCCTCCAACGTGATCGCCGTGACCGGCAACGTGACCGTGACCGGCCAGACCAGCGCGGGCTACGTGACGCTCGGCCCGTCGGTCGCGACCACGCCGAGCTTCTCGACGGTCAACTTCCCCAAGGGCGACACCCGAGCCAACGGCGTGACGGTCGCATTGGGGACTGGCGGCAAGCTCGAGGCCGTCTTCGTCGGCTCGACCGGCGCCACGACCCAGCTCGTGTTCGACGTCACCGGCTACTTCCTGCCGGACTTCGCGCACGCAGCCTACTTCGCGCTGACGCCATACCGGGCGCTCGACACCCGAAATGGCTCGGGGCCGACGGGCGCCCTCACCGCCGGGACGCCTCGAACGTTCGCCGTCGGAGCCACCGTTCCGGCCGCCGCGGTGGCGGTCACCGGTAACCTCACGGTGACCGGCCAATCGAAAGCGGGCTACGTCTCGCTCGGCCCCACCGTGACCGCCTCGCCCGCCTTCTCGACGATCAACTTCCCGAAGGGCGACAACCGGGCCAACAACGTGACCGTCCAGCTCGGCGCGGGCGGCACTCTCCAGGCGGTCTACGGGGCCGGGGCCGGCGCCACGACACAGCTGATCTTCGACGTGACCGGCTACTACCTCGCCGGCTCCGGCGGAGCCGCCTACGTGCCCATCAGCCCGGTGAGGACGGTCGACACGAGGATCCCGCTGGGCCTGACCAAGCCGCTCGCCGACGGCTCGATCCAGAGCTTCTCTCTGGCGGGCTACGTCCCGAGCGGCACGGTGGCCGTCTCCGGCAACGTGACGATCACCGGCCCGTCGACGTCCGGTTTCGTGGCGGTCGCCCCGAGCCTGACGTGGCCCGCGACCACCTCCACGATCAACTTCCCGAAAGGGGACACGCGGGCCAACGGAATCGTCGTGCCGGTCAACGGGAGCCGGGCGCTGAGCACCGTCTTCGCGGGCGGCTCGTCGAAGGCGACGGCCCAGCTGATCTTCGACCTGACCGGCTACTTCGTGCCGGTTCCATGAAGAGGCCCCGGCCGCGGGGGGAGGATCGCGACCGGGGCGGGAGCGAGGTCGGAGTTGTGTGGTAGCGCGGCCGATCCGCCGGCGCGCTCTCAGGCCGTGATGAGACGGACTGTCGAGATGAGCTCCTCCGCCGGGAAGGGCTTGCTCACGAAGGCCGTGCGCGGACCGCGCAGGGCACTCAGCTTGCCGGCGATCTCGGGATGGCCCGAAACCATCAGCACGGGCAGCCCTTCGTGCCGGAGGCGAAGCTGCTCGGCCAGGGTCACGCCGGTGATGGCCGGCATCTCGTAGTCGGTGACCAGCAGGCCCAGCGACTCCGGGGCCAGTGCCAGCGCGCTCAGGCCGTCGGCCGCCTCGATGACCGACCAGCCGCGATTGCGGAGCAGGGTCGAGACGAGCGTTCGCACCAGCGGCTCGTCGTCCACGACGAGGGCCACGCCGGCGACCTGGTCGGCGGTCTTCGCCCGCGGATCGACCGTTCCTTCGAGTTCGTCCGCCGGGCTGCGCTCGGCCGCGAGCGTCCCGACGGATCTGTTCGGCGTCTCCACTTGAACCTCAGAAGAGGCCCCCGAACCTCTTGCCATAGCTGCGCTTCGGAGGCTCGATCGGATGATTCGGCGCCGGGTCCGAACGACTCGACTCCGGTCACCCGATTACCCTGGCAGCTGACCCTGCAATTCCCCTGAATCCGAAGACCCCTCTTTCGAGGGGCCTTCCGGTGCGGGACGCGTTGCGGGATATCGGGATATCAGGAAGAGGTGATGTAGGCCTGCTTCGTAGCCGTTATGGTGAACCCGTTCAACGTGCAGCTTGCGGTGATGGTGTACGGGGTGGGGCTGGCGGGCCAACTCCTGCCCCATGGCGTTCGGACCATGATGCCCGTCTGCGAGCTCGTGCCGGGGATGGTCGCTGTGGCGGCCCTAGAGTTCGAATAACTCGAGGACAGCGTGCAGCTCGACGTGCCTCGGGACTCGATGATGACCACGAGGGCTCCCGAGCCTTGCGCCGCCGAGTAGTTGGCCGTGTTGCCCTGAACCGTCGTGCCCTGAGCCACGAAGGTCACGAAGTCGATGGGCGTCGGCTTGGGGGTCGGCTTGGGGGTCGGCACGGGCGTCGGCTTCGGGGTCGGCTTGGGCGTCGGCTTGGGGGTCGGCACGGGCGTCGGATTCGCCGTCGGGGCGGCTGTCGGCGCCGGCGTCGGAGGTGGCGTCGCGACCGGGGTACCGGGAGGCGCGGTCACGACGGGCGGATTGGTCGGGTTTGTCTTCGTCCCGACGGGCGTCCCACTCGCCGTGGCGCTGGTCTGGACGACGACCGTGGCCGTCGGGTCGCCGGCGATGCCCGCAGTCGAGGTGGCGTCGGCGTGAGGACCGCCGGTGGAGGACGCCATCGAGGGCAGGATCATCCCGCCAACCAGGAGGTAGCCGTAGAGGGCGACGAAGAACCCGGCGAAGAGCAGCCAGAAGACCGGGGCCCGGCGGCGCCTGCGCTCGGCGGGGTAGAGGTCGGCCTCGACCGGGGCGAGCTGGGGCGTGACCCCGCGGCCGCTGATCTTGTGGACCGACCACATGACGGCCGCGGCGACGGCGGCGGCAGCGATCGCAACGGCTCGGGCCAGCAGGGCGAGGCCCGCCCGAAGCGCCGGCCGGACGGAGGCAAAACGGCCGGTCGGCGAAGAGCCGGCGACTCCATCGGGGGCGGCGTCGGAAGAGGCGACCTCCGGAGCCGGCGTCGGCAGGTCGGCCACCGATGCTCCGCGGAGCTCCTCGGGCGTGGCGACGGCGGCCGATCTGCCGAGTGGCAGATGCGCGCGGGCGCTGTGGGCCAGGGCCACGCCGGCGGTCGCCAGCACGGCGAGGACTCCGGCGATGATCCCGACGACACGCTGGAAGAGGCTCCGATAGTTCGCGCTCGATTGCCGGACGATGCCCTCGTTGGAGAAGAGAGGCTCGGTCGACTGGTGGAGTTCCGGCGCGGCATCCGCGGGCCCGGCCGGCGGCAGGTCGGTGCGGCCCGGCGGCTCGAGGTCTTCGAATCGAGTGATGCCTGGATGGCTCGGCAGGACGGGAGGCTTGCCGCCGACGAAGCCGGGGCGACTCGGCTGCAGGGTTGCCCGCGGCGGGGGCGCCACGGGGGCGGCGGGCGCGGGCACGGCCGCTTGGGTGGCTGCAGCGGAAGACGCCCTAGCGGCGGCTCCGGCGGGGAACGCGGGGAACGCAGGCGGGGCGAAGACTGGGAACGCGGAAGTGACCTTCGGCTCGCTCGCTGCCGCGACCGCGGGCAGCGACTGCGCGGCCGGCAGGTCTTTGGCCGGAGGAAGAGCCTGGGCCGCGGCCAGCGGCTTCGGTTCGAGCTTGGGCGCGAGCTTGGGCGCGGGCTTGGGCGAGGGCTTGGGCGCGGCGGCCGCGACCTCGGCGGCGATGGCGGCCGCCTTGGGTTGAGCCCTGGGCGCCGGGCTGGGCGAGGCCGCGGCGGTGAGCGGCTTGGGCGCGGGCTTGGTCTCGGGCTTGATAGCAGCGGCCGCGACCTCGGCGGCGACGGCTACCACCGGCGGCTTCGGTTCGGGCTTGGGCGCCGGGCTGGGCGCGGACGCGGCCGCAATCGGCGCCAATTCGGGCTTGGGCTGGGGCTTGCGCGCGGCGGCGACAACCGCCGGCTTCGGTTCGGGCTTGGGCGCGGCGGCGGCCTCAGCGTGGGCAATCGGCGCGGCGGCGGCTTCGGCTGCTGCGGCGGCTGCGGCGGCGGCCACCTGCTTCTTCCTCGCCACCGGAGCGGGCTTGGGCGCGGAGTTGGCCGCCTCGGTGGCCCTGGTGGCCGCGGTGGCGGCGATCGCGGCGCTGACCGCGGCAATGGCGGCGGAGGCAGCGGCGGAAGCGGCGGCGACGGCGGCGTCGCTCTCGACGCGGGCGGGCGAGGAGGCTCGCGTGGTTTCGGGCGTGGCGGTTCCGGAGGCGGCGGCTCCGGCTGCGGCAGCGGCGGCAATGACGCGTCGCGGGGTAGCGGCACCCGCGTTCACGTGCCGGCCCTCGCCGGCGCTACCCGCGTGCTCGGCCGAAATCTCGGCCGGTTGTTCCGAGACGGGCGCGCCGTCGCTCGCAACACCGATGCCGGGCTCTCCCGCGGGGCCGGATTGCCCCTCGCGGGGAGTCTTCCCGCTGGTCATCTCGCCGCACCTCTACCGCTGCTTGGATGCGCGTAGAAGTCTCCCGCAGTGGTCACGTCTCGCAATAAGACAATGGTCATGACGCCGGCGGCCCGTTCGTTCGGATAGGTACCTTCGGGAAAGGTTCGGTGCGGAAACGGGGTAGGCCGACCCGCACGAGGGACACATACTTAACGCGCGCGGGCACGAATCCTTACAGCAAGGCTGCCGATACCTCAGATTCGGATCTGAGGGGCGCCGCTAGGGCGCCTTCGCGCTCGGAGAAACGGCCGGCCTCGGGCTCGATGAGCGGGACGGTCCCGCACTCGGCGAGGTCGCCGGCGTCGGGCTCGGCGAGGCCGCTGTCCCGGTAGGCGAGGCCGGCGTCGGGCTCGGTGAGGTCGCCGATGTCGCCGTCGGAGAGGCACCCGGCGTCGAGTTCGGGAAATAGAGGCCGGCATCGGCGGCGACACTCGCCTGCGACGGCCAACCGCCGGCGATCAGCACAGACCCGTCTTCAAGGAGAGTGGCCGTCTGCCCGGAAATCCCTTCGGCCATAGTGCCGATGGGAGTCGTTGTGGCCGAGCCCGGGAAGTACCGTTCGACGGTGGCGACCGGGCGGCCGGAGTTGTCGACGCCCCCGACGATGAGCACCGAGCCGTCTTCGAGGGCCGTTTCGGTGCTGAACCTGCGGAAATCGCCAAGCGGTATCGACGCCGTCGTTCCACCGGAGTTGGGGTCGTAGATCTCGGCCGCGGTGTCGACGAGTCCGTCCTGATCGATGCCTCCGACGATCAGGACTGTGCCGTCGGGCAGCAGGCACGATGTCGCATCCGCGCGTGCGTCGAGCATCGAGTCGGCTGGCACGAAGCCCGCTGAGGTCGGATCGTAGATCTGGGCCGCGCTCGTCGTCGTGCCGTCCTGGTCTTCGCCGCCGGCCACGAGCACGCGTCCGTCGCTCAGCTTGACGGCGGTCACGGCTCCACCGCTCGAGGGCATGTACCCGAGCGATTCAAATTCTCCACTCGAGGGGTCGTACAGCTCGGCCGACGACACAGGGCCGTTGTAGTCGGTGCCGCCCACGATGAGCACGGTCCCGTCGTCGAGCGCGACCGCGGACGCGGCATACCTGGCGTCGGTCATGTCGCCGGTCGGATGGGACGTCCCGGTCGCCGGGTCGTAGATCTCGGCCGAGGCGAGGGCGTCGCCGTTGCTGTCCTCGCCGCCGGCGACGAGGATCGTTCCGTCGGGCAGGAGCGTGGCGGTCTGGAGCAGACGCGCCGTCGACAGGTCGCCGACCGGCGTGAACGAGCGGGTCCCGGGGTCGTACGACTCGATCGACGTCAGTGCCGTCGGTATGCCCGGGTTCGAACCGGGGACGGCGCCGCCGATCACGATGACCCGGCCGTCGGGGAGCAGGGTCGCCGTGGCATCGCCGCGCGCCTGGTTCAGCGGGCCGGTCGCGACCAGCGGATCGACCGCCGGAAATGTCGCCTGAACGAAGGGCTGAGCCGTGGTTTCTTCGGTAGGAAATGCCGTGACGTCGGGTACGTAGTAGGTCGTGTCATTCGGGTACGAGCTCGTCTGGCTGGTGTTCACGTTGCCAAGGACGGCCAGCAGCACGACCACGACGATCCCGGCCCCGAGCCACGCCCCCCAGTTGGTACCGCGCCTGCGCTGCGGCGCGACCCACGGGCGGCCCTGCGGCGCGCGGGCCCAGCCACCCTGACTCTGCGAGTAGGTCCCGGGGGGAGGGCCGGGAGGCGCGCCATACGTGGGTCTGGGCTGGCGGGCGCCAGGCGGCGGAGTGGCGGGCGGCGGAGTGGCGGGCGGCGGAGTGGCGGGCGGCGGAGTGGCGGGCCGGCTCCCGGACAGCGGGGAGAGCGGCGCGGACGCGGGCGTCGGAGGCGCCGGCGGCTGGCCGACTCCAGGTGCGGCGGCCCCTGACGCAGTCGCGCCGGCAGCGGCGGTCCCGGCCCCGGTGGGTCCCCAGGTCGTGGTCGGGAGGCCGGAGGCCGAGGTCACGAGGGGCGTGGTGGTCAGCCCCGCGGTCGCCCCGCCCCAGGTACTGGGCGTCGGTCCGGTCGAGGTCGCCCGAGCGGCGACGTTCTGGCCGCAGTGCTGGCACGTCGTCTGGCCGCGGAAGATGAGTGTCGTCCCACAGGCGGGGCACTTACCCGGCTGCGACTCGGAGTCCGCTGTCATCTGGCCCCCTTCTTCGATCGAGCTTCAAGTCTAGTCCGCGACGCGCTGCCGGATGCACGCGGGCGCCCGCACCCCGCACGATCGCGATCCTCTCTTGTGACTCGGCGTCGGACTCGAACGTTCGTCCGACGCTCGCGCTTCGTCCGGATCCGCTCGCCGCCCTAACGAACGGCCGCCGGGTGTTGCCCCGGCGGCCGCAGATGCGAGAGCCAATTCAGGGCTGCAGGAGCGGGCGCGTTCGCCTGCCCGGTATCGCCGCCTCCTAGTCGGAGACTTTCGACGGGATCGAGCCGTAGATCTCCGCCGTGCTGAGATCTACTGTGCCGTCATCGCCGCCGACTATGAGAACGCTGCCATCCGGCAGCAGGACTGCAGCGGCATCTTCGCGTGGCTCGGTCAACGACGAGACGACCGGCGTGAAGGTCTCGCTGACGGGATCGAAGATCTCCGCCGAGTCCAGGACCGTGTCACCCCTGTCGCCGCCGGCGACGAGGACCGTGCCATCCGAGAGGACTGTCATTGTCCCCAAGTAGTGTGGATCGTCCATTGACCCGGCTTCGCTGAAGGTGCCCGTGGTTTCGGAGTAGATCTCGGCGGAGTCCAGCGTGTAGCAATCCGTGTCGCAGCCGCCGGCCACCATTACGCTGCCGTCAGACAGCGTGACGACCATCGCCGACTGGCGTGCGTCGGTCATCGAGCCGGTCTTGGTGAACTTGCCGGTCGCGGGGTCCCATATCTCGGCCGTTGCCAGCGCCTTCTTGTTGTTGAAGCCGCCCAGCACCAGAACCCGACCGTCCGGGAGCAGCGCGGCATCATGCTCGCCTCGAGCGGTCGTCATGGACCCGGTCTTGGTGAACTTGCCCGTCGCGGGGTTGTAGATCTCGGCGCTGCTGAGCCCCGTCGTGGCAGTGTTGTAGCCACCGGTCAGCAGGACGCGGCCGTCGGTGAGCAGAGTCGCCGTGTGCTGGACCCGCGAGGCCGTCATCGAGCCCGTCGTCGTGAACTTGCCTGTCTTCGGGTCGTAGATCTCGGCCGAGGCGACGCGGTACTTGCCGTCGGAGCCACCCGTGATCAGCACGCGGCCGTCCTGCAGCAGCGTCGCGTCGTGCCAGGCTCGCGGCGAGTGCATGGATCCCGTCGCGGTGAAGGCCCCGGTCTTGGGGTCGTAGATCTCGGCCGTGTTCGTCGCCTTGTCGATGCCGATCCAGCCGCCGGTGATCAGGACTCGACCGTCCTGCAGGATGGTCGCCGTCGCGCTGGAGCGGGCCTGAGCCATCATGCCGGCGGCGGCGAAGGTCGGGGGCGGCGTCGGCGTCGGGAGCGGCGTCGGCGTGGGTGTCGGAATGGGCATGAGAGTGGGCAGCGGCATGGGTGTATTGCTCGCGGCCGCAAGGCCGCTCGGAGCGGTCGGATTGGCAGACCCCTTCGAGCCGGGGGCCAGGACGCCGGAGGCAGCCACGCCGGCGACGATGACGACGACCAGGACGACGCCGAGCAACACGAGGAGCGGCATTCGACTGGACCGCTTGGCCGCCGGCGCGGCCGGCGGAACTCCACCGGCGAGCCAGGGTGTAGCGTTGACGGGGGGCTGACCGGGAGTCCACGGCGGTGTGCCGGCAAGCTGCCCGGACGGAGGCCAGGCAGGGGCGGCGGGCGGCTGACCGGGGGCCCATGGCGGCGCGCCTGCGGGCTGCCCGGACGGAGGCCAGGCAGGGGCGGCGGGGGGCTGGCTGGGGGCCCATGGCGGCGCGCCTGCGGGCTGCCCGGACGGAGGCCACGCGGTCGCGGCGGGGGCCGGGGGCGTGGCGGGGGCCGCGGCCGGCGGCCAGGCGGGCGGCGTCGCGGGTGCGGCGGCCTGGCCCCAGGGCGGCGGCGCGGGCGGGGCAATCGGTGGGGCAGGGGCAATCGGCGGCGCGGGGGGCGTGACAGGGGCCCCCGGCGGAGTCCAGACGGGGACCGGCGTCGGGGGCGGGGGTGTCGAAGGCGCTGCGGTCGGCGCGGCGGCCTGGGCCCACGCCGGGGGAGCGTCGGGCAGGGGCGTGGACGGCGACGCGCCGGCGGCAGACGCATCGGCCGGGCCGGCAGGTGACGCGTCGGCCGCCGGCTGAACGCCGGTCAGCTGACGCCCGCACGATGCACAGTTGTCCTGGCCGGCGAACAGCAGCGGCGCTCCGCAGAACGGGCAGGAACCCGCAGCCGGAACTTGACCTTCAGCCATTGAAGAACTCCCTCTGACGCCCTGTGCGTGTCTATGAAAGGGCGACGTAGACGTTCTTGACCTGCGTGTACGACTCGAACGCGTGCATGCCGTTCTCGCGGCCCACGCCGGACATCTTGTAGCCCCCGAACGGTGCCTCGGCGTGGACGCTCGAATTGCAGTTTATCGAGATCACGCCCGACTGGATGCCCCTCGCTGCACGGATTGCCTTCGCGATGTCGCGCGTCCAGATCGATCCGGAGAGGCCGTACGGAGTGTCGTTGGCCAGCCGGATCGCCTCTTCCTCTGTGTCGAAAGGAATGACGACGACGACTGGGCCGAAGACCTCCTCCTGGGCGATGCGCATCCGCGACGTCACCCGGTCGAGGACGGTCGGCTCGATGTAGGCGCCCTGCGCGAGGGCCGGCTCGGACGGGATGCCGCCGCCGACGACGACGTGCGCGCCCTCCTCTCGCCCGATCCGGATGTAGTCGAGGACGGTCTCGCGCTGGCGGAAGCTGACCATGGTGCCGACTTCGGTGGCCGGGTCGGCCGGGTCGCCGACCTTGACCTGGCGTGTGGCTGCGGCGAAGAGCTCCACGACGCGGTCGTGGACGGAGCGCTCGACGATGATCCGGGACCGAGCGCAGCAGTCCTGGCCGCAGTTGTCGAAGACGGAGTAAGGCGATTCGGCGGCGAAGCGCTCGAGGTCCGCGTCGGCGAAGACGACGTTGGGGCTCTTGCCGCCGAGCTCGAGGCTGACCTTCTTGATGTTGCCCGCGGCGGCTCGCATGATCTCCTGCCCCGTGGCGGTCTCGCCGGTGAAGGCGACTTTGCCGATGCCGGGGTGCGCGGCGATCGCGGCGCCCGCGGTGGAGCCGGGGCCGGTGACGACGTTGAGCACACCCGGAGGGAAGCCCGCTTCCAGGGCAAGTTCCGCGACGCGTATCGCGGTCAGCGGCGTGTAGCTGGCGGGCTTGAGAATCGCGGTGTTGCCCGCGGCCAGGGCCGGGCCGATCTTCCAGCTGGCCAGCATGAGCGGGAAGTTCCACGGCACGATCAGCCCGACTACGCCGATCGGCTCGCGCAGCGTGAAGTCGAAGCCGGGCTTGGAGACGGGGATCGTCTCGCCCATGAGCTTGTTCGCGGCGCCGCCGTAGTACTCGATGACATCCGCAACGGCGCCGATCTCCCAGCGGGCCGAGGAGATGGGCTTGCCCATGTTCCGGGATTCCGTGGCGGCCAGCTCCTCCAGGTGGTCGCGGATCAAGGCCGCGAAGCGGGCGAGCGTCCGGCCGCGGCGAGTCTGGCTCCAGCCGTGCCACTCCCCGTCGAAGGCGCGCTGGGCGGCGATCACGGCGCGATCCACGTCCTCCGCCCCTCCCCGGGGAACCCGGGCGATGACGGCCCCGTCCACGGGGCTGACGACGTCAAAGACCGCGCCGTCTGCCGCGGGGACGTGCTGGCCGCCGATCACCATCTCGAGCCTGAGGGTCGGGACGGACGGGTCGGCCGAGCCGGTGGGCGGCTGCGCGTTCGGCTCGGTGGGCGGCTGGACGGTCATCGCGGCACCTCGTGCGGGGCTTCCCCGGCAATGCTCGGCTGTGGGGCTCGGCTCGACGCGCGGAGGGCGCCCGCCGGCCGAATTCGGCTCGGATCATACGCGCGCCGGCGGATCGTCCGGCCGCGCGATCTGGCGTGTAGTCGGCGTTCCGGTCAGGTGTTCGGCAGTTCGGTCAGGAGCTTGGCCGAGCGTTCGAAGTCGGTCCGGGCGGCATCGCCGGTAGTGCGGCCGGCGGCAGCGGGGCGCCCGGCTGCTGGATGGCGGCCTGTGGAACGGCCCCGGGCTGCAGGCCGGCTGCGTTGGGGTTGCGCAGCCGTTCGAGCTCGAACCGGTATTGCTCGTCGGTCAGCTCGCCGACTCGAGCCCGGGCCAGCAACTCCTGGGCCCTCGTCACCAGCAGGACGCCCTGCTGGTTCAGTTCGCGCCCCTTGCTGCAGATCGGGCACATCAGGTAGTGCTTCGTGCCGTACGGCACGATCGGGACGAAGTAGATGCGGATCGACTTGTTGACGGTCGTGTAGTGGAACAGGACCTGGTTGTGGCAGTTGGGACAGATCGCCGGCCAGACTGCGCCTTTGTCCTTGAGCTTGCCGCCGCCCCACCCAAAGATGATCAACTCCGCCCTCCTGGCCGTCGTTCGGCGGCGCGACCGTTCGCGCCGACCGAAGGATACGCGCGCCTGGCGGCCCCGATGAGTCGCGGGGGCCGGCGAGCCGAGCTGCCGCAGGCTCAAATAGCCGGCGAATAACCGGCGAATAACCGGCGTCAAAGGCACGCCGCCATCATCTTTCCATGGGCGACGATGTCCAGATCGGCCGGATGTTCCGAGACGTGCGGCTCGCCCACAACCTTCGGCAGGAAGACGTGGCAGGGCGAGCGAGCGTCAGCCGCCAGACCGTTTCACGACTGGAATGCGGCCTTGTCGATGGCATGACCGTGGGTGCTCTTCGAGCCATCAGCCGAGCCCTCGGGATGCCCTCCATCGTGGCTCTCGGCTGGCGCTCGCCCGAGGTTGACCGGCTCCGCGATCGACTGCACGCCGCCATGGTCGAGGAAGTCGCGACCATGCTTTCGGGTCTGGGTTGGCAGATGGCGCCGGAGCACTCGTTCAGCGTCTATGGAGAGCGAGGCTCCGCCGACTTGCTGGCCTGGCACTCATTGACCGGGGCGCTTCTCATCATCGAGATCAAGACGCGCCTGTGGGACTTGCAGCACACGCTGGTCGCGCTGAACCGCAAGCGTCGCGTGCTGCCGGGACTCGCTGCCCGCGAATTGGGCTGGCGGGCACAAGCATCGGGCGTGGTTCTGATTTGCCTGAGCTGAGCACCCATCGCCACGTCATCGAACGACACTCGGCCACGTTCCAGGCAGCCCTGCCGCACAGGCAGGACGAGGTCCGGCATTGGTTGGCCAGCCCGTCGGGTGACCTCCACGGCATCTGGTTCTTGCCGATTTCCCATCTCCGGGACATTGGGCAGAGACCGGGCGCAGGAGGGTGTCGAAGCGGCGCCGCGGAGCCAGCCAGGCTCGGAAGGCGGTCTCAGGACGGCCGAATCTGCATGCGACGGCCCCCTCTGGGGCGGCCACAGGGCAATCTCGAGGGTGATCGTAGCCGTGGAGCGGGCGGCGAACGCGAGGCTCTGCCCAATGTCCGCGTGATGGGAATTGGGAAACGGCGGCCGCAGTCGGCGAGTTCAGGTGGCGGCGGCCGCAGTCGGCGAGTTCAGGTAGCGGGGGCCGGGCCGGCGCGGGGGGCCGGGCAGGCGCGGTGATCGGGGCAGGCGCGGTGATCGGGGCAGGCGCGGTGATCGGGGCGCAAGGTGGGCACTCGCGGCGGGGCCGGCGAGCCCCGCGCGGCCCTGTCGCGCCACTACAATCGCAACGCATGAGCGACGCCCCTCGGTCTCCGGCCAGTCAGACGCCCCGGCCCTACGCGGCGGGGTCGCGGCGAGGAGCGCTCGGGCCGGCCCCAACGGCCATCACCGGCACGCACGTTCGAATCTGGCTGGCGGTGATCGTCGCCTGCATCGTCGTCGGAACGGCCGGCTACCTCATTCTCGAGCCCGGGCTGCGACCGCTCGACGCGCTCTACATGACGGTCATCACTCTCACGACCGTCGGCTTCGGAGAGGGAGGGCCGGTCACCGACGCCGGGCGCGTCTGGACGATGATCCTCTCGCTCGTGGGAGTCGGGCTCATCTTCGGCACGGTCGGGATCGTGGCCGAGTACCTTGTGGTGGAGGCGACCAGCGGACGGCGGGAGGCCAGGCGAATGATCGAGGCGGTCGGCAAGCTATCGGGCCACTACATCCTGTGTGGCTACGGCCGGGTCGGGCTGACCGTGGCCCGGGAGCTCGTCCATTCGGGCCTGAAGGTCGTCGTCATCGACATCCTGCCCGAATCCCTCGCCCGGGCCAGGCGCGAGGGCTTCCTCGAGGTCGAGGGTGACGCGACGGAGGAGGCGACTCTTCGGGCCGCCGGCATAGAACGGGCACGCGGGCTGATCACCACGATCGATTCGGACGCCCACAACGTCTATGTCATCCTCTCGGCCCGGGCCATCAACCCCAAGCTGTTCGTCGTCGCCCGGGCGAACACCGAGGATTCCGAAGCTCGGCTGATGCAGGCGGGCGCGAGCCGGGTCGTCTCGCCCTACACCATGGCCGGCCACCGGCTGGCCGAGCTCGCGGTCAGGCCAAGGGTGGTCGACTTCATCGACGCGGCTCTTTCCCACGGCGAACTCGCTTTCTCGATGGAGGAAGTCGAAGTAACGGCCGGCGACTCTACAGACGGCTCCACCGTGGGTGCCCTGCGCGACACCGGCGTCTTCGTGCTTGCCATCGTCACCGGTGAGCGGAGCTATGAGGCGAACCCGCCGGCGGGTAGGGTCCTGAAGGCGGGGGAGACGCTCGTCGTTTCCGGAAGCGTGGCGCGGCTGCACGAGTTGCGACGCATGGGGTCAAAGGCGTAGGCCGCGCAGTCGCAGACGCAGCGCAGCCGGACACGGAGGATCGGTGGCCAAGCGAAAGACCAAGGCGGATCTGCTGACCGACGCCCGCGCCGAGCGGGACTTGCTGGCCGCGATGCTTGGCCAGCTGACATCTGAGCAGCAGCTGTGGCCGGGCTCGAACGGCTGGTCCCCCAAGGACATCGTGGCTCATCTGGCCGAATGGGAGCGGATGCTGTTCGGCTGGTACGACGCCGCGTGGCGCGGCGAAGAGCCGGCCGTGCCGGCCGAGGGGTACACCTGGGCGACGATGGCCCAGCTCAACCAGCGGATATTCGAACAGCATCGCGACGAGCCGTGGGGCCACGTGTTCGCCGACTGGCAGGACACCTCGCGGCGGTTGATCTCCCTGACCGACTCGATCTCCGAGGCCGACCTCCTCACCCCCGGCCGCTACGCCTGGACCGGCCGGGGCACGCTGGCCGACTTCGTGTACGAGTGCGGCCCGAACCACTACCGCTGGGCCCGCGGCGACATCAAGAAGGCGCTCAAGACGCGGAGATAAGAGGCCTGCGTTCCGCGGCCGCTGCTACGCAACCGCCATTACGCAACCGCCGTTCCGCGTCCGCAGCTCAGGCTATCGGTTCGCCTGCGGCGGCGACGGCGGCGCGGGCCCGCCGCTCGTGGGCGATCAGCGCTCCGCCCACGATCCCGGCGTTGTTGCGGAAAGTGGCGATGGCGATCGGCGTCTTCACGGTCAGGTACGACAGGTAGTTGTCGGCCCGCTTCGACGCCCCGCCGCCCAGGACGAACAGGTCCGGCCAGAAGAGCCGCTCCAGTTCGTGAAGGTATTCGTCGAAGCCGGCGGCCCAGTCCCGCCAGCCCAGCCCGAGCCGCTCGCGCGCCGATTCGGCCGCCCGCTCCTCGGCATCGCGGCCCTTGATCTCCAGGTGGCCGAGCTCGGTGTTCGGCACGAGCCGGCCGTCGATGAAGAGCGCCGTCCCGATGCCGGTCCCGATCGTCAGGACCATCACCAGGCCCCGCTGGTAGCGCCCGGCGCCGAAGCGGATCTCGGCCATGCCGGCCACGTCGGCGTCGTTGCCGACGGCCACGACCCGGCCGGTCGCCAGGCCCAACTCCTTCTCGGCGGAGAAACCGATCCAGGCCGGGTCGATGTTCGCGGCCGTGAGGGTCACTCCGTTTCGGATCGCCGCGGGCAGGCCCACGCCCACCGGGAACGTGTCGCCCTGGCTCGGGTCCCATGGCAGGACGAGCCGCCGCACCAGCTCATCGGTCACCGCCACGACCTCGCGCGGCACCGATGGCTGGGGTGTCGGAATGCGCAACCGATCGCCTACGAGCTGGCCGGTGCGGCAGTCGACGACCGCGCCCTTGATGCCGCTCCCTCCGAAGTCGATGCCGATGGCCAGGTCGGAGTGCCGGACGTCGGCCGGTTGCAGGTCGCCCGGTTTCGTCCCGACGGCTGGCTGTCCGCCGGTTCGGGTTTCGGTCACCGGGCGATCGGTCATTGGCGGTTCCTCATTCGGGCTTCACAAGGTGCTAGGTTCCGCGGTAGGTGTCGGCAGACGGCCGATGCTAGAAGTAGTTCACGCTGATGCCGCCGTCAATGACCATCGAGGCGCCATTGGTCCAGGCCGATTCGTCGGACGCCAGGTAGACCGCCAGATTCACGATCTCGTCGGCCTTGCCGAAGCGCCCGGTCGGGTTGCGAGCCAGGCGAAGCTTCCTCGCGGCCTCGTCCTGGAGGAGCCAGTCCATGAGCAGCGGCGTCTCCACTGGGCCCGGCAGGATGGCGTTGGTCCTGATCCCTTGCGGCGCGAACTGGACGGCCAGCGAGCGCGTCAGCGCCAGGACCGCGCCCTTCGACGCCGTGTACGCGTCCTGCGGCACCGAGCAGCCCAGGATCGCGACGAAGCTCGATACGTTGATGATCGAGCCGCAACGACGCTCGATCATGTGCGGGATGGCGTACTTGCAGCCGAGGTACACGCCCCGGACGTTGACCGCCATGACTTGATCCCAGGCCTCGACCGGCGTGTCGATGACCGAATGATCGGCCTCGGGCATGATCCCGGCGTTGTTGTAGAGGACGTCGACCTGGCCGTAGCGCTCGATCGCCAGCTCTACCATCGCCTTCGCGTCGGCCTCGACCGACACGTCGGCCCGGGCGGCCGATGCCTCTCCGCCGGCGGCGCGGACCTGGCGGACGGTTTCCTCGGCGGCCTCGGCCTGGTTGTCGACCGCCACCACGCGCGAGCCCTCGGCGGCGAACCGGAGAGCGGCGACGCGGCCCATGCCGCCGCCGGCGCCGGTGATGATCGAAACCTTGTCCTCGAGTCGCATGCCCTGGTCTCCTCGTCAGCCGGGCTCAGTCGTTCGGCTCAGGCCATCAATTCGGTGTGCGTTTTCGACCCGCCGAACCAGCGTGCGAGGCTAGCTTACCCGGCCATTGAGGCGCGGGCGCATCCGGCTTAGGCTGAGCCCGTACTGAGCGCGGGCGAGCCATCCGGGAGGCGACGTGGAGTCTTCGAACAAGTCGGTCGTGGCGGTCGCCGGCGGAACCGGCTTCGTAGGTCAGGCGATCGTGCGCGAGCTCGCGGCCCGCGGCAACCGCGTCGTGGTGCTGACGCACCGTTCGCCGGCGACAGTGGCCGGCACCGGTACGACCGATCGATCGATCGAGTTCCGCCGGGCGGACGTGACCAGGCCCGACGGGCTGGCCGGAGCCCTGGTCGGGGTCGACACGCTTGTGATCTGCCTGGCCTTTCGGAACTCGCCGATCGAGGCGCCCCGGCGCGGCCAGACCTTCGAACGGGTGGACGCCGCTGGGACCGAGGCGCTCGTGGCCGCGGCCCGGACGGCCGGCGTCCGCCGCGTCGTCTATATCTCCGGCGCCGGTGCCGCGCCGGACGCACCCCGGCACTGGTTCAGGGCCAAGTGGCGCGCCGAGGAAGCCATCCGGGGCAGCGGCATCACCTACACGATCTTTCGGCCGAGCTGGATCTACGGGCCCGGCGACCGCTCGCTGAACCGCTTCCTGGGATTCACGCGATGGCTCCCATTCGTGCCGCAGATCGGCAACGGCCGCCAGATCCTCGCGCCGGTGTTCGTAGATGACATAGGCGCGCTGGTCGGCGACGCGCTGACGGCGTCGGCGGCGGACAACGCCACCCTGGAAGTCGGTGGGCCCGAAACGCTGACGATGGACGCCGTCATTCGCGAAGCACTGCGCGTCCTGCACAGGCGGCGGCCGATCCTTCACGCCCCGGTCGTGTTGATGAAGCTGGTCACCTGGCCGCTGACGATTCTTCCGTCACCGCCGATGACGCCCGCGGCGATCGATTTCGTCGTCCAGTCCGCGCCCGTCGACACGGGACCGTTGACCGCGGCGCTGCCGCGCCGACTCACGCCGCTCGCCGAAGGACTCGCCTCGTACCTGGCTCCGGGCCGCTGACTCAGCCAGTCTCTCCCTGGCATTCACCCGCGCTCGAGGTAGCGCTGGCGCTCCCAGGGGTGGACGGCCGCGTCGAAGGTGTCGCGCTCGACGCGGGCGGCGTTCAGGTAGTGGTCAACGACGTCCCGGCCGAGGATCTCGACCGCGGCCTCGCTCTTCTCCAGCAGATCGATGGCCTCGTACAGGGCGCGCGGCATGCGGTCGCAGCCCGTGGCGAGGTAGCCGTTGCCCTTGTACTCGGCCGGTGGCTCGATCCTGTGCTCGATGCCGTATAGCCCCGCGCCGACCTCGGCGGCGTAGGCGAGGTAGGCGTTCATGTCGCCGCCGGGGAAGCGGTTCTCGATGTGCAGGCTCGACCCGCTGCCCACGATGCGGAACCCGGTGGTGCGGTTGTCGCGGCCCCAGACCACGTTGACCGGCGCCCAGCTGGCCACCGCGTAACGCTTGTACGAGTTGATCGTCGGGGCGATGAAGAGCGCCAGCTCGCGCTGCAGGGCCATCATGCCGCCCAGGAACCAGCGCATCGTCTGGCTCATCCCGTACGGCCCGGAGCCCTCCTCGTAGAACAGAGCCGTCTCGCCGGCGGCATCCCACACGCTCATGTGGAGATGGCCCGATGAGCCTGTCCACTCGGCGTACGGCTTGGCCATGAAGGTCAGGCCGTAGCCGTTCAGCCAGGCGATCTCCTTGGCGCCGTGCTTGAACAGGACGCTTCGGTCGGCCGACTCGAGCACCTCGTCGTAGCGGATGTTCACCTCGTGCTGCGACGGAGCGGCCTCGCCCTTGCTGAACTCGATCGGGATCCGAGCGTCGGTCATCTGGTTACGAATCTGCCGATAGAGCGGCTCGAGCTTCGTCGCCTGGAGCAGGTGGTAGTCCTCGTTGTAGTAGCCGACCCGCTCGACGTCGTTGTAGCCCTTCTCGTTCAGCTCCTCGAAGGAGTCGGACAGAACGTAGAACTCGAACTCCGTCCCGGCCTTGACGGTGTAGCCGAGGCCGGCAGCCCGGTCGACCTGGCGCTTCAGCATCGACCGCGGCGAGATCGGTATCTCGAGGCCCGTCTCTTGATCGATCGCGTCGCACAGGACGATGGCCGTCGATTCGAGCCACGGCAGGACGCGGGTCGTCTCCCAGGCTTCGCGCCCCACCCAATCGCCGTAGCCCGTGTCCCAGTTCATGAGCTTGAAGCCCTCGGGCGTGTTCATCTCCATGTCAGTGCCCAGGAGGTACGTGCAGAAGTGAATGCCGTGATCGACGACGCCCCGCAGAAACGCCTCGGCCTGGACGCGCTTGCCCATGAGGCGGCCCTGCATGTCGGTCAGGGCGACGATTACGGTGTCGATGCGCCCGTCGCGGACGAACTGGCGCAGCTCCTCGAGCTGCCTGGGAGCGGCGTGGCCGCCGCCCCCAGCCGTGGAGTCGTGGGCCCCTGCGCCGTGCTGGTCGCTCATGGTCATCTCCTCGCGCTCGGCGTGCGCCCGCGCCTCGGGTGCGGCGCTCCTCGCCCGGTATTGTGGCTCGTGTTCGGCCGCGACGCTATGGAGATCCGTGACAACCGCCGCGCTCGCGAGCAGGCCCACCCTCTCGCTCGGCCGGCCCCGCGCCTTCGCGCGCCGGCCCCGCCGCTTTCGCGCCGGCCGCCCGGGTGTGACGGCGGCTCTCCGACCCGCGATTGGCGCGAGCAGGGTAGAGTCTGCAGGCTGCACGTTCGACGCCCCCGAATCCGCCCGACTGTGCAGACTTCTACGACCGCCGCTCAGCCAGGCTCGTGCCTGGGCGGTGGCAACCCGATCCGCACGGCGGCGTGGCCCGGAGGAAACGCGCTGCCGGGGGAGCGGAGCGGCGCAACGTAAGAGGTAGACACCACCTGATGAGCGACCCCCGCGTCGAGCCTGGCCTCGACGAGCAACCCCAGTCCGATCCGCCGGCATCTCCGCTCCACACAGACCAGGCCGGCCCTCGCCGGGCCAACCCGGAGGTTGTGATCCCCTCCGCCGTCGCAGGCAGCGGGCTCCGAGCCCGCCCGCACGGGGTGCGCACCACGACGCCGCAGGCGGTCGAGGGAACACCCCGCCCGACGGCACACCCGCGGAGCCGCCGCGGGGCTCAGCCCTGGCAGCCACCCAGGATCGGTCTGCCCTCGTTGCACCGGCCAACGCTCCATCGGCCCGCCCTCCACCGGCCGACCTGGCCCCTCTCGATTCGCCAGACCATCTCGGTGACCGTCGGCCTGGCGACCATCATCGCCATCGTGGCCGGCATGGTCATGCTCATTCCCAGCCAGCCGGTCGCGACGCCGGCCACAGGAAGCGTGCGCGGGGTCGACTTCCAAGAGGCGTCCAGGCCGCCCACGGGCGAGTTCTATTACGGACCCTACTTTGTCTCGCAGGGATCGCAGCTGCTGATGATGGGCAGCGACGGCAACACCAGCACCGTCTGGTCTTCGACCGACGGCTCGACCTGGGAGTCCATCGCCAATCCGGGCTCCTTCGGCGGGCCCAACGAGCGCTTCGTGGTCCTGGGCTTCGCCGACGACGGCAACGGCGGCCTGGTCGCGGTCGGGGATGGGTTCGCGGCTGGGAGCAAGGTCGTCGCCACCGCGTGGCACTCGACCGACGGCCGAACCTGGTCGCCGGCGACTGTCGACGTTCCCGACGACACGGAGATGATCGGCCTCGCCGAGCGCCCCGGCGCATTGGTCTCCGCCGGCAACGGCGTGGCCTGGTTCTCAACCGACGGGTCGAGCTGGACCGCCGTGAACCTGCCGAATGCCACGGGGTACATCCCACGGGCGGTCCGGGCCTGGGCCGGCGGATTCGCCATCGTCGCCGAGTCGACCGGGACCGACGCCCGCCACACCAAGGCCTGGACCTCGTCCGACGGCACCCACTGGACCGAAGCGGCAACCGAGCTCGCCGGCTTCGAGGTCCAGGACCTGGTCGCGTACGGGAACGGGCTCGTGGCCGTGGGCAGCCAGATCCTCACGCCCGCCGAGCTGGCGACGCCTTCGCCCTCGCCGTCGCCTTCGCCGACCGCGGGGCCGTCGGCCTCCGGCGGCAAGGCAACTCCGAAACCGGCCAAGACCGCGGCGCCATCTCCGGGTGCCTCCGGTGCCTCACCCTCACCCTCGCCAACGCCCACGCCGCCACCGACGGTCGCCGTGGCGATCTCGTGGATCTCGCCCGACGGTATCAACTGGTACCGCGGCAATGCCCTCCCTTCCCGCAACTCGCAGGCCCTCGAATCGGTCACGCAGGTGTTCGATTCACTCGTCGCCGTCTCCTCGGAGCCGACCAGCATCATGGGGGCATCCCCATCGCCGGGAGCGTCGGCATCGCCGACGGCATCCCCCACGGCATCTCTGGTCAATTCGGCCTCTCTCTGGACGTCCGACGACGGCATGAACTGGAAGCCGATGTCGTCCGGCGCCACGGCCCTCACCCGCGGCCGGCTGACGCAGTTCGGGACGAACCTGGTCCTGGCGGGGATCGACGCGAGCGGCTCACTGGCCGTCCTGACCGGCGACGTGACGCTCGGCTCGCCACTGCCGCTGGTCCAGGTCACGCCCACGCCCGCCTTCTCGATCTCGCTGAGCGCCGGCGCGACCCCCATGGTCCCGGGGCTCACGGCCGATAGCACCCTCGGCCCGGTCATCGCCACGACGGACCAATTCCTGGCCTTCGTCAACGGCAAGAACGGGACGACCGTGTTCTCGTCGGCAGACGGAAGCTCCTGGTCGACCCAGGCCAGCCCGGACGTACTCGCCGCAGCTGTCGCAGCAGAGACGGCCTCCGGGGCGCCCGTCACGGGGACGACCACGCCGGCCCCTGCCGAAGGCACGGCCTCCACGTCGCCTGCCACGGGCACGGCCTCCCCCGCGCCCGCCGCGGGGACGCCCCTCGTGTCGGCTGCCGCCCTCGATAGTCAGGGCGGCGTCGTCGCGGTCGGCAGCATGGCCACGGCATCCGGTCCGGCGGCCGCCATCTGGAACTTCTCCGGCACGACCTGGACGGCGGGGTCGATCAGCGGCGACGCGCCTTCGAGTCTCGGATCCGTTGCTGTCCACGGCGGCGACTTCGTCGCGGCCGCCAGCTCGAACGACGGGCCTCGCCTCCTTTACTCGGGCGACGGCATGTCCTGGGTCGAGGCCGCTATCTCCGGCGCCGATACGTACTCGCTGACGGTCTCCTCGTGGTCGGGCGGTTTCGTCGCCTCGGGCGTCGACAGTTCCGGCCAGGCAGCGGTCTGGACCTCGGCCGACGGCCTGACCTGGGTTCCGGCGAACTGGAAGCTGCCGTCGAACGGCGGCGTCGTGGTCGCCACCCGCCTGGGGTTGGTGACCACGAGCCAGGGCCTGACAGGCAACACCAGCTGGTGGTGGTCCGCCGACGGCAATGCCTGGCAGGACTCCAAGCTCACGACCACGGGCGGCTGCTGGAGCACGCTGGACTCGGGCGTCGTGGCGGTGTCCGCGCCGTCGGCCGGCTCCACGCCAACGGCCGGCCACGCGGCCTCCGGCTCGGCCAGCCCCGCTCCCCCCGGATGGACCGTGTGGGCCAGCCGAGACGCCCAGTCGTGGCAGCAACCGATGGCCAGCCAGTTCTCGTTCGGCGGGTCCACCACCTGCGAAGTCGCCGCGCTGCATCAAAGAGTCGTCGTCGTGGGCTGGGCCAAACCGGGGGTCCTGCAGGACTTCTACGGGGATCTGACCGGGCTCTGAGATCCGGCTCTGGCGGCCACGCGCCGCAGATCAACCGCCCTGCCAGAGACGCGTAGGCGCGATGACGCGCCGGATGGGGCCGGTTCGGTCGGGTTGTGCGGGGCCGTCCGGGGCGTGCCGCGGGTGCGGCCGCGTGGCCGTCCCGGGCGCCGCTGAGTTGCTATCCTGTCCCCCCGGAGGGGCAGGAGCGGTTCCGACTCGGTGAGCCTGGCCCGCGACGACTTCTCGCCGGGCGACATCCCGGGCTGGCTAGCCAATTCCAAGGAGGGCATGGAGCAGGTGGCTGACGTGCAACCCAGAGCGAGGGCCAACCGGGCCGCGGCAAAGCGGATCATCCTGCTGATCTTCGTGCTGTCGGGGTTCGCCGGCCTTGTGTACGAAGTCGTGTGGGCGCGCCAGCTCGTGCTGGTCTTCGGCAACACGACCCAGGCCATCTCCGCCATCCTCACCGGATTCTTCGGCGGGATGGCCATCGGAAGTGTCGTGGGCGGCCGAATCGCCGACCGTGTCCGCAATCCGCTCCGCATGTACGCCATCCTCGAACTGCTTGTCGTCGTAGCCGTTCTGCTGACGCCGGCGACGTTCCTCGGCATGCACGAGCTCTACCGCGGCGCCTTCGACTCGCTCGAGGAGAACCCGAACCTGCTGACGCTGGTGCGGTTCGCGCTGTCGCTGCTGGCCCTCGGGCCGGCGACGATCCTGATGGGCGCCACGCTGCCCACGCTCTCGCGCTACCTGGTCCGCGATCACAACACGCTCGGCACCGAGTTCGGCAGCCTCTACACGGTCAACACCTTCGGCGCCATCCTGGGCACGGTGGCGGCCGGCGTCTTCCTGATCGAGCTCCTCGGCCTCGAGGAAACGATGCTGGTCGGCGTCGCCTGCTCGGGCACGGCCGGCCTGTCTGCCTTCGCCCTCAGCCTCTGGCAGCGGCCCTCGTCGGCGCAGGGGCGGCCGCCGCCGCCGCTGCCGAGCCGGCCGCCGCTGCCGAGCCGGCCGCCGCTGCCGAGCCGGCTGCCGCTGCCGAGCCGGCCGCCGGATCGACTGTTTCGGCGGCAGCCCGGTCCGCGGTGGCAAGCGGCGTGGCTTCGATCTCGCGCCCGAAGCTGGCCCTCGCCGTGGCCTTCGTGTCAGGCCTCACGTCGCTCGGCTATCAGAACCTCTGGACCAGGATCCTCGCCTCCGGGACCGGAAGCTCGAGCTACGTCTTCACCGGCATCCTGGCAATCTTCCTGACCGGCATCGCCGTAGGGGCATTCGTCTTCGCGCGCTTCCTCTCGAAGACGCGGCACCCCGTCGCCCTCCTCGGCGTGGCCGAGATCGCGCTCGCGTTCGTTGTCCTGGCCAGCCTTGGGATCGAAACGAAATACCTCGTCAGCTGGAGCTTCCTTCGAGAGCTCGTGGTCGTGGTCGCCCCGCCCGCCCTGATCATGGGCGTCGTCTTCCCGATGAGCTCGATGCTGGTCTCCGAGTCCGACGAGCGGGTCGGAACCAGCACCGGTCTCCTGCTCGGCTTCAACACCGTCGGGGCGCTGTGCGGCACCTTCGTCGTGCCTTTCTTCCTCATGCCGATCCTGACCTCGCCCCGGTCCGTCGTGCTCATCGCGGCCATCAACGCCGCTACGGGCGTCGTGCTGCTCTGGCAGGCGAAGCCCCTGGCCATCGGCTTGCGGCGGGTCGGATCGTCCCTGGGCGGAGTCGCGGCCGTCGTGGCGGTGGTGCTGATGGTCGTGCCCAACGCGCTGGTCGTCGATCCTTCCACCTCCACCCTGTTGCGCCTCCACGCCACGATCCTTGGCCAGGCCGAGGATGACGTGGCGGTCACGCAGGCGGCATACGTGCCGAATGCCCTGTTCGGTCTGCGGCTGTACGTCGGAGGCAACTCGATGACGGGCGTGTCGGCCATCACCCGGTTCATGCCCGACCTGCCCCTGATGGTCAGGCCCAACGCCCAGTCCATGTGCATCATCGCCTTCGGCATGGGCTCCAGTTACCGCAGCGCCTTGCAGGATGGGCTCAACGTCGAAGCGGTGGAGCTGGTCCCGTCGGTCCCGAGCATGTTCAAGTACTTCTACCCGGACTGGCAGCAGGTGATGGCCAACCCGAAGGGGCACGTCATCATCGCCGACGGCCGTAACCACGTCGAACTGACGAACCACACCTACGACCTGCTGATGGTCGATCCTCCTCCACCTATGAACACCTCGGGGACGGCGGTTCTCTTCTCTCAGGAGTTCTACGCCGCGGCCCGGGCTCGACTCAATCCGGGCGGCGTCATGATGCAGTGGGTCTACACCGGCTCGGGCCTGACCGTCGACGAGTTGCGCAGCCACGCCAAGACGTTCAAGAGCGTGTTCCCGCACGTGACCATCGTCTTCTCGCCGATGGCAGATCCGAACGGCGTCCTGATGCTCGGGTCGGACGACCCGATCAACCTGACCTCGGCCGGAATCGAGTCCGTCCTCTCGAAGCCCGGCGCCGTGTCAGACCTTTCGGACGCGGCGGACTCCCCGCCAGGGGTCACGACCGTGAGCCAGTGGGAACAGCTGATCCTGAGCAGCGTCTGGATCTCCGACGCCCAGGTCGAGCAATTCGGGGCCAGCGGCCAGATGGTGACGGACGACCACCCCTACACCGAGTACGACCTGCTGCGTCACAAGTTCGGGCCGAAGTCACCGAAGGCGACCGCGGCGAACCTCCTCGCGGCCATGCCCCGCTGACCGGGGCCACTCGCCAAAGAGCGGCGCGGCGGGCTTTCGCCCGCCGCGCGCGTGACTCCCTGTGGTCCCGCAGGCGCTACGCCCCGCCGGTGAGCTCCTCGGCGGCGTGCTCGAACTCGCGCTCGATCTCGGTCAGCTCGACTTCACCGACCTCGACGATCGGGCCCTTGAAGCGGCTCCGCGCCCAGGCGAAGTAGTAGACGACCAGCGCCGCGAGGAAGACGACGTAGGCGATCAGCGTCCACGGGTTCCCCGACGTCGGCCACAGGAACAGGACCGAGATCAGGGCGATCCACATGCAGGCGACGGCGGCGATCGGCCTCGAGAAGCGGCCCAGCTTCCAGACGGCGTGATCGCGCCACTCCTGCTTGCCGAAGATGCCCAGGAAGATCGGCACGCCGTAGGCCCAGTACAGCGCGATGGTGCTGATGGCAGTCACGATCGCGATGGCCGTCCCGCCTCCGGCGATGAACGCGGCGTTGGTCAGCAGATAGCTGAAGACCACGATCGCCGCGATGGCGTTGGCCGGCGTGCGGAAGCGGTGTGAAACCTTGCGCAGCCAGGGCGACCCGGGCACGCCGTGATCGCGGCTGAAGGCGAAGAGCATCCGGCCGGCGGCGGCGACGGACGCCAGCCCGCACAGGCTCATGGCCACCGCGATGGCCGCGCCGAGCCACTCGCCGAGCACGCCCAGGTTGTAGCTGAGCGTGGTGAAGACAACCGGATTGCCGCCGTAGTAGGCGCTGCACAGGCTTTGCGTCGCCGGGTTGCAGTTCATGATCTGGTCCAGCGGGGGCAGGTGCGTCACCAGGCCGAACAGGACGATGTAGCCGACGACGGCGGATACGGCGACGGAGATGAACACGCCCCAGGCGCTGGACATCCGGGCGCCGACCGTCTCTTCGGCCACGTGGGCCGAGGCGTCGTAGCCGGTGTAGGTCCACTGCGCCTGGAGCAACGAGAAGAGGAACGCGATCGGCACGGCGTAGCCGACGGCCGGCCCGAGGTTGAACCCGAGCGGCGATGCAGTACCGGTCGTATCCAGCGGCCCGACGGCGAAGGGGCTGATGTCGGCGTGGGCCTTGCCCGAGCTGATCAGGAAGAGCGCCGCGACGATGACGAGCACCGTGCCGATGTGCCACCACACGGAGGCGTCGTTCAGCAGCGCCACGATCCTGATGCCGGCAATGTTGAGAACCAGCTGGATCGCCAGGAGGGCGGCCATGGTCAGGAGCTGGCCGCTCACGAAGGACGAGCCCAGGATCGCCGAGCCGTTGCCGTAGGCGATCCCGAAGTTCGAGAGGATCGGCGTGACGATCGACGAGTTGACGAAGCTGGCGGCGGCGAAATCGATGCCCGCGACGATGGCGATCTGGCCGGCCAGGTTGAACCAGGCCGTCCACCAGCCCCAGTCCTTGTTCTTCATCCGGCTCGACCAGTAATAGAGGCCGCCTGCGGTTGGGTACGCAGACGCGATCTCGGCCATCGCGGCGGCGATAAGCAGAGTGAAGACCGAGACGAGCGGCCAGCCGATGGTGCTGGCGGCGGGGCCGCCCCAGGCGAGGCCATAGTCGAAGAGGATCACCGCGCCGGTGAGGATCGAGATGATCGAGAAGCTGATGGCGAAGTTGGAGAATCCGCCCATCGTCCGGAAGAGCTCCTGGGCGTAACCCAGGCGATGCAGGTCGTGGACGTCCCGCTTGATCAGCTCTTCGCGCGATGCCTTTTGTTGAGTCACTCGGACCTCCTCGAAACGGCCTGGAACGACTCCTGGTCAGCGCTGCGGCGACCGCCCGCGAGGTCGCCTTCTCCGTGGCCGCGACTGCCGACTTCTCGTCCGGGCGACGGGGCGGTCCGGCGCGGGGGACGACGCGTCCCGGGTCGGCGCGTGCGGGCCGCCGGTCCGGCCCAGGGAATATACCCGTTCGCGCAGCCGGAAATGTACCGGCGTCCCAAGTCCCAACCGAATACTCGCGCCGATGGGGAGGGTCGTCCCCTCTGGTTCGAGCTCGCTCGCCGATCAATCGAGCCTCCGCGAGGCTCGCCCCAATCAGGGCAGGGGCGGCGCCGTAGCGGTGGATGGGGGGCTGATCACGGCAGCGCCCAGCAGGGCGAAGATGATCGTGAGCACGACGGCCACCATGACCAGCGTGCCTATGCCGGACCACATCGTCACCGATGCGGCATGCCGTCGCCGCCGGATCGCTCCGTCTTCGTCGCCGCCCGCCGCCCAAACGAACATAGCGGCAGCCGTCGTGAGCACTCCCAGAACGGGCGCGAACACGCCCACGAAGAAGCCCACGGCTTTGTCCACATTGGGACCGACGAGTGACGGCTGGTCGTCGATGGCGGCCTTCCGATCCGGTGGAGCCGGCTGCAATCGCCGACTCCGGTCGGCCGATTCTAGCCGACCAGCACCGTCGGGCCGACGGAGCCGGCGACTCGCCCGGATCGGCCCGAAGATGCCGGCCTGGCGCTGCAGGGCGCCTGCGGGCGCATACGCCTCGCCGGGCCCCGTCGCGCGGCGGCGATAGACTCTGGACGTACGCACCGCACCCCGGCCCGCGCACCGCCGAAAGCACCCCGAGCGAGGAGCCGACACCGCCATGACATCCAACGCCCCAGGCCACCCGAAGCCGCCCGCCAGCCCGGCCGCTCCAGCCACTCCCCCGACTCCGCGCCCCGGGTTCCGTGTCGAGAAGGACCCTCTCGGATACCTGGAAGTCCCCGATTCCGCCTACTACGGCGTCCAGACCGCGCGCGGAATCCACAACTTCCCGATCTCGGGCACGCTGCCGCACAGGGCCCTGGTGCGAGCCATCGTCCAGGTCAAGAAGGCTGCCGCCCGCGCCAACATGACCACGGGCCGCCTGCCCAAGCAGCTCGGCAACGTCATCGTCGAGGCGGCCGACGAGATCCTGTGCTCTTCCGAAGCCTGCCTCGACGAGACCGACGAGGCGGGCGAGTTCGAGCCGCGCCGACCGTCAGATCCCATGAAGGCCGCCTTCGAGGCCGCCCGAGCCGCCAAGCAGGCCGAGCTGATCGCCAACTTCCGGATCGACCCATTCCAGGCCGGCGCCGGAACGAGCCACAACATGAACGCCAACGAGGTGCTGGCGAACCGGGCCATCGAGCTGCTGCATGCCCAGGGCGTCGGCTCCGGGAAGCGCGGCGACTATGCGGTCTGCAGCCCCAACGACCACGTCAACATGGCCCAGTCGACCAACGATGTCTTCCCGACCGCGATGCGGGTCGCCACGCTGGACCTGATTCGCGACTTCATGCCGGCCGCCGACGAGCTCATCGCCGCCTTCGAAGGCAAGGCTCGCGAGTTCGACGACGTGATCAAATCCGGCCGAACGCACATGCAGGACGCCGTCCCGATCCGGCTCGGCCAGGAGTTCGCGGCCTACGCTCTGACGCTCCGCCGCGGGGTCGATCGGCTGCGGGCCGCCGCCGACTCGATCGCCGAGCAGAACATCGGGGCCACGGCCGTGGGCACCGGGCTCAACGCCGAGCCTGAGTACATCGAGCTGGTCGTCCGCTACCTCGCCGAGCAGACCGGCCACAAGCTCCGCGGGGCCGAGCATCTCGTCCAGGCGACCCATTCGATGCGCCCGATGCTCGAAGTTTCGGCGGCGCTGCGCGGCATCGCCGTGGACCTGATCAAGATCAGCGAGGATCTGCGCCTGATGTCGTCGGGCCCGATGACCGGCTTTGCCGAGATAACGCTGCCGGCCGTTCAGCCGGGCAGCTCGATCATGCCGGGCAAGGTGAACCCGGTGATGGCCGAGTGCCTGTCGATGGTTTGTTTCCGGGTCATCGGCAACGACACGACGATCGCCTGGGCGGCCTCCGCCGGCCAGCTCGAGCTGAACGTGATGATGCCGGTGATCGCCCACACGACGCTCGAGTCGCTCACGATCCTTACTAACATGAGCCGCGCCTTCGCCGAGTTCTGCGTGATCGGGATCGAGGCCAATCGCGAACGCGCCCGCGATCTGATGGAGCGCTCATCGGCACTCTCCACGCCGCTGGCCCCGTACCTCGGCTACGCCCTGGCCGCCGAGATCTCCAAGCAGGCCGTCCGTGAAGGCCGGACCATTCGCGAGATAGTCATCGAGCGGGGCATCTTCACTGCCGAAGAGCTCGACCAGTTGCTCGACCCGCACGAGTTGACGGAGCCCGGAGTAGCCGGCGGTTTCCGCTTCACGCCCAGGCTGCCCGAGGGCTACAAGCCGCCGACGGGCCCCGTCGGCGCCGGCGGCTGAATCCGGACTCGAGGCGTCGCCGGCGGCTTTCCGGACGCTGCTCGCGGGATAGTACTTTCTGAGAACGGCTCGGGCGGCCACGGCAGCTCCGGCGCCGCACGTTCGCCGCCAGACACAGGCCTGACCGCAGGAGCGGTCCACCCCATGACGTCGTGGTCAGAGGCGAATCGGCTACGACTCGCCGGCCTGTTTGTATGCGGCGCTCTCGTCGCGTCGACGCACCGTAACCGCCCGCACGTTGCCGTACAGCAACGTAATCCCCCCAGGAGGCTACACGCGGCGACCAAAAGGTACTAGACAGTTTCACGCAGATACTGCGACGATTCCGTAGCCTACCGGGGTGGGTAGCTCTACGTAGGCCCTCGTGGAGGTTGATCGTGAGTCGTCGCCGGTTGCCTGGCGCGCTTGTCGCCCTTGTGTGTGGAGGAATCAGCAGCGTGTTTTCCAAGAGACTGGGTTCGGACATGTTCAGACGTGCCGCTTCCATCGCTGTCGGCCTTCTGATGGTCATGAACACCGTCGCGAACGTGTCGGCCGCTGTCGGCACGGTGACGGTCAACAACGTCAGCCAGAATCCGAATCCGGTCATCGCGGGCGGGACTGCGACCTTCACGGTCACGGTTCAGAACACGAGTGGCACCACCACCCGCACTTTCCAGGCGACGGCACTGGCCGATGGGACCGGCGTGGCCGGCGTGTCCCTGGCCGGGACCACCTGCGCGTCCATCGGGCCTGGCACGACGGGAAACATAACCATCACGGTAGCAACCACTACCGCCGCGACGGTCGGCTCAGACGGGTTCACGCTGACCGTGGCCGACTACAGCAACACAACCTGTACGGGCACTGCCCATAGCACCAACACAGGCACTGGCACCATCGTCGTCGCGTCGGCCATCGGCACCATGACCGTCACACCGACGACTGCCCTCGCCGGCGCGGCGGGTCAGACCCTGACGTTCGACTTTACCAACGTCGGCACCACCAGCTTCTCGACCGGCTCCCAGGTCCAGCTGACCATACCGGCAGGCTGGACGGCCCCGACAACTGCGGCGGGTGCGGGCAACATCGCCGTCGCCAACAGTTCCGGCACGAGCTGCAACCCGGCGGTCGCCTCGGTCACAGGTACCGGGCCGTGGGTCGTCGCCGTCACGATGGCCTGCGCAGTCGGCGATCACTTCACGATCACCTATTCCGGCGTCACGGCTCAGGCCACGCCCGGTCTAGCGACCTTCACGACCTCCACGCAATATGGCACAGGCGGCACTGCCACACCGATCGCGACCAGCCCCACGGTCCAGGTCAACAACGGCGCCATGACGGTCAGTCCGACGACCGTCACCGCCGGGGCCGCCGGCCAGACATTGACGTTCGACTTCAGCGACAACAGCGCCTACGGCTTTTCGGCCGGCTCCGCGGTCACCCTGGTCGTCCCCGCCGGCTGGACCGCGCCCACGACGGCGGCCGGCAACGGTCACGTCGCCGTCGCCAACAGTGTCGGTACCAGCTGCAATCCGACAGGCACGACCGTTACGGGAGCCGGGCCCTGGACCATCACCGTCACGATGGCCTGTGCAGCCGGCGACCACTTCACGATCACGTACTCAGGCGTAACGGCGCCTACAACGGCCGGGGTAGTGACGTTCGTCACCCAGACACGCAACGGGGCGGGCACGCTGACCGGGATCACCACCAATCCGACGGTCTACGTGGCCCCAGGCTCGTCGACGCTTTCGATCACGTTCTATAAGGAGATCTGCGCCAACTACACCGACGTTCCGGCCAACACGAACCCCGGCAACCTCGATGCGACCGGCGGACACTACGCCGAGCTGAACACCAGTTACGGGAATCACGCCTCGGGCCACGTCGTGACGCCGACGGCCGGCCCGGCCGGCGACCTCCCGGCAGTCTGCGCCCTGACACCGAACTGGTCTTTCTACTTCACCGACAGCACAGGCACGCCCAACACCGAAGGGCCCTTCACGACCGGCTCCGGCGGCAGCGTGACGATCCCCCTCAGCGCCGCGGACATAGCGCTGGCGCAGGGCGGCAGCGGGTCCGGGATCTGGGTCAAGGAGGCAACGTCCGCCAACGCGCCGTTCGGCTCCATCCGCTGCTACAACGACATCCTCAACGGCGACAACCTCGAGCATATCTACGGCACGGGGACGGCCACGCAGGTCTACTGCGTCGCCTACAACGTTGCGACGCCATCCCTGTCGGTCACCAAGACTCCGAGCCAGACCACCTATTCGGCCGCCGGGCAAGTCATCACTTACACCTACACGCTCCGCAACACCTCCAACGCGATCTACCTCTCGAGCCCGTTCACCGTCACTGACAGCGTCCTTGGCACGATCACGTGCGCCGGCACCTTGCTGGCTCCCGGCGCCACGACTACATGCAACACGGCCGCGTACACGACCACCGTGACCGACGTCAGCACCAGCCGAACGATCACCAACACCGCGACCGGCCATGCCCAATTCGGCTCCAGCACAATCAACTCGTCTCCGGTCACGGTCAACGTCCCGCGGGCCAGCATCAGCCTGACCAAGTCCGCCAACCCCACGACCTACAGCGCCCTGGGCCAGAAGATCACCTACACCCTGACCCTGACCAACACCGGTGTGGTGGCCCTGACCAGCCCGTCGATCACCGATACCGACGTCGACACCGGCAGCCTGTCGTGCCCGAGCGCCACGACCCTGGCGGTCGGCGCCACCTACGTCTGCACCGCCAGCCACACCATCGTCGCGGCCGACATGAGCGGCGGCTCCTTCACCAACTACGCCAGCGCCGGCGCGTCCTACGGCACGACCAATCTCAGTGCCAACGCGTCCGCCACGGTCAGCCGGGCCAGCATCAGCCTGACCAAGTCCGCCAACCCCACGACCTACAGCGCCCTGGGCCAGAAGATCACCTACACCCTGACCCTGACCAACACCGGTGTGGTGGCCCTGACCAGCCCGTCGATCACCGATACCGACGTCGACACCGGCAGCCTGTCGTGCCCGAGCGCCACGACCCTGGCGGTCGGCGCCACCTACGTCTGCACCGCCAGCCACACCATCGTCGCGGCCGACATGAGCGGCGGCTCCTTCACCAACTACGCCAGCGCCGGCGCGTCCTACGGCACGACCAATCTCAGTGCCAACGCGTCCGCCACGGTCAGCCGGGCCAGCATCAGCCTGACCAAGTCCGCCAACCCCACGACCTACAGCGCCCTGGGCCAGAAGATCACCTACACCCTGACCCTGACCAACACCGGTGTGGTGGCCCTGACCAGCCCGTCGATCACCGATACCGACGTCGACACCGGCAGCCTGTCGTGCCCGAGCGCCACGACCCTGGCGGTCGGCGCCACCTACGTCTGCACCGCCAGCCACACCATCGTCGCGGCCGACATGAGCGGCGGCTCCTTCACCAACTACGCCAGCGCCGGCGCGTCCTACGGCACGACCAATCTCAGTGCCAACGCGTCCGCCACGGTCAGCCGGGCCAGCATCAGCCTGACCAAGTCCGCCAACCCCACGACCTACAGCGCCCTGGGCCAGAAGATCACCTACACCCTGACCCTGACCAACACCGGTGTGGTGGCCCTGACCAGCCCGTCGATCACCGATACCGACGTCGACACCGGCAGCCTGTCGTGCCCGAGCGCCACGACCCTGGCGGTCGGCGCCACCTACGTCTGCACCGCCAGCCACACCATCGTCGCGGCCGACATGAGCGGCGGCTCCTTCACCAACTACGCCAGCGCCGGCGCGTCCTACGGCACGACCAATCTCAGTGCCAACGCGTCCGCCACGGTCAGCCGGGCCAGCATCAGCCTGACCAAGTCCGCCAACCCCACGACCTACAGCGCCCTGGGCCAGAAGATCACCTACACCCTGACCCTGACCAACACCGGTGTGGTGGCCCTGACCAGCCCGTCGATCACCGATACCGACGTCGACACCGGCAGCCTGTCGTGCCCGAGCGCCACGACCCTGGCGGTCGGCGCCACCTACGTCTGCACCGCCAGCCACACCATCGTCGCGGCCGACATGAGCGGCGGCTCCTTCACCAACTACGCCAGCGCCGGCGCGTCCTACGGCACGACCAATCTCAGTGCCAACGCGTCCGCCACGGTCAGCCGGGCCAGCATCAGCCTGACCAAGTCCGCCAACCCCACGACCTACAGCGCCCTGGGCCAGAAGATCACCTACACCCTGACCCTGACCAACACCGGTGTGGTGGCCCTGACCAGCCCGTCGATCACCGATACCGACGTCGACACCGGCAGCCTGTCGTGCCCGAGCGCCACGACCCTGGCGGTCGGCGCCACCTACGTCTGCACCGCCAGCCACACCATCGTCGCGGCCGACATGAGCGGCGGCTCCTTCACCAACTACGCCAGCGCCGGCGCGTCCTACGGCGATGACAACCTGTCCGAGACCGCGTCGGCCACGGTCAACGCCGTCAACCCGGCCATCAGCCTGACCAAGACGGCCGACCCGACCACCTACTACGAGGCCGGCCAGGTCATCACCTACACCATCACTCTGACCAACACCGGCGACGTGGCCGTGGCCAACCCGAGCGTGACCGACGCCGAGCCCGGCATCACCGGCCTCGACTGCGGCGCCCCGGTGACCAGCCTGGCCGCGGGCGACTCGATCGTCTGCACCGCCAGCCACACCGTCGTCGCGGCCGAACTCGGCAGCGGCGGCTCCTTCACCAACACCGCCAGCGCCAGCGCGACCTACGGCGATGACAACCTGTCCGAGACCGCGTCGGCCACGGTCAACGCCGTCAACCCGGCCATCAGCCTGACCAAGACGGCCGACCCGACCACCTACTACGAGGCCGGCCAGGTCATCACCTACACCATCACTCTGACCAACACCGGCGACGTGGCCGTGGCCAACCCGAGCGTGACCGACGCCGAGCCCGGCATCACCGGCCTCGACTGCGGCGCCCCGGTGACCAGCCTGGCCGCGGGCGACTCGATCGTCTGCACCGCCAGCCACACCGTCGTCGCGGCCGAACTCGGCAGCGGCGGCTCCTTCACCAACACCGCCAGCGCCAGCGCGACCTACGGCGATGACAACCTGTCCGAGACCGCGTCGGCCACGGTCAACGCCGTCAACCCGGCCATCAGCCTGACCAAGACGGCCGACCCGACCACCTACTACGAGGCCGGCCAGGTCATCACCTACACCATCACTCTGACCAACACCGGCGACGTGGCCGTGGCCAACCCGAGCGTGACCGACGCCGAGCCCGGCATCACCGGCCTCGACTGCGGCGCCCCGGTGACCAGCCTGGCCGCGGGCGACTCGATCGTCTGCACCGCCAGCCACACCGTCGTCGCGGCCGAACTCGGCAGCGGCGGCTCCTTCACCAACACCGCCAGCGCCAGCGCGACCTACGGCGATGACAACCTGTCCGAGACCGCGTCGGCCACGGTCAACGCCGTCAACCCGGCCATCAGCCTGACCAAGACGGCCGACCCGACCACCTACTACGAGGCCGGCCAGGTCATCACCTACACCATCACTCTGACCAACACCGGCGACGTGGCCGTGGCCAACCCGAGCGTGACCGACGCCGAGCCCGGCATCACCGGCCTCGACTGCGGCGCCCCGGTGACCAGCCTGGCCGCGGGCGACTCGATCGTCTGCACCGCCAGCCACACCGTCGTCGCGGCCGAACTCGGCAGCGGCGGCTCCTTCACCAACACCGCCAGCGCCAGCGCGACCTACGGCGATGACAACCTGTCCGAGACCGCGTCGGCCACGGTCAACGCCGTCAACCCGGCCATCAGCCTGACCAAGACGGCCGACCCGACCACCTACTACGAGGCCGGCCAGGTCATCACCTACACCATCACTCTGACCAACACCGGCGACGTGGCCGTGGCCAACCCGAGCGTGACCGACGCCGAGCCCGGCATCACCGGCCTCGACTGCGGCGCCCCGGTGACCAGCCTGGCCGCGGGCGACTCGATCGTCTGCACCGCCAGCCACACCGTCGTCGCGGCCGAACTCGGCAGCGGCGGCTCCTTCACCAACACCGCCAGCGCCAGCGCGACCTACGGCGATGACAACCTGTCCGAGACCGCGTCGGCCACGGTCAACGCCGTCAACCCGGCCATCAGCCTGACCAAGACGGCCGACCCGACCACCTACTACGAGGCCGGCCAGGTCATCACCTACACCATCACTCTGACCAACACCGGCGACGTGGCCGTGGCCAACCCGAGCGTGACCGACGCCGAGCCCGGCATCACCGGCCTCGACTGCGGCGCCCCGGTGACCAGCCTGGCCGCGGGCGACTCGATCGTCTGCACCGCCAGCCACACCGTCGTCGCGGCCGAACTCGGCAGCGGCGGCTCCTTCACCAACACCGCCAGCGCCAGCGCGACCTACGGCGATGACAACCTGTCCGAGACCGCGTCGGCCACGGTCAACGCCGTCAACCCGGCCATCAGCCTGACCAAGACGGCCGACCCGACCACCTACTACGAGGCCGGCCAGGTCATCACCTACACCATCACTCTGACCAACACCGGCGACGTGGCCGTGGCCAACCCGAGCGTGACCGACGCCGAGCCCGGCATCACCGGCCTCGACTGCGGCGCCCCGGTGACCAGCCTGGCCGCGGGCGACTCGATCGTCTGCACCGCCAGCCACACCGTCGTCGCGGCCGAACTCGGCAGCGGCGGCTCCTTCACCAACACCGCCAGCGCCAGCGCGACCTACGGCGATGACAACCTGTCCGAGACCGCGTCGGCCACGGTCAACGCCGTCAACCCGGCCATCAGCCTGACCAAGACGGCCGACCCGACCACCTACTACGAGGCCGGCCAGGTCATCACCTACACCATCACTCTGACCAACACCGGCGACGTGGCCGTGGCCAACCCGAGCGTGACCGACGCCGAGCCCGGCATCACCGGCCTCGACTGCGGCGCCCCGGTGACCAGCCTGGCCGCGGGCGACTCGATCGTCTGCACCGCCAGCCACACCGTCGTCGCGGCCGAACTCGGCAGCGGCGGCTCCTTCACCAACACCGCCAGCGCCAGCGCGACCTACGGCGATGACAACCTGTCCGAGACCGCGTCGGCCACGGTCAACGCCGTCAACCCGGCCATCAGCCTGACCAAGACGGCCGACCCGACCACCTACTACGAGGCCGGCCAGGTCATCACCTACACCATCACTCTGACCAACACCGGCGACGTGGCCGTGGCCAACCCGAGCGTGACCGACGCCGAGCCCGGCATCACCGGCCTCGACTGCGGCGCCCCGGTGACCAGCCTGGCCGCGGGCGACTCGATCGTCTGCACCGCCAGCCACACCGTCGTCGCGGCCGAACTCGGCAGCGGCGGCTCCTTCACCAACACCGCCAGCGCCAGCGCGACCTACGGCGATGACAACCTGTCCGAGACCGCGTCGGCCACGGTCAACGCCGTCAACCCGGCCATCAGCCTGACCAAGACGGCCGACCCGACCACCTACTACGAGGCCGGCCAGGTCATCACCTACACCATCACTCTGACCAACACCGGCGACGTGGCCGTGGCCAACCCGAGCGTGACCGACGCCGAGCCCGGCATCACCGGCCTCGACTGCGGCGCCCCGGTGACCAGCCTGGCCGCGGGCGACTCGATCGTCTGCACCGCCAGCCACACCGTCGTCGCGGCCGAACTCGGCAGCGGCGGCTCCTTCACCAACACCGCCAGCGCCAGCGCGACCTACGGCGATGACAACCTGTCCGAGACCGCGTCGGCCACGGTCAACGCCGTCAACCCGGCCATCAGCCTGACCAAGACGGCCGACCCGACCACCTACTACGAGGCCGGCCAGGTCATCACCTACACCATCACTCTGACCAACACCGGCGACGTGGCCGTGGCCAACCCGAGCGTGACCGACGCCGAGCCCGGCATCACCGGCCTCGACTGCGGCGCCCCGGTGACCAGCCTGGCCGCGGGCGACTCGATCGTCTGCACCGCCAGCCACACCGTCGTCGCGGCCGAACTCGGCAGCGGCGGCTCCTTCACCAACACCGCCAGCGCCAGCGCGACCTACGGCGATGACAACCTGTCCGAGACCGCGTCGGCCACGGTCAACGCCGTCAACCCGGCCATCAGCCTGACCAAGACGGCCGACCCGACCACCTACTACGAGGCCGGCCAGGTCATCACCTACACCATCACTCTGACCAACACCGGCGACGTGGCCGTGGCCAACCCGAGCGTGACCGACGCCGAGCCCGGCATCACCGGCCTCGACTGCGGCGCCCCGGTGACCAGCCTGGCCGCGGGCGACTCGATCGTCTGCACCGCCAGCCACACCGTCGTCGCGGCCGAACTCGGCAGCGGCGGCTCCTTCACCAACACCGCCAGCGCCAGCGCGACCTACGGCGATGACAACCTGTCCGAGACCGCGTCGGCCACGGTCAACGCCGTCAACCCGGCCATCAGCCTGACCAAGACGGCCGACCCGACCACCTACTACGAGGCCGGCCAGGTCATCACCTACACCATCACTCTGACCAACACCGGCGACGTGGCCGTGGCCAACCCGAGCGTGACCGACGCCGAGCCCGGCATCACCGGCCTCGACTGCGGCGCCCCGGTGACCAGCCTGGCCGCGGGCGACTCGATCGTCTGCACCGCCAGCCACACCGTCGTCGCGGCCGAACTCGGCAGCGGCGGCTCCTTCACCAACACCGCCAGCGCCAGCGCGACCTACGGCGATGACAACCTGTCCGAGACCGCGTCGGCCACGGTCAACGCCGTCAACCCGGCCATCAGCCTGACCAAGACGGCCGACCCGACCACCTACTACGAGGCCGGCCAGGTCATCACCTACACCATCACTCTGACCAACACCGGCGACGTGGCCGTGGCCAACCCGAGCGTGACCGACGCCGAGCCCGGCATCACCGGCCTCGACTGCGGCGCCCCGGTGACCAGCCTGGCCGCGGGCGACTCGATCGTCTGCACCGCCAGCCACACCGTCGTCGCGGCCGAACTCGGCAGCGGCGGCTCCTTCACCAACACCGCCAGCGCCAGCGCGACCTACGGCGATGACAACCTGTCCGAGACCGCGTCGGCCACGGTCAACGCCGTCAACCCGGCCATCAGCCTGACCAAGACGGCCGACCCGACCACCTACTACGAGGCCGGCCAGGTCATCACCTACACCATCACTCTGACCAACACCGGCGACGTGGCCGTGGCCAACCCGAGCGTGACCGACGCCGAGCCCGGCATCACCGGCCTCGACTGCGGCGCCCCGGTGACCAGCCTGGCCGCGGGCGACTCGATCGTCTGCACCGCCAGCCACACCGTCGTCGCGGCCGAACTCGGCAGCGGCGGCTCCTTCACCAACACCGCCAGCGCCAGCGCGACCTACGGCGATGACAACCTGTCCGAGACCGCGTCGGCCACGGTCAACGCCGTCAACCCGGCCATCAGCCTGACCAAGACGGCCGACCCGACCACCTACTACGAGGCCGGCCAGGTCATCACCTACACCATCACTCTGACCAACACCGGCGACGTGGCCGTGGCCAACCCGAGCGTGACCGACGCCGAGCCCGGCATCACCGGCCTCGACTGCGGCGCCCCGGTGACCAGCCTGGCCGCGGGCGACTCGATCGTCTGCACCGCCAGCCACACCGTCGTCGCGGCCGAACTCGGCAGCGGCGGCTCCTTCACCAACACCGCCAGCGCCAGCGCGACCTACGGCGATGACAACCTGTCCGAGACCGCGTCGGCCACGGTCAACGCCGTCAACCCGGCCATCAGCCTGACCAAGACGGCCGACCCGACCACCTACTACGAGGCCGGCCAGGTCATCACCTACACCATCACTCTGACCAACACCGGCGACGTGGCCGTGGCCAACCCGAGCGTGACCGACGCCGAGCCCGGCATCACCGGCCTCGACTGCGGCGCCCCGGTGACCAGCCTGGCCGCGGGCGACTCGATCGTCTGCACCGCCAGCCACACCGTCGTCGCGGCCGAACTCGGCAGCGGCGGCTCCTTCACCAACACCGCCAGCGCCAGCGCGACCTACGGCGATGACAACCTGTCCGAGACCGCGTCGGCCACGGTCAACGCCGTCAACCCGGCCATCAGCCTGACCAAGACGGCCGACCCGACCACCTACTACGAGGCCGGCCAGGTCATCACCTACACCATCACTCTGACCAACACCGGCGACGTGGCCGTGGCCAACCCGAGCGTGACCGACGCCGAGCCCGGCATCACCGGCCTCGACTGCGGCGCCCCGGTGACCAGCCTGGCCGCGGGCGACTCGATCGTCTGCACCGCCAGCCACACCGTCGTCGCGGCCGAACTCGGCAGCGGCGGCTCCTTCACCAACACCGCCAGCGCCAGCGCGACCTACGGCGATGACAACCTGTCCGAGACCGCGTCGGCCACGGTCAACGCCGTCAACCCGGCCATCAGCCTGACCAAGACGGCCGACCCGACCACCTACTACGAGGCCGGCCAGGTCATCACCTACACCATCACTCTGACCAACACCGGCGACGTGGCCGTGGCCAACCCGAGCGTGACCGACGCCGAGCCCGGCATCACCGGCCTCGACTGCGGCGCCCCGGTGACCAGCCTGGCCGCGGGCGACTCGATCGTCTGCACCGCCAGCCACACCGTCGTCGCGGCCGAACTCGGCAGCGGCGGCTCCTTCACCAACACCGCCAGCGCCAGCGCGACCTACGGCGATGACAACCTGTCCGAGACCGCGTCGGCCACGGTCAACGCCGTCAACCCGGCCATCAGCCTGACCAAGACGGCCGACCCGACCACCTACTACGAGGCCGGCCAGGTCATCACCTACACCATCACTCTGACCAACACCGGCGACGTGGCCGTGGCCAACCCGAGCGTGACCGACGCCGAGCCCGGCATCACCGGCCTCGACTGCGGCGCCCCGGTGACCAGCCTGGCCGCGGGCGACTCGATCGTCTGCACCGCCAGCCACACCGTCGTCGCGGCCGAACTCGGCAGCGGCGGCT
>CAVYIM010000002.1:0-58682 GCA_963768655.1 uncultured Chloroflexia bacterium | reverse complement strand
CCGCATCCAGTCTCGGGACGAACCGTCAGAGTCCCCCGAGCTCACACTCTCGCGAGCTGCCAGCCTGAAGGCTGCCAACCACGGGGGAAGGGCGACGATCAGGCAACCCGCGACAGTCACCAGCGGTTCAGCTCGCAGGGTGGCGCCACGTTTGATCAATGCACCGGCCACTCCGTCTCTTCTTCCTTTGGGTAGAAGGAAAGAGACCGAGCCCGAGAATGATGAGCCCAAGGGCATACCAGACAAGCGGCGCGTTGTAGTCGCGCCAACGAGGATCGCCCCTTGCAAGGGCCGAGAAGGTCCGCGTCCCGCCGCATGATGGGCAGGGGTAGCCGGTCAGTGTCAACAAGGGACATTTGGCTGCCACCGCGACCCTCGATGCGTGGCGGTTCCGGGACAAGAGGTAGCCTCCCAGGAATGGGGCACCGCCGGCGAAAGCTGCGCCTATCGCCAGCCGCAGCCCGGGCTCGCGGATTTGAGATACGGCTGGCTCTGCGCAGTTCTTCGCCATACCCGATGCCGTTGTCGCGGCGGCGATGGTGGGCCCAAGTTGCACGGACGGTCTTTCTCCGGTGTTGCTCGGAGGCTATGCTACCGGTGCGCTCCAGTCAGGCGCGCAAGCGACCGTCTGGTGGCGCAAGCGCCTACGATAGATCTTTTGGGAGGGTATGAGCGTGACCGGTCCGCAGTTCACACCGCCGGCGCCGCCAACCGCGGGTGGCGCCCAGGAGCCCTATCCCGGCGGCGGCGCAGTCCCACCGCGAGTTAGCGATGAGGCCAGGAAGGCCGCCCTTGCGCAGCACATCGCCACGGCTGTCGCAACCCAGGGTGCCCGTGTCGAGAGCCAGAGTGACTTCCAGGCGGTGCTCCTCACCGGCCAGGCCGTCAACCACGTCCTCCATTGCATCATCACGATCTTCACATGCGGCATCTGGGGGATTATCTGGTTGATCCTCGCTCTGACGGGCGGCGTCAAGCGCCACATCGTTCAGGTCGATGACTGGGGCAACGTTCGAGTCCAGCACGTCTGAGTAGAGCCGCCACGTTGATCGGCAAATCGGACCCGTGGTTTCTCGGTGAGAAGAGGCCGTTCTTCAAGCGGCCCAGACCCGTGGTGGTCATTGTCATCATCGCGTTGGTGGTCGGGCTGATGGTCGTCGGCGCGCTTGGTCATTCCACGCCCACGCCTCCGAGCCCTCAGTTCCCCGTTTCTCAGCTTTCTGACTCACAGAGGCAATGGTGTTCGAACAATCCGGGAACGGTGAACTACTACGCCCGGACCAACGGCGAGATCTACACCAGCGCGTCTGAAAGCGATCCGAACTACGTCGCGGCCTGCATCGGGGCCTACTCTCAAAGCAATCCCTGACGCCCTGTCACTCCGTCTGGCTCGGAATACACAAAGCGGCGGTTTCAAGACCGACGCTTTGTGTATCTACCCCGAGAGGCGATCAATCTCGCCATCGCGGGGCCCTTCTTGACTGGTTCACTGTTGCGAGTAGTTGCCCTGCGCGAGCACCTTGCCGTTGGCATCCAGGACATACATCGTGTAGTTGCCCGGGATCGCGAAGGCACAGATGTAGGTGTAGAACGATATAGGAGTGAGGTTACCGGCGTCGGCAAGGACCCATGAATTACCGCTCTGGACGAATCCCCAGTCTGAGATCGACTTCGTGTCGAAGACTCCGGCGTTGGCAACCTGACCCTCTTTGATCGTGATCATGTCTGTGGATTGCAGTGAGCCCGGGAGCGTGATTGTGACGCTATGGGCCTCGCCGGTGCATGTGAAGACCGACGGAAGGATAGAGACGCTACCGCCGCCGCCAGACGGATTGCATCCGACGAGGCTCACCGCGACCACCGCGCCGCAGACGACCAGGCTTCCGGTTCGGGCGGCGAATCCACCTCGACGGCGCACGGAACGAAGAAGGTTCATATGGCGCATCCTCCTGTTCGCCTACCCTGCGAGCTTCGACTTACGGCTGATGCCGAACGGAGATCGAAGTTCGTTCAACTAACCGGCACGAGACAAAACGTCGCCGGCGTGAAGATTTCGTGCATGAAGCGTCTTCGCCGGCCGGCGGGGTCGAAAGGGTCGACGATCGCGCGCAGTTGATCCACGGCTCCGGCAGCCGGGCAGAGCCGCCGTAGGGCGGCGAACTCACCAATTGAGCCACTCCCGATCCGGTTGCCCACAGAGCGAGCGCGGGAATGGACGAGCCGTTCACCGCGGTGTAGTTCGCATTCGTATAGAGCGCGAAATGCAGATGGGGCCCATAGGCGCTCGGGCTGCGCCGTTCGTGCCTCCCCCAGACGAACCGGAGGTTGCGATCTTCTGTCCCTGGGAAACCTGTTGGCCTGCCGACACGTCGATTGAGTCGAGGTGGGCATAGAGCGCAGTCGCAATCGAGCCGTCGGGCAGCATGGTGTCGATCGAGATCGAGTTGCCATAGCAGGACCAGCTGCTCGAACTCGAGTAGGCGCCGGCCCAACGTACGATCCCGCCATCGACTGATAACACGGCATCTCCAGTGTGCAGGTCGAAGTCGAGCGCGTCACCGTCCTGCGTGTAGCCGCTTGGGCCATTCTTGTGGTGGGCGCACCCCGACGTCGGACCGGCGGTCCCGGCGGATGTGATTTCTTCGCTGTTGTAGGCGCAGATGATCTCGTGCGACGGGCTAGCAGATGTGTCCCATGGGAGCGCCCAGCCAGACCCGGATCCACCAGTTCCTGGGGTTATGCCCAGATACCCACACCCGGAAACTGCCAGCACGATCGGCGCGAACACGATCTTGTTGAGGATACTCATTCGCCCCCGACCTCCCCGATCTCGATGTCGGACCTGGGCGTTTGCAGACGGCCACCAGTCGCAAGTTAGCGCGCATCGGATCTCAGGGCCATTGTAGAGGAGCAGATGTCGGGAATCCGACCGAAGACGACAAATGGAGTTCCTCGAACGAGAGACCACTCGCCGCGTCTGCCACTTCGTCACCATCTGAGCGCCTGAGCTTCGGCGGCCAGCCCAGAGACAGGTCGGCCCAGTCCTTACGAACGCGCACGAGCCCCGCACCCGTCGAAGCCGTGTAGCACCTCCGGTCGTCTAGCGTCGGCTCGACTTCTCTCGGGCGGTCGACTGCGCCACCCCGACCATCGGCACGGCAGCCGACACGTTCTCATCTGTCAGTTGGAAATTGTGGCCTCCACTCCTTTCTCCCCGAAGACACCCAGCGCATCCGATGAACCTCGGACGAGAGCTAACGCGCGTCATGCAGAGCGCACCCAGCGCAGCGGCCTGGCGCCGCCCACGATCACGAGGACACGGCCGCGGTAGAGACGCGGGATCCAGATCCCCGATGAACGGGTTACCCGCGGCGCCACTCCTCTCGCCCCGACCAATCCAAGGCTCCAGCGAAACTCGACCGGGACGGTTGTCGCAATCGCTCCAGAAAGTGGAGCGATTTGGTGGAGCGATTTGGAGCGATTCAGTGACCGAGCATGACTGCTCATGGCTGCGCATGACAGTCCGTCACGAGGGGAGTTGGGGTGGCCTACGGGGGTCGAACCCGTAACCTGCGGATCCACAGTCCGCTGCTCTGCCGGTTGAGCTAAGGCCACCGTTCGCGTGCCCCGGCGTGCTCGGCGGCTGCGCCGCCCGGGCCACTGCGATGGGGCGACCGGGAGTATAGCCGGTGCGGCCGCTGGCGTGAGCCCGACGTGAGCCAGACCGCGCGCTCGCTCGAGGCGCAGGCTCGTTGACTGCCGTCAACGAGGGCGGGCGCGGCGCCGTCGCTCCGCGCTGCGGCCCCCGTAATCAATCGCATCCGCTCGTGGTACCACCTGACGACGATCGACCGGACGAGAGGAAGGGAGACTGCCAGGCCGGCCCGCTCTACGGTTGTCACGACAACAAGGCAGCTGGGAAACTCATGCCAGGCCTCGAAACGACCAGACCGTTCTTCGTCGCCGCCTCGACGCGCAAGCTCCGCGTCGCCGGGCTGGCCCTTGTTGTCTCCCTGCTGACCCTCTTCGCCACGGCCGCGCCCGCCTTTGCGTGGTCCAAGTCGGCCTTCAGCCCAGCCGATGAGCAACTCCTCTTCACGCTCACCAACCAGGACCGTGCCTCCGCGGGCCTGAACGCTCTCACCAACGACTCGTACCTGCACAAAGAGGCCGAGTGGCGGGCCAAGGACATGGGCGATCGGGACTACTTCTCGCATCGGATCCCGCCCGGTAACACGATGGTCTTCGACGACATGCAGGCGGATGGCTACTGCTTCAAAGTCGCCGGCGAGAACATCGGCCTGAGCACCTACTCCGACAGCACCGCGACGACCCGGATCGAAGCCGCGTTCATGAGCTCCCCCGACCACCGGGACAACATACTCGGAAAGTGGCAGAACCTGGGCGTTGGCGCCTACAAGGCCGCCGACGGCCGGAAGCTGTACGTCGTCCTCTTCTCGATCCCATGCGGGCCCAAGGCGAAGCCGGTTCCCAAGCCGACTTCGAAGTCGACTCCTCGGCCGACCGGGAAGCAGACCGTAACGCTGACTCCGTCTCCTGTACCGACGGCTTCCGCGACTGCCGCCACGCTCGCGCCGACCGCCCAACCGACCGCGCAACCGACCGCCCAGCCTACCGTGGCCGCCACTGCTGCCACGCCCGAGTCGAGCGCTACGCCCGCCGCGGCCGGCTCGCCGACCACCGGGCCCGCCTCTACCGATCTGGCGAACGCCGCTGGTGTCTCGATGAGCCTCCGGGTCCGGGAGAAGACGCCGACGCAGGGTCCTCTCGACTCGCTGTTCAAGTTGCTGTTCGGCGGGCTGCTCGGCTAACACCGCCGCGACCCGCGGCACGCCCGGTTGCGTGCCGCCGGGCTATGCCTCGTTGTCGGCCCGACCGATAACACCTCCGTGGTGCCGACTACGCCGTCCGTCTCGTCGCTGTCCGAGGTCCGGTCATCCTGGGCCGCCCCGGCTCGACCCGCGCGCGACGGCACGATCCTCGAGGCCCGCGACCTGACCAGGGAGTTCCGGATCGGGAGCCGCGAGGTTCAGGTTCTGCGCGGCATTTCCCTCAAGGTTCGCCGCGGCGAGTTCGTTGCGGTGATGGGCCCGTCCGGCTCGGGCAAGAGCACGCTCCTGCAGCTGTTGGGTGGGCTGGACCGACCGACAAGCGGGGACGTCGCCCTCGACGGCGAGATCGTCAGCCAGCTGAGCGACAGGGAAGCGACGCGCCTGCGGCGTGAGAAGACCGGCTTCGTCTTCCAGTTCTTCAACCTGATCCCGCTGCTGGACGTCTACGAGAACGTGGCCCTGCCGTTCACGATCGCGGGCGTGGATCCGCGCCACGGCGAGGCGGCGGCTCGGATCAAGGACGTCCTCGAGATGGTAAACCTGGTGGGCTGCGAGCGTAACCGTCCCGACCAGCTCTCCGCCGGAGAGCAGCAACGAGTGGCGCTGGCCCGGGCCCTGGTCGGAAGTCCGGCCCTCCTCCTCGCCGACGAGCCTACCGGCAACCTGGACTACGCCACCGGCGGCGAGATCCTCGACGAGCTGTGGCGGTCCTGCGACGAGCGCGGCCAGACGATCGTCCTGGTTACGCACGATGCACGAGCGGCGGCCCACGCCGACCGCGTGCTCGTACTGGGCGACGGCAAGATCCGCGACGAGATCCAGCTCGGCCGTCGCAAGGACAGCGACGCGGGTCCCCTGATCGCGCGTCTCGCCCAGCTGGGTCTCTAACCCATGCGGCACCTCTCGTCGCTCGCCTGGCGGAGCCTGCGGGCGCGGCTGCTTCGGAGCGTGCTCACGATGACGGGCGTGGGGCTGGGCGTAGCGGTGCTCTTCGCGTCGCTCTCCGCCAGCGCCACGATGGACGCCGCCATTGCCCGCGCCGCCGCCGACGAGATGGGGCACTCGGCAGTGCGAGTGGAGGCTCTGGAGGAGCGCGGCCTCAGCCCGGCGACCGTGGCGGCGATCACGAAGACGGCCGGAGTCGAGGTCGCGGCTCCGGCCCTGGAGCGCAAGACGTACCTGGCCCCCAGCCTGTCCCAGTCGCCCTCGACGGAGCTGCCGGCGCCCGTGACCGTGCTAGGGATAGATGCCATTGCGGAGCCGATGCTGCACGACCTGCGACTCTCTGGCGGGCGGCTGCTGAACGCGGGCGACTCCGGGAGCGCGGTCATCACCGAGACGCTGGCGAGCCAGGAGCGGCTCCGAATCGGCGACTCGGTCACCCTCGACGGCGCCGCGAGCGCGGGTCCCACTACTTTCTCGATCGTCGGCATCGTCTCGGGCGATGGCTCGGTGCCCGACGCCGCGGGCCGACTGGTGATCGTGCCGCTCGCCTCGGCCCAGACTCTCTTCGACATGACCGGCGTGACGCGGGTGGATCTGGGCACGCAGCCCGGCGTGACCGCCAACGACCTGATCGGCAATCTCGAGAACACGATCACGACGGAGCCGTATCTGCTGGCGAAGACCTCCGACACTGCGGACTCGCTCCGCGACGAGACGGCCGACTTCAGTGGGACGCTTCTGCTCGTCGCGGCGGTCGTCCTCTTCGCGGGTGCGTTCCTGATCTTCAACACGCTCTCGATGACGGTGACCGAACGATCGCGCGACGTGGGGTTGCTGCGTGCGGCCGGGACGACCAGATCGCAGGTCATGGGCCTCGTCTTGCTGCAGGCGTTCGCCCTGGGAGCGATCGGGTCCATCGTCGGAGTGATGGCCGGCATCGGCCTGGCCTCGCTCACGCTTTCGTGGGTGAACGCCACCGGCCCCATCACTCTTTCCACGCCCGACATCTCGCTCGGGTCGATCGTGCTGGCCCTGGTCATCGGCGTCCTGATCACGCTCGCCGCTTCGCTGGAGCCGGCCTGGCGGGCGGGACGCATCCCGCCGGTCGAAGCGCTGAGGCGCGGGCCGAGGGGCGCGGTCGCGGGTGGCGCTCGGCTGCGCTGGCTGGCCCTTGTCTTCGGCGTGCTGGCCGTCGCGGCGCTGGCCATCTGGCCGAGCAGCTCGTCGGCCGGGACTGCCATGACGCCCGGAGCGGGCGGCCCGACGTTCGACTTCGGAATGCTGGGACCGCTGGTCGTGTACGGCCTGATGCTCGTGGCCGTCCTGGTCATGCCCCGTGTTCTGGGCCCGCTGCTGCGACTGGCGGGCGTTCCCTTCCGGATCTTCCGCAACGAGGAACGGCTGGCCCGCAGCTCGCTGGCCCGAGACAGGAGCCGCACGACACTTACGGCCGGGGCGCTGGTCATGGGCCTGGCGATGGTCGTAGCGCTGGGCACGGCCGCCCAGAACGTCCGCCAGATCGGCGTGTCCTGGCTGGCTGAGACGATCCCCGGCAGCGAGCTGCTGACCTCGATCCACCCGATCTCGCCGACCGACTCTTCCATCGGCGACATAGCCGCGGTCCCGGGCGTGAAGTCCGTCTCGCCGATCGGTCTCTTCGGGGTGCCTTTCGGAGGCGTGCGCCAGGAGGCGGCCGCCATCTCCGGCAAGGACTTCGCCGCGGACGGACGCCTGGTCTTCGTCCAGGGCGGCGGCGACCCGGCCACGGCTTTCGCGGCGCTCGATGCGGGCGGTGCGGTCATCGTGCCGCAGTCGCTGGCCGAAGAGTCGGACATCCGGCTCGGCGACACGCTCAGCTTCGCGACGGGCGAAACGCCCACCCGGCTGGTGGTCGTCGGGATCGTGGCCCATTCGATCCCGGGCGACTCGCAGGAGGCGATTCTCATGGGCTGGTCCGACGCCCTGGGACCGTTCGGAGTCGTCCGGCGCGGACCTGTTCGCCGTTCGCTACGAGCCCGGCCAGGAAGTCGAGCGCTCGCGCCGCGGTCGACGCGACAGCGTCGCAGTACGCGCTGCAGTCGGCGGACCTCGGAGGCGTCCAGGGCACGGTCGGCGACGCCCTCGACCGGGTCTTCCGGCTGCTCGACGCGCTGGCGCTGATCGCGGTCCTCGTGGCCGGACTGGGCATGGTAAACACTCTCTCGATGAGCGTTCTCGAGCGAGTCCGCGAGATCGGCGTGCTCCGGGCGACGGGCATGTCGAGCCGGCAGGTCTGGGGCATGGTCGTGATCGAGGCCGGGATCCTGGGCTTTGCCGGGTCGCTGATCGGCGCGGCCGTCGGCCTGCTTGTCGGTGGGCTTCTGGTCGCCTGGTCGAGCGGAGGATTCGGGCTGGCGTTCGATCCGCCCTGGGTTTCGATCGGGCTGGCCGTCCTGCTTCGGCGTCCTCGTCAGCGTCGCCGCCTCGATCTACCCGGCGGGAGTGGCCAGTCGCCAGTCGATCGTGCGGGCCCTCCAGCACGAGTAGCGCGGGCTGCCCGCGTGAGAGGCGCTCGTGCGCCGCCCACGCGCCGCCCCACACGCGACACCCGACACCTTGTGCCGCCCGGCCGCCCGGCCTGCTACACTCGGGTCCTCGGACCGGGACGATGAGTCCGAGCACCGGCCGCGCTGCCACTGCAGGGAAGACCAAGAATGCTCGCGACCCCGTCGCTGAATCGACTCCCCGCCGCCGAACGCGGCATCACGATCGGCGACTTCCTGGTCCCGATCCGCGTCGGCGAGCGAATGAGCGCCCGGCTTCGCCACGTCGCGCTGGTCTGCGTGGGCGCCGCCCTCATCGCCCTCACCGCGAACGTGACGATCTGGTTGCCAGACAACCCCGTCCCGTTCACTGGCCAGACGCTGGCCGTCCTGCTGGTCGGCGGTGCGCTCGGACTCCGGCGAGGCGCGCTCTCGGTTGCCCTCTACCTGGCGCTGGGGTTCTGGCTGCCGGTGTATGCGGGTCACGCCCACGGGATTTCGACGATCGCGGCAGTTGAACATGGCGGGCTGGTCCTGGGCGCGCCGGGCGGCTACCTGATAGGTTTCCTCCTCGCCGCCGCCATCGTCGGCAAGCTGGCCGAGCTCGGTTGGGATCGCCACATCCCCGGTGCCGTCGGCGCGATGGTCATCGGCGAGATCGTGATCTACCTGGTCGGCGTGCCGTGGCTGGCCGTCGCCGCCCATTTGTCGCCCGAGCTGGCGATCCAGAAGGGGCTGCTGCCGTTCGTTCTCGGGGATGCCCTGAAGCTGGCCATCGCGGCGGTGCTGTTCCCCTCTGCGTGGTGGCTGGTGGGACGTCGCGCGGACGACCGGTAGTCGCCTCGCGGGCGGTCCATGCCTTCGTTGTCGCCTGCGGTCCTCGCTCACGCACCCTTTGGTGCGCTCGCTCCGGTCCTCGGCTCCGCCTCGGCCTGAACCGCCGGCTCGGCGACGGCAGGGGTCGCGGGCGGTCCATGCCTTCGTTGTCGCCTGCGGTCCTCGCTCACGCACCCTTTGGTGCGCTCGCTCCGGTCCTCGGCTCCGCCTCGGCCTGAACCGCCGGCTCGGCGACGGCAGGGGTCGCCGGCGGTCCATGCCTTCGTTGTCGCCTGCGGTCCTCGCTCACGCACCCTTTGGTGCGCTCGCTCCGGTCCTCGGCTAGAGAGGCTGCCACTCCGTCGGGCCCAGGTCGCCCACGCCGAAAAGCTTGAGGCACGGTTCCAGGCTTTCGATCGTGACCGGCACGAGATCGCGCTTCCACGTGTCGCGGCCCAGCTTCAGGCGATGCTCGACCACGCGCTCGCGACCGACAGAGAAGATCTGATCGCCGTTGTCGACGTATCCGAGCTTGGCCGAGACCCGGGCCGACGGGGCGTTGCCCGTGAAATAGCCCGACTCCGCGCGCTCCGCGCCCAGCCCTTCGAAGGCGAGCGTGAGCACGGCGGCGCGCATCTCAGTCCCGTAACCGCGGCCCTGAAATGCTCGGCCTAACCAGCTCCCGGTCACCACCGTCCTGCGGACGGCGAAGTCGCGGGCCGTCACGTCCTGGACGCCCACTGGCTGGCCGCCCGCCACAACCGCCAGACCGAGGGTCCAGCTGGTCGGGCTCCAGCTGCCGCGCATGGCCCACCAGTGCTGCAGGAACTGGCGTTCGAAGGCGGGGGAGGGGAGCTCGTGCCAGGGCACGATGAAGAATGTCCGGCCCTCCTCGACGACGCCCTCGCGGGCGACTCGCATCAGCTCGAGCAGGTCGTCGTCCGTGGGCAGGCGCAGCTCGAGGCGCGGCGTACGGAGCCGGAGGTCGAACAGTGGCCAGGGGTGTCCGCTCATGCGCGAAGAGTAGCGGGCCGCAATCTTGTTGCGGGGCGAGATCTGCCGCCGGGGCGACGCCGATCGGCGCGGCGGTCCGTCGACCGACGGGCAGGCCTCAGGCGGATTTGCGGCGGCGAGCCGGAACGACCTCGGCCTCGTCCGGCTCGGCCATGACCGGTACGCCCACCGGGACCGGCTTGCGCGACTTCTTCGACGCCGACGCCGAAGCGGGTGCAGCGGCCATCGTCTCCGGGGCGGCCTGGCGGGCGACCTTCGCCGCGGCCACGCTCGCTTCCAGGGCCGCGACCAGGTCCGTCAGCTTCGCGGCCGGCAGGGCGGCCGGCTCGGCGATCTCCTCGCCGGCGGCCTTGGCCTCGATGATCGCCATGAGGGCTTCGCGGTACTCGTCGCGGTAGGCCGCCGGGTCGAACTCGCCGGTCATCATGCCGACCAGCTGCTCGGCCATAGCGAGCTCGCCGGGCCTGACATCGGCGTCATCCGCGGAAATCGCCAGGTCCGCGACCGAGCGGACTTCATCGGGCCAGTAGAGCGTCGAGAGCATGATCGTGCCGGAGAACGGGTCGAGGGCGGCGAGCTGTTCGCGATCGCGCAGGACGATCTTGCACACGGCCCGAAGACGCTGTTTGGCGAGGACCTGCCTGAGCAGGAAGAACGCCTTGCGGGCGACCGGCTCCGGCTCCAGGTAGTAGGCCTGCTTGACGAATCGGGTGGCCTCGGCGGCGGAGTCTACCGCGACGAACTGCTCGATCTCGATGGAACGGACCGTCTTGAGCGGGACCGATGCGAGGTCGTCGTCCGTGATGACGACGTACTGGTCCGGCGCCACCTCGTACCCGCGCACGGTGTCGCTGCGCTCGATGACCTCGTCGTCGGTGGGGCAGTAGGTCTTCATCTGGATCCGGCCGCGGCAAGCGGCGTGGAGCATGTTGAAGCTGACGCCCTTTGACTCGGTGGCCAGGTACATCTTGACGGGGATGGTGACCAACCCGAACTGGATGGCACCTTTCCACATCGAACGCGGCATCGGATTTCACCTCGCAGCCGCGAGCCCTTCTCGGCGGCCCGCGAAGCGCGAGCATAGCGCGCTATGTCGCGTTGTCGAGCGGCGGCGCCGGGCAGTTTCACCACGCCGCCCGGCAGCGGTGCTAGCGCGTCCGGAGCTCCGCCTCCGCCTCCGTCAAGCGGGCGAGGATTCCGTCCCGAAGCTTGTCCAGGCCGGCGTAGACGTCCCTGGCGCTCGACCCGATCGACGTCAGGGTCAGCTTGAGCGAGCGCAACGTCTCGAGCTGCTCGCGCACGCCGTTGAGGGCCTTGGCGACCGCGGCGGCGTCCACCTCGACGTCGCGTTCGCGGAGCGTCTGAAGGGCCAGCAGCCGGGCCAGCCGGACCGCCGCCTCCAGCGTGGCCGCGTCCGGCGCGGCCGGGTCCACCACGCAGTAGACGTCGCCGGCCCGCAGGTCGAACGGGGCAATACCGGCCGGGGCATGGGCGGGGCTGAAAACCACGAGGGCCACGGCCGCGTCGCGGTTCGATTTGGCGTCGCGCAGCTCGTCGCGCATGTTGCGGCCGGACACGTAGCGGTCCTTGCACTCGACCACGACCCGCAACTCCGCCCCGGCCGCCGCCTCCGAGTTCAGCGTCAGGACGAAGTCGCCCTTCTTGGATCCGATGGCCGAGCCGGCCTCGGTCCCGGTCCGCTCGAGGATGTCGCCCGCGCCGCGGCTGATGTCGCCGAGCACGGCCTCGACCACGTCCTCGAAATCCGCGCCCTTCGCCGCGGACTTGGCCCGCTCGGAAGCGCGGGCCGCCCCGGCCGCCTCGATGGCCGCGAGCCGTTCGTTCAGCTTCGCGAACCCGTCGGACATCTCGAGGCGGAACTGGTGCAGGGGCGAGCCCAGGCGCGTCGGGTCCAGCAGCTGGGCGAGCCGCGAGGCGTCGCCGTCGAAATACGAGCCGAGCAGCACCTTCATCCGGCCGATGGCGCTGTCGCGCTTGGCCTCGTCGAACAGCTCGTCGACGAAGCTCCGCAGCTGGCCCTTGTCGCCGAGGAATCGCTCCAGCGTCCGGGGCAGCCTGCCCTCGCCGTCGGCGAAGTTCTGGCGCAGCATCATGTCCAGGGCGGTGGCCGCTCTCTCGTTCGCGGCCTCGGTCTGGCGCAGCAGCCCCTGGAACTCGGCCCGGACCGCGTCCACGTTGACGGTGACACCGACGCTCTGGATGGCGGTCAGCCCGACGCGCAGGGCACGCTCGACCAGGAGCGCTCGCTCCTCGGCCGGGCGGTCGGCCACGAACGCCGCCAGAGCGGAGTCGTCCAACACCAGGTGCTCGACGACGAGCCGATCCGATTCGACCTTGACGGAAGCCGGTCGACCCGGCTGCGATGGAAGTGAGACCAGCCTGGCGCTTTCCATGGCCCAGACTCTGGCGGCTCGCTGTGACACCTAGCCTGTCACCGGGCGCAGACCGACAATTGGCAGGGTCGGGTGGCCGGCCGCAGGCGGCTGGCCACGTCGCGAACGAAACGAAGTGGCCTGGCGTCATATCGGGCATGAACGGCCTTACGGAGGGGATTTCGAACGGTGGAACCAGGAGCGGGAACCGTCGCCGAAGACTCCGGGGAGGCCTTCCGGCGGCTCTCGGCGCGCCAGGTTCAATCCGCGTACCGTCTCGCCTTCGCCATTCTCGGCGACGATCTGGAGGCCGAGGATGCGGCCCAGGATGCGTTCACGTCCGCGTGGCGGCAGCGGGCGACGCTTCGAGACCCGGGCCGATTCGAGGCCTGGTTCGGACGCATCCTCGTCAACGTCTGCCGCGACAGGCTCCGGCAGCGGGCGCGGCTGCGACGCCTCCCCAGCCCGATGGTTGAAGAGCCGCACGTCGATCCGGCGCAGGCGACGCTCGACCGCGACATGCTCGGCCGCGCCCTCGCCTCACTCGATCCCGACTTTCGGATCGTGGTCATCCTGCGGTTCTGGACCGACCTGCCTGTCGATGACATTGCGGAACGTCTCGGGATACCGGCCGGGACCGTGAAATCGAGGCTCCACAGCTCGATGCGGCAGTTGCGCGCTGCCCTGGAGGCACTGGCATGAACGACGAGGAACTCGAGCTGAAGCTTCGCGATGAGCTCCGCCGGCGGATCGTCCCCGGCGACGCTCCCGATCGACTCTTCGGGCACGTCGCGCGCCTGGGCCTCGACGAGTCGGCGCCTGCGCCCAGGACGGCACGGCGAGCGGCCCGCCTCCGCCAGCGCATGGGCTTCCTGGGCGGGCTGGCCGCTGCCGCGGGCATCGCCGCGATCGTCGTCGCAGGCCTCTTCTGGAGAGGTAACCGCGGTCCTATCGCCGCGACGCCCTCGGCCGGCCCCTCGGCCAGCGCGTCGGCCGGGCCGTCGGTCAGCGCGTCGCCGGCCGTCTCGCCGCAGGAGACCCCGACGCCCTCGGTCACCTGGACGGGGTTGCCCGTCGACGTCGGCTCCTACGGTGCGCTCGACGCCAGCTTCGGTTGGGTCATCGGGAACGCGACCGGCCAACCCGACGCGCTCTACGTCACCGATGACGACGGTTTGGCCTGGAAGCAGCAGGAGGTGCCCTGGACCGATCCCTACAGCCACTCCGGGATCGAGTTCGTGGACAGGCTCCAGGCCTTCGTGGCCGTCACGACCGACGCGGAAGTCAGGGGCTACACGAACACCGTCCTGCGGACGAGTGACGGCGGCCTCACCTGGACCAGGGCGGTCGTCATCGATCAGTCTGGGTTCTACACATACGAGTTCGACATGGTCGACGCCCAGCACGGCTGGCTCCTGCTGGTCAACAACTCAGGAGTGTGGTGGCTGTACGGGACAACGGACGGCGGCGCCACCTGGTCGCCTCTGGTCGACACCGCGAATCTCTCGACCGCGCCCAGGGACATCCACTTTGTCTCCGCAGCCGAAGGCTGGGGATACTCCAAGAGCGGCGACCTGGTGCACTCGCTCGACGGCGGGAAGACATGGGCAGCGGCGGCCCTGCCGTTGCCGGCCGGCTATTCCATCGAGGGCCAGGACGCCGCGCCCAGCGGCACATCGGGGAACCTCGTGCTCCATGGCTTCGCCAGCCAGACCTCGTCCAACGCCTCAGCCTGGGTCACCTGGACGAGCGCGGATGCGGGCCGCTCGTGGAAGCTGGGCAGCTTCGAACAGCTGAGTGACGTCGTTTCTTTGCAGGACCAGATGGACGCGGCCATGGGATCCGGAACGCTCGCGGGGTACGGAAAGATAGCCGGCTCGGATCTGGGCGTCCAATCCGCCTATGGGAGCCTCGTTCTCGAGGGGCCCGACGGGCAGACGTCCGTGTATTCCGCCTCCGCCCTCTACGCGTTCGTGCCAACCGGAACCACTGGGATGCTGATGTCGGCACATGCTCAATCCGCCACGAACGCGTGGGTGACGATCGACACCTGCGGGCCAGCTAACTACTTCGGCTCCGGCATGGGATTCCACCCTTGCCACCGCCTGATGGCCACGTCCGATGGCGGGGTGACGTGGCGGCCGATGCTCTGGCAGCCCTCCGGCGGCGCTACACCGACGCCGGTCACGCCGGCGGTCCCGCCGTGCTGCAGCATGAACCCGGTCGGAGTGCCGTATCGGACGCCCGAGCCGCTCACGGGCTGGCTCGATGCCACTCACGGCTGGGCTGTCGTCGGCACGAGCCTGTTCTGGACGGCCGACGGCGGCCAGACCTGGGACTCGGGCAGCTCGCTGCCGGCATCGGGCACGATCCAGTTCGTCGACGCCCAGCACGGCTGGCTGGTCTCATCGGGTTCGCCGGATCCGGGGGTAGGGGTCTACTCGCGGACTCCCGTGTACCGCACATCTGACGGCGGCGAGACGTGGACTTCGACCGACCTACCTACCGACGCGACCGACGCGACCTGGACGTGGGCCCACTTCGTCGACGCGACGCACGGCGTTGTCGCCAGCTGCCCACCGCTCCTCGCCGGTCAGGATGTGGTGGACTGCGCCACGTTCACCACAGACGACGGCGGGTTGACGTTCCAGGGCCCGGTCACAAAGACGTATGCGACACCGATCACGTGGATCAGCTCGACCATCGGCTACGGCATCGCCTACACGATGGCGGCGGGCGCCGACCAGGAATCGGGTCCGCCGCTGCTGAAGCTCACCTTCGACGGTGGCCGGACCTGGACCTCCCAGGCGCTCGTGGCACCATCGGGGACCTCCGTGTGGCTGTCGCCGCTGGCCATGGAGCTGACGCCCGGCGGAAGCGGGCGACTGCTCGTCCAGTTCAGCTATCTGCCGGACGGCAATGGCAGCCTGGGTCGCTATGAGACCAGCGACGGCGGCGCCACCTGGCACCTTGCCTGGCAGGCTCCGGGCTCGACCGTGTCCATCGGTAGCGTGTCCATCGGTACCGTGCGGACCGCCGGCGCCAACTTGATCGGGATCTCGGGCACCAGCTTCTGGGAGAGCTCGAACTTCGGGCAGACCTGGAAGAAGCTCGCGCCGACGCCCGTGTATGTCCACGACTTCGCGTACGTCGATGCCACGACGGGCTGGCTTGTCCGGGCGCCCGGCTACTCGGACTCGCCCGACGCGCTGATGGAGACCACCGACGGCGGTCTGACCTGGCATGTCGTGCTGAACGCGCCGTCGATCATCACGAATCCCTAGACCCGGTCGCCCCGGCCCACGGCCCATCTGCCCCAACTTTCACGTGCGCGGCAAGGTTGAGGTACGATGCCGCCATGACCGAGACCACCGAGCGGCCGACTGATTCGGCCCGATTGCTGCGCATTCACGAGGCGGCGCTGGACGTGGGGCTGACCCCGCGTTCGGTGCGCTATTACGAAGAGGTCGGGCTGTTGAAGCCCGCAGCCAGATCCGAGGGCGACTACCGCCTGTACGACGAGACGGACCTCGAACGTTTGCGCTTCATCAAGGGCCTGCGCGACGACGCCGGCTTCTCTCTGGCCGAGATCGCCCAATTGCTCGAGGACGAGGCGGCCCGAGAACGAGGCCACGCGGCGTTCCACGCCACGACCGATCTGGACGAGCGCAGGCGAATCCTGTGCGAGCGAGTGGCCAGCTTCGAGCGCCAGATCGAGACGCTGCAGCGCAAGATCGGCCGCCTGCAGACGATGGTCGACGAAACCGAAGCCCGGCGCGCCCGGACCGTGGCGAGGATCGCCGAGCTCGGGGCGGGCGAAACGTGTTGAGGCCCGTGCGCCACCCGATCGACCCCGCCGCCGCGAACTATCGCTGGTGGGTGCTGGCGGTTACCAGCGTCGGCGCGCTGATGGCGTCGCTGACGTCGGGCACGCTCATCATCGCCCTGCCCGAGATCCTGCACGACCTCCACACCGACATCTTCAGCCTGCTCTGGATCGTCGTCGGCTACACGCTCGTGGCGACGGTCCTGGTGCTCAACGCCGGACGCATCGCCGACATGGTCGGCCGGGCGCGCTCGTACACGCTCGGCTTTGTCATCTTCACAGCGGCCTCGGTCCTGTGCGCCGTCGCGCCGGATGCCAACCAGCTGATCCTGTGGCGCCTGGTCCAGGGCATCGGCGGGGCGCTGCTCATGGCCAACTCCATCGCCCTGGTGACCGACGCTTTCCCGCGTCCGGAGCTCGGCAAAGCCCTGGGCATCAACGGCGTGGTCATCGGCGCGGGCGCGATCCTCGGCCCGATCCTCGGTGGCTGGCTGACCGGTTACGGCTGGCGGACCATCTTCTGGTTCAACGTGCCGATCGGTCTCGTCGGGGTCGCCGCCGCCGGGCTGATCCTGGTCGAGCAGGTCCAGCGCGCTCGACGCGTCGAGATCGACTGGCTCGGCTCGGTGCTGTACTTCGTCGGCCTGATGGGGCTGATGATGGCCCTGGCGTTCGGGGGCGTGTACGGCTGGACGACATGGTGGGTCGTCGGCGGGTTCCTCGCCTTCCTGGTGGCGACGCCGATCTTCCTGTGGGTCGAGGCGCACCATCAAGCTCCGCTGCTGGACCTTTCTCTCTTCCGCGACCGGCTCTACACCATGGGCAACCTGACCGGCCTCCTGAACTCGATCGCTCGCAACGGCGTGTTGTTCCTGCTGGTCTTCTACCTCCAGGGCGCCCGGGGCGAGGATCCGGTCACGGCCGGGCTCATGCTCGCGCCGCTGGCGATCGGGTTGATCGTGCTCTCGCCGATCAGCGGCGCGCTGGCCGACCGCTATGGCTCGCGCGAACTGGCGACGGCGGGCATGGTCATCACGGGCCTGGGCCTGGCGGGGCTGATGACGCTCCAGATCGACACGCCCTACTGGCAGCTGGCCTTCTGGCAGCTGGTCGTGGGAGCGGGCTCGGGCATCTTCAACTCGCCCAACACGAGCGCCGTCATGGGCGTGGTCCCGCCGGAAAAGCGAGGCGTTGGGGCGGGCACGCGGATGATGCTGACCCAGAGCGGGTTCGTGGTGTCGATCGCGCTGGCGATCGGCCTCGTGTCGGCTTCGATGGACCCGAAGGTTCTGCTGGCGGTCTTCTCCGGCGCCCAGGTCGGCGGCCAGGGGATCAGCCTAGGGCCGTTCATCAACGCCCTGCACCTGGCATTCCTGGCCGGCGTGGTCGCCAGCGCCCTCGGGGCCGTCGCGTCGCTCATGCGTGGCGAGCATCGCTCGTACGAAGGAGTGGGGGGCCGGCCTGCCCTGGATGGCGAGGCGGCCGGGTGATCCTCGGCGGTCGGGTCCGGCTCACGGCGACGGGCCGCGCCCTGCGGCACCGCAACTTTCGATTCTTCTTCTTTGGGCAGCTGATCTCCGTCACCGGGACGTGGATGCAGACCCTGGCCCAGGGCTGGCTCCTGGGCACTCTCGTCGGATGGAACCAGGCCGTCGTGTACATAGGCCTGCTGGGCGTGGTCCAGTTCCTGCCCGTCCTGGTGCTCGGTCTCTTCGGCGGGATCATCGCCGACATCTGGCCCAAGCGAAGGACCGTGATCGGCACCCAGACTGCGGCCGGCTTGCTGGCCCTGACCCTGGGCGGGCTCGGCTACTTCCACGTCGTCGCGGTCTGGCATGTGTTCGTCCTGGCGTTTCTCCTGGGCCTGGTCAACGCCGTCGACAATCCCACGCGCCAGTCGTTCGTGGTCGAGATGGTCGGCGGCGACGACGTCGCCAACGCGGTAGCCCTCAACTCGGCGGTCTTCAACGGAGCTCGCATCATCGGGCCGGCCATCGGCGGAGTTCTGATCGCCGTCCTCGGAACCTCGCTCTGCTTCATCCTGAACGGGCTCAGCTACGGGGCCGTCGTCATCGGCCTGCTGGCCATGCGCGACAGCGAGCTGATGCCGGCCCCTCGGCTGGCGATACCCAGGAGCGTTTCGGCGGTCCGCTCGAACCTGGGCGAGGGGCTTCGCTACGTCTGGCAGACGCCGGTAGTGCTGCTGGCGATCGGCGTGATCGGGTTCATCTCCACCTTTGGCATGAACTTCAACGTGATCCTGCCGGTCATGGCCGCCAGCGTCCTGAAGGTTGGCGCCGACGGATACGGAGTCCTGTACGCCGCGATGGGGGCCGGGGCGCTGGTGGCCGCGGTGGCGGCAGCGATGCTGGAGCGGCCTCGCCTTCGGGTTCTCATCGGCGGCGGGATGGTACTCGGGGCGGCCGAGTTGGTGCTGGCGGGCACGAACTCGTTCCCGGTCGCCTTGGCGGCGGTCTTCTTCTGTGGCGTGGGTGCGATTGCGACGTCGGTCAGCGCCAACTCGCTGATCCAGATCACCGTCCCCGGTCCGCTTCGGGGTCGGGTCATGAGTGTCTACACGACCGTCTTCTCGGGCTCGACGCCGATCGGGAACGGCCTCACGGGCGGCATAGGTGGGCTGTGGGGGACGCCGGCGGCGCTCGTGATGAACGGCGCGATAGCCCTCGGAGCGGAAGCCGTCGCGGCCGTCGCGGTGCTGCGCGGCGCCGTGCCGGGGGTTGGCCCGGGCCGCAGGGGCAGCACCGCCGAGCCGCGGCCGGCGACGGGCGGCCGTGTCCCAGGAGTGGCCTCGCTCGATCAGGACGCGGCGGCCGCCGCCAGCTCGAACGAGTAAGCGATCAGATCGATCCCGGGCGCCGGGGCGAAGTCGAGGTCTGGCCGACGCGCGAAACCCATGCGCTCGTAGAGACGCACGGCGTCGGGCATCCACGTGCCGGTGTGCAGGACGAGCCGCTGGCGGCCGTCCGAGCGGGCGCGGGCCAGGCACCACTCGGTCAGGGCGCGGCCGACGCCACGGCCCTGATGTGCCGGGTCGACGGCCAGCATCCGCATCCCGGCCTCTCCTTCGCGCAGCTCCTCGGAGTAGGGATCGTCCGGACCGGAGACGTAGGTCACGCCGCCGAGCAGCTCTCCGGCGGGGGTCGACGCCACGACCACGCAGGAGGTCCGGGCGCGGCGGGCCACGTCTCGGAGTTGGACGTCGTAGACGTCCTGGTGCGGCATGTCGAACGGAATGGCGCGGTACGCGGCCGCCGTGAGTTCGCCGAGCGCCGCGTACTCGTCAGAGCGAACGGGGCGGATCAGGAACGTTGATCGTGGCTGGTTCACGACCGCAGCGTAACCCTTCGCGGGCAGGGGCTGCCGGACGCCGGCGCTCTCCGGTCGGTCGCCGGCCGACCGCGGCTGCCTTCACGCGGACCCTTCTCCTGTCCAATATGGCCCCCGGCGATGCAAGGCGGGGGCAGCAGGTTTGGGCGGACCAATTCGCCAACCGGGCGGCGGGCATCACGCTCGCGGGACGCGTCGCCGGTCGGTCATCCGCTGCGCAGGCACACTGACGTCGCGTAGCATCGCCCCAGGTGAACTTGGGCGAAGACCGCCGGGCCGTGGGCGAGAATCGCTCCGCGGTCGCCAAGGGCGAGCCGCCAAGGGCGAGCCGCCAAGGGCGAGCCGCCAAGGCCGAGCCGGCAAGGCCGAGCCGGCCGCTGCCCGCTCTCTCGCCCGTTGCGCGATGATCTGGCGATGATGAGCCATGGCTGACGGGCCGCTCCTGGTCTTCGGGCCGCGCTCGCTCACTTACGACTTCGGGCCGAGCCACCCACTGAGCCCGAGGCGCTTCGGACCGGGCATCGAGCTGTTGCGGTCGGTCGGGGCAGTACCCGGGCTGGCGCCCGAACCGGCGAGCGACGGCGAGCTTGAATGGCTGCACACGGCCGCCTACCTCGCGGCCGTGAAGCGCCTCTCAGCCGATCCCGACGGGTCGCCCGCGGCGGGGATCGGGCCGGGCGACGATCCGGCATTCGCCGGCATGCATGAGGCAGCGGCGGCCGCTGCCGGCGGGTCGATCCGGGCCATAGAGGCAATCCTGCGCGGTGACGTCGAGCACGCCTACCACCCCGGCGGCGGGCTGCACCACGCCATGAGCGCGCGGGCGAGCGGCTTCTGCATCTACAACGACGTCGCGCTGGCGATTGCCCGAGCTCGGCGCGACGGTCTGCGCGTGCTCTACGTCGACCTGGACGTGCACCACGGCGACGGTGTCCAGGCTCTCCACGCCGGCGACCCGGGCGTGCTCACCATCTCGTTCCACGAAACCGGCCGCTCCCTGTTCCCGGGAACCGGCTTCGTCGACGAGCTGGGTGAGGGGAGTGCGGCCGGAACCTGTGTGAACGTCCCGCTTGAGCCGGCGTGCGGACCCGACGCCTGGCTGGCGGCGGTTCGTGGCGTCGTGCCGGCCCTGGCTGCGGCGTTCGGACCCGACGTGATCGTGAGCCAGCATGGCGCCGACGGCCACGTCTGGGATCCGCTTGCGCACCTCGCCCTGACGACGACGGCGATGGGCGAGGCGGCCCGGCTGGTCGATCGGATGGCGCACCGAAAAGCCGGCGGACAGTGGCTCGCGACAGGCGGCGGAGGGTATGCGATCTACCGCGTCGTGCCGCGGGCGTGGGCGTTGACGTGGCTGGCGGGCGCGCACCGGGAGGCGCCGCGGCTTCTCCCGCGGGAGTGGCGGGAGCGGTGGGCCGGCGATGCAGCTCGCTTCGGCGAAGATCCGCTGCCGCTCGGGTTCGAGGACGAGCCCGGCGTTGCGTCCGCGAGGGAGGTCAGCCCGGAGGCGGCGTCGGCGGCCAGCCAGACGGTCGGGCTGATCCGAGCGTTGACCGTGCCGGCGCTGCTGCGAGTCGCCGAAGAACGAGGCTGGTGGACGGCCGAAGGTTCGATCGCTTCATCCGGTGCGCGGGGCGCCGCCCGGTTCGGCGGGTCCGGCGGGTCCGCCCGATCCGACAGCGCGCAGGCAGTCGTCGCCCCGTTGACGCTCGAGATGCTCGATCGAGTGCGACTGGCGGCCCGGACCATCGCACCTGCCGACCCCGACGAGGGGTTGGGACTGCTGCGCGCGGCGCTAGCAGACGGAGCCGTCGCCGCGGGCGCCGTCGCCGGGGAGTGGCTGGTCGGCGTCGCGCTGGCGGCACCCGCTCCGCTGGACGGCGTGGATCAGCTGCTGGCCCTGGGCGTGGCGCCGGAGTGGCGGCGGAGAGGCCTGGCCGGCGCGATGCTGCGAACGCTGCTGGAGCGGCAGGACGACCTTCGCAGGCCCCTCGTGGCGCTGCAGACGGTCGCCGAACGCGATCCATTCGATCCGCTTCCCCGGGAGGCGCGCCGCTCCGTGGCGGACTGCCTCTCTCGCGCCGCCGGCCTGCGACAGCTGCCCGTGCCACCGGCCCTCGCTCATGCGGACCCTTACGCCGTCCAGCGGGGCTACTTCCCGCCGGGCGCCGCCCCCCATAGCCTGGCCGCCCTGGAGCGCTGGTCTGCAACCCGCTAGAACCGCCCCGCTCGGGCGCCGTCCGCGACGGTGCGCCCCGGAGCACTTCGCCACCACCTACCAGCGTGCTCTGGTGAGCGCGCCGGACGCGGCCGTTAATATGTACTGCCGTACTCTTATATACGTGCGGGCCCGCAGGGTAATCTGTACTGGGCGACTTCTATATATGGACTAACCAATACTGATAGCCACAGTATTAGAAATGGTCCGACCGGCCCGGGCCCTTCGGGACTTTCGGCACCCCGGCCAAACAGTAAGGCCCTCTATATTCGATCTATCGAAAAGACGAGCCGGCAGCCAAGCAGGAGCCGCCGGCCGACAACATCGAAAGGTGCAGGAATAGAAATGGATCGCACGAGTCGCGGAATCTTTGTTCTTCGGGCAGTTCTCGGAGGCGGGTTCCTCTTCGCAGGCCTGGACAAGTTCCTCATGTGGTCGAGCGGGACGCCGTTCACTGCGGCCGGCTTCCTCAAGGGCGCCACGGGCGGCGCATGGCTGGGCAGCACCGGCATCGTCAACCCGACCCATAGCTTCTGGGTCTCGCTCGCCGGCAACGCCAGCCTCATGACGGTCATCGACACGCTCGTCGTCTTCGGCGAGTGCGCCATCGGTGCGGCCCTGATCCTCGGACTGGCGACTCGGTTCGCCGGCGTGTGCGGCGCGCTCCTGATGGCCCTCCTCTACGTCGCCAACTGGAGCTTCGCGACCGGTCCCTTCAACGAGCAGCTCATGTACGGCCTCATCGCCGGCACGATCGCCTACGTCGGCGCAGGTGCCTACGCCCTCGACTCCGTGGTCGAGAAGCTCGCCATCGCGCAGCGGATCCCGGTCGTCAAGTACGCCCTCGGGTAACCGACCCGGGAGCACTGTTCCACAGGCAAACCCAGCGCAGGGAATACCCAGTCCCACTACCTTCCCTGCACCTGGAAACGGCGGGCCCGGCGGCCCGCCGTTTCTGTTTGTCCGGCCCGGGCGTCCCACGCCGGCGGCGCAGAGTGGGACGGCGGCTGCGCTCCGGAACAGCCCCGTGAGCGCGACCGTCTCACGGCCAACGACATCCTTCGGCCAAATCGTTCATGATCGAGGCGCGCGGAGGCCTTCGCAGTGACCCGTACACCCGAGATGACCGACGAGAAGAGGGACCAGGAGCCGGAGTCCACGCCGCCTGAGCGGTCCCACTCCCCGGCGGTTGCAGCGACCCTGAGCTTGATCCCGGGCCTGGGCCATGCATACCTCGGCCGGCCGAGGCGTGGGCTAATCGTCGCGATTCCATGGATCGCCGTCATCGCGGCGGCCGTCGTGGCAGTGGTCTTCTACCACCACGATCTTCTGTTCGCGGCCGCGGGCTCGACCGCGTGGCTGACCAGCCTGACCCTCGTGCTGCTCGGACTTCTCTTGTGCCACGCACTTGTGGTTGTCGACGCCTTCAGACTGGCGGGTGGGTCGCTGCGCGGCATCACCAGGGGTCCGCGTAGCGCCCGATTCGCCGGACCGGTGATGATCGGGATCGTGCTGGCGACGTCCGCCTTCTACGGTGAAGCCGCCTCGGTCACGTATTCGGGAGTCAACGCGCTCTCGAACATCTTCGGAGAGGCCCCGGTCTTCATCACGGACGATGGCACTCCGGCGCCCAGCTTCTCGCTGCCGCCGGATGACGACGCCATCGACACGCTGCCGCCGGATGACAACGCCATCGACACGCTGCCGCCGGAGCAGACCCCGTCCGGCTCGATCGGCCCCTCCGGCACGCCGTTCCCAACGAAGGCGCCGGTGGTCTATGCGCTCGGGGACCTGCCCAACTTCACCGGGACCGCCACGGACTGGGCTGCCGACGGCCAGCTCAACGTCCTGCTGATCGGCATCGACGCCGGTCCGGGCGGCAGCCGCTACTCCGGCCTCCGGCCCGACTCGATGATCCTGCTCCAGGTCGACATAGCGACCGGGCGGGCGGCGATGTACGGCATCCCGCGCAACCTGATCAATGTTCCGCTGCCGCCCGAGTCGGCGAAGCACTACGCCTGCCATTGCTTCGGTGCCGGACCGGGCCAGCTCAACGCCAACTTCCTCATCGACTACCTGTGGAACGAGGCGGCGAACGTCCATCCCTCCTGGTACTCGCAGTACGGCACCGGCAACACCACCACGGCCAAGTTCCTGCGCGGGCTGGGAGCTCTGCAGGGCGCGGTGAGCGAGCTCGCCAACGTCCAGGTAGACGGTTCCGTCGTGGTCAACCTGCCCGGTTTCGTCGCGCTCATCAACGCCCTGGCCCCGAACGGCCTCAGCATCGACGTCCCGTACGAGGTCAAGCAGGAGAAAGGCTTCGGCTACGAACCGGCCAACGGTGGCAAGGACGTCTACAACATCGACATCAAGGCCGGGCCACAGGTCATGAACGGCACCGTGGCGCTCGAGTACGCCCGATTGCGCCACGTCGTCGGCTACGACTCCGACTACTACCGCATGAAGCGCCAGCAGCTCGTTCTGCGGGCGGTCCGGGACCAGATCGACCCGTGTGCCCTCCTTCCGCAGGTCCCGGCGATCCTGGACGCTCTGGGCGGATCGATCTGGACCAACCTGCCGGAATCCGACGCGCCGACGATAGCCGCTCTGGCGGCGAAGATCGGTACCAGCAACACCGCCGACTTCAGTCTCGACCCGACCACGACGGGAGCTGCGTACGACATGCTGGACCAGACCTCGCTCAACAAGATCCACACCATCGTGGCCAACGGTCTGGATAGCGTGCCGGCCGGAATCACCAGCGGAAGCGGCGGCGGACTCAGCTGCTAGGCCAGCCCGGGCGCCGTCAATGACGATGCGCCATCGAGGGCGCTTTCCACGGCGTGGAGATAAGCCGCGCGACGGGCACCGAGCGCGTGCGCAGAGCCTCCTGAAGCCACGAGCTCACGGAGCGGTAGCGAGCCGGCACGGCCGCGGCCGCACCCGGCGAGCGTAGAGTCGCGCGCCGCCACGGATCATGAGAACGGATGGTCTAATACGCGGCTGACGCATATACTGGCCGTCTCGTGGCTGCCGCATCCGACTCGCCCGAACCGAAGACGCCGATCCCGTCGGGCGGCGATCCGCTTGGCCTCTTCAGTCCCGCGGTCGCCGAGTGGTTCCGCACGGCATTCGAGGCGGCTACACCGGCCCAGGCCGGAGGCTGGGCGAGCATCGCGGCCGGTCGCCACACCCTGATCCATGCCCCAACCGGCAGCGGGAAGACCCTGGCCGCGTTCCTGTGGACTCTCGATCGGCTGGCGCGCCAGCCGCGGCCGCGGACCGCCGCAACGCCCGGGTCGGTCCGCGTTCTGTACGTTTCGCCGCTCAAGGCCCTGATCTACGACGTCGAGCGAAACCTGCGAGCCCCGCTGGCGGGGATCCGGCTGGCGGCCGAGCGGCTGGGCGAGCCGGCGCCCGGGATCGAGGTCGGCGTGCGGACCGGAGACACACCGGCCGAGGAACGGCGCCACCTGGTCCGAAACCCGCCGGACATCCTCATCACCACGCCCGAGTCGCTGTATCTGATTCTCACCAGCCATGCAGCCGAGATCCTCCGCGGCGTGGAGCACGTCATCGTCGACGAGATCCACGCTCTGGCGGGAACCAAGCGAGGAGCCCATCTCGCCCTGAGTCTGGAGCGGCTGGAGAAGCTGACCGCACGCCCGCCCCAGCGGATCGGCCTGTCGGCGACCCAGCGCCCCGTCGAGACCATCGCCCGCTTCCTCGGCGGCATCGGGCCCGGCAGGGCGGGGGAGTCCCGGGACGTCTCGATCGTCGACGCCGGCTCGCGCAAGGTCCTCGAGCTCAGCGTCCGCGTCCCCGTGGAGGACATGAGCAAGCTCGGCGAGCTGCTGCCGCCCGACGAGCAGCCCGGCGGTCCGGCAACCGCCCCGGAGGCGCGGAGCAGCATCTGGCCGGCCATCCACCCGCGGATACTCGAGCTGATCCGCGAGCACCACTCCACGATCATCTTCTGCAATTCCCGCCGGCTGGCCGAGCGGCTGGCCAACAAGCTCAACGAGCTGGCCGGTGAAGAGCTCGTTCGGGCCCACCACGGCTCGCTGGCCCGCGAGCAGCGCGTGCAGATCGAGGAAGCGCTGAAGGCCGGCCGCCTGCCGGCTATCGTCGCGACAAGCTCGCTCGAGCTCGGCATCGACATGGGCGCGGTCGATCTCGTGATCCAGGTCGAGAGTCCGGCCTCGGTGGCCAGCGGACTGCAGCGCGTCGGTCGCGCCGGACATCAGTTCGGCGAGCCCAGCCGCGGCATCTTCTTCCCGAAATACCGGGGCGATCTCCTCGAGACCGCGGTGGTGACGGCGCGGATGCACGAAGGCGCGATCGAGGAGACGAAGCTGCCGCGTAACCCGCTCGACGTGCTAGCCCAGCAGATCGTGGCCATGACCGTTCGCGAGGCCTGGACGGCAGACGAGCTGTTCGAGACGGTGCGGCGGGCGGCGCCCTACGAGAGCCTCACCCGCGACGCGTTCGAGGCCGTCCTCGGCATGCTGGCCGGCGCGTACCGATCCGACGAGTTCGCCGAGCTGAAGGCGCGGGTGGTGTGGGACCGCGAGACGGGGCGCGTCGAGGGCCGGCGCGATGCGCGGACGGTGGCGATCACCAGCGGCGGGACGATTCCGGACCGTGGTCTCTATCCGGTCTTCCTGGTCGGTGAGGCGGGCACTCCCGGACGGCGGGTCGGCGAGCTGGACGAGGAGATGGTGTACGAGAGCCGCGTCGGCGAGGTGATCGCGCTCGGGGCCACGAGCTGGCGGGTGGAGGAGATCAGGCCCGACCGGGTGGTCGTGTCGCCGGCGCCGGGCGTGCCCGGCAAGATCCCGTTCTGGCACGGCGACGGGCTCGGCCGGCCGATCGAGCTTGGGCGGGCGCTCGGCGAGTTCGTGCGCGAGCTCGAAGGCGACCTGGGCGGGGGCGAACGCGGCCGCGAGCGGGCTCGGCGGCGATTGCTCGAGCACCATGACCTGGACGAGCTGGCGGCGGAGAACGTGCTCGGCTATCTCGCCGACGAGCGCGAGGTCGCGGGCCACCTGCCGACCGACCGCCGCATCGTCGTGGAGCGCTTCCGCGACGAACTCGGCGACTGGCGGATCGTCGTGCTGACGCCGTTCGGCGGGCGAGTCCACGCACCGTGGTCGATGGCGATCGAGGCACGCCTGGAAGAGCGACTCGGCCAGGGCGCACAGACCATCTGGTCGGATGACGGCATCGCCATTCGGCTGCCGGAGGGAGAAGTCGCCGGTGGGCGCTGGGGCGACGGCGGCGACTCCGTCGGAGACCGCGGCTCGATCCGCGACCTGCTCTTCCCTTCTGCGGAAGAAGTCGAAGACCTGGTCGTCAGACGGCTTGGCTCCTCTGCCATGTTCGCGGCTCGATTCCGCGAGAACGCCGCTCGGGCGCTGCTGCTGCCACGACGACGGCCGGGGTCCCGCACGCCCCTCTGGCAGCAGCGCCAGCGCTCGGCCGGGTTGCTCGCGGTGGCCAGCCGATATGGCTCTTTCCCGATCATCGTCGAGACCTATCGCGAATGCCTGGCCGACCTGTTCGATCTGCCGGCCCTGCGCGACATCCTCGGGGGAGTGGCGCGGCGCGAGATCGAGGTCCGCGAAGTGGAGACGGTCGCGGCCTCGCCCTTCGCCGGCTCGCTGCTCTTCGACTATCTGGCCGCCTACATGTACGAGGGCGATGCCCCGCTGGCGGAGCGGCGAGCGGGCGCGCTGGCTCTTGACCGTCAGTTGCTGCGGGAACTGCTCGGCCAGGAGGAGCTGCGCGATCTGATCGATCCGGCGGCGCTGGCGGACCTGGAGCTGGCGCTCCAGGCCCTGGTTCCGGAACGGGCGGCCCGGACGGTGGATGCCTTGCACGACCTGCTGCGCCGGCTGGGCGACCTCTCGGCCGAGGAGGTTGCGGCGCGGATCGTGGAGCCGCCCGCCGCCAGAGAGTGGCTCCGCGCGCTGGAGGGCTCGCGCCGGGCCATCGCCCTGCGCATCGCCGGCGAGGAGCGCTGGATCGCCATCGAGGACGCTGCCCGATATCGCGACGCGTTCGGAGTGGCGCTGCCGGTCGGCGTTCCGGCGGCGTTCCTCGCGCCGGCGGACGGCGCTCTCGACGGCCTGGTTGCGCGTTGGGCCCGCGGGCACGGACCGTTCCACGCCCCCGAGCCGGCGCGGCGATGGGCGGTGCCGGCGGCGCGGGTCGAGGAGGCGCTGGAACGGCTGCTCGACGCGGGCACGATCCTGCGCGGCGAGTTCCGGCCCGGCGGCGCGGAACGCGAGTGGTGCGATCCGGAGGTCTTGCGCCAGCTGCGACGGCGCTCCCTGGCGCGCCTGCGGCGCGAGGTCGAGCCGGTGGAGCAGGTCGTCCTGGCGCGCTTCCTGCCGGCCTGGCAGGGGGTCCGGCCGATCGCGGCAGGGGAGGCGGAGGCAGGCGGCGGCGCGGCGCCGGCGCCCGTTCTTCGGTCGGAAGCTGCCCTGGAGCGGCTGGCGGAGGTCGTCGATCAGCTGGCCGGCGTGCCGATCCCGGCGTCTGTGCTTGAGCGCGATGTCCTGCCCGTCCGAATCCCCGGCTACCAGCCGCGCCTGCTGGACGAGTTGGGCGCCCTCGGAGAGGTGGCGTGGGTGGGACGCGGCAGCCTCGGCCGCGACGACGGGCGCATCGTCCTGTACCGACCCGGTCGTGAGGCGCTGCGCGATCTTGCGGCTGGCGAGATGGAGCCGCCGGACGGCAGGATCCACGAGCGGCTGCGCGAGCGGCTCCGGCAGCGTGGCGCCTCGTTCTACCGCGAACTGGCGTCGGCAGCCGGCCCGGTCCCCGAGCGCGAGATCCTGGACGCGCTGTGGGACCTGGTCTGGGCCGGCGAACTTACCAACGACACGTTCGCGCCGCTCCGGGCTTTGCGCTGGCGGCGCCCGACGGGGGAGCGGCGGCCGCGACCCGGGCGGCTGCAGCTTGGCCCGCCGGAGGCGTCCGGGCGGTGGTCGCTCGTGGAGGCCGGCGATGGAGCCACCGACAGCGTCGCCTGCGGCAGCGCGGCGGGCGGCGGGGCGGGCACCGGGGCTGGAAGCGGCGGGTCGGGCCGCGCCGCGTCCACCGCGCGGCTGCATTCCCTGGCGACGGTTCTGCTCGAGCGCCACGGCGTGTTGACCCGCGAGGCCGTCGCCGCGGAGGAGGTGGCGGGCGGCTTCGGTGCCGTCTATCCGGTTCTGCGGGCGATGGAGGAGTCGGGTCGGATCCGCCGAGGCTACTTCGTCGATGGGCTCGGCGCGGCGCAGTTCGCCCTGCCCGGGGCCGTGGACCGCTTGCGGGCCCTGCGCGAAACGGCAGGGGAGGCCGGCGCCGCCGGTCCGGCGGTCCATCTCCTCGCCGCGGCCGATCCGGCAAACCCGTACGGCGCCGCGCTGGCGTGGCCACGTCGCGGCGAGGCGGATCGGCGGCCACTGGCCCGGGCGGCCGGCGCGTACGTAGTTCTCGTGGACGGGGCCGCGGCGCTGTACCTGGAGCGAGGCGGGCACTCCCTGCAATCGCTGCCCGCGGCCGACGATGGAGATGTGGCGCGGGCGGCCGTGGCAGCCCTGAGCGAGCTCGTCGGCGGCGGGCGTCTTCGAGAGCTCGTGGTCACGCGCGTGGACGGAGAGCCGGTCGCCTCGACGTCGTGGCGGCCGCTTCTCGAGGAGTGCGGCTTCGCGGCCGGGTATCGTGGCTTCGTCTTTCGACCCTCGGGCCGGCGCGTGGTTGCGGCGGGACGCGGCCTGTCGCCGGAGACGGCCCTCGACGACTCCTGGCGTCGTCCGTCCGGGCCCCGCGGGTCCGGGTCGCGCCGGTAGCGGGGACCGAGATCATGCCCGAGGGCGATACCCTCTATCGGACAGCGTCCGCACTGCGGCCGCGACTCGTCGGCCGCCGGATCGTGGCCGCCTCCGCGCGCCAGCCCGGGCCGCGGGCGGACCTGCTGGTCGGCACCACCGTGGAGTCGGTCGAGTCACGCGGCAAACAGCTCCTCATCCGCTTCGATGCCGGGCTGGAACTCCGCACTCATCTGGGCATGCACGGATCGTGGCATCGATATGCCCCCGGCGAACGCTGGCTTCGACCCGCATCCCGAGCTCGCATCGCCCTGGAGGTGGAAGGCTGCATCGCCGTCTGCTTCGACGCCCCAACGGTAGAGCTGTTCGACGCCCGCGCCGAGGCGACTCATCCGTCGCTCGCGGCCCTGGGCCCGGATCTGCTGGCGGAGCGGTTCGGCGAGGCGGAGATAGCCGAGGTCACCCGCCGCCTCCGCGCCCCGGACCGCGCCTCGTTGACCATCGCCGAAGCGCTCCTCGATCAGAACGTCATGGGCGGTGTTGGCAACATCTACAAGAACGAAGTCCTGTTCGTGGAGCGAGTCCATCCCTTCGCCCGCGTCGCCGATCTCGTCGCCGATCGCGGGGACGTGCTGCGGGCCCTGGTCGTGGCATCGCGGCGGATGCTTCTCGCGAATCGAGACGGTGGAGCGCGCGTCACCACGGAAGCGTCTGGCGCCGGCCGCCGCGACGAGAGCAAACTGTGGGTATACGGTCGGGCCGGCAGGCCCTGCCGCCGCTGCGGCTCGGTGATACTCGATCTACGCCACGGTCGGCTGAACCGGCGGACGTTCTGGTGCCCGCGCTGCCAGCCGGTTATGAAGGAAGAGCCACGATGAGCGCGATCGCGGTCGAATGTTCACCGGTCGATGGCGGCTGGGTCGGGTGCGTCATCGTCACCGACCACGGCTCCAGCCGCGAGTTCGAGGTCGGCGTGACGAAAGCCGAGCTGGCCCGCTTCGCCCCGGCCGCCTCCGATCCAACGGATCTGGTCAGGCGCTCCTTCGAGTTCCTGCTGGCGCGCGAGCCCAAGGAGTCGATCCTGAGCTCATTCGGCCTGTCGGTGATCGCCCGCTACTTCCCCGAGTTCGAGCGCGAGATCCGCCGGTAGACCGGCATCTACAGCCCCTCCGCGATCTCCCGCCCCTCCCCGCTGCCGGCGTACTGGGCCACGAAGACGTCCACGACCAGCGGGTCCCATTGCTCCTCTCGGCCGTCGTCGAGCCGCTGCAGAGCGTCGTCGATGCCGAGGGCCGCGCGGTATGGACGGTCCGTCGTCATCGCGTCGAAGGAGTCGGCGACGGCGACGATCCGAGCCGCCAGCGGGATCTCCTCGCCGCGCAGCCCGTACGGGTAGCCGGTTCCGTCGAACCGCTCGTGATGGTGGAGGATGGCCTGCTCCGGACTGTCGAACGCCCGAAGGGGCCTGACGATCTCGGCGCCGGCCTCCGGGTGGCGCCTTATGAGGGCGTACTCCGCCCGATCGAGGGCCGCCGGCTTGTGCAGGACCCTGTCGGGCACGGCGATCTTGCCCAGGTCGTGATAGAGACCGCCGAGACGGATGCTTTCGATCTCGCGCTCGGTCATGCCCATGCGGCGGGCCACCTCGACGGACCGGTCGGCGACGCGATACAGATGCTTCTCGGTGTAGTTGTCGCGGGCCTCGACCGTTCTGGACAGAGAAAGCAAGACCGCTTCGTCGCTGACCAGGTGGTCGGTCAGGCGCTTGGTGCGAAGCAACGAGCGGACCCGGATCAGCAGCTCCTCGAGGTCGAAGGGCTTGGCCACGAATTCGTCCGAGCCGGCCTCCAGAGCCCGCAGCCGCTCATGGCGCTGCGCCTGGCCCGTGATGTGGATGACCGGAGTCAGGTGAGTGAGCGGGTCGCTCTTGATGGCGCGACAGATCTCTACGCCGTCGGCGTCGGGCATGGAGATGTCGAGGATGAAGAGGTCCGGGCGCTCACGCTCTCCAAGGGCTACGGCTTGCGCTCCCGTCTCGGCCTCGATGACGCGGTATCCGGCTCCCTCGAGCGCCCGTCGGAGCACGCTTCGAACGGCCACTTCGTCGTCGGCGACGAGGATCGTGGCGGGCCAGCTCGCATGCAGCTGATCTAGAGGGCACACGTCTCAAGGGTAGCCCGGAACTCGCCATCGAGCCGCGGGTTGAACCGGGCGCAACGACGCACCGCCGCCACGACCCGGACGGGCGGTTCGACGCGATGCCGAACGTCGCAGGCGGCGGCGAACTCAGATTGGCTCTGGACAAGTCGGCCGGGGCCCCTACGCGTCGCTCAGCCCCAGGAAGACTCGAACGCGGGAGCGCATCACCCGTCGCAGGGTCTCGGCCGTGCGCTCCGGGCTGCGTCGCCAGTGGAGCCGCCAGATGGCCGCCGTCGACGCGACGGTCCGAGCGATCCCGGGCCACTCGGACGGCATCAGCCAGCGGAAGCCCTCCGGGTGCAGGTAGGCCCACGGTACGATCGCCCAGGCAAAGACGAAGTAGTCAACTCTGGCCGGCCGCGGGAACCCGAAGAGAACCTGCAGTTGGACCAGCGTGGCGGGCAGTGTCAGCACCGTCAGCACCACGGCCAGCACGAACCAGATGATGCCCCAGAGCCGGCCGCGCGGGGTGAGAATCGGCCAGAAGACCGCGGGCAGCCACTTCAGAGTCGTCGCGACCATCCACAGCAGACCGGCGAGCTTGGGCCCGGCGAACTGGGCCCCGAACAGGAGGAGAGCCAGCGGCAGGTTGATGTTGCCCGTGTCCAGGTTCGCCGCGATCGGGAAGGCGAGCAGGATGAGCAGGATCGCCGTCGTCATGGGCCTGCGCCTGTAGGCCCAATGCGCCGACCAGAGCAGCGCGACCACCGTCGTGCCACGCCAGAAGAACCAGGCGACATCCCAGGGCAGGAACGACCACGGTACGAAGATCGGCAGCATCCAGGGCGTGTAGACGTAGGGCATGAACGGCCCGGTCGGGTGATAGGGGTCGCCGCCGCTGACCCACAATCGGCCCGCCGCCCAGTAGGCGCGGGCGTCCGCGCCGGCCGCCTCGCCGCGCGCGATCAGGCCCGCCAGAACCAGGCCGCACGTGATCCCCAGCAGGATGACGAGCACCAGCCGGCGTGGATCCCGCAGGCGGGTGATCTCCCGGCGCAAGGCTCGGCGGAAGACTCCGGCCCGACGACGTGTGGGTGTGTCGATCAAGGTGCCCCGGCCCGGGAGCGTAAAGACGTGCTCCGAGAAGCTAGATTGCTCCCGTTTCGAAGCCACAGAGGCCCGCTCGGCCCTGGCGCGACGGCTCATGCCGGCACCGCGGCCGTTCGAGGGCCGGTCCCCGGGCTGTGCGCCGCTATCCCCTCTGCCGCGCTCGACGTGGCGAGTGGGAGCGCAACAGCGGATGGCTCCAAGACGCCTCCTCCAGTTGCGTGCGTTCGATCATGCAGGCCTGAGCGCGCCGGCGCAAGAGGCGGCCGGCGGCGTCCAGCGCCATTCGGTGTGCCGGGCCAGCCCGCCTGGGAACCCGGCACCGATCCGAGCCGTCTAGTCGAACCGGTGGCAAGGGCGATTGTGAGCGCGACGAGCCACCGGCGGTCTGAGTATAGACCCGCCCCCTCCCGAGTCCGAGTCTGGGCAATGCCCGAAACGAGGGGCAGTGACCGCCCAGAGTGTAGTCCCAGCGGGGCTACGAACCGTCCCGGCCCGTTCCGGCGTCGCACGTGCCGTCCGTGGCAGTTAGGCTATCGACCCATGAATCGATCGATCGCATCGATGCTCGTCGCCACCTTCGTACTCCGGGTCAGCACCGCGGTCACCGGCGGGATGCTGGTCTACCTGGTCGACGACATGACGAGGAATAGGGGCACTGGTCCGGGCGCCATCTCGCTCCTCACCGGCGGCTTCTACACCACGGAGCTCACGGGCGCGATCGTCTTCGGGGTCCTGGCCGACCGCTACGGGCGCAAGGTCATCATGCTCCTCGGCCCGCTCTTCGGGTCGGCCGCCGTCTTCATGACAGGGCTGACCACCCATCTGCCGGTGCTGTTCGTGACTCGCCTGCTGGAGGGCAGTTCCACGGCGGCCTCCGTTCCATCCACGCTGGGCTTCATCGCCGCCGCGACTTCTCACGACGAGAGGCTGCGAGGCCGCGTCGTCTCGCTCTTCGAGCTGGTCTCGCTGGGTGGGATGCTGGCCGTCGGACCGCTTCTGGCGGGCAACCTCTGGGACACCTTCGGCCGGGGCGCGTTCTTTCTGAACTGCATGTTCTATCTGGTGGCGCTGGCCCTATACGCCTACGGTGTGTCCGAGGTTGCTGAGGCGTCGAGCGAACGCGCCGGCGAACGGGCGGTCCGTTCCGGCGAAAGCGCCGGAATCGGACTGGGACGCTACTGGCGGCTTGCGACCAGCCGCAGCGTGCTTCTGTTCGCCCCTACCTGGCTGGCCATCAACGCCATCCTGGGCTTGTGGGCGCTCCAGGCGCCGCTCCTGATCAAGGGCAATATCTACGACCCGGGCCAGTTCCTCATGAAGGGCATCTCCGCGACCTCGATCGGCGACGGCGAAGCCGTTCTGGCGGTCGTCTTCGGACTGGGCCTGCTCTTCTGGGGCTCGGTCTACGCTCGCTTCCGGCGGACCACGATGCTTCTCGTGGGTGTCGCCGCCTTCGTGGTCATGGCTCTCGATGTGCTGGCGATCAACCATCTGGGCGGGACTTCGACGGCTCTGCTGGTGGCTCTCGTCGGAGTTGCGGTCGTCGCTCTCTTCGTGATGTCGGGCGCCACGCCGGCCGCTTTGGGGCTCCTGGCCGACGTGAGCGAGGGCTTCGAGGAGGACCGCAGCGCGATCATGGGTCTCTACTCGGTCTTCCTGGGCCTCGGCCAGGTGATCGGCGCCGTGCTGGGTGGTTTCTTCGCCTCCTGGCGGGGTATCGACGGGTTGCTGGTGGCAACGGCGATCCTGCTGGCCATCGGCCTGGTGGCCCTGCTGAACCTGCGCCGCAACGACATCGTCGGGCTCGACGCCGCCCTCCAGGCAGCTGCGGTGGCGCCTACGATCGGCGCTCTACGCGATACCCTGACGGGGGCACCCGTCGCAGGGGCTGAGCCCGCCGCCTCGGCGACCAAGGAGAAACGATGACTGTCGCCATCGTCACCGATTCCGGATCCGATCTCACTGGCACCCAGCTCAGCGCTGGCAAGATCCGCCAGGTGCCGCTGACAGTCTCCTTCGGCGATCGCAGCTACCTGTCGCCGGACGAGCTGGCGCCCGGGGACTTCTGGAAGGAGATGACTGCCCCCGGAAGTCCGTTCGCCCACACCGCCGCACCGAGCGCAGGACAGTTCAAACGGGTTTTCGAGGACGCCTTCGACGATGGGGCGGACGGCATCGTGTGCGTCTGCCTGAGTGAGACCCTGTCGGCCACCGTCCAGAGCGCCCGGATGGCACGGGAGATGCTGTCCGGCCGGCCGATAGAAGTCGTCGACTCGAGGTCCGCCTCGATGGCGATCGGGGCGCTGGCGCTGCGCGGCGCGACGATGGCGGCCGACGGAGCGACCGTGTCGGAGATCGCCGAGGCGCTGACTCGTCTGCGCAACCGGACGCTCTTCTACGTCGCCCTCGAGACCCTCGAGTACCTGCGCAGGGGCGGTCGAATCAGCAGCACCAAGGCCGCCATCGGTGGGCTGCTGTCGGTCAAGCCGATCATGACGATCGAGAACGCCCTGGTCGTCCCGGTGGACCAGCCACGCACCAGGGCCAAGGCTCGCGAGAGGCTCATCGAGTTCATGTCGAAGCAGCCATTGTCGGAGCTGCACGTGCTGTATTCCCCGCCGATCGACCCGGCCCGATTCCGCGACGAGATACTGTCGCGCCTTCCGAGCCCGGCTCCCAGGCTGGTCACGGCGCAGATCATCGGGCCCGTGATCGGCACGCACGTCGGCCCCGGCGCGTATGGCGGCGTCCTCGTTCTGGGGGACTGAGAGTCCGAGTCGGGCCGCTCCCGAAGCGGTTCCCTCGGCTCCGGAGGCGCCCGGCAGCGCGAAGGCAAGCGTAAGGGCGACTGCACAGTCGACCCTCGTTTCGTACGGCACTTCCGGTCCCAGAGCGTCATAACGTTAGGACTTTCGGCCCGTGAGCCGACGCTCCCATCGGACTGGCGGTTTTTCGGGCGAGGTCTATACTCGCCCCCAAGTGGAACCTGCGGTGCCGCTTTCCGGGTCAAGCGGAAGGCCGCCGCGACGTTGTTGGGGACGTTCGAGGAAGCAGGCCGAGCCACTCGATCGGTTGCCTCCATTGGCCGCCCCTGGCACTGGAGGGTTTCGGGAACATGGCGACCCAACAGATCGCTCCCGCGATCAACGCGTGGGACGTCGCCCAGCGCCAGTTCGACCTGGCTGCTGAGCTTCTCAATCTGTCCCCCGGCCTGAGGAAGGTCCTGCGCGAGCCCAAGCGCGAGCTGACCGTCCACTTCCCGGTGAAGATGGATGACGGCTCGGTCCAGGTGTTCACCGGCTATCGGGTCCAGCACAACCTTGGCCGCGGCCCGGCCAAGGGCGGCATCCGCTACCACCAGGACGTGACCCTCGACGAGGTCAAAGCCCTGGCCATGTGGATGACCTGGAAATGCGCCGTCGTCGGCATTCCGTTCGGCGGTGGCAAGGGCGGCGTCATAGTCGATCCGAAGAAGCTCAGCCAGCGCGAGCTGGAGGGTCTCACCCGGCGCTACGCGACAGAGATCAGCATCATCATCGGCCCGGAGAAGGACATCCCGGCGCCGGACGTCAACACCAACTCCCAGACGATGGCCTGGATCATGGACACGTACTCGATGCACGTCGGGTACACGTCCCCGGCCGTTGTCACCGGCAAGCCGATTCCGCTCGGTGGGTCCGAGGGCCGCAACGAGGCGACCGCTCAAGGCGCCGTCTACTGCATCATGGATGCCGCCAAGCACCTGGGCATGGACCTCTCCAAGTGCCGGGTGGCCGTCCAGGGCTTCGGCAACGCTGGTGCGATCAGCGCCCAGCTCATGGCCGCCCAGGGATCCACGATCATCGCCGCCAGCGACTCGACCGGCGCCATCTTCAAGGCCGACGGCTTCGATCCCAACAAGGTCCTGGCCTGGAAGCAAGAGCACCACAGCGTGGTCGGCTTCCCGGGCACCCAGGAGATCAGCAACGCCGAGTTGCTCGAGGTCGACTGCGACATCCTCATCCCGGCTGCGTTGGAGAACCAGATCACGGCCGCGAACGCGGGCCGGATCAAGGCCCGGATCATCGCCGAGGCCGCCAACGGCCCCACGACCCCCGAGGCCGACGAGATCCTCTACAAGAACGCCAAGTTCGTCATCCCGGACATCCTCTGCAATGCAGGCGGTGTCACGGTCAGCTACTTCGAATGGGTTCAGGACCTCGATCGCGACTTCTGGAGCATCGAGCATGTGAACGAGAAGCTGCACGCGGTCATGACCAAGGCCTTCGCCAGCACGCTCGACATGAGCCTCAAGGAGCGAGTCAACATGCGGACGGCGGCCTACATGCTCGCCGTCCAGCGAGTGGCCGACGCGACTTCCGTCCGCGGCCTCTATCCGTAAACTATCTTTCGCCAAATCTATCTGCGGCCCCGACGTTCCCCCTCGCGTCGGGGCCGCTCCTCGTCCGGCAGCCGGCCGAGGTCTTCGTTGGCCGCTGCGCTCCTCGCTCACGCACCTTCAAGTGCGCTCGCTCCGGTGTTCGGGGCCGCCTCGGCCTCGACCGTCGGCCGGACGAGGGGTTCTGGGGCGGCCGAGGTCTTCGTTGGCCGCTGCGCTCCTCGCTCACGCACCTTCAAGTGCGCTCGCTCCGGTGTTCGGGGCCGCCTCGGCCTCGACCGTCGGCCGGACGAGGGGTTCTGGGGCGGCCGAGGTCTTCGTTGGCCGCTGCGCTCCTCGCTCACGCACCTTCAAGTGCGCTCGCTCCGGTGTTCGGGGCCGCCTCGGCCTCGACCGTCGGCCGGACGAGGGGTTCTGGGGCGGCCGAGGTCTTCGTTGGCCGCTGCGCTCCTCGCTCACGCACCTTCAAGTGCGCTCGCTCCGGTGTTCGGGGCCGCCTCGGCCTCGACCGTCGGCCGGACGAGGGGTTCTGGGGCGGCCGAGGTCTTCGTTGGCCGCTGCGCTCCTCGCTCACGCACCTTCAAGTGCGCTCGCTCCGGTGTTCGGGGCCGCCTCGGCCTCGACCGTCGGCCGGACGAGGGGTTCTGGGGCGGCCGAGGCCTTCGTTGGCCGCTGCGCTCCTCGCTCACTTCCCGGTGCTACGATCCCACGGCTGACGGTCCGCACGGGCCGGCCGAACAGCAACGTAGCGCCGACCGGGCGCCGCTCGGCATAGGAGCATGCATGCTCGACCACGAAGAGAAGTTCTTGTTCAAGGAGGAGACGCTCCACCTGGCCAACGCCCTCGCCGAGCCGGGCGTCCTGGACAACGTCGAGGACCTCCTGACCGACGTCATCACAAGCCCGCGGTTCGACTCCGAAGTCTTCACCCTCGAGCGCTCTTTGCAGGTCATGCTCGGCGCCCGCGCCGGCGCGACCCTCGTCGGCCTGCTGACCGTGACGCCTGAAGTCTTCGACGAGACGGCCGAAGTGCGGATCCCGCCCGAGGTGCAGGAGCGCCTGGTGGCCTGGCGGGCGCGCTTCGGCCTGGCGATCGACAACGCCCTCAACTACCTGAACAACCCCGACGGCATCCAGGGCCACAACTTCTCGACCCAGATCGCCCACGTGGACGAGCGGCGGGTGCTGCAGGGCCGCTTGACGCTGGTTCGCTACAACAACGAGCCGCAGTTCTTCCTGGCCGACGCGAGCGTCTTCTTCGGCCTCGTGGTGGACATCCTCGAGCGGCTCGGTCCCTACCTCGAACCCGACGCCGTGGACGCGGAGACCGTCAGCAGGCTACGCGAGGTTGTCGCGCTCGTCGATCGCAAGACGGCCAGCCGGGGCTAGCCCGGAAGCGACCAGCCCGAGGCAGGCCGGCCCGATACAGAAGCGGGCCCGGCAGATGCGGGCCCGGCTCTAGGAGCTCGCCGGCGCCCAGTCAAGGCGGCACGACAACGGCAGAAGGCTCCGAACGGCCGAACGGGGCTTTCGGCCGGGATTCGGGAGGGGCGGAAAGACCGGGGTCGCGTGGCCCGTCGCCGGAAGCGGTCCGGCGAGCTTCCGTGGTAGTGCGTTTCAGATCGGGCTGAGGTTCAGACCGGCCCGGCCGGACGGTCACGCCGAGACGACCGGGCGACGCTGCCCTCGGGCGAGGCGCCGCCCGATCTTCCAGATCGCCCACAGGAGGGCCAGCCCCATCGCGAGCGGCAGGCCGACGACCACGGCCCAGACGAGGATCGTGACCAGCCCCTGGCCTATGTAGACGAGCGTCGCCGCCGCCTGATCGATCTGAGCGCCCAGATCCCAGCCCTCGGCAGCCTGGGTGGTGTCGGTCTCACCGGGGGTCGAGAACGACACGGTCAACGTACTCATGGCCGCCTGGTTCTTGAGGAGAGCCTGCTGGGCCGAGAGCTCCTCGATCTGGCCCTCGGTGTCGCTGAGCTGCTGCTCGACTGCGAGGACGTCCGGTATTGCCGACGCTCTGGCCATGATGGATTGGAGAGCGGACTGGGTTGCCTGGAGGTTGGAGATGCGTGCGTCCAGGTCGACCAGCTGCGCGGTGGCGTCCGTGGAATTCGTTTGCTCGGAGATGACCTTTGTTCCGAGGGCGCGCATCGCGGCGAGAGCGTCGTCCCACCTGGCCACCGGCACGCGATACTCGACCGTCGCCACAGCCGAGTCCTTGTCGCCCGAGCTCGACGACTGGCTGACGTTGCCGCCCATTCCTTCGATGGTCGATTGGGCCTGGGAGACAGCCCTGTCCAGATCCGTGACCTCGAGCGCCATCGAGCCGGTCTTGACGATCTGGTTGGACTCGAGCGTCGCCGTCAACTGGTCGACTTCGGTCGTCGTGGCCGTGCCAGCCGGGGCGGCCACGACGTTGAGCTTGGACGCTTCTCCTGCGCTGTCGCCCGAGCCGCCCTCGGATGCGTCGGAGATGAACCCGCTGGCCGCGGGCCCGCCGGCATCGGGCGCGCCGGCGGAGGACGACATCCTGTGGTCGGCGGGCGCGGCTCCCGCGTTTGGATTGCCGAGCTCGTAGGCCGTGCCCACAAGCGTCACGATGGCGATCGCCGCCAGGAGCCCTCCGACGGGTATGCGGCCGACCCGGGCCCGGGCGACGCGTCGTGTGATTCTGCCGGCGAGACTGCCGGAGCTCGGTCCGGTGGCGCCGCTCGGGACTGGGGTCGCGGGCTCGGTCGGCTGCGAGTCGGCGGTGTCGGTGGTCATCGCTGCGCCCTCTTGTGCTCGACTCAACTGGGGCCGCGCCTCGGCGGCCGTCGGAGGGAGGACGGCCGGACATCTCGGGCGGTTCCCGGAAGTCGTCAGAAGGGCGATGGCGGCGGGCTCAGTCGAGGGCCGCAGGCGGTGCGCCGCGGGCGGGCGCAACTCGCCGCTGTCAGGGCAGCGGCTCGTTGTCGATGAGGCGGACGGCGCCGAAGCGGACCGCCATCGAGAGCAACGCCGGGCCGGCCACGTGGTCCAGCTCACGGAGCGTGGCCTGGTCCGCGCAGCTCACGTACTCGGGAGCGGCGAGGGGCTCGCCGGCGAGTGTCACCCGCATCGCCGCCCGGATTATCTCCGCATCTCTCTCTCCGGCGTCGAACCGGGCGCGGGCGGCCGACAACGCCCTTCGCAGAACAGGGGCGGCCGCCCTCTGCTGGGGAGTGAGCCTGACGTTGCGCGAGCTCATCGCCAGACCGTCCCGTTCGCGGACTATCGGGCAGGCAACGATTTCGGTGGCCATCCCCAGGTCGGCGGCCATGCGCCGGATCACGAGCAGCTGCTGGGCGTCCTTCTGGCCGAAATAGGCGCGCTCCGCTCCGGCCAGCGTCAGGAGGATCGCCACTACTGTCGTCACACCCTCGAAGTGCCCGGGCCGCGATGCTCCCTCGAGCGGCTCCGTCAGCGATCCTACGCGGACGCTCGTCTGGAAGCCCTCCGGGTAGATCTCTTCGACCGGCGGGATGAAGACCATCGCCGCGCCCGCGGCTCCGCAGATCCGGACGTCGGCTGCCTCCTCGCGAGGATACGCCTCGAAGTCCGACCTCTCGTTGAACTGGCGCGGGTTGACGAAGATCGTTACCAGGACCGTCGCGTTGTCTTCGTGCGCCCTCCGGATCAGCGAGGCGTGGCCCTCGTGCAGGGCGCCCATCGTCGTCACTAGGCCCACTGGCCGGCGGGCCTCGGCGAGCGCATCACGCAGATCCGAGCGAGTTCGAACGACCTGCGGCAGCGCGACGGGTCTGACCACGAGGCTAGAGGTCCCGGTCGAGCGGAATGCCGTTGATTGCCGCCATGCCATCCGGCCGGTCGAGCGCCGTCCGCCCCAGGATCTCGTCGAGCGTCCCGTCGTCCATCCGCGTGCTCTGCTCCGGGCCCGGGAAGATGCCGGCGCGGACGTCCTCGCCATACGCCTCGGCCGCGGCCTTGATGATCGAGTGCAGCTCGGCGTAGTGGCGGGCGTGGCGCGGCGTGAAGTCGGCGCTCATGCCGAGGAGATCCGTGATCACCTGGACCTGGCCCGAGCAACCGGCGCCCGCCCCGATGCCGATCGTCGGGATGTGCAGCCGCTTGGTGATCTCGGCGGCCAGCTGTTCGGGCACGAGCTCGAGGACGACAGCGAAGGCGCCGGCCTGCTGGACTGCCAGGGCGTCGGCCAGGAGCTGGCGGCCGGCGTCCCGCGTCTTGCCCTGAACTCGATGGCCTCCCAGCTGGTGGATCGATTGAGGCGTCAGGCCGATGTGGGCCATCGCTGGGATGCCGGCCCGAACGATCGATTCGATGGTTCGCGCGCTGCGTTCGCCGCCCTCGAGCTTGACCGCCCCGGCCCCTCCCTCGCGCATCATCACGCCGGCGTTCTCCAGGCTGGCCTGCGGAGTCACGCCGTAGGAGAGGAACGGCATGTCGGCCACGACGAGGGCTCGGCTGGTGCCACGCACCACGGCCTTGGTGTGGTGGAGCATCTCCGCCATGGTGACCCGGACCGTGCTGTCGTAGCCGAGCATGACCTGACCGAGCGAGTCGCCGACCAGCAGCATCGGGATGCCGGCCTCGTCGAGGATCCTGGCCGTGGGATAGTCGTACGCGGTGAGCATTGCGATCCGCTCGCCGTCGGCGTAGAGCCGGGCAATCGAGGCGATCGTCAGGCGGGCGGCGTGCTGGGGCGAGGGTGCCTGGCTCATGATGCTGTCTCCCGTGCGGTGGCGGCCGGCTCGATTGCCCCATCTGGCGCGGACGCCGGCTCGCCGGCCTGCTCGGCCGCGGACTCCTGGGCGATCCCGCGCGAGTCGAGACGGATCAGGATGCGGTCGAGGAGCAGCTCGGCGACCTCTCGCTTGGAGAGCATCGGCAGCTGCTCGTGCGCGCCTTCCGCGTAGTAGATCGTCACCCGGTTCGTGTCCGTGCCGAAGCCCGAGCCGGGCTCGGTCACGTCGTTGGCGACGAGCATGTCCACGCCCTTGGCGGCCACCTTGTCGGCGGCGCGGTCGGTCGGCCCGGTCTCGGCCGCAAAGCCGACCAGGATCGGCCGCAGAGTTCCCGAGGCCCGGGTGCCCGTTCGCACTCGCTCGGCTGCCTCGGCCAGCAAGTCCGGAGTGGAGTCGAGCTCGAGTTTCACGCCCGCCCCCCGGCTGAGCTTCTTGTCCGAGGCGGTCTTCGGCCGGAAGTCGGCGACGGCCGCGGCCATGACGAGGACGTCGAAGACGGGGCCTTCGGGCGGCGTCAGGGCGCGAAGCGCGGCCTGCATCTCGGCGGCGGTCTCGACCCGGGCGATGTGAGCTCCCGCCGGCGGGTCGACCGAGACGTGGCCCAGGATCAGCGTCACGGCCGCGCCACGGTCGAGGGCATCCTCGGCGACGGCGATCCCCATCTTGCCCGTCGACCGATTGCCCACGAAGCGGACCGGGTCGATCGGCTCCTCGGTGCCGCCGGCGGTGATGACCACGTGGCGGCCCGCGAAGTCGTTGCTGGCTGGGGCTGGCGGCGAAGGCGCAGGCGAGGGCTCGGGAGCCGGGGCCGCCACAGGACTCGGAACGACCCCGGGCGCGGGCCTCGCCGCGTGAGCGGGCTCCGGCGCGGCTAGCGCCGCAGACGCGGGCGGCTGCGATCCGAGGGCAGCCACAGCCGCCCCCGTGGCAGCCGGGGCGCCGCTCAACGCATCCACTGTCTCATCGACGATCCTCGAAAGCTCCGCGAGCCTGCCCCGTCCGATCATGCCCGACGCCAGCGGCCCTATCTCCGGCTCGACGACCCGGTAGCCGAACTCGCGGATCCGGGCGACGTTCGCCTGCGTGGCCGGGTGGGCGTACATACCGCCGTCCATCGCCGGGGCCACGACCACCGGCACGGAGGTCGCCAGGCACGCGGCCGTGATCGAGTCGCCGGCCAGGCCGCTGGCCATTGACGCCAGCCAGTGCGCTGTGGCCGGAGCGACGATGATGGCCTCGACGTCGTTCGCGGCGCTGATGTGGCCGATCCGCCCGTCGTCCTGGAGCGCCAGCACGTCGATGTCGACCGGGTGGCGGCTCAGCGTCTCGAGGGTTAGCGGCCCGATGAAGGCGGTTGCGGACGCCGTCATCAGGACCCGCACGTCGGCGCCTTCGGCCTGGAGCATGCGCAGCAGTTCGACCGCCTTGTAGGCGGCGATCGAACCGGTGATGCCCAGGGCGATCCGGCGCCCCGCCAGGCGGCCACTCTGCTCGGTCATGGCACGTTCTCCGAGATGATGTGGATGGAGCCAGCGGCACTGCCGGTCCACCCGGCGATCGTCTGGCCCGGCACCGCAGGCGAGCCGCTGACAAAGGCCCAGAGGATGGCCAGACCCTTGAGCGTCAGCTCCTGGTCGACGGCATCGACGCCCGGCAGGTTGCGCAGACACGGCGCGGTGGACAGGCCGCCGGTCAGCACTACCTGGATGGTCTCCGCCTCGACTTTCTCCGCATGAGCCAGCTCGGCCCGCAGGCGCTCGAGGAGGCCGAGCGTCAGGGCCCGATAGCCGATTACGACGCCGGACTGCATGGCGGACACGGTGTCCGTGCCGATGGCCTTCTTGGGCTCGACCAGCTCGATCCGCGGCAGGCGAGCCGTTCGCAGCGTCAGTGCTTCGGCGCCGATCTCGAGGCCCGGGGCGATCGCGCCGCCGACGTAGCCGCCGTCACGGGCAACGCAATCGAACTTGGTCGCGGTCCCGAAATCGACGACGATCGCCGGCGCGCCGTACAGCCGCCCGACAGCCAGTCCGTTCATCAGGCGGTCCGCCCCGACTTCGGCGGGCCGCTCGGTCCGGACCGGGATAGGCATGATCGCTGCCGTCGCCGAGAGCAGCTGCAGGCCGTGTCGCTCGGCGATTGCCTCGGCGGCGCTTGTGAGGGCCGGCACGACGGAGGCCAGGGAGATGCCGGTCACATCGGCAAAGGTGGCACCGTCCAGGCGGAGCAGCCCATCGATGAGGATGTCGAGCTCGTCGGGCGTCGCCGTCGGGCGCGTGGCCGCTCGCCTGCTGGCCACGATGGCCTCGCCGGCTACCAGACCGAGGGTCATGTTGGTGTTGCCGATGTCGAGCGCGAGCAGCATGCCCGGATGATACCGCCCCGCCGAGCGAGTCAGCCGTCTCAGTCTCGGCTTTCGTCCCGACGGAAACGGCGCCGCCAACCCCGGCTGAGTGGTGGGCCCGCTCTGTTGAGACTCTCGAGATCCTCTCGGCGCCGATCCGGGCCGGCTGCCCGGATGGCCATCCGGGCAGCCGTTCTTGCCGAATTCACATCACAGCGACATCGAGCAAGGACTCGGGCTGGTTTCGACGAAGAACCGGGTCCGCCGGTTGGGGCGCGATTTCCCGTGCGGGCGCTGAGCGTGGCGGCCGCCGCCAGGCTCCTCCGCGTGCCGGGGCCCGTCCAGGGATGGCTCGCTCTCTTGCCGTATGACGTCGTGATGTGAATCAGGAAAGATCCGGCGCCTCGCTCAGCCGTGGCTTCACCACAGGCTGCCCAATCGTCTTGTCCGGCGAGGCCCCCTGAGGTACGATCCACCGGTCCGTCACCGGCGCTCCAACCCGTCACCCCCGCTGCCCCAGGAGGAGTGGTGTCGTCCGTGCCGCCAGCGAAATTCTTCGTGAATCGCGGCATAGTCTCTAGCCGGACCGACCTGCTCAACGTCCTCCATCCCCTCGAGAAGCAGACCGTGGCGTATCGGTATTACCGCGGCCACGAGCTGATTCAGCATGGGATGGGCTGGGTGGAGCGGATCGTCGCGGAGGAGCCGGAGACCTCGACGTTCTTCACCCCGCTCTCGATCTGCCTGAACGTCGATTCGTTCGAGCACCTCGAGTTCGAGACCCGTCCCGACCAGCTGCTCACGTATCGACTGGTGCAGGGGGACGAGGCCGTCGTGATCGATTTCGCGCCCGGCGGTGTTGCGGTCGCCGGTCCGCTCGAGCCCCGTCAGCTCGAGTTCGACACTTCGGGCTACGTCCAGATGGAGTTGCTCGGCCCCGATTCCACCGAGGACGAGTAGGGGGACCCCGAACCCGCCGCTTCGTGAACGCCTGGAACAGACGGAGATCGATTCGTCAGGAGCGTGGTGGGCCGCGTGGAGACGCGGTCAGGAGGAGGCGCCGCCCGGGGCTGGACTCGGGTGGCCGCCGATCGGTGGGATCGACCAGGAAGACACCAGGAGGACACGCCGTTGGATGCAGTACTGGCGCCGGTAGCCCGCTACTTCAAGTTTGCGGAGCGCGGCACGAACATAGTGACCGAGACCCGGGCGGGCCTGACCACATTCATGGTCATGGCCTACATCATCTTCCTGAACGGAAGCATCATCGCCGGGCCGCTTCATCTCGACCCGATCGCCGTTGCCGCTGGAACCTGCCTCTGCGCAGGTGTGCTGACGATCGCCATGGGGCTCGTCTCGAACTATCCGTTTGCTCTGGCCGCGGGCCTCGGCATCAACGCCATCGTGGCCTACCAGCTCGCCGCACCGAAGACCAGCGGTGGTCTGGGCATGTCGCCGGCGGCCGCGATGGGCGTCATCGTGGTCGAGGGCGTGGTCATCACCATTCTGGTCATCCTGGGCCTCCGGGAGGCCATCATGCGGGCCGTGCCGCTAGCGCTCAAGAGGTCCATCGGCGTCGGCATTGGACTCTTCATCCTGTTCATCGGGCTCTCCAACGGCGGCCTGATCGCCGGCTTCAATTCGGCCTACGGCAGTCAACCTCCGGTGGGCCTCCGGCCGATAGTGGAGCTATCGCAGTGGATCTTCCTGGTCGGTCTGCTGATCACCTTCGTGCTGTACGCGCTGCGCATCAAGGCGGCGTTGATCATCAGCATCGTTGTCACCTCCATCCTCGCCTTCGTCACAGGCGTGACCTCGGCGCCGGCGCAATGGACCGTGACCCCGAGCTTCAACGGCCTGTTCTACGGCGCCTCTGACCTGAACGGAACCTTCACCCAGGTCGCCCTGATCACGGCGATCCTCACCATCTTCGCGATCATGTTGAGCGACTTCTTCGACACCATGGGCACGGTCACCGGCATCGCCGCCGAGGCGGGCCTGGCCGAGGCGGATGGGTTCGTGCCCGGTATCGGGCGGGTGCTGCTGGTCGACTCCGTCGCGGCGGCCGTCGGCGGCTTCGTCGGCGTGAGCTCCAACACCACCTACATCGAGTCGGCGGCGGGCGTCGCCGAAGGCGGTCGCACCGGCTTCACGGCCGTCGTGACCGGCGTGCTGTTCCTCATCGCGATTCTGCTTTCGCCGCTGGCCAACCTCGTCGCCGGTGTGGCAACGGCCCCGGCACTGGTCCTTGTCGGCTACCTGATGTTCACGCTGGTCAAGGACATCAACGTTGCGGACATCGAGGACGGGCTACCGGCCCTCATGACGATCATCGTCATGCCGCTGACCTACAGCATCACCGACGGAATTGGCGCCGGTTTCATCGTGTGGGCGCTGCTCAAGATCGTCGGCCGGAAGTGGCGTGAAATCCACCCGCTCATGGCTGTGGTAACCCTCGCGTTCGTCCTGTACTTCGCCCAGAACTGGATCCTCGTCGTCTGGCACTGATCCCATCGGGATCGCCGCGGCCGGCGCTCGGGAGAGCGCCGGCCGCTTCTCTTCTGCGAGGGGTCGAGCCCTGCCATCCGCTAGCATTGACTCGATGTACGAACGAACAGCCCTGCCCACCGGACCGCGCGTCATCACGTCGCGACTCCCGGGGGCGCGTTCCGTATCCATAGCCGCATACGTCCTGGCGGGCTCGCGCCTCGAATCCGCGGAGGAGGCGGGCGCGGCGCACTTCATGGAGCACATCACCTTCAAAGGGACGGCGGCGTATCCCACTACCCGCGCCGTCTCGGAGGCGATCGAGGGCGTGGGCGGGAGCTTCAATGCGGCGACGGATCGCGAGTCCACCGTCTACTGGGTTCGACTGCCGCTTCGCGAGGCCGCCCGCGGCATGGACGTCCTGGGCGAGTTGATCATCCGGCCGCACCTTCGGAGCGAGGAGATCGAGTCGGAGCGGGCCGTCATCGTCGAGGAGATCCGCTCGTACCTGGACGATCCGGGTGAGCACGTCCACACCCTCTTCGACCTGGCGATGTTCGGCGACACGGCGCTCGGGCGCGAGATCGCCGGCAGCGAGGAGAGCGTTCGGGCCTTGCCGCAGGCCAATCTGCGAGCCTTCTGGGCGAGCGCCTACAGGCCGGGCAACGTGGTCGTTTCGGCTGCAGGCGACATCTCACACGAGGAAGTCGTCGCCCTGGTGGAGCGCGCGTTCGGCACCGGAGAGGCCGTCCAGTCCGCCTTCGAGCCGGCTCCCGTCCTGCCCGCGGGCGACCGAGTCATCGTCGTTCGACGCGAGACGACGCAGGCGCAACTCTGCCTGGGCGTGCCTGGGTTGCCAAGAGATGACCCTGGGGCCTGGACACTTGAGGTTCTTAACGCCATCCTCGGCGATGGCATGAGCAGTCGCCTGTTTCAGTCTGTCCGCGAAGAGAAGGGCCTCGCCTACGACGTCAGCTCCTACATCGTCGACTACGTCGACGCCGGGGCCCTGGTCGTGTCGGCCGGTGTCGACCCCCAGCAGATCAGGCCCGCGATCGGCGCGATCCTGAGCGAGTTCGCCCAGCTGCGCGACGAGCCCGTTCCGGCCGACGAGCTGGCCCGCTCGAAGGCCTACCTGGCCGGACGGCTGGAGCTGCGCATGGAGGAGACCCGCCATCTCGCCTCGTGGTTGGGCAGCCAGGAGGCTCTCCACGATCGCGTTCTCACGCTCGACCAGGCGCTGGCCGAGCTGGAGGCCGTCAACGCCGAGGGAATCCACGCCCTGGCGAAAGGTCTGATCCGCGACGAGTTCCTGAGGCTCACGGCAGTGACTCCGCGCTCCCGCGGGCGCGGTCTGGAAGCGATGCTTAAGCTGCCGGGAGCGGCGGCATGAGAAACGGCGCCAGACCACGCCGGAGGTCGCCCGTCGTGGAGCCGGGAGCGTCTCAGTCGCCCGAGCGGCTGCGGGCCGAGGTCCGCTCGATAGAAGCGCTGCCGCTCCCCGACGAGATCGCCGCTCAATCGAACGACGACGTCGTGGAGCTGCTGGTCAGAGTGCCCATCGAGGCGCTCGAGGGTGAGCCGATAGGCGAACCCGGGGTCGATGTGGCGGCTGCCGGAGCGAGCGGAGATGAGACCGGAACCGACCGCCCGGCATCTGCCGCGCCCGCCGGTGGGGCCGAGCCAGTAGACGGCTTCTCGGAGCTCGTGATCGGCGCCGAGGTTGAGATAGGGCAGGAAGCGGATGCTGCGAACCGCGAACCGGCACGATCCGGCGGCCCGGCGGCCGCGAATCATGGCGAGCAGATTCGCTTTGCCCGACTCCACCTGCGCACCGGGTCGCTGCTCCAGGCTCGATCGGAGTTCGAGGCCCTGGCTGCGTACGATCTGCTGGATGTGCCTGCCACGCTGGATCTGGCCGAGGTGCGCTGGCGCACGGGCGACCTGACTGGCGCCGGGATGGCCGCCGTGAGCTACCTCGCCGCCGAAGGCCAGGAAGTTCTGGGTTTCCTGATCGCGGCCGAGGCTGCGGCCGCCGAGAATCGAGTCGTCGAGGCGCGACGACACGCTGATCGGGCGCTGGAGTTGAGCGTGTCGAACATCGACGCGTTCTTCGCCGGGGTCCCGCGCCGGATGAGCTGGCCGGAGAGCGCATGGACGGCGCCGGTGGTGATGGAGTCGACAACGAAAGCGCCGATCGCGATCCCTCGCGGGACGTCGACGCCCGATGCCCAGACCTCGGCTACGGCTGCGCCGGCGACCAAGGCGCCCTTCGAGCCCCCAGCTGGCAGCCTTTGGGCCCAGCCGCAAGCGGGTGCGTTCACACCCGAGGCCAAGCCCTCCGCGATTGAGGAGATGGCAGCGGCCGCCGAGCCTGCGGTCGAGCTGGCAGCGGCCGCCGAGCCCGCGGTCGCGCCCGAAGTCGATGCCGCCGCGGTCGCCCGGGTCGAGGTCGAGCCCGGGGCGGTCGCGGCGGAAGCCCCCGCTGCGGAACCCGAAGCCACTGCCCGGCCTGCGGTCGAACAACCGGTCGAGCCCGGGGCGGCTGAGGCGGAAGCCCCCGCTGCGGCTGCTACGATCGCCGAAACGCCCCCGCTCCAGCTCGCGCCCACGCTCGAACCCGAGCCGGCCGAGCCGGCCGAGCCGGCCGCCGGCAACCCGTGGGACGGCGAGATCCATGCCGGCGCGGAGGCGCTTGCGTCCGGCGACGCCCTGATGGCCGCCCTTCACTTTGCCGTGGCCCTCCGAATGTCCCCGGAATCGGCGCGAGCCGTGATCGATGGCATCGGCGAGCGGGGCGACCTGGCCCTGGAGCTGGTCCGCGGCGATGCGTTGCGACTGCTCGGCAACGAGTCCGGCGCCGGACAAGCGTATGCCTCGGTGGCGTCCAGACTGGGCAGGAGCGAATCCGGCGCCGCAGTCGCGCCCGGGGCCTCCGCGCCCGCGCCCGAGCCGGTGCCCGCTGCGCCCGCGCCCGAGGCCGCCGCGCCCGCGCCCGAGCCCGCCGCACCCGCCGCACCCGCGCCCCCACCCGAGCCGGTGCCCGCCGCGCCCGAGCCACCGCCCGCGCCCAGCGGGGTCGAGGACGAGCGACCGCGCGCGATCAAGTGGGAGTGAGATCCGGTCTTCGGCAGACGCAGGCAACAGGCTCGGCCCGCTCCCCCCGCCGGCGCCGGCCGGATGATCCGGGCTAAACTCCCGTCGTATCAATCCACCGCAGCGGTATTCGTCCAGTGACCGAGCGCACTCTCGTCCTCGTCAAGCCTGACGGTGTCCAGCGCCAGCTTGTCGGTCGGATTCTGGCCCGCTACGAAGAGCGCGGGCTGCGGATCATCGGGCTCAAGCTCGTCAAGGTCGATCGCGAGCTGGCGGAGCGGCATTACGCCGTCCACAAGGGCAAGCCGTTCTTCGAGGGCCTCGTCACGTTCATCACCTCGGGCCCGCTCGTGGCCGCGGCACTCGAGGGTCCGGACGCGATCGCCCTGGTTCGGGCGATGAACGGCGCGACCAAGCCCGCCGACGCCGCCCCCGGGACCATCCGCGGCGATCTGGCCGTCGAGATGGGTCAGAACCTGGTCCACGCCTCGGACAGCGCGGAGAGCGCGGCCATGGAGCTGAGCATCTGGTTCGCGGCTGGCGAGCTGGTTTCCTACCGGCGCGAGATCGACCGCTGGGTTCTCGGCCCAAGGACCTGACGGCCCGGCGTTCCTCGGCGGCGGTCGTCGCTGCCCGGCGTGGAGCTACTGGCCGCCGGTTGCTGACGGCGACGCAGCGGCCGGGGCAGATGGCGGCGGACTGGTCGCCGGAGTCGGGGAGGATGCGGGCGTGAGGGTGGGTCCCACCGACGGCTCGTTCGACGGCTCCGCCGTGGGCTGTGGTCCGACGTCGATCCCGCTCGGGTTGGGCAGGGGGGCAGCAGCCTGGTCGAGCGTGATGCCGGTCTGGGCGGCGTCGGATGCTCCGAACCCACCGCCGGCGACGACCGCGGCCACTGCGGCCGTGGCAAGCACCAGAAGGCTCGCCTGGAGCGGCCGGTTGAGCCGCCACGCGACTCCGAGTCGATAGCGGATCGAGAAGTGAGGCCGGCGACGCCGTATGCCTTCGGCGGGGCCGCCGATGGACAGTGAGGCGTCCGCACCGGCCGCGACGGAGGCCGCGGAGTCGGCCAGCCCGACGGAGGCCGCGGCAGCCGCGGACGTCGGAGCGCCGGCTGCGGCGTCGGCGGCCTTCGCCGGCATCGGCTCGATCGTCGCCGGCTCGCCCGCCGTCTCGGCCGTGTCGTCTGCGGCGCTCGGCAGGCGGGGCCAGTGCGGCCAGTCTCCCCCGGCGCGGCGGACCGTGGCGGTCGGCGTCAGCGACCCGATCGCCAGCAGCCGCACGTAGTAGGCCAGCGAGAGCAGGATCGCAGCCGTCCCGACGAAGTGCACCGAGTCCGGGAGGCCCAGCTGGACGAGCGTGTCGCGCGCCTCGAACACCGGACTGACGGGCCACCCTAACGTCGCCGCCACGATCGCCACAAGGGCGACACCGAGGATCGGCGAGCGGCGGAGCCAGCCACGCAGGTCGCCCAGGTTGGACGACTCGAAAGCCCACGAAACGGCGGCGGCCCAGGCCATCAGGGCCGACTTGGCCAGTACGAAGACGAGGAGCCAGAGTCGGGCCGGGCCGGCAGCGTCGTCGCTGCGGGCCGTCAGAGCAAGCAGAACGAAGCCCGAGTCCTGGACGATCGAATAGACGACGATCTCTTCGACCTCGTCATGGAGCATCGCCCCCACCGCGCCGAGGATCAGCGTGGCGACGGCCACCACCTGGACGACCAGGACGGCGCGGTCCAGCCAGTCCCCCGGTACGCCGAAGATGCTGGCGTTCCAGCTCAGCGCGACCAGCGCGAAGCCGGTGGGGACCCATACCAGCGAGAGAGCCAGTCCGAGGCCCTCGCCACTCCGGCTCAGCAACGCCGCCGGCACGTGGAACGGCACGGCGCCGGACCGGACGGCGACTGCGCCGGCCACGAGCAGGAATGCCAGGGCCAGCACGAAGGTCGGGTCGTCGGCGTTCCAGTTGGTATTCAGGATCGTGACCGCGGCCATCAGCGAGGCCACGGCGACGAGCGCCAGCGTCCGCAGCTCTGCCACGCCTACCGTCGTCCCCAGCGGCGTCGACCGCACGCGACTGGCCACGAGGGCGGCGGGCGCGGTGGCGGCTGCCGCGGCGACGAGGGCGACGGTCGGATCGGTTGACGAGATGGCAACGCCGATGCCGGCAAGCGCCGCCAGTGCCGCGGGCGCGAGTCGCTCCGGCCAGCCTGTGATGAGCCCGACAAGGCACAGCAGCAGGCTGCTGGCGGCGATGGCCGTCAGGAAGAAACCCACGAACCAGGTCGTGGTGAGCTGCACCTCGCCCACGGTCGCGGAGTCGTTCGGGTTCATCAGCAGGGCCGCCGCCAGCGCCGCGGCCAGGCTGGCGATCGCAACAACTCGCGACAGCACGGCGAATGGCTGCGTCAGCAGCGTCAGGAGCATCCCCGCAACGCAGATGGCCAGGAACGCGAGGAGGGTCATGGCTTGCCGTGCAGATTCGGGCGCGAGCGCGTCGGCTTCTTCGGCGTGGGCTTCTCCGTGTTCGACGGGGGTTGAACGGGCGGGCGCCGGCCCGGGCGCGTCATGACTCTACGCGTGTGCTCGGGTTCGGGTGCCCCCCAGGCGAGCCAGTCGTCGGGCTCGAGGGGGTCGGCGGTCATCGGCCGGGGCCGTGCATCCTGTTCGATTGGTTGAGCGGCCAGGGAACCAGGCAGAGCGGCCGGCCCGGGTTTGACGACAACTTGAGGCACCGGACCAGGGGCAACCGTCGTCCTGCCGGCCGCGACCAGCCGCCCACTCGCCAGCCCGGCTCCCGATGCCTCGACCCCCTCGGCGGCAACCTCTTCTTCCTCGAGCGCCTCGGCCGAGGGAATGAGCAGGCTCGTGGCGCCGGCGATCCCCACCAGCAGAGTGGCCATGGCCAGCTGCTCGAGAGAGGACGTGGGCCCCGACCAGGCTTCCACCAGCAGCGAGCCGCCGACCGCGAGCAGCGTAACTCCGACGCCCATTCGGTATACATCGCGACCGGCCAGCGGCACCACCGCCAGGGCGACCAGCGACAGGCCCGCCGCCTGCGCCTCGACCGGACCGGCGAGCGGGTCGACTGGCCTGACGGCGATGCCGACCGCGAATGCCGCGACTGCGATCGAACCTTCGGCCACCAGACCGATGGCCGATCCGGCGCTGTTGACCGAACCCGAACCGGCCGCCGCCCAGAGCAGATACGCGGCCAGGATCGCTCCGAGGATGCGCGCCGTCACCGCCAGTGAGTCGGGAAGCGGCGATGCCACGAGCGACGCCACCACCGCGGCCAGCATCAGGCCGAGGACGACGACGCGTCCGTCCCGCGCGGTTACGGCGACAACGCCACCAAGCACGACGGCCACGGCGGCGAACCCCGCCGCGTCTAGCACGTCGCGACGGCGCAGGCGATCGGGACGCGCCGGCTCATCATGGTTTCGTCGTCGGCGAGGCGGCGGGCGGCGGCGATCCAGTCGAAGCCGCGGGTTGCGTGGCAGAAGGCAGGACGCCGAACTGGTCGAACGGCCAGTAGCGCAGCCAGGCGCGCCCGATCACCGTCGACTTGTTGATCGGCCCGAAGGAGCGTGAGTCTTTCGAATCGGCTCGGTGGTCGCCCAGGACGAAGAGCTGCCCGGCCGCGATCTTCCAGATGTGGTTGTTCGGATCGGCTGGCACGGTAGGCTGGCCGTCGTAGACGTAAGGCTCGTCGAGCTTCGTCCCGTTGACGAAGACGGAGCCATCGTGGATGTCGACGGTGTCGCCGGCGACGCCGATGACCCGTTTGATGAAAGGCGTCCCCGAGGCGTCGCTCGCCCAGCCCGGCGGCGGGCTGAAGACGACGATGTCGCCTCGCTGGTAGTCATCGAAGTGGGGGGTCAGCTTGTCCACCAGAACGTACTGATTCGGCAACAGCGTGTTCTCCATGGACTGCTGCTGAATCTGGTACGGCTGGGCGACGAACAGCTGGATCACGAGGAAGACGATGAGGGTCAAGAGCAGTGTCTCGAGCACCTCGAACAGACAGCCCAGCGATCGGTGCTTCACAAGTCCGCGAGTATAGGGGCTGTGCTATCGTCCTGCCCTGTGGATGTTCATGACCGATTGGGCTGGCTGAGCAGCGGTCGGTTCATCAGAGCGCTAGCTCCGATCGCGGGCCTGGCCCTGGTGGCGGTCGTCCTCTACAACGCGACGGCCGTCGATCGAGTGCCCCCGACCTACCAGATCAAGCTGACTGCGACCGAGAAAGGCAGCAATCTCGCCCTGCCGCTGACGTCGATCGACATCGTATTCAGCGAGAAGGTCAGACCCCAGACCGCCGAGGCCGCCTTCTCGATCAGCCCGAATGTCGCGGTCTCGCCCCACTGGCAAGGTCTGACGCTGGTCCTCACTCCTTCCGCCAAATTACCTCTTTCGACCACCTTCACGGTTCACATGGCGCCGGGAGTCCAGGATGTTGCGGGCAACAGCCAGGGCAAGAGCCAGGACTTGACCTTCACGACCGTCGGGCGTCCGACCGTCGCTTCGGTCGTGCCGGCGGTCGATGCAGCGGCGGTCCCGGTCGACACCGCGATCCAGATCACCTTCGACGGAGACATGGACCCCCAGAAGGTGCTGGATGGCCTGACGATCACGCCGGACGCGCCGTACACCGCGACCTGGAACGGCCCGACGCTCACGATCGTGCCCGACAACCCCCTCTCATTCTCGACGACCTACGCGATCAAGCTCGGCGATCCGGCCGTCGACACTGATGGGACGCCGCTCGCACCCTACGTGTCCACCTTCACGACTGTTGGGATGGGGCTGAGGGTCAACGCGCTGATCCCCGCCGCCAACGTCGCCGGCGTCAGCGTCCGAAGCCCGATAGCGGTGATCTTCGACGGCCCGATCGACCCTGCGTCGATCACCGACGCAATCCACCTGACGCCGCCGGTCAGCGGGCAGGTCCAGGTCGTGACGCTTCCGGACGACCGCCAGCCTTCCGTGACCGCGTCGCCCACGCCGACTCAGCTCGCTGCTTCGCCGGCTGCCCCGGGCAACAACGTGCTGCTCTTCACTCCGGACTCCCCGCTGGCCCCCCACACGACGTATACGGCCTCGATGAGCTCGAACGTCCTGCGCACCGATGGCCAGGCGGCCACTGCCGAATCGTGGACCTTCACCACCGGCGAACCTTCGACGAGCGCCTCGAACCAGATCGTCTACCTGTCCGATCGAGGGGGAGTCGCCAACGTGTGGCTGATGAACCCCGATGGCTCGAACCAGCGCCAGGTCACCGACGAGCTCGTGCCGGTGAGCGGCTTCGACGTCAGCGGTGACGGGAATACGATCGCTTACGCGGCCGGCGGCGTGGTCAAACGGATGTCGATCGATGGCAGCAACATGCACGTGATCACCCCGGCCGGCTCGTTCGACTACGCGCCCGAGTTCACCCCGGACGGAACCGCTATCGTCGTCGGACGGCGCGACGCCACCGGCGCCGATCAGGGCTACTGGCGAATCCCGATCATCTCCGGCGCCGACCCCAGCCAGGTATCTCCTGACGGCGCGCCGGGTCTCGGCAGCGTCGCGCTCCTTGGGGATGAACTGACGGGCTCGCCGGGGGAGTCGTCCTGGGCGCCCCGGGCCGCTTTCTCCGCGGACGGAAACACGATGCTCTTCGTGCGTGGGGTCGATAGCGCGGTCGAGCTGGTGGACCTGACCGGGGCCAACAAACCGGTGGTGCTGGGGCTCATGGGCAATTCGCGGCCTATCTGGGATTCGCAGAGCAACGTCTTCTACGTCGTCGCCAGCACCGACGGCGGCGCCACGTGGTCCTGCTACCAGGTCACGAGCGGGGGCGTCACGACCAGGGTAGGCGCGGCGGCAGGTGACCTGACGGTTGCGGTGAACGGAAGCGTGGCGTTCGCCGTCCGCAACGCGGACGGATCGACGGACCTGGACTTCGCCTCTTCGGGCGGCGCGGCGATGTCCAGCACGCTGACCACCGATCCGACCTGGAGCGACGGCTCTCCATCCTTCTCACCCGGCGGCTCGCTCATCGTCTTTGGGCGCTTCGAGTCAAAGGACCCGACGGCCTCCGGGGGGATCTGGGTCGTCGGGACCAACGGCTCAGGCCTGACGCAACTGGCCACGGACGGCGCCTACCCGCGCTGGCTGCCGTAGCGGCGTCCTTCCTTCCCGGTCGCCGCAGCGGCGTCGTCTGCCGTTCCAGTTGGTGAGGCTCACGGCGGCGCGCCGCCGTCGTGGAGCCGCGCGCCGGAGTGGCGGAGTCGATCGGGCCATACGTCCCGAGTCGACGGGGCCATTCGCCCCGCGTCGGCGGCGGTGACTGCATATGCCGGGAGTCCTTCCGCAGTTTGACCCCCCATTCGGGCCGTTGATACACTCCGCCCGGCCCGAGTATGCAACTACCTGTCGGATGCGGGCCCCAAGCCCGGAGGCGCGCCGTCCCGCCGCGCTCAATCGTGCCCTCAGAGAAGGAGTCGCTAACCCCCCATGGACCCAAACCTGCTCCAATGGTTCATCCCGATCGCGGGGCTGCTCGCGGTAGGGTTTGCGATCTTCCTCGCCCGTGACGTCCTGTCCCGCGACACCGGGACCAAGGAGATGATGGACGTCTCTGCCACGATCCAGGAGGGCGCGGTCGCCTTCATCAAGCGCCAGTATTCGACGATCGCCGGGCTGGCTCTCGTCGGCGCCGTCATCATCGGGGTCGTCATCGCCCTCCTCGAGAACACTCAGAGCGTCGCCGACACTTCGACCTACGGCTGGCCCCTGGGCTTCCGCACGGGCGGGGCGTTCCTGGTCGGCGCCGCCTGTTCGATGGCGTCGGGCATCATCGGCATGCTGGTCAGCGTCAGGGCGAACGTCCGCGTCGCCTCCGCCGCCCGCCGCAGCCTTGTCGAGGCAGTCCAGGTCGCAATGCGCGGCGGCGCGGTATCCGGCTTCCTCGTGGTTGCCCTCTCGCTTCTCGGCGTGTGGTCCATCTTTGCCGTCAACGGGGGCCTGGCCGGCGGCCAGAACACCCACGACGCCCCGTTCCTGATCGTCGGCTACGGCTTCGGCGCCAGCTTCGTCGCCCTCTTCGCCCAGCTCGGCGGCGGGATCTACACCAAGGCCGCAGATGTGGGCTCCGACCTCGTCGGCAAGGTCGAGGCTGGGATTCCCGAAGACGACCCGCGCAACGCGGGCGTCATCGCCGACCTCGTGGGCGACAACGTCGGCGACTGCGCCGGCCGCGGCGCCGACCTGTTCGAGTCCACGGCCGCCGAGAACATCGGCGCCATGATCCTGGGCGGCAGCATCTACGTCTTCGCCCAGAGCGCCGGCTGGCCTCACCCGGAGGCCTGGATCTTCTTCCCGCTCGTCGTTCGAGCCTTCGGTCTCGTCGCCACGATCATCTCCATGTTCTTCATCCGCGGCAAAGAGACCGAGAACCCGATGAACATCCTCAATCGCGGTTACTGGGTCACGACGATACTGAGCGCCCTGGCGCTGATCCTTGTGACCAACGTCATGATGCAGACCCCCGCCGGCGTGACCGGTAACAACGGCATCCCGACCTGGGTCTACTTCTTCGGCTGCGGCATCGTAGGTCTGGCCACCAGCATCGCCTTCGTCTACATCACTCAGTACTACACCGCCGGCACGTTCCGCCCCGTCAAGGAAATCGCCGAGGCGTCCAAGACCGGCCCGGCCACCAACATCATCAGCGGCATGTCGGTCGGTTTCGAGACCACGGCTGTGACCGCGATAACGATCGGCATCGCCCTCCTGGCCAGCAACTGGCTCGGCTCCCAAGCCAACCTGGTGGACGCGACCGGCAAGAACGTCGGGGGCGTCTTCGGTACCGCCGTCGCGACCATGGGCATGCTGATGACCTGCGCCTACATCCTGGCGATGGACACCTTCGGCCCCATCACCGACAACGCCGGCGGCATCGCCGAGTTCAGCCGCGCCGAGAAGGGTGCCCGTGAGATCACCGACCGCCTCGATGCGGTCGGCAACACTACAAAGGCGTTGACCAAGGGCTACGCCATCGCATCCGCCTCTCTGGCCGCCTTCCTCCTCTTCTCGGCCTACATCGACAAGGTCAATCTCATCCTTGTCAACCGCGGCAGCGCGCCGATGACCTCGGTCAACCTGGAGGACGTCAACGTCTTCGTGGCCGCGTTGATCGCCGCGATGCTCGTCTACTTCTTCAGCTCACTGGCCATCCGGGCAGTCGGCACGACCGCTCAGGCGATCATCGTCGAGGTCCGCCGCCAGTTCAGAGAGATCCCCGGGATCATGGATTACACCGGCCGGCCGGACTACGCCCGAGTCGTCGACATCACGACCCGCGCCGCCCTCCGCGAGATGATGCTGCCCGGCATCGTCGCCGTCGCCACGCCGATCGTCGTCGGCATCCTGCTCGGCTACCAGGCCGTGGCCGGTCTGCTGATGGTCGGAACGATAGCCGGCGTCCTGCTCGCCACCGTCCTCAACAACGGCGGCGGCGCCTGGGACAACGCCAAGAAGTACATCGAATCCGGCCATCTGACCGACGCAGACGGCAAAGTGCTGGGCAAGGGGACGCCTGCGCACGCTGCGGCCGTCGTCGGCGACACCGTCG
>CAVYIM010000001.1:0-16355 GCA_963768655.1 uncultured Chloroflexia bacterium | reverse complement strand
ACGCGAACTCTAGCCCTCGGCGGCCGGCCCGCGCGCAGGAGGCAACGAAGGATCGGGCCCCCAGCCGGGCCTGATCGCCGGTCCGGCGAGCCCAGGCCGAGGCGCCGACGAGCACCACAGCGAGCGGACTCGAACGTCCGGTGAGCGAAGTAGCGAGGAGGAACGAAGGGATCGGCCGCCCGACCGGCGATCCTACTTGAAGACCTGCCAGACGAAGCCGTAGCAGACGAAGAAGACGCTCAACCCGATGAGCACCCGTTCGAGGCTGCCGAAATGGCTCTTGAGCGCCACCGCCACCAGGGCCAGCAAAAACGGCACGAGATCCAACCTGACCGATAGCCATACGTGGAGGCCCCTCCGCCGCCGTAGTACATGAAGACCGGAATGGCCGTGACGAAGACGGCCCCCCAAAGAACCTGGTTGACCCTGTCGCGAAAGCTCGCGCCGACGGCGATGAGGAGGGCGGGCATCGTGAGCAAGATCGACTGGCCCTGGTTGCTCGGCACGAGCCACGGGAAGGCCTCTCGGAACGTGTAGCCGCCGCCGATGAAGAGCGCCAGGTTGGCCGGTATGTGGGTTGTCGAGAAGAGGCCCTGGCTGCGCAGCCGCTGAAGCGCGGGCTCGATCCAGGCGATGTCGTAGCCCGTCTCGAGCGGTGAGCCGAACCGGACCCAGTTCCACCACCCGGTGACCGCCAGCGCGCCCAGGATCGGCAGGCCGAAGGCCGCCGAGACCTTGATCCGATCCTTCGCCTCAGCCAGGAGGGCCAGCCCGAACGGCACGGCCGCGACCAGAAAGGTGGGCCGGGCCAGCGCCGCCAGGCCGATGAGCAGCCCCACGACTGAGGGCCGGCGCCGGTCGTGCCACTCGATCAGGGCCAGGAAGCAGAGAAGCACCGATTCGAGATGGGCGAGGTAGTAGAAGTCGCCTTCGATCGTCAGGGTGAATAGGAGGGTCCCGAACGCCCCGAACGCGGCCAGCCAGTAACTGGCCGCTCCGCCGGGCCCGTACCGGCGCGCCAGCGGCAGCGCGAGGCAGCCGGCCGCGGTCCCGACGACGGCCGAAACGATCCAGCGCGAGAAGGGCCAAAGGACCTGGAAGGGCACGAAGACCAGGTACGGGACCGTAGGCAGCAGGCTCATGGCCTGGTAGTTGCGGCCGTCGATGGTGACGATGTCGTTGATGGTCGTCAGCGAGCTGAGGTTCGAGTGGCCCGACCACAGGTCGGTGGCCAGGATCATCATCGGGTCCGGGCCCCAGCCGGAGGCCCGGCTTCGAACGAAGGTGGCGATGCCGTAGAGGAAGGCCACTACGAGAATCCAGGCGATCGCGCCCGGGTTGTCGCGGAGCTTGCCCGCGCGGCCGCGGACCCACGCCGGGGCCCTCACGGTGACCCCACTCGCCGGGGCGCAATTGCCGCCTCGAAACCGGACGATCCTTGCATCGCGCTTCGCGGCCTTCTCCCGCTCCGGGGTTGAGGTTCCATGCCGGCGAACCGGTCGTTTACGGTAGGCTAGCGCGGTGCCAGACAAGAAGCCGCAGCCGGCCAACGACCAGAGCCCTGAAACTGCCGAGACGTCGACGGAGCCCGCCCGGAGGCACGTCGTAGTCGTCATGCCGGCCTACAACGCCGCCAGGACGCTGGAGCGGACCTACCACGACATCCCGCATCAGATCATCGACAGGATCATCCTCGTCGACGACGTCTCCAGGGACGATACCGTCGCCGTCGCCCAGCAGCTCGGCCTGGACGTGATCATCCACCGCCAGAACCTGGGCTACGGCGGCAACCAGAAGACCTGCTACGACGCGGCTCTCGAGGCCGGGGCCGACGCCGTCGTCATGCTCCACCCCGACTACCAGTACGACGCCACTCGCATTCCCGAGCTCGTGGAGCCGATCCTCGATGGCACGAAGGACCTGATGCTGGGCAGTCGTTTCCTGGGTGATCCGCTCGCGGGCGGCATGCCGCGCTGGAAGTACATCAGCAACCGCTTCCTCACGAGCCTCATGGGCCGCGACGCGTCCTCTCCATGCGCATCTACTCCTCTGACATCTGCTGATCGATGTCCGAGATAGCCTCGTACGGGGACCGCAGTCGTCGTGGTTCCGAACGCGAGCGCCGCCGGAACAACTGCTGAGTGGCTCGTATTCGAAGTCGCGTCTACGCAAACATTCGAGAGATGCGAGTTGATGAGGACTGAACCGCCCTGGAATGTCATGAAGGGAGCCCCACCGGTGACATTGTTGGGCTGTCTTTGCACCCAGCACCGGGAGGGCTCCAGACATGTTGTACGTCGGATTGGACCTGTCGCGCCAGAGGGTAGACGTGCATGTTCTCGACGAGGAGGGTCAGACCGTCGAGGTCACGGCAGTTCACCCCGACGCTGACGCGCTGCGCACGCTCGCGGCTCGGATCCTGTCCCACGGTGAGGAGGTCAGCGCGACGATCGAGTCCATGACGGGCGCACGCTTCGTCCACGACCAGCTCGAGCGCTGGGGCTGGGACGTCGCCATCGCCGACCCCGTGAGGGCGAAGGGCCTGGCACCGTTGGCTGCCAAGACCGACAAGATCGACGCGCGCGTCCTGGCTGAGCTCGCCCGCCGAGACTTGGTGCCCGAGATCTGGCTGCCGACGCCAGGCGTTCGCGCAGAGCGCGAGCGGGCCCGCTTTCGCCAGCACCTCATCCATCACCGCACGGCGCTGAAGAACCGCATCCACTCCACCCTCATGAGCTTCGGCCACACCGTGCCAGTGTCAGACCTGTTCGGAATGTCGGGCCACGAGCTGCTCGCCGGCCTCGATCTGCCGGAGCCCTGGGCAACGACTCTGACAACAACCCTGGCCATGGTCGACGACCTTGACGAACGGATTGATCTGGCTGAGCGCGAACTGAGGCGGCTCGGCGCCGACCACCGCTACATCCCGCTTCTCTTGACCGTGCCCGGCATCGGCTGGGTGACCGCTTACACGATCGCCTCTGAGATCGGCGACATCGGCCGCTTCGCCAGCCCGAAGAAGCTCACCAGCTACACCGGTCTTTGTCCCTTGGTGCGCCAGTCCGGCAAACATGACTTCCGCGGACCGTTGTCCAAGCACGGGCCGCGGTATCTGCGTTGGGCGCTCATCGAGGCGGCCACCCACGCTGCCCAAGATCCCCGCTTTCACGATCGCTACGAACGAACCAAGCGCCGCCTCGGACCGCAGCGCGGCTCCAAGGTCGCCCGCGTCAACCTAGCCCGCCAGCTGGCCGAGGCCATCTGGCACATGCTGGTCAAGAACGAACCCTTCGCCCCGGCAGGCCCCGCTATCAAACTGGTCGCTTGACGACCCTCCTGGAATTGGGCCGCCGGAGCAGCCTCCGATCAACCTTGTCCTTCACAGAGAAGGCGATAGAGAGATGAGCGCTGCTCGATCCGTCAACCAGTCCGCCGGGCCCTGAAGTGATCTGGCCATCGCTAGTCGCGAGGTGCCCAGCTTGATCGCCGGCTCCCTTTCATAGAGCTTTGATGGAGGCTTTGGGCAGCCAGGAGTCTCCACTTGATTCCTGGGGCGGTTCAAGACTCCCGCCGGAAGGTGTGCCTTGAAGATCGCCTACCTGATCCTGACCCACAACACTCCAAAGCATCTCCAACGATTGGTTTCGGCGCTGTCTACGAGCTCGGCTCGCTTTTTCATCCACGTCGACAAGAAGTCCAGGCTGGCCCATTTCACGGGCATCACAGGCGACGTCCACTTCACCAACAAGCGAGTCGCGGTCCACTGGGGCGACTTCTCCCAAGTGGAAGCCATCCTAGTGCTCATTCAGGCGGCGCTCGCCGACGAACGTCGCTTCGACCGCTTCGTGCTGCTCAGCGGCGCCGACTACCCACTCAGGTCCGCCGCCTATATAGAGAGCTTCTTTGAGAACAACCCGACAACGGAGTTCATCAACCTGGTGTCGATGCCCTCGGAGACAGCCGGCAAGCCGATATCCCGGCTCATCAACTACAAGCTGCGTCCCACGACCCCAAGACCAATCAGAGCCGCGCAGAGGCTGCTGATGATGGCCCGGGTTCTACCGCGCGAACGCGACTACAAGGCCGACTTTGGCGATCTCGCTCCGTACGCCGGCTCCACCTGGTGGGCGCTCTCACGGGAAGCGTGCGAGTACATCCTCGATTTCGTCAACCGGGAGGCCAGACTGGTCAGGTTCCACGAACACACCCGTTGTCCCGACGAGTCGTTCTTCCAGACCATCCTTGGCAACTCCGATTTCAAGTCGCGGGTAGCCAGGAATCTCACCTATACGGATTGGAGCGCCGGGGGACGGAGCCCGGCGGATATCTCGGAAAGACAGATAACCTTCCTGCGGACGCACTCCGAATTCTCGCCCAACGACGTGTACGGCCCCGGCCCGATGCTCTTCGCTCGGAAGTTTACGGACGAACGCTCCGATTTGGTGGCGCTGCTAGACCGTCAAGTTCTCGAGAGCGAGCAGCCCGATAAGTAGGCGAATCATCATATCTGGCTGCCCCGGATCGAGACATTCAAGGCAGAGGAACGGGGCCGAGCGGACGCGGCTGCTATGCGGGGTGCCAAGGTTCGGCGATCGCGCCGAGGGGGTGTAGATGCACACGCCCCATCTGGTCGGATTCTGTTTCCTCGTCCTCATCGCGCTCCATCCCTTTGACGAACCACACGGCTACTCCGATCGCGAGAGCGAGCTGGGGCCACGGGCGGACCGATGTCACCACGACTACCAGCCACATCCACTCGGCCCGAATGGCATGGCTGCAGGTGCAGAAGTCTCTCTCTACCGAATGCTTCGGCCGCCATCGATTACGGCCGTCTTCTGGCTTTGGATGTGTCAATCGAGGGGCGCACGGGTCATCATTCGAACGGGCCTTGACCGAACGGTAGAGCTCATGGCGCCAGCGCCTCCCATTACGATAGGCTATGTCGGTGGACGAGCCCGCACTACTGTCCGCCATCGACGACACCATCCAGCCACCTGCTGACGCTCGTGCGCACGGAACAGGGGGATGGCTCATTGGCGTCGTCGCAGGCCCGGAGACGAAGAATGCCAGGCACGTCGTAGTCGTCATGCCGGCCTACAACGCCGCCAGGACGCTGGAGCGGACCTACCACGACATCCCGCATCAGATCATCGACAGGATCATCCTCGTCGACGACGTCTCCAGGGACGATACCGTCGCCGTCGCCCAGCAGCTCGGCCTGGACGTGATCATCCACCGCCAGAACCTGGGCTACGGCGGCAACCAGAAGACCTGCTACGACGCGGCTCTCGAGGCCGGGGCCGACGCCGTCGTCATGCTCCACCCCGACTACCAGTACGACGCCACTCGCATTCCCGAGCTCGTGGAGCCGATCCTCGATGGCACGAAGGACCTGATGCTGGGCAGTCGTTTCCTGGGTGATCCGCTCGCGGGCGGCATGCCACGCTGGAAGTACATCAGCAACCGCTTCCTCACTGGCGTCGAGAACGCGGCCTTCGGCCTCCATCTTTCCGAGTACCACACGGGCTTTCGGGCCTACAGCCGGCACCTGCTGGAGACGATCCCGTACCGGCTCAACAGCGACGACTTCGTGTTCGACCAGGAACTCGTCGCCCAGGCCGTGGCGTGCCGCATGCGCATCGGCGAGATCGCCGTGCCGACCCGGTACTTCGAGGAAGCCAGCTCCGTCAACTTCCGACACAGCGTGGTCTACGGCCTGTCCACCCTGCGGGTGGTGATGCGCTTCCTGCTTCATCGATTGCGGTTGCGTCCCTCCCGAAAGCTGGCCAGCCGAAAGCCGACGGCCCGGTGAGGCGCCTCAGCACCGGCATCGCTCGGAGCGGCATCGGCATCCTCATCTCGCTCTTGTGCGTCTACCTGGCCCTGCGCGGCGTAGACCTGGCCAAGACGGCCAGCCTGCTGGGCGGCGCCCGGCTCTCCTGGCTCTGCCTGGGCGTGGTCGGCGTCACGGCCGACCTGGTCTTCCGGGCGCTCCGCTGGCAGCAGCTGATCGCCCCTATTCGACCCGTGCCGCTGCGCCGCCTCTCCGGCTACATGCTCGTCGGCTACCTCGCCAACAACGTCCTGCCGGCCCGCCTGGGCGAGCTCGTCCGGAGCCACTACCTGGGGGACCGCGAGGGGATCAGCCGCAGCGCGACGCTGGGCACTGTGATCGTGGAGCGCGTCGTCGACACCATCGTGCTGGTGGGTATCGGGGCCATCGCCATCCTCGTCCTCAACATCCGGGGCGTGGTCGTCAGCGCGATCCTCGTGGGCGTGGCGCTGGCCGGGCTGCTGGTGGTGGCCCTGGCCGTGGCGCTGGCCGCCCACCGTCTCCCCGGGGCCGGCCGGATGGCCGCCTTCCTGGGCCGCTGGCCGCGGGTCAAGGGCATCGTCCTGAGACTGCGGGACGGCCTGCGTGTCGCGGCCCTGCCGCGGACGATCGCCGCTTCGGTGATCCTGAGCGTGGCGGCGTGGAGCTGCACGGTCCTGGCCGTGCTGGCGGTCGGGCAGGCCCTGGGAATCGAGCTGACCGTGGGCGAGGGGGCGCTGCTGGCCGCCGGCATGAACCTTGCCACAGCCATCCCGTCGGGCCCGGGCTATCTGGGCACTTTCGAATACGCCGGCCAGACGATCGCCGTGGCCTTCGGCCTGCCGGCCTCCAGCGGTCTGGCCCTGGCCCTGCTGACGCACGTCCTGACGCTCCTCGTCAGCTCGGCCGGCGGTGTCGCTGCCCTGGCCCATCTCGGCTGGTCGGGACGGCCCCAGGCAGCGGTTATGGCCCGGGAGACCACGGGCCCATCCCCGGCCGCCAAGGCCGCTACGATCGCTTCGGCCGGCGGCATCGTCGTCCCCAGGACGGGCGAGGCCACGGGCGAAGATACCAACGCAAGGTCGGGCGACGCGGTCGGCGCCACCGACGCATAGACGAGCCCGCCGGGCAACGCCGCACCGGTGGCCGCGGCTAAGATCGGGCCGTGACGGCGACGGCCAGTCAGGCTAAGGTGCAAGTCGCAATGTCGAACGATCCGCACACCGCTCTTCCCGACGACAGCCGCTGGCTCGAAGGAGTCGGCCGCATGCTCGCCAACCTTGGCTTCGAACTGGTCGAACCCGATCGATCTCGAGGCGACGAGACCAGCCACCTGCTGACCGCGTTGCGGCCGAAGCCGACGCTCCACCATTTCGACCCCGAGTCGATGGACTACTGGATCACCGAAGGACCGCGCGGCCGCGCGGCTCACCTCGACCGTGAGACGCGCTTCCCGATCGTCTCCGACTTCGCCTGGGGCCGTATCACGCTCACGGATCGGCTGACCGTCAAGAACGAGTTTCTGAGCTTCGGCGGCACGATGCGAGCCCAGATGACCGACGACACCACGGTCCTGGTCGACTTCAGCTCCCACGCGCCGATCCTGCGCTGGAGCGGCCACAGCCAGGCCACGGACCCGCTGGCAGCCGAGGTGGGCGCGTTCTTCGCCCGGATCAAGGTCCCGATCGACTTCGTGCCAGGGGCCGAGGCGCTCGTCTCCAAGGCCACGCCGCGGACCCTCTACTGCGCCTTCATCCAGTACGTACGAGAGCGCCTGAGAGACGCCCACACGCTGCGAGAGGCGAACCGATGGCTGGCTGAGTGGAGCTCGCACGAGAGCGGGCGCATGGAGGCAACCGCGAGCGACCACTGGCGGGCGGCGGAGGAACTGCGACGGCAGCTCGGCGCCATGGAGACCGTCGCCCGCGAATAGTCGGCGGCCGGCCGGGAGACCGCGCGAGGGCTCAGCTGAGCGCGTCGATCGCCGCCTTGAGCTGATCGTACTGGGGCCAGGTGCCGGGCGTGCCACCCGTCACCAGCTTACCGTTCACGAAGACGGTGGGCGTTCCGGTCACCTCCGAGGGCGTCGCCTTCTGCTCGGCCGCGATGTCGGCCTCGTGTTTGCTCCCGCTCAGGCAGGTCTGGAAGGTCGACATGTCGAGTCCGGCCGCCTTCCCGATGGCCGACAGCCTGGCCGGAGTAAAGGCCGAAGCCGCCTCGGTCGGCGCCTCGTCGTTGGCATAAAGCCAGTCGTGCAAAACCCAGAACTTGCCCTGGTCGGCCGCGCACCAGGCGGCGTTGGCGGCGTCGCGCGATGCCGAGTTGCCCTGGATCATGTCGATCGAAAGGTAGTCGTGCCAGACCAGCTTGACCTTGCCGGTCGCCACGTAGTTCTCCACCAGGCTCGCCTCCGTGCCACCGGTCGCGAAATCGAAGCACGCGGAGCACCGGAAATCGCCGTACAGGTCGACCGTCACGGGCGCGTTCGAGTCGCCCAGCGTCCGACCCTGAGACGCGATGCCGGCCGGGGTGACCACGCTGGGAGAGACCACGGCGCCGGAGGAGCCGTTACCGGACTGCGTTACGAAAAGGGCGATCCCAACCACCAGGCCGGCGATGACAACGAAGACGGCGCTCCAAAGCATCAGGGAGCCGCGGCCGTCCCCTCCGGATCCCCGCGTCCCGGCTCGCGCCAGCGCGCGATTGGACTGCCCGCCGGCCGGACGTCCCCGCAGATCGGGTCGCCGATTACCGTTGGGCGGAACCGTGCCGCCGGGGGAGCGGCGTTCGCTTCGCTTCTTGGCTGCCATCGCCCTTTCCTTGTGCGGCCGATCCGCCGGCCTTGGATTTCCGGCCGAGTCTCGGCTTCGAAGCCGACGGCGCCCCCGCGGGCACCACCGACCCGTTCTTGCGCGTGGCTCGGAGACCGAGCCGGATCTCAGATCAGGACGCCGTCGCCCCTGACGTCGGAGTCGGGGTCGCCGATGGCGTGGCCGATGTGGACGGAGTCGCGCCGGCCGATCCGCTGGCCGAGGGCGCCGAAGACGCGCCGGCCGAGGCGCCCGCCGACGGGCTGGGCGTAATGCCCAGGGCCTTGTCGAGGGCGTTGGAAATTGTCCCGTAGTCGTAGCCCGAGAGGACGCTGCCGCCGTTGACGTAGATCGACGGAGTGCCGGTCGCGTCCGACGGATGGGTCTCGGCCTGGATCTCGGCGTTGTGGGTGCCGCTGTCGACGCACGTGTCGAACTTGGTCAGGTCCGGGATGCCGGCCAGCTGGCCGATCTCCTTCAAGCGGACTTTTGTGAACGCGCCGGATCCCTCCCCGTACTGGTTGGCATAGAGCCAGTCGTGGTAGGGCCAGAACATGCCCTGGTCGTTGGCGCAACGGGCCGCGTTGGCGGCGTCCAGCGACTCGTGGCCACCGGTGTTGGAGTCGATGATGATGAAATCGTGCCAGACGATCTTGGCCTGGCCGGTCTTGACGAAATTGGCGACGACCTCCGGCTCCGTGTCAGCGGTGAAGTCGCGGCAGACGGGGCACTGGAAGTCCTCGTAGAGATCGATGGTGGCCTTCGCATTCGGATCGCCCAGCGTCATGCCGTTGTGCGGGATGGTCATCGGAGTCACGGCGCTGCCCACCGGCGGGTTGGGGCTGGGCAGCGGCTGCAGCTGCGCAGGCTGATTGGTCAGGTAATAGGCACCGCCGATCACTACCGCCGCGACCACGACGGCGATGATCGTGAACAGCATGAGAGGCCCACGAGAGCCACCCGAGCCGCGCGTCCCGGCCCGAGCCAGGGCCCGACTCGCCTCCCTGGCCGCCAGGCGCTGCTGCCTGGCGGAGCGGCGGCTGGTCGGCGGCACGCTGCCGCCGTTGGAGGGGCGCCCACTCGGACGGTTGGATGTCATCGCGTAAACCCTCGTGTTCTCAGGAGGAGTGGCTGTTGGTCAGGTGAGCTCGTCGACCGGGACCTTGTCAGGGTTCGGCGTGTGAAGGTAGACCCAGAGCGCGATCAGGAATTTGAGGATCAGCGACACCCCGTACGTTTCGCACCAGATGCAAACGGCGTGGATCAGGAAGACCTGGGCGAACTGGAACCAGCCTTCGAAGGCGACGCCGATCAGCGACAGGCCGTAGTGCAGGAGCAGCAGCTTGTAGTTGTTGGTACGCCACCAGGCGATGGCCAGGGTGAAAAGCGTGATGGACAGGAAGACGCCGTAGACGGCGACCGGGATGCCCGCAAACGGCCGGGAGTAGACGCTATGCGCGACGTCCTGGCAGCCGCCGATCCCGAAGTTGCCGATCTTGCACTGCACCTCGCCGCCCGGGATGAGCTCCTCGAACGACAGGTACGAGGCGACGGCAAGCCCGATCAGGTCGAGCGTTGCCAGGACGAGACCAGGGTGAATGCCCCTGATCCGACGCCACAGCGACGGCCGGGCCGGCGTAGCGGCCATATTCGTTTCTGTCATTCATCCTGCCTTCGAGTGGCGCCGGTCCGGGCCATGTCTGCCCATTCTCGCCCGCGGGCGCACCGGCCGAAGCGTCCGAATATGTTACTCGACATACGCGGATGAGACCTGGTATCATCCTGCCCCGAACCTGAGACCGGGTATCACAGTGGACCAGACAGAACGCATTATCCAGGCGCTCGAACGGGCAGGTTACCAGGCAACGCCGAACCGGCGCCTGGTGGCGCAACTCGTTGCGGCCACCGGCGGCCATTTCACGGCGGCCGACCTCCTGAAGCGGGGCCGTCGCGAGAGAGTCAACATCGGCCGGGCGACCGTCTTCAGGGCACTCGAATTGCTCACGTCGCTGCGGGTCGTGGAGCGGCTCGACCTCCCCACCGGCTCGCATGCCTACGTGGTCTGCGACCCGGACGAACATCACCATCATCTCGTCTGTTCGAGTTGCGGGCGAAGCCAGGACATCGTCGACGGCGACCTGGCCCGGCTGATGGATGAGATCGGACGGCGCAGCGGCTTCCTGATCGAGGCTCATCGCCTGGAGTTGTTCGGGACCTGCCCTGAGTGCGCCGGCGCGGGGGCCGGCGCCGGCAGCGGAGGCGGGGCATGAGCCGAACGCGCGCCCGAAGCCGCGGAACCTGGCTGGCCCTCGGCCTTGCCTACGTCGTACTGGTCTTCGCCGGCTGCTCGTCGAGCAGCTCGCCGGCCGGCACGTCGGGCGGAAAGATCGACGCCGTCGCCGGGGAGAACTTCTACGGCGATCTCATCTCGAGGATCGGCGGCGACCTCGTCTCCGTCACGAGCATCCTGAACAACCCCAACGTCGACCCTCACACGTACGAGAGCACCTCGCAGAACACCCTGGCCGTCGCCGACGCCACGCTGGTCGTGGAGAACGGGCTCGGCTACGACTCCTTCGTCGACCTGCTGATCAGCGCCTCACCCCGCGCCGACCGCAAGGTGATCGACGTCCAGACCCTGCTCGGCCTCCCGAGTGGCGTGAATCCGCACGTCTGGTACGACCCGAGCACGATGCCGAAGGTTGCCCGTGCGGTGGCCGACGCGCTCGAAGCGCTTCGGCCGGCGTCGAAGGCGACGGTGGAGGCGAACCTCGCGACCTACCTGGCATCGTTCGCGCCCCTGACCGCCAGGATCGCCGAGTTGAAGGCCCGCTACCCGGCCACGCCGGTCGCATACACGGAGCCGGTGCCTGCGTATCTGCTCACAGCCCTGGGCTTCCCGGTGCTCACGCCGGAGGGCTTCGCCAAGGCGATCGAGAGCGGTACGGACCCGGCCCCGTCCGATGTCGCGGCTCAGCAGGACCTGCTCACGGGTCACAAGGTCAAGCTCCTGCTCTACAACAACCAGGCCGTCTCCCCGGTGACCGAAAGCATCAAGACCCTGGCGGCCGAGTCGGGCGTGCCGATCGTCGGCGTGTCCGAGACCATGCCCCCGGGCGACTCGTTCGTCGGCTGGCAACTCGCCCAACTCAACGCGATCGAATCGGCGCTCGGAGGGGGCGCATGAGCGGCAACGGCAGGGCTCAGGGTCCGGGCGCGTCCGTCGGAGCGTCGCCGTCGGACCAGCCGGCGATCTGTTTCGATCGGGCGACCCTCGCCTACGGCGACCGCGTCGTCTGGTCGGAGTTGTCCATGACGGTGCCTCGGGGCGAGTTCCTGGCAGTGCTCGGGCCCAATGGATCCGGCAAGACGTCGCTGTTGCGCGCCCTGCTGGGCCTGGCGCCCCTGGCGAGCGGCAAGCTCGAAGTGCTCGGCGCGGCGCCGCGGCGCGGCAACCCGGCCATCGGCTACGTCCCGCAGCACGCCGGGTTCGACCGCGACGTCCCTCTTCGCGGACGGGATCTCGTGGGCCTGGGCGTTGACGGCCACCGCTGGGGCTTCGGGCGGTTGTCCCGGGAGGATCGGCTGCGGGTGGCGAGGGCGATGGAAGCCGTCGCGGCCGGACCATACGCAGATGAACCGATCGGCCGTCTCTCCGGCGGTGAGCAGCAACGGCTCCGGATCGCCCAGGCTCTCGTCGGCAACCCGGACCTGCTCCTCTGCGACGAGCCGCTGGCCAGCCTGGACATGCGCTACCAGCAGGAGATCACTGAGCTGATAGGCGGCTGGGCGCGCGAAAGGCATGGCACGGTGGTGTTCGTGACCCACGACGTCAACCCCGTGCTCGGCTATGCCCGCCGCGTCGTCTTCGTGGTGAACGGCCGCTGGGCCGCCGGTCCCACCGACGAAGTCCTCACGAGCGAGAGGATGTCCGGGCTGTACGACGCCCCGGTCGAGGTCCTGCGAGTGCGCGGCCGGATCGTCGTGGTCGGCGAGGCGAGCGGCGCCGGCTTCGACATCGACGAACCGCACCACTTCCCGGAGCCGGTGAGAGCGCAGCAGTGATAGACCAGCTCCTCCACCTGCTCCCCTACGCATTCGTCCAGGACATGCTGCTGGCCGGCGTTCTCGTGTCGATAGTCGCCGGACTCGTCAGCCGTTTCGTGGTCGCCCGCAACATGTCGTTCGCGGTGCACGCCCTGGCCGAAGTCGGATTCACCGGTTCGGCGGGCTTCATCCTCATAGGTCTCTCTCCGGTCCTCGGGCTCCTGACGGGATCTCTCGTGACCGCCTTCTTCATCGGTACGCTGGGGATGCGCATCCGCGAGCGTGACGCGGTGGTAGGTGTCGTGATGGCCTTCGGTTTGGGCCTCGGGGTCCTCTTCATCACGCTGAACGCCCAGTTCGCCACCGAGGCCTTCTCGATTCTTCTCTTCGGGGCGATCTCGACCGTCAGCCAGGGCGACCTGATCCTTCTGGCGGCGATGGCCGCGCTGACGCTGGTGGGCCTGGGCGTCATGTACAGGCCGCTCACCTTCGCGACCGTGGATCCGCTCGTGGCCGAGGCACGTGGAGTGCCGGTTCGCCTCGTCTCGATCCTGTTCCTGCTCATGCTCGCGGCCGCCGTGGCGGAGGCAGTCCAGGTCGTGGGTGTGCTGCTCATCCTGACGCTGCTGATCACGCCCGGGGCCACGGCGGAACGCCTGACGGCTCGGCCGGGACTGGCGACCGTGGTCAGCGTCGGCGTAGCCCTCCTCGCAACTCTCGGGGGGATCCTGCTCGCCCTTGTGACCGCGGTCCCGGTGAGCTTCTACGTGACGACGATCGCCTTCGTCTGCTACCTCGCGGCGAGACTGGGCGCTCCGGCTCTGGATCGGCCCCGAATGACCACGGCGACCTGAACGGTCGCGCGAGCAATCGGCTTCACCAGGCCGGGGCCGCCTGCATCTAGACGGCCGCTCGAGCCGCCAGAAACTCCTCGAGCTCGGCGAAGGTCGGCATCCCCTCGCGCGCCCCGACGTGAGTGGTGGCCAATGCCCCGCCGGCAACCGCCCGCTTGACGGCTTCCGCCAGTGGGCGGCCCTCGGCCAGGGCCGCGGCCAGGGCCCCGCAGAAGGCGTCGCCCGCGCCCGTGCTGTCGACCGTGTCGACGCGATCGGCCGACACTTCCCAGACGCGGATCTCGCCGCGACGGCTCGCGCTCGCGCGAACTCCGGCGGGTGAGTCGCCCGAGCCCGCGATCCCAGCGGTCGCGGCACCGGTCGCGGCTCCTGTCCCCCCGGCACCCGTCCCTTCGGCGCTCGCCGCGCTGCCGGTCCCTCCTGCGCCCTCGCCGACCGCGGCGCTTTCCGGCGCCGCGGAGGGGCCGCCGGTCGCGCTCAGGCCCGTACCGGCACGCTCGAGGACCACGACACCGGCGGCGCCGAGGGTGACGATGACCGCCTTGCGGACGCCGGGGCCGTCCGGTCCCGGCTCCAGCAGTGAACGGGCCCGCACGGCCGCCTCCGTGCTGACGTCGACTCTGCGCCCGGTCCGGGTCGCCTCGGTCTGGAGCAGCGTCGCCAGCTCGTTGCGATTCGGCGTGACGATATCGGCCAGTCCGAAGATCGCGCGGTCGATGCCGATCGCCGGCGCCGGATTGAGGATCGTGGTGGCGCCCGCCGCCTGCCCGCACAGCAGGGCCTCGCGGACGACGTGGAGCGGCACTTCATTGCAGACGAGCATCACGTCGCCGACGAGGGGGCCCAGCCGGGCCAGGCACTCGCGGACGTAGCCGGCCTCGATCGCGCCGTTGGCGCCCGGCACGACGGCGATCTCGTTCTCGCCGGTCGCATCGACCAGGATCAGCGCGACGCCGGTCGGCTGGCCCGACAGAGACGCCACCATGGAGACGTCCACTCGTTCGGACGAGAGGGCTCGTCTGGCCTCCTGCTCGAAGGTATCGTCGCCCACGGCGCCGATGAAGAGAGTCGGCCGGCGAAGGCGGGCGGCGGCGACGGCCTGGTTGCCGCCCTTGCCACCGTGGTGGCGCTCGTAGCTGCCACCCGTCACCGTCTCGCCGGGACCCGGCAGGTGGGGAACGCGCGCGACCAGGTCGATGTTGACCGAGCCGACCACGATGACTCGGCCGCTCATTCGTTCGCCCTCCGGGTGAGGTGACGCCGTCCACGCGGCGCCTTCAACCTGATTGTGCGTCAGCGGCCGGGTCTTGGCACGCGAGTTCTGCCGCGGCACCGCTGAGGCGCCGGCGGCGGCCGGGCGCCGGCGCGACTCCGAGACGTGGTGCGGCCGCGGTCGAGAAAAGCCCCGTCCGGGCGGGGACGGGGCTGGGAGAGACGCGAATGGCGGGCTCGACCGGATTCGAACCGGCGGTCTCCAGCGTGACAGGCTGGCATGTTAGGCCGCTACACCACGAGCCCGTGCCGACGGCGAAGGATAGCAGGTGCCGGCGCGGATGTCCCTCGCGATGAACCGCGTACCCGGAGCCCTTCGGGGCCATCGCCGGAAGCGCCGGACCGCGGCCGCCGTCATCCTTCCAAACCGGCCGGCCGTTCTCACCGGGCGAGCGAACGTGACCGGCGGACTCGCACGCACCTCCGCTTCCGGGCGAGTCTGCTCACCCGCGCGTGCGATCTCGACCTCACGACCCGAGATTGGTCGGATCTGCCCGCGGGGCGAGCAAGAGCGCCCGGCCCGGACCCTTTCGGTGGACCGCATCGGTCGCGTTCGCTCGCGCTGTGAGAGGCCCGAGTCCACCGGGGCCCGGTACAGTTGAACGCGCACGGCGGTGCGCAAGAGGCAGGACCGGGCCGCCGGGACGGCCGTCAATCGCGGCCGCGATCGTGGTGGCGCCACTTCGGGCACCGCGAGGATCGCCACCGGCCGGAGCCGATCTGGGGGTGGACAGGGACCAATTCAACATGCACCTTATGTTCACCAATTCGTGAATGCTATCGTGAGGGTGAACGCCATGGTGGACGAGACGGAGACTCGAGACTCATCCTTCCCCGACGAGGTCATGGTGAGGGATCTCGAGACTCTCCGAGTCCTGTCGGATCCGCTTCGGATGCGGATGATCGACCTGATGAGCCGAGGCGAGTGGACCGTCAAGCAGATCGCCGGAGCTCTCGGCGTCGGCCAGACGAGGCTCTACCACCACATCTCGCTTTTGGAGAAACACGGGCTGGTCCGCGTGACCGGAACGAGGCTCGTGTCCGGCATCCTCGAGAAGCGCTACGCCGGGCCGTCGCGCCTCACCGTCGACCATCGGCTCTTCGCCGGCGAATTGGATGCTCCAGCAGAGGTGGCCCGAGCGGTCGATCGGTTCGTCGCGATGGTCTTCGCGACGGTGCGCCGGGAGATAGAGCGGTCGATCGAGGCTGGCAAGGTCGAGCTCGGCACGGACGAGAGGAGCAGTCGGGGTGTCACGCTCACCTTCGACGACGCCCGGCTGACCGAGTCGGTCGCGCTCGAGTTTCGAACCCGGCTCGAAGCGTTCGTCCGCGAGTTCTCCGAGTTCGGGCAGCAGGGCGACACAAGCGAGGCCGCGGGCGCCGGGCGCGAACCGTCCAGCGAAGCCGCGGCCACCGACGAGTACCGGCTGCTGGTGGGCTTCTTCCGCGCGGCTCGTAAAGCGGACGCGGGGACCGGCGGCGAGGGATGACCGGGACGCAGACCACAGGATTCCGCGCGCCGCTCGCCCGCCCGGACTTCCGGCTGCTCTGGCTGGCGCA